>NZ_CP013145.1:0-4337945 GCF_001444365.1 Colwellia sp. MT41
TGCACTTGTGGATAACTCCATAGATAATAGCCCTCAGAAAAATATTAACCTAGTAATTACTGGAGTTTTGGTTGGATCATTCCCCTTGGCAACGATGCCTATCTGTTCTACAAGAAGAATTGCCTGCTCAGCAATTTAGTATGTGGATCCGACCTTTGCAGGCCGTTGTCAATGACAATGTTATGACGTTATATGCACCTAACCGTTTTGTACTTGATTGGGTTAGAGATAAATACGTCAATCGGATTAATGAACTTTTAAGCATTAATGAAGCAAATAATCCATTGTTGCTGCGTTTTGATGTTGGCAGTAAACCTATTGTTAATACAACAACTAATATTTCAACACCGGCGAATGTTCGTGGTAATGAAAATATGTTTGCTCGCTCAACTCCTGCTGTCAAAATTTCCCAGCCGGTAAGTAATATTCCTAAAAAATCCAACATACGACTAAATTACACTTTCGATAACTTTGTTGAAGGTAAATCTAATCAACTTGCCCGTGCTGCGGCCTCGCAAGTTGCAGATAACCCAGGCACTGCTTACAACCCTTTATTTATCTATGGGGGCACAGGTTTAGGTAAAACGCATTTATTACACGCGGTTGGCAATGCTATATTACTTAAAAACCCCAATGCTAAAATTGCCTATATGCATTCAGAGCGATTTGTCCAAGATATGGTTAGAGCATTACAAAATAATGCCATGGAACAATTTAAACAATATTACCGGTCAGTTGATGCATTACTTATTGATGATATTCAATTTTTTGCTGGTAAAGAGCGTACTCAAGAAGAGTTTTTTCATACATTTAACGCTTTACTTGAAGGAAATCAACAGGTTATATTAACTAGTGATCGTTATCCTAAAGAAATTGTTGGTGTAGATGACCGGTTAAAATCTCGATTTGGTTGGGGATTAACTCTTGCCATTGAACCGCCCGAACTTGAAACTCGTGTTGCCATTTTAAAACGTAAGGCGCAAGAGAGTCAGATCAACCTAGCAGATGAAGTTGCTTTCTTTATTGCCAAGCGCCTGCGTTCTAATGTTCGAGAATTGGAAGGGGCATTAAATCGTGTTATTGCTAATGCTAATTTTACCGGTCGTGCCATAACCATTGATTTTGTCCGTGAAGCATTACGTGATTTATTAGCACTGCAAGACAAGCTGGTTACTATAGATAATATTCAGCGCACCGTTGCCGAATATTATAAAATTAAGATTTCCGATTTATTATCGAAACGCCGCAACCGTTCTGTCGCTAGGCCTAGGCAAATAGCCATGGCATTATCTAAGGAATTAACCAATCATAGTTTACCTGAGATTGGCGATGCCTTTGGTGGCCGAGATCACACCACTGTTTTACATGCTTGTCGCAAGGTTAAATCTTTACGTGAAGAAACGCATGATATTAAAGAAGATTATTCTAATTTAATCAGAACACTTTCGTCTTAGTTTTTATAAAATAAAAATACTAGCCATTCAAGCAGGTAAAAAAATGAAGTTTTCACTGAATAGGGAATTATTACTTAAGCCACTATTATTGGTTTCTGGTGCAGTAGAACGAAAAAGCACCTTGCCCATTCTAAGTAATGTACTTTTTGAAGTAAGTGGTCAATCACTTACTCTGACCGCTACAGATTTAGAGTTAGAAATGGTTGCTTATGCACAAATTGATAATCAAGGTGAAGATGGAAAAATTACTATTCCAGCGCGGAAATTATTAGATATTTGTAAAAGTTTACCTGATAATTCTTTGATATCTTTTGAGGTCATTAAGGAGACGATTAAGTTATCATCTGGTCGTAGTCGCTATTCTCTGTCAACGTTACCAGCAGCAGATTTTCCTAATATTGAAGAATGGCAGGGCGATGTTGAATTTAAGCTGTTAAAGTCTGAATTTTTGCGCCTAATTGAAAGTACTCATTTTTCCATGGCCAACCAAGATGTTCGTTACTATTTGAATGGCATGTCCATTGAAAGCGACGGTAATGAAATCCGTTCTGTTGCTACCGATGGTCATCGTCTGGCGATCTGTAAAATTTCAAACGACTCGCTCGATTTACCGGTTAGACAAGTTATTGTGCCGCGGAAAGGTATTTTAGAGATTATACGTCTACTGGCACCCGTTGATGAGTTGGTGCAGATTTTTTTAGGCTCTAATCATATTCGCATTATAGACACAGAGTTTTCTTTTACTAGTAAATTAGTTGATGGTCGCTTTCCTGATTACCGTCGAGTATTACCTCGTAATGGTGATAAAGTTTTTGAAACAAATAAAGATGAACTTCGTCAAGTGCTTTCACGAGCATCAATATTATCGAATGAAAAGTTTAAGGGTGTACGTTTAAACTTCTCTAAGACTAATTTAAAAATAACAGCGAATAATCCTGAGCAAGAGCAAGCGGAAGAAGAAATTGAAATCGATTTTCCTTACGATGATTTAGAAATTGGTTTTAACGTAAGTTATGTGCTTGATGTGTTAAACGCTATTAAAGATGAGAACGTTAAATTTACTTTGGCGGATGCAAATAGTAGTGTTGTTATTGAAGGCAGTAGTAATAGCGAAGCGCTTTACGTTGTCATGCCTATGCGTTTATAGTTTTCAATAAAATTATTATATCTACAGATGAGTGTTGCAAAACTAACTACTTATAACTTTAGAAATTTATCATCGGTAACTATAGATTTTCACCCTAAGCTTAACTTCTTTGTTGGCGATAATGGCAGTGGTAAAAGTAGTTTACTTGAAGCTATTTTTTTTATTGGACACGGAAAATCTTTTCGTACCTCTAAGGTAGAACATCTAGCAAGTTATGATACTGATAATTTTGTTGTTAGTATAAAAGATGATAATGATTTACAACTAGGTCTTAGTAAAAATACAGCTTCAGGGGTAACGTTAATAAAGATAAATGGTGAGCGGCATGCTCGATTATCTGAACTCGCCAAGAATATTGCCGTACAAATAGTTACGCCCGAAAGTTTTAAGCTTTTTTTTGGTGGACCCAAAGAACGTCGACGCTTTATCGATTTAGGTATGTTTCACGTGAAACATGATTTTTCTAAACAGTGGCGGGAATTTAATCGGGTACTTAAGCAGCGTAATGCTTGCATCAGAAATGCTTTAGATAAATCGAGTTTAGATTACTGGACTAAAATATTTTGTCAGTTATCAGAAAATGTTGCCGAGACCAGATCACAATATGTTGCCGACCTAGTGACAGAATTGCCTTTCTGGTTGGCTATATTATTACCTAATATAGCGGCAAAGGTTAGTGTGCAATATTTACAGGGCTGGCCACAAAAAAAGAATTTAATGGCAGCACTACAGGATAGTCATGAAAGAGAGCAAGGTTTTGGTTATAGTATCTATGGCGCGCATAAATTTGATGTTAAATTTCTTATCGCTAAGCAGCCATTAGAAAGTCAACTTTCAAGGGGACAACAGAAGTTGTTTTTATTGGCATTAACATTTGCACAAGCTAAATTAATTGCAAGAGTTAATCGAGTAAAACCAATTTTACTTATTGATGATGTAGGTGCTGAGTTAGATAGTAATTCAAGGCAGGCTTTATCAAATGCAACGAGTAAATTAGATTGCCAAGTTGTTATTACGGCAATTGAAGAAAGTGTTCTGCAACCTTTTTTTAATGACAGCCAAGTTATTAATAATGAGGGTAGCGAAAAGAATAATTATCATATGTTTCACGTGAAACATGGTGTTATATTACCTGTGAATAATTCAGTAATGATTGAGTAGGCTAAAACTATGACAGTAGAAAATGAATATGGTTCGTCCAGTATTAAGGTACTAAAAGGACTTGATGCAGTACGAAAAAGACCTGGTATGTATATAGGTGACACGGATGATGGCACTGGTTTACATCATATGGTTTTTGAGGTTCTAGATAACTCAATCGATGAAGCATTAGCAGGGCATTGCTCTGAAATTGTGGTAACCATTCATTTAGATGGCTCGGTATCGGTAAAAGATGATGGCCGTGGTATCCCGACTGACATACATCCAGAAGAAGGTATATCTGCTGCTGAAGTTATTATGACTGTTTTACACGCCGGTGGTAAATTTGGTGGTGAAGATTCGGGTTATAAAGTTTCCGGTGGTCTTCATGGCGTGGGCATTTCAGTGGTAAATGCTTTAAGTGCAAAGCTTAAGTTGAATATTCGTCGCGATGGTAAATTGTTTGAACAGTTTTATTATGTAGGTGTAGCGGAAGCGCCACTTGCCGAAGTGGGTGTAAGTGATGAAACGGGTACTGAAGTACGCTTCTGGCCAAGTACCGATACCTTTACGGATGTGCTATTTCATTACGACCTATTAGTTAAACGTATTCGTGAATTATCTTTCTTAAATTCAGGCGTATCAATACATTTAATTGATGAACGTGAAGAAGGTAAAGAAGAACTTTTTTGCTATAAAGGTGGTATTCAAGCCTTTGTTGATTATTTAAATACCAATAAAACACCTGTTAATGAAGAGATATTTTATTTCGATTTAGAGCGTGACGACGGCATTATTGTCGAAGTAGCCATGCAATGGAATGATGGTTTTCAAGAAAGTATTCACTGTTTTACCAATAATATTCCACAACGTGATGGTGGTTCGCATTTAAGTGGTTTTAGAACTGCGCTTACCAGAACACTGAATTCTTATATGAACAGAGAGGGCCTGAATAAGACCAAAAAAGGTGGTAGTACTGAAACTAGTGCTACCGGTGATGATGCCCGTGAAGGTTTAACTGCGGTAATATCCGTTAAAGTACCAGATCCTAAGTTCTCATCACAAACCAAAGATAAACTTGTTTCATCTGAAGTGAAAACTGCCGTTGAACAAGCCATGGGTGAAAAGTTAGGTGAATATCTATTAGAGAATCCTTCTATTGCCCGCACCATCATTATGAAGATAGTTGATGCTGCTCGAGCTCGTGAAGCTGCCCGCAAAGCACGTGAAATGACACGTCGTAAAGGTGCTTTAGATATTGCTGGTTTACCAGGTAAGTTGGCAGATTGTCAGGAAAAAGATCCGGCCTTATCTGAAATATATATTGTGGAAGGGGACTCTGCTGGTGGTTCAGCCAAGCAGGGCCGTAATCGTAAAAACCAAGCAATTTTACCGTTAAAAGGTAAAATTCTTAACGTAGAAAAAGCACGTTTTGATAAAATGATTTCTTCGCAAGAAGTAGGTACCTTAATTACCGCATTAGGTTGTGGTATAGGTCGCGACGAATATAATCCAGACAAATTACGTTATCACAGCATTATCATCATGACCGATGCCGATGTCGATGGTTCTCATATTCGTACCTTATTACTGACATTCTTTTATCGTCAAATGCCTGAAATTATGGAACGTGGCCATATTTTTATTGCCCAGCCACCGCTTTATAAAGTGAAAAAAGGTAAGCAAGAACGCTACATTAAAGATGATGAAGGTTTAACCGAGTACTTAACAACATTAGCACTTGATAACGCCTCTGTTCATGTTAATGAAGATGCACCGGGAATATCGGGTACTAGCTTAGAACAGTTAGTAAATCAATATCGTAAAACCATGGATATAGTTAAACGTCTATCTAGACAGATGCCTGCTGATATTTTAGAGAAGATGATTTATAGCAGAACTATCACCACTGAAGACTTTTCCGATGAAAGTAAAGTGCAAGACTGGACCAAAGATATTATTACTCAACTAGAAAATCAAGATGGTAACGGTTCAATCTATCAAGTTGAAGTGAAGCATAACCAAGAGCGTAATATATATTACCCGAACTTTATTGTTAGAAAACATGGTATCGATAAAGAATATCATTGTAGTTATGAGCTTTTACAATCAAAAGAGTTTGCCGCAATTATGTCATTAAACACGGAAATTAATGGCTTGATGGAAGATGGCGCTTACGTTAAACGTGGTGATAAAGTTAAGTCAGTAGATACCTTTGATGAAGCTTTGGAATGGTTAATGACAGAATCGAAACGTGGTCTATACATACAGCGTTATAAAGGGCTAGGAGAAATGAACCCTGAGCAGCTTTGGGAAACTACCATGGATCCTGACACACGACGTATGTTACAGGTAACTATCGAAGATGCCATTGCTGCGGATCAACTGTTTACCACCTTGATGGGTGATCATGTAGAACCGCGCAGGAAATTTATCGAAGAAAATGCCTTACGAGTTTCAAACTTAGATATATAGTTCTTATTAAAGCTTAAATAAGATGCCCGGTCTTCATGTCTGGGCATTTTTGTAGCATAAACGTTATAATCGTCAGATGTAAAAAGCGCATGATAATTCCCAGCAAAGACCCTTTGCTCAGTTAACTAAGACAAAAGTGAATTTGAACACCATGACAACTTACCAAAGTAAAACTTTTCAAGGCTTAATTTTACAGTTGCAAGATTACTGGTCACGTCAAGGTTGTGCAATCGTACAACCTCTTGATTTAGAAGTTGGGGCAGGTACCTTCCATCCCATGACTTTTTTACGCTCAATTGGCCCTGAGCCGATCAGCAGTGCCTATGTACAACCTTGCCGACGTCCCACCGATGGTCGTTATGGTGAAAATCCAAATCGCTTACAGCACTATTATCAATTTCAAGTGATGCTAAAACCATCGCCAAAAAATATTCAGCAGCTTTACCTCAACTCGCTAAAAGAGTTAGGTATCGATCCTCTGGTGCATGATATTCGGTTTGTTGAAGATAACTGGGAATCACCTACCTTAGGTGCTTGGGGTTTAGGTTGGGAAATTTGGTTGAACGGCATGGAAATATCTCAATTTACCTACTTCCAACAAGTGGGTGGTTTAGAGTGTAAGCCAGTTACCGGTGAGATTACTTACGGCTTAGAGCGCTTAGCAATGTATATTCAAAATGTGGATAGCATTTATGATCTAGTGTGGACTGATGGCCCATTAGGAACTATCTATTACCGTGATATTTTTCACCAAAATGAAGTCGAGCAATCTACCTATAACTTTGAATACGCGGATGTTGACGCACTATTTAAGCAATTTGACCAATGTGAAAAAGAGAGTAAAAAACTGATTGAGGTAAACTTACCATTACCCGCTTATGAGCAAGTAATGAAAGCATCCCATGCCTTTAATATGCTTGATGCTCGCCATGCGATATCAGTAACTGAACGTCAGCGATATATTTTACGTGTCCGTACCTTATCTAAAGCCGTAGCAGAATCATATTACCAAAAACGTAAAGAGCTTGGCTTTCCCTTATGTAAAAATAGTGAAGGTAAAAATAATGATGCCAGTACGAAGCAAGCTTCAACTAAAGGAGATAAATAATGACTACTGAGACACTCCTTATTGAGCTTGGTACAGAAGAGTTACCACCAAAATCATTAAAAACATTAGCGATAGCTTTTTATGACAATATTAAAAGCCAACTCGATAGCCATAATTTAACTTATAGCGATATTAAGTGGTTTGCTACTCCGCGCCGTTTAGCTGTACAAGTTTTTGATTTAGTTGATAAACAACCAGATAAAATTGTAGAAAAGCGTGGACCAGCAGTCAATGTTGCTTTTGATGATGCCGGTAATGCCAGCAGAGCAGCGCAAGGGTGGGCAAGATCCAATGGTATCGATGTTGAGCAAGCCGAGCGTCTAGTAACCGATAAAGGTGAGTGGTTACTGTACCGTGCGACAGTTGCGGGGAAATATGTTACTGAATTAGTGCCGGATATGGTAACAAGCGCATTAAGTAAGTTACCTATTGCTAAACCAATGCGTTGGGGCGCTGAACGTATTCAGTTTATTCGTCCTGTGCACACGTTAACTATGCTTTTTGGTAGCGAAATAATTGCTGGTGAAGCCCTTGGCGTCAGTTCAAGTAACCAAGTGCAAGGTCATCGCTTTCATCATGAAGGTTTAGTGACCATTAATCATGCTAACGATTACCAAGCCGAATTAATCAAAGCTTATGTAGAAGTCGACTTTAACGTAAGACAAAGTAAAATTGTTGCGCAAATAAAACAAGTCGCTAAAGATATTGACGCTGTCGCTCTAATTGATGAAGAGTTACTAAACGAAGTCACGGCATTGGTTGAGTGGCCGGTAACCTTAGTAGGTACCTTCGATGAAAAATTCTTAAATGTTCCGGCTGAGCCATTAATATACTCGATGAAAGATCATCAGAAGTATTTTCCGGTAACCGATCATCAAGGCCGATTGGTTAACAAATTTATTTTTGTTGCCAATATCGAATCTAAAGATCCAAATACCGTTATTTTTGGTAATGAGAAGGTGATTCGCCCACGTTTGGCTGACGCTGAATTTTTCTTTAAAACAGATAAAAAACAGACTTTAGCATCAAGACTAGCCAGCCTTGAATCAGTATTATTTCAAAAGCAACTGGGTACACTGAAAGCAAAGTCTGAGCGAATCGCTACTTTATCTCAGTTCATTGCCGAACAGTTAAACGAGAATGCACAAGATGCGTACCGTGCTGGCTTACTGAGTAAAACCGACTTGATGACAGAAATGGTACTAGAGTTTCCACAAGTGCAAGGCACTATGGGTAAGTACTATGCATTGCATGATGGTGAAAATGAAAATATTGCCCAAGCACTGGAAGATCAATACCGGCCACGTTTTGCTGGTGATAGTCTACCTGAAGCCAATATTGGCTGTGCAGTCGCTATCAGTGATAAAATTGATACTTTAGTCGGTATCTTTGGTATTAATCAGGCTCCTAAGGGCGATAAAGACCCCTTTGCGCTACGAAGAGCCGCCATTGGTAGTATTCGTATCATCATTGAAAAACAGCTCGATTTAGACCTTGCCGTGTTAATTAACAAAAGTATCGAGTTATTTGGCGATAAATTAGTTAATAACAATACCGCTAGTGATGTTCTTGAATTTATTATGGGCCGATTTCGTGCCTTCTATCAAGAACAGGGTATTAGGGTTGATGTTATCCAAGCGGTATTGGCTAAAAAGCCCAGCGCACCACTTGATTTTGAAAAGCGTATTAAAGCCGTTACCTTCTTTGGTAAATTGCCGGAAGCAGCGACACTTGCTGCCGCAAATAAGCGTGTTGGTAATATACTGGCTAAATTTGATGGTGAGCTATATCAAGCCTTTAACAAAGATTTAGCAACAGAACAAGCGGAAAACGATTTAGCAAATATCTATCAAGAAATAAGCTTGAAAGTAGCTCCCTTGATGGCTGATAAAAATTACCAAGCCGCACTGACTGAATTAGCACAGCTTAAAACACCTATAGATACTTTCTTTGATAGTGTTATGGTGATGAGTGATGATGAAGCAGTTAAAATTAACCGGTTAACCTTGCTGAATGAAATTAGAAATAGTTTCTTTGCCATAGCGGATATATCAGTGCTGCAGTAATAAACTCAGCGACAAAATAGCGATCAAAGGTCATGGTAACATGGCCTTTTTTTATGGCTGAAATTTGAGCTAGAGCAATAATAACAGTACAAATAGGCGTAAGGTGAATGTAAGAGCTAATATAAAGAGATACCGAGTCATAAGGAGCTGTTTATGCCAAGCAAAGAAATCACAATATTATTGAAAAATAAACAAACACAGCTAACCAAGCGCATTGCCGCCATAGAAGCTGACTTTCATAAAGGCAGATCACAGGATTTTTCTGAGCAAGCTACGGAGACAGAAAATGATGGTGTACTTGATGAAATACATCACGAAGCAAAGTTAGAATTAACCTTAGTTAAATCGGCATTACAACGAATAGCCGAAGGATTATACGGACATTGTGAGGAGTGTGATGAATTGATAAACCCAGACCGTTTATCGGCGTTACCTTATACAAGCAAATGTATTAACTGTGCACTTTAGGCTCTGTTGTTGTTGTTGTTGTTGTTTAGTGTGGGCGAGTAAACAAGCGATACGCATAAACCCATCCATGGCTGAGGGATCCCCATTTCTTTATCTGAATTGTGCATCCGCGCATGCCTTTAACCCTCCTAGTGCTAGAGCAATGTCAGCAACATTAAACTGATATTGTTCTCGTCTGATTAACTCCTTTCCCAATCGAAAATAAGATAGTACTCGTCTAGATTTAACCGTGTTAGCTTGGAAGTCTTTATAGTAGCCTTTTATGTAAGCCATTTTTCCTACCAATATCAATGAAAATTGGGTAAGCATTGCTATCATGAGTAAAATATTTACTCGTTCTAAACTTGAACTTCGGCAAAAATTTAGTGCTAGGCCGTAACGTTCATTTTTTGTATCTCTAAAGCCTTCTTCTATCTGCATTCGTTGATTGTATAAGTTGACAATCCGCTCTGCAGGCCACTCTAATTCAGGCATGTTGCTCACTAACAACCAAGGCTCTCTACCGCCTTTAGCATACTCTAAGCTTACGCTTCTTCTACTTTTTTTACCGTCTAATGTTTTCGTACTCCTTCCTTTGGAGGCTTTTTTATAAAGGACGGCTGTGCAAGTGTGCTTTTGCGTCTTTCCCAACAAACATGTCCCTAAGTGCTTTTTTTCATTGACTTTTACTTGTGAAAATAATTCATAAACACTCTGCCATTGCTCTTCAACTTGAAGACTACTCTACCTCGTAAACGGCCAAGCCAAAACCATCCTTGTGCTTCTACTTCTTTAAACCACGGAACCCTATAACCAGCATCGGTTGAAATTATTGGGGTTATATTTTTAGGAAGAACTAACGCTAATTTATTCAAAAAATCTTTATGAGCGGTAACCGTGCCAAGTTGTTTTTCTGGATAAACTTCTTCATAAAGAGTAAATGCTCTGCCCCCTATAGGGATCACCGCGCGCAATATTTGTTTATCTAGCCTATTTACAGGTGACCAATCAATAATAATCAAAGGATATTTGATATTCTTGAGGCTGACTTTAGCAATCGCAGCATAAACACCTATCCGCTCTTGGTGTAAATTTTCATTGCCTAATAGCCGACAGACACGTTTAATGGAGTTTTTAACTTTTGCTTTAGTATTGATGATACCTCTGCCTAAACCTGTAAGGGTAAGCGTTTCATCCATTGCAAGTGAGTCAGTACAATCTAAAACAGCTTTGATCCTCCGTTTATCATTAATAGCATTAAAAGAAGACATTTTGAAAAAGGTGTGTAACATAGTGGATGTATTCATGAATATTGACGTCAATTGGGTTTTAGAGAATTTAATGATCGCCGATATTCATGGGTACACCTAACCTTATTTAACTATTTTTATGCTTTTTTTAATGAGTCTCCCGGCCCAAGGGTTTCGCTTAGGCGAAATTTTCTGCGAAAAGAGAGGGTATCTTTAGTTAGTTTATCTCATCTTTTTTCACCGTAAGCGCTGGGGAATTAAACCCAACTAAGATTAAAAAGTTATGGGGATTCGTCAGCCATGGGGCTCTACACAAGCATCAGGACAGTGTGCTCCTGCACTGTCTAGTAAGGGTATATCCATATACCGTCATGCTTGTGACGCTCGCTTTTATCACACCACCAACACTCACTGTAAAATCAATAGCCTTACTATATTACCAACACCTAACTACAACACCGCTGCTTTAACATGCAAGAAAATCAGCTAGGAGAGGAGAATGACAGTAGAGAAACATAACTTACACCGCGAATTCCCACATTTAACCGATGAAATACAGCACTTATAAATGAATGACAACTATTTTTATAGAAGCTTTAATGAGTATCATGAAGTTGATAAATAAATTCACCGAATAGAGCAGGGTGTTGAAAATAGCGGCATAGCTATTACCATAAAATAGGCCTTGCCAACACCCGTTCGGTTTTTTCTATTAGTTAGATACCATAAATATCTTTGAAAAATCGTTTAGCGCGGGGAAGATAAAAATTATTATAATCTACAGAAAATGCGATGGCTGTTGCCTTGCCTCGCAACTCTTGATGTGGCACAAAGCCATAAACACGAGAATCGGCACTATGGCGGCGATTGTCACCTAACACGAGATAATGACCCGCAGGTACCGTTATCGGGCCAAAATTGCTAAGCCTATTACTTGCTGTGTTATCAATGTTTATCTGATGTTTAATATTCGCTAATTTTTCTATTGTTACCGTTACACTCGCGGAATCTGCTGACCAGGTACTTTTACTTGAAGGGCTATAAGATAAGGCTAAACCGTTTATTTCAATAACTTCATTGTTCATCGCGACGACATCACCAGGTAAACCCACAATTCGTTTAATTAATCGAAGATCAGCCGGTTTAGATTCGAAGACTACAATTTCTCCACGTTGTGGTGTATTAAGGGCAAGTAATATTATATCGGTAAAGGGCAAGCGTAAATCATAGGCCATTTTGTTTACCACTATGCGATCACCTACTTTAATGGTGGGCTGCATTGAACCGCTAGGTACTGAATACCAGTCAGCAACAGCACTACGAAATACCGACATTAGTAAAATAAAAATAAGCAGTTTTTTATTACTTAGTAAAATTGCAATGAGTTTATTATTGCTAGCTTTTAGCATTATGTCTTGCTCCTTATGTAAATACCTACCAGCTATAAGGCAACATAAAAGCATGATAGTTCCACACAGAAATACTTACTTAACCTGAACTCTGGATAATGAGTGCTTGATGGTTTAGTAAAAACAACAATTTACGATTATTAAGAATAACATTTACAAAATCAGTCGCGATATAGGTTATCAATGTTTCAATTTATTCGATTATCAAGGCATAACGTTTATGAATAACGAGTTATTTATCGACGTTTTAACGCTGATAATCAGATAAAGGGGAATATTGAGCAAGTGCTGCTTATCCAGAGTTCAGGTTACTTACAACTAGCTAAGAAAAACACTGCGTCAGGGTTAACTTTTTTTTATCACATACAGATAGGGTAGTTTTTCTGTTTGCTTAGCCAGAAGCTCATGCTCCATAAAGCGACAAAAGCTTGGAATATCTCTAGCGGTAGAAGGGTCATCACATTTAATTAATAAGGTCTCACCGCTGGCGATTTTTCGAATATTCATACGAACCATCATCACGGGCTCGGGACAGCGCAATCCTATAGCGTCAAGCATATGATCTGTTTGTTGAAAAATAGTAGTAAGCATAAACGGGTATTTACAGAGTGAGTTAAATAATAATTATACCCTATTAAAACAATTCAACATAAGAAATAAAGCAATTTTAGCTTTAAAAAAACAGCTTCAGCTATACTCAAACTATTGTAATTAGTTAGACAAACGATGCACAATTTCAGTCTAAATCTATATAGCTACGTCGAGGTACCAGTGAAAAACATACTTAAATTTATATTATGGTCAGTTTGTATCTTTGCCTCAATAAATCTGTCAAAAGCCAATGAAAGTTTGCAGATAATGACAGATATCGACCAGCAAAAAAAATTTTTAAAGGCTGAGAAACTATTAGCAATAAGCTATTCTGAGCAGTATAAAAGTCTCTATAACCAACTGTATTACTACCCATTACAGCCCTATTTAGAGCAAGGTCGTTTAATGGCAACGATGCAGTTATCATCGGCAGGTGAAATTTCGGTTTTTTTAGAAAAATATCGGCACTCACCATTAGATTGGCCACTGAGAAAGGCGTGGTTAAAGTACTTAGCAAAAAAAAATAAAGGCACACTATTTCTCGAATTTTATAAAAAATCTAGTAATACGGCGTTGACCTGTCAAAAGCTGAAATTCTCATTAACAGCAGGTATGCCAGCAAGCGTGGTGTTACCGCAAGTGACAAAATTATGGTTAGTGGGTAAGTCGTTAGATAAAGCCTGTGATCCGCTAATTGACCAGTGGCAACAAGCGGGCTATAGAACGAATGAACTAGTTTGGCAACGTATTGTCTTGGCGGCAGAGGGTGGTCAACAGACACTAATCCCTTATTTAACAAGATTTCTTGCTAAAGAACAGCAATACTTGGGCCGGTTATGGCATCAAGTAAGGCGTGACCCTGCAACCGTAGTACGGCAAGATGAATTTATTAAAAAATCGCTAAAAGAGAGTCAAATTTATACTTATGGCATTAAGCGGTTGGTATGGCGTGATGCCGATAAAGCGTTGGCGAGTTATAAAAAGGCGCAGCTAGCTTTCACCTTTTCAAGCAGACAAAACCAACAGATAGCAGAGAAGTTTGCTGTGGCTTTAGCCAGTAAAAATCACGTACAAGCAGGGGCTTGGTTGGATAAAGTAGATCCAGTAAATATAGATGCTAGTATCATGCAATGGCAGTTAATCGAGGTGTTGAAGCAACAAAATTGGCACTTAGTACTGCAAGCGTTAGCCAAAATGCCGGGGAAATATAAAACCGAGTTACAGTGGCAGTATTGGTATGCTAGGGCACTGATCGCTACTGATAAACTTGAACGAGGTCAAGATGTCATGAGTGAGTTAGCAACTAAACGCCATTACTATGGCTTTCTGGCAGCGAGTTATTTAGAAACACCAGTCAGTTTACAACATAGTCCTTTAGCAATAACTAACCAGGAAAAAAAAGGTGTATTGTTGCACCCCGCTGGGAAGCGGGCATTTGAGTTTTACTACTTGGGACGCTATGTTGAAGCGCGTAGAGAATGGCGCTATTGGCTTAGCCAACTCAATTATCGGGAAAAACTCGTGGCGGCAAAATTAGCCAATGAAAATGGCTGGTTTGATCGCGCTATTTTTACCTTAGCTCAGGTTGGCTATTTAGATGATGTCGAGTTACGTTTCCCAAAAGCATTTGATAAGAAAATTACCCAACATGCACAACAGCAGGAAATAAATCCTGCTTGGGCTTTTGCTATAACTCGACGTGAAAGTTCGTTTATGACCGATGCTCATTCATCGGTAGGGGCGAAGGGTTTGATGCAATTAATGCCTAATACCGCCAAGCAACTGAAACGCGGTCGTGTCAGTCGACAATACCTATACAATGCGGAGAATAATATCCAACTAGGGACAAGGTATTTACGTAAATTACTTGATAAAAACAAGGGTAATCAGCTACTTGCTACAGCATCTTATAATGCCGGACCTTATAGAGTAAAAAAATGGTTAAAAAATGCCAGTGCCATGCCAGCAGATATTTGGATAGAAACCATACCGTTTAAAGAAACACGAAACTATGTAAAAAGTGTCTTAGCGTATCAAGAGATTTATCAGCATCAGCCCGGGCAGATTAGTCGGGTTTTTGAACAAGTTATTAATATGAATATTGGCGATTAGTTAAAACCTCGACATCAGCGAATAATTGCCAAGTTTAATGCACAGATCTAGCCGCCGCCTTTCTTTTGTCAATAGCGTGCTTTTTGAGGTGTATGCTATCATGAGGCAAATTTCTTGATGGCCGTCTTTCGGATACATAATATATGACAACACTTAATGCTAAGTTGGCTAGCCAATACCCAGCTCATATTGCCCAATTGCAACAGATGACTAAAGCTGCACTTTCCCGTGAAAACCTAGAAGGTTTAGTTATCCATTCTGGACAAGAAATTAAGGCCTTTCTTGACGATAACTGTTACCCATTTAAAGTTAACCCTCATTTTAAATATTGGCTGCCATTAATTGAACTGCCAAACTCTTGGTTGGTGGTTAATGGCGAAGATAAACCAACCTTAATCTATTATCAGCCAGTGGATTTTTGGCATAAAATCACCCCGTTAAGTGAAAGTTATTGGGGGGAATATTTTAATATTAAAATTTTAACTAATGCGAGTGAAGTCGATAAATTACTGCCTTATGATAAAAAGGGTTTTGCCTATATTGGCAGTCATATTGAAGTGGCAAAAGCCTTAGGTTTTGAAGCTATTAATCCTGAATCCTTGCTTAATTATATTCATTACCACCGTGGCTATAAAAGTAAATATGAGCATGAGTGTCTTCGTCAATCTAATACTTTGGCAGTAAAGGCACACCAAGCGGCTCGTAACGCTTTTTTACAAGGTGATAGTGAATATGATATTCAACAGGCTTACCTTAAGTCTATCGGTTATGGTACTAACGATACCCCATACGGTAATATTGTCGCGCTAAATAAAAACTGTTCAATTTTACACTATATGTCTTTGGATAAAATGCCTCCGCAGGCGCATCGCTCATTCCTTATCGATGCCGGCGCTAACTTTAATGGTTATGCAGCTGACATTACCCGTACCTATTCATATAAAAATGATAAGTTTGCCGAACTCATTGTTCGTATGGATCAATTGATGCTTAAGGCCGTGGCAGGATTAAAACCTGGTGTCAGTTATGTCGATCTTCATATTGAAACACATAGAGCGATTGGCCAAGTATTACGTGATTTTAACTTTATCAATGTTGACGCTGATATTGCCGTTGAGTCTGGCATTATTTCTACCTTCTTCCCCCATGGTTTGGGTCATCATTTAGGACTACAAGTTCATGATGTTGGTGGTTTTATGGCCGATGAACGTGGCACTCATGTAAATACACCCGCCAGTCATCCATTTTTACGTACCTCTCGACTGATAGAAGCCAATCAGGTCTTTACTATTGAACCTGGCTTATACTTTATTGATTCATTATTGGCAGAGCTAAAAGCATCGCCTAATGCCGACCAAGTTAATTGGAAAAATGTTGATGAAATGCGTTGTTTTGGTGGTATTCGTATTGAAGATAATATTATTGTCCATCAGTCTCATAATGAGAATATGACCAGAGATTTAGGCTTAAACTAAACTTAATTAAAGTAAACCAAGCTTAGAGAAGTAAAAGTATATTGTGACTAAGTCTTTTCCTATCGCGGTTAATAATGTCGAAGATGAGATCATTATTAACCGCAGTCGTTTTATCTGCTATTTACGCCCCTGCGACGATATAGTGGCAGCAAAAGCTATGCTCAAAGAGTTACAGCATCTTCATCCGCAAGCTAGCCATCATTGTCATGCTTTTTTAACCAGAGCAGCCGGAGATAGTCAAGGCTATGGTTTTTCTGATGATGGCGAGCCGAGCGGAACTGCGGGTAAACCTATGTTATTAGCCTTGCAAGGTGGTGGTGTAGGTCAAGTCTGCGCTGTTGTAGTTCGCTACTTTGGCGGCACTAAATTAGGCACAGGCGGTTTGCAAAGAGCATATGGTGGCAGTGTACGCCAAGCCTTAGGCTTTTTGCAGTCAAAAATTAAAATAGCTATGGTACACAAAACCTTAGCATGTCAATATAGCCAAGTAGATGATATTTTGCATTTACTTAAGCAAGTTGAAGGTCATGTTATAGCTCAAGATTATCAACAAACAGTCATTTTCAGACTTGCCATTCCAAGTCAAAATTTGGCTTTAATGCAAGATCAGTTACACACCTTGTCATCCGGGCAATTACAGTTAACCACTCTCGAACAATAAAGCGAACAAGAAAAATAACACGTGCAATATAAAAATATTATCCGAATTCTAGGTTTGATGGTTGCGTTACTGAGTGTGACCATGCTGCCACCTGCGTTAATTTCATTAATCTATCGCGATGGTGGCGGCTTATCTTTTATTCTGGCTTTTCTCTGGTGTCTTGGCACCGGCTTATTGGCTTGGTATCCTAACCGTTATGAAAAAACCGACCTTAAAGCCAGAGAGGGCTTTTTAATTGTCGTGCTCTTTTGGTTAGTTTTAGCCAGTTTCTCTGCTATTCCGTTGATGTTATTAGATCAACCCAATTTATCGGTCACCGATGCCTTCTTTGAATCTTTCTCCGGGTTAACGACTACCGGGGCAACTATTTTAAATCACATTGACGATTTACCTCATGCGGTCTTATGGTATCGCCAGCAATTACAGTGGTTAGGAGGTATGGGTATAATTGTTTTAGCTGTTGCCGTATTACCTATGCTAGGTATTGGTGGTATGCAGCTATATCGCGCTGAGACACCAGGCCCAGTGAAAGATTCAAAAATGACGCCTCGTATTGCCGATACCGCAAAACACTTGTGGTACATCTATTTAGGGTTAACTATCGCGTGTGCGTTAGCTTATTGGCTTGCCGGTATGTCTGGTTTTGATGCCATTTGTCATGCTTTTTCAACCATTGCTATTGGCGGTTTTTCTACCCACGATGCCAGTATGGGCTACTTTAATAGCCCTGCTATCAATCTGGTTTGTGTCAGCTTCTTACTTATTGCCGGGGTTAACTTTGCCTTGCACTATGCCGCACTACAAAATAAATCGCTGAAAAATTACTTCTTTGACCCAGAATTCAAAGTTTTTATTGGTATCCAAGTGGTGCTGCTTATTATTTGTTTTACCGTGTTAATAAGTACCGGCACATACCAAGATGCTGATCATGCATTTGATCAAGCTCTATTCCAATCGGTTTCAATTAGTACTACGGCGGGGTTTACCACAACATCCTTTGCTGATTGGCCAACCTTATTGCCTATGTTACTTATTTTTTCTAGTTTCATTGGTGGTTGCGCTGGTAGTACTGGCGGCGGCATGAAGGTCGTACGTGTGGTGTTACTCTATTTACAAGGTCTTCGTGAGTTAAATAAACTGGTTCACCCTAGGGCCCTTTTTAGCATCAAGTTCGGCCGGAAAGTTTTACCTGATCGCGTAGTTGAGGCAGTATGGGGCTTCTTTTCTGCTTATGCCGCTGTGTTTGTTATTTGTATGTTATTACTACTTGCCACTGGCATGGATAACATGACCGCCTTCACCGCGGTTGCTGCTTGTATTAATAACCTAGGACCAGGGCTAGGAGAGGTGGCCGCTAATTTTTCATCGATTAATGATATGAGTAAATGGGTATTAATTATGGCAATGCTGTTTGGCCGTTTAGAGATATTTACTCTGTTAGTTTTATTTACACCGGGGTTCTGGCGTACATAAGAGCCATTATTTGTATATTTAGCCGTACCAATCAATATACCTGTTTCAGCGTGCTTGAATGGTACGGCTAGAGCTATCTATAAATTACCACTTGTAACTAAAGGCAACCCAGCCTTGAGTATCAGAGCTATCATTTTCTGGGTTTACCTGTGCTAAGCCATAATTTATCACTAAATTAGTTAAGCCAGTAAAACCAAAGTCATTATGTAAACTACCTTTAACACCGTAACTATCGATAACGGCTTGTTCAGCCATTTTATGACGAGTATAAAAAACTTCAACAAAGCCTAAGGGTATATAAGCTTGATATGCTTGATAGTCATTAGCCGTTTGTCGATAAAAGGCTAATTCAGGCGACAATTGCTTATTTAAGTGTGCTTTTTCTTGGATTAAAGTTGAAGAGTAACCACCTAAACTGAGTATATCGCCAGCATCCTCTGAGCGGTGCGCCCATAGGTAATTAAAGCCTAAGCCATAATCATGAATATGTGCACTTAAGTTAATCAAGCCATTACTACCGGTATAACTGCCGTCATTACCCTTAACTTCAGCTTGCTCATCTTGACCGGTAATTAACTGGACATTTACTGCTTGTGATATGCCCCAGCTTTGTTGGTCATGCGACCAGCTTTGCTCAATGCCTAGAGCAAAAAAGTGACTGGAAAAATCTACACCTTGGCTATTTTCAAAGCTTGCAGCCTGCACTTGGGCAAATAAATCGACCGTAAGCGTTGCTACGCTATAGGGGTAGCGTGCTTCTAAAAAGAGTCCTTTCTCAGATGTTTTACCTAAGGCTAAGGCATCACTACCTTGTTGGTCAGTTTTTAAATTAAATAGGTAGCTGTGAGCCAATAATTTAACCGGCCAGCCTTGCCATCGTATAGCCGCCGAGGCACCAGAAATAATATGATTAAAAACATCTTGGCTGGCGTTTACTTGCCAATCAAAACGAGACAGTACATCGCCAGACTTATAACCTAGCTCAAGCATACTACTACTCGCTGAATAAGTACTTTCAGCCAGGGTTATTGTGCCTTGTTGCGGACCTATGCCATAGGGTGATTGTTCACCAATGCTTTCATCTATAGCAATACTTGCCTCGGCTAGCTTTAAGTTATCGGCCAAGTTTTGGCTAATAGCCGAACTTGTGGTGGTGTTGGTGATTATTTGCTTATTTGCCTTGCTTAAATCAAGCTGATACACATCGGGTCCTTGAGCATTTATGGCTAAATGTAGCAGCTTATTATCGCTGTTAACCATAGGCCAAGTAATGACTTGCTCTCCTGAGGTAAGCGCAGATAATTTTTGCTGGGAAAAGTCATATTGATATAAACGGGTAGCACCCTCTAAACCAGCGACAAAATACAGTGATTGACCATCTTTAGACCACTCAGGGAATGAAAGGAATTGATAGTGCTGTGGCATAGGTATTATTTGCTCTTCATCACCTTCTAACTGACGAACTTTTAATTGCCATTTATTATTCAAACTTGAACTGACGTAAGCAAAGCTTTTCGACGCTGAACCATCAGGTATTGGCCTAAGTCGAGGAAAGTCATAAACCTGCTCTAGGCTTTGTGGCGTTAATTCCGCGGTTATTTCACCTAAAGATTCAGGTATTAAACTTACTTTAACTAATTGAGAATAGCCGAAACGACTGCGTTCAGCAATGAGGTATTGGCCATTTTCACTAATGTCAAAACGACGAAGGTTAGCATTTTTCGTAAGTTGTTTGACAGTATTGCTCGGTAAGTGCCAAGAAAATAGATCTTGGTGGTAGTCGTTTTTGCTCGCTAAACTACGGGCACCATAAATAATAGTATCCTTATTTAACCAGCGAGGGTTGTTTATACCACGATCATTTCTTTGATTTAAGGTGTAGGCAACTTCTCGCTTAAAAACACTTGGCTTTTTATCGGCAATGTCTTCTGGGTCATCAGCTAATAGCTCTTCAACTTGTTTGTTAAACTCTTCGATCTTTTTGGTGTTTTCACTGGTTTTATAGATTTGTAACTTAGTGGTATTACCATCATCGGTTCTTTCGGTTTCAACAATAGCGAGGTAATCACCTTGTGGACTTAAACTCGGCTCACCGACAGAGCCAGATAAATCTAACCATAATGTTGAGCTATTATCTTCGTTACTGTCTGCACGTAATTGTGCTTCATGTTGCATGGCTTTATAGGTATATTCAGCAACAAAACGCTGATAGAGGTGTTGAGCAGTGTCAGGGAATACGCCTTTAAAGGCTTGCTCAAAATCACGTTGTTCCACGGCTGACCAACGCGTCCATACAGCATCAAGGGTGTCTTGACCGTATTTTTCTTCTAACCATTGTAAATATCGAACACCGACCAGATAAGCCATAGCACCAGACATAAAGCTATCATCGGCTTTATTGAGTTGTTTATAGCTGGGTAGGGCACCTTGGCGGGCAAACTGTTCAATGATGGCCTCAACCTGATTGTTAAATAATCGACCTCGGCCGGTAAGTCTAGATTCTAGTAAGGTGGCATAACCTTCACTGACCCAGCGTTCACCATTAATTTGTGCAGCATCAAAAATATCATACCAATTGGCTAAGTTGTTGCGCCATTTACTCCGGCTCTTTTGCGCCAAATGCACTAGGTGTACATATTCATGTAATACCAGTAACTGTTGCCAACCCGTAGTGTTGGCAATAATGCTGTCTGATTGTGGCGGTGTGGTAAATAAAGCCATATAAGGTCGATGACTTAATGGCAAGGCAAAGCCATTGGCGGCATTATAGGGATCGATAATATAAGCATCGACCTTTTCCGTTAATACTCTACCTTGTTGCTCTTTGATTAATTGACGGACAACTTCCATTTCTCTGGCACTTGATAAAGCCCATTGGCGATACTCAGGAGTGAAATGAACTCGAAAATTTTTCGTTTCAAACGTTTGCCAGTCTTGAGCACTATCAACAAGCTCTGCTTGGCTATTAAAGGTCATACTCGTTAACGCTAATGTTATCGCTGTGAATATTCGGGAAGCTTTCATAAAAATCCTTGTAAATTAGGGCTTGGGTTGCTGTATTCAGGGGGGATTATTACAGCTAATCAATCCAAGGATAAGTGATTAGCTGGAAGTAAAGAGGTCAAAAATGCATTAAAAATAGGTAGCACTGACTTGAAAGAGCTTTTCTATATCATAAATATAGCGTTTGTTAACTAAAAATAAAATCACATGGTCTTCTTCGTGTATTAAGGTGTTTGAGTGAGCGATAAGCACTTCACTACCACGAACTATAGCGCCGATCGTGGCTCCGGGTGGCAGTTTGATGTTTTTGATGGCACGGCCAACCACTTTTGAGGATTTTGCATCCCCTTTGGCAACAATTTCAATGGCTTCAGCAGCACCACCACGTAGGCTATAAACGTTATCGATGGCGCCACGTCTTACATGAGTTAAGAGGGCCGATATGGTTGCTTGTTGTGGTGAAATGGCAATATCAATAGTACTGCCATGTACTAAATCTATATAGGCATCGCGTTGAATAAGTACCATGGTTTTACGAACACCAAGTCGCTTAGCCAGCAGTGATGACATGATATTAGCTTCGTCATCGTTAGTCACCGCAATAAAAAGATCAAATTGGTCAATATTTTCTTCCATAAGTAGCTCTTGGTCTGAAGAGTCTCCGACGAAAACTAAGGTATTATTGAGTTCAGAGGTTAATTGCTCTGCGCGTTTTTGTGAGCGCTCAATAAGTTTTACTTGATGGTTTTTTTCTAGAATACGAGCTAAACCAGCACCGATATTACCACCACCGGCAATCATTATACGTTTATAAGCAGGTTCGAGTTTTTGTAACTCATTCATCACCGCACGAATATGAATACTGGCGGCGATAAAAAACACTTCATCATCTGCTTCTATTACTGTCGTGCCAAGAGGACGAATAGGTTTACCATTTCGGTAAATTGCCGCGACTCGAGTATCCACATTAGGAATATGATCTTTTAACGCTGACAGCGCATGGCCAACGAGTAGACCACCGTAGTAGGCTTTTACCGCGACTAGACTTACTTTGCCACTAGCAAACTCTAATACTTGCAGCGCGCCTGGGTAATCAATTAGTCGAGCTATATCTCGGGTCACTAATTGTTCAGGGGCAATGATATGGTCAACAGGTATGTGTTTTTTATGAAAAAGTTGTTCAGCATATTTTAATATTTGATTAGAGCGGATACGGGCAATTTTTTTCGGCGTGTTAAATAATGAGGAGCATATTTGGCAAGTGATCATATTGGTGGCATCGTCATTGGTAACTGCTATCACCATATCAGCATCTTCACCACCCGCTTCTTTTAATACATCTGGATGGCAACCTTGACCAATAACAACTTTCAAATCCATTTTATCTTGTAGCTCGTGCAATTTTTCACCGTCAATATCTACAATACAGATTTCATTATTCTCGCCAACAAGGTTTTCAGCTAAGGTGCCGCCAACTTGCCCAGCACCTACTATGATTATTTTCATGTGTTAGTTTCTGCTTAGGTTATACCAATAGGATTAATTATTTGAGTTTTAACAGTTTGGCGTAATAAAAGCCGTCCATATTTTTAGCATCGGGTAATAATTGCCAACCGATAGAATTTTCATCAGTATCAAGGTTATTACCAGTAATGGCAATTAATTGTGCATCTTGGTTTTGTTCCACAAAACGAGCAATCTGTTGGCAGTTTTCTTCGGGTAAAACACTACAGGTAGCATAAAGCAAGGTACCGCCCGGTTTGAGTAAAGACCAAATATTATCAAGAATCTGCTGCTGCAATATCACTAACTTATCAATGTCGTCGGCTTTACGTAACCACTTTATATCAGGGTGACGGCGAATAACGCCAGTACCTGAACAAGGGGCATCCAGTAAAATTCGATCAAATAGTTCACCTGACCACCAATCTTTACTGGCGGCATCAGCAGTAATAACCTTTGCTGAGAGACCTAAACGAGCCAAGTTTTCATGAACCCGAGTCAGGCGACCTTCTTCAATATCTATTGCAGTCATCGAGGCAATATCAGGTGTTAGCTCAATAATATGGCAAGTTTTTCCACCAGGGGCGGCACAACAATCCAATACCACATCATTTGGTTGGCAGTCTAATAAACGTGCCGCTTGCTGTGCTGCACCATCTTGTACTGAAACCCAGCCTTGTTCAAAGCCAGGTAATTTAGCGACATCGATGGGGTGAGCAAGGGCAATGGCTTGAGAATTGACTTCAATATTAGCTATGTCTATCTCTGCTGCAATAAGTAACGCTTGATACTGTTCACTAGTATGGTGTTGTTGGTTGGTGCGTAACCACATTGGTGGTCTTTGCTGGTTAGCATCGAGTATGCCTTGCCATTGTTCAGGGTAGCTTTGCTGTATTTTTTTAATAAACCAGCTAGGGTGATTATATTTTATCGAGTCAGGTAGGTTTTTATCTGTTTTATTTTCTAGTTTACTTGCCGCCTCTTGTGTACGAAGAAATCCCCTCAGTACAGCATTAACTAATGCTTTCATATGACGGTTTTTTAACGTACTTGTTGCCGATACCGTTTCACTAACCGCAGCATGGTCAGGTATACGCATATATCTTATTTGATAAACACCCACTAACAGTAAAAAGTGAAAGACTCTTTGTTTGCCCTTTAGCGGTTTCTGCATTAAATGACTGACATCGTTTTCTAATTCTGGTAGGTAGCGCAGTACGCCATAACAAATTTCTTGCAGCAAGCCCTTATCTTTACCAAGCAACTTATCTTGCTGTTTAGGCAGTTCATCACTTAAGCTTCGCCCTTTATCTATAACGGCGTAACAACATTTTGCTGCCAGGGCTCTAATATTAATTGTCATAATTTCTCTTAACCAAGCTTATTTATAGGGCTGCCAACAGTGAACCAATCGCTGCGACCATTAAGAATATCTTGCACAGGTAAGGCTTTTTTACCGGGCAATTGCATTATTTCTAAGCGTAATGAACCGTCGCCTGTTGCTACTTCTATACCTTGTTTATCCACTTTTATTATGGTGCCTGGAGCCGCACTGCCTTGATATTCTTGAACGGATGCTTGCCATACCCGTAATCTATGTTGCTTACTTTCTGATTCCGACTCTAATTCAGTGAAGGTGAATTGAGAGACAGGCCAGGGGATATATGCACGGATCTTTCTATGCAGTTCGTTTGCACTGAGTTGCCAATTAAGCTCAGCTTCTGCTTTGTCTAGTTTATGCGCGTAAGTGGCTAGTGTATTATCTTGGGCAATATTGTGCTCCCTTGCTTGATAATTAGTTTGCGCCATCAGTGCCAGTGTTTCTAGCAAAGCCGCTGGCCCCAAATCGGCAAGTTTTTCATAAAGGCTGGCGCTAGTATCGGTATTTTCAATGGCACATTCAGCCGTTAATATCATATCGCCAGTATCGAGACCTTTATCCATTTGCATTATGGTGACACCTGTTTTTTTATCTCCCGCTTCAAGTGAACGTTGAATTGGCGCTGCACCACGCCATTTAGGCAAAATTGAGCCATGGACATTTATACAGCCTAACCGTGGCGAGTTTAAAATGACTTCAGGTAAAATTAGACCATAAGCAACCACCACCATAATATCAGCGTCATATTGAGCCAATTTTTGTTGGTCTTCGTCACTTTTAAAGTTTATCGGTTGTTCAACAATAATGTTGTGTGCTAGCGCTAGCAATTTGGTCGCACAAGCGGTTAGTTTTTTACCACGACCTGCGGGTTTATCTGGCGGACAATAAACAGCAACTACATTATGTTCAGAGTTAATTAATGCCGCTAAATGTTTAGCGGCAAAGTCAGGAGTGCCAGCAAAAATGATATTTAATGGGGGAGCCAAGGGAGTATCCTATAATGGTAAATAATTACTTACTTAGTGGTTGCTATTTATCTAAACGAGCTTCTTTTTCAAGTTTCTTTTGAATTCGTTGGCGCTTTAATGGCGATAAATAATCAACAAATAAAATGCCATTTAAATGGTCAATCTCATGTTGAATACAAATGCTTTGTAAGCCGGTGGCGCTTAAAGTGAATTCTTTACCCTGGCGGTCAAGTGCTGTTACCGTGCAAGTATCATGGCGATTTACTTTGGCATAAGTTCCGGGTACGGATAAACAGCCTTCTTCATTAATCGACTTTTCATCACTGCTAGCAATAATTTCAGGGTTGATAAGTACCATAGGCTGATTGCTATCTTCAGAGGTATCCATTACAACGATACGTTGATGAATATCGACTTGTGTAGCGGCAAGACCTATGCCTTTCTCTTCGTACATAGTTGCCAGCATATCGTCTATAATTGTTGCTGTCGCACTAGTAACATCAGTAATCGGCTGCGCTTTTGTTCTTAAACGCGGATCAGGAAAACGTAAAACAGTTAGAATAGTCATATTTTGTTAAAAGAATTAGCGATAATTCATCTAGAATGTTATGTTTTAATTATATACTCAAGTAACTGTAACTGAAACCTGCATTTTAAAGTCACTCGATATAACTAATCATTATAGTGCGTTACAGCAGTAAGCACGTAAAAGGAATGAGCACCATGCTTAAAAAAATAATACTCTCGCTATCTTTAATGTCTTGTCCATTGATTGCACTTGCTGAGCAAATAAAACTTAATGATGACGCACCTAAAACCCATGTGGTAGTGAAAGGTGATACGTTATGGGATATATCAGCTTTATTTCTTGAGCAACCTTGGTTATGGCCTAAATTATGGCGTTTAAATCCAGAAATTAATAACCCACATTTAATTTACCCCGGTGATATTTTAAAGCTGGTCTTTGATGAATACGGTGAGCCAATGTTAGTGATAGAGCCGGCAAAACCTAGTTATAAATGGTCGCCTAAGATTCGTCAAAAGAAGAAAAAAGACTCGGCTATTACCTTATTACCCCTTGAGATTATTGCACCTTTCCTTAGGTACGAGCACTTATTTACCGAAGATGAGCTAGCAGCCTTACCTTATATTATAGGTAGTGATGAAGGTTATAGAATGTCGACCAAAGATTTTAAAGTGTATGTTAATGCGGATCTAGATGTGGCAAAAAGTTATGCAATTTATGATAAAGGGCAGGAGATTTTTGATCCTGAAACAGACGATTCATTAGGCTTTTATGTCAACTTAGTCGGCACAGGGCAGGTATTGAGGCGTGGTGATATTGACAACGATGTACCATCTACTCTGAATGTGGGCTCGGCAAAAAGAGAAATTCATGTCGGTAACTATGTCGTACCGGTTAATGACGGGCAATTATTGCCCGCAGTTTTTTCAATGAAAGCTGCTAAGGAGTCGCTTCGCGGTGCAATTGTTAAAGCGAGTAGTAATGGCCGTGAATTTGCCAAGTTGGAAGTTGTTATGATTAACCGTGGTCTTGAACATGATGTGACCGTAGGTGATGTCATGGCCATAAAACGTATCAGTCCAGCAGTAGTTGATACCGGTGATGGCCCCGCTTATGTGGCCGAAACATCACTTTGGCACCAAATTACTGGCGGTGATTATAATATGCCAGCAGAGACATTAGGTGAGTTAATGGTCTTTAAAGTTTATCAAAAAGCAAGTATGGCACTGATTCTACATACGGATAAACCTGCCAGAATCAGTGATTTGATTACGGCACCAGACTAGCCAGCTGTTAAAGGTTTTATTTTTTATCTAAAGGGAAAGTAAACCTAGCACTTGCTCTTAGGGAGAAGACAAGTAATGAGCAATAGCAGTAAAAATAATATTGAATATTGGTTAGCTTTAAAGCTTGTTCCTCGGTTAGCCATTCACCAAAAAATAGCGCTGGTTGAAACCTTTGGTTTAACCGCGCTTTTTTCATTTAACGATAAGTCATCGGTGCTTACTTCAGCCAATGGTTTAAGTGTTAAACAACTGCACGCTTTTTACCAGCCGAACTGGCAACAAATAGCGAAAATTATGCTAGCCAGTAAAGCATGTCATAGTGATATTATTTGCTTTGATGATGTTTGTTACCCACAAATATTAAAGCAAATTTATGATCCGCCTTTACTGATATTTATTCAGGGTAATCCTCTATTACTCAATGCGCCACAGTTAGCTGTAGTAGGTAGTCGTTCAGCTAGCGCAGGAGGTAGAGATACCGCCTTTTCATTATGCCAACAACTGGCCAAAAAAAACCTTGTTATTACTAGTGGCTTAGCACTTGGTATTGATGCTGCGGCTCATCGTGGCGCCCTTAGTGAGTCAACCGGTACTATAGCGGTAGTTGCTACTGGCTTAGATCAAGTATACCCCGCAAGACACCGTACTTTAGCGGCACAAATAATTAACTCTGGTGGAGCTATTATTAGTGAGTTTATTCCTGGTACACCAGCGAGAGCCGGGCACTTCCCCAAAAGAAACCGACTTATTAGTGGCTTGAGCTTAGGCGTTTTAGTGGTAGAGGCTGAATTGAAAAGTGGCTCTTTGATTACCGCGCGTTGTGCACTAGAGCAAAACAGAGACGTTTTTGCTATACCAAATTCTATTAAAAATCCGCACGCAAAAGGTTGCCATTGGTTAATTAAACAAGGCGCTAAACTAGTAGAGCATTGTGCCGATATAATAGATGAGTTCGCTTTTGCCGATAAAGCTAGGCTACACTTAAAGAGTGATGCACAGCCATTAAAGCCTGTTAAACAAGGCACTAACAAAGGAGTCACGGAAATAAAACAAAAAGACTTGTGTAACGATGCATTGTTGGCTAGTGTGGGATTTGAAATTACTCCCGTTGATAAAGTGGTTTTACGAAGCGAACTTCCCGTAGAGGAAGTGTTAACTCGATTAACAATGCTTGAGCTAAGTGGTCTGGTAACTGCGGTACCAGGTGGCTACATTAGAACGCAATAAAGTATATAAGGGGCTAATTATGTTCGATATCTTAATGTATCTTTTTGAAACCTATATCCAAAATGAAGCAGAAGCCATGGTGGATCATGAGCTGTTAACCGATGAGTTAACACGAGCGGGCTTTCATCAGGATGAAATATATAAAGCATTAAATTGGTTAGAAAAACTTACCGCGTTACAAGACACCGAGGCTTATCCTTATCTAACCCGTGAGGGTAGTAAGTCGGTACGTATTTATACCAGCGAAGAAATGCTGTTGCTTGATACACCTAGCCGCGGTTTTATTTTGTTTTTAGAGCAAGTGAATGTACTTGATTTTACTACGCGTGAAATGGTAATTGATAGGGTGATGGAGCTTGATACAAAATATTTCTCTATGGATGATCTTAAATGGGTAATTCTTATGGTGTTATTTAATGTACCAGGCAAAGAGTCGGCTTACTCCCAATTAGAAGATTTAATCTTTGAAGAACAAGAAGGTCCATTACACTAATAATACCTCCCAAGCCGAGTAATAAGTAGTTGCGCATTATATAGTCAGCAGTTGCTTAGCATAGGGTTTAGTCAATTTTTGTGGCATAATAGTGCCACACTTGTTTTACCCGCAATTTCAATAATGTCTGAATCTGATAAAGCTCTCTTTACTCATCACGAACATGCTTTAGATAAAGCGCAGCAAGTGTGTCCTGAATGTGGTGCTGAATTGGCTATTAAACGTGGTAAATCAGGTGCCTTTTTAGGCTGTGTCAATTACCCTAATTGTCAATATACCCGCGCAGTAGTAGAACATGAACGTGTTGAAGATAAGATACTATCGGGTAGTGAATGTCCATTGTGCTCACATGAGTTAGCGGTGAAACAAGGTCGATACGGTATGTTTATTGGTTGTAGTAACTTCCCTGCATGTTATCATATCGAGCATGAGGTGCAAGAAACCTTAGATAATGTGGCATGTCCAAGCTGTAAAAGCGGTTCATTGCAAGAAAAGACCAGTCGCTTTGGCAAAAAATTTTACTCCTGTGATGCTTATCCAAAATGTAAGTTTGTTGTGAACCATGAACCTATGGGGGGGCAGTGCGAAAAGTGTCAATTTCCGTTACTATTAAAAAGAAATATGGCCGCTGGGCTTAAATACCAGTGCGCAGATAAAAAATGCTCTCATATGCAGAAGGCATGACAAAGTATCCTCTATAAAAAAAGACGCCTTTCACTATGTGAATAGGCGTCTTTTTTATTGATGGCATTACTTATTAACTTTGTTTGTCTAAATAGTTTTTTGCGAAATCGTTAAGATCAGGGAATGCTTTAGGGCAAAGGATATCAGCTAAACTTTGTAAACGCTGAGCAAGTTGTAATTCATGCTCACCGCTAACATTAATATGGCCCATCTTACGACCTACACGTTTACCTTTGTTGTACCAATGAACAGATACACTTGCTATAGCAAGCACTTCATCAGGGATAGTGTCTTCACCAATAATGTTGACCATCGCTGTTGGGCGAACAAGCGCTGTACTACCTAAAGGCAAATCACAGATTGCTCTTAAGTGATTTTCAAACTGACAGGTGTCAGCACCTTGCTGGGTCCAATGACCTGAATTATGGACTCTGGGTGCAATTTCATTGACCAAGAGCTGATTACCGACTTGGAAAAATTCAATGGCCATAACACCAACATAGTTGAGTTTATCAGATAGCGCTTTAAATATAGTACCAGCTTGCTCTTGTAGTTTAGTATTAATAGGAGCGGCAACGGATACCGTTAAAATACCATTGGTATGGTGATTTTCAGTCAGAGGATATACTGCAACATCACCATTGACTCGGCGTACACCAATAAGAGAAATTTCGCGATCAAAAGGCACCATTTGTTCAGCAACAATGCCCTGCTTTACTGTTGTGGTCGAAGCGTTAAGGAAATCAGCCATTTCTTGCCAAATTGCTTCGGCATCAGCAGCTACTTTTAATCGCCATTGGCCTTTGCCATCATATCCTTCAAGTGCTGTTTTAAAGATAATAGGTAAAGATAAGTAACTAATTGCCTTGTCAAAGTCTTCTTTTGAATTAACAAAATAATGTTTGGCATTGGCAGTATTACAAGATTCAAGCAATGCTTTTTCTAACCGTCTATCACCGCCAATCTTAATAGCTTCACTTTTTGGAAAAAGTTTTCCTGATTGCTGACACTGGTCAAGTATGTCATGAGCTACATGTTCAAACTCGGCGGTAATAACATCAGCATGAATAATGCCAGCTGCTAAATCGCCATATATGTGTTCAGGAGTTATAGGGTGAACCACCTTATTACTTGATACATCGAGTGCTTTGACATCCAAGTTTAAAGGTGTGCCCGCTAATTGCATCATTCGAGCTAATTGGCCTGCGCCAAGTACGAGAACTTTTTTCATCATGCTGTGTTTATTCTGCCGGATTTGGGTTAGCAAGTATGGTTTCGGTCTGTTTTTTACGAAACTGTTCGATGTTTTCTTGGATCTCAGTATTATGAGTGCCGATAATCTGTGCCGCAAGTAAACCGGCGTTAGCCGCACCGGCATTACCTATAGCTAAGGTACCTACTGCGATACCTTTTGGCATTTGTACAATAGATAATAATGAGTCCTGTCCGTTAAGTGCTTTAGATTGCACAGGTACACCCAAAACAGGTAAAGAGGTATAAGCTGCAGCCATACCTGGTAGGTGAGCGGCACCACCAGCACCAGCCACAATGACTTTAATGCCTCTATCTTTTGCACTTTCAGCATATTCGGCAAGTAAGTGCGGGGTGCGATGAGCTGAAATTACTTTTGTTTCGTATTTTACACCCAAAGAATCAAGCATTTCTGCTGTATGTTGCATTGTTGGCCAATCTGATTTTGACCCCATGATGATACCCACTGTCATGAATTTATGCCCTTTAAAAGAATATAGTGTTCTTCGTTTACGAAGAAAGTAAAAATAGAGCTGTAATTATAACCTTGTTTAGCGCAATACGGAATGGAGAACTTTTTTATCGATAAATTAATCCATCACTAGATATTTGTGATGGGGTTTTGGTAATATTGTCATGGATGTAGTTATTAATAGAAGGGTGATTTGTGAACGAAGAAAATGTAGTTGATGCTTTCAACAATGGTGGCATTATCGCTTATCCTACCGAAGCGGTGTTTGGTCTCGGTTGTGATCCAGACAACGAAGAGTCACTTAAACACTTGTTAGCGCTAAAGCAGAGATCGGCTGAGAAAGGACTCATTTTACTGGCCGGAAATTACTCGCAATTACTGCCTTATATCGATGACAGTAAAATTCCGCAAGATAAGCGTTTTACTATGTTATCGAGATGGCCAGATGGCATTACGCAACTTGTTCCTAAAAATAGTAATATTTCACCGTTATTATCGGGTAAGTTTGACACCATTGCGGTAAGGATTACCAGCCAACCTGACGTTGTTGCTCTGTGTAAACAAACCAATAAACCCATAGTATCGACCAGTGCTAACTTATCTGGGCAAGAGCCAGCTAAAACATGGCAAACATTAGATCCGGTATTATCTAAGCAAGTAGATTTTATTATTGAGGGAGTAACGTTAGGTCATAGCTCACCATCAAAAATAATGCATGCGCTGACCGGCAAAGTGATTAGAACATAACTGCAGCGTAGGTATTGAGCATGTTCGTATGGTATATTCAATTATGCTTGCGGAAAATTCTAAAGGTTTCTTTTAGCATCAAAATAAAAATCAGTAACTTATTCGAAAGTGTTACTGCTTTTTTGTTTTCATTAATTGTTGATTCAGTTAGGCTGTCGCCATTCGTTAACTTCTCCCTATCGCTATGACACAACCAATTCCAGATCAATATCGCGTTTTTGGCAATCCAATTAAGCAATCACGTTCACCAGACATTCATCATATATTTGCCAGTAAGAGCCAACAAATAATTAATTACCAAAAACAGCTAGTTGATATTGATGGTTTCGCTAATGCGGTTGCCGAACTTATTGATCAAGGCGGAAAAGGCGCAAACGTAACCGCACCTTTTAAAGAACAAGCACTGGCATTAGCCGATGAGCTCACCGAACGTGCATCATTAGCTGGCGCAGTTAACACCCTAACTTTTAAAGAAGGCAAGATACTCGGTGATAACACCGATGGTGAAGGCTTAGTTCAAGACCTAATTATTAACAAAGTACTGTTAAAGCAAAGGAGAATTTTGCTCTTGGGTGCTGGTGGCGCAGCCAGAGGAGTCTTATTGCCGCTATTGGCGCAAGGTCCTAGCGCTATTGTTATTGCTAATAGAACGGTAAGTAAAGCAAAAGATCTTTGTCAGCATTTTAACGATGGACGACTAAGTGCTTGTAGCTTTTCTGAGACCACAGGTCAAGAGTTTGACCTGATAATTAATGCCACATCTGCAAGTTTAGCTGGAGATTTACCACCAATACCTACTAGCATAATAAACAGTAAAGTGGTTTGTTATGACATGGCATACGGGAAAAATGAAACGCAATTTCTTCAATGGGCAAGAGAGCAAGGAGCGGTAGACGTTATTGATGGTTTAGGCATGTTAGTTGGACAAGCTGCGGTAAGCTTTGCTATTTGGCGAGGGGTAACTCCCCAAGTGCAACCAGTAATTAAAAAATTAAGAGCCGCTCTTAAATAAAATAGGAATAAATATGAATCAAGCCATTTTGTTTAATGATGACTTAGTATTTGATGACGAACAAGACGCTTGGTGTTTTACCGCGCTACTCTCGGCGCAAGTGATGACTATTTACTTTCATTCAATGCAGTTAAAGAACCTTGCAAAGATAGATAACTGTACTAAGTTCGACTTAGAAGAAATAGTTGAACTCTGGCTCGAAAAAAACGAGCCAGAGGGAGATAGTATTCACATACAAATGCGTTAATTATTATCGCCATAAAGGGAATCATTCACTGAGGTAGTCATTTTTTAATTCGACATAGTTTATCGCGGACTGTTTAAGGAAAGCGGCTTCACTTTCTTTTAATGGCCTAACTTGTTTTACTGGGTTACCAACATATAAATAACCGCTTACCAGTGTTTTATTTGGTGGCACTAAACTGCCGGCGCCAATAAAAACATCATCCTCGACAATTACACCATCCATAATTATCGCACCCATACCAACTAATATGCGGTTGCCAAGCTGACAGCCGTGTAGCATACATTTATGACCTACAGTGACGTCGTCGCCAATAATTAATGGATTTCCTTGTGGATTACTCGAACTTTTACGGGTGACGTGTAAAACACTACCGTCTTGTATATTTGTACGAGCACCAATGGTTATGGTATTAACATCTCCTCGGGCGGCAACGAGCGGCCAAATACTGACATCATCTGATAAGGTAATGTCTCCAACTAAAACGGCTGAGTTATCGATATAGATATTCGAACCAAGGGAGGGGTAAATACCTTTATAAGGACGTACGTTAGTTATACTCATATAGCACCTTTTGCACAGCTGCAATTTAATTTAATGGCAAGTGGTGGTAAAAATAACATAGACAGTCAATAAAACCAGTATTAGAGCAGCTTTGTATTGAAAAAATCTATAAAGATAAAATAAGCAATTGAAATGAAAAACAATAAATACGACTAACTAATGAACGTATCGAGGTAAACTCACACAAGGGCTGTGTGAAAATAGAGCAAGGGAAATATTTATACGATTTTAACCAAAAAAGGGTTGACCTAATTATAAAAATGTCTAAAATGCGCATCCAGTTCCAAGGGGTATCCTAAAGAACTGTTTTGATAAGTTATCTACTTCCTTTTAAGGTAAATAAGTTAACTTAACGTTTTAAAAGTTAAGCTGAAAAATTAATTTAAATAAAACGTTGACATCAAAACTCGGAAGCGTATTATACGCATCCTGCTTCGGGCAAACGGCAACGTTAGCAAGGAGTTAAAGCGAGTAACGAATGCGATTACTGCTTATTTCTTTAACAATTAGTTATCATGCAATTTGTGTGGACACTCACATTAATGTTGTTTTACATAGTTTTCCTTTCGGGGAGAACAAAAACGCTTAATGAATGATGTTCATGCAAATAAATATAGTTGCTTATTTCTAGCGAGATAGGTAGCGACTATGTAATGCTTCTTTTACTTGTAGGCGGGAACTTGTTCGCGCATTACTTTTAAAAGGAACGACAGAATTCATTGAGCAGTAACACATCGCTTGCGATGAGGTTACACAAACGATTTTTAATTGAAGAGTTTGATCATGGCTCAGATTGAACGCTGGCGGCAGGCTTAACACATGCAAGTCGAACGGTAACATGAACTAGCTTGCTAGTTTGATGACGAGTGGCGGACGGGTGAGTAATGCTTGGGAATATGCCTTGGAGTGGGGGACAACAGTTGGAAACGACTGCTAATACCGCATAACGTGCTTTTTGTAGTGAAAAGTACCAAAGGGGGGGATCTTCGGACCTCTCGCTTCTTGATTAGCCCAAGTGAGATTAGCTAGTTGGTAAGGTAAAGGCTTACCAAGGCGACGATCTCTAGCTGGTTTGAGAGGATGATCAGCCACACTGGGACTGAGACACGGCCCAGACTCCTACGGGAGGCAGCAGTGGGGAATATTGCACAATGGGCGAAAGCCTGATGCAGCCATGCCGCGTGTGTGAAGAAGGCCTTCGGGTTGTAAAGCACTTTCAGTTGTGAGGAAAGGTGGTGATTTAATAAATCATCACTGTGACGTTAGCAACAGAAGAAGCACCGGCTAACTTCGTGCCAGCAGCCGCGGTAATACGAGGGGTGCAAGCGTTAATCGGAATTACTGGGCGTAAAGCGTTCGTAGGCGGTTATTTAAGCAAGATGTGAAAGCCCAGGGCTCAACCTTGGAACTGCATTTTGAACTGGGTAACTAGAGTACTGTAGAGGGTGGTGGAATTTCCAGTGTAGCGGTGAAATGCGTAGAGATTGGAAGGAACATCAGTGGCGAAGGCGGCCACCTGGACAGATACTGACGCTGAGGAACGAAAGCGTGGGGAGCGAACAGGATTAGATACCCTGGTAGTCCACGCCGTAAACGATGTCAACTAGCCGTTCGTGGACTTGATCCGTGAGTGGCGCAGCTAACGCACTAAGTTGACCGCCTGGGGAGTACGGCCGCAAGGTTAAAACTCAAATGAATTGACGGGGGCCCGCACAAGCGGTGGAGCATGTGGTTTAATTCGATGCAACGCGAAGAACCTTACCATCCCTTGACATCCAGAGAAGAGACTAGAGATAGACTTGTGCCTTCGGGAACTCTGTGACAGGTGCTGCATGGCTGTCGTCAGCTCGTGTTGTGAAATGTTGGGTTAAGTCCCGCAACGAGCGCAACCCCTATCCTTATTTGCCAGCGCGTTATGGCGGGAACTCTAAGGAGACTGCCGGTGATAAACCGGAGGAAGGTGGGGACGACGTCAAGTCATCATGGCCCTTACGGGATGGGCTACACACGTGCTACAATGGCAGGTACAGAGGGCTGCAATACCGCGAGGTGGAGCGAATCCCACAAAGCCTGTCGTAGTCCGGATCGGAGTCTGCAACTCGACTCCGTGAAGTCGGAATCGCTAGTAATCGTGGATCAGAACGCCACGGTGAATACGTTCCCGGGCCTTGTACACACCGCCCGTCACACCATGGGAGTGGGATGCAAAAGAAGTGGCTAGTTTAACCTTCGGGAGGACGGTCACCACTTTGTGTTTCATGACTGGGGTGAAGTCGTAACAAGGTAACCCTAGGGGAACCTGGGGTTGGATCACCTCCTTATCTTGAAGTAAAATTGCTTAATGGGAATTCTCTTTTAAGAGCGTTTCACGAGTGTTCACACAAATTACATGATAACAAAAATGAAGAAACGATAGGTCTGTAGCTCAGCTGGTTAGAGCGCACCCCTGATAAGGGTGAGGTCGGCAGTTCAAGTCTGCCCAGACCTACCAATTTCGTATTCTATCTGCGTTAGTTCGCAGCTCGTGTAGAAAAGCCTACACGTCGCTACCAACTGCCTTGATAGAAAACGAAATGGTATTGTTTCTCTGTATAAAGAAAGAAGCCAAACTTAAAGTGTTGTCGCGGGAATTTATTCGCGCTTATGAAAACAACTTAAGTTTGGTTTTTTAAACCACTTTTTAAGCGAATGTGCCTTAAATTGAAGTTCTTTAACAATCTGGAAAGCTGATATAAATATCGGTATTTATGTCGTAACGAACGGTGTCGCGCTGAACGTTGCAATGATATAAATACCAACAAAAGCGATACAATCTCTCCCAAGAGGTTGTATCAACATTCGATTGATGTCTACTCGACATTGATTGTCTTATCAAGTAACTCATCTTATATGAACCTTTCGAGGTAAGTATATTGAGTACGTGAAAATGTCAGACTTTACAATTAGTTCGGATTAGTCTCCGAACATTCTAGTAAAATGTTTTATCTTTTGTTTTACAATAAATAATTCATTTCGACGGGGTTTGTGCTTTAAACAAGGCGCTTAGATATGAAGTGTAGTTTGTTCTACACGAATATTTAAGCAACGAAGTATAAAGGTCAAATAACAAGAAACTACTTAGGGTTGTATGGTTAAGTGACTAAGCGTATGTGGTGGATGCCTTGGCAGTTAGAGGCGATGAAGGACGTGTTAATCTGCGAAAAGCTCAGGTAAGGTGATAACAACCGTAATAGCCTGAGATGTCCGAATGGGGAAACCCACTTAGCATAAGCTAGGTATCGTTAACTGAATACATAGGTTAACGAGGCAAACCGGGAGAACTGAAACATCTAAGTACCCCGAGGAAAAGAAATCAACCGAGATTTCGTTAGTAGCGGCGAGCGAACGCGAATCAGCCCTTAAGCTTATTGGGCGCTAGTGGAATCTACTGGAAAGTAGAACGATACAGGGTGATAGTCCCGTACACAAAAGCAACCTTTAAGTGAAATCGAGTAGGACGGAGCACGTGAAACTTTGTCTGAATATGGGGGGACCATCCTCCAAGGCTAAATACTACTAACTGACCGATAGTGAACCAGTACCGTGAGGGAAAGGCGAAAAGAACCCCTGTGAGGGGAGTGAAATAGAACCTGAAACCGCATACGTACAAGCAGTGGGAGCCAAATTTAGTTTGGTGACTGCGTACCTTTTGTATAATGGGTCAGCGACTTATATTCTGTAGCAAGGTTAACCGATTAGGGGAGCCGTAGCGAAAGCGAGTGTTAACTGCGCGTTTAGTTGCAGGGTATAGACCCGAAACCCGGCGATCTACCCATGGGCAGGTTGAAGGTTGAGTAACATCAACTGGAGGACCGAACACACGTATGTTGAAAAATGCGGTGATGACTTGTGGGTCGGAGTGAAAGGCTAATCAAGCCGGGAGATAGCTGGTTCTCCCCGAAATCTATTTAGGTAGAGCCTCGGACGAATACCATTGGGGGTAGAGCACTGTTAAGGCTAGGGGGTCATCCCGACTTACCAACCCTTTGCAAACTCCGAATACCAATGAGTACTATCCGGGAGACACACTGTGGGTGCTAACGTCCATTGTGAAGAGGGAAACAACCCAGACCGCCAGCTAAGGTCCCAAAGTACTAGTTAAGTGGGAAACGATGTGGAAAGGCATAGACAGCTAGGAGGTTGGCTTAGAAGCAGCCATCCTTTAAAGAAAGCGTAATAGCTCACTAGTCGAGTCGGTCTGCGCGGAAGATGTAACGGGGCTAAACTAGTCACCGAAGCTGCGGATTTGCAATTTATTGCAAGTGGTAGGGGAGCGTTCTGTAAGCCGTTGAAGGTAGATTGAGAAGTCTGCTGGAGGTATCAGAAGTGCGAATGCTGACATGAGTAACGATAAGGGGAGTGAAAAACTCCCCCGCCGAAAGACCAAGGTTTCCTGTCCCATGTTAATCAGGGCAGGGTAAGTCGGCCCCTAAGGCGAGGCGGAAACGCGTAGTCGATGGGAAACAGATTAATATTTCTGTACTTCATTATATTGCGAAGGAGGGACGGAGTAGGCTAGGTGAGCACGGCGTTGGTAGTCCGTGTGAAAGGCTGAAGGTTGGGAGATTAGGTAAATCCGGTCTCCTCCTTTTATTAGGAAAACTGAGAGCTGAGACGAGTCACTACGGTGATGAAGTCATTGATGCCACACTTCCAGGAAAAGCTTCTAAGCTTCAGATATAGTGGAACCGTACCCCAAACCGACACAGGTGGTTGGGTAGAGAATACTAAGGCGCTTGAGAGAACTCGGGTGAAGGAACTAGGCAAAATAGTACCGTAACTTCGGGAGAAGGTACGCTGGTATAGGGTGAAGGAACTTGCTTCCGGAGCCTAAACCAGTCGAAGTAACCAGGTGGCTGGAACTGTTTATTAAAAACACAGCACTGTGCAAAATCGAAAGATGACGTATACGGTGTGACGCCTGCCCGGTGCCGGAAGGTTAATTGATTCGGTTAGACTTAGGTCGAAGCTGATGATCGAAGCCCCGGTAAACGGCGGCCGTAACTATAACGGTCCTAAGGTAGCGAAATTCCTTGTCGGGTAAGTTCCGACCTGCACGAATGGCGTAATCATGGCCACACTGTCTCCACCCGAGACTCAGTGAAATTGAATTTGCGGTTAAGATGCCGTATACCCGCGGCTAGACGGAAAGACCCCGTGAACCTTTACTATAGCTTGACAGTGAACATTGCTCCTACATGTGTAGGATAGGTGGGAGGCTATGAAACCATGTCGCTAGATGTGGTGGAGCCAACCTTGAAATACCACCCTTGTATGCGTGATGTTCTAACCTAGGGCCGTAATCCGGCTTGGGGACACTGTCTGGTGGGTAGTTTGACTGGGGCGGTCTCCTCCCAAAGAGTAACGGAGGAGCACGAAGGTTGGCTAAGTACGGTCGGACATCGTACGGTTAGTGCAATGGCATAAGCCAGCTTAACTGCGAGACAGACACGTCGAGCAGGTACGAAAGTAGGTCATAGTGATCCGGTGGTTCTGTATGGAAGGGCCATCGCTCAACGGATAAAAGGTACTCCGGGGATAACAGGCTGATACCGCCCAAGAGTTCATATCGACGGCGGTGTTTGGCACCTCGATGTCGGCTCATCACATCCTGGGGCTGAAGTCGGTCCCAAGGGTATGGCTGTTCGCCATTTAAAGTGGTACGCGAGCTGGGTTTAGAACGTCGTGAGACAGTTCGGTCCCTATCTGCCGTGGGCGTTTGAGAATTGAAGAGGGCTGCTCCTAGTACGAGAGGACCGGAGTGGACGAACCACTGGTGTTCGGGTTGTCATGCCAATGGCATTGCCCGGTAGCTACGTTCGGAACTGATAACCGCTGAAAGCATCTAAGCGGGAAGCAGGCTTTGAGATGAGTTCTCACTGGGACTTTAAGTCCCCTAAAGGGTCGTTGGAGACTACAACGTTGATAGGTCAGGTGTGTAAGGACTGCGAGGTCTTGAGCTAACTGATACTAATTGCCCGTGAGGCTTAACCATACAACACCCAAGTAGTTTTTGACTATAAAGTGTGTGTGAGACTGACATAAATATATAAAACACGTACTCGTGTTACTTGAATTGCCTTTGTAAACTTTTTATATCAAATTTCTAGATTGTACCCTTTTTTGTTTAGCGACCATAGCGCTGTGGCCCCACCTGATCCCATTCCGAACTCAGAAGTGAAACGCAGTTGCGCCGATGGTAGTGTGGGAGTTCCCATGTGAGAGTAGGACATTGCTAAACTTTTATTTAAGAAACCCGTAGCTGATGCTACGGGTTTTTTGCTAAAGTTTTATTTGTTTAAATTATTTATAGAGTAAATTAAGCAATTAAAGTTTTTGTCTAGCGACAATAGCGCTGTGGCCCCACCTGATCCCATTCCGAACTCAGAAGTGAAACGCAGTTGCGCCGATGGTAGTGTGGGAGTTCCCATGTGAGAGTAGGACATTGCTAGACTCCTATTATAGTTTAATCGTGAAACGCAACAGCGCCGATGGTAGTGTGACTTATGTTACAGAAAACCCCATGTGAGAGCGCAGCGGGACATTGCTAGACTTCTAATTCTTATCAGCAAGTTGTTGATAAAAATGGCCCCGTGGAGGGGTTCCCGAGTGGCCAAAGGGATCAGACTGTAAATCTGACGGCTCCGCCTTCGGTGGTTCGAATCCACCTCCCTCCACCATATTCCTTTTGGAAGATTAAATACCAGCAATCAGCTGGTATTTTTTTTGCATTTTTTTCAGCTTTTCAAGTTCTTCAGTAGTAGGTGTTAAAACATGTACCTCAACTAACAATCTTTTTACACTATGCAAATCAGTGTTACGCTCACGGTTTTCTTCGAAGGATACTAGTAGCACCTGTATCAGATTTAGTTTAATACCTATATGTTTAGGAAACATTGCCTCAGCTTCTCTTAATTTAATAATAGCCTGGTGGTACTTTTTGTTCGAATATAAGGATAGCCCTAGTTCAATATTAGCTTGAGCGAGATCTTTTAAACTAACACGGGTATCTTTGTTGGATTTATCATCTTTAGAGTTGATTTTTTCGGTAGAAAGTAAGATCTGTGTGGCAAGATTACCCTGGTTCAGCTTTTTTAAGGTAAGTGATATATTTATTAATTTTTTGTGCGGGATATTATCTTGCTCCCGTGTAAGTAAAAGTTGTCCAAGTTTAATTTCTGTATTTGCTAAATCAATTTCTTTGGTAATTTCAAATAAGCACGCGCCAAGCAGATGGGATTGAATTCTGATATCAACATCTTTAAAGTCCCTAATCATTTGTTTCATAAAGCTTAAAGCTTTGCTATTCATCTTCTTCGCATCGACAAGGGAAAGTGATGGCGTATGTTCTATAAGAGCCTGTACGTACTTAATAGTATTGTCTGCACAATGGTGGATAGAATTATGAGCAAGTTTGTGATTATTTTCATAAGCTAATGTGGCCTTATCAAAATGTTGATTGTGAATACATAACTGCGCATACCTCTTTAATCTATTTAGGGAACGAGGTGAAAGTTTAAGCGCTTTTTCTAAAATATCCTCAGCATAAATATGATGAAACTGCTCTTCATAAGTAGCAGCAAGCCAATCATAGCTTGATAAATATAGCGGGTAATCTTGTATTAGTAATTTAAATAATTTTTCAGCCTGTTTTAGTTTGTTTTGATGTAGCGCTAATTTACCAAGTCCTATTGTTGCCCATTGACAGTTGGCGGCGTTTTGATAGGCAAGGTAGATTGATTTTGCTTCGTCGTACCGTTCCAATTCAAAGTATTGCCTTGAGATAATACCTAAGCATTCAGCTTTATAAACTGTATTATTTGCTAATGCATGCTCACACCTATCTATGACAAGTAAGGGTTTATTTAGATCGAGGGCATAATAAATATCTGCCATGGCCTTTTTCTTAGCTAGGCAATTGTTTAAGCGCTTATCTAGTTCATATAGAGAGTAGGGTTTACATAAATAATGGTCAGGTTTATGTTCAAGAGCAGCAAGCACCATAGCTTGAGAAACTTCAGCGGTTATTAAAATAACAATACAATGTCTATTTATATATCTGTTGACCCTCAATTCCTCAAGGATTTGTTGGCCATTCTTTTGGTTATCTCCTAAGTCATAGCCTAATAATATAACGTCATAAGATTTCTGCTGACAAATGGCTGCAACATCTTGTGCGTAATGGGTACTGTCAACTTGCTTTGTCGTCAGGTGCATAACAAATTGCTTAAGAATATCCTGTGATGGCTTGATGTTGTCAACGATCAAGAATTTCATATTTTGATAATTGGGCTTTGCCATAACGTCCTTAATGTCAAATACTCTAATAACCGAGATGGTAATACATCTCTTCTGATACAATTAGCCCATTCAATACTCACGGGCTAAACGAATGACCTTTTCTTCTTTTTCTTTGGACCCAGCATTGCTTAAAGCAATAGCTGAATCTGCTTATAATGAACCCACAGAAATTCAAAAGCAAAGTATACCTCTAATTCTAGCTAACCATGATGTGATGGCAAGAGCGCAAACCGGAACAGGTAAAACGGCTGCCTTTGCCTTGCCAATTCTTCAGCAATTATTATCAGAAAAACCTATCAGTACCAATATCCGCGCGCTAGTGCTCACACCAACAAGGGAGCTTGCCCAACAAGTATATAAAAGCTTCAAGCATTATGGTCAGTTTACTTGTGTAAATATTGGCATTGCATATGGTGGCGTTAGTACAAAGAAGCAGATTTTAGACATAAAAACTGGTTTAGACATTTTAGTTGCAACACCAGGTCGATTATTAGATCTTATTAGAAGTGAGCATCTTTCTTTAGAACAGATAAATACTGTCGTATTTGATGAAGCAGATCGAATGTTGGATATGGGTTTTAAAGAGGAGATAGATCAAATTCGTAAATACCTTCCTGTTGAGAAACAAACCTTGCTCTTTTCTGCAACATTTGCCGATGACATATACAAAATGAGTAAAAGTATATTAGTAAATCCAAAAGTTGTAGAAATTGATGAGAAAAACACAGTTGCGGATGATGTCGAGCAAATTGTTTATGCTGTAGATGCTGATCGTAAAAGGGAACTTACCTCCTATTTAATTGGGTCAAAGAACTGGCAACAAGTTTTAGTTTTCACACGCACAAAGCAATGTGCAGATTATTTAGCAAAAGAAATGACTAAAGATGGCATTAAATCATTAGCTATACATGGTGACAAATCTCAAGGGGCCCGTGAAAAAGCACTTCATGAATTTAAAGAAGGAAATATAAGAGCTTTAATCGCGACCGATGTAGCTGCGCGAGGCATCGATATAAAAGGTCTTAACTATGTTATTAATTATGAACTTCCATATAATGCTGAAGATTATGTTCATCGTATAGGTCGTACTGCTAGAGCAGGAAATTCTGGCTTAGCAGTATCTTTAGTGAGTGTAGGTGAAGAGTGGCTCCTAACAGCAATTGAAGAATTACTTGATATCCAATTATTACAGCAGTGGTTACCTGGTTATGAGCCAGATTTAACAAAAACTGTTCAATCAGACAAAAAACCAATAAATAAAAAAAATGCTAGAAGAAATGCATTGTCTCCAGGAGATAACTCGAACAAAAGAAAGCCCGGATCGAGAAGTAGAAGAAGGTAAGGTGTAAAGCTTACGACTTTTGTGCTATTTATGACCTATACTAATTCGGATAATAAGCGAATAGCGGCATTTATAATCGAACAAACAAAAAAGTGAAATTAACTCTTGTACTAAGATAAAAATTCGCTAGAATGCGCTCCAGTTCCAAGGGGTTCAGCTAAAATGAATCATTAAGGAACTGTTTTGATAAGTTATCTCACCTTTATTAAGGTATATAAGCTAACTTAATGTAACGTTTAAAGTATTTAAAATACTTTACTTTATTATAAAGAAAAACGTTGACATCAAAACTCGGAAGCGTATTATACGCATCCTGCTTCGGGGCAATAGCAACGAGCAACGCAAATTAAGTTCAACTTAATTTGCTCCGGTGAAGAGCGAATGCGACTCTCATCGACGTTTACTTTCCATATTAGGAATAAACGTTTTCTTTAACAATTAGTTATCATGCAATTTGTGTGGGCACTCACATTAATGTTGTTTTACATAGTTTTCCTTTCGGGGAGAACAAAAACGCTTAATGAATGATGTTCATGCAAATAAATAGTGTTACTTATTTCTAGCGAGATAGGTAGCGACTATGTAATGCTTCTTTTACTTGTAGGCGGGAACTTGTTCGCGCATTACTTTTAAAAGGAACGACAGAATTCATTGAGCAGTAACACATCGCTTGCGATGAGGTTACACAAACGATTTTTAATTGAAGAGTTTGATCATGGCTCAGATTGAACGCTGGCGGCAGGCTTAACACATGCAAGTCGAACGGTAACATGAACTAGCTTGCTAGTTTGATGACGAGTGGCGGACGGGTGAGTAATGCTTGGGAATATGCCTTGGAGTGGGGGACAACAGTTGGAAACGACTGCTAATACCGCATAACGTGCTTTTTGTAGTGAAAAGTACCAAAGGGGGGGATCTTCGGACCTCTCGCTTCTTGATTAGCCCAAGTGAGATTAGCTAGTTGGTAAGGTAAAGGCTTACCAAGGCGACGATCTCTAGCTGGTTTGAGAGGATGATCAGCCACACTGGGACTGAGACACGGCCCAGACTCCTACGGGAGGCAGCAGTGGGGAATATTGCACAATGGGCGAAAGCCTGATGCAGCCATGCCGCGTGTGTGAAGAAGGCCTTCGGGTTGTAAAGCACTTTCAGTTGTGAGGAAAGGTGGTGATTTAATAAATCATCACTGTGACGTTAGCAACAGAAGAAGCACCGGCTAACTTCGTGCCAGCAGCCGCGGTAATACGAGGGGTGCAAGCGTTAATCGGAATTACTGGGCGTAAAGCGTTCGTAGGCGGTTATTTAAGCAAGATGTGAAAGCCCAGGGCTCAACCTTGGAACTGCATTTTGAACTGGGTAACTAGAGTACTGTAGAGGGTGGTGGAATTTCCAGTGTAGCGGTGAAATGCGTAGAGATTGGAAGGAACATCAGTGGCGAAGGCGGCCACCTGGACAGATACTGACGCTGAGGAACGAAAGCGTGGGGAGCGAACAGGATTAGATACCCTGGTAGTCCACGCCGTAAACGATGTCAACTAGCCGTTCGTGGACTTGATCCGTGAGTGGCGCAGCTAACGCACTAAGTTGACCGCCTGGGGAGTACGGCCGCAAGGTTAAAACTCAAATGAATTGACGGGGGCCCGCACAAGCGGTGGAGCATGTGGTTTAATTCGATGCAACGCGAAGAACCTTACCATCCCTTGACATCCAGAGAAGAGACTAGAGATAGACTTGTGCCTTCGGGAACTCTGTGACAGGTGCTGCATGGCTGTCGTCAGCTCGTGTTGTGAAATGTTGGGTTAAGTCCCGCAACGAGCGCAACCCCTATCCTTATTTGCCAGCGCGTTATGGCGGGAACTCTAAGGAGACTGCCGGTGATAAACCGGAGGAAGGTGGGGACGACGTCAAGTCATCATGGCCCTTACGGGATGGGCTACACACGTGCTACAATGGCAGGTACAGAGGGCTGCAATACCGCGAGGTGGAGCGAATCCCACAAAGCCTGTCGTAGTCCGGATCGGAGTCTGCAACTCGACTCCGTGAAGTCGGAATCGCTAGTAATCGTGGATCAGAACGCCACGGTGAATACGTTCCCGGGCCTTGTACACACCGCCCGTCACACCATGGGAGTGGGATGCAAAAGAAGTGGCTAGTTTAACCTTCGGGAGGACGGTCACCACTTTGTGTTTCATGACTGGGGTGAAGTCGTAACAAGGTAACCCTAGGGGAACCTGGGGTTGGATCACCTCCTTATCTTGAAGTAAAATTGCTTAATGAAAGCTTCGGCTTTACGAGTGTTCACACAAATTACATGATAACAAAAATGAAGAAGAACCCACTTTTACTGTAAAGTAGAGGGCTATAGCTCAGTGGGGAAAATAACTTCTTCAATTAAAGAAAGAAGCCAAACTTAAAGTGTTGGCGGCGGGAATTTATTCGCGCTTATGAAAACAACTTAAATTTGGTTTTTTAAACCACTTTTTAAGCGAATGTGCCTTAAATCGAGTTCTTTAACAATCTGGAAAGCTGATATAAATATCGGTATTTATGTCGTAACGAACGGTGTCGCGCTGAACGTTGCAATGATATAAATACCAACAAAAGCGATACAATCTCTCCCAAGAGGTTGTATCAACATTCGATTGATGTCTACTCGACATTGATTGTCTTATCAAGTAACTCATCTTATATGAACCTTTCGAGGTAAGTATATTGAGTACGTGAAAATGTCAGACTTTACAATTAGTTCGGATTAGTCTCCGAACATTCTAGTAAAATGTTTTATCTTTTGTTCTTACAATAAATAATTCATTTCGACGGGATTTGTGCTTTAAACAAGGCGCTTAGATATGAAGTGTAGTTTGTTCTACACGAATATTTAAGCAACGAAGTATAAAGGTCAAATAACAAGAAACTACTTAGGGTTGTATGGTTAAGTGACTAAGCGTATGTGGTGGATGCCTTGGCAGTTAGAGGCGATGAAGGACGTGTTAATCTGCGAAAAGCTCAGGTAAGGTGATAACAACCGTTATAGCCTGAGATGTCCGAATGGGGAAACCCACTTAGCATAAGCTAGGTATCGTTAACTGAATACATAGGTTAACGAGGCAAACCGGGAGAACTGAAACATCTAAGTACCCCGAGGAAAAGAAATCAACCGAGATTTCGTTAGTAGCGGCGAGCGAACGCGAATCAGCCCTTAAGCTTATTGGGCGCTAGTGGAATCTACTGGAAAGTAGAACGATACAGGGTGATAGTCCCGTACACAAAAGCAACCTTTAAGTGAAATCGAGTAGGACGGAGCACGTGAAACTTTGTCTGAATATGGGGGGACCATCCTCCAAGGCTAAATACTACTAACTGACCGATAGTGAACCAGTACCGTGAGGGAAAGGCGAAAAGAACCCCTGTGAGGGGAGTGAAATAGAACCTGAAACCGCATACGTACAAGCAGTGGGAGCCAAATTTAGTTTGGTGACTGCGTACCTTTTGTATAATGGGTCAGCGACTTATATTCTGTAGCAAGGTTAACCGATTAGGGGAGCCGTAGCGAAAGCGAGTGTTAACTGCGCGTTTAGTTGCAGGGTATAGACCCGAAACCCGGCGATCTACCCATGGGCAGGTTGAAGGTTGAGTAACATCAACTGGAGGACCGAACACACGTATGTTGAAAAATGCGGTGATGACTTGTGGGTCGGAGTGAAAGGCTAATCAAGCCGGGAGATAGCTGGTTCTCCCCGAAATCTATTTAGGTAGAGCCTCGGACGAATACCATTGGGGGTAGAGCACTGTTAAGGCTAGGGGGTCATCCCGACTTACCAACCCTTTGCAAACTCCGAATACCAATGAGTACTATCCGGGAGACACACTGTGGGTGCTAACGTCCATTGTGAAGAGGGAAACAACCCAGACCGCCAGCTAAGGTCCCAAAGTACTAGTTAAGTGGGAAACGATGTGGAAAGGCATAGACAGCTAGGAGGTTGGCTTAGAAGCAGCCATCCTTTAAAGAAAGCGTAATAGCTCACTAGTCGAGTCGGTCTGCGCGGAAGATGTAACGGGGCTAAACTAGTCACCGAAGCTGCGGATTTGCAATTTATTGCAAGTGGTAGGGGAGCGTTCTGTAAGCCGTTGAAGGTAGATTGAGAAGTCTGCTGGAGGTATCAGAAGTGCGAATGCTGACATGAGTAACGATAAGGGGAGTGAAAAACTCCCCCGCCGAAAGACCAAGGTTTCCTGTCCCATGTTAATCAGGGCAGGGTAAGTCGGCCCCTAAGGCGAGGCGGAAACGCGTAGTCGATGGGAAACAGATTAATATTTCTGTACTTCATTATATTGCGAAGGAGGGACGGAGTAGGCTAGGTGAGCACGGCGTTGGTAGTCCGTGTGAAAGGCTGAAGGTTGGGAGATTAGGTAAATCCGGTCTCCTCCTTTTATTAGGAAAACTGAGAGCTGAGACGAGTCACTACGGTGATGAAGTCATTGATGCCACACTTCCAGGAAAAGCTTCTAAGCTTCAGATATAGTGGAACCGTACCCCAAACCGACACAGGTGGTTGGGTAGAGAATACTAAGGCGCTTGAGAGAACTCGGGTGAAGGAACTAGGCAAAATAGTACCGTAACTTCGGGAGAAGGTACGCTGGTATAGGGTGAAGGAACTTGCTTCCGGAGCCTAAACCAGTCGAAGTAACCAGGTGGCTGGAACTGTTTATTAAAAACACAGCACTGTGCAAAATCGAAAGATGACGTATACGGTGTGACGCCTGCCCGGTGCCGGAAGGTTAATTGATTCGGTTAGACTTAGGTCGAAGCTGATGATCGAAGCCCCGGTAAACGGCGGCCGTAACTATAACGGTCCTAAGGTAGCGAAATTCCTTGTCGGGTAAGTTCCGACCTGCACGAATGGCGTAATCATGGCCACACTGTCTCCACCCGAGACTCAGTGAAATTGAATTTGCGGTTAAGATGCCGTATACCCGCGGCTAGACGGAAAGACCCCGTGAACCTTTACTATAGCTTGACAGTGAACATTGCTCCTACATGTGTAGGATAGGTGGGAGGCTATGAAACCATGTCGCTAGATGTGGTGGAGCCAACCTTGAAATACCACCCTTGTATGCGTGATGTTCTAACCTAGGGCCGTAATCCGGCTTGGGGACACTGTCTGGTGGGTAGTTTGACTGGGGCGGTCTCCTCCCAAAGAGTAACGGAGGAGCACGAAGGTTGGCTAAGTACGGTCGGACATCGTACGGTTAGTGCAATGGCATAAGCCAGCTTAACTGCGAGACAGACACGTCGAGCAGGTACGAAAGTAGGTCATAGTGATCCGGTGGTTCTGTATGGAAGGGCCATCGCTCAACGGATAAAAGGTACTCCGGGGATAACAGGCTGATACCGCCCAAGAGTTCATATCGACGGCGGTGTTTGGCACCTCGATGTCGGCTCATCACATCCTGGGGCTGAAGTCGGTCCCAAGGGTATGGCTGTTCGCCATTTAAAGTGGTACGCGAGCTGGGTTTAGAACGTCGTGAGACAGTTCGGTCCCTATCTGCCGTGGGCGTTTGAGAATTGAAGAGGGCTGCTCCTAGTACGAGAGGACCGGAGTGGACGAACCACTGGTGTTCGGGTTGTCATGCCAATGGCATTGCCCGGTAGCTACGTTCGGAACTGATAACCGCTGAAAGCATCTAAGCGGGAAGCAGGCTTTGAGATGAGTTCTCACTGGGACTTTAAGTCCCCTAAAGGGTCGTTGGAGACTACAACGTTGATAGGTCAGGTGTGTAAGGACTGCGAGGTCTTGAGCTAACTGATACTAATTGCCCGTGAGGCTTAACCATACAACACCCAAGTGGTTTTTGACTATAAAGTGTGTGTGAAGACTGACATAAATATATAAAACACGTACTCGTGTTACTTGAATTGCTTTTGTAAACTTTTTATATCAAATTTCTAGATTGACCCTTTTTTGTTTAGCGACCATAGCGCTGTGGCCCCACCTGATCCCATTCCGAACTCAGAAGTGAAACGCAGTTGCGCCGATGGTAGTGTGGGAGTTCCCATGTGAGAGTAGGACATTGCTAAACTCCTATTTGTGCTTAGGCACTGAGAAGCCCGTTACAATGGTAACGGGCTACTTGAGAAACACTATTTTTTAACTTAATTGCTTGGTAAATAAGCAAATTAAGGTAAAAAATAAGGTTTTATAAAACACTTACTTTTATATAAGATTAAGTGTTGACATTAAAACTAGGAAGCGTATCATGCGCATCCTACTTCGGGCAAACGGCAACGTTAGCAAGGAGCGAAGGTACTTAGCGAATGCGACTAAGACCTCTTTTCTTTAACAATTAGTTATCATGCAATTTGTGTGGACACTCACATTAATGTTGTTTTACATAGTTTTCCTTTCGGGGAGAACAAAACGCTTAATGAATGATGTTCATGCAAATAAATATAAGTTACTTATTTCTAGCGAGATAGGTAGCGACTATGTAATGCGATATCAACTTCGGTTGGTATCACGACAGAATTCATTGAGCAGTAACACATCGCTTGCGATGAGGTTACACAAACGATTTTTAATTGAAGAGTTTGATCATGGCTCAGATTGAACGCTGGCGGCAGGCTTAACACATGCAAGTCGAACGGTAACATAAACTAGCTTGCTAGTTTGATGACGAGTGGCGGACGGGTGAGTAATGCTTGGGAATATGCCTTGGAGTGGGGGACAACAGTTGGAAACGACTGCTAATACCGCATAACGTGCTTTTTGTAGTGAAAAGTACCAAAGGGGGGGATCTTCGGACCTCTCGCTTCTTGATTAGCCCAAGTGAGATTAGCTAGTTGGTAAGGTAAAGGCTTACCAAGGCGACGATCTCTAGCTGGTTTGAGAGGATGATCAGCCACACTGGGACTGAGACACGGCCCAGACTCCTACGGGAGGCAGCAGTGGGGAATATTGCACAATGGGCGAAAGCCTGATGCAGCCATGCCGCGTGTGTGAAGAAGGCCTTCGGGTTGTAAAGCACTTTCAGTTGTGAGGAAAGGTGGTGATTTAATAAATCATCACTGTGACGTTAGCAACAGAAGAAGCACCGGCTAACTTCGTGCCAGCAGCCGCGGTAATACGAGGGGTGCAAGCGTTAATCGGAATTACTGGGCGTAAAGCGTTCGTAGGCGGTTATTTAAGCAAGATGTGAAAGCCCAGGGCTCAACCTTGGAACTGCATTTTGAACTGGGTAACTAGAGTACTGTAGAGGGTGGTGGAATTTCCAGTGTAGCGGTGAAATGCGTAGAGATTGGAAGGAACATCAGTGGCGAAGGCGGCCACCTGGACAGATACTGACGCTGAGGAACGAAAGCGTGGGGAGCGAACAGGATTAGATACCCTGGTAGTCCACGCCGTAAACGATGTCAACTAGCCGTTCGTGGACTTGATCCGTGAGTGGCGCAGCTAACGCACTAAGTTGACCGCCTGGGGAGTACGGCCGCAAGGTTAAAACTCAAATGAATTGACGGGGGCCCGCACAAGCGGTGGAGCATGTGGTTTAATTCGATGCAACGCGAAGAACCTTACCATCCCTTGACATCCAGAGAAGAGACTAGAGATAGACTTGTGCCTTCGGGAACTCTGTGACAGGTGCTGCATGGCTGTCGTCAGCTCGTGTTGTGAAATGTTGGGTTAAGTCCCGCAACGAGCGCAACCCCTATCCTTATTTGCCAGCGCGTTATGGCGGGAACTCTAAGGAGACTGCCGGTGATAAACCGGAGGAAGGTGGGGACGACGTCAAGTCATCATGGCCCTTACGGGATGGGCTACACACGTGCTACAATGGCAGGTACAGAGGGCTGCAATACCGCGAGGTGGAGCGAATCCCACAAAGCCTGTCGTAGTCCGGATCGGAGTCTGCAACTCGACTCCGTGAAGTCGGAATCGCTAGTAATCGTGGATCAGAACGCCACGGTGAATACGTTCCCGGGCCTTGTACACACCGCCCGTCACACCATGGGAGTGGGATGCAAAAGAAGTGGCTAGTTTAACCTTCGGGAGGACGGTCACCACTTTGTGTTTCATGACTGGGGTGAAGTCGTAACAAGGTAACCCTAGGGGAACCTGGGGTTGGATCACCTCCTTATCTTGAAGTAAAATTGCTTAATGAGAGCTTCGGTTCTACGAGTGTTCACACAAATTACATGATAACAAAAATGAAGAAGAATACCCATAAATGGGGCTATAGCTCAGCTGGGAGAGCACCTGCCTTGCACGCAGGGGGTCAGCAGTTCGATCCTGCTTAGCTCCACCATTTAATTTTACTCTGCGTTAGTTCGCAGCTCGTGTAGTAAACTACACGTCGCTACCAACTGCCTTGATTAAAAGTAAATGGATATTTTCTTCTTCAATAAAAAGAGAATAGAAGCCAAATTTAAACTACGCTTTATAAGCTATTTTAAATTTGGTTTTTTTAAACCACTTTTTAAGCGAATGTGCCTTAAATTGAAGTTCTTTAACAATCTGGAAAGCTGATATAAATATCGGTATTTATGTCGTAACGAACGGTGTCGCGCTGAACGTTGCAATGATATAAATACCAACAAAAGCGATGCAATCTCTCCCAAGAGGTTGTATCAACATTCGATTGATGTCTACTCGACATTGATTGTCTTATCAAGTAACTCATCTTATATGAACCTTTCGAGGTAAGTATATTGAGTACGTGAAAATGTCAGACTTTACAATTAGTTCGGATTAGTCTCCGAACATTCTAGTAAAATGTTTTATCTTTTGTTTTACAATAAATAATTCATTTCGACGGGGTTTGTGCTTTAAACAAGGCGCTTAGATATGAAGTGTAGTTTGTTCTACACGAATATTTAAGCAACGAAGATTAAAGGTCAAATAACAAGAAACTACTTAGGGTTGTATGGTTAAGTGACTAAGCGTATGTGGTGGATGCCTTGGCAGTTAGAGGCGATGAAGGACGTGTTAATCTGCGAAAAGCTCAGGTAAGGTGATAACAACCGTAATAGTCTGAGATGTCCGAATGGGGAAACCCACTTAGCATAAGCTAGGTATCGTTAACTGAATACATAGGTTAACGAGGCAAACCGGGAGAACTGAAACATCTAAGTACCCCGAGGAAAAGAAATCAACCGAGATTTCGTTAGTAGCGGCGAGCGAACGCGAATCAGCCCTTAAGCTTATTGGGCGCTAGTGGAATCTACTGGAAAGTAGAACGATACAGGGTGATAGTCCCGTACACAAAAGCAATCTTTAAGTGAAATCGAGTAGGACGGAGCACGTGAAACTTTGTCTGAATATGGGGGGACCATCCTCCAAGGCTAAATACTACTAACTGACCGATAGTGAACCAGTACCGTGAGGGAAAGGCGAAAAGAACCCCTGTGAGGGGAGTGAAATAGAACCTGAAACCGCATACGTACAAGCAGTGGGAGCCAAATTTAGTTTGGTGACTGCGTACCTTTTGTATAATGGGTCAGCGACTTATATTCTGTAGCAAGGTTAACCGATTAGGGGAGCCGTAGCGAAAGCGAGTGTTAACTGCGCGTTTAGTTGCAGGGTATAGACCCGAAACCCGGCGATCTACCCATGGGCAGGTTGAAGGTTGAGTAACATCAACTGGAGGACCGAACACACGTATGTTGAAAAATGCGGTGATGACTTGTGGGTCGGAGTGAAAGGCTAATCAAGCCGGGAGATAGCTGGTTCTCCCCGAAATCTATTTAGGTAGAGCCTCGGACGAATACCATTGGGGGTAGAGCACTGTTAAGGCTAGGGGGTCATCCCGACTTACCAACCCTTTGCAAACTCCGAATACCAATGAGTACTATCCGGGAGACACACTGTGGGTGCTAACGTCCATTGTGAAGAGGGAAACAACCCAGACCGCCAGCTAAGGTCCCAAAGTACTAGTTAAGTGGGAAACGATGTGGAAAGGCATAGACAGCTAGGAGGTTGGCTTAGAAGCAGCCATCCTTTAAAGAAAGCGTAATAGCTCACTAGTCGAGTCGGTCTGCGCGGAAGATGTAACGGGGCTAAACTAGTCACCGAAGCTGCGGATTTGCAATTTATTGCAAGTGGTAGGGGAGCGTTCTGTAAGCCGTTGAAGGTAGATTGAGAAGTCTGCTGGAGGTATCAGAAGTGCGAATGCTGACATGAGTAACGATAAGGGGAGTGAAAAACTCCCCCGCCGAAAGACCAAGGTTTCCTGTCCCATGTTAATCAGGGCAGGGTAAGTCGGCCCCTAAGGCGAGGCGGAAACGCGTAGTCGATGGGAAACAGATTAATATTTCTGTACTTCATTATATTGCGAAGGAGGGACGGAGTAGGCTAGGTGAGCACGGCGTTGGTAGTCCGTGTGAAAGGCTGAAGGTGGGAGACTTAGGTAAATCCGGGTTTCCATTCAACACTGAGAGCTGAGACGAGTCACTACGGTGATGAAGTCATTGATGCCACACTTCCAGGAAAAGCTTCTAAGCTTCAGATATAGTGGAACCGTACCCCAAACCGACACAGGTGGTTGGGTAGAGAATACTAAGGCGCTTGAGAGAACTCGGGTGAAGGAACTAGGCAAAATAGTACCGTAACTTCGGGAGAAGGTACGCTGGTATAGGGTGAAGGAACTTGCTTCCGGAGCCTAAACCAGTCGAAGTAACCAGGTGGCTGGAACTGTTTATTAAAAACACAGCACTGTGCAAAATCGAAAGATGACGTATACGGTGTGACGCCTGCCCGGTGCCGGAAGGTTAATTGATTCGGTTAGACTTAGGTCGAAGCTGATGATCGAAGCCCCGGTAAACGGCGGCCGTAACTATAACGGTCCTAAGGTAGCGAAATTCCTTGTCGGGTAAGTTCCGACCTGCACGAATGGCGTAATCATGGCCACACTGTCTCCACCCGAGACTCAGTGAAATTGAATTTGCGGTTAAGATGCCGTATACCCGCGGCTAGACGGAAAGACCCCGTGAACCTTTACTATAGCTTGACAGTGAACATTGCTCCTACATGTGTAGGATAGGTGGGAGGCTATGAAACCATGTCGCTAGATGTGGTGGAGCCAACCTTGAAATACCACCCTTGTATGCGTGATGTTCTAACCTAGGGCCGTAATCCGGCTTGGGGACACTGTCTGGTGGGTAGTTTGACTGGGGCGGTCTCCTCCCAAAGAGTAACGGAGGAGCACGAAGGTTGGCTAAGTACGGTCGGACATCGTACGGTTAGTGCAATGGCATAAGCCAGCTTAACTGCGAGACAGACACGTCGAGCAGGTACGAAAGTAGGTCATAGTGATCCGGTGGTTCTGTATGGAAGGGCCATCGCTCAACGGATAAAAGGTACTCCGGGGATAACAGGCTGATACCGCCCAAGAGTTCATATCGACGGCGGTGTTTGGCACCTCGATGTCGGCTCATCACATCCTGGGGCTGAAGTCGGTCCCAAGGGTATGGCTGTTCGCCATTTAAAGTGGTACGCGAGCTGGGTTTAGAACGTCGTGAGACAGTTCGGTCCCTATCTGCCGTGGGCGTTTGAGAATTGAAGAGGGCTGCTCCTAGTACGAGAGGACCGGAGTGGACGAACCACTGGTGTTCGGGTTGTCATGCCAATGGCATTGCCCGGTAGCTACGTTCGGAACTGATAACCGCTGAAAGCATCTAAGCGGGAAGCAGGCTTTGAGATGAGTTCTCACTGGGACTTTAAGTCCCCTAAAGGGTCGTTGGAGACTACAACGTTGATAGGTCAGGTGTGTAAGGACTGCGAGGTCTTGAGCTAACTGATACTAATTGCCCGTGAGGCTTAACCATACAACACCCAAGTAGTTTTTGACTATAAAGTGTGTGTGAAGACTGACATAAATATATAAAACACGTACTCGTGTTACTTGAATTGCTTTTGTAAACTTTTTATATCAAATTTCTAGATTGACCCTTTTTTGTTTAGCGACCATAGCGCTGTGGCCCCACCTGATCCCATTCCGAACTCAGAAGTGAAACGCAGTTGCGCCGATGGTAGTGTGGGAGTTCCCATGTGAGAGTAGGACATTGCTAAACTTTTATTTAAGAAACCCGTAGCTGATGCTACGGGTTTTTTGCTTTCTGGGATTTTAAAATAAGCGCGAATAAATTCCCGCCTACAGTATGAGAGCTGTGTAGGCGGGATTTCAATCGCGCAAGGTAATAGCACCGAAGATAGTAAGCGTGTGGGTGTTTTTCTCTTTATGTGAGAGTAGGACATTCTCGATTTCTATTAATAAAGCCCGATTCATAAGAGTCGGGCTTTTTGCTGTCTGGGATTTGAAACAATTAATATTAAGCGGGAATAAATTCCTGCCTACAAATTTTGGAACCACCTGATCCCATTCACTCTTATCTAACCGAAGTGCCGCGGCGCTTAAGAAGTGAGCGCAGTTACGCCGAAGGTAGTAAGTGTGTGGGTGTATTTCTCTTTATGTGAGAGTACGACATTCTCGATTTCTATTAAGAAAAGCCCGATTCATAAGAGTCGAGCTTTTTGCTGTCTGGGATTTGAAACAATTACTAATAAGCGCGAATAAATTCCCGCCTACATATTTTGGCCCCACCTGATCCCATTCAGTCTTCTCTAACGGAAAGTGCCGCAGCGCTGCAGAAATGAGCGCATTTATGCCGAAGGTAGTAAGCGTGTGGGTGTATTTCTCTTTATGTGAGGTCACTCCTTTGCATCAGGACAATATGCTCAGGATAATTTCTCCTGCATTATCTTATAAGGTACATCCTGTACCGTCTGCATTATCCTAATAAGTGGCATCCATGCCACGTCTGCATTCTCTAATAAGCTACATATATGAACCCACTCCGTTTGCAAGATATTTGATCATAGTGTGAGAGGTAAATCATTGCTCTCATATATCCGGCCTGTTTATGGAAGATTTTTACTTCCTGGCCCCGATGGTTATTTGCGCTCATTCTCCTCATCATCAATACGGCTTCTTAAGAGCCGAAGCAGCTAGCAGGTTTTGAATGAGCCGGTCTGACCTATCTCACCATCCGATCTTTTATCTTTTGCAACTGAAGTAAAGGGTTTTACCTTTATTTAATAAGTAATAGTGTTTTTCACTAATACGATTAAATTTCTATTACATGGCTGGGCGGTATGTTTCACCCTTTGCCATAATGACCCATGCTATTCTTGCAAGCTTGTTGGCGACTGCTACACAGGCTTTATTGTGCCCCCTACGTTTGAGTAGTGCCTGAGCCCAAAGACTGAAACGATCATTTTTCTTCTCCGAATGCCTTAATACCACTCTTGCTTCATGTATCAATAACGTCCTCAAATAGCTATTGCCTCGTTTACTGATACCTAATAACCTCGGCTTTCCACCCGTTGAATGTTGACCTGGAACTAAACCAATCCATGCGGATAAATGACGCCCATTAACAAAGTCTTTTCCATCGCCAGCCGTGGCATAAAGTGCACTCGATGTGATAGCACCAATACCTAACACATCACCTAGCCGAGTACATACGTCATTATTTTTTTTCGATATTTGTATTTTCGTATCCAATGTACAAGCAGAACATCCATAGCGCGAAACTCTTCAAGTAGCTTGTTAAAAAACGCTCTGGAGATCACAGTTAAGTCATTTTCTGCCTCTTCAATAATTGAAGGTAATTCATTTCGTATAGCTGAGATACCTTTTTTGATCACGATGCCATATTCAGCGAGCAACCCTCGTATTTGATTGGCTAAAGCCGTTCTTTCTTTTTTACACGTTCTCGTTGGCGATGGACATTTTACAAGTCTTGCTGCTCAACCGATTTAATGGGCACAAATCGCATGCTAGCACGTTGTGATGCTTCCGCTATTGCTTGAGCATCGTTGGAATCATTTTTATTTCCTTTAACAAAAGACTTTACATATTGTGGTGCTATTAATTTGACTTGGTGACCTTGCTTGATAAATTCTCTTGCTCAATAGTTTGCACCACCACAAGCTTTCATCACTACAATACTAGGCTCAAGTTTGGCAAAATAAGCTAATAGCTGTTTACGCTTGAGCTGTTCCTTTCTAACCAATCGCCCGGTATGATTAATCGCAAACGAATGAAAGATAGATTTTGCTATATCAAGTCCAACTGTTGTAATCTTCATTATGCCCACTCCGCTTTTGTTAAATGGTATGTTTACACTTCCATTTTGGCCCATTGCGAGGCCGTTAGAAAGTGGAGTGGGTTCATACCATTATCCATGTAACCTCATAGTAACGCGACATGAGTTAATCCTTTCATGTCAAAGTCGGTGCGTTGCAGGAATTGCATGTGGATGTTCTTCTCTTTATGTGAGGTCACTCCTGTGCATCAGGGCAATAAGCTCAGGATAATATGCTCCTGCATTATCCTAATAAGTGGCATCCATGCCACGTCTGTATTATCTTATAAGGTACGTCCTGTACCGTCTGCATTGTCAAATAAGTTACATCCATGTAACGTCATGATACTTGTGACATTAGTGAATACATTCACGTCAGTAGGACATTGTCGATTTATATTCGTTCTTAGCTACAAAGGAAAAGCCCGTTAGGTAAGTAACGATTTTGGTAATTGTGTGATTTTTTGTTGTCAGCAAGAAGCATCTGTCGCGTTTTTAAGCTCTATATCATCGTTGATCGCTAGACAACCTGCCTGCTATTTATTTTAGCCTTAAACAGGTCAAATAAAGCGTTTAATTCAATAATCTCTATGGTACTTAATGAGATGATAACTTCTTTGTTGAATATATGATAAACGCACAAATAAAGGAAGTTGCCTGCCCTAATATCTTGCAAAATAACCTGAGTTCAGTATACTTACGCAAACTTTTTATAGTTAAAGTTTTTACTTTAAAAACTATAACACATACGAGTTTTTTCGTAATTTAGAAACAAGTCAACTATGAGTAATACATTAACAAAAGTTGGACGGGAATTTGCTTTTAAGCAAATTCTGTTAATGATTGTTGTCGTTTTTATTATAACGCTGACAGTCTATTTTTTTTGGGGTTTTTTACATGCTAAGTCAGCCTTTGTCGGTGGTTTTGTTGCCATAGTCCCGAATATGATTTTTGCATACAAAGCTTTCCGTTATGCAGGAGCTCAGTCGTCAAGCAAGGTGATGGAATCTTTTTATAGTGGCGTAAAATTTAAAATGTTATACACCGCGTTATTATTTGCACTAGCTTTGAAGTTTTTAGTGCTTATACCCGCAGCATTCTTGACTACATATTGCGTAGTAGTGTTTTTACCACTATTACTGCCAGTTTTTTTAATAAAAAATAATTAACTGGCGCTAACAAATTTATAAACTTTAACTTTTGGGATAAGACATGGCAGAAGAAGTTACTCTCTCAGCTCATATTCAGCACCATTTAACTAATGCAAAAATGTGCTCAACTGATACCGGTTGGGCATTTAATAAAGCATGTAGTGATAGTGGTTTCTGGACATGGCATATAGATACCCTTGCATGGTCAATCGGATTAGGCATTATGTTTTTATGGGTTTTCCGACGGGCCGCTATGAAGGCAACCACAGGTGTACCTGATAAATTTCAATGTTGTATTGAAATGGTCATTGAATTTGTTGGTGATAATGTCAGCAAAACCTATCATGGTAAAAGTAAATTGATCGCGCCGCTAGCCTTAACAATTTTTGTTTGGGTATTTTTGATGAATTTAATGGATCTGATCCCCGTTGACTTCTTACCTGCACTTGCTGGTCTAGTAGGTGAAACTGTATTTAATATGGACTCACATGATGTCTATATGAAAGTTGTTCCAACAACAGATATTAATATGACAGCTGCATTAGCAATTGGTGTTTTCATGCTGATGATAGGTTATTCAATTCGTATTAAAGGTATTAAGGGGTTCGTAGCAGAACTTACTCTACATCCATTTAATTCGAAAAATAAAACTTTGCAAGCTGTGCTAATACCTTTCAATTTATTACTTGAAACCATCTCGTTAATTTCTAAACCGTTTTCATTGTCATTGCGTTTATTTGGTAACTTGTATGCAGGTGAATTGATCTTTATATTGATTGGTGCTGTGGGCTTAGCGCAGTTACCGTTACACTTCATGTGGGCTGTATTCCATATTTTGGTCATAGTATTACAAGCGTTCGTATTTATGATGCTGACAATTGTATACCTCAGTATGGCAAGTTCAGACAATCATTAAGTAGAAAACTTTTTTAATTTTTAATTTTAACTTTGGAGAAAAAAATGGAACTAGTATTAGGTCTTAAATATATCGCAGTAGCGCTACTAATTGGTTTTGGTGCTATTGGTACAGCAATTGGCTTTGGTAACATGGGTGGTAAATTTTTAGAAGCGTGTGCACGTCAACCAGAACTTGCCCCTTCTTTACAAGTCAAAATGTTTATCTTAGCCGGTCTTATTGATGCCGTAGCTATGATCGGTGTTGGTATCGCAATGGTATTATTGTTTGTACTTTAATTTTATCATTTGAACAGCTTACTATTAAGGAGGAGCGGTTGTGAATTTAAACGCCACTCTAATTGGGGAATTAATAGCATTTCTATTTTTTGTTTGGTTCTGCATGAAGTATGTATGGCCACCATTAAACGGTGCTATTGAAGCTCGCCAGGAGAAAATCAAAGATGGTTTAGCTGCTTCAGACCGTGCTGAAAAAGACTTGGCTCTAGCCCAAGAAAAAGCAACGGCACAACTAAAAGAAGCTAAAGCTCAAGCCGCATCAATTATTGATGCAGCGAAAAAGCACGAAGCTAAAATTGTTGAAGAAGCTGCTGGTAAAGCAGAAGTTGAGAAAGAAAAAATCTTAGCTGCTGGCCAAACAGAAATTGAAACTGAACGTAACCGAGTGAAAGAGGAATTGCGCATACAAGTTGCACTTCTTGCTGTTGCCGGTGCCGAGAAAATTCTCGAACGTTCAATAGATGCCGCTGAACATAGCGATATCTTAGATAAACTCGTCGCTGAGTTGTAAGGGGAGCTTTATGTCTGAATTGGCAACTATCGCTCGTCCTTATGGTAAAGCAGCGTTTGATTTTGCTGTTGAAACAAATGCTCTTGACAGTTGGCTTAGCCAACTAACATTTGCTGCTCAGGTTTCTGAAAATGAAACTATTGTGGACTACCTTACTGGCGGTGCATCGGTTGAGCAGGTCACCTCATTATTTTTAAATGTATGTGGTGAACAAGTAAATAGTCAAGTCCAGAATTTATTGAAAATAATGGCAGAAAATAGACGCTTGCAAGCGCTACCACATGTTTTAACCGAGTTCTGTTTACTTAAAGCAGAATACGAGAAAACTATTGAAGTGGACGTAACCTCTGCTGTAGAAATTACAGTTGAGCAGGAAACGAAAATTAGCGCCGCGCTTGAAAAACGCTTGGCACGTAAAGTTAAGCTCAATTGTAAAGTAGATGCGTCCATTATTTCTGGTTTGATTATTAAAGCAGATGATATGGTGATTGATGGTTCTATCCAAGGTAAATTGAACCGTTTAGCACAAACATTACAATCCTAGCACTGATAAATTAAGGGAACAGAGCATGCAACTGAATTCCACTGAAATCGCTGAACTGATCAAAAAACGTATTGGACAGTTTAACGTTGTCAGCGAAGCTCGTAACGAAGGTACTATCGTTTCTGTAACAGACGGTATCATTCGTATCCATGGCCTTGCAGAAGTAATGCAAGGTGAAATGATCGAACTTCCTGGTGGCCGTTATGCTATCGCATTAAACTTAGACCGTGATTCGGTCGGCGCGGTAGTTATGGGACCGTACGCGGATCTCGCTGAAGGACAAAAAGTAAAATGTACTGGTCGTATATTGGAAGTTCCAGTAGGACCAGGCTTATTAGGTCGCGTAGTAAACACTTTAGGTGAGCCAATTGATGGCAAAGGCCCTATCGAAAACGATGGCTTTGCTCCTGTTGAAGTACAAGCTCCAGGTGTTATCGAACGTCAATCAGTTAACCAACCAGTACAAACTGGTATCAAGTCAATTGATGCAATGATTCCAATTGGCCGTGGTCAACGTGAATTAATCATTGGTGATCGTCAAATTGGTAAGTCTGCCATCGCAATAGATGCCATTATTAACCAAAAAGATACCGGCATTAAATGTATTTATGTTGCGATTGGTCAAAAATCTTCTACCGTTGCTAACGTAGTACGTAAGTTAGAAGACCATGGCGCTCTAGAAAATACTATTATTGTGGTTGCCTCAGCTTCTGAAGCTGCTGCCTTAATATACTTAGCACCATACGCGGGTTGTTCAATGGGTGAATACTTCCGTGACCGCGGTGAAGATGCGTTGATCGTATATGATGATTTGTCTAAGCAAGCTGTTGCTTACCGTCAAATTTCATTACTACTTCGTCGTCCGCCAGGTCGTGAAGCCTACCCAGGTGATGTTTTCTATCTTCATAGTCGTTTATTAGAGCGTGCTGCTCGAGTAAATGTAGCTTATGTAGAAAAATTCACCAAGGGTGCGGTAAAAGGTAAAACGGGTTCTTTAACTGCCTTACCTATTATTGAAACTCAAGGCGGTGATGTATCTGCATTCGTTCCAACGAACGTTATCTCAATTACTGATGGTCAGATATTCTTAGAGTCTAGTTTGTTTAACTCAGGCATTCGTCCAGCGGTAAATGCAGGTTTATCTGTATCGCGTGTTGGTGGTGCTGCACAAACAAAAATCATCAAGAAACTTGGTGGTGGTATCCGTTTAGCATTAGCTCAATACCGTGAATTAGCTGCGTTTGCTCAATTTGCCTCAGATTTAGATGACGCCACTCGTGCTCAATTAGAGCATGGTCAACGTGTGACTGAATTAATGAAGCAAAAGCAATACAGCCCATTATCAGTAGCTGAAACTGCAATATCATTATTTGCTGCAGAAAAAGGTTTCTTGATCGATATTGCGGTTAATAAGATCAATGATTTTGAAGATGCATTACATATTTATGTAAATAATGAGTATGCTGAGTTGATGGCTAATATCAACGAAACAGGTAACTACGATAAAGACATCGAAGCCAGTTTGACTAAAGCACTTGAAACATTCAAGTCTACGCAAACTTGGTAAGACCTATCTATTAACTAGTTTCGGAGAGAAGAGTCATGGCCGTTGGTAAAGAAATAAAAACCAAGATTGCGAGTGTGCAAAACACTCAAAAGATCACGAAAGCTATGGAAATGGTTGCTGCTTCAAAAATGCGTAAAGCTCAAGAAAGCATGAGAGCCTCTCGTCCATATGCAGAAAATATACGAAATGTGATCGGTCATATCGCGCTTGGTAACTTAGAATATCGCCATCCATATATGGAAGAGCGTGAAGTTAAGCGTGTTGGCTATATTGTTGTATCAACCGATCGTGGTTTGTGTGGTGGTTTAAATATTAACTTATTTAAGCAAGTACTAGCTGATGCTGCTAAATGGCAATCATCTGATACTGAAGTTGAGGTTGAATTTTCGGTAGTGGGTGCAAAAGCCACGTCGTTTTTCAACAACATGGGCGCTAAGGTTTTAGCTCAAATCTCAGGTCTGGGTGATGCTCCTTCACTTGCCGATTTAATCGGTAGTGTGAAGGTCATGTTAAATGCATATAACGATGGTAAAATTGACAGACTATTTATTGTTTACAATAAGTTTGTTAATACCATGACGCAAGTGCCAACAATTGATCAATTGTTACCTTTGCCTAAATCTGACGATGAAAATATGAAATATCGTTGGGATTATATTTACGAACCTGATGCTAACGTATTGTTAGATCAATTATTGGTTCGTTATGTAGAATCGCAAGTATATCAAGGCGTGGTAGAAAACATCGCCTGTGAACAAGCTTCCCGTATGGTAGCGATGAAGTCAGCGACAGATAATGCTAGTGACTTGATTGATGATTTACAATTGATATACAACAAAGCGCGTCAATCAGCAATCACTCAAGAGTTAGGTGAAATTGTTGCTGGTGCTGCTGCGGTTAGCTAAGTTTTTTCTTAAATAGATGAGCTTAGGGCAAATAACAAATTTCGTAATTTAACGACAAGCTAATTAACTATTAATATTTAGTTAGCTTAAATTAAGAGGAATAAACATGAGTGCAGGTAAAGTCGTCCAAATAATTGGCGCAGTTGTGGATGTTGAATTTCCACAAGATGCCGTACCTCAGGTATATCACGCAATAAAGATAACCGAAGGTGACCTAGCAGGTTTAACACTTGAAGTTCAGCAACAGCTGGGCGGTGGTGTTGTTCGTACTATTGCAATGGGTTCATCAGACGGTTTACGTCGTGGTTTGACTGTAGAAGATACAAAAGAAGCTATTCAAGTTCCTGTTGGTGTTGAGACTTTAGGTCGCATCATGAACGTCTTGGGTGAGCCTATCGATGATGCAGGTCCAATTGGCGAAAAAGAACGTTGGGGTATTCATCGCGAAGCACCAGCATACGTCGACCAAGCATTATCTAACGAATTGTTAGAAACCGGTATCAAAGTAATCGATTTAATTTGTCCTTTTGCTAAGGGTGGTAAAGTTGGTCTTTTCGGTGGTGCTGGTGTTGGTAAAACCGTTAACATGATGGAACTTATCCGCAACATCGCTATTCAACATAGTGGTTACTCAGTATTTGCTGGTGTTGGTGAGCGAACTCGTGAAGGTAACGATTTCTACCATGAAATGAACGACTCAGGTGTACTTGATAAAGTATCACTTGTTTACGGTCAAATGAACGAGCCTCCAGGAAACCGTTTACGTGTTGCCATGACAGGTTTAACCATGGCTGAAAAATTCCGTGATGAAGGTCGTGACGTATTATTCTTTATTGATAATATTTATCGCTATACTCTTGCGGGTACTGAAGTTTCAGCATTACTTGGTCGTATGCCATCAGCGGTTGGTTATCAACCAACCTTAGCTGAAGAAATGGGTATATTACAAGAACGTATTACTTCAACTCATAAAGGTTCAATTACTTCAATTCAAGCGGTATACGTACCTGCGGATGATTTGACTGATCCAAGTCCAGCAACCACCTTTGCACATTTAGATGCAACAGTGGTACTGTCGCGTTCTATTGCTGAGTTAGGTATTTACCCGGCAATTGATCCACTAGATTCTACTTCTCGTCAGCTTGATCCTTTAGTTGTTGGTCAAGAGCATTATGATGTAGCACGTGGTGTACAATCGATATTACAACGTTATAAAGAACTAAGAGATATTATCGCTATTTTAGGTATGGATGAACTTTCTGAAGAAGATAAACTGACAGTTACCCGTGCTCGTAAAGTTCAGCGTTTCTTATCTCAACCGTTCTTCGTTGCTGAAGTATTTACTGGTTCTCCAGGTAAATATGTATCATTAAAAGACACCATTGCTGGCTTTAAAGGCATAATAGCGGGTGATTATGATAACTTACCAGAGCAAGCATTCTACATGGTTGGTACTATTGAAGAAGCCGTAGAGAAAGCGAACAAGATGTAATCATTTGTAGGTCGTCCTTTAGGGCGTCATGGTTTTTATAAATATGTGATGGGCTAAAGCCCAACCTACAATTAAAGAGGTCAAGTTAAATGGCATTATTAAGTGTTCATCTAAATGTAGTTAGTGCAGAAGAAAGCTTGTTTTCTGGTAGCATTAAATCATTGCAGATCACAGGTAGTGAAGGTGAGTTAGGCATTTTGCCTGGTCACGCACCTTTATTAACCTCACTAAAACCTGGTATGGTATTGATCACCAAAAGTGACGGCACTGAAGAAGTGATCTATCTTTCTGGTGGTATGTTAGAAGTTCAACCAAACAAGGTTACCGTGTTAGCTGATGTAGCTACCCGTAGTGCTGATTTGGACGAACAAGCAGTACTTGAAGCTAAGCATAGGGCAGAAGAAAACATTAACGCTAATGGCGGTGATGTTGACTATGCTGCTGCCGCGGCTGAATTAGCTCGTGCTGTAGCGCAATTACGTGTTATCCAAGTGACTAAGAAAAAGGTTAGCTAGTTTATCTAGTGATCGTATCTTCAGGGTTAGTGATTTCTGACTTTTATAACTAAGAGTTAAGAAGTGAATAATGATACTGATTTTAAAAGCCGCTTACTCCTAGAGTAAAGCGGCTTTTTTGTCTCTGTCACACTCTGAGTGAAGAGTATATAAAGAATAGCAATAGACACTTTATAAAGAGTCAGTAAGTTCGCAAGCAGTATTGATTCACTGTCGGTATCAATTACGGGGATTAATCATCGACATTAACTTTGGTACAGCAAGGGCGTGTGCACTAGAAAAATGGTCGAAGGCAGACCATTGTGCTATAGCCAGGGCATGCAATTGACTTTCAGCGGCTAAGTTGTTGCTGTTATCGAAGTACCATAAACCATTAATATAAAAGCTATAGAGAATGTAGTAGTTCAGTAATTTAAGATTAGGCTGGTAACTAGCGACTAATTTTCTATAGTCATTAACTATCCCCGCTATATGGTGGTCATCAATATTGTTTACTGCGATAAACATGGCCAAATCGAATTCCACTGGTGCGAAATGTGCACATTCAAAATCTATCAGCCAAGATCTTTGCTCATCATCGAGTAAAATATTAGTGAAATTAATATCACCATGACAAAGCATGCTAGGGCTCTGTGAAGCCTCAATTAGCCTGTTAATAGAGCAAGACAATGACTTGCTCACATTATCTAAAAAGTGCCTCTGTTTTGCTAGTAAAGGGCTAGGGTCAGTTAATAAGCGGCTGACTGACTGTCTAATGTTCAGAGGATGAATCGCTTGTTTGGTAAGTGAACTAGGCAATTGATGTAACTGTGCCATGAGCGTCAGTGCAATTGAAATCTTGAGCTCAATTTTAAGCTCAGCATCAGCAAGCGCGATACCGTTAATAAATTCAGTCACTAACCATTGTTCATCATGATAAATTACCTCTGGGCTAAAGTGATTTTTTTTTACTTGGCCTGAACTTTCCTTAACACCAGAAAGGGCAGTAAGTAGGGCACAAGATACTTCAGTATTAGCGGTATCTTGATTAAGTTTTTTAGCAAAAAACACCTGCGAAGCGGTGCTAACCTTAATAGCCGTTTGACTCAAGCCATCCGCTAATAAACTAATGGCCTGAATCTCGGTAAAACAAGGCAAAGATTGCAGAGAGTTAATAATATCTATAGGAACAAGCATATAACAACTATAGCCTTAGCTACTAGTAGCTGGCTGTAACTTGACTGCAGACTTTTTATACAGGGTTAACCACTTGCCATAACCGTAACATGCAGCAATAACAAAGATAACGAATAAAACCGTGGTCGGTATTAAGCCTTTTTCGATATATAAATAGATAGAAACAAGATCAATAACAATCCAATATAGCCAGTTTTCCAAGACCTTATTAGCAACCAAGTAGGTAGCAAATACAGCATAAACCGTAGTAAAGGTATCTAAGTAGGGCAAGTGCGCAGAGGTATAGTTAGCCATAAGATAACCCAAGCCAACAGCGAGTATTGCTAAGCCAGAACAACTTTTAACGTGCCAGCTTAAATCCCAGCTAACTATAGTAAGTTCAGCGTTATCATCTTGACTATTGTTGCTATTTTTTGACCATTGCCAGTAACCATAAACTGCCATTAGCAGATAATAGCCGTTTAAGGCGCTATCCATTAATAGTAAAACATCATAAAAAATAACTGTGTACAGTGCGGTACTAACAAAGGCAGCCGGCCAACACCATAAAGAACCTTTAGCAGCCAAAATAACATAGGCAAGTGATAGCAGCATAGCTATCAGTTCAAGCCATGGCAGTTGTTGGAAGTAACTTATTACATTAGCTAAAATTTCAGCCATTAACTTTCTGCTTCTACTTGTGAACGATCACCATTAATAAATTTACAGACAAAAACCGCCGCGCCAGTGTTTTGATGCACATGTTTGATCTCAGCCATAACATGATTAACAGCAAGATCGTAATCACCAAACACTTGCGTACTCATGCCGTTAGTGACTACTTGCAAACCTTCTACAGCTCTAAGCCTTTTGATAAACGCCCAAATCTCGGTTTTATATTGCTCTTCTGCTAAGGGATATAAGCTCAGTTCGATAGAAATTTTCATAAGGTACCTTTTATATAATAGGGGGATAGTTAATACTCCCCCTATTTCGTTGTCATAAGTCGGTCACCATAAGTAACCAGCGATGGAGCTAAAATTGGTAATCTAAGCTAGCACCAAAAACCAATGGCTCAGAAAGTTGAGTATGTGCTTTTGGGATATAACCATCACGGGAGTCATTATCAAAATAAAAACCACGGTTAGCGTAATCTTCATCAGTTAAATTACGGCCCCAAAGTTTAACTTGCCAGTTATCTTGAATATAAGAAACAGAAGCATTGAGCAATATAATTGATTCAGATTTTAGATCTTCATCGGGGATAGGTGCGAAAGTACCATCATAGCCATAATCAAAATAACGAGTGTCAGAAAAATAAAATTCATCTTTACCGTCAACTGAAATATTAAATAACCATTCATCTGTTGGTTGATAGTTAACACCGACATTAAACTGATAACTAGGAGCATGTGACTGTTCAGCACCGGTAAGTGAATTTTGGTTTGCATCAATGAAGTCGTTAAATTCAGTTTCAAGTAAACCCAATGAACCATAAACATTAACATAGTCATTGATAGTCCAAGCAGATTCGATTTCAGCGCCATAGTTACTACCTGAAGTAGCATTACCTAAATAGCTAACAAACTCAGTGCCATTGCCTTCCTTAGATACTCTTGAGCTATTAACTTGCATATCATCACGATCCATATAGAAAAGAGCAGTACGTACATAAGCACTGTTATCTAATAATGTGACTTTATAGCCCAGCTCATAGTTCATCAGATACTCAGGATCAAAGCTACGTAGATCTGCAGGTAAGGTACCATCGGTATTATGGCCACCAGCTTTATAACCTCTGTTAACAGAAGCATACCAAAGGTTATCGTCGCTTTGTTGGTAACTCAGCACTAACTTACCGCCAAGCATAGTATCGTCAATACTGTCATCAAACAGATCTGAATTGTTATAGTCAGCGCTATAATTTTCAATACGCAAACCCGAGATAAGCGACCAACGCTCGCTCAGTTGAGTATCTAATTGGCCATAAACGGCAACGCTAGTGCGCTCATTAGTTGAGGTGAAATCAAAACTTTTAATAGGCTTATCATGTCTAGTATATTGACGTAATAAATCTTCATCATCTTGCTTAAAGTAAATACCAGCAACCCAAGCGGTGCTGCCATTAAAAAGTTCTTGCCCTTGCTTAGATATTGCGCGTAACTCTGTCGTTAACACGGCTTTATTACGATAATAATGATCGGTAGAGTTATATTCCCAGTATTCAAAATCAGGATCAATATCAGGGTTGATAGTAGGATCTGAAATGCCAGCATAGGCCCAATCCTCATCAAAGCCATACGCTAGATCTGAATCAGCATTACTAAAAATGGCTATTACGGTAGCCCTTTCAAAGCCTTGATAGGTGAATTTGGCTGATAGAGCTTTGGTTTTTTGATTGTCAAAACCAGGCTCATCAGAAAGGGTTTGTCTGGTGTTATCTAGCGAGAATGTATCATAGCCATTATCGAAATCAAAATAATAGCCCGCAAGATCAATGGTTAAATCATTACTGGCTTCTATGGCTAACTTGCCGCGGATAGTTAATTCATCACGGTTGTTGGTATCATTTCGTTGCAAATGGATATTTTCTATATAACCATCACTATTACTTTGATTCACGGCTAGGCGATAATTAACAAAATCACTGGCGGGGCCTGATAAGGCAACACCCATATCATAACTATTATAATTGCCAACGCCAAATTGCATGGCACCTTCAAAGTCTTCGGTTGGCTCATTAGTGGTAATGTTTATCATGCCAGCAATAGCATTGGCGCCAAAACGAGTACCTTGTGGGCCGCGAAATATTTCCGCTTGTTTAACATCAAATAATGAAGCAATACTGCCGATACCGGTAAAATCCACCTCATCAATAATCACCCCAACTGATGGGTTAATCGTCTCTTGGAATTGACTACGCTCACCAATACCGCGAATTTGATAATAACGTGCTCGTTGTGAACCACTGGCAAAATTCACATTGGGGCTAACGGCAATGAGTTCTTCAAGATGTTTAGCATTGCGCTGTTTAATATCAATAGCGGTTAATACCGTCATTGAAGTCGGCGCTTTTTGCAGGCTTTGCTGGCGAAAATCACTGGTGACAGTAATGGTTTCAATATTGTTAGTGTTGCTGGTGTCTTTACTCGCTTGCTCTGCAGCGAAAGCGGTAACGTTAAAAATACTGGCAGTGATAGCTATACAAATAGCCGATTTGGGGAAGGTCATTAAAAGTCTCATCAAAAAAAATAAAAAGTTGGGCTGTGCAAGTAGGATAATTTTTGATGAATTTTAATATTTATCTATAACCATCCCTATGCCAGAAAAATAATTAAGCTAATTTTCTGCCCAGGTTCAAAGAGTATATATCTCAGCGACTAGTCAGTTAAAAGCTAAATGACAGCGCACCCCTTGGTTGCACGTTATTCTAACAAATAATTACCCTGGAATCTTGTTATTGTTGAGCCGCTGTTAAAAGGTTTTTTGCAGCGTTATTGCGGTTAAATAGGCAGTTACTGGATGTTGCTCATTAGATAAGGTCGGAGCATATTCTGTTGAATATCCTTTATTTTCAATGAATGCTTTACCTAAAGTCTTTTAAATTGACACTGAATCCTGCATTATGAAGTAGCACGAATATCATGATTAATCCACATTGTAATAACTTTCCGATAAAATAATAGTAGCGAGTATTTATGTTTCCTAATTGGCAATTAGTGCTGTTAAGTTTGACTTATATTGGCTTATTATTTTTAATTGCTTTTCTGGGGGACCGATACCGACATCAGCTGGCGAAAAAAGGTCAGAGTATTATTTATGCACTAACGCTTGGTGTTTATTGTACCTCTTGGAGTTTCTTAGGCACCACAGGACAAGCATCTACTAGTTTACTATCGCACTTACCGATCTATTTAGGCCCGATACTGCTTTTTGTTTTTGCCTGGCCCTTTATTCAACGCATCATTCGTGTCAGTTTAAAGTTACATTTAACCTCTATTGCTGACTTACTAGCAGCGCGCTTTGGCAAGTCACACAACCTCGCTATTATGGTGACCATAGTTGCCCTCGTTGGCACCATGCCATATATCGCCTTGCAGCTTAAAGCCATGGTGTATTCTTTTCAGCAATTACAAATAGAGCAAAGTTTCACTAGTTGGGGCATTGGCTTAGTGGTCAGTTTAGTTTTAGCGGTATTTACTGTTTTATTTGGTATTAGACACATTGATGTCACTGAGCGACACCCCGGCGTTATGTTGGCCATTGCCTTTGAATCTTTAGTGAAGTTATTTGCTTTTTTAGCTGTGGGTATTTTTGTCTGTTTTGTTTTGTATGATTCACCGGTAGATATTTGGCAGCAAGCCGATGCAAATGCTTTACTTGAGCAACAACTGACTGTCGATAACGTCACTTCTATGTTGGCCATGTTAGTGATTGTTATGGCGGCATTTTTATCATTGCCGCGTCAATTTCAGGTGATGGTGGTTGAGCTGAAAGATCAGAAAGATACCTGGCTTAGTCGTCGAGTCTTTCCGCTGTATTTATTAGTCTTTGCTTTCTTCGCCGTGCCGCTGGGTTTAGCTGGTCAAATGTTACTAGGGAATACTGTGCCCTCAGATACCTATGTACTGTTTTTGCCGGATGTTACCGAGCAAACCTGGCTGACCTTGTTTGCTTTTTTAGGGGCGATATCGGCAGCAAGCTCTATGGTAATTATTTCCGCTATCGCCCTAAGTACCATGCTCAGTAATGAAATTGTTTTCCCGCTACTTTATCGTCGACAAAAAGTAGCGCAAACTGACTATGATCATTTTCGCAAACGTTTATTAAACATTCGAAAGCTACTGGCCTTGTTTGTTATTCTCCTAGGTTATGGTGTTTTTATTATGGCCTCACCCGATACACTCTCTTCCTTAGGCGAAGTGGCTTTCGGCGCTTTTGCCCAACTAACACCAGCGTTAATTGCGGCCTTTTATTGGCGACGTGCTAGCTTAGTAGGGGTCTATGCGGGTATATTGGTGGGCTTTATCTTATGGCTGACCCTTAACTTCTTACCGCAATTTGGTTTATACGCATCACCTTTTGCTGAAGGGTTTTTACCGGCAAAAACCACCGCCACGCTCTTTAGTTTAGGCGCCAATATCATAGTGATGTGGGCTTTATCACAAATCAGCCGACAGAGTGTACAAGAGCGGATACAAGCCTCGCTGTTTCTTGAGTGGCAGTCACCCAAGCTGCTTAGCGTAGAGAAAAAACGTCATTTAGATGTTAGCGAGTTAGAATTGTTAGCGTCTCGGTTTGTTGGCATAGACAAAGCGCGCGATAGCTTCAAGAACTTCTTATCGGTTAATGATAAAAAGCAATTGGGCAATGTTGGCTATAACCAACAATTATTGCAGCACACTGAAAATACGCTAGCAACTGTGATGGGCTCATCATCTGCTCGTTTAGTGTTGAGTTCAGTATTTGATGGGCGTGATTTTGCCCTAGATGAATTGGCTGTTTTTGTTGAAGAAGCCTCCAGTCATAAACAACAATTTTCCCAAAACTTACTGCAAAGTGCTATAGAAAATGCCAGTGAAGGCATTTCCATCGTTGATGATAAATTACAGCTAGTTGCCTGGAATAAAAAATATATAGACTTATTCGATTACCCAACAGAGTTAGTCTATATAGGCAGCCCGATATCTGACCTTATTCGTTATAATGTGAAACGCGGCTTATGTGGCTCTGGAGATATAGAGTCGCAGGTGAACCGTCGCTTAGACTTCTTACGTAAAGGCAAGCCACATAGTTCAGAACGGCAACAAGCAGGTGGGAAAACTATTCGCATTGAAGGTAACCCTCTGCCGGGTGGTGGTTTTGTTATGTTGTTCTCTGATATCACCGCCTATCGACAAGCAGAGCAAGTACTTAAAGAGGCCAATCTTGATCTGGAAACTCGCGTTTATGAACGTACGCTAACGCTAGCTAAAACCAATGAAGCTCTGGCGAAAGCGCATGAAAAAGCTGAACAAGCGCATTTGAAAAAAAGTCAGTACCTGAAAGCTTGTAGTCATGATTTAATGCAACCCTTAGAAGCCGCAAGATTATTTACTTCGGCTCTGTCAGAGCAAGGTGATTTAACCAAGGTTCAGCAAAGACAAGTCGATAATATTGACCGTTCGTTAAAAGCGGCCAATGATTTATTGGCTGATTTAGCCGAAATTGCTCGTTTAGAAAGTGGCAATATAAAAGCCAATGTGCAAGTTTTTGCGCTCAATGACTTATTTGAGGACTTGTCAGAAGAGTTTGCCGCCCTTGCTATTGAACAGTCGGTCGAGTTTCGTCTAGTGGCCAGTAAAGTTTGGATTAAATCAGATAGACATTTACTCAGGCGTATTATTCAAAATTTGGTTGGCAATGCTTTTAGATATGCCAGCCCAGGAAAAGTGTTATTAGGTGCCAGAGTTTTTAATAACAAAGTTATTATACAAATTTTAGATAATGGTCCAGGTATTCCGCTTGAAAAGCAAGAGTTGGTTTTTGAGCAGTTTACCCAACTTAATACTCCTAATAATCAAGCGGGTAGAGGCTTGGGTTTAGGGCTTAATATCACCCAAAGTTTGGCGCAGTTATTGGGACATAGCTTAAGTTTACAATCGAAAACCATGCAAGGTTGTAAATTTTCTGTGCAAGTAGAGCAAGCGAAGCCTGTGGTGCAAGCGAGAATGGTTACAAAACCTAGCTTTCATGTCGCGTTAAAAGATATCACCGTTTTATGTATAGATAACGATCCAGATGTACTCAGTGGTATGGTTGAGCTACTTTCAGCGTGGCAATGTAATATCCTGGCGGCGGACTCTAGAGAAACAGCCCTAACAGAATTTGCTAATCACAGTAATGAAATCGATATATTATTGGTTGATTATCAATTGGGCTATCAGGCTGGTGATCGACAAGAAATGCAAGTGGATGGTTTAACCTTGATTAAAGACATACGTAGTCAGTGTCATCATTCACTCCCAGCAATATTAATAACCGCGACCACAGACACAGACATTGAAGCTAAGGCCAAAAGTTACGATGTCGGTTATATGCGTAAATTAGTAAAACCGGCCGCGTTACGGGCAATGATGAGCGCTATGTTGGCGAAGAAGTTACAAGCTGATTATGTTGGCTATAGCTAGATTTAACATAGCCTATAGGTGGAGTGGCTCATGATGAGCGCGTGGTTATAAGGTAAGGTGAAGAAGCTGCAAGCGGATTATGTTGGCTATAGCTAGACTTAACATAGCCTATAGGTGGAGGGGGCTCATGATGAGCGCGTGGTTATAAGGTAAGGCGAAGAAGTTACAAGCTGATTATGTTGGCTATAGCTAGATTTAACATAGCCTATAGCTAGGTTTAACTTGGCTATGTTATATATGTTAGAGCATGCTAGGGAACTCTAATGGTTTTTTGTGTTCTACCTTTACCAGAAGATGGTTAATAGCATTAAGTATTATATGGAGATTGCCCTTGTTATTTAAGAAAAAAAGAGTGTTTAGCCTGCTTACTAGCCTTGTCTGTGTAACGTCTTTAACTACGTTTGCTAGCAAGTCGAGCGCCATTGATTTTGATGAAGTTATTATTAAGACACCCTATAAACTCACACAAGAAATTATTGCCGCCGATATACTGGCAGGTAAAGGTAAGGAGCTAATTACTTTTTCTGTCGATGAACAGAGTAATCGTTGGTTAATAATTTACCAACTAGATAGTGACGCTAATCAGTATGTGATCGCGGAAAAAGCTATCATACCGAAACAGTTTTATCGCTTTGATTTAAGTGAATTACACGCAGAGAAAAAACAACAGCTCTACTTCCTTTCTGCTGATTTATTAAGCCTTTATCAAAATCAGCAGTTTAAGCCCCTAGCAAATATTGAGTCGTTATACATTCAAGAGCAAGCCGATTACCTCAGTCGCGGCGATTTTATTCAAGATCTAAATAATGATGCTTTTGCTGATGTAATTATTGCCGACTTTAATAACACCCATATTCTTATTGGTCAGGAAAAGGGTGGCTTTATTAGCCAAGTACTACCGATAAAGCCTGAAGTTCGGGTGTTTTCATCAGGTGCCAGTTATAGCCAAGCAAAGCTGTATTTTAGTGATGTAAACTTCGATGGTAAAGTTGATATTTTACTGATCGGTGATGGTGAAATGATTATTTATCTGCAAACGGAACAGAGTATGTTTGCTAGCACGGCAGTTCACTTAACCATTAATGCAGCGATCAGTGGTACTGAATGGTGGAATAAGCGTGATGAAAGTGGTGAGCAACTTGACCAAAGTGATTTGGAATACCGAAAGTTAGAGCAGCTGCGTGATGTTAATGCCGATGGTATTGTCGATATGGTGGTGCGTTATACTAAGGTTTCAGGTGTACTCGACCGCGTTAATGATTATGAAATATTCCTTGGTCAGAACAAAAACGGCGAATTAAGTTATGCTCAAACTCCCGACAGTGTTATTCATGCCGAAGGTACACTGACAGGTTTAGAGTTTGTCGATATTGATAGTGATGACAAACTTGAGGTTTTACTCGCTGGCTTTGATATCGGCCTATCGCAAATTATCGGTGCCTTAATCACTGGCAGTATTGACCAAGATGTTTATGTATTTAAAATGAATGCAGAAGATAAATTTCCAGAAAAACCAACGATTAAAAAAGGTGTTGAACTGACTTTTAGTTTAAGCTCAGGGCAAAGTGGTAGTGCGGTAGTTAAGTTGGCTGACTTAAACGGTGACGGCCTAAAAGAGCTTATCTTGTCAGATGATGATGAGTTGAAAATATACCTAGGTATAAAAGCGAGCAAGAATAACAAATCATTTAAAAAACGCAGTGTTAGCTATAGCACTCAGTTACCTAAAGATGGCAAACTGGTCATGGTTGAAGATTTAAATGGTGATGGTAAAGATGATTTACTAATGAAATTCTCTCGCCTTGATGGTGAAGATAAAGCTAAAGAGTTTAAAGTACTCTTTTCAAAGTAACTTATACCCGTTACCATTCAAAGTGCTCAATTTCAGTGGGAATTAAAAGGGCTTTAGGCAAGGGAAATAATTGAAGCATAGTCATTCTATGGTTTAATTATTTAACGCGGTATAAAGTCATTTTAAACCCATCGAAGAAGCGTTTGAGCAACATCACTTCATCGTTGCTGTAACTCATAATGGAACAACCATTATTTCATCACAGCGCCTTGAATTGAAATTGCTCAAGCACTCTGAAACATGCATCTTGAATGGTTACGGGTATATACCATAGCCCCCAGAATGCTAAAATAATACTGAGTTAACAATGAAACAGGCGATTTGTGGTTATCATCAAGATGAAGAAGGCCATTGGGTAGCAGAGCTAGTTTGTGGACATTTTCAACATGTTAGGCACAAGCCGCCGTTTATTAATCGACCTTGGGTTGTGTCATTACATGGACGGAAAAGCATGTTAGGGCAGTTACTCAAATGTAAAAAATGTGATGAGGGTGCAGCAAAAGATACAGGCTGAAGCACTGAAGGGTTATTACTTTGCTAAGCAATAACCCTAATTACCTTATCTATAAAGCGCTGGCTTTTAACCAAATAGAATCGGCAGCTTGATACCGGCCTTGTTGGCTATGAGCCTGTGCTAAAGCGTGCAAGTCTTGGCGATCATATTGCCTACCATAATCATCATCGGCTAGCTTTATCAGGCTACCAAAGGCTTTTTCTGCCATAGAATATTGCCCGCTCATCAAGGCTAAATGACCTAAACAGCTTAACCATTTACCGCTATGAACATTTTTATGCAGTTGTTTTTGCACAATAACAATCAGCTCGTCGGCTTGGGTAATGGGCAGGCTACGGATTTCCTTTAAAAACTCACTACTAGGTGATTTTTTTAATAGTGGCGCTAGTAAGTTATTTATTGGCGCTATGATTTTGTTTTCGGCTAAAACTTTGCAATAAGCAAAAAGTACGGCTTCCTGTTGTTTAACCTTACGGCTAAGTGCCTGCCAATTATCAAACAAGGCTTTACTATCATGCTGGGTGATAATGTCATTAAAGCTACCGTAATAGGCTTGTCGTTGCCAAGCTTGAAGTACCCCATCGGTAATGGTCTTCTCTTTACGTGCAGCCGCTAAGTATTTTATCGCTTGGCTAAAACGTTGCTCAATAATGCATAAATCAATTTCTAGCGCCAGTAAGCGAGCGTCATGGCCAATCTGTTTATGGTGTTCATCAATTAAGCTGCGAGCTTGGCTGTAGGTTTCCGCCTTATCTTGATTCATTAATAATTTAATATTCACAAGAACACTTTCTAAACCAACATCTTGCAGCTTAACGGTTTCTTTTTCTAGCAATGCTAGGTAATGATTTGTATTGCTATCTAGGCTTAATTTTGCTGCTGCAGAGGCGGCAAGTAGGTAAGCACTTTGTTTACGTTTTGATGGAATGGCACTCTTGGCGAATAGCGCTTCTGCTTGGCTATAGTCCTCTAACATATAAGCGGCCAGACCTTTGTTAAAGTTGGCAATACCACGGCGTTGCCCGGCAAAAGCGAGCTTGTTCCAGGCACCAAAACTTAAGTTTAAACCTCCGCGCAACAGCTTTAAGCTAATAATGAGGGCAATGAAGAGTAGTGTTAACATAATGCCGGCAGATAACACGGTTAATTCTATGGTGGTGTTACCCATAGCAATAAGAATGTAACCTTTTTCATCAATTAAAAAGGGGCTTATTGCCATTACGCTAAGAAAAAGGATTAAGGCAATGATAATACGGATCATAACTGGCCTCCGCTCGCGGGTTCATTGTCAACGGGTTTGTTTGCTTCGGGTGTTGGCGTTTGTCCTACCGACGGGGTTGATTTTTGCTCTAGAGGGGCATTTTTTAACTTAGGGCTTTGTGGTCGCGTAATTTGCTTAGTATCATCAAGTAAACGTTTTATTGCCGTTAATGAACGTAAATCACTGGGGTAGTCGTAATAGATAGTCTGCTGTTTCAGCTGCTCTATTGCTTGATAGAACTTTTGGTTTACCGGTAAACTCATATCAAAGAATTCATTTAGCCATTGTTGAATATCAAGCAAGGTTTGTTGATAAACTTCTTCCTTTTGTTCGCTGGCAGCCCATTGCACTAACTGTACTTTTAGGCTTATATTTTGTTTTAAATGCTGTTGTTGCTCAGGAGTCATTAATGGCTCAACTTGTCCGGTTCTTCGGCGTACCGTGATAAAGTCGTTGAGAAATTTCTGCCAGGTTTTTGCGAGATTTTCTTGCCAATCACCGATATCATCGGACAAAGCAAGGTCTTCTTTGCTTGCATCGACTACGGCCGTTAGGTTCACGCTGGCCAGTGTTAATGTGGCTACTTGTTTGTTAAGTGCCATCAAGGTCAAAATGGCTTGCTGATTGTTCAGTGTTGGCATTAACGCCAAACTTTCAATATCTTCATTAATTAATGCCCGCACAGGTAGGAACTTTGGCTGATTTAATTCTTCTAGGCGATTGTCAGCATCACGCAGCAAACCGATAGCGGCTTTAGTGTCACGCTCTAGCCACATAGTACGCGCGGCCACACGCACTAAGTATTCTGCTTCATGTATTAACCAATCACTGGGCTGGCGCTGAGTCACTTGCTGTGCTAACTGGCTAATTTGAGCCGCTAATCGCTGCACCTGGGTGTCATGTTCAATATGTACTTGCTGAGCGCTTTGTTGTGATTGGCTATTGGCACTATGCTGTTGTTGCAATTGCTGGTTAAACTCTGCGCTTAAGCTGCTCTTTAGCTGAGCTTGGCTTTGTTGTAGCGCTTGGCTATTTTCTTGGCTTAGTGCTAGAAATTGCGCGCTAGTTTGTTGCTGTTGCCAAGTATAATGGCCAAGTGAAGTAAAAACACTTATCGTGGCAAGTACCAAAGCAATAGTCGCGGTTTTATTTGATGATTTTTTCTGCTCAGATTTTGTTTGGTTAGTGTTACTGTCAGATGATATTTTAGCGGTCTCTTGCTGCTCGGTGCCGCTATGAGCCGATAGTTTGTTGTTAGAGACTTTTTTATCCGACATAATTCTATATTCCATCGTTATTTATTTTATAAATAGGCTTACGAACCAGAGAGTGTTTGCAAGGTCTCACTAAGTATTTGAGCGCTAGCGCTATGGCTATTAATCACCCGTGTTAAACCTAAGGTTTGGGCATTTCTTTCAATACGATCACTGACTACTAACCACAAACACTGGCATTGCCAATAATTATCTGCGTTATCAGAGGTGCTGACTAGGTATTTTACTAATGCTAATAATATATCGTTACTGGTAACGACAATACAGTTAATTTGTTGTGCTCGCCATTGCTCAGCAATATTTATTGCTAATGTTCGCCATACACGTAGGTAACTTTCGACATAACTAACGTTAGCACCGCGTTGCCTTAAACAATCGGCAATATGTTCTCGCCCACCATTACCACGAATTATGACGACTTTTTTACCGGTAACTTGTGCTAATTGCGGTAGCTTAAGTATACCTTCACTGTGCTCTTGCTGAGGTGGTGGCGATATAACGCTAGTAATACCTATTGCCTGTAGCGCTTGTTTGGTGGCATTACCAACAGCAAAAAACTTTCTGCATACCTTGTTATTTAGTGGGTAGCTGGCGTGAGTAAATTCAACGGCGGCAACACTAACAAAGATCAGTATATCGGCGTGTGCTAGCGCTGTGCAGATGTCGTTAGCACTGGCGTTACTTTGATAGTCAAATAAGGTTTGGCTGGTGTTGGCTATGCCTTGTTGGTTAAGTAATAAGGCAAGTTGTTGAGCTTTAGCCTTAGGTCTAGTGATTAAGACCTTAAGCGGTTTACCTAAGGTAAGTAAAGACGGCTCTGGTGTAGGTGTCTCAAGTGCTATCACTTGAGAGCTATGTTCGGCAGACTTAGGTGTTTTCGGCATTACTTTCTGCATACACTTGCTGTAAGATTTTATCGGCACCTCGATTAAGTAATTCTTGCGCAAGCTTATTGCCGAGTGCTTCAGCTTCTGCAACCGGGCCAGTAATTTCACTTTTAATTATTTCACTGCCATCAACAGCACCCACTAAACCACGTAAGTAAAGTTCTTTACCATCTGCAGAGATAACACCATAGCTGCCAATAGGTACCTGACAGCCACCTTGTAAGGCTCTGTTCATCGCACGTTCGGCTAAAACACGTATACGAGTGGTGCTACATTCTAACGGTGCCAACAAGGCTTTAATAGTTTCATCGTCGTTGCGACATTCAATGCCAACAGCGCCTTGGCCATTTGCCGGCAGCATTACTTCTGGTTCGATAAATTCTGCAATACGCTCAGGCATAGCTAAGCGAATTAGCCCGGCAGCGGCTAAAATGATGGCATCGTATTCACCGTCATCTAATTTTCTTAAGCGGGTGTTTACATTACCACGTAAATCACGAACATCTAAATCTGGGCGGCTGGCTTTTAATTGACACTGGCGGCGTAAGCTTGACGTACCGACAATGGCGCCTTGTGGTAAATCGCTTAATGACTTGATGGTATTAGAAACAAAAGCATCACGGGGATCTTCACGAGGACAAATCACTGTTAAGCCTAAGCCATCAGGAAAATCTACCGGTACATCTTTCATAGAATGAACCGCAATATCAGCACGATTTTCAAGTATTGCCACTTCAAGCTCTTTAACAAATAAGCCTTTACCACCCACCTTGGCTAAAGGCGTGTCTAAAATGATATCGCCCTTGGTGGTCATAGGTACTAATTCAACGTTAATACCGGCATGAAAATGCTCAAGTTGAGCTTTAACATATTCAGCTTGCCATAAGGCGAGAGCGCTTTTGCGTGTGGCAATGCGAACTGTAGTGTTAGTCATTCTATTTATCCAAATATATCAAGGTTACTGAGCTGAAAGTGTTAATTCAGTTTCAGCTTGTATGCTTACCGCTTTTGATAAAAACTGCCAAAATTCATCACCACTGCGTTTATCTATCCAACGCTCGTTGTTAAAGACAAAGTGGTGACCGTTAAATTTTGTTGCTACCCATATTTCATGTAAGGGCGCTTGCTTGTTGATGATCACTTTGCTGGAATTTAGAAAAGTGAGCGTTAATAATCCGCCAACGGCTTCGTAATCTATATCGACACCAGAGTCTTCGACAGCTTCTTCTATAGCGAGAAGAAGTTCATCAGTGAGTAAGTTGTATTGGCTATCGTTCATTGCCTATCCTTTAACTATCATTATTTTTCTAAGTGAGTATTATTGTTGATAAGCATGTGAGTATAATGGTAATCAGACCAAATAAATATAGATATAGAGCGGTTAAGTTAAGCTAAAAACCTTGATTTAAACGACTTTCATGGTAAAAACCATCATGAGTACCAATAGACAGCGTTACTTACATCGTAATTTAAATATCAAAAAGATTTTACTGACTTTTCTCGCTGCAGTTTTTTTATCTGCTTGTGGTATTAAAGGTGATTTATATCAAACACCTGAGCAAGCAGTTACCGAGCCAGCTGAACAAAACCAAGCACAAACCGTAACAAGGCTTGATGAGTCAAAAAAACAACAAGCTGTGCAGCAGCCAATAGAGTCAGCAGTTATTCCTTCAGTAAAACAGTCAACAGACCAAGTTAAAGAGTCACCCTAATGTTAGTCAACTTTTCTAAAATGCATGGTTTAGGTAATGACTTTCTCGTGCTTGATAATGTCACGCAAAATGTTTTTTTATCACCAGAACAAATCGCTAAAATTGCTGACAGAAACTTCGGTGTTGGTTTTGATCAACTATTAATTGTTGAGCCGCCCTATGATCCCGATTTAGATTTTCATTACCGTATTTATAATGCTGATGGCAGTGAGGTCGGGCAGTGTGGTAATGGCGCTCGCTGTTTTGCAAAGTTTGTCCGGATGAAAGGCTTGTGTAATAAACATAAGATTAAAGTTTCTACCAGTACAGGCAAGATGAATTTACACATAGAGCGTGATGGTAATATTTCCGTCACTATGCCTGTGCCGCAATTTGAACCGAGTAAAATCCCTTTTACTGCCAAGAAAATGGAAGGCACTTATATTCTACGCAGTGAAAGTGAAACTGTTTTATGTGGCGTTGTCTCTATGGGTAATCCACATTGTGTTGTTACCGTTGATAGTGTCGCGGAAGCACCTGTTGCCTCACTTGGTAAAGAGTTATCAACCCATGAGCGTTTTCCTAAAGATGCCAATGTTGGTTTTATGGAAATCGTCTCGTCGAATTATATTAAATTAAGAGTCTATGAGCGTGGTGCAGCAGAAACCTTAGCTTGTGGTAGTGGTGCCTGTGCAGCCGTTGTTATTGGGTATATGCAGAAAAAACTAGCCAAACAAGTAACCGTAGAGCTGCCAGGTGGTAAATTACGCATATTTTGGCAAGGACCGGGTCACCCGGTGAAGATGTCAGGACCCGCCACTCACGTATTTGATGGCCAAATATCTATATGATACTAATCCCCAACCCTATTAGCGATAGCATGCAATGAAAGAAGAAACCAGTAAAATTAATGATGTACAACAAGGTATCAATAGTGAAGATCTGCCATTAACGGATGAGTTAGTGGTCAGTTACTTACAAGATAACCCTGAATTTTTTAATCGTCATAATAGTTTAATGACCAGCTTACGTTTAATCGATGAGCAACGTGGCACTGTCTCTTTAGTTGAACGCCAACAACAGCTACTTCGCCAAAAAATACACGGTTTAGAAGATGAAATTACTCAGTTAATGTCGGTCGCTAATCATAATGAGCAGTTATTTGTGCTCTATAGTGATCTCTATTTACGTTTACTTGATTGTCAGTCTGCGGGGGAATTACTCGATTGCTTACATCACACAACTATTGAGTTGTTATCGCTATCATCGTTCAAATTGTGGTTACTTCCGGCAAATAATACCGCACTTACTCATCACAGCTTATCAACAAATGATTGCGCTGACATAATGCAAAATCGTTTAAGTAAGGAGGAATACTATTTTGGTCGCTTGCAAGAAAGTGAACAAACCCTGATATTCTCGCAGCCGTGTGCAGGCTCAGTGGTATTGATTAAACTAACTCATGAAGAAAAAGTACTTGGTTTTATGGCGATTGGTAGTGCCGAGGCCCACCATTTTGATCCACGAATGGATACCTTATTACTTAATCAATTTAAACGGCTAGTGGCAAAATTGTTACAACAACAGTTAGCACTGTAGTACTCGCTTTTGCTAAATCAATTTAAACGGCTGCTTACCGAGTAAATGGCAAAATTGTTACAACAACAGTTAGCACTGTAGTACTCGCTTTTGCTAAATCAATTTAAACGGCTGCTTACCGAGTAAATGGCAAAATTGTTACAACAACAGTTAGCACTGTAGTACTCGCTTTTGCTAAATCAATTTAAACGGCTGCTTACCGAGTAAATGGCAAAATTATTACAACAACAGTTAGCACTGTAAATATTTTAAGTATTATCAGGGTTATGTAAGACTATGCGATTTTACCGACGATTAACCACGATTAAGGCCATCAGTTTTGATTTAGATGACACCTTATATAATAACCGCCCAGTAATGCTAGCCATTGAAAAGCAAATGTTGCAGTATTTTACTGAAAGGTTTGCCCTTTTATTGCCTGAGTTAGTTCCTAAGCTAAAGCCGATTTTTAATCGCCGTTTCTGGGCACCATATCGTCAACAAGCACTTGCAGCTACACCTGACCTTAGCCATGATGTTGTTAGAGTTCGTTATGAAACTTATCGTTTGGGGTTGCTGGCACATAATGTCTCGGCAGAAGACGCGGTACAAGAAGCACAAGCGGGCTTAGATTTTTTTATTAGCTTACGTAGTGATTTTACCGTACCGAAAGCGAGCCATGAATTGTTAGCGAGTTTAAGCAAGGAGTTCCCTTTGGTAGCCATCAGTAACGGCAATGTAAATACCAAAACCTTGGGTATAGCTCACTACTTTCAACACATTTACCATGCGGGTTTTCAACGCGGTACTAATCATGGTGAAAGTGGACACTTGCTAAGGCAAAAGCCTGCGGCAGATATGTTTACTTTGGTCTGTCAGCAGTTAACCATTCCAATGGAGCAGTTACTGCATGTCGGTGACTGTGGCTTTGCTGATATTTATGGAGCGTTAAATGCGGGCTGTCAGACTGCTTGGTTACCGCAATACGGTGTCGGTAAAAAATTACAGCAATTACCTCATATTGAATTGACCCAAGTAAGCGAACTGTTGCAATTACTTGATTATAAACAATAGGCATACCTAAATCCGTACAGTTGCTATAGCGCTTAGTGCTATAAAACAGATCAAAAATCTTATCTTTTGCTTGCTCACTACGCAGTAATTCAGTACGGGTTAATTACAGTAACTTCATCTTTATTGAGCATGGGCTACTGTCAGAATTAAAGATAAATAACGCAGCAACACTTGTTGGGGTATGCATCATAGCTTTGAAAGTAAGCAGCAGTTAAATGCTCTAGTCGCTTGTTTTATAGTATTATTTATCCTTGTTTTCTTTATTAACTCCTTGGATATCAAAATCAGTGTAGCGAAATTGACTAGCAGGAACGAGCTATAATGTGCTGCAAGGGTACTGTAAAAATAAACAGCAGATCACAACAACTAGTTTTAAATGGTGATATACTTTTGCCTATTATTATTTAGCACCACTATCTACTTCATTAGATAATGCCACCGCAAGAAAGGTTTTTAACCCTATGGACGTTTCAGAATTACTCGACTCTCTTAATGATAAGCAGCGTGAAGTTGTTGCTGCCCCTAAGCAAAATATGCTTGTTTTGGCTGGCGCAGGTAGTGGTAAAACTCGAGTATTAGTGCAGCGTATTGCCTGGTTAATACAAGTAGAAAAAGTTTCATCACACAGCATATTGGCGGTAACCTTTACCAATAAAGCGGCGGCAGAAATGCGTGCTCGTGTTGAACAGGTAGTGGCTGGTAATACTCATGGTATGTGGATTGGCACCTTTCACGGTTTAGCACATCGTTTGTTACGTATGCATTTTAAAGAAGCCAATTTACCGCAAAGTTTTCAAGTATTAGACAGCGATGATCAATTACGCCTAATCAAAAGAATCGTTAGGTCACTAGAACTTGATGAGAAAAAATGGCCGCCTAAGCAATTTGTTTGGTATATCAATGGTAAAAAAGATGAAGGTCTACGTCCTAAGCATATAGATGCCCAATTTGATCCCACAGAAGAGTTATTTGTTAAAGTGTATAAAGCTTATCAAGAAACTTGTGACCGAGCTGGCTTAGTCGATTTTGCGGAATTATTATTGCGTGCCCATGAATTATGGTTGGAAAATCCTGTGTTGTTAGAACATTACCAACAGCGTTTTGGCCATATTTTGGTGGATGAATTTCAAGATACCAACGCCATTCAATATGCTTGGCTTACCATGTTAGGTAAAGCTCGCAGCAAGGTAATGATTGTTGGAGATGATGATCAATCTATTTATGGCTGGCGTGGCGCAAAAATAGAAAACATTGAACGATTTTTAAAAGAGTATGATGATACTAAAACGATTCGACTCGAACAAAACTACCGCTCCACCGCCAATATTTTGCAAGCAGCGAACCAATTAATTAGCAACAATAATAATCGCATGGGCAAAAAGTTGTGGACCGATGGTGAGGCTGGCGAAAAAATCTCAATTTATACCGCTTTTAATGAAATTGATGAAGCGCGTTTTATCGCCGGTCGTATTAAACAATGGCGTGATGACGGTGGCAAACTGGACGAAATAGCCATTTTGTATCGCTCTAATGCGCAATCTCGTTTACTTGAGGAAGCTCTATTACAAGGACAATTACCTTATCGTATCTATGGTGGTCAACGATTCTTTGAACGACAAGAAATCAAAGACACCCTTGCTTATCTGCGCCTTATCAATAACCGTGATGATGATGCCGCCTTTGAGCGTGTTATTAATACGCCAACCCGTGGCATTGGTAATCAAACCTTATCGTTAATTAGAGATGCCGCCCGTGGTATGGAAGTAACGATGTGGCAAGCTTGTCAGCATATGTTGCAAGCAGAGCAACTAAAAGGGCGAGGTGCTAAAACCATAACCGCCTTCATCCAGCTTATTGAGCAATTAGAAGATGATACCCAGAATTTAGATTTAGATCAGCAAGCGAATTTTGTCATTAATAATAGTGGTTTAAAGGCTATGTACCAGGCAGAAAAAGGTGAGCGGGCTGCCCAACGTATAGAAAACTTAAATGAGCTGGTTACCGCCTGCCAAACTTTTGAAAGTGATCCTGAGTTAGTCGAAGAGCAAAGCCCATTAACCGCTTTTCTCACTCATGCGGCATTAGAGTCAGGTGAGTCACAAGCCGATGAATTTGAAGCCGCCGTACAGTTAATGACCATGCATTCAGCTAAAGGGTTAGAGTTTCCTCTGGTGTTTATTGCGGGACTTGAAGAAGGCATGTTCCCATCACAAAAATCGGTTGAAGAAATAGGGCGTTTAGAAGAAGAGCGTCGATTGTGTTATGTCGGCATGACACGAGCAATGCGTAAGCTATACTTATGCCATGCTGAAAGTCGTCGCTTATATGGGCAGGAAAAACACCATAAAGCCAGTCGTTTTTTACGTGAATTACCTGAAGAGTGTATAGAAGAAATTCGTATGCAGGCGCAAGTAAAACGACCGAGTAAAGTGGGCAGATTCTCCAACACCTTTACCCTTGAAACCTTTGAAAATACAGGTTTTAAGTTGGGTCAGCTGGTTAAACATGCTAAGTTTGGTGAAGGGGTAGTGCTTAACTATGAAGGTAGTGGTACTCAGTCGCGTATTCAGGTGAATTTTGCCGATGTTGGTAGTAAATGGCTAGTGGTGGAGTATGCCAATTTAGAAACAGCCTAAGTTCAGCAGTGAACCTAACGTCCATAGAGTAGCCGATTTAAAATCTGAAGGTGTAGTGATGTCGCAAAGATTATTAGTGGTAGAAGACAGCAAACCGATAGCAACCGTTATCAAACAGATAGCCCATTCATTAAAATTTGAGGTGGTTATAGCGACCACCTTGGCTGAAGTAGAAGATATTTTATCTGCCGATACTGACTTTTTTGCCGCGACCATAGATTATGCGCTACCTGATGCGCTCGACGGTGAAGCCATCGCCTGTGTCTTATCCCATGGTATTCCTAGCATTGTGATGACAGGGAAAATGGATGATGAAACTCGGCAGAAAATATTATCTCAGCCGGTAATTGATTATATTCCCAAAGAGAATAGCCAAGCCTTTTTGTATTTAAAGCGCGTTTTACATTGGCAGCTAACCAATGATCAAAATACCATTTTAGTGGTGGATGACTCCTCGGCAGCGCGTAATCATATTGTTGAATTATTAAAACGTCGTAATTTTACTGTGGTAACCGCTAATAATGGTGTGCAGGCATTAGAGAAACTAGCTCAACACAAAAATATTAAAATGGTGATAACCGATTTAGAAATGCCGGAAATGGATGGTATCGAGCTGACCAATGAAATTCGCCGTATTTATACACGTGAGCAATTAGCCGTAATAGGTATCTCTGGCGCGACTAGCGGCATTCATTCAGCGCGTTTTATAAAAAATGGCGCTGATGATTTTTTACGGAAACCCTTTTGCCCGGAAGAATTTTATTGTCGTATTACCCAAAACATTGAGAGTTTGAATAATATTGCCAAAATTCAACATGCCGCCAATACGGATTATTTAACTGATCTTGCTAACCGTCGTGCTTTTTTCCATGCGGCTGAATTGCGCATTAAAGAATATATCCAGAAAAAAGTACCTTACTGTTTAGCTATGATAGATATCGACTTCTTTAAGAAGGTTAATGATAGCTACGGTCATGATGCGGGTGATCAGGTATTAAAAGTGATTGCGCTTTATATGCGTAAACACTTTAGTGCAGGGCTAACAGCTCGTTTGGGTGGAGAAGAGTTTGCGGTATTATTACACGGCATTGATGTCGATAATTTGTATAACAGGTTAGACGACTTTAGACGCGAAATTTCCGTGTCGACTATTCCAGTCGGTGGAGTACCTATATCAATAACGTTAAGCATTGGCGTGATTTTTGATAGTCAAGATAAGTTCGCTAAGCAAATGAATGAAGCCGATAATGCCTTATATTTAGCAAAAGAAAATGGTCGTAATCAAGTGGTTATCTCAGGCGCTGAACTCGAAGACTAACTTGCCACCTTAAAAAATAAATAAAAGAGCGCTTATCACTGCTGAGGATAAGCGCTTTTTTTTCGCCTACTTTTATGCGCGTTTTCTTAACGAGTCTAAGGTATAGAGTGCTAATGCCGCCCAAATGAAAATAAAGGTGATCAGCTCAGCACTTTTCATGGTTTCTTGATAATAAAAAGTCGCCAATAAAAACATAATACTTGGCCCTAAATATTGAAAAAACCCTAAGCTTGACAGTGTTAACCTTTTTGCGGCTATAGTAAATAATAATAATGGTGCTGTGGTTACCAAGCCTGCCATGATCAAAGTAAAATTCAAACTAGAGCTATTTAACGCCATATTACTGGTACTGCTTTCAACAAAGAAAAACCAATAAATCAGGGCTATCGGTAGCATTAACAATGACTCAATAAATAAACCAATGAATGAATTAACCGGCAGTTTCTTTCTTATTAAGCCATAAATGGCAAAGGTAGTGGCTAAGGCGAGTGAAATCATTGGCAGAGTACCTAAGGCAACCAGTTGCACCAATACACCCGTCAGGGCTAAACCTACCGCTATTAATTGATTACGGCGTAAACGTTCATGAAAAAATATCATGCCAAGGACAACATTAAAGAGTGGGTTAATGTAGTAACCTAAACTGGCATCGAGCAAGTGGTTATTATTAATTGCCCAAATAAACAGAAACCAATTTACCGCCAGAAAGCTAGCTGATAAAGACAGCAAGAGTAATATCTTTGGCTGACGGAAAACAGTAACGAGCTGTGACCATTTTTTCATAACGACAATCATCACTAGCAAAAATAAAGCTGACCAAATAACCCTATGCATTAATATTTCACCGGGCTCAATTTCGTTGAGTAATTTAAAATATATTGGCGCAAAACCCCACAGTAGGTATGCGCTTAAGGCACTTAAGGCGCCGTTACGGCTGCTATTGGCTTCAAGTTGATCAGAGGTTGCTGTACTCATCAGTTAATCATTCCAGGGCAAGCTATAAGGAAAGGCGGAATAATAACATGACCTTAAGCGGTGTAAGTACTAAAAGTTCAGTACTTATTGTTGGCGGTGTAAACTTGTTAATACGAGGAACGGTAAGCTGGCTATACAGCCATAATAGTCACCATGGGTTTTTAGTATGGCAGCGAAAATTATGTTCAAGGTGGGTTTTTTATTAATGGCGTGGTCTTAAAAATAGGGGCTATCAAGAGCATGAATTATGAATTTTAAGGTAACTTGGCCATAAATATCAATAAGATCGACGCTAAGTTAAAAATATATTTTTCTGTACTATGTTTTCACTGCACCGCTGAGTTAAAATAGCTTTATTACTCCTTAGAAAATTAGTCGACACCTTCTTGAATTCCTCAGTAGCCACAGCCAATACAGCAAGCAGTGCAATAGATAAGGCCTTATTGCTTGAAACCTTAAAACACTATTTTGGCTATGAAAGTTTTCGTACCGGTCAAATCGAGATTATTAATAATTTATTGCAAGGGCGAGATTCTCTGGTATTAATGCCTACCGGCGGGGGTAAATCGCTGTGTTATCAATTACCAGCGGTGTTGTTGCCAGGGGTTACTATTGTTGTTTCGCCTTTAATTGCCTTGATGAAAGATCAAGTAGATGGCTTAACTCACCAAGGCATATCGGCGGCGTTTATTAACTCTAGCCTAGAGCAAAGCGAGATCAATGATATTTTTGCTCGCTTAGGGCGAGGTGAAATTAAGTTACTGTATGTGGCGCCGGAACGTTTAACTAATTACTACTTCCTACAAAGCTTAAGGCAATTGCCCTTAAGTTTATTTGCTATTGATGAAGCACACTGTATTTCTCAATGGGGCCATGATTTTAGGCCAGCCTATACCAAGCTACAATGTTTAAAACAAAATTTTCCTACGGTACCTGTGATGGCATTAACCGCTACGGCGGATGTCACCACCCGCAAAGATATTTTGCACCAGCTGGCGCTGCCAAACCCCTATATTCATCTTGATAGCTTTGACCGTCCCAATATCCGTTTTACCTTAGCGCCTAAATATAATGGCGAAAAGCAGTTGCTCGGTTATATCAAAAAGAAAGGCGAAGATAGCGGCATTATTTATTGTAACAGTCGTTGGCAAGTAGACAAACTGACTAAGTATTTAGCGGCCAGCGGTATAAATTGTGCGGCTTACCATGCCGGTTTAGAGAATGAAATCCGTACCATAGTGCAAGAAGGATTTACTAAAGATAACATTCAGATAGTGATAGCTACCGTTGCCTTTGGCCTAGGTATTAATAAACCTAATGTCCGTTATGTTATACATTTTGAGCCACCACGTTCCTTGGAATCTTATTATCAAGAAATAGGTCGCGCTGGGCGTGATGGTTTAGACGCAGAAGCCTTATTTTTGGTTGATGAAAAAGATGTCGCCCGCATTAAGAAACGTATTAGTGAGGGCGATAACCCTGAGCGAGTAAATGTTGAAATGCAGCGCTTTGCTGCCATGAATGCTTTTATTGACGCACAAACCTGTCGTCGACAAGTGGTACTGAATTATTTTGCTGAATATACCGAAAAAGGCTGTGGTAACTGCGATATTTGCTTAGACCCACCGAGTCAGTTTGATGGCACTATAGAGGCACAAAAAGTATTGTCATGTGTATATCGTATCGAGCAACAAGGTGATATTGACCATGTAATTGCCGTGTTACGCGGTGAACTTACCGATAAAATTAAACAGTTAGCGCACGATAAAGTCTCTACCTTTGGTTTAGGCAAGGGAAAAACTGCCGGTTATTGGTACTCGATTATTGGTCAGCTAATACACTTAGGCTATTTGCAGCAAGATATCGAGCAACAATCTATTTTATGTTTAACACAAGCCTCGGGTGTGGTACTAAAAGCGCAAGAGCCATTAATGTTAGCCAGCCCACGTTTACAAAAAGCCAGCTACTGGCAGCAAAAAATCCCACAAAAGAGTTATGATCGGGCTTTATTTGCCAAATTGCGTGAACTGCGTAAAGCCATTGCCGATGGCGAAGATATTGCACCCTTTATTGTCTTTAATGATGCCACCTTATCTGAATTAGCACGGGTAAAACCGAAAACCTCTCGGGGCATGCTTGCTATCAGTGGTATAGGTGAAGTGAAGTTATCCCGTTATGGTCAACCATTTTTGGCCTTGATTAAGGAACATGGCTAAACAGTTCCTTGATTACTTGAAGTAGGTAGGAATCAATTTGTAGTAAGCCCGTTACCATTTTCTTTATTGAGTATCTGGTTAGTTTCTCTATTCGCTATAGCGTCTTTTAACCTGAGTTCGATAGAATATTTAACCGCAGATAAAAAAGCCACTGAACTTGAATAAGTTAGTGGCTTGGTCGTTAACATGAAAAAACTGAGCGAAGCCAGGATAATAAGGCTAATTTATACTGATTTGAACCGATACCAGTTTAAAGCAAGTGTAGTTAATCTTTCTCAGCAGCTTCAGTTTGTGCTGTTGTTTTATCTTGAGCTTGTTCTTGCGCTTTTTTTTCATCATGGCCTTCGCCACCACAACCACCCATAATTTACTCCATTATTAACGTTGAGAAATAAAGTCTCGAAATGCTTTTTTGACATAACACTTCGAATTAAATAGGACTTGTTGCAATAGTACCTGAGTAATATTCTCAGGTACTTGCTCAAGATCAGCTTTGCTCATATAAAGTAAAGGTTAACGATACTTTGACTTTTTACTCTGCTACTTTGGTAACACCTTAAAACCCATGTTAAACAAGGTAAAGGCATAGATATCGGCATATTGATCGATAGTTTTAGATACCGGTGTACCAGCACCATGACCAGCATTGGTTTCAATACGGATAAGCATTGGTGCATTGCCAGCTTGTTTGGCTTGTAACTCAGCAGCAAACTTAAATGAATGTGCCGGCACTACACGGTCATCATGATCGCCAGTAGTGATCAAGGTCGCTGGGTAGCTAACACCAGCTTTAACATTGTGTACGGGCGAATAAGCTTGTAAGTATTTGAACATTTCTTCACTTTGCTCAGCGGTACCGTAATCGTATGCCCAACCTGCACCCGCAGTGAAGGTATGGTATCTCAGCATATCTAATACACCAACGGCTGGTAAAGCTACTTTCATTAGATCAGGACGTTGTGTCATAACAGCACCAACTAATAAACCGCCATTAGAGCCGCCATTAATGGCTAAGTAATCACTAGAAGTATAATCTTTTTTGATTAAGTACTCAGCAGCAGCAATAAAGTCATCAAAAACATTTTGTTTGTCTAACTTGATACCAGCGTTATGCCACTTTTTACCGTATTCACCGCCGCCACGTAAGTTAGCAACAGCATAAATACCACCTTGCTCTAGCCATACCGCACGAGCAACACTAAATCGTGGTGTTAAACTAATATTGAAACCACCATAACCATATAAAATAGTCGGATTTTTACCATTAAGTTCAATACCTTTTTTATAGGTAATGATCATAGGTATTTGTGTGCCATCTTTTGATGGATAAAATACTTGTTTTGATTCATAAGCATTACTGTCAAATTTAGCGCCTGACTTACGGTAAACGTCACTATTGCCATTATCTATATTGTAGCTATAGATGGTACCTGGCGTTTTGTAGTTGCTAAATGAGTAATATAAGATACTTTCGTCTTTGTCACCTTCTAAGGCAGAAGTACTACCAATACCGGGTAAGTTGATTTCACGTACTTGTTTACCTTGATAATCGTATTGGTAAACTTTCGAAATAGCATCAACCATATACTCAGTAAAGAAGTAACCGCCACCCGTAGAAGCGCTTAGTACATATTTAGTTTCGGCAATAAAGTCGGTCCAGTTTTTACTTGCTGGTGCGCTCGCATTTACCGTGACAATTTTCTTGTTTGGCGCATTTAGATTAGTCACTAAAAATAGCTTATCGCCCTCATTTTCAAGTAGATAAGTATCGGCATCAAAGTTATCGGTAATGGTTACTAATGGGCTATCTGGCTTACTTAAGTCTTTAAGATAAAGATCGTTACCTGAGGTTGAAATTGCACCTGAAATAAGTAAGAAGCGGTTATCTTCGGTGACAGTACCACCAACGTAACGACGCTTTTGTTCGGCAGTGTTACCAAAAATAATTTTATCGTCTTTTTGTGGTTGACCTAAGACATGGTAATAAAGTTTATGTTGATCGGTTTTTGCCGATAACTCACTGCCCTCTGGCTTATCATAACTTGAGTAGTAAAAACCTTCGTTTTTGAACCAAGAAATACCTGAGAATTTCACATCAACAAGTGGTGTCTCTAATACTTTTTTTGTTTCTACATCAATAATGATGATTTTACGCCAGTCACTACCACCTTCAGAAATAGCATAAGCGGCAATTGAACCATCTTTTGAGAAGCTAAGTTGTCCCAAAGACGTGGTGCCATCTTCACTGAAAGTGTTTGGATCTAAAAATACTTCAGCAGTGCCACCGTCTTTTTGACGATAAACCACATACTGGTTTTGCAAACCATCATTTTTATAAAAATAGGTATAGTTACCCTCTTTGAAAGGAGCACCCACTTTTTCATAGTTCCATAATTCAGCTAAACGAGACTTTAGTTGGTCGCGGTAAGGAATTTTCGCTAAGTAATCAAAAGTCACTTTGTTTTCTGCTTTAACCCAAGCGCTAGTTTCTTCACTACGGTCATCTTCTAACCAACGGTATGGGTCGGCAACATCAGTACCAAAGTAATTATCAACTACGTCACCTTTAAGCGTTACTGGGTAACTAATTTTTTGTGCTTGAGTGACTGCGATTGGGTCTGATGTTTGTTTAATGCTGTTGCCAGTACAACCGGCTAATACACTAGTGACCAAGATACTGGTCAAGAAAATACTTTGTTTGTTCATTTGAGTCTCGCTTGTTGAAGTGAGTATTATGCCGCGACTAGTACTTAGCGACATATTGACATTTATTTTACAAATCGTTTAGCAGTGTAGCAGAGGAGGCTTTAGTAAAACTATGGCTTACCTCATTGAGTGGTGAGGCAAGCGGCAGTATTTTGTTACAGAGTATTACTAACTGTTTGTCGGAGGGGAAATTAGCGCATAACTTGCTAAGTTTACGCTAGGTTAATGAATACTGTAACCTTCTCATGGTTGGTAACTAGGTACTCATCAACATAGCTTAGCGCCGCATATTGGCATTAATAACGGTTTCTTAGTTCAGGAATATCGGTATGGTATTGCACGAACTCTACTTCATAACCATCAGCATCTAGAAAATAGATGTTCTCTCTATACTTATCAGGGGTGCCGTCTTTATGGATAGGGAAACCAGCTTGGGTTATCCGCGCTATGGTACCTTTTAAGTCACTGGTAACATAGGCAAAATGCGCTAAACCTACTTGATGGCCGGTTAAGTCTCTGTTGTCACCAACACCATTATCGGCAAAGGCGATATATTGATAGTCATCACCAAAGTGTAACCAATTTCTTGGTTTGCCAGACCATTCACCTTTGTCACCACCACGTACATGCCAGTGAGGAAAAGCGGCGCGGTAAAAAGCTAAACTTTTTTCTATATCACTGACCACTAAGTTAATGTGTTCTAAGGTAATCATAATTGCTCTCCGTTACCTATTTTGTAGGTATATTTTTAATAAGTGTAGTCGTTTTATGCCTGGTATTTTTTCTCAATCCGCCAAGGCGGATTTAAACGATTTTCTCCTGCCCAATAGAGTTTTATGTTGTTGCCACTAGGGTCAACTAGGCTTGCTTCGCGCCACAGGTAGGACTGATCTGTTGGTAACTGTTCAAATTGAATGCCTCGTTGTTGATTTACTTTAGTCTGACGATTAATTTACATACCGTACGGGTATAAATACTCGTTGTTATAGGTATTGCCTTGTAAGGTTTCACGTAATATTTTCATCGCCTGGCTGTAATAAAACAGTGTATGTAAGCTATAACCAATACGGTGGCGGATACTTTTATCTCGACGAGTTATAGCGTGATCTTCTTGCTGGTTATGTTCATTAATCGTATTAAGAATTTCTTCAACATTTCTAATAATTAGGTGATCGGGAATAGCAACTAACTTGTTATTGGAAAAGGCATTCATGCGTAATTCTGCGATAGGGTAAGCGCCGCTAATACCATTAACCACAGACACTAGCAGTACTGGTTTATGACCAATATCGGCCGCTTGCGCCATCATTAATAAGTTTTTTAATAACGGTGAGGCTGTACCGCCCCATTCTGGGGTAATAAGTATTAAGGCATCCATCGTTTGTAATTGAGCATTTATGGCCAGCCAATCACTATCATCTTGTTGTTTACTTATCTCTTCACCATCCCATAGGGGTAGGCGCTGTTTACATAATTCAATATGCTGAACGGCACTAAATTGACTACTGTTGTCAGCTAGGTAATTAGCAACTTTAGCGCTTTGTGATTGAGTACGTTGACTGGCACTGATAATAACTAAATTCATCACAATTCTTTCCCGGTATTAAGTAAAGCTTTCTATTTGTTTAATAAGGTAAACACTTTACAAAAGAAGATCAAGTAAAATATAAACAAAAAACTTTACTTAATATGATGCTAGACGATGAAATCATGCTAAAAATGGGTAATAATGGCGTTATACCTACCTTTCGGCCGGAGATCTAATGAAGACTCATGAAAAAATAATTCAGCTATTAAAGACCGAAGGGCCGTTAACGGCAAAAATATTGGCGAGTGAATTAGGTCTTACCACCATGGGTGTGCGTCAGCATGTACAAGGCTTGGAAGACTCGGGCGATGTGGTTTTTAAAGACGAAAAAGCGGCTCGTGGTAGACCAACCCGGTATTGGTCATTAACGGATAAAGGCAATAGTCGTTTTGCTGATCGTCATGATGAATTAACCGTGCAGTTACTCGATTCGGTGATTAGCATCTTTGGTGACGATGGCATGGAAAAACTGATCAGTCATAGAGAAGAAACGGCGATGGCAAACTATCGATTAGCCTTAGCCGATAGATTTGGTATCGAAGAAAAATTACAGACTTTAGCGAAACTGCGTAGTGATGAAGGTTATATGGCGACAGTGGAACAGCATGACGGCGTTTTTTGGTTAATGGAAAACCATTGCCCTATTTGTGCCGCGGCCAGTAAGTGCTTAAGTTTTTGTCGTTCGGAATTACAAATGTTTCAAGCGCTTATGAGTGAGGTCGCTACCGTTAGCCGAGAAGAGCATATTATTGATGGTGCTAGGCGCTGTGCTTACAAAGTAACACCCACTTAAAGTGGACTAACCTAGCAGTGCTACAGCCTGAGTATATTGTTTTAATGCAGTTTCTTTATTACCAATAAAAACAATATTGCCCCGTAATAAGCGCTAGCCCGAAAGGAAAGAGCAGTAGTGCTAATGAAGACTTTAATTTAAGTGTATTTAGAAAGGTAAACATTTTATCACATCCATGATGTTTAAATAAAAACATTGATGGCTAGGGAATATCCAGAAATCATAAGCTAATAAAAGTATTTGATTAGGCTTTAATTACTTGTATTTGCTTTGAATTTATAGTGAAAACAGGCACCAGACTTCGTCTTTTTTACTTCGATAGAGCCATTGATTTTTTGGTTAATTAAGTTAAAGACAATAGACATGCCTAAACCTATGCCACCTTGTGCGCGCGCTGTGGTAAAGAAAGGTTCAAAAATATGTTGCTGTGCTTTTTTAGATAAACCACGGCCATTGTCACTGTATATAACGTCGACTTCACCCGTAGTGAGCTGTTTAATCTCAATAGTAATTTTATTTTCTTGACGGGCATTATCTACCTCAGCATTGTGCTTGCTAGCAAAACCATGTTTAACACTGTTACTGATTAAATTAGTTAATATTTGTGCATGGATACCCGGGTAGGTAGCCAAAACTATTTGCTCTTGACACTCTATAGTAAGGCTAACCTTTTGCGGTTTAAGGATAGAGCGCAAGGTCGAAATGACTTGTTGATAATATTGACCAATATCAAGCGTTTCAATTTCTAATTGATGCTGATCAGCAGCAGTTTTTTTAAAGCTGCTAATTAATTTTTTAGCCCGGTTTAAGTTCTCTCCTTGCATCGCTATGGCACTTTCTGACGTTTTACGGAAGCGCTCCATATCTTTCATACTTAGGCTTTTAGTCGCCAGTTTATCTTGTAATTTATTAAATTCATCGGCCAAAATACTGTGGGTAGTTATGGCGATACCTAGAGGCGTATTTACTTCATGTGCAACACCGGCAACTAAGTTACCTAAAGCAGACATTTTTTCTGATTCTACTAATTGTTGCTGTGTTAGTTGTAATTGTTTTACTGTTTCGGATAGCTCTAAGGTGCGCGCAGCTATTTTATCCTCAAGGGATTGTTCATAATCAAGGCGTTCCAGTTCGGCGGCAATTCTACCTGAGAATAATTGAAATAGCGCCGATGTTTCCTTTTCCTTTTTATGCTCAGTTTCGAATAAGGCGACAATTATGCCGATCACTTGCTGTTTTGAATCAAGGAGCGGTGTACCTAAATAGGCTTGAATTTTCATATCAAACAATAATTGGTCTTTAGGGTAATACTTACAAATATCTTTAGGGTAGAAGCATACCGAATCAGCAGCGACATTAGCGCAAGGGGTATTTTCTAGGGAATACTCAAAGTTATCAACAATTTTTCCTTTGGCAACTAACACCTCTGTTCTACAACTATGAGCATGCGAATCTAACCGGGCAATAAAGGTGTAGTCAGCAGCAATCACTTTATTGAGCGCTAAGGTTACCTTAGTAAAAAATTCATCGCCATAACTGTTTGATACTGCCTCAATAATTTCTTGAATGTGAGTTAACATAGATACTCCCAAGTGCCACCATAACTTAACTATGGCATAAGCCATTTTATTTTTCATAAGTTATCTTCGCCTCTGTAGCGAAATAAAAATAACTTACTGATAAATAATATTATTGGCCTTATGTGCAACTATGAGTGAAAATTACTCGCATTTACTTTTGTTTTAGTTAATTATAGAAAAGGTAGTATTATTCTTGGGATAACTATGGTGCATTATAAGTATTTACATAGACGTTCATTTGTTCGAGATGGATTGTGGTTACTGGCAATAAATGCCATTTTGTTTGCTTTCTTTGCTCATTATGACGTCTTAGAAGTTATTATTAATTTGGTTAAAGAGTATGAACATTGGGAGCTTGATGAGTTTTTACCTTTAGGCGCTAGCTTAACGTTTAGTTTAGTTATTTTTATTTATCGTCGCTTGGTGGAATTGGGGCGAGTCACTCAAGCTTTTGAAGACCTTGCCAAACAAGACCCTCTAACACATGCTTATAATCGGCGTGCAGGTCAGGTTATATTGCACAATTTTTGTCAAAAAGCCCACAGTGAGGGCGAAGGCTTTAGTTTATTACAGCTTAATATTGATAATTTTAAGCGCATTAATGACTGCTATGGCCCGAGTGTTGGAGATGATATTTTAATAAAATTGGTTGCTATCATTCAAAAAAACATCCCGGCAAAGAGCGAACTTATCCATTGGCACAGCGATAATTTTCTTTTAGTTTTACCAACAAGTATCACTTCCCCTTATGAGTTTGCTAACAATCTTAGAGAAACCATAGCCCAGCAACTTTTTACTACCGATACTATTACTTGCAGTATGGGTTTAGCCACGTGGCAAAAAGGCTTTTCTTTATCCGATATGCTGCATAATGTTGAAGATGCCTTGTTGGATGCTAAAGCGGCAAACAAAAATACCATTAAGGTCGCTTAACGGTATTTAGCTGCAGTTGTCATCACTCTACATTCCGAATGTGAATGTAGATTAATGGCGTTAGCTGAGACGCTAGATTAAAGGCCTTATCGGTATCATAAAATTTATTGGCAAAAGCGGGTATACCGCAGTCATGAAATAGTCCTAGGGTATATAAATCGCCAGCTGACATCCCTAGAGATAACTTTAGCAAAATCGGCAAGAATGGCTTCATTATCATGCATTAGGCGTTACTTGCGGGTTAATTAAATCAACAATTATTCACTATCGAATAGCTCAGTTAATGTAGCTACTTGCTCTGTTAATGAGGCAACTTGTTGCTCTAACTCAGTGACTCTCTGAGCAAGTTGATTTTTATTGTCTGTGGGGGCTATTTTAACTGGATTATCACTGAATTCAGCCAAGCTGCTTTCATCAAAATCTGATAGTAAATGTACATAGCGTGAATCACGCCTTCCTGGCTCACGTGCCAGTTTTTTCACCAGTGGTTGACCGTTTAAGTCTTGTAATTGCTTTAAGGCATCTTCAACGGCACTAACATCGCTAAAGTCAGTCAGGCGATTAGTACGCGTTCTTAACTCACCCGGCGTTTGCGGTCCTCTTAGTAACAGTACACAAATGATGGCTCTTTGCTGGGCGGTGAATTTTAAACTGCCAAATTCGGTATCACAAAAGCGATGGAAATATTTATTTACTCGGCTGGAGGCTTTATGGTCGACCATTAATTTATTCAGTTGCACCAACTCATCGACTACGTTTTGCACGTCACTTTCTGATAATGACATTACTGGATCACGGTTGCTTTTTTGATTGCAGCCGAGAGTAATACCGTTTAATGACAGTGGGTATTGCTCTGGTGTGGTGGTTTCTTTTTCAAGCATGACGCCGATAATGCGGCATTGCTCAGTAGAGAGTGAGATCATTTTGAAGGCATCCTGATAAATTAGATGCTGATGTTATAGCAAGCAATATGCGATATTACTAGACTAATGTTGTTGATTGCTAATAAAAAAGCCACAGTTAATGATGGCGCTAACTATGGCTTTTTTATCGATAATATTGGCTTGAGTATTATTCTATATTCGCAATCTGCTCACGCATTTGTTCAATTAACACCTTTAACTCTACCGCGCTGGCGGTAATGTCGGAATTGATGGATTTAGAGCCTAGGGTATTGGCTTCGCGATTAAATTCTTGCATCATGAAATCTAAACGGCGACCTTGGGCGCCACCTTTATTCAAGATCTTTTTAGTTTCGCTCACATGGCTGTTTAAACGGTCAAGCTCTTCAGCGACATCCATTTTTTGGGCCAGTAATACTAGCTCTTGTTCAACACGACCTGTGTCTAGCTCAATTTTAGCATCGGTAAACTTATCGATAATGCGTTTACGCTGCCATTCAATCACTTCAGGCATTCGGCTTTGTACTTTATCGGCTTCAACAGATATCGCCTCAAGGCGTTGTTCAATCATGGCTTTAAGGTTTTCACCTTCACTAGCGCGGGCAGCAATGAAATCTATTAAGGCGGTATCAAAGGCCGCTAAAAGTTCAGTTTGAATAGCCGACATATCGGCTTCGGGTGCTTCCATTACCCCAGGCCAACGCATTATTTCAACAGGATTTACTTGGCTATTCAGCGTGTGTCCATTAATCCAGTTAGCATGCTCAATAAGTTGCAAAGCCAAGTTTTCATTAAGCGCAAGCTCACTTTTGTTGGCTGCATTGGCATTAAAGCGTAAGTTACATTCTACCTTGCCGCGATTTAACTGTTTGCGAAAACGCTCACGTAACACCGGCTCAATGCCACGAAACTGTTCAGGTAATCGAAAATATGTTTCTAAAAATCTTTGATTTACTGAGCGTATTTCCCAGACTGCATTGCCCCAGTCACCTTTTATTTCAACGCGTGAAAACGCCGTCATGCTGTAGATCATAATCTTTCCTATTATTACTCAAAAAGTTTGTTTTATAAGAATGAACAGCAGGATTATGCCTGACCTTGTTATATCTAGCCAGAAATTCAGTGCTGACAAAACCCCTTTTGTCAATTAAGGGGTAAATTCCATTTGGCCAAAGTTAGCATTAAAATCGACACACCAAACACTTAGACCGGTTAAGTCATCTAAGGTTTTATTACGGGGTAATTTAATAATAAAGCTAGCATTGTCAAACACCTGACCATTAAGTCTGTTACCTATTGAAAAAGCCTCATTGCCAGCATATAAATGCTCTGTAGCGCCGTAGATGTATACCTCGGGGCCACCACCATCATAACTAAATTGCGTTATTTCAATGGTGCAGTCATCTATAATTGTCGCTTTGCCTGAGACATTGTGGGCAAAAGTATTGAAGAAACCACTATGACCAACTTTGTCATGTTCTTTACTGCAGCTTGTTATATTGTTATCACTGATCTGATTCAGTGTTAACTGAAAGTGCTCGATTGCCATTGAGGCAGGAATGAGTGTTTGGTAAACGCCACCACTTTGGCTGACGAGTTCCGCGACTTGTTGGGCAAAATCACTGGCGGAAAAGTCAATAATCAAGTTAGTGGCTAATTGGTGCGCCGATGCCGTTATTTCAATGCCATTACTACTATCACCATCACTATCTAAACTTTGTAATAGCCGCAGCAGGTTAATGACTTCAATTTGATTAATATCGGTGGTTTGAAAGAGCTCTAACGGGGTTAAATAGAGACGGGCAAGTGTGGTGGGCAGTTCAATATCACCAATTGAGAAAGTGATCATTTCATTGTCTTGAAAGTTAAATTCGCCCAGCTCATTGGTTTGCCCACTTTGGCTAACCGTTTTATAGTTTAGCCCAGTAACCGCTGAATCTAGAAATATACCAGTATAAGTGGTAACCGCCGAAGGGGGCGGATTTAAATTATTTGCTACTTCAGCAATCTTGTCATCTGAACCGCATGCGGTTAATAACAGGGCTAATATGGCAGTTAATAGTAATTTGACAGTCATATCCGGTCACCAATAATAAGTAAAATATAGAGACCGATATTGACGGTATAACTTCACAGAGATATCACCAATTGATAGTTTTTTAATATTTCTGCTAATGCTTACGCAAATAACACTGAGTTGTTAGGGCTTATTTGTCAGCGTTAACCAATGTGCTTTAATTTTATCCGCTACGCGAAAGGCATTGGCATAAATGGTAAAAGTGTAGGGTACGCTACCGCCAGTGGGCATAAACGAGCCATCAGTGACATACAAGTTATCAACTTCATGGGCTCGGCAGTTTTTGTTTAGCACTGAGGTTGTTGGATCATGGCCAAACCGACAACCGCCCGCCATTAAGTTTGTTGACGGGTAACCACTGACCGAGGAGGAAACATTTTTTGCCCCTAGGGCTGCTAGCAGTTTTTCTGCTTTTTTCGATAAGTACTCTCCGACTTCAAGGTCATGGTCATGATAGCCAATGCGCACCTTAGCGACTGGATCGCCCCATTGATCGGTAACTTCTTTATCTAAGCTGACAAAGCAGTCGTCAGTAGGCAGCCAATCATTAAATACTTCAAAACGTAGGGTTTTATAGCTGGTAAATTCTGTTTTTAAACTTTGCTTGAGATCTTCGCCCCAGAGTAATTGTGCAGTACCACTTTCATCACTAGCCCACTGTGTGCCTTGTGCTCTAGCGATAGGGTTTTGGTGAAATAAAAAGTCGATAGTGCCACCTTTGGCTTGGCCTTTTTTGTTGGCACCAGTAAAATTCTTGTCGTTAATTTGATACCAGTCTTGTAGTGCCCTATTAATAAAGGGACCCACTTGCTTTAAATCATTCACTTTTTGCTCGGATAAATCAGCATAAATGAAGTCACCTTGGCCGGTGCCACCACCACTAAAGAGTAAATTCTTGCCAACCTGACCACTATTATTCGCTAGGCCTTGAGGGAATTTTTCACCGGTTGAAGCCAGTAATAAGCGCGAGGTTTCTACTGCCTGACAAGCAACCACATATATTTTGGCACTGACAGATTTTTTACGACCGATTTTATCGTAATAATGTACACCGGTAATTTTACCCTGTTTATCACTGGCAATTTTATAAACCTTGGCATTGGCTTTAATGGTGCAATTACCCGATGCCACGGCATGGTTTAATAATGCGGCTCTGCCACTACCTTTAGCGCCAGAAGAGCAGCCATAGCTGCTGCAATAACCTGAATACTCGCAACTGCCTCTGCCCATGGCTGGTTTAGATAAAATGGCTCTAGGAACGGGAATGGCATGATAGCCAATTGCTGTCGCGGCTTTATCGATCCATGCAGACATGGGTAATTCGGCAATAGGAGGATAGGGAAAGTCGGTAGAGCGCGGCTCTTGATGTGGGTGTTTAACCACACGGCCAGATACGCCAATTTCACGCTCTACCTTGGCATAGTAGGGTTCGAGTTCGTCATAAGTAATCGGCCAATCTACGATATTGGCACCTTTTATCGCACCAAATTCAGATTCTAAGCGAAAATCTATCGGTTTTAACCGGTGAAAGTAGCCACTCATAAAATTAGATGAGCCACCAACCACAGTACCATTCCACCAACTCCAACCCGAATCACTGGTTTTTTCACCTTGCCAGAAAGGTTGGTCATTTTCATCTAGGTATTCTTCTTCAATAACGTGCTGTTCATCACTTAACTTGGGGTTGTAAGCATCATGAATACTGATGGTCAGCTCATCTTTGAAAAATTCTTTTTCCGTTAACCAAGGGCCTTTTTCTAGCACTAAGACCTTGGCACCGGCTAGCGCTAATTGGTGGGCAATAGGGGAGGCGCCTGCGCCGCTACCAATGATGCAAATATCATAACTCATTGAAAACTCCAAGATTTAGGCGAGGTAAAGGCGTTGTTATCAATAACTCGGTAGCGGCGGGCAGTACCGTCATTACCAGTGCAGCAAATGTCATTATTTAACGAAACGGTCATGCTTTGCGGGTTCCTTGATGGGCTTTTTTCCGCCGGCTGGCGAGGCGTTTATTATCGTATTGCTCTGGGCTAAGTAAATCAATGCGGGCGCGAGTAGGTAATTCAAAATAGCGTTGACCTTTTTCTGGCAGGGGAAAACCTGCTTGATGTTCTAACCATTGCCAACCGATACCGTTAGGATTGCCGCCGTAACTAGGGGCTGATAACATGGCTTCAAAAATGTAACCGAGTAGGGTATTTAACCAATTCTGTCCCGCGGTTGATTGGCTAATACCACGTAATAGCTGTTCTTTATCGGTAAAACTTAATTGGGCAAAGTCGGCAGATTTTTCGCTATTAGCATAAGCATTTAACCAACCAACCCCCTTGAGAATAAAATCTTTTTCATCTTGCTCGGTCGGTTGTACATTCATCACTTGATATAAATAAGCGGTGGCCTTTATTTCTCTGGCACTTGGGCCTGTTGCTGAGCTGGGCAATAAATGATTAAGTGTGGCATCTAGAGTTAACCATGGTTCTGTTTTAACTAAGCTGTTAACTAACTCATGCAGCGAAATTTGTGTTTTTGCGGTGATACTAAAGCTGGATAAACTGGCTAATGCGCCCATACCCGCGGCTGATTTAAGAAAATGACGTCTATTGTGCTGTAGTTGCTTTTGTCTCTCTTTGATAAATTCAGGTGTTTGGTAATTTTTATCAAAAAAAGACCTACATTGCTCTTCATTAATCACTAACTTGCTCCCCTAACCTAGGCCGATCTGATCTTGGTATTACTCGGTTTATGTCTTGCTACTCATTTTGAACTATTCTGCCGCGTTAGTTGTTACTAACTGTGCTGGTATTGCGGTGGCCTTCACTGACCAGTCGCTGAGAAAACGTAACCATTGAGATTTTGAATAATTATTGTCGGCCAGTAATTCGGCGGTATCTTTAGATAAAATCATTTTACCTTGTGCCGTGGAAACATACATATGCGGATAACCCAATACCGGCGGTAGTGATTTCATAAAGTCATTATTTTCATTACTGTCACTGACATTAATTTTCAGCAAAACATATTGACTATGCAAAGCTTGATATACCTCGGGATTTTTAGCAAGAAAGCTATCCATCTTATGGCACCAGCTACACCAGTTACCGCCAATTTCAATTAATACTTGGCGATTAGTCTCTTTGGCCAAAGCCAGTGCTGCTACCGCATCTTTAAAAGGGTCGCGTTGCTCATCATAGATTTTGCTGTAAGTGGGTAAGTCAGAGGCTATTACTGTTGGTGCAGTATAACTAGTAGCACTTACGGTAATAACAAAGTTTAAAAATAAGCTTAAACTGATAACTAAGGCGGTGATAATTTTCATGGTGCTCTCTGCTGATTTTCGGTGCTTGGGACAATTAACATGACCTTACTTTACTGAACTATATTTCAAAAAAGTCTGATAGGCATTATAATAGCGGCAATTATTTTATCCGTCTTTATATATAGGAACACTTCATGCGTCCAAGCGGCAGAACATTAGGGCAAATTCGCCCAGTAACGATTACCCGTCATTTTACCACTCATGCAGAAGGCTCAGTACTTATTGAGTTCGGCGATACTAAAGTGATTTGTACTGCTTCGGTTGAGGTTGGTGTACCACGTTTCTTAAAAGGCCAAGGTAAAGGTTGGATTACGGCGGAATACGGCATGTTACCTCGCTCTACTCATACACGTATGCGTCGTGAAGCGACTACTGGTAAGCAAAGTGGTCGTACGTTAGAAATTTCTCGCTTAATTGCGCGTGCCTTACGTGCCGCGGTTGATTTAAAAGCGTTAGGTGAAAATACCATTTCTATCGATTGTGATGTTATTCAAGCCGATGGTGGTACCCGTACTGCTGCTATTACCGGTGCTTGTGTGGCTTTAGTTGATGCACTTAACTATATGCGTGCTAAAGATATTATTAAAACGAACCCGCTAAAACATATGATCGCTGCCGTTTCTGTTGGTATTTATAAAGGTGAAGTGATTACTGATTTAGATTACCCAGAAGATTCAGCCGCAGATACCGATATGAACGTGGTGATGACAGATACCGGTAAACTTATTGAAATACAAGGTACTGCTGAAGAAGAACCGTTTAGCTTTGAAGAGATGCAAGCCATGCTTGAATTAGCAAAAAATGGTATCAACGAATTATTCGACATACAAAAAGCAGCATTAAGCTAAGCTATATTCAGTTAAGTAAACAGGAAAATAACTATGAAAGATTATCAACGCGAATTTATTGAATTTGCTATCGAAAAGCAGGTATTACGTTTTGGTGAGTTTACTTTAAAGTCTGGTCGAGTGAGCCCGTACTTTTTTAATGCTGGTATGTTTAAAACCGGTGGTGATTTAGCGCGCTTAGGTCGTTTTTATGCGGCGAGCTTAATGGACGCAAAAATTGATTTTGATGTGATTTTTGGTCCGGCTTATAAAGGTATTCCCATTGCCACTACCACGACTATTGCTCTGTACGATCACCATAATCTCGATGTGCCTTATTGCTTTAACCGCAAAGAAGCCAAAACCCATGGTGAAGGTGGCTCATTAGTAGGCGCTGATCTTGAGGGTAAAATTATGCTTGTTGATGATGTTATCACCGCAGGTACTGCCATTCGTGAATCAATGGAAATCATTAAAGCACACGGCGCACAGCTTTCTGGTGTCTTGATTGCTCTTGATCGTCAAGAGAAAGGTCAAGGCGAGTTATCAGCGATTCAAGAAGTTGAACGTGATTTTGGTACGCAAGTTGCGTCAATTGTCACTTTAGGTGATGTGGTAGCTTTTCTTGAAGAAAAAGTTGCCGCGCAAGGTGCTGAGAGTTCAGAGCTAGCAGAAAACTTAGCCAGTATTAAAAAATACCGCTTAAGTTACGGTATTTAATTTTTCAGGCTTACCGTGCTTTAATGGTAAGCCTGAAAATAATGTGCATAAATTTTAACGCCTTTGCCGCATAATGCTGCAAAGGCGTTATTTTTTTGGCTACTATATGACCTTATAGCTCCGCTTGTTCATCGATAAAATACAATTAAAGGAAATCATCATGCAATATGTTAATAAGTACACGTTATTACTACTCTGGTTGGTGAGTACCTTGTCCTTTTCCCAAGGGCAGCAAGATTGTCTGAGTATTCAAGATGACTATGTATCCCTAATTGAATCTGGTAAATATCGATTCTCTAATAAGCTAGCTAAGGATTCTTCAGGTAAATTTTTAGCCAGTGTTAACTTTAAAAAACTATCAAGTTATCAGCAATACCTTAATGATGCTTACCAGGTCATTGTTAATACCAACCCTAGGGCTAATATGCCTTGCCCCATTGTTACTGAGACCTACCGACAATTGGCAAAACAAAAGCAATGGTCAAAAATACCAACAATCAGCCAGTTGCTTGCTCCGTTTGAATTAGCTCAGCCTAATAATGACAAAGCTATTTTACTTATTCACGGCTTAACTGATTCACCGTTTTATTTTCATGATCTTAGCCAGTTTTTCTATCAACAGGGTTTTACCGTACGTACGCTGCTATTGCCTGGGCATGGTATGGCGCCTTCAGCATTGTTGACTACTGATTATAGTGAGTGGCAGCAGGCGACAACGTTTGCTATAGAGCAAACGTTAACTGATTATCAGCAGGTGTATCTTGGTGGTTTATCTACTGGCGGGACACTTATCTTTAATTACTTGATGCAGAAAAACAGTGTTGATGAAAAAATTAAAGGCCTCTTTATGTGGTCACCCGCATCCAAGGCCAAAAGTGATTTAGCTTGGTTAGCCCAATATATTGATGCCATCCCCTTTGTTGACTGGCTTGATCTCGATGCCGATATTGATTTTGCTAAATATGAGTCATTCCCTTATAACGCGGCCGCGCAAGTACATGCCTTAATGAGCCTTGTTGGTGGTGATCAAGCTATGGCGAGTCGAAATATGCATGATATTCCGCTCTTTGTTGTTGCCAGTGAATATGATCAAACCATAGCTACTGAGTCTACTTTACAGCTAATTCAGCAGTGGCAGTTAGCATCACCGCAAGAGGAAATGAAGCAAAGTGTGTTGATTTATTATGGTGATAACAACAAATTGACGAAAAAATTAGCGGAAGTCATGTCAGTGGTAGTGCCTGAATGTTCTGCTGATAGTTTATGCAGTGACATTTTTGATGTTGCTCACATTGCTACCACTAATTCCCCTGATAATCCCCATTATGGCGTTAATGGGCGCTATAGAAATTGTGGTCACTATGTAAAAGATGCCGTTCGTTATCAGGCATGTAAACAAAATAAGCAGGTGATAAAAGGGGAGGTAACAGCAATGAACCTTAAGCATGAATTGCCAATACAAAGGCTGACTTACAATCCGTATTATCAGGAAATGCTTGCTGATATGGCTAAGTTTTTACAGGTGACTCAGCAGTCAGTTAGTGATTAACGTGAGTATTTTAGCCACAGTTTATAAAATACAGCATTACATGTGGCATTATTGTCCATCTTGCCATCCCTGTCACAATCAGAGCCAGTCAATGATCTAGCAACATGTTGACCATATTCATCTTTATCTGCCTTTGATGGCGTTACTGTAATTGTCACCTTGGGTGATTGTTCAATAAAGTCTGCGACATTTTGATAGCGGGCAAACTCTTGCTGAGAAATTAAGTGACTAATATCTTGTGCCGCCGGCTTTTTTGCGCTTAAAGCAAATGACGTTAGCGCTAAACTTGCGGTCAGTAGCAGGATAAAAAAATTCATTTAAGTCACCTAATCAGTGTGGTTTTGATAGCCAGTCAGCAATGTTTGCCAGTTTTTTTTAGTAAAATTAAATTGCGTTATCTTATTGAATTCCTTCAAAAATGAACGCTGTAAACGTGCCATATTAGCATGTTTCCATCGGGCATCAGTTGTTAAATCTGCTTTACTTTGGCGTAATTCGCCACGGTCAAAGTCGATTAGAAACACCTGCTCTTTATCATCGAGCAAAATATTATGGCTATTTAGGTCGTGATGATAAATACCCTGTTGATGAAAGCGTTTAATTGTGGCGCCAATACGTTGCCAAACATTATCAGCTAAGATTTTTTTACTTAATATTGCCACTAAATCTTGTGCGTTTTGAATACGGCTTGATAATAAGTCTGCTTGGTAGGTTAGACGATGGCGAATAACACGATAGGCAATAGGCTCAGGTGCAGGCAGTTGTAGAGTTTGCATATGACTCAGTAAGGCAAACTCACGCGCGGCACGAGTATTTGCAAAACCGCTAAACCAGTAGCTATCGTTAATTATTTTACCCATTAAACCGCCACGGTAATAATGACGTAACACCCAAGCATGTGAAATATTATTGCTATCATTATAAGCGACAAACCAAGTGGTGCCGCGCCCTTGGGCTGAACCTGTCACTGCATTTTTTTGTTGCCAATAGCTTGGCTCAAGCATCTTGGCACTGAAATCATCAATCAGGTTTTTACTAAAAAAACCACTGATGTTACCTTGTGAAAACTGGGCAAACTGTTCGCTGCTTATCGTTTGATTCACACGTTTTATCCTCATGACTTTGCGCCGTTACTCGCTAATAACGCTTGTACTTGAGCCAAGGTTTTTTCGCTGGCGCCTTGGTTTGCTAAGACCACTTTAAGGGCATTTTCGCCCAGAGACTTTTGTCGTTCCGGCTGCTGTAATAAGATGCTAACTTCTTTGGCGAGTTGATGGCTAGGTTCATCAGCAGTTAATTGGACTATGGCATCTGCCTGTCTTAACTGCTGCATGATTTCGTTGAAGTTACTCATGTTAGGGCCAACGATGACTGGTTTATTAAATAACGCCGGCTCTAGTGGATTATGGCCACCCACGGCATTAAAGCTACCACCCATAGTGACAATATCGCTCAACGCAAAAGCCGCCATTAATTCACCCAAGCTATCGAGTAACCATACTTGCTCATTATTAATGACAGTATTTTCACTGCGCTTAGCCAATGATAAACCTTGCTCAAGACAAAGCTTGGCCACTTGTGCAAAGCGTTCTGGGTGGCGCGGCACTAGCACTAATAATAATCGTGGGTATTGAGATAATAATGTTTTAAAAGCGGTCAAGACAATTGTCTCGTCGCCATCATGAGTACTGGCGACTAGCCAAATGCTTCTTTGCTCTTGACGCTGCTCAGTAAAAAGTAGTTTGGCTAATTCGGCTTTTTTTGCCATCACTTGAGCATTGACACTGATATCAAATTTTAAGTTACCACTATTCACACAGCGACTAGCTTGCGCTCCTAGTTGCAAAAAATGGCTTAAATTTTCTTGGCTTTGTGTCAGGATTTTATCGAAGTGGTTTAGGCAGGGTTTAATAAGCGGGCCAATTTTTTGGTAGCTAGTTAATGATTTCTTCGACAAGCGGCCGTTAATTAATAGTAATTTAATGTTTTGCTGAGCACATTGGGCAATTAAGTTCGGCCATAACTCGGTTTCCATAAAAATCATCATTTTTGGTTGTAGTCTATGCAAAAATAATGCGGTGCAGGGCAATATATCTAAGGGTAAATAACCGTGTTGCACACGATCACCAAAGAGCTTAGTTACTTGTGCTGAGCCAGTGGGAGTAAATGAAGTAATCGTAATGGCTAAATCAGGGTAATTAAGTAATAATTTTTCGATAAAACTTTTTAGCGCGATAACTTCGCCAACACTGGCAGCATGAACAACAATACCACCTTGCTGGTAAGGTTTTGGAAAAAAGCCCAGTCGTTCAGCTAAGCGCTGACGATAGGCTTTATTACTTTTTGAGCGAATAAGCAAAAAAATGAGTAGTAAGGGTAGTAATAGCAAGAGTAAAATACGGTAAAATAGCAAGTAAATCATGTCGGTGAATATTGCTCTATAATCAGTTTGTCGGTAGATTATACCAAAGGGTATCCAAATAAGCGTTAGCAATTATGATGGTAAAAGCCATGCAGCAAAAATTAATGAAAAATGTCGGTAGCTCGAAGGTAAAACATCTTGCTTACCTGAGTATATTGATGGTTTACAGCATAGCAATGCCGGCGGATGCCAACAACCATTTGCCAGAGAGAATTGTCTCCCAGGGCTTTTTATCTGAGAGTATGCCAGAGGCACACAAATCGGCTAAGCAAGCTAAGATTGATCTTGCTCTACAATACCAAGTACAGTTTAAAGCTCGGGTCGATCATGACTTTTTATTAGTGGCTGACTATCGCTACTTCCCGGATAAAGCGTCTGCTAAAAATATGGCCGGCGTCATTGTTTTACATGACTGTCATAGTGACCGCAGCAAATATCGAACCGTATCGACCAGTATTGCTGAGCAAGGCTTACATACCTTATCGCTGGATTTTCGCGGTTATGGCAGTAGTGTCGCCCAGGGATATTCTGCCTTAGAGGTGAAAAAACATGCCACTGACATTATGAGTTTTCAAACTGAAATTGCCGTGTTGATGTCTTATTGGTCAGCAGACTTAGTGGCGGCTTATAATTTTTTACGCAAAAAAGTTGATAATAGCAAAGGTATTTCAATTGTTGCTAGTGGTTGTGCGGGTAGCTATGCGGTAGCGTTAGCTGAAAAAGTGCACTTAAACTCTATGGTGTTATTAACGCCTGACATGTCTTATACCGATAAAGAGCGCTATAAAAATTTGGTGGATATTCCAAGTTATTTTGTTAGTTCAGCGCAGCATGCCATAAGCTATGCTACGGCACAGGAGCTCTTTGCTTGGAGTGGCGCAAGGCATTCAAAACTGCAAGTGTACAAGGGCGAACGGCTAAATTATCAGCTAATTAGGGCCAATAAATATTTGGTGGATGATATTGCCCAGTGGTTGAAGCTCACTTTGCGTTAAGGCCGCCTAATCACTTAAATAAGCGTTGGCGGTATTCAGGGCGGTGGCAAAAGGGTAGGGCTAACGCTCAAAGATGGTATCAAGAATAATAGCAGAGTTGGTTCTTTCTACGCCTTCAGTTGAGCATACTATATTGAGTACATCACTGAGTTTTTCTAGTGTGCTGGCTTGTATGATAACCAATAAGTCATATTCGCCACTTATCGAATGGATATGACTAATTTGGTGAACTTTTCTTAAGGCGATACCAATCGTTTTTCGTAAGTTTGGCTTTACTTTTAACGAGACATTAGCAGAAATTAAGCCACTGGTATATGCGCTGCCGAGTACAACGCTGTAGCCTTTAATCACATTATTATTTTCAAGCTTATTGAGTCTATTTTGTATAGCTGTTCTAGAAACGCCTGTGGCTCTGGCGATATCTGAAATACTTGCTCTTGCATTCAGCCGTAATATTGACAGTAATTCTTCATCTTTTTCGGTTAACAAACTAAACTCCACTTTAGTGATTATAGCCGTTATCAATCAATATGGATGTTGCCCACACTTTGAATGATAACGGTTATATATTCATAATATAGTTATTACCTTACACTTTGACAGGTTTACCTGTCAATTTAACTATTAAAAAGGTCATATCACCAAGTAGTGTCACTTTTATTCTAATACGATCTGGGTTGATAATATGACTATTAAACGACAATCATTATTTAAGGAATTTACATGACTGATTCTGTATCGACAAAAGATTTTTACTCGCATTTAACCGCGCAAATAGACCAAGTTAAAACAGATGGTTTATATAAAGCCGAACGTATTATTACTACTGCGCAGCAAGCGAAAATTTCCGTTGCTAGTGGTGAGCAAGTAGTTAATTTTTGTGCCAATAACTATTTAGGTTTAGCAAATCACCCTGAATTAATTGCCGCGGCAAAAACCGGCTTAGATGAACATGGCTTTGGTATGGCATCGGTACGCTTTATTTGTGGTACACAAGATATTCATAAAACCTTAGAGCAAGGTATTAGCCAATTTCTCGGTATGGAAGATACTATTTTGTACTCTTCTTGTTTTGATGCCAATGGCGGTCTATTTGAAACCTTATTAGGACCAGAAGACGCTATTATCAGTGATGCCTTAAATCATGCCTCAATTATTGATGGTGTGCGTTTATGTAAAGCTAAGCGCTTCCGTTATGCTAACAATGACATGGCGGCTTTAGAGCAAAGCCTGATTGAAGCTGATGCCGCGGGTGCACGTTTTAAATTAATTGCTACCGATGGTGTCTTCTCCATGGATGGCGTTATCGCTAACTTAAAAGGTATTTGTGATTTAGCCGATAAATACAATGCCATGGTGATGGTTGATGATTCCCATGCGGTAGGTTTTGTTGGTGAAGAAGGTCGTGGTAGTCATGAATATTGCCAGGTAATGGGTCGTGTCGATATCCTCACTGGCACGTTAGGTAAAGCTATGGGGGGCGCATCAGGTGGCTATACTTCAGCGAAAAAAGAAGTGGTTGAGTGGTTACGTCAACGTTCACGTCCTTACTTGTTTTCAAATTCACTAGCACCGGCAATTGTTAATGCGTCATTAAAAGTACTTGAATTATTAGCTGATGGTGGCGCTTTACGTAAAACCTTAAAAGATAATGCCGCATATTTCCGTAGCAACATGGAAGCCGCTGGTTTTACTTGTGCGGGTGCGGACCATGCGATTGTGCCGGTAATGCTAGGTGACGCTAAAGTTGCTAGTGCAATGGCGGAGCGTTTATTAGCGGAAGGTATTTATGTTATTGGTTTCTCTTTCCCGGTTGTACCGAAAGGGCAAGCACGTATTCGTACGCAAATTTCTGCCGCCCACAGTAAAGAGCAGTTGGACCACGCCATTGCCGCCTTTATCCGTATTGGTAAAGAGATGGCCGTTATTTAGTTAAAAGAGCCTAATTAAAGGTATCTAATTAGCAATAACTATAACTGCTGGTTTAGCCCAGCTAGTACTAAATTAGAATGTGGGCTATGCCATTTAATCGTATTGAATATATTAAAGATAGAGAGCGACAATGAAAGCTTTAGCTAAATTAAAAGCAGAACCAGGCATTTGGTTAACCCAGACCGAAAAGCCGAAACTAGGTCATAACGATCTACTTATCAAAATCAAAAAAACCGCCATTTGTGGTACCGATATCCATATTTATAACTGGGACGAATGGGCACAAAAAACTATTCCTGTGCCTATGGTGGTCGGTCATGAATATGCGGGCGAAGTCGTCGGTATTGGCCAAGAAGTAAAAGGCTTTACTATTGGTGATCGTGTTTCTGGTGAAGGTCATATTACTTGTGGTCATTGTCGAAATTGCCGAGGTGGAAAAACTCACTTATGTCGTAATACCATAGGTGTTGGCGTAAATCGCGAAGGTTCATTTGCTGAATTTTTAGTGATACCTGCTTATAATGCCTTTAAATTACCGGATGAAATTTCAGATGACTTAGCGGCAATTTTCGACCCCTTTGGCAATGCAGTGCACACCGCCTTGTCATTTGATTTAGTCGGTGAAGATGTCTTGATCACAGGTGCCGGTCCTATCGGTATTATGGCGGCGGCAGTGGCCAAACATGTTGGTGCTCGCCATGTCGTTATCACAGATATTAATGAGTATCGCCTTGATCTAGCAAGAAAAATGGGCGCAACTCGTGCGGTAAATGTCAATACAGAAAAACTAGAAGATGTCATGAGCGAATTAGGCATGAATGAAGGTTTTGATGTTGGCATGGAAATGTCAGGTGTACCAGCAGCATTTACCAGTATGTTAGAAAATATGAATAATGGCGGTAAAATTGCCATGTTAGGTATTCCCAGTGGCGAAATGGCCATTGATTGGAGCCAAATTATCTTTAAGGGCTTAACCATTAAAGGTATTTATGGCCGTGAAATGTTTGAGACCTGGTATAAGATGGCGAGCTTGATCCAATCGGGCTTAGATCTAACGCCAATTATTACTCACCATTACAAGATTGATGACTTCCAACAAGGCTTTGATATGATGCGATCTGGTCAATCTGGCAAGGTCATTTTAGATTGGACCTAAATTGGTTATACTAGCGGTTACAAAAGCGCTACCCTAGCTGGGTAGCGTTTATATTAAGTTGAGCGAAACCAAAAAATCACTGTCATCAAGGCCGTGATTTAAATAAAGGTTAATTGAGGAATAGATAGTGTCAGAGAATAGTTTTAAACATATGTCAGTCAGTGAGCTGCAAGCAGTTATGGCAGATAAGTCACATGTTGTTGTAGATATTCGAGATGAAAATTCCTTTGCCAATGGCCACATTACCGATGCGATTAATTTAACGAATGAATCAATGGCTGACTTTTTACGTACAGCAGATCTGGATGCACCGCTAGTTGTTTGCTGTTATCACGGCATTTCCAGTCAACAAGCCGCACAATTTCTCATTAGCCAAGACTTTACTGAGGTCTACTCTCTTGACGGCGGCTTTACTCAATGGCAAACAGATTTTCCTGATAATATTGAGCGATAATTAGCATGACAAATGAGTCTGCTGAGAATATGGATACTTTACAGCCTCTGGTGCAAGTTAAAGATCATAGTATTGCCTTATTATTTAGTAACTATTTACAATCTTTGGGTATTCAAGCGCAGCTTAAAGCAAACCCAGAGCAGCTTAAAGCAAACCCAGAGCAGGGCTATATGATTTTGTGCCCTAAGAATAAGATCTCACAAGCAAAAATAGAATTTGATGCCTTTATTTTGCAACCTTATGCTGATAAATATCAACAAGCAGCATGGGATAGAGCTGAAACAGTCACCTTAAATGCGGATGACTTCAGTTTATTAGCTAGCTTCAAAGAAAACTTTTTAGCTCATGCCGGTATTGTTACCTTAGTGATTTTTAGCCTGTGCTGGTTAGTCTTTCTAGGTAGTGAGCTGGGTTGGGCACAAGAAATTTTCAATAGCTTACAGTTTTATCCGCAACTATCAGTGGATGCTTTTTTAGCAGAGCCGCTACGTTTAATTGGCCCTGCATTTTTTCATTTTTCGTGGTTGCATATTGTCTTTAATACCATGTGGTGGTGGCAATTGGGTGGCAGTATTGAGCAAACGTTAGGTAAAACAACACTGATAAATATACTACTTATCTCGGCGATTGTTTCTAACCTAGGCCAATATTTAGTCTCAGGGGCTAATTTTGGTGGCTTATCTGGCGTGGTCTATGCGCTGGTGGGTTTTGTCTGGTGGTTTGGCTATTTAGCACCAGAGCGCGGCTTGTCGCTGGCTAAACCTTTGGTTGGTTTTTTACTGTTCTGGTTGCTGCTTGGTTTTGTCGACTTACTACCAGTGAATGTTGCTAACACTGCGCATTTGTTGGGCTTATTGTCAGGGTGTTTTTTAGCGTTATTTACCGTGAAAGTCATCGGTATCAAGGTTAAAAAATAACGATACAGCTTATATTTACTCGCTCTCAGCGCTTCACTTACTAAGATATTACTCTTGCTGGCGCTTGGCTTAAATTAGTTATCTAGCCATTGGGTAAAGAGTAATTTTTTAATCAGTGGTTTGCCAGTTTCTTTAATCAGTAACTCTTTTACTTGCTCTTCACACTGCAATAGAATTTCTGCTCGGCCTTTTATTGATTTTACTTTAGCTTCTGATTGCTGACCAATAATGTTGATGATGGCGTCGCGTAATAAAGGCGCATGGTGCTCTACTATGCTTAAGTCATCACCTGCAACCATCAACTCCACCGTTAAGCGAACATAACCCATTTTCTTTTTCACCGCGACATAATTGGTGACAATGTCAGGTTCAAAGCCGTAGTAAGCATAATCGCTGGCATTGGCTCGAGAGACGCTAGTGCATAATGTCAGTAAAAAAGAACAGAGAAGTAAGGTTTTAAACATAAAATAACAGTCGGTTGAGTATGATTGAACTTATCCTTATCATAACCCGATTTTATTTTTTTTCCTTATTATTTTGATAAATGTAGCGTTTTTTTATTTCATTGATTGAGATAAATGAGATTACTGTTTAGGTCTGCTACTATAGCGACGATCTTATACCAAATAAATTAGTGCCCTTGGTATTAACGCCCTATTATTCTATAAAGTAAATTCATGCCGCAGATAACAGAGAACTTTCCGATAACCTTTCCGGTAACCTTATCGGGTCAATGGCAATCGCCTAGTGCTGAGCGTTTCTCTGAGTTGTCAGTGCCCCTAAAAGATTGGTTACTTGATGAAGGTTCACTGACAGCCCGTTTAAAAAATCGTGGTAAAGACTTTAAAGTTAAGGTGATTGGTGAGCAAGAGCAATTATGTTCAGCAGCAGAAGCGGGTGACTTTATTAAAGTAGGTGAGCCTGTTTTAGTACGGGAAGTCATTTTATATTGCGACAATGTGCCACAGGTTTTTGCCCGCAGTTTATTGCCTTTAGCTAGCTTGACCGGTAAAGAGCAAGTGTTGGCAAATTTAGGTGAGCAACCCTTAGGGCAAGTACTGTTTAATAACCCGACATTACAACGTCTAGGATTAGAGCTCTCCGCTTTTGCTAGTGATTCTAGTGTTGCCATCTTAGCCGTTAAATTAGCAACGACACTATCTAATAGCTCATCGGATAAAGTACCGCTAATGCCAGAGCAAGAGTTATGGGGGCGACGTTCCATCTTTATGTTGGCTGATAAACCCTTTATGGTAGCTGAGGTGTTTTTACCCGAGGCCTTTGCTTATCAAAAAACAGCAGTACCGAAGGCATTAAACCAAGAAAGCTTATAAACAAAACTATTAAACGAAACTATTAAAAGAAACAGATAAATGCTGAAAAAAATTCAACAAAAATGGTTAGCAATTAAGTTAATTACCCGCATGGATAAACCTATTGGTACCTATCTACTATTATGGCCAACGTATTGGGCCTTATGGATTGCTAGTGATGGCTGGCCTAACATGCATCTACTGTTGATTTTTAGCCTAGGTGTTTTTATCATGCGTAGCGCGGGTTGTGTGATCAATGATTACGCCGACCGAAAAATAGATGGCCAGGTTGCCCGCACTAAAAATAGACCGCTTGTTAATGGCATGATGACCAGTAAGGAGGCCATCACTGTATTCGGTCTATTAATTGGCATGGCACTTGGCTTAGTGCTTACCCTTAGTTGGACCACTATTTATCTCGCTGTTGTTGCGGTGTTTTTAGCTGCGCTCTATCCCTTTATGAAGCGCTATACCCAGTTTCCACAAGTGTTTCTTGGTGCCGCCTTTGGCTGGGGTATGATCATGGCGTTTTCAGAGGTACAAGGTCAGATACCGTTAGTGGCTTGGTTACTTTTTTCGGCTAACCTCTGTTGGACCGTTGCTTACGATACCATATACGCTATGGTTGATAGAGATGATGATATTAAAATAGGGGTGAAGTCGACCGCTATTTTATTTAGCGATAACGATAAACGTATTATCGGTTTTTTACAGTTAATGACCTTGGCTTTATTGTGGACAGTAGGTGATATTTTAGCTTTTGGTTGGCCATATCAGTTGTCTCTTATTGTGGCTGCAGGCTTGTTTAGCTATCAACAGCTATTGATTGTCAATAGAGATCGCGATGCCTGTTTGCAAGCTTTTTTGCATAACCATTGGGTAGGTTTGATTGTCTTTGTCGGAATATCCATTGAGTATTTATAGTTTTCATTACGTTAGTTAAACAATTGAACAAACTTATCAAAGGGTAGCGGTTTACTAAAATAATAACCTTGGTATTGATAACAACCAAGGTCCTTTAAACAATTGAACTCTGCCACTGTTTCAACTCCTTCAGCTAAAATGTCCATTTTAAGGGTTTTGCCTAAGCTAATAATCATACTGGCAATGGCGGCACTTTCACTGCTTTGCTCTATATTGGCAACAAAAGAACGATCTATTTTTAATAGACTGGCGGGAATACGCTTCAAGTAGGTAAGCGAGGAGTATCCAGTACCAAAATCATCAATGCTACAATCAATAGAGTTTGCTTTAAGATCAGCAATTAACTTGATTGAATCTTCGATATTTTCTACCAAAAGGTTTTCGGTTAGCTCTAATGCTAAACGTTCCGCTGGAATATCATTGAGCTTGATAGCGCGCATTATCTTGTCTTTAAAGTCATGCTGAATTAATTGTTTGGCGCTGACGTTTATGGCTATTTTCTTAAAGGTCTGTGGCAGTGGCAATTGCTCAAGCTTTTTAATGTCACGACAAGCTTGCTCTAATACCCATTGGCCAATAGCGAGAATTAAATCACTTTCTTCAGCAATAGGGATATAAACCGATGGCGATTCCATACCATGAACAGGATGTTGCCACCTTAATAGCGCTTCGGCGCCAATAATGTCACCATAATGATTATATTGCGCTTGGTAATATAATTTAAAATCGCCATTTTCTAGCCCTTGCTTCATATCATCGACATAAGCTAAGCGCCTTTTTATTTTTTCAGACATAGTCTTCTGGTATTGTTTACCCTGTTTACTTTTAGCGCGCTTAGCTTCGTACATGGCAATATCGGCAAACTTAATGAGATTATTCACTGTACTGCTTTGTAACGGAAATAGCGCATAACCAATACTACAACTGAACTTATATGAGTTAGCATCAATAACAAAAGGTATTTCCAGTAATTGATTAATCTGGGTAATTATGTCTTTGATATCATCTTGATAGTTGTGGTTAAGGTTCTTGATGATAATGATAAATTCATCACCACCAAAGCGACCCACATCAATGTGCTCACTCGTTAAGGAATGCAGTCGGTTGGCCAGGGTGAGCAATATTTTATCGCCGACAGCATGACCCATAGCATCATTTATTGGTTTAAAACGATTGAGGTCAATAAAAATGACGGTGCCAATTTTTTTATTGCGATGAGCATCTTCAATGGCATTGCTTAGTAAATGATTAATATGTTGGCGATTGAATAAACCGGTTAAACCGTCGTGTTGTGCTTGAAAGGCAATTTTTTCCTCAATGAGTTGTCTTGAATGTACTTCTTTAACAAGAGAGTCGTGCACTAGTGAGGTATAACAACTTGTGGCTAGTTTTTGTAAAATGGGGGATAACGCCTTTTGCACCTCATCAGCCAAGGTATAATGGGTTTCAAAAATAAGTAAGCCATGTTCAGGAATGATAAAACCAAACAGATACTGACCATTTTCACATTGAAAAGAAATATTGTGCTGAGCCTGGTTAAGTTGCTGGGCAAAGTCGGTTAGTACCGGATTTTTCTGCCATGGTTGGCCACGCTTATTTTTAGGAATGCTTAAAAAATGCTGGTAGATCACACTTTCCAGTGCTGCTAACTTATGGGGCATGCCACTACTATCGCAATATATATAAATGTGGGCACTGGTTAAATTGAGGCGGCTAAAACATACTTTTAAAAAAACTTTTAGCATGGCTTTTAAATCAAGCTTATTACCAATGGCCATGGCAAGCTCATGTTGTAGGGAAATTAGAAACAGTGCTTTAGTCATTACTTACCTAGTTGCTACCAAGAGCTAATTACGATTGATTTATTGAGCAGAGCAATAGCGCCATTGGGGCTATTTGCTACTTCTCCTAAGGAAAGCACGCCAAATAATACCGGAGTCGGGCAGTGCTTGGCGATGGTATCAAGTTCGTGCTCAAATTTATCTGCCAAATATAGCTCCCTGCTAATGCAATCAAAAATCATTGCGGCCGATGTTATTTTTGTCGTTGCGGTAAATGCAGTGATAGCAGCTTGTTCGGCCGAGGATATTAAAGCCTCGCTATTACTTTCAAGCAGATAAACCATAGAATTAATAGGTATATTGCCAGCACATTGCAAATGGTTGTTATGGGTGGCAATAGGATCTCGGACCAGTAAATTATTATTAATATCCTCAATGCCTAGGGGGAAATTCTTGGCAATATCGAAAAAGTTACTGCCATTAAATCTAAACTCACTAGCACTTTCAATTGCTTGGCAATAAACATCCAGCGCCGGTTGATAATTTAAGCCTTGCACTGTTTGTCCGTGGGCATCTGAAACCAAAAAAGGTCCCTGAAAAATTTTCCAGCCATGGGCAACACCGATATTGAGCTTACTAGGTAAAGTAACTAACAACGCCACATTGCTGTGCAACCCTTGGTTGCTATAAATACAAGGGCGTTGAATGAAGTCTAAACTACCCGCACCGCCACCAGCGATATTAATACCGTGATCTAAGCATTCAAATAGGCAATCGATAAAATCTTCGATGTTGTTGATTCGCGAGTCATAAAACATCAAAAAATCATCATGAGCACAATAATTGTTTTTTTGTTCGAGTGTGTTAGTAATGAGGTCTTCTAACTTATCTTCATTGGTGACCTGATGAAGTTGTGAAAATAGCGTGACATCAAAGGCTTCTTTAAAACCAATAATCAACGCACCTTGCTTTATTAACGTATTTTTCCAGGTAAGCATGGGGTAAATACCACCGAAGATGGTCAGTGGGCAGGCACGTAATAATGAGGAAAGCTCTTCTTCGGGGTAATGATTTTGGCTACAGGTCAACAGTAATAAACTTTTTGCCCCGCTATTTTGGGCAATAGTTAAGGCGTGCTTAAAATCACTTAAGGTATCGCTATGAGTATGCCAAGTGAATAATATTGTATTCATCTTATTGTATCTCTTGATTTTTATTATTACAGCGCTGCTAGCATAATGCCTAAGTTATAAGGAGAAAACTAGTGTTAATTGTATTGCCGTACCATTACTTGTGTATTGGTTAATATTCGTTAGTCTGGTCAAGGGTAAAATAACTACGACTTATGTCTAGTTGCATTGTTTAATAAAAATACAGTACAACTAGTAGGTTCAATTAAATCTGTACAGCGTTATGTTCTTATTATAAAAATAATTAATGACAATCAGTTAAAAGGAAGGAACAGATGAAAAAATCAATTTTCGTACAAGCGGCACTCGTGCTATCGCTGGGGTTATCCTCACTGGGGTTTTCGGCCCTAGCCTATGCCGATGACGACAAAAAATATCGTTGGCGTTTAGCCGAAACTTGGGGGCCAAATTTCCCCATCTTTGGTGATACTACTAAAAACATGGCCAAAATGGTCAAAGAAATGTCCAATGGTCGTTTAACCATTCGCATTGACTCATCTAATAAACATAAATCGGCCCTAGGAATTTTTGATTTTGTTAAAAGTGGCCAATATCAAATGGGTCATTCGGCCTCTTATTATTGGAAAGGTAAAGACTTCAATACCATGTTTTTTACTACCGTACCATTTGGCATGATTGCTTCTGAGCAGCATGCTTGGTTCTACTACGGTGGTGGCATGGAGTTAATGAAAAAGGTGTATGACCAATACGGTATTTTATCATATCCAGGTGGCAATACCGGTAACCAAATGGGTGGTTGGTTCAAAAAAGAAATTAACAGCTTAGAAGACCTTAAAGGGTTAAAAATGCGTATTCCAGGTTTTGCCGGCGAAGTTTTAGCAAAATTAGGAGCAAAACCCACCAATATCCCATCGGGTGAACTTTATACTGCTTTAGAGCGCAATACCATTGACGCCCTAGAGTGGGTTGGTCCATCACTCGATTTACGTATGGGTTTTCATAAAATAGCACCATATTATTACACTGGCTGGCATGAGCCAGGTACTGAGTTACAGTTTATGATCAATGAAAAAGCTTATAATACCTTGCCAAAAGATTTACAAAAAATCCTAACCGTTGCCATGAAAGCAGCCGCTTATGATATGTATGCACAATCTATGCATGTCAGTGGCGTGAATTTAGCCACGTTGAAAAAAGATTATCCTAACGTAAAAATGCGCTCTTTTCCTAAAAGCGTGATGAATGCCCTTAAGAAAACGAATGACGAGTTATTAGCGGAGTTTGCGGCGAAAGATCCAATGACAGCAGAAATTTTAAAATCATTAAATGATTATAAAAAGCAAATACGTGCTTGGACTAATTTGTCAGATAGAGCTTACCTTGATAATTTTGATGAAAAGTAGCGTTTCTGTTAGGAGGGAATAGACCTTTAAATCAGTAAAACCAGTGAGTTAGGTTAACTCACTGGTTTTTATTACATAGTATTAATAACTGAGAAGCCAAATGGATTCAGTGTTAAAAATAACGGGTAAAATTATCGATGCCCTAGGTAATTTTTGTAGCTTACTCATGGTCTTAATGATCATGAATGTTTTTTATGACGTTATCATGCGTTACTTTTTTAATGATGTCAGTATTGGTATGCAAGAGCTTGAATGGCATTTGTTTGCCGCTATGTTCATGTTTGGCATTGCCTATACCATGAAAGAAGATGCACATGTGCGAGTTGATGTTTTCTACGATACCTTATCCGCTAATAAACAAGCCTGGGTGAATATTTTTGGCTCGTTAGTATTTGCCTTACCCATCACTTTAGTTATTTTTTATTACAGCTGTGACTACACTTTTGATGCCTACCAAATGGGTGAGGGCAGTGCTGACCCTGGGGGGTTACCGCATCGTTGGCTAGTGCGCAGTGTTATTCCTATTGCTTCCTTCTTTTTAGTCTTAGCCATTATCCATGTGCTGCTTGTGCAAGTGAAAATTCTCAGCACACCAGCTCACTCTGAAACAGGAGCACAGTAATGACAGGTATTGTACTGTTTGCTATTGCTCTGGTTTGCTTATTTTTAGGCTATTCAGTCGCTTTTACTTTTGCCGGCGTTTCATTAATTGTTGGCACTATTGTCTTGGGCGCGGATTTATTCGCTTTTATGCCTTATCGCATAATGAGCATTATGGAAAATACCATTTTAATGGCTGTGCCTATGTTTATTTTTATGGGCATAGTGTTACAAAAAACCGGCTTGGCCGAACGCTTGTTAGAATCTTCCGCTAAACTTTTTGGCGGCATTTCTGGTGGTGTGGCAGTTTCAACCATTATTGTTGGCGCTTTATTGGCGGCATCAACCGGGGTGGTTGGCGCTAGCGTAGTTGCTATGGGTGTTATTTCACTGCCGGTTATGTTGAAAAATAATTATCACCAGCCAACCGCGGCTGGCGTTATTTGTGCTTCGGGCACCTTAGGACAAATTATTCCGCCTTCTATCATCTTAATTATTTTGGGTGATGTTATGGGAGTACCTGTGGGCGACTTATTCCGTGCGGCGGTGATACCCGGTATGATGTTAGTGATTTTTTATATCGTGTATATTTTAATTTTAGGCAAGTTTAAACCCGAATTAATGCCACCGTTGGTGGTTACTGAGAGCAAACGTGAGTTACTAGTACAAGCGCTAAAAGATATAGTGCCGCCGTTAGTACTTATTCTTGCCGTACTTGGCTCAATATTTGCGGGCATTGCCACACCAACTGAATCTGCTGCTATCGGCGCTGTTGGTGCGGTTATCTTATCTATTTGCTATGGCAGTTTTTCTTTTAGTAAAATGCATGAAGTTTCTAAAGAAACGGTGAAAGTAACTTCCATGGTTTTTGCGGTACTTATTGGTGCCACAGCATTTTCCATGGTATTTAGTTATTCGGGCAGCGAGTACTTAATCGAAGACTTCTTTATGGAGCTTCCCGGAGGTAAATGGACGTTCATTATTTTCGCCATGTTAGCCATTTTTATTTTAGGCTTCTTTATCGACTTTATTGAAATAGCTTTTTTAGTGGTGCCTATCTTATTACCGGTCGCTATAGCTTTAGATATTAACCTAGTCTGGTTTGCCATTTTAATTTCAATGAATTTACAAACCTCATTTTTGACGCCACCCTTTGGTTTTAGCCTCTTTTATTTAAAAGGCGTGGCCCCCAAATCGATGAAAACCACCACCATTTATAAAGGTGTTATCCCCTTTATTTTAATGCAAATCATGGTGTTGTTATTAGTGATACTATTTCCGCAGCATTTTATTATTTCTTAGGGTAATAAGTGAATTGGCTCAATAGTAAATCAATTGTATTGTGTTGAGCGAGCAAAACGGGTATGTTTTGTTCGCTCATCATACAAATTAGTCTGAAAAGGATATTCACTAATGCCAACATTAAATAAAGTACCAACAACAGATTTTACTCAGGTACTAAATGTTTGGGTTACTCAGGGAGATGTAACGAGTGCGAATCAACTGAAGAGCATGATTTACTATCACTTAAAGGGCATTGTAAAAAATCAAATTAGGACTAAAGCCAAAAAAATTGGCAACACACAATTATTAGAGCAACTCCCCAATACCACCTCATTACTGCACGATGTTTTTATCGCCTTGGTGCCACCAAAAGAAATTTTTACCAATCGAGAGCAATTTTATCTATCACTGGCCTTGTTTGTGCGTTGGATGCTGCTTGATGAGCTGAAAGCTAAAAATGCTCAAAAACGTGTTTTAAAAAAAGAAAATATCTTAGCACTAGTAAATATGGAAGTAGAAAGTGACCCTTATTTTTCCTTTGATTTAGCACTATCAAATTTAGAGAAACTCTTACCCCGTTGTTATGAAATTGCCTTGTTGCACTACTTTTTGGGCTTTAATGTCGCCGAAATTAGTAGCAAGTTAACCTTAGAAAAATCGACCATTTATAACGAACTGGCAACAGCTAAAGCCTATTTACGTACTCAGTATCAAGCTGCGTAATGTAAAAACCTGATATACCCCACAAACTTTCATTTTAAAATAAGAACAATATGACCTTTAATAATTCACTAGCATTATTCCAGCATTTGCTGACAATGGATAAAACCAATATACGTAATAATTTATTGCAGTATATTGATGAAAATCATGAGTTTTATCAAGAGGTCATCGCCCTGATTAATGCCCATGAAAAAAATTTAGAGCAGACAAAATTTAGTGGTCTAATTAGTGAGCAAGCATCAGTATTGGTTGATGACGAGGTAATTCATCAACTGTTAGGTACTCAACTGGGTTATTACCAATTAACTGAAAAGTTAGGTCAAGGAGGTATGGGTGTTGTTTATCTTGGCGAACGTAATGACGGCAAACTGACGCAAAAGGTAGCCATTAAGTTTGTTTATCCTTCTATTGCTGCTCTGGCGGGTGATGATTTTTTAAAAAAAGAGGCACAGCATTTAGCCAACCTAGGCCATCCTAATATTGCCAAAATTTATACTATTGATAATACCGAAGATGATGTGCCATACATGGTGATGGAATATATTGAAGGTTTAGCAATTGATCAATATTGTCATCAAAACAAATTATCATTAAAAGCACGTTTAGCGTTATTTCAAAAAGTATGTGATGCAGTACATTTTGCCCATCAAAACATGATAATTCACGCCGATATCAAACCCTCTAATATCTTAGTGAATGAACTCGGTGAGCCGAAGTTAATGGATTTTGGTATTGCTAGAACCATTAATCAATCAATAGATATTGAGGATGAAAATAAAGAGGTTACTCAGCGTTATTTGCAAGCGGTAAGTCATGATTTTTCCAGTCCAGAGCAATTAAACGGTGAAATACTAACCTCGAGCACGGATGTTTATTCTCTTGCTCGGGTATTAAAAAAACTATATAAAAATGAAACAAAGAATCGCAGTGGCAAAGAAATTAACGCCATTATTGATAGAGCTTGTGCTGTTGAATCGAACTTGAGATTTCGTTCTCCGAATGAGCTTTCTCGTGTTATTTATCATTTTACAGAAGGCTTTCCAATTAAGGAATACAGCGATACGCTCATATATAAAACCCGTAAGTATGTTAGCCGTAACTGGATCGGTGTTAGCTTGTCTTTTGCTTTATTAACTTCTCTTCTTATTGGGGGAGGAGCCCTTGTTTGGCAAAATAGTGAGCTACGAGAGCAAATTACGATTAGTAATGAAGTTTCAGGTTTTTTATCTAGTTTATTTACCGCCGCCAATGCTTATGATCATATAACCCCTCAGGTTAAAGATTTACTTGATGCGGGTGTAAAGCGAGTAGATGATGAATTAATTGCGAGTGATACGATAAAAGCTAAGTTAAAAATATCTATGGCCAATAGTTATTCTGGGCTCAAAGAGCATGCAATAGCGGAAAAGCTTTATTTGCAAGCTATTACTCATCTAGAGGCTTCTATAGAGGGGGACAGTTTACATGAAGCATATATTTTACTGGCCGATCTATATACCAATATGAGTAAATTTTCGCAAGCAGAAAAATATTTAGATAAAGTCAACAATATTAAAAATAAATCAAAGCAAGTAACATATTTTATGTGGTCAAGGTATGCAGACTTGCACCATACAATAGGGGAGTATGATAAGGCACTAACATATTATAAAAAAACACTTAACGGGTATAAGTCAGAATCAACGGCTAAACTAACTAAAATAGCCGATGTACATAATAATATCGGACTTATTTATAATCGACTAGGTGAGTATGATAAATCTGTAAAGTACTTGCAGCAGGCCATAGACAAAAGTAAAAAAATACATGGTGATATAGCACACCCAAGAATTGCCGCTGGTTTTTTAAATTTAGGTGCTGTGTTGGGTAAGCAAAATAAGCATCAAGAAGGGATTCGTTATTTATTAAAAACGTTAGCTATATATAAAAAGATTAGCCCAGAAGGGCATCCAGGAGAAGGTGTATTATACAACAACTTAGGAGCCGCTTATTTTAAATGGGACAAACCTAACGAGGCACAAACTTATTATGCTATGGCGCTTGAAAAACAGCAAAAAACTCTGGGAAGAGAGCATTTAAATATAGCCATTCTAAACCATAATATTGCTAACGCTCAGCGTTTATCTGGTAATGTGAACAGTGCTATTAGCGCACATCAAGAAGCGTTATCTATTTTAACGGAAATTAAAATATCAGGTCCAACGTTAGCCATTTTTAAAGGGGGGTATAGTGAAACATTATTTAAAGCAAAAAGGTATGAAGATGCTAGCATAGAAATTGCTTTTGCAATTTACACACTTAAAAAAACTATACCTAATCATCCAAAGGTTAAAATATTTGGCAAACTACAAAAAGACATTACAAGTCATTTAGCGTCAAAAATCGGCGATAATAAAAAGTAGGGGTGATCCATTCTCGCAGCGCTTAAAAACAGCACAAAAGACTTTATGCTCAGTAAAAGCCAATTCGTTTGCTATAACAGAGGATTTTACCCCAAGGCGAAGCAAGTGCTTCGCCTTTTCTATTCTATAACTCGCTATGTCGTTCTTTTCCAAATTGAACAGGGATAAAAATAGTCACGAAAGACGGCGTTTTTTTCCAATAAACAATTGATTTTTTAATGAGCGATTTAGGGAATGATTTATTGGCTATTAAGTGTTTAGATAGCTGCAAATTTAGTTTTGTTAAGCTTTTGTCAAAGTCTTGTTAAATGAATTTCATTTACTACAAAATAATAACAATGAATACACAGTCTCTAGCATTAAAAAGGAAAGCCCATGCTCCCGCCGGCAGTAAATATAAATATCGGATTGGTAAAATACATTATAAGTACTTTGTTTGTCTTTACATTAAGTGCTTGTGGCGGTGGCTCGGATGAAAAACCTACTCAAACTCAAGTTAAACAATTTGCTATTACCGCCACCAGCAGTGCTGGCGGTAGCATCTCGCCACAAGCTATTAATATAGATGAAAACAAAACCACTACATTTACTTTAACAGCAGATGATCATTATATTATTGATAGTGTCACCGGCTGTGTTGGCTCTCTAGATGGTGATGTTTATACAACGGCAGCAGTAACTGCCGATTGTAGTGTAGAGGTAAGTTTTAGTTATGTTAATCAAGCGCCAATGGTTAATGCTGGTGAAGATCAAGCAGTAGAAGAAACAGCTACTGTTACCTTACAAGGCTCAGCGACAGATAACGACGGTAGTATTGCTAGTTACCAGTGGGCGCAAGTAAGTGGAACGAGTGTTGTTTTAAACTCACCAAGCCACTCAGCTGCAAGTTTTACTATTCCAACTATTTTAAAATCTGAAACATTAATATTTTCGTTAACCGTTACCGATAACTCTGGCTTACAAGCCACCGATGAAATATCAATTAATGTGAATCACATTAATATTGCCCCCACATTAGCATTAGGTGATGATATTAGCGTTAGTGAAAAGTCGACGATTACATTAACGGCAACAACGGGTGATATTGATGGTGAAATAGCTCAGTATCAATGGCAGCAAATAGCAGGTGACACGTTAACAATATCTGATGACAGCGCCTCAACGTTAACCTTAACGATTCCTGATTTAGTCGAAGAAAAAACAGCAACCTTTCAATTAACAGTTACCGATGATTTAGGCGCAACAGCAACTGACTCGATTATTGTTACCATGATTAATGATAGCCAAGCACCTAATAACGTAGCACTTGTTGCACTTACGGCTTTGTCTGAAAATAGCTTTAATATTGACTGGTTAGAAACGACCGACAATTTAAGTTTAACCGCTAACATTAAATACATTATTCATGTTTCTGAACAAATAGGCTTTACCCCATCAGCCTCTACCAATCAACTTGAACTAACGGGTAGAGCAAGCGCAGAACTCTTAGGGTTTACGGCTAATACTACTTATTACGCTATTATTGTTGCCGAAGATGAAGATAATAATATTAGTTATTCTAATCAGATGAGTGTTACTACTATGGCGAGTGCAGTAGTAGTAAATAGTAGTCAGGTTGTTCATGAAGTTACAACGGTAGCCGTTACTGACACTCAACTAATTTATACCCTAGGTGCTGATGAACCAGAGCCTCAAATAGGTGAAATTATTGTTTCATCAAATGAGAAGGGCATACTGAGAAAAATTACAGGAGTGTCAATTAATGGTGACCAAGTAACGGTTGATACTGAAAATGCCGCTTTGAATGAAATATATGATGAACTTGATTTAAACACCTCGATTAAATTAATAGACGTACCTGTAAGTGAAAATGTTACACAAAATAATTTGAGAAAAATGAATTTAGCGGGCTTGTCGTTAAAAAAATCGATAAGTATTTCGGGTAATAATATTAATGAGCTAAAGTGGCAAAGTAGTGGTTTAACACTTTCGCAAGAAATATATTCGTCTCCAAACCCTAGTAAAACTTCTAGTAAAAGATCATATAAAATATCAGCAACAACCGCACAATCAACCGCTATCACAAGTCGCCACCAAGAAATAAAAGATGTAAACCTTATGGTGAAAGGACCATTAAGGGTTTCTTTTATGCCAGGTAAGCGTGGAACTTTTACAATAAGTGCTGCTGTCATTAATGATTCACAAAATAACTACAAAGTATCAGAACTCGAGTTTATTAAAATAAGCCACAATAAAATTAAGCCTGAAAATACAAATTATGGTGTAAGAGTCGAATCTACTCCTTACGGAACTGATAATAACAAACGTGACGTTACCTTATCTTGGACAACAAAAGAGTCGCATGTCGATACACAAACAGCCCAACCTTATATTGCAACTTTTAAAGCAAAAGTAAGGGAACGCGATTGTATTGTTTATAAATGTAATAAAGGCAGTGCTACTATCAGTGTTAAAATTTATGTCGGTAGCACAGAGATCCCAAAACTAAACAGTGTGGATTTTAACAAAGAAGGCGACATTACTATCATTGGTAGTGCGAGTTTTAAATTTGAACCTAAAATTGATGTTGGAGCAAAAATCAGCTTTGGCAAGCTACAAAATGCGCATGCGGTAGTGAGTGGTTATCTTGATTTTGATGCCGATTTACAAGTAATAGCGAATGTATCTGGAGAAGTTAAAGGTTCGCAGCAATTTGTTAAAAAATCATTTGTAAAAGTGCTAGTCGTTGGTGGTGTTCCGGTTATTATTCGCGGTGAATTTACCCTGACAGGAGAATTTAACGCTATTGCAACGGGTGAATTAGATTTAACCAACCATTTGAATGTGGGTTTTGACTTTAGTGCTGGTTTTAAATATGTACATGGTCAATGGATTGCGGTTAGAGAAAGTAGACCATCGTTATCTTATAAACTAACGGGTAGCGCTAAAGCAGAGGCTTATGCTGAATTAAGGTTAGTACCTGAATTAAAACTTTATTTTTATGAATTTACTTCAGGTCACATAAAAGTAGAACCTTACATTTATGCGGAAGCGGGTATAGAAGGTGAGTTTGTTGGTTTGGCGGCTTTAGAAACTGGCGTAGATATAAGTAGCGACTATCGTTTTACTAAGCTTAATGCGGGTATAGGTATGGACTTGAAGCTACGAGCAGGCTTTGAAGTTTTTGACAAATCAATCGCCGGCTGGCCGAGTAAAAACTTAGATGATTTTAATACCTATGCCGTATTAAATAAAACACCTTTATTTGGCTTACCTGTTATTAGTTTAAGCCCAACAGATATTTTGGGTGCAACTAACAGTTGTCTTATGGGGGTTCAAGCAAAAGTAAAAGCGATAAAACTTCCTTTTACTGATAATGAAACACTCAATGATTGGGAAGAAAATAGTGGTCACTGGACGGTATTTCCCACGGCTGATAACGACAGTATTGTTATGCAAGGCAACGGCTTTACTTATGACGCACAAGCCTTACTAACAACGAAGTCTGAATACCGATTACGTTTTTCAGGTCATAGTGAATTAGGCTCTTGGGCAAATCAGTATCAAGATGTAGTACTCGACTTTAGAGATGAAAATCAAGATTCACTACCCGATTACTGGGCTACTAAATACCAAGTTTCATCTGCACATGCTGATATAGATAATGACGGGATCAGTAATTTAGAAGAATTCAACGCTTGTACTTTTCCAAATAATGCAGATAGCGATAACGACGGCATGCCTGATGGCTGGGAAGTAACACATGGCTTAATGCCAACGGTTGATGATGCCAGCGAAGACAGTGATAACGATGGTCGTAGTAATTTAAGTGAATTTCTTGATGGTACCGATCCAAACGTAGAAGACGAAAATCCAATCCCTACCGTATCAGCAGGTAGCGACCAAAGTGTTGATGAACAAACATTAGTAACACTTACAGGTAGTGCAACCGATGTAGGTGGAGCGATAGCAACCGTACTTTGGCAACAAACCAATGGTACGAATGCTACCTTAAACTCAGAAAATTCACTTGAGGCCACCTTTATTGCGCCAACGGTGAGCGAAGTTGAAGTGCTTACCTTTGCTTTAACTGCCACTGATAATAGTGGCGCACAAGCACAAGACACCATAGCGATAACAATAAATCCGGTTAACAGTGCTCCAATTGCCAATGCTGGCATTGATATTCTTATAACCAATGGTGAAACCGTAGAACTTGATGGTAGCCAGTCAATAGACACTGACGGCAATATTGTGAGTTATCAATGGTCATTCTTAAATAACCAAACACTCACCATTGATAATGCCGAAAGCGTAATGGCAGGTTTTGTTGCGCCAAGCGTAACGGCAAATACACGTTATGAATTACAACTTACAGTAACCGACAACCAAGGTGCTACCGACACTGACACGGTAATAGTAGAAGTAACGCCAAATTTAGCGAATGGCGGTGAATTAACCTCAATTCCATTAGCGGAATTAACCAATAAAGTGATTGTTATTAGAGAAATTGATGATGAAGGGTTACATTCTACGTTAATCTTAAAATTAACGACTTCTGGACCTAGAGTTTATTTTGCTGGACAAAGTAAAGATGCAAGTACAGGTGAAGTAAGTACCGACATTGTTGAATACCCATTAACTTGGCAAGTAGCCAATAATGATTTAATACTCGACAGCAATGCCTTTGGCAGTTTAACGCTAAACTTTGCTGACGGCGTGGTAGATTTGGATGAAAACCTAACCAGTTTAGGTAACGACATAAAAATAGCAGAGCTTTATCATTATCAAACACTAACCACTAATAGCCTCGAAGGTTACCGTTTTACCATGATGGCGAATGAAGCCAATGTTTACTTTGACTTTATTTCTGCGACTAAATTATTTATATACACGCAAGGCAGTAATGATATTACCGAAGCAAGCTGGGAATATACTGAAATTGATGGACAATTACGCTTATTGCTCGATTTTGGCACAGGTAACCCGTATGTAGGTACTTTTAATCTATTTAATACTTGGAACCTTGTTAGTAATTTTAGAATACTAAACATTTCAACACTGCCAAGTATTACCAATCCTATATCTGCATTGGTCTTCACCGACGCGAATTTAGCAAATTGTGTAGCGCAAGCCGCGCAAGCTAATCATTGGCAGAGTGTTGAACAAATAACCACACTAGATTGTAGTAACTTAAATATTACCGATGCAACCGGTATTGCACAGCTTATTGCATTGGTAAATCTTGATTTAAGTAATAATCAACTCACAGAAATTGACTTAAGCAGTAATATCAATATTACGCACTTAAACCTTGATAATAACCAGTTAACTAGTATTGATTTTACCAATAACACTTTATTGCAAACCGTGTCACTGTTAAATAATGTCTTTACGCAAGAGGCGCTTGATTATTTGGCATCAATTAACTGGGTTAATAATTTAATTTACCAAGTTGAAGAAGGGTTACCGCCATTACTTTCATTTTCTTCTACCGCAGTAAATTCAGTGCAAATAACATGGTCGGCACAAGTAGGTAATATTGCCAGCTACCTAATTACTCAAGACTCAGGTATTAATGTTAATCATCAACTAGAAGATATCGATTTAGCAACAGGGCTAACGTTAACGTTTGTTTTACCTGAAATAACCGAAGAAATTATCCTTGAATTCACCGTTACGGTAACTGATGACGCAGGCAGGTCAACCACTAGAACTATATCGTTAACAATAACGCCAACTGGCACACCACCCACAACCTCAACAGGCAAACTAAACGACACTGGTATAACCACCTGCTCATCAGGCTCAAGCAATGGTTTAGGCTGTCCAGTAACTGACTACAACGGGCAAGACGCCGAATATGGCAGAGATGCACAAGCGACAGCAGGCACCTTAACCAAAGTGGGTGCAGGGAATGCAGGGTTTGACTTTACTAAGCTTGATGCTAATGGCAATACCTTACCTGCCAATGCAGCGCAGTGGTCATGTGTGCAAGACAACCACACCGGGCTAATGTGGGAAGTTAAAACCAATACCACAGGTTTACACCATAATAACGACCGCTACAATTGGTACAATACTAATGCTAGCACCAATGGTGGTGCAGCAGGTTATGCCGACAATAATGGTAATATTTGTTACAACTACAACAGCGGTGATGCCAATAGCTTTTGTAATACTCAAGCTTTTGTAGCGCGCGTAAATAGTCAAAGTTTATGTGGCGCAACTAATTGGCGCTTACCTAATAAAAATGAATTATCGTCAATTGTTGATTTTGGGACATACAGCCCAGCAATAGACAGTAATTATTTTCCTAATACGGTTAATAGCTGGTATTGGTCGTCCTCCCCTATTGCCTACTACGGTAGCTACGCGTGGATCGTCTCCTTCGGCGATGGTGGCGGCTTCGGCGATCGCAAGAGTAGCGGCGGTCGTGTGCGTCTTGTTCGCGGCGGACAGTAATTTGGCTTTTTGGGGTTTTTTATGAATTATCAACGTTTACCCATATGGCAACAAGCAAATAGACTGTTGTTTGAATTAGAAATAAGTGTGAAGCAGTTTTCACGTTACCATAAATACAGCGTTGGCTTAGAGTTAAGGCAAACGGTGTTACGTTTATGTAAAGCAATTCACCGGGCTTTTACCCGTAAAAATAGCAAAATAAAATGCATACAACATGTGGTCGAGTTAATAGACGACCTTAAGTTTCAATTACAATTAACTAAGGAGTTAAAAGCATTTAAAAATTTTGCTCAGTACGAGCAGTTAGCCGAATTGGTTGTCAGCTTAGGTAAGCAAGCTGGCGGTTGGTTTAAACAAGCAAAAGCAGAAGTTAATAAAGTTAAACTTAGTGTTAACCTTAATTAGCGAGTCTTAATATCACTGTGCGTCTAGCCCACTTAATCGTTTTTTATATATTTTATAAAAAACGATTAAGTATAAAACCAGCAATAAACTACCGTTAGGATGTTTATTGTTAATAAAGTGGTTAGATAAAGAAGGTAACAGGTGAGAGACCACTTTAAATGGTCGTCCTCCCCTAATGCCAACAACAATAACAACAATCATGTGCGTCTTGTTCGCGGCGGATAGTGATACCAGTAAAAGGGCATTAATATGTTAACGCACTTACATGTAAGTGGTGACGTGCAGAAACGCACTAAATCCACAAACGTATGGCAACGTAAGAGTGATTACAATAATAACGCCGAACCTTATTCGTATTTTAACTTGCAAGCAGTAGACAATGCCTACAGGCAGTGTCGTAAACGCAAGCGAAAAACGGTAAGTGCTTGTTTATATGAAACCAAGCTATTAGATTACACCATTAATAGTAAAAACGCCTTGCAAAACCTTTGCTGGCAACCAAACCCACCCATTGCTTTTGTGGTAACAAAACCTAAAGCACGGGAAGTATATGCCGCACAATTTGAAGACCGCGTAATACATCACTTGCTTATTAATGAACTAGAAACATTGCTTGATAACCAGTTTATTTATGACGCGGCTTCAAACCGTAAAAATAAAGGCACGCACTTTGCCGTTAATCGTTTGCAAAAATTTATGCAGCAACATCAGGGTAAAGGTTGGTTTTTACAGCTTGATATTGCCAATTTTTTTCACAGTATATCTCAACCTATTTTATTAGCGTTATTGCAAAAACACTTAACGAAACAGGTGAATAAAAATGCAATATCTTTTGAAAAGTCACAGCATTTATTCTGGTTATGCCGACAAATTATTCTACAAAAAATTGATGTAAAAACCTGCGTTAAATTAGGTAACCCAAAAGATTTCACCAAAGTACCAAAGCATAAACGGCTAACAGAGTTAGTGCCAGGCAAGGGTATACCTATTGGCAATCTTACTAGTCAATTTTTTGCTAATATTTACCTTAACGAGCTAGACCAATACATAAAACACCAGTTAAAGTGCAAGCATTATGTGCGCTATGCCGACGACTTTATATTGTGTCATACCAACAAAGCACAGTTACAGTTATGGCAAAATGATATTGCTGATTTTGTTGAACAAAAACTAGCGTTGTCATTAAAAAACGACATTATTTTACAGTCACTAAGTCAAGGGGCTAATTTTTTAGGTTATATTATTAAGCCTTATTATAAGTTAGTAAGAAAGCGAGTATTAGGTAATTTACATGAAAAACTGATGGCATTGTATGCACAAATCACTCCGCACAAAAAAAGTCAGCTAGATTGTAAGCCCGAAGTAATACAACAATTACGCGCGGTGCTTAATAGTTACTGGGGGCATTTTGGCCATGCTGATGCTTATACACTTAAAAATGCTTTGTTTCGTCGTTACGCTTGGTTGCAGTGGCTTTTTATTAACCCGCAAAAATTAATACCCCGTTGGTACCCTTTAAGGGTAAATCGTTTTTATTGTCAGTGGCAATATTTTTACCTGCAATACCAAGGTTTTGTGGTGTTATTACAGTGTGGCAACAGAATAATAACGCAACGTATATTACCCGTAAGTGGCTTTAGTTTACATTATTTATATTCAAATAATAAAGTGATAAATAACAAAAACACAAACAACCAAGGTAAAAGTACTCGTATGCACAGTAACAGCAAGGCGATAACCTTGTACCAATTCCCGTTACGGCATTTGTTGGCGGTGCGTAAGCACTTAACATTAAATAACCAAGCTTATGTGTTTTGTAACGAGCAAGGTTATTTAAAAGGCGGATTAAAAAAGCGTTGTGTCCGTATTATTTCTTTAGCAACAAAAAATCATTCGTTAACAAATATTAATACCTAAATTAACATAAGGAACAAAGATGAATAACCCAATAAAAACAGCGTTACTTTCAGTATTAATGCTAATAGCGCTGCCCAGTAATGGGCAAACCTGTAACAGTTCAATTACCCCTAGTACGCCCACTAGCCAATTTGACCTAAACAGTGATGGTACGGTTACCGACAATAAAACAGAGTTAATATGGATGCGCTGTAGTTTAGGGCAAACATGGAATGCAAGTGACAGTAGTTGTTCTGGCAGTGCCCTTAATTATAACTGGCAAAGCGCACTCACTACGGCAAACAGCACTAGCTTTGCTGGGCAAAATAATTGGCGATTACCCAATATAAAAGAATTAAAAAGTATTGCCGAGCAAGCTTGTTACTCACCGGCAATAAATGTCAGTGTATTTCCTGATACATCGACATCAAACTATTGGTCGTCCTCCCCTGGTGCCAGCAGCAATAACTACGCGTGGATCGTCTACTTCAGCAATGGTTACGGCTACTACGATAGCAAGAGTGACTACGGTCATGTGCGTCTTGTTCGCGGCGGACAGTGATTTGGCTTTTTGTGTATAAATAAATTAAATAAATGATAAATAAATGAGGACAGCCATAAACTAGACCTATTAAATAGAAAGTAAATAGAAGACACCCACCTTAAATTAGAAGTAAATAGAAGATAAATAGAAGACACCCACCTTAAATAGAAGACACCCACCTCATTGGTAATTCCCAATAAATAGAAGACACCCAATAAATAGAAGACACCCACCTCATTGGTAATTCCCAAAACCTCAACTATGCTTATTTAATGACCAGTAAAATAGTTGAGGTTACTACTATGGCAACGGCAAGAAAAAAACAAATCAGTTTAATTGACACTCCTTACTATCATTGTGTTTCTCGTTGCGTTCGTCGGGCTTTTTTATGTGGTGAAGATAAAGTTACCGGGCAGAGTTATGAGCACAGGCGCGGTTGGGTTGAGAAGAAACTATTAGCGTTAAGCCAAACCTTTGCCATTGATATTTGTGCTTACGCGGTAATGAGTAATCATACCCATATCGTTTTACATGTTGATGTTGAACAAGCCAAAACATGGACAATGCATGAAGTGATTACCCGTTGGCATCAATTGTTTAAAGGTACACTCATCACTCAACAATACTTGCGTGGTGAAAAACTGATTAAACCTCTGCAACAAATACTGGAAGAAACCGCAGAGGTATATCGAACACGGTTAACCGACATCAGCTGGTTTATGCGCATTCTAAATGAAAGCATTGCCATACAAGCTAATAAAGAAGATAAATGCACTGGTAGGTTTTGGGAAGGACGTTTTAAATCTCAAGCCTTGCTTGATGAAGTCGCTTTAATAGCATGTATGGCTTATGTCGATTTAAACCCCGTTAGGGCTCAGATGGCTAAAACCCCAGAAACATCAAATTACACCAGCATTCAAGGTCGAATAAAATTAGCGATTAAGGGTAAACAAGCGCCACAATTACTGCCATTTATCGGTAACCCAAGAAAGCACATGCCAAAAGGCTTACCCTTTGAATTATGTGATTATATCCAATTGGTTGATTTAACGGGTCGTTGTATTAGAGCCGATAAACGTGGTTATATTGAAAACTCCCAACCTGAAATATTAACCCGTTTAGGTATAAGTCCGCAAAACTGGTTGGTATTAACCACCCAGTTTAGACAATGTTTTCATGGTGCTGTAGGGAGGGCGCAAGCACTGACGGATTTTTGTGAGCATCAGCACTTAAAAAAACGTGCGTCGGTGTCCATTTGCCAAAAGTTGTTTGCTTAATTAACCTTATCAAACCACAGATAATAACTTGTGCCTACTTTACTCAACAAGCTTGGCTTAATTTAGAAGGTGTTTGATTTTCATAGCGTTTAAAAACACTACAAAAGATTTTATGCTCGGTAAATGCTAATTCTTTTGCCACCACCGAAGATTTTATACCTTGTCGAAGTTTTTGCTTTGCCAAACTTATACGGTACCTTGCTAAATATTCCTTCGGACTTTTCTGGCAGTACTCAGCACACCAGCGCCTTAATGTAGCCACGTCAATGTTAAAATACTTGGCTATTTCGGTAATATAAATATCTCGGTAAGAGCCTTCTGGCAATGCCTGCCTTTCAATAATTAAATTATCAATAGCACCATTTAATGCTAACTGGAATTGATATTGGTTATAAGGTTTTACTCTCGCCATTTAGGGTTGCTTATTGCTTAAGTTATAAGGACATTTTGCAATAAGGGCCTTAAATAACTAGTCACGAAAAACAAAGTTATTTTTCCAAAAAAATAAATAATTAATTTGTATTTAATCTAAATTTTACTGCGCGATTTAGGGAAGGTTTTTATTGTTACAAAATGGTTAAATAAGCGACAGCTTGACTAGGTAACCCTAAAACCAAAAGAATACTCATAAACAAGGATTGATCATGATCAGTAGAAAAGCTTTCCAATTATCCATTATTGCCAGTGCGCTTATGCTATCGGCTTGTGGCAGTGATAAAAAAGAAGAAATTAAAGACGTCGTTGATAAAAAAATTGAAAATGTACTGCCTAGCGCAACAATAGCAAACATAAGCGTTAATGAACTTGAAACAGCATCATTAACGGCAACAGCAGCAGATAGTGACGGCACAATCAGTAGTTATCTTTGGACACAAAACAGTGGTACCAGCGTTACCCTTACCGATGCAGATAAAGCTACTGTTTCATTTGTCGCGCCAGAAGTGACTGCCCATGAAGAAATTGGTTTATCACTTACGGTAACAGATAACAGTAATGGTTCAGTGACTGTGACTGGCACGGTAATGGTTAACAATGTTAATAAGTTGCCCAGCGTAACAATTGAAAATAGCCAAGTTAATGAAAAATCCACGGCTGTTATTACAGCAACAGCCACAGATACTGATGGTGAAATAACTACTTATGCCTGGACACAAACCAGTGGTACCAGCATTACCCTTATCGATGCGGGTAAAGCCACGGTGTCCTTTATTGCACCTGAAGTGAGTGCAGATGAAGAAATAGAGTTATCACTTACGGTAACGGATAATGATGGCGGCACAGCAGTTGCGACCACAACAATTATTATTAAGCAGCTTACTATTCCGTTAACTATTCAAGGTTTAGCTACAGATTCACCACTTGGTCATGCTGAAATATCAGTAACTGTATCTGGTCGAGACATCACCGTTGATGTGACCGCTGATGAAAATGGTGTTTATAGTGTTGATTTATTACTAGATGATACTGAAAGTGAGGCCTTTATTTCTATTATCGCTAAAGGTGTTGCAGAACAAGTTAATGCCGGTTTAATTTCATTGCTTGGCACCGCAGGCCAGTTAAGCACTAAAGCGGGTGAAGACAATATCTTAACTCAAGACGAACACTTTGCTGTTAACGTCACCAATATCACTACAGCGCAATATGCCCTGGCTAAGTTAGCTAATAATGGTGAGGACATTACTACCGATGAAGTGTTAGAACAATTATTGCAAAGCATAGATTATGATGAGGTGATAACGCTCGCTACGGCAATAAAGGTGGCAATTGATAAAGCGGGAACTAATAGCGATTTAGCCTTACCTAGTGGCATATCAGATACACTAGCTTTAGTTGAAAATACTGAACTTACACAAGTGTACATCGAAACGGTAAAAGATCAGCCAGAATACCAAGAGGCACAGGAAGAAATTTATCAAGATACAAACTTGGTTGATGTTTCTACATGGCAGGTACCAAGTGCCTATTATGAGAATAAAACAGGTTTATTTTGGAATAGTATTTATCGATTTTATAATGATAATACCGGTAGTTACGCACAAGAGGAGTTTACCTGGCAGCAAGTTGATGGCGTTATCACTGCTACGGTAACCAAGCAAGAGCCAAGTACTTCATATGATAATCGTGAAATTAACGGTCAAATGACTCAGGTTGAAACTACTTATTCAACACTTAGTTATACCTTTAAGCGCTTAACCAGTGGTGAGAAAAGTGATGTACTGTTAGTTACAGTTAACAATCAAGTTCACTTTCCCAATGGTGAATTACCCGATGAAATAAGTAGCTCTACCGATACGTTATCCATGGTGAAAACGAGTGGTTTAGAGAGTATTAGTCATACAGGTTCAGCCATTGCTTACTTGCCTCGTCTTGATATTGAGTCAGGTAATCGAGCAGACGAATATATTTTAAATGCTGACGGCAGTGGTCACTCTACCATAGCTAATAATGACTTTACTTGGCAGGTTAATGCGGGTGTACTTGAATTTATCTACCCACACGATAACTCAGATGCAACAACAATTTATCGCTGGAGCCAATTGCCTAAAAAAAATGAACATCTATTTTATGCGATCGAAGTGATAGACGATGGGGATTTGCTATCGGAAAACGATATCGTTGGTATCGGTGCTATTACCACTGCATTACCTCCGTGGGGTGATGCAGCTGGAATTGCCGGTATTTATGCGGGCCAAAAGCAAGGTGATAGCGATGATGGGGCTTTCTGGTTTGAGCTGCGTGAAAATGGTGAAGCCGATACCATTTCTGCTAGTGATAAAAATGAAGATGGTGTTATTACTGAGGATGAAGCAACCATTATGCCAGGTAGTTGGCTTTTAAATAGTGATGGTTCATTAACGGTTAAACGTGTTACCGATGAAAACTATAACTACACTGAGGACTGTCGTTATGAAACTACACCGGGTTGTATTTTAATTAATGAGCGAACTTGGACGTTATTTTCCCATCATGATGATCAATATCAGGTATTTCGTAAATTTGATTGGCGACCTTCTAACCGCATATATTATACCAACCGTACTCTTTATAAACTTGACTCTGCTCCTGTTGAAATCAAACCAATAGAAGTGCCAGAGTTACATTTTGTTCTTGACCAAACAAGCCAAACTCACGGTGAAAATGTTTTCCGCTTTTATAAAAACAAAACAGGTACTAAGGGCGAAACAAGTTTTAACTGGACTAATGCTAATGGAATAATTGAGGTCCATACCAATTACAGTACTGTCTCGTACGGCGGAGAAACCCGTGAAATTAATGGTGTTATGATTAGGGTTTCTACAGAGTCTTATGATGAGTTTTATCAATTTACCCCAGAGCCGCCAAACCCCAATGGTAGTAATATTAGTGCTTATTACCTAGAGACAACCCGTGTTATACACTTTCCTAATGGTGAGTTTTATGATGAAAGCAGTGTTACAGGTAAAACTGTTCATGTAGTAAAGGCATCTAAAACTATAGCTATTAACCATACAGGTGCAGGTTATGCGTATTTGCCTTTTGGTGATGATAGAGAAAATATTTATGCCGATGAATTTGTTTTAAATGCCGATGGTACTGGTCAAGCAACGGTAAACGGTTTCGATTTTACTTGGCAAAGTAATAACGGTGTCTTTGAAATTACCCTACCAAATGGCCAGGAGGTTGCTAAATGGCATCAATTAACCAATGATCAGGGCGCAAACTATTATGGCCATGAAATGTTTATTAGTGGTGAGGTTAATGCCTCTGATGATTACCTTGGTTTAGGTGCAATTCTAACGACACTGCCTGAATGGGATAGTAACAATCTCGCAGGTATCTATAGCCCCATTCAAGATGCTGTTGGCCATGATGGCCAGTCTTTCTATTGGTATGAGTTTAGTGCTAATGGCGATGTTAATACCTACTGGCTTTATGATGCTAATAACGATTATGTTTTTAGTAAAAGTGAATTGTATACTGAATTTGGTAATTGGCGCATAGATAGTGACGGTGTTTTAATTATCACCTTAGTATCAACTGTTACGGGTGATGCTAGTGAAAGTTGCCGTGAGGTAATTGCCAATACCTGCTTGTTGACAAAAGAAGTTACTTTACGCTTGCTGGGTGAGAAAGATAACCAGCTTGAAGTATTTCAACGGTATTTTCAAAAATCAACGCATCAAGACGTAGAAGATAGCTTGAGTTATGAAAACCGTCCTCTATTTAAATTAGATCAAGCTCCTGTTGATATTATGAACTTGCCTGATTAATAGCAGAAAAAGTTCAGTAAAACTGAAGGCCATGTTTGTATTGAGCAAGCGTGGTTTTTTTATCGTTACTTGTTAATCACGAAATTTCGTTGAGTTTTTATATGCTAGCGAAAATTCTTACTAAATGTATTCTTACGATAGGAAATGTAAGGCGTAATACCCTTTATTTTAATGCAAATCATGGTGTTGTTATTAGTGATATTTTTTCCTGAGCATTTGATTATTTCTTAGCTGGATAAAAATAGCTCGTGAGATTAGCTTAATTAAATTAATGATAAGTCGTTAATATTTGTCTAGGCTCTTTACGGGATTTACTAGCTAATCGATAAATAGCTAAAATTAAATGTCAGTTTTTATGTAAGTGATTGTTTTTATTGTTTTTTGCTTATTCGCTAATGACTGGCACATTGAATAATCAGCAATGTTGATATATATTTTATATATTCCTTAGCTATTGGTTATCTGTTGTATGCTCTTAGCACAATGTAAAAATTTCCTCTGCTTTGCTCTTGTTGGCCTTGCATTTCATGCGGCAGCAAATGAGACGGGTAATGAAAAATTACAATTCAGTGGTTTTGCCACGCTAGGTGTTGTTTATTCTGACTCTGACCATCATGGCTATCGAAAAAATGTCGGCTCAGATGATGCTGTATATTCAGGTGAGGTTGATTTTAAGCAGCATAGCTTACTAGGCTTGCAAGTCGACTGGTCTATATCACCAAGCTTTGATGTTGTATATCAAGCAGTGCTTAGAGGTTTACCCAAGCCGTCATTAGATAGATATACCACGCTGGCTTTTTTGCGTTATGAAGTGAATACCAATTGGACTATAAGGCTTGGTCGGACAGCTCCAGATGTTTTTTTACTAACTGAATATCGAGATGTCGACTTCTCTTATATTTGGGCCACAGCTCCCAATGAAATCTATGGCATTATCCCTTATCGAAGTATTGATGGTATCGATGTTACTTATAGTCGAAGAGCTTTAGGTGGCGTTTTTACCAGTAAATTGTTTACCGGTGCAAGTGAGGCAGAAATCTCTGCAAGTTCAGTGATCGAAGAGATTAAAATTGACGATATTATTGGCCTCTCGCTCACCTTTGATCACTTTAACTGGATAGTACACGCAAAACATAGCCAAGTTAATATTGCTAATGAACCTAAAACTAACGCCTTGTTAGCGGCGATCATTAGTCAAATTCCCGATTTTTTATGGCCTAATCAAGATGTATTTGCTCAGTCAATACGGATGGTGGGACAAGAAGTAAACTATTCATCAATCAGTGGTCAATATCAATGGCAACATTGGTTGGCATCAGCCGAGTTGGCACATATTAACTCAGCAAGTGAAGTCATTCCTAAAATAACCAGCGGTTATGCGGCTCTGTCATACCAATTAGACGCCCACCAATTTTATGGTATTTATGCTTTTACTGATTCTAACAATTATATTTTTGCTGAACCAGGCGTTAATGAGTTAGCACTAGAAGAAATTATTCATGGCACTACGACAATGATGAATTTCTATGCGACCAACCAGCAAACAATATCCTTAGGTTGGCGTTGGGATATTACCAGTTATATGGCCTCATCGTTACAATGGAGCTACACCCGTATTGATGAAGGTGGTGGTACCTTGTGGCTAAATGAAGCGGATCAACATAACGTAGCAGAAGATATTAATACCTTGTTACTTACCTTGAGTTTGATTTTCTGATGGCTAAATTCCCTCAAATTATCGTCATTATAATGCTGACACTATTGAGTGTAATAGTTCAGGCACAAGAACCTCTTGCCGTGGTGGTTAATAAGGCCAATCCTGTTGATGAATTATCCCGCTCCGAACTGATTGACTTATTTATGGGCAAGTATGTGGCCTTTCCTAATGATAGTAAGGCTATTCCAGTCGAGCTTAAGGGGGAGCATGCGATCAAAGTTAAGTTTTATAAAAATCTTGTCGGCATGCCTTTATCTCGGGTTAACGCTTATTGGTCTAGATTACGTTTTACTGGTAGAAAGCGCGCCGCAGTATTTCAGTCAAATGAAGATGACCTAATTGCTTTTATTATAGCGAACGAACAAGCGATTGGTTATGTACCGCAGTCACTTATCACCGATGATTTAAAGGTGGTTTATATTTTAAATGAATAAATCGGGCTTAGTTATTCGATTGGCAGTCGTTATTGTCTTTACAGCAGTTATTGTTGGGCTTATTACTACCCAACTTTTCTATCGTTATACCTTTCTTAACGAGCAACGACTGGGAGAACAAAGTATTAAGCAATTGTATAACACGGTTTCCCCGACGGCCTCTATTGCCAGTTATTTAGGTGATGAAGAACTAGCGAAAGAGGTTATTAATGGCTTGATTAGTAATGATCTTATCACTGCTGCCGCCATTAAAACCGATGTGCTTATGGTGAAAAGTGATAACTATCAAGAGTCGGCAGCTATGCTTGAATTTATCTTGTTTTCGCCTTTTCAACCAGAACGCAGTGTCGGCGTACTTTTTGTCAAAGCAAATGAAAAATACCTCGTTGAAAAAGCCAATAATATAAGTGCGACTAATACTATTGTGGTCGCGGTTGAAGCCTTAATTATCACCATTATTTCCATTTTTGTTACTTATTATGTTATTACCCGTCCTATCTTAAGCATTAGCAAAGCATTGCATGCCATCAGCCCAGGAACGCGAGAACGAATAAATAAACCTTTATCACATCAAAAGAGTGAAATAGGTCAATTAGCGGATGATGTAAATAGTTTATTAGCAAAAGCCGAGCAACAAATGCTCAGAGAAAAAAGCCTTAGAAGTGAAGTACAAGTATTAGAGTCAAGATTTAGAATGCTCTTTGAAAATGCAACTTCAGCGATAGTATTGGTTGAGCCGCAAGGTGATATTCTACTTTATAATCAAGTATTTGAGCAGCTTATTGAGAAACTTAAACTGCCATTAAAAAAGAATTATGGTAACTATTTGCAAGACCTTTTTATCATGAAAAAAGATTTACATGAACAGATTCGCATTGCTTTTACTAATGATGAGTCAGCCGTGGCAGAGCTGGAATTAATATCGTATCAAGAAGAAAAAATTTGGGTGCAAATAGTGGTGACTCAGCTAATAACCGATGACTTTCAAGAAAATTATCAAATTACCTTACATGATATTTCCAAGCGTAAACAACAAATATCATTACTTGCTCAAAAAGCCAATTATGACAGCTTAACCAAGTTACTTAATCGCCAAGCGGCAGAGCAGCATTTAAAACAACTAATCTTTACTAGAGTACCTTTCGCGCTGATAATGATGGACTTAAATGATTTTAAACCGATAAATGATATCTTTGGCCATGATGCGGGTGATGAAGTGCTGATTCATGTCGCCAGTCAGTTAATGAAAAGCTTAAGAAAAGACGATATTCTATCACGTTGGGGCGGCGATGAGTTTGTCATTATTTTACCTAATGCTATAAAAAAAGAGGTGACTAATGTCTGTGCAAAATTGGCTGCACAGTTGAGTAAACCTCATCATTTATCCCAGTATAATAAGAGTGTTAGTGTTACGGCAAGTATGGGGGTTAGTTTTTATCCAGACGATAAATTGGAGTTATTAGAGCTCATTAGAGCGGCAGATAAAGCCATGTATCAAGTAAAAAGAGAAAAATCGACCAATAAAGAGCTTTATTTAGCCTTTAGCAGTGATCTTGCTAAGCAAGCCAATGATAGTACGTCAGCATAATGGCCGTAATAGATGCGGTAGGGCGCTCTTCAATAACACTCTTTTCACAACAGGAAAAAGTTCATCGACTTAGACTAACGCTGAAAATTTTGTTGACTATTCTTACCCTGCTGCTGCTTAGTGAGCTGTTTTTTAATGGTCAATCAGTGTTAGCTTTTGCTATGTTTTCATCGATTAGCCTGTTAGTGGTGTTTTACTATTGGGCTTCTGTCGATACCTGCAGCGTTATATCAGGCATGGTGTTATGGTCTATCGCCGTATTTATTACTTACGCTTGTTGGCTGGGTGAAGGTATCTTTGATGCCGCGGTATTAGCCTTTCCTTGCCTCTTGATGTTAGCCATAGTGCTATCCGGTAAGCTAATTTTTATTTCCTTGTTTGTCTATCTGGTTAGTGCTTTATGTTTCTTCGCTTTGGCCCATAATCAGGGTTTTTTAGTGGCTAGCGGACTGTTTGATACGTTACCCATGTGGGGACGTGTCTTTAGTTATGTGGTCATGTTGACCTTCTTTTCGGTCGGGGTGTTTTATATATTTGCCGATATAAGAACAAGGTTCAAATACATTTTGCAAGCCAATGCTGCGCTTGAATTAGCCATTGCTCAATTAAGAAAAAGTAGTCGCTTTGATCAACTCACGCAATTACCCAATGAAAATGCTTGTAAAACTGATCTTGCACAAAAGCTAAAGCAACAAAAATCGTCAGGTCATCTCTTAGCTTTTATCACCTTGAATGTGGGTAATTTACACTTAATTAAGATGAACTATAGCCATAATGTCTGTGATGAAGCACTTAAACTATTGGCAAAAAGGTTGCTGTCTTTTGCCAATGACAAGACGGTTGTCTATCGGTTTCAACAAAATGAATTTGTTATTTTAAAACACTCCGTGGATTATCGTGGCATCAGTAAATTTGCCGAGCAAGTGCAGCAAGTTTGTTCCCAAAGTTATCATGTCACTGACTTTGAACTTGCGCTGCAACCTGATATTGGTATTGCTCTTGCTCCTTTTGATGGTAGTACTATGGCCGAGTTGCGGCATAACTCTCACTTAGCCATGCATGCTAAGGGTGAAGAGGGTAAAGCTGATTTTAGTTTCTTTGACCGAGTGATGGCGGTGCAAGAGCAAGAAAAGCTACAACTAACTAAAGCGTTAAAAAATGCCATTAGTAATCATGAGTTAGTTGTCCACTTTCAGCCAAAAATAGACTTAGTGACCGAGCAAATAACCGGTGCCGAGGCTTTAGTACGCTGGCTTAGTCCAGAGCACGGCTTAGTACCGGCAACGATCTTTATTCCATTGGCGGAACAATCAGGAGTAATAACTGATATAACTCATTGGGTTATCGAACAATCAGTTGCCGCGTGCAAGCAATGGCATCAGTTAGGTTTTAATAAATTATCTATTGCGGTGAATTTATCCGCGGAAGATTTTAAACGCGGTAACCTATCAACACATATCCTGAGTGCTCTTACTCAGGTTAACCTAGCCGCACATTTTTTAGAGCTAGAACTGACTGAATCCATGTTGATGGATGATATCAATTATATTCAGAAACAAATTAATGAGTTGCGCTCTTTTGGTATTTCATTTGCCATTGATGACTTTGGTACTGGCTATTCTAATCTAGGTTATTTAGCAAAATTTAATGTCTGTACACTTAAGTTAGACCGCTCTTTTGTTAAGAATATCTGTCATGCAACTAATGAACTACAGATTGTTAAAGCGATAATAGGCATGAGTAAAAGTTTGAGCATTACCAATGTCGCTGAGGGCATTGAAGATAAAGCAACCGCAGATTTACTGGCAGAACTAGGCTGTGAGATGGGGCAGGGTTACTTCTGGTCTAAACCGGTAGTACAGCAAGAATTTATTGCTTTATTAGTAAAAAATAGCCAAGAAAATAAGTGATTTTAGTCTTTATCGTTGAATCGCTAGTTTGGCTTGTACCTTCTGCATATGTTCTCTAAAACCCTTATCGAATTTACTTTCCCCACAAGCAAAACTTGTTCTTGTCGCTTCAATTGGGCTACCGTACATTTGCTCTGTCACCATAGTGCAACTACCGTTGTCATTTTTAGTAATACGGGTGTTATTAGAAACACTGGTATTTAGCTTATGTTTTTGATCGCGAGTCAAAGGAACCACAGTATGAGGCACGGGAAAGGGCTCACCATGCATGATGGAAGCGGAACGCTTTTGTGTTAATTCAGTAAAGGCCTGTTGCCGCTGTTGCTCGGCTACTTTTTGTCTAAGACGAGATAAGCGCTCAAAGCTCGAAAAACTGCCTTGGCTTACACTTGGCACTTTATTTTCAGTGGTTACAGTTGTACTTTTAACAGTATTGCTAACCTGTCTAGGTGGCGCTTTAGCTACAGCGATAACAGGGGTAGTTACTGCTTTATTAGCTAATATTTTAGCCACTGTTTGCCCCAAGGCTATCTTCTGGTTTTCAGTCTGCTGCGGCGCTGCTATCTCAGCGATAATTTTTTCTGCGGTAGTTTTTTGAGTGATTATTTCTTGAGGCGCAACTTTTTTTGATACGACTTTCTTAGGGGCAGAATATAAAAAACTTTTGATTATGGTGACTTTAGGCGGCTTTTTCTTGATAACCTTAGGACGATTTATTGAGCTGTTAATTAGGGCAATTAATAGTAATAAGTGCAGTAAAACAGAGATAAAAATGGCAGTGTAAGATCCCTTTAACACAGAGTATTTATTCTTTTAGTTTCCATAGGTAATGTTCTAGACCAAAAAAAACACCACAGGTTCAATACACAGGGTGTTTATTTTTCTAGCAAGTTATTACTCAACGAGCACTATTAGGGTTAGCGGGCGATACTTTGTAATACTTCAATGTCGACCAAGTTAATGATGGTGGCTTTTATTTCAGCCATGCTACTACTGGCAATGAGTAAACCATCATCATTTATTTCAATATAGCCATGCTGACGCATGCTGGCGATTAATGTTGATTGCGCACGTTTGTCGGTAAATTCTGGGGCATTAATATTATTTAATACCGATAAACGCTTGGCAATAGCCACTACTTTGCTTTCTAAATCACGTTTACTTAAAGGCCCTAAACGACTGGTTAATGACGTGATAATCGCTAGGCGCTGTAAGCTTTCATCAACACACTCCGCCATGGCGTGAACTTGGCTTAGGAGCACCATATCGTCAGTCAGTGACCAAAAACCAGCTTTACTTAATGTTGTAATATCTTTTGCTTGTAATGCCGCTAATATTTGATGCGTTTGTGTAGCGACCTGTTCGCTATCTTGGTATAAAAATAAATCTTCTTTGAGTAAGGCCATTAATGCTTGTACTTTGGCAATTAATTCGTCTTGATTAATTTTGTTCTGTCTATCGAGCAAACGACAAATAAGTGCTGGCAGCACAAACGTATGCAAAATATTATTGCGGTAATAGCGCATTTCAAGCTTGGCGGTATCAGAAAGTGATACCAAGCTACCAAAGCTATCTTCAGTGATAGTCACCTTGTTCAGTGAAATAACATGTGTCAGTAACTGGGCACCTGTTTCTTCTGGAATGGTCAGTTGCTCACTAAAAGGCGCTTGGCGTTGTAAATTCAAGAAAAAATCGAGTTGTGTTTGTAATTCCATTTTAGCTAACGCTTTGTTTTTGCTGGCATGTAAAATCAACGCAGTTAAAGCTACCCCGTTCAATGCGGCACTTTTATTGATGTTTTCCATCACTTTATTAGCAAGTATATTGACCGTAGGCGTTAACCAAGTTGGTTTTTGTGGCGCAATAGGGTCTATGGCATCTTTCCAGTTGGGAACTTGTTTATTTAAAAACTCGTTGATATTCATCGGCTCACCAAAGTTCACATAACCATTGCCGTAGTTACGTAAGCTCTTAATTGCTTTTAGCACGCCAAACATCGATTCGCCTTTTTTCTCACCACCACTTAATTCTTTATGGTAAGTGCCTACTTCCATAACGTGCTCATAGCCTATGTAAACAGGCACTAAAGTTAGCGGTCTATCAATGCCACGCAGTAAACTTTGAATAGTCATCGCTAGCATGCCGGTTTTCGGCGCTAACAATCTACCTGTGCGGCTTCTTCCACCCTCAGTGTAGTATTTAACGCTATAGCCACGTTCAAATAAAAGTCCTAAATACTCGCGGAAAATAGTTGAATATAAACGGTTGCCGCCAAAGCTACGTCGAATAAAAAAGGCGCCGCCTTTTCTAAATACGGTACCTGCAGGCCAAAAATTTAAGTTAATGCCCGCGGCAATACGTGGCATGACTAAGCCTTCTTGCAATATGACATAAGAAAGTAATAAGTAATCCATATGGCTACGATGGCAGGGTACATAAATTATTTCATGGCCATCTTGTGCCAATTTACGTAATACCTTGGCATTAGTGACGTTAATGGCGCTGTATAATCTCGCCCATAACCAATGCAAAATAATCTCACCAAAACGTACCCAAGAAACACTGTAGTCACCAGCAATTTCATTCATCATGGCTAGCGCTTGTTTTTTAACGTCTGCTGCCGGTATTTTTTTACTTTTCGCTTCGTCACTGATCATGCGCTTTATTGACGGATTGGCAAACAAGGCGGTAAACATTTGCTTACGATGCATTAATCTTGGGCCTTTAGCGGCAATGGTTTGACGATGAAAATGAAAGCGAGCAACGCGTAAAAACTTATGTGCGGCAACTTCATCGCTACCGTGATTGTCAGTGATATCTCTAAAAGAAAAAGCTTCGCTAAAACGTACTAAGGTATCGCGACCTAAAAAGAGTACGATAAAAAATTTACGTAACCAATTTGGTGACTCTTGATCGGCAATCAGCGTGCCGATATTAAGGTTTGTACGCTCTTTGGTTGGTGTCCGGCCCCATATTAAATTGACTGGAATTAATTTTGCATCGAGACTTTCATCAAGTGCATGTAGCTTTAAAAGCTCTAAACCTTGGCTGCTTGCCGCTGTTTCACTGGCTTTACACCATGAAAAAATGGGTGTTGGTTTGGCTAAACATAAGGTGCGATTAAAAATTTTTCCGTTAATGCTAACTTGGCCAAGAGGATCGGGAAGATTTTGCTTTTTACAAGCACTTTGCAGGGTCAATAAGTCGGAAGCGGATTGATGACGAACAATATAAAAAATAGGATTATTTAGCGGTTCGGTCGCACTTTGACTGTCGTTGATGATTTTACAGCGAACCAGTAATTTAAGAGGGAAATTCAAGAAAAAATAGAAAAAAGAACGTAAGGCTAACATGTTGTCTTGCTCGGATTAGTCATTAACTGCTATAAAAAAAGATTTTAACATCATTAATTAACATTGTCTTGGTTTGTGGCTAATGGTTATTCAGGTGGGTAGTCTCATTTTGTTTATGCTAATGTCATCCGTGCCTTGCTAAGTGTTCTCTTCTTTATGCACAATGCTATAAAGTGGTAGCACACTAGCTCATCGCGTTTAATCAGATAAAAAGACCTTTAATTTCAGGAGATCACCTTGAAAAAAATAGCTGTGTTTGTCGATGTACAAAACATTTATTACACCACCAGAGATGTATTTTCTAAGCAATTTAACTACCGCTTATTGTGGCAAGAGTTGATGGCGCAAGGTGAGATTACTATCGCCAATGCTTATGCCATTCAACGCAGTGATGATCAACAGCATAAATTTCAAAAAGCGCTGAAGCACATTGGTTTTGAGGTCAAACTAAAGCCTTATATCCAACGTCGTGATGGTTCTGCCAAAGGTGATTGGGATGTGGGCATAACCATAGATATCATGGAAGCTGCTGCTGACGTTGATACCGTGATATTACTTTCCGGCGATGGTGATTTTGATGTGCTGCTGCGTAAAGTTCGTGAAAAATATGGGGTTACTACAGAAGTGTATAGTGTTGCCAGCTTAACGGCAAAATCCTTAGTGGATGCTGCTGATGTGCACCATAAAATTGAACAGAGTTTATTGTTGTAGTGTTAGACAGAAGATAGGAAGTTGTTAATATTATTTTACTTTCATTTTATGTTTTTTCACTAAATAGGCGCTTAACAACAGCGCAATAATAAATAGACCTGCGCTAGCCATTAACTCATTTTGTGCACCTAAGCGTATACCGCTACCAGCAAAAGCAAAGATGATCATTTGTGGGATAAAACCAACAAATGAGCCACTAACATAAGCGGGCATTGATACCTTACTCACCCCAGCAATAATATTGGTGATAAAATTACTCCCTAGCGGTAATATACGAATAATGATGGCTTTTAAGAAGGTTTGTTCACCAAGAAAAGCCGATAATTTTGCTAGCTTACTTGGGTACTTACGAGTAATTCTATCGCTTAGTAGGTAGCGGGCAACAGTAAAGGTAATGAAGCAGCCAAGCGTTGCCGCCAATGTCGCGATAATCATGCCGATGAAAGCACCCAAGTTAATACCCGCGACTAAAGCAGCAATTTGTCTAGGTAAACCTATACTGGTTGCTAGGGATAAAAAAACCAACAACACCAAGGTATTATAAGATGTTGAGCTGGCTTCTTCTTGCCAGTTAAGCTTATCAACTAAGGCTATGGTCCACTGACTTAAATTAAAGCCAGCTTCTGCTGCGTTAAGTGTTGTCGCGCCAGCTGCTGGTGTCTGTATTAGCCACTGATATAAGCCAGTCACGATAATAATGATCATGATAAGGCTAGCCAGTATTCTAGTGGTATGTACGTGAGAGGAAAAAAGAACAATCTTAGCAAGCATGGTTATACCAAATAGATTAATTAATTGCCCACTTAGCGATAATTATAAAGCTTATAGGTAAGGCATGGATTGTGGAACATAGTGATTTAGGACATTTTGTTCGAAAAATTACTCAGGATAATACCGTCTGCATTATCTCATAAGGTAGCTCCGGTACCGTCTACATTTTTAGTAAGCTAGATGCGTGCAGCTTACTAGCGAAATATTACTCAGTTTTATTTAAACAGTCCAATAATTTGGCTTTCGCTTGGGAAAATTCATCAGCACTTAAAAAGCCTTGTTGTTGTAGTTTAACTAATTTTTCTAAGGCATTCACCAACTCTGTTTCTACTTTGGCCGCTGTTATCGCGGTCGAGTCATGATAGTTAGATAAAATGATCACATCGCTATTTCCCTGAGCTATTGGTATTTCAGCCGTGGGGACTTGTTCATTAACAGCTAAAGTTGGCTGAGGGTGGGTGGCTGGCCTAATAATAGCGGCTTGGGTATGCAGAGGGGTATCATCATGGCTCTTGTGCTCTGCTAGAGCTATATCTGCGGCAGAGATACTAGCTTTTAAACCACGCTTGCTGGTATGTTGGCTATTGATCTTGGCGGCAATTAACCAGCACCAATTAATGACATCATCGACCACGGCAAAGTAACTGTTTTTGGTTATTCTATCGTTACCTTTGCGTAGGTATAAACAAATGATGTACTTATTTTTTTCACCGGTATTGATTGATAAGCTAATGCGCCTAACTTTACCATCAACCATTTTATCAATTTGCTCGTTATGAAATATCTCACGTAATGCCTGTTCTTGTTGATCATTAAAACCATGAGCCAATGTGGTGTTAATTGTCGCAATGACTAAATCACCCAGTAACAGTTGACACTGCTTAATTTGATCCAGGGCTATCACAGTCTCAGTCTTGTGTTGATGGCGTTTAAATAAGTTTAAAGCTAACTTATCATCAGTCAATGCTAAGTGAGAAAACTCTCGACGTACCAATGATTTAACTGAATTTTTCTGGCTGTTTACTTGGTAAAAAATATAACCAGCAAGTAAAGTGAATAGGCTAATAAAAAAGAAAGTAATACCAGCTAAACCGCTTTGTTTTATTGCTTGATTACCTTGTATATGACCTTGACCTGGTATTATATCCTGTTGAAATAGCTGATAGATAGCGCCAGAGTCCTCATTGAAAAAAAGCAGTTCACCACGATTATCACGAAAAATAGATAATTGCTTAGTGATTAACTTCTGCTGCGATAATGGCCACTCTAGTTGCGGTGTTGATAAGGATTTTTGTTGTTGTACGCCCAATTTAACCACTGGATTACCATTAGTTAATGAGCTCAGTTGCCAGTGCCGCTTTTTTTTAGTCAGTAATAATAACTTGTTGCGCAAGCTTGGTGCATTTTGACCTCGGTATACTAGCAAGCTATTGGCCGTTAAAGGTTGGTCGTTTTGGTATATAAACTGTTTAGGTGAGTATGCCCGCCAATCTTCCCCGCCATAGCTATAAGATAACCAATGTTTTATTGTGTTTTTATAGCGGTATAAATGTGATATCAGTAATTTATTAGAGTATTTATCCGGCCAAATAAATTGCTTTATTTGCCCAGCACCCAGTAAATAAATGGCGGCTGAAATTTCGTTATGAGCGAAATAAGGGTTGTTATCAGGCACACTATAACTAGCCGTAGTAATTTTTTGTGGATTAATACGTAAAATGGCACCGGAATACAGTGGGTATTGGCTTAATTTTTGGTTTTGTGCAAGGGCAATATAGAGCTGAGCAAAGTCATCATGCCATGATTTACTGTAGGGATTAAAGCTCAATTGTTTAATGCCAGTTGTTACGCTGGCAATGGCTATTCTCAATACTTCTCTTTGACTTGAAATATCGACTTGCCTCGCTGGGTTTAATTGCCATTCAGTTACTACGGCATCAAAGCTGAGTGCTATGGTGACCGCCGATTCTTGTAAGCGCTTGGCTCTGCTGATGGTAGGTGATTTTTCTACATGAGCGGTATAAAAAATGCCATAACCGCTATGCTCATTCAAGGCAAAGTTGGGGTGTAAAGCAAAAGCGCTGAGTTGCAGTATCGGCTCTTTAGTCGAGACTTGCTGAAAATCTAGTAATAAAGAGCTGTTAATAGCGTTATCTTGCGCTAACTGATAAATTTGACCCTGTCTATTCGCAAGATAATAATTTTGGCTGTTACCCGGTTGCTCAAGCAGTTGCAGCCACTGGCTATTTTTTCCTTTAAGTAGAGGCGCTTGCACTATTTTTTGTAGTAAATATTGATTTTTTTCACTGGTGCTATTATTGGCATGGCTGCTGCGGGTGAAGAGCACTAGCCATAGGAAAAAAAATAAAAAGAGAGAGTGTTTTACGGTAAGCATTTAGTTGAGTCATCCATAGTCCAGTGTATTGCTAACGATTTTATTTTTGCTTTTCTTTTAGGAGCCCTTAAATAAATGCACGTTTTTTACTTCAATAAACTGATCTTTGTTAAAACCGCTGGTGTAACTTAGTTTTCCCTCTAACATCAGTTCATCGCCAATATTACCATGTTCGGCTAAATACAGTGCTTGTTTGCCCCAAGCATGAATGGCTCGTTCAACAGTAATTGTCTGCCATGTTTGTTTTTCGGTATTATAAATATGTTGATTAATGACAATATTTGCTTGGGTTATCTCTTTGTTTTGTTCGGTTAACATCAGTTTTGGTTGAGACGTTAGCTGGGCACTACAATGAATTTGGTTAATTGCTTGAGTATAGCCTTTACTGAATTTTTGTACGAAGTTAGCGTGGACAATACCCAGGTGATTAGTACTTTTATCCGTTGCTTTGGCCTTAATATTACTTAAATAGCCATGCAGTAAAATAATGTCGCCTTTATTGGCCTGTAATAACGCCTGCTCGACCAATTCACCTTCTACCTTGACATGATGGTAACTAGTCCATTCTTTATATTTGTTAGTATTTTTATCTAACCATTTACTCGATGTCGCTAAGACAATCTCAGTCACTGCGGTGGCAGGATTAGCGCGATAGCGAATATCTGGCGTAGCGACTAAATTGCCCAACAAGGTCACGGCACAAAGCTGTGGGCTTGGTGTTTTTAGGTGTTTATTAACAGCATCGGATAATGACAAAATTTTTCCTGTGAGTGTAATTGTTTACAAAGTATTAAGTTTTCTATTATCTCTTTGCATGATAAATGGAGCAAGTGTTTATATTTTAATATGAATACGAGAGAGTTGTTAATGATTTGTAAGGTGAATTGCTTTGAAAGTTAATTTAAAAGCCTCTTTAGTAGCAATTAACTACTCATTTGAGTGGTTAGTGAAAGACAAAGACGGCCATGGCTTTTATAATGAAGATAATATTTTAGAAGCAAATCAAAAAATCTTGTCTTTCTTAGGCAAGCATATAGGAAGCTAATGAGCGCAACTATTGCCAGCGAATACCTTAATACCATCGCCCTCGGTTATGTCGATAATGTTGATAGTGAATACGCTAAACGACTGGCGAAAAAATGGCATTTCAATTATCTGGGGGATGTAGCCGCTGCCAATAAACAGCCACAGCTGGAATTTATCTTGCAAGTGCATCATCACGCTTTAGAGTTATGTAAATTAGACGAACCTAAACTGGGCGCTATCAAAGTAGACTTCGTTGCCGGCGCGGTCGCCCATCGACGTAAGTTTGGTGGCGGTCGCGGTCAAGATATTGCCAAAGCGGTGGGCTTAAAACATGGTTTTACTCCCCATGTTTTAGACGCTACCGCTGGCCTTGGTCGTGATGCCTTTGTTTTGGCTGGCTTAGGTTGTCAATTAACCTTAATGGAACGTATGCCCGTCGTGGCCGCACTTTTAGAGGATGGTATTGAGCGTGCAAAACTAAATCATGAAGTTGCCGATATAGCTAATAACATGCAGTTAATTCACGGTTCATCAATAGAGCAAATGGACTTGGCCAGCGCGCCTGATGTGGTCTATCTAGATCCTATGTTTCCACACCGAGAAAAATCTGCTGCAGTTAAAAAAGAAATGCGTATTTTTCAATGCCTCGTTGGTGAAGATCTTGATGCCGATGGCCTACTTGAACCTGCACTCGCGTTAGCTAAATACCGCGTGGTGGTAAAACGACCCAGTTATGCACCACCACTGGCAGGTAAAAAACCGTCGATGAGCATTAAAATGAAAAAAAATCGTTTCGATGTTTATGTTAATCAAGCCATTCCAAAATTGACTACTTAAGTCTAGCTCGGCTTACTCAATTACATAAATCCGTCATGTTTATGTAACCTTACTGTCATATTAATACCTGATTATTGCCTTTAATTTATCTTAAAGGCAATGTTATCATGCGCGTTTCTAGCTTCTCCCGCTTGTCTGTTGCGGCAATCAGTATTTTTGCAGTAATTTTTTTGGCAACCATGTATCACGTCGGTGAATCTTTAAGGAAAAGCCAAGCGCAATACCAGGGCTATCAAGCACTTATTTCTTTAACCAGTATTGAGTTTAATCGCACCATTACTGAGTATTTACAAAGTGGTGATGCGGCTTTGCTGAATAAGGCGCAAAAGCAACTCGCTAATATTGTTAAACAAACACATCGTTTGAATATCGATAAATTGTCTAAGCAAATAGACGGGCAAGCAGAGGCACTTGCTAACAATATCGACACTAAATTTCGCGCTATGGGTAAGCTCAGTGGCGATCCTTTAGTGTTATTGCGTAATAGCGAACAAGCAATGCTGGCCATCAATAACCATCTCGCTAACTATGTGCAAAAAACCCGGGTATTATCGCTATCGGCACAGTTTAACTACCTCATTAAAACCCAAACCATAGGGAAATTATTGGCCGATTTAGTCAGTGCCCGAGAGGCTGTTTTTACTAAGCAACAAGGGAGTATTGAATCGATAACGGCCCTCTTAGATGAGTTAAAAGATTTAGGTCGTTTCTTAGCAATACAACCGGCTTTAGCGATTTATGCAGCAAGTGATGATGACTTATTTGATGAGGATGACGTACTTGACGAACCCGAAGAGCTTCAAGATGTAAGTATTGAAGCCATTAATGAATTGCAGTCTTTATTTAATCGCTATCAACGAGAGCTAAAAAACACCCTAGCCCAGCAGCAGCAACGACAAATGGGCTTAGCATTATTGGCCGAGCAAGTAGGCAACATTGAACAAGCTATCATGGCAGGTGAAGCGGATATCTCCCAACAGCAAGAGCAAATGAATGAGCAGCTTTATTTTATTGTCATGGGACTATTAATATTTTTGGTGGTTTTTCTGTTAGCAAACTATGCCTTGCAGCGTAGTGTTATCCTTAAACCACTACGACATTTACGTGATAGTTTTGTGCAATTAATGGCACAAGGCAAGGTAGATAACATCACTAATATTGATAAAAGCACTGAGTTTGGTGAGATTTCAACCAGCTTTAATCATATGGTTAATAAGCTAGCGCAAGACGATAAAGACAAAGCAGAGCAACTTGATTTAGTGGCCAAAGCATTAACCACCATGGAAAGTCAGGTAAAAAGAATTTACCAGTCATCACACACCACCAGTGAACATGTGCAAGGGGCGAGAAAAATAATGCAAGCCTTAGGTGAGGCCACCGAAACAGTGAATACCCTCTCAGGACAAGTGGTTAATAATGCCCAGGCTACCAAAAAAGCCATGGCAGTAAGTCAGCATCATGTTGCGCAAGTACTGGCAGCAAGTGAGTCGACCAATTTAGCAGCAAAGGAAAGTAAAAGTGCTATTACCTCTCTATTTCACTCGGTTGCATCGGTTACTTCTATTGTTGATGTCATTAGCGCCATTGCGGATCAAACCAATTTATTGGCACTGAATGCCGCCATTGAAGCGGCAAGGGCCGGTGAGCATGGCCGAGGATTTTCTGTGGTCGCCGACGAAGTGCGCAAACTCGCGGCTAAAACACAAGCATCACTCAAGCAAATTTCAGCACGCTTAAATCAATTGCACAGCGCCAGCAATTCAATAGAAGGCATTATTAATGACATTGAAAAAGCGTCACATAAGCAACGTATTATCGCCGATGAATTGCAAGAAACAGCACTAGCCGTTACTGGGCAAGCGCAAGTTTCAGCAACGGTTGCCCAAGACACCCTTGAGCAAATTACCCGTCAACGCCAGCATTTTATCGCCTTTGAGCAAGCCATGGCCAATGTTGATAAAGAAGTGAGTGACTCTCAACAATTATCCAGTGTTATCTCGATTGATGTCACTAAGCAAGTAAACGCTATTGGCCTGACCCTGAATAGAGCCTCTTAGTGAGATATTATGTTAAGTTTCTAAAGCTAGGTATAATTAACGTTCATCCGGATAAGTTACTCGAAAACTTATTTCCATTACTAATACCAATCGACCAATAAATTAGTCCGATTGGTCTGATAACAAATAAAGGTGTTTTAATGATTAAGCAAAATAGTTTAATGCCCGTAGGCGAATTACAACAATTAAAAAATGGCAAAATGATCACGCATAAAACTGCTGAACTTTTTGCTAATAAAAAAGTGGTGTTATTTGCCGTACCCGGTGCTTTCACGCCAACCTGTTCCGCCGCACACTTACCTGGTTATGTGGTTTCGGCGGATGAATTTAAAGCCAAAGGTGTAGATGCCATTATCTGTTTATCTGTTAACGATGCTTTTGTGATGAATGCCTGGGGCGAGTCGCAAAATGCCGAAAATATCATGATGTTAGCCGATGGTGATGGTAGCTATAGCAAAGCATTAGGTTTAAGCATGGACACAGCTAGTTTTGGTGGCTTGCGCTCACAGCGTTATGCCATGATTATTGATAATGGTGTAGTGAGCCATTTAAATATTGAACAAGCTAAAGCGTTTGAAGTCAGTAAAGCCGAAGTCATTCTTGCTCAGCTGTAGCATTAATAGCCGTTATAGTATTGGTTATTAAGGCGGTATTTAATAATAGCCGCTTAATAAAGCGGATACTAAAAGCAATAAACAAGAGAACACAAACAAGAATGATTAACCTTATTAACCCATTGGTTAATAAGGTTTTTTATGTGTTTTATGCTATTTTTACTTGAATGTTCTCGGATAAAAAGGCAGAATTAACCCAATTAAAATATTCAAGGCAAAATTATGTTAAAAGCTGACATGGTAGACAAGTTAAACAAACAACTTAATTTAGAGTTTTACTCTTCAAATTTGTATTTACAAATGAGTGCCTGGTGTGAAGAAAAAGGCTTTTCTGGCGCGGCAGAATTTTTACGTAAACATGCTAATGAAGAAATTCAGCACATGAACCGTTTATTTACTTACGTAAGTGAAACGGGCGCCTTACCTATTATTGGTGCTATTGATGCGCCGCCGCATGAATTTGAAAGCTTAGGGCAATTATTTCAACTAACTTACGACCATGAATGTTTAATCACTGAGCGCATTAACTCACTTGCTCATGAAGCATTCACTAATCAAGATTACTCTACCTTCAACTTCTTACAGTGGTATGTGGCTGAGCAACATGAAGAAGAGACTTTATTCAAAGGTATTTTAGATAAAATCAACCTAGTAGGTAACGATGGTCATGCGTTATTCTTCGTTGATAAAGATTTAGCCGAACTTGCCAAAACTGGCAGCACTAGCATAATGACAGGTGCCACAGTATAAGCGCCTAGCTATAGCGCTTCATACGGTTTAACTAACTGCGGCCCTCAAAAGTTTGCACTTCCTTAAAGGGAAGCTTTGAGGGGAGCAGTTAATATAATCATTGCGTCTTTTAGTTAAGTATTTTAGTTAAATATTTAAGTTAATGAATGGACGTTAAGGTTTTAAAAATATATATCCCCGCCCTTTCACTGTTTTAATCACCGTACGCTTCGATATCACCAGTAACTTCTTTCTTAAATTGGCCATGTGACTATTAATACTTTTATCACAATGGGCAAGCTTACGTTGAAAAATCCGCTCAGCAATAACCTCTCTAATCACTAGCGAACCGGCATGGTTCATAAGTAACGCCAGTAAATTAAATTCTAGTCCAGTAGTACTAATAGGCTGTTCTAAAAATATTACCGAGCGATTTAAAAAACTTAACTCAACTTGCGCAATCAATAATTTGTCTACGGGTAGCTGTTGCTCTTTAGTTAACATGAGACTTACCTTATTCTTGTTCGGCAGTTTGGTTAAACAGGGTGGTTTTATAGCCTGTTGGCGAAGTCTCACTGCTTTCAAGCACTAAAAACTGTTCATTTGATTGCTCATTAATGATTAATTCAAATGAATTTAAGATAATCGAGCTGCCATTATTATTGGCGATAACAAAAACTTGATAGCTGTTATTTCTTAATAATATTGAGCCAGTGTTTTTATAGCTAAGTTCCCGGTGATAAATAGCAGAGCTTATGCTTTCATCTTGTCTAACAAAGAAAACGGCTACTTGAGCAAAATCATCCGATTGAATTAAGTTTACTATTTCAATCTCATGCTGATAGATACTGCTCAGCACACTATTTTCAACCATCAAAGAGAAAACATTAACGTCAATTTCATCAATGATGCCATCACCATTTTCATCAATATTACCGTCGTTATCATTATCAACATATTCTTGCTCCGCATAGAAAAAAAGTGTTTTATTAGTATTTCCCACTAAAGATAATAAATGATTGCTCATTAACGGCACATTATCCTCGGTGCTGGTGAGATCTATGTTGTAGTCACCACTTGCTAAGACCAAGGCATTACTAATTTCGCCATAGGGCAGGGCAGCGATAACCGGGTTATCACCAACGCCATTAATATGTAAAGCAAAGACTTCCTGGTAGCTGGTTAATTGCTCATGATTGGCAACGGCATTATAAGCCCTAAATTGTGCTTCAGCTTCGGCGTCGACATACTCAATGACCGCAGAGTCTGACATTTTATCTAACACATAAGGTGAAGAACCTGCTCCCATGTTATCTTTTACTATCATAATGTTCTGCGAGCTATAGGCAAAAGGGATGCTGCTTGATCTAAATAACACCTCATCGCTACCAGCAGTGGTGATATAAAAAATATAGTCATCTTGAGCAAGTTTTTCATTGTCAGATAATTGCTGATAACTGTATTGGCCCACTAAAATCGCCTCATTAAAACTTTCATTTTCTTTAGAGAGATAAAAATCAACGGCTTGCTGGTTTGAATGCATATTTAGCACCCTAAGATTAAAAAGATCGTTAGTGGTATCATCGTCATCATCAATGACCGGAATGCTGTGTATCATGACCTGTGGCGATAAAATACTACCGCTGAGCACTATCATCTGGATAGTATCGTCAACCAAGGCGAGGGTATCTTCATAAATGACCGACAGATCATCGGTCGCTGAACTGTCATCATCTTGCCAGGCAAGCTGGTAGTAATAGTAGTTTTTGCTGGTTAAGCTGATATTACTATGGGCTTTACCATAAGCAATGGCGGTATAGGTTTGCTCATAGTGGTCATCATCATTGTTATCCTCAGTAAGATCTTCATCTATGGTTAAATAAATACTGGGCGAGTCTTTAGATAAATTATAGAGTTTCACATAACCTGTCCCGCTGCTGTCCTCACTAAATTCACAACCGAGTAAGGTCAATAATATGCTGGCAGCAAGCCAGCTCTTTAAGGTTTGTAGGGTTTTAAGTGTTTTCATGTGTTTTCCATAAGGTAAAGTTACAACAATTTGTCGTCAAATGTGATGCAGCAATAGATAGCGAGTTGAGGAAAGAGTTCCTACCTTTACACAATCTTTGCATTTCTTTACTTAGCGTGACATTTTCTTGCACAATCGCGTAATTTACTGCACTTTTATCGGGTGATTCGACGAATGTGCAGCAAATGTGCAAGGAGCGTCTTCCGTAAAAAGACTTATAAAAGCAACGACAGTAAAACGCTAAGGTAAGTTTTTGTATACGACCTATTTGCATACAGATTATAATAGCGGCGAAATTTTCAGGTTTTCTTCTTAAGGTGTAACAGTGATCACAACAGACGTATTAATAATTGGTGCCGGCGCGGCAGGCTTAATGTGTGCCGCACAAGCAGGCTATCGTGGTAAAAGCGTTGTTGTGGTTGATATGGGGAAAAAGCCGGCGCGAAAAATATTAATCAGCGGCGGCGGCCGTGCCAATTTCACCAATGAAGGTGCAAGTCCTGAAAATTACCTGTGTCAAAATCCACATTTTGTTAAATCAGCACTTAGTCGCTATAGCGCGCAAGACTTTATTGATTTAGTTGATAGACATGGCTTGCAATACCACCATAAAACCCTAGGTCAGCTATTTTGTGATGATAGCGCGCAAGATCTGGTGGATATATTGATGACCGAATGTGAGTGGGCCGGAGTAGCAGTAAACTTGCGCACCGAAGTGCTTTCCGTCACGGCAATAACAAGAAACACCGCTAGCGAAAACGAGCTGGGCTATTTAGTTAAAACAAATGAGCAAAGCTACCAATGTAAATCGTTAGTAGTGGCGTCCGGTGGCTTAACCATGCCTAAACTGGGCGCAACACCCATTGGCTATAAAATTGCCGAACAATTTGATTTAAATGTCTTAGAAACCTTAGCTGCGTTAGTACCTTTTACCTTGCATGAGCACGATAAACAACGCTTCGATGGTTTATCAGGCATCAGCTTATTAACCGAAATAACTAGCGAAGACGGTACTAGTTTTCAAGAAAATATTTTGTTCACCCATCGCGGTTTATCAGGGCCAGCGATATTACAAATATCGTCTTTTTGGCGCGCAGGGCAGGCGGTTACTATTAACTTATTGCCAGAATATAACCTTAGCGATACCCTAACTCAGTGGCAAAGTGAGCAAGGGCAAAAATCGGTAAAAAATCTATTGGCGACTTTGTTACCTAAGCGCTTTGTTGAAGTGCTGGTCAAAGAAGGCGTAATCGCCGACAAACCAATTAAACAATTAAACCATCAAGATATTGCCGCACTAAGTGATTACATACACACTTGGCAGATCAAGCCCAATGGCACCGAAGGTTATAGAACTGCCGAAGTAACCTTGGGCGGGGTAAACACCGATGAACTATCTTCAAAAACTTTTGAAAGTAAAAAGCAGCAAGGGTTGTTTTTTATCGGTGAAGTCATTGATGTTACCGGCTGGTTAGGAGGTTATAATTTTCAATTTTGCTGGGCTAGTGGTTTTGCTTGTGGGCAAGCGGTTTAGTTGTTTGACGGAATTATAACGAAGATATTTTGTTAAAAACGAAGACAATGTTATTAGCGATAGTTGAAATTCCATTGAAATTATTGTATTTATTTCGTCTTCGTTTTTTAGTTAAAGTAAATCAGCTAGGTATATAAAAGTGTAAACTCTAAATTTCTAGCCATTTAAGTGAAGGCTTTAATAACTGGTATGTGTCGATGTTCACAAATGTGTGACTGCGCATAATGTTTTAGATTATAAATCAGCAAATGAGATTGACTCTTATGGTCACTGTTACCACAAGGCGAGATACCACTATACAATCACTAATACCGCAGACCAACCGGTAGCATCAGCTTTCCTCTCGAACTGTCTTTTGTACTTGTCGGCCAAAGTAAATTTAATGTTCAGATAGGATGTTATTTTACAGAAATTTTATTGATATCAGTCAGAACATTGTTTGCACTAAATTGTATGGAGAAAAAGTGGTATAATCCGTTCAATTGTCAACATAGATAGAGAGAAGTAGTAATGCGGATCAAATTAACCCAAGACCTAATATGTGGTCAGGACACTTTTTTAACTGGTGAAGAGTACGAGGCAGTCTTGATATTACCTAGATCAACAACGGTAGAGTTTGTTGCAAATTCGGGTAAAAAAGTCAGAGCATTTAGTTATGAATATGTGGAAGTATTACCTGCAACAGACATCTAGAGTTTAACTTCTGTATCGATTTTTATTTATTGCTACATAAAAATCAGCTTGGTTAATGTTGCTAACAGTGAGCTCTGAGCCCCACAACGAATTAGAGCTAATTGTCATTTTTACCACAAAGCCGAGAAAATTTAGACAAAATTTGATCGCAATAAATAGTCAGCTTAGCAACAATACTTGTGCTGATTGATAAAAAAATTATGGGGTTATAATGCTAAGGGGCGGGTTATATGATGCTTTGCTCCTCTATATTTTGTTATCCAGTCGAAATAGAGTAATCAATAACTCTGTGCCCATGGGTTGCTCAATTATCTAATGAGATAATTGAGCTTCTTAATCTGCGGCATAGAGTTTCTTAAAATTTTCTAGATTCCAGCCAATCATTACTTCATTACCAATTTTAAGGGCTGGTACAGAGCGAGCACCTATAGCGTCAAGCTCTTTTCTACCGCGCTGCATTTTCGCATTTGTTAATCGGTATTTAATGCCATTATCATCCAAGTATTTTTGAGCTTTACGGCAATGGGGGCATTTATCTGAAATATATAAAACAACACGTTTCATCACTAACCTTTACAGAACTGTTAAATACTAACTATTTTACTAAACTCTCAAAAAAAAACAAAGATGAATTAACTGAACTGTCGATTATATACAAAGAAAATTAAGCTACTCAGTAAACCAATGGGGTCAAAGCATTTTAAGTAATCGTTTTGGCTTTAATTTAATCGTTTCAGCTTAAAGCTGCCAACGGCAGCAATGAGCTTGAAGCGGACGTTAGAAATAACGGTAGTGTAAATTAAGCTTAAGTTAATGACATTGATTGGCTATCAGTTGACCTAAAGAACAACCAATAACTAACGTCAACTAAGCGCACCAAGAAGTCATTAGCGCTGAACTATTTGTAACTAGCCATTAGTTAATAGCTAAGGATCACTTTAACTCAAGCCACAAAGCCGTGCTAATTATTAGAACAATAGGCTTCTCTTTTATGTCCACTACCTTCAAGAATAGCTGACATTAGCAGTATTTTTCTAAGGCTCTATCGCCGCCATGGCGAGTTAGAAACTATAAATTTAAGGCCAGAATGACTTAGCCACTACACTTGTTGTCAATTTGCTCCAGTAGTTTCTCCAGTACGCAGCGGCGCTGCACCAGCCCGACCACTTTGCCTTCCTCAACCACTGGTAGTACCCGACGATTGTTGTGCAGGAATTTCTCCGCGACATCGACTAGGTTGGTATTGGTACCGATTGATTCGACTTCGGTTGTCATCCGATCGCGAACTAGCTCGCCGATGGTCGAGAAGTAGCCTCCCATCAGCGCGCCGCGCATACAGTCAGCTTCGGACAGAAAACCGATTAGATTTTTATCGGCATCAACCACAGGTGCACCAGACATACTGGCGGTTAGCAGCTGGCGCAGGGCGACGATCACCCCGCTATCGGGTCGAAATGATAACGGTGAACGGTCCATGATGGTTTCAGCGGTGATGGTTTGCATGTTAGGCTCCTGAAGCGGTGGGTCGCTCGTTTGGGTATTGTTGATTGTTATTTGTGGTCGAATGATAGAAAGCAACAGCCGTGCCATCTATAGCATATAAAAATTAACTGTTTTATTACAATCAGTTAGTTTTTTATACGACCAACAAATAACCACTGTCTGGTAATGTATAGCGGTTACTGGGTTAAAGGGGGTCTTCTTTGCACCGAAATGGTGCTGTCCGCCGAAGCGTGCATGCGGGGGTAAGACTAAGCAGAAGTCATAAGAGAATGATGATGCTAACGACCGCTTTAAGTCTTGGACCTGCCGTTAGTGAGGCAGGATTTAACTTCTGTAATACGCACCAAAACGACGTTCAATGGAGCAATTTATAGGTGGCTTTTGATGTGTTTAGCACCGAAATTTAGCTGAACTAGATTATAGTATCGTGCCAGCATATAAATTATTCATATATGCGCTCAATTTTGTTTTTATTCAAAAAAGTATCATGCTCCTTGCTGATGTTTTATTTAACTGTATGCTAATGGTTCAGTGGTCAGACCTTTGATTGCGGTAAATTATTATAGAGGGTTGTAAGTAAGCAATGAAGCAGCAGTCGTTATATATTCAAGGTGAAGGTTACCAACTACATCTTCGCCATATTTCTAAAAATTCAGCGGGCACACCGGTATTAATGATCCACGGAGCGATAGAGAATGGCTTTATTTTTTATACTGAGAAAGGTAAAGGTTTAGCCTGTTATTTAGCGGAACAGGGCTTTGATGTTTATGTTGCTGACCTGCGTGGTCGCGGGAAAAGCACGCCAATAATAAATGCCAAGTCTGATTTTGGTCAATTTGAAGTGATTAGCCAAGATATTCCCATGCTTTTAGATTACATCGCTAAAAAAACCAACAAAGCCATGCATGTTGTTGCTCACTCATGGGGCGGTGTCTTGATGGCGAGTTGTTTAGCTCGTTATCCAGAACGTTTATCACAAGTGTTAAGTAACACCTGTTTTGGCACAAAAAGGTCGGTAACGGTCAGAAGTATAGAAAAGTTTTTAAAAGTGAATTTGTTTTGGAATAATTTTGCCATCAAGCTAGCAAATAAGCATGGTTTTTTAGACGCAAAAAGGTATGGCATAGGCTCAGATAATGAAACGAAAAAATCGCTTGCACAGAGTGTTGCTTGGGTTAAAAAAGGTGCTTGGCTAGATCCTCACGATGGTTTCGATTATAACAACGCCGCTAAAAATATAGTATGGCCGCCGTCTTGGCATTTTACCGGGGTAAAAGATAAGGTGTTAGGGCATGAGCAAGATGTAAAAGCTTTTATTGCCGAGTCATATAATCATCAAGCTAAGTTTAATTTACTGTCAAAGAAAAATGGTAATGCCCTAGATTATGATCATATTAATATTCTGACTCACCCACAGGCGGTTACCGATCATTTTCCACTGTTAGCTGCATGGCTAAAAACGCATCAATAATTTGAGTAAAGGTTTGCTAGATAGCCATTTCATTCGAGCCGTGATACAGTTTTTGCCTTATCAAAATTAACGTTTTGATTTACAGATAATAAAAGCTAAAACTTGTTCAACACCAATCATGCAGTAGGAAGTTCATGTTTAATTTTATCAACCGTTCTATTATGCGTCAGTTAGTTGCTGGCATATCAGGTGCAGTGGCGCTATTACTGATCATCACTTCATTTTTTATCCTGTCAAATGTCAGTGATAACACGCGAACACAAATCATTAGCTCGATTGAAGATATTGTGAAACTGCAATCGGCAGAGGTGCGTGGTTTTTTTGAAGCGAAAGGACAAATAGTGCACAGTGTTTTTGCTAGCCCACAAGTTATCGACTGGTTTTCCAACTATGACCAAAGACTTGCAGATATTGATAACAATAAGCAATACCAACAAGTTACTGAATATTTTAAATTCTTTTCAACGAAAGATCCCGCCATTAAAAGTGTCTTTTTTGGTAGTGAAAATACTCATGAATATTTTGATTTAAATGGTCGCTATACCGATGCCGACTATTACACCAATCAACGACCTTGGTGGACTTATGGTATAGAGCAAGGGCAAATGTATGTTACCGACCCTGCCGTCGATAACAATGATGGCTCTATTTCAGCGACAGTAACCGGGCCTTATTACTTACCTAATGGCAAACTATTAGGCATTGGTGGTATTGATATTTTAATCTCCACCATAGGTAAAGATTTACTGTCAAAAATCAAATATCAAGGTGAAGGTGACGCATTTTTAATGACAGATACCGGTAAACTGGTGTTTTTTCCTGGCTTCAATACGCGCTTCTCGCCAGGTGATTTGATGCAAGACATAGACACTAAGTTTGCTGATGCGTCGGGCTTTACCCAATTACAGCACCTCGCCTTAAATAATTCTTCCGGTATAGGCAGTGTTGAGTGGCAAGGGGAACGGTATACAGTTGTCTTTAATCAGGTACGCAGTGACTTTCCTAAAATGAACTGGAAGCTAGGTTTTATGGTGCCAGAAAAGCTTATTTCTGAACCCGTTACCCAGGCTTTTTGGTCATCAAGCTTTATCGTCTTGATTATCATCGTATTAATCTCGGTAGTTGTTTATGTGATGGTTTTACCGCTGACTAAACGTATCACTCGTTTACAACAAACCATGCATGATATCGCGGAAGGTGATGGTGATTTGACTAAGCGTATTGAACCGCTTAAAGATGATGAAATTGGTCAATTAGTCAAAGAATTCAATACCTTCATTGATAAAATTCAAGCCTTAGTGAAAGAAACCGTGGTGATTACTGCCGAAGTGGGGCAATCAACCAAGATTGCTTCAGCTATTAGTAAGCAAACTATCGAAATTATTGCTGAGCAAAAACAAGAAATTGCCTTGGTTGCCACTTCGGCGAATGAATTGGCGCAAAATAGTAGTGAAATATCTTATAACGCTAATTTATCACAAGAGTTGGCCAATAGTGCTGAAGCTCACGTTGCTCAAGGGGCATCTGTGGTTAATCAAGCCACTGCCGGTATCAGCAAGTTAGCTGAAAATATTAGTGCCGCGGCAACTGTGGTTAATAAACTGAAAGAAGATAGCCAGAGTATTGGTGACGTGTTGAGTGTGATTCGCGGTATTGCTGATCAAACCAATTTATTAGCCTTAAACGCCGCCATTGAAGCGGCCCGAGCGGGTGAACAAGGTCGAGGTTTTGCCGTGGTTGCCGATGAGGTGAGAACGTTAGCCTCGCGGACACAAGAATCAACGGCGAGTATCGAAAAAATTATTGATGAGCTACAAACTACAGCATCAAAAGCGGTGACAGTGATGGAAAGTAGCCGAGTCGAGGCTCAGTCTAGTGTTGAGCTTACTGAGCAAGTGCAAGCGGTGTTAACTGAGATCACCGGTGTTATTAGTAACATTCAAAGCCAAACACAAGAAATTGCGCTCTCGGTTACTCAGCAGTCAACCGTTGCTGAAGAGGTCTCGAAAAACATCGAAAATGTGCGAGCGTTGACCGAAGATACTGTACAAGGCGCCGCAGAAATGCGTGAGGGTTTACAGGGTTTACAAACCTATTCGGAAAATCTGACTACCGTAGTGAATCAATTCAAAGTTTAATCATTAAACTAAATTAACAAAACTTAAGCGTGCAGATGTTCATCTGCACGCTTTTTTTTGTGCTGTTAATAGTGTACTCGTTCATTTAATACCTTAAACGCTTCACTAGCTCTATCTTCTTCAGCACAAATAGTTAATAAATCTTCAATAAAATGATTTAGCGCTCGGTGTTCAATTTGTTGTACTTTTTCTTGCTGTGCTGGCGTTAACATTTGATAGCTAGTAGCAGCACCAAAGTCGCCAAAAATGATATTACCTTGAGTATCAAATAAGGTGTTATGGGCGTATAAATCACCGTGACATACTTTGCTTTTATGTATGTGGTTAAAGACATCTTCCATTTGCAGCACTATGTGGGTGATGAGGGTAATAGTTAAACTAAAACCTTGTGGAAATGTGTCACGGGTACAACTTTTAAAGCAAGGTGGCAGACCTAGGTTTTTATAGTGTTCAGGAATTAAATTCATGATTAACGCTAGGTACTTACCTCCTGAGTTTAAGTCTTCCTTCACTTGCGCCAACGATTGTATTAAATTTGGGTGATTACCGACTTGCAAACACGCTTGTAATTCATCTTCTGGGTAGCCGTCACTGGTCACGTCACCTTTAAATACTTTCACGGCAATGTCATCAGGGAATTGAGACTGGGCACTATGCCAATGGGCTTTTGAAATAACGCCAGAAGCGCCTTGGCCAAGGACATGCTCTAAATTGTAGCTAGCTGATGATAGCTCAGGTACCGATTTAGCCTTAGCTTTTTCTCTGGCACTAAGTTCTGAGAATGGGTTACCGGCAAAAGCCAGCCAAGCTAGCTTTGGTAAGTTTAATAATTGCTCCGGGCATGCAGTTAACTTATTGGCTGAAATTCGAATCAGTTCAAGCTTATGAGCTCGGGCTAATGATTGCGGTAATTGCGTTAAGCGGTTACCGGCTAAGGCTAGCTTTTGTAATCTAGGTCGTTCACCTAAAGAGTCAGGTAAGGTGGTAATTTGATTATCGGTTAATATTAACCAACGCAATTGCGCCGGCAGTGAGTTTGGCGCTACGTGTGTTATTTGGTTTGATTTAAAGCCAACCATCTCTAAGTTAGGTAACTTTCCTAACACTTCAGGCAGGTGTCTGAATTTATTTTGCGAAGCGAAAATTATTTTTAGTTTTGTCAGCTGCACCAGCTCGTCAGGTAATGATGACAAGGCATTACTTGATAAGTCGAGTATCTCTAAACTGTCAGCCAAGGTTAATATTTCCAGTGGAAACTCAGTTAGATTTTCAGCGAGTTTTAACTGATTAATGCCGGCGAGTTCGCCAGAGCGAAGCTGAGCAAGAGTATGCAAAATAAAGCGTCCGTTAGAGGTAATGAAAAACGGCGCTAGTGTACTGGAATTCTGGCTGTAATGCTCATGCTATGCGATCTAATGTGAATTTCAGCCACATTAGTCAAGCGAGTTTGTGGTTTTACTTTTTGAAAAAAGCACCTAGTCTCATTGCTGAAGCTAGGTGCAAAAGTGTAGGGAGTTAACTTAATCCTTCATTACATTTATGATTATTTTTTCCAAACACTGGCAACACCAGGCTGCTCACCTTTAGTCCACCAAGCAGCGGTATACGTTACGTTATTATGTGACACTTTATCGCCGCCGTTATACACTAAATCTGCGCGCCAGGCTCTTACTTGACCGTCATCAGGAATAACTTCCGACCATGCAGCACTTTGATCTGGCTGTTCATCTTTAGTCCACCAATTGGCTTTATAAGTTACCTGGTTATAAATAACAGTATCGCCAGTATTATAGATTTTACTGCTGTCCCAAGTACCACTGCCGCCGGTATCTTTGTTAGTTACCGTAACGGTGAAACTTTGTGAAGTAACGGCAGTACCATCACTCACCTCAACACTTACCGTATAGCTAGTATCAGCTGTTACGTCGCCGGCCGTTAAGGTGACATTGGCACCTGAGCCTGTAAGTGTTAAACCGGTAGGTACTTGCCAGGTGTAAGTTAGTGCGTCGTTATCAGCATCGCTAGCAACAACAGTAATACTTATTTGCATTGCTTCCTCTATCGTTACATCACTTATAACGTTAACAACAGGCGCGATATTACCAGTACTGGGTGCAACTACCGTTAATGTGGTCGATTTACTTACATTTGTTTTACCATCAGATACTGTCAGGGTTAATACATAGTGAGTATTTTGGCTAACTGTACTGGCGGTAATATCAACATTAGCGCTATTGGTTGCCCCAGTTGTTAAGGCGTTATCTACAGTCCAGCTATAGGTTAAGGCATCATTATCGGCATCAGTTGCTGTCGCTGCGATAGTAATCATTTCACCAGAGTTAACCGAAAAGCTACTTGCTAATGAAATCACCGGTTTTTTGTTAATTGGGCCTACCGTGCCGCCTAAACCTTCATGCATGGCATTGAGAATATCGCCATTATCGGCATCAATTTCCCAAGCAAATAAACCACCTAAACCACTGGCTTTAACATATTGACCTTTAGCAATAACAGAACGTGGGCTATCGTAAGTCACTAAAGTGCCTGATTGCTTGTTCCATACATAAGCCGCATCAGCCATTTCATCATAACCAACTTCAAAACCATTAACACCAGTACCGGCAGCGCCAACCATATGCTGAGCAAGGCCTTTGTAATCAATAATGCCGGCTTCCCAAATACCTTGTGCAGAAGTGCCGGTCAGTTTTCCAGTACCGTCAGCTGTCATGGGATTGTCTAAAATGCTGGTGTTATCTGGAAATACACCTTGCCAACCACGACCATACATAGCAGTACCAACAACAATTTTTTTCGCCGCTACACCTTGTGCTAATAATAAATCTACCGTATTGTTGATGGTATAAGCAGGGCCTTTACGTGGTTCGCCTTTATCATCCAAACCCGTGCCATTACACTCATCAACACTCAAATGGCTACCACAATTTAAACCAGTTTGATGACCAGTAACGTTGTTCCAGCCGCCAAAAAAGTCATAAGTCATGGCAAAAATGTAATCCATAAACTGCGCAGCTGCGGCGTAGTCGACATCTTCAATTTTGTCATAACCTGAGCCGATTGCTGAGGTTAATTCATAGGTGCGACCGGTATCCGCTTCTAACTCGTTTAACATGGTGCGCAACTCTTGCATTAAAGCAACATAAGCTGGACCATCATTAATCGGGTCACCTAATGTTGATGAAGCACCACTACCACCAGGAAATTCCCAGTCAATATCAACGCCGTCGTAGAATTTCCATGTTTTTAAGAATTTTTTCATTGAGGCAACAAACACATCACGGTTAGCTTTCTCAGTAAAACCATAGAAAGGGTCTGATAACGTCCAGCCACCAACAGAAGGCAGTATTTTTAAATCAGGGTTACGTTGTTTTAACGCCATCAATTGCGCGTAGGTACCACGAATAGGCTCGTTTGAATCTATACCGGGTAAGGTTTTTTGTACTGCTGCCCAGGGGTCATGAATAACCACTTCATAATCAGCCGAGCCTGCACAGGCTTTTTCTAATGCGCGCCAGCTATTGCCATTCTCTATTTCTTTGAGTGACTCATTAGCGCCACAAATTGGAATAAAGCCGTATAATAAATGCGTTAAGTTATCCGCGGGTATTTGGCTAACATCATAACCACGGCCGTAAATTCCCCACTCAACAAAATAAGCACCAACAACATTATCTATTTGTTTTGGATAGCTTTTATTATTCGGATCTATATTCATGGTTAGGGGGGCTAAATGACCGCCATCGGTATCGGCAATCACGATTTCTTTTTGCGCACTGGTTGCACACACTGTGCCTTCACACAATTCGATAGTTAGCTGATGACGACCAGATCTATCATAAGGAAAGTTAATAACGCCGCTTTTAGTGCCTGCAGCGAAAGTGCCTTGATTAACCAGTGCATTATCGAAATACACTTTGTAGCTATCGCCACCAGTGCCGCTCCAGGAATTCCATTTAATAGCGATATCAACTTGCTCTTTTACTTTAACTAAATCTTTGTAAGAGCCATTGCCTTCAAGGTCTACTTCTACAAAAGAGTAGGTTTGTGGGGTCCAATCTATACTTGGTGCAGCGGGTGCTGCCGCAGCTTGTTGCGATGATAGTGCGGCACTGATTGCGCACATTGTCAGTAATCTTCTATTCATAATTGCCTCTTATTATAATATTGCTGAATTTTATACCCTTGGTATTATCAGCCTTGTTGTTGGTATTATTTTGTGGGGGATTCTTGAGCAAAGGCCTTTTCCTAAGCCAGGGACTTAACGTTTTTGCCAAACATTGCTGACATCAGGCTGGTCACCTTTAGTCCACCATTTGGCTTGGTAGTTAATTTGTTGATAGCTAACCACAGCACCTTGGGAGTATTCATTTTGAGCATGCCAAATGACCATGCTACCGTCGGTGGGTGAGTCGAGTTGCCAAGCATTGCCGCTGCTAGGAAATTGGTTTTTGTTCCACCATTTGGCCGAATAAACTTTATTTTCATAACTAACGTTATCGCCAGTAGAGTAGGCTGTAGTGCTTTGCCATTGCGGAACGCTTGGCTCTACTGAGCTGTTGGTAACCGTGACGGTAAAGCTTTTTGTGGTGGTTAACCGGCCATCTGAAACTTCGACACTGAGGTTAAAGTTAGTGTCGGCATCAACAGCCGGGGCAACTATAGTGATATTGGCATCAGTGCCGGTATAGCTTATTTCATTAGGTATTTGCCAAGTGAAGTCCAAGTTCACTTGTTCATCATCAAAGGCATGCACATGAATGTCCTGTGCGGTAGACTCTGCTATAACAATATTGGCAATGTCATTTACTATCGGTGCGGTATTTACTGGTGCAGCTTGCATGGTAAGAACAAAACTATGATCTTTATCGGTTAGATAAGTGACATTACTGAGCAGGCTGGCCCCATCAAAAACAATATCTCCTTGAGGGTTTTTTACGCCAATTTGCAGTAAATGGCTGTAATCAAGGTTCAATGATTGCGCTAAATCGCTAGCCCAACTTGCTTGATTTAACTCGGTTATCGCAAGTTGTTGCTTTATTAACTCTTGGCCGGTAGCGTTGAATACTCGTAAGCTGACGGTTTCACCAGCAACTACTTCTTGCCCTTGTTTTACGTAGAAACCAGCATCGAACCAAGTGTCAGGCTGAACATTATCTCGGACTATGGTGATGTCACTACAGTTATAAAAGCCCTCACCAGCTGCGTCATCTCGCTGCCAGCGGCTATATAAAATGGCATCGCCAACTCTATCTGCGGGTATGTTGACATCCATCTGATAAAAACGTCTGCCATCGTCATCTTTAATGAAATCGACATTAGCGTGTGACTGCACCAAGGTGATATCTGACCAAGTTAGTGGCATGGTGTTGCCATCATAGTTAGGGTTAGATAAATAAAACTGCCAGAAGCTAGGGTTATGTGGCGTGCTGGCTAAAAACTTTATTTTTATATCGCCATTGGCATTTGGCACCACGTCACTGCGTTGCCAATAAGGTGAAGGCAAGTTCATGCCTTTTTTCTTGTCATCGCCACCGGCACATAAAGTACCATCGGGTATGTTGGCTTTCACGGCAGCTAAATTAGTATAATCAGCAGTATTGACTGCAAATTCATGATGCTGGACAAATTGAAAGTGACCAGAGCTTAAGTAAGCGGCACGACAAGCCGTATTGGGAATATTAGAGCCATCTTCAGGCCACCAGTAACCTTGTTGTAATTGACAAAATGCTTGGCGAGCCATAGGGCTGAACATATAACCATGGGCAGCAACTTGCATACTGGCGCCAGATAAGACACTGGTTAGTACTAAAGCCAAGGTGGTGGACTTAAATTTTAGCTGATTTTTAGACATAGAGTTCCCCTAGCGATAAATACTTAAGTATTTATCGCTGGTTAATTATTAAAAAATATTTGAGTTAATTGCTGCGTTTATAGAGGTTTTATAAACTACAAACGTCATCCCAGTCAGCACCACCTGGCGCTGAGTTTGTCCACCACTTTGCTTTGAAAACAGCATTATTGTGCACAACCATATCGCCTTGGTTGGCATGACTAGAGTTACCGGCCCAATCTTTTTGCGGGAACTCTGGGTAGACCGATAGTGTTGCAACATCAACACCGTCACATGTTGTGCCATTTCCGCCATCAGAGCCGCCACCTGTGTCACCGCCGCCAGAAGTTGCTTCCGGTAAGCTTGGGTACTCAGCTTTGAAGGCAAAAACTTTACCGTCTTTTTCTATGGTGAAATTGACCGGACCACTAATTGGCATGTAGTACATCACCTGAGCATTCACGGTTTGACCTGGTGCGAATGGTTCAGCTGCGCCGCCCCATTCGTCAGTCAAGGTAATTGAGAAGCGATGGAAGTCATTTTCGAAGCCGCCGATGTTATTGCCAACACTATTTGAGGCGTTGTTATCAATAGCCATGTTAAGTTTCTTAGTGGCATTCCAGTTTGATTTGAAGATTGCTGACGTAGATACCGGCACATCAAAGGATATTTTTGCCCCTGAAAAATCAATGGCAGAGTTGTTAGTAAAGGCAAAAGTAGGACTAATAGGGTAGTTATCATCACCACTTGGAAAGTCTTTAGCGGCAAAGCTTACATCAACCATTGCTGCTGGTTTAACAAAGTTCTTATTACCTTTATCTATACCATAGGGTGTGCCACTTTGATTGAATTTATCATAAGCAATGGTGGTCATGGTTGAACCCATAAAGTATTCACCTTTGGCAGCATCATAATCAAAGTCGCCCGCAAGTTCCCAGAACATTACGCCACCTAAACCATGGTCGATAACGTAATCAACCTTAGTAGCCATCGACTCTTCATCTTCGATCGAGATAAAGACTTTTTTACTGTCATTCCATAACCAAGGCGCTATGGCAGCGCTGTCATAATAACGGGTATAAGTGCCAGTTAATTTATCACTTGGCTCATTTACCGGATCAAGGCCGTAAGCGGCTGAGTAGCTGCCAACAATGCCTTTTTCTAAGTTTTTAATATGCCATAGCGGGTTAGAGCCAGCAGGCACTTCTCGGTCATTTTCGGTATCATGCCAAAGGTTGTCGATACCGACAGCGCCATTACCACAGCTATTTTTATCGCCTTTACCTGTTCCTTTAGGACAGTTAGCTTGATCTGGGAAAACTGCTTGACCCCATAAACCATTGGTACCACCAGTAACATCTTTAAAACCACGGGTGTAATAAGGAATACCAATGTTGATACGACCAGCGGATAAACCGCCGCGAAAGTATTTTACCGCCCAGTCGGTATTTAAATAACCAATGCCTTCAAATTCTTTAGTGCCGTAGACATCCCATGCGGCTAGCTCAGAATCTAAACCGGTATCAAACAAGGACGCATTGTGACCTACGTGTGAATTCCAGGCACCGTGCAAGTCGTAAGACATGATATTGACGTAATCAAGATATTGTGTTGCTTGGAAGGTTTCCATACCGCGCAATAAGTAACCCGATGATGGTGACGCTATGGTCAGTAAATAATGTTTACCAGCCGCTTCACCGGCAATATCGAGACTTTCACGTAGTGACTTCATCAGTACTTGATAGGAAGCATTTAGCTGTGCTCGGCGGGCATTTGAAAAACTGAAATCATCTGGATGACCAGAATCAGCCATTGATGATGGGTATTCGTAATCAATATCGACACCATCGAAACCGTATTTTTCAATAAATTCAACCGCGCTGGCGCTAAAGGCTGAGATTGCTGCATGATTAACTGTGCCATCGGCATTGGTGGTTAAGGTATAAAAACCGCCATCAGCAACACGACCATTGTCAGCAAAGTGACCACCTGTTTCAGCCCAACCGCCGACCGAAATTAAGGTTTTTACCTTAGGGTGTAACTTTTTATATTTATTTAACAGGTTGAAGTGACCTTTGTACGGCAAGCTAGGATCAAGCTCTGCACCGACAACACCAGGCCATTCCATATTGGTGGCAGGATTGTTGGCTGAATTTGGCTCACCAATGGATACTTTATTGTTAGCGTCTATATGGGCAAAGGCGTAATTGATATGGGTGACCTTGTCCCAGGGAATATCATTAACCAAGTAACTTGGTTGATTGTTTGCGCCATTTCGCCAACTGGTGAAGTAACCAATAATACGGCGCGGGTGATCTACGCCCATCAACTCACGACCGTCTTGATCGTAAATTGTACAGTATGGCGTGTTCACGCCTGGCGTTTGGTATAAGCCTTCAGGGCGACAGGCGTCAGCATCGTTACCTGTTTGTCCATCGGTAACTACGGTAAAGTTGATAGTATTACTGAGTGCAGTTGCACCCTGGTCATCGGTTGCTGCCACAGTAAAAGCTTGCGGACCTAAGGCGGTTGCTGTCCAGGTAAAGCTGCCTGAAGCGGCATCGATGGTATTTATCACCACACCATTTTCAAGTAACGATAACTGAGTCACTTGACCGTCGCTATCAGTGGCGGAATATTCAAAATTTATGGTACTCGCCACTAAAATTTTACTGGGCAAGGTTGCCATTAATGTTGCCGTTGGTGCTTCATTGACCGGAGGCGTATCTTTAGCGGTTACCGTTAGTGTGGTGTTTTCCGTACTCGCTTGTGCACCTTTATCATCAAAGGCAATGGCTTTTAACAGATGTTCACCTAAGACTGCAGACCAAGTGAATTGGTAGGGCGAGCTAGTTAACGTAGTTAACATAACATCGTCTAAATACAGTGCGATTTTGGCGACACTACCGTCTTCATCAGTGGCGAATACGGAAAAGACAACGCTGTCATTTTCAAAGAAAGAACTATTTTTTTCCGGTGAGATGATAGACACAGTGGGTGGACTGTTTTCAACCACGACACCAGTACAAGTGCCTAGGTTTTGCCATTCTTGCCATTCGCCAGAATGAGTTACCGGGTCGGTCTTGTTCCACCAGTTTGCTTTAAACGCTTGCTCAGCTGATTTTACTATTTGCTCGGCTACTGATACTTGCTCTGCTTGCCATTGGGTTAAATTACTACAATCATAAGTGGCCGCATAAACAGAATTACTCAGTAAAGCGACGAATAGCGCACTTAACTTTAAGGCCTTATTTATTTTTATTATCTGTTCCATACTATTCCTTTACATTTATTTAACATTATTCATGATGTTATTTAAAAATAACACATAAGTTTTAAAGGTCAATATGTCGCCATTTGTAGACAAAAATTAGCAGGATAATAATTAGTCTGTTTTTGTTTAGTAAAATCAGTTGGTTGAGAATGTTTTCAGAACGACAGTAAAAAACTGTAATTTTAGACATATTCAGACATATTTGGATGTATATGGTGGTGTTAATGGGGTGTTAATTATATTGTAGCTGTTGTTTAATAGGGCTGTCAGGTTAAAAAATAATCATGGAAATATTAAGTATAAGATATTACTAATAAGTATATGCTGATTTTTAATTTGGCGAAGAATAGAAAAAGTCTCAAATAATGAAAGCGTTAGCGAGTAAAGTTTAGAGTTTTTATTCTATTTTAGTGTGTAAAAGACCATAAGTAAGTTATTAAAACGATTGGTGCAATCAATATAGATGCAGTGAAATTGTACTGGTCCGTTAACTTTGCCGATGTAATATTAGTTAAAGTAACTGGCCTAAAAACACCGTGGCATTATGGGCTACTATAGGGAAAAGCAAACTGCCAGTTTTCTCTCGCAACCACAGCAGAACTAAGCCATAAACACTGGAAAAAACAATACTGATATAAAAATATGCCAATGTGATTGTTGCCAAATTAGGCCATTTACTAGCGCAAAAAGCAGCACCAGCAAAATGCCGGCAATATTAACTTTTGCCCGATAAATAGGGTAACGTGCCGAGATAATTGCTTTCGACATTACATAGAGTAATACCCCACGATAAAGCATCTCTTTATCTAACCCTGACATTGTCGTTAAAAATAAAAGTTCTTCAGGATCGGTGGAACCATCATCACCACCAAATAAACTGGCAAAAACAAACCTAAACGCTAACAGTAGCAACAGCATTTTTATTGCTGGAATAAGTGAGTTAGGTGTTTGTTTTAAGGTAAAGCCAGCATCGGCTAGGCTAAATTTTTTCTGCCCTAGCCATAGAAGAAGTAGAGCCAGAAAACTGCATGTAATTACGGAGACTTTATCAGCCCAAGGCCAAGCGAACTGGGCAAATAAATGTTCTAAAGGTAATAGAGTGTTCAGCATGCTAGGAGCTAAGACATAAGCAGGAAATAAGGCAATAGCGACTAAGGACCAATTAAGTTTAATCTTAATAAGTTTACGTTGTGATAAAGCTAAACACAGCACGGCAATAATGAATATATAGGCAGTGAGTGGTATTAATAAATCAACCATACAATATTGACTGCTCTGTTAAGTAGTTTATTTTCATTAACTTAAAAGATAACATGAGCGAGGTAAATAAAATCACCTAGGTAGCAGTGTTATTGGGTAAAAGAGCTAACTGCAAGTTTGCCTTTAGCTCTTTTTATTTTAGCTCTAGCGCTAAGGGCTAGTTGCTTACTTACTCTGCTTGATATTTAGGGTGCAGTTCTAAATAATCACACCAAATACTAAAGTGAGTATGATTAAAGCGCACATCAGTTGCGGTAAACCAGTGGGAAGATTCTATCGCTTTAAGACGAAAAAATATTTTATGACCATCGATGGCAATATGACAAATTAGATTTACCATGGTGTCATTACTGACTTGTACTTCGGCAAAGCCTGTGACATTACGTTGATGTTTTACCGTTATTTTAGGCATGGCTATGGCACTAGTAATGAATAATAACAAAGTGAAAAAAGTAAAAATCTTAACGGTCATAATCCTATTTTTAAAAGTATTTAGAAAATAATATTAAGTTTAGCATTGAAAGCTTAATTAAGTGTCTCCATAACTTATAGCAACGAAGTAATTTCATTCTAGTTATAGCAATTCAATTACAATATTATAAAAATATGCTCAATAGAAGCATTTATACGAGATAAAATCATGGCTAATTTTGTAGCAATTAAAGCAGACAAACATCAAAACCTTAAAGTTTCACAAAAACGAAACTTAGCACATGTTGCTAACCAGCACATAATTACCATAACAGCAGCAGAATATGCACAAGCTTCTGCTAGCTTCCCAATAGTACTGGTTAAAAATCCCGATTCCCCACGCTACCGTAGTGTTGCCATGTTAGGTTTAGAAGCAGGTGAAAATTTATATTATAATGATGACAAGTGGTCCGCTTTATTTGTGCCGCAAAGCATTGCTATGGCACCATTCTCTTTGGGTTTAGACCCAGACAAAGAAAAAACCTTAACGGCATGTGTTGATGTTGATAGCGAATTTGTTGGTGAAGATAAAGATTTAGCGTTATTCGAAACTGAGGGTAAAGAGTCAGAATTATTAACGAATGTACAAAATGCACTTGGTCGCTTATATGAAAATGAAAAAATGACTGAGAACTTTATCAAAGAATTAGAAGACAATGATCTTTTACAAGAGCTTGAATTAAAAATTGACTTAAGTAGTGGTGAAAAGAAAAAACTTACCGGTCTTTTTACTATTAATGAAGATAAAGTGAAATCATTAGCCGATGATAAAGTGTTAGATTTCCACAAACGTGGTTTATTTGTACCAATCTATGCCATGTTAGGCTCTTTAGGACAAATGAACCGTTTAGTGCAACTTCGCAATCTTACGGGTAAAAATAAAATTGCCGGTATCCAAATTGCGCCATTAGTTAAACAAGAAGCGAAAGAAGAAGTTACTGAGAGTTAATCAACGGTCGAATAGTGGCTTAAATATTTTTAGAAAATGATAAAAGGGGCTTCGGCCTCTTTTTTGTTTCTTTTTGTTAAAAAAAGTTACTTTCATATTCCGGTGCTGGTGTACCTGTGGTAATTTAGGGACAGTGGTGATTTATAATAATGAGAATAATATGGTCGATAAGAGTACACTTTCTAAGGATATAGAAGAGCAAATACAAAGCCTAGCAAGTGATGTTTACATTCAAGTTGAAGAGAAACTAACTAGCTTGATAACTGCTGCAGTGAATAAGGAAATTAGCAAAAGTACCGATCAACAGAGTGAAAATCTATCAGCACAAGAGCAATCATTACAGCAAGATTTTTCTGAAAAACTAAAGCGGCAAGAGCAAGAGCTTACCCAAATTAAACAAGTGTTAGCAGAAGAACAAGCTGATGCCGAGACAACTAAACAGAATTTCCAAGTAGAGTTCACGCAAAATAGCATTAACTTTAGCGAGACCATAGAGCGTCTAGAAAAAGAAGTCTCTAACTTAAAGCAGCACAGCACTCAGCAGCATGATGAAAAGCAAAGTAGCGATGATAAGTTAGAAGAGAAACTACTCGAAGTTGAACAAGATTTAAATGATAAAACTCAAAAAATTGATGGCTTAAATGGCCGTATCATGGTGTTAACAGAGCAAGATCAAAGTCTAACTAAAAAATTGATTCAAGCAAAAGAGCAAGCGGAGACGGCTGTAGTACAACAAGTTGCGGCACTTAATGAAGCTAAAAAGCAAATAAACGCCGTTGCGCAAAAGCAAATAGATGTCTTGACGGAAAAGCTTCAGCAGGCTCATAGTGAAATTAGCCATGTTAAAACTGAAGCACTACAGAGTAATGATAAGGTCGTAGAGGGGTTACAGCAAAAAAATGCCTTGCTGACCGAGCAAGTTCGACAAGAACAAAACGGCAAGGCCGAATTACAACAACAGTTATCAGTCCAGCAAAAATCTATTGATACCGAGCAAGATAAAAACAAGCAAGCAGAGCGAAAAACATCCGATTATCAGGCGCAAGTTATTAAGTTAGCAGAGCAAGCTGAGCAAAACAGCTCAGACCATCAGGGGCAGATAGCTAAGTTAGTAGAGCAAACTGAACAACAACGCTCAGACCATCAGGGACAAATTACTAGCCTAAATGAACAAAATGCTAGTGAGAGACAGGCCCAGCTTGATGAAATAAAGCTAATGAATGAAGCGGCTGTACAAGCAGAACAATTACAAGAAATGGCGCAACAAAAAATTATCGAATTAGATAAAGCTAATGAGCTACTTAGTAAGCAAGTTACCACCGAGCAAGATGATATAAAATTATATCAGCAGGAAGTTGTTGTACTTAATGAGCAAGTTAAGGTCGCGCAAGAGGGGCAAGAAAATATCTTAAAGCGCTTTAATAGTAATCGTGATAAACAAGAATTAGAAAATGATAAAGTGAGAGAAGCCATTAAGTTTTTGCGTGATGAAAATCATGATCTGCTTGGCGCTAATACTGAGCAAGCCACTAAATTCACCGAAGAAATTAATGCGGTAGAACATAAGTTAACCGAATATCGTTTGAAATTCGAGTATGCCCAAAAACAATTAACCAGTTAATTGTTCTGCTAAAAATATAAAATTACCGCCATCAAGCCAAGCTTATTCGCATTTTGAATAAGCTTGGGTATAATCCAGTTAATTATCGCAACTGAGTATAAGTATAAGTGGCTATTTACCTTCCCTTTGTCAAATTAAGTCAATGGCAACAAATTGCTTTTTCCGCGGCGCTACTTGAGCGTATGTTACCTAATTATAAAATGTTTAGTGAGGCCGTTGATTTTGGTGATGCTAAAATATTGCGCAATCAACTCGATATTATTTGGCAATGGCTTGCCAATCGTAATACGGTAAAAATTAATATTGATGCCCAACTACTCAAGTTGGAGGCTGAAATACCTGATCCCGAAGCATTTGATTCTTTTGGTGTCTTCCCCGCACTGGATGCTTGCATGGCGTTAACCGCGTTATGGCAATTAATGCAAAGTAAGCCGCTAAAAAAATCGATAGTGTCAGAAGTGGATCTAGATGATATTAAAAGTATTAGTCGCTTATCCCATAATAGCGTCAGTTATTATGTTGAGCTGCTTTTACTTGAAGAGGCTGCAGACGTGACAGCGACTAATGCAACCACTCCGCAGCCTATTACCGACGAGCTTGTGATCACGGATGAACAAATGAATGAACATCCATTAATGCAGTGGGAAAAAGATAGCCAAAATGAGCTGTTCGACTTTCTAAAGTTTGCGGCTGAAGATAAGCGTAGCTGTCAATTAGCTAAGCAGATGAGCCTATCTGAAGGTTTATCGAATTTGGGTATAGAAATCTCTTAGTTTAATAGTGGCTAAGTAAAGCAAAGCTTAACCTAGCGCTTAAATAAAAATAATAATGTTAATAATAGGAAGAAAAATGAAGTTACTCAGTAACACATTGTTTTCAATCACCTTGATTTTTACCTTAAGCTTGTTAGTGGCTACTCCGCTGCAAGCCAGCAGTATCGAGGAAAAAAACACTAAAATTGAACTAGCCATTGCGAAAGTTATGAGTACTTTTCAAGTACCTGGTGTAGCGGTTGCCATTATCAAAGATAACAAGGTGGTGATGAGTAAAGGTTTTGGTGTTATTGAACAGGGTAAATCGGCCAAGGTCACTGCTGATACTTTATTTGGTATTGCCTCAAATACTAAAGCGATGACGGTGGCGTTATTAGCCAATTTGGTGGATGAAGGAAAATTAACTTGGCAAACCAAGGTGATTGATATCATTCCTGAGTTTCAAATGCCTAATGCTTATGTGACTAGCGAATTTACTATTACTGACTTATTAGCCCATAACTCAGGTTTAGGTTTAGGTGCGGGTGATTTGATGATTTGGCCGCATACTACTCTAACAAATGATGATGTTATTAAGGGTATTAAACATCTACCTGTGATATCTAGTTTTCGTAGTGAATTTGCTTATGATAATTTATTATATATTGTTGCCGGTGAAGTGATTGCACGTGTTACTGGCCAGTCTTGGAATGAGGTTGTTCAACAGCGTATATTTAGCCCGTTAGGTATGAAAAATACCCGTGCAACTTTCTCACAAATTGACAAACAGAACAAAAATGTTGCTAGAGCGCATGTGCCACTTAACGGCAAGTTAAATGTTATTGGCGGTAACTTCATCGAAAGATTTGGTGCCGCGGCTTCAGTAGCTTCAAGCGTTAATGATATGAGCTTGTGGTTACAGGCTCAATTAAATCAAGGTGTATACGGTAGCAAAACTGATGACAAATTACCTCGTCTATTTTCAGCTAAACAAAGCCGTAAAATGTGGCAGGCGCAAACTTTACGGTCTGTTTCTGAACAAGCGACCCAGCAAGATAAAACCCATTTTTCTGCCTATGGTTTAGGCTGGTTTATGAAAGACTACCATGGGGTGAAATTAATTCATCACAGTGGTGGCATCTTAGGCATGGTGTCAAAAGTGGTGTTAGTGCCAGAAGAAAATTTGGCTATGGTGATTCTGACTAATCAGCAATCGGGTTATGCTCTTAATGCTATCTACCACGAAATCTTAAATGAGTACCTTGAGTTAGAAGAAAAAGATTGGATCGCTTACTATCACGCGAAACAGCAAAAAAATATAGCCAAAGAGAAAAAGCGCTTAGCTAAAATAGCGGATTCAGTTAATAAAAACTCAGCACATTCGTTGCCACTACGTGATTACGCACAAAGCTATGTTGATAGCTGGTACGGTGAAATTGATATTAGTTTTAAAAACAATAAGCTGCATATGCAATTTGCTAATACCGCAGCGTTACAAGGCACACTAGAGCACTACCAGCATAATACTTTTATTGTCCGTTGGCATGATAGAACCCTTGAGGCTGATGCTTTTGTGAATTTCAATTTAAATGAAGAGGGTGGTATTAACTACGTCACCATGAAAGCGGTATCGTTGGCGACCGATTTTAGCTTTGATTTTCATGACTTGAGACTAGTACCGAAAAAATAACTCACTAAGCTGAACTCTGGATAATGGCTGATTGCTTGTTAAGTGCAGCTGAACGAGTTTACTAATTAAAAAGGAGTGCTAATCTGGCACTCCTTTTTTGTTTTTAGCCAATAAGCTAATCCAATTCAGCGTGGATATTAGCGGAGAAATTGTGTTTTTGCTTGTCGTTTATGAATAACATTATTGATATCTAGCTGACTGTTGTCATCAGAGACTTTAACGCTGACCCCTTCATGCTTTAATAACCAGAGTTTACGTTCAATACCTCCGGCATAACCTGTTAAAGCGCCATCAGCACCAATAACGCGATGACAAGGTACTATTAAAGTAATAGGATTTCTGCCATTAGCGCCACCAACCGCCTGGGCAGCTTTTGGCTTATTGAGCATCTTGGCTATGTCGCCATAGGATTTTACTTGCCCAAAAGGAATTTCTGTTAGACAACGCCACACCGATTGTTGAAATGATGTTCCTAGTGGCGCCAACGGCAGGGTAAATACTTGCCGCTCACCGGCAAAGTATTCTGTTAATTGCTGTTTGCACAGTGCCGTGATGTCATTAGTTTTGCCTTGCGCTGGTTCACCACCACAAACTTTATCACCACAAAAAATAGCTTGGCAAATTCCTTGCTCGGAGGCCATAAATTCAAATAAGCCTAATGGCGTGTCGAGATAGTCGGTATACATACTTGTTGTTGCCAAAAGTTGCCTCCAGTGCTGTAAGTTATTATTTCAAGTTATGACTTCAAATTATTGTTAGCAATAGCGAAATTAGGCTTGATATTGATAGAGCTGATAGACAACCTGACCGGCGGTTTTTTCTTTCAATAATTGCCAGTTTGTTGGCATAAGCTGTTTGCTTTCGACTTCCATTTCGACATAAATGAGTGCTTGCTCAGCTAAACCATATTGATTTAATAGCGCTGCCGCTTGCTCTACTAGCTGTTTTCTAAAAGGAGGGTCGAGAAAAACCAAATCAAAGGGCTTGTGGCTACTTGCCGTTTGCTCCGACTTAAGAAAAGCAAGTGCATCACGGTTAATCACCATGACATTGTCAGCTTTAAGTAGCTCTTTATTGGCCTGTAGTTGTTTAGCCGCCGCTTTGTTTAATTCCACTAAGGTAACTTGAGCAGCGCCACGTGATAATGCTTCAAAACCTAAGCCACCAGAGCCAGCAAAGCAATCTAAGCAATTAGCTTGATTAATGTAAGGCATTAGCCAGTTAAAGACGGTTTCTTTTACTCTATCTGTTGTTGGCCTTAGACCATCAGCCATTAATACCGGTAACTTCCTGCCTCTATATTTTCCGGCAATAATGCGGATCTTACCGGTAGATTTTCCCTGAGTCATCCCCGCAGGAGCCTTTCTATTAAGTTGTTTTTTTGCTTGTTTCATATCACTGACAATTTTGCTATTAAGTGCTAATATAGCGCCAATTTTATCCTTGTTTGGCCTTTATACCAAGTAGATTAATTAATCCCATTGGTATTATCGCAAACAAATTCATACTGTAATACCAATCGGACTAATGAACTGATCACTTAGCGAGAATTAAAAGGCTTAGAGGCAAGGCATTGATTGATGAGAATGGTTATTCCCTTGTCAAAATCAATAACGCCGCATGTAAGCCTTTTAAACTCGCCCTTCGGGAACTCGTTAGCAAACTGAGAACGTCACAAAATGAATGAAATATAGAATAACTATGTTTAACTCATTTTGTTTGTTCTAAGCTCACTAACGTAGCTCTAAGTTGGTCAGTTAATTAATCCGTTTGGTATAATATATTTAGGTAGCTAAAAGTGTCGAAAAAAAAAGGTATGTTGTCTTGGTTAGGCTTTGGCAAAAAAGCCAAGCAAGCAAGCGCTGAAAAAAGCACAGCAGAAAGTTCAACAGAGCATCTTCCCGACGCTAAGCTTGCACCAGCGCCCGTAGTTGAGCCACTTGTCGAACCGATAAGCGAACCGACCAGTGAGCAAGCCGCTGAACCAGAGAAAATTGTCCCAGTAGTTAATGACGCTAGCAGCGTCGAACATGAAAGTGGCGAAGAGCAAAAAGTCGAGCATGGCATTAATGTTGCTGAACCAGTCGCTGACGTTGTCGACAGCATTATTACTCTAGCTGATGAAGTGCTACCCGAGGAAAAATTATTAGCTGAAATGACCGCTAGTGAGCAAGGTGAAGAAACAGCTGCAGCTGAGCCTGCTAATGAGTCAGTGCCAAATGAAACCGTACCAGTAGACAGCACAACCACGCTTGAGCCGAGTGACATCAAGACCCTTGTTGGCCAAGATGAAGCAAAAACTGAAGCAAAAACTGAAACAAAGGCGGCAGCTAAGCTGGGTTTCTTTGCTCGTTTAAAGCAAGGTTTAAGTAAAACCAGGCAAAATTTAGGTGGTGGCTTAATTGATTTATTTCGTGGTAAACAAATTGACGATGACTTATTTGAAGAGTTAGAAACCCATTTGTTGTTGGCCGATGTTGGTATTGAAACCACCATGAAAATTATCGATTCATTAACGAAAAGTGCTAGTCGAAAGCAGCTAAAAGATGCTTCAGCCTTGTATGACTTACTGAAAATAGAATTAAAGAAAATCATTGCAGATGTTAGCCAGCCTTTAGTTATCCCAGAGAGTGATGGACCCTTTGTTATACTGATGGTTGGCGTAAATGGTGTTGGTAAAACCACCACCATAGGTAAACTGGCTAAGCAATTTCAAGCTGAGGGTAAGTCCGTAATGCTTGCTGCAGGGGATACTTTTAGAGCCGCAGCCGTTGAGCAATTGCAAGTTTGGGGGGAGCGTAATAATGTCCCTGTTATTGCGCAACATACCGGTGCTGATAGTGCTTCGGTTATTTTTGATGCCATTAGTGCCGCAAAAGCGCGTAAAGTTGATGTCCTCATTGCTGATACTGCCGGTCGTTTACAAAATAAAGCCCACTTGATGGAAGAGTTGAAAAAAATCGTGCGGGTAATGAAAAAATTAGACATTAATGCCCCACATGAAGTGATGCTTACCCTCGATGCGGGCACTGGGCAAAATGCTTTAAGTCAAACTAAGTTGTTTGATGAAGCGGTCGGTTTAACGGGGTTAATTGTGACTAAGCTAGATGGTACCGCCAAAGGTGGTGTTCTTTTTGCTATTGCCGATAAACATAATATTCCTATTCGTTATTTAGGTGTGGGTGAAGGCATCGATGATTTAAGACCCTTTAATGGTGATGACTTTATCGAGGCCCTTTTTAGCAAATAAATAAGCAAAGCCTCAAACGACGGCAAAACAGATTATTGCTTGGTGATGCTAAATAAGCATTTTAACGTCGTTTGAGTATATTGTGGGGAACTGTGCTAAGTTATCCTGCTAACCAGGGCAAAATATAAAAATAATATGATTAATTTCAATAAGGTAAATAAAACCTATCCCGGTGGGTTTTTGGCATTAAAACAAGTGAGTTTTAGCTTGGCAAGCGGTGAAATGGCGTTTTTAACGGGCCATTCAGGCGCTGGTAAAAGTACTTTATTAAAATTAATCTCACTGATGGAAAAGCCTAGCTCTGGCAGTATTCAAGTAAATCATACCGAGCTAGCTGACATTAAATATAAGCAGGTTCCTTATGTGCGCCGTGGTATTGGCATGATTTTTCAAAGTCATAATTTACTTAAAGACCGCACAGTTTTTGATAATGTCGCCTTACCTTTAATTATTGAAGGTGTCAGCCATAAAGAAATTAAAAAACGGGTTGCTACTGCATTGGACAAGGTGCATTTAGCCGCCAAATTAAAATGTTACCCACATATGCTTTCGGGAGGTGAACAACAGCGTGTTGGTATTGCCCGCGCCATTGTTAACAAACCGCCTATTCTGCTTGCCGATGAGCCAACAGGTAATTTAGATCCCAAGTTATCGCTAGATATTATTCGTTTATTTGAGGAGTTTAATGCCGCAGGTGTCACTGTGTTAATTGCTACTCATGACCTAGGTTTAATTGCCCGCATGAAATATCGTACCCTGACGCTAAAAGAGGGGACCATGATTAATGATGGTATTGTTGATGGCTTGCAAGTGCAGGGGGGGAGTTGATGAGTAATATTCATAGCAGTGGTTTAAAAGCACGTTCAAGCTTATTAACACGCATTTTAACCTTACCCATACGACATGTTCAGCAAGCCATAGGTAGCTTAGGTAATTTATGGCGTACACCTTTTACTACCGTGATGACTATTTTTGTTTTAGGGGTCAGTTTGGCCTTGCCCGCAACCTTGCATCTTTTTGTTAAGAATGCACAGCAAGTAAGTGAAAAATGGGATAGCGCTGCGCAAATCACCCTATTTTTAAAACTATCAACCAGTGAAAAGAGCACACAAAACCTGATAAAACGTATCAGCCTTTATAATGAAGTCGCCGAAGTTCGATATATTTCGGCCGAACAAGCATTAAAAGAGTTTAAAATTTTATCCGGTTTTGGCCAGTCACTTGAATATTTAGAGACCAACCCATTACCAGCGACATTGCTGGTGACACCAACACAAAGAGCCAGCCAAGCGCAAGCAGCGAATGCCTTATTAGCAAAACTGAATAAAGAGCGCGAAGTCGACCAAGGTAAGCTAGATTTAGAATGGTTAACACGTTTAGAGGCGATAGCACGTTTAATTGAAGATATTGTCCTTGGTGTCGCCTTATTATTATGTTTATCTGTGGTGCTTATTGTCGGTAATACCATTCGCTTAGCTATTTTAAATGAAAAAGATGCTATCGCTATTATGAAATTGGTGGGTGCAACCGATAGTTTTATTCAGCGACCCTTTTTATATTCGGGTATTTGGTACGGTATTTTTGGCGGTATACTTTCATGTATTGCCGTTACCTTACTTGCTTGGTATCTAGGTTATGCGATAAGTGATTTAACAGCGCTTTATCAAAGTAATTTTCAACTACAGGGTCTTACTGGCAGTGAAGCCTTAATGCTTATTGCTTTTGCTGTGGTACTATCTTTACTGGGTAGTTACATCTCGGTAAGCCAACATATCAAGGCAATAGAGCCCAATGCGGACTAACCACGAAAAAATAACCGTACTTTCAATTAATTGTTGGCATGGTTCTATAATTAGTTATCTGTTTGTTTCTTCGCTTGTTTAAAGTTGAAAAGTAAAGCCACTTACAAAGTGTCACATTTAATTCATCAATAATTTGAAAGATCGCCTTGTGCCCCTCTTTCTATTAGGCTAATGTTCATGTCCCCGCTATCGTAAAGAGTGTCGAACTATGTTATTATCGCGGGCGAATCAAAGAGAGAAAGGAGAGTTATTATGAGTCAAACAATGCAACTTACCCTACCAAAAAGTGGTAGCATCGAAGCCTATATGCAATCAGCGTATAATATTCCTATGCTTACGGCTGAAAAAGAGCATGATCTGGCTACTCGTCTTTATAACGACAATGATTTATCAGCGGCACAAGAGTTAATTATGTCGCACTTACGTTTTGTTATTCATGTGGCTAAAGGTTATGCAGGTTATGGTTTACCTCATGCTGATCTAGTGCAAGAAGGCAACGTCGGTTTAATGAAAGCGGTTAAACGCTTTAACCCCGAAGTAGGTGTACGTTTAGTGTCTTTTGCTGTTCATTGGATTAAAGCAGAAATTCATGAATATGTGCTTAAAAACTGGCGCATTGTCAAAGTTGCCACCACTAAAGCGCAACGTAAATTATTTTTCAATCTACGTAAAAATAAAAAACGTTTAGGCTGGTTCAGCACCGAAGAAGTAAATACGGTCGCAGAGAATCTTGGTGTAACCACTAAAGACGTTATGGAAATGGAATCTCGTATGAGTAGCCATGACCAATCGTTTGAATTATCAAAAGACGATGATGATAATATTGGCGCTAGTAGTTTTTCACCTGCGCAATACTTGGAAGATAAACAATCAGATTTAGCCGTTGAAGTTGAAAATGATAATTGGGAACGTCATGCCAATCAGCGTTTATCAACCGCACTGGTGACACTGGATGACCGTAGCCAAGATATTATTAAGACACGTTGGTTAACAGAAGATAAAACCACCTTGCAAGAGCTAGCTAATAAATATCAGATATCAGCAGAGCGGGTAAGGCAGTTAGAAAAAAATGCTTTATCTAAATTAAAAAATACCATGGTATTTGATTAAGCCTTATCTAAGCTTAAAAAAACCTATGTAAATAAGCCGACTTGATGTCGGTTTTTTTATGGCTAAATTTTACGGCATTGTCATATTATCAAATTTATGCCCACCTTACTCGCTAGTCATTAATCCCATTAGAGCGATATTTATCTTGCAAGTAGCTAAAAAATAGCCAATCTAATCACATCTAATCACATCCTACTCGGCAAAAATCACCACTTCATTACAGTCTTAACTAAATTACCACACTTGAAAACGAACTTTTTCAAATAGATCGCGCAGTATTGATGGCAATTGATTAATACCCGCTCCCACTGAAATCCTGCACTTTGAATAGGAACGGGTATATATCAGTTCCCAATAATTTACGATAAAAAGGTAGAAGTAATGAGCCTAAGAACAGCCAGAAAGAATATTGTCAGCCGTGGAGTAATGTTTGCCCTTGCCGCCACGTCTGTCACTTCAGTACAAGCAATTGCCGAAGAAGGCGCAGAAGAAATTGAACGTATTGCCGTAACCGGTTCTCGTATTAGCAGAACAGATATCGAAACCGCAAGTCCAGTCACAGTGATTTCTGCAGATTTTATTGCTAAAAGTGGTTTTACCTCAGTACAAGAAATATTAGCGATGCAACCTGCAGCTGCGGGTATGAGCTTAGGTGCCACCTCTAATAATGGCTCTGGCGGCTCGGCCACAGTTAATTTACGTGGTATGGGCAGTCAACGTACGTTAGTGTTATTAAATGGTCGTCGTATGGTGGCTTCAGGTACGGGAGCTGATTCTTCCGTAGATTTAAATACTATTCCGGTATCAATGATCCAATCCATTGAAATCTTAAAAGATGGTGCTTCTGCGATATATGGCTCAGATGCTATCGCTGGTGTAATAAACATCATCACTAAAAAAGACTTTGAAGGTACAGAAATTACCGCTGATGGCAGCATTACCGACAAAGGTGATGGTGAAAGTGGCGGTTTTAGCATTTTACACGGCCGTGAATTTGCCGGTGGTAACTTAGTACTTGGTGTACAGTACTCAAAGCGTGGTGAAGTGATTCAGTCGGATCGTGATTTTGTGCCGGCAGGGGAGTCATCATTCATTCCAGGTGGTAGTTTAGGTGGCATGGTGCCAGATGGTAATAGTGGCTTTAAACCACGTGAAGAATCTTATGATTACACCACTTCTAGCTATGCACAAACACCGAATGAGTTATTAAGTTTATTTACTAGCTTTAACAGTGAAATTGCTGACGATACCGAGCTTAGTATTGATCTTATGTATACCCGTCGTGAGTCAAATCAGCAAATGGCACCACAACCAGCAAATATCGATTTAATCACAAGTAAGATAGACCCGACATACATAAAGGGTATTCAAGATGTTTATGATGAGCTAAATTCAGACATTGCTGATTCTGACGATCATTATGTCATTGGTGATACCATTAACTATAGGCGTCGTATGACAGATGCTGGTCCACGTATTTATGGTCAAGAAACTGATACTTACCGTGCTTCTGTTGCTCTAACTGGTTATTTGAGTAATGATGCACAGTGGGAGATGTCAGCGACCTATGGCCGTAATGATTCAAAAGACAGTGTTGCTAACTCTATCCATGCCGGTAATATGGAAAAAAGTATCTACGCCAATCCAGAGGATTGGTTCAGTGGCGAGCCCATGGATAATGACTTCTTAGCAAGTGAAAAAATTATGTACACCGAAGAAAATCAAGGTGGTAACGAGCAATTTATTTTAGCCGCTGGTTATAGTGGCATTAGTGAATCGGATATTGGTTATGCTGTTGGTGTTGAAAGCCGTTTTGAAAGTGGTTACTACACCCCTGATTTAATTACTCAAGCTGGTGACAGTACTGCGGCACAACAAGCCCCAACTGAAGGTAACTATTCAGTACAATCTATTTATGGTGAGATTTCAGTACCAGTAACTGATTCATTTACGGTAGAAGCCGCGACTCGTTACGATAACTACTCAACTTTTGGTGGCGCAGCCACGTGGAAGTTAGGTGCTACTTATACCATTATCGACGGTTTAATGTTTAGAGCAGTAGCGGCAACAGGCTTTAGAGCGCCAAATGTCAGTGAATTATACGGCGGCAACACCGGTTCATTCGATTATCTAGCTGACCCTTGGGAAAACGAACTAGACCCACAAATCAAAGTTAATTATACAAGTGATGCCGATTTACAACCAGAAGAGAGTGAGTCCTTTACTGCCGGTGTAGTGTGGGAAATCGCTGACGGTTTATCTACTACCATGGATTACTGGTCGTTTGATATTACCAATGCTATTAGCCGGGTAAATGTGCAAGCTGAAATGAAAAAGTGTGATGAAGGCGACCTTGTTGCTTGTGCGACTATTAATATTACTCCAAAGGGTGATTTGTCGAACATGACGGCAATGCTAACCAATATTGGTCATCAAAAGACCTCAGGTATAGATTGGAATGTTAGCTACACTGCCGGCATTTTTAGAGTAACACTTGATACCACTTACTTGATAGAGTTTGAAGAAGACAATAATTCCTATGAAGGTACCATTGATGGCAATATGGGTGGTTACTCGCAGTTAAAATCTAACTTAAGTATTAGTGCTGATATCAGTGAAGATTGGAACCTGCTTTATACCGCTAATTATATCCAAGGCATGGACGGTGTTAACTACGGAGACGAATTCACCACGGATGACGTGGTCTATCACAATATATCAACAGCTTACCATGTTAATGATGCTTGGCAGGTAACTGGCGGTATCAAGAACTTATTTGATACTGAACCAGAAGAAGTACCAAATGGTAATGACATGAATACAGTACCCAACATTTATGATGTGGTCGGTCGTATTTTCTTTGTTAATACTTCCTATAAATTCTAGCAGCTATTAATTGCTGATATTCATTATGGTGAATATCAGTCACTCAAACTCAAGGCGACGGTAAAGTCGCCTTTTTTGATCCATTTATTCGACGGCATGACTGCTATTTTGACTGGTTATTTGAGCGATTATTATCGAAACTGACTTACCGACAAAATAAATGTTGTTTTAGCTTATCATTTAGCCATTCATTTACCGCTTTTACTCGTTTCCCAGTATTATTTAGGTATATAATGTTAATACAAAAAGCATGAACTAGGCTATTGCTTAGTCATGTGAACAGCAAATAGCAGGAGTAGTTTATTATGGGTGGCATCGGAATTTGGCAACTAGTTATTATTGCCGTGATTGTCGTGTTATTATTTGGCACTAAAAAGCTGCGTAATTTAGGTGGTGATTTGGGCTCAGCGATTAAAGGTTTCAAAAGTGCTATTGGTGACGATAAAGAGCAAAATACTAAGGTCGAAAAGACAAGTGCCGAAAAAACATCAGATAGTTTAGTCGATAACTCTAGCAGCGCAGCAGCAGAAAGTAGTAAAGCTAGCAGCAAAACTAAAGAAACTGATCAGGCTTAATTTATGTTTGATGTTGGCTTTTGGGAATTAATTCTTATTGCAATTATGGGCTTGGTAATTTTAGGTCCTGAGCGCTTACCGGTAGCAATACGTACACTTCGTGGCTGGATAACAGGGGCACGTAAATTTAGCGATACAGTGAAAGCTGAGCTAACCGAAGAGTTACGTATACATGAGTTGCATGCCAACTTAAAAAAAGCAGAAGAAAGCGGTTTGAAAAACTTAAGTCCGGAAGTCGCCGAGTCATTAAAAACATTACAAGAGGCGGCAGCCTCGGTCACTGAACCCTTTAAAAAAGTGGATAATCAAGCTTTAGATGCCATGACTTCCTCTTCATTGGCATCCTCAGCTAATACTAAAGCTGAGCAAGACGATAGTGCCGATAATGCAACGGTAGCCGAAACAAGTTCCGCAGCACAATCAGCTGAACAATCAATAAAAGTAGCTAACCCAGAAAGTGATAAACGCCAATCATGAGCACAGCCCCAGCACCTAGTGCCAGCCTATTTGATCACCTGTTAGAATTACGTAATCGTTTATTACGCGCTATTTTAGCGGTGTTAATTGTCTTTTGTTGCTTGGTATACTTTGCCCAAGATATTTACCAATATGTGGCACAGCCATTGTTAGCAACTATGCCCGAGGGCTCACAAATGATAGCAACCGATGTTGCTTCGCCATTTTTTGCCCCCTTTAAATTAACCTTAGTATTATCACTCTTTATTGCTATGCCCTTTGTCTTATATCAAATTTGGTCATTTGTGGCACCGGGTTTATACAGCAATGAAAAACGTTTGATTGTGCCGTTAATGTTTGGCTCAACCCTACTTTTTTATAGCGGTATTGCTTTTGCTTACTTTATCGTTTTTCCGGTAGTGTTTACTTTTTTTGCTTCAGTAGTACCAGAAGGGGTGATGATTGCCACAGATATCAGTAGTTATCTGGACTTCATTTTAAAGCTATTTTTTGCTTTTGGCGCGGCATTTGAGATCCCCATTGTTATTATTTTGCTGTGTTGGACGGGTATGACGACACCTGATAGTTTAAGAGAAAAACGAGCCTATGTCGTTGTTGGTGCTTTTATTGTTGGTATGTTATTAACACCGCCTGATATTATTTCACAGACTATGTTGGCTGTGCCTATGCTGCTATTGTTTGAAGTGGGTATTATTATTGCTTCGTTTTATCATAAAGAAGACGAAGATAATTCAATTGATGGAAAAGAGAGTAAAGAATGACAGCGATGAATTTATTAACCTGTACCGCACTTATCAGCGGCTTAGTATTTCCCCTATTAGCGCAAGGTCAGACGACTAATCTCGCTGCTGACATTAAGGTTTGTCGACAAATAAGCCAGGACCAAGCAAGATTAACTTGTTTTGATGCACTTAGTCAGCAAAAACCATCAGTAAGCAAGCTAGCAAGTACCTCGGTAACCGCTGGACAAGTGGCTTTAACGGCAGAGCAAATTGATGCTTTTGCTAAAGAGCAGGTAAAAAAAACCACGGAAGAATTAGCTAATGAAATAAATAGCATTAGCCTAACCATTAGTAAATTAACGAAAACACCACGAGGAAAATGGAATATATTTTTTGAAAATGGTCAAAAATGGCAGCAAAAAGATACTATTAAGTTTAAGTTAAAAGTCGGCCAACAGGTGATTTTAACCAAAGGTGCACTTAGTGCGGTATTTTTACAAAAAGAAAATACCAATACTCGTATTAAAGTAAAAAGATTAAAATAGAGCGAGACTATTTTGAATATCGACTTATTAAAAAGTAATAATTCAAAAGCTAAGACCTCAGCAGCTAAGGCCTCATCAAGCAATGCCTTAATAGATGTAGGTGTTAATTTAACCAATAAACGCTTTGATAAAGATCGTGAAGAGGTGATTGCTCGCGCACAATCGGCAGCGCTCAGTGGCTTGCTGATCACGGGTACCAGTGTTGCCGAAAGCAAAAAAGCCTTAGCACTGTGCCAGCAATACCAAACAGATTTCCCTAACTTTTTATACAGCACAGCCGGTGTTCACCCGCACGATGCTGACCATGTTGCCGTTGACTATATAGCGCAGCTCAAACAATTAGCCATGCACACACAGGTCAAAGCTATTGGGGAATGTGGTCTGGATTTTAATCGCAATTTTTCAACACCCGCCCAGCAAAAAATAGTTTTTAGCGAGCAGGTTGCTTTAGCGGCTGAATTACAAATGCCGTTATTTTTACATCAAAGAGATGCTTTTGCACCCTGGTTTAATATTCTATCGCCATACTTAGGTAAAGTACCTGCCATGGTCGCTCACTGTTTTACCGGTTCGAAAAATGAATTAATGCAATGTATTAACGCTGATATGTATATTGGCATTACCGGTTGGCTATGTGATGAGCGCCGCGGTCAAACCCTTCGTGACATTGTCAGTTTGATCCCGTTAAATCGTTTGTTAATTGAAACGGATGCGCCCTATTTAACGCCTAGAACGATCCGACCAAAACCGAAAAGTAGCCGCAACGAACCCAGTTATTTACCTTACATACTGAAAGAAATTACTAGCATTACCGGGCTTGACCAAGAACAGATAGCTTGGCAAACTAGTCGTAATGCCGAAAAGGTGTTTAATTTTCCTACAAAAAGGAATTAATTCAAAATGAAGCCAGTCGTTATCGCTAAAATTACAGGTTATGCAGCTTTATTGATCTTGTATACTCCTGTGGCTATGGCGGTTACCGCAGAGAGTAGCGAACCGCTATATTTTACTATGGGGTTTTTTTTTGGCAGCGTCATAACCGCCATCATTACTTGTTATTTAAGTCGGCATTTTCACAAAAAATATAAAAAAATGTTATTGCAGCTTAAGTTAGCAAAAAACAATAACAAAATAGCCGAGCAAACCATGAAAAGCTTGACTGAAGAGCAACAAGACAGTCAAGATTTATTAGAAGAAAGGGTACAAGAGCGTACGCTAGAGCTTAATATAGCCTTACAAGAATTAGAAAGTGCTAACCAAGAGCTTGAACGAAAAAATGTCCTAGATGAACTTACCGGCTTACATAACCGACGATTTTACGATCAAAAAATATTAGCCGAGTATCGCCGTAGTCGCCGTAATCTTACCCCCTTAAGTTTAGTGTTAATTGATATTGATCACTTTAAATTAGTGAATGATAATTATGGTCATTTAGCCGGAGATCAGTGTCTTATTTGGCTATCGAAACATATTAAGCAAAGCTTGAAGCGTAGCGCTGATAAAGCATTTCGTTATGGTGGTGAGGAATTTTGTCTCATTCTCCCTAATACCGATGTAGAAGGTGCACTACTCTTGGCTGAACAATTACGCTTGTTGTTAAATGAACAAGTTTTCATTTTCCAAGAAATCGAGATAGCGCTAACGATTAGTTGTGGTATTTGTACTTACCAGCAAGAAGTGGATATTGGCCCCGAACAAATTTTCTCTGGCGCTGATAAAGCGCTATACCAAGCAAAGAATAATGGTCGCAATCAAACGCAACAATATATTTTAACAGAATAATTTTTAGGAATGTTTATGTCTCTCAATGGTAGTTTGGCTTTTGGCCAATATCCTGCTCGTCGACTGCGCCGTATGCGTGTCGATGATCATACCCGTCGTTTAATGGCAGAATCTCAGTTAACGGTTAATGATCTTATTTACCCAGTTTTTGTACTTGAAGGGGAGAATCAGCGAGAGGCTATTGCTTCTATGCCGGGGGTCGAGCGTAAAAGTCTTGATCTCTTATTAGTAGAAGCACAAGAGTTGGTTGATTTAGGCATACCGGCCATTGCAATTTTCCCGGTAACGCCCAATGATAAAAAATCACTCATGGCTGAAGAAGCATATAACCCGGAAGGCTTGGCGCAACGTACAGTGCGTGCCCTTAAAGCTAATTTTCCACAACTCGCCGTTATCACTGATGTTGCGCTTGACCCTTTTACCACTCATGGACAGGACGGTATTATAAGTGATAGTGATGACAATAAAGCCGGTAAAACTGGCTATGTTTTAAATGATATCACCACAGATATTTTAACAAAACAGGCGCTATCACATGCCCAAGCCGGGGCAGATATTGTCGCACCATCAGATATGATGGATGGCCGTGTCGGCGCGATCAGGCAAGTATTAGAAGAAAATGGTTTTGTTAATACCAAAATTTTAGCTTATTCAGCAAAGTATGCCTCTAATTACTATGGCCCATTTCGTGATGCGGTCGGCTCAGCAGGCAACATTAAAGGTGGCAATAAACATAGTTATCAAATGGATCCTGCTAATAGTAATGAGGCTATGCATGAAGTTGCCCAAGACTTGGCCGAGGGTGCTGATATGGTAATGATAAAACCGGGTATGCCTTATTTAGACATAGTCCGTCGCGTTAAAGACACCTTTCAGGTACCTACTTATGCCTATCAAGTCAGTGGTGAATATGCCATGCATATGGCCGCTATTCAAAATGGCTGGTTAGAGGAGAAACCTTGTGTGATGGAAGGTTTGCTCGCTTTTAAACGAGCGGGAGCCGATGGGATTTTAACCTATTTTGCCAAGAAAGCTGCCCGCTGGTTAAAAGAAGACGCTTAAGCTTTACATTAAAACTTAACTTAAAATTTAATATAAAACTTAACTTAAAACTTAATATAAATGCGCGATTTATTCGCGCTTTTCTTTGGCTAGCATTTGATTAAACGGGATTTATTTACGCTATTATTATAATTTTTTTGCAATTAATACTTTTTGACAAGACGGTCTGGTCATTAAGTCAGCTAAATATTGCTCTATTTTCGGATAATCCGCTATCAGGTTAAAACCTGTCGGTAGGCAAGAGATATAATGCAACATGGGTGCTAATAAGGCATCAGCAATGGTGAACTCTGCAGCAGCGAGAGCTGTCTCTTCGCCTAACATCTTTTCAATGATAGCTAAAGTAGCTGCCGCTTTAGGTTGCAGCTCTTTAACTAGGTCAAATCGTACGCTGTTGTTTTCTCCTTTTGGAAAGGCAAACTCCAGCAGATATTCGCGTATCAGTACCCTATCAATATCTATAGATATTAGCGCACACAGAGCATCGTGTCGGGCAAAAGCAAAACTATCATCGGGCTGCAACGTCTTGTCTTTATCAAGATATCGACAAATACTGGTTGTTTCTGGCAGAACTAAGCCACCTTGAAGCGGGTTACCTGCAAGTAATACCGGTATTTTACCAAAAGGGTGCCAAATGTGGTGCTGTTCGCCTTTAAAGGTTATTTTTTTGCCATCCACCTCAATGCCAACGGTATATGCAAGCTGATTTTCTTCACACACTAGCATCACCGTACGAACGAAATTAGAAAAACTTGGCCCGTAGATGTGTATTGCTGCTGTCATTTTATTATCCTTTATGTAAAATCTTCACTGTATAGACAATAATCTACTCATAATGAAAATATGTTCAAGAACATATTTTAAAAATATGAAATACTATCTTTAAAATATGCAAGCAAGTGGAGCTTAGCCATGGCATGGCAAGAAACTCATAAAGAACAGTCCAAAGAGAGAATTTTAACCAGTGCAGCTATGCTCTTTACCCATCATAGTTTTGAACAGATATCCATTGATCAAGTGATGAAAAAAGCAGAGTTAACCCGAGGTGCTTTTTATAGTCACTTTAAATCAAAGAGTGATTTATACGCCCAAGCAATCAGTAAAGCGGCCACTGTCGCTTACCAGCGTAAGCCTGAAAATTGTCCGCAGACCATGAAAAATTTTGCTCAATATTATTTAAGTACCGAGCATAGAGATGATCAAAATGAACAGGCATGCCCGTTAGCCTTTTTGCTATCAGATATAAGCCAACAAGATGAGCAAGTAAAAGAGACTTACACCAAGACCCTACAAGCCTTTATCGGCCAAGCTCAAGCCTTAACTCCAAGCCGAGAACAAGCGCTACAAAGCGTGGTGCTGATGATTGGTGGCTTGGCTTTATCTAGAGCATTAGCTGATAAAGACTTAAGTAATGAACTCTTAGCTGCTTGCCAAGTAGGGATTAGATCGCTAACAAGTAATGAGGAAAATGATGTCGGCTGAATTCAGTATAATATTAGTAAACGCAGTGATTATACTGATTGCTTATGTCTCTGTGTACCCGAAATTGGCCGGTAAAAACCTTAATAAAGTAGCGCTATTTGATTGCGTGGCTTCTTGCTTAGCCTTGGTTATTGTGGCAAGTAAATACTGGGGCACAAGTGTTGAGTTTAATTTTTTAATGGTTGAGCTAAACTGGTTTTGGTTTACCCTACTAAGTTATAGCGTTATTGAAATACCGGTAGCCTTGTGGTATTTCAAAGCTTCATTTACTAAAGGCAGTTAAAGCTAAATATGGCTACCGGCAAGATGAAAAGTTGTTTAGATAATTTTAGCATCGGGGACTAATTCAAAAAGTAAGCCCTCACGAAGTGCGCCGCTGGATAGAGTTAATGTTTCAATATGCAGACACTCGAATAGGGCAATTAAAATAGCTAGGCCACTGGCTAATACCGCTTTACGATCAGCTCTCAGCCCCGGAATATTGATATTATCTATGGTCTGGCAACTTATTAGAGTTTGTTGCATTTCATTAAGAAAGGTTAAGGTGATTATAGGTGTTTGCTGACGTTGCTTAAGTATCTCTATCAAGGCTTGCATGGTGCCTGATCTGCCTACAGCAGACTGCCAACCAAGTTGTATAAAGTCTTTACTCACTGCGGTAATAACATTTGCCGCCGCGGCAATACCATGAGTAAAATTCTGCTGGTTAAGTATGCCAGCAGTAAAGTATTTTCTCATAAAGCTAACGCAGCCAATATTTAAACTCACTACTTTTTTTGCCGTACAGCCAGCGCCGACGATAATTTCAGTACTAGCACCGCCAATATCAAGGACTAATTTCTTAGCATGTGCTTGTTGGTTAATGGTGGTACAAGTGTGAGCAACCCCAGCATATATTGTTTTAGCTTCTTGCTCTCCGCTCAGTAATTTAATGTCTTTAGGCAATATTTTCTTAGCGGCATCAAAAAACAGCTGATTATTTTCGGCAATACGTAATGCTGCTGTTGCGACAATAATAATATTGTTTACTGGAATACTTTGTAGGTATAAGGAGAAGTTTTTAAGACAATCAAGGCCACGTGAAATGGCATCATCGCTGAGCAGGTTATTACTATCTAATCCTGAGGCTAAGCGAACTTTTTGCTTAACTTTATTGACGATTTTTATTGATTTACCCCTTGGTTCGGTAACCAAGCAGGTAATAAGTAGGTGGAAACTATTAGAGCCTAAATCAACCACAGCGTAATGGTTATCATCATACTGTGGTATTACCTGATTTTGGCTCACTAAGTTAGTCAATGTGCATTTATATCTAGGGGAAGTTAGCTGCGGGTGCTGCGATTAGTATTACCACTGCGGTTTCCTGGTCTAGTATTAGCGCGTCCGCCTTGTCTATTACCACCTGTTCTTGAGGTATTAGTTCTATGACGGCGTTGACGAGGTTTAGGTCTAGGTAAGTCAGTCAGTAAGGCCTCATGATCATACTTAGATACTGGTAGCTCATGTTCAATATAGCTTTCAATTTCAGGTAAATTAAAGACATATTGCTCACAGGCTAAACTGATGGCATGACCGCTTTCGCCCGCACGACCAGTACGACCGATGCGATGGACATAGTCTTCGCAATCATCAGGTAGGTCATAGTTGAAAACATGCGTTACGCTGGGGATATGTAAACCTCGGGCAGCAACATCAGTTGCCACGAGAATATCTATGGTACCTTCAGTAAATTGCTCTAATATTTTCAAACGCTTTTTCTGTGGCACATCACCGGTTAATAAACCAACACGTATTTTATCGGCACTCAGATGGTCATAAACTTTTTCACAAACATGTTTGGTATTTGCAAAAATAATGGCTTTTTCAGGCCAATCTTCTTCAATCAATGTTTGTAACAAAGCCATCTTATCCTCGTTAGAGGGATAGAAAAGCTCTTCACTGATGCGAATGTTGGTTTTTTGCTCAGGGGCAATTTCAACACTGGTTGGATCATTCATATGATCGAAGGCTAATTCTTTAACACGGAATGATAAGGTTGCCGAAAACAGCATGCTTAAACGTTCAGTAGCAGCAGGCATTTTATCAAACATATAACGAATATCTTTAATAAAGCCTAAATCAAACATTCTATCGGCTTCATCAAGTACGATGACTTCGATGTTGCTAAGGTTGTAAATGCCTTGTTTCAAGTAATCTATTAAGCGACCACAAGTACCAATAAGAATATCAACACCTTGTTCAAGTTCTAAACGTTGACTTTCATAACCTTCACCCCCATATACCACACCAAGTCGTAGGCCAGTGCTTTTTGCCATTTCTTTAGCATCACGGTGAATTTGTATCGCTAATTCACGTGTTGGCGCCATTATCAAGGCTCTAGGTTGGTTATGTGTTGGCGCTTCTTTTTGTAGCAGATGATGAAAAGTAGCGGCTAGAAAGGCAAGGGTTTTACCTTCACCAGTTTGTGCTTGGCCAGCTATATCAGTGCCTTTTAGTAAAACGGGTAAAGACATCGCCTGAATAGGCGTACAATATTCGAAGCCCATGGCTTCTAATCCGGTCACTACTTGCGGAGCAAGATTTAGGTCAGCGAATTTTGTTTCAGTTAAGTGTGTTTTTTTCATGGCGCAAGCTTAACATTTTTGATTGCTAAATAGTGGCTTAAAAATTAATTAATTAGATTTTAGGGCATTACTAGTTAATTTATCCCAATGAAACATAAAACAGTATTGGCAAAGTAGTGAATCACGGTATAATTACCTCAGATTAATTACCACAAAGGCGTTTTCGCCATAACAACGGAGAATATGATGAGCGATAAAATTGTTCAGCTAACTGATGATAGTTTTGAAGCAGATGTATTAAAAGCATCGGGTTTAGTATTAGTTGATTTTTGGGCTGAATGGTGTGGTCCATGTAAAATGATTGCCCCAGTACTTGATGATATTGCCAAAGAATACGATGGCAAAGTGACTGTTGGTAAATTGAACATAGACCAGAACTCAGTGACACCACCTAAATATGGTGTCCGTGGTATTCCAACCTTATTACTGTTTAAAGACGGTGAAGTCGCTGACACTAAAGTGGGCGCATTATCAAAAACTCAATTAAAAGAATTTTTAGATAAAAATTTGTAATTTTAAAAGTTAAAAAGCCTGACAACTACTAGCTAAGTAGCAGGCTTTTTGTTTTTAACAGAAAAATGTTCACTTACATCTTCATTCAGCCTTTACCTAATCAGATTTTAGTGCTAAATTTAGCCCCTGAGTACAAAATTACATCTCTTTATCTCTATTCTTATTGTAACAAATACATTTAATATACACTTGTGCCGGCAATCGCCTAAGACACTATCACTTAAAATAGTTTAAGAAACCCCCTATGAACCTTACCGAACTAAAAGAAAAAACCATTAATGAATTGGTTGAGCTTGCTGAGTCAATGAAGCTTGAAAACCTAGCTAGAACACGCAAGCAAGACATAATTTTTGCTATTTTAAAAGCACATGCTGAAGGTGATAATGACATTTTTGGCGGCGGTGTTTTAGAGATTTTACAAGATGGTTTTGGCTTTTTACGCTCAGCAGACTCGTCATACTTAGCAGGGCCGGATGATATTTATGTATCACCAAGCCAAATTCGCCGTTTTAGTATGCGAACAGGTGATACCATCCAAGGTAAAATTCGTTCGCCGAAAAAAGGCGAACGTTACTTTGCCTTATTAAAAGTAACTGAAATTAACTTTGATCGCCCTGAAAATGCACGTAATAAAATTTTATTTGAAAACTTAACACCGATTCACCCAACACATCGTTTTGGCATGGAGCGTGGTAATGGTTCTACAGAAGATATTACTGCACGTATTATTGATCTGGCCTCACCCATTGGTAAAGGCCAGCGTGGTTTAATTGTTGCACCGCCAAAAGCCGGTAAAACCTTATTATTGCAAAATATCGCCCAAAGCATTGCTCATAATTATCCGGATGCCGAGCTAATGGTATTATTAATTGATGAGCGTCCAGAAGAAGTAACTGAAATGCAGCGCTTGGTGAAAGGTGAAGTTATTGCTTCTACCTTTGATGAACCAGCAAGTCGTCACGTACAAGTGGCAGAAATGGTCATTGAGAAAGCCAAACGTTTAGTTGAACATAAAAAAGATGTGATCATTTTATTAGATTCAATTACCCGTTTAGCCCGTGCCTACAACACAGTTATTCCTTCGTCAGGTAAAATTCTATCTGGTGGTATTGATGCCAATGCACTACATCGTCCAAAACGTTTCTTTGGTGCAGCACGTAATATCGAAGAGGGTGGTAGCTTAACTATTATTGCTACCGCGCTAGTCGAGACAGGTTCTAAAATGGATGAAGTTATCTACGAAGAATTTAAAGGTACAGGTAATATGGAATTACACCTGTCACGTAAAATTTCTGAAAAACGTGTTTTCCCGGCGATTAATATTAATCGTAGTGGTACACGTCGTGAAGAACTCATTACTAGACCCGATGAATTACAAAAAATGTGGATTTTGAGAAAAATAGTCCACGAAATGGATGAAGTAGGTGCGATTGAATTCCTAATCGGCAAACTAGCCATGACCAAAACCAATGATGAGTTTTTTGATTCAATGAAGCGTAAATAATCGCAGCATTAATTACTCAGCCATAATTTATGAAAACCAGTCCTAATGACTGGTTTTTTTATTTTACCTTACCTCTTACTGGTAACTTAGATGAAATATAGTGATTTAAGAGACTTTATCAGTCAACTTGAAAAAATAGGCCAACTTAAGCGTATTACTCAGCCTATATCAACTCATTTAGCAATGACTGAAATCAGTGATAGAACGCTAAAAGCAGAAGGGCCAGCGTTACTTTTTGAAAATGCGGTTAATGAAAAGGGTGAACCCTATGCTATGCCTGTGCTTACCAACCTTTTTGGTACCACAGACAGAGTTGCCTTAGCCATGGGGCAAAAAAGCTTTGGTGATTTGCGCGATGTTGGTAAGTTACTGGCTATGTTAAAAGAGCCTGAGCCTCCCAAAGGTTTTCGTGATGCGTTAGGCAAAATACCTGTGTATAAACAAGTATTGAATATGCCAGTAAAGGTCATCAAAAAGCCATTATGCCAACAAATAGTGTTATCGGGTGATGACGTTGATTTAACTAAACTACCGATACAAACTTGTTGGCCTGATGATGTCGCGCCATTAATTACCTGGGGGCTTACTATTACTAGAGGGCCTCACAAAGAGCGCCAAAATCTCGGTATTTACCGCCAGCAAGTACTCAGTAAAAACAAAGTCATCATGCGTTGGTTATCACATCGTGGCGGCGCCCTTGATTTTCAAGAATTCAAAAAAGAAAATCCAGGTGAGAGATACCCAGTATCTGTTGCTTTAGGTGCTGATCCTGCCACCATTTTAGGTGCGGTAACGCCAGTACCCGATACGCTATCTGAATATGCTTTTGCCGGTTTATTACGTGGCGCTAGAACACAAGTTGCTAAATCCATCAGTAATGATTTAGAAGTGCCAGCTAGCGCTGAAATCATTTTGGAGGGCTATTTAGATCCCGATGAAACGGCACCAGAAGGTCCTTATGGTGATCATACTGGTTATTATAATGAAGTAGATGTCTTCCCTGTATTTACCGTTACTCATATTACCATGCGCAAAGATGCTATTTATCACAGTACCTATACCGGTCGTCCGCCAGATGAACCTGCGATTCTAGGTGTTGCTCTTAATGAAGTATTCGTGCCTATTTTGCAAAAGCAATTCCCTGAAATTCAGGACTTTTATTTACCGCCAGAAGGTTGCTCTTATCGCCTTGCTATTGTCACTATTAAAAAGCAATATGCCGGTCACGCTAAGGTAGTAATGATGGGGGTTTGGTCATTCTTACGGCAGTTTATGTACACCAAGTTTGTCATAGTCTGTGATGATGATATTAATGCCAGAGATTGGAAAGACGTTATCTGGGCGATGACCACTCGGATGGATCCTAGTCGTGATACTGTTTTGATAGAAAATACGCCCATTGATTACCTTGATTTTGCCTCACCTGTTTCAGGGTTAGGCTCTAAAATGGGCCTAGATGCCACGAACAAATGGCCAGGTGAAACAGATCGTGAATGGGGTAAACCCATTGAAATGACACAGAAAATAAAAGACCAAGTTGATGAGATTTGGGATGAATTAGATATTATTTAACTATTATATAAAGTTTGCTGACTATACTTAAATACAGTCGAAATTTTATCTTATTACCTCTTGGTAAAGACTATTAATTTGCCAAGAGAAATTACTAATAAAGTAGAAAAGGTTAAAGAATGAAGACAGTTAGTTGTCAAATAGCGTCGTTAACATCGTTAACTTCACACGTCTATAAAGTACTTTTAAAGCCCAGTGAAAAAGTAGATTTTATCCCGGGGCAGTATTTAAACTTTGTTATGAGTGAGGATGATAAACGTCCATTTTCAATAGCCAGTTCACCTAATAGTGATTTACTTGAATTACAAATAGGCGCTTTTGTTGCGGATAGTTACCCTATGCAAGTGATTGAACGTATTAAAGCGAGTCATGCTAGTGGTGAAGCGATAACCATTGAAATAGCTGCAGGTCATGCGCAATTACGTACGATGAGTGAACGACCATTATTATTACTTGCTGGTGGTACTGGTTTCTCTTATATTAAATCAATGTTTGAGTATTTGGCCGAACAAAAGTCACAGCGTCATATTATGGTCTATTGGGGGCTAAGGGAAGAAAGCGCCATTTATGAACTAGAAAAAACTATTGCCACTATTGCTAAACTGCCGCACGCTAACTTTATTCCAGTCATCGAGCATGTGCAGGAAAATGCGGCCAAGCCATGGCAAGGTAAAACGGGCTTAGTACATCAAGCCGCTATGCATGATATTGTCAGTTTTGAACCTTATGATATTTATTTGGCTGGTCGTTTCGACATGGTTGGTGCTATTCGTAGTGACTTCGTTGAACATGGTGCTCTGTTAGAGCATATGTATGCCGATGCTTTTGCTTTTATCTAACAAGCTGATGAAATACACTAAGCTAACAGATGAAAAAGCACGTTAATGAGCGATCATTGACGTGCTTTTTTGTTGCAGTCATCAATAGAAAAACAACCTATCACCATACATTTTATTAAAATGTAGCCTCAGATAAATTTAACTGAGCAATGGTAATAACTGCTTGTGTACGGTTGCGAACATCGAGTTTTCTGAAAATTGCTGTAGCATGGGCCTTAATTGTCGCTTCTGAAACATTTAAATCGTAAGCGATTTGTTTATTTAACATGCCTTGGGCAAACATCATTAATATACGGTATTGTTGTTGAGTTAAACTGGCAACGCGCTCTGCAACATTACTTTTACTGTTGCTACCTTGGCTTTGTTCAAAAGAAGCGGGTAACCAGATATTACCTGACAATACCGCAACAATAGCCGCATATATATCATTAACTGGGGTCGATTTGGGTACAAAGCCAGCCGCACCATATTCCATGGCTTTACTGATGGTGTCATGATCCTCATGAGCGGAGACGATAACTACAGGAATTTGGGGGAAGTGATTACGCACATGGATTAGGGTATTAAAGCCATGCGCACCCGGTATATTTAAATCCAGTAATAACAAGTCGCTATCATTATGAGCAGTAAGCTGCTGATTTAGTTCTTCAATCGTTTCTGCTTCAAGCCATGTTGTATAAGTTAGTTTGGCTTTTAATGTCCCTAATAAAGCTTGTCTAAATAAGGGATGATCGTCAGCTATTATTATTTTTTCTGGCTGAATCATAACAAGTATCCTAAATAGTGATTTACCCATTCTAACGGAAAAATTTTTAATAACAAAGCTTAGTTATGAATAGCCATTAGCAGTGTTATTGAGAACGCTATTTTTGCTGAGCAGTTTTAATGAAAAGGAGGTTATCTGCAGTTATCGACTACTGTGCTATGTTCAAATAATTTCTACCACTCAGTCACTTTACTTAACCAGCCATTGTCGGGCGTCTGAGAAAATCACGTTCATCGTTGCTTAGTTCAGGACGTTGCATGGATACAGTTTAATAGAGAATGCAGACGGTACAGCAAGTACCTTATATGGATAATGCCGGAGCAATTATGCTGAGCATATTCTCCTGAACAAGCATTAATGAAATACACGCCTTGATTATGAATCGCTCAGACGTCCTGAAACAAGCATCTTGAAGTCGCTTGGGTAAAAAACTGAGACTTACCAATTACTTTGTGCAATGATTTCGGCCGCCCGCTTATGATATAAAGGCAAACCAATAATTTTCTGGATCACGTAAATTTTCAGGTACATTAGCGCGTAATATTGCGGAGTCGATTGGTTTGATCAGCTTTAGTTGTTTAGCTTTGTCGAGTCTCGCTGCACCTACGGTTAGCAATACATCGGCAAAACTATCATCACCGTCCTGAATAAGTCGCTGCATTAATTTATCGGCTTTACCGCTGACAACATTTACTCTAATGCCTGTTTGTTCGGTAAATTCTTTAATTAACGGTGCAATTAATTCAACGTGGCGAAAAGAATAAACATTCACTATACGCTCATGGGTGTTGCTGTGAGGAGTAAGATAAAGCTCAGTGCTAATGAGTTGATTACAAATGCCGATATCGCCATGTTTGAAGCTAAACGTTTGGGTCGAGGTCGGGTTATATTTTATCAAGCCGATATGCATCAAATTTTAGTGCACAAACAAGATATTGAAGATGAGTTGGCCGATGCTATTAGTAATCAGCAATTAAGTTTGTACTTGCAACCGATACATGAAAACAAAGTGCTAAAAGGTTTTGAAGCATTAAGCCGTTAGCAACATCCTAACAAGGGCATAATTTTCCCTGATGAATTTATTGCGGTTGCAGAAGAAACCGGTCTTATTCATATGCTAGGTAAGTGGCTTATTGAGTCAACTTGTGCACAACTAGCACTATGGCTAGCGAGATATGGCGAACAAAATTGTCCATACATTAGTATCAATGTTTCACCAATTCAGTTGGCACAAGATGAAGTGGTCGATCAAATAGCTAAAAGCCTTATGGCAATATAATGTTCCTAGTAAATTATTAGCGGTAGAACTGACGGAGTCGGCGCTTATTGATAATAAAGCTATCGTTAAAAACAACTTAGCCCGTTTGCAAAAACTTGATGTCAAAATATTTTTAGATGACTTTGGTACCGGCTTTTCATCTTTGTCTTTATTACGCGACTTCCCCATTGATGTTTTGAAAATAGACCGCAGTTTTATTTCTGACATTGCCTTTAATGAAACACATCAAGACTCAAAAAAATTAGTTAAGGCAATGATTAACATGGCCAAAGCGCTGAATATGCAAGTGGTTGCTGAAAGCGTAGAAGACTTAAAGACGTTAAACTGGCTTAATGATGCTGGTTGTCACTTAATGCAGGGCTACTACTTCTCCAAGCCAATTGCACGAGAAAACTTAGATGATTACTTAACCAAACAAATGAAACTCAGTGCTATAATTACAACCGACAAAGAGCAGCAATACCAATTTTTAGCACTCTTGGCGGAAGCTTAATTTTGGCGGATATGGTTAGTTAATTAAAAATATCTGTGTGAGCTACTAAAAATTAATTGCCGCCAAAAGCCAACTATAGCGGTTAACGATAACCGACGCCTTAACCCGCCGCTTTAATCGACGTCACTTTGATGAATACTGCCACAGCGAATTAGTAGTGCCAATAGAGGCCATGAATTATTAGCACTGGTAATCATCGGTATTGATCATTTTAAAAGCTATAACGATGCTTTTAGCCATTCTGCCGGTTATGTTGTCCTTGTTGCACTAGCAAATTTATTAAAAATACAAATGAAGCGGGGTAACGATGCAGTTTTCCGCTGGGGTGGCGAGGAATTCACCCTGCTATATCAAGGGAAAAGCGAATAGAAAGCATTAATATTAAGCGACGATATTCGGGTCGCAGTGGCGTGTTTGAATGAACATGGTGCCATTGAACAAAAAATGATGGTATCTGCAGGGGGGATTGTTAATTCCGCCATGATAAACTGATAGCCTTAAGCTATCAGTTTATCAATATTGTCTTGCTGTTATTTTTTTGGAATATTAGCTAATACCGCGACTAATAATTGCCAATATAGCGCTACTGTGGCAATTTCAATTTTTTCGTCTGGTGAGTGAGGAAACTTAATTGTTGGTCCAATAGAGACCATATCCCAATGTGGATACGCGGTTTTAAATAAGCCACACTCTAAACCAGCATGAATTACCATAACCGCAGGTACTTTATTAAATATATCTTGGTAAGTATCACGTACCGTCTGCATGATGGCAGAATCGGTATTAGGCTGCCAACCAGGGTATGCGCCGGAGAATACAATGTTCGCACCAGCCAGTTCAAAAACAGATTGTACCGTGCGTTGAGTTTCTAAGCTGCCATCGTCATGCAAGCTACGAATTAATACCATGGCACTGAAGTTTTTCCCTCTGGTGCGTATTACCCCTAAGTTTAGTGAGGTCTCTACAATACCTTCAATATCATCACTCATCCGCATGACACCATTTGGACAAGCATTCAGCGCTCGTAAAATGGCGGCTTGTGTTGCTTTTGTCCAACACTGCTCAAAATCTTCTGGTGAAATTAATAACATATCTATATCAGTTTCAATGGCACCAAGATTTGTTCTAATAGTTGCTAAGTAGTTGGCTAGAGCTGCCTTTAAGGCGTCAACTTTATCGTTAGCAATAACAAAACTGGCATTCGCTTCCCGAGGAATAGCATTACGTAAGCTACCACCATTTAATTCAGTTAGGCTAATATCAAACTCATTAGAGGCATTTAATAGAAAACGCACTAATAACTTGTTAGCGTTGGCACGGCCAGTGTGAATATCAACACCAGAATGGCCGCCTTTTAAACCAGAAATAGATAAGTTAAAAGCTTGGTAATCGTGTGCAACATCGGTAAAAGCTAATGGAAAAGTGGCATTACCATCAATGCCACCAGCACAACCCATGTAAACTTCGCCTTCTTGCTCCGAATCAGTGTTGATTAAAATATCACCGTCAAGCCAACCCGCTTCTAAGCCAAATGCCCCGGTCATGCCCGCTTCTTCATCAATGGTTACCAGAACTTCTAATGGCCCATGAGGAATATCATCACTGGCTAAAATAGCTAAGGCTGAAGCCAAACCAACACCATTGTCAGCACCTAAGGTTGTGCCTTCAGCCGTTACCCAATCACCAGACTCGATAATATATGGCTTAATGGGGTCGGTTAAAAAATCATGGTCTGTGTCATTGTTTTTTTGTGGCACCATATCCATATGTGCTTGTAAGATAATACCTTTGCGATCTTCCATACCTTTGGTTGCTGGCTTTTTAATAAATAAGTTACCCACGGCATCTTCTTTAATGGCTAAACCAAGCTCTTTTGCCCAGCTTTGTATCCATAAAGATATCTCTTGTTCATGTTTTGACGGATGTGGAATACTGCAAATTTTTTCAAATAATTGCCACAAGCGGGCAGGTTTTAATTGAGATAGAGCACTCATAGGTTTCCTTGGGAATATTAAGATTATTTACTGTAAAGAGCCGGTACAGGCGATGTTAGCCTGCCTACAGCTGAGATGAAGACAGTATTATTACTATTATTTGTCGGCCATTAAAAATTGCCATTGTTCATTAAAGTCAGCGCTTGGTTTTTTACTATAACCTGAGCGGACAAATCGGCTCATTTTACCTTCAGCGAAAGCAACAAGTAAGCTAGCTAAAGCGGCTTCACTAATAGTAAATGTTTTACCTTCACGTAGTTTGCGTTCACGTAAAACTTGTTTGAATTGCGATTCTAATTTTTCAAAAAATTGATGAACTCTACTACGTAAGCGTTCATTTTCACCCATTAAGGCATCACCCGCTAGAATTCGGCACATGCCAGGATTACGCTCAGAAAAAATTAATAAAACATGCATGATATGATGGCATCTTACTAAGGCTTCTTTATGATCCGCTAGGATTAAATTGATACGAGAAAAAATAGATTCCTCAATAAAATCGATTAAACCTTCAAACATGCGCGCTTTTGACGGGAAGTGCCGGTATAAAGCCGCTTCTGAAAATCCGACTTCAGCGGCTAACTTTGCCGTAGTGATACGCTGCCCAGGACAGTTTTCTAACATTAACGCTAAGGATTCTAATATTTGGTGTTTACGGTTTGGCTTTTTGCTTTTACTTTGTGTGGCGACCATAGTTAAATATTCTCTATTGTTATGTCCGTTAAGCTTGAGGACCTAGCCCGATGTTAAAGTCATTAAGCTATTATGGCTTAGTACTTTTTGCTAGATAATGCTGATTGATTAAGGACACGAGTTTTGTAGCTATAACTTGTTTATTTGCCAAAGGAATTTCTATTTCATCAAACGCACTATAAAGGGTTAAGGCGTTATCATCACTGTTAAAACCTTGTCCAGCTTTAGCGACATCATTGGCCGCGATTAAATCTAAATTTTTACGCTTTAATTTACCACGTGCATAGTGTGCTATATTTTGCGTTTCAGCAGCAAAACCAACGATAAACGGTTTATTGGCTAACTTTGCCACATCAGCAACAATATCTTGGTTTTTGACCAAGGAAAGTTGCATATGCTCATTGTCTTTCTTGATTTTTTCCTTGGCAATATCTGCAACGCGATAATCAGCAACCGCAGCACAAGCGATAAAAGTAGTGCCTTGAGGCGCGTAAGTTAGCGCTTGTTGGTACATTTGTTCGGCGCTAGTGACTTCAATAAGCTCACAGCCTCTGGGCGCGGATATATTTACCGGGCCAGAAATTAAGGTTACTTTAGCGCCCGCACGCAACGCAGCATGAGCAATGGCATAGCCCATTTTACCCGAACTATAGTTAGAAATATAACGTACTGGGTCTATCGCTTCACGTGTTGGTCCGGCAGTAATAACCCAATGTTGGTCTTGCAAGTATTTGTCGGCAAAAAAATCACTACTCAGGGTAACCAATTCATCAACCTCTAGCATACGACCTAAGCCGATATCACCACAAGCCTGTTCACCAGCACCGGGCCCCCAAATATGCAGTCCCCATTTTTTTAAGGTATTGATATTTGCTTGCGTTGCTTTGGCATGCCACATTTGCTGATTCATTGCTGGGGCAATGGCGATTGGTGCGCTGGTAGCTAAACATAAAGTAGCTAATAAATCATTGGCCATACCTGCGGCTATCCGCGCAATAATATCGGCAGTCGCCGGAGCTATGACAATCAAATCAGCCCATTTAGCCAGTTCAATATGTCCCATGGCAAGCTCAGCCTGACTATCGAGTAAGCTATCTGAAACATGATTCCCAGAGACTACTTGCAGCGTTAAGGGGGTAATAAAGGCTTTGGCACCGTCGGTCATAACTACGCGTACATCTGCGCCATGATCTTTAAGTCGACGGACTAATTCTGGTGTCTTGTAGGCTGCGATACCGCCAGTAATACCCAGCACTATTTTTTTGTCCTGAAGAGTTTGCATAACCTGCTAATCTTAAAGTTAACAATAATATCGATAAGATAACATTTATTGGCATTATTTAGAAATAACTGTTGCTAAATAATGACAGTAACTAACCGATAAAAGTAGATAAAATGTAAAGCAAGGATGCAATTATGTTAAAAGGATCAGTGTTGAAGGCATCGTCATTAAATGAAGCACCGTTAAAGTACAGTGTGTTAAAAGATTGGCCGGAACTGGAAAGGCCAAGAGAAAAGCTGCTCCACTTGGGCCCATCGAGTTTAAGTGATGCTGAGTTGTTGGCGATATTTTTACGTACTGGGGTAAAAGGCTGTCATGTGGTCGATCTGGCTCGGCAGTTATTACTTAGTTTTGGTAGTCTAGGTGCTGTTTTTTCTGCCAGTCAGGAAGACTTTTGCGCTAGGCATGGACTTGGTATGGCCAAATACGTGCAATTGCAAGCTTGTTTAGAAATGTCTAAACGTTATTTAGCTGAAAAAATGAGAGAAAGTGACTATTCTTTAACCTCTTCACAAGCAACTCGGGACTATTTATTAAGTGAGTTACGCTTTGAAAACCGTGAAATATTTGCGGTGTTATTTTTAGACAATCAACATCAAGTGTTAGCTTTTGAACGGCTCTTTTTTGGCACACTTGATGCGGCCGCCGTGTATCCTAGAGTTGTGGTGGAGCAAGCCTTAAAACACCATGCCGCCGCAGTGATTTTAACACATAACCACCCTTCTGGTATTGCTGAAGCCAGTCTTGCCGATAAACAAATAACCAATAAATTAATTCAGGCGCTACAGTTAATTGATGTGCGTGTCTTGGACCATATTATTGTTGCGGGCAATCAATGTTACTCGTTTGCAGAACACAATGACATTCCCTCGTTTAAAGGAAAATAGCGGATAATTTGCTAAAAACTGGAAAGACAATTACTTTTAATTAGGAACCCCTAGTTAAAATTTACTAAGTAAAGAAGGATCATCTGATGACTGATAGTAATGGCGAGGGAAAAGAACGTCGAAAATCATTTCGTTTAGATATGGAAAAAGAGTTGGTGGATATTGTTTGGACCGATGAAAATGGTAAAGAGCATAATAAAAAAATTGCTTGTTTAGACTTTGCCCGTGGCGGATTGAAATTAGATTGTGACGAAAGTTTACCCGCTAATACCGCAGTAACCGTGGTCTTTAAATCGACCAATGCCAGTAATAAAAAGCTGTATAGCAAAGTGCTGCGCAGTATTAAACAAGAGAATGGTTGGTTTGAAATTACCCTAGTGCTGGATAAAGATGCTTAGCCATATCGGCTTATTGAGTGAAAGCAATATGGTGAAATTGAACTACAATTAGCACGGGAAGATGTTAATTATATTGTGGTAAAGGACGGTACTAAGCATGATGATATTAGTGGGTGGCGAAAAAGGCGGCAGTGGTAAAAGCTGTTTAGCTCAAAATTTAGCGGTATATTTCGCCTCAAATAAGAAAGCAATTGTGTTAATGGTGGATTGTGATCCGCAAAGAACAACTTCAGATTGGATACAAACCAGAAATGGTGATCCCTCATTACCCTCCATTAACTGTATTCAATTGTATGGGAAAATTCGTAATGATTTACTGAGCTTAGTACAACATTATGACTACGTTATTGTTGATTGTGGTGGCCAAGATAACCTGGCCTTGCGTGCTGCTATGTCGGTTGCTGATCACGTTATTATCCCCTTAAGACCAAAAAGACGGGATTTAAAAACAGTACCTCATATGGAAGATATGCTAAGTACCTGTAAAATGGTCAATCCAAAAATGATGGCCTCTTTTGTTATTACCCAGTGCCCATCATTACCCAACCAAGCAAAGAGAATTCTTGAAGCAAAAGAAGTGTGTAGCTCATATGGCATTAACGTTTTAGATGCCGTAACCTATAATCGAAACGTTTATGATGATAGTGAAGAGCAGGGTTCTTCCGTTATTGAAATAGATCCCACAGGTAAGGCTGCCCTAGAGATGATTGCTATAGCCGAAGAATTATTGGCAATGGAACCGGATAATTTGCATGAGTTTAACTGATTTAAAGAAAAGCAAGGATGGCAAGGTAAAAAGGAAAAACTTCACTATTGATGAGTTTATCTCTGATGCTGAAGATTATGCCAAAGGTGCGCCTAAAATTGTTAGTGAGCTAACAAACGAAGGCACTTGCCATAAGTTAAACCTTAAGCAAGCTATCAGTGAAGCAAAGCGCTATGTTGAAATGACAGAAATTGAACATCAGCAAGCAGAAGGCGTTAAAGTAGGTGTTAGAAATAAGACCAATAAACCTTTTCGGCGGGCAACTTTTACTTTAAGCGAAGAGGCTATTGACCAGCTTCATGATTTATCTGAAGGTTCAGACTTGGCTAAATCACATATATTGCGTATTCTTATTGATGAATTGTGTAATAAAGAACAAAATGAGCAATTAAAGAAGTTATTACAATCAAGAATTGGTTAATTTTCCAGATTTTAACTGAAATTTGTTGACTTTTTACCCTTAAAAGAGACAATATTTAGTCGAAAGCTCACTATTTAGCTGAGCTTTTTCTTTCTATATCCTATTTAACTATATGAAACTTAGTGAAAACTACTATTTTTGTAGTATTTTTCTATTAAGACTAGTATTAGTTAATCAGTTTCTCTATAATATGCCACCTTTTTCAGGATCCCGAGACGACGGTCTTGGGGAAAATATAGCTCGAGCTGAAATTAATATTGGAGTACTCACATGTCTAAAGTTTGCCAAGTAACAGGCAAAGTGCCAATGGTTGGAAACAACCGTTCTCACGCAAGAAACGCGACTCGTCGTCGTTTTTTACCTAACCTTCAATCTCACCGTTTTTGGGTTGAGAGTGAAAATCGTTTCGTTAAATTACGTTTAACTCCGAAAGGAATGCGTATTATCGATAAAAAAGGTATTGATGTTGTTTTAGCAGACATCCGTGCCCGTGGCGAAAAAGTTTAATAACTTTATTATTCTAAGGAAAATACTATGCGCGATAAAATTCGTTTAGTTTCTAGTGCTGGTACTGGTCATTTTTATACTACTGATAAGAATAAAAGGACTATGCCTGAGAAAATGGAAATCAAGAAATTTGATCCAACCATTCGCAAGCACGTAATGTATAAAGAAGCTAAAATTAAGTAATTAATTTCTGTTTCTAGTAAAAGCCCGGTTCTTACCGGGTTTTTTTATGTCTGAATTAGGGTATTGAGCGAGCATATGGGTGTGTAGAGTTGTTATACGCGCTATTTTTTAAAAAGTTCAGTATCATACCTGCATAGTTAACTTGGAATATTTGTATGAAATTATCTCGGACCGGATGGAATAATGTCATTATTTTTTCAGTAATGACGATAATTTTAGTGATTAATGCCACTAATAACAAACTCTTCCCAAAAGAAGAACATGAAAATACGGCCGAACAATTAATACTGCCACAACATAGTGTTATTTTAACACTAGCAATAGATTTGTCAGCAAGGCAACAGGTGTTATTTGAACGTGTCGGTCGCAGTTGGCAACTAACGGCTAAAGGTATTATGTTGGTAAAAACTGAACAGCAAATTGAGCAGATGATGTTTGCTTGGCAACAGAGCACTGGCTTAGTACAAGCAGCAGAAATTGTCATTGATAGCGAGCAAGCAATTAACGTGGAAATTTCTTTAGCAGGGGAGTCGCAAGCGCGAACTTTTATGTTATATCCGCTCAATGATCAATTATTAATTTATCAGCAACAAGGTAACACTTGGTTAGCCTTACCTCCGGCACTCGCCCAGCAGTTATTACCTATTAGTTTGTAGTCGTTTAGTTTTTAAAATAACGTTTGCAACTTTTTACTAAGAAGAAATTATGCCCGAATTACCCGAAGTCGAAGTATGCCGCTTAGGTATAAGCCCTCATATTATTGCTCAGACAGTCAGTAAGGTAACTATTCGTGATAGCCGCTTACGTTGGCCTATCCCTGATGAAATACACTCTGTAGTGGGCTTACAAGTGCTTGGTGTTGATCGCCGCGCTAAATACCTATTATTGCGCTTTAAAACAGGAACTTTATTACTGCACCTAGGCATGTCAGGTACGATAAGGATAATTGAGCATGATACCCCTATAGTTAAGCATGATCATTTTGATCTCGCTTTTCAACACGGCAAGGTATTGCGCTTCAATGATCCTCGACGCTTTGGTGCGGTGTTATGGTTAGCGAATGATGAAGATAAACTGGGCTTACTCAGTAAATTGGGGCCTGAGCCACTCAGTGATGACTTTTATCAGGGCTATTTGTTTAATAAAGCTAAAAATAGAAAAGTCCCTATCAAAACCTTTTTAATGAATAATCATATCGTGGTAGGCGTAGGTAATATTTATGCCAATGAGGCGCTGTTTCAAGCCGGTATTTTACCGACAGCCAAAACGGGGGCTATTGATGAGCAAAGACTAGACCGGCTAACTAATATTATTAAAAAAGTGCTCAGTGCGGCCATTGCACAAGGTGGCACTACCCTTAAGGACTTCACCCAAGCAGATGGTCGTCCAGGTTATTTTGCGCAATCACTGATGGTCTATGGTCGTGCCGGGCAACCCTGTGTGACTTGTCAGAGTAAATTACAGGAAATTAGGCAGTCGAATCGTAGCTCCGTTTTTTGTCCTAATTGCCAACAGGATTAATTTTGCTGTAATGCTTTTTTCACTATGGGATGAACAAACTGACCAACATCACCGTGGTGGAGGGCAACTTCTTTTACCAAGGTTGACGAAATAAATGAATTTTCTTCTGCTGGTGTTAGAAATACACTCTCAAGATCAGGGGATAAGCGGCGATTCATGTTGGCAAGTTGAAATTCATATTCAAAGTCTGACACTGCCCGTAAACCGCGAATAAGCACTTTAGCTTGATGTTGCTTAGCAAAGTCAACCAATAAGCCGCTAAAACCAACGACAGTCACATTAGTTAAATGCTTAGTTACTTGTTCAATCATAGTAACACGCTGTTTTAAATCAAAGCGTGGTTGTTTACTTGGACTGGCAGCAACACCAACAATTACCTCACTAAATAATTTACTAGCGCGAACAATTAAGTCACTATGGCCATTAGTTACGGGATCAAAAGTGCCTGGGTATATTGCTTTTATTGTCATTATCTACTGTTTTCTTAATGGTTGTTAAGCGTTATTGTAATGCTAGAGGTGACATACTGACAAGTATTTATACCTCTCAGTATGTCGCTAAGCCATAGATAATCCACTAAAATGAATTATTAATCACAAAAAAAAGCAAAAAATCCTAAAGTATTTGCTCAAAACACTTTATATATACTGAATTTTGATAGTATTATTGTGTTAGTTTTAATCAAATCAAGTGAGAAGTTGTTGCATGAAAACCCGTGATAAAATAATCCAAGCCAGTATTGAATTATTTAATGAGCAAGGTGAGCGTAATGTCACCACTAATCATATTGCTGCTCACTTAGCCATCAGCCCTGGTAATCTGTATTATCATTTCCGTAATAAAGAAGACATTATTTTATCTATATACGAGGAGTATGCACGTAGTTTACTATTGGAAACCTTGCCGAAGGTGTCCCCGGAAGTAAAACCACTAGACTCACTTGTTTTGTATATGGATGCGGTATTCCAAACAACAATGAAATTTCGTTTTTTTTATAGCAATCTACCGGTGTTATTGGATAAAAGCCCTAGTTTGCGGGAAAAATATGTTGAAGTGCAACAGTCTATTTCAGAGCGTGTTAGTCAATTACTTCTTTCATTAAGAGCCGCAGATATCATTGATTTTTATGATGATGAATTGGCTGATATTGTCAGTATTTTACGTCTTATCAATACCTTCTGGGTTAGTTTTCATCAAACTCAGACTATCGTTAATGAAGTCAATGATTCAGTCTTTTATCAAGGCGTGCTTAAAATATTAGTGATTTTACGTCCCTATACCAAAGCTCATGCCATAAGTGACCTTAATCAAGCGCGTGATGTTTATCAGCAAAGGTACCAAAAAGCGGTAGAAATAGATTAACCTTAGCAGCACTTGCTCAATAGCTCGCTATTGGCATTGAGAGTAAGCCAATCTTGGTAGTTTTTAAACCAGTACCATAAGCAATAACCTAGTAAAATTGGTATTAGTTAAGCTGTTAATTCGAATTGAAAGTTGTCCGGTCTTTCATAACCTTGGCTTACTGTGAAGTAAAAACTTTCGATACGTAGTGCCCGTTGTTGTACCTCATTTGATTGTACGTTCTGAGTACTTTGACTAGCCGCTAACTTTTGCTTTGATGAGTTGGAAATAATAGCGTCTTGCGCAGATAAGGTCTGCTTGATGAAAGTATCGAACTCAGTACTTGTAGCATCCAGGCTCACATTAGCTGCTATATTCAGTTCTTTATTCGAATGACTTGGCTGAGCATCAGCGTTACTTTGTAACGCAAGTAACTCTGATTGTGCTACGAGTATTTTTTGTGTAGCACTGGCGGCAACCCGAGTATCTTGTGTCGACGGATTTGCTGGTGCTAATGCCGCAGAATGCACTTTTTGCATCTTAGTTATGGTTGCTTGCGGATCGCCTACGACACTGCTTAAGTCGACAGATACCTCTCCTCCTACCGCATATTTTTTTCCATCAGGGCCTACTTCAAAGGTATAAGAAGGCGTTCCTGTCACCGCCCCCCCCATTGTCGCGTGAGCTAATTCATGGGCTTTTACTTCTTTATCTCTTTGTTGTAGCTGGCTAATGAGTTTTTCATCGGCAAGTGCCTGTTTAGTGCTGTCGTTATCTTTATCATTTTCGGCGTCGCTATCCTCAGCGCCGCTGTTAGCCTTAGCATGCTGTTCTTCTTGCTTGTGTTCAGCATCCTGCTGAGAGCTCTGTTCACCTTGTTGATTTTCTTGTTCAGCAATGGAGCTAGCAGCATGCTCTGCTTGTTTTCTTAAATGAGCAAGATCGACTTGTTCGTTGACTTGGGCTGGTGTTCGGGCGCGCTCTTTATCGGTAGCGACAGCTTTTTCCGCAGCAGAAGGGTTGGTGGCCGTAACCTGGGTGATAATTTCTCGTTGATGATTATCACGACGCAAGCTTTCCGTAGGTGGGTTGATCACAGTTGCTAAGGGTAAGTTTGCTACATGAGGGGTGATATTCATAAGGACAAATGATTTACCAATAAGTAAAACGTTAACGGCTATATATTATTAGGCGGTGACATCTAGTAGGGTACCTAGAACATCATCAGCACTTTTAATAACTTCAATCGAAGCTTTTGCTTGAAATTCAGCCACTTTTAAATTGACAATAGCTTGGTTTAAATCAGGTAAATCTAAGTGGTTACTTGCCTTAGTCACCTCAGTGTTTACCTCACCACTATTGGCTGGATTTGTTTGTTGCTCAGCATTATAGGTGGTACTGGCGAAAATATCAGCAGCCGCTTGCTCTGCTGTTGCGTTAGCCTTTTGTAAGCCTTGCAAACCTGAATTAAATGCAGACGGTATTTCCATAGGTAATCTTCCACGGCTAATAAGCTTTATTGGTTAATTATTAATCTAAATGGCGAAAAAGTAAAGCTGAAATTACCACCAGGTAAGACATTATCTCATTATTATTTCGGTATTATTATTTCGGTATTATTCATTTCGCCTTATTGGCATTGAAATGTAACGCTAGCCAAGTGCATAACACCTGATAAAAATCATCAAGGTGAGAAATAAAGGGTGCATGGGAAGCATGGTCAAATACGTGTAAGTCACTATGTACGGCTAAAAGACTGATTTTTTCGATCACTGTTTTAGGTACCAAGCTATCATTCTGCCCGTATAACCTTAGAAAAGGTTGCTGGATACTTGCTAATTGCTGGCGTAGATCACAGTCACTCAATAAGGCCAGTGAATTGGCTAACGTTTCTTGGCTAGGCAGGGCATGTGCCATAACTAACTTGCTGATTAGCTTTAAATCTTGTCGAATATGTGGGCTGCCCATGGCTTGAATTTTTAAGAAAGCTTTAATCGTTTTCTCGGTATCTTGTGCTAGCTGATGATGAAAACTATCCAGTACATTGGCCTTTATACCCGGCCAGTTATTTTGCTCTTGTTCAACAAAGTATGGGCTGCTGGCAACCGTAATCAAGGCTAATACTTTTTCTGGGTAGTTGATGGACATTTGCGTGGCAATTAAGCCGCCCAATGACCAACCAAGATAAATAGCGGGTTGGTCAATTACTTGCTCAATATGATGGCAAATATTGGCTAAAGAGTAGGGCTTTATAGCAACAGCACTATTGATACCAAAGCCAGGCAAGTCCAGGGTGATTAACTGGTAGTGACTATTTTTATTTTCGCTGAATAATTTTAGCAGCGGTTGCCAAACGCCTGAGTTTAAGCCCCAACCATGAATTAACACAATAGGAATGGCATTGTTATTAAGGCTACTTTGAGGAGGGAAGGTGGAAAATGTTAAGCTTTTTGCCATGCTTACTACTGCACTATAAATATAAAAGTACTAGTGTATATCATATCATTTGATAGCAAAAGGAAAGCAAGATGGCATGGCAGCTAGAGCTAAGAAAACTTAAGGCGTGTTGTCTTTCTAGCTTAAGAAGTATTAGTTGCTGTGATCTGTGTGGTGAAAATGTCAATAACAGCTTTTTACTCGGTTACTCGCTGCCACAAGCATTACTTTGTCAAAACTGTGTCAACGATTTACCTTATTTTAATCAACAGCTAGTAGCGGGTAACTTACTCAGTTGGCCCGCTATTTATCATGCCTTACCAAACATTCATTTTGAACAACTTTTTGCCTTATCGCCTTATATTTACCCCTTTAATAAATGGCTAGCACAAATGAAATATCTAGGTCGTTTTGAGCTGGCGCATTTGTTCAGTGCCTTGCTCTGTGCTCAGTGGCAAGCCATGGTAAAACACCAAGCGTTAGCTCCTGTGGATTTAGTACTACCGGTGCCTTTGCATATTAAAAAATGGCAGCTTCGTGGTTATAACCAAGCCCACCTGATAGCAAAGTGTTTTGCTAAGCAGTTAACTTTTCCTTATGACGCTAAGTTAGTGGTGCGCATTAAAAATAATACTAGCCAAATGGGGAAAACTGGTCATCAACGGCGAAAAAATTTAGCCAATACTTTTGCTTTGCAGCGAAAATTGGCGAGCCATATCAAACATGTATTGATTATTGATGATGTAGTAACCACGGGTACCACGGTCAGTGAAATTAGTAAGTTATTAAAACAAGCAGGTGTTGAAACCGTCACCTTAGTAACTGTGTGTTTAACCCTACCTAAAAGCAATTAGCAACAATGTCCTTATTTATAAGGCGTGGAAAAAATTTTACTAAAAAACAAGCTGTTGGCGAGTAATTTAGCGCTACCATGCCAGTAACCTCTAAAAGCGAGTACCTCAGTGGTAGCAATGACCCTACCTTCACCGACGTTGTGCGCAACAATGGCAGCGTTATGTGCTAATCGATTTACTAAGTTTTTGTCGGTATAACCACTGAGTAGTGGTGAGGAGGTATATTTCGCTAACGTGACAAACGGTTGATGAGGGTGCTCGATAATGAGATTGCTATTACGAAATACTGGCAGTAAATTATGCTGATAACCGTAAGCTAGTGGATGACTAGTATCTAATTCTACTTGGAAGATAGCGCCAGCAATACGTTTGCGACTAGCGAGTTTTTCTTTATCTTGATAACTGAGATTGTCATTATCAAATAACTGGTCTATCTGTTCTTTAGTGACAAATTTAGTACGTAATATTTCTTGTTTTGCTAACCATTGGGCCGCACGTTTTTGGCCGATAATGACGCCACCTTGTTCAACCCATTGCTTTAATTGCTGCGCAGTATGTTCAGTAACATACTGATAATTACCATCAACAAGAATAATATGACTATAAGTTGATAAATCTACACGTTTTAACCTGCTATGATCGATAATTGACAGAGGAATATTTAGTGTCTCATCAAGGTAAAAGCGCACTTCACCAGCTTCATATTGAGAGATACCCATTCCGCCTATTAATAGTGTTTTAGCCTTACTGATTGGCTTTAATGAGCTACTGCCAATATCAATGCCTTTCAGGGTCAAACCTGTGTTAATACTGTCTAAGGTGATACCTGCGCTATTACTGGCAGCAATTAATAGGCTTTGCCAGTCTTGATTTTGTTGGATGCCAGCGGGCACCACGATACTGCCGGCATTAAAGTGCTTTGTTTTGCCATTAATCATGCTAGAAAAAGGCTTAGTGGCCACTCTCGCTTTGATATTATTGTTTAGTAGCTCATTGAGTAATTTCGGCGCTAAAAAGTGATGCCATTCGAAGACATAGCCATAGGCTGACTTGCTGATATTATTTGAGATAAAGGCTGGCGGCTTAGACCAAGCTTGCTGCGCCAGTTTTAGTCCACGTGTCCGGTTTATTTGAATAGCTGCAATATTCATTGCCAAAGGCATAGTCCAGCCGGAAACATCATAAAAAGTATTATCTTTAAAATTAGTTTGTCGATTAAACAACGCTTGAATCAGGCGAAATTGTGGCTGGGCAAGAGGTATATAATAGCTATAACTTTTTTGATGTTTTTTATCTTTAAATTTAAAATCAGCAGTAAGCGGGTAAACTCTAATTTTATGCTGAGCGAGTGTTGATAACAATGCATTGAGGCGATAGCTATCTTTATTTTCGTGTAATAAGTAGCCGGAAAAATCTTCTTGTTTGGCCAACTTTATACTTTGTTGATAAAAATCACTACGGTATTGCTTTAGTTGCTGGCGATTTTCCCAAGCACCTTGGATAGTTGAAAGCGAGGTGGTCACGTGGTTTTCTATACTAAACTCTAACGTCAGTAAGCCATTTATCGTCTGTTGCTGCATTCCCCTAGCACTGGCTTGCTCGAATAAAACGCCAATACTGCCATTAATATCTGGATAGGTTGAGCCTTTGCCGTAGTAGAAGTCATCAAAATTCTCTTCACTATAATAAAGGCGCTGTTGCTTATCTAACGCTGCCGCATGAAAGCTTGCTAGTGTTGTGGTTAATTCGACATTTCTTTTTGGTGTCAGTGGATGAGTACGGCTTTGAATGCCCGGCTGAAAAAAGTAACTACTGTTGGCAGACATTTCGTGAAAATCACCGACAACATGAGGTTGATATTGGTGAAAGTACTTTAATCTGTGTTGGCTTTCTTGTTGAGAAAGTAATAACCAGTCGCGATTTAAATCAAACCAAAAATGATTAGTTCGTCCAGTAATCCAGCCTTGGTGATGTTCAATATGATTTGCGTCGCTATTGTCAGTGGAGTTACGGTAAGTGTTAACCCAATTAACAAACCTATCCATACCATCGGGGTTAATACTCGGCTCTAAGACGATAATGGTATTGGCCAGTAATTCAGTCATTTTTGCATCGTCATTAGCCGCCAAATAATAGGCAACTATCATGGCGGCATTAGCACCACTTATTTCATCACCATGTACACTATAACCGAGCCAGATAACTAAGGGGGCATTGTCGGACTTTTGCTGAACAAGTCGATTTTTATTTTGAGAAAAAATGTCGCGCTCACTAAGTATATTGGCTAAGTTAGCTAGATTTTTGGGGCTAGAAATGGTCACCAGCAATTGCTCACGTTGCTGAGCCGTTTTTCCCATCGAGGTAATAGCCACCCGTGCTGAGTTATGCGCTAGTGTATAGAAGTAGTTACTTAGTTGATCATGCCTGATATGTCGTTGACCAATTTCAAAGCCTAACGTGCTACTGGGTAAGGGGATTTTACTATTAAACTGAATACCTGTGGGTAAGTAATCTTGTACTGGCATGGCATTTAGCCAAGTAGAGCAGAGTAAGGTGAATGAGATAATTAGAATTCGTATAAGTAGCATCTATGTGGCCCCTTGTTAAGACTGCTCTAAAGTAGCAAACAAAAGCGTAAAAATCATTAGCACATAACTAAATAGCAGAGTAAAATGACCATACTTGAGTAAAACAGTCAGGTACTTTTCACTGTTGATTGATAAAACTGGAAGAGTATCCGAGAGCAAAGAGAGTTAAGATAATGATCAGTATTTCAGAAAATGCGCAAAAGCATTTTATTAATTTACTTTCGCAACAAGCTGAAGGTACACGAATTCGTGTTTTTGTCGTTAATCCAGGTACAGCGAAAGCTGAGTGTGGCGTTTCATATTGCCCTCCTGATGCGATGGAAGACGATGATATTGAACTCCCTTTTGACGGCTTTTCAGCAATGGTTGATGCCGATAGTAAAGGCTTTTTAGTAGACGCTGAGATTGATTTTACTACGGATCAAATGGGTTCACAGCTTACCTTGAAAGCGCCTAACGCTAAGTTACGTAAAGTTGCCGATGATGCACCCTTATTTGAACGTGTGCATTACTTTTTGCAAGCCGAGGTTAACCCTCAGTTAGCGGGTCATGGCGGCGAATGTACCTTAGTTGAAATTACCGATGATGGTTATGCTGTCTTGCAATTTGGCGGTGGCTGTAATGGTTGTGCACAAATTGATGTCACAGTAAAAGAGGGCATTGAAAAGCAATTAATAGAATTAATGGGTGATGAAATTAAAGGCGTTAAAGATGCAACTGATCATAAACGTGGTGATCACTCATATTACTAATCTTTAATTTATATGATTAAATTATTAGAAAAACTAGGTCAAAATCCACAGCGCAGTTTAACACTGTTCTTAAGTGGTCTTGGCCTTTTTGTTATCGGATTACTTTTTGTTGGTTTAGGCTACTTTTATCATCACCTTTGGCAAGTGATCGGCATGGTGATACTTAGTATTGCGTGCTTAATTTCGGCCTGGGGTTATCTAGGTATGTTTGCCAATCGTTGGTTAAATATCATTTATCGCACTCGCCCTATTAACAAACAATAACCTAACAAACAGACACGCTAAATGAACATGATGATTAATTTGATAAAACACTATTGGTTTATCATTACGCTTTTTTTACTTACTGCCATTGCAACGTTATCTTTATGGCCAGCCGAATATTTACCCCAGGTCCCGGGTAGCGATAAAAGCCATCACTTTATATCCTATGGCGCTTTAATCTTGCCGCTAGCATTACGAAAACCTAAACACTGGTTGTGGATTGCCCTAGGCTTCGCTGCTTTTAGTGGTGCTATTGAGTTGATTCAGCCCTATGTTAATCGCTATGGTGAATGGCTTGATATGCTAGCCAATGTGATGGGTTTAGCTTGTGGCACGATACTGGCAAAAATTATTACTCACTTCTTCTCTGGCTCTAGCAAGTAACACTTGTTCAGATAAAGAGTACACTTGCTTGATTCATAGTGCACATAAGCCCGTCGTCGACATACATAAAAGCCATAAGCAAACTACTGAGGTATGAGCATGGCAGCTAGGGTGCTAGCAGCTAAATAGTTAGCATGCTCGGGATGGGCAATATTACCGTGTCGGCTAAGCCAAGCAAGGGGACTAATATTTGATGAAATCATCGGTAATGCTAGATAAAATAAGCGCTGGTGTTGCTTTAAATGGCTAGTTTTAAACAAAGAAATACCCTAAAGTGCTAGTGGTTTACAGACAAGACGTTATCTCATCTGATTTTTAAGGGTATATACCATGAAATATATGTGGCGGACACTATGTTCAGTTTCATTATTATTGAGCGTTGCGCTCAGCAGTCAAGCAGCGGTTATTTTACAATACCATCATGTTAGTGATAGCACCCCAGCAAGCACTAGTATTTCGCCAAAGCAGTTTGAAGTCCATTTACAGTACCTTAAAGATAATAATTTTAAAGTGTTGCCTTTATCCGAGTTAATTGAAAGCATTAAAAATCACCAAGCCTTGCCAGATAAAAGTGTTGCCATCACTTTTGATGATGCTTATATTGATGTCTTAACTCAGGCAAAACCGCTGTTAGATAAGTTTGCTTTTCCGTATACCATTTATGTTAACCCAGGTATTATTAATCGCCATGAAAACAATAAAGCCTCACCTTATTTATCATGGCTTCAACTAAAATCGCTGTCTGATGAAGGGGTGATTATTGCCAATCATGGTTATGAACATGATTCAATGCTGCGTATGACCGAGGGTGTTACGCAAGCACAATGGCTAAGTCAACAAACAGAATTATTATTAAAAGCGGAAACTATTATTGAAGAAAACACCGGGCAAAGCTGGCGATATTTTGCTTACCCTTATGGTGAATATGATGTGGCAGTGCAAGCTTGGGCAAAAGCCAATGATTTTGTCGCTTTTTCTCAGCAATCAGGTGCTATCGATCTATCAACAGACTTAACCAGCGTACCACGTTTTCCTGCTTCTAAACCCTACGATAAACTTTCTGGCTTACGTGACAAGCTCAACTCATTGGCGTTTAATATTAGTTTAACAGGTGATCAAGCCGAAACAATCTTTAAGTACCAAGAAGCTAAAAGTATTACTTTCTCGATTGACAGTGAAGACTTCTATAAATCGGCGTTAAATTGTTATATTTCCGGTTTAGGTAAACAAAAAATTACTTGGCATGATGATCATAGTTTTACTATTAATTTCACTCAAGACCTACCCGTAGGTAGGGTTAGAGCTAACTGCACTGCCGCCAGTATTAGTAAACCAGGACGTTACTACTGGTACTCAAAGCCATGGTTTATCTTAAAAGCTGATGGCAGCTGGTATCATCTATAATAGAGCAGAATAATTTCGCTCAGTTATTTATACCCGTTACCATTCAAAATTATTGTTGATATAAAGCGACTATTTTTTGGTAGTCGCTTAATAGCTTGTCATTATTGATAGTGGGCACTTCACCAATTACTTGTTCAGCTTTAAATATTGCCGCTACTTTTCCTGCTGGATTGATTAATACTAGTGATGCACTGTGATCAACCCAGTAGCTTTCATCCGTCTCCTCAGCCCCGTCTTTACTTGACTCTTTACTAGTGATGGCATACATCATGCCTAAATTTCGAGCAAACGGAAAAAGTACATCGTGCTCTGCACGCAGCGCTTTAAAGTCAGCATTAAAATAAGCAATGTATTGCGCGAGCTTTTCCTGAGTATCTCTTTTAGGATCAACGGAGACTAATAACACTTGGCTATTGCTGGCAATAGCCATTAAATCCTCATAAATGAAATTGAGGTTTTGCAAGGTTATTGGGCAAACATCTGGGCAAGAAGTATAACCGAAAAACACCAGCGACCATTTGCCCTGTAATTGGCTGTTATTAAAAGACTGTCCTGATTCATCGGTGAAGGTAAAAGCGGATATTGGCCGTGCTTGCTGATAATGCAAGGCAAATTCAGCTGCAGGCAATGTTTTTGTTTGCTTAATAAGATGAAAACCAACCGCACCAGCACTAATTGATAGTAAGGCAATAATGCCATAGATAGCTTTATTCATTATCGATACTCTATTATTTTGTGTCATTTTACTAATATGGTTATGCAGTTATTCAGATTAACTCATGGGTAGCCAATAATGATCGATGAGCAAAATAATGAACAGCAGCATTAAATGTACGATGGAGAATTTAAAGGTGGCCATGGCTGTACCTTCGTTAGCATGAAACTTGAGTTGCCACGCATAGCCCATAAAGATTAAATTCAAGCTACAGGCTCCTATTAAGTAGAACCAATTACTCATGCCAACTAAATAGGGTAATAAACAAACCACAAAGAGTAAGATGGTATATAGCAGTATTTGCGTTTTGGTAAAACTGACACCATGGGTGACCGGTAACATGGGAATGTTCACTTTGGCATAATCATCTTTACGGTGAATGGCTAATGCCCAAAAGTGTGGCGGTGTCCAGGTGAAAATAATTAACACTAATAGTAAGGCGTTAGGCGCTACTTCATTGGTCATTGCTGTCCAACCCAGTAAAGGTGGGATAGCTCCGGCTAATCCGCCGATAGTGATATTTTGTGGCGTTGCTCGCTTTAAATACATGGTATAGACAAAGCTGTAGCCAACTAAGCCGGAAAATGTCAAAAAAGCAGTCAGTGGATTGACTAAGCTATAAAGAATAATAAAACCGAGTAAGGCTATGCTAATGGCAAAAACAATGGCATTAGTGACGCTAATTCTACCCTCTGGCAACGGTCTATTATGAGTTCTGCCCATAATGGTATCAATTCTTTCATCAACAATATGGTTGATCGCTGCTGCCGCTGAAGATAATAAAGCAATACCTAACATAGCGGGTAGTAGCACTTGCCAAGGTAAACCGCCGGGAACCGATAAACTCATCCCCACTAAGGCGGTTAGTACCAGCAAGGCGACGACTTTAGGCTTGGTTATATCATAATAGGCACGCCAATTAGTAAAGATATGATTCATGGAAAAATTATAATTGTTGTTAGCAATTGGCGAGGACATAGTATTATTAATAGTTTTATTCATGGCCTTATTCATAGAACGACTCCTTGGAATTTTGTCTTAACCTATAAGCTAAGGTGATCAAACTCAGCATTAAACAGGCGGCAACTAAGTTGTGCGCTACCGCAATCTTAAGTGGCAACGAAAACCAAATATTACTCACCCCCAAACTGATTTGAATAACTAATAAACTAAGTAAAACCATGGCGGCGTTTTTGATCGCATGAGTCTTCGCTTTGAGAAAAACCACGATGGCTAACCAAGCGAGAAACACGCCGGTAATGATGGCGCCAAAGCGATGACTCACATGGATAGTCACTCGTTCATTATGCGCTAGGTGACCAAACTCATAGCTTTCTTGTTTGGGGGGAATTAGGTCAAATGACTGCTCAAAGCTTAAATCCGCTAGCCAATTCCCCTGACAAATAGGCAACTCTACGCAGCTCAATGCCGCATAGTTTGAGGAAGTCCAACCACCTAAGGCAATTTGCGCCGTTAAAATAGTAATGCCGAGTAGAGCATAGCGGCTATATTTTTTAAGTTGAAAATCTACTAAAGTAGCCCCTTGCGCACTTACTCCCTTGGCATTAAGGCGCAAATATAATAAAAATAGCAAACATAAGGTGGTAAAACCACCGAGTAAATGCGCCAGTACCACCACGGGCATTAATTTCAATGTTACTGTCCACATACCGAGAGCGGCTTGCAAGATAACAATGCCTAAAATAAGTAACGGCAGCAATACGGGAGACCTAACGCTGGATCGCGTTGCAACGCGTAATTTAATTGAACAAAAGGCAATAGCAGCAATAAGTAAACCAAGGCTGCCGGCAAAATAGCGGTGGATCATTTCATTCCAGGCTTTAGTCGGCTCGACCGTGCTTTGTGGAAACGCTTGCTCGGCCACGGCAATTTGTAAACTGGTTTCTGGTACAGCAAGCAAGCCATAACACGTTGGCCAGTCTGGGCAACCTAAGCCAGCATGAGTTAAGCGTGTATAAGCACCTAAACCAATCACCACAATGGCTAATAATAAACTGGTCAGTACTAAACGACGCAGTGTTTGCTTGTTTTTACTCTGCTCTGTCATTTAGTTAACCCACCTTGGAATATTTCAAAAGTTTTTTCATATCATTGATAATAGCCTTACCAAAAGACGTTTGCTGCTGCTCATGCTCTGGCAGCTGATGGCTTAAAATAATGTTGCCTAGAGGATCGGCAATCAGCACTTGTGGCTCGTGTAGCAAGTTTTTCATTTGCGCTGTTAAGGCAAGTATTTGCCATTGGCTCTTGGCAAGCCGTTCACTTTGCTGGGCGGTAAATATATTTTCTTGCAGTAATACCGGTGTGACCCTTGGCATATCTTTTCCTAAAGTGACATAACTGTTGTGCACAATTTCAATGCTATGCAAACATATATCAGCACATTGCTTAGGTAGTCGATAAATAATAAGCCATTGTTGGCCAAATTTTTGTTCCTTAATGCCTAAGTCAGTCAGTGTTAACGGCTGTGTTAATAACCTACCTTCATTGGTTACGCCTAAGTCTAGCCACTGATTGTCTAAGGCTAATTTAGCTAATAATATCGGCAAGATAAAAACCGTGATTAACAATAGTAAGCTGCGGCGATTTTTATTATTTGCAGCATGCTCTGGTTTATTGCTACTGCTTAGCGTATTGCTATTATTTGCATCTAGCTGCTTGTTTGACTTAGTCATATTTTACCGCCTTATGCTTGTTGTTATTATTGAGAGTATTAATGTCAGTATTTTCCGCTGGGATATCGGCGCAAGATTGAGCTGAATGTGACGGATGACGACCGGCAAGCTTTGCTGTATTGATGCGCAAACAAATCATCAATATTAGCCAAGCAATAGCTAAGGTTGCCCATTGAAAGGCGTAGCCGAAATGTTTTTCAGCTGGCATCACTATAGGGTGCCAGTTCTTTTTATAGCCAAGGTTTTCTTCTTGGTCCACATAGATGACAAAGGGTAGCAGTGGCTTATTTAACCGTACTTTGTTTAACTGTGCTTTATTTATCAAGGTGGAAAATTTAGCTAATTCAATTTGTTGCACCCGCAATGGCCAACTGGCTTGAGTAAAGTCTTGCTCGGCCAGCATTATGCCTTGCTCGACAATGCGTACATGTCCTTTAAACGTATAGTGCCCCTGCAAAGGGATTACTTCAGGCAGTATACTGCGATCAATTGAACCTTGTACCCAGCCTAGATTAACTAATACTGCATGAGTTGCTGTTTCGACAACTTGTAATACTCGATAGCCTAAAGAAGTCTTTTCCACTTGATTATCGAGTAAAAAGATATAGTTTTCGTTAAACTGGCCGTTAATCGTGACGGGAAAATCGTTAATACTTTCTTTACCGGTGAATTGCTTTTCCTTAGAGAGTCTGACTATTTCTTTAAGGGTTAGTGGCGATTGCTGATTAAGTTGCGTAATACGGGCAGCGCGCCGCTCTTTCTCTAAGCCACGGTCATACTGCCAGAAAGATAGTTTAACCAAACCGACAAAGACAATAAGCGTGAACCCTAACCAAAGGGCGTTTCTTACTACTGATTTAGTTGATATTTTTACTTGGGTATCGACATACTGCAAAAAGTCAGACCTTATAAAATATAGACAAAAACAAAAAGTATTAGCCAAACCACATCGACAAAATGCCAATACCAACTTGCTGCTTGAAAAGCAAAATGGTTATCAGGGGTAAAATGACCTTTTAATACTCTGCACCACATAATTATCAGCATGATACAGCCCAAGGTGACATGCATACCGTGAAAGCCAGTCAATAAGTAAAAAGTGTTGCCATAGACACCGCTATCTAGAAATAGGCGCATTTCTTCAGAATAGCCATGCGCGTATTCTAGAATTTGAAAAGAGATAAAAGCCAAGCCTAGTAGTATGGTTAGGCCAAGCCACTTTTTTAAAGCACTGCGATTATTTTTGATTAATGCATTATGAGCAAAGTGGGCAGTAACTGAAGAGGTTAATAGTAAAACCGTGTTAATTAACGGTAAGCCAAACCAGCCCATCGCCGTAGTGGTGGTGCCATCAGGGGTTTTTATTAACGGCCAAGTCGCAATAAAGTCAGGCCAAAGGACAGCGCCAGTTGCGACATTATTGCCAGCGCCACCAAGCCAGGGTACTGAAAATACGCGTAAATAGAGTAAGGCACCAAAAAAAGCCGCAAAAAACATCACTTCAGAGAAGATAAACCAACTCATACCTTGGCGGAATGAATTATCCATCTGATGTGAGTATTTACCCGTTAACGATTCATTAATGACATCACTAAACCAACCCACTAGCATATAAATAACCAAGGCTATGCCTGCTAGCAGTAAATAGCCACCGTAACCACTCTCTTCATTTGCTAAATCAGTGACAAAGTTTCCCGCGCCAAAGGCAATCATAAAGAGTGCCACCGCACCCATGATTGGCCAGTGGCTTTGGCTGGGTACGTAATAACTTTCGTATGCTTTGTTAGTCATTTTCTATCCCTTTTTCAGTGAACCCTATGACGACTTCTCTGTTATGTCATACAAGGTATAAGATAAAGTTAAGGTGTTAATATCTTCGGGTAACTCTACATCGACATAAAACTGCAAGGTCATTTCAACTTCCTCTGCGGCCCTGAGCGGTTGTTGAGTAAAACAAAAACATTCAATTTTATGAAAATAATTTGCCGCTAAGCCAGGTGAAACTGACGGTACGGCTTGTGCGGTCATGTCATAACTTGCTTTGTTTTTTGCATAGAATGAAACCAGGGTAATTTCCCCTGGATGAACAGTTATTTCATTAATGACAGGCTCAAATATCCATGGAATACCTTGGGCATTGCGGGTAATAAATTGCACGGTAACGGTACGAGACTTGTCAATAGTCGTGGCGGTATAAGCCACAGCCGTTTTATTCGTTTTGCCATTTAAGCCGGTAATATCACAAAAAACATCATATAAAGGTACCAGGGCAAAACCAAAACCAAACATAGCAAGTACCACAAGTAGCAGTTTCTTTACCGTCTTGCTGTTGTTATTGCGGCTTTCAGTCGCCGCTTGGTTTTGCTCGGTATCATTCATATTATTTAATGCCCTGCGGTTCGATATTGTCTATGTCTTTTTGCGAGGGTGGTGTACTAAAAGTGTGATAAGGTGCTGGACTGGCTACTGTCCACTCTAAGCCTACGGCACCCTCCCAAGGTTTGGCGGCTGCTTTTTCGCCACCGCGAATACATTTGATCACTACCACTAAGAAAATCAATTGCGATAAACCAAAGGCAAAACCGCCAATGCTGACCCACTTATTAAAATCGGCAAATTGCAGGGCATAATCTGGAATTCTGCGCGGCATACCCGCTAAACCTAAAAAGTGCATGGGGAAAAATAATAAATTTACTGATATTAAGGAACACCAGAAGTGCCATTTACTTAAGGTATCGTTGTACATATGGCCGGTCCATTTAGGTAACCAATAATAGGCACCAGCATAAATTGAAAATAATGAGCCAGTAACCAGCACATAATGAAAGTGAGCAACAACAAAGTAAGTATCATGATATTGAAAATCAACGGGGGTCATGGCTAACATCAAGCCTGAAAAACCGCCTATGGTGAATAAAATAACAAAGGCGATGGAAAACAGCATAGGTGTTTCAAAGCTTAATGAACCGCGCCACATGGTTGCTACCCAGTTAAAAACTTTTACCCCCGTTGGTACCGCAATGAGCATGGTGCAATACATAAAGAACAGCTCACCAAATAATGGCATGCCGGTGGTGAACATATGGTGTGCCCAAACAATAAATGACAGTAAAGCAATGGATGAGGTTGCATAAACCATTGAGCTATAGCCGAATAATCTTTTGCGAGAAAAAGTGGGGATAGTGGTGGAGACAATGCCAAAGGCTGGCAATATCATGATATACACTTCCGGGTGGCCAAAGAACCAAAAAATATGTTGGAACATCACCGGATCACCACCACCAGCGGCATTAAAAAAGCTGGTACCGAAATAGGTATCGGTCAGTAGCATGGTGACCAAACCCGCGAGTACGGGCATAACCGCAATCAATAAATAGGCAGTAATGAAAAAAGTCCAGACAAATAACGGCATTTTCATGTAAGTCATACCTGGGGCACGCATGTTCATTATGGTAACAACAATATTAATTGCCCCCATAATGGAAGATATCCCCATAATATGAATAGCAAAAACGAAAAATGCAGTACTGCCGTTAGAATAGGTGGTCGATAATGGTGCGTAGAAGGTCCAACCAAAATTGGGTGCACCGCTGTCCATAAAAAATGTACTCAGTAAAATGATAAAAGCAAAAGGTAAAATCCAAAAGCTCCAGTTATTCATGCGCGGCAGTGCCATATCTGGCGCCCCTATCATCATAGGTATCATCCAGTTAGCAAAGCCGGTAAAGGCGGGCATAATTGCGCCAAACACCATAATCAAACCGTGCACTGTGGTTAATTGGTTAAAAAAATCAGGTTCAACTAATTGTAAACCAGGCTGGAATAGTTCAGCACGGATCACCATTGCCATGGCGCCGCCGGTTAAAAACATAATAAAAGAAAACCATAAATAAAGTGTGCCGATATCTTTATGGTTAGTGGTATAGAGCCAGCGTTTTATGCCAGTCATTTTATGCTCAACATGATGTTCGTCGTGCGAATCTTGTTCTATAACGTCTGTAGTCATTTTATATCCCCTACTTCGCACTAGCAGCATCAACAGCTGCAGGTTGTACTAAATCACCAGTATTATTTCCCCAAGCATTACGCTCATAAGTCACAACTGCGGCTATTTCGGTTTTGGTTAATTGACTACCAAAAGCAGTCATGGCAGCATTTTTCTTACTACCGTTAATCACCATATCTAAATGAACAGTAATATCTCCCGTCGCAATCACACTGCCTTTAAGCGCAGGAAATGCCGGAGGTAAGCCTGCCCCTGTCGGTTGATGACAGGCAACACAAGCTTTTAAGTAGACTTTTTCGCCCATTGTCATTAATTCATCATGGCTATACACTTTAGATAAATCCTCTACTGGTACTTCTTCAGTTATTATCTCTACCGCTTCTTCAACTGCAGTTTCAATTGCTAAGGATGCTGTGGCCTCTTGTGCTTTACCTTCAACAGAAGAGGCAACAGCAGACTTTACATCAGATGCTTGCACTAAATCACCGGTATTATTGCCCCAAGCATTACGCTCATAGGTGATCACCGCAGCTAGCTCTTTTAAACTTAATTGCTTGCCATAGGCTTGCATGCCCGTGCCTGTTTTACCGTTAAACACTATATTGATGTGATCTTGTATTGTGCCTGTGGTAGTTATTGGACTGTCTTTTAGGGCCGGGAAAGCTGGCGGTAAACCTAAACCAGATGGCTGATGACATGCGGAGCAGTAGGCGGTGTAAGTTGTTTTGCCTAATTGCATCAGCTCTGCTTTAGACATGGCAGTAGTTAACGAGGCTTGTTCAGCACTGGCTGCTTGGGCGATACGTTGCTGTTGTTCATTAAGCCAAATGTCATAATCTTCTGCTGATTTTACTTCCACAACTATGGGCATAAAACCATGATCTTTACCACATAACTCAGCACATTGGCCGCGGTAAATACCGGGTTCATCAACCCTAGTCCATGCCTCGTTGATAAAGCCTGGGTTAGCATCTTGTTTAATGGCAAAAGCAGGTACCCACCAAGAATGGATGACATCATCTGAGGTTATTAGAAAGCGCACCTTTTTATTGGCGGGTATCACCAGAGGTTTATCAACTTCAAGTAAATAGTGCTCGCCCTTAATAGCAGTAGTTTCTTGTTGGTTTTGATACTGTTCGGGTGGGGTCGACAGGACAGAGTAATATTCGATATCTTGATCAAAATATTTGTAATGCCATTTCCATTGGGAGCCGGTTATTTGAATGGTAACATCAGAATTAGTGTTGTCTTCCATAGCGATTAAGGTGGTAGTTGCTGGTACTGCCATGGCGATTAGAATAACAATAGGTATTGCCGTCCATAATATTTCCACCTTGGTACTTTCATGAAAGTCAGCGGCTTTTGCCCCTTTAGACTTTCGATGAAAAGCCATGGACCAAAACATTGCACCAAAAACTATTACGCCAATTGCGGTACAAATCCAAAGTACCAGCATATGTAAATCATAGACATCTCTGCTAACGGCAGTAACCCCTTTTGTCAGGTTTAACTGCATTTCTGCCCAGGCTGAATTGGTAAATAGGCTGACCAACACTAGCCAAATTAGCTTATGTTTCCCCACACGGCATCTCCTCTTGGTAATCATAGAGAACAGATGTGCAGCAAAGTACTTCATAACCACTGAACTGAATATCTGTAGTTTTTATTATTATTAATAAACTAACAATATCTCGGTTTAGCCACGGTTTCGCGATGGTGAACGATTGATGGCGAATAAACAATACCCTTGGGTATTCCTCCCGAGATCAGGTTAATTATTGACGTGAAGAGTAATCTGGCATGGCACTATAAATTTAGTGTGACAGTATTAGCGCATTGACGTCTTTTTATTCTTTTTATGTTCGTTTTATATGCGTTACTGTTAATAGAATTACGCTAAAATTCGATCGAGGTCAAATATTTTATAGCTAAGTAATTATAAAAAAGTCATTCAATTCAATGGAGTAATAGCTCTAAAGCCTGTGTGAGCTATACTGGAAGTAGCTTTGTTAAAGATAAGAGGGGCATTAAAAAATAGTAGCTAGGGGGAAAATAAATTTATTAGCTTGAAGAAAAAAAAGCACCATAATTACTGCCAATGCTATTATTGGTAAGTGTAATTATGGCGCTTGTTATATTACGGATTAAGCACACTAGCTTGCCTAGGTTTTGTACATTTTACATCCAACTACCACTGCGGATGATACCAACGGCAATACCTTCAATATGAAACTCTTGCTTGCTTAGATCAACTTTAATGGGCGAAAACTCTGCATTTTCAGCATGTAAATAAACAATATTCCCTTCACGTTTATAACGTTTTACCGTGACCTCGTCTTCTACTCGGGCAACAATCACTTGGCCATTTTGTACATCAGTGGTTTGATGTACCGCCAGTAAATCACCATCTAAAATACCAATATCTTTCATGCTTTCGCCATTAACACGTAAGAGATAATCAGCGGCTGGGTGGAATACATTGCCATCCATTTTATAATGCTCTTCAATATGTTCTTGCGCCAAAATAGGTTCACCGGCAGCAACACGGCCAATAAGCGGTAAACCCTCGGGCTCTAAAAACTCTTCAACTAAGCGAATACCACGAGAAGTGCCGGCAAGCATTTCAATATAGCCTTTTTTTGCTAAGGCTTTTAAGTGCTCTTCAGCGGCATTTGCTGATTTAAAACCAAAAAATTTAGCAATTTCGGCTCGAGTTGGCGGCATGCCAGTGTCTTTGATTTTATCTTTGATTAAATCATAAATTTGCTTCTGGCGGTTAGTCAGCGGGCGTAATTCGGTTGTTGAATTTATCATAGCATTAGCCTGTAAATTTACACAGTATTACTGTTAGTATATACAGGATTATTTTAAAGGCAAGCATTTACTTTTAGTTGCATAATAATCATATTCTTACCGCTAATGCTGACATTTAATAACTGCGAATTTTCTGGAGAATTTTTTGCTTGTAACTTAACTAGATGACCAACAGGCACGGTGCAATCTTTACCTTCGGCGGTGTTAACCATCATGGTGTCAGTGAGGCTATAAGCAAACAGTAAGCTATCAGCTAGCAAGGCAAGGGTGACATTTTGTCGCTCACTATAGCAATTCACCTCAGCTGAAAATGCTGTTTGTTTAGTCATGATATTGAAGTCTTTTATGCCGCCATTAAGCAAAGAACCATGAGTTTTATTGGCGCCATCAAAACGGGCTATATCCAGTAATTGTATTAACTTATCTACATCGCCATTACGATGGTCTAGTGTCAAACCTGCACCTTCGATTAAGACTAAATTACGTTGATAACCAGAAAAATTTGAAAAGTCGCCGTCATTTACCACGCTGGCGATACTTAACCGCCAAGCAAAATCATCTAAATTACCACCATCGCTAATGGCTAATTCTGTGGTGTGACCTAAACCATTTTTCCAGGGGATTGTTTTGAATTCATTTGGCGAGATTAACGTTATCACTAGTATTACCTTAGGACTAATTGCTGTTGGGCAGTTATTTTATCTTATACCCGTCACCATTCAAAGTTCTCGATTTCAGTGGGAATTAATATGGCTTTAGGCAAGGCAAATAATTGAAGCATAGTCACTCTATGGTTTCATTATTTAACGCGGTATAAAGTCATGTTAAACCCATCGAAGAAGCGTTTGAGCAACATCACTTCATCGTTGCTGTGACTTATAATGACGCTGCATGGATGCAGCTTATTAGAGAATGCAGACGGTACAGGAAGTACCATATACGGATAATGCAGGAGCAATTATCCTGAGTATATTCTCCTGAACAACCATTATTTCATCACAGCGCCTTGAATTGAAATTGCTCAAGCACTCTGAAACATGCATCTTGAATGGTAACGGGTATATGCTCAGTTATTGGCAATATTTTATCATCTTGTTTTTATATTAGTATTTGCTTGCTAACATGTGCATGCCCACGTTAGAATCAGCTCACGTTTTGTTAGCCTCGCTAGCAAAACAATACTTGTCGGAGTGCCAAAGGCTGAGATCGCGTAAGCGGGATCCGTAAAACCTGATCAGATTAATATCTGCGTAGGAAACAAGAGAGAGTAATTTTCTTTCATACAAGCCTAGTGCTTACCATGTAGAACAAAGCTCTTTTTGCCTCATCTTTAGCTAAAAAACTCCGCCTTTTTTTATTTTATTAAAAATTTTAAAACAGGTGCGACCATGAGCGAGCAAAATAACGCTGCTGTAAAAGACAAAAAAAAACCAACTAGACGTGAAAAACGTGCAGCGGCTGAAGCATTTTTAAAAAATGTTTCCGACCAATCTTTTCCTAATTCAAAAAAAGTTTATGTAGCAGGTAAAATCCATGATATCAAAGTGGGTATGCGTGAAATTACCTTATCTGATACCTTAATTAGTGGTAGTAAAGATACTGCCGTTTATGAGAAAAATGAACCTTTATGCGTTTATGATACTTCGGGCTTTTACACCGATGAAAATGTTGATATTGACGTGCACAAAGGTATTCCACGTTTACGTGAAAGCTGGATTGACGCCCGTGGTGATGTCGAGCCGTTAACTTCAACTAGCTCTGAATACGCGCAACAACGCCTTGCCGATGAAGGTGTTGACAGTATTCGCTTTGAAAATTTACCTCAAATGCGTATCGCTAAAAAAGGTAAAAATGTTACGCAAATGCATTACGCTCGCCAAGGTATTATTACCCCAGAGATGGAATACATTGCTATTCGTGAAAATATAAAACGTGAAGAAGTGAAAGATGCCACCTTACTGCTGCAACATAAAGGCGAATCTTTTGGTGCTAGCATTCCGGAGCAAATCACCCCTGAGTTTGTCCGTGATGAAGTGGCTCGCGGTCGTGCCATTATTCCAGTAAACATAAACCACCCTGAATGTGAGCCTATGATCATTGGTCGTAACTTTTTAATTAAAGTTAACGCTAACATTGGTAACTCAGCAGTAACCTCTTCTATTGAAGAAGAAGTAGAAAAACTGGTTTGGTCAGCAAAATGGGGCGCAGATACGGTAATGGATTTATCTACCGGTCGTAACATCCATGAAACCCGTGAATGGATTTTGCGTAACTCACCGGTACCTATTGGCACAGTACCCATTTACCAAGCACTTGAAAAAGTAAATGGTGTCGCCGAAGATCTTACTTGGGAAATTTTCCGCGATACTTTAATTGAACAAGCAGAGCAGGGCGTGGATTACTTTACTATTCATGCTGGTGTATTACTGCGTTATGTACCTATGACAGCAAAACGTGTCACCGGTATTGTTTCGCGTGGTGGTTCAATTATGGCGAAATGGTGTTTAGCCCACCATAAAGAAAACTTCCTTTTTACCCATTTTGAAGATATCTGTGAAATCTTAAAGCAATACGATGTGTCATTTTCACTCGGTGATGGTTTACGTCCAGGCTCAATCGCCGATGCTAACGATGAAGCACAATTTGCAGAATTACGCACCTTAGGTGAGCTAACTAAAATCGCTTGGCAGCATGATGTACAAGTCATCATAGAAGGTCCAGGCCACGTACCGCTTCATATGATCAAAGAAAATATGGAAGTACAACTTGAAGCTTGTGATGAAGCACCTTTCTACACCTTAGGGCCATTAACCACAGATATAGCCCCAGGTTATGATCATATTACTTCCGGTATAGGTGCGGCTAATATTGGTTGGTTCGGTTGTGCCATGCTTTGTTATGTGACACCAAAAGAGCATTTAGGTTTACCGAATAAAGAAGATGTAAAAGAAGGCTTGATGACTTATAAAATTGCTGCTCATGCTGGTGATTTAGCTAAAGGTCATCCCGGTGCACAAATCCGTGATAATGCCATGTCTAAAGCGCGTTTTGAATTTCGTTGGTATGATCAATTCAATATTGGTTTAGACCCAGAAACCGCTAGAGCTTATCATGATGAAAGCTTGCCACAAGAGTCTGGCAAAGTAGCGCATTTCTGCTCTATGTGTGGACCAAAATTCTGTTCAATGAAAATCTCACAAGAAGTACGAGAGTACGCCGCTAATCTTGATAAAAATGCCATCAAAATTCAATTGCTTGATGAGACAATAACGATAACGTCGGATGAAGCTATTGAAAAAGCCATGCAAGAGAAATCTGCTGAATTTAAAGCGAGTGGTAGTAAATTATACCAACTTGCTGATTAGCTCAACCTAGTCATATCCGAAGGTTCTGAGCGGATATCCATTGACTGCCCGAACAAATGCTTCGGGCATGTCAATACTATGCTTTAGACATAAAAAGATTTTAGGCAGATAAACCATGAATATTGCCATTGTTGGCGCAGGATTGATGGGACGATTACTCGCCCTGTCCTTACTTCGTAATGAACAGCATAGAGGTGAACAGCTTCGACAAAAACAGTCTCAAAGCGTAACCATTACTTTATTTGATAAAGATAATAAACTCGCCCACCAGAGTGCCGCCTATGCTGCCGCAGGTTTATTAACACCATTAGGTGAGTCACTTCATTGTTCACCTAATATTGTTAGTATGGGTTTTGAGTCATTAGGTTTATGGCCGACTTTGCTTGATAGTTTGCATGAACATACCTTTTTTCAACAAACTGGCGCCATCATGGTCAGTCATGAGCAAGATAAAGGTGACTATCAGCGCTTTGTTAGGCACTTAAAAAACAACTATCCGGAGCAAGTATCACATTCGCTAAATCGAGCTGAATTACTTGAATTAGAGCCTGAAATAGGCCGTAGTTTTAACCAAGCTTTGTACCTGCCACAAGAAGGGCAACTGGGTAATCGCCGTTTATTAGTGGCGCTGCGTAAGCAGTTGGCAAAAGAAAGCCCACACGCCAGTACAGGCAATAGGCTTAACTGGTTAAGTGAATGCCAGGTGGTAGGTATTGATGTCGGTGAGCACAGGAGTAAAGTGACCTACCTTCAAGGAAGTGAAAAGCATAGCCAGAGTTTTGATTTAGTGATTGATTGTCGAGGTACCGGGGCAACGAACAATAATAGTAATAGTGCTTGTGCTCCATTAGCGGACTTACGTTCGGTTAGGGGCGAGCTGTTTCAACTGTTTGCACCCGATGTCAATATTTCTCGGCCAATACGGTTAATGCATCCTAGATATCAGCTTTATATCGCGCCCAAGGGCAAAGGTTTTTATGTGGTGGGTGCAACTGAAATTGAAAGCGATGATGATTCACCTATGACAGTACGCTCGGCAATGGAACTATTAAGCGCAGCTTATAGTGTGCACCCTGGTTTTGCTGAAGCGAATATTCGTCAACACGTTAGCCAATGCAGGCCAGCCTTTAGTGATAATCAGCCTAAAATCACCGTGCAAGATACACTTATTCAAGTAAATGGTTTGTTTCGCCATGGATTTTTGATAGCCCCCGTGGTGCTTAAACAAACACTGGCGGTTATTGAAAACAGCATAAATAATACCGAAACAGCTTTACCTTATGCTGACTTATTCTCATGAATAGTTGCCGGTAAATGTTACCTATACCCGTAACCATTCAAGATGCATGTTTCAGAGTGCTTGAGCAATTTCAATTCAAGGCGCTGTGATGAAATAATGGTTGTTCCATTATGAGTTACAGCAACGATGAAGTGATGTTGCTCAAACGCTTCTTTGATGGGTTTAAAATGACTTTATACCGCGTTAAATAATTAAACCATAGAATGACTATGCTTCCATTATTTCCCTTGCCTAAAGTCCTTTTAATTCCCACTGAAATCGAGCACTTTGAATTGTTACGGGTATATAATAACTAGACAAGAACCAATATAAAGAATCTCCTATGAACATTCATATTAACGGAAAAGCGTACGCGTTAGGCCATGAAAACCATATTAGTATTACTTCGGCGTTAACTTTGCATTTTATTGAGCCGCAACAGAGCACTTTTGCCGTGGCACTTAACGGTGATTTTGTTGGTAAAACAGATTACGACACCACCATGGTGAAAAATGGTGATAGTCTTGATGTCTTACAGCCTATTCAAGGAGGCTAAATTCAATGTCATTGAATATCTACGGACAAAAATTAGAGAGTCGTTTACTGATTGGCAGCGCCTTGTATCCGTCACCACAAGTGATGAAAGAAGCGATTTTGGCCAGTGGCTCACAAGTGGTGACACTGTCGCTAAAGCGACAGAACCCAGCGGAAAAGTCGGGTCAACAAATTTGGCGTTATTTACAAGAAATAGTAAAACAAACTGATGGGCATTTACTGCCAAATACAGCCGGCTGCAAAACAGCGAAAGAAGCGGTCACCTTGGCACATATGAGTCGTGAAATTTTTCAAACTGACTGGATTAAGTTAGAGGTTATTGGTGACGATTATAACTTACAACCTGATCCTATTGAATTATTGTATGCCGCAGAACAGTTGATAAAAGATGGCTTTAAAGTACTGCCGTATTGCACCGATGACTTAGTCGTATGTCAGCGTCTGTATGACTTAGGCTGCCAAGTTATTATGCCTTGGGCCTCTCCCATTGGCACAGGAAAAGGCTTGATGAACCCTTATAACCTAGAGACCATTCGCTTTCGATTACCTGATGCTACCTTGATTTTAGATGCCGGTATCGGTAAACCCTCTGATGCATGTTTAGCGATGGAAATGGGCTATGATGGCGTATTACTCAATAGTGCGGTGGCACTGGCAGATAACCCAGTATTGATGGCAAAAGCTTTTGGCCAAGCACTGCAAGCAGGTGAGCAAGGTTATGTCGCTGGTATCATGGAGCAAAGACAGACCGCCCACCCGTCAACGCCGACATTAGATACACCATTCTGGCATCAATCGTGAGTTAAACGGCTTATTGCTATAGCACTCAATCACGACGTCAAAAGCCCTCATTGGCTCAAATAGCTAATAAATGCGTCGTTATTTAACGCTATTGCGGCGTTGAAGATGCTCACCTAGTAAACTAGGCTCCGCGTATTCGCCTTGCATTAGCGCCAACTAACTTAGTCTTTAAGCTATTTTTAAGAAGAAAAATATAACCTAAAGCCATATGAGTTCAAGTTATAGAACATGAATACCCGCCAAGACACTGCAGGTATGACAACTCATGGCTGGATGCTTACTTTATAGTCGTCACTCCCGTGGTGTCCTAGTCGGGAGTCTATTGGCTTTAAAGTTAGTTGAAAGTAAATAATCTAGAGAAATATGAAATGAAAACCAAACTACCAATGGCTAAAAAACCAATAATCTGGACAATTTCTGGCAGTGACTGCTCTGGTGGTGCGGGTATAGCCGCCGATATTAAAACCGGTCATGCTTTAGGGGTGGAAGTTTGTCATCTTATTACCGCTAATACCGTACAAAATTCTCAGCAGTTGCTCAGTGTAAACGCTGTTTCGGTTGAGATATTACAGCAACAAGCGACACTACTTATTGATGACAAATCGCCGTCAGTGATCAAAATTGGCTTAGTGGTTAATGTTGAGCAAGTTCATTGGCTAGCTAAATTGCTTAAGCAATTTAAAGTCATCATGCCCAACTTAATCAGTGTTTATGATCCTGTTGGCCAAGCCAGTGTTGGTGGTAGTTTTAGCTGCCTTAGTCTAGAGCAACTTACTCCTTTATTGATGATAGTTGATGTCATCACCCCTAACTTGATGGAAGCAAAAATCTTAGCCCGCGTTGATAAGTTAGCTAAGCTAGCAGAGGCAAATGATGTCGAGGTGTTAGCAAAAAAAATCTATCAAGACTTTGCCATCACTAGCATCATTATTAAGGGTGGTCATAGTGATGATGCCGAGCATAGTAGAGAGCACAGCCGTGACTATTGTCTGCATCAACTTAACCAACTCAATGGCAAGCAAGATAATCAAGACAAAGACCAGGTGGCGATCGAATATCAACTGAACTCACCACGATTAGCGACGCATTATAGTCATGGCGGCGGTTGCAGTTTTGCTAGCGCACTCTCCGCTTACCTCGCTTTAGGGTATTTATTACGTGATGCTTTTACCTTAACCAAAGCTTTTATTAATCAAGGTTTAGCGGCAACCTTAGAGATAAGCGCTTTAAATGGTCATCAATATTATGGTGCTTTTGAACAAGTAAAGTTACCTGCTAAGGCTAAATTTTTCCCAAGTGTAATTGATGATTTAAGTCTGCAATATCAGTTGCTGCCAGTATTTACTTCCTTAGACCTTAATGGCAAAAAATTAGGGTTGTATCCGGTTATTGACTCATTATATTGGTTAAAACGCTTGTTACCACTAGGTTTGAAAATCATTCAGTTACGGGTGAAGAACTTGACTGAAAACGAGTTAGAGCAAGTGATTATTGCGGCGGTAGCGTTAGCGAAAAACTATGGTACTCGCCTGTTTATCAATGATTATTGGCAACTGGCGATAAAACATGGTGCTTATGGTGTGCATATTGGCCAAGAGGATTTAGCTGATGCTGACTTAGTTGCCATTCAACGGTCTGGCATACGTTTAGGTATCAGCACTCATGGTTGTTATGAGTTTATATTAGCGCAACAATTACAGCCGTCTTATTTAGCCATAGGGGCAATTTTCCCGACCAAAACTAAAGACATGACTGGGCAAATCCAAGGGCTAGATAACTTAAGGCAAGTGTTAAGTTTGCGACCAGCAGAAAATGCTTGGCAGATCCCAGTGGTTGCCATTGGTGGTATTAATCTTGAACGGGCAATAGACGTAGTTGCCACTGGTGTCGAGAGCATTGCGGTAGTTACTGCGATAACTGAAGCGGAACAATCACACGGCATAACTCCAGAGCAAGCAGTAGCAGCATTTGAACAGATCATTGTTAAGGGGTAAATAGTTGGATTTATCATACTGCCTTGGTTATGTGGGCATATTTCAGCTTTAACTGTTTATAAAGTACTATTGATAATTATTCGTATTTGCTATTATGGGGGCAATTCTAATTAATTAGCAGTATAAATAGATGAATACCATGATATCTCTTCTCTGTCGTTTGACCGTGATTTTAGCGACTTTATTTTCATTTCAAGCCGTTGCTGTTGAGCGACTTTATTATGTCGCTGCCGACGAAATTGAATGGCAATATGCAGAAAAGCATCATAATTTAATGATGGATATGCCGTTAATGCCAGAGCAGCAAGTATTTGTTAAAGCGAGTGAAAATACCATTGGTAGCAAGTATAAAAAAGCGCTTTACCGTGAATATACCGATGCTTCTTTTAGCCAGTTAAAAGCACGTCCAGCCAGTGAGCAGCATTTGGGTTTATTGGGACCATTGTTTCGTGCCGAAGTGGGCGATACCATCAAAGTCGTCTTTAAAAATAACGGCACCCGTCCGTATACCATTCATCCCCACGGCGTATTTTACGACAAGGCCAATGAAGGCTCTCCGACCAACGACGGTACCTCGGGCAAGGATAATTTAGACGATCGAGTGATGCCAGGGCAAACTTATACGTATAACTGGCAAGTGCCAGAAACTGCAGGTCCAGGACCAGCAGATACTAGCTCGGTAGTCTGGGTTTATCATTCTCATGTTAACAGCATCAGAGATTCTAATACCGGTTTGATTGGCGCTATTGTTATTACTGCTAAAGGCATGGCTAAGGCTGATGGCTCACCTAAAGATGTTGACCGTGAGTTTATCAATCTATATACAGTGATGAATGAAAATGAAAGCTGGTTTTTAGCCGATAATATCAAAAATTACCTGACCGCTCCGGCCAGCGATGACATTACTGAGGATGAAGATTTTGTTGAAGGTAACCTGATGCATATGATTAACGGTTACCTGTTTGCGAACTTACCTGGTTTAACCATGGTTGAGGGTGAAAAAGTGCGTTGGCATTTAATTGCCTTAGGCACAGAAGTTGATTTACATACCCCGCATTGGCATGGTCATACCGGTTTGATCAATGGCCATAGAACTGATGTGGTGGAATTATTGCCAGCGTCGATGAAAACCTTAGATATGACGGTTAATAATTCGGGCATTTGGATGTATCACTGTCATGTTAATGATCATATCGCTGCCGGTATGACGGCACTTTATCAAGTGTTGGCAAAATAACAGGTATTATATAACTAGTGGGGCAGCAGCGATTTTTTATTGCTACCGTCCTACTTACCGTGAGCTACTACTGGCTAGCATACGCATAGTGCTTTGTGAAAAACTGAGTGAGAAAAATATTAAATGACAGCTTTGCTCTATAACTAGCTTATTGCGAGTAACAGGAGTAAATAGTATTACTGTAGTTACTGCGATAACTGAAGCCGAAAACTCACCAAAAGGTATTTTTTTTGATGCTTGCTCAATCAAAGTAGAGTGGTTAAATTTGCTACGTAAGCAAAAAAGCACCTGACAAATGGCAGATGCTTAAAAGGACCGGAAAATATTTAAGCGTTATTTTTTAATTTTCGTGATGCTAAACCCATAAGGCTTAATGCAAAAATAGCAAGTGTAGTTGGTTCAGGTATATCTGTTACTGAATTTGATGCCGGTGCTATAACTGCACTTACACCAAAATCCCATGGATGTCCCTGAATATCAAAGGCCCATGCTCCATCTTGTCCAAAGTGAATATCCATATTAGATGGGTAAGCATTTAAACCTTGTTGATATTCGTAATATGTTGTGCCGGATTTTTCCCATATAGTGTGGGAAAAGTCTAGCTCAAAGCTAGATTGATCAGCAGCTATCGAGCCTGAAACAGCAAAAATACCAGATTCCAAAATACTATTACTAGCCGCAGTATTGTTATTATTAAATAATGTAAAGGCGTCTATATGAATAGATGGACCATCGTAAGAGAATGATACAAGGTTGTTATTGTCTATAATAAACGCTTCCCCTGGGGTATAACCATTTATTACAATAGAGCCAGACACTTCGATATTTTGAGTTGGATCAGTTAGGCCCATCGTTGAATTACAATCACCACAAATTGCAGTCCAAGTAAAAGTGAAATCAGTGTCACTAGGTAGGATGTTTGCATGTGCTGCCTGAGATAACGATGCAATAACTAGAGCACTTTTTAGTAGGTTAGAAAAAGCTTTGTTCATTTATATATATCCTTATTAATAAAAATAATGGCATTAAATTATAATGCCATTGAGCTTGTAAGGCAAAAAACGTACCAAGTGTTTCGTTGTGTGCTGTGTACTACTGGAATTGGCTATTTAACAGAGATATCCAAATTAATAACGAATACTTTTATAGGTGTTGTAAAAAATCATGACACCTTTTTTATATAATTGATAAAGTTGAATAGCATAGGTAGGGCCTTGCTTCTCATTATCAATAAAGGCATTCATTATGGGGTGAAAACAATGGAACTACTGAAACATAAAGTTGCTATGAAATATCATCTGAATAGACAGTAATAAATATTAAGGATAATAATGAAGTTTTTATAGAACAAGATACCACCACCATTAGTTGCACTATTAATTGCTGTGGCTATGTGGGGCTTAAGCAATTTTACAGCTACTGTAGCGCTACCTGCTACAGTATATTCGATGGTTACGGGCTTTGTTCTCGCAGGCGTATTCTTTGCTTTATCTGGTGCAATATCTTTTCGATTAGCTAAAACAACGGTAAATCCGCTCAAGCCTGATACCGCCAGTTCACTGGTTACTTCGGGTGTTTATCAATTTACTCGTAATCCCATGTATGTGGGTTTTGTTGCATTATTATTTGTTTGGGCTAGTCATTTAGGATCAGCTTGGGGCATAGCGTTAATTGCCTTGTATATCGTTTACATTCAACGCTTTCAAATTGTGCCTGAAGAAAGAGCGCTTGTGGCGATATTTAAAGTAGAATTTTCTGACTATAAAGCAAAGGTTAGTCCGTGGTTATAATGACTACATGTAACGAATTTAGGGCTATAATTTAGTAAATAAACTTCCTTATTAATAGCAAAAAAAAGGGGAAGTGCATCACTGCAATTCCCCTATAATAGAAAATATAATAACTTCCTTATTCTACATTGCCGATAATAACTTAGCATTGGTCACTAGGTTTCTTACACCATGAGCGTGATCTTCATTAAAGGTATTACCTTCACACCACTTGCCAACGGTGGCAATGTTAACCTTGGCAACTTGTGGGCGTACGCTCCAAGAAACTTGTAACGGTGAACCTTTTTCGTTGTAGCCAGGGCCCGTAGTTGAACCCGCATATTGAATGGCACTACCGGTATTGTTTGGAATATTAAATGCTTGTTGATAGCCATTTTTAGCACCATGTTTAGTGAGTTTGCTAAAATCTAAAGCATTTTTATCATTCACCAATACATATACTTGCGTTTCTACGCGTAATTGTGGGTTCATGATTGATTCACTTAAACAAGCACCTAATGTTGGCCCAGGCATTACTTGCGCGCTTGAATGCACGTAATGAACTTCAATGGTATCACCTGAATATAAGCCGCCATGTTTACTTGGACAAACTTTACTTTTATAAGTACTGCTTTCTTTTGCTGTTAGCTTACCAGTGTAAACAAAACCACTTTGAAAACCGTGACCATCACCATTACCCGCGTATTTAGCAAACTCACCCCCTTTATGCTCAGCATTTTTATGGAAGTGAATATTACATAAATTCATAGCAGTATAAGCGGGGGCAGTAGTAAACGCGCGAGCATTACTACCCTTGATGGTATCGATATCTCGTGGAGATTGTGGGCCAAAGCCTTTACCGTCAGTATTTTTCTCAAGCATGGCGCGTTGCTTTTTAATGACGCTGTCGGCAACGTTGTCATGGCCACTACCAGCACAAGCTATTAGTGGTATTAAGGTTGTGGCGATAGCCAGTGCAATAATATTTGTCTTCATGTTTTACCCTTAAGGTTGTTGATTAACAGGTTACTTACGACGAATAGTACTACTGGAGTATTTTCCTACGCGCTAAAGTCAGCAGAGGAGTAGTTTTACGGATTATTGTATGAAAACAAAACTATTCTTCGTTTTTATTATATAGCTGGTAAATAACAAAATCACAAGTCATTTTCCTTAGTAAATTATCCAGATAAACAATGTTACGCTTTGTTTTTACTTGCTTTTCATCATAAGTTACCCACTGACTATGCTACAGTAAAATTGGATTCTAGACACTAGCACAAGCCAAGCATACCCTGCCTAACGTGTTAAAAATTGTAACCGACTTTTTGCTGGCTGTAAGGCTACTGCTCAAAAGCAGTTAAGGCCTTTCGTGATGTTAGCTCGGGTTTGTGCCCCGACAATAGCCAGCTATAATTTTAATTACATCGAGTGCCCAGCATTGAGTTATAGCATTGCTCTATAACCGTGATAATGTCTGGCAATTAAGCGGAAGTATTATTATGATTGAACTAAAAATACAAAGAGTTGGCGCTAGTTTGGGGGTTGAACTTCCTCAGGAAGTGTTAAAACAGTTACAGACCAGTGAAGGGGAAAGTATCTTTTTGGAAAATATGTTTGATGGCAGTTATAGCCTGACTAAACATAATGAGAAGTCTGCTGAGCAAATGATGTTAATTGACGGTCAAATGCATGAGGAAGACTCCTGAAGATATCCGGTTAAATATGAAGAGCAATACCAGAAGAAGTAAATATGAGTCCTAATAAGCTGCTACGCTATCAACAAATTTCAGTTGCTAATGTTTTTGATAAAGAAACACAGCTTATAAAACAAATACAAGCTGGCGAACTTAAGCAGTGCTTAATGTTATGGCAAGCTAAGCAAGCTACCTTGGTGTTACCTGCCGGAAAAAAATGGCCTGAATCTGATGCGCTTAAAACGGAATTATTAGCCGATAAATGGCTTTTGCATGCGCGTAAAACCGGCGGTGCACCTGTGCCGCAATGCCCAGGTGTGATTAACCTATCGCACCTTTATCTGTGGTCAAGTGATACGCCGTATTCGATCCCCCAAGCCTATGAAAACTTATGTACAGTTTTACAAGGTTTTTTCCAGCAATTTAACCTAGTAAGCCATACCCATGCTACTGAGTTTTCCTACTGTGATGGCGATTACAATATGAATATTAACGGTAAAAAAATTGTTGGCACCGCGCAGCGGGTTATCTTGAAAAAAGGCGGTGGCAAGATAGTGTTAGCGCAAGCCTTTATTCTTATTGATGTGTTATTAGATGAGATCATCAAGCCAGTTAACTTGTGTTATCAACTATCTGCTAAAACAGAGCGAGTAAAAGCGCAGGTTCATACCACGCTTTTTGAACAGATTACGGGGCGACCGACAATAGATAAATTATATCAGCAGCTTACGCAAGCTTTTGTCGATAGTGCTTTATATCGATAAAACCGTCAGGTTAATTAGCTTTATGCTGTGCTAAGTGCCATTTTTTAGCTGTAAATAAAGCTCGGTAAAGTTAACGCGCTACCATTGTTTTAACAGAGCACCAGCAGCTGTTTTTTCCGGGAAAGTTTGTTCACTATCAATGGCTTCAATTAAATACTTCTTTGCTTCTACTTCTCTTGATAAGGCATAGAGGGTTACTGCAATGTGGTATTTTACTTCGGCGTTATCAAAGTCTTTGCTAAGGGCGAGACGAAATAAGGCAATCGCTTGTTGGTGTTCACCCAACCGACTTTTAATCCAAGCAAGGGTATCAATAATAGCGACATTTTCGGGTAAATAATCATAGGCTTGTTGAGCATATTGCTTGGCTTTCTCGGTATTGCCGAGAGTAAATTCAATGCTGGCGGCATTATTTAATAAAATAGGTAATGGCCCAAACTTCACCATTAATGCCTGGTAATGTTCAGCCGCCTTGGTTAATTGTTTACTGCCTTTATAGCTATCCGCAAGAGCGATGGCGACTAACATGTCATTGGGGTAGCTCTTTAACCATTGCTGCAATGGCTTGATGGCTTTACTTACTTGCTCTTGTTGCTGATAGTTGCGGTATAAACCCAGTATGGCTTGCTTTTGAGCAGATTTATTTAGCGCACTTTGATAAAATTTTATCGATTGTTTGTGATCACCTAAGGCAAGGTATAAATCACCTTTAAATACTGCTGTTAGGCTAGTACTCTGGGTTATATCGCCAATGGATGAGATCAAACTTAAGGCAAATGCTTTATTTTTGTTTTTAATAGTCAGGTTAACCAACCCTATATAAGCAGGTAGATATTTATCATCGGCGATGATGGCCTTTTTATAAGACCTTACTGCGCCAATATTATCTTTGGCTTGTAATTGCGCTTTCGCTAAAACAATCAGTGCTTTTTCTTTACGACGAGATTTTTCCACATATTCTCTTAATGCCAGTACCGCTTGCGGGTGTTTATTTTGTTGTTGATACAATTTTGCTAGGGTAAGTAGCGCTTGTGGCTCTTTAGCGTTATGACCAATAAATTCATCAATTAAATCTATGGCTGCATCAAGCTGGTTTTGTTTAACTAAAATTCGGCTTAACTTGAGCACCACATAAAAATCATTAGGATCTTGTGCGTATGACTTTTGTATCCAAAGTTGGGCATTTTCAATATCTTTTTTGAATAAATAACTGTCAGAAATTTCGGTCATCAGTAAAATATTTTTATCAAACAAGGCTAATTTAGTTTCCAAGAAGCTCAGTGCTTTATCATAGTCACCCATAATATTATCCATGCGAGCTAAATGCACCATAGCAATAATATTTGCCTTATCTAACACCAAAGCTTGCTCAAAGGCCGCTCTTGCTGACGCGAGTTCTCTGTTTAAGCCATAGAGCATGCCTAGGCGTTGCTGAAAAAAGCTATCTTGGGGGAATTCTGCTACCAAGGATTTGGCAATATCGATAGCTAAAGGATATTTTTGGGTATTTTGATAGGCATCAATCAAGAGTAATTTTATTTGTGTGCCATTAATTTTATTATCTTTAATGGCTGATAAGGCCTCTATGGCTGCTTTATAATCGCCAGATTGCATTTTACTGCGCGCCAAGTTACTTACGCTAACGGTAGAATTGGGGTAACTATCCACTACTTTTTCAAAGTAAAATTGTGCCTTGGCACTATCTTCTAATTGTAAGTAGGTTAAGCCAAGCAGTGTTAAAATATCAGCATTACCTGGACGAGCAACATTGGTTTTGATGAGTAAGTGACGGGCAGAATTTAAATCGCCTTGTTGTATTTCAATACTGGCGAGCATGCGTACAGTATCAATATCATACTCAACATAATTAAGGTAATAGCTTAGGTAGCGATGGGCATCATTTAAGTTACCAAATTGAAAATTGGTCAGTCCAGCTAAAAAATAATAATCAGGGGTGTTTTTCATCACCTCAGGTGGTACTGCGGATAAGGTGGCGATTACCTCGGTGAGTTTGTTGTTAGCAGCATTATTATTATTCGGCATGCTGGCATTGATAATGGCTTTTAAATAACCCGCTCTCGGTTCATTGGGAATTTTCGCCAGAATAAAATCCACATGGGCAACGGCTTGTTGATACTCTTGCAACTCAATGTGCAGCATAGCTATGGTTAAACGAGCGGATAAGTGTTTATCATTAATCTTGAGCGCTTCATTAATAGCAAGTAATGCCCCTTGGCGATCGCCTAAGCGATGTAATATTTTAGCTTTTAATACCCAACCATTGATAAATGGTTTAACACTGCTAAGAGATAAATCAATGTAAGCGAGTGCTTTATTAACGTTGGACTCTTGAAAAGCAATTTGTGCTCTACCTAATAAGGCTATCTGGTTTTTAGGTTTCATACTGAGTGCGGCAATAAACGCTTTATCAGCTAGTTTATATTGTTTTTTGCCAATAAATGCTTGTCCTCTAATGAGTAATAACTCATTTTCAATTTGCTTGTTACGCTGACCAAGTTGCGCTATTTCTAATGCTTGGTCATATTTTCCTTGTAAAAGGTAAGCTTGCCCGTACAAGGTAATTAATCGGTCGTTATCAACCTTGCCATCTCTGGCTCGATCGAGTTCTATTTGTGCTGCCGAGCCATTGCCTTGAGTTATGAGTATTTGTGCCATTAACACCCGCGATGGCATATGTGTAGGGTTTGCTTGGATAATATTTTTTAAATGGATAATAGCACTAGCAAACTCATCATTTTGAAAAGCAATTAAGGCTTGTTCATAACTGGCATCAAGATTTTCGTTTGCCAATGTTAAAGGTGTAATGAACGAGAGAGAGAGTAAAGCAACTATTAAGCTATTATTTATATTCATGTTATACCGATTTTAATAATCTGTTTTTAGGGTGGTTATGCATACTAGTTTACTTTACTAGGTGCTTTGCCTGAGGTTTAACTGTAAATCTATTGCAAGACATTAATTATTAAAATAGTAACATTGATAGTGACTTAGTTAAAAAACATTTATATAAATTAATTAGCAAAAATTTAACAATGATTGTCGGTTTTTTTTACACCAGAAAACTTTACCCGCTGAACTCAACAAGGTAACATGCTTAAGGTGTTGTTAAATGGCGACATTGAATTTATGGTACGATAATTGCTTACTGTATTATGTAATATAAGAAAATGGTTAAACTGCTATAAATGGCGGGTTAACCGGTAATTAACTCTCAAAGCGATAAAGTATTAAGACTATGACTTTAATTAAAAATGTATTTAAAATTCTTGCAGTAACTGCTTTATTTTCATCGGCTAATTTATTCGCCGCTGATTTTTTTGTTAATACCACGATTGATGATGCAAATAATGATGCCGTTGGTGGTTGGAAATATGAAATTGACAAAATGGATGTAAAATGGGCAAGTGACGGTTTAATTACTATTGATATTTATACCAACTTTGTTGATTACAATAATGAATATAGTACTGGTTCAAGTTGGCAATATGATTCAGATTGGCAATGGAAATCTAATGGCAACATTGTTTTAGGTGATTTACTTATTGGCACTGATGGTGCTAATTCACCTTTTGACTATGCTTTTGTTTTGTCTGATGCGGATAGACAACGTCAGAAATATTGGGAAAAGAGTCACTGGGATAATACCGGTACTTTAACTGAAATCAGCTCTACGTTAACGGCAAAAGAATTTCATAATAATTCTAGCAGCGTACAAGAGGGCCAAGTCATGGCTGGAGATATCGTTCCAGGTACAGGTCAACAAAGTGCTTGGTCTGTTGATAGACAAAACACGGGTGCTAATTATGATAATTATGATGTGATCAGTTTTAGCTTTAACGTCAGTGGCATTGATGCTTTTCAAAATGCTTCACAATTAGCCTTTAGTTGGGCCATGTCTTGTGCCAATGATATCGTTGCTGGTGTAGTTAGTGTTAATCGTCCTACTAGTGTGCCAGAGCCAGCAACAGGGTTACTTATGTTATTAGCCTTTGCTTTTATGGCTAAAATCCGCAGCAAAAAAGCAAATGATTTTTCTGCCTAGTTCATGAGTGTATGTAGCTTAGGTAAGTTGTAGATACAAAAATGAATGAAAAAAAACGACCTAAGGGTCGTTTTTTTATGCGCTAAAATACGCATTAAAACACGTACTAACACGGGTAAAGCTGTTAATATCACCGTTTGCTATTACCCCTAACACACATATTTACTGAACTTTTATGACATCTAAAAATGATGATAGTATTTGCCCTTTATGTCAGCAAAATAATCGTTGCGATGTTAACGCTAACAGTGGTTGCTGGTGTATGAATAGCCAAGTAGCTGAAGCACTTTTGGCAAAGATTCCTACTCATCTTAGAAACATAAGTTGTGTCTGTAATGCTTGTATTAGAGGTCATCTACAGCAACAAACGTTAAATCATAGTGCCGAGTAACAGTTTTTATGACACCTGTTTTATTCGCTGTAAAAATAAAAACACCTACGAATAATAATTATTTATCTTTTAGCACTACGAAAGTAACGCTCAGGATAGTAAAATCCCCCTATGAAAGCATTATCTTGTTACCTTTATGAATAAATCCCAAGCAAGCCCAGCAGTAAATCAATCAATACTAAGCTCAAAGGCTAAAATTGCCATTATTGGTGGTGGTGTTGCTGGCTCCACCATAGCTTTACGATTTGCTGAACTCGGCTTAGACACCACACTGATAGAAAAAGGCCCCAGTTTAGTCAATGGCCCACCTATTTGCCATTTACATGCTGGCGGTAACTTGTATCGTGAGATTTGTGATCAGCAGTGTCTTACTTTATTACAGCAATCGATAGATACCGTGAAAGTATATCCACACAGTGTCAATATACGCCCGACACTTATTGCGCTGCCTAAAACGGATCATGGCCAACCAGAAGATCTATTACCTCGCCTAGAAAAATTACGCGCCAGATATGCTGAGCTAGTGGCTCAAGATGAGAGCAACAAGGTACTAGGTGAACCAGAGCATTACTTTCGGTTTTACTCGCGGGCAGAGCTTGATGCACTGCTTGATATACCATTACCAAGCGTGGCAAAAAATGACAGTGATTGGTTAGTCGCCTTTGCCCAGCATGTTGAATTAGACAGTCTTAAATTTCCAGTGCTGTTAGTACAAGAATATGGCTTATCAGCATTTCGTTTTGCTGCTATTACCAATTTAGCGATAGCGCGTTTGCCCAGCTGTCATTTACATACTAACAGCCAAGTTATCGCTATTACTAAGCAAGAAAATTCTTTAGGTTGGCAAGTGTCAACTCAGCACCAACAGAGCCAAGTTATTAGCCATCAGTATTATGATTATGTGATTAATGCCTGTGGTTTTAAAAGTGGTGAAATTGATGACATGGTAAGTGCTAAGCGGCAACGTATGGTGGAGTTTAAAGCCGCTTATGTTGCTCATTGGTCTAAATGCCAAGGCTTATGGCCTGAGGTTGTCTTTTATGGCGAGCGCGGTACTCCGCAAGGGATGGCGCAATTAACGCCATACCCAGATGGCTATTTTCAACTACATGGTATGACCCAAGACATTACCCTGTTTGACCAAGGCCTAGTGGCCAGTTGTCAGCAAAGTGCCCAGCCAAAATTAGCACCACGATTTATCGAAAAAATTGATAAACAGTGGCCTGAGCAGCTGATAAGTAATAGAACCTTAGGGTCTATTGCCCATATTGCCCAGTTTATCCCCGCTTTTAGCACAGCAGTGGTAGCGGCAAAGCCGTTATTTGGTGCTCAGCAAATCCCAGGAGAAGATGCAGATTTACGTACTGCTGATGTCTCTTTTTATGGTCAACATTACGCCCGCGCAGAAATTGTTAAAGCCTCATCGGCCTTAGCCGCTGCCGATGCTATATTGAAAAACCTAGTCGAGTGCGGCTTAGTTGCCGAGTTAGAGCTGGGCAAATATTTAACGGAACACTATTTCCCCATAAGCCTGCAATGTTCTGCTGCCGAAGTCACTGAACATGCTATAGCCTTAGCCAAACAGCGTGATTACCCTATTGCTTTGGCAAAGAACCTGTAGCGCCCTGTCTGTAAGTTAACGTAAGTAATAGTAAATTAGCGAGTGTTAACGCTGCAGGGCTGCCAGTAGTTCGTTAAAAGTGTCAAAGCACCACTGTGGCTGATATGTAGCAATATCTTCACCATAGTTATAACCATAAGTTAAGCCGACACTGTCTATGTTGGCAGCTTTCGCCGCTAAGATATCGTTTTTAGAATCGCCAATCATTAAACACTGCTCGGCGGTCACTTTAAGTTGCTCTAAGGCATAATTTAACGGGGCAGGGTGGGGTTTTCTCTCAGTCAAAGTATCACCACCAATGAGGATTTCAAAGAGTCCACCTATACCTAAAGCCGATAAAATAGGTTGGATAAAGACGGCGGGTTTGTTGGTAATGATAGCCAAGCGAAAACCCGAGCTTTTTAATATTAATAAGCCTTCTTTTACATCGTCATACAGGGTTGACTCAATGCACAAGCCATCTTGGTAATGCTGGAGAAAAATGCCTAAAGCGTCATTTACCAGCGCCGGCTCTAATTGCTCACTAATATTTGCTGAGCCAGATAATCCCCGTTCAACTAATGTCTTGGCACCATTACCAACCCAGTGACGAATCGTCTGTTGACTATATTCAGTCTGTTTTAACTGTCGTAGGGTTTTATTTAGCGCTAAGGCGAGATCTGGCGCACTATCAACTAAAGTGCCATCAAGGTCGAATAATAGGACGTTTTTTTGTTGAATATTCACTGGCAGCTCTTTTCAATGATAATTGTCCACTAATGTACCATAAATTGCGTTTTTACATGAATCTAGCAAGTAATTTGTTGATTCCATCAAGCGAGTGTAGTTTTTCGACGTCACCCTGATAATGAGAATGGTTTCTATTTCTGTTTGTGTGTATGATGTGGCAATAACTTGTCTAGTTTATCGAAGAACATATCTTCGCTCAATGACTATGGAATAATTGTGCCTTACCTTATCAATAAATTACATTTATCTAGTCCGCATTGGCCCTTGGTCTCTAGGGTATTCGCCGCTATTTTGGGTGGTTATGCCTTAGCGACGTCAAGTTCACTTCTTATTAGTCAGTTATTGCAGCATGTTGTTGGCAAGTACCAAGCCATTCATATAGGCTTGATGCTGACTTTTATCGTTTATGCCTGCGCCGCTATGTGGGTTTTTTCAGTCGCAAGTGTAAGTAAAGCCTGGTTAGGCTTAATCAAGTTAACTATTTTCTTTACCGTCGCAACTTGGTTTTTGATGCAGTTTACTGGTGTAACTAGCTGATGAAAGATAACTTTAGACAATCAATGAAGTGGTTGCATACCTGGGTTGGCCTTATTGTCGGTTGGATGTTGTTTTTTATGTTTCTAACGGGCACTTTGGGTTATTTCTATCAGGAAATAACCCGGTGGATGGAACCAGAAAGACCATTTATTGTACATAATATTAGCAATGAAAAGTTAATCGATACCGCGCAGAGTTACCTTAACAAGCACGCTCAAGGCATTGAGGCTTGGGATATTTATTTACCCAATTCCCGTGATCAAAATTTACGTGTCGGTTGGCGACATGAGCCTGAACCAGGAAAAAAAAGAGGTCAATACATAACAAAAGTATTGGATATAACGACAGGAGAAAAGGTCGAAAGCAGAGCTACGGGCGGTGGTCGGTTACTGTATAGAATGCACTATCGTTTGCACTACCTATCAACCGATATCAGCTATTGGTTAGTTGGCTTTTGTTCTATGTTGATGTTACTTGCGGTTATTACCGGCGTGGTTATTCATAAAAAAATATTCAGCGACTTTTTTACCTTTAGAGCGAAAAAAGTCTTACCTGGTTGGTTAGATATTCACAATGTCTTAAGTGTGATTGCCCTGCCATTTCACTTTATGATCACCTATAGCGGTTTACTGTTCTTCCTCTTTACTTATATGGTGTTAAGTAGCAACTTACAAACCAATGAAGATGAATATAGAGCAATGCGCAAAGAGATATATCCGCGTACCGCCCATTTAGAAAAAGCAAACCAAGCTGCGGAGATGTTAGATATTTCAATACTATATCAGCAGGTCAAAACGGCTTGGCAAGGGGATGAATTAAGTTACGTAGAAATTTTTGCTGCTAACGATGTTAATGCTCAGGTATTGTTTGTTCGTCATGAAACCGACATTACTTATAATCCTGCCGATGAAGTGATGATAAGCGCTGTTACTGGCGAAGTTATAACGCAGCAACCTAAAGAGTATACTGCCGCAGGTATGATTCATAATGGCTTTATCTCTTTGCATGAAGGCCAGTTTGCTGGAGCCATAGCCCGCTGGATATATTTCTTCACCGGCCTTATCGGCACAGCGATGATTGCTTCAGGTTTAATCTTGTGGACCACCAAGCGTAAACCTCAACAGATGAAAAAGCCTAATGGCCCTGATTTTGGCTATCGCCTGGTTGAGCAATTAAATATCGGTACCATTGTTGGTTTACCTATTGCCATCGCCTTATATTTTTATGCCAATCGCTTATTACCCCTTGATATGGTTGGACGTGCGGCCTGGGAAGCACATGTGATGTTTATTAGCTGGGCAATATTATTAAGTTATCCAGCGTTTCGGCCAGCGGCTAAAGCTTGGTCTGAGCAATTACAATTGGCGGCCCTAGTTTATTTGGCGCTACCGTTAGTGAATGCACTAACCACAGATAAGCACTTATTTAATAGCCTTAGTAAGCAAGACTGGAATCTAGCCGGCTTTGATTTAACCTTACTATTGGTTGGTAGCTGTTTTGCCTTTGCCGCTTATAAAGTTAAAGCCTTACAAGTAAGTAACAATTCAAGTAAGCGGCCAAGTACGCAGTCAAGTAAACAAAGAGTAAAACAGGGTAAAGCGCCATTACCTGCAACTAGTGGCAGCTTATTGCCAGTGCAGCAAGCGCATAAGGAACAGTGCTAATGTTAGTGTTAACCAGCTTAAGTTTTTCTGCCATGGTGCTGTTTTGTTTAGCCATGAGTAAACATAGAGAGCAGGTATTAGCGCATCAGGTTTCTAGCCTAGTGGTGCGATTTTTACGACCATTGGCTTGGCTATTATTGTCGTTCACGGCCTATTTAAGTGTCGAACTGTTTGGTTGGTCTATTGGCCCAGCATTGTTATTTGGCGCACTGACCATAGCGACTTTATTACTGATATTGTTATTAACCTACCGAGCGAAAATAGTGCCGCCATTAGCCATTGTTATCTCGTTACTCGCGAGCATTAGTATCTTCATCGGCTAGCCGTAATGCTTTTTATCAAGCTTGGTCTTTGCCAGTGACTATGCCATTAACTTAAAGCGTTTTAACATCTCTTGTCATTGCTTTGCCTGATGGGATAACTCTTTTGCAGCAGCAGCGGCGCCGCCTTGTTTGATCATTACCACTAAGTCTAATTAACTTCATTTTAACTGTACTAAAAACACGGCAGTTATTTGTTACTTTTAGATAAAATTATATAAATCCTGAGCTTGTGGTGTAATAAAACTGTAACAAAACTGTCGTATTATCGAAACACAATAATCATCATTCTGTAACAAATACAGATCCTTAAGGAACTTGCTATGGATCGTTTGAATATAAAATGGAAGTTGGGTTTATTAGCAATATTAGCGGCAATAGGTTTTGTGATATTGATCACTTATAATTATTTAGCCACGGCAACCTTGGTAAAATTCAACAATATCTCTCGACAAACCGTGCAACTTGAAGCTGAAATGTTAATGTTGCGGCGCCATGAAAAAGATTTTATCGCCAGAAAAAATATTAAATATTTAACCAAGTTTACGCAAACATTCAGCAAAATCACCCTTACTCTCGCTCAAGTAGAGCAACAGCTATTGTCCGTTGATATTGCGAATCAACAGATTGATGAGCTTAAAAGGGTGTTAGTAAGTTACCGCGACAAATTTTCTATGCTGGTGAAGCAGCAACAAATAGTTGGCCTTCATGCTAAAGACGGTTTGTATGGTTCATTAAGAAATGAAGTACATCACATTGAAAATTTACTGATAGCGCGTGAAAAATTAGCAGGTGAAAGTTTACAGATCCATAGCTTAATGCGCACTATGTTGATGCTACGCCGACATGAAAAAGATTTCATGTTAAGACGCGATATCAACTATGTTGAAAAGTTTAATAAACGTATAGATATTATGCGTACTAAACTAACCAATAGCAGAATTGACCGTGATTTTAAGGAAGAAGCAAATATAGCCTTAGATAATTATCAACAACAATTTATCCAGCTAGTGCGGGCTGAACAGAAATTTGGTTTAACGAGCAATCAAGGTGTTCTTGGGGAAATGAGGGCGATCATTCATCAAAGTGAAACCCTATTAAAATCATTTAGACAATTTTCTATTGAAAATATTGAACAATATATGGCTAAAAAACAGTTAAACGACATAGTAGTCGGTCTTTGCTTAATCATATTAGTCATGTTGGCACTAATTATTATAGCCAATGGTATTTCAAAACGTATTACTGATTTATCTAAGCTAATGACTTTAGCGGCAAGTTCAAAAGATTTAAGCTTGCGGGCGTCGATTTCGGGTAATGATGAAATTAGCACAATGGCAAAAACTTATAATGACATGATGGCTGAGTTTGATTGCTTGATGACGGAAGTAAAAAACTCCTCGCTAGAGCTAGCACAAGCATCTAAAGATTTAAAAGTATCAAGCGAGCATACTTTAGCCGGTGTTAATCGCCAGTTAAGCGACAGCGAACTGGTCGTATCGGCCATGACTCAAGTCAGTGATTCTGTTGCTGAAGTTGCGTTTAATGCTTTAGAAGCCGCTAAAACCTCATCGTCTGCCGAGCAAGCTTCATCTCGTGGGCATCAACTGGTCAAAGAAAATAGAAAAAGTTTTAGCAAACTTGTCGCTGACATTGAAAATTCTGGCACGATAATTCAAAATTTAAGTAAAGAAAGTAATAATATTGAGGCCATGCTCAACGATATACGCAGTATTGCCGATCAGACCAATCTACTTGCCCTTAATGCTGCTATCGAAGCCGCCAGGGCGGGAGAGCAAGGGCGTGGTTTTGCCGTGGTCGCCGATGAAGTAAGAACTCTCGCCAAACGTTCAGCTGAATCAACACTTGAAATAGAAAATGTGGTAACTCGCTTACAATCATTAGCAGCAGATGCGGTAACCGCAATGCAATTAGGCAAAACTCAGGCAGAAACCAGTGTTGAAAATACCAATAACGTCGAGCTAGCATTAACTGACATAAAAAATTCCAGTGAAGCTGTTAATAATATGAATCGACAAATAGCGAGTGCCGCTGAGCAGCAGTCTAGGGTTGTACACGAAATTAATCGTAATTTGATGTCAATTGCTGAAGTAGCAAGGAATACGGCTAACTTGTCTGAGACAATATCAGTGTCTAGTGAGCAATTACAACACTTGTCTGATCAACTTGGCCTTCGTGTCTTAAAGTTTACCCTCACAAGTTAATGGACTACAACTCCAGGACTGAGTGTGTGCCTAAGGCTCAAATATTTCGGGGTGGTTAACTCAAATCCCCCGGTGTTAGGCTGCTTGGATGTATTTGAGGGCAGGGGGCTTTATCGTATAAATCTGCTCTTGGTATTCAATCTTCTGTGGTGATTGATAATCTCAAACCTTAGGCTAGTCACACTTCATTGGTTAAGTCTTATACCAGTTTCATTAAATGATTGCTCACTTGTACTGGTTAAAATAATCCAGCCCTTCGTTGCTTTCAATCCCAATAGCCAGCTATTGCTCAATCAAGCGCCTTGTCCTGAAGTGTTTTTCCTACGCACAACAAGATCAAAAACTTAATGAAAAGGGTATTATTTCATCATAATTAAGCTAAAACTGGCACTTTATTTTCCTCGGTGAAATCGATTATTGCCCCCTAGTGTGTTGCTAATTGTTGAGCACTTGCTTAAAATATGCGGCTATTGGTTGATGTATTGCCAAGCTGATTGAAAATGTGTCCTCGTTGGACAGGTAGGAACCAGTATCTTCAGGTGGTTTGGCTCGATACTTAGTTGAAATTTAGAGGACCTGTTGTGGAGTTTGCCAGCTTAACTATTGAAATGTATTTCTTTTTATTTACCATCGCCATTGTTGCCGGTTTTCTTGATACCTTGGCAGGTGGCGGTGGTTTATTAACCCTGCCGGCGTTAATGATGACTGGCATGCCGCCTTTAGCTGCATTGGCAACGAATAAATTGCAATCAAGTATGGGCGCAGCTACGGCCAGCGTGATGATGTTACGTGGTAGACGAGTGCGCTGGCATCAGGTGAAATACTTAATGCTATCTGCTTTCATTGGCTCGGTGATAGGTACTGTTATTCTTCAGTTTATTGATGCACAAATGCTGACGGTTATTATTCCCGTGGTGATTACTTGTATCGGTATATATTTTTTAATCACACCAATGGTTGATGAAGCGAATAAGCCGGTGAGAGTATCATCAGCAGGTTATAAGAAGTTTGTTGTACCGCTCATTGGTTTTTATGACGGGATTTTGGGTCCTGGAACTGGCTCGTTTTTTACCTTGGCAGGTCGAGCTTTACGTGGTCAGAAATTTCTTGAAGCAACGGCTATCGCAAAAACCTTGAATTTTGCCAGTAATATTGCCTCACTGCTGGTGTTTTTGTTTGCTGGTCATGTAGTCTGGTTACTGGGCATGCTCATGATGGTGGGGCAATTTATAGGTGCTTGGTTAGGTTCTCATTGCTTATTCAAAATACCGGTGAGCTATTTACGTTATTTAGTGGTATTTATGTGTTTTGCCATGCTAATTAAGTATGTTGCTACTTAATTATTGTGTGGGGTAATTTATTGCATCATTTTACCAATAGCTTGTGATAATTCAGGCTCAGTGGCTAAGATAGGTTTTATTTTTTCACCAGGCAACCAAATAATATCCACCAAGGAAGTCGCTTTAATAGTATCAGCAGAAAAGCCAGAGAGTAACGATATCGCACTCACTGTTTCGCCCATACCTAAGACACTGGTAATTGTTTTGCCATCTTGTTCTCGTACTAGTTCCACTGTACCTCGCGTGATAATGCCTAAGGCACAAAAGGCCTTGCCAGCCTTGGTTATTTCTTCATTGGAGTTATAAATACTGTGCTGCATTATGGCGTTAACTTTATCTTGCGTGCTTTTGGGCAGTTTTTGTAACCAAGCGAGCTGTTTGATTAACTGCTCGCCAGAAATTGAGCTTTCAATATTGGTCGCTTTATTGAGTGCCGCCATGCGTTTTTCCACCGCCATTATCATGCGCTCTGCTTCGGGTTTATCAAGTACCGCTTGTTTTAGTTGCTGCGTTATAACCGCTCGCTCGCGATACAATAGCAATCGACAAGCAGAGTAAGTTTCTAAGCTATGGATGATCTCTGGAAAGGCTTCGCGCAAACTGGTGATATAACACATTGTCGTTTTTTTGTTATCTTCGACCATAACATGTACATCTTCAGCGGCTATATCGTTGGGCGCTAACTCATCAATATGTGATTTAAGTTCACTTTGAGCCTGAATAAAGCCCCGGGCAACCTCATAACTTAATGACAAACGATTAAAGCTAAGTTTTAGGGCGAATTTTTTCATTGTTTTAATATTTTTTAAAGCATTTAACAGTGGCGGTGTTTGCCATAAACTTTCTAGTTCAGTACGTGGTGCTATGGTGGGTGTGCCATCAAGGGCATGTTCAACCGAGGCTACGAGTTTGTTGGTCGCCCCTTCCCCCAAGGTGCCTTGTTCAAACTGAGTCCAATAATGTTTACGTTCAGTTTCGAGCAAACGTCGCTGGTAGGCAGTGATTAACTCTTTCTCACTGATTTTATCTACTTGGGTTTGGATGCTGACCGCATGAATACCGGAAATTTTTTTAACTTGTGGCCAATTGGCGCCTTTTAAAAACTCATCGGCCATCATCTCGGGTAAGATAGCCGATAGGGTTTTATTTATTTCGCCACTGGCTTTATCTACTGTGGCTTGTTTTGCTTCGGGTAAACGATTAAGGGCTAACTTTTTAAGTAGCCAACCCATGCTGCCACCATTAATTAACATGGTTAGTACGACAATGCCGGCGCATAAAAACAGGATCTGATCACCTATTTCTCTAGGTATGAGTTCATTTTGTGCCACGGTTAGTGCCAAAGCTAATGATACCGCACCGCGTAAGCCGCCCCAAACTAACACAATGGCTTTTTCTCGGGTGATACCTATGCCAATACGTTTAAGTAATGGCATAAATAGCGCCACCGAAAGACTACGAATAACTTGTACACTAATATATAAAATCAGCAAAGCAAACCACATTTGGCTATTATCTAGTTGCACTCTACCGGCGATGAGGGTGCCCACCAGTAAGAAGATAATAGTATTGGCAATATGAGCCATCATCTCCCAAAAGTGATGTAAAAAACCACTGACCTCAGGAGAAATTTTAGTGCGGCCTAAGCTGGCAAACATTAACGCCAATACCACCACAGCGACTACACCGGAAACATGTAACGCTTCGGCGACCATAAAGGCCAGGTAAGAAACCACGATAGATAGCGTGATTTCAATCATGGGGTCGTTGAATATTCGGCCAATCCAATGAATGACAATAAGACCAAAGAAAGCGCCGATAAAGCCGCCAATAAATACTACCCGTAAAAAATCCCAAGCAATGAATAGTGGATTTATGTTTACTTCACTCGGGCTGACCACCATAGACAGAAATAGCATAAAAAAAACTATCGCGGTGCCATCGTTAAATAATGACTCACCTTCAATCAAGGTCTCCAGTCGTTTACGCGAGCTTAATTCTCTCAGTAACGCCACCACAGCCACGGGGTCGGTAGCACTAATGAGGGCGCCAAACATAAAACATAAGGGCCAACTCCAATCCCAAGGAAAAGCATATTTTGCCAGTACGGCGGTTAACAGGGTTGCTACCATCAAACCTGGCACCGCTAGTAGTGCTATTTGGGAAAAAATACGGCGAAATAAATGCACCTCCATGGCGAAGGCACTTTCAAAAATTAGGATAGGTAGGAACAACCACAGGATTAAATGTGGATCGACTTCGGCGATCATCAGCACAGTTTGCTCCATTAACGGTATATATTGCGCGAAGATGCCACTACGTTGGAGCAAACCGAGCGCTAAGCCAATAACCAATAGCGCCACTGAATAGGGAATGGGGGTGTTTTTTAGGACATCACGGGTGATAGCACCAATTATTAGCGATAGCACCACAAATACCAGTACTAAAATGCCGGTATCAAAATGCATAATCCTTACCTAGTTGTTACGGGCGGATTCACTAAGTATAGTAAAAATTAGTGTAAAACCTGATTGAGCGACTTACTAAGTAGTGTTAACTTAACATAATGCAATGTTAATAATATTTGACATTATGTTTGTTTAAACTTACTCTGTGTTAAGTTTACTTAACATTGTAAAGGTAGGAAGGTTAGCTATGATTTTTAAAAATAGTAATTTTAGTGAGCAAACCGCATGGATTAGTGTGACTTTTACCCTATTCATCGCCTGGTATTATGCCAATGGTATCACTCAGCTTGAGGGAAACTTTGCCAGCCATGCCGAACAAATAGTTGCCTTATGGGCGAGCACAATAATCGCCAGTATCATTTTTGTTATCATTGCTTTTACCATTTTAGCTGTTATTAGCAAGGTGAATGGTGACGGTGAAGACATCTCTTTGATTGATGAAAGAGACGAAGTGATTGAAGCTAGAGCGACTAGATGGGCTTACTATAACTTGAGTACTTGCATCATTATTTTGTTTGTCCATATATTTTGCCAAGGCGTTATTACTAATTACCCCTTTTTCACTAACGTCCCTCCCATCGACTTTCTCATTCACGGCTTAATGTTTTCAGGCCTATTGGTTGAGTTTGTTTTACGGGCGACACAAATTTATCGGTACCGCAAAGCTGCTTAGCAGAAGAGTTAATGTGCCTAGTACAGGTAAACAGTAAAGGTGAAAAACATGAGTAAAAAAGCGAAAGGCGTTATTAGTAATCAGCTAAGAAAAAAGCGTTTTGAAAAAGATGAGATGACTCAACAACAATTAGCTAAAGCCATAGGGGTAACCCGTCAAACGATTGCGGCTATCGAGGCTGGCAAGTACTCACCGTCATTAGAAGTAGCATTTTGTCTAAGCGATATATTTGCCAGCCCTCTTGATGAGTTATTCCAGTGGCAAGCCAATGACAGTGACACTAGCAAAGTGTAAGTGAATGAAATTAGCCTATCATCTTAAATTAATGTAATCAATTCTCATTTGCTTTGGCTTGGGTGTGAGTTAGTTGCGAAAAAAGACGCTACTTTTTTGCAAGACAATGTCTGCTTGCTCGATAGCCTGAATAATAAAGTTAAAACGAGTTATCTTTTGCGGCAACTTATCGCCATCAATAGCCAGGGTGATAGGGAACTCTGGCATAATACCAGCGCCAATAAGTACTTTTTTATCAAGCTTTACTGCTGTCCCCGCTAAATTATCGACATTAATAGTAAAGTGCAGTGGCAGCTGACTTTTATTTAAAATTTTTAAAGTGAAAGTGTTTTCGACCACACCGGCAAAATTAACGCGGTACAAAGCCGTTCTATCACGAATAACATTGGCTTCTAGGGGAATTCGGCTATCTATTGCCCAGACCAGTAAGGCAGTAAAAATTATGCTTAAGCTGGCGTAAGAGACCAGTTTACTTTTACTAGGGGGGAGTTATGGCGTTGACTGAGTTGGTGTACATTACGGGCGACTACTTCTTTACCTGTGCCATTTTCTCCGAGAATTAATACCGTACTGTCGGTTTTTTCGACTAAATTTATTTGTTTGAGCATAGCTCGAAATGGTTTACTGTTACCCTCTAAGCCCGAGCCACTCGAGCTTTCATTAATTTCATCTTGCAGCTTCTCGGTAAGATCTTTTACTTTTTTCAATGCCGCTCTGAGATTGTCATCCGCTAGCTTTTGTTGGCTAACATCTCGAAAAACAGCTACCGTCTTTACGCCAAAATACTTCATTGGTAATTTTACGCTCAATACCGTCATGCATAGTTTGGGAAATATGGCATTCTTCTTTAGGGTAGTGCTCACCATTGGCATGACTATGGTGATGATATTCATGAATGTTCTTACCGAGTAACTCTGCTGATTGCCAACCGGTCATTTTCTCAGCGGCGGGGTTAACAAACAAGGCTATCGCTGAAGCGCTTAAGGACAATGAATAGCTTAAATAACTCATCATAACGATGAGTTATTTTGGAAAAATAGCGGGGTGTTATATATTTATTATTTATTTATTTAAAGCCGCCAATTCTTTTTTCGCTAAAAAATTGTCCATTTTTGAACGTAATAACTTATATAACAAAATTGAGCCGTCTATTTCTTCTTTACGATTAGTTAAGCTCTCAATATTTAAACCTAAAGGTAAGTCATAAGGGATGACGGCATCTAAAATTTGCTGCAAGCTATTGACACAAATACGAATTGATTCATACAAAGGGTTTTTGGCATTAAGAATACGTAAACTGGTCGCCTCGGGAACATTGACGCCTAACCAGTCAATAAATTCTAAGGTCTTTTCACTACCACAGGGGGAGAATGTTAAGATCAAGCGTTGTGGTTTTAAGCCTTGTTTTTGGCATTCAATGGCATAACGGGTAAGCAAGTCTATGGTTGCTTGTGGGTTGTATATGGCTTGAGAAATAAAGAAACTACAGCCTTGTTGGTGTTTGGAAATTAAGCGCTGATGTTCATCTTTCTTATTAGCATGGCGCTCAGCAATAGTAACACCACCAATGAAAAAATCATGGGGGTTATCGACTAACGTTTGATATGCACTAGCCAAAGATAAGGAAACTTTATTATCCTTTGATGGGCTACCTACCAGCACTACATCTCTGACGCCATATTTCTGCCACGCCTCGTTTGCCCATTCATTAAAGTCATCACTATTGGATTGAGTCACGCTTTTATAAGTAATGACTGGACGATTAGATTTTTTATTCAATATAGAAGAATAAAGCCTAGTGTCATGGGTTGATTTGAATGGGAAAGGTCTGGGTTTACTAATACGCGAATTTTCATCTTGAATGTCATAAACAATCAGGCCATCAAAGTCGATATCACTAACACGTTCAAGTAGCTTATCGGCAATTTCAGCCACTTTATCAAGTGGGGTATCACTTTTGGGCGGTGTGGTGCCGATAAAGTAGACACCGCGATTAATATCATTATATCTGGCTTGTAGCTCTGAGTGCGTAGTCAAAATATTTCTTCTTTATTTATTTTTGGGTGTTTGGGCGTTTAGATGGCTATATGTTCGGGCAAATAGCCGCTTTTGTCAACCATTGAGTGTCTTATAAAGTGAATTTTATGCATTTTTATTATTTGGGCGGTTTTCTTTGGGCAGAAAAAAGCGAGTGCTGTATCGCGCACTCGCTGTTACTTACTTAATAACCTTGGCTCAGCTAGGCCAAGGTTATTAATGAAACCCTGTATGAATACCACTCAGGTGGTATGGTACTAGCGGGTGAGCCAAGCGATATTTTTTGGCAATGGCGTGGCCTTATTGATAGTAAAGATCGTAATGAAAAAGATAAAAAATCGCGCCAGTTAAGCGTGACTATGGCGCAGCGTAGCGATGTTTTAATAAAGTTAATCCCTGAAAAAAAAGGTTACTCTTTTACAGAGCTGGTTGCCGGGGCAGTCGTTTTTTTAGCAAGGCGAAGCATGAAATGCCTTTACAACAACCCATAGCTATTAATGCCTGGTTGCAAGTATTGGCGGTATTGTTATTGGCGAGCGGGATTATGGGCTTTGTTTTAGAGCGTAAGTTATTCAAGTTAAGTAATACTAATTTCATTAAATTATTGCCCACTTGTGCTGGTTTAAACACTCCAAGGCGGCGTTGCTCTCAATCCCAATAGCCCGCCTTGCCCTGATTTATTTTCCCTACACACAACAAGATCACAAACTTAATGAAAATGGTATAAGTAATTATTTAATTGATAAAATAAATGGCGCTAACAGCATTTGTGTTAACGCGATTTTTTCCTAAACGCTAAAGACTTTATTCACCGGTAAATCCCTAATGCGCACTTTACTGGCATGATAAATAGCGTTAGTAATGCTCGGCGCTATCGGTGGCACACCAGGCTCACCAATACCACCCGGCGGTGCGTCAGATTCAACAATATGCACATGCATTTCCGGTACTTGGCCAATACGTGCTACCGGGTAATCATGAAAATTACTTTGCTCAACACGGCCGTCTTTTACTGAGATCTCATTCATCAAAGCAATGGATAAACCAAATACCATGGCGCCTTCCATTTGCGCTTTCACCCTATCAGGGGTAATGACAATGCCACAATCTACCGCGGTATGCATTTCAAGTACGGTGACTTTATTGTTAACAACTGAAACTTTCGTTGCTGCGGCCACAAAAGAGCCAAAGCTACGTAAAAAGCTGATGCCCCAACCTTGGTTTTCCGGTAGTGCTTGTTCAACCTTGGCCTTATCACTAACTAAGTTGATTAGGTCTTTCATCCGCTTGGTATCAATTGGATGAGCAGTTAAGTCTAAATCATAATTAGCGTAGTTGAAGCCATTTTTATTAGGGTCGACATGGCGATCGATACCGAGTAAATTTAGCCACATCTGCCTAGTGGATAACTTTGCTTTTACCGCGAGTTCATCGACAAAAGAGCCCAGTGCAAAGCCGTTATTAATACAGGCGACTGAGCGAACCCAACCCGGTCTGACAAAAGAGTCGACCGCATGTTTTTCGATGCTTAAATTGTTCAAGGCAAAGGGAATATCACCAAAGCCAAGGGCCAGTTGGCTATCACTGGGAACTTTAGCTTCGGCATTCCATAACCAGCCAATAGGTGGGTAGGCATTACGACTTATCCAATGATCAGCACTGCCATTAGTGGTTAGTTCCGCTTTGCAGTAATTGGCTGAGATTGAATGATAATAGCCATGTTGAATATCATCTTCACGACTCCAAATTACTTTTACCGGCCGTTTACTGGCCTTCGCTAATTCAACCGCTTCCACAATAAAGTCAGCCTTAGATTTACGACCAAAAGCGCCGCCCATTAGTGTGACATTAAGCTCAATATTGTCGTGCTCATCCTCGCTTAGTCCTAACTCACGGGCAACAGTACTCTTAGCCCACTGTGGATTTTGTGTGCCGGCCCAAATAGTACATTTGTTGCCTTTAACAACCGCGGTAGCGGCAGGTGTTTCCATTGGCGCATGGTGTATGTAAGGCACAGTATAAGTCGCCTCTAAGGTGTTTTTGTCATTATATTTATGGCTATAAACATTGCCTTTACTGGCAACGGTTTCACCTTGTTGATGCACTTGTTTAACAAGCTGTTTACTAAATTCACTGCTGTTGTGGCTTTGCTTATCACCATGTTGCCATTTGATTTTTAACTTTTTACGACCTTCAAGGGCAGCCCAAGTATTGTTGGCTAATACCGCGACACCACCTAAGGGATTAATAGCCACCGGGATACTTCGCGGCTTAAGGGCGATAACATCCACCACGCCGGTTACTTTTAAGGCTTCGCTGGCGTCAAAAGATAAAACTTTACCGCCAACGACTGGCGGTCTGACAATCGTGGCAATAAGCATATTAGGCAGTTGTATATCTTGGGCGTATTGTGCTTTACCAGCAACAATATCGTCTAAGTCGGTTAATTTGACGTCTTTACCAATGAGTGAAAAATCACGATTGGCTTTTAACTTAATGGTTTTGCTATCCGGCGGGGTGAGTTTGGCGGCGTGACTGGCAAGTTCACCAAAGCTAATTTTTTCACCGGTAGCGTTATGAACAACAAAATGCTGTTGCGCTTTAACGGCGCTGCGTTGTACTTGCCAAATATTAGCGGCAGCTTGCTCTAACATTTCACGAGCGACTGCGCCTATTTGACGAATACTGGTGAAATGATTACGAATAGACGCTGAGCCTGCGGTACCTTGCGAGCCATATTTTGCATCGGCTTTAGCTTGTACCACAATCACTTTTTGCCAATCAGCTTCTAGCTCTTCGGCAATAATTTGCGGCACACTGGTGCGAATGCCTTGGCCCATTTCACTGCGATGACAAACTAAGGTCACCATAGAGTCGCTGGCAATACTGACAAAGAAATTTAATTCATGACTGAGTGTGCTGCTCGAGGATTTGGTTTGTGCGCTAGCAAGGGGTAAGTTAATACCTAAAACAAAGGCACCAGTTGAAATACCGGCAACTTTTAAGAAGCTACGACGACTGACATTTTTAATAGAGTTCATGGTTATGCTCCTTGCTTTTTGTTAGCAAACTGACGGGCGGAAGAGTGAGTCGCCGCTGACTTTATTGCCGCTTTAATGCGTTTATAGGTGCCACAGCGACAAATGTTACCTTGCATGTGTTCAATGATTTGCTCATCGGTTGGCTGAGGAATATCTTGCAATAACGCCGCAGCACTCATCATTTGGCCACTTTGACAATATCCACATTGGGGTACTTTGAATTCGCGCCAAGCAACTTGTACGGCACTTTCACCTAAGTTACCGTTTTTATCGGCTAAGCCTTCAATAGTGGTAATTTCTTGCTCAGCAATAGCCGATACCGGGGTCACACAAGATCGAATAGCTTTACCATTAACGTGCACGGTGCAAGCGCCACATTGTCCAGCACCGCAACCAAACTTGGTGCCGGTGAGTTTTAGCTCATCACGCAGGACGTAAAGTAGTGGCATTTGTGGATCAACATCAAGCTCAATAGGCTTTTTGTTTAGGGTTATTTTGATCATACTGGCTCCAGGTTTTTACAGTGTTAAGGTGTTGTTTCACTTAAGTTATTCTCTGCTTGAGCGTTTTGTAAGTATTGTCTGACTTGCTCTAAATCAGCCAAGGTATCAATATCGAATTTTGCCTCTGCACAAGTGATGGCATCAAATTTATTGGCATGTTGTTGTAATAATTTACCTGCGCCCTTATCTCCTTGCAGTTTTAGCAGTTGCGGAAAGTATTTTTCCGGGAAAATAGCAGGTGCCATTAATTGTTCATCGCATCGGGTGGCAATAATTTTATTAGGTTGGGCTTTGCTGGCGTTAAGTAACGCTTGATAATGCTCAGTGGTGACTAATGCTTGATCCGCCAGCGCAATTAACACATGACTACTATGAGCTTTAATCGAGTGCACTGATTCTGCTAGGGTATGACCCATGCCCTGTGACCAATGTTGACTGGTAATGACTGAAACCTCCGCGGGTAATCTGGACTTTATTACATTTTTATTTGCCCCTAAGGTGACATATAAAATGTTAACGCCAGCATGCTCAAGTAAAGGTTGTAATTTTTCAATGCTATAGGTAATTAGTGGCTTACCATCAATTTGAGCAAGCTGTTTAATGCTCCCGCAGCCTACTTGATTAGGAACTGATTGTTGAAAGCGTAGGCCTTTTCCTGCTGCTAATAAAATTATATTAACTTGCATGCTTAACTACTTTCGTGATGCTGCTGATGTTGTTAGTGCTTAACTGACTATGGAAGTAACCCAAAGACTTGCCAGAAGCGTTTTCTATACTGGCATGTGCTTGCGATAAGATGGCTAGCGCAATGGACTCGGGTAGCTCACCACCAAGATCAAACCCCATAGGACTGGCTAACTTATTAGCAAAGTCAGTTGAGTTTAATCCTGCTTTTTCCAGTACTTGTTCTGTGCGATGCTGAGGACCTAATAAGCCCAAGTAACTAGCTGAGGCAAGATTAGCTTGGCTTGCAACCAATTGTAAGGCGTGAGCATCGAGGCAAACGTTGTGGTGCATAATCACCACAGCATCGGCTTTGGGTAACAACAGGTTTTGCGCTAGGCTAGCATAATCTTGATTGATGAGTAGATCAGCCTTGCTAAAATAGGCAGCTCTAGCATAAGCGGTTCTACTATCGACTAAACAAATAAACCAACCTAGGGTATGTGCTATGTCAACCAGGGGCTGAGCATCTAAGCCACCACCAAAAATAACCAAGGCAGGTGCTGGTTTAATGGCAAGTAAAGGTTCAAGGCAGCTGACTGGTTTTGATAAAACTTGGTTCTTACTTTGGTAGGTGCTTGGGGTATTGCCGGTATCAATATGGTAAAAACAAGCGTTTCGATTATCAAGTTGGCTTTTTAAAGTGACTAAGTCGAGGTAATTATTATCGGCAGTGATAGGCTGTAGTAATACTTTCACTAAACCGCCGCAACCTATGCCTAGCTGCCAGGCAATATCACTGTCATCTTGCATATCGTAACAGACAGTAATACTGATGTTTTTATGCCAACACTTTTGCGCTTGGCGCATTAAATCTGCTTCAAGACAGCCACCGCTTAATAAACCATAGCTTTTGCCTTGGCTGTTAATAAGCATCATGGCACCAGCTTTACGATAAGAAGATCTTTGCGTTTCAATAATGCTAGCCAGTACCCACTGGCATGAGTCTTTTTCTGGCAGCCAGTTAGCTAATAATGCGGTAAGGCGATTACTCATTGGTGGTTTTATTTCACTTAACTTAACAGGAGTTAAGTTAACATAAATGAGAAAGTCACCAAATTAAACCGTTGTCGGCAATAAAAATGTAAGCAATTAAGTAATGCTTTTACTCAACTTTTGCCGCTTGTTGGTTAAGGGCTATCCTAGGCTGCCACTCCAACCAATCCTGATCAAGATCTTGATGCAAAATAAAGCTTAGTGGCAACTTGCTACTTTCATGCTCAAACTCCGGTGTTGCAAAGGCGACACCACCAGCAATCAGGGTTTCTATTGATTCAGAATCAATAGAAATGCCAGAGAAAATTCCGGCTTCAATCTTGATACCACTGGTGTTCCAAAATTGGCTTTTACCGTTCACCAGCGACGTGTAACGTTTGGCAATGTTAATAAAAACATTTACCTCATCCGCGCTAGGTGATAAATCAATACCAATCACTTTGCCGACTTTAATTTGACGATACAAAACAGGATTACCAACACGTACTGAGCCAAGACGGGTAGCGGTTAATTTTATATTTAAACCGTAAGCTAGTTGCTCAACGGTAGGTGCGAGTTCAAGTGCGGCAAACTCAAGTTGTTTAGCCTGAGATGAATGAGCGGGTAATAAACCAATAAAAGCACCCTCAAGTAAGGCGGCAATATTTTTTGAGCCGACTAAGCCAATTACTGGTTCTATTTTCCAAAACTTAGTGCCTTGTCGCGCATATTGGCTACCTAGATCATTTAATAACACCAGTGCGGTAACGCCGGCCTTATCTTCACTAAAAATCAAACGCTCAATTATGCCCATGGTTTGTTCTTGATAAACCACCTTGGTATTAACTTTTAAGCCGGAAAAATCGTTAAAATGTATGCTTATGCTTTGGCCGGCATCTTTTGCCTGCTCTTCATGTTTAAACAAGGTGAAGCTGGTCAACTCTGCAACGGGCGCACTGGTTGTTATCGAGCTAGTAAGCGCATTTTCAGGAGTATAAAAACTGATAGCGCCACGTAAAATAGCATCAAGAGATTCAGTTTTAACCACGAAGTCGCTTATGCCGCCAGAGATAGTAATACCGCTGGCATTATAAAAACGGCTGGTGCTTTGCACTAGGTCTTTATGCTCTTCATCTATGGTAATGCTGACTTTAATATTATCGGCCGCTTTATCTAGGCTGACATGGTCTACTTGACCAATGGTTATGCCGCGATAACTAATAGCACTACCCGGTGTCGCCACATTGGCGTGATCAGTGGTTAAGGTAAGCTGTAAACCTGGGGCGCTGGCTAATTTTATCGGTGGTTTGTTAAACAAGGTGAACTGCGTTTGTTTTGCACCTTGGCCAAGGTTAAAAGTGATGTAGCTACCGCCGAATAATGCCTCGGTATCGCTAGCACCAGAAAGGCTTAAGCTGGGTTTAACTAAATAAAACTGGGTATCTGTTGTTAATATATACTGATATTTAGCTAATAAGCCTACTTGCAGCTGCTGGTATTCACCGAGGATATTAATGTGGTGAATTGCGCCGATTTCAACACCACGATATAAAACTCGGGTATTGGTGGTGATTTTTTCACTTAGCGCGATACTTAGCGTGAAAGCAATATTTTGTGCAGCCAGTTTTTCATTGGCATAGAGGGTAAAACTATCACCATTATCAACAGCATTTTTCGGCTTAACCTGACTGCCATCCGTATTAGTAAAGGCAATACCACCGGTTAAGATAGTTTGTAATGACTGCGCTTGAATATCAATGCCCAGTAAACTTGCCGAGATTTTAATGCCGGAATTATTGTAAAAACGACTGCTGTTATTCACATAATGACTAAATTCTTTTTGCAGATGTATATGTATTAAATGCTGTTCAGGGGCCGTAGTTTCAATGGCTTGTATGTTACCAACTACTTGTTGCTTGTAATAAACATTGCTACCGACCTGTAAAGAACGGCGATCATTGCTTTTTAGTATTAAGTGCAAACCCGGTTCACTATATTTATAAGGCGGTTTACTATTAAAAACTTTAAATTTATTACTGGCTTTACCTGCTAATGAGGGTCTGATACTAATGTAGCTACCTGTTAATAAGGTTTTAGCGTTAGATAAGCCGGTAAGACTAATTTGTGGTGAAACAATATAAAATTGTGACTGCTCCGTTAAGTAAGGCACCACACGGGGATTCACTTTAGCGATGGCAGTAATTTTTCTCCTGACAGGGTCTATTTTACTGAATGACTCTATCACGCCTATGGTTAATCCTTGAAATAAAATGGCCGCATTGTGATCTATGCCGGAATTCCAATCTAGGATTAACTCGATTTCATGACCCATTTCCGCTGATTGAAAGTCAGCATGTAAGGGGTATTCTTGGCCATTCTTTGCTGGCGATAATTCTTCTTGGTAACTTAGGGTATCTACGGCAATGCCCCCGGCCATAATGGATGCTAAAGAATCGGTAGTGATCTTAAGGCCACCAGAGAGTGAGGCTGTAACTTGTATGCCACTGGTGTTATAAAATAGCGAGTTCTCTTTTACTAAGTGAGCAAACTCAGGCTTGATAAAAATATTGATGGCAATTTTTTTACTGCTTTCAATATAGTGATACCCTGTAACATAGCCAATAGGGATTTGTTTAAAGCTTATCGGTGAATTTTCACTAATAGAACCTAAAACATCAGTATGCAAGGTCAGGTGTAAACCTGGGGTCGACATATCTAATGTCGGGGCTTCAGCTAAGGCAATAAAGTGCTTCTGACTCGCCATATTTTTCCGGGTATCCGGTAATATAGTAATATAGCTACCGGAAATGAGGGTATCTAAGCCCGAGACACCTTGCAGGGAAATATCGGCACTGACTAACCAAAAACGGGTGTTTTCGGTTAAATATTCGGCGAAGTCTTTCGAGATTTCCACTTCGGCAATAACACTTTGTAAGTCTGGCGAAGGCACAACTTTTTTCACCAAGCCAGTGACTAAACCTTTATAGCGTACTTCGGTTTTATTGGGCACTATACCAGAGCCATTATCAAATTCTATGGTGATAATGGTGCCTTGTTCAGCAACCACCTTTACCGTAAGCCATATGCCAAAAATTAACGCGATAAAAGGCACAAACCAAATAATAGAAATCCCCTGACGCGGAACAACTTCTGCACGGTTATTCTTGGGTTGTTGATTATGCTCAGAGGTGGCAATATCTTTGTTCTTGGTCATTGCTATCCTTTTTCTTCTGGTAAAGTGGCTGGTAGAGTGTCGGGCAAGTTTGCTGACGGTAAGTGTGCTTGTTTTGCTGTATTCTTATCCGCTGCTTTATCCCATAATAAGCGTGGATCAAAACTGTTGGCAGCAAACATGGTGAAAATCACCGTAATGGTAAAATAATTTATCGCAGGACCTGCAGCTACCGAGGTAATAAAGCCAAGCTCTACCACGGTAACCATTAAAGCAACAACAAAGACATCAAGCATTGACCAAGGGCCTAAAAACTCAAGTATATGGTAAATTTTACTATGTCTATTTGGTTTTAAACGGATCCCTGTATGTGCTTTATAAACTAACACAAATAAACCAATAATTTTTATTAGCGGCACTATGATACTGGCGGTAAATATTATAATTGCTATCGGGTATAAACCCAGATCAATAAATTCGCCTATGCCTGACAAAATGTTGGCTTCATTAGGAATACCAAATTGATAGACAATCATTATCGGATAAAGGTTAGCCGGAATAAAAGCTAATAGGGCGGCAAAATTCCAAGCCAAGGTGTATTGTAAACTGTTGCGCTTACGTTGGTAAAACATACCATGACAGCGACTACACTGCTGAGGTTCGGCTTGTAAACTATTTAACTTATGGCATTTAGGACATAAGGATAAACCATTGCTTTTAGCTGTGTTCATTAGCACAGTTCCTTGGAAAAGCCCGCTCTAACTTATCCCAAATATAGTCTTGGTCGAGTGCTGCAGCAGACATAGTGGAGCAAATTAACCAGAAAACAAAAGCAAATAAACCCAGATTTATCGATAGTTCAGTATCATCAATTAATTTATACATAGAAACGACGATACCTAGCATAAAAACATTGAGCATAGCCCAGTTATCAAGATGATGATAAGCACGGAAAAAATTCAATAAAGATGGCTTTAGTTTATTAAATTTAAAGCAGTAGGAAATATAAAGTGCACCCGCTAGACGGACAATGGGCACGGCAATAGCAAAGAGAAATACTAAGCAAGCAATCATAAAAAAGCCACGATCAATCAATACCAAAATACAATCAAATAATGAGGCTTGATGAAATTGTCCTGCCAAGGTAATACCCATGAGCGGTAACAAAATTGCCGGTAACATTAACATTAAACCAGCAAGAGACCAGTGAAAGCTACGTTCAATGGAATCAACCTTACGTTCTATTAAGGTACTGCCGCAATGATTACATTTGGCTATTTGTCCTTGTTTTAATTGCGGCTTGTCATAAAGTGCATCACATTGTTGGCAAGCGACAAAGAAAGCTGGGTTTATTTTGTGGTCCATTTAATTGCTAGTTGTCCATTCACTTGCTCGCTGGCTATTTAATTGTCAGTTATGAAAAAGTACCATGAAAAAAAAAGCAGCGATAAACGCTGCTTTTTTTAGAAACTGGCTAATGAAGCAACCAAGCCATTATTATTTTAATGACGTGATGTATTGTGCAACAGCTTCAATATCAGCATCTGATAATTTAATGGCGATGTTACGCATAATGCCATTGTTATCATTACTACGGCTGGCGTCACGGAAGCTAGCAAGTTGCTTTTTCAAGTAATCTTTACTTTGGCCGGTAAGGCTTGGAAAACCAGCTTGTTTCATACCTTTACCCGCTACACCATGACAAGCAATACAAGCGGTCACACCTTTTTTAGCATCACCGCCAAAATATAATTTATGGCCGGCTTCATTTGACTCACCAGTACCAGCATTAGTACTTTGCACCGCGAAAAATGCGGCTAAGTCGTTGATGTCTTCTTTCGATAACGCGGCAACCATACCCGCCATTACTGGGTCTTTACGAGCCCCTGATTTGAAATCAGCTAATTGTTTGGCAAGATAGTTAGCACTTTGACCGGCAAGGCTTGGGTACATAGGGGCTGGGCTGTTACCGTCAGCGCCGTGACAGGCGGCACATGCTACCGCTTTATTTTTACCTGCTGCGACATTACCTGCGTAAATGGCTGCTGCTGGAGTAGAAGAAAGAACTTCAACATTACCGGCAACGGCTGCACTGCTTGGTGCTGTTTCTGCGCTAGAGCCTGTACTTGCTGATGCTGCAGCTTGTTCGTTGGCACTAGGTAAGCCGGAGAAGTGAGCTGCTAAATCAGCCATATCTGCATCAGATAGGTTAGCCGCCATAGGCGCCATCATGGCATCGGTACGAGCGCCTGATTTGAAATCTTTTAATTGCTTAATGATATAAGCGTCATTTTGACCGGCAAGGTTAGGAAATATTGGACTTGCACTAACGCCTGTAGGGCCATGACAGGCGCTACAAACAGCTGCTTTTTCTTTACCTGCGTTAGCATCTGCGGCTTGTGCAGCACTGACGGAACTTAAGGCTACAAGTAGCGAAAAGATAATTTTTTTCATTGAGTTGCTCTCTGCTTGTCATTAATTACCTAGCTGCTCGAATAATATAATCGCTATGTAATTAAAAAATGATAAAAAAGTATGATGGATGTGTCGGCATTTTACACGAATATTAGCACCTTGTAATAGTGGTGAGGCGAAATCCAGCAAAAAAATAGCTTATTTCACTGATTTGTGCATTTTTTTGATAATAAAAGCGGTAAAAAAACGCTATAATGGCGAAAATTTTAAACGAGTTAAGCCCTTGTCTTCTACAAAGATACATTTAAGTAAAGCCACCTTTACCATTAGCGCTCCAGATATTCGTCGTTTACCAGCTGATTCTGGTATCGAAGTCGCCTTTGCGGGTCGCTCTAATGCCGGTAAATCAAGCGCTTTGAATACGCTAACCAATCAACGAGGTTTAGCGCGCATAAGTAAAACCCCAGGTCGAACTCAGCTGATTAACGTATTTGAAGTGGCAGAGAATCGACGCCTTATTGATTTACCTGGTTATGGTTTTGCCAAAGTGCCATTAGAAATGAAGAAAAAATGGCAAAAAGCATTAGGTGAATATCTAGAAAAACGTAAATGCTTAAAAGGTTTAGTTATTTTAATGGATATACGTCATCCGCTAAAAGACTTAGATATGGATTTAATCCAATGGGCGGCAGATAGTGAATTAGCCGTGTTAGTCTTGTTAACTAAGTGTGACAAGTTATCACAAGGTAAACGTAGTGCTGAGGTGCTTAGCGTTAAAAAAGCATTAGCGCTATTAAATGCCGATATTAGAGTACAAGCTTTCTCATCACTAAAATATACTGGCAAAGAACAAGCTGATACCATTATTTGTGATTGGCTTGAACAAGAAGCCCAAGATTATGACTTGCCTGAAGCTGGTGATTTAGACGATGAAGATGAAAATATCTTACCCGAAGATTTTCAAAATTAATAAAACCAACTCAATCGACTAATCTAAAATGAAAAAAGGAGAACGCTTTAGCGGTTCTCCTTTTTTTTTGCATAGGTGTCTCGTCCTGAATTTTTTAAGTGAAGTTAGCTTATTTTTTTAAACTGTAACTCCACTAATCGCTGATATAAGTCACACGTTTGCAATAATGATTGGTGATCACCGATATCAACTAACTGGCCTTGATCTAATACGGCAATTTTATCAGCGTGTTGTATGGTTGAAAAGCGATGAGCAATAATAATGGTAGTACGGCCACGCATTAATTCCTCTAAAGCTTGTTGCACATGATGTTCACTTTCACTATCAAGGGCACTAGTCGCTTCGTCTAATAATAAAATATCTGGGTCTTTTAATATTGCACGAGCGATAGCTATACGCTGACGTTGCCCCCCAGACAGACGTACACCGCGCTCACCTAAAAAGCTATTGTAGCCTTGTGGTAATTGACTTATAAATTCATGAGCATGGGCTTTTTTAGCCGCTGAGATCACTTCTTCATCGCTAGCATCAGGTTTTCCGTAGCGTATATTATGAAAAACATCACTGCTAAATAGTGCGGGTTGTTGCGGCACTAGCGCCATTTTTTGGCGAAGATCTTTTGGATCAAGTTGACGTATATCAATCCCGCCCAAGGTAATACGGCCAGCTTGTGGATCATAAAAGCGCTGCAGCAGTTCGAATAATGTGGTTTTTCCTGCGCCGGAGGGACCCACTAAAGCCAATACTTTTCCTTGTTCAGCAATTAAATTTAGCCCCCTGGTTGCAGATTGATCTGGCCTTGAAGGGTAATTAAAGCTCACTTCCTCAAAGGCGATTTCTGCGGAGAGTTTTTTTGCTGAGATAATATTGTCAACAGGGGGAAGAATATGGCTTTCAACTTGTAAAATCTCAATTAATCTCTCGGTCGCACCGGCGGCACGTTGTAATTCCCCTAAAACTTCTGAAATAGTTGCTAAAGAAGATGCAACTAAAATAGCATAAAATACAAAAGCGCCTAAATCACCACCGCTCATTTTACCTTGAATAACATCGCTGCCACCGACCCATAACATGCCGGTAATAGCGCCAAAAACAATAATAATAACACCGGCTATTAACGTGGCGCGTTGCTGTATGCGGCTACGGCCAATCTCAAATGACTTTTCAACTTCCACAGCAAACGCGCGTCTTTCATGCTGTTCATGGGTATAACTTTGCACTGTTTTAATATGTTCAATGGCTTCACCAGCATAGCTGCCAACATCGGCCATGGAATCTTGGCTTTTACGTGATAATTTTCTTACTTTACGGCCATAAAATAAAATAGGCACCAAAATAAACGGCACGGCTATTAAAACAATAACGGTTAATTTAATATTGGTGGCAAATAGCATTACCAAGGCGCCAATAAGCATTAATACACTGCGAATCGCCATGGAAAATGAAGAGCCAATAATACTTTGTAATAAAGTGGTGTCAGTGGTGATACGCGACATGATATCGCCGCTGCCATGGGTCTCAAAGTAGCTCGGGTGCAAGGTTATGACATGATTAAACACCGCCAAACGCATATCAGCACTCACTCGCTCACCTATCCATGAAACTAGATAAAAACGGGCAAAGGTACCGCCGGCAATTAATACTATGATGGCTAAGATAAAGAGCACCGCGTGCTGTAATTGTTCAATTGACTGTTGAGCAAAGCCCTCATCAATAAGCATTCTAACGCCTTGCCCAACGGACAACATTACCCCAGCAGTAAAAATAAGGGCGATAAAGGCCGCTAACACCTGACCATTATAGGGACGAATAAATTGCAAAAGTTCAAAGAGTATGGCTATTTTTTTATCTTGATGCTTTGGTCTTGAGTCTGTGTCTTTTAGTGCGCTGTTTGAGGAATGTTCAGACATAAGGTCCCTTAGTTTCTGCTAGTTAGATGTAAGTAACATAACTAGCTGATGAATATAGTGCCTATAGTTTACGTGGTTAGCTAACGCTGAACTAGGCAGTTGTATTTTAATATGGGGGCATTAGCGAAAAATAACGCTAACTTACCATTAAAGATGTAAGAGCAAGTTACCCCATTAAGGTGATTTTACCCGTGGTGTCGGGGAAGTTATCTATTAAAGGGCTCACCTTAGCAGGGCTTAAAAGAGCAAACAGTACTATTTGCTAATTTTAAGACATAAAAAAGCCGATGATAATATCTCCACTAATAAATAGTTAAGAATTACATCGGCATAGTTAGCTTATGGGGAAGCTACAAAAAATTATTACAATAAGTGTTCGCTTAAGAACAAGTGTACTATAGAGCAAGAACTCTATATAAGTAAAGCTATTTATAAAGTATAAGCTCTATTTTATTTGTTCTGGATGATTATTCGTGCGTTTGTACCTGTGTGGATAGACATTACTAATGAAACTTTTGGACACAAAATGAGCTTGATGTGTTTTGCACAATATTCACTAATGCCACGAGCAAGCATGACCGCATTTACCACAGAGCCGACTAAAGCAGAAATCTAGGTAAAGTCAGGTATATGATCTGAAAGCGGACTCTGGGCTACCTTAATCACTGCGCCTTGTTGCTTTGGGGTCAAAGCAATGACTTCATCACTACCAAATGTGTTTATACGATCGATAACGCCAGTAGCTAAACTATCAATAACAGATGGGTCGAGATTATGGCTTTTGGCACAGCGAGCGGCTAAGGCTCTGATTGATGTTTGTACTTTTTCACTGAGGTGTTTACGGAATTCGTACTTGATTTCATGATGGTACCTTGATTGTTTAGCGTGGGATAATTATGTCAAAAGTGGGATTATTGGCAGATAACTAAGCTGCGAACCGGTTATTTTCTTTTTGACTTTTTGAGTGGTTTTATCAAACTTATCAATAACCTTGTGAACTACTTGGAGATAAATTCACACGAACGGGTGAAAGATACTAAAATACACATGTTTTCTGATTAAATTAAGTCGATCGGCTGAATTCACTTGAACGAGTGAAAACAATTGATCTTTTTGATTGTAAGGCTATAATTCATGCATACGCGTGAAATATAGGTGGTTTATGGAAATTCAAATACAGTCGGTTAAACAGCTTGGCTCTGTCAGTAAATTGATCAGGAAAAGCCAAGGTTTTGATCAAGCGACATTGGGTGCATTTTCGAGTAATGGGATCAACTTTGTCAGTCAATTTGAAAACGGCAAGACAACGGTTGAAATAGGCCGTGTATTAGAAGTGTTGGATACGCTAGGTATAAAGTTGTCTATCGATATTCCAATACCCCATGATAATAATTTGAAACGCAGGTTATATAAATCCTTACATGACGCTGGCGTGAATGTAGAAAAGGCAACAAGTAAAGACGGTAAGAATACATTTGTAATGAGAGCGTTTCAATGACAGTTAGAAAGCTAAACGTTTATGCTAACGACAGTCTGATGGGAGTACTCTTTGATGAGAAAAATATTTGGGCTTTCCAATACGAGCTGTCATGGTTAGAAACAGAAGGTTCTTACGCGCTTTGTCCTGACATACCACTTAATGTTGAAAAGCAAATTGATGGCAGTTCAACGCGCCCTATCCAACACTTTTTTGACAACCTACTGCCCGAAGAAAATGCTCGTCAGTTGCTTGCCAATGATCTAGAAGTAAAAGATATATACGATACTTTTTTAATTTTGCAAAAATCTGGTAAAGAGTCAGCTGGTGCTTTGACGATCACTTCAGAAGATATGTTACTTCCAAAACGAACGATGGAGTTGCTTTCAAATGAAGAATTAAATGATCGGATCAAGAATCTACCAAAGTATCCTTTAAATAATAAAAAGACTAAGCGAATGTCACTTGCCGGTGCCCAACATAAAATGTTGGTGATCATGCAAGGTGATGAAATTTTCGAGCCGAATTTCTCGATGCCTTCAACTCACATCTTAAAGCCTGATCATTCAGTTCCAGAAGAATATTGGCAAACTACAATGAATGAGTGGTTTGTAATGATGTTAGCTGATGCCGTTGGTCTTGATGTGCCACCTGTTCGTATACTCTATACGCCTGAACCCATTTATTTAATTGAAAGGTTTGATAGACAGGGAGAGTTTCCTAAACATGAAAGAATTCATATTATAGATGCTTGTCAATTAATGGGGGTGGGTAAAGGTGGCAAGTACACGTTATCAAACGTGGAGACCTACAAAAAGGTGATTGCTGCGTCTAGGCCAAAGGCAATAACAATAATGAGGCTTTATAAGTGGGTATTATTTAATCTGCTTATTGGTAATGGTGATGCACATCTAAAGAACTTGAGTTTTTATCAAGTGGGGAAAGGTTCAGTATTGTCACCATTTTATGATTTATTGAGTACTGTCATTTACGCAGAACCTCATAAGACATTAAACGAAAAGTTATCTATTGCCATTGGTGGTAAAGAGAGGTTTGAAGACGTTGCATATGCTGACCTTGAAGTTTTTGCTGGCGAAATTGGTTTGCCATTAAAGATCATGAAAAAAGAGACTGCTAATATGGTCGATATAATTGAACGTGAGTTTGATGCTCTCTACGATCTGGTGGTTAAAGCTCCAGTGAACGATCAAAAAGCAGGAGAACTACGTATGCTTAGAGAGATAAAGTATAGAGTATTGATACCGATCCTAAAGAATATAGCGATCGATTAGCAAGTTACATTTAGAATGTTGAGTAAGCGTATAGGGAACGGCACCTAGCCGCGCTCAATATTCCATGGTAACAGCGGTTCAAGGTTGTTTGGTTGCTCAACAATATGTTGCAAGCATCTTGAGATATAATCATGCACGACTAGGCCATTAGCCTTAGCCGTTTCAACGAGACTATAGAGAATAGCACTCGCATGAGCGCCATTGCATGTATTTGAACAGCCATGCCTTGCGACCTATCACAAACGGTTTTGTTGCCCGCTCTGCTCGATTGTTATCAATCGATAGTCTGCCATCTTCAAGGTAGCGTTGGAATTTATCAAACTGATTTAAACTTTAGCTCAAAAACACCAAAACACCAGACACCCACTCAAAATAATTAATACATAAGTTCAATAAATCTGCGTTACTGATTGACATTGAGAAGTGGTTTCTTTGATTTTTAAACAAAACACCAGACACCCACTCAAAATAATTAATACATAAGTTCAATAAATCTGCGTTACTGATTTACATTGAGAAGTGGTTTCTTTGATTTTTATTGTGTCGAATAGAATATTAATAACAATGCAAAAAAACAGAGAATTCATCAAATTAAAGGCACAACTAGCCTTAAGTGAGTAATTTATCCCGATGAGTTATATGGATTATTAAGCAAGCAACTTTTGGCAAATTGACACCGTTGCGCGTTTTTTTAAGTGCTGATGCTCACAAAAATCCGTGAGTGCTTGCGCTCTACCCACTGCGCCATGGAAACACTGCCTAAATTGTGTAGTTAACACCAACCAGTTTTCGTGACTTATGCCTAAGCGGGTTAATATTTCAGGTTGATCTTTGTCAATATAACCGCGTTTATCGGCTCGAATACAACGACCAGTTACATCAACCAATTGTATATAGTCACTTAATTCAAACGGTAAACCTGTAGGCATGTTCTTTCTTGGGTTACCGATAAAGGGCAGTAGTTGTTGGGCTTGTTCACCCTTAATCGCCGCTTTTATTCGTCGTTGAATGCTGGTGTAGTTGGATGTTTCTGGGGTTTTAGCTACCTTAGCTCTAATTGGGTTTAAATCGACATAAGCCATACAAGCGATTAACGCCGCTTCATCAAGCAAGGCTTGAGATTTAAAACGTCCTTCCCAAAACCTGCCGGTACACCCATCTTCAAGATTGGCTTGTTTAGCGATAGTTTCATTTAAAATACGCATAAACCAACTGATATCCATCAGGCGCTGACGGTAAACCTTGGTGGTTTGTTCGACGACTTGTTGTAGTGTGTCAATGAGTGGCTCACCCCGTAAATATTGCTGGGTTAGCAAGGTACCTTTAAATAACCGATGCCAACGGCTAATCACTTCATGCATTGTCCATGACTTAGCTTGCTGCTCATCAATAAATAATACCAAATGGGTATGATTACTCATGACCGCATAAGCACAGACATCAATCGCAAACACCTCACTTAATACCTGTAGTTTATCGGCGACCCAACCACGTCTATGCTCATAACTTTGCCCGGTGTGCTTATCTTCACCACACAGATATGCCCGCCGAACACAACGAGATACACAATGATAATAAGGCGTGTCAACTAAGCTTATTTGTTGTTTTCTTGCCGTGGCCATAATAACTCTCAATGGAAACTTATTGATTATTATTTAAGCATAGTAGAGTCACTCATTATTTCCATTTGAGTGGGTGTCTTTTATATTCCCTCACTTAATACCTGTAGTTTATCGGCGACCCAACCACGTCTATGCTCATAACTTTGCCCGGTGTGCTTATCTTCACCACACAGATATGCCCGCCGAACACAACGAGATACACAATGATAATAAGGCGTGTCAACTAAGCTTATTTGTTGTTTTCTTGCCGTGGCCATAATAACTCTCAATGGAAACTTATTGATTATTATTTAAGCATAGTAGAGTCACTCATTATTTCCATTTGAGTGGGTGTCTTTTATATTCTTCTTTGAGTGGGTGTCTTTTATATTCTTCTTTGAGTGGATGTCTTTTATATTCTTTTTATATTCTTATGATAATAAGGCGTGTCAACTAAGCTTATTTGTTGTTTTCTTGCCGTGGCCATAATAACTCTCAATGGAAACTTATTGATTATTATTTAAGCATAGTAGAGTCACTCATTATTTCCATTTGAGTGGGTGTCTTTTATATTCTTCTATTCATTGGCTAAAAGTTAAGGTTCTCTAATATCACAGAGTGAACGTTAATATTGTTCTGTCTCGACACCTTCTTAATGGCTCTCAACCTGATGGCTTGAACTTAGATTTAGTTCAAGAACCATCACTGCTGAAACAGTTAGTTTTGCTTAGTTTTCTTGTTGAGATAATCTCACTACTGATGTATATCATTACCCCGTTTTGTTGGTCACTAAACTTGTCGTAAATGCATTGTGGATTAATGGATTGTGCGCTCTTGCCTGTCCCACAGGCTTCCTTGCCAATGTGAGATCGTTCCAGAGGCTTCACAAGTGTCGCAATGCCATTCAATCAAACCCAGGGCAATACCTGTTGCCGCAATGCCCCCTAGACAAAAAAGTTCATCAGCTCGGCTGTTGCATTGTAAATCAACATCAATGAGTGGTTGCTCTATATTTTCAGAAATCGATGACACAATTTTGGTCAGAAATTTGAAAACCGTTTTTGCTTGTTCAGTAAGCTCTAGTACGTTACCTTCTTCGTCAAGGAAATCTCTTAAATTTGCTTTTAACGCCATACATTTTATCAATCATAAAAGGTTAAGCTAGCTAACATATAGCAGTTAAAGCTCTCGGTACATCATTTCTACTTTAATATTCTATTTTGCCCTGATGTCGACAAAGCCCCCCATGAAAACATCGCAGACCTTTACCCCTGATCATGCTTCGATTACGACAAAGTAGCTCAAGATAACTAGTTAGGTCAATGGCTAGTCTTTTTTCATAAGACCCCGATATAACAATTCTAAACTATAATTTATAGACTTTAAATTATTCAGTATGAATGAGAGAATTATGAATAAAACTAATCAACTATTCAGTTATCTTTTTAGTGCCTTATTTGCTGAGAGCCTATTGTTAGCGGTACTTTTTGATTCATATCTTTCTGCTTTTGTTATCGGTATACCTGCCTTATTGGTACCCTTATATTTTAATCGAACGGCGCCTAAATCGGCAATTACTAAGCATGTGTCCGCACTTGCAACTATGATTTTTGCCGCCCTTCATATCCATCAAGCAAACGGTCTAATAGAAGTACATTTTGAGATATTCATTTTGATGGCATGTTTGATTATTTATCAAGATTGGCGAGTCTTTATTACCGCTGTGTTGGTTATCGCGGTGCACCATGTTTCTTTTTATTTCCTACAAATCAATGATGTTGGCGTATTTATATTTGACCAAGGCAGACTGGTATTTAGCACCGTAATAATTCATGCCGTGTACGCCATCATAGAAGCTGTTATAGCCGGATATATGGCAAAAACAATGGCAGAAGAGAGTAAAGCAGGGCAAGAGCTATCGAGGGTAGCAACGGCAATAGCCGCGGATATAAATGCGATAGACTTGAGCATAAAAACAACGGCTGACAATAATAGTACCTTAGTTTCATTTAACCAACTCTTAGAGCTATTGTATCGTGTCATCACTGGGGTAAAAGAGCAAGTAATTGAACTTAATAGCAATTCAAGTAATTTAATGAAGACTAAAGATGATTTGGAGAAATCTTCATCACAACGCCAACAAGAAACCGATACTATTGCCACCTCTGCGGAAGAAATGGCGGTAACCGTTGCCTCAATTGCCGAAGAAACCAGTCAGTTAAGTGATCAAATGCAAGAAGCAAATAATTACACCCAGACAGCAAATGAAGATATTCTTAAAATTAATGAACAAAACAAAAACCTCACTTCTGCGCTGGAAAAAACCAGTGAACAAGTAACAGAGTTGGCTAACTCGACCGATGCTATTGCCAAGGTATTAACAGAAATTACTAGCATAGCAGACCAAACAAACTTATTAGCATTAAACGCGGCAATTGAAGCTGCAAGAGCTGGAGAGCAAGGTCGAGGCTTTGCCGTGGTTGCTGATGAAGTGCGTGCTTTAGCTAATCGCACGAAAGAAAGTACGGATAAAATTGGAGCGACTTTGTCTCTATTACAGAATTATTCTAAATTAGTCACCGATTCAATGACGAGTAGTCTGGAAATCGTTCTTACTGTTATTGAAAGTGCCAATAAAGCGCAAGAGCAAATAGCCCAAGCATCAAGTTTAGTTGAGCAAGCAAGTGCTATTTCTATCAATGTAGCAGCAGCGGTTGAACAACAAGCAACGACAACTGAGGATATTGCAAAAAGTGCTGAGATGCTCCGAAGTACAGTGCAGCTTGATATTGAAAAAGTGGAAATACTAGGTCAAGAATCAATTAGGGTAAGCAAAACCGCAAGTGAAATGGAGCATAATATTGCCCGATTTAAATAATAACTTAACCAAGTTTCAATTTACTATAATCATTATTTGGCTAAGTTTTACTGTGGCAGCTTTTTATTACTTTGTCATGAATAAATTGGTCAGCTTTGATGTTGACAATAAGCTGCTAGGCATTGGTCATCAACAACTTGCCACTTTGTTAACACCCTATATAGCACCTGGGCGGCAAGGTGTAGGGAATACTGTGCTACATTTTTCTCAGCCAAACTGTGATTGTCAGCAATATAGTAAAGCGCATATTCAGGATATCAATTTAATAGCGAGCGATAATGAATTTACTATCATCAAGGTTGTTATTCATGAACATAAGATTATTCCCGCTACGCCATCGGTTGCTATTTTCGATGCTCTGGGAGACATTATTTACTTTGGTCCTTATGGACAAGGCCTAGCCTGTTCACAAACTTCAGGATATGCACAAACCATGTTAAATAACCTTATCAAAGGATATAAAGCACACATCATCATTAAAGAAGCAAAGGGCTGCTATTGTTCAGTATAAGTTTTTATAACTAGAGCTTGTAAACGAAATTACCTCATCACTAAAGCTATGAAAACCGTAGTGCAAGTTTGATTTTCATGGCTGGTAACTTCTGCTTGGTGTTGTGACTTAAAGATATTTTTTCCGTAAAACTTTCATTGTTTGTTCGCCATTTTTTACAGTTCAGCAAACATTGCTCAATAATTTTCCTTAATTTCCCTTAATTTTCATAGCCCGACAATTATTTATGACTGAAGATAATATTTGAGAGAGCAATAAATACTATTTTCGTATATGAATATTTACTTGAGTATTAATAGTCCCTTCTTTATCAATGGCAATGACCGCCTCATTAAGCAACATGACTACCTGGGTTATTTCATCTTCGGTGCGAATAAAGCTAAGTTCATAGCCATAATTATGCATTGAACTGACAGACGCTTGCTGGGCAACACTCAGTTGCGTCCATAATGCATGTGTACTCGGGCAAACATGCCTGCGTTCGTCTGGCTCTATTTCATTTTTACGGGTTAAATTCTTGGTGTTATTAATAGCAGAAGACATAGGACATTGCATCCTTGTAACACGACAATGGGTAGCTAAGGTATAGCAGTTTTCAATTTATATTCAATCAGAATGCAGGTTTTATAGTCGTTGTTAGCAAGCCAAGTGTTGTTTTTTAACCTAGGGTGAGAGTTTAGCACGGGTATTTTATTAGGGTAAATGAGGCGATACGGACAGCTTTTAAAAGGAGAATTGTCATACCTCAGCAATAATTCAACCATTTTGCCTATGCACAGATGACAGAACTATTGCTGGTTAATCATTTCCCTAAGCCACTAAGCCCAAGATACAGACCAGAAATATAGGAAATCATCCAGAAAGCCCAAACAAGGATGCTAAAGCGGTGGAAAGTTTTTTGCAGCTCTATATCATTATTCCGGATAGCGATGAATGCCCAACAAAAATGGAAAATCATCAAGAAAAGCCCTAAGAAGCCCGAAATTGAATGAGCAGTAAAGATAAGATGGCCGACATGCAGGTACATCATGATAGTGCCAATAGTATCGGTAATGACTCCCAGTCCAAACATGGTTAAATGCCACTTCTTTAATTTTTTATGGCAATAGTCATTCCAGATACCAATAGAATAAAAGATCAGGGCGAGGGTGAAAAAAATGGCTCCCGATAAAATTAACGGTGTCACAGCTTTATCCTTTAGATAGCGTCAAAGGCATGATTTTAATCTAATTGATAATTAATTGCATTAGTGAGTTGTTACAGTACATTAATATTTTACTTAATAGTGTTATTTTTAGGCATAAACTTTATTAAACTCTTGAGCTTTGTCTTAACAGAGCGCCAATGAGTTCTAGGGATTTTAGGAGCTAGCGCCAATAAATGTTGAAAATCATGCTCAGATAGATGTACTTCCCCGCCATGCGCAAGAATAATGCTGTCGGCCTGTAGCGCGATTATTTTGTGCAGTGATGCTCGATACCTATTTGGGTGAAAAATAGGGAAGGGCGGAATAAATTTGTTTTTAACTTTAACCATTAAATCGGCAACATAGACTTTATTGCTGGGCAGGTGATGTAAAGATAAATCTCTATCAGTATGCCCTTGAGTGGCTAAGGCCACCCAATCAGAAAACCCGGGTAACGCCTCGCCATCATCTAATTTATAGTCAGCTTTGAGTTGGCTTGAATACCAAATGTTCTTACTGGGTCTTTTCATGCGTTTGGCTACCCATTTAGCCAGTAGTATGTCGGTAAGATGCATAAGCCGACCATCTAAGCCTGAATACCATTGGCCACTGACATTGGCGGTGGCAATTTTACAGCCGGTTATTTCTCGTATCTTATTAGCGGCGCCAGCGTGATCGGGATGCATATGAGTTACCACCACTAAGGTTATATCACTAAAGGAACGCTGTAAGGTTTGTGTGATAAAGTGCTTTAGTACCGAGATGTCTGAGCGACAGCAACCATCAAGCAGCAGTAACTTATCGGGATATTCAGCTAGTAAAATTGTTTGAATATGCCCGTCAAGGTGATGTAGTTTCATAGCGATAAAACAGCTCAGTAAATAGGTGGGTATCTCAAGGTTACAGTATAAGAAACTGCTTAAGAGCGCACTGTTTTTTTGAATTAAGTGAATAAAAAATCACAGTATTAGTCTTGAATGGTAACGGGTATATACTAGCTTGAATAGCCTTTATCTTTAGGTTGAAAGTCATTCCGCTTATTCAGCGAGCGTTTGGCTTGAAAACCACCCACAGGATCTTGGTGGGTGGTTTTATCAACTAGCTAAAATACTTTAATTAAGTACTTTTTCTAGGGCTTCTTCAGATACGTCAAATTCGTGTTCGTCCAACTTGTGCCTGGTTTCCGCCAGTAATAAATAAAAGCTAGGTAAAATAAATAAGGTAAAGATAGTGCCAATAAACATACCAGCCACTAAAATTATGCCTATGCTGTTACGCGCTTCTGCGCCTGCACCAGTAACCAATACTAAGGGAAAATGCCCGAGTATTGTTGCTGCTGAGGTCATTAAAATAGGCCGTAACCGTGTCGTTGCCGCTTCAGTGACCGCCGTGAGTTTATTGGCGCCAAGCTCTTGGGCATGGTTGGCAAATTCAACAATTAAAATACCATTTTTAGCAATTAAGCCAATCAAGGTAATCAAACCTATTTGCGAATAAATATTAATGGTGGTTAATTCCATATAAGGGATTAATAACGCACCCGATAGCGCTAACGGTACACAACCTAGCAGCACCACTAAGGGATCTCTAAAGCTATTAAATTGTATGGCTAATACCAAGAAAACAATCAATAAAGAAACCGCCAATACCATAATTAAGGTATTACCTTCTTGGCGTAACTGTCTAGATTCACCAGCGTAGTCAATAGAGTAGCCTAAAGGTAATATTTCTTTGGCTGCCTTTTCAAGGGCTGATAACGCTGCTTCTTTGTTTGATCCCGGTGCGACACCACCGTAAATTCTAAACGAAGCTTGTTGAGCAAAGGTACCGAGTTGTCTCGGCACCGTTTTCCATTTTAACTCAGCCACCGCTGAGACAGGTAATAGCTCGCCGGTAGGTAATTTAATATTCAATGATAAAATTGCTTCGGTTTTACTGCGTACTTCATCATTAACGATGGGAATAACGCGATAAGCTTTACCGTTAGCATCAAAGCGATTAACAAAGTTACTCGATAATAAAACACTCAGTTGCTCACTAATTTGTCTGACAGTCATACCTAAATCAGCAATTTTTTCTCGATTTAATTGCAGTTCCACTTGTGGCAGGTCTATTTTTAAGTCGGTATCAGCGAAAAGAAATTGTCCACTGGCAAAGGCTGCTCCGACAAGTTGATCGGCATATTGCTTCATTTCACTATAGGGCGCTGAGGCTTTAACAATCATGTCAATTTCAAACTGACCTGAACTCGGTAAAGACGAGGGGAGAATTGGAAACATATTCAGCCCAGGTATTTGTGCTAACTTCCCGTAAATACGCGGCACTAATGACTGGGCGCTGTAGTCGCGTTCATCGGCACTGACTAACTCTAAACCGCCAAAACCACCACCGCCAAAGATGATCTGCCAAACTTTCTTACCGCCTTCTATTTCTTGCAAGCTCTCTACTACTGGGTTCATTTGTGCGACGTTATAAGCGAGCGAAGCATCAGGAGGTGATTGAATAACAAACATGACCATTGATTGATCTTCTATGGGCGCAAGTTCTTTTTTCGAGTGTAGATAAAAAGGCACATTAAGTAGCGATATCACTAGAGCAATAAGAAATACTTGTCCTTGCCACTTAAAAATCTTATGTAACAGCTTGGCGTAGCTGCTCTGCAATTTTTCAAAAAGGTGATTTACTTTACGGGTGAACCAACCTTCATCACCGCCTTTAGGAGCAACATATGCGCTCATAATGGGTGATAAGGTAACGGCAACAATCCCTGAAATAATAACGGCAATCGCTAAGGTAAAAGCGAACTCTTTGAATAATACCCCAGTCAGACCAGACAAAAATCCGATAGGTGCATAAACTGCTGCCAGTGTTAAGGTCATTGAGATAATGGGCACCAAGAGTTGGCGCGAACTAATCAAGGCAGCATCAAATCTTGACATGCCTTGACGCATCAGTCTGGCAACATTTTCTACTACCACAATGGCATCATCAACCACTAAACCCACCGAGAGTACGATAGCTAACACGGTTAATAGGTTTAACGAAAAACCCATCATAGTCATAGCGGCAATAGCCCCTAAAATAGAAATAGGTATGGTGATTAATGGCACTATGGCGCTTCTAAAAGAGCCCATAAGTAGTACCACTACCAAGCCAACTAAAAAGACTGTTTCAGCTAAGGTGGTAAAAATCTCAGTTAAGGCATCGCGCATATACAAGGTGCCATCGTAAGCATAACCAATGGAAATACCGTTGGGTAGAGTTTTGTTTAGCTCAGCTACTGTTTTATATAACCTATCACCAATGGCAATTTCATTAGCGCCAGGCAGTGGCCAAATAGAAATATAAACGGCATCTTGATCATTTAATCTAGCGGTGACACTGCTATCTTCTGCGGCTAGCTCAATTTTTGCGACATCTCTTAAATAGATATTCGCGCCATCTAGCTCACTGACCACCAATTGTTCAAACTCTTCGACACTGCTGAGTTGGGTATTAGCAACGATATCAATTTTTTGCCGACTATTTTCTACATAACCCAAAGTGGCTATGGTGTTGTTTGCTGCTAAGGCTTGATAAACATCACTGGCGCTTAAGTTAAATATTTGCAGTGCCTCTGGATCTAACCAGACACGCATTGCCGGTGTTCGAGCGCCCTCAATACCAACTCTTTGTACACCTTCAATAGCATTTAAAATCGGATTAACTTGGCGAATTAAATAATCGGTAATGCGTGATAAGTCATTACCGTTGGCATGAACATTTAAATAAAACACCGCAAAAGGTCTATCGGCACGACTCACTGATACCATGGGGTCTTGCGCGCCAGCAGGTAACTCAAAACGAATTTGACTTAAACGAGCGGTTAATTCAGCTAGCGCCAAGGTCGAATTTTCATTGAGTTTTAGCCAAGCGGTAACTTTCGAACTGCCAGATGTGCTGGTCGATTCGACATATTCAACGCCTGGCACAGTAGCGGCAACACGCTCAATTGGCTCGGTAACAAAACCTTGCACTACATCAGCGGCAGCGCCGATGTAATAGGTCTCAATTACTAATGAGGCACTTTCAATTTTTGGAAATTGCAGTACCGGAATTTTACTTGCTGACCATAGGCCGGCAATACAAATAATAATAGACAAAACAATGGCGACTACAGGTCGCTTGACAAAGATGTCCATAATCGATGGTTTATTTTCTTGCATCATAAGCCCTTATTATTGTGTACTTGCATCGAGAGCAGGCGCTTTAGCGGCTACTTTGGCAGTTTCATCAGCCGCTTCATGGGCAGATTCACGGGCAAGGTATACTTTCATACCAGGGTATAATTTGAACGCGCCTTTATTGGCAACCAGCTGGCCTGCTGTTACGCCGGAAAGTATCATTACCCGTTCACCTTGTCGCTGGCCAAGTTTAACGGCTACTTGTTTCGCGCGATAGCTACCCTTACCGGCAGCTTCTAAGACAAAAACATAGTCACCTAAGGCATCGCGTTTTATCGCTAAATCAGGTACTGAGGCGAGTATAGCTTGCTTAGCAATGGGCACTATCACAGAGACCAAGGTATTTGGTTTTAATGCTAAGGTTGCTGATGGCAATTGTGCGCGGTATTTTAAATGACGTGAAATGCGTGATAACTGAGGGTCGATAGCTATAATTTTTGCTGTAAAATCAGCATCTTGATTCATTGGGCTAATTTTTACCATCGAGCCTAAACTTAGCTCTTGATAGCGTTGTGGCAAATGAAAATCAATCCAAGTAAAGTCATTAATACCAATAAGCTCAAGTACCTGGCTGTTTTTATCTAAATACTGGCCAACTTCTAAGTTATGAATACCAACCTTAGCGGTAAAGGGCGCAGTTAAGGTTTTTTTATCTATTGCCGTGGTAATCACAGCAATATCTGCTTGTGCTATTTGTACTGCCGCGCGAGCTTGGTCAACGCGTTCTTCACTAATGCCGCGATTTTTCTGCAACTCAATATTACGCGCTAGGGTCTGTTGCTGTAGCGTCAAGGTCGCTTGAGCTGCCATTAAACGGGCATCTTCGTCCCTATGGTCTAATACCAGTAACACTTGTCCTTCTTTAACGACACTGCCAGAGCTGGCATTTAACTGGGTAATTTCACCGGCAAGTTCGTTAATAAGCAGTAAAAACTTGAACGCTTGTACTTCGCCACTTATCTGAATATGCTGCTGATAACTAATATTGCTGACGGTTACCGCAGTAACTGTTGCTGCTGGCTCAGGCATGCTGGCAGCATGGGCTTTGGCCGCTTGTTGTAGTGATGATTTATAGCTATATAAGCCAAAAATAGTGCCGGCTAATAATATTATCACCACAAGCCATTTAGTTAGATTCATGATTGTTCCTTTATCCCTTTTTAAACGCTTAATTAATACCTTGAGCGTTTTTACTGTAGTGCGGTTAAGTTGTTTAATGATAGTTAATCTGTGCAGGTATTGGCCTTTAAACTTATCTAAGCCCAGCCTCTGTTAGGCGTAGGCATACTTTTTTTATGCCATCATCTGTTATTTTTTGCTGCCAATCATAGGTATTGACTAAGCGCTGCATGGTGCGAATATGTAAATTATCAGGTGCAAGCGCTAACATTTCTTCTGCTGGCTTGTCAGCTAGATCGTTGCGCCAGCATTGGTGTACACGTACCGTTTGAAAATAACCCAAGGATAACGACCAGCTGCCTATGTTTATCTCTTCAATATCTCGTCTACCTGAAATTAATTCACCGGAATCAGCGGCGGCTTGTAAAAATTGTTGAAACATAGTTTGGCAGCGCTCACCGCAAGCTATCATTTGTGTTAACCAACGCTGTGAGCAGCGCTTCATCATGGCTTGGGTGTTGACTATGCTTTCAAGCTGACTATCAAAGTTATACATTTGTACTTTGGAAAAATCTAACAAGCTGGTGGCAATAATGCGCTCGGGTGTGGTCAGGGGTAAAGCCAGTACTTTTTTAAAAATACTTTGTCGCTCTTGATACATGCGAGTGGCTAAGGCAATCAGTACATCTTCTTTGCATTGGACAAATTTATAAACAGAGCCCATAGACAGACCCGCCAATTTGGCAATAGCGGACATTGAAAAATCTAATAAACTACTGTCTTCAATAGCCTTGATTGCTGCGTAAATGATTAATTTCTCTTGTTCTGCTGCGCTAAATCTTGGAGCTGGAGCCATATATAAATCTTATCTTGTAATTGTATTCGAATGTTATTCAAATGTTAGTTTAACTAACTTTTTGTTAAGTTCAAGGACAAATACCTTATTATTAATAACATTTATCGATAGTTTGCCGAATAGCCGATTAGATAAACAGCCGATAGATAGAGCATGAACAGCTTTTTAGATTATGGAGTGCACGTTGGGGCAGTACCACAGCTCTTGTTAGAGGTAGTTTGTTAGCGGGGTGGAAATTAACTAACCTGTGCTTGTTCTAATTGCAACCAGTTCAGTGCCACATCACGATCTGAATAAATTCGTAAATTCCACTTATCAGCTCTTGGGATGGTATTAGCTAAATACTCTGTGTTTAATTGGCTGGCTATTTTGTAGACAATAACCGCTATCGCGTGAATTTCGCTTAGATTACCAATATTTATTTGTGCTTCAAAATCATAAGAATAAGCGTTAATTTTATTGATTAGTAACGAAAAAGGGCTATGAAGATGAGCCAGAAAAAATTCATGCAACTGCTTGACCATAGTAAGATTAAGTTCTACACCCTCGTTGACTATCACCTCGGCAATACTATCGCTAAGTAATATGATTCTGGCGAACGGTAGTTCATATAGTTTGATACCTTACTCCTACCCTTGGAAACGACTAACCATAAAGCCGCCTACCTTTCTAGTATAGCGAAAGGTCTAGCATTAAGGTTTGCTCGCTAAGCTAGGTGCACAGCCAGGTAATCGACTAATAATCTAATTTTGACGGACAGTTGTCTATTATGAGGATAAACAGCCCAAATACCCTCATCAGGCCCGCGGTTATCGCTAAGCTAGGTGCACAGCCAGGTAATCGACTAATAAGCTAATTTTGACGGACAGTTGTCTATTATGAGGATAAACAGCGCAAATACCTTCATCAGGCTCGCGGTTATCGTTAAGCTAGGTGCACAGCCAGGTAATCGACTAATAATCTAATTTTGACGGACAGTTGTCTATTATGAGGATAAACAGCCCAAATACCCTCATCGGGCTCGCGGTTATCGTTAAGCTAGGTGCACAGCCAGGTAATCGACTAATAAGCTAATTTTGACGGACAGTTGTCTGTTATGAGGATAAACAGCCCAAATACCCTCATCAGGCTCGCGATTATCGTTAAGCTAGGTGCACAGCCAGGTAATCGACTAATAATCTAATTTTGACGGACAGTTGTCTATTATGAGGATAAACAGCCCAAATACCCTCATCGGGCTCGCGATAATGGTCAAGTAAGCTGATTAAACGACCCTGCTCTATATAGTCTTTTACATAGTAATCGGGTAGTTGCACTATACCAATACCTTTTAATGCCGCATCAACTAAGCCATAACCCGAGTTGAAGCGGAGACTACCACTGACGCGGATATTTTTCTCCTTGTTATTCTCTCGAAAGCGCCAGTAATCTAAGGTGCCTAATAGACAATTATGTTGCTTTAATTCAGATAGGGCATGAGGAGTGCCGTACTTACTGATATAAGCAGGTGCCGCACAGACATAATTTGTACGTTGGGCTAGTTTTTTTGCCATCAAGGTAGAATCATGTAACTTGCCTAGTCGAATGGCGAGGTCATAGCCTTCATCAACTAAATCAATTTTTTGATTGCTTAAGTGTGCCATTACCTGAATATCTGGGTGTTGCAAAATAAAATCATTGATTAGCGGTAGTACTTGTTGCTCTCCATAAGTAACTGAGGCAGTCAGTTTAATCTTGCCTTGTGGAGTGGATTGTAAGTTGGTTATTGCCGTTTCAGCTTGCTCTAGTCCGTCAAGAATGACTCGGCAATGTTGATAAAATAACCTGCCTTCTTGGCTAAGTGATACTTTTCGGGTGGTGCGATATAACAATTTCACCTTCAGACGATGTTCTAATGCGGTGATCTGACGACTCACTTGTGCAGTTGATATGGCTAATTTTTTAGCCGCTAAGGTAAAGCTCTCTGCTTCTGCGACATAAACGAATTCACTGATACCTTGCCAATTCATGATTGTTACCTATATGTAAAAGTGATTTACTAAAATAGGATATTATCATTTAAGCGGAAACAAATATAATAGCCCTAATACTTTACTTGGCTAGAGTTATTTAGCGTTAGTTAAACCTTATTAGTAGATAAGCTTGTTGATAGGTTTAGCTTTTTCTTAATAGACTACACTTGATAGCCATACTACTAGCCTTTGCCAGCGATAAAAGCGAGAATACTATGCCTAAAAAAACGCCTGAACAAACGTCCGAACAAACGCCTGATCAATTTATTAAATCGAAAGCCGCCATTGCTTGGGGCCCAAATCAACCGCTATCCATTGAAGAAATTGATGTCATGCTGCCTAAAAAAGGTGAAGTACTGGTTAAAATCATTGCTTCTGGTGTCTGTCATACCGATGCCTTTACTTTATCAGGTGATGATCCAGAAGGCATTTTTCCGGTGATTTTAGGTCATGAAGGTGGTGGTATTGTTGAGCAAATTGGTGAAGGTGTTACCAGCGTACAAGTTGGTGACCATGTTATCCCATTGTACACACCAGAGTGTGGCGAATGTAAGTTCTGCCTATCGGGTAAAACTAACTTATGTCAAAAAATTCGTGAAACGCAGGGCAAGGGATTAATGCCTGATGGTACTACCCGTTTTTATAAAGATGGTCAGCCGATTTTCCATTACATGGGCTGTTCAACGTTCTCTGAATACACGGTATTACCTGAAATTTCCTTAGCAAAAGTTAATAAAGCAGCTCCGCTAGAAGAAGTGTGTTTATTAGGTTGTGGTGTTACCACAGGTATGGGCGCAGTAATGAATACTGCAAAAGTGGAAGAGGGAGCGACAGTAGCCATTTTTGGTCTTGGTGGTATTGGCCTTTCAGCGGTTGTTGGCGCTACTATGGCAAAAGCCAGCCGTATTATTGTCATTGACATTAACGAAAGTAAATTTGAGCTGGCGAAAAAATTAGGCGCAACCGATTTCATTAATCCAAAAGATTATGACCAGCCAATTCAAGACGTTATTGTGGAGTTAACGGATGGCGGTGTTGATTATTCTTTTGAATGTATAGGTAATGTCGACGTGATGCGCTCAGCACTTGAGTGTTGCCATAAGGGCTGGGGTGAGTCAATAGTTATTGGTGTTGCGGGTGCGGGACAAGAAATATCCACTAGACCTTTCCAATTAGTGACGGGCCGAGTATGGCGTGGCTCTGCATTTGGTGGTGTTAAAGGTCGTACTGAGTTGCCTGATTACGTAGAGCGTTACTTGGCAGGTGAATTCAAGCTAGATCATTTTATTACTCACACCATGGGACTAGAAGACATCAATGAAGCCTTTGAGCTGATGCATAAAGGCGAGAGTATTCGTAGTGTTATTCACTTTGATAAGTAGCACTTGGATAAATAGCCTTTATTCACTACGTTATTTTATCGCTGGTGTTTTGTTTGCTAAAGCACTAGCCAAAGCTAAGGATTTACTATGACCATAGAATGTTTAACCAGTAATAAAATGTTTGGCGGATGGCATAAACAATATAGCCATCAAGCCAGTAGCTTAAATTGCCGCATGCGTTTTGCTATTTATTTACCGCCACAAGCATCGAGTACCAATAAAGTTCCTGTGCTTTATTGGTTATCAGGGCTTACCTGTACCGATGAAAATGTTATGCAAAAATCAGGCATACAGCGTATAGCCGCTGAGTTAGGTATGGCTATTGTTGCCCCTGATACTAGCCCAAGAGGTGAAGGTGTTGCTGATGATGACGGTTATGATTTAGGCCAAGGAGCAGGGTTTTATCTTAATGCTAGCCAAGCGCCGTGGAATCGCCATTATCAAATGTATGATTATATCGTCGATGAGTTACCGGCATTAATTGAAGCAACTTTTCCGGTAAGTAATAAGCGTGCTATCGCCGGTCATTCTATGGGCGGGCATGGCGCGTTAACCATAGCCTTGAAAAATCCAGAACTGTATTGCTCCGTTTCTGCCTTTAGCCCTATCAGTAATCCCATCAATTGTCCTTGGGGGCAAAAAGCCTTTAGTGCCTACTTAGGTGATGATAAGGATTTATGGCGAGATCATGATGCCAGCGAATTGATGCGAAATGCTAAGCAATTCGTTCCTGCTCGGGTGGATCAAGGTGAAGCGGATAATTTCCTTAATGAGCAGTTAAAACCTGATGCTTTACTGTCGGCGGCAAAGAGCAATGGCTACCCGCTTGAGTTAAATCGTCATGAAGGTTATGACCATAGCTATTATTTTATCAGTAGCTTTATTGAACAGCAGTTACGCTTTCATGCACAATATCTCATTCGATAGCTAGCTTTTAGTCACAAAAAAGCCACCTAGTTACTAGTCATAGTCATTAAGTGGCTTTTTTATTGGTCGCTTAACCGTGTTAGTGCACCGATGCGTTTTTACTTTCGAGGCTATTTTCGATTTTGCTTTTTAGTTTCTTTTAGCAGCAACTGTTCAAATTCTTCAGGATATAGTATCAAGCCCTTATTATCTTGATTGGGAAAAACCACCAAAGCCAAGTCATCATCGGCCAGGCCCATGCTCCATCGACTGTACCATTTAGCCAAAGAAATCTCCTGAGGCTGGCATGCTTGCCACTCACCTGTCGCCCAACCCTGAGCAAATTCTTTATTGGGCCATACCGGCACACAATCCTCATCGTCAGTATTTAGCATCATACAGCCATGCTCATCAGTCAATAGCCAAATTTCTTTATTGCTAACGACTTGTTGTAGCAGGTAGTTTAAACGTTTTTCATCATCATAATTTTCTATGGTATTAAGCTGTTCAGTTGATATAGGCATGGGCAAGAAGGGCTGTTTGAAATAAGAGTAATTATTTTATCGTGTTATCTACACACTAACAACCGCTGCTTTACCCTAATTTTATTGCTTAACTACTGCCAAGTTGAGCTTACTTATTACTATACCCTGTCATTTCGACAAAACCTTGGCCTTGATGACTGCCACTAAAAGTCACCATACCTTCAAAGTACTCAATACCAAAGCGCATAATTTGTTGCTCATTAACTACCGTCACCTTGATATCGATATTTTCTTTCGCGATAAGTAATGAAAATGATTGTGGGTAGGGGGAGTTACTGGTGAGCTTATTGTCGTGACTGGTAAGGGATATCTCGTTCGAGGCGATGCTACGAATGTCACCATTGCGCGTCATTATGCTGGCATACAAATAATCTTCTTGCTCTGAGCGAGCACGAAAAACCATCAAGGCAGTATTGTCATTAAGGCGTAGTGCAAACCAGTCCCAACCTTGTTGATCTGGCCCTAGCGGTTGTGAAGACCATTCACGTTCGAACCAGGCTTGACCAGTCACTTTTTGCCAATTACCTTGCCAATAGACCTTACCCGTGACTTCTATAAAAGGCTGAGAATAATAGTGGCTGGCGATATTTAAACTCGGGTGTTTAATGCTAAAGCCCTTTTCGCCCTGCAGAAAGAACTCTGCTGTTGTGGTTAGATTCAGTTCTACTTGCCAATGGTTTTCTGTCTTAGTAACAATGCCTTTTTCTTTCATTGGCGCATTTATTGCCCTATCTACTGCGGCAACAGTTACTGCACTCGTTATTGAGCCGACCGCTGAGCCATAAACTAGGCGTGCCGGCAGTAAAGATGCTGTGGACTGCCATTGCCAGTCATCTATGCTGGCATTAAAGGGCTCAGCAGATATGTTGACGTTGCCTAGCTCTTCACGACCATGTCTATAGGCGGTGTTATGGCTTTGTGCATCCGCTAAAGCGGCATGAGCGAAGTACCAATGTTTATCGCCAACCGCGCGGCGAAAAAGGGTCCATTGACTTGCCAATGACTGGCCATGTTCAGTGGTTAACGTTGTGGTTAAATACCACCACTCTTGGCGATACGCTTTTTTCGGGGCATGGGCTTGTGGAAAAAGTATCTGATTATCCCTTGATGGACTAGCAAATTTACCGTCCGCATCGGTAAGGTATTTTAGTGGTTGACGTTTTTTTTCCTCTGCTTCATTGCAGCCAGTAATAAGTAGGCCACTGGCTAGCAAGATTAATAGCGGTTTTAAGTAATATTTTAAGCAATGCCTTAAGCAAAAAATTATCATGACAAACTGGCCCTGACATTGAGCTTATATAAGGGAATGGCTAATGCAGGTAATAATATCAATAGCCCAGTAATACTAGTGAGCGCAAATGGCGCGATATCTAATACTAGCGGCATTGACCAGCCAAATGAGGCGGGTAGCACTTTTGCTACCAAGGCTTTAGCCAGTAAGCCAGCTATCGGCCAGCTAAGTAAAAGCACACCAAAAGCTAACAATAGCCACTGCATTAACATATGACTAAAGAGCTCAATACGGCTATACCCCAAACTACTTAAGATGTGTAAATCTGGTTTGCGCGCCAATTCTAAATTGTTGGCTGATAAAAACAGGCCAAAGCAGGCGATAATGAGTAAAACAAAAGCGATTGCCTGAGTCAGTACAAAAGTTTGCTTAAATATTGCTAGTGCCATTGTTTTGATTTCTTCAGGTAAAAATATCTGTTCGTTATCAAGACCTAACTGCTCAGCTAACGCGGCTGTACTTAGATTATTACGGCCCTTAAAGTAGACACCGAAGCCATGTTCACGCCAGCCTGAAAGAGGAATTTCCTGGGCCTTTAACGGAATTTTGACCGAATAGCCTTGATTTCCATAGTCATAAAAAATGGCTGTTATGGTACAGGTGAGCTGTTGCAGGCCTTGCTCGACGGTGAACTGTTCATTTAAGGCTAAGCCTTTTTTCAGCGATAGCTGTTCGTTGATATAACAACTGAATTGTCCCGTTGCTTGCTGCTTGGACGACCTTGCTTTAAACAATAAACTATTTTGTTGTTTTGCCGACATAAGCGCATGAACCGCTAGGGTATCATTACCGTATTTGGCAACAGTCTGTTTAAAGAGCACATATTCATCAATATCATCTTGCTGTTTAAGCCAGGCCTCAACCTTGTTTTTTTGCTTGGGGTTATAACTGATAAAGAGGTCTGCACTTAACAACTGCTCTAAATAGGCAGTGAAAGCTTTTTCAAAACTGTTGACCATAAGCGCCGCAGAAATACTGGCGGTGAGTGCTAGGTAAAATGCTGCTAAGGGTAAATAGCGTCTACCCACTTGTTGGCGGGCATCTTTAACCACAAATTTGACTCGAAAAGAGCGGGTAAAATAACTCATGCCCTTAAGTAAGTAACTCAAGATATTAGGTAATAAGGCGACACTGGCGATTAATAATAGGCCATATTTTATCATTAATAGATGCCAGGAATTTTGTCCATAAACCTCAGGCCAAAGCAGGAAAACAGCCAGCAAGGTTACACCAATGGCCGCGCTTGCTCGGTAGTTAAATGGTTGAGGCACAATGCGGGCTGTTAGGGCGATTTTTGCTGAGCTAATAAGCCTAAACTGTTTTAATAGTGCCAAAAAAACGGCCACGGCAGAAATAGCGAATGCCCATAAGCTATATAACCAATGCCATTGGAAATGTCCGCTTTGTCTTAGCTGATAAAGCTGCTCTAAGGTTATGCCTAATATAGGCAGTAAGATTGACACCAAGGCAAAAGCGATGGCAATACCTATAATACTGGCGAGCAAGGTTAATAGCAAAGCTTCACATAGCATGACTTTTAGTATGCTGGTTAATTCTACGCCAAGTAAGCGTAACTTTGCCGCTAACTCGCCGCGTTTTTGCCATGCTTGATCAGCGGCTTGAAAAGCGATAAATAAACTGACGATAAAACCTAAAATGGCCAGTGCCGATAAATTTAAATGCAAAGCATCGGCAAAACCTTCTCGTTCTTCTAGTGACCAATCCTCTTGAATGGATAAATACTCTGGTAAAGCTGCGGCTAACCGCGCCTTTTCATCGGCGCTAATGGCGGTCACCATTAAATGACTAAAGCCTTTGATATCGGGAAATAGTTGCCAAGCAAGGGGTAAGTCAACTAAGGCGACTTTGCCCCAGTCATTGATTTGATTGTAGTTAACCTTTAATGATTGGCCATCAGCTAAGGTAATTTGCTTGGCATCATTTATATCTGTCGTTGAATTAAGCGTCAAGCCAAGGGCTTTGGCGTATTTGCTGCTTAGATTAATATGATGAGTGGTAAAACTTTTTGGCATGGCCAAAACCAGTGGCAGTATGTCTATGGCTCGGAATGATATTTTCTTACCGGAAGCAAGTGTTTTACCAAAAAGATGTATTGGCGCAAGTTGATAAAAGCCTTGGGCTTTTAAATGGCTAAAGTCATGGCGTGAAATATTGTCGCCGCTATTGGCAACAATATAAAAACTCACGGGAGATTTTAACCCCCTATTGGCTGCTTGGTATTGCTGCTCACTGGCATGATTTAATACCAGAATGCACAATAAAGTGCTGGTGGCTATGGCTAAACTTAAAATAAAGCCAAGGTTTAATAAGGGCTTGTTTAAGTATTCAGCTAAATGCGCCTTTAATACCAAGAAAAATTCGCTATTTGTTTTTGTGCTCGGTTTTGTTTGCATCAGCTTAATCAGTAACTAAGCGGATGGAAGATTCTTGTAAACGATAGATTTTATCCATACTAGCAGCCACATCGGCGCTATGGGTCACCATAAGTAAGGCGGTGTTGTTGGACTTAGCTAGCTGGACTAACTGTGCTACTACCTGGCTACTATTCTGCTGGTCTAAATTTCCGGTTGGTTCATCAGCAAGCAACAATTTTGGCTTACTGTTTAGCGCGCGAGCAATAGCTACTCGCTGCATTTCACCTCCTGACAAGGTGGCCGGATATTTTTTTAATAAATGGCTAATACCAAGTTGCTCTGCTAGTGCTAAACCATGCATAACATCATAGCGACCAGCGAGTTTGGCACTGAACTCAATATTATCTTGCACCGATAAGCTAGTAAGTAAATTAAAGTGTTGGAAAATAATGCCGATATGCTGTTTGCGTAACTGGCTAAGCTGCCTATCACTGGCTTGTGTTAAGGAGATACCTGCTACGGCAATCTTACCTTGCTGAATTGGCTCTAAACCGGCAATCAAGTTGAGTAGGGTGGTTTTGCCACTGCCGCTATCGCCCATCAAAGCCACACATTCACCCGGGGCAACGGATAAATTTAAATCGACTAATAATTGGCGATGATTATCACCATCGATGATTTGATGATTGAGTGACTGGATAAGTAAGGACAAAACACCTCCTGTTATTATTACGGACTAATGCGAGTTATTAGCATTATAGCGAAGCTAGCGTTAATCTCACCCCGCTGGAAGCGGTGAATATAAAAGTGATGCTGATTTTAACCTTGTCATATATTACGACACGTTCAAAAAAATGTTTTAACCGCACTAGCTTATGCTTTTATATTGTACTCCTTTGGCAGATAGCTCTTGTACTAATCACATTATGTTATTAATATCCTTCATGAATATCCCTTCATACTTATAATTAGCCTAAACAGCACAACCACTTTTAGGCTTGAAAAACACTGGCTGCTGAGCCTTGATAATAATAGTGGTAGGGAAGCAGTTGCTTAAGGATTTCAAATGGTTTTAAAAACCAACAATGCAGTAATGCAAATTTTTGTCATGATTGTCGGCATCTTACTATCTACGTTAAGTGGCTGGTTTCTTTTTGATGTTGAAAAAAAAGCCATCATTAGTGAATTTCACAAGGATATTGACGAACGCGCTGCCTCATTATCTCGTGAGATAGAAATAAATATTGAAGCACTATATACCTTAGCAACGTTATTTAGCCAAGCATCAACCCCTGATTTCCAAGCTTTTACCACGCAAGCAAGAAAGACCTTAAATCGTCATAATGATATCCAAGCTTTGGAATGGATACCCCGTGTGCCGCACGATCAAAGACAAGCTTATGAGGCAGAGTTAAGAAAAAGTTTCCCTGACTTTGAGTTTACTGAACGTAAGGCGCAAGGCTATATGGCAGTGGCGCAGCAAAGAGCCGAGTATTTTCCTGTTTATTATGTTGAGCCTTTAGTTGGCAACGAAGCCGCATTTGGTTTTGATTTGGCGTCAAATGCCACACGTCGTGAGACGCTAGAAAAATCACGAGATAGCGCTACGGCGCGAGCTACGGCGAGTATCACCCTGGTGCAAGATAATTATAAGGAAAAAGCTTTTTTAGCCTTTTTACCAATATATAAAGGGCAACCAAGCACCTTAGCTAAGCGTAAACAAAACTTACAAGGTTTTATTCTTGGGGTTTATCGTATCGCCGACATTTTTGTCAGCTCAACCCTAAATGATGAATTACTGGGCTTAGAAATTGACCTTGTTGATGAGACTGATCCCAATAATATTGATTTGCTCTATACCCATAGTTCATCAACAGGTTTTATGGTTGATAGAAATATTATTTATAAAAAAGTACTACCTGAAATATTAGGACGTAAGTGGAGTTTAATTGGTTCACCAACACAGAGCTATATTTCGGTAAGAAGAAGTGTACTGCCTCTGTTTGTCTTTGGTGCGGGTATTATTTTCACCCTATTTATTACTGTTTATATTCGTAGCATTACCAAGCGCGCCAATGTGGTACAAAGGATTGTTATCGAAAAAACCAATGAACTGAATGAAGCTAATAAAAGGTTAAAAAAGCTATCGAGGATTGATGGCTTGACCGGTATTGCTAATAGACGTTTTATGGATGAATTTTTAGATAGGGAATGGTTACGGGCTATCAGACAAGAATCATCAGTCTCCTTTTTGTTAATTGATATCGATTTCTTTAAAGCCTATAACGATAACTATGGCCATTTAGCCGGTGATGAGTGTTTGAAAAAGGTTGGTGCTTGTCTTAAACAGCAGGTGAATCGTGCTGTAGATATGGTTGCTCGATACGGTGGTGAAGAGTTTGCTTTTGTTTTACTTGATACTCACGATGTTCAATTGATTGCCCAACGCTGCTTAAAGTCTATCGAAGCGCTAAACATTAAACATGAGTTTTCTCAAGTTGAGGCGGTGATAACCATTAGTATTGGTTATAGTACCATAGTGCCGCAAAAGGGCAGTGATCCCAGTAGTCTTATTGCTGCCGCGGATGAAGCATTATATAAAGCTAAAGAAAGCGGCAGGAACAATGCCCTTGCTTATGACGACTCGAGACACTTTACCGCGTTGACCTCGAGTAAGTAATTTCATCTTTGCATAGCTAAGCCAATAACCTAGTTAAATTTAAGGCAAAAAAAACCGATAGCAAAGGCTATCGGTGAGTTAGCTATGAGGAAAGCTAGAATATTCAATTATTACAACAAGCGTCCGTATAAGGGAACGAAGAGAAGTATAGAGTAGACACTCTATTTCTTCAAGTTAAAAATGTAATTTTATTTCATATTTGTTGTTTAGTTACATTATTTTATGGCAAGTAAGAACTTATTATTCAGTTAGGTCAGCAAAGCTTTAGTTAAATCAATAAAAAACCTGCTGGGTATTTGGTGATTTAGCATGCATACAGTAAACTATCGACAATTATAGTTTTAATATTGCTTTAAGTGAAATTACCATGTCATCCTCAGATAAAAATTCTCAAGCCAGTGACTTATCAACCAGCCAGCAGACACCAGCCGATGCCGACACTTCAGCCGATAACTCAGCCGAAAGTAAAGGTACTACGCACTTTGGTTATAAAACTATAGAAAAAGCCGACAAAATATCTATGGTAGCAGGCGTTTTTCACTCGGTGGCAAAGCAATATGATGTGATGAATGATTTAATGTCCTTTGGTATTCATCGCTTATGGAAACGTTTTACTATTGATGCCAGCGGTGTTCGTCCAGGCAATACCGTTTTGGATCTAGCCGGTGGTACCGGTGATTTAACCGCTAAGTTTTCGCAACTCGTTGGTCGAGAAGGTAAAGTGATTTTAGCCGATATTAATAGCTCAATGTTAAATGTTGGTCGCGATAAATTACGTGATAAAGGTTTAGTGCAAAATATAGAATATGTCCAAGCAAATGCTGAATATTTACCTTTTGAAGAGAATACTTTTGATATAGTCACTATCGCTTTCGGTTTACGTAATGTAACGGATAAAGATAAAGCCTTACGCTCAATTTATTCGGTATTAAAACCGGGTGGCCGTTTACTTATTTTAGAGTTTTCCAAGCCAGAGCATGAGCTATTGAATAAAGCCTATGACTTCTATTCCTTCAATATTTTACCTAAAATAGGGGAGTTGGTGGCGAAAGATGGTGAAAGCTATCAATACTTAGCTGAGTCAATTCGCATGCATCCTGATCAAGAAACCTTGAAAAGCATGATGGATAACGCCGGTTTTGAACAAACCAGTTTCAAAAATTTAACCGGTGGGGTAGTTGCCTTACATAAAGGCTACAAGTTTTAACGATGCGAGCTTCTAATAACCAAGCATTAACGCCACTAAGTACTCAACTTAGTCCTCCATTAAGAGATAGCCTATTGTTACCACAAGTTGCCACGGCAACCCTTGAATTCATTATTAACAAAGCCTTGGCGTTAAATCATAATAAGGCCATCTCTTTTGCCGCGTTAAAGCAAAAAACGTTAACCCTAGAGTTAGCTGAGCTTTCATTTCCGCTATCGTTTACTGTTAATACTAGCGATAGCTCAGCTGTGGTCATAGTTAGGTCTCAAACTGACAGTAGTGACTGTACGATAAAGACCAGTATAAAGGCGCTAAAAAAATTAAAAGCTAAGAAATCTCTAACACAATTAATCAAACAAGATGAATTAGATGTTAGCGGTGATATAAAAATAGCACAGCAATTTGCTCACATTACTCAGTCACTGGCAATAGATTGGCAGTCTGAGCTAGCTAGGCACCTTGGTGATGTGCCCACCCATAAGTTACTACAGTTTAGTGATAAAATTAGCAAATCCATTTCTGCAACCGTGAAGCAGATTGAAACAGATATTAGCGAATATCTAGTACATGAAAAACGCTTACTGGTGACTATAAGTGAAGTAACTGCTTTTAACAGGCAAGCCAAACAACTTGCCAGTGAAGTTAGCGCTGTCTCTGCGCGTATTGATAAAATTTTTGCTGACTTAGCTGAAAAATAAATTCAAGCTTAATGAGTAAATACCACTAATAATCTATAGGAAATAATAACCATCGTGAGTAGTAAACGTCTTTATCAAATCGTTAAAACCTTCTTGAATTTTGGTTTAGATACAATGGTACCCGCAGGGATGTTACCTTGGTATGTAAAAGTCGGTCGAGCCAGTTTATTTTGGTTGAGAAACCAGCATAAAGATAAAACCCCAGAACGACGATTTCGCTTAGCGATAGAAACTTTAGGGCCGGTTTTTATTAAATTCGGTCAAATGCTATCAACCAGGCGTGACTTATTAACCCCAGAGTTAGCCGATGAACTTGCCCTATTGCAAGACAAAGTAGCACCATTTGATGGCGAGCAAGCTAAGCAACTTATTATTGAAGCCATGGGTATTGAGGTTTTTGAACAGCACTTTAAAGATTTTGACCTTACCCCTTTGGCGTCTGCCTCTATTGCGCAAGTTCATACCGCAACCTTAATTTCAGGCAAAGAAGAGCAAAAAATAGTTATCAAGGTTTTACGTCCCAATATAAGTGAAACCATCTTAGCGGATATTAAAGTGATGTCACTGTTTGCTGGCATTGTTGCGCGTTGGTTACCCGATGGTAAGCGTTTACGTCCAAAAGAAGTGGTACAAGAATATCGTAAAACCATTTTAGATGAGTTAGACCTTAATCGTGAAGGCGCTAACGCTATTCAATTAAAGCGTAATTTTGAGCAGGGCAGCGAGTACGATAAAGCGCTTTATGTACCAGAAATTCATAGTGAATATAGCTTTAAAAATGTATTGGTGATGGAGCGTATTTATGGTGTTGGTGTGGGTGATATCGCTAGACTAAACGAGCTTGGTGTCAATATGAAATTACTGGCTGAGCGTGGTGTTGAAGTTTTCTTCACTCAGGTATTTCGTGATAGTTTCTTTCATGCCGATATGCACCCGGGTAATGTTTTTGTTGATGCCACTAACCCAGATGATCCTACTTGGATTGCCATAGATTGTGGTATTGTTGGTACCTTAAACCGTGAAGATAAACGTTATTTAGCCGAAAATTTTGTTGCTTTTTTTAATCGTGATTATCGAAAAGTGGCGCAATTGCATGTTGATTCTGGTTGGGTACCGGCAAATACCAGTGTTGATGAATTTGAGTTTGCCATTCGTACCGTTTGTGAGCCGATTTTCAATAAACCTTTGTCAGAGATATCATTTGGCCATGTACTGGTTAATTTATTTAATACCGCACGACGTTTTAATATGGAAGTACAACCGCAGCTGGTGTTACTGCAAAAAACTTTATTGTATATAGAAGGCTTAGGTCGTCAATTATATCCACAGTTAGACTTATGGCAAACAGCAAAACCATTCTTAGAAAACTGGGTGAAAGAGCAGATGGGCTTTAAAGCTGTCTTTAGTAAAATTAAAGCTAACTTACCGTTCTGGAATGAAAAGCTGCCTGAAATGCCAGACTTAATTTACGACTACTTAAAAACCAGTCGTGAAAATCAACATCAACAAACACAATTAATGCAGGCTATGCTGGCGAACCAGGGTAAACAGAATCAACGAGTTATTTACAGTGTTGTTGTTGCCGCTATTATTATTGCCACTGCGATATTATTAAGCCACTAGAGTTCATCACTAGTGGCTAGTGCTTCAAGTTAAAACTGTCAGTATGTTTTTTTGCTGCCTTAGCTTTCGCTAGTTGGGCAGGTAAACTTGCCATGCCTTGTTTATTCTTTTGCCGCCTTGGCTTTCGCTAGTTGGGCGCGTAAACCGGCCATGCCTTGCTTATTTGCTTGCTCAACATGCGCGACTGTTTTTTTCGTGGTACCCAGCTCCCAATTTAAATCATCTTGCGGTAACTCATGTAAAAATCGGCTTGCTTCGGTTCGTACAAGCTCACCAAACTGACGACGTTCTTTAGCATAAGTGAATATTAACTCCCGTTTCGCACGCGTTATGCCAACGTAAGCAAGACGGCGCTCTTCTTCAACACTGCCTTCATCAATACTGGTTTGGTGTGGTAATAAACCTTCTTCCATACCTATAAGAAATACGTAAGGAAACTCTAAGCCTTTGGATGCATGAAGTGTCATCAATTGCACTTGGTCGTTACTCTCTTCCTCTTCATTTCGTTCCATCATATCGCGTAAGGTTAAACGAGTAACAATATCTGGTAAGGTCATGGGCTCTTGGTCATCACTGCCTTCGAGCATTTGTGTCACCCAGCTAAAGAGTTCGGTGACATTTTTCATACGCATCTCTGCCGCTTTTGCACTAGGCGAGGTGTCATAAAGGAAGTCTTCGTAGTTAATTTCGCGTATCATCGAGCGTAATACGGCTGCGGTATCACCACGTTCAGCTTGATCGCCAATATCAACCAACCATCGAGTAAATGCTTGCATTTTCAATAAACCACGACCGGTTAAGGTTTGTTCTAAACCAAGCTCAAAACTGGCGGCAAACATGCTAATTTGACGCATATTGGCGTAATTACCTAATTTCTCTAATGTGGTCGGGCCTAATTCTCGTTTAGGGATATTAACAATGCGTAAAAAGGCATTATCATCATCTGGATTCACCAAAACGCGTAAGTAGGCCATGATATCTTTGATCTCTGCCCGAGAGAAAAATGAGGTGCCACCGCTTATTTTATACGGTATGCGGTTTTGCATCAGTGCCTTTTCTAATAAACGTGATTGATGATTACCGCGATAAAGCACCGCGTAATCTTTGTATTGGCTACGGTTCATAAAACGATGGCCTATTAGCTCGCCAATAACACGTTCAATTTCATGCTCTTCATTTTTTGCTTGTAATACACGCAGCTGTACGCCATAGGCAAGTTCACTGAATAAGGTTTTTTCGTATACATGGGGATTATTGGCAATGAGTACGTTAGCGCACTTTAATATCCGACCGCTGGAGCGATAATTTTGCTCTAATTTTATCACTTTTAAATTGGGGTAATCTTTACCCAGTTGCACTAGGTTTTCTGGTCTGGCACCACGCCAAGAATAAATGGATTGATCGTCGTCACCCACTACCGTTAAACGAGCTCGTTCACCGGCTAGTTGTCTTACTAATTCATATTGACTGGCGTTGGTATCTTGATATTCATCGACTAATAAATAGCGAATTTTTTGTTGCCAGCGCTCTTTAACCGCAGGGTAATTTTTCAGTAATAAGGTCGGAATAAGAATAAGATCATCAAAGTCGAGGGCATTATAGGCTTTCATATGCTGATGATAACGCTGATAAAACTCGGCATATTCAATGCTATTGGCATCACTGGCCATTTTCAATGCTGCATCGGGTAAGTACAAATCATTCTTCCAGCTTGAAATCATGCTTTGTAGTTTACTCAGTAAATCTTTATCACCATCAAGCTCGTCCAGGGTCAATTCTTTAAGCAAGGCTAAACTGTCTTGATCATCAAAGAGAGTGAAACCTGGTTTGTAACCTAAGGTTTTAATTTCCCGACGGATAATATCAAGACCCAGTGAGTGGAACGTAGAAACCGTTAAACCACGCGTTAAGTCTTTACCTAACATTTTTTGGATACGTTCTTTCATTTCACGTGCGGCTTTATTGGTAAAGGTTACCGCGGCAATATTACGGGCTTTGTAATCACACTTTTGAATTAAGTAAGCAATTTTTTGACAAATAACCCCTGTTTTTCCTGAGCCAGCGCCCGCTAGCACTAAGCAAGGGCCACTAACATATTTTACTGCTTCATTTTGTTTAGGATTAAGTTTCATTATTTTTTTACTACACTATTGAAAATAAACTATCGACCCGTGATTTTACCTGTTTTTAGTCATAGGCAAAACAGTTACAATGCAAGACAAGTAAAAAAAGAGGAAATTATTATGTTGAATGCAAAAAAGTTAGAAGAAATTGCCAAACAAGTAACCGAGTCTATTCCTGCAAGCTTAAAAAATCTCGCCCATGAAATTGAAGACAAGGCTAAAACAGTTTTGCAAAGCAAGTTATCACAACTTGATGTGGTAACACGCGAAGAGTTTGATGTACAAACACAAGTATTGCTCAAGACGCGGGCGCAATTAACCGCGCTTGAAACTAAGCTAGCAGCACTGGAAGAAAAAATAGCAGCAAGCTAATTTAGTTAAAAAGTAATCATTCTATTATTGATTACATCATACACCCCCTTAACCTTAATATTAACAAGGACAAATTTATTTCATGTCATCATCTAAAGTAGCCTTAACATCAGGCCCTTCTGCTATTACCTGTTTCAAAGCTTATGATATCCGCGGAAAATTAGGCGAAGAATTAAATACTGATGTCGCTTATCGCATCGGTCGCGCTTTTTCCCAGTATACCCAAGCAAAAACTGTAGTGGTTGGTGGTGACATTCGTTTGACCAGTGAAGAATTAAAGCAAGCTTTAGCGCAAGGGCTAATGGCGGGTGGCACTAACGTTATTGATTTAGGTTTAGCGGGTACTGAACATATTTATTTTGCCACCAGTTATTTAGAGTGCGATGGCGGCATTGTTGTTACTGCCAGTCATAATCCGATTGATTACAATGGTATGAAGCTGGTACGTGAAAACTCAAAACCTATCAGTGGTGATACTGGCCTGTTCGATATTCAAGCCCTTGCCGAGCAGAATGATTTTATTGAGGTTGCCGTAAAAGGTACATTAAGCACAGTTGATATTACTCAACCTTATACTGAGCATTTGTTAACTTATATTGATAACAAAAATATCACGCCATTAAAGCTGGTAGTGAATGCCGGCAATGGTACGGCAGGCCCAGCGCTTGATGCCATAGAAAGTGCTTTTAACGCCTTAAATGTCCCTATTGAATTTATTAAAATACATCATCAACCGGATGGTAATTTTCCCAATGGGATTCCGAACCCACTATTAATAGAAAATCGTGCCGCGACTCGTGATGCAGTAATCAAACATGGTGCTGATATGGGCATTGCCTGGGATGGTGATTTTGATCGTTGTTTCTTATTTGATGAACATGGTGAATTTATTGAAGGTTATTATATTGTTGGTTTATTAGCTGAAAACTTTTTAAGTAAAGTTACCGGTGATAAAGCCCAAGCAAAAATCATTCATGATCCACGTTTAACGTGGAATACTATTGATATTGTTGAACAAGCGGGTGCTCAAGCCATCCAAAGTAAAACAGGTCACGCCTTTATTAAAGAGCGTATGCGTAGTGAGGATGCTATTTATGGCGGTGAAATGAGTGCTCATCATTATTTTCGCGACTTCTTTTATTGTGACAGCGGCATGATCCCCTGGTTATTGATTGCCGAGTTGGTTTGTTTACGTAAGCAGCCGCTGTCTAGTTTAGTGAAAGAGCGCATAGCGGCTTATCCATCATCGGGTGAAATTAATAATAAAATTGCCGATCCAAAAGCTGCTATTACCCGTGTTTTTGATTTTTATCAACAGCAAGCACAAGTTATTGATAAAACCGATGGTATTAGTATGGAGTTTGGCAATTGGCGCTTCAATTTACGCAGCAGTAATACTGAGCCTGTAGTACGGCTTAATGTTGAGTCTAAAGGCGATAAAGCCTTGATGCAGGAAAAAACAGCGCAAGTATTAGCTTTGTTGTTAGCTGAGTAGTTGATTTAAGGACTGAGGTTTAAGTGGCTGATATTCTAATGATCCCGAACGAACACTTTTCTTATCGCGTGCTGTCATTTACTGAGTTTATTGAGCAATATACAACTCAGTATCAAGCGCTGTCTGAAGGTGAAATGCCTAAGGCGAGGTTATTTGAATTAACGTTGCCTTGGCTTATTGCGACAGAGCAGTTTATGCTGCCCGAAAATAGCCAAGTGCTGGTGCATTGTTTATATCAAAAAAGTGAAGGGCAACAACCAGTCTTAAGCATTGCTTGGCCTTTGGTGCATAGCACTATCAATAATAAGAGTAAATGGTCTCAACCGCAGATTAGATCACTGAGCAGTTTTTACTCGGCAGTTACCGAGCCCATATTTTTTATCACACCGGATAAACAAGCATTACAGCAGTTGTTTTCTTATATAAAGCATGACCATCAGTGGCATAGTATGCAACTTGGTGCTTTTGACGAGGGTATTTTCAGCCAAGCACTGCTGGAGTATTTCCCTTATCAGCGCGTTTTTGCTAAAACTGATAATATCTACCAACAAGGGCTTACTGACTATGCTAGTTATTATCAACAAAGACCGAGTCAATTACGTAACACCATAAAAAGACGTCAAAAAAAACTGACTAAAGCGCAGCAATACCGAATTGAAATAATTACCGAGGTCAGCAATTTTGCCTCGGCATTTTCTGCTTATAAAGTCATTTACCAACAAAGTTGGAAAGGTGATGAATTTAGCTTCGATTTTATTGAGCAAGTGTGTTTGGCAGCGTTGCAGGAAAATAAATTACGTTTTGGGCTATTGTTTGTTGATGATGAGCCAGCAGCTGCCCAGCTTTGGTTTGTGCAAACTAGTTATAATGATAGTGGACAGGTCCAAGCAACGGCTTCTATTTTTAAGCTGGCTTATGCCCCCAAGTATCAAATGTACTCGGTCGGTTCTATTTTATCCTTAGCTTTATCTGAACATGTTATCAGTCAAGATAAAGTCACCAGTATTGAATTCGGTATGGGCTCTGAGCCATATAAACAAGATTGGTTAGCAGGCAAAAGAACTCGACAAAGCTATCTAATTTTTAATCAGCATAGTATCTATGGTAAGTTAGCCATTATTCGGCATCTGCTACTACCCTGGCTAATTAAACCATTCAAAAGGAAAAGTAAGTAAATAATGACTTCTGTACAATCTAGCGAGCAAGTTAGCGCACAAACCACAGCGCAACTCATTAAGTTATTAATCGCCATTATTCCCAATTATGATGAAAGTTTTTGGCATGCTGAAACTGAGTTATTTGGCGCTATTGCTGAGTTTGATTCCATGACGTTAGTCACCTTGATTGGTGAAATGGAAGAATCTTTCGATATAACCCTTGATGATGATGATATCAGTGCCGAGAATTTTGCTTCGGTGGCTAGTTTAACCGAATTAGTACTAGAACGTAGTTAATCATTTTGGCTATGGTATCGACGAGAGTAGAATTTTATCCAGGTGCTAAAGGGCCATTATTTCGGATAATTCGCACCCCAGAGCAAGTACTTGCTCACCTGCTATTTATTGCGCCCTTGTTCGAACAGGCCAATCAAACCCGACACCATATTAGCCGTTCAGCCATTAATGGTTATCACCATGGCTGGCAAACTATCATTTTTGATCACTATGGTACTGGGGATAGTGGTGGTGAACTTGTTGATACTAGCTTAGTCTTGTGGCAGCAAGATATTGTTAAGCAGCTAGTCGAAATTAAAGCCAACTCGGCTCAAGCAATCTACCTGTCATTACCATTATCAGCGGTGTTATTATTATCGGATGAAATCCTTAGTCATGTTGATGGCGTGCTACTGTTACAACCTGACTTTAACGGTAAACGTTTTGTCCAACAATTTAAGCGTCTAGCGTTAGCGGCTGGCTTTACTCAGCGTAAGACGGCAATACCTACGACCATAGCTGCAGCAAAAAAACGACAACAAACCATTGAGATTGCCGGCTATACCATGGAAGAAAATTTGCTCGACCAGTTAGCTGCACAGAATTTAAATCAGCTAACTGACGTTAAGGTCCCTTGTTATTGGTTTGAATGGTTAGCCCAGTCAGAGGCGTTGAGCCCAGGCAGAGCAAAGCAGCAACAAGCACTCGCCAATAAAAGTAACAAGTTGATTATTCAACAAATAACAGCGGTGAAATTTTGGCAGGCCACTGAATTACAAATATCGCCTGAGTTTTTACGGCAAGAGCAGTTGCTTTTTAGCCAGTTAATTGCTGGCGCAGCGGAAATAAGCGGATGTTAGAGCAAGGTGTTATTTTTAATAGCAAGGGTAAACAATTAATTGCCATTGAACATTTACCCATGGCAGTAACGATGACCCGTGGTGATAAGGCCACTAAAAAAGGTGTGATAATTGTTGTTGGTGGCCCACAAACACGTGTTGGTAGCCACAGACTGTTTGTTTATTTGGCAAGGGCGTTAGCTAAACAGGGCCTTACCGTATTTCGCTTTGATTATAGCGGTGCTGGTGACAGTGAAGGTGAACTTAGTACTTTTACTGACATTCAAAGTGACATTGATGCTGCCATACAAACCTTTCAACAACGCCATAGTGATATTACTGACTTGGCTTTATGGGGCTTATGCGATGCTGCCTCGGCCATTTTACTTTATCTTAATGGCAATCATCATCACCAAGAAAAAATAACACAGCTTTTCTTAGTTAACCCTTGGGTAAGGCAAGTACAAACACAAGCAAAAACATTTTTGCGCACTTATTACTTTAAACGACTAATCAGTAACGAATTTTGGCGAAAACTAGTTTCGGGGAAAGTGCGGGCAAAAGTCGCGCTTAGTGAGATTAATCAGTTTCATCAGCAAGGCAAAGCAAGTAATAATATTCACCCAGAGGATAACTTTGTTACGCAAATGCTACAGGGCTTGAGCAAGTTTACTGGCCAAAGTCATATCATCCTTAGTGGTAATGATTTAACCGCGGATGAATTTAGGTTGTTAGTTAAAAGTAATAAACATTGGCAGCAGGTAATGGCTCAGGCTAGTATAGAGCAGAAAATAATCAGCCAAGCTGACCATACTTTTTCTCAACGGGATAAACAAGATCAACTGATAGAATTTACTGTGAAGGCGTTAGTAACGTAAATTCGTTAACAGAAGGTTAAAATACTCACCTGAGTTATGTTACTTGTGTGAGTAAATGCTTTACAATTGCCAAGAAAATGTAAATAGCCGCATCAATCTAGTAACTTTAAGGAAGCAAAATGAAAATAGGGATTATCGTTGGCACTCGCCCCGAAATAATCAAAATGGCGCCCGTTATTCGTGAATGTAAAAAACGTGGTATTGCCTATTTTATTATCCATTCTAATCAACATTACTCTGAAGAAATGGATAGTATATTTTTTAAAGAACTAGAATTACCGGCACCGGATTATAATTTGGGTGTTGGCTCAGGTTTACATAGCAATCAAACCGGTAATATTTTGATTGAAATGGAACCTATCTTAATACACGAAAAACCTGATGTAGTGCTTGTGCAGGGTGATACCAATACGGTACTAGCCGGGGCCTTAGCTGCCTCAAAACTTGGCATTAAGGTAGGTCATATTGAAGCGGGTTTACGTAGTTATGATCGCACTATGCCCGAGGAAACCAACCGTATTTTGACGGATCATATGAGTGAGTACTTATTCGCCGTTGGTCCTAATCAACATGCTATTTTGGCAAAAGAAGGTATTGATAGCGATAAAATATTCACTGTCGGTAATACCGTTTCTGATTCTTTATTTCAACATTTAGATATTTCAGCCAGCACCAGTACCATTTTGGCAGATTTAGCTGTGACATCAGGTGAGTTTTTCTTAGTGACTGCCCATCGTGCTGCTAATGTTGATATACTCGCAAACTTATTAGAACTGCTGGCATTATTTGATAAGTTACATGCAAAATATAGTCAAACCATGGTCTGGCCAATTCATCCAAGAACCCAAGCTAAACTGAAAGAATTTTCCATTGAATTACCTGCTTATTTACAGCTTATTCCACCCATTGGTTATTTAGATTTTATTCAATTACAAAAACATGCTCAGCTTATTTTAACTGACTCTGGCGGTATTCAAGAAGAAGCCTGTTTATTAGGTGTGCCTTGTATTACCTTACGTGAAAATACCGAGCGTCCTGAATCTATTGAAGTAGGTGCTAACATATTGGTTGGTCGTGATGCCAATAAAGCGTTAGCCGCAGCGGATAAATGGCTTGCTAAAGATGCAGCTGACTTTACTTGGGGCAATCCCTTTGGTGATGGTCATGTAGCAGAAACTATTTTAGATATCATTACTAATTCAGTACCTTGCACTCTGGATGCTGAAATTATTGCTAAACATGAAACACTCAGTGTTATTGGTCTGGGCTATATGGGGTTACCTATAGCCAGCTTATTAGCAGAAGCTGGCTATCATGTTACCGGCGTTGATTTGAATAGCGATAAAGTTACCGCGATTAATAAGGCACAATGCCCCTTTGATGAAGCTGGTTTACCTGACTTACTTACTAAGGTTGTTTCACAAGGTTTTTTAACAGCCAGTAGTGAAATTCCTACCAGCACAACCTATTTAATTGCTGTACCGACACCGCACAAGGATAATAGCTGTGACCGAAGTTATGTCTTTAGTGCCGTAGATGCCATCGCGAAAGTGGCTAAAGAGGGTCAAACGGTAATTATTGAGTCAACTATCTCGCCACAAACAAGTTTAGCCGTGGCACAACGCTTTGCCGAAGCAGGTTTAACCATTGATGTTGTCCATTGTCCTGAACGTGCCATTCCAGGGCAAACCTTGCATGAACTGGTGCACAATGACAGGATCATAGGTGCAACAAACCCTCAGGCACAACAGAAAGTTAAAGCTATTTATCAAAGTTTTGTTAAAGGTGAAATCTTCTTAACGGATTTAACCACAGCCGAATGTATCAAGTTGGTAGAAAATACCTCTCGTGACGTGGGTATTGCTTTTGCCAATGAACTATCACAAATTTGTCAAGAGCTCAAAGTGGATGTCCATGAGGTTATTCGCCTAGCTAACCGTCACCCAAGAGTTAACGTGTTATCGCCAGGGCCAGGTGTTGGTGGACACTGTATCCCCATTGACCCTTGGTTCTTGGTTGAAAATACTCAAGCAGGAGAGTTGGTTCGTTTAGCACGTACTATTAATGACCAGCGTCCAAGTATAGTTGCTGAACAAGCTTTGGCGCTATTAGGGGATACCAGCCAGCTTAAGGGCAAGAAAATTGGCATCTTAGGCGTAGCTTATAAAGCCAATGTTGATGACTGTCGTGAATCACCTGCTGATGCCATTCATCAGCATTTTATCCAAGCGGGCTTGGAAGTTAATTATCATGATCCCTTCGTACCCAGCTGGCATTGCGCTCGTCAAGAGACGTTAACCGCCATTGATGATTGGGCAGATGTATTGATCTTGGTTACCGATCATGAGTGTTATAGTAATTTGGCGGTAGTTACGCCACTGCTCAATAGCCGAGCATAAAAAAGGCCCATTAGCTTTGCTGTTAATGGGCTTTATTTTTTGTTAGCTTTAAATTAGCTGCCAAGGCAATACCTTAAGGTATTAGCTTTAATAATAATGATAATAGCAAAAGGACTCTCGACATGAAATTTGTAAAAGCCTCCCTCTGTTTAAGTATCACTCTGGCACTCAGCGCCTGTAGTGAGCAAGTCTCAGTTGAATATCACCTAGAAAGTGCTAAAAGTTATCTCAGTAACAAGCAAATAAATGAAAGTATTATTGAATTAAAAAATGCTATTCGTGCGGATGGTAAAAATGCGGAAGCGCGTTTTATCTTAGGTCAAATTTATTTGAATTTGGGCGATGGCCTTGTTGCAGTAAAGGAACTTGAAAGAGCCCAACAGTTTAACTATGCCGCTAATAAAGTGCTGCCATTACTTGCCCGCGCGTATATATTAACGGACAGTGACGCCGATGTTTTAGCGTTAAGTGAGCAGGCCGCAAAGTTGGCTAATGAAGAACACAGCCATTACTTAGCTTATAAAACACTGGCGGCATTGCGTAGTGAGCAAGCTGAACAGGCAACAGATAGTGCCACTTTAGCGCAGTCTATTGCCCAACAAAGTTTATATAGTATGTTGGCTTTGGCTTATTTAGAGCTGTCTCAAAACAACAATGATGCAGTGAAAACCTTAATTTCACGGATATTAACCATAGATGCCGAGCAAGTTGATGCGCTTATGTTGCAAGGACAAGTGTCCATGGTGACTAAAGACTATCAACAAGCGGCGTTAAGTTTTGAAAGCTATTTAAATTTACAGCCACGTTCAGGTATTGTGCAATTATTGTTAGCCGATGCGTTACTTAAGTCGGGTCAAGATAAAGCCGCTGAAAAGTATGCTGATGGTATATTAGCCAAAATTGATAGTCAGCCTTTTGCCCATTATATTAAAGCCATGGTTGCTTTTAATGGTAAAGATTTTGCTAAAGCCAGTGAACATGCGGAAAGGGCTTTATCGGCTAATTTTAATCAGTTTAACTTAAGGTTAGTGGCGGGGGCGAGTGCCTTTTATTTAAAAAACTGGCAACAGAGTCATCATCATTTGACCATGGTGGTTAAATACTTACCTAAAGAGCACCAAGCTAGACGCATGTTGGCTGTTACCCAGTTAGAGCTAGGCTTAGTGGGCGAGATAAGTGCCACTGTGGGTGACTTTTCAGTAAACCAAGCGGGTGATGCTCAATTTATCTCTTCCTTAAGTTATAAGCTACTAGAGTTAGGTGCAACGAGTGAAGCAAAAAAAATACTGGCCCAGCATGAGGCTTCTACTGTTATTAATGCAGCTGATAACGCTAGGAAGGGTATTTTAAAGTTAATGATGAATGATCCATCAGGCATCCAGGACTTGCAAGATGCGGTTAAACTAGACCCAAGCTTTATTGAGGCTGAGTTAGCGTTAGCTTATGCGGCGCTACATAATAATGATATTAAGCAAGCGCGTGAGATAGCGATAAAATGGCAGGAAAAATATCCTGAAAAGTCGGGTGGTTATAACTTAATGGCAAGTATTGCCATAAAAGAAAAAAAATATCAACAAGCAGAACAATCGTTAAAACAAAGCTTAACTTTAGCGCCTGACAATATTTTTGCCCTCACTGAGCAACTGAGGTTAGCTCGTCAACAAAAAAATGAGTCATTGAGTAAACAGCGTGTTGATTATTTAATGACATTGGCGCCAAGTAACAACAAGGTATTACGCCATTATTTTGGTATCTACCGTAATGACATGGCCTTAGAAAAATTACAATTGGCCTATCAAGCGGATAACAGCGATATTAAAAAAGCAGTATTAGTGGCTGAAGCTATGGTGACTTTAGCGCAATATAAGCAAGCCGAAAATTTACTAACTAACTTAGCTGATACGCCAAAATTACCAAAACGCTATTGGCAATTGGTGGTATTTAACCATAGAAAACAGCATGACGTTAAGAAAGTTCAATCGGCTTTAGAACGTTGGTTAAAAGCCAGTCCATACCATATAGAGCCGGTAGTGTTATTAGCCGATTTACATGCTAACCGTGGTAATAATGAGCGTGCCTTGCAGGTAATTAAACGGGGCTTAGATTACCATCAAGATCATTTGGTATTACAACTGGTGAAGATGCAGTTACTGCTTAATAGTAAAAAAATTATGCCAGCTAAAACTCTCTATAAAACATTAGCAGTTAGCGCTATCAATGATGCTTTAAAACAAGGTTTTCTTGGTCGCATTCTACTGCTAGAAGAGAAGTATGACCAAGCGATAGTAAAATTAACTAAGCTCTATCAAGTTTACCCGAGTAGTCAAAATGCTGTGTATTTAGCGGGTGCTTATATGGGCAATAAAGACGAGCCTAAAGCCGCCAAAGTATTAGAGCATCATTTAACCGTCGAGCCGCATGAAAATCGTATTAAAACTATGCTGGCGGGTATCTATCTTGAAAGTGATACTAATAAAGCTATCGCGGTTTATGCTGATGTTGTTAAAAAACAACCTAACAATGTTATAGCCCATAATAATTTAGCTTGGCTGTATTTAGAGCAGAGCAAATTAGATAAAGCCTTAATGCATGCTAAAGAGGCTTTTGCGCTAGCGCCTCATATTCCAAATGTTGCTGATACCTACGGAAAAGTACTGCTTAAATCGGGTGATAAAAGAGCGGCGTTAAAATATGCCAGTAAAGCCTTTGATTTAACTAAAGGGCAAGACATTGATATTCAACTTAATTACATCGAAGCACTTATTGCCAATAGTCGAGAAAATGAAGCAAAAGATTTGTTAAGTAAAACATTGCCAGAAACAGATGAGCAAACCCAGAAAAAAGCAAAAATACTAGCACGATTATAATTGTTTTGCCTTGCCAATAAGCGACTGTGTTAGCTGTCGCTTTTATTTTATTGTTACCAGTATATTGGCTGATTTATCAATCTATTCTACGGTAACTGAACCGTTCGGTTCGAATTTCATAAAGGATTTTTTCATGAATAAAATAATGATAACATCAGCATTAGCCTTGGCGCTTAATCTGAGTGCTTGTAGTGAGCAAAAAACGGCTGAACAATTGATGGCCAGTGCCAATGCGTTTAGCCAGCAAGGAAAATATGCCACGGCTATTATAGATTATAAAAATGCGGTGCGATTAGCGCCTAAAGATGCGGATGCTAGATTAGGGTTGGGCAAAGCATACCTGAATCAAGGTAATTATATTAGTGCAGAAAAAGAATTAGATAGGGCGGTACAGCTTGGCGCAAGCTTTAGCCAAACAGCGGCCTTACTTGCGCAAGTAAAAACACGATTAGATAAATTTTCTGACGTTGAACAATTGGTCAAAGCAAGTGAAGATCTTAATGATAATGACTATATAGTGATTTTGACTTTTGCTGGCATGAGTGCCTTAGCAGAGGGAGAAGTAACTAAAGCACAGGATTACTTTGCTCAAGCGGCCGCGATTAATCAAAATGAAGCTTTTAGTCAACTGGCTAGTGTTTATTTACTCTATAGTGAAAGAAAGTTTGCTGAAGGTCTAGCGCAGATCAATACCTTGTTAGCAACAGATGGAGATTTTGTCGAAGCCTTGTTATTACAAGGCTATTTGTATTTTGCCGCAAAAGATTTTGAGCAAGCAAGCCAGGCTTTTACTCGCTACTTAACTGCTTACCCACTTGATCATAATATAAAGTTTTTCCAAGTGAATACCTTAATCAAAGCTGAAAAATTTGACCAGGCTAATGTGCTTACGGATAAATTATTAAAACACTTTAAACAATCACCACTTGCCTTGCAATATAAGTCGCAGATTGAATTCCACCATGGCAATTATATGGCTGCTAGGGGGTATGCGAGCCAAGCCGTAGGTTATGATGAAAGTTTTGTGGTCGCTAAAATGGTTGCCGGAGTTAGCTCATATAAGCTGGATGAGTTAGAGCAGGCTTATGATTATTTAATTGCTTTAGAGGGTATGTTACCGATAACCCACCCCATTAATGTCATTTTGTTATCAATTAAAATTAAACTCGGTCATACCGATGATTTAGTCTCGTCTGTATCTAGACTAAATGCCTTACAAAATAGTGAAAGTGATGCTGATTTATTACACATAACCAGTTTAGAATTAATGAAAATTGGTGATTATACCAATGCCCAGTTATTGCTAAACAAAGCAGGTCAAGTTTCGCCTAACAACGCTAGAATTAAAGTAAACCAAGGAGCACTTCTACTTAGCCAAGGAGACTTGTCTGGTATTAAGTCATTAGAACAAGCGATCAGTATTGATCCCAGCTTACATGAAACTGAGTTTGCATTGGCACGCCAGTATATTCAAGGGGATGAAATTAGTAAGGCACAGGTTATTGCAACCAAATGGTTAGCGAGTGACGAATATCAAGTATCGGGTAATGTTTTATCTGGCTTGATTGCTTCTAATCAAGAGAAAGTGACTGAAGCCGAAGCATATTTTAATAAGGCACTAGCACTAGACGAAAATAATATTAGTGCTCTTTATAGTTTAGCCGCAGTATATGAGTTTAAAAAACAAACAGAGGGTGCCATCGAGGGTTATGAGAAGGTAATAGAATTAAACCCTAATCATCATAATGCTATTCGCCGCTATGGTGTTTTACAAACCAAAAATGAAAATACAGTAATTGCCATTTCTTTCTTAAGTGCCTTACATGATCAAAATAAACTAAATGGTAATACTCATAAAAACCTTGTTATCGGTTTAGCACAAAACTTACGCGTTAATAATCAGCTACCTGCTGCTATTAAGTTGTTAGAAAGCATTCAAAATGAAAAAAACTTACCATCTCGTTATTGGATAATATTAGCAAACAGTTACACATATAATCAGCAAGATGATTATGCATTAGCTACCTATAAAAAGGCAGTGAAAGTGTCCCCTAATAGCTACATTCTTCGGGTTGGTTATATTAGCGCATTAGAAAAATTAAAAAAATATGGCAACGCGTTGGTAATAGCTAAACAAGCTAATAAAGATTTCCCTCATGATAATAATCTAATGACAACATTGGCGTATTTAGAGCTTGAAAATAATAATAAAAAAGCAGCTAAAAATCAGTTGGAGTTGTTAAAAGAAAAAGGTATTTCAAATTTTTTAATGATTGCTACTGAAGCAAAAATTGCCATGATAGAGAAGGATTATGAACAAGCCATCAACTTATATGGTGAAACGTATAAAAAGATGCCAAATGCCAACAATGTGGTTAACTTAGCGAGAGCGTTGCAATTTTCTCAGCAAGGGGATGAAGCTGAAAAGGCGCTAGAAAGTCATTTAACTAAGAATGCTAATGATAACAAAGTAAGAATGTTACTAGCGGAGCTGTATGGTACTAATAATGTAGATAAAAATAAATCAACCAAAATTATCTCTACCTACCTAGATATGATAAAGGTTCAACCAGATAACATTGCCGCATTAAATAACCTAGCTTGGATAGAATATCAAATTAATGATCTTGTTAATGCACAGCTGCATATTGAACAAGCTCTTGCTATAGCCCCAAATGAAATATTCTTACAAGAAAGCTATGGTGTGATTTTAGTAGCTAATAAAAATTATCAACAAGCTATTGAGGTGTTGATCGCTGCAGATAAAAGCGGCTCAGTAGACGTTAATGCTAAAGTTGCCTTAGCGGAAGCTTATATTGCAACTAAACAACCGGAAGTAGCCAAGGACGTGTTGCTTGGCTTAAGTGCCCATGATAGTGAATTAAATATCAAAATAGCGAAATTGAAAAAGCTTGTTGAATAGCCGATGATTGAATTGAAAGTGAGATAAGTTTGTTGTCAGGAAATTTTACACTCTGTTATTTTCTTGTTAACCGCATAAAATGCGCCATTGTTTATCTATTGATTTTTAAGGGGAAATTAAATAAATATCAAGTTGGCACAACAAGTGCTTTAGTGCTGTTAGAATTACACATTAAACCGAATATCTAAAAGGAAATTTCATGAATTTATTAAAAACTTTTGCAGCAACAGCAGCAATCGCGTTAGCAAGCTTCGGTGCATCTGCATCACCAGTTTCTTCAGGTGGTATTACTTGGGATCCTGATTATGTTGGTAGTCATTCGAATTTTACCTATGGTCAAGACTTTATTGCTAGCGGACTTTACCAGCAAGTAGATGAGAATGGCGTAGTTTCTGGTAAAGGTGTCATAGCTTCATTTAATGGTAAGTCTGGAGGCGAATACTGTACAGTGGTTAATACCTGTGTACTTACATTTGAGTATTCAGATTTATTAAATGGTGGCAATTTAGATTTTATTGTGAATAATACGGTTACAGGTACTAGTAGTTTATGGTTAAGATTACAAGCTGATACAGCTACTCATTCAGCTGATGCCGATTCAGTTGATTATGATGTTTTTTTCAACGCAGTAGATATCGCTGGTACAGTTTACAGTAACTTTAATACCAACACTATGAAAGGTGGCACTGATGTAGCTGTTATTTCAGCTGCTTTTTCTTCAGGTATAAATACAAATATTGGTAGTGCTACTTTTGCTGGTGATTCAATCCCAGAGCCTACTTCAATTGCTCTTTTCGGTTTAGCTCTTATGGGTTTAGCTGGCGCAGCACGTCGTAAAGTTTAATATTGCTTAATGACTTAAATATTAAATGATTTAACTATCAACTAATATTTAGCGAGAAAACCTCCTGTTGGAGGTTTTTTTATGTTTGCCCAGCGAAGCTGGCAAACCCGACAGGCTGAAAGAAGCCTGATCACCCTGACTAAGGGGAAGATAATCTGAATGGCAAGGGCGTTATTGGCTAACGATAGGGTCTGAAGGAAGCCATAGGAAGATAGATGTACACAACTAACCGTAACCTGTTTCGGCGGTATTGGTGGGTAAGCGTCCATAATAGCGCGAAGCCCTATTCTTAGTCAGACCAATGCTGTGCTTGAGGGTGGCATATCTATCGGGGAGCTAGTGCAGTAACTGGGGAAGCCTTGCATTGTATCCAATCAAAATGATTTGATCAAAAATGGTTGGACGTATTGTTCAAGAGGTGACTCAAGAATTTTGCGAGTGTGAGGTGGCAGATGAACCCGTAGTAGTGAGTAAGGCTAGGCCGATGACAGCCAGTAATGGTGTGGAGGATAAAACCAAGCCGACTATCAGCATTGTGTTTGATAGGGTCAATTTGAGTTAAAAGCTTTCATTGATTGCGAAGGGGGGAAGTGATTTATAAATCACTCAAGAATAGTGGGATTTGTATCGGGTCTACGAGTTGTCTAATAAGGCAAGGTCTCCTTAATTTGCTAAGGGTGAAATCAAGGCTGAGAATGGAACTGGACACGGGGAGTAATTATTTCTCTTTACTAGAGGCAAAATAAAGGCGGTTAAGTACATTGCAATAATAGAGAATAAAATTTCTCTCGCTAGAAGGCTTACCGCGATAATGAAACAAACCTAACCGATGTAAAGGAAGCTAATCCCAAGTGATGTGAGACAGTAATTTGAGAGTACATTTTAGTCTTTATGGACGCATGTTATCACTGCAAGCGCTTTATATGGCTTACAAACAAGTGAAAAAGAATCGAGGCGCTGCCGGTATTGACGGACAGAGTATCGATGATTTCACCCAAAATTTGGAAAAAGAACTCAACCAATTATTGCTTGAACTGCAAGAAAAGCGCTATCAAGCGCAACCAGTAAAACGTGTTGAAATCGACAAAGACGATGGCGGCAAACGCTTACTGGGCATTCCAACGGTTCGAGACCGAATTGTTCAACAATGTTTATCGACTATCATGACACCGATATTTGACCCGCACTTTCATCCATCAAGTTATGGCTATCGTGTGGGGCGAAGCTGTCATCAAGCGATCAGCAAAGCGACGTTATTTATACGCAGGTATAACAAGCGTCACGTTGTTGATATGGATTTGTCGAAATGTTTTGACATACTCGACCACGAGTTAATTTTAAAATTCGTAAGAAAGCGCATCACAGACGGCAGTATATTAAACTTGATAAAACAGTTTCTCAACAGTGGTGTAATGGTAGGCTCAACGTTTGAAAGTAGTGAACTTGGTAGTCCACAAGGAGGCGTTATTAGTCCGCTATTATCAAACATCTATTTAGATGAATTTGACCAAGAAATGATGAGCAGGCAGCACAGGATAGTGCGGTATGCGGATGACATCTTGATTTTCTGCACCTCAAAAGCAGGGGCAGAGAACGCATTAAAAGTAGCGAGCCACTATCTAGAAGTAACACTGAAACTTAAAATAAATGAGCGTAAGACCCATATAGCACATAGCGACACGGGGATAAAATTCTTAGGAGTGATAATTGGCAGCAATTACACCCGTATTCAAGAAAAGAAACTCAACAACTTCAAAGTAAAAGTGAAGCAACTCACCAAGCGTAATGGAGCAGGTAATTTAGTGACAGTGCTAAAAAGACTCAACCCAGTGCTAAGAGGTTTTGTAAATTACTTTAAGATAGCGAATATAAGCTCAATTTTACAACAACTGTCGGCTTGGCTCAGGCGACGATTAAGGGCTGTACAACTGAGGTTGTGGAAAAAGCCGATGAAATTACATCGGCGATTAAAGCAGTTAAAGTTCAAGCCACCCTTTAAGTTTATCAAGATGAACTCATGGCGAAGTGCCAAGAGTCCACTAGCAAACTACGCAATGCCAAACAAATGGTTTAAAGAAATCGGCTTATATCAGATAGATGAAGTGAAGACAGGAGTTCTTGCTTCTTATTATTAGCTTGATGAGAAATAGTAAATTGCATGAGCCGTATACAAGGTCCGTACGTACGGTTCTGTGAGAGGGATGAGGCATGAGCCTCACCCTACTCGATGCCTGAAATAAAGCTAATTGAAACACCGATATTGTTAACGTATGAGTTGAAGTAACTACAATTTATCAACTGGCAGGGTATGGGTAACTATGAATTGCTAAGACTAATATTTTAAATGAAGTTGAAATTGGAGAATTTTCGATATTCTTCAGAATGAACTACTAAATGTCACCTACAAAAAAGCCCCAGTTTAATTAAGTTAAACTGGGGCTTTTTACAGGACTTTTACCAGATTTGAAAAAGTGAAAGCTTATTTCAGGTTAGCGTAGTAAGCCGCTAAGTTCTCTATATCAGTAGCAGAAAGCGCCATAACCATACCTTTCATAACTGGGTCATTACGTTTGCCTGATTTAAAGTCGGTAAGTTGCTTAACAAGGTAAGCTTCTTTTTGACCGGCTAAGTTAGGATAAGTTGGTACTGCAGAAATACCGGCAGGTCCGTGACAAGCCGCGCACATCATTGATTTTGCTTTACCCGCTGCTGCGTCGCCAGCAAATACAGGAGATGCCATCATAACTGTTGCTGTTGCCACAGCAAGCATAAGTTTATTCATAGTTTCACTCTCTTTGGTTCAAAGGTATTTGTAACCAAGGTAAAATGCTAGCATGATACTTGAGTTACAAAGATAAAATTCTGTCTTGAGTATATGAAAATTAGACTAACTTGTCGTGGATTTTTTTTATCAAACTCTCTGATTAACATCAAACTTTCATCGTATAATTAGCTATATACGATCAGATAATAGAGTGCTTCATTGTGTTCCCTTTAACAAGGTCACAGAGTATTAAGTTGTTTTCATGGCAAGCAAAGCATCTAAGCGTTAATTTTGAAAATGACGGCTACCAAGAATACATTGCCGCTGATCGAGAAAAACTTGCTTCTCTTGGCGAGATAGCAAAAATACCGAATATTTAGCTAAGCTGCACTCGGCATGAGGTAAGTAATGGCCAGCAACAAACAATGTTTTGATAAGATTTTGATCAGTGCCTGCTTTCTAGGTGAAAGAGTACGCTATAACGGCGAAGTAAAAGCTTTAGCAAGTCAATTGCTAAGCCAATGGCAATCTCAAGGCCGGTTAATTTCCGTATGCCCTGAGGTTATATCAGGTTTACCTGTGCCAAGGCCGCCAGCAGAAATAAACCCAAAAACACTGCAAGTGATTACCATTGATTCAGTTGATGTCAGTCAACAATTTTCACAAGGAGCTCAGCAAGCTTTAAGGTTATGCCAGCAGCATAATATTCGTTTTGCCTTACTAAAAGAATCGAGTCCATCCTGTGGTAGCAATACCATTTATGATGGTTCCTTTAGTCAGCAAAAGATTGTTGGCGAAGGTATTACTACCAAGCTACTGCGCCAGCATGGCATTCAGGTGTTTTCCGAGTTTTACCTTAAGCAACTGCAGGGGTTATTAGACCAGTAAGTTTTACTCTTGCTGCCACGGTTAATTTGATTTTGAGCTTGTGGATCATAGCTAGCAGTTGAATATAATAATTTACTTGCAGGTCTGACCAGTATGGATAACAATGCCAATATCAATTAATTTATGAAAGACTCTACTTATGGCTAACCAGTTTAATAATATAGTATCAAAAATCAACTCAGCCCCTAGCTTTATGCGTTCATTTCTTTTAACAAAGTTATTCACCAGCAAAGTTAAATTTGCCGGGACCAGTGGTATTAAGATTATTGAGATCACTAAGCATAAAACTCAGTTGTCTTTAGCTAATAAAAAAAATGTGCAAAATCATATTGGTGGCATACATGCAATCGCTGCCGCGGTGTTAGCAGAGTCAGCAACGGGTATTGTTTTTGGTATGAATGTACCTAACTCAAAGTTACCATTATTAAAGTCAATGCAAGTAAATTATCAACGACGTATGCAAGGTAGTTTAACTGCTGTGGCGCAATTAACTGCTGAGCAGATTGAACTCATTGAACGTGAGGATAAAGGTAGTGTCTTGGTGCCTGTAACCATTAAGGATGAATCGGGACAAACACCGATAGAGTGTCAGATGGAATGGGCATGGGTCAGTAAAAAAAAGCGTTAAAAAAGACTAAACAAAAGTAGCAAAGCTTAATGTCTTACTAGGCTATATGGTATAAAATATCGTTCAATGGAGCTGAACTATGTTGATGAATAATGACTACCAATAAAACGGATAAAAATACTAACAACTTACCGGGTAAGCAAGTACTTGAGCAAGATAGTAAAATAGCTAATAAGTCATTTTATCAATATTTCACCGTGTATTTTTTGGCCATATTCTTGCTTGTTGTGGCCGCATTATCTTCTGCACTATGGTTTGCATCTCAACAAGCTAAACAATCCCATGCGTTAATAACGGAACAGCTACTACCATTACAAAATCAGTTTTTACAACTAACCTACCTGATCAACGCGAATAAGCTTATTGATGAAATATTGCTAAACGCTAATGCAGATAAATTAATGCCCTTGCAACAACAACTTTCTTTGCAAAGTAAAAAGTTGTCCTTATTACAATCTCAGTATAAAAATACTTACCAACAATGGTTTTCCAAAAATAATGTTGTCACGAATCTCATTACCCGCATTGAAGCTAGCCAACCAAGTAATACCCGCTTAAAAAATAAAACTTTAATTCAACTTGATACCTTACTTGATGCCCTAGCAATTCAATTAACTAATCAATACCTTGACTCTCATCAAGTACAATTATTATCGAAAGTAGAAAAGCAATTAACCAGCATAGTTACTATGCTAATGCCCTTGAATTTACAAACTTCGCTTGGGGTATTCGAGCAGTTACGCCAGAAAGTAGATGAAATCTTTGTTACTGATTATGCCAAGAAAATAGCGAATCAGCCGGGTGAGAGGCAGAGTTTGGCCGATATTGTTCGAGATCTTATTCGTTTTGAAGACCTAATTTTAACCGCGGGTTTGTTGGTAAAGTGGCAAGGCTCTTTACGCTTAATGGCTGACTATCAGCAACAACTCGTCTCCCAGCAGCAACAACTACACCGTATTCTTGCTAGCGTCTTAGCTAATCCAGTAATTAATCATAATGTAAGTGCAGATATAGACGTTATCACGAACAAGCAATTATCCATATGGCAGTTATGCGTATTTATTGCTAGCTTAGCGAGCATTTTTGTCTTGCTGTGTTTAGTTCGAATAAAAATCAAGCTGGTTAACCAATACAGTGTCAACTGTATTGGTCGCGCCTTAGATGGTGCGCAGTTGCCCATAAATGATAGCAGCAACGCTATGGCGTTTAATAAATATCGCTTTGCTACTGAGGAAACTGAGCAACTGATAAAGAAAATACAACAAATAAAGGCTAGTAATTATAGCGAGATAGAGTATCTAGCACTGAGTGATAAAAATCAGCAACTTGAAGAGTTAATTGTTAATAATAAGGCTACACAAGAGCAATTAAAGCTCGAATTAGCGCTGAATAAGGTTAAGACTTCGCAAGATTATCAAATACAAATATTGCTTGAACAACAACGTGGTAAAACTCTGTACTCAACCGTTATAAAACAATTAGTACTATTAGGCAGTAGCGCCACCATTCACACTAGCAGTGAACATGAGCCTGGTGCGGAAGAAAATTATTTGTATCATGCTCACCAGCAAGGGCGAGACCTAGTTCGAAAGTTAAGACAAGCTAGTTGTTATCGTTACTGGCAAAGTAGTGACGCGGTACTGACCTTGAGCGATGTCAATCTGGTTGCTCTAATTCAGGCTGTTTTATTTAATCTAGAGAATAAGTTATTACTCGATAAAAACACCTTACGACTGAATCTTGATAAAAATATTATTGCTGAAGTAAACCTAGATGCAGAACTCTTTGTCGAGATGTTTCGCATTTTTATCCGCCTGTTATTTTCCCAGAAAACAGAGAGTGAATTAGCGCTAAACTTGCGCTTAGTCGATAAAAATAATGGCCAAGAGGAAATATGTTTTACCGGTCATGTCAATGCTACTGGTGAAATTAGGCAACTGCCGCCAGTACTGCAAAGCTTTAATGATGAAAGCGCCGAGCAAAGTGAAATTGGTGAGTATTTTAATAGCTTATTACGCTACCAGCATGGTCATAATGTCAGTGCAAATTTAACTGAGCAAGGTTATCAGCTCAGTTTCACTCTGCCGTTAGCGGTTACCAACAGTAAACAGCAAGAAAGTCATCCGATATTGTCATTACCCGGGTATGTAACAGGTATTGAACAAGCTTGTACAGCCTTAGCCGCTAAATATATTGCTATGCCTATAGAGGTGTTGCTGGCGGTAAAAAGTCCTAATAAATATCAACGTTTGCAACAATTGTTGCAAGCTATGGGCTTACAAACGACTTTTGTTAGTTGCGAATTGATGTTACAAGAAAATTGGCAAAGTGGTCGCTTTGCTGTGTTGTTGACAGAAATCAACTGTCAGGCTTTTACCCATTTTATGGTGGACGAAGGTGACAAAACCTCGGAAAATCTTGCCTTAAAGAGAGGCGTTTTTAGCTTGGACAGCTCAGTTGTTTTAGCTAATAAAACTGAGGCTTATGCTCACTGGCTTGTTGGTGAGTTAACTGCCAACAGTAGTATCGATGACTTAATTATCGCCATGCAACCTTGGCTCAACGAGCAGGTCAGTGACGCATTCAGTAGCAACAATAAAAGCCAAGTAATACCGGTTAAAAGCTTTGCCTTTAGCGACCAACAAGCTGAAAGTACTTTGTCAGCGACAATGGCCGATTCGCCAAGTTTTAATTTTGACCGTTATGTGCAACATCAAGGCACGGCTGAGATAGCGCTTTATATGCTAGAGGAATATACCGCAGAAAATAGCGAATTAGTGGCGCAATTAAGTCAAGCCTTTACCATGAACGATGATAAAAACGTTGCACTAGCTATTCAAGCCTTAGGGGTTAACGGTAAAATACTTGCGGCAGAATATTTATTGCAACTATGTCAGCGTTGGCAGACCTTGCTAAGTAATCAAGAATTAGATAACAGTGCGCAAAGACAAATTAATCTATTAAGTAAAACTAAACAAGCGGTGCAAGCGATCAGTCAAGATGCAGAGGCCATCGCTTAGTAATATTTTTATCATAAAGTAATCAAATCAAAAGGAACATTGTGAGTAATAATAAGCAAATAATGTTAACAGACAGCCCATGTATTAGAAATTGCTGCTTAGATGGTGATGATATTTGTTTGGGTTGTTTTCGGCACATTGATGAGATAGTGGCTTGGCGTAGTTATTCCACGCAAGATAAACACCACGTTGTTGAGCTATGTCAACAAAGGCGAGAAAGTAGTGAAGCTAAGCCTGAGAGTACATGATAGCTTGTCTAGTATGTCTTGGTGGTATTAGCCTGGTAAGTTGAAGATATAATCAAATTTAAATAAGGACTTTTTGTGATTAATAAGAAAACCCTCAAAGCAATGCTCAGCTTTACTGAGAGCCAACACCCTGCTCCTAGCTTTATCGTCATCTATATGATTACTTGGCTTGCTTGGCATAATCAGTTATTTACGCATTTTATTAATGCTCAGGGGGACTTTTTTACTAAAGTGGCCGCCGCTTTGTCTTCTATTGACGATAATCAATATATTGTCGTGTTTCTGCTTACCGGTTTAATTTTTATTGTTCGCCTTGCTGTGAATTATTTAAGCTTTAAATCTAAGCAGCTATTAAATTCGGCCGATGATGATTTCGTCAATGCGAGAGACGAGCAAAAATATGCTAAAAACAATGATATTACTAATTTGATGGCTACATTGACAAAAACTCAACAGCAATTGGTTGAGAGTAGAGCACGTGAGCAGAAAGTAACGGCGGAGAAGAATAATGCCATTAAAAAGTTTTTGACTGTTCAACATGCATTAGATGAAGCCAGAGCGGATATCGAGATGCTAAATAACAGCAAGGTTAGTTAATCTTAGTTAAGGTGACTAAATAGCTGTTAACCTTTAAACGGTAGCTCTAAGCATCTCTAGTTAGGCCTTTCTCGACAGAGCGGATCAAGCGTAGTGTTAATCTATGGTTTTTCTCTTGCTCAGCGGCAGTTTTCTCCGAGAGCATTTTTTTATTACTCTGCTGTGCTAATGCCCAGTTAATATGTTCTACCACGAGTTCACTGGCCTTAGCGCGTTTTTCAGTTAAGGCCTTAACAACCTCATCACTATAGGGGGCATTGCCTAATGCCACGGCAATATTACGTAGCCAACTTTGAAAGCCAATACGCCTGATAGGCGAGCCCTGTAAGGTGTTAAGAAAATACTCTTCTGTCCACGCGAATAACTCCAGCAAACTGATATCATCGAGATTATTTCTCGCTTGAAAGTCATCAATAAGGCTGAGTTTGGCGTATTTATTCCATGGACAAATTAATTGGCAATCATCACAACCATAAATACGATTACCCATTAATGGCCGCAACTCTTCGGGGATGGCGTCGGGTGATTCAATGGTAAAATAAGAAATACAGCGCCGTGCATCAACCGTATAGGGCGCTACTATGGCTTTAGTTGGGCAAATTTTAATGCAGGCGACACAGCTGCCGCAGTCATTAATCTTAGTTTGTGTTTCAATGGCTTTAATGGCCGCAGCGCTATATTCATTGTTGCTAACGGGTAACGGGATATCAACAAATAATTCACCCAGAAAAAACCAAGACCCCGCTTCTTTATTGATTAAGAGGGTATGTTTACCAGCCCAACCCAATCCGGCCTTTTCGGCTAAAGGCCTTTCCATTACTGGCGCTGAATCTACAAAGGGTCGGCAATTAAAATCACTGCAGTGCTCGGCTATTTTCTTGCCTAATTGCTGCAAGCGTTTGCGCATTAATTTATGATAATCGCGGCCAAGGGCATAGCGGCTAATATAGGCCTTGTTCTTATCTTTGAGTACGCTAGCAAACTTAGCATTTTGTGGCAGATAATCTAAGCGTACACTGATGACTCTAATGGTACCTGGCACTAGTTCCGCCGGTCGAGCACGCATTAAACCATGGCGGGCCATATAATCCATATTGCCGTGGTAGTTATTAGCCAACCAACGCTCTAGTACACTTTCATGAGCTGTTAGATCAATATCACTGATGCCTAAATCAGAAAAGCCTAGTTCTTTACCCCAGCACTTGATTTTTTCTGCTAATTCTTGATAGTTAATAAGAGACATTGTCATACAAATAAAGTCAGCTTTAGCTCGATTGTTGAACCATAGATTAAGGGTAAGATTATCACCATGAAATTACTGGTAAGTTTATCACAAAAGCCGCCCATGACGTCAGTGTATAGTGCGGAGCAAGTATTGAATCATGAAGCTAGAATTGCGCTTAGTCAAGACATAGCAAGCTATGATCTTATGAACAGTGCCGGTGCAGCCGTTTTTACCCAGCTATTGAAAAGCTGGCCGAAAGCCGAGCATATACTAGTACTGTGTGGTAAAGGCAATAATGGCGGCGATGGTTTTATTGTTGCGCAATTAGCCCACAAAAAAAATATAAAGCTCAGTGTTTTACTTAGCTGCGCTGTTAGTCAGCTAAAAGCAGATGCTCTGCTAGCTTATCAAGCAATGATTGCTGCAGGCGCTGTGTTACTTATTGATAAGGTGGAGGAACGTAATAACGCTAAGAGCTTAGCTTGCATCGATAGCTTTACCGGTGAGGTCATCGTTGATGCGTTATTTGGTATCGGTTTTACCGGTCAGCTTAAACCCAGTTTGCAACGGCTGGTATTGAGTATTAATCATCATACCGCCAAGGTCATTAGTATTGATCTACCTTCAGGACTTTGTGCCACCACAGGGCAAGTGCATGGGGCAAACCGAGATATTCAAGCCATTATTGCGGATGTTACCTTAACATTTATCGTTTATAAGCAAGGCTTGTTAACCGGAAAAGCAGCCAATTTTGTCGGTACGTTACTACTAGCCCCTCTAGCATTGAATAACGCCTTTACTAGGCGGGTGAAAACTAATCATTATTACAGTCAATATAAACAACCCTTGAACTTAGCCAAGCGCTTGCCTGCCAGCCATAAAGGCATTAGTGGCTTATTATTAGCCGTAGGCGGAGGGCTGGGAATGCCAGGGGCAATTCGCCTTGCCAGTGAAGCCGCTTTACGTTGTGGCGCGGGTTTAGTTGCCGTCAGTTGTCACGCAAGTAATCAAGCAATTATCATGTACGGCCGACCTGAATTGATGTTAGCGCCAACAACCGCAGAGTTATTGGACAATTCAGCGCCACTGCATCAGGCGAAAACTTATCTTATTGGTCCAGGTCTAGGACATGATAATGAGGCAGAGCAACTATTTACATTACTCTGTGCAACGAGTCAGGCAACTAAGAAAAACATCATCCTCGATGCCGATGCTTTAATATGGCTAAGCAAGACTAAGTTAAGCAATACTAGGTTAAGTAAGATGAAACAACATTATCATCATTGGGTATTAACACCACACCCGAAAGAGGCTGCGGCTTTGTTACACTGTGACATTGCTAGCATAGAAGCCGATCGTTTTGCTGCTGTCAGTGCTATTGCCAAACAATATGGAGGTGTTTGTTTACTTAAAGGCGCGGGGTCATTAATCTCTGATGGTGAACAAATTGTTATCAATAACTCAGGTAATGCCGGTATGGCATCAGGTGGTATGGGTGATGTATTAAGTGGCATTATTAGTGCGTTAGTGCTGCAAAGTGATGATGTTTTTTCGGCAACATGTTTGGCAGCCTATATTCATGGCGCGGCAGCTGATATTATAGCCAATAATAATGGTCAACGTGGTTTGTTAGCCAGTGATTTATTTGTACCCTTACAGCACTTGCTTAATGGTAAAATACCCAGTCATTAACGTCACACTAGTTGTCGCAGCAATAGCCTTAATAAAGATAGAAAAGCAAAATGAAAGAATTAGAATATTTTTTAGCTGATGAAGCAGCTACCATTGCCATTGGTGCTGGGCTGGCGCAAGTACTTAAAAGTACAGCCGTTCAGCAAGCGTTAGTCGTTTACCTTAATGGTGATTTAGGTGCGGGTAAAACCACGCTGACTCGAGGCTTTGTCCGAGGTATGGGCCATCAAGGCAATGTAAAAAGCCCGACTTACACCTTAGTTGAACCTTATGAGCTGGCAAACTGGCGAATATTCCATTTTGACTTGTATCGTCTTGCTGATGCGGAAGAATTAGAATATATGGGCATTAGGGATTATTTTAATGATGATTGCTGCTGTTTTATTGAATGGCCAGAAAAAGGCACAGGGCTATTGGCTAAAGCAGATATAATCATTAATATAGCTTACCAAGATGAACAAAGAATCATCAAGTTGCAAGCAGAGTCAACTCACGGCGAACAAGTGATGACGGCACTGGCAGATATTATAAAGTTATAAAACAGTTGGGGTTAATTGCATGTATCACAGAGTTCTTCTGGCGATAATAAAGTTACGGGCATTTAGTTTACTAAGTGTTTTTTTATTATCGAGCCTATTTTCGGTAAGTAGCTTCGCCGCTAATAGCATTGATGGCATTCGTGTCTGGCCGGCACCAGAAAATACCCGTATTGTTTTTGATGTTAGACAAAAGCCGGAATACAAGTACTTTACTCTTACTAATCCACACCGTTTGGTTATCGACTTTAGCAATACCAAAAACACGGTAGCCTTAAAAAACCTTGCCGCTAATGATCCAAGGGTAAAGCTTTTCCGTTCCAGCATAAATAAAGGCAAAACCCGCCTGGTGTTAGAGCTGGCGCAATCGTATCAACTCACTGTTTTTCCTTTAGCGCCTGCAGGCCAATACGGTAATCGCTTGGTGATTGATCTTTATGATAAAAAGCGTAGTAAAAAGAATATTTCTAAGCCAAAGCAAACTATTGGCGATATTATAATTGGTATAGATGCTGGCCATGGTGGTGAAGATCCCGGTTCAATCGGTGGTAAAGGCACTTATGAAAAACGAGTGACTTTAGCGATAGCTAAAAAATTACAAACACTCATTAACAAAGAAAAAGGCATGAAAGCGGTCATGATCCGTAGTGGCGATTATGCCGTAGATATAAATCGTCGTACTAGCTTAGCCAGAGAAAAATACGTCGACTTCTTTGTCTCTATTCATGCAGATGCGTTTTATACTCCGGGACCTAGTGGTGCTTCGGTCTGGGTAGTGACTAAGCGTAGGGCTGAGTCTGAACTGGCAAAGTGGTTATTAAATAGAGAGAAAAAGTCCGAGCTACTTGGTGGTGGTGGTGGGGTGATAAAAAACACTTCGGATAGTCATTTAGCGCTAGCCTTAGCCGATATGAGCAAAGAGCATTCCCTTGGCGTCAGCTTTGGTGTTGCCAATGAAGTTATTAAAGAATTGAAAAAAATCACCAAAATGCATAAGAAAACCCCACAAAATGGTAATTTTGGTGTGCTGAAATCTGCAGATATACCCTCTATTTTGGTCGAGACTGGTTTTATTTCTAACCATAGAGAAGAGAAAAATCTCACCTGGCCTAAACACCAGCAACGCTTAGCCAATGCAATTCATCAAGGTATCAAGAATTACTTTTTAGCGCACCCTTTAACTGGGTCTTATTTTGCTTCGGTTGGCTATAAAAAGCATAAAGTTCGCAGTGGCGAATCACTATCGGTATTGGCTAAACGTTACAATATCACTATGAGTAAACTCAAAGCCATTAATAATTTAAAGTCTAATTCAATACGAATTGGTCAAACATTAAAAATCCCCCGTACTGGATAAATCTTATGACTATTGCAATATTACCAGCACGTTTGGCTAACCAAATTGCTGCCGGTGAAGTGGTTGAACGCCCGGCGTCGGTAATAAAAGAACTGATCGAAAATAGTTTAGATGCGGGTGCCACATCGATTCATATTGATGTTGATAAAGGCGGCATCAAAAAAATAAAAATTACTGATAATGGTCACGGCATAGTAAAAGAAGAATTAACCTTGGCGTTAAGTCGTCATGCAACCAGTAAAATAAAAAATTTAACTGACTTAGAAGCGATTGATAGCTTAGGTTTTCGTGGTGAAGCCTTAGCCAGTATTAGTTCAGTGGCACGATTAACCTTAACGTCAAAACCTAAAACTCAAGCAACTGCTTGGCAAGCCGTTGCCCAAGGGCGAGATATGTCGGTGCAGATAATGCCAGCGGCTCACCCCGACGGTACCAGCATTGAAGTACTCGACTTATTCTTTAATACGCCCGCTAGGCGAAAGTTCTTACGGACAGAAAAAACTGAATTTAATCATATCGATGAAGTGGTACGTCGTATCGCACTTGCCAACTTCTCGGTCAGCTTCATGCTAACGCACAATGGTAAAACTGTGCGCCAATATCGTCTGGCAAGTACGCAAGCGCAATGTACTAAACGTGTTGCTATGGTCTGTGGGCCAAAATTTATTCAACATGCCGTTGAAATCGATTGCCCTCATGACAATATGAAGCTATCTGGCTGGTTAGCAAAGCCAAGTTTCTCACGCAGTCAAAACGATCTTTGTTATAGCTATGTCAATGGCCGGATGATGCGTGATAAGTTAATTAATCATGCGATACGCCAAGCGTATGCAGATTTATTACCGCCAGACACTTACCCAGCTTTTGTTTTGTTTTTACAACTTGATCACCGCGAAGTGGATGTCAATGTTCATCCCGCAAAACATGAAGTCCGCTTTCATCAAAGTCGCTATGTTCATGACTTTATCTATTCTGTTTGTCATAAAGCGTTGACGTCGGCATTAGCCGGCGAAGAGTTATTTACTGCGCCAGAGAGTGATTTAGCGTTAGTGCCTGAGCAATCTTATGCCGCTGTTGGTAATAATGAAGCACAAGTCAGTCAGGCACCAGACACGAGTTCGCCGACAGTAAATTACTCACGGCCTGATTATGTTAGACCGTTACAGCAGGTAAATGATGTTAGTAACAGTCAATCGAGTTATGGCTACCGTGGTAATGCCCAGCAAGCACAGACTCAGAAAATCTCTCCAGAGGCAGTGGCTAACTATCAAGCATTGATGACACCTCATAGTGACGCTGCAAGTGAAGTCGCGCTTGCAGTTGACTCAAATAAAGATTTTACACTCGAGCATGAGGTAGCAATTCAGCAGGGCTCTTCTGATCAGAGCATCTTGCTAAGCATACATAAACCGGGTTATGCACTGTATGAGGTAAAGAGTAAGGTCAGAGTTTTATCGCTGTTTAAATTAGCTAAAAGTACTTATGGCAAACTTGTTGCGCAAAGCTGGCAGAAAAATAGTGAGCAAGAAGAGGGCGCTATTACAGGCTTGGTCAGTCAACCATTACTATTGCCTGTAATGGTCACTCTTTCTGCGCAGCAATTAAAGCTGGCAGTAGCAGAGCAAGAGAAACTAGCGCAAGCGGGTATTATTTTTGTTGACCAGGGTAAAAACAAAATACAAATAAGGCAATTCCCCGCGCTATTGCGTGAGCAAGATGTCAGTCATGCTTCTATCGTAATTCTTGATGAGCTTAGGCAAAAGCAGAATGGTAATAATGGTAAGCAACTTGCTGAACAGGATTTTTATCATAGTATTGGTGTTGCCATGGTGTTAGCGCAATACGATGAAACACAAGCAGAAATTTTATTAAAACTGTCAAATAAATTGTTTAATGAACAACTTAGTGAGCAATTGCTCTTGAATTCTATCCCCCTTGACCTTACATCTCATATTAAGCAGTTACTTTAGTTCCTTTAGATAATTTAGATAGAGTTCAGTATTCGTGTCAGTTGAAAACATCATAGCGTCAAATCAGCCACCTGTTATTTGTTTAATGGGACCAACAGCATCAGGGAAAACCGCCTTGGCTATGGCACTGCAAGAAGCGTTACCTTGCGATATCATCAGCGTTGACTCGGCGCTTATTTATCGAGATATGGATATAGGCACAGCTAAGCCAAGCAAGGCCGAATTAGCACAGTATCCACATCGACTTATTAACTTACGTGATGCCAGCGAAAGCTATTCGGCCGCCGATTTTTGTCGTGATGCCTTAGCTGAAATTGCTGAGATCAGAAGTAATAACCGCATTCCATTGTTGGTTGGCGGTACTATGATGTATTTCAAAAGCTTAATTGAAGGTATTTCCCCGTTACCTACGGCAAATGCTGAAATACGCCAAGCGATTGCCAGTGAGGCTTTGACAAAAGGCTGGCAGGCAATGCATGATCAGCTAGCAGAAATAGACCCTGTGTCAGCCTTACGGATTCATCCAAATGACCCGCAGCGCTTAACTAGAGCGCTTGAAGTGTATAGGATCACGGGTAACACTTTGACACAATTGACGCAAAAAAAAGGTGCTAAGCTCAGCGGCAATGTTCTACAATTGGCCATCACTCCCCAAGAGCGGAGTACCTTACATGAACGAATTGCCCTGCGTTATCAACAAATGATTGCTATGGGTTTTGAACAAGAAGTAATTAGGTTAAAATCACGAGGTGATTTACACCAAGATTTACCCGCTATTCGCTGTGTTGGCTATCGGCAAATGTGGCAATACCTTGAGGGTGAAATTGACCATGATGAAATGATTTTTCGTGGTATTTGTGCAACCAGGCAATTAGCGAAAAGGCAATTAACCTGGTTACGAAATTGGCCTGATTTACACTGGCTAACCACAGATGATAGCAGCAACTTAACACAAGTTTTATCACTGCTTGAGACCAAGAAATAAAGCCTAAGTAAATATACAGCAATAGTTTAAAATTGATGTATAATTAATTTGTTAGCTATTTAATACAACGTTTTGTTGTGCTGTTTTCATAGTAAATTTTTCAGAAATATTGTTACTGTTTTTCAAGTTTACCAGTAACGTTTTAATAATAATAAAGGGACCATATAATGGCAAAAGGGCAGTCTTTGCAAGACCCATTCTTAAATGCATTACGTCGTGATCGCATTCCAGTTGCAATATATTTAGTTAACGGTATTAAGTTACAAGGACAAGTAGAATCGTTTGATCAGTTTGTTATTCTCCTTAAAAATACTGTTAGTCAGATGGTATATAAGCACGCTATATCTACCGTTGTACCTTCGCGCGCTGTTAATACAGCGCCAATACCTAGTTCGGATGATCAACCTTCAGATGCCTAAGGCTTTTGATGTTTTTTTGAGTACGATTAATTATGGTACTAGGATTTAACGCTATTGTTTGAACGTTATCAAGCGGGTGAGCAAGCCGTACTTGTTCATATAGACTTTCCAGATGAAAGCTGTAAAGAAGACCTAAACGAATTTAAAATGTTAGTGTCTTCTGCTGGAGTTCAAGCCTTAACCATTGTAACGGGTAAACGAAATAAACCTGACTCTCGTTTTTTTGTCGGCTCAGGTAAAGCAGAAGAAATACGTGACGCAGTTCATTTAGTGGCTGCTAACGTCATTTTGTTTAATCATAGCTTAACGCCGTCTCAAGAAAAAAATATCGAAGCATTATGTGAATGTCGAGTTATTGATCGTACTACCTTAATTCTGGATATTTTTGCCCAACGAGCCCGAACACATGAGGGTAAGTTACAAGTCGAATTAGCACAATTACGTCATATGAGTAGTCGTTTGATTCGAGGTTGGACTCATTTAGAGAGACAAAAAGGTGGTATCGGCCTTCGGGGCCCAGGTGAAACACAGCTAGAAACAGATAGACGTTTACTGCGCGAACGTATGGTTAATATTCGCAAACGTTTAGACAAAGTTGAAGTACAAAGACAGCAAGGGCGTAGAGCTAGAACTAGAGCCGAGTTACCGACTTTATCGCTAGTGGGCTATACCAATGCCGGTAAATCAACCTTGTTTAATACCTTAACTCAATCTGAAGTGTATGCTGCGGATAAACTTTTTTCTACTTTAGATCCAACGTTAAGAAAAATGGATTTACCAGGTATTGGTAGGGTTATTTTAGCCGACACCGTAGGTTTTATTCGCCACTTACCTCACGATTTAGTGGCGGCTTTTAAAGCAACACTGACCGAAACTCGTGAAGCCGAATTATTATTGCATGTGGTTGATATTTCAGATGACAGGCGTAGCGAAAATATCGAACAAGTAGAATATGTACTTAAGGAGATAGAAGCAAACGAAGTGCCTCAGTTGGTTATCTGTAATAAAATTGATAACTTAGATGATATTGAACCGCGAATAGATCGCGATGAGCAAGGGGTGCCTATTCGTGTTTGGCTGTCGGCACAAGCAAATATAGGCATTGAATTATTATTTACCGCACTTGCGGAACGATTGGATATAGAAGTAGTGAATCACCAACTGAATATCCCGCCAAGTGCAGGTAAATTACGTGGTGAGTTGTACAAGTTAAATTGCATTACCCATGAGACTTTTGATGAGCAAGGTTATTGTCACCTTGAAGTTAAAATGCCCTCGCGGGAATGGCAAAGGTTAATTGCGACTAAGTACAGTGAGTTAGTAGATTATATTGTACATTAGCTTAAATAATTTTAATTGTAGGGGCGATAAGTTTATTGTCGCCGATTATTAGTGGAGAACAGTATGGCTTGGAACGAACCGGGGAATAATGATAAAGACCCCTGGAAAAATAAAGGTGGCAAGAATCAAGGGCCACCAGATTTAGATGAACTTCTTAATGATCTTGGTAAAAAAGTTACCGGCATTTTTGGTGGTAAAACGACTAAAGGTGGCTCTGGTTTTGGCAAGAACTTTTCCCGCATAGGGCTAAGTATTCTTTTAATCGTAGCATCAATTGTTTATGCCTTTAGTGGTTTTTACACTATTAAAGAAGCAGAGAAAGGTATTGTACTTCGTTTTGGTCAGTACACAGGTACGGTTGAACCCGGTATTAACTGGAAGTGGACTTTTATTGACCGCATTATTCCTGTTGATATGCAAAGTACCCGTGATATGCCTTCATCTGGTTTTATGTTAACTAAAGATGAAAATGTTGTTCGCGTAGAAATGCAAATTCAATATCGTGTTGTTGATGCCCGCAACTTTATTTTCAGTGTGACAAATGCCGAAGACAGCTTAAATCAATCACTTGATAGTGCCCTTCGTTATGTTGTTGGTCATGCAGACATGGATGACATTTTAACCAGTGGTCGTGAAGATATTCGCCAAGCGGTATGGCAAGAGTTAGAAAAAATAATTGCACCTTATAACCTAGGGTTAATTATTGTTGATGTTAACTTTAAAGATGCTCGTCCACCGAATGAAGTGAAAGAGGCTTTTGATGATGCGATCTCGGCCCAAGAAGATGAAGTTCGTTTCTTACGGGAAGCCGAAGCTTATGCTAAAGGCATTGAACCACGTGCACGTGGTCGTGTTAAGCGTATTGAGCAGGAAGCAATGGCCTACAAAGCTCAAATAGTACTAGATGCACAAGGTGAGGTCGCTCGTTTCGAAAAAATCTTACCAGAATATCAAGCAGCACCTAGAGTAACACGTGAACGTTTATATATTGCTACCATGGAAAAAGTATATAGTAATACCAGTAAGGTTATGATTGATGTAGAGGGTAGTAATAATATGATGTACTTACCTTTAGATAAAATTATTCAGCAACAAAATACTAGTAATCGTAGTGGTAAAAGTAATTACCTACCTGCGACTCAGTCTAGTGTGAATACGTCACCTTTATCATCGTCAAACCGCTCTGATAGATTCAGCAATGGGAGAAACTAAACAATGAAAAATTTTTCCATTGCTATATTAGCGTTACTTGTCGTGTTAGGTTTATCGTCAGTTTTTGTAATTTACGAAGGCCAACGTGGCATAGTCTTCCAATTTTCAAAGATTAAACGTGATAGTGCTACCGATGAAATGATGATCTATAAGCCGGGCTTACACTTCAAGATTCCATTTGTTGAGACAGTACGTAAATTAGATGCGCGTATTCAAACATTAGATGAACCTGCGGATCGTTTTGTAACCTCAGAGAAAAAAGATTTAATGGTTGATTCATTTGTTAAATGGCGCATCGTTGATTTCTCTACTTATTACCTACGTACTGGTGGCTCTCTGGATAATGCTCGGGCATTACTTAAGCAGAAAGTTAATAACGGTTTACGGACTGAATTTGGTAATCGCACCATTAAAGAAATAGTTTCGGGTGATCGTGCTGCTATTATGAGCAAGGCACTTGAAAGTGCGGCAAGTAGCCGGGAAGACTTAGGCATTGAAGTCATAGACGTACGTATTAAAGCCATTAACTTACCGACAGAGATAAGTAATTCTATCTATGAACGTATGCGTGCTGAACGAAATGCTGTTGCTACAGAACATAGGTCACAAGGTCAAGAGCAAGCAGAAATTATTCGCGCTACTATTGATGCCAAAGTAACCATAATGTTAGCTGAAGCACAGAAATATTCATTTACTGTACGTGGTGAAGGTGATGCAATAGCCGCTAAAGTCTATGCCGATGCTTATACAAAAGATCCAGAATTTTATAGCTTCTATCGTAGTCTTGAGGCTTATGAAAAAAGCTTTAGCAGTAAAAATGATATCATGGTGGTCCAACCTGATAGCGAATTCTTTCGTTATTTAAAAGGTGGCAGTGCTATTCAAAAATAGCTGAATATTGCTCGCGCCTTGCTATTTATAGCAAGGCGAGCTATTACTCACCCTGAACATAAGCCAGCATAATTGCTGGCTTTTTTATATCTAGTGATGGGTAAATTGCAATAGCAGAGTTCCAGCAAGGGTAAATTTAATAAAGGGAATAATATGACAATAAAAAAATATATGATCGCGGCAATCGCATCGTTGCCATTGGCTGCCACCTTAATAGCGGCTGAAGCGCCATTGGTTTCAATAAAGAGCCAAGATGATTTTTTTAACCATATCAGTAAACATTGTGGTAAGTCCTATGAAGGTAAGGTCACGGTTGATAATGTTGCCGGTGGCAGTTTTGCTAATAAAAAATTAATCATGCACGTGCGCAAATGTACCGACAGTCAACTACAAATACCTTTTCATGTTGGCGATGATTCATCACGGACATGGATTATTACTAAAACCGGCTCAGGTTTGTCGTTAAAGCATGATCATCGAAAAAAAGATGGTAGCTTTGATAAATCAACTATGTATGGTGGCCATACCAACGATGCTGGTTGGGCCGAAATGCAATCTTTCCCAGCAGATCAGTATTCTAAGGAGCTATTTGTCGCGCAAGGCATACCACAATCAGTTGGTAATACTTGGCAAATGTATATTTACCCGGAGAAATTTACTTATCGTTTGATCCGTCAAGGTCGAGAATTTAGAGTGGATTTTGATTTAACTAAGCCAATTAGTACGCCAATTACCCCTTGGGGCTATGAATAATTTCGAGCTAACTTGTTAACTTCATAGGTTATTTTAAAAGCAGCACAAAAAGCTGCTTTTTTCTCTTGGACTACAAATAATTCTTTGGTAAAATCCTCGCCTAATTTACTTACGAAATAGTAAAACATGGGCAAAAATGTAGTTGTTCTCGGCACTCAATGGGGTGACGAAGGTAAAGGTAAGATCGTAGACTTACTAACTGATAAAGCTAAATATGTAGTTCGTTATCAAGGCGGTCACAATGCTGGCCATACTTTAGTGATTAACGGTGAAAAAACCGTGTTACATCTTATTCCATCGGGCATATTACGTGATAACGTAAAATGTCTAATTGGTAATGGTGTAGTTTTATGTCCTAAAGCTTTAATGACAGAAATTAGCATGTTAGAAGCCAAGGGCGTTCCAGTACGTGAACGTTTATTGATTAGTGACGCATGTCCACTAATCCTTCCTTACCATAACGCCTTAGATGCTGCACGTGAAATTGCGCGTGGTAATAAAGCCATTGGTACTACAGGTCGTGGTATTGGTCCTGCGTATGAAGATAAAGTTGCACGACGCGGTTTACGTGTTGGTGATTTGTTCTGCGCAGAAACATTTGCGGTTAAACTAAAAGAAATTGTTGAATATCATAATTTCTCATTGGTTAACTACTATAAAGTTGAACCAGTAAACTATGAAGAAGTATTAGCCGATGCGTTAGCTGTTGCCGATACCATTAAAAAGATGACAGCTGATATTTCAGAAATATTAGATCAAGCGCGTAAAGCGGGTGAGTCAATCATGTTTGAAGGTGCCCAAGGTACTTTACTTGATATCGACCATGGAACTTACCCTTACGTAACTTCTTCAAATACTACTGCCGGTGGTGTTGCCACGGGTTGTGGTTTCGGTCCTCGTCACTTAGATTACATCTTAGGTATAACCAAAGCTTACACTACTCGTGTTGGCTCAGGCCCATTCCCTACGGAATTGCATGATGAAATTGGTGACCACTTAGGTACTGTAGGTCGCGAGGTTGGTGCTACTACAGGTCGTGAGCGACGCTGTGGTTGGTTTGATGCGGTTGCCATGCACCGTGCCATCCAAGTAAATAGCGTAACAGGTTTTTGTTTAACTAAGCTAGATGTACTTGATGGTTTAAAAACATTAAAAATCTGTATTGGCTATAAAACTGAAGCCGGTGATATTATCACTGTACCGCCTACGGCTGCTGAAGGATATGAGAAAATCACCCCGGTATACGAAGAACTACCAGGTTGGAGTGAAAGCACAGTGGGTGCAACATCAGTTGATGATTTACCGGAAAATGCCCTTGCTTATATCAAGCGTATTGAAGAAATTACCGGTATACCAGTAGATATCATCTCTACCGGTCCTGATCGTGTTGAAACGATTATTAAAGTGAATCCTTTTCATTAGGAAAACTTTACTCTCCCTTACCGAATAGAAGGTAAGGTAATCACTTAATAATAAAGTCCAGCAAAAAGCTGGACTTTTTTTTGGAAATTTTTCCTGTCCGGTAAATTAAATTTAAGTGATCCGATGTCTAGATTAATTCATTATGACTTTCATAGTGCCCTATATAAGGCTTGGCGCTAGATAATGTATTTTAAAGGGGGTTAAGTCCATTTTAGCTTGGCTAAGTTAAGTTTGTTATTGAATACTTAATTAGAAATAGCCACTATTTATCAAAATGATATGAATTTAACCTATGATAGAGTCTTATTAGTTATAGCTTACATCGATGTTATATAGTAAAACGGACTTGTATTGAGCTAGCTAATTGCAATACCATATAAGTAAGTAAATGCCAGTGATACTGATATCGATAATAAAAAGAAAATATGGCTATACTGGCCTTAATAACAAAACTAACACTATTAATAACGCATAAGGAACCCTCATGACAGATCTACGCCAGCAAGCTTTAGATTACCACTCCCTACCTACGCCAGGTAAAATTAGTGTCGCATTGACAACATCAGCTGAAACAAGTTATGACTTGTCACTCGCTTATAGCCCAGGTGTGGCCGAGCCCTGTCGTGAGATTGCCAAAAACCCAGATGATGTATATAAATACACAGCTAAAGGTAATACTGTTGCGGTTATTACTAATGGTACGGCGGTTTTAGGCTTAGGTAATTTAGGTCCTATGGCCTCAAAGCCTGTTATGGAAGGTAAGTCGTTATTATTCAAACGCTTCGCCAATATTGACTCTTTTGATATTGAAGTTACACATAAAACGGTTGAAGAGTTCATCAATACCGTTGCCAGTATTGCGGATAGTTTTGGTGGCATTAACCTCGAAGACATTAAAGCGCCAGAGTGTTTTGTCATAGAAAAAGCTTTAATTGAGCGTTGTGCTATTCCAGTGTTTCATGATGATCAACATGGTACGGCAATAGTTACAGCTGCAGCTATGATGAATGCGTTAGACATCCAGGGCAAAGATATTAAACAAGTTAACATCGTTTGTTTAGGTGCGGGTGCGGCAGCAATAGCTTGTATGGGATTATTGATCAAGTGTGGTGCCCAGCGTGAAAAGATTTACATGTTAGACACTAAAGGTGTAGTACATACACGTCGTACTGATCTTAATGAATATAAAAAACTATTTGCTAACAATACCGATAAACGTACCTTAGATGATGCTATTGCAGGAGCTGATGTTTTTGTTGGTGTTTCCGGTCCTAATCTTCTGTCGCAAAAACAAGTGAAATCCATGGCGAAAAATCCAATTATTTTTGCTTGTTCTAACCCAGATCCAGAAATTAAACCAGAGCTTGCTTTAGCTGTACGTGATGACTTAATTATTGCTACAGGGCGTTCAGATTATCCAAACCAAGTTAATAATGTTTTGTGTTTTCCGTTTATTTTTCGTGGCGCCTTAGACGTTCGCGCTCGTACTATCAATGATGCCATGAAGATTGCTGCGGTACATGCCATTAGAGCTCTTGCCAAAGAACCAGTACCGGCTGAAGTACTTAAAGCAAGTGGTGAGTCGGAGCTTACCTTTGGCAAAAACTATATTATCCCTAAACCTATGGATTCTCGTTTATGCGCCGTTGTTGCTAGGGCTGTTGCACAAGCAGCGGTAGACTCTGGTGTTGCGGCACTAGCAATGCCAGAAAATTACATGGTTTAGCTGTGTAAATAAGCTAAAGTGTAAAGGTAAGCAATACACTGGTTAATGTTGTTAGTCTTTGATTATTTTGACAACAATGTAAATAAAGGTCATGGTATGAAATTACCTTGGCCTTTTTTATTGGATAAATATTATGAAAGAAATTTTAATCGCTGCAGTCACACTGAGCTTGTTAGTTGCTGGTTGCTCACAAGCACATGAGCTATCAAACAATGAAAATAAAGTTACTGAGCTAAGGAAGGACAATATGGATAACTCAGCAAAAAAAACTTGGCAACAAGTTACCGTAAAGTATCTGGATTTTGAAGGTGGCTTTTACGGCTTAGTATCAAAAACAGGTGACAAACTATTACCGATGAATCTCGCCAAGGAATATCAGTTACCAGGTACAGTACTAAAAGTTCAAGGCCATGTAATTAAAGACATGATGACCATTCAACAATGGGGACAGGTTTTTAAAATAACTGAGGTCGAATTAATAAAATTAGGTAAGGTTAATACGGGTGAAGCTTTTTAATTACTAGATCATACTTAGCTGCAAGATAATGTATATCAAAGGAATCCAAGTGAAAGGGAATTTAAACATGGTTAGTATTGTTCGGTATATTTTTATTTTATCAATTTTATTTTTAGTTGGCTGTTCTCGACTAGATCTGCACTTGGCTGAAAAGGCTTACGCACAAGCAAAGACAACAAAGCAAGCTGAGCCCATTATTGCCGCGCTAAATACACTGGTAATGTTAGACCGCGAATTATATCAAAGTAAACTCAATTCGGCGCAAATGGCATTAGTAGAGCTGCAGAAGGCTAAGTCCTATATGGCAGAAAGCAATTTTTATTTAGCTTATCTTGCCAGCCATAAGTCATATCGAACTTTACCAACAAAAGAGAGTAAAAGTGTACTGATACAGGTAGGGAGAAAATTACGTTATTTACTCAATGTTCAGGCAAATATAGTTAAATCATTTCAGTATTTACCCAAATCAATCCCAGCACTTCTCTCTAAATATGAAAATAAGCCCGCTGTTGAATGGGATTTGATCGAAGTAAATAGCGTAATTGAGCAGTTTGTTAGCTCCGCGAAAGCGATAAAAAGGTCATTGACAATTATTGAGCTTGAAAAAGGGACTAGCTTATCTGCTGAAATTAAACTGTGGCAACTTGCTCTCCATAGTCAATTGCAAATGATTAACCAAATAAAAACCCACTTAATTAATTTAGCACTTTATAGTAGTGCTAACGTTCTTGAAAAAATTAATGTTCAATTAACTGAAGACAGTGCTAACTTGTTGTCTCTTGTACGTGAAAATTTAGCTGAAGAAGCAATGCGGCCGAATTTTATTAAAGCTAAAAAAGAATATCAGCCTTATTATCACTTGAATGAAAACTTAGCTTTGGCAAGTTCCTCATCTCGAGGCAATAGTCATGCTACATGGTATTCATCTTGGCATAGCATTGAAGTTGAAATTCTGGAAAATAGTGCCTCATTTTCTGAGTATCCACTAGCTTTTACTGACAGAGCTAAGAAGTTAAGCCTATTTAAGGATGAGGCAATGACTACAGAGCTTAACTTAGAGCAAGGTCTTTTAAATTTGAGCTTGTTCATAGGAAATCATCAGGCTGTTTATAGCTTGATTAATAAACTGAACAGAGATCGCATGATACTGAACTACGGTGAGTCTTCAGCTTAAAAAGATAACCACAATCGAAAAGGATTTATATATGAGTTATTTAGAAAAATTTATTTTTGTCACTTTGTTGTCATTACTGTTATTTATACCACCAGTCGTCGCTCAGGATGAATTACCTACCATCCTCGATTATTACCCTAATTGTGCTTATCAGATTATTGATAATGCCAAAGTAAAAGTCACAACAGAGCGGCCTTTTGCAGATAAAACAAGATTAAGCTTATTGAAAAAATTACGTATAAAAGCTAAATCACTTGGTGCAGATAATCTGCTACTGATAGATAAAAAAGTTAAAAAGCTTATGAAAACTGAGACATATTTGGTTGCGGACTCAGAGCATTTTGTTAAGTATATGGTAAGTTATGAAGCTGAGTTAATTAAGTCTTGTGAAGGAGGGAATAAAGTGGGCGAAAAGGCAACGCCGTTTAACCACCAAGGTTATTTAGTAAAAAAAGGGTGGAGTACATCAATTGCTATTCAAACAGAAGTCGTTTTCAGCCCACCGACAAAAGCTAAATTAAATCATCCGATAATAACTAACAAAGAACTTTCATTAGTCAATGGTATATATGGCGCTACTATTGGCATGAGCTATAAGCAAGTGATTGGTAAATTTGGTGAGCCTAGCGTGGTATTATCCATGTTTGAAGGTGAGCTTATTACCGGCTATGGAAGAAATCATTGGCTGCACTTTCAAAATAATAAATTGGTTAAAGTGCAAAGCAAATTATCTGTTATATCTCCTACATTGTTAAACATGGTGCCATTACGTGATTTTTTCGACCAAACACCCTGGCTTGTAGCTAATAAGGTAGCACGTCAATCTTCTTTCTCAGCAGTAAAGTCAGCCTTGAAGATGGCTGTGCAACTAAACAATCAGAAAAAAGTAGTGATAAAGGGTCAAGAAAATACTTTGATACTCTCTTTTCGTTATAGGACTACCGATGATAATGAAAAAAAATATTTTTTAGAGGACTTCTCGTTGGAGTCAAACCTTTATAAAGAGCCAAAGTTTAAACAACAACATAGCAGGATAGCTCAGTTTGAAACTCTAGGATTGATACTATCGAAATTGACTCAAGGTGAAACCGTTGAGCTAGCATTACTAAATGAAGAGTTAGGTGACCCTGTTGGACGTATTACAATTTCGGCTACGTCATATATAGATATTTATAACTCAAGCTTACTTGTTGAAGTAAAGAGATCTGAACTAGCTTCAATTCAATTGTTAGAGGAACTATTTAATATAAAAGACGACATTACTGCAAATATCCCATGGTCTTTAGGTGATTTTGTCCAAGGAAAAAGCATTACAGAACTTGATAGATTCTTTCCAGATGACATCTATGAGTTAAGTAATACGGTTCAAATTGACTCTGATGAATTTCAACTAACGCTTTGGTTTGATGATTATGACGACAAGAATATACTTTATGAAGCAAAGGTTACTATTTATTAAATAGCATAATCAGTTTAATCAAAATCCATTTTATCTAGTTACAGACAAGTGGTTGCATAAACTTGGTTAATATAGCCTGCTTATCAACAAACTGAATCTGATATAGTGTTTGATAATTATCTTCACTTAACGCGGCTACTTTTTCATCGCTCAATAGCTGAGTAAGTTGCGGAGTAGTATTACTATGCCCGATAATGAGGGCATTTTTTTTGCTTTGCTTTAGATGTAAAGCGAACTGCTCAAGCTGCTTAGGATTATAATGCTTGATTGCAACGTGTTGCTGTTTAGCTAGCGGGGCAGCAGTCAACATCGTTCTTTGGTAGCTAGTACTGTAAATGGCTTTTATCTTAGCCGTGCTGAGCAAGGTTGCTAACTGTTTTGCTCTAGCCTGACCACATTGAGTTAAGCGTGGTTTTTTATCATCTGCTTGCTTTTCAGCATGCCTTACTAGGTAAAGGGTAAAATTATCATTCGCTAAGCAAGGCTGGAGCAATAACACACCGGCAATTATCAAACTAAACTTTTTCATCGTATACCTTTCAGCATCTTATTTTCTTCAAATTAGATTGAACAGCGAGAGTGATAAGTATTTAACTATCACTCTCGCTCGTTATAAAGTTTAGCTCATTATTAAAATAATCGATTTAAGCCGTTTAAGGCTGCCACACGAAATGCTTCAGCCATCGTTGGATAATTGAAGGTTGTTTCAACAAAGTACTCTATGGTATTGCCACCATTTTTTTGTTGCATAATCGCCTGACCAATATGGATAATTTCAGCTGCATTCTCACCAAAACAATGAATACCTAAAATTTCTTTGGTTTCACGATGGAAGAGAATTTTTAAAGAGCCCACCAAGTTATTAGAGATTTGTGCACGAGCTAGATGTTTAAATTGAGCTCGACCAACTTCATAAGGTATTTTGGCTTCAGTTAGCTCTTGTTCAGTTTTACCAACAGAGCTAATTTCAGGAATGGTGTATATGCCAGTGGGAATATCAACAATTAATTTAGCTTTACTCTTGCTATCAACCATAGCTAAAGCGGCAATTCTCCCCTGATCAAAAGCAGCACTAGCCAAGCTTGGGTAGCCAATAACATCACCTACAGCAAAAATATTGTCCACTTCTGTTTGATAATAATCGTTTACTTTTAATTGACCACGATTATCAGCTTTTAAGCCAGCAGCAGCTAGATTTAAATCTGCGGTATTACCAGTACGGCCATTGGCAAATAGTAAACAATCGGCACGCATTTTCTTACCCGATTTCAAATGTACAATCACAGCATCATCGCTTGTTTCTACACTTTCAATCTCTTCACCATGTCGAATGACAACACCGCTATTGCGTAAGTGATAACTGAGTGAGTCAGACATTTCTGCATCTAAGAAGGACAGTAAACGTTCACGGGTATTGATTAAATCTACTTTTACCCCTAATCCTCTAAATATTGAGGCGTACTCGCTACCAATAACACCCGCACCATAAATAATGACATGTCTAGGAGCATGTTTTAGGCTTAAGATACTATCAGAGTCATAAACCCGAGCATGAGTAAAGTCAATATTATCTGGTTGGTAAGGTCGAGAGCCAGTAGCAATAACTATTTGCTTAGCAGATATTTTTTCGACTGAGCCATCAGGGTGTAATACACGAATAGTATGGGCATCAATAAAGGAAGCTTCACCTAAAATTTTCTCGACGCGGTTACGGTTATAAAAACCGCTACGTAAACTAACTTGTTTACGAATTACCGCAGAGGCATGACTTAATATATCTTGGAAGGTTAATTGTTTAACTTGATCATTTTGATTAAACAATGGGTTGGAATTGTATTCAATCAAACGACTTACCGATTGGCGTAATGCCTTTGATGGAATGGTACCCCAATGTGTACAACCGCCACCAACTTGATGGTAACGTTCAATAATGGCAACCTTCTTTTGGCGCTTAGCAAGGTTCATTGCCGCACCTTCGCCACCAGGGCCAGTACCTATGATAATTACGTCATAATCAAAATTTTTTTCTTCAGTTTTACTCGTTTTTGATTTAGTCAAAGGAAAGTCCTCAAAACCTACTTATCTATTTTATTTGAAGCAAAAATTTTAACAGGATTTGAGGTAAATGGTAATACAGTTGTTAGACCATTTTCTTGATGTTAACCAAGTTTTTCCGTTAAAGTCTGCCAACTGCGACGCTGCTCAGTTAATCTTTGTTTTAATTCTTGGTATTGCGCCATCAAGTCTGACTTTTCAACCTCTGCTAGTAGGTGATCTCGTTTTGCTTGCAATACTTTTTTACGAACAAGGTAATACTCGTTTATTTTACTCACTAGCAATTCATACTCTTGTTGCAGGTAAATAAGTGTTTGCTCAGTATTGGGGTGAGTAATTAACTTTGCTTTGGTATTTTTCAGTGTCATGGCAATACGCATTTTTTCAATTTTGTCTTCAGGGCTAACACGTAAATGATGAGTCAGACCTAACCATTGACAGCTTTTAATTAACCACTTAGTTGGGTCATATTGCCACCAACGAATGCCATTACGGTAATCATTTTCAAACATATGGTGATAATTATGATAGCCCTCGCCAAAAGTTAAATAAGCTAATAAACCATTATCTCGGGCGGTGTTTTTGTCCGTATAGGTTTGTTTACCCCAAATATGAGCCAATGAATTGATGAAGAAGGTTGTATGGTGACTCATAACCAGGCGAAAGAATCCTACCAATAATAAGCTGTTAATTAAATTGCCATGCCATAAACCAAAAGCAACGGGAATACCTATATTCATCAACAGTGTTAGTAGTAAATAGTATTTATGTTGCCACATAACTATGGCATCTTTTTGTAAATCACGAACATTTTTGTAATCACTATATCGGGATGCTTGATACTCCCTACACATCCAACCTATATGAGAATACCAAAAGCCCATTTTAGCTGAATAGGGGTCAACATCATTTTTATCAACATGTTTGTGATGTATTCTATGGTCTGAGCACCAATGTAAAATACTATTTTGTAAGGCAAAGGCACCACCAAGCGCAAATATGAAACGCAAACTCCAATGCGCTTGATAGGTTTTATGTGACCAGAGACGATGATAGCCTGCGGTAATTGACATGCCACAATAAATAAAGCAAAGCAAAGCAAAGATTATTTCAGTGTTATCAAAACCATAAGTTAAGGCACGATAAGGTACAGCTATAACTGCTATTAAAAAGGTAACTAAAAAAATGGTAACATTAAGCCAAATGACAGTGGGTTTTTTCATTTATTTCTCTAAACCAGGATTAATCAATTTAAGCGTACACGTGTACGCTGTTATGGGTAGTTTAGCTAGATCATCTGACCAGTCAAGTGAGTTTACTAAATATTTTTTACTTCTTGGGCAAAACAGACATTTATTCGCTATTACAGTATGATAGTTACAGTAAATAATTCGCTATTTTTAGAAGAGCAATGAGCATGAGTGGTGTAAGAGCACAGCAAAAAGAAAAGACCCGTCGTCAAATAATTAATGCCGCTTTAAAACAACTCAGCGCCGAGCGTAGTTTCTCTAGTTTAAGTTTACGCGAGGTCGCAAAAGAGGCCGGCTTAGCGCCAACCTCTTTTTATCGTCACTTTTCTGATATGGACGAATTAGGTTTAACTCTAGTTGATGAAGCGGGTTTAACGCTTAGGCAGTTGATGCGCCAAGCAAGACAACGTATAGCTAAAGGTGGCTCCGTTATTCAAATATCGGTACAAACCTTTATGGAGTTAATTGAGAGTAATGGTAATATTTTTAGGCTATTACTTCGTGAGCGCTCTGGAACCTCGGCGGCTTTTCGTGCTGCAGTCATTCGAGAAATCCGATATTTCACCATGGAACTTTGTGATTACTTGCAAAAAGCGAATCATCTTGATGCCGATGTTGCTTATATACACGCACACGCCGCAGTAACCATTGTTTTTGGTGCTGGCTCTGATGCGCTTGATATCGACGATAAAGAAGAACGAGAACAATTAGCGGAGCAAACCATTCAACAATTACGCTTCATTGCGCGCGGTGCACTTGAATTTAGTGACCGTCGCAAAGTGTCTAAAAAATTTCGTTAAGCTATTTTCTGGTAAGTATTACGCCTGTTTCAATATGATCGGTGTAAGGGAATTGGTCAAATAAAGCAAATTTATCAATTTGATGAGTCTCTACTAATAAGGCTAAATTGTCTTTTAATGTTTCAGGGTTACAAGAAATATAAATAATTTTATTAAAGCGCCTAACTAATTCAACACTATCTCTATCTAATCCTGCTCTAGGGGGATCAACCAATACCGTATCGTAGTTATAAGTGGTTAAGTCAAAATCTGCTAAACGTCTGAATTTTCGTTCACCATTCATGGCCTGACTGAATTCTTCACTCGACATACGGACAATATCAATATTTTCAATATTATTTTTACTAATATTAATTTGAGCGGAGCGAACAGAGGTTTTAGATATTTCTGTAGCTAATACACGGGTAAAGTTCTCCGCTAGGGCAATACTGAAATTGCCATTACCACAATAAAGCTCAATCAAGTCACCACCTGCATTTTTTGTTGCTTGCTGGGCCCATAACAGCATTTTTTCATTTACACCTGCATTAGGTTGAGTGAAACTGTTTTCAACTTGTTGGTAAATAAAGGTCTTACTGCCGACTTGCAAAGATTCCATCACATAGTCTTTATCTATGATGATTTTCTGTTTTTTGGCGCGACCAATGATATCGACAGGAGCTATAGTGGAAAGCTGTACTTTTAATTTTTCCGCTTCAACTTTCCAGCTTTCTTCTAATGACTTGTGATACAACATGCTAATCAACAATTCACCACTTAATGTTGATAAAAAATCAACTTGGAAAAGCTTATATCGTAATTCCTTATGATCTTTAATTGCAGCAAGTAAAGCTTTCATCGCCTTGTTAATCAATTTACTGGCAACAGGGAAGTCATCTACGCGATATTTTTCCTTAGTTTTACTATCAAACATTATGTAATAAAGATCATCACCGTCATGCCAAACCCTAAACTCAGCTCTTTGGCGGTAATTTAAGGGGGCAGATGGATATAAGTCAGCAGCTGGTAGTGAGAAATCACTAAATAGCTTAGCCATATCTTGTTGTTTCTTTAATAATTGCGCATCGTAATTATCGGGATGAATGTGACTAAACATAAAAGTGCCTTGTATAAAGAAATAGAGATAATAATAATACAGCGCGGATTTTACTATCGACTTAGCTTTTGTCTAGCGTTTAATTTATATAATTAATAATCAAAGAATTATTAAAAAGGCTCTGATTTTAGCCCCAATGGTCGGTAATCTAGTATATAGCATAAGTAAAGTAAGGCGTATGACATGGTCAATTCAACTAAGCCTTTGAATACAAAGGTACACCTAAGCATAAATTATTGCTCCGCACTAGTCGGCAATAAAATAAATTAATGTGAGAGTAGCTAATCAAAGTGAAGTGGGAAAACGATAATGTATAACTTGTACTGGATACTATGAAGGCAGATGATAAAACACTAATAGCGATGAAGTTACTCTATAGCGTTATTTCAATCAGTTAACATTATCTATCAGCCATGGGCGATCTAGGCAAATAACTACTTAAGTAATATTTACTATATTAAAACAGAGCAAGAGTCAGTTGTAGCATTGTTTCATTTAGAAGATGTTACCAGAATGTAAAGGCATTTGACCATACTAGTCATATATCTGCTCAAGCGCGTGGCGCGGTTGCAGCAGCGTTATATTAAGGCAATAAAAAAGGCTGCTAAAATAAATTAACAGCCTTTTATTTATAATTTCTAGCTTTAATCGTCTAGGTTATTATCTTCAGTTCGCTCTGGGCGATCTTTTGCTTCTCTTACTTTCAATGTTCGTTGTTGAAACTCGGTATCATTAAGCGCAGCAATAGCAGCATCTAAATCATCAGCAGCCATTTCAACAAAACCGAAACCTCGACGTTTTCCTGTATGTTTATCTTTCATTAAACGTACAGAAAGAACAGCACCATGATTGGAGAAAAGTTCTCTTACTGCTGTTTCATTGGCTCTATAAGGTAAATTACCAACATAGAGTGTTCTAACATCTTCATCTGAAGCAATAGTGTTATTGGCTGTAGAAGATTGTGGACCAGTTGATGTTTTACCAACGACTAGAGGTGCGAGAAACGCACTAATAAATACTAGACCAGCTGCAAGAACAGGGCTAGCTGTCATGTTAGAAGCGATAATGTAAGCGATAATGGTAAAAACAACAGCAATAATGACTGTTTTTAAGGTTGGAGACTTCATATAAAGATACCTAATTATTATTTTAATGAACTAATTTAACTGCTTGAATATATGCAAATAGCAATTCTATGTTACGCAGCTTTTTACAATGTGCAACTATCAAGTGCAAAATTTATGCAATTAATCTGCTAATACAGCATAAATAGTAAAAACACCTAGTGCAATAGTTGTTTAAGTAATCATGTTGTAGCTTAAGTAAACGAATGATGCAATATATAGAAGATTAAGTTAAAAAGGTATTGACCAAAACTAAAAACTCTCTAGAATGCGCATCCAGTTCTAAGGGGTAACCCAAAGAGCTGTTTTGATAAGTTATCTACTTCCTTTTAAGGTAAATCAGCTAACTTAAGCTAACGTTTTAAAGTGTTTTAAAATACTTAACTTTTAATTAAAATAAACGTTGACATCAAAACTCGGAGGCGTACAATGCGCATCCTGCTTCGGGCAAACGGCAACGTTAGCAAGGAGTGAAGGTACTTAGCGAATGCGACTAAGACCTCTTTTCTTTAACAATTAGTTATCATGCAATTTGTGTGGACACTCACATTAATGTTGTTTTACATAGTTTTCCTTTCGGGGAGAACAAAAACGCTTAATGAATGATGTTCATGCAAATAAATATAAGTTACTTATTTCTAGCGGGATAGGTAGCGACTATGTAATGCGATATCAACTTCGGTTGGTATCACGACAGAATTCATTGAGCAGTAACACATCGCTTGCGATGAGGTTACACAAACGATTTTTAATTGAAGAGTTTGATCATGGCTCAGATTGAACGCTGGCGGCAGGCTTAACACATGCAAGTCGAACGGTAACATGAACTAGCTTGCTAGTTTGATGACGAGTGGCGGACGGGTGAGTAATGCTTGGGAATATGCCTTGGAGTGGGGGACAACAGTTGGAAACGACTGCTAATACCGCATAACGTGCTTTTTGTAGTGAAAAGTACCAAAGGGGGGGATCTTCGGACCTCCCGCTTCTTGATTAGCCCAAGTGAGATTAGCTAGTTGGTAAGGTAAAGGCTTACCAAGGCGACGATCTCTAGCTGGTTTGAGAGGATGATCAGCCACACTGGGACTGAGACACGGCCCAGACTCCTACGGGAGGCAGCAGTGGGGAATATTGCACAATGGGCGAAAGCCTGATGCAGCCATGCCGCGTGTGTGAAGAAGGCCTTCGGGTTGTAAAGCACTTTCAGTTGTGAGGAAAGGTGGTGATTTAATAAATCATCACTGTGACGTTAGCAACAGAAGAAGCACCGGCTAACTTCGTGCCAGCAGCCGCGGTAATACGAGGGGTGCAAGCGTTAATCGGAATTACTGGGCGTAAAGCGTTCGTAGGCGGTTATTTAAGCAAGATGTGAAAGCCCAGGGCTCAACCTTGGAACTGCATTTTGAACTGGGTAACTAGAGTACTGTAGAGGGTGGTGGAATTTCCAGTGTAGCGGTGAAATGCGTAGAGATTGGAAGGAACATCAGTGGCGAAGGCGGCCACCTGGACAGATACTGACGCTGAGGAACGAAAGCGTGGGGAGCGAACAGGATTAGATACCCTGGTAGTCCACGCCGTAAACGATGTCAACTAGCCGTTCGTGGACTTGATCCGTGAGTGGCGCAGCTAACGCACTAAGTTGACCGCCTGGGGAGTACGGCCGCAAGGTTAAAACTCAAATGAATTGACGGGGGCCCGCACAAGCGGTGGAGCATGTGGTTTAATTCGATGCAACGCGAAGAACCTTACCATCCCTTGACATCCTCAGAAGCCAGTAGAGATACAGGCGTGCCTTCGGGAACTGAGTGACAGGTGCTGCATGGCTGTCGTCAGCTCGTGTTGTGAAATGTTGGGTTAAGTCCCGCAACGAGCGCAACCCCTATCCTTATTTGCCAGCGCGTTATGGCGGGAACTCTAAGGAGACTGCCGGTGATAAACCGGAGGAAGGTGGGGACGACGTCAAGTCATCATGGCCCTTACGGGATGGGCTACACACGTGCTACAATGGCAGGTACAGAGGGCTGCAATACCGCGAGGTGGAGCGAATCCCACAAAGCCTGTCGTAGTCCGGATCGGAGTCTGCAACTCGACTCCGTGAAGTCGGAATCGCTAGTAATCGTGGATCAGAACGCCACGGTGAATACGTTCCCGGGCCTTGTACACACCGCCCGTCACACCATGGGAGTGGGATGCAAAAGAAGTGGCTAGTTTAACCTTCGGGAGGACGGTCACCACTTTGTGTTTCATGACTGGGGTGAAGTCGTAACAAGGTAACCCTAGGGGAACCTGGGGTTGGATCACCTCCTTATCTTGAAGTAAAATTGATTAATGAGAGCTTCGGTTCTACGAGTGTTCACACAAATTACATGATAACAAAAATGAAGAAGAATACCCATAAATGGGGCTATAGCTCAGCTGGGAGAGCACCTGCCTTGCACGCAGGGGGTCAGCAGTTCGATCCTGCTTAGCTCCACCATTTAATTTTACTCAGCGTTAGTTCGCAGCTCGTGTAGTAAACTACACGTCGCTACCAACTGCCTTGATTAAAAGTAAATGGATATTTTCTTCTTCAATAAAAAGAGAATAGAAGCCAAATTTAAACTACGCTTTATAAGCTATTTTAAATTTGGTTTTTTTAAACCACTTTTTAAGCGAATGTGCCTTAAATTGAAGTTCTTTAACAATCTGGAAAGCTGATATAAATATCGGTATTTATGTCGTAACGAACGGTGTCGCGCTGAACGTTGCAATGATATAAATACCAACAAAAGCGATACAATCTCTCCCAAGAGGTTGTATCAACATTCGATTGATGTCTACTCGACATTGATTGTCTTATCAAGTAACTCATCTTATATGAACCTTTCGAGGGAAGTATATTGAGTACGTGAAAATGTCAGACTTTACAATTAGTTCGGATTAGTCTCCGAACATTCTAGTAAAATGTTTTATCTTTTGTTCTTAAAATAAATAATTCATTTCGACGGGATTTGTGCTTTAAACAAGGCGCTTAGATATGAAGTGTAGTTTGTTCTACACGAATATTTAAGCAACGAAGTATAAAGGTCAAATAACAAGAAACTACTTAGGGTTGTATGGTTAAGTGACTAAGCGTATGTGGTGGATGCCTTGGCAGTTAGAGGCGATGAAGGACGTGTTAATCTGCGAAAAGCTCAGGTAAGGTGATAACAACCGTAATAGCCTGAGATGTCCGAATGGGGAAACCCACTTAGCATAAGCTAGGTATCGTTAACTGAATACATAGGTTAACGAGGCAAACCGGGAGAACTGAAACATCTAAGTACCCCGAGGAAAAGAAATCAACCGAGATTTCGTTAGTAGCGGCGAGCGAACGCGAATCAGCCCTTAAGCTTATTGGGCGCTAGTGGAATCTACTGGAAAGTAGAACGATACAGGGTGATAGTCCCGTACACAAAAGCAACCTTTAAGTGAAATCGAGTAGGACGGAGCACGTGAAACTTTGTCTGAATATGGGGGGACCATCCTCCAAGGCTAAATACTACTAACTGACCGATAGTGAACCAGTACCGTGAGGGAAAGGCGAAAAGAACCCCTGTGAGGGGAGTGAAATAGAACCTGAAACCGCATACGTACAAGCAGTGGGAGCCAAATTTAGTTTGGTGACTGCGTACCTTTTGTATAATGGGTCAGCGACTTATATTCTGTAGCAAGGTTAACCGATTAGGGGAGCCGTAGCGAAAGCGAGTGTTAACTGCGCGTTTAGTTGCAGGGTATAGACCCGAAACCCGGCGATCTACCCATGGGCAGGTTGAAGGTTGAGTAACATCAACTGGAGGACCGAACACACGTATGTTGAAAAATGCGGTGATGACTTGTGGGTCGGAGTGAAAGGCTAATCAAGCCGGGAGATAGCTGGTTCTCCCCGAAATCTATTTAGGTAGAGCCTCGGACGAATACCATTGGGGGTAGAGCACTGTTAAGGCTAGGGGGTCATCCCGACTTACCAACCCTTTGCAAACTCCGAATACCAATGAGTACTATCCGGGAGACACACTGTGGGTGCTAACGTCCATTGTGAAGAGGGAAACAACCCAGACCGCCAGCTAAGGTCCCAAAGTACTAGTTAAGTGGGAAACGATGTGGAAAGGCATAGACAGCTAGGAGGTTGGCTTAGAAGCAGCCATCCTTTAAAGAAAGCGTAATAGCTCACTAGTCGAGTCGGTCTGCGCGGAAGATGTAACGGGGCTAAACTAGTCACCGAAGCTGCGGATTTGCAATTTATTGCAAGTGGTAGGGGAGCGTTCTGTAAGCCGTTGAAGGTAGATTGAGAAGTCTGCTGGAGGTATCAGAAGTGCGAATGCTGACATGAGTAACGATAAGGGGAGTGAAAAACTCCCCCGCCGAAAGACCAAGGTTTCCTGTCCCATGTTAATCAGGGCAGGGTAAGTCGGCCCCTAAGGCGAGGCGGAAACGCGTAGTCGATGGGAAACAGATTAATATTTCTGTACTTCATTATATTGCGAAGGAGGGACGGAGTAGGCTAGGTGAGCACGGCGTTGGTAGTCCGTGTGAAAGGCTGAAGGTTGGGAGATTAGGTAAATCCGGTCTCCTCCTTTTATTAGGAAAACTGAGAGCTGAGACGAGTCACTACGGTGATGAAGTCATTGATGCCACACTTCCAGGAAAAGCTTCTAAGCTTCAGATATAGTGGAACCGTACCCCAAACCGACACAGGTGGTTGGGTAGAGAATACTAAGGCGCTTGAGAGAACTCGGGTGAAGGAACTAGGCAAAATAGTACCGTAACTTCGGGAGAAGGTACGCTGGTATAGGGTGAAGGAACTTGCTTCCGGAGCCTAAACCAGTCGAAGTAACCAGGTGGCTGGAACTGTTTATTAAAAACACAGCACTGTGCAAAATCGAAAGATGACGTATACGGTGTGACGCCTGCCCGGTGCCGGAAGGTTAATTGATTCGGTTAGACTTAGGTCGAAGCTGATGATCGAAGCCCCGGTAAACGGCGGCCGTAACTATAACGGTCCTAAGGTAGCGAAATTCCTTGTCGGGTAAGTTCCGACCTGCACGAATGGCGTAATCATGGCCACACTGTCTCCACCCGAGACTCAGTGAAATTGAATTTGCGGTTAAGATGCCGTATACCCGCGGCTAGACGGAAAGACCCCGTGAACCTTTACTATAGCTTGACAGTGAACATTGCTCCTACATGTGTAGGATAGGTGGGAGGCTATGAAACCATGTCGCTAGATGTGGTGGAGCCAACCTTGAAATACCACCCTTGTATGCGTGATGTTCTAACCTAGGGCCGTAATCCGGCTTGGGGACACTGTCTGGTGGGTAGTTTGACTGGGGCGGTCTCCTCCCAAAGAGTAACGGAGGAGCACGAAGGTTGGCTAAGTACGGTCGGACATCGTACGGTTAGTGCAATGGCATAAGCCAGCTTAACTGCGAGACAGACACGTCGAGCAGGTACGAAAGTAGGTCATAGTGATCCGGTGGTTCTGTATGGAAGGGCCATCGCTCAACGGATAAAAGGTACTCCGGGGATAACAGGCTGATACCGCCCAAGAGTTCATATCGACGGCGGTGTTTGGCACCTCGATGTCGGCTCATCACATCCTGGGGCTGAAGTCGGTCCCAAGGGTATGGCTGTTCGCCATTTAAAGTGGTACGCGAGCTGGGTTTAGAACGTCGTGAGACAGTTCGGTCCCTATCTGCCGTGGGCGTTTGAGAATTGAAGAGGGCTGCTCCTAGTACGAGAGGACCGGAGTGGACGAACCACTGGTGTTCGGGTTGTCATGCCAATGGCATTGCCCGGTAGCTACGTTCGGAACTGATAACCGCTGAAAGCATCTAAGCGGGAAGCAGGCTTTGAGATGAGTTCTCACTGGGACTTTAAGTCCCCTAAAGGGTCGTTGGAGACTACAACGTTGATAGGTCAGGTGTGTAAGGACTGCGAGGTCTTGAGCTAACTGATACTAATTGCCCGTGAGGCTTAACCATACAACACCCAAGTAGTTTTTGACTATAAAGTGTGTGTGAGACTGACATAAATATATAAAACACGTACTCGTGTTACTTGAATTGCCTTTGTAAACTTTTTATATCAAATTTCTAGATTGTACCCTTTTTTGTTTAGCGACCATAGCGCTGTGGCCCCACCTGATCCCATTCCGAACTCAGAAGTGAAACGCAGTTGCGCCGATGGTAGTGTGGGAGTTCCCATGTGAGAGTAGGACATTGCTAAACTTCTAATTTGTGCTTTGGCACACGAGAAGCCCGTTACAATGGTGACGGGCTACTTGAGAAACACTATTTTTTAACTTAATTGCTTGGTAAATAAGCAAATTAAGGTAAAAAATAAGGTTTTATAAAACACTTACTTTTATATAAAATTAAGTGTTGACATTAAAACTAGGAAGCGTATTATGCGCATCCTACTTCGGGCAAACGGCAACGTTAGCAAGGAGCGAAGGTACTTAGCGAATGCGACTAAGACCTCTTTTCTTTAACAATTAGTTATCATGCAATTTGTGTGGGCACTCACATTAATGTTGTTTTACATAGTTTTCCTTTCGAGGAGAACAAAAACGCTTAATGAATGATGTTCATGCAAATAAATATAAGTTACTTATTTCTAGCGAGATAGGTAGCGACTATGTAATGCTTCTTTTACTTGTAGGCGGGAACTTGTTCGCGCATTACTTTTAAAAGAAACGACAGAATTCATTGAGCAGTAACACATCACTTGTGATGAGGTTACACAAACGATTTTTAATTGAAGAGTTTGATCATGGCTCAGATTGAACGCTGGCGGCAGGCTTAACACATGCAAGTCGAACGGTAACATGAACTAGCTTGCTAGTTTGATGACGAGTGGCGGACGGGTGAGTAATGCTTGGGAATATGCCTTGGAGTGGGGGACAACAGTTGGAAACGACTGCTAATACCGCATAACGTGCTTTTTGTAGTGAAAAGTACCAAAGGGGGGGATCTTCGGACCTCCCGCTTCTTGATTAGCCCAAGTGAGATTAGCTAGTTGGTAAGGTAAAGGCTTACCAAGGCGACGATCTCTAGCTGGTTTGAGAGGATGATCAGCCACACTGGGACTGAGACACGGCCCAGACTCCTACGGGAGGCAGCAGTGGGGAATATTGCACAATGGGCGAAAGCCTGATGCAGCCATGCCGCGTGTGTGAAGAAGGCCTTCGGGTTGTAAAGCACTTTCAGTTGTGAGGAAAGGTGGTGATTTAATAAATCATCACTGTGACGTTAGCAACAGAAGAAGCACCGGCTAACTTCGTGCCAGCAGCCGCGGTAATACGAGGGGTGCAAGCGTTAATCGGAATTACTGGGCGTAAAGCGTTCGTAGGCGGTTATTTAAGCAAGATGTGAAAGCCCAGGGCTCAACCTTGGAACTGCATTTTGAACTGGGTAACTAGAGTACTGTAGAGGGTGGTGGAATTTCCAGTGTAGCGGTGAAATGCGTAGAGATTGGAAGGAACATCAGTGGCGAAGGCGGCCACCTGGACAGATACTGACGCTGAGGAACGAAAGCGTGGGGAGCGAACAGGATTAGATACCCTGGTAGTCCACGCCGTAAACGATGTCAACTAGCCGTTCGTGGACTTGATCCGTGAGTGGCGCAGCTAACGCACTAAGTTGACCGCCTGGGGAGTACGGCCGCAAGGTTAAAACTCAAATGAATTGACGGGGGCCCGCACAAGCGGTGGAGCATGTGGTTTAATTCGATGCAACGCGAAGAACCTTACCATCCCTTGACATCCTCAGAAGCCAGTAGAGATACAGGCGTGCCTTCGGGAACTGAGTGACAGGTGCTGCATGGCTGTCGTCAGCTCGTGTTGTGAAATGTTGGGTTAAGTCCCGCAACGAGCGCAACCCCTATCCTTATTTGCCAGCGCGTTATGGCGGGAACTCTAAGGAGACTGCCGGTGATAAACCGGAGGAAGGTGGGGACGACGTCAAGTCATCATGGCCCTTACGGGATGGGCTACACACGTGCTACAATGGCAGGTACAGAGGGCTGCAATACCGCGAGGTGGAGCGAATCCCACAAAGCCTGTCGTAGTCCGGATCGGAGTCTGCAACTCGACTCCGTGAAGTCGGAATCGCTAGTAATCGTGGATCAGAACGCCACGGTGAATACGTTCCCGGGCCTTGTACACACCGCCCGTCACACCATGGGAGTGGGATGCAAAAGAAGTGGCTAGTTTAACCTTCGGGAGGACGGTCACCACTTTGTGTTTCATGACTGGGGTGAAGTCGTAACAAGGTAACCCTAGGGGAACCTGGGGTTGGATCACCTCCTTATCTTGAAGTAAAATTGATTAATGAGAGCTTCGGTTCTACGAGTGTTCACACAAATTACATGATAACAAAAATGAAGAAGAATACCCATAAATGGGGCTATAGCTCAGCTGGGAGAGCACCTGCCTTGCACGCAGGGGGTCAGCAGTTCGATCCTGCTTAGCTCCACCATTTAATTTTACTCAGCGTTAGTTCGCAGCTCGTGTAGTAAACTACACGTCGCTACCAACTGCCTTGATTAAAAGTAAATGGATATTTTCTTCTTCAATAAAAAGAGAATAGAAGCCAAATTTAAACTACGCTTTATAAGCTATTTTAAATTTGGTTTTTTTAAACCACTTTTTAAGCGAATGTGCCTTAAATTGAAGTTCTTTAACAATCTGGAAAGCTGATATAAATATCGGTATTTATGTCGTAACGAACGGTGTCGCGCTGAACGTTGCAATGATATAAATACCAACAAAAGCGATACAATCTCTCCCAAGAGGTTGTATCAACATTCGATTGATGTCTACTCGACATTGATTGTCTTATCAAGTAACTCATCTTATATGAACCTTTCGAGGGAAGTATATTGAGTACGTGAAAATGTCAGACTTTACAATTAGTTCGGATTAGTCTCCGAACATTCTAGTAAAATGTTTTATCTTTTGTTCTTAAAATAAATAATTCATTTCGACGGGATTTGTGCTTTAAACAAGGCGCTTAGATATGAAGTGTAGTTTGTTCTACACGAATATTTAAGCAACGAAGTATAAAGGTCAAATAACAAGAAACTACTTAGGGTTGTATGGTTAAGTGACTAAGCGTATGTGGTGGATGCCTTGGCAGTTAGAGGCGATGAAGGACGTGTTAATCTGCGAAAAGCTCAGGTAAGGTGATAACAACCGTAATAGCCTGAGATGTCCGAATGGGGAAACCCACTTAGCATAAGCTAGGTATCGTTAACTGAATACATAGGTTAACGAGGCAAACCGGGAGAACTGAAACATCTAAGTACCCCGAGGAAAAGAAATCAACCGAGATTTCGTTAGTAGCGGCGAGCGAACGCGAATCAGCCCTTAAGCTTATTGGGCGCTAGTGGAATCTACTGGAAAGTAGAACGATACAGGGTGATAGTCCCGTACACAAAAGCAACCTTTAAGTGAAATCGAGTAGGACGGAGCACGTGAAACTTTGTCTGAATATGGGGGGACCATCCTCCAAGGCTAAATACTACTAACTGACCGATAGTGAACCAGTACCGTGAGGGAAAGGCGAAAAGAACCCCTGTGAGGGGAGTGAAATAGAACCTGAAACCGCATACGTACAAGCAGTGGGAGCCAAATTTAGTTTGGTGACTGCGTACCTTTTGTATAATGGGTCAGCGACTTATATTCTGTAGCAAGGTTAACCGATTAGGGGAGCCGTAGCGAAAGCGAGTGTTAACTGCGCGTTTAGTTGCAGGGTATAGACCCGAAACCCGGCGATCTACCCATGGGCAGGTTGAAGGTTGAGTAACATCAACTGGAGGACCGAACACACGTATGTTGAAAAATGCGGTGATGACTTGTGGGTCGGAGTGAAAGGCTAATCAAGCCGGGAGATAGCTGGTTCTCCCCGAAATCTATTTAGGTAGAGCCTCGGACGAATACCATTGGGGGTAGAGCACTGTTAAGGCTAGGGGGTCATCCCGACTTACCAACCCTTTGCAAACTCCGAATACCAATGAGTACTATCCGGGAGACACACTGTGGGTGCTAACGTCCATTGTGAAGAGGGAAACAACCCAGACCGCCAGCTAAGGTCCCAAAGTACTAGTTAAGTGGGAAACGATGTGGAAAGGCATAGACAGCTAGGAGGTTGGCTTAGAAGCAGCCATCCTTTAAAGAAAGCGTAATAGCTCACTAGTCGAGTCGGTCTGCGCGGAAGATGTAACGGGGCTAAACTAGTCACCGAAGCTGCGGATTTGCAATTTATTGCAAGTGGTAGGGGAGCGTTCTGTAAGCCGTTGAAGGTAGATTGAGAAGTCTGCTGGAGGTATCAGAAGTGCGAATGCTGACATGAGTAACGATAAGGGGAGTGAAAAACTCCCCCGCCGAAAGACCAAGGTTTCCTGTCCCATGTTAATCAGGGCAGGGTAAGTCGGCCCCTAAGGCGAGGCGGAAACGCGTAGTCGATGGGAAACAGATTAATATTTCTGTACTTCATTATATTGCGAAGGAGGGACGGAGTAGGCTAGGTGAGCACGGCGTTGGTAGTCCGTGTGAAAGGCTGAAGGTTGGGAGATTAGGTAAATCCGGTCTCCTCCTTTTATTAGGAAAACTGAGAGCTGAGACGAGTCACTACGGTGATGAAGTCATTGATGCCACACTTCCAGGAAAAGCTTCTAAGCTTCAGATATAGTGGAACCGTACCCCAAACCGACACAGGTGGTTGGGTAGAGAATACTAAGGCGCTTGAGAGAACTCGGGTGAAGGAACTAGGCAAAATAGTACCGTAACTTCGGGAGAAGGTACGCTGGTATAGGGTGAAGGAACTTGCTTCCGGAGCCTAAACCAGTCGAAGTAACCAGGTGGCTGGAACTGTTTATTAAAAACACAGCACTGTGCAAAATCGAAAGATGACGTATACGGTGTGACGCCTGCCCGGTGCCGGAAGGTTAATTGATTCGGTTAGACTTAGGTCGAAGCTGATGATCGAAGCCCCGGTAAACGGCGGCCGTAACTATAACGGTCCTAAGGTAGCGAAATTCCTTGTCGGGTAAGTTCCGACCTGCACGAATGGCGTAATCATGGCCACACTGTCTCCACCCGAGACTCAGTGAAATTGAATTTGCGGTTAAGATGCCGTATACCCGCGGCTAGACGGAAAGACCCCGTGAACCTTTACTATAGCTTGACAGTGAACATTGCTCCTACATGTGTAGGATAGGTGGGAGGCTATGAAACCATGTCGCTAGATGTGGTGGAGCCAACCTTGAAATACCACCCTTGTATGCGTGATGTTCTAACCTAGGGCCGTAATCCGGCTTGGGGACACTGTCTGGTGGGTAGTTTGACTGGGGCGGTCTCCTCCCAAAGAGTAACGGAGGAGCACGAAGGTTGGCTAAGTACGGTCGGACATCGTACGGTTAGTGCAATGGCATAAGCCAGCTTAACTGCGAGACAGACACGTCGAGCAGGTACGAAAGTAGGTCATAGTGATCCGGTGGTTCTGTATGGAAGGGCCATCGCTCAACGGATAAAAGGTACTCCGGGGATAACAGGCTGATACCGCCCAAGAGTTCATATCGACGGCGGTGTTTGGCACCTCGATGTCGGCTCATCACATCCTGGGGCTGAAGTCGGTCCCAAGGGTATGGCTGTTCGCCATTTAAAGTGGTACGCGAGCTGGGTTTAGAACGTCGTGAGACAGTTCGGTCCCTATCTGCCGTGGGCGTTTGAGAATTGAAGAGGGCTGCTCCTAGTACGAGAGGACCGGAGTGGACGAACCACTGGTGTTCGGGTTGTCATGCCAATGGCATTGCCCGGTAGCTACGTTCGGAACTGATAACCGCTGAAAGCATCTAAGCGGGAAGCAGGCTTTGAGATGAGTTCTCACTGGGACTTTAAGTCCCCTAAAGGGTCGTTGGAGACTACAACGTTGATAGGTCAGGTGTGTAAGGACTGCGAGGTCTTGAGCTAACTGATACTAATTGCCCGTGAGGCTTAACCATACAACACCCAAGTAGTTTTTGACTATAAAGTGTGTGTAAAGACTGACATTTTAAATATATAAAACACGTACTCGTGTTACTTGAATTGCTTTTGTAAACTTTTTATATCAAATTTCTAGATTGACCCTTTTTTGTTTAGCGACCATAGCGCTGTGGCCCCACCTGATCCCATTCCGAACTCAGAAGTGAAACGCAGTTGCGCCGATGGTAGTGTGGGAGTTCCCATGTGAGAGTAGGACATTGCTAAACTTCTATTAAGAAAAGCCCGATTCATAAGAGTCGGGCTTTTTGCTGTCTGGGATTTGAAACAATTACTAATAAGCGCGAATAAATTCCCGCCTACATATTTTGGCCCCACCTGATCCCATTCACTCTATCTAACGGAAAGTGCCCCGGCGCTTCAGCAGTTGAGTCTGCTCCTTGCCATCCATGGCAACGCGGCGACATTAGTACATCCATGTACGTCACGCAGTTACGCCGGAGGTAGTAAGTGTGTGGGTGTTTTTCTCTTTATGTGAGAGTAGGACATTGCTAGGTTTCTATTAAGAAAAGCCCGATTCATAAGAGTCGGGCTTTTTGCTGTCTGAGATTTGAAATAATTACTAATAAGCGCGAATAAATTCCCGCCTACATATTTAGGCCCCACCTGATCCCATTCACTCTATCTAACGGAAAGTGCCCCGGCGCTTCAGCAGTTGAGTCTGCTCCTTGCCATCCATGGCAACGCGGCGACATTAGTACATCCATGTACGTCACGCAGTTGCGCCGGATGTAGTAAGTGTGTGGGTGTTTTTCTCTTTATGTGAGAGTAGGACATTGCTAAACTTCTATTAAGAAAAGCCCGATTCATAAGAGTCGGGCTTTTTATTGGCTATGTCTGAAGTAGCTGTTGTGGCATTCGTCCAACAGCTTCAAATAAGCAAATCTCTGGGCTTATATGAGAATAACGTTCTAGCATTCTTCTCCATCCTAAGTAATTCCCCAAATACTTGGTTGCAACACCGTGAAACCGTTTCATCCACCCTTTAAGCCTGCTATCAAATGCATTGACGTTTTGAATATGAAATGCGCCTCGCGTTCTCGGGCCTTTAGTCGGGATCACCTCATGTTTGATCCCTTTAGTTTTACAAAATGCGGAATATACTGCTGCACCATCAGTGCAAAGTACCGCATCTTTATCAACAAGAGGGGTTAAAACCGCAGCCACATGCTGGGCATCAACTTTTGCTAAGATCACTGTCGCGGTAGATTTATGTCTATCCCTGACGACTAGCACAGGAATTTGATCATCGCTGGTTCCTCTGGTTTTACCCACGCCTCCACGCCTCCACGCTTTCTTGGTGGCCGCGGTAAGTTGCGTTGACCTTTAAACGACTCAAGAAAAAAGGTTTCATCAGCTTCAACAATCCCTTCTTCATGCAACGCTTGATGCGTGTTAGCGATTTCTAGAAACCGGTGACGCCAAAGAAATGCTGTGTTCTTATCAACACCGCATAATTTGGCTGCTTTTCTAATACTCAACCCATCAATTAATGTTTGAGCATAGGTTAGCCACTTATCGCGTTGGCGTAATCTAGCCAGTGGCGTTTTAGTTAATGGATTACATGTTTTTTGACAGGTTGCACACCGATAACGGGGCAGTCCATGGCTTGAACCCCATGGTTTTAATAACGTTGACTGACAGTGAGGACATCGTTGCAAAGTTGCCTGAACTGATAATACTTCTTCTGCCGATAATTCAGTCTGTCCTAGTCTCTGATGAAGTCGTTGTCGCTGACTCGGCGATAACAATGTAAGCTGCTGTAAAAAAGGAGTAAATTGTTGTTCATTCATGAGTGTCACCTTGGAAGTTATTCACACATAAATTAAGTATGGTTCCTTTGCAACAATTTACTCAGATATAGCCTTTTTATTGCCTGGGATTTGAAATAATTACTAATAAGCGGGAATAAATTCCCGCCTACATATTTTGGCCCCACCTGATCCCATTCACTATTCTCTAACGGAAAGTGCCGCAGCGCTGCAGAAGTTGAGTCTGCTCCTTGCCATCAGGATAATGTGCTCCTGCATTATCCTAATAAGTGACATCCATGCCACGTCTGCATTATCTAATAAATTACATCCATGTACGTCACGCAGTTGCGCCGGATTGTAGTAGTAAGTGTGTGGGTGTTTTTCTCTTTATGTGATGTCACTCCTGTGCAGTAGGACATTCTCGATTTCTATTAAGAAAAGCCCGATTCATAAGAGTCGGGCTTTTTTCTGTCTGGGTTTTGAAAAATATAAGAGAATAGGATAGCGCTGTGGACCTATCTGATCCCATTCACCATTCTCTAACGGTAAGTAAGTAAGTAAGTAAGTACGGAGCTCTCAGAAGTTTTATTTACTCGTTACCATCAAGACATTGCTTATGCATTGCCTAATTGCATATTCTCATGCATTGCCTAATCACATACCTGCCGGTACAACCGTGGTAACGTGACATTATAGGAAGATTTTATGCAAACACAGTTGCAGCGTACGCCTTAGTGTATGAGTCTACTTCTCTTTATTAAATAATGCTGTCATGAAATTATTTACACTTAGATTATGCCGCTATGTGAAAACTCAACATAGCAGAAATTAAATAGCTTATTGAAAATCTATCACTAATAAGCCCATAAATTAAATTGGATAATTTGGTATTAGTTTGTTAAATTTTTATTCAATCAAATTTAAGTTAAAGCACCTAAGCGTAATTTACTGGAACTAGTATGGGTATGGGGGCTTATTTCGAGGTGTTTTAAGTCTTCACGCTAGTAATATACATTCACTATGACATTTGCGTAATACCATGATGCCGATCGGTCGATACTATTCAAGCCGATCACTTTTTTGTTAATTCAGTAGACCTTCGTAAATCTAACTTGAGTGATCGCCATCAGTCAAGGAATTTAGTTTTTTTCGCATTGATTCACCTTTTAATTCTAACTTAATTGCCCCGTGAACAAGCCGATCTAAAATGGCATCAGCATGAGTCGATTCTCCGATCATTTCATACCAATTTTCTATCGGTAATTGACTGGCAATTAAGGTCGATTTTGTATCGTATCTAGCATCAATTAATTCCAGTAAATCACTCCGTTGTTGAGCCGTTAATGGCTCTAACCCCCAATCATCTAAGATCAGTAAACTGGCCGAGCTAAGCTTGTTAATTAGCTTGCGATAACTGCCATCTGCCTGTGCCAGAAACATTTTTTCTAATAGCTCTTTGAGCCTAAAATAGTAAACGCTATTCCCTTGTTGGCAGTGGTTTTGACCAAGCGCGCAAGCGAGATACGTTTTGCCACAGCCAGTTGCTCCTGTGATCAAGATATTTTGATGAAGGCGAAGCCATTCCCCTTGTGCCAATGAGCGGATCTGTGTTTTATCTAGTTGTCGTTCTGCGCCATAATTTAACTGGCTAAGCGTGCCGCCAACTCTGAATTTAGCTTGTCGAGTTAAGCGATCAATTTTGCGTTGATCACGTTGTGTTATCTCAACATCAAGCAGTAAACTTAACCGCTCTTCGAAGCTCTGTTCTACGTATAGATTGGGCTGTTCATACTGTTGCTGTAGCGCATCACGTATGCCGCTTAGCTTTAAGTTACTTAATTGACTATTCACTTGTTGAGTTATATTTTGCATAGGGTTTCCTTTGTTTTATGGAGTTTGGGTTTAATGGTAATAATGGTTGCCACGGATATTTTTATGGTCAATCTCTGTCAGTAAATCACCTTGTTTTTCAGGTAAATCTTGTTTATCCAAGCCTTTTTCTAAGATGGTTTTTACTTGTTTTACCCGCGTTACGCCTGTAGCTAAGGCACGGTAACAGGCGGCTTCAAGCCGTTGTTCGGTATATTTCTTACCTAAGTTCAATAACCCCATACAAGCGCGGTAGCTTTGCTCTGGATGCTTTTTAGCTTGCATCAATTGCATAACAAACGCCTCTGTTGATGGTCCGAATTTACTTGCCCAACGTTCAAAACGTTGTGGTGTCCATTGTTGCTGTTTTTGATGAGCGACTGGCATATGCAGATCAAGTGTGGTGTGAGCACCTTGTCGGTGGGATCTTGGGTGAACAGCGACTTGAACGCCTTGATGGTAAAGTGTCACCAGTTGTCCTGTTGCATGGGCTTCAAGCTTTTGTTTTATCAAGGTATACGGCACTGAGTAATAGTGTTTTTCAACTTCAACATGGTAATCAATATGCACGCTAACTTGTTTGACCAAGGTGTAACTGTAAGCCCGCATAGGCAAAGGTTTGAGTGCAGGTTTATCAATGGCTTCAAATTGGCTAAGCCTTGAGCCAGGGTGCTTTTTCATTTGCCGCTGGTTTAAATCCACCAGTAATTCTTGTATTTTTAAGTTGAGTTGGCGCAAGCTAAAGAAGCTTTCATTGCGAAGCCGTGCCATGATCCAGCGTTCGACAATTTGCACACCCACTTCTGCTTTGGCTTTATCCTTGGGCTTATATGGTCTAGCAGGTACAATGACCGTATCGTAATGTGTCGCCAGTTGTTGGTAAGTTGGATTTAAATCAGGCTCATACCGGCAGGGTTTGGTTACCGCACTTTTAAGATTATCAGGAATAACCAGCTCAGGCACACCACCAAGAAACTCAAAACAACGGGCGTGACTCATCACCCAATCTTCGAGTTTTTGACTGTAGGTTGCCTCTGCATATGTGTAATTAGAGGCCCCCATAACGGCGACAAACACCTGTGCCGTGCGGCATTCCCCGGTACTACCATCGACAATATTCATGGTTGGCCCACAGTAATCAACAAACAGTTTTTCACCTGCTTTATGATTTTGTCGCATGGAAGGTTTTTGACATTTAAGCCATGCTTTGTACTGTCGGCAGAAGTGGGTGTAACTGTAAAAGCCCTCTTCGTGTCGCTCTTTGTATTCTTGCCAAAGCAGTAATAGCGTCATCGTTTTGGGCCGCAGCTCCTGCTGAACTAATGACCAGTCAGGAATGGTAAAACCTTTTAATCTAGGTTTTGTTTTGAAGAACGCTTGTTGCAGGGAGTGATCATCCCACTTCTCATCAAGCGGCCAGCAAGTGATCCCTAGCTCTGCTGATTTACAGGCATATTTAGACACAATTGACGGTGAAATTGATAAGCTGTTTGCTATCTTTCGATGACTGAGTTTACAGTCGTATTTTAGTCTTAAAATCTCTTTAAGTTTACGCATTGAAATAGGTGCCGTTGGCATGGTTATTCTCATCATCAAAAATGAAAAGGATAACGGTTAAAAACACCTACTGGTTAGACAAAAAAGTGTAAAAATTGAACGATACCATTCAAGCCGATCACTCAATACCATTTTGACCGAAAAGTGATCGGCATCGATGGTATTGAGTGATCGCGATGGATAGTATTAGGTGATCGGCTTAGATGGTATTAGGTGATCGCTATGCATGAGAATATGCAACATTATAATAAGGTATTTTAATGTCATGGTTCAGGACGTTTTTTACATTTATATCGCTTTATTATTGGTAGTTCGAATATCAATAATAGCTTTATAATTACGGTGCTTGTCCAAAATACTTAGTGCAAAGTCAGATCATATTTATTGCATAAGAAACGCAGCAACATCAAACTTAGCGGGTCAACAGTATAAGTACTTAGTTCTTTGATTCAAAAACACCGACAATGATTGAAGTGATAAGCATGGCTGAGCCAGGGATCATTGTTAACATAAATAAAGTGTTTAAATCTAACATTGTTATTCCTTGTAATCTTTTGCGTATAATATTCGTACGAATTTTTGTGCGAAAGTGTTAGTAGTTATTACTAAGTTGCAATAAGTGTTACAAAGGTTGTGCCATGATTGGTAGTATTTTATATCTATATGAATTTATTGGCTATTTATTTTAATCAGGGCTATAGGGTTAAGATGTATTTTTAAGATGTGTAATGGTTTGGTCATAACTACTATTTTATAGTTAAATTTGTTCTAGAATGGTTTAATTCACATACGTTATAAAGCACAGGTTCTCAATAACGGGACATCAATTCCCGAAATTGAGATAATCAGGACGTTACTCAGACAAGGTCACCTTAGAAAATGCATCAAGAAGAACTTGTCCGTCTGCCCCATCTTTACCTGCACATTCACTCAAGTGCTGCCTAAATTTACGGGCCCCAGCTAAACCATTACAAAGGCCAAGCATGTGGCGCAATATGTGCCAAGCCCTACCACCATCCTTAATCGTATTATTGATATAAGGAACCATTAACTCAATAACTTCTGTTCTTGATAATTTAGCTTCATTTGATTGGTATATATCACTATCAGCATCGACTAACATATACGGGCTGTTATATATCTCACGGCCTATCATCACTCCATCAATATGTTGGAGATGTTCATTGGCCTCAGAGAAAGACTTGATACCGCCATTAATGGATATTTCTAAGGCATCAAAATCATTTTTCAACTGGTAGACCCGTTTATAGTCTAGCGGTGGAACATCACGGTTCTGTTTAGGGCTTAACCCCGTTAACCAAGCTTTCCTTGCATGGATTATGAAATGTTGGCAACCGGCTTTTGCAACCTGTTCGATAAAGGTATGCAAGAATTCGTAAGAGTCTAGATCATCAATACCTATACGTGATTTTACTGTAACGGGGATATTAGTCGCTGCTTGCATTTGATCAACACACTCTGCAACTAGGGATGGTTCAGCCATTAAACATGCACCAAAGCGACCGTTTTGTACCCTGTCTGAGGGACAACCTACGTTTATATTAACTTCGTCATAACCATATTGTTCGGCGATCTTTGCACATTCAGTCATTGCTTTAACATCACTGCCACCAAGTTGTAATACTAAAGGGTGTTCCGCATCGTTATAGGTTAAATAATCGCCTTTACCGTGTAAAATAGCGCCAGTAGTTATCATTTCCGTGTAAAGTACAGTGTGCCGTGTCATCAGTCTGTAGAAGAATCTGGAATGTTTATCGGTCCAATCTAGCATGGGCGCTACACTTAGCCTGTGATCTATTGTAGGCCTTGATTTATATAGCTTTGGTGTCGTAATTGTAGTCATTCGGTTATACCCTAAATCGCCTTGAATCGCCTGTACTTTCGTTGGATTTCCGTTTACGGTGTTCCAAATGCGCCCCATTTTGGGTAGGACGATTAAGGATAATACAATGGCATCAGTAACAATTGATAAACGCCAAAAGGCTAACGGAGACTTTAGCTACCGTTGCACAATTCGCGTAAAAAAGAATGGTGTAATTATACATAGAGAATCTAAAACATTCAGTAAAAAAGAATTAGCCAAAACATGGGGCAAAATACGTAAAGAGGCTGTAGAGCTAAATAGTATTACAGCTCAAGATAAGGTGATATCAATTGGTGAATTACTAGACCTATTTATCAATGACGTTTATTTGTGGGCGGCTACTGGTAGAACTAAGCAATACGTGGTGAAAATGCTAAGAGATTACCCAATAGCAGATGTATTATCAAACCAGCTTAAAAGCAGTGACTTATAGCCCACTGTAAAATTCGGAGAGACGCAGGGGCTGGTGGTGCAACCATTTATCATGATGTTGCCTATTTACGTAGTGTAATGAAAATTGCTTTACCTGTTTTTGATGTAACGGCTAATTGGAAAATCTTTGAAGATGCTGTACCGGTATTAATTGAAATGAAGTTTAGTCGGTAAAAGCCAAAAGCGAACACGCAGACCTACTGAGAATGAACTCGATAAGTTAATTGCAGCATTAACTGAAAGGCAGGAAAAACAGGGCAGTAAAATTCCCTTTGTTGATATTCTAAATTTTTCTATATTCACCTGCATGAGAATAGGCGAAGTTTGTAAAATCGAATGGAAAGACTTAAACCATGAACATAAAACAGTAATTGTACGAGATAGGAAAGACCCAAGGAAAAAAGAGGGTAATCATATGATCGTACCATTGTTAGCTGGTTCATATGACTTAGTGAAAAAGCAGTCAGAAAAGGATGATAGAATATTTCCTTATAATTCTAGGTCTGTAACAGCAGGTTTTCAGCGTGTTAGGAATGATTTAGGTATAACTGACCTAAGATATCATGATTTAAGGCGAGAGGGCGCATCTAGGCTATTTGAGAAAGGATATAGTATTGAAGAGGTGGCACAAGTTACAGTCCATAGAAATTTGAATATACTGTGGCAAGTGTATACTCAGTTATTCCCTCATAAGCTACATGATAAATTTGATGAGTAATGACTGTTTAGGAAACGGAAAGTAGCGAGGTATCATAAATAGATAAAGAGTTACTTTGCATTATGAGCACAGGCTTCTTTTTTAGCTTGTTTCGCTTTATCACTATGGTCTCCCATAGCCGAAAATATGGCATCATTACACAACTTGTCAGCTCTAGACATGGACAGTTTCTTAAACTTTTTAAATTGAATTTTTGATGTTGTAGGGGAGGGTTGCTGTATTGGCACCTGGATAGTCATCGCCTCTCCTTCATCTTTTAATATCGGCCTTCGGGAATCTGAAAATTCACCTGCGGATTCCTCTACTATAAACTGTCTTTCATGCTCAGGAAGTGAATTAAAAGACCCCACATCATACCCCCTCAAAATCATAGGTATAAGCCAAGATAAAAAAGTAGCAAAAACGATAATTGATATCCATTTTATAGCATTCATAAATAAATCCTTTTTGAAGAGATAGTATTCTATAAAAAAGCCCAATTCAGTGCAAGGCGGCATAGTTTGGTGGAATCTACCCCCGTAATACTATGAAGGGGGCTTTCCGCTCTCCACTCTTCCTCGTTGCTCAGGCTTCGCCCTCGTCGTTCGCTACCAAAACCAATAAAAAAAACGAACAAAAAAACAAACAAAAGTTCAAAAGAAGGTTCCAAAGAGCTTCAAGCCTAATTTAGTAAAGTAAAATAAAGGTTTCTAAGAACATTTTCAAAGATACGAAAATAACCTCAGACACTCCTTGATTTTCATTGACAAAATTATTCTCTCACTCTGTTTGATTAGCATCAAATTAAGCGCGCACCCCCTATGTTTCTACGAAACGGGTACTTCTTAAATTGACACTATCAAGGAACTTTGAGCATGAATACTACACCTGAGCTAGACAGCACTGAGATTGAAAAAGAAATTCAAGAACTAATGAATGAGACTAGAGCAATAGTAGCGAAAGCAAAGGCAGCTAACGAAGCTGATGCGATAAAAAGGAAGTAGTTAAAGTTAATAGAGTAGGTCTGCACTTAACCTTTCATGAACAAAAAGACCTTATGCCGTCAATTGTTAGAACTTTAACCACAGGGAGAATAAAAGGAATTCATCATGTTAATCAAAATAAATGAATCAGAGCCTGAGTTCGTAGCGTTCGTTGACGAACTGAAGCAACATTATAGCGAGGCAACCGCAGCTGGAGCCGCAAAGAAAGCGATTGTTAATCACATATCAGTCGTTAACGATTTAAGGAAGACCAAAAGGAAGTTGGAGAGGCTAGAAGATATACTTGAAGAAATCAAAAACATAAAGCAGCAGCAAAAAGGATTACAGCAAGCCCTCGATATTTTAACTTATTAGTACCAAAATCAACTTGCCGGTTTATCATGGCAACACGATTCTGGTATTAAAACGTAGTATTAGACTAAATTTTCTACCAAAGAATATGAGGTTTTTCATTAAGTAATTATGACTATCTAAGGCTAACTATTACCACTTTGAAGACCAAAGCTATTAGCTGAAATTACTCATAATTAGGTGTGCTATCGATATATAAGCGGACATAGATATTTGAAAGGGTATCCGCACACGTTCGCAGACCTGACATAGGTGAATTTTTTATCGGAACTATCATTAAAAGTTATTCTATACTTTTACTAATGAATTGTTTGGTTACGGCGCACTTCAAGACTTAAAAACTGATTTATAAAACTGTAACTAATTTAAAAATTATGAAAAAAAATAAATCAGCACGCTTGTCGTCACTGTTTTACTTGTCTGGACAATATGGATTACCGTCTGAGGGTTATGGTTAAATGATTAGATATTTCATCTTTTTTTGCGTTCTATTGATTTCATCTTTGTCAGTAAAATCTGCACCAGTCAAAATAGTTTGCAGTACCGATAATCCAAAGGGCTCAATACATGTAGTTGCCTTAGAAAAATTTGGAGAGTTAATTGCAAAATATTCAAACGGTAGGTTAATTGCTGAAATTCACTTCCGTGGTAATGAAGAGTTTCCAGCGATTATGGGGGAAGAAGTCAACATGAATATGATGATGACCAGTCATAGTGGCGTACATAATCGAGTTCATGTTACCGCTATTGCCTCAGGGAATGCCTCTATTAAAGCAAGTATTTTAGAATTCTTAATGTTGCCATATATTTTCGAAGACAAAAAATCGGCAATGAAGCTTTTTCGAAGTAAATTTATGATGGAAGAGATTAACGAAGTCTTGGCGAGAAAACACAATATTAGAGCTATTGGATGGCTTATAGGTGGATTCAGGCATATGACAAACTCTAAAAAGCCAGTTCAACGACTAGAAGATATTCAAGGATTAGTTATTCGGACTCCCCGCAATCGTCTAATGAGGGATACCTATATGACTCTGGGCGCAGAGGTAATCCCATTGAATTGGGAGCTTACATTTGAGGCACTTAAGAAAGGTGAGATAGATGGACAAGAAAACCCATATTCAGTCATTGCTGATTCAAAATTTTGGGATGCCAACCAAAAGTATGTAACGAATAATGGCCCTTTTTTATGGGTAGGGCCTATTTTGATGAACGAAGAATTTTATCAAAGTTTGCCTGATGATTTAAAAAATGTCGTTAGAAAAGCTGGTCGGGAAGCTGCAGAATATGAGTGGGAGTGGGAAAATAAAAAAAACAACGAATTCAAAGCTATATTGTTGAATAATAACATGAAGATTTTAGACTTGGAAGATAAGCAAAGGTGGGTTGACGCCACAAAACCACTCTGGGAAAAATACTATAAATTTATAGGATATGGCGATGAAGCAAAGGGAAAAAAAATAGTTGAAAATGTTTTGATAATAACAAATCAGTAAATTGATAGAGCCGAGTTTTCATGCTGTGTTTTTAACTATAAAGGGTAGTCATTTCAATTTGCATCTGTTTCATAACTTATCTAAACTTTAACCATATAAAACCTAATCAAAATGTAGCAATACAATTCGATTACCTAATGTCTAATGTGGCAGAAGTTAGTCTTACGAATTCAACAGTAATGGTGCTATCGAACCAATTGTAGAAGTTAAAATTTAGTGCTACCCACTTCCGCAATGCGCACCAAAGCAGTCTAAATTAGAGTGAAAATCTAAAGCGCTTTGTGCTCCATAACGAGACAATACTAAGCGTCACTTTTGCCACTAATAAAACCGTAGCGCTAAAATGTAATTTTTATTGGCTGGGACGATGCTAACAGCTAGAACTCAATTATTTGATAAGCTCGCTTTAAGAGGTTTAATAACTGTCAGAATGAAGGGGGGTTATCAGTGTTAATTAAATGGTATAAACAAATTGAATTCTTCCGACTTAGTCCACTTGTCGTGTAGTTGTTTAAACTCATTCATTTCTCGAATCGATACATTGTCATTGATTGATTTTTCAGACAAATAATTTAAGCGTTCAAATTCTTGGGCATCCATGCAGTCGTACTCCTTTTTACTCCATGGTTAAATGATAAATCATAATTGAAATAAAAGTGGACCATATGGGTGGAAAATATATAACAATGAAGTTTAAGAAACAAAGACAAAACAAACAAAGAAAGCAAAACAAATAAATATCAATCATTTAGTGACGCACGCTCTGTATACCACTAAACTTTATGTAAGTGATGTCTCACAAAAGTGTGAGATATAACTTACGAAATCTATCGTATTTTGTCAGGGGCATTACCAAAAACTTCTCCTGGTAACTGTCCAGGAGGATGAATTAGTACCAAAATCAGCTTGCCGGTTGAGCCAGGTTAAACAAGTTTGGTACTAAAACGTATTACTCCATGCTGCGCATATCAAATCAACTTCATTTGCACAGCACTGGAATTAGCCCTTTCGTTAAAAGTCTCATTTGGTCTAGTTGGCTACAATAAACATAATTACTATGCTTATCTGACCTTAGCTCAAGCAAACAATCAGACTTATAAAAAATCCTATAGCCCATAGCAATAAGTGATTCAGAGCCTACATTAAGCTCTTCACCATCTATATAAACAGTAAAGACATAATCTCTAGTGACCTTAAACTTATTGAAGTAAACGGTATTAACCGCATTCACATACATTTTTTGAGCGTTAAATGTGTTGATTTTTTGGTTGTCACTAAGGCTTCTTAGTAATATGAAATGAATAATTTATTAGAAATAGTGCTGAAGTTAAAGTTCGATTTGGAACCCTTTTTATATACATATATTTCTAGTGGTTCCACTAGTGTTCCATAAGAGCTTTAAGCCCATTAAAAATAATAATTTACGTCCAATCTAGCATGAGTACAATAGCTACCTTCAGATTAAATATCATAAGGAATTATTCTTCAATCATCCTTAGATCTCTTTCATGGACAAAATTTTTGACTCCTCCCTCTAGAAAATAATAATTATCAAAACCTTCTTTTTCCAATAAATATTGAACCCACCTAACTTGCCTGCCTACAGCATCATAAATCAGCAATTTTACCTTTTCATTTTTTGCACGACTTAATAGGCTATTTAATTTGTCGATTGAATGAGCATAAGTGGTATTTTCTAGAATTTTTATGTCGCGTTGAAAAGGATCTCTGATATCTAGTATCCATGTATTGATTCCAATTTCTTTCATGAAATTACGAGGAGATAAATTGTGTTTAAAGAATAAACTATCAGAGATCAGTTCGTCCCTTGATGTCATAAATTCACCAAGTAAAACCGAATGTTTAGGGTATGTTTTAGCCCAAGCATGTACACCACCATCATAAACCTTAACGTTTAAGAAGTCATGAGTTCGAGCTTTTATTGCCGCGTGAGATGATTTGAGGCAATCGACTCCATTACAATAAAATATAATAGGTCGAAAATCTTTATCAGTAATACTCGTTAAAGAGGGAATAAAGCTCATATTTGAAATGGGTATATTGATAGCATCTTTAATATGCAGTATTTCAAATTCAAATTTTGACCTTACATCTATTATTAATTTTTTGTGATTATCGTTAAAAAGCTCTTCAGATGAAATAAATTCCAAATTTGTAAATATATGCCTAAGTGGGTATTTGGAATCGGAAGTATTAAAGGCAAAGCTGATTGGAATGAATAACAGACATAGAAAAGTAATTATAGTCAGCGAACCACTTTTACTTAATTTCATGTTCAGCACCATTAGAAATGAAGTATATAAAGTATAGACAGCTTCAATTCATGGCGCTGAAATTTTTCATAAACAAGATATGAATTGGGAGTATTATTTGGGGCCCTTTTTCGAAACATCTATTTTGAGTAGTTCCAATAGTGTTCCATAAGCACTCAGAGACCATTAAAAATGTATATTTCCGTCCAATCTAGCATAAGGCTGAATTTTCTGGTTGTTGTCTTTTATGCCGTATTATTGAGCCCCAAACTCAGTAAAATACTATATTTATAAAATAGAAAATACATATGGCTTTAATGGTCATAAAGAAAAACATACAAAATAATCAACAATAACTGAGAGATAAATGATTAAGAATAAAGGCTTCACCTTAATTGAACTAGTAGTTGTTATTGTCATACTGGGTATATTAGCAGTGACAGCAGCACCAAAATTTATGAATTTAACTGATGATGCTTTAGAGGCAAAAGTTAAAGCCAATGCTGGTGCTTTAAGGTCAGGTGTACAACTTGCCCATATGAAGTGGCGCGTTTTGGGCTCACCAGCTGCATTTAGTCAACGCGATAACATTCAACTATATGGGGCTGATGTGTCTGGACAAATAGACATTAACCCAGAAGGTTTTCCTGCTCAAAGTTATCCTGGTAGTGATGTAGTAATATCGACAGATAATGACGATGATTGTTTATCTTTATGGGAAGCGCTAATAGAAGACGGTGACAACAAAGCAGCGATTGATGATTCGAAAGAATTTATTAGTAACTATGAAGGTAATAATACTTGTTCATACAAGCTAACAAGAAAAGTTGAGTTTGGTTTCATCTATGATTCAACTACAGGTGAAGTTACATTACTTTAATAATATTGAGTGCCTATAACGCAGCTATTATAATTTTATTTTGATGAGTAAACAAAGCTGCAATGCTAAAGCAGTAGTGGAATGTAGATAGTTATAAGATATCACTAAGCACTACGCGAACAACATACACAATTAATACTTACTTTGGTAGAATGTCGCTAATTTAAAGGAGAGCACTTTTATGCCAAATTACGTTGTAGGTCACAAAATACCGGATTCAGATTCAATCTGTTCTGCTATTGCTTTATCATATTTAAAAACAACCTTAGGTGAGGAGACTGTTCCTGCGCGTTTAGGTGAGCTTACCCCAGAAACCCTGTTTATCTTAGATAAGTTTGGCTTTGACCAACCTGAATTAAAGACTAGTTATGCAGGTGAGGGCGTATATATTGTTGATCACAGTGATCTTGAACTCGCTCCAGATGATATAGAAAAAGCAACTATTCTAGGCATTATAGATCATCACAAACTTGGTGACTTGACCACGACTTCTCCACTTGAAATCTGGGTACGTCCGGTGGGTTGTACCAATACAATCATTAAGATGATGTTTGATTTTCATAATGTAGAGATCCCTAAAAATATAGCGGGAGCCATGTTATGCGCCATTTTAAGTGACACTGTTATTTTTAAATCGCCAACCTGTACCACGGCGGATATAAAATGTGTCGAAGCATTAGCAGAAATTGCAGGCATAGAAGACTTTAAAGAACTAGGCATGGACATGTTTAGGATTAAGTCTGCTGTTGCAGGAACCCCTATTCGAACTTTAGTCAAACGTGATTTTAAAGACTTTAATATGAATGGTCATAAGGTTGGCATTGGTCAACTTGAAGTCATTGATTTATCCGTTTTTGATGACATCAAAGATGAGCTGCATGCTGATATAGCAAAGCTTAAAGTTGAAGGTGGCCGTCATAGTGTCTTTTTACTTTTGACTGATATTATGAAAGAAGGCTCTGAGCTATTAGTCGCCAGTGATAGCGATACGTTAGCAGAGCAAGCCTTTGGTGTTGCATTACACGATGGCAAAGCTTGGTTAGACGGTGTGTTAAGCCGGAAAAAACAAGTTGTTCCGCCGCTGCAAGAAATTTTTCTTAAGTAGCTATTCTTAAGTAGTTATTAATTGCTTAAAAGAAAAAACCCAGCAGTTGCTGGGTTTTTTATGTCAGTTATTTAAAGCTAAACGCGTTCAAATATTGTTGCTATACCTTGACCTAAGCCGATACACATAGTGGCTAAACCAATATTGACATCTTGGCCTTCCATTAAGTTAATCAAGGTGCCGGATATACGTGTTCCTGAACAACCTAAAGGATGACCCAGGGCAATAGCGCCGCCATTTAAGTTAATTTGGTCCATTTTATCTTCAACTTTTAATGCTCTTACACAAGAAAGTGCTTGGGCAGCAAAAGCTTCGTTAAATTCAAATAACTCAATATCTGCAATTGATAGACCGGCACGTTTTAAAGCTTTATTCGTTGCAGGAACAGGGCCATAGCCCATAGTCGCAGGATCGCAACCAGCAACTGCCATACCACGAATTTTAACGCGAGCTGTTAAACCTAGTTCTTTTGCTTTCTTAGCAGACATAATTAACATTGCTGAAGCGCCGTCAGAAAGTGCAGAAGACGTTCCCGCAGTAACGGTACCATTTACTGGGTCAAACACTGGACGCAATGCTGATAAGCTTTCAGCCGTTGTGTCAGGACGAATTACTTCATCATGCTCAACTAACGTTAGTGCACCTGTAGCATCATGACCTTCTGTGGCAACAATTTCATTGTCCCAACGACCAGCCAAGTGTGCTTCATGGGCTTTTTGATGCGAACGTGCACCAAAAGCATCTTGCATTTCACGGGTAATGCCGTGTTGCTTACCCAATAACTCAGCAGTTAAGCCCATATTTCCAGAGGCTAAGGCAATATGTTTATTGAGTGCAGGGTCAAAATCAACATCATACATCATAGGTACGTGACCCATGTGTTCAACACCACCAATTAGAAATACATCACCTTGACCAGTCATTATACTGGTAGTCGCTTGGTGCAACGCTTCCATAGAAGAGCCACATAAACGGTTAACCGTAACACCAGCAATAGATTTTGGTAAACCAGCAAGTAATGATGCATTACGGGCGATATTAAACCCTTGTTCTTTAGTTTGTTTTACACAGCCCCAAATAACATCTTCAATGTCTTCTGGGTCTAATGCTGGGTTGCGTTTTAAAATTTGTTTCATTAAGTGTGCTGACAATGCTTCAGCACGTACATTGCGAAAAACGCCGGCCTTAGAGCGACCCATTGGAGTTCGTATGCAGTCTACAATTACAACTTCGTTCATTTTATTCTCCTCGGCTTAAGCTGATTTAACATCGGTAGTGAAGTAAGATTTACCTGATTTTGCCATTTCACGTAGGCCATCAGTCACTTGATAAATTTCACCTAAATCAGCATATTTATCAGCCATTGCGATGAAGTTATCTAAACCAAGTGTTTCTAAATAGCGAATTGCACCACCTCTAAATGGTGGGAAACCAACACCATAGATTAAGCCCATATCAGCTTCAGCTGCAGTATCAACGACACCTTCTTCTAAACAACGTACCACTTCATTAACCATAGGAATCATCATGCGCGCAATAATTTCTTCGCTGCTGAAGTCTTTTTTATCAGCACAATGTTGGCCAAGTAATTCGTATGCAATAGGAGCAGGTACTTTCATTGGACGACCACGTTTATCTTTGATGTGATCATAAAAGCCTTTGCCATTCTTCTGACCAAAACGCTCATTAGCATAAAGAGTACTAACGGGGTCATTGGCAATTTTTTTCATGCGCGTAGGGAAACCAGCTGACATAACACCGGTACAGTGATCAGCCGTATCAACACCAACAACATCAAGCAAATATGCAGGACCCATTGGCCAACCAAATTGTTTTTCCATAACTTTATCGATAGCAGTAAAGTCAGCACCTTCAAGTACTAATTGACTAAAGCCAGCAAAGTATGGGAACAAGACACGATTGACATAAAAACCTGGGCAATCATTAACAACAATCGGCGATTTACCCATTTTAGCGGCATAAGCTACGACAGCAGCTATCGTTTCATCCGAGGTATCTTTACCGCGAATTACTTCAACTAATGGCATTTTATTGACGGGATTGAAGAAATGCATTCCACAAAAATTTTGCGGACGTTTTAAGCTTTGTGCTAATAAATCAATTGAGATAGTCGAGGTATTAGAAGTAAGAATAGCATCGTCACTGATTACGCCTTCAACTTCAGCTAGTACCATGCCTTTGATTTTAGGGTTTTCAACAACGGCTTCAATAACAATATCTACATCTTTAACGCTGTCATAACTTAAGCTTGGCGTGATGTTATTTAATACACCAGCCATTTTCTTAGCATCCATACGACCACGTTCAACTTGTTTAGTTAATATGCCCGTTGCTGTCGTTAAACCTAAATCGAGTGCTTGATCATTAATATCTTTCATAATGATAGGCGTGCCTTTATAGGCTGATTGATAGGCAATACCACCACCCATAATACCTGCACCTAATACCGCGGCTTTTTTGACAATTTTAGTTGCCAGTTTAGCCGCTTTTTTGGCTTTACTTTTAATGACTTGGTCTGCCATAAACAAACCAATTTGTGCTGTTGCTGCATCAGTTTTTGCTAATTTGGCAAAACCGGCATTCTCAGCAGCCATTGCACCGGTGCGATCTAAGTTAGCACTAGCAATCAATGTATTTATCATCACCATTGGTGCAGGGTAATGTTTGCCAGCTTTAGCGGCAATCATACCTTTGCATGTTGTCGATGACATGATTAATTCTGTCGGAGATAAGTTTAATGCTTCCAATTTAGGCTGACGTTTAGCACGCCAATCTAGCTTGCCATTAATCGCCAATTTAAGCATGCTAATAGCAGCACTGCGTAAATTTTCTGGTTCAACAACTGCGTCAATAACGCCTTGTGCAAGTGCCGCCGCCGGTTTAAATGCTTTACCAGTTGACATCCAAGTTGCTGCATTATCAAAACCGATAATTCGAGGTAGTCTGACAGTGCCACCAAAACCAGGCATCAATCCTAGTTTAACTTCTGGTAGGCCAATGCTTACGGTAGTATCTGCAACACGGTAATCACAGGCAAGAGCCATTTCACAACCACCGCCTAATGCAACACCATTAATGGCGGCAATGGTAGGTAATTGAATATCTTCAAATGAATCGAAAACATCAGATGCTTTCTTTGCCCAAGCGGCTAATTCATCTTCTGGCTGACCAAATGAAGTTAAAAACTCAGTGATATCCGCGCCAACAATAAATGTTGATTTACCTGAGGTAACCATAACGCCTTTAGCATCACTGCAGTTGTTAATTGCTGCAACTACTGCAATATATTCTTCAAAAGTTGCTTGATCAAATTTATTTACTGATCCCTGAGCATCGAACTTAAGTTCGACAATGCCGTCTTCGAGTAATTGGGCTGAAAGGCTGTTGCCTTGATATATCATGCTTCGTCTCCTTCACCTAAAGGTGGTGTTGATTTTTGATGATTGAACTAGATTTTTTACGCTATAAAAAACTTAGATCATTAATAATAGCTGACTGAGTGTGCCTTGAATAAAAGTTAAATGCAATAAAATTAAAACGGTTGTTTTAATTGGCTGTTTGTTTACTAGGAAAAAGTATAATAATGCATGCAAAAAAATACCCAGCGAAATATGACTGGGTATGTTAATAGATTGTTTACGCTTAAAAAGGTAGTGCCAATTTAATGGTCTATTATAGGTATTACCTTTGTTGCTGGAGAAAGTTAATGAAATCACTTGCTGGCATTGGCTTAGCGTAATAGAAACCTTGGACTTCATCACAGCCAAGTTCAATTAGGCGTTTTTCTTGCTCAATTTCTTCAATACCTTCAGCAATTACTTTAAGTTTCATTTTCTGACCCAAAATGATGATGGTTTCAGCAATAATGGACTGACCCTCTTTATCAATATCAGTGACAAAGGCACGATCAATTTTTAGTCTATCAAGAGGTAATTTTTGTAAATAGCTTAATGATGAAAAGCCAGTACCAAAATCATCTAATGCTATACTGATCCCTTGGGCTTTTAACTTGGTTAAGGTATCAATGATTATTTGTGGTTCGTCCATTAAAATATTTTCAGTAATTTCTAATTCAAGTTTATTTGGTCTGATTTTATGTCGAGTAATAGTGTTGATAACATTGTCAACGAAATTATCTTGTCGAAACTGAGGTATCGAGACATTGACTGAAATACTAATGTCGGGGAAGTCATTCTCCATAGTTTGTAATTGTTTACATGCTTGGTTAATCACCCAGTCACCAATTTCAATAATTAAGCCTGAATATTCAGCTAAAGGAATAAATACAGCAGGAGAAATATATGTTCCATCAGCAGTACGCCATCGAAGTAATGCTTCTGCGCCTATGACTTTACCGGTACTTAATGATAATTGCGGCTGATACCAAAGCTCTAGACAGTTATTACCAAAATCCTTACGTAGTTGGCTGATCATATTTAATCGCCATTGCATTTGATCTTCGATATCGGGGTGATAATAAGAAAAATGATCTAGAGGATTTTTTTTAGCAATATTTAAAGCAATATTAATTTGATTTAAAACTTGAACACCACTGCTTTGTGCATGCTCTTTGGTACAAAAGCCAAAACAAGCATTGATAGGAAGATGTTGCTCACCGGCCTTAAATGGTTGATGGAATAAAGCCATTAAAGTCTCAGGAGTTAAACAATCAGCAGGACCAATAATACCAAAAACATCTGCACCGACACGGGCGAATTGACAGTCACTATAGATACTTTGCATGCGTTGACCTACAGCAGTAAGTAGTTTGTTACCTATATCTTGTCCTAAGGCATCGTTGATATCGCTGAAATGATTAATGTCAATTAAGGCTGCAACTTGGTTTTCTTGCTCACTTTGTGCAAATTGGTCAAGTAAGCGCACGAACTCTAAGCGGTTGGGTAAATTTGTTAGCCAATCTTTATAGGCTGCATTGGTGAGTTTTTGGAACAAATGAACATTTTCGTAACCCACCGCTACTCCAGATAAAAAAACATTGAGTAGTTGCGTTTGTATTTCGGTTAAAGGGCTGGACAGTATTACGTGGATAACAGAACGATAGTCGCCTTTAGCAACGTATAAATTCAGACTGTCATCGAGGTACTGGTGCTTTTGTTGCAAGAAACAAGCTTTTACTTGTTTATTTGCTTGCTCATTTTCCAGCATTTCTAGCTTTTGGTTAACTAAGCTATCATCAAATCCTATTTGCGCAAGTATATAAAAACTTAAATCATCAATATTGTCGATAATGCCTTGACCTCTAGCGCAAAAAACGGCCGAAATATCTTCATTTATGAGGGTTTTTAATTGCGATAAAACTTCTTGACTATAGGTAGGCAGGGAGTGTTGAGAAGATAATTCGGTGGCGCCTGAGACAATAGTTTCCAAGCCTAAACGGTTTTCATTAACCGTGGCTATTTGTTGAAAAGAGCGAATGGCGGCAAAAACGGTGGTTACCAGTTTACGGCGAGTTAACTCTGTTTTTGTCTTATAGTCATTAATATCATATTCTTTGATCACACTTTCTTCGGGAGCATAGCCGGGTTGACCGGTACGCAAAACAATGCGGATATCTTTTCGTTGTAATGTTTCTCTTATATATTTTACTACATTTAAGCCGGCATCATCCGTTTCCATAACGACATCGAGTAATACAAGAACAATATCCTTATGATCTTTAATGAGCTGACAGGCATCTTTACCTGAGTAGGCATGTAAATACTCAAGGCGGCGGCCTAATACAATCAAATCGGATAATGCTAACTGAGTAACTGAATGAATTTCTGGATCATCGTCAACAATTAAAACCTGCCAAGTTTCATCACTGCCAAACGCTAAAATCTCGTCTTCATCACTATCATCAATGAATAAAAAATCATCGTTTGAATTTTCGGATGCTTGCATACTGCCCTCATAACTAAGCATATTTATTACAAATATCCCAGTTAAAATTGAAATGTATTTTATTTAGCTTAACTATAACCTAATACTACTTTTTTACACTATTGAACGGGAGATTAAAAGCCTGTTTACAAAAAAAATTATTTATTTCGTTGAGTTATAATAAATTGAATTGATTGCAGCCCGGTTAACCGCACTTTATCATGTAGTGCAGTGATTCAAGTCACTAAGTATTGACCATCAGGTGAATTATACCTACTTTAACTTAATATATTGCGAGAAGGAGTTAGCAAAGTGAATAAAGAAAAATCAACAGTTTTGGTACCTGAAAAAGATGCGGATGATACTTTAATAGTGACCACGAATAAATCGAGTCACACACCAGATGAAACCGCCGTTTCTCAGCAATTTTTTAAGTTAGCAAAAAAATTCGCCATAGATGGTTCTTTATTTCCTGAAGATAAACAAATGCTTATCGAAGATAGGACAGCTAAGCGAGCTAGATTATGCCAATTGCGCAAGCAGAAAAACATTGAAAATATTATGCAAAAGACATTAGCCTATTGTGCAGATTTTGAAATAGGACAAAGAACTGATCTGGACTGGTTTAGTCGCTATATTGCTTTGTCCGAAGAGGTAAGTAACCCTAGCATGCAAGATCTATGGGCTAAAATTTTAGCAGGAGAACTGACAAAACCAGGCACATTCTCATTTAAGGCCTTACAGGTATTTCGTGATATGAGTATTTTTGACGCGAAATTATTAGCTAAAGCTTGCGCATTAGCGATAAAAGATCCCAATAAAAAGGGCATTCGGTTAATCACGGGTGCTTATCAACAGCCGGGTTTATTTAATATTTTTTCTAAGCAGCGACAGCTATATTGTAACTTAAGTCATTATGGTTTGAATTACGCTGATTTATTAGCTTTATCAGAGAATCACCTTATATACTTACAAGAAAGTGAATCGAGCTTAATAAATAAAGGAGATGTTCTGCAATTTACTTATAACGGTTTACCGTTAAAGTTAACCGCAAAAAAAAGCAATATTTGCCTGCAATTTTATAAGTTCACACCACTAGGGGCTGAACTTGCTCACTTGATTAGTGATAAAAGTAATGATGATTTCTTTGAGCATTTAAAAAGTAAATTAACGCAATACTTTGTCATTAATAGCGCTTAAAAAAAGACTATTCTTCGGCACTGTATCTCCTTGAAAATATCAGGGGCGTTTTAGATTTGCACCCTTAGGGTTAATTTACTAATGTTATATTATATCAATTGTGATAGTATCTCATTTTGAGGGCCGGAGCTGGCCAATGAAGATAAATTAATCGAGATTCGCGGAATAATCATGTTAGACAGAATAGGCATTACAGCAACTTCTTTATGTGCATTACATTGCATATTATTACCTATTTTATTGCCTATGTTGCCTTTAATGGGGTTAAGCTTTTTAGCTGACCACGCTTGGGAGCATGTTTTCCTGCTGATGACGGCTGCACTAGGCAGCATAGCCTTATTTTCTGGCTTTAAACGTTACCACAAACGCCTTTATCCTTTCTATTTGCTTTATTTAGGCGTTGCCTTGTATTGGATAAAACATGACTTCTCTCAAGAGTTGGAGCCGTACTTTATCATTGGTGGCGCTAGCCTCATCATTGCTGCTCATTTTATCAATATCAAACTGTGCAACAGTTGTAAACGATGTGAAGATGAGGCTTGTAATAGTTAAACACAGTAATTGCATGCTAGCCTAAATTACTAATATTATTCATAATATTAGTAATATTAGTAATTTTAGTAATTAGCCATTAAATTCTTTCAATTTTCTCGTTAAAGTATTTCTTCCCCAGCCCAGTTTTTTTGCTGCATCTTGTTTATGGCCTTGGGTGAATATTAATGCTCGTTCAAGCATTATTTTTTCAAATTCAATTTGAGCATAATCGAGAATTGCATTTTTCCCCTGGGCTAATTCTTGGTCCATCCAGTCGCTGAGCGCATCCTGCCACGCATTTACTTCATGTTTTAAAGGGGTAGAAATTTTGGTTAATTCACTCGGCAAATCTTCAATCAGTATTTCTTGACCGCTTGCCATTACCGTTAAAAACCGACACATATTTTCTAATTGCCTAACATTGCCTGGCCAATGACAGTTATTGAGAAAGGCACTGGCTTTTTTACTTAATGTTTTAACCTCTACACTCAACTCATTAGCCGCTTGCGTTAAAAAATGTTGGCTTAGTTGGGGAATATCTTCTTTACGTTCTCTAAGGCTAGGTAAGTGAATTCGAATAACATTGAGACGATGAAATAGGTCTTCCCTAAATTCACCTTTCTTTACTCGTTCTTCAAGGTTTTGATGAGTAGCAGCAATTATTCGAACATCAACCTGAACAGGTGAATGCCCTCCTACCCGATAGACTTGTCCATCAGAGAGTACCCGTAAAAGGCGAGTTTGAATTTCTAGCGGCATATCGCCAATTTCATCTAAAAATAGTGTTCCGCCATGGGCTTGTTCAAATCGACCTTGTCGAACAGCATTTGCACCGGTGAAAGCGCCTTTCTCATGACCAAATAATTCAGATTCAATGAGATCTTTTGGAATAGCGGCCATATTCAATGGAATGAAAGGGGCATTTACTCGAGGACTGTGGGAGTGTAGTGCTTGAGCAACTAATTCTTTACCTGTGCCGGACTCACCATTAATTAATACACTAATACTTGAGCGAGATAAACGGCCAATGGCACGAAATACTTCTTGCATAGCAGGCGCTTCGCCAATTAACCCCGCCGCTAACGGGACATTTTTTTGCTGCTGCTTTTTTGCGTTTTGCTCTCTAGCATGAGTACACGCACGTTTAGTAAGGTTGATAGCTTCATCTATATCAAATGGCTTAGGTAAATATTCAAAGGCACCACCTTGATAGGCATTAACGGCACTGTCTAAATCAGAATGTGCCGTCATAATGATCACAGGAATATGATTATGCTGTTTGTTTATTTTTTTTAATAACTCCATGCCATCCATATTCGGCATACGAATATCAGAAATAATCACCTCTGGTTGGCCATGGTCTAAGGCAATTAATAAATTTTCAGCGCTTTCAAAGGCGGCACAACTCATATTAACTTTGGCAAAGGCTTTTTCTAACACCCACCTAATGGAACTATCGTCGTCAACTATCCACACTTGTTCTGTGATCATAATTCATTCTCTTGTGATAAAGGTGTTTGATTTAAAGGCTGTTGTTTCAATGGTAGTAGAATGGTAAATTCAGTATGACCAGGGCGGCTATGGCACGATAGCTTACCTTGGTGCTGATTGATCAGGGTTTGCGCAATGGACAAACCTAATCCTGTGCCATTCGAACGTCCAGACACCATAGGGTAGAATAAAGTATCTTGAATTTTACTCGGAATGCCAGGGCCATTATCAATAATACTAATTTGCACCGCTAACTTAACGCGTTTGCCATGAATGGTTTTATTGCTGGCGATACGTGTTTTTATGGTAATGTCATGTATTTCGTCAATCGCTTGAATAGCATTATTAACAATATTAAGTACTGCTTGTTGCAGTTTTTCTTGATCACATTCAACCTGGGGAAGTGAGGGATCATAGTCACGCAATAAATGAAATTTTTGTCCATTTGAATAACTTACCAGCTGACATACTTTTTCGAGTATACCGTGAATATTATGTGCTTTTATTTGCGGTAATTGATTTGGACCAAGTAAACGATCAACTAAATTTGTCAGTCTATCAGCTTGCTCGATTATCATGCTGGTGTATTCTTGTTGCTCCTCACTCACTTCTTTACTTAATAATTGTGCTGCACCACGTAAACCCGCAAGTGGATTTTTAATTTCGTGGGCTAGGCCTTTTATTAGGTCGCGGGCGGCAAGCCATTGTTGATGCTGAAAAACCTCTAGGCTTATCTGTTTTTGTTGGTCTATTTGTTTAAATTCAAGTAATACATGAGGGGTTTGGGCAAACTCGACCGAAGAAGCGGTAACTTCTGCGGTAAAGCGATGGCTTTCATTGAGTTCAATTACTATATCGCTGTCAGTAAACTCTTGACCGGTGGCAATGAGTTGTTTTAAACGCGTGCTATTAATGCTGGTCTTGGCAAAAATGCTTTCAGCTGCGGTATTATATAAACGATAAAGGCTCTTGTTTAGTAGTGCCTCGGCAGCAGGATTTGCATATACGATGGCAAGTTCTGCATTGAGAATAATGACGGCAGTCACCAATTGATTAGCGAGAGATTGCTGATAGGATAACTTCTGCTCTTGTATATAACTTCGACTGTGCATAAAAAACCTCAGGGAGATACATCATCTTGCACTATTTTGGTGCGTTAAATGCAATTTTACTAAAGAAATGTTTTATATGCAGTATTATTTTTTTGAACTAACAAGAGTTAATTTTGTTAGTTCTCTTGCTAGCTCTTTGATAGCGTGGGCTGATAGTTAAATGGTTAACTTAGTTAGTTGAAGCTCTATGCATATAAAACGTTACTGATGCTGATGATGCAATAACCTTGCCTTCTTCATCAAGTAATAACATTTTTATTTTATGTTCACCCCTATCAATATTTCTTAGAGAAAACATAGAGTGATTTTGTGGACTTTGATGAGGCTTGCCGTCAAGGAGTAATTGTACTTCTAGCCCAGATTTAAATCTTGGCTTGATACCCCCGCCAATATATATAGAGCCAGTATTATCACGTATTGTGGCATTGTTTTTAGGTGTATTGATAACTATTTCGTATTCTTCGATGGTCACTTGCGGCGAGATATCGAGTACTTTAGTCTCAATCGAAGTGCTTGATTGAATGATATTACCCGGCTTAGTTATTACTTCTACAGCGCCTGCTCGGGGAGAGTCCGAAAAAACTAATACACCTTGTTCATTACGCCAGACATAAATTTTGGCGGTACTTGGGTGCACAGGAGCTGCTAATGTAATTCCCAATAGTGAAAATAGCAATAACTTGATCATAGTTCGTTAAATTGTTCCTGTGCTTGGGTGCTCAACATCCGCATCGTTCCATAATGTACGCTAATATAAGTATATAGCTATAATTTATACAAAAAAATGTTTTTATTGTTTTATCTGTCAATAAGTACATTTTAAGGTGCATTATGGCAAGCTTGTTACTTTTATGCTCCGATGTTGCTATTTAACCCATAAAAAAACTCACCTAAGTGAGCTTTTTATAATGAGCGCAAGCGCTACCAAGATAGTGTTAGGCGAAATTAAACGCTGTAGTACATATCAAATTCAACCGGGTGAGTAGTCGCATTCAATAGTTCAATTTCTTTACGCTTAAGGCCAATGTAAGCATTAATCATATCGATATCCATAACGTCACCTACGGTTAAGAAGTCGTTGTCCGCTTCTAATGCATCAAGGGCTTCTTCAAATGATGAACAAACTTGTGGAATTTCTGCCGCTTCTTCTGGAGGTAAGTCGTATAAATCTTTATCCATGGCTTCGCCAGGATGGATTTTATTTTTAATACCGTCAAGGCCAGCCATTAACATTGCCGTGAAGCCTAAGTAAGGGTTCATCGTTGGATCAGGGAAGCGAACTTCGATACGCATTGCTTTTGGTGTAGGTACCATAGGAATACGGATTGAAGCAGAACGGTTTCTTGCTGAGTATGCCAGCATAACAGGTGCTTCAAAACCAGGGACAAGACGCTTGTATGAGTTAGTTGAAGCGTTAGTGAAAGCATTTAATGCTTTAGCATGCTTGATGATACCGCCAATATAGAAAATCGCCATTTCAGACAAGCCGCCGTACTTATCACCAGAGAATAAGTTAACGCCATCTTTGGCAAGTGATTGATGCACATGCATACCACTACCGTTATCACCCACTAATGGCTTAGGCATGAAAGTAGCTGTTTTACCGTAAGCGTGAGCAACGTTATGTACTACATATTTATAGATTTGTACTTCATCTGCTTTTTTAACCAAGGTATTAAAGCGACAAGCAATTTCATTTTGACCACAAGTAGCTACTTCATGATGATGCGCTTCAACCACTAAGCCCATATCTTCCATCACTAAACACATGGCTGAACGTAAATCTTGAGAAGAATCTACTGGAGCTGTGGGGAAATAACCGCCTTTAACACCAGGACGGTGACCCATGTTACCTTCTTCGTATTTGGTACCAGAGTTCCAAGCCGCTTCTTTATCATCAATCTTGTAGAAAGAACCACTCATGTCAGTGTGGAAACGTACATCATCAAAAACGAAGAATTCTGGCTCAGGACCAATTAATACCGTATCAGCAATGCCAGTACTGCGTAAATATTCTTCAGCACGATGGGCTACCGAACGTGGATCACGGCTGTAGCCTTGCAAAGTGCTAGGCTCTAAAATGTCACAACGAATATTTAATGTTACCGCTTCAGTAAATGGGTCTAATACTGCTGTTGATGCATCAGGCATCATAACCATGTCGGACTCATCAATGCCTTTCCAGCCTTCAATTGAAGAACCATCGAACATTTTACCGTCTTCAAAAAAGTCTTCATTTACTTGGTGATGAGGAATTGAAATGTGTTGTTCTTTACCTTTTGAATCAGTAAAACGAAGGTCAATAAATTTGACATCGTGCTCTTTAATTAAGTCGAATACTGCTTGTGACATTTTGTCTCTCCAGTGAGGTTAATTTTATAAATTTTTTAAATAGCCAAGTAAGTTTTAACATGGATGAAGTTATCAAGGTTGGTTACTATCATTATTCATCTATTATTGTTCATTGAATAAGCTAAAATCGTGCCAAGATTAAGTGCATTGATTTATAAGCTTTTTTATTGTTTTAACCTTACATTACGCACCGAAACGGTGCTCGTGTTGCTCTTTTTTGGTGCGCTGATAAGTCATGTAAGAATCTACTATAGAATATATTTAGCTAGTTGCCTCTAAGAATTTATACTTATTTACCTGTTATGTTTAAAATATAAGGCCAAGAACGCCTTTATTGATATTTATAGTCAGGTAAATATATATTTTTGGTATTTATACAGCTGACTTTTATGGCTTTTTATAACGTTAATGCCTTTGATGAATGAGAGCGTTTATGAATAAATTGATAGTCTCTGTGTTAGCTAAAATTTATTTTGTCATCTTTTTATTAACTACGTCGATTAGTGGCCATGCCAATGAAGAGTTAAGTATTTGGCAAAAACCAATCCTAGTTTATCAGCAAGACTTTGATTGGCTCAAACTCACCTCAGACGAGTGACTCAAAGGCGATATAGTTTCAATGTACGGTGAAAAATTAGAGTTCGATAGTGAGGACTTAATATGCAGATTGGTACGATGTAGTTGAGTTAGGTAGTAAGGCAATGGCAAAGTATTGGTATGTTTGATGGCACTATAGCGGAAGGTTATTTTGTACTAAAAGAGGGTGAATTATCTTTAGTTAAACATGCTGTTACTACTCACTATATTTAAATAGCCTTTTATCTATAGCCTTTTATCTATAGCCTTTTATCTATAGCCTTTTATCTATAGCCTCTTTGGACAAAAAGGAAAGAGATTTATGGGATGGCTATATAAACGTAGGTATTAATTTACGGCAAGGTAACACTGTTCAAGTCGATTATACTTTTTCTGCTGGCATGCAAAGGCGAAGTTCGAGCAGTCGCTTTAAGGCGAATTACATCGCAGATTATAGTCGTTAGTAAGACCAAAATACGAATAAAAAAAGTTACCGCCGATAGCGAACGTTTCACTTCATCTTATTACTGGTTCTTCAGCCCGAGGATATATTTCAATGTTTCATATAATATACAAATGCTTGATGCAGCCTTTGGTGGTAATAGCCACCATTTAAAAACGGGTTTACAATCGATTTGACCAATGATTTTGAGCTTGATTTAACTTTCTATGCCGATCGTACTGACAAGCCAAAGCCTAATAGCGAAGGGGGTATACCTGAGAAAAATGATTACCGTTTAGTAGTCATTCTTGGCTATGTTTTTTAGTCTTTAAAGCGCTAAACGTCTGACTTACTCATGGCTCAGCACAACATCGGTTAACGCGTTACAACTGCAAAGTAAAATATAGCCTTGTTGCTTTTCTACCGCAGATAAGCCATTGGTTGAATGTTGCTTGACTTGACCGCTTATTAATTTCGCTTTACAACTGCCACAACAACCAGCCCGACATGAATAAGGCAATATTAAACCGGCGGCTTCCCCTTGCTCAAGTAGTGAATCTTCTTTATTACCTTCGCATTTTTTATGCCAACGGTTAAAGGAAATCGATATTTTAGCGGTTTTTTCCACTGGTTTTGTTATTTTATTTTCAGTTATCGTATTTGGCATTATATTTTTTTTCTTAGCAAAATTGACACTTGTATTAGCAGAATTGACCACTGCATTAATAGCAAGGACATTTGTATTAGTTGAACTAACACTTGGCTTCGAATATTCATATTCACCATAACTTTCGTAATGGTAATTGCTAGGCTGTAAACCTAATTTTGCTAATAGCTGTTGAGCAGATTTTCTGAATAATTTCGGTCCACAAACGAAGGTTTGATAATGACTAAGTTGCTCAATATTGTGCAGCATGTGCTCATTTAATCGTCCTTGAAAGCCATACCATTGTGGACTAGCAACTTGAGTAAGGGTGTAAATTATTTTGCAATTACCATGCTGCCTAGCCAAGCTAACAATTTCAGTGTGAGCAATCAAGTCGGTTTCTTTTTGCGCACTATGAATAAAGACCACTTGATTTTTACATTGTTTAGCGACCATATAACGTAGCATGGCAAGCATTGGGGTAATGCCACTGCCAGCACTTAACAGTAATACCTTGGGCGGAACAGACTCGCCAAGATAAAAGTTGCCAGCTACCTCTTGGGTAGAAATAGTCTGACCTACCTTAAAGTGGTCATGGAAATAGTTAGATATCTTTCCTTGTGGGATGCGCTTTATCGTGATGCTAAGGTAATCGACTGTTGTCGGTGAAGAAGACAGGGTATAACAGCAAGGTTGTATTTTTCCGGCCATTTTAAAAGTAAAGTTGAGGTGCTGGCCCGCGTAGTAGCGAAAAGATAACTTATTTGCTGATCTTGGGTAGGAGAAAATAAAAGTTTTTACATCATGGGTTTCTATTTGAATTTTTTGACAAATTAATTGGAATGTTTGCTTTGTCGCGGTTGATAGGGCCATTTTTTAATTTACTCAACTAAGTTTAAGGAGTCTGTTTACAGCTAAAGCTTAGTAATTAAGGTATGATATCGCCAATTATAGCGCTTCTTTATCCTTGATTATTATATCTATGAGCAAAAAAAATCAACATCTTCATATATTAGGCATTTGTGGTACTTTCATGGGTGGTATTGCTGCTATAGCTAAGCAACTCGGTTTTAAAGTCAGTGGCTCTGATGCAAATGTGTATCCACCAATGAGCACTCAGCTAGAGCAACTTGGTATTGAGTTAAACTCTGGTTACCAGGTAGAAAATTTCAGCGATGATATTGATATGGTTATTGTTGGCAATGCCATGTCCCGCGGTAACGCCATGGTGGAATATATGTTAGATCGTAATATCCCTTATATTTCTGGTCCACAATGGTTGCTAGATAATGTACTACAAGACCGCTGGGTAATTGCCGTTGCTGGTACTCATGGTAAAACCACTACCACAAGTATGCTGGCGTGGATTTTAGAATATGCACATTTATCACCTGGCTTTTTAATTGGCGGAGTGCCACAAAATTTTCCTTGCTCAGCTCGCCTAGGTGATGCGCCTTTTTTTGTCATTGAAGCCGATGAATACGATAGTGCTTTTTTTGATAAGCGCTCTAAATTTTTGCATTACCGTCCGCGTACGTTAGTGATCAATAATTTAGAGTTTGATCATGGTGATATTTTTAATGATCTCAGTGATATTCAGAAACAATTTCATCACCTTATCCGTACGATACCCAGTAATGGTTTGATTTTGTCACCCGCCAATGACCCAGCCATTAGTGAAACATTAGCCATGGGGTGTTGGACAGCCACAGAGTTTGCTCAGCACGATACTCACCTTGAAAAGGGTTGGCAAGTTGAAAAGTTAAATGCGCAAGGCAGTGAATTTATCGTTAAATTTGACGGTACTACACAGGGCGTAGTTAAGTGGGATCTCATTGGCGATTTTAATATTGATAACGGTGTCATGGCAATAGCAGCGGCCCGTCATGCGGGTGTACCAAGCTCAGTCGCTATTGAAGCGCTAGCAGAGTTTATTAATACTAAACGTCGTTTTGAGCTACGCGGTACAGTCAATGGCATTAGTGTTTATGATGATTTTGCTCATCATCCTACGGCCATAGCAAAAACATTAGCAGCTGTACGTGCTAAAATAACACAACAAACTCAAGCTGGGCGTATCTTAGCCGTATTTGAACCTAGATCAAACACCATGAAATCAGGGGTACATAAAGAGGCACTGCCTCAGTCACTTATCGATGCTGATCAGGTGTTTATCTATCAAGGCGAGCAAGTAAAATGGTCATTGGCTGATATGATCAAACAGTGTCAGCCACCTTGCCAAGTCGCAGATAATATCGAAACATTAGTTGAAAATATAGCGCAACAAGCCCAAGCAGGCGATATTATTGTTGTTATGAGTAACGGTAGTTTTGCCGGAATACATGACAAGTTATTAAATCGTTTGGCGACCATAACCGTATAAATAATCAAGCCGTTTAAGTAATGCCATTCCGTACCATACCAACCCGTTTGGTATAATAGTAGTTTAACTAAATTCGTAAAAAGAGAAGCAAGTACAATGACAGTATTAACCATACTTACCGCCCCTAATGATAAGCTATTAAAACCAGCAACACCTGTTGCCGATGTCACTAAAATTCAGGGTTTAATCGATGATTTATTTGAGACCATGTACGATACTGATGATGGTATAGGTCTTGCGGCAACACAAGTTGGTAGTGGTGAGGCCGTGGTGGTTATCGATATTTCGGAAAATCGTGATGAGCCTTTAGTTTTAGTCAACCCAGAGATTGTCAGTGGCGAAGAAAAAGCTAAAGGTGAAGAAGGCTGTTTATCTGTGCCTGGTTATTACGCGGAGGTTGAGCGATTCACCAAGGTTACCGTTACAGCGTTAGATCGTGACGGTAAAAAAATAACCATTACCAGTGATGATTTTCTTGCCATTGCTATGCAACATGAAATTGATCATTTAAAAGGTAAGTTATTTATTGACTATTTATCGCCACTTAAAAAACAAGTGGCGCTAAAAAAAGTTAAAAAAATGATTAAGAACAGCTAACTTTATTGAAAGAGTAAGTGGACAGTTAATGACAAATAAATCAAGTAAGGCCGTTATGGGGCAAAGTGACTTTAATGGCATAATAACATTAGCGATTACCGGTGCATCAGGTGCCGGTTATGCCTTACGTTTAATTGAATGTTTAATCGCGGCTAATTATCAATTATATATACTGTGCTCAAGTGCCGGGCGAATTGTCTTAGATACGGAAGTGGGTGTTAAAATTCCTAGCTCCCCAGACGCGGCTAGTCGATTTCTAACTGAAAAATATCAAGCAAAAGCAGAACAAATAACGGTTTTTGGTAAAGAGCAATGGTTCTCTCCTGTTGCTTCAGGCTCTGCTGCGCCAAAACAAATGGTTGTTTGCCCTTGCTCGACCGGAACCATGGCGGCTATTTGTTATGGTATGAGTGATAACTTGATTGAGCGAGCGGCAGATGTGGTGATCAAAGAACGTGGTCAGTTAATTCTAATGATAAGAGAAACGCCGTTCTCGACCTTGCATTTACAAAATATGCTTAGCCTATCTCAACAAGGGGTCACTATTATGCCGGCCTCGCCAGGCTTCTATCACCAAGCCAAATCAATTGAAGATCTCATTGATTTTATGGTGGCTCGAGTATTAGATCATCTCGGCATAGCTCAAGATATTATGCCGCGTTGGGGTTATAGCTAAACTGAGATAAAAAAAGCGACAGACTTTAATAGCATGTCGCTTTTTTCGAACAATGTATATTACGCAATTATAATGTAAGCGTTAGATTTACTCATCAAAACTAAATTCAATATAAGCTCTTCCTACGTCACTTTTTAGCGGAATAATAATAACAGGCCCCTTGGCTTTGTGATGAATGGTGTGGTTTGGGCCAGAAACAACGATAGGTGTGGCCATATCGAACTCAATGCCTTTTTCACTTAGTAAACGCTTAGCGCCACCGGTAACCATATTGGTAATTTCACCAATTAAATCTGTAATCTCTTCATTGACTTCATCAGGTGCTTCGCCGACCATATTTTTCATTGTGGCTAAAGCTAAACTTGCTTCAAAAGTAATGGATAAAGAGCCTTTTGCTTGCTTGCTAACCATACCAATTAAACCTGAGACATCACCCATGGCGACTTCATTTTTTTTAAGTCGTGGTTTTTCTGGGGTTAATTCCATTTGAGCCATGGTTGACATGACATTAAGCATTGAAGATAAAAATGGATTAATAAACTCTACATTCATGAAGTTTCCGAATCTTAACTGTTTTAAATAAAGTACTTACTTTGATTTTGCATGCTTATTTTACAAATGTAAATCAAATAGCGTAATAGTTTTATAATTTATGCAGTTAATTGCTAGGCGGTCTAACTAGTGATCCCTTTGCGCAACGATTATCGCTTCTTTACTTCTCTAATCGAAAGTTAAGCTGCCAAAAAATGCGACACCTTTAAGATCTTTACCTTGAAAATTAACTGTTCTAACTTGCTTAGGATAAGTATCGATGAGTATTGCATTTTTTACCACTATTTGTGGTAAAAAACTTTGCTGTTTACTTTCTTGGTAGGCGATAATTTTTCCGGCACTTATTTCAAATCCCAACCAATTTAAAGGTATTTTTATTTTGTTTTTTTTTCTAGCGAAAATTGCTGCTCAAAATACTATTGAATATATAAGTCGTAATATTTATGTGCTGCTGAAAAATGAATCTGTTTAAGCTCAGCAATGGCATTTTCAATGTCATGACTGGTAAATTGATGGACTATTTCCAGGTGTTTAGTTTTTGGGGGTGGCGGTTAAATCACTTAGTCCAAAAAATAGGTATGACTAGTGGCAGTTGCCACAAGTCCAGAGTATTAAGCTTATACCATTTTCATTAAGTGTGTGATCTTGTTGTGCTTAGGGAAAATATTGCAGGACAAGGCGCTCGATTGACCAATAGCTGGCGTATGTGGGATTGAGAGCAACATAGTCTTGGGCTATTTTAACCCCACAAGTGGGCAAGAACTTAGTGGAATTGGTATTAGAGCAATTAAAAGCTTGCTCAGTACCTTAACCATTATAGGCCTTATTCTTCCTAAGCTTATTCGGCAAGAAATTGTAAAAAGGTATTTAAGTTCTCATCCATCCAGGTCCACTGACGTTCATCTGAATTGACAATCATTGGAACGTAGTTGTGACCTACCTCATGAATAATAATGCTAATTAAGCGGTATCTAGTGCGACGAGAATAGGTTTTTATCTAAAGTAGGAAGGGCCATTGACGGTTATCATCGGATATTCCATATCACCGACTGGGCCGTTTACTGATAAAACGATATTCGCGATAAGAAGTAGATTAATTAAGATCAGTGTAAAGAGTAGGTGGGATTAGACTTAAGTACAGTTTTTACAACTACCGTGAGCTTCAACAATTTGATGACTGACGGTAAAACCGTTTGCATCAGCCATAGTACGCAAAGCTAAATCAAAATTATTAGATTGTATTTCTTCGACATGGCCACATTGGTCGCAAATTAATAGTTGCACTGGGTGATTACATTCCCCGAAGTGATGACACATTATAAAGGCATTAATCGACTCTATTTTATGGACAAAGCCCTGCTTAGATAAAAAATCTAAAGCACGATAAATGGTGGCGGGCTTGGCAGCAGCATCTATTTCCTTTAGTTCTGCTAATAAATCGTAGGCGCCAACAGCCCCATGATGATTGGCTAGCAATAAAAATACTTGTTCTCTAACTTTAGTAAAACGAGCGCCTTTTTTTTGGCAAACGAGTTGTGCTTGTTGTAATAAAGATTCTGCCGTCATGGTGATATTTAGATATATATTGTATAAGAGCTGATTGTTTTTCCAGTGTAGCATAGCTCTTTATCAGGGCGTAAATATTTTTATTTTAGGCCGAACAGATTGCTAGCATGGCTTGTTAGCGGGAGGTTTATTATGTCGTTATAAATTATTCGCCATTTAAATAGCCTTCCATTACAATGAGGTTTATTCGCTAAAAAGACAGCGCTGTCTTTTTTTGCGGTATTTGATGATTTATTTGCTAGGAAATTACCATGACCCGTTATCTCGCGCTCGATGCTTTTAGAGGCATTACCATAGCTTTAATGATTTTAGTCAATACGCCGGGAACCTGGTCGCATGTTTATGCGCCCTTATTACATGCCGAGTGGCATGGCGCTACACCAACTGACTTAGTCTTCCCGTTTTTCTTGTTTATCATTGGTTCAGCCATGTTTTTCTCCTTTAAAAAGAGTAACTTCGCTGCCAGTACTGAGCAATTTAAACGAATTATTAAACGTGGCTTTATTATGTTTTTCATTGGCTTTATGTTAAACGTTATTCCCTTTACCGCTAATATTGAAGATTGGCGAATTATGGGTGTTTTACAACGCATAGGGTTAGCCTACGCTGTGGCCGCTTGTTTAGTACTTATACTAAAGCGCAGCGGCATATTTATCGTGTCAGCGGTGATGTTATTGGCTTACTGGGCATTACTCTTGAGTGTCGGTGAGGGCGCTTTAACCCTTGAAGGTAATATTATTCGTCAGTTTGATTTAGCCGTACTAGGTGCTAATCATATGTATACCATGCGCGGTGTTGCTTTTGAGCCAGAAGGCTTATTAAGTACTATTCCTGCCATAGTGAATATGTTGCTTGGTTTTGAATTAACACGTTATTTAACCAGTATTAAAGATAAAAAAAGCAGTGTTATTAAATTAATCCTGATTGGCGGCTTAGCGATAGGTTTCGCGGTGTTATGGAGCTTAATTCTCCCCATTAATAAGTCTTTATGGACACCTTCTTATGTTATTTATTCCACCGGCTTCGCTTGTCTATTACTGGCCGCCTTTATCTGGTTAATTGATATCATGAAGCAGGTGAAACTTGCCCAGCCGCTATTGGTTTATGGTACTAATCCCTTGTTTGTTTATGTATTGTCATTTTTAGTAGTGACAGTTTACTTAAATATTAATATAGCTGACGTCTCACTGTATGCCTGGTTATATCAGCAGCTTAGTGCGCTATTCACGCCGAAATTAGCATCATTTATTTTTGCTTTTTCACATGTGATATTTTTCTGGTATGTGTCATTAAAACTCTATCAACGCAAAATATTTATCAAGATTTAGTAATAAAGTTCCCGCGCTTAATTTCATCAATTATCATTGGAGTTAAGCGTTAAAAGGCTATCAAAAAACCTTATTTTTGCTATGCTTAGCTAATGATATCACACCATCAATCATGGCCTGAGTAAAGTGAAAATAAGGAGTTATTTAACGAGTGAATAAAGCTAAGCTTAGCCAAGATGAAAACTTGTCTTTCAAAGTTAGTCATCAATTATTGCCGCAAGAATATCAGCGTATTGACCTCTACTTCTCACTGCCAGTTGAAATGGGCATAAATCCGAGTACGCTCAATGAAGAAGAATTCTTTTACTCAAATATTAAAAACCAGAGTGCTTACTACGCGGATAAATTACACCTGCCTTTAGTGAGAAGTCGTTTTATTAGTCAAAATAAAGGTGAACAAAGCGATTATCGACTAAACCTTAATTTATATTGTTACCAGGTTAGCAAAGCACTGGATGCAGATATCAAACAAACACTCAAGTTGAAAACCGCAGAAGAATTTTATCCGGCGGCCATTGAATTGGCGGAGCAAACCCAGTTATTGACCAAAAAGTTAAGGCGTTATACCCCCTCAGATAATAAACTAATATCCTTTTTTGAAAATGCTGACAATTATTTAAGTTGGCATATAGAACAATCATTTTTAAAGCTGCTGACTTTGGGACCGAAAAGCTCAGAATTCACCCTTGAGCGAGAGTCGTTGTTAAGCTTATGTAAAGCTGAAAGTAGCTATCGTGTTGACAATAAGTACAACTCCCAAGTCACCCTTGATGACGCTAACCGTATAACCAATAAGATGCGGTTATTACAACGATTGATAGAATATGGCGTAGTCTTTCAACGGCAAACCCGTTATTTAAATGTTAACTTAAAGCGTTTAGTGCGTGGTGTCATCACGGCAGTTATCATGGCTTTTGTCATGGTACTGGTGTTAAATGCTCGTTCTAATTTTACTGAAGTTACGGTGGCTTTAGTGGCTTTTCTCGGGCTAATTTATGGTTTACGAGAAACATTTAAAGAAGATTTAACCAGTTTGATTTGGCGAAAAATCCAAAAAGGCCGGCCCAAGTGGCAAAATATGTTTACCCACAGTGTCACTAAAAAGCGAATATTGAGTCAAATTCTCTGGCTAGAATACATAAGTAGTAAAGATTTACCTAAATCGGTTAACGCCTTATTTCAGCAGCGTAGACAGCAAAACAAACAAGCAGCACAGCTATTACATTTTCGCTGTGACAATAAAGTGATGGCGAAAGAGTTTTTACCGGGTTATGGCGAGATCCAACTACAGACTTTTTTTAATTTAACGCCTTTTGTGCGTTTCTTAAAAAAAGGCGCTGGACGTTTATATACCCTAGATGGGCAAAAGATTTCTAGCCAAGGGGTAGAGCGGCGTTATCAAATAAATCTAATTTTACGGCATTTATCCCAAGGTGAAGAATCACTACAGCGTTTTAAAATCACTTTAAATCGCTCAGAAATTGTCAATATTGAGCTCATTGAATAAAGAAATATTACCCTAGGTACAGCTATTTATAGTCTGCTACTGCATGCAAATGAGCCTAAGTTAGTTATTGCTTGCATTTATTGCTTGTTTTCCCTACTATACGCCTCCTTAATTCAGCCTGAACTTTTGTTCCTTGCCTCAACTGGTGTTGGCTGAGCCAGACTATGAGGCTACAACCGTAAGGAGCTCGTAATGCGTCATTACGAAATCATATTTATGGTTCACCCTGATCAGAGTGAACAAGTGCCTGGTATGATCCAGCGCTACACAGACTTGATCAATGCTGCTGAAGGCAAAATCCATCGTCTAGAAGACTGGGGCCGTCGTCAATTAGCATACCCAATCAATAAATTACACAAAGCACACTATGTTCTTATGAACATTGAAGTGCCACAGTCAGTTATTGATGAACTAGAAACAGCTTTCCGTTATAACGAGATTGTTATTCGTAACATGATCATGCGTACTAAAGACGCGGTAACTGTAGCATCGCCAATGGCTGCTGCTAAAGATGACCGTCGTGACGATCGTCGTGATGACCGTCGTGATGTTAAGAAAGAAGTTACTACTGCGCCTGTTGAAGCTAAAACTGAAAACTCTGCACCAGAGAAAACAGAAGAAGCTGCTAGCGAATAAGTAATCTGTGATGCTCTCGCAAGATTCTTTGCAAGGTTCCATACAAGAGAATTGCCTGGTGTTGAGTGGTACGGTGGTGAAAGCCCCGAAACAGTCAACCAGCCCAGCCGGTATTGTTCATAGTCAGTTTTCTATAGACCATAAGTCTATACAAAATGAAGCTGGTTTGAATCGACAAGCATTTGTCAGAATACAAGTTGTTGCTACAGGTGAATTATCACACTTAATACGTGAATTAGTTGCTGGACAAAATGTAAAAGTGAGTGGTTTTATTAACCGTCACGAATCTAGAAATGGTAACCCACTTTTAGTGTTACATGCTCAGCAAATACAAATGATTAATTTAGACTGATTTTCTTCTACTCTTTTTAAAGAGTAGATTAAGAGAATTAAGTCAGGAGAATATTATGTCTCGTTTTTTTAGACGTCGTAAGTTTTGCCGCTTCACAGCGGAAGGCGCAACCTCTATCGATTATAAAGATGTTGCAACCTTAAAAAATTATATCACTGAAAGTGGTAAAATTGTTCCTAGCCGTATCACTGGTACTGCTGCTAAATATCAGCGTCAATTAACTCGTGCGATTAAACGCGCTCGTTACTTGTCTTTGTTACCATACACTGACTTACACAAGTAAGCTTAAAGGGGTTTATTATGGAAGTAATTCTTCTAGACAAAATCGCCAAATTAGGCGGCCTTGGTGACAAGGTATCTGTTAAATCAGGTTATGCACGTAACTACTTATTACCACAAGGTAAAGCAGTATTTGCATCAGCAGCTAACGTTGAGCACTTTGAAGCTCGTCGTGCTGACATCGAAGCTAAGTTAGCTGACGTTTTAGCCGCAGCGACAGCTCGTGCAGCTAAAATTGTTGAGTTAGCTGAAGTTACTATCGCATCAAAATCTGGTGACGAAGGTAAATTATTCGGTTCTATTGGTACTCGTGATATCGCTGATGCGATCACTGAAGCTGGCGTTGAAGTTACTAAAGCTGAAGTACGTTTACCATTAGGTGCTATCCGCGAAACAGGTGAATTCGAAATCGTTATTCACTTACACACTGATGTTGATACTAGCATCAAAGTTGTAGTTATCGCTGAAGCATAATTTGTAGGAGCGACTTTAGTCGCGCGAAACAGGCATTAGCTTAGTTTCAACTGCAAAAATAAAAACACCGCACCCTCCTTGAGGTTGCGGTGTTTTTTTATGGCTATTTTTTAACTCACTAGTGCGGTAAATAAATGCTAGTAGCGAAGATAGTGTTTACTTTGGCAAATATGAACTGCTCTACCTATAGAGAGCGAATTGCCCAGGGAAAATCAACAAGAGCAAGGCGCTTGAATCAGGAGTAAGAGCTGAGTAATAGTTCGCTATTATTCTTGTTATACTAAGTGAAAATAACGAAGCTATTCTGAGTTTTAACCAGTAATTTTACCAAGCAGACCCAGCTTGGATATAGAACACCGTATCCTCAGGCCCTTGAGCGATATCTATGCCCATATTAAAGCCATAACGACGGGCAACAAGGTATCTAAAGCCTGCGCCTTTACTGACTCTACTAGGGCTTGCTGAAAAATCTGAAAATTTATTGGTTGCTTTACCTATGCCGGCAAAGGCATTAACTTCCCAACGGAAATTTATTTTATAGATTAACTCTAGTTCAGACATAGCCACAGATTGCCCTTGATAGCGAGCCATAGGGATACCGCGCATACTAATGCTTGGCGTGGCATAGGGTGGTAGGAAACCATCGCTATTGGCGTAATTTGCTTCTACCCTAAACGCCGTACGCCACTGCTTAGATAGCTTGAAGTAATGCAAGGCGGTAAGCTCAGTTAAATGATAATCGACATCTGAGCCTAGAGCTTTATCAAACCAGAGGTAATTAAGTTCATACTTCAAGCCATCGGTTGGCGAAAAGAAATTATCTCTTGAGTCATACTCTAGGGTAAAACCTGCACCTGAGGTGGTGATGTTTTTTGTTAATACGTTAGTTAATGCTTCTTGCCACTCGGGCAGAAAGTTACCAACTAAGTCGTTGATATTACTTGGTGAAATTTGAGCATCAATATAACGATGAGTAGGGCCTAAATAAAAGTTGCTATCCGCAAGTTTAAATTTTACTGTTTGCATAATAACGCTGGCTTGCGTTTTTATTTCCAAGGGTTTATTAGGGATAATGTCACCAAAACCGTAAAAATCAATGTTCATATCACCGTAGCCACCGGCGCCCATATAGCGAATTCTCCCCTGGTTAAAAAAGCCAAGGTGACCACCACCAATCAAATACGAATCGTTACCGGTATAGGCAGCAAACGCTACGGAGACGCTGGGTGGTAGTAAACTCTTAGCCGCTTTATCATTGCTTTCATCTTGCATGGTTTTTAACCGCGCTGCTTGCTCTTCTTCAGATTCATGAAAAAATAAGCCCATCATCCCTAAGCCACCTTCTACAGCTGGATCGGTAATAATAATCGGTACAGGTAAAAAACCATAAGCATTTTCTGACAGGTAACGTGAAGCATCGAACTGGCCATCTAACTGATCGGTAAATATTCCGGAGGATGCCAGCACATTGGTCGATAAAAGGGACATCAAAATAGATGCGGCGATTTTTTTAAATAGGGTCATGCTTTACTCTTTGAAAATACTTGCTGAAAACGTAGCCAAGATGTTGAAATATGTATTCATATTGTAACAATTTTCCATTAGAAGCACATGATTAGCAAGGATGATTATAACGTCAGTTGTATATTTATCTGTTAACCATTGATGTGCGGCATTATTTACCGTGCGCTGATGTTGCAGTGGGAACAGCTCTACCATATTACTCTGCGTTTGTGCAAACGGATAAATACTGACTAGCTCCTCTTTAATAAGGTGATGCCTTGGCAAAAAAAGTAAGGTAATTACGCATATCATCAGTCTACTGATAATAATGTTTTGCTACTAGGCTTATAAATATAATGTCATAAGTTACAGAATTGTTTAAAATTGTTGTTAATTCGCACCTTATACATTTACCAGCTAAAGTCTTTTATGAAAAATATAATACTAATAAAATTACTGCCTTTATGTCTGTGGTCATTTAGCTTGTTGGGTCATGCCAATGATGAAGCAAGCAATACGAATGAAAAAGACATCGCTGTTGCAGCAAATAAAGTAAGTAAGCCGTCAGAAACAAAGGGAGAGTCTGCTTATTTTGATCGCCTATCGACTCAAAAGAAGGCTGAATTTGATCCCTATATTATGACCCCCCATAAAATGACTTATCTTTTACCGCTAAGTGTTTCAAATAATATGAATAGGCAAGCTTACGATGGTATAGGGCAGTGGGGTGAAGACATTCAAAGTATTGAAGCTAAATTTCAATTTAGCTTCAAGATCCCTTTAACGCGAACCGCCATTTTTACCGAAGGTGATAGCCTAGAGTTTGGCTTTACCTTGCAATCTTGGTGGCAACTTTATAACCAAGAGTTATCACGACCATTTAGAGAAACCAATTATCAACCTGAATTGTTTTATACCGCACCGTTAACTTGGCAACCGCTTGGCGGCCAAACTAATATGGTGGTGGGTTTTGAGCATCAATCTAATGGTCGTACACAAATGTTATCGCGTAGTTGGAACCGTTTGTACTATATCTTTACCTTTGCTAAAGATAATTATGCGCTGTCTTTGCGTCCATGGTGGAAAATCCCTGAAGGCAATAAAGAGACAACACCTACAGAATCAGGTAATGATAATATCGATATTACTGATTATATGGGGCACTTTGATCTAACTGTCCTGTATAAATGGGACAGCTTGGAGTTTTCTTTTGTTGGCCGCCGAAATTTTAAAGAACAAAAGGGTGGTTTTGAGGTAGGAATGACCTTCCCACTTTCAGGTAAGTTGAAAGGATATTTACAATTTACTAATGGCTATGGTGAAAGCTTAATTGACTATAATCATGCACAGAAAACGTTTGGTATTGGTATCGCCTTAACCGAAATATTATAAACTGGGCTAGCTCAATAGGTAGGATTGAGCTGAAACTCGCCTGTTGAAGGTTCATGGGTATAGACTATTAAATAAAGGCTGTTACTGATTTGAGTAACAGCCTTTTCTTTGCGCTAAGGTTGCTTATCTAAGTTGCTCAGCTAAGACGTTAAAGTCGGTAACTGAGGGGAAGTCTTTAATGATACTTGCTGCTTTTTTACTGTCGGGATTAGCAACGGCTAACAAATGTTTAATGCCATATTGCTGAGCAGATTTAAGTATTTCTACACTATCATCAATAAATAGCGTTTTATCACAATCAAAGCCATGTTTGTCTTGCAGACGTTGCCACAGTAATTGTGACTCTTTGCTGACGCCAAATTCATGGGTAGAGTATAGGGCATCAAAATATTGGTCTAACTGGGTACGTTCAATTTTTAAGGATAATGCTTCAGGGTGAGCATTGGTCACCAAAACAACGTCTCTGCCACTGGCTCTCAGTGCTAATAAAAAATCTCTGGCATCACTGCGTAAATGAATTAAGTGTTGAATTTCGCGTTTGAGTTCTTTAATCGGCATTTGGGTTTGTTCAGACCAGTAATCTAGGCAATACCATTCAATAGTACCGACAACCGCTAAGTAATCAGCTTTTAGCTTAGCTTTTGCTGCCTCTATCGATATCGACATTTTTTCACTGTAACGTAAAGGTAGGTGTTCTAGCCAAAAATGATTATCAAAGTGTAAATCTAAAATGGTGCCATCCATATCAATTAACACGGTAGAAATTTGTGACCAATTAATGTTTGCCATATTGGCCATTCCTCAAAATAAATATCAGTGCAATAAATATTAGCATTTTGCTATTCCAAAAGTATTGTTTATCGTGTCATTATAGTGATATCTAATGAACAAAAATAACTAAAGTAGCTAGCTTTATGGCTGATAAAAATCAATTACCTACCATCACTCATCGCCAACAAGTGGCTAAAAGTAACTTATTCGCTATTGAGCAAATAGATCTCACTTTTAGTAATGGTGAAAAAAGGCAATATGAGCGTATGATTGGCTCTGGTCGTGGCGCTGTAATGATAGTACCTATGCTTGATGATGAGACCTTATTACTGGTTCGTGAATACTGTGCCGGCACCCACAGTTATTTATTAGGCTTCCCGAAAGGCCTTATTGATCAAGGTGAGCTGCCTCAGCAGGCTGCCAATAGAGAACTACAAGAAGAAATTGGTTACGGCAGTGAGCAATTATATCAGGTTAGTGAATTAATGATGGCACCGGCATTTTTTAACGCAAAAATGACCATTTTTTTAGCTAAGCAACTTTATAGTGCCGAGCTTGAAGGTGATGAGCCAGAACCATTAGAAGTGGTATCTTGGCCGATTAAAGACTATAAAGAACTGTTACAACAACCTGATTTTACCGAAGCACGCAGTATTGCAGCATTAATGTTAGTACGAGATTTTCTTGAAAATTAACTTTCAATGAATTGATAGTTATCAGGTACTAAAGCAACGATGAACGGGGTATAACGATGAGCCAAGATAAATTATTAAATATTGCTTTAGAGAGTGCAAAAAAAGCTGGCGTAGAAGTAATGAAATATTATCGTCAAGGCAACTATACCGAAGAAACAAAAGCTGACGAAAGCCCAGTTACCAGTGCTGATATTGCCGCCAATGATATTTTAATGGACCAGCTTAAGACACTGACCCCTGATATTCCTATTATTTCAGAAGAAGTAGGAGCCGTGCCATTTAGCGAACGGAAAAATTGGTCACGATATTGGTTACTCGACCCGATAGATGGTACCGGTGAATTTATTATTGGTAGTGGCGACTTTGCTGTCAATATTGCGCTGGTGGAAAATGGCTGGCCAACAATGGGTGTTATTCACGCCCCGGATCACTGCCTGACTTATTATGGCCAAAAAAACCTTGGTGCTTTTAAAGACAATTGCCAAGCAAGTCATGCCATTAAAGTGGCTGACTATGAAGAAAATCGCCGTATTAAAGTTGCGATTAGTCGTCGTCAACAGCTAGAGCCTATAAAGCAATATTTAAATGATGACTATGATTTTGATTATATTGCTTTAGGCAGTTGTTCATTAAAAAATTGCCTTATCGCGGAAGGTGGGGCTGACTGCTATATACGTATTGGTGTTACGGGTGAGTGGGACACTGGCGCAAGCCAATGTATTCTAGAGCAAGCGGGTGGTGATATTTTAGATAGTGAGTTTAATCCGCTTAGTTACAATAAGCGAGAAAGTTTACTTAACCCAGATTTTATTAGTTTAGGCGCCAGAGACTTTACCTGGAAAAAAATTATTAAAGCGCATAGAAAAGTATATGAATAACAAGCAGCTAATCAAACTAAGGCTAATTCTAATTTATACTAAGTGATGCAGCGCTAAAATACAGTTAAAATGAAGTAGTTCGTTTTGCCTAAGATTTATGCTAAATTAGCGTTCTTAGTCGAAGTCAGCTGAGTGCTAACTTCCGATACTATCATCATAGAGGCCATTTTGTTTTAGCTATGTTATCAAACGTATTAAAAACACATACATCTCGCCATCAAGCAGGGCGCCGTCCTTGCTTCTTTAAAAGTATCGATCAGATCTAAATCTTTGGTAGATAGCCACTGCTGTCAGCCAAAATATCACAGTGTTATTTTTCCTGACCATTTTGCTATCTGCTATTTTTTCAGCTATTAATTTTACCTGTATCAATACCTTTACCCGTAAGGTTAATAGCTGGAGTTATCAACCTTGAATATTCAATTAATCTTATTTAATTAATACTACTTAATTAAAACTACTACATAATTAAGAGGACAAACCATGGCAGCGCAAGTAACCGCACTTTTTAATGAGATTTGGCAACAGTATCTTAGTGTGACACCGTCAGCAAAAAGCATTCACCAATTATTAGGTAAAGGTAAGGATGTCATCAATGATCATGTTGCTTATCGTACTTTTAATCACCCTAAAATTAACTTACAGCAATTAGCGAAAGGCCTACTGAAACTCGGTTATACCGAATGTGGTCAATATGATTTCTCAGCAAAAAAATTAACAGCAAAACATTTTGAACATCCTGACAGTACTATGCCTAAGGTCTTTATTAGTGAGCTACGCGTAGAAGAATTCTCTAGTGAAGTACAAGAGATTATCACTGGCTTAATCGATCAATTACCCGAAGATGTTAGTGACCGTGCTGACTTTCTTTATTCAGGTCGTCTTTGGGAAATTAGCTCAAAAGACTATGCAACCTTGTTAGATGTTAGTGAGTATGCCGCGTGGTTAGCCGCTTGGGGTTATCGTGCCAATCACTTTACTGTCAGCATAAACCACCTAGCTAACTACCAAGATATTGAAACAGTAAACGCTACCCTTAAAGACGCTGGTTATGCACTTAATACTAATGGTGGTGAAATTAAGGGTGATAAAGAAGTGATGTTAGAGCAATCATCGACTCTTGCTGATAAGGCGCCAGTGAAGTTTACCGATAAAACTATGGAAATTCCAAGTTGTTTCTATGAATTTGCTAAACGTTATCCAATGGCTAATGGTGAGTTGTATACAGGTTTTGTTGCCGCCTCGGCAGATAAAATTTTTGATAGCACCAATGCTAAAGGCTAGTTAAAACTGGACCTGCGGAGTTATTAACAACAGCCGTAAGAATCAAAAACTAAAAAGCCAGTGCTAAGTCACTGGCTTTTTTGCTAATTATTTGTAATTTATCTTTTTCAATAAAAATAGTGTCACGCCATTGCAGCTTTTCACTATTGTTAAGCCAAGCAGGATTAGTAATTAACACCAGATGAATAGTGTTATTCTCTTAGTAGCGTTCGATGCGTTTTGATCACGGTAACACTAATGTCTAATTCATCAGCAATTTCGGTAATGATATCTTTGATGATGCCGTCATCGAGTTGCTCTGCTCTTTCAATAGCATAGGGTGCCAGCATCATGCTCACCGTAGCCAATAATTAATTTAGTTTTATTGTCAGCAAAGCCAGCGTTGAGCTGAAGGCGGAAAAAGCATAACCAGCTTAACTATTCTAAATATCATCATAAAGTCGATACTTCCTCTAAGCTAATTAAGGCTTTACTCAGTATAGATGAGCGAGTTAAATACTGGTTAACTTGAACGTAAATTAGCCTTCTTCTTCCATCCCTGCTGTGAATTGCTCACTGGGCAATATATTGACACTTTCATGAAGCTCTGAATAAACTAACACCGCATTACCTTGTGCAAGCTGCTTTTTTACTTGCTCAATCTTTGCTTGCTGGCTAACATCTTCAGCACCATATTCAGTTCCTTCACGTAAAATGAAGTCTTCAATAATAGCAACTAAGGTTTCGTTTGATAGTTGTTCTAAGGGGATAATCATAAAGGGGTCTTTAGGCTTTTTAATAATGAAGTGCTATTGTAGCGCTGAATTTTCACTATTGCTCGATACTAATTTATTAAAGAGTATGGTTTTACCATTTTTATCCGTTTTTATCCATTTTTATTAGTGATCTTAGTGATGCTTTAACACTTGGTAACAGCACGGCATTTTGTTCTTGTTCGCTCGTTTTAGTGGTGGTGGCAGCAAACTTGGTATGTCCAATAGGTGAGCGTATAACACTATGCTTTAATTAACGTATCGTTGCAGTGGTGAAGTAAAATTGGACACTGTTTCACTAGATTAATTTATTAAAGAGTATGCCTTTACGTTCTTCTTCATTTTTCTTAGTGATGCTTTAACACTTGGTAACAGCACGGCATTTTGTTCTTGTTCGCTCGTTTTAGTGGTGGTGGCAGCAAACTTGGTATGTCCAATAGGTGAGCGTATAACACTATGCTTTAATTAACGTATCGTTGCAGTGGTGAAGTAAAATTGGACACTGTTTCACTAGATTAATTTATTAAAGAGTATGCCTTTACGTTCTTCTTCATTTTTATTAGTGATCTTAGTGATGCTTTAACACTTGGTAACAGCACGGCATTTTGTTCTTGTTCGCTCGTTTTAGTGGTGGTGGCAGAAAACTTGGTATGTTCAATAGGTGAGCCGTATAACACTATGCTTTAATTAACGTATCGTTGCAGTGGCAAGTAAAATTGGACACTGTTTCACTAGATTAATTTATTAAAGAGTATGCCTTTACGTTCTTCTTCATTTTTCTTAGTGATGATGGCACTTTGTAACAGCACGGCATTTTGTTCTTGTTCGCTCGTTTTAGTGGTGGTGGCAGCAAACTTGGTATGTCCAATAGGTGAGCGTATAACACTATGCTTTAATTAACGTATCGTTGCAGTGGTGAAGTAAAATTGGACACTGTTTCACTAGATTAATTTATTAAAGAGTATGCCTTTACGTTCTTCTTCATTTTTATTAGTGATCTTAGTGATGCTTTAACACTTGGTAACAGCACGGCATTTTGTTCTTGTTCGCTCGTTTTAGTGGTGGTGGCAGCAAACTTGGTATGTCCAATAGGTGAGCGTATAACACTATGCTTTAATTAACGTATCGTTGCAGTGGCAAGTAAAATTGGACGCTGTTTCACTAGATTAATTTATTAAAGAGTATGCCTTTACGTTCTTCTTCATTTTTATTAGTGATCTTAGTGATGCTTTAACACTTGGTAACAGCACGGCATTTTGTTCTTGTTCGCTCGTTTTAGTGGTGGTGGCAGAAAACTTGGTATGTTCAATAGGTGAGCCGTATAACACTATGCTTTAATTAACGTATCGTTGCAGTGGCAAGTAAAATTGGACGCTGTTTCACTAGATTAATTTATTAAAGAGTATGCCTTTACGTTCTTCTTCATTTTTATTAGTGATCTTAGTGATGCTTTAACACTTGGTAACAGCACGGCATTTTGTTCTTGTTCGCTCGTTTTAGTGGTGGTGGCAGAAAACTTGGTATGTTCAATAGGTGAGCCGTATAACACTATGCTTTAATTAACGTATCGTTGCAGTGGCAAGTAAAATTGGACACTGTTTCACTAGATTAATTTATTAAAGAGTATGCCTTTACGTTCTTCTTCATTTTTATTAGTGATCTTAGTGATGCTTTAACACTTGGTAACAGCACGGCATTTTGTTCTTGTTCGCTCGTTTTAGTGGTGGTGGCAGAAAACTTGGTATGTTCAATAGGTGAGCCGTATAACACTATGCTTTAATTAACGTATCGTTGCAGTGGCAAGTAAAATTGGACGCTGTTTCACTAGATTAATTTATTAAAGAGTATGCCTTTACGTTCTTCTTCATTTTTATTAGTGATCTTAGTGATGCTTTAACACTTGGTAACAGCACGGCATTTTGTTCTTGTTCGCTCGTTTTAGTGGTGGTGGCAGAAAACTTGGTATGTCCAATAGGTGAGCGTATAACACTATGCTTTAATTAACGTATCGTTGCAGTGGCAAGTAAAATTGGACACTGTTTCACTAGATTAATTTATTAAAGAGTATGCCTTTACGTTCTTCTTCATTTTTCTTAGTGATGATGGCACTTTGTAACAGCACGGCATTTTGTTCTTGTTCGCTCGTTACCGCGGCAAAGTCGGTATCTTCAATTTGAGAGCGTGCAGCACTAACATTGATAATAGTGGTTTGGTAGGTGGCTACTTGACGAGCCAAAGCATTAGTTGCTGCACCTAAAGCACTAGCACTTTCATTGACCAGTTGTGAGGTGTCTTGAATAATTGTTTGTGTGGTTGAAGGGTCGCTAGCATCGAGACCACTGATAAAATTATCCTGCCCTAATACCTCACTAGCAAGGGTATTTATTTGCTCGGTAATTTGGTCTAATTCAGCCTGTATGGCATCACCAGCGTAAAGGGGGTTACCTGATTGAATAGATAACTCTTGTGCACGCAATAAGCCATCATTAATCGCTGACAAAGCGCCAGCTGCAATATTATTAATATTGGCTTGGTCTTGGGCGTTAAAGCTCAGTTGTTGATTTTGATTAATTTGACTAGTAAGCCGACTGGCAATTTGTAAACCAGCGGCATCATCAGCGGCTTTATTAATGCGTTTTCCCGAGGCGAGTTTTTCCGCTTGCTCTTCTCTTTGTTGATTGAGCTTATCAATAAAGCTTAAATTGGCTGATGATTGATTTACCGACAACATAACTACACCTCAACAAGCTAAACTTGAATCTTACTAACAAGTAGTATAGCAAGAGAGAGCTATTTAGCTTATGTCAGCAGACTACTAACCTAGTTAATATAATCATTAGATTAGCGATCTTTACTATCCTCTTGAATATGCGTAATAAAGTAATAAATATAATAACCAGAAATAGCGAGAAGAATAGCTAAACCACCTAAAGCGAACATCACTACAGGATCGTTAGCTAACATTGATAATAAGTTCATATTGAGCTCCATAATTTACTAAGTAATTCGTGATGTACCTAGTGTAATTAATTTGCCCAATCACTAAACTGATTTAGATCAATAGTAGCGCTGCTTTTCTGCCATTTTTTCTTGCAGTGCTAGTTGGTCTCTTATTTTCTTATAAATTTGATTAGCCTTTTCCAAGCTCTCTATAATTTCAAGTCTAGATAAATCTCGTTCATCCATTATTCGGCTTTTTTCAGCATTTGGATAACCATTCCATGATGCCATGGTATTCCAGACAAAAGACATCGGCGTGCTTTTTTCTACGCCTTTTCCTTCACTATAAAGTAGGGCTAAATTATATTGAGCAAGGGCATAGTTTTGATTGGCGGAATTTTGATACCAACGTGAGGCTTTAAAGTCATCTTGTTTTATGCCGGTACCATTGGCATAGGCAACGCCTAAGTTAAACTGTGCACTCGCTAAACCTTTTTTTGCTGCTTTATGGGTCAATTCAAAATATTTCTTCAGGTCTTTTTTAACGAGCTTTCCTTCGCTATAAAGTAAGGCCAACTCAAATTGTGCATCGGGATAGTTTTGTGCAGCAGCAAGCTGAAATAACTCAAGAGCTTTCATGCCATCTTTAGGCACAGAGTAACCGAATTGATAGATCAAGGCCATTTGATATTGAGCGGGTGCATAGCCTTCGTTTACTAGTGGACGAAATTGGCTAATAGCAGCTTGGAATTTACCACGATTAAACTCATAAATACCTTGCTCAAGATCATTGCCTTGACTAAAGGTAGAGAAGCTAGCGAGTAAGATCATTGCAGAAAGTATTTTTTTTACGCTAAAGTGTATTTTGAGCATTGCACTGGCTTTAGGGAACATAATTTTCCTTGGTCGGCATTATTATTATGAATAAGTGTAGCTTAGAACTTATGTGACTTACATTAAAGAACTGTTTCTTCCCATAATTTTTTGCCGTTATGGCTATAATTCACCTTTTATCACCGTTTCGGAAATTATTAATGCTGGGATTATTGTCAGGCGCTACACTCTATTTAACGAATTATTGGCGATAGGGAAGTGCTCTTCGCTTAAGAGCACTTTAGCTATATTTTAATTGTTCGCGGTTAATTTGTCACTGACATCATTTCTTCAATCTGCTCAGCAACTTCAAGCCACTCCATTTCATTATCTTCAATATCGTTTTTCAAACGCGCTTGTTTTTTCAGTAAGTCGGTCAATTCAACTTTGCGTTCTGCTTGGTAAATATCACTATCACTTAATAACGCTTCAACTTTTGTTAACTCTTCTTGCCAATGATGAATACTTTTCTCTAATTTATCCGCTTCTTTACGCAAAGGCGCCGATTTTTTGCGTAGCTCAGCTTGTTGCTGGCGAAGTTGTTTTTTGTCTAAGCCTTTATCACTGCTTTGTTGACTACTTTTTATCGATTTCATGGCTTGTTTTTTATCATCATTAAGCCATTGCTGATAATCATCAATATCACCGCTAAAATCACTGACTTGGCCGTTAGCAACAAGATAAAATTCATCAACACAGGATTCTAATAAAAATCTATCATGGGCAATTAATATAATGGCGCCCTCAAAGTCCTGTAATGCCATGACTAAGGCTTGACGCATTTCTAGATCTAAATGGTTGGTTGGCTCATCTAATAATAATAACTGCGGTTTTTCTAACACGATTAATGCTAGTACTAAACGTGCTTTTTCACCGCCAGACATATTGCTCACGGGAGCAAGCGCTTGGTCGCCGCTAAAGCCAAATTTACCTAAAAAGGTACGCGCCTGTGGCTCACCTAAGCTTGGTTTAGCACGCAGGATATGATCAACTGGACTCGATGCTATATGCAATTGCTCTAATTGGTGCTGAGAAAAATAACCAATTTTTAGCTCTTGTGCACAATATCGCTCGCCGCTAAGTAAAGCAATATCTCCGGCGAGTGATTTGATCAGGGTTGATTTACCCGCGCCATTTCGCCCTAATAAACCAATGCGACTGCCCGGCACTAAGGTTAAGCTAACACTGTCTAAAATGATTTTTTGTTCACTCTGGTCAGACTTAGGGTAACCACACTGACTGTCTTTAAGGGATAATAGTGGGTAGGGCAAACTTTCTGGTTGTTCAAAGCTGAAGGTAAATTGGCTATCAACATGAGCTGGTGCTAAATCTGGTAATTTCTCTAAGCGCTTTAATCGGCTTTGTGCTTGTTTTGCTTTACTGGCTTTAGCACGAAAACGATCAACAAAAGCGGTCAGATGGGCGGCTTCTTTTTGCTGTTTTTGATATTGTGCGTCTTGTTGTGCTAAATGTTCGCGGCGTTGGCGTTCAAAAGAGGTATAGTTACCGTTGTATAATTTAGCCTGCTGGTGCTCAATATGGAGTATTTGACCAATCACTGTATCAAGAAAGTCTCGGTCATGTGAAATCAGCACCAGTGTACCGGTAAAACGCTTTAACCAACGTTGTAGCCAAATAACCGCATCTAGATCTAGATGGTTAGTCGGTTCATCGAGTAATAACAAATCAGCACGAGAGATTAGCGCTTGCGCTAAGTTTAAGCGCATGCGCCAACCACCCGAAAAATCTTTCACTGGGTTAGCGAGTTGCGATTGTAAAAAACCTAAACCATGTAATAACTCACCCGCACGGGCAGGTAAGCTGTAGCCGTTAATGGTATCAATTTTATTAATAATGGTGGCTTCAAGGTTACCGTTATCATCTATGCGTGCTTGCTCAAGTTCGCGCTCTAACTGACGAAATTCTTTATCACCATCCATGACATAATCAAGGGCACTTTGCGCTAAAGACGGCGTTTCTTGTTTTACGGTCGCTATATCCCAACTTGCCGGCATAGATAAATCACCAGCGTCGGGCGTTAACTCACCCAAGAGTGCGGCGAAAAGAGAAGATTTTCCACAACCATTACTGCCTACTAAGCCTACTTTATGGTTAGGGTGAATAGTAAAGCTAGATGATTTAATTAGGTTTTTAGCCCCTCTATCTAAACTTAGGTCTGTGGCTATAATCAATGGTAATTCCTCGATAAAATGGCATAGCGTTGCTGGGAAAAGACAAGCTAAAAAAATGCCTGTGCATTGTCGCTGTTCCTATGACCATAATTCAAGGTAAAATAGCGATAATTCTGGATTTAGTGTAATAAATAGTAGGTAAAAATGAGCAACCCCCTAAAAAAGAGATTTATCGCCGGCGCAGTTTGTCCAAAATGTAAAGCTATGGATACCCTGGCACTAACCAAAGAAAATAACGTAGAAAAAGTGACCTGCGTTAGTTGTGGTGAGCAAATGGTACAAACTGAAGCTCATGTTGAAAAGGTTATTCGTGCAAATGAACAAGTGATTGGTGTGTTTAAGCCTTAATTCTTGTCGGTGTGAGTGGGGTCAGATCAACGTGAAGTACTCATTAAAGTTGATCTGACCCCAATTAATTACTCCTTTAAAACCAGTTCAATATGTTGCTCTAATTGACTTATCGTAATAGCTAACGGTACTTGTAAAATATCTGTTGTTTTTTTTTGTGGCGGCTGCCCTAGCATAAAATCAACTACCATGGCATTTAAGCCTTTACATTGTATGACATCTTCGTTTTTGATAGTAATCATTTTATCAGCGGAACTCAGAGGGAAATATAATGATACATCGCAAGACTCTGCAGATAATAATCTGATATCTATGTTGCCACCTAATATTTCTTGTTGCCAGCTTAAGGTTATCGAGCCATCGTCATTCATTAAAAAACCATCAAGTTGATCTAATACAATAGGTTTAGCTAATGTTAAGGTAAAACTATCTTCTAAAATTCCGTTTCGTTTAAACTCAAATTGCCAAATATTATCCGCTAACGCTATATCAAAGTCTGCTAAGTTTTCTCTATGTACACCAGCAGAAAAAGTACAACATAAAAAGATAGATTTTAAAAGCCCCAGCTGTTGATAATTGACCCCCTTCATAACTTGGCCATCCGGCGTAATTAAATTAAATTGGTCATTTGCAGATAATTTAATATCGTTATAATTGTTTGCTGTAATACCTACTGAGCCTGCGATGCCTAAATCAGCGCCTGAGCTGCCAAAGCTAGCACTGGTGGTTAGCAAACCACTATACTGAAAATCACTACTGTTTACAGCTTCACTTTTTTCGGTTTCATTACATGCTGTTAGCAGTATTAGTAAGAGAACTAAGAATGATTTTTTCATTTGTAAATCTTCCTTATTGGACTAACAAAGTGAATGGGTAAGTAACCATGCGATGCTCTAAATGCTGAGCATAAGCATCACCGCGATATATATATTTATCAAAACTACCATTTTTCCCTGCAAAGGCAGAATCAGTGGTAACAAAAACATGGCGACCCTTATTTACGGTGCGAGTTTCTTTTTTAACACTGAGCAGCGCCTGATTTCCAGACCTAATGCTATCACTGATATTTTTGTACATAGTCACATAACTACCATTGCGTGCTTCTCTAGGGGTTGAATACAACCGAGAATGTGGACCATTTGATAGATACCATTTTATGTCGAGCTTTAAATCATTCTCGACTCTGCCAGTATACACTTCGGGAATAGGACTTAAATCACTTTTCCCATATGAAATCGCAGTGCTGCGTGTTGGGTTAAAGAAAATAGCTAAATCTTTAAAACGCTTGCGTAATGCAATGTTTTGCGGGCTGCCTTCATCCAGTTGTTTGAAAGTGTAAGAGTCAAAAATATCATTAATTGACTTTAAACGGCGACGGTTATCCCGACAGTCTCTTCTTTTTCGGCTATTCCAGAAATATAAGACAGTACAGCTTCTAAGTTTCTTTGCTTCTGTTTCAATTTTATTAGCAAAGGCTCTAACATCTTGTGGTATATGCACACCATAAAAAGGCGAGTCTATGGCAACAAAATCACTGACGTTATGTACTTTACCTTTGTTTTCCATATACATAATGGCGAGTTTACCCACAATACCGCCCATTGAGTGACCAACAACCCTAACTTCAGCGCTTGTTTTGGCAAGTTTTTCTAATAACGTTGCTAATGCCCAAGCATTTGATTCTATGCCAGAGTCTTGTTTGGCATAACGAAATAACACTAAATCATAGCCCGCATTGTAAATACTGGTCTCTGCATTAAGTTTAGGGCTGTTGAGAATAAAACGATCAAAGGTCTCTTTTTCATTGGCAACCTTGTTTAGAGTAAAACCATCGGTAAAATCGCCACCATAACCTTGCACAAATACAATCGGTTTATTGAGCCTTTTATCTTTACCATAACGTACAGAGACATAACCAGAGGTTGAAACAATCGTTCTTTGTCGCCATTCAACACAGCGAGATCCTGGCGCAGCTTTAGGTTCAATAAATTGTGTTTGTTTGGCTAAAAAATCAGCGGTAGAGGTTACTTGATGCGCGAGGCCTGTTGATTCTACTTTTACGGCTAAAGTGCTTTCAATAGTAGTGTCATCAGAGGCGGACAAATATGGGTGTTCTGGGTGTGATTTTATATGTTGCCCGTCCCACCGCACACAATAACTTTCAGTACGTGTTGCTTGTGTGGTAAAGCTGGTATCGGGTAGTTTTTTATAACCACTGGCTAAATATTTTGAAGGCAGTGGTCGTGGTCGTGTTGGTGGTCTTGGGCAGCCATCAGTAACATATTTTGTTTCGCTATTAGCCTTATCTGTCGTTGTTGAATCTTGGTTATAACTTGCTTGAATTGAATCACAGCGATAAGGCTGCGTTATTTCGCTATCAGTTAAATTAAGTTCGTGTTTTAAAGTCGCTTCAAACTGTATAAAGTCAGTATTTTTGGCCACGGCACTTACACTTGTTAACATGCTTGTTAAAAGTAATAACTGAAGATTAAGCTTGTTTGTCCATTTGTCCATTTGTCCATTTTATGATATTCCGTATCATTAATTAAATCATAGGATTACATTTTATTAACAATAAGGGAAGGGGTTATTTTTAGTCAGTGGCTCGATTAAAAGAGGGTAACTAGAGTTTATTAGGGATAATTAAAGTAAGAAACTAGTAAAGCTAATGATGAAACAAGATGGTACAAACTGAAGCACAAGTTGAGAAAGTTATTCGTGCAAATGAACAAGTGATTGGTGTGTTTAAGCCATAGGCTCTTTGATAAGATTAATGGCTAAAGTGACTGAAAGAATAATTTGCTGTCATCCTCGAAGTGTCTGGTCGAGGATCCATGGTGGTAGGCTTTATTTATGACTAGATTCCCGACAAGACGACTCGGGAATGACGGCTGAAGCTTAATAATGCGGTGGTGGTGGTTCAACATCGTCTGTATCACCCGATGAGCTACCGGTATCTTTAAGGCGATTAGCCACTAGTTGAATTTGCTGTTTAAGCTCTGCAATCTCATGCTGATGGGCAGCGAGTTCTTCACTTAACTGGTCAATAACATCATCTTGAAAAACATTGCGTGACTCTAGGGCGTCAACACGCTCTTCGAGTTGCTGGACATAGTTAGTGTTCGGGTTGTTAGCGCTTAGGGTTATTTCGGCATTGGCCATGATTCAACATATCCTGAGGAACTTATCGTTAATAGGTTGTTATTATCGCCAAATGCGACACTATACACAACCGCCCCGGTAGGTCTTTTTGCTTCTTTTGGTGTAACAAACCAATACGCAAGGCGTTTGCCGGTAGCAATATCCCAAACACTGACCTTCCTGCTGGCTGCACCTGTGATCATAGTTTTACCATCGGGTGAAAAACGCACGGTACTAAACACCTCATGGCGTTTTGTCCCTTGTAAGGTACTAATACGTTTACCTGTTTTTAAGTCCCATATATAAGCAGACTTCATACTGTCGGCGCTAAAGGCGTAACGTGCCTGTGCATCTAATGCTACTTTTGATACGCGAGAGCTGTGATTAAATTGATAAACCACTTGTCCTGATTGAGTATCCCATACATAGGCGATAAAATCGTTACCTCCAGACATAGCCACACGGCCGTTGGGCAGCATATCTACGGTATTAACTTTTTCTTTATGGCCAAGAAACTCTAAGCGCCTGCCGGTATCAACGGCGACATGCACGACAGTACCGTTGCTTTTACCAATCAGTAAGTAATCACCGCCATTACTGATAGCAATATCTCTAATGTTTGATTCACGTACTTGCCAGTACCCCTCTGACTTGCCATTTTTCAAGTTCCACAAGGCAAAGTTTTTTCTATTGGCGGTGAGAACATGACTTGAATTGTCACTGATATCGATGGTAAGTACTAAATTATCACTACTATTTTGCTCTTGTGCCCAGTTATAAATGCGCTCATTTTTGGTTAAATCCCAAACACTCAAGCCATGGTGAATGGAAGAAATAACCGAGAATTTGGCATCTTTAGAAATATTGCCAGCATAGGCGCCTTCAACAGACTGCTGCCAACGCTCTATTGGCGCTTGCGTTAATGGCTTACAAGCCATGAGTGTAGTCATTAAGATGACAGGAAAAATCCAATTACATTTTAACAATATATTAATACTTTTTTATTTGCGCATTTATCGTTAGTATAAGGTCTTTTTTATAATTGTTTAGTGTTATCTTATAAATTTTAAAAGTTAAATTTTAACGGTAACATCACAATTTTTAGTTTGTAAATTGGGGAATTCTCCAATTGTCTTGTATAAATGGAGATATAAATGAAATTATTTAAGCCTACCCTAGTAGCCTTAGCGTTAGTGGCCATTGTTGGTTGTAACGAAAAAGTGGTTGAAGTAGTAAAAGCACCAGTATTAGATACTGAAGTGCAAAAACAAGCTTACGGTTTGGGTGCTTCCATTGGTATGTACATGCAACGTAACTTAGCAGAGCATGACAAATTAGGTTTAACTTTAGACAAAGAGCTTATTGTCCGTGGTTTTACTGACAGCATTGACGGTAAAGCTGTTATTGAAAAAGAAGAAATTCAAGCCTTACTGATGAACCTTGATGCTAGCATGAAAGAAAAGCAACAAGCGGCGAGTATTGCCGAGTCTGAAGCTAGTTTAGCGGCAGGTGCTAAGTTTCTTGCCGATAACGCTAAAAAAGAAGGCGTAATAGTAACTGAATCAGGTATTCAATACGTAGTATTAACTGCTGGCGAAGGTGAAAAACCTGCGGCAACAGATACGGTAAAAGTTCACTATAAAGGCACCTTCTTAAACGGTGAAACGTTTGATAGTTCATACGACCGTGGCCAACCCGCTGTATTCCCACTTAACCGTGTCATTAAAGGTTGGACTGAAGGTGTACAATTAATGACGGTTGGCGCTAAGTTTAAATTTACTATTCCATCAGATTTAGCATACGGCCCTAACGGTAATCCACCAAATATTCCGGGTAACTCAGTGTTAGAATTTGAAATTGAATTATTAGAAATTCAAAAAGATGAACCAACACCAAAAACAGATGGTCACGACCACGCTGCTCACTAGTTAAGGTTAGTGTGGGCTAAGCTTGCTTAGCTATTCACCGACTTACTAGTAAAAAAATATAAAACCATCAGTAATGCTTTACTGGTGGTTTTTTTGTTTAGAGTTACATTATATTTTAGTTTTATCGCTTGGCTTTCCATAACAGCTCGCGATAAAATACTTACATGAAAAAACTTCTTATCATTGGCTATGTTTGGCCTGAGCCTAACTCTTCTGCGGCAGGTCGCCGTATGATGCAGTTAATCCACTTCTTCCATGGGCAAAGCTACCACATTACCTTTGCCAGCCCTGCGCAACAAACAGATCATATGGTTGATTTAAGTGCCTTAAATATTGCCATTGAAAACATCAGTCTCAATTGCACCAGCTTTGATGACTTTATTACCAAGCTACAGCCTGATACGGTAATGTTTGACCGGTTTATGATGGAAGAGCAATTTGGCTGGCGTGTTAGTGAATTTTGCCCACAAGCGCTACGAATCCTAGATACCGAAGATCTGTTTTGTTTACGGAATGGCCGCCATCAAGCTTATAAACAAAAACGTGACCTCAGCGATGAAGATTTACTTACTAGTGAGCTAGCTAAACGTGAAGTGGCATCGATATTTCGTTCTGATATCAGCTTAATGATCTCAAGTGTGGAAGTGGCGTTATTACAACGCTTATTTAAAGTCGATGCCAGCTTAATTCACTACTGTCCCTTTATGTTAAGTGAGGCGCAGTTAAGCCAAGAAAATCCAAGTTATGACCAGCGAAAAGATTTTATGGTGATAGGTAACTTTCGTCATGCGCCCAATTGGGATGCAGTATTATGGTTAAAACAGCAAATATGGCCGCTAATACGTAAACAGTTACCCAATGCCAAGTTAAATGTTTATGGCGCGTATCCACCGGCAAAAGCAACTGACTTGCATGATGAAAAGTCAGGGTTTTTGGTTAAAGGCTGGGTTGATGATGCGGTACTTGCTATGCAAAGTGCCAAAGTGTGTTTAGCACCGCTACGTTTTGGCGCTGGTATTAAGGGTAAACTTGCCGAAGCTATGTATTGTGCGACGCCTTCAGTGACCACAGATATTGGCGCCGAGAGCATGCAAACCGATCTGCATTGGCCTGGTGCGATAGCCAATGAGCCACAAGCCATTGCTGATGCAGCGGTAAAACTTTACCAAAATGAGCTTGCTTGGCAAAGTGCCAGTGACTTAGGGCAGAAAAATGCCCAGTTAATGTATCAACAAGAGACTATATTAGCCGAGCTAGCGGATCGTTTTACGCAACTAGAGGCTAATCTTAGTTCACACCGGCAAACGAACTTTATCGGTAGCATGCTTAACCATCATCACCATAAAAGTACGCAATATATGGCGCAGTGGATTGATGTAAAAACCCAGCTAAAGGTTTTTACGGAAAGCGATAGCTGAAGGGATAAAGGAGAAGGTTCAAGTGGGAGAGTGGCTAGCTTTTAGTTAAGCAACTAGCCGAACTTACGCCACTCTGCATGTTACTTAGGCCAGGTTTAGTTTTATCACGGATAAGAATGGAAAAAAAACAAGGTAAGATAATAGATTCCCGACAAGTGAACTCGGCAATGACACCTAGTTAGGTTCCTGTATACCGCCATTGTTGTCAGCTTCATAATGATGTTGAACAGGGTAGTTACGGCAAAAAAATTATAAAGACAGCTCAAGTATACGATTAAGGCGTTGCGCGGCCTTCAGTAGTTGCTGTTCCATTATCGGTAAATAATGCTGAGCATAATTGTCGTTTAGTTTTATTTTTCCTTTAGGGCGCAGACAAACATTTTGGCTATTGAGTTGGCAATATTGAAAACGTGGCGTGCGAATAAGTTGATAAGATTCATTTGCCCAATGCCATACCTGCTTGGCTTGATACGCTGGCGTATCGCTTTTATGCCATTGAGCGTTTAAGTGAGCCAGCCACTGTTTTTTTGAGCGCTTAGCTTTTTTAATCAAACAAGCATCCCAATACCAATGCATATTCTTGCAATGACCTTGCTGCTTAGCAAAATTAAGCTTATTACCGCCTAAATCGCTGGCGTAACTGACATGTAAAGGTTGATGGATATCGCCGAGCCAATGCCCTAAAAATAATAAGGCTTGCGCTGACTGCCAGGATATTGGTGAAAATTTTAGCTGCTGTTGATGGGTGATTATGGCTTGCGGCAGGCAATTTCCCTTACAAACGGCCTTAGTAATCGCGGCTAAATCTCGTGCTACGTTTAGGTAATGCCAGCTGTTAAATTTTTTAAATAGTGGATATCTTTTGGGATGTTTCTTAATAGCGTCAGCCCAAGTACAGGCATTAGCAAAGGTGAGGGGGGTGTTTTTTTTCAGGCGATTATAGTGATTAATAATTGTTTGCTGCTCTTTTGGCACAAGATGCAGAAGCTGAGTAAGTTTTTGCTGTTTTGCCCACGGTAAATGCTCAAAGGCAAGCTGACAAACTATTTTATGACCGAACTTTGCTAAAGCAAAGCTCGGTTGACTGCACAGTAACATGCCGCCCAAGAAGAACGACCATAACAGTTGTTTTAACATGACGGCTTAAGGTACTAAGCACTAATCGATAAAAATCTGCATTTCTTCACCAATTTGTTTACGCATCTCCATCAATTTTACCGCTGAACTATGCTGCTTTTTATCTGCTTCAGTTTCTGGTTGCCACTTAGGCACACTTTCAGATTGACCATTTTGATCAACCGCCACCATGATAACAATGCAGTGGGTAGTTAACCGTCTGTTTAATGATTTAGGGTCACAAGCGTTAACTGCTAAGGCGATATGCATTGACGAGTTTCCGGTATAAATAACTTTCGCTTCTACTTCCACTAAACTACCGACATGAATAGGGGCAATAAAACGTATACCACCGGCGTAGGCGGTAACACAGTATCGACCACTCCAACCAGCAGCACATGCATACGCAGCTAAATCTATCCATTTCATCACCGCGCCACCATGCACCTTACCACCAAAATTGACATCTTGTGGCTCGGCTAAAAATCGTAAGGTAATGTCGCGTTGTGGTGTATTCATAAGTGAGCTCTTTATCGTTAATGAGTGGAATAGGTAAATCTAAAGGCGATAGCTCAAAAATATAGTGTTCACCGTTAATAAGCAAATATTATCTATTAGGCTTTTTACAGAAGTAATCTAACGTTATCTTTTATAACGTTTAGCTGCATATTTCTGCTATTTGCCCGCTTTATTCAAATAGTTTATACGGGCTAAATTAACTATGCCAATTGAAAGCATAACAAATATTGTCTTTACAGGTTCCAATAAAAGAAATAGAATGCGAACCATTATCATTTGTATTGGTTGTTTGGAAGGGTTATGGAAGTCTGGCAAATATTACTGTTAAAAGGTAACGATAGTTTTAATAAACAACAGTTACCACTAGCTGAAGAATATTATCACCAAGCCATAGAGTGCTTAGAGCAACTGTGGCAAGCAAATATTGAAGATTGTGAGCTATTAATGGCATGGATCAGTGCTTTTCATAACTTAGCTGTTTTGTATGAAGAACAGGACCAGCCTAAAATGGCCTTTCGTTATTTACAAATCCCCCATCAACGCATGGCTGAATTATCCCAGCAGACACAAAATAGCGAAGATTTACAGTTTGTGGCGTTGCGTTCATTGAAAATAACGTTAATGCCGCTGTTGGCTTTTAGTAAAAAACACCCCGCGTGTGATGGCTGTTTGTCATCGCTTAATAAAATGGCCATGGCCGTTAATGCTAGCCAACCGGTAATGCATTAGTTCACTCACCTTTAAGGATATGATGATGAAAAGAACAGTTATTATTTTTGCTTTGTTGGCATTACTACTAAGCAAGCCATTATTTGCCCACCCAGGACATGATCACAGCGCCCCTGGTGCAGGTTTAATACATTTGCTTTGGTTAGTCCCCTTTATTATTGCCGCAGTGGTTGTGGTGTTTAAAGAAATTACCGCCCCTAAAAGCTAAGCCGAAAATACCAGCAGGAGATGATGATGCTATATAACCTTATTGCCAAGTTAGACAAAAAATTAAACTTTCCCGTGGTGAAGGCGCACTGCGATATACCTTGTAAAATTTATGATCCTATCAGTGCACAAATTGCCGCATTGACCATGATTCGATTGGTTGATTTACTCAATGAATTAAAAGCTAAGCCATCGCTAACTTTGGATGAACAGGCGCAGTTTTTACGATTGGTTAATCAAAAAGAACAGCATGGTTTAAAAGTTAAAGAAGAAATAACCATAATATGGGGTGATTACATTAAAACGCCACAATTAACGCAATACCCTGAGTTGCATGATTTAGTGCACGGCATCATGCTCGCCAGCTCACAAGTAAAACAGCATATTAGTAGAGAGGCTGCATTGACATTATTGCAGCAAGTAAATCGTTTTGCTGAAATATTCTGGGCAACTAAAAAAGTGACTACCTTTACTGCTGTTTGCCCTTATCCACCAGCCGAAACGCTGGTATATCCTAAGTTACAAGCTTAACGACTTTACCGTGCTGAAGCATCTTTATTACTAGGAATACATTATGTTTGGCTTTCATTTTTGCAAAGTTACCGGGGTGAGTATGTCACCGCGTATACCGGAAAATAGTTATGTTTTTGTCGTGCCCTGGTTGAGAATATTTAACTTAAAAGAAGGCTGTTTACTGAAGGTAATTCACCCCCGCTATGGCCATATAGTTAAGTCATTAGCGAAAGTGGATAGAAATGGTCTGTTTTGGCTTAAAGGCCATCATAAAAGTAGCCTGCCGATTGAGAAGCTTGGTCCCGTGGGTAAGTCGCAAATACAAGGCAAGATATTGTGGGTTTTTCCGCCTAAATAAGCCATATACTTTATTCGTTTATCTTGGAGAAAATAGCCACACTTTAAAGCTTTGCTGGCAAGATAGGCTAGGTCACCTACAGTCGGTTTAAACCCTGATTTAATGAAGCCCCAGCGTCTTTATAAGCACTCTTTTCTAAATGACTATTGCTACTTAATCTTGTGTATTTTGTTCTTAATAACCGTAAGTCGTTGTTTTTACTTAACCATCAAGCACTCATTATCCAGAGTTCAGGTTAAGTAATCTACACTTTCGGTTTTTATAGCCGCTGCACCCGCACTTGAAAATAATGAACTTAGGGATGATTTAGCCACTTTAGGGGCTTTGTTTAAATAGCGTTGTGCATCAGGCACGACTTTACCGATTCAGGAAAATCTTTGCTGAGTTAAATTATCTTGTGCACCTTAAGTAGTGAGCAAAAACTTGCTGGGACAGTCTCTGTCGAGAGATTTAACTGTTTAGCTACATATTCGTTCATGGCATCAGTTGGTCATGGTATACCGACATCCTTAACTGCTGCTCAACTGAAGATTTACGGGCATTCTTTAAAGGAGTTATTTCGCGGGAGTTTTAATAAAGCAGCGAGAGGGTTTTGCGCCAATAAAAAAGCCTTTCTCAAAGAGAAAGGCTTGAAATGCTCGCATATTGGTCTTGTTTACCAAGCTTCTTATTATTAATTTCTAGCCAATATTTTTTTATTATTATTAATTTTTGGCTGAATTTATTTTATACTTATTGTTTTTGTTTTTGTTTTTATTATTGTTTTTCTGTAGCGCAGGCATTTTATAGCAAAGCATTTTTACTACCGCAACAACTTTAATAGAGTATAAGCTCGACGACTTTTTTCGTACTAAACTGGTCCAACAAGTCAGTGCTGCTAAGTTATTGATTCAAAGTTCATTGGTAAAAATCAAGCTGATATTAATACTTTTAAAAAAAAGTTAAATAAATTGAACTTTTATCCGGATGAGGTCTTTTCTCTGCACTCCGCGGCGTTTTATTTTTTCGGCGTGTTGAGTTAGCGCATAGATCAAAAGCCAGGTCGGTGCTAAACTGGGCACCATAAAATTCATTCGCTAGGCTGCGTAAAATAAAGCGGCGTGGCAAAAAATTAAGCCAGTCATTGCAAGTACGTTATTGTTAAGTCATTAGCTAGCGCAAGGACAAAGCAAAAGAATAAGAGGAACTATTGGTGACAGAATTAAAAAATGATACCTATTTACGTGCGCTATTAAAGCAACCAGTAGATTACACGCCGGTATGGATGATGCGTCAAGCGGGTCGTTATTTACCTGAGTATCGTGAAATACGTAAAGGTGCCGGTGACTTTATGTCGGTATGTAAAAATGCTGAGCTAGCATGTGAAGTAACGTTGCAACCGTTACGTCGTTTTCCCTTAGATGCTGCTATTTTGTTTAGTGATATTTTAACTATCCCTGATGCCATGGGCTTAGGTTTGTACTTTGAAACAGGTGAAGGTCCTAAATTTGAGCGTCCAATTACCTGTAAAGCCGATATTGATAAAATTAGCATCCCTGATCCAGAAGATGAATTAGGTTATGTCATGAATGCCGTGCGTACAATTCGTAAAGAATTACAAGGTGAAGTACCGCTTATTGGTTTTTCAGGTAGTCCTTGGACATTAGCTACTTACATGATTGAAGGTGGCAGTTCGAAAGCTTTCACTAAAATCAAAAAAATGATGTTCTCTGAGCCTCAAGCCTTGCATTTGTTACTTGATAAACTAGCTGACTCAGTCATTAGTTACTTAAATGCACAAATTGCTGCTGGTGTGCAATCAGTGATGGTATTTGATACGTGGGGCGGCGTATTATCGCCACGTGATTATAAGGACTTTTCATTACAATACATGGCGAAAATCGTTGCTGGTTTAACTCGTCATAATGAAGGTCGTAAAGTACCAGTAACCTTATTTACTAAAAATGGCGGCATGTGGTTAGAATCTATCGCAGCGACAGGTTGTGATGCAGTTGGCTTAGATTGGACCATTGATATTGAAAACGCTAAGGCACGTGTTGGTGATAAAGTTGCTCTACAAGGCAATATGGACCCGTCAATGTTATACGCGCCATTGCCACGTATTGAACAAGAAGTTTCAAAAATACTAGCAGGTTTTGGTGACGGTGGTACCGGTCATGTATTTAACCTAGGCCACGGCATTCATCCTGATGTGAAGCCAGAACATGCGGGTCACTTTATTGAGTCAGTGCATAGGTTAAGTAAGCCTTATCACAAGTAATCCTTATCATAAGTAAACCTTAGTATAAGCCCTTAGTAATAAGTAAATATATAAGCAGCTGTAGTTAGAGTAAACCTATAACTACAGCTTATATTAAAGAAAATAAAGCCGTTGTTAACTTAACCTATCTTAAGCTAGGGTAAGTTAACAACGGCTTTTTTATTGGCAACGTTTAGCTAAGCTCGTTAGCTAGGCCTAATTACCCTCATTAACTGTGTGTTGTTTTCAACCTAACCTGCTGCCAACTTAAGTGTTTTGCCATGTAAACTAATTTACATATGCTGTTACATTCTTTAAATAAAAAAAACACAAACTAAATTTATTATTAATATCAATGAATTAGTTGCTATCTTTTAGTTATTAACACCATAAAATACCATCATTTGTATAAAATAACTGCAACCCGTTCTTGTGTTGTGGTGTGCTGGTGATGTATAACACTACTATCTTTAGGTATTATTCAAGGAAAAGGGCATGACACCTCAATGGGATCCAGATAAACCAATATACCTGCAACTGTATCAGCAAGTAATCACTCGTATTTTAGATGGTTATATCAAGGAAGGCGAAGCGTTGCCTTCAGTAAGGAAAGTGGCGGCTGAATATCAGCTGAATCCAATTACTATTTTAAAGGCGTATCAAATGTTACAGGACGAAAAAATTGTCGAGAAACAACGCGGTAAAGGCTTGTTTGTTATGCCTGGAGCACAAGAATTGATGCTAAATAGAGAGCGTGATAGTTTTTTATCGCACCAATGGCCAGAAATACTAATGCAAATTTCACGACTTAAATTGTCAGCAGAGCAGTTACTGTCAGTTAATGTGAATAACCCAGTGGAGGGCAAGGTATGAGCCCACTCATTTCAATTTCTAATTTAAATAAATCATATGGTAATAAAAAAGTATTGTCAGGGATTAATTTATCACTTAATGCGGGACAAATTGTTGGTTTAGTTGGCCCAAATGGCGCAGGTAAAACTACTTGTTTACAAGCTATTTTAGGCTTGACAGATTTTGAAGGTGATATCAGTGTCTTAGGTTATCACCCGAGAAAAGACCGGGTAAAAATGCTTAAGGATGTCGCTTATATAGCTGATGTGGCTATTTTACCAAAATGGTTGAAAGTGTCACAAGCCTTAAGTTATATGCAAGATATTCACCCAAACTTTGCTATTGAAAAGGCGCAAGCGTTTTTGGCTAAAACCAATATTGAGTTAAAAGATAAGGTGAAAACCTTATCTAAAGGCATGGTAGCGCAATTGCACTTAGCACTTATTTTAGCAATTGATGCCAAGGTGCTTATTTTAGACGAGCCAACCTTAGGTTTAGATATTTTGACTCGCCGTCAGTTTTATAGCCACTTATTGGAAGATTTTTATAGCGAAGATAAGTGCATTGTTATCACTACCCATCAAATTGAAGAAATTGAACATATCTTAACGGACGTTGCTTTTATACAAAAAGGCAAGATTGTACTTGCCCAGAGCACCGATGAGATAAGACAGCGGTTTAATCTGGTATCGGTAAGCAACGAGCAAGTCCCACAAGCAGATAAGCTAAAACCGTTATTTAAAAATAGCATGATGGGGCTGACTACCATGTTATTTGATAATCAAGATAAAGCTACTTTACAGGGCTTAGGCAAGGTTAGTGTACCTAGTTTGGCTGATGTTTTTGTTGGTGTAATGAATAAGGAAACTTGCTAATGAATGTTTCAATAATGAAAGCCTCAATTAAAAAAGAGTTATGGGAATATAATGGTATGTTGACTTGGGTGCCAGTCACCTTAGCCGGCGTCTTTATTTTTATTCCGTTACTTAGTTTGATTTTAAATGGCATTGATATGCAAGCGGTACTAGTAGAGCTTGAGCATATAACGCAATTTCAACAATCCGATCGTTTAGGTGAGTTCTTCTTTGTTTCGGCCATTGCCTTGTTTAGTCCTTTTATTGTCATTGGTTTTATTGTGCAAGTTTATTACTTTGTTACCTGCTTATTTGATGAACGGCGCGACCAATCGGTAATGTTTTGGCGTTCGTTACCCGTTTCTGATGAGATGACCATTGCCAGTAAACTGTTAACAGGTGCTATTGTTATTCCGGTGATCTTTTTCGCTGCGGCGACCTTACTCATGGTACTTATGCTAGTATTTGCCGTTGTGGCTTGTATCATCTTATCAATAGGTTTTGATATCTCTTTATGGGGCATGTTGGCTAGCGCTAATATATTGAGTAGTGTCGGCTATATTTGGTTAACACTTGTGCCTATAGCTATTTGGTTACTGCCGTTATATAGCTGGTTAATGCTGGCATCTATTTATGCTAATAAAGCACCATTTTTATGGGCAGTATTACCTATTGTTGCGCTATTAGTGATTGAAGCCATTGTGGTGAATTATTTACATCTATCGCAACCATTCTTTGGGCATTTCTTGATGGATTACTTCTCTATAACGCCAGACCACCATGTTGATATGTCGGTAGCGCAAGAGCAGTCTCGCTTGGTAGCACTAAAATTATTGATAGCACAAATTGATTACCGCACGGTATTGGTATCCGCAGGCTTATTATTTGCAACTTATTGGTTTAGAGTGAATAAGCAAGAAAGTTAAAGTAGCGGAATTATCCTAGCTTGGTTATTAATAAACAAATTATAAACGCTTAATAAGCGAATAATAAACAAATAAAAAAGCGATATTTACTCAGTAAATATCGCTTTTTTATCATTAGATTTTGCTAACAGCTTAGCTTATGCAGAATATGGCTAATAAAGCAGGCCATAAAAAGGCACTTAACCAGTAGCTTTTTTAGCCGCTATTTTAAAAAAAATAGTTATTCCTCTTCGATTTTATATGCGCTAAAGTCAGTAATACCTTTTGCTTCGAGTAAACGCCTGACACTGGCAGGCAACATTTCATTATTATCCTTTGCTAAATCCTCATCGTCAGGTAAGGGCTGGCCAGTAAAGGCATGTAAAAACGCTTCACATAACAATTCACTATTAGTGGCATGGCGAAGGTTATTTACTTGACGCCTAGTGCGTTCATCCGTCAATACTTTAAGCACGCGCAAAGGAATCGAAACGGTAATTTTCTTTACTTGTTCGCTTTTTTTACCGTGTTCGGCATAGGGATTTATGTACTCTTCATTCCACTGAGCCATGGATATTCCTCTGTCTTGTTATAACTTATTCGAAATTCTATTAGGGTAGATTTTACCTGTTGAAATAAACCAGTCAAGTAGAAGTTTAGATGTCCAAAATTACTTGACCCAATTAATTAAAATGTTTAGAGTTATAGACGTCCAAACATCTAAACGTAAATGTGCTATATATCGGCTAAATTATCGGTAAAGCCGGCGAGATAGAAACTGTGTTTGCATGCTTACTTAATTAATGGAGAAACATAATGTCGATGGCTAAAACAAGTAATATTACTACTTCGGCAGTAAGAGCCGGTATCAATACTGATCAGCACCATGGTGCTGTGGTCGCTCCTATCCATTTATCCAGTACGTATTCATTAAAAGGTTTTAATGATAAACGTCAATTTGATTATTCTCGCACTGGTAACCCAACCCGAGCTAATTTTGCTGAAACGATTGCAAAATTAGAGCAAGGCAGTGTTGGCATAGTTACCAGTACCGGCATGGCAGCAGTGCATTTGATTTGTCAGCTGTTATCAACGGGTGATACTGTCGTTATTCCACATGATTGTTATGGTGGCAGTTTTAGATTATTTACCCACTTAGCTAAACGTGGCTTGTTCAAACTCATCGTTGTTGACCAAAATGATCAACAAGCACTGGCTAATGCCTTAGCCCAGAAACCTAAATTAGTATTACTTGAAAGCCCAAGTAATCCGCTATTACGCTTAGTGGATATTGCCGAAGTAACTAAAGCATGCCACGGGGTGGGTGCTTTAGTGGCAGTTGACAACACTTTCTTATCCCCCGCACTGCAACAGCCTTTAACCTTGGGCGCTGATATCGTTTTTCACTCAACCACTAAATACATAAATGGTCATAGTGATGTTGTTGGCGGTGTTTTAGTCACCAAAACGGCCGAGCTAGGTGAAAAGCTAGCATGGTGGGCAAACTGTATTGGTATTACCGGCAGTGCCTTTGATAGCTTCTTAGCATTACGTGGCTTAAAAACTTTACCAGTAAGAATGAAGCAACATCAAGAAAATGCTTTACAGGTGGCTGACTTCCTAAAAAATCATGATGCCATTGATGCGGTATATTTCCCTGGTTTCCCTGACCACCCTGGTCATGATATCGCGAAAAAACAGCAATCTGGCTTTGGTGCTATGTTAAGTTTTGAAGTGAAAGGTGGCGTCGAAGCGGTGAAAAAGTTATTCGATAACCTAGAATTGTTCACTTTAGCGCAATCTTTAGGTGGTGTTGAGAGTTTAATAAGTCACCCATCAACCATGACCCATGCGGGTATGGCGATAGTTGATCAGTTAGCGGCGGGGATTACTCAATCTTTAGTGCGCATATCTGTTGGTATTGAAGATATTGATGATATAATAGCTGACTTAGCTCATGGTTTAGCGCAAAGCCAACAGTAACTACAACTTGTTGGGCACGAAAGTATTGATGATATTCTCGTTGAAATAACAACTAACCTAACCATGGTTTAGCATAAAGCCGACAGTAATTACAACTTGTTGGCTTCGAAAATGTAGATGATTTTTTCGTTGAAAAAACAACTGACCTAACTATGGTTTAGCATAAAGCCGACAGTAATTACAACTTGTTGGCTTCGAAAATGTAGATGATTTTTTCGTTGAAAAAACAACTGACCTAACCATTGTTTAGCATAAAGCCGACAATAATTGCAGTTTGTTGGCTGCGAAGATATTGAACTTTCGTTAAAAAAAACTGATAGCCCATGGTTTAGCGCAAAAATGACAGTAATTGCAGCTTGTTGGGCATGAATCTATTGATAATACTTTCGTTGGAAAAACTAACTGATTTAGCACCAAGCCGACAGTAACTGACACTTGTTGGGCATAAAGATATTAATCTTTCGTTGGAAAAACTAACTGATTTAGTCCAAAGCCAACATTAATAAACAAATTAACAATTGCGAAAATAAATTCGCAGTTGAGCAGGTAGAGAGATGACACAAGAAAATATTACGCTCAATAAAATTAACGAACATAAATCAGTGCTAAGGCAAGAGGGTGCTGAGCATGAATTGGTCGCTGACTTTATCTCGGAAAATAAATTAGCTAAACATGCTATTCAAGTACACAAATTTGGTGGCAGCTCTTTAGCCACGGGAAAATGTATTAAACGTGTTGTTGAAATTATCCGTAAAAATTGTCAGTTGAACGATATTATCGTGGTATCAGCTAATGGTAAAAATACTGATAGTTTATTTGCAATTTATTCTCTGGTCGAACAATCAATCACTGCACAAGCTACGCAAACAAGTGATGAGTTAACGCAAGCCATCACTGATTTAGCGGAAAAACAAGCGCAATTAATTACTGAGGTATTAAATGCTAATAATACTAAACAATTATTACAGCTTTTAAGCAAAGATATAGCACAATTAACTAGCTGGCTAGCGGGCGATATTGTCCAGCATCACAATGATATTTTAGCCTTTGGTGAGGTGTGGTCAGCAAGATTACTGTCAGCGATACTGAATGAGCAAGTTTGTCCAAGTAATAACATCGATGCTCGTGATTTTCTCGTTATTGATAATGAGCAAAACTGTGCCGTTGATACCGCAATAAGCGCCGTGCAATTAAGACAAAGACGTCAGTTTGGTAAGTTAGCCGTCATTACGGGTTATATCAGTAAAGATGCGCGTGGCAATAGCTGCACCTTGGGCCGAAATGGCAGTGATTACTCTGCTACTATTATTGCTGCTTTAGTTGCTGCCGGTAATGTCACTTTATGGACCGATGTTGATGGTATTTATAGTGCCGATCCTCGTGTGGTGCCTAACGCGAGGAAACTACATCGTTTACCTAATGGTATTGCCAAGGAATTAGGTCGTTTAGGTAACCCTGTATTGCATGCCAAAACATTATTGCCTTTGATTAATCCACAGAGTGAACATCATACCCACTTACATGTGGCCAGTAGTTTTGACCCCGACGTTATCGGCACTGAAATTGGTAAATTTGGTCAAATAGCTAAACAAGAATTATCGGTAACTTATCTTAATGATCTATTGTTGGCGCAATCCGTGAGTTTTATTGGTGAGACTGGTGCCAAGGCGCATGCAGAATTTTCACCTATTTGTATGGATGATGAAAAAGGCTTTATGGTCATCACCCAAACACAACAAAAAGCATTAAGTCAGTGGTTGGCTAGTCATGATGTTGAGGTTAGCTTTAAGCCAGTTGCTATTATTGCCACCGTTGGTCATAGAGTAGCAGAGCGTGGCGATATTAAAGCTCGCTTTAAACGTTCATTAAAAACAGCCAAGCCATTAAATATAGTTGGCAGTGATAATCGCCATAGTGTTATTGCTATTCTGCCAGAGGCTTGTTCGATTGAATTGTTGAATACTGTCCACCATGAAATGACCAAAGATGCTCGCCATATAGGTTTAGTTGTTGTCGGAATGGGCAATATAGGTCAACGATTTTTAGAATTATTACCCGCGCAACTTAATAAAGTGTATGCCTTAGAAAACTTGCACCTAGTTGGCTTACTTTCCTCGAAAAAAGCGTTAATCAACAATGATGGTATTGATGTAAATCAAGCAACGTCATTATTTGTCCAAGATGCACAAACTTATGACACAGAACAGCTTATTTCTTGGTTGAGCCATCATCCATACGACGATTTAATTGTTGTTGATATCACCCCAAGTGAAGATTTTAGCTTATTGTATGAGCAAATTTTTGCCTTAGGTATTCATGTGATAGGTGCAAATAAATGGGCGGCGTCAAGCAGCACTGAACATTATAATAATTTAGTAAATACCGCGGATAGTCATAATAGCTTGTGGCTAGGCAATACCACAGTAGGTGCGGGTTTACCGATAAACTATGCCATTGATGATTTGCGCCAAAGTGGCGATAGTATTAGTGAATTATCAGGAATTTTTTCAGGGACCCTTTCTTGGTTATTTGAAACTTTTGATGGCAGTTCAAAATTCTCCGAGCTGTTATTAAATGCCTTAGCACAAGGTATTACCGAACCTGATCCTCGTGAAGATTTGTCAGGCAGAGACGTACAACGCAAATTGTTAATCTTAGCGCGTAAAGCGGGCTTTGAGTTGGCGTTAGAAGATATTGACTGTCAAAACTTAGTACCAGAAGCATTGCAATCATTATCAACCAGTGAGTTTTTAGCCAGAGTTGATGAATTAGATGACTACTTTGCTACAGCGTTAACAGAGGCAAATAGTAAAGGCGCTTGTATCCGTTATGTTGCCCGTTTTAAGTATAACGAAACCACAGGTATTAGCGCAAAAGTTAGTTTAGAGGTATTGCCACAAAGTGATGCTTTTGCCAACTTAACCCCGTGTGACAATATTTTTCAAATCAATAGCCTCTGGTATAAAGACAATCCATTAATCATACGTGGACCAGGAGCAGGACGAGATGTTACTGCCGGCGGTTTACATTCTGACCTCGTTAATATTTGTCAGCAACTTGCTCATAAGAAAAATCAAGTAAAAATAAAGGGCATGAATTAACCTGCTCTAGCCAGGCCAGTAGTTTCACTCAATGGTAGTTTGAGTGAAACTGGCTATGGACCCAGTATCATGGTGGTTTTCCCGCCTTATACCTTGGCAATGGCAACGAGGGGATGAAATACCCTTAAGCGTTTAGCACCTTAAAACCACAATAAATAAATCGAACTCAGCCAATATTTTCTTGTTGTTCAAGGTAACTGCTCTTGTGTAACTATTGCATTTGGCTATCATTACTAGCATGATAGCTATTATTTATTCCCTTCAACGATGCAATGGCTAAAGAATCCCCTCACCAAACACATTACACCCGACAAATTCATCATTTGTTAGCAAAAGTCTACGGGCGCAGTAGCGTTAAAGATTCTTTGTTAGATCGCGCTATCGACTACTTTAGCCACGAAGAATTTCGACCTTCCGATGAGAAAATATCACCGGAAGAATCACAACTAGCTCAAATGCAGCGTACAGAACGCCACTCTAGTTTACTGTCTCTTGCCCTCACTATTCTTGATTTAGCGGAAGGGGACAATTACGCTGAGAGTAACCGGAAATCAGCACAATTTCTTGGCACCATTCAATTAACTAGCCCTAGTGAAGGTAAACGTATTGCCATAATTCATGAACAGAGTAAGTCGATTTATAAAGCGGTATTATGCCTACGGTTGCTCGATCGTTTAATTATTGATGGCAAGATGGTCGAACCTTATATTACTAAATTTCTCAAGGATATCTGCCCTGAACAATATAGGGATTTTGCCTCTCACGACAATGCAGGTCACCAGCGCTTTGCCGAGCAGGTGAAAATTCCACTTATTATGGCGGCACTATTGCAAGATGTGGGTAACTACCACCCTAAATCCCAAGCGATACTTCTGGGTAGTGATGGCAAACAAGACCCTTTTCGTACCCTTGAAATTGCAGAACGAAAAGAACTACTGCAAATTAATTATCGTGCAACAGTTAAATACCTGAGTGAAGGTATTGGCATGCCAACATTTGTCGGTAATACCAAGCCCGAGCGTGAGCAGTTTATTGCCGATGAGCAGGACAAACTGTCTTTTATCAAGTTGCTATTAAAAACCAGTGTTAATCCTAAAAACACTATTGGTAATATCTTAAAAGTACCACAAATTTATACTTCAATAATTTTATCGACTAAGGCCAGTTATAATTACAAGTTGTTGCCGAAAGTCTTTCAAGTACTCAATAAAAATGCTGAAATTGGTGCCTGTGCACAAAGTGTCGTTGATGCCTTATATAAAATTACCGGCATGTTCCCACAAGGGTTTGGTATTGTTTATATGCCCTTAGGGGAGTTTGGTGAAAAAAGCGACTGCTATGAATATGCTATTGTAAATAGCCTTTACCCTGAAAAGGCAGAGCAACCTATTTGTCGAATGGCAACACGTAAACTTACTTTTATCGGTTATGGCCAAAATACAATTATCAAAAATAACAGCAATCTTTATTTCACTGAAACGGCAAAGAAATTAGCAACCTTGAGTAAAGAAAGGTTGAATGAAATTCTGGAGTTATTAAGTTCAAATGCTCAGGAGCGTAAGCAGTTAGATCTATTACCTCGTTGTTGGCATGCTAAAGAATTTTTCTCACTGAAAAGCAATCAAAACCTGTGGAATAAAGTTGATTCATAGGATGCCTGAATAAGATGGTTACGGCATGTTTTTTCAAAAGGAAGTGAAGGCGTGATAAAATAAGTAAAAAGTAAAGGTATTGCCGCATCTTGAATGGCATCGAAGTTTCAAAGTGACACAGCTAGACTCTTTTGGTTGGAATAGCTGTAGGGGAGAAACTGAAAAAAGGCAGTCATAGCAAAGCGATGACTGCCTTTTTCGTATTGATAAGTATCACTGCTGCGCTAATGTGATGGCTAAAGGCTATAAACAGTAATGCTGGATCATTCTGGTTAGTAATCTTTCAGTTTTTTCGACTTCACTATGAGCCAAAAATTCATTCGGCTGATGAGCTTGCTGAATAGAGCCCGGACCAAGCACTATAGTTTGACAGCCTAGTTGCTGAATATAGGGGGCTTCGGTGGCGTAATTCACCGCACAACAACTATGACCACTAATCTCTTCGGCAATATCAATCAGTGTACTGGGTTTTTCTTGCTTAAAACTGGGTGAACTCGGGTGCATTTCGGCAAAAGAGATACGACCAGGATAGAGTTCAGCCAAAGGTTTGAGCGCCTCGCTTAAGCAGTTAATCAATTCGTCATCACTCATGCCCGGCAAAGAGCGTAAATCAATATCTAAATGACAATGACCACAAATCCTATTGGCATTATCACCGCCAGCAATAGCGCCTAAGTTTAAGGTTGGTGCTGGTACATCAAAGGCCTTATTTTCGTAATTTAGTTGAAACTTTTCTTTTAATTCGATTAACTGACCAATGACTTTATACATAATTTCTATGGCATTAACACCCAAATTGGGCTGACTTGAATGACCAGACTTGCCTTCAACACTAATCCGGTGCGACATGTGACCTTTATGCATAACCACGGGTACTAAATTGGTGGGCTCGCCAATAATGGCAACATCAGGTTTTATCGCTTGGCTCTTGGCAAAAAATCGGGCGCCAGCCATAGTGGTTTCTTCATCAGCAGTAGCCAGAATATACAAGGGCTTTTTCAGCTGAGCAGCGCTTAAGTTTTTACATACTTGTAAAATAAAGGCGAAGAAACCTTTCATATCACAAGTGCCTAAACCAAAAAACTTATCATCTTTAACAATTACCTTGTGTGGGTCTGATTGCCATTGGTTTTCATCAAAGGGTACAGTGTCACTATGGCCGGCTAATAATAGACCACCTTCGCCACTACCTAACTTAGCAAGTAAGTTGAATTTATTGCTGGTCTCAGGTACTGCTTGAATTTCAATAGTAAAACCAAGTTGCTCAAACCAGGTGGCTAAGAGTTGGATGACCTCTTGATTACCCTGATCCCAACTGGGTTGGGTGGAGCTGATAGAAGGACAAGCGATTAACTGGCTTAAGCTTTGGCTGAAATTAGGCAGCTTTGTCATAAATAACCTATAAATTGGAATAATTACTTAAATAGTTATGCTGTTTGATTGCATAACTACCCATGTGATGTTACTTTAGTAATACAGTGTAAATAACCTGCTTTGATAAGGCTACATCAAAAATGACAACGGCTATACCAGATTCGAATAACAGTATGCAAAAAGTGGCGATTATTGGCGCCAGTGGCTATGCAGGTGCTGAGCTTGTTGGTTTATTAGGCAAGCATAAGCGAGCACAAATTTGTCATCTAGTTGTTTCTGAAAATAGCAGTTCAGAAGGAAAGTTATTTAGTGAATTACATGGTCGTTTTAAAGGGGTATGTGATTTACCATTACAAGCATTCTCGCCAGCATGGTTTGATAACAATGCGGCTGATTTAGATGTAGTGTTTTTTGCCACTCCCCATGAATTCAGTGCAAAATGGGCGCAAGCCTTTATTGATGCCGGTGTTAAAATTATTGATCTTTCTGGCGGTTTTAGATTAAAAGACGCCAATGATTATCCCAAATACTATGGTTTTGAACATGCCAATATTGATGCTTTAGCTACGGCTAAATATGGTTTAGCTGAATGGCAGCAAGATGATATTGCTAAGACAAATTTAGTGGCTGTGCCTGGCTGTTACCCAACGGCAAGTTTGCTTTGTTTAAAACCTCTCACTGTAAACAATTTAGTGGTAGAAAATTCATTGGTGGTCGTTAATGGTATTAGTGGTGTTAGTGGTGCCGGACGAAGTGCCTCGCTAGCGACAAATTTTAACGAGGTAAGCCTAAAAGCTTATAACGTATTACAGCACAGGCATCAGCCTGAGATTTCACAAGAAGCCGCAATAGAAGTGGTGTTTATCCCTCACTTAGCGCCTTATAAAAGAGGGCTTTTAGCAACCGTAACCTTGCAAGTTAAGGATGGCGTTACCAATGCTCAAATAAAACAAGCTTTTGCACAGGCTTATAGTGATACACCTTTAGTCAGGTTAGTGGCAAGTTGGCCAGAAATTGGCAACGTCGCTTATACACCATTTGCTGATGTGCACTGGCAGTTTGATGAAGACAAGCAGGTTGTAGTGGTAAGTTGTGCCATTGATAACTTACTTAAAGGCGCAGCCTCACAAGCCGTACAATGTTTTAATATTTCACTGGGCTTGGCCAGTGAATATTCGTTAATCAATACTTAGAAAAAGAACGTATTAAGGTATAGCAAGGAATAAAAATGAACAACCCTGAACTAAAGCCAGTAGTTAAACCCGTGCTAAAACCATTAGTCATTAAAATTGGCGGTGCCATTCTTGAAAAAGAATCCGCACTCAGTGCTTTATTCAGTGTCATTGCGCAGTTGAAAAACAAACAAGTGGTTTTGGTTCATGGTGGTGGCTGTGTGGTTGATAAAATGTTAGCACAAGCGGGCTTTACTACCGAGAAAATACAGGGCTTGCGGGTTACGCCAAAAGAACAAATAGCCTTAATAAGTGGCGTCCTGGCCGGTACGGTTAATAAAGCTATTGTCGCTACCGCGAATAGTATGGGGTTAGCGGCGGTGGGTTTATCGTTAAATGATGGCGATATGATCTCTTGTACGTTATCCCAGCAAAATTTAGGTCAAGTGGGTGTGCCACAAAGTAATAACAGTAAGTTATTAGACACCTTATTAAAAACTAATTTCCTACCGGTAATTTCTTCCATTGGTGCGCTAGATAATGGTGACTTAGTGAATGTTAATGCCGATGATGCGGCGGTCGCTATTTGTCAGCTGCTTAATGCCGAACTTTTGTTATTAACCGATGTGAATGGTGTTAAAGGCGCAGATGGTCAGTATTTAGCGTCACTTAACGCGGAACAAGCTCAACAGCTAATTAAGCAAGGGGTTATTGCTGGTGGTATGACGGCAAAAGTAAATGCTGCCTTGTATGCCGCACAACAATTACGACGAAGTATCGCGGTTGCCAGCTGGCAATCGCCGGAGCAAATTAGCCAGTTACTTGATGGTGTTGGTGTTGGCACACAAATACAGCCAAATTAATCCTTAACAGGATCTCAGCCAAGAGCGCCATTAATGAGCCTACTATCAATTAGTCAAAATGGAATATTGAGAGAAAAATCTTATGTCGACCACTAACGTATTACCACCACTAAGAAGTTTTTTAGCGGATGATCAGTTCAGCAAAGCGCAATTATTAGCCTTAATCGACTTAGCGATTAATATTAAAAAACACCCGGCGGACTATAGCCAAGCGCTGGCGGGAAAATCAGTGGCGATGATTTTTGAAAAACCTTCTTTAAGAACACATGTTAGCTTTGACATGGGTATCAATAAATTAGGGGGTCATGCGTTGTATTTAGGTCAACAAAATGGCAAGTTGGGTGAACGTGAGCGGGTTAGTGATTACGCAAAAAATTTATCTTGCTTTGCTGATGTCATTGTTGCCCGTGTCTTTAGCCATAAGTCTATTCAAGTTTTAGCGGAGCACGCCAGTATTCCGGTGATTAACGCTTTGTGTGACGTTTATCACCCGTGCCAGGCATTGGCTGATTTTGTTACTTTATCAGAAAACTTCCCAGATTTAAGCCAGGTAAAATTAGCCTATGTTGGTGATGGTAATAATGTTTCTAATTCATTAATGCTTATGGCGGCTATTTTAGCGGTAGATTTTACCTTGGTCTGTCCTGAAGGTCATGAGCCACAAGCAGATATCATTGAAAAAACCAAGCAGCTTGCCCAAGAGTCAGGCAGTAAATTTATCCTTACCAATGATATTGACGCCATTGGTAAACAAGATGTCATTTATACCGATACTTGGATATCTATGGGTGATGAAGATGCCAATAAAAAAGCTGACATTCTCGCTAAATTTGCCCCGTATCAAGTTAATCACGCTTTGATGGCGAAAGCACAAGCTAATATGCTATTGCATTGTCAGCCAGCGCATTTGGAAGAAGAAATAACTACCGAGTTATTCGATAGTGAATTATCGAAAGTATTCCAGCAAGCGGAAAATAGAATGTGGGCACAGAATGCCGTGTTAGTAACATTGCTTGCTAATTAACCATTGTTGTAACTATTTATTACCATAGCTAGGGCAAAAAGTACTCACCTACAAGAGTATGAAGCGTGCTTTTTTCTTGCTCTAGCAGCAAATAGCATAACGAACATTGATTAATTTAAAAATTGATAAAAATTAGTCACATCTAAAAATTTAAGAGAGAATAAAAATGGCTTTAGCAAAGAAAAAAATTAAAAAAGTAGTATTAGCGTATTCTGGTGGCTTAGATACCTCGGCTATCATTCCGTGGTTAAAAGAGAACTATGAAGGTTGTGAAGTTATCGCTTTTTGTGCCGATGTTGGTCAAGGTGATGAAGAGCTTGAGGGCGTAAAAGAAAAAGCCCTAGCCTCAGGTGCATCAGCATGTTATATAGTTGATCTTAAAGAAGAATACGTAAAAGAATATATCTACCCAATTTTAAAAACTGGCTCAGTGTACGAAGGCCAATATTTATTAGGTACGTCAATGGCGCGTCCTATTATTGCTAAAGCACACGTAGAGATTGCGCTTAAAGTTGGTGCTGATGCCCTTTGTCATGGTTGTACTGGTAAAGGCAATGACCAAGTACGTTTTGAGTCTTGTTTTGCTGCCCTAGCACCAGAGTTGACGGTAATTGCGCCATGGCGTGAGTGGGATATGGTTTCTCGTGAAGACTTACTCGATTACCTAGCTGAGCGTGATATCCCTTGTTCAGCGTCATTAACTAAAATCTATAGTCGTGATGCTAACGCTTGGCATATCTCTCATGAAGGCGGTGAGTTAGAAGACCCATGGTGTGAGCCATCAAAAGAAGTATGGACCATGACGGTTGATCCAATGGATGCGCCCGATGTGCCAGAAAAAGTGCAATTAAGTTTTATTGCAGGTGAACTAGTTGCTATTGATGGTAAAGACTTTTCTGGAAATAGTGAGACTGGTAGTGAAAAGGGTGCCGGTGCTTATGATGCATTAATGTATCTAAATGATAAAGGTGCAGCACACGGTGTTGGTCGAATTGATATCGTTGAAAACCGTTTAGTGGGTATGAAGTCTCGTGGTTGTTATGAAACACCCGGTGGCACCATTTTAATGGCGGCATATAAAGGCTTAGAGACACTGATCCTCGATAAAGAATCACTTAAATATCGGGAATCAATTGGTCTTGAATTTTCACATGTTATTTATGATGGTCGTTGGTTTACGCCACTGGCTAAAGCGCAACTTGCTTCTGCGGCATCGTTTGCTGAAAAATTAACCGGTGATGTAGTAGTTAAGTTATATAAGGGCATGGCGCAAGTGATTCAACGTCGTTCACCAAATAGCTTGTACTCAGAAGCGTTTGCTACTTTTGGTGCTGATGATGTTTACGACCAAAAACATGCCGAAGGTTTTATCCGTTTGTTCAGTTTATCAAGCAGAATTACCGCGCTAAGCCAAAATGGCAGCTTAAAAAATCTGGAGAAGTAATTATGGCGTTATGGGGTGGAAGATTTAAAGGCAAGGCGAGTTTACAATTTAAGAAATTTAATGATTCACTGCCGATAGATTATCGTATGGCGGTACAAGATATTGTCGGCTCAATTGCCTGGGCACAAGCGATTCATGAAGTGGGTGTATTAAACGATGACGAATTAGTCCGTTTAACGGCAGCACTTGAAGAGTTAAAAGCCTCTGTTGAAGAAAATCCTCAGCAAATTTTATTATCTGATGCCGAAGATATTCATAGCTGGGTAGAAATTCAGTTAATTGAAAAAATCGGTGATTTAGGTAAGAAACTCCATACCGGCCGTAGTCGTAATGATCAAGTAGCAACCGATTTGAAACTTTGGTGTAAAGAAACTGGCGGTGATTTATTATTTGCCTTAGTGAACTTACAACAAGCGATGATGAATTTGGCTGAGCGTGAAAAAGATACCGTGCTACCGGGTTATACCCACTTACAAAGAGCACAGCCTATTACTTTCGGTCATTGGTGTTTAGCCTATGTAGAAATGTTTGATCGTGATATCGGTCGTTTAAAAGATGCGCTTTATCGGTTAGATGTTTCGCCGCTTGGCTCTGGCGCCTTAGCAGGTACCGCCTACCCAATTGACAGAAAGGCATTGGCGCATCGTTTAGGTTTTAGAACGGCAACCCTAAACAGCCTTGATGCTGTTTCTGATAGAGACCATGTTATTGAATTATTGGCCTCAGCCAGTATTTCTATGATGCATTTATCACGTTTTGCCGAAGATTTAATTTTCTACAATTCAGGTGAAGCGGGTTTTGTTGAAATGAGCGACTTAGTTAGCTCTGGCTCGTCGTTAATGCCGCAAAAGAAAAACCCTGATGCTTGTGAATTAATTCGTGGTAAAACCGGGCGTGTTTTTGGTGCTTTAACCGGCATGTTGACCACCATGAAAGCCTTAGCCCTTGCCTATAATAAAGACATGCAGGAAGATAAAGAAGGTTTGTTTGACGCCCTTGATACGTGGCAAGAATGTATGGAAATGGCGGTATTAGTGGCCGATGGCTTAAAGGTCAATCGTTCACGTACCCTTGCCGCGGCACAACAAGGTTACGCCAACGCCACTGAACTGGCTGATTATTTAGTGGGTAAAGATATACCGTTCCGCGAAGCGCACCATATTGTTGGTGAAGTTGTACTCGCCGCTATCGATAAAGCTGTGCCGTTAGAAGATTTAACCATCACGCAACTGCAAGCGTTCAGTGATAAAATTGAGCAAGATGTCTATCAACACCTTACCATTGAATCGACCCTTAATAAGCGTGAAGTGCTGGGTGGTACTTCCCGTGCACAGGTTGAAAAAGCGTTAGCCACAACACAGTCTGGTAATGAAGCTATTTTGAACGAGCAAGTCGTCGGTGCACCAGGTAAGCAGCAAATTCAAGTGGCGCTTAAGCAAGTGAAGCAACGTTTAAATGCCCAACGCGCTGCAGCTATGTCAGTTCGTCGTGCAAAAATGTCTGATGTTGATAGTATTCATCAACTGGTTAATTTTTGGGCCGATAAAGGGGAGATTCTGCCACGTAGTCGTGACAATATAATTCACGATATTCAGAATTTTGTTGTCACCGAACTTGAGGGTAAAGTTGTTGGTACCGCCTCTCTCTATATCTATCAAACCGGCCTAGCTGAGATTCGCTCAGTTGTGGTGGACGAAAGTGCTCAGCAGCAAGGGCAAGGTGAAGCGTTGGTTCAGTACTTGCTAGAGTTCGCCCATCAAATGGAATTAGCACAAATTATTGTGTTAACTTATATTCCGCAATATTTTGAGCAACTTGGTTTTAATTTAATTGATAAAAACTCCCTCGCAGAAAATATTATTGAAGACAGTGAACCTAGTCCACATAAAGATCCTGCGGATGAAGTGGCGATGGCATATATACTCAACCAGCCTTAGACGGCAAATTTCAATGAGTATAATGTTGTTGAAAGTAACTCGGCTTTTAGTGATGAAACTAAGCAAATAAAGAATGGAAAACATGAATAATAGTGATCAGAATTACGTAAAATGGTTTAGAAACGCCGCGCCCTATATTAATGCCCATCGCGGAAAAACGGTGGTATTAATGTTTGGTGGTGAAGCCGTCACGCACGCTAATTTTTCTAATATTATTCATGATATTTCGTTATTACGTAGCTTAGGGGTGAAATTGGTGGTGGTGCATGGCGCGCGGCCACAAATTGAAGACCGTATGAAGCAACGGGGTCTTGCCGGCAAGGTGGTCAATAATATTAGGGTAACTGATGCGCAAACGTTAGTTGCCGTTAAAGACGCTATCGGTTCATTACGTCTGCACATTGAAGCCTTACTCTCCACTGGTATCGTTAATTCACCTATGCACGGCTCACAAATTAGAGTCAGTACGGGTAATTTTGTTATAGCGAAGCCTATGGGTGTTCGTCATGGTATAGATTATAAATTCACTGGTAGTGTCAGACGCATAGATTCTGACGGTATTAACATGCAATTGGATTATGGTTCCATAGTTTTGTTGTCACCGATTGGTTATTCACCGACAGGGGAAGTTTTTAATCTTGCGTTAGAAGATGTTGCCACACAAACCGCTATTGCACTGCAAGCCGATAAGCTTATAGCCTTTACTGAAGATGAAGGGCTTATTGATAAATCAGGCCAGTTAATTCGCAGTTGCAGTGTCCGGACAGTGAAAACGCTGTTGGATGACAATGACTGCCATGTTCGTCAATTATTGCTGCGCTCCATTATTGAGAGTAGTGAAAATGGCGTTGAACGTTGTCATTGTGTCAGTTATCAAAGTGACAGTGCCTTGTTGCAGGAGCTATTTACCCGTGATGGTGCCGGTACTTTGATTGCCAAAGATCATAAAGAATTAATTTCTACCGCCACTATTGATGATGTCGCCGGAATTTTAGAATTGATACAACCGCTGGAGGAAGAGGGCGTGTTAGTTAAACGCTCTCGTGAACTGCTCGAGATGGAAATAGAGTGTTTCATGGTGCTTAAAAAAGAAGATGTCATTATCGCATGCGCTGCTTTATATCCTTATCCAGAAGCTGAAACAGGTGAAGTTGCTTGTGTTGTTATTGACCCGGATTATCGAAATGGTAACCGTGGCGAAAGAATTATTAATGCTGTAGAGCTGAGTGCTAAGAAGAAAGGTTTAACATCACTATTTTTATTAACCACTGTGAGTGGTCATTGGTTTAGAGAGCAAGGCTTTATCGAAACATCTCTTGAAAGGTTACCTGAAGGGAAAAAACAAATGTATAATTTTCAGCGTAATTCGCAAGTATTCATCAAAGAGATATAATTTACTAAGCTATTAAAGCCATTGCTATAGAGCCTCACTAAAGCAAGTACTAAAGGCAAGGCAAAAAAATTAAAGCAGCTAACTTAAAATGTTAGCTGCTTTTTATTATTTTAACATGGGATACTGTTGTTCTTGCAGGATTAGAACAACTCTTCTTCCTCTTCTTTTTGCATACTGCCAGATAATATTGCGCTAGTATTATCTGCACTGACATAGTCAGTTGGTACATGTCCTAGGCGGAAATACTCAAATTGACTCGTTCTATCGGTTTTAGTGGTTAATTTTCCGGTTGCTTTATCAATACGTACTGAAACTATATCAACAGGTAGCTGAAAAGCTTCAACTTCAATATCCGCTAAGGCAACGCGCATAAATTCAATCCAAGCAGGTTGTGCTGATTTAGCACCGAACTCTTTACCCGTGGTTTGATTCTTGCCTAAATTATTATTATAAACTGTTTGGCCTAGGATATGACGGGGATCATCAAAGCCTATCCATGAGGTAGTTATTAAACGTCGACTAAAACCTGAAAACCAAGCATCTTTTGCTTCGTTAGTGGTACCCGTTTTACCGGCAATATCACGGCGTTTTAAGGTTCTAGCGCGCCAGCCAGTTCCTTGCCAACCAGGTTTTACCGACCAATCTGCATCCCAAATAGCACTATTAAGCGCTTGGGTAATTAAAAATGCATTCTGTGGGCTGATAATGCGAGTCGCTTGTTTAACTTTAGTAATTTGAGGGTTTTCGGCCAGCGTACTACTACTACTATCCTGAAAGTCTGTTTCTTGTGCTGGCATGCCTAAATTATTTGCTGGCAGGCAAGGGTCACAAGCTAAGGCTGGATTGGCCTGATAAATAACGTCTCCGTCACTGTTTTCTATACGTTCAATTAAATACGGTTCAATTAAAAAACCACCATTGGCAAAAGTGGCGAAGCCAGTAGCAACTTCTAATGGTGTTAAAGAGGCAGAGCCAAGTGCTAAGGTTTCATTGTGAGGTAAGTCGTTAGCATTAAAACCGAAAGCAGTTAAATGTTTGATGGTATTAGTAACGCCGATACTTTGTAATAATCGTACCGCGATAACATTTTTTGATTGCGCTAAAGCTAAACGAACTCTTAAAAGACCAGCATAAGTTTCCGGGGAGTTTCTGGGTCGCCAAACCACACCTGAACTCCTGTCCCATTGATTTATTGGTGCGTCGTTGACCAATGATGCTAGGGTAAAGCCGTGTTCAAGGGCGGCAGAATAGATAAATGGCTTAATGTTTGAGCCTACTTGACGTTTTGCTTGCGTAACACGGTTAAACTGACTTTGTTTGAAACTAAAACCGCCTACCGCTGCTTTAATGGCGCCATCATCTGGGGATAATGACACTATGGCGGCACTTGCTGTTGGCAGTTGTCCTAAACGGTAGCTACTGTCCGCCATTTTACTGACTAGAATAATATCACCGTAGTGGAGAATATCACTTGCTACTTTGGGTGGTCGGCCTTGTTTTTGATCATTAATATAAGGTCGTGCCCAGGCTAATCCAGGCCAGTCAATGGTAGCAAGTTCGTTATTACGTAATTGGATAGTAACAGACTTATTTTCAACAGCGGTAACCACCGCAGGAACAAGCATTTGATAAGAATTGTTTTGAGCAAGGACGTTGGTAATTTCGTCTTGTGTTAGCAATTGAGCTTGTTGTTCGGTAAGTTTATTGATTTTTGTTGCTTGCTTTGGTCTAAGGGAATTTAAAGGGCCGCGAAATCCGTGGCGCTGATCATAGTTCAATAAATTATTCACTAATGCTTGCTGGGCAGCCGTTTGAAGTTTTGCCGTAACCGTAGTGAAAACTTTATAACCTTCTGTATATGCTTTTTCTTTACCATAACGTTTAAGAATTTCTTGGTGAGCCATTTCAGCGATATAGGGGGCATTAAGCTCTATCTCAGCGCCATGTTTCTTAGCGCTAATGGGGGCAGCTTTTGCACTTTGGTATTCTTGCTCACTGATATAGCCGCTAACTAGCATACGCTGTAATACCACTGCGCGCCGGGCTTTAGCGCGTGATGGCGAACGGATAGGGTTTAATGTTGAGGGTGCTTTAGGCAAACCTGCTAGCACGGCAATTTGTGCTAGGTTGAGCTGCTTAATGTTTTTACCATAATAAACTTGCGCGGCAGCACCAAAACCAAAGGCTCTATGACCCAGCTCAATTTTATTAATGTATAGCATTAATATCTCATCTTTACTGAGCAATTTTTCAATGTGGAAGGATAAGAATATTTCTCGAATTTTTCGGGTATATGTTACTTCTCGAGTGAGGAAAAAATTACGTGCTACCTGCATGGTGATGGTACTTGCGCCGCCTTTGTCTTGTCCCATTAATTTACCAAGTATTGCGCGGCCCATGCCTATGGGATCAACACCAAAATGCAAATAAAAGCGGTCATCTTCTGTGGCCAATAAAGCGTCGATAAGTTGTTGTGGTACTTGCTCAAATGTTAAGGGTATGCGTTTCTTTTCACCAAACTGTGAGATTAACAAACCATCTCGACTATAAACTTGCATGGGTGTTTGCCAGTGCAAGTCTTTTAATGAGTCTACACTGGGTAAGTCTGAACGCATTGATAGATATAAAATATAGACGGAAATGAATGCTAAAATGAGCACTATCAGACTGACTTTTAATAATTTTTTGATTAAAAACACAACAGAAGACCAAGTAAGTGGATTAAAATGTAAGATAATACTAGTATATCGTGTAAAAGCATGTAATAAATGTATTTATGCGTATTTTACGTCTAAAATAATTACAAAAATAGAATCGTAGGTTGTTATGCTAGACAAACTGTGGAAAAAGAAGAATACAATGATGGTGGGGATCGATATTGGTTCTCATTCTGCCAAAGCTGTATTGTTGAGTCAGGGAAGTGAAGGTTTTGTAATGGAGGACTTTGCCATAGAACCAATGCCACGAGGTTCGGTGGTGGACCGTGAAATTCAAGATATTGAATCGGTAGGCGCTGTTATTGCGAAACTTAGAAAGAAAATATCAGCTAAAGCTACCGACGCCGCTGCTGCGGTATCAGGACAAACGGTTATTACCAAAGTTATCTATATGGATGTCGCCTTAACTGAAGAGGAACTTGCTAGCCAAATTGAAATTGAAGCAGACAGTCTTATTCCATTCCCCTTAGATGAAGTCAGTTTAGACTTTGAAACCCTTGATGTTAACGAGTCCGATCCTAGTAAAGTTAATGTTTTACTCAGTGCAGCACGCACTGAGTCCATTGAAGCTCGTGTTGCTGCTCTCGAAGCAGGTGACTTTCAAGCCAAGGTAATTGATGTTGAATCATATGCCGTTGGTCGAGCTTATGATCTTTGTTTAACGCAATTGCCAGAGGATGCTAAAGATAAAGTTGTTGCGATAGTAGATATCGGTTCAACGGTAACACTTTTTTCTGCTACAGACGCGGGTAAACATATTTATAGCCGTGATCAAATGTTCGGTGGTGAGCAATATACTCGCTCAATTGTTTCATATTATAATAAATCTTTTGAACAAGCTGAAGAGGCTAAAACCACAAATGATTTACCGCCAAATTATACCTTTGAAGTCTTAGCTCCATTTCACACCGTATTAATGCAACAAATACGTCGAGCCATTCAAATGTTTCTGACTACTAGTGGCCAAGAAAAAGTTGATTATTTATTAATTTCTGGTGGCACAGCTGCATTAGAAGGACTTGAAAGTTTACTTACTGAAGAACTGGGTATTCATACCGTTATTGCTAACCCCTTTCATGATATGTCAATCAGTGACTCAGTCGATAAAGACGAACTTGCTAATGTCGCTGCTCAATTGATGGTAGCAACTGGCTTAGCTTTAAGGAGTTTTACGCCATGGCACATATAAATCTACTGCCTTGGCGTGAAGCAGCCCTCAAGGCACAACAAAAAGAATACTTCAGTATTTTAGCCGCAGTTGGTCTAACCGTATTAGCACTAGTACTTATCATTAATTTTTATTTTCAAGCTCGTATTGATGGACAAAACAGTAAAAATCAATATCTTAAAAATGAGATTGTGCAACTGGATATTAAAATTGATGAAATAAAAACCCTCAATGATAAAAAAGCATCTTTACAGAAACGAATTGAAGTTGTTGAACAATTACAGCGTAGTCGAAATGTAGGTACGCAAGTACTTGATGAAATAGCAAAGATTATTCCCAATGGTATATATATTACGGAAATGGAAAAAAAGGGTAATACTTTACACCTGATTGGAAAAAGTGAATCGAATAACCATTTAGCTAATATGATTCGAGCGGTTGAATTATCTGACTTTTTTATTGATGCTACACCTGAGTCGATTACGGCTGACGATGGCTCACCTAAGTTACTTAGCAGCTTTATCATGAAAGTTAAAATAAAGGGGTTAATGGATGATGCTAAAACAAGCAAGGGAGGCAAATAATGAAGTTTGATGCATCCCAATTTGACAATCTCGAACTTGATAATATTGGCCAGTGGCCTGCTGCAGCCAAGTTGTTGCTAGCTATTTTTTTAGCGGTTACCGTGGCATTTTTGGGTTATATGGGCTTAATCAGTGATCAAATTAAGCAACTTGATCGTGCTTTTGCTGAAGAGATCACCTTAAAACAGTCATACCGGACAAAATATCATGTATCGGCAAATTTAGATTTGTTCAGAGCACAAATGACAGAAGCTGAAGATACTTTCGCCATTCAACTTAGAAGCTTACCAAATAGTCATGAAATTCCTGGCTTATTAGATGATATAACTTTTGTGGGTACCACCAGTGGTCTTGATTTTGTTAAATTAGAATGGCAACCAGAAATTAGTAAAGAAATATACATTGAATTACCCATCAATATCGAAGTAATAGGCTCGTACCATTCATTTGGTCAATTCGTCAGTAAAATTGCCGCTTTGCCAAGGATTGTAACAGTGCATGATTTTAAAATTAAGATTGAACGAGACGATAAAGGTACCCTAAATTTAAAGTTACAAGCTAAAACCTACCGTTATCAACAGGAGGTAGCCAAATGACCACTGATAGATTAACGGCTAAAACAATAAAGATACTTGGTGTCGTATCACTCGCTTTAGTTTCTGGCTGTTTTGATGATACCACGGCAATAAAAACCCATATGGCTCAAGTGAAAGCAACAACAACTAATTACATTGACCCTATGCCAGAGGTACATCCTTTTAATCATATTGCTTATTCAGCCGATGATTTGCGTAGCCCCTTTGTATTACCCAAACCTGAAGCAATTCAGCAAAAAATGCAACAAATGGCGGGCTGTTTAAGTCCTGATACTAACCGCCGAAAACAACCGTTAGAAAAGTATGCTTTAAGTGACTTAACAATGCGTGGCACCTTAGGTGATGCAAGTAAACTATGGGCTTTATTAGAAGCCTCAGATTTAAGTTTACATCGAGTGGCTGCTGGAAATTACCTAGGCTTATACAATGGTCGTATCACACAAGTGAGTGCAAAAACAGTGAAAATAATTGAATTAGCACCAGATGGTGCCGGATGTTGGGCAGAGCGTGAAACTAAATTGAGTATCGTACAATCTGAAGTGTCAAATAAGTAAAGGAATTAATAATGCTATTTAATCAAATGAAAAATTATAAAGGCTTTATTGCTATTAAAGAACTCTGGCTTACGGCACTATTACTGTTATCAACTACTTTACTGTCAATATCAGTCAGTGCTACTGAACATAACAATGAACTGCTCGGTATTTCTTATAACACCATACAAAGCGATCAGATTGTTTTAGTTTTTAGCTTTGCTGAAAATATTACTACTCTTCCAGAAATTCAAACATCAATGACACCCGCTTTTGTTGAAGTAACTTTTGATGCCAAAGCATATGGGCAAGAATTTAAAGAAACATTTGTTAATCATGCGGGTGTTAAACGTATTAATTTAGATGCGGGCACTGGTAAAGTAATCGCTTTAATTCACTTGGAAAAACTTGCTGTTTTTGATGTTGCTCTACTTAACGACAAAGAGTTTGCCATTACTTTTAACTATGGCGAATCAGCAGATGTGGTTGAAGCGTTAAGGCCTGCGGGTGAAGCGTATATCAACCATATAGAGTCAATAGACTTTAGATTAAATAGTGAAAATGAAGGGCAAATATTAATTTACCTTAAAGATAGTATGTTAGCCGCAGATGTTAATGACAATTTAGGTAAATTAAATGTTGAATTCCATAATACTGAAATTATGGATGATTTACTTTATAAATTAGATGTAACTGACTTTGGTACGCTAGTAACTAGTATTGAAACGTTTAGGGAAGGCCGTAATGCGCGTCTAGTCATTGAAGTTGACAGTGGCTTTATCTTTAGCCAGAAACAGGAAGAAAACCTGTTTATATTGACGGTCAAAGAGAAACCGGTAAAAGCACCTGCTTATTTAGGAGAAACTGAGGATTTTCAAGGCCGCAGTATTTCATTGAGTTTTCAAGATATCCCGGTACGGACAGTGCTACAGATTATTGCCGATTATAATGGCTTTAATTTAATTATCAGCGATACAGTCACAGGTAATATTACGCTACGTCTTGATGGTGTGCCATGGGATCAAGCATTAAGTATTATTTTAAAAGTTAAGGGTTTGGATAAGCGGATGCAGGGCAATATATTAATGGTTGCGCCCAGTGAAGAACTCGCTGCCCGTGAAGCACAAGCCTTGCAAGCAAAACAGCAAGTTGAGGAACTAGCGACTTTATATTCTGAGTTTGTACAAATAAACTATGCAAAAGCGGCTGATTTTGCAGAATTAATTAAAAATGATGATACCAGTATATTATCTGCACGCGGTAGCGTCTCAGTCGATGAACGTACTAATACCTTGCTGATTCGTGATACTGCTAAAAGCATTGAAGACATTAAACGCATGGTTACAATTCTTGATGTTCCTATTCGTCAAGTTGTTATCGAAGCTAGGATGGTTACGGTAAAAGACAGTGTTAACGAAGAGTTAGGTATTCGGTGGGGGGCAACAAATACCGATGGTGAAGGCACTACATCCGGAAGTTTAGAAGGTGTTGATATAGCTCGTGGTGGCTCTGTTCCTTCATTAGTCGATAGATTGAATGTTAATCTTCCTGTGGTAACGCCAGCTGGAACTATTGCCTTCCAGATTGCTAGATTAGCCAGTGGTACTATTTTAGATCTTGAACTTTCTGCGCTTGAAAAAGAGAATAAAGGTGAGGTTATTGCTAGTCCACGTATTACTACCGCAAATCAGAAAGAAGCTTATATTGAACAAGGTGTTGAAATTCCTTATCAAGAGGCATCATCAAGTGGTGCGACCTCAACACAATTCAAAAAAGCAGTATTAAGTTTAACGGTAACGCCACATATTACTCCGGATGATAAAATCATTTTAGATCTAGTCATTACTCAAGATACTGTTTCAGACGTTAGAAGTGGCTTTGCTCCTGCGATTGATACCCAGCGTATAGGAACACAGGTATTGGTTAATAATGGTGAAACCATTGTACTAGGTGGTATTTATCAACAAGCAATTATAAGTACAGTTACTAAAATTCCGATTTTAGGTGATATACCCTATTTAGGTTGGTTATTTAGAAGCACAAGTCAGGTAAATGAGAAAAAAGAGCTATTGATCTTCGTTACGCCTAGAATTGTTACTGAAGAATATTAGCGTCTTGGATTAGATAAACGCCATCAAATACCGCCATATTCGGTGGTTTGATGGGTTTATTATTTAAAAATCGAATTTTTAACTAAGATATTACTATTGTTACTTGCATTTGATAGCCAACACTTGCGATAATTACGCCCTTGTAATTTCTGAGGGAGACCTCTTTTTTGCCAAAAGCACTTTTTCATTGAAATATAGGCTTCTGGCTGTTCTGTTAACACAACGAGTATTAAGTAAATCTAATGGCAGAAAAACGTAACATATTCCTTATAGGTCCTATGGGTGCAGGTAAAAGTACTATCGGTAGAGAGATAGCCGAACGATTGCACCTTGAATTTTTTGACTCTGATCAGGAGATAGAGCGCCGTACAGGAGCAGACATTGCTTGGGTTTTTGATCTTGAAGGTGAAGAAGGCTTCCGCAAAAGAGAAGAATCTGTAATTGAAGATTTGAGTGAGAAACAAGGTATTGTTTTAGCAACAGGTGGTGGTTCAGTAATAAGCGCTAGTGTTCGTAATCGCTTATCTGCTCGCGGTATCGTTGTTTACCTTGAAACAACAATCGACAAACAAGTTGCACGTACACAAAGAGATCGTCGTCGTCCACTATTACAAACATCTGAAGAGCCTCGTACAGTTTTGGAAAATCTGGCTGTAGAGCGTAACCCACTATACGAAGAAATTGCTGATATCATAGTACAAACTGATGAGCAAAGTGCCAAAGTTGTTGCACACAAAATCATAGAGCGACTTGATTTTTAAATTTCTCCACGGTGGAACTCGGGGTAGTATTCTAATATGGCAATTCTTAATCTTGATTTAGGTACACGTAGTTATCCTATATATATTGATTCAGGTCTGTTAAGTAAAACAGATCTGCTCTCTTCGCATATTCGGGCCAAGCGTGTTTGTATTGTATCAAACGATATTGTTGCTCCTTTATATATCGATGCACTTAAAGCAAAATTAACCGATTTTACCGTAGATGAAGTAATTCTTCCTGATGGTGAAGCTGAAAAAAGCTTAGCAAATTTTGAAGTTATCATGTCGCACTTGTTAACGAATGAGCATGGTCGAGATACTACTTTAATAGCCCTAGGTGGCGGTGTTATTGGTGATATAACGGGCTTTGCCGCAGCATGTTACCAGCGCGGTATTGATTTCATTCAAATACCAACAACGTTACTGTCACAGGTTGACTCTTCGGTTGGAGGGAAAACGGCGGTTAATCATCCTCTTGGTAAAAATATGATTGGCGCTTTTTACCAGCCTAAAGCTGTTTTCATTGATATTGATAGTCTGGCAACTCTGCCTGTCCGTGAGTTTAATGCAGGAATGGCTGAAGTAATTAAGTATGGTATCTTAGGTGATAAAGTATTTTTTGAGTGGCTTGAAGACAATATTTCTGGGATAAAGTCGGCCGACAAGCAGATTTTAGCGCAGATGATTGAAAAGTGCTGTCAATGTAAAGCTGATATTGTGGCAAGTGATGAAACCGAAACGGGCATCAGAGCTTTACTCAACTTAGGGCATACCTTTGGTCATGCCATCGAAGCTGAGCAGGGCTATGGCAAGTGGTTGCACGGTGAAGCAGTAGCAACTGGCATGGTCCTTGCTGCTAAATTAGCAGTAGCAATGAATTTGCTTGAAGTGTCAGAATTACGACGAATGGAAAAATTAATTTTAGCGTTTGACCTACCGGTAATAGCTCCACAGGATATGGGTTTTACTGAATTTATCCGTCATATGCGCCGAGATAAAAAGAATATTGCCGGTAAGCTCAGGTTTATTATACCAACCGCGATAGGCCAGTCAGAAATTCGTGATGATGTCAGCCAGGATACACTTCAAGAAATTCTATAATTATTTTCTTCTGATGGGCTTAGCTAGCATGAAGAAGAATTTACAGTATAGAAAGGATTAAGTATGTCCGCACTAGAGAATACTTCCACCACAGAGCTAACCCGAGCAGAAAATATACCCTTGTCTGAAAATGTGCCCTCAGCTATTAGTGTTCCCACACGGATAGATCATAACTTACGCTATACAAAACAAGCAGTGTTAGTTATAGGCAGAAATACCGAGCAATACTCTCAATTAGCTAGCCAGTATCTGGTCAGCCTTTCTAATGACCCTTCTACAGGGGCAGAGAGTCATATTAATGTTGCCTTTGTCTCAGCCTCAACAAAATTAAACGATATTCAAATTCGCTGTCGCTTGATTGAACAGTTGTTTATAAATACCCTATTTGATCCTGAGCAGTCATTAGCAGTAAGTGTTTTACGATTTGCCAAACAGCAGGGTGAAGCTATTTCTATAGTCATAGACCATGCACACGCCCTGTCTTTGCAGCTTAAGTATGAATTGTCACAATTAGTCAGCTTAGCAAAAAAAGACCAACTAATAATTAATGTCGTACTTTTTGGTTTAACCGAGGCCGCTAAGCAGTTATCGCTAAATAAAAGTTTATTTAAAGATAAAATGGTAGTTATTGAAGCTACATCTGGGCAAGTACTTAGCTTAGATGACAAAAAAATACACCATGAAAAAGCTACTAGTTCATTAACGTTTGGGCAGAAAGTAAGTTTGTTTTTCGTGATGTTAATGCTGTTAGCTATACTTATTTGGGGCTATCAAGTAATTGCCGATGCCTTAAATAAGCAAAGTAACCCGTTAGATAAACAGCTTAATAAATTTGATGTTAGTGATACCGTTTTACCCGCGAGGGACTCAATAGAGAGTGCAGATGAGCGAGTAGTTAGAAAAATGGCAAAGAAACAAAAACGAGTCACGGCTGATGAGTTAATTAAAGTCGGTAGCGGGGGAGCAGCGTCGAGTGAAGAGATTAATAGAGCCATATTGGCTTTACCTGTTTTAAGTCATGCTAAGCAGGTGCCTGCGAATGCCAGTGATGTCATCAACGCTTTAGCAAACTCATTTAATAATATAACAACAGGAGCAAGTCCTTCTATTGACGTGACTAACAAAAAGACAGAGTCAACGGCCGAAAAGAAAATTATTATAGAGCAAGCCGAGGACAAACAAATTCAACCGATTAGGCTGGCAAAAATTGCTAGTCATTACTATCAAAACCAAGCGGTAGTCTATGAGTATGGTTATGTTATTCAGTTAGCTGGTTTTTCCGATAGTAAGTTGTGGCATGAATTTATCGAAAATCATCGGTCAGAGAACTTGTTCAGCTATCAAAGGCTATTAACAGAGCAGCGTTTTATTGTGGTCACTTCAAGGGTTTATCCAAATAAAACCATGGCAAAATCAGCGATAAAGTTGTTGCCAGCAAGTCTGCTAATACGTGAACCATGGCTTAAGGATATTTCATTGGTAATCAGTGAAATAAATACCTTTAAGGGCTAATACAAGCTACAATCCGCCTTTAAATTTATCAAGTGAAGTCGCGGGTTTAATCGGTAGCATGAATAATAAACATCGAGCGTTTTTGAAGTGGGCTGGCGGTAAATATAGCCTGTGTGATGTTATTTCAAAAATGCTACCTAATGAACGTCGTCTTATTGAGCCTTTTGTTGGTGCCGGTTCGGTATTTCTAAATACTGACTTTGATGAATATATTCTTAATGATATTAACCAAGATTTAATAAACCTTTATAAAATTGTCCAAGAAAAACCTGATAGTTTCATTGAGGATGCGCGTAAATTTTTTAATCCTGAGCATAATCAAGCCGAGATCTATTACCAATTACGTATTGATTTCAATGCCAGTAAAGACAGTTACTTTCGCTCCCTAGTTTTTTTATACATGAATCGTCACGGTTATAACGGCTTATGTCGTTATAACAAGAAAGGTGGCTATAATGTTCCTTTCGGTAAATATAAACGTCCTTATTTCCCCGAGGCTGAATTAAACTATTTTGCTGAAAAATCGCAAAAAGCAACCTTTGTCTGTGAAGGTTATCGTCAAACCTTTGCGCGAGCAGAACAGGGTGATGTGATTTATTGTGATCCACCGTACGTACCACTGAGTAAAACGGCAAGTTTTACCAGTTACGCCGGCAATGGCTTTGGCTTAGATGAGCAAGCTGATCTTGCCACTGCCGCGGAAGAAGTTAGCGAAAAAGGCACTATTTCTGTGGTGATTTCTAATCATGATACCATTTGGACCCGAAAAATTTATGAGCATGCGGTAAAGATAAAATCAGTCAAGGTAGCTCGCACCATTAGTCAAAATGCGACTAAGCGTAAAAAGGTCGCAGAGTTACTGGCATTATATAAATAAGCTGGTCCGAATTAATTTGGTATAACTAAGCTAACAATGGCGATTAAGCAAGCGATAAAAATCAGTACAGATATAAGGCCAACAATAATAAAGTGACTAAGTTTACCCTGGGAAAAATCACGTTTGCGAGCACTTTCACTTTGCACGCCAAAAAATGCCGCGGCAACACTCTTAAAAGTATCTTTTAAGCTGCTCTGCATAACAAAGAACGTCTTAATGGAAGCTATAATGAATAAGCTCAACTAAATCTAAAAAGTGTAAATGTGTGGATTTACTGTCACCAGATAACCAGGATAACCAGCTTTTATTTGACATATTACTCGCTTGGCAGGGGTGGTTTACATGGTTCATTGGCAGATTTGATGCAACCGTCATACACAAGCTAGGTTGTTGTATTTGAGCGGTTTGTTTGTCGCTATATTGACTGAAGCTAACTAAAGTAGCTAGGGTCAAAGTACATGCAAAGATTAGTTGCATAAATTTTGATAAGTGTGGGTTTGTCATCATCCGTTTTGACATTTTGAGGTACTATCCATTATAACAGGCGAACCAGTATAACCTAGGTTCACCTTAATGTCTTTGACTGTTTCTTAGGTGCATTACTCATCAAAATGAGTAATCAATGCCTATAGGTCAATATCAATACTATAAGCAAGGTAGAATTTCATATCATCACTGTCTATACCGTCATCGTAATCTGTTTTTGAAACGCCAAAGGTGAAACCGTCTTTGCTTATTGAAACTCCAATGTCAGTTGAGTCAGTAGAGAAATCGCCACTGTAATTACCAATGTGGAAAGCAACTTCTGCATCGTTAGCTAAAGTAAAAGCGTAGTCAATGTTTGCATATAGTGAATCACCAAATTCTGCACCGTCGCCACCACCTTCTGAATCGGCTAATACAGCTAGCCCAAAAGTGAAACCACCCGTTGAAATGCTTGCATAGATTTCAGAGAAGGCATTTTTATCAGCAATTGAATCAGGGTATGCGAAGTAAATATAGCCGACATCATAAGAAAAACTTGCATTGATGTCGCCACTAAAGCCCAAGTATAAGTCTAGTTCAGTTTTCATGTCGCCCCAAGAAGCGTTTGATACCCAAGTACCGGCATAAAAGCCAGAATTTGTTGCGTAATCAATACCACCTGAAAGAGCCACATCACCACCTGTTTGTTCTAAGCCACGCCATAAGTAGTTGTTAGTAGCAGCAAAGTTGGCTGACAAGCCTTCAGTAGCTGATGCTTGGAATGAAATAGCAGAAGCTGCTAATAGTGATGTGATAACCATGGTAGTTATTGTTTTTTTCATAATTAGCTCTTGTTGTTGTTTGTTATAAAAAGTGTCTGCTAGATGCTTTGCAAGCATAATGCCCAAATCAAAAAAGATAATGTTTATTATCTACCGACTTTTTTATTACTAAAAATCATGTGGTTAGTATCAAGTTATTTTACATGAATTTTAATTAGTTGCTTACTTAACATCTGAGCTGAGCAATATTGGTGCGATTTTTTAGTAAATGTGCAAAAAAAGTGCAGTGGTATATGAAGTAACAATGGCGGGTAACTCGCATTTTCAATTAGCATGGGTATAATAGCGGCATATTTTTTTAGGATATACACTAATGTCACCATTTTTAATTGCTCCCTCTATTTTATCCGCCGATTTTGCTCGTTTAGGGGATGATGTTGCTAAGGTTTTAGCCGCCGGTGCCGACGTTGTTCATTTTGATGTCATGGATAATCACTTTGTACCAAATTTAACCTTCGGACCCATGATCTGTCAATCGTTACGTGATTACGGTATTAAAGCGCCCATTGATGTGCATTTAATGGTTAGGCAAGTTGATACGCTCATCCCTGCATTTGCTAAGGCCGGGGCTGATATAATCACCTTTCACCCGGAAGCAAGTGATCATATTGATAGAAACTTACAGCTAATTAAAGACCATGGCTGTAAAGCCGGCCTAGTCCTTAATCCTGCTACCCCTTTGCATTGTTTAGACTTTGTTATGGACAAACTTGACGTTATTTTATTAATGTCGGTCAATCCAGGCTTTGGTGGCCAATCTTTTATTCCGGCAACATTAGATAAATTACGTTTGGTAAAAGAAAAGATTAAACAAAGTGGCTATGATATACGTTTGCAAGTTGATGGTGGTGTTAAAGTGAACAATATTGCAGAAATTGCCGAGGCGGGTGCCGATATGTTTGTTGCGGGCTCGGCAATATTTTCTCAAGCTGATTATAAAGTGGCAATTGATGAAATGCGCGCAGAGTTAGCCACAGTATCGCAGTCAGTATAAGTAAACATAAGTTGAAATTTAGTATTTTAAGGGTATAAGAAATGACTAGTAAACCTATTGTATTAAGTGGCTGTCAGCCATCAGGCGAGTTAACTATCGGTAATTATTTAGGCGCATTAAAGCAATGGGTTAATATGCAATCGACCCATGAATGTTATTACATGCTTGTTGATCAACATGCCATTACCGTTCGCCCTAAAGCTGAGGATTTACGTAAAGCAACCTTAGATGGTTTAGCCTTATATCTTGCCTGTGGTGTTGACCCTGAGCAAAGTACTATTTTTATTCAGTCCCATGTACCTGAGCATGCGCAATTGAGCTGGGTACTTAATTGCTATACGCAAATGGGTGAATTAAATCGCATGACACAATATAAAGATAAGTCACAAAAGTCTGAAGTAAATATGAACTCAGGCTTATTTACTTATCCGGTATTGATGGCTGCTGATATATTACTTTACGGGGCTAACAAAGTGCCAGTAGGGGATGATCAAAAACAACACTTAGAATTAGCAAGAGTGATAGCTACGCGCTTTAATAATATTTATGGCGATATTTTTACTGTACCTGAGCCTTTTATTCCAGAGCATGGCGCACGGGTAATGAGCTTGCTTGAACCGACTAAAAAAATGTCTAAGTCGGATACTAATCCGGGTAACTTCATTGGTTTGTTAGAAGATCCTAAAAAGATTGCCAAGAAAATAAAACGCGCAGTTACTGATTCTGATGAGCAAGCGCGCATATATTTTGATAGCGAAGAAAAACCAGGCGTGTCGAATTTATTGTCGTTATTATCTTGTGCTACCGGACAAAGCATTGCTGACCTAGTACCAGCCTATGAAGATAAAATGTATGGTCATTTAAAAGGTGATGTCGCCAATGCGGTAGTAGCCTTATTAGAACCAATTCAAACCAAATACCATGAATATAGACAAGACCAAGCTTTCTTAGAGCAAGTCATGCGTAATGGTGCTGAAAAAGCTTCTGCTCGTGCGAGTAAAGTACTTCGCTCTGTATATGATGCGGTTGGTTTTATTCCTCGCCCATAGCTAGCCGTTTAACATAATTAATATAAAAGGCTTATTTTCTTATGAAAATAAGCCTTTTATCTAGTTAAGTTTTTAACCTTTTAATCTTGTTGTGCTGCTTTATTTGCTTGTTCAAATAATATATCACTTTGCTTTAAAAAAGTTTCAACATTATTGCTTGGCGCCATTAAATATCTGGGTGCCATTATCGTGGCATTATATTGTGGATGTGGATTAAACTCAGGCTTCTTACTGTATTGTAATAAGTAAGTACCGCCAAAGAGTAGTGCCGTAATACTTAACGCTACAACAATTCTACGTTTTGCACTAACATGAAAGCCAATATAGCTATTTAACCAAAACAGGCTAAAAGCTAGTCCAATGGGTACTAGCGTACTAATCAAACCGAGTAATGAATTACTCGAGGCGTTAAAAGCAATAATTTCTTCCAATAGATCACTAAGCCACAGCAGAATAAAAAAGCTAAAGCTAATACCAAGTTGAGCGAGTATCCGTGGATCATGCTTAGTGAGGTGAGACACTAAAGCCACACCTGCAGGCCATAAAGCAAATAATAAGCTCATACTAAAAGCGCTAACAAACAACTGGCTTATATTGGTTTCAGTTGGCTGGTTTAAATAGGAAATGTTTCCCGCTATCAGTATAAACAAAGCAATACTGATAAATACTGCAATAGGGTGGCGGATGAAGTCTATTAGCGACTCAAAGGGGCTAAAGGCAATGGTATCTGCTACTTGATGATCACTAAATAGTATTCTTAATTGGCTTTTACCTAAAACAATAACATCACCATCATTAATTACTTGTTGATGGTCATCTTTATTACTTGATTTGCTACCTTCTAATATTGTGCCATTTACTGAGTTATTATCATTAAGGCGCCAAGCACCTTGAGCAAAACTTAACGATAAGTGCTGCGGACAAATATGAGGGTCAGTTAAAATAATATCATTGTGATAACCCCGGCCAATGGAAATTTCGCTTTGCTTGAGTCGGTGACGATGCAGCAATTTATGATTACGGGTAATTTCTTCAATAATGATCTCACCTTGTTCACAGGGTAAATCATTACTTGTCATTGGCTCTGTTGCTGTGCAGCCATGCTCAGTATCTTTAATTATTTCCATGATACCGCCTCCATAAATTTACCAGTAAAAGCCAGGGCATTTTTTTTGCTGACACCGGCTAGAGTAAAGTGGCTGACTAAAGCTTGTTGATTTTTATCGATACTAGCGCCTAGATATAAGACATCAAATAATCCTGGGAATTCTTTGTAAGCACGAGTACAGAAAATACTTTTATTTTTAATTTCTTGGCTTGAACCAGCGGTACTTGCCGGTGTAATTATGTCATGGTGACATTGATACTCAGTGACATCATCTTTACCTGCTCTATTGCCCGCACCAGCTCGTGATATTTGCCGTTGATATAAATGATAAAATTTATTATCACTTAAATTCTTTGCTTGCATATAACGAAATTCAATTTCAACACTGCCAGTAAAAAAGTGTGACGAAAGATAAGTGTTTTCATCTAAAGAGCAATTAGCAATGGCCGCTAAAATAAGGGCATCTTTTTTATCCGCATTAGAGTCACCCCAGCAGCGAATGAAAGGTACGTCAATAATCGGGATCATAGCCTTACCGGCAAGCTCTTTACTTTGCCAAGTATTATTAAGTAGTGCTGACATTAGTTTATTTTGGTTGGCCATTAATTGAGCTGACATTTGTTGCTTAATATCTGTCGGTGCATTTTTTTTATAGTCACTGAAAAGTGTCACCAATTTTTCATGTGGAACCAAAAAACCAATTTGGTTACCCGATGTGGCTACATTAATGCCAACTACCTTTTCATCTTTGTTAACCACAGGACCACCACTCATGCCTGAATTAATAGAACCAGTGAAATGGATACGCTCATTGAACGATTCTTTTTTTAAACCGTTATAAGTACCGGGTACCACAATCATGCCTAAGTCATGAGGGTTGCCCAGAGCAAATAACTGCTCACCTTTAATCGGCTTTTTATCCGAAAGTATGAAGTAGGGCATATCAAGGTCAACATGACGTTTTACTAAGGCTAGATCATTAATAACATCGACACTCACCAAGTCGACTTGCCCCGATTTTCCTTGGTAGTCTAAATATTCAATGCGATATTTTTCTGGGTGACGGGCATAGCTAGATATTACATGGTAGTTAGTGGCAATAATGCCGTCTGCACTGATCTGAAAACCAGAGCCAATCGACGATTTCTCGCCACTGGCTTTATCAATCAATTTTATTTGATAAAGGGAAGGTGTTAGCTGGGCGAAAATTTCTTCAGCTTGCTCGGCGGCAAAAATAGTATGACTTAATAGTATAAAAACTAAGGTAAAAAGAGTTTTCATTCATCTTCCTGTGGATAAGCAATTCATCCATTGTGACACTAAATTAGCATTTGTCACTCTCTCAATAACATTAATCATCTTGCTTGATTGATGTCATTGTTTACCATGTTGAAGCCAAGTATGTTTTTCCCTAAATACCAATGAATAAACTTGCCATGACCAGCCTTAATAATCAACAAGCTGAGCAGTACTTACTTAACAAACCTGAGGCTAGCTTAGATTATCCTTTTGGCTATGATGTTAAAATTTTCAACGTTAAAAATTAAATTTTTGCTACTTTAGTGCTTGGAAACGTGGCTAAAGGAGATGCTAAAGACGTTATGCTGCGTGATATATTTCCGTCAGTTATTTCTGGCTATCATATCTGAATAAAATTCATTAATCATTAACGCTACTATTGTTGATTTACGCATGAGTTAATAACAAAGATATTAATTACTTTTTTACCATCACCGGGTTTACTTTTTAATATTTCGCTTCTTTTTATCCTTACCCTATGTCAAATTGAAAGTAGTCTAGAATCGAAAGCTCTTTTTGAGTTAATTTACTTTTTGTTTATAATGAAAAATCAACATCAGTGGTTAATAACAAAGGCTATCTAATGCAACGAAGACGATTTATTCAGAGAGAGGTATAGCACTCTATATGAGTTCATTACTGGCTTGTTCTAGTGTTATAAAAAAGGTATCAGTATCGAAAGAGAAAAGATTATATATCGATGGCTTATCTTTTATTCCGTCTGATCTGAATGATGTTAAAGCGGCGGAAATAGATGCTTTTATTGCTGACATCTCAGCTATTGAGGAAGTAAAACGTCCAGATGGTAGCTTGAATTATAAACGTACGTATCTGTGTGGTAAATCCTGAAATTATTGAAAGTGCGCAGGTATTTTATCAGGGATGATGAAAAAGCGGCGTGGTACATGGACGTACATTAACGCGGCACCTCGAAGTACTTGATTGAATGAAAGATAGGTTTTATTCGCAGCGCCGAGAGAGTCCAGAGAGGCTCGGCGATAGCCCTCTTTGGGTGTAGTCGCCACCGCGACGCGAAAGCAGTTAAGAATACAGACAACTTTAAATACTAGATTATATCAAGTCATACATAGTAAGGGCTTAAAATGCGCTAGCCGTGGTCCGGCTAGCGTTAAAACCAAATTAACCCTTGCCTTAATTGACAAATATTGACTCATAATCAGTAAAGCCCACCATTATCATAAGTACCATTTGGCATGACAAATGATGTATTAGGGCTAGCCAATGAACAAAGTGGTCCGTAAGGAGAGCCGTAATAGTCAGTGCGGCTTAGCTCTTGTCTGATATTTTGTAAATAGTTTCTATTCTGATCGTAACGATAATTACGCCACTGCTAATTGTATAAAAATAAATTTAGCAGTGAAAATAGCGAGTAAAAGTGTCATGTTTTTTTACACTTGTACAATTAGTTTGGTTGTGGTTTATTTTATCTTATTGTCTTTACTATGGTATTTGCATGTGGTATGCCCTATGCATTTCTTTGTACAAGGGAAGGGAAACCCACAAGTTAATTTTAAATTATAGAGATTATATTTTTAATATATTACTGAGGGCAAACTAATGAGAATGATAAAAAGAGCTCTGGCTATCGCGGTCATGGTACTAGCAAGTTTTTCTGCTTCGGCTGGTCTGATTAATGTTGGTGGTGTGGTCTGGGACCCAGATGATGGTGCTGATTTACGTGGCGGTTCGGCGATAATTTATCAACAGATTAATATATTGACGCTTGAATTGAGTGGGTACGGTAGATTAACTTCGATAAATGGCTATGCGGACATATGCCCTGGCTGTGAATTAAGCTATCAATTTGGTGGTTACACTATTTCTGCTGACGCAGCGGCAGCTGGCGATACAAATTTCAAAGGTGGTTGGATGGAATTTTGGGTCGATACATCACCAGACATTCTCACAGTCACTGATCAGGAAAAGTTAACCTTACAAAATACAGGGGGATCAGATGATGATGGTGATAATTTATTATGGCTTGCATTAAGGGGACATATCTTTGCTGGTGATGAAACCACATTTATTGGTAGTAGTTCACTTACAGGTCTATTGAATGGAGCAGGTGCTCTGGATGTTGTTGGGGGGGTAGCAATGTGGAACTTTGACACTAATATGTGGCCTCTCTCTAATGGATCTATGACTGATATTGTATTTTCGGGTGATTTTGATAGTTGGTCCAATGGCTGGGTAGTCAATGGAGTAACACAAGATTCCTTTGATGAAAGCGGAACTGCTGTTAGGTATTCAACAGGTAGTGCCGACTTCCATGGTTATTCCATCCCTGAGCCAAACACCCTAGGAATTTTTGCTTTAGGTTTAATTTTACTCGCTTTTGGTGTACGTATTAAGAAAGTTTAATGGTTATTCAGTGAGTCAATAATCTAATCAAATAAAAGGCCTTCATAAATGAAGGTCTTTTTTATTATTATCTAGTTCGATTACATTGAACATAAGCGCAGGTAGCTTTAGTGATAAACACTGTAAAAAAAACCGACAGTTATTGTACTCTATTGCTTTTAGATCATTCAGTAAGCAATAAAGCTAACTGCCGCTAGTGATGATTTTGGTGCTAATGCCACTAGTAATTAATGCCGCATTACTAGGCAACTCTTCATTACCTGCCAGTAAGTAAATAACGTGTTGCCCTTGCTGAGCAAGCTCTAACGCATGTTGGTAATTTACTAATATAGTTGAGCGGATACTTTGCGGATACTTTTCTGCATCACGGCGCACATATTCAATCAACTCTATATTTACCGCATCGTCATAAAAAACAGCATCAGCAAACTGTAAAGCGCGGTGAGCGTTTAAGGTTAAATCATCGGGGTTACCAGCTTTGGTATGGATAAAAATTATTGCGCCAGCCGGAGGCGCAATTTTTTCTTTCAAGCTGGCAATTAACTGCTGCTCAGCTTTGTGTTGTTTACCATCCAGTAAATTTTGCCCGATTGCACCACGCAAGGTGTTTTCCCAAAAGGTGCGGCGATTGCGTATACCTTTAATACGGGCTTTGACATGGTCACGAAATTTTAACGAAAAATCAGCCAGACGACCGTAACCCTGGGGTAGAGTTTTCTCTATTTGCTCGCGTAACATGCGAATTAAAATAGGTGCGCTACCTGAGCTTGATAAAGCAATAATCATAGGGGAACGATCAATAATAGCTGGCGTGATATAAGTGCATAGGGCCGGTTGATCAACCACATTGGCCAGAATGTTAAATGCTACCGCTTCATGATAAACACTTTCATTGACTGTTTTATTATCCGTGGCGGCTATTATCAAAGTAATGCCGTCTAATAAACCAGCTTTATAGTTATGTTTTAACCAAGTGAGTTGATTTTCGCTAATCAAACGTGCCACGCCATCAGTAACGCTGGCTGACATTATGGTGATTTTTGTGGTGGTTTTTAACAGTAATTCAATTTTACGGGCGGCCACATCGCCACCACCAACCACCATGGCATTAATTTTACTGCCATCAAGAAAAACGGGAAAATACTTCATCTACTAACCAACTCTATTACATCTCTTTATCTGCCCACATTAACATAGCAATAAACAGAAAACCTTAATCTGAATTAAGTTGACCTTTTCATTGTTGATAGTTAGGTGTTAGAACGGCTATAGCTCACTTAATGTTAACCTTGCTTCACTAACCGCTAAACCATTGGCATCGCCATAAATAGTCCAGCCAGGAATAAAGTCAATACCAGCAAAATTTACGACAATGTTAATGTCACCGACACCTAACTTTTCTGTTTTTATTGGATTACAACCAAGGGCTTTTACCGCAATCGCTAAAGTGGCAATAGTGCCCGCATCACGAATACAGCCATTGATAACCACAGCCTGCCAATTATTTTTAACCGCATTCTCTGCAATCATATCGCCTAATAGCGCCCGCTTCATACTGCCTTTACCATCAACTACTAATACCTTACCGGTACCATCGGTCGCTAATAGCTCTTTCACTTTGGAATTATCTTCAAAGCAAGCAACGGTGACTATTTCGCCAGAAAAAATAATGTTTTTACCGTAATCATTAAAGGGTACCTGTACGAGGGAAAGTTGTTCAGGGTATTGATCAAAGAGATCAGGCAGTAAATCCAGCATGGTAATTTCCGTTTTATCATTTATTATGCCTACTCTAGCAGTAATGAATGATAAACTAGCATCAAGCTTATTTATGGCTACTATTTACCAATTATATCTACTCTTTGCACTAACGACAAAGGCAAGTATAACAAGTAGCAGCAAACACCAAATACCAGTAGAGAATATCAGATGCCTTGGATACAACTTAGATTAAGTGCCAACGAAGATAATGCCGAAAAATACAGTGACTGGCTCACAGCCTGTGGCTCACAAGCCGTTACTTTTCTCGATGCCAAAGACACACCCATATATGAACCACTACCCGGTGATGAGGTTATCTACTGGTCGAATACCGTCGTTATGGGCTTATTTGAAGCTAGTCATGATATGGACAAAGTTATCCATTACTTGCAAGGTATTCACCCTGATAAAGAGCAAATGCAATACAAGCTAGAACAATTAGAAGACAAAGACTGGGAACGTGAATGGATGGACAACTTCCACCCAATGAAATTCGGCCAGCGTCTATGGATTTGTCCTAGCTGGCGCGACGTGCCAGACCCTGACGCGGTAAATGTTATGTTAGACCCAGGCCTGGCTTTTGGTACAGGTACACACCCAACCACAGCATTATGTTTAACTTGGTTAGATGGCTTAGACCTTCAAGATAAAACCGTGGTTGATTTTGGTTGTGGCTCAGGTATTTTATCAATAGCGGCCCTAAAATTAGGTGCCAAGAAAGTTATTGCTATTGATATCGATCCACAAGCACTACAAGCAAGTCTTGCCAATGCGGAGCGTAACAATGTTTCCGATAGACTTGAATTATATCTACCTAAAGATCAGCCTAAATTTAAAGCCGACGTCGTCGTGGCAAATATTCTCGCTGGACCATTGCGCGAGTTAGCGCCTACTATCATTGAATTCGTTGGTGATAAAGGTTTATTAGCGTTATCAGGTGTCTTAGAAGAGCAAGCACAAACACTACAAGAAATTTACGGCCAGTGGTGTGACATGGCGCCAATTAGCGTACAAGAAGAATGGGTTCGTTTAAACGGACAACGTAAGTAAGCTTTAGAGTCAGCCGCGAAGTGCTCCTATCGGGAGCTCTCCAAGTCACACTTCGTAATCCCAGTAGTACTTCTTTCGGGGATTATTTCAAGCTAAACCTCGCCATCCCCGAAATGTTATTCTTCAAGCGTCACCTCCGAGTTGTTAGTACTTCAGCGTCATCCCCGAAATGTTATTCCTCAAGTGTCATCCCCGAGTTTTATTGTCGGGGAGCCAGGGCTTTCTTAGATCCCCGTTGCACTTGAAGATGCATGTTACAGGACTCAGCTTAAGAAGCAACACGCCATGAACCCTCTAATGATTCACTTATTTCTGGCGTTTCGGGTTCATATATAGTGACTCTATTTCGACCCGAGTGTTTAGAGTCATAAGTAGCAAAATCGGCATCAGCTAATAATTTTTCTAAATCAAAGCCCGATCTTTTTACATCGGTAACACCAAAGCTGGCGGTAATGCTAAAATTATTACCAGACTCTTCGGTAATGGTGTTTTCAATGGCAGCCCTACAAGCTTCGGCGAGTCGCACCGCGCCTTCAATATTACAACTTGGTAATAAAATACAAAACTCTTCTCCGCCTAGGCGAGCAAAAACATCATTTGTACGGCCGATAGTTTTACACACTCTAATCGTTTCTTTGAGTGCCCAATCGCCACAGATATGGCCAAAAGTATCATTAATTTTTTTGAAATGATCTAAGTCGAACATTATTAGGCTTAAATCTTGTTGAGCCGTTTTACAATATTTTAATGTACTCACGGCTAGTTGGGTAAAGTGTCTACGGTTATAGATACCGGTTAGTTCATCATACTCAGACAGTACTTTGACCCGTTTATGAGATTGCCATAAACGCGCGCCACCAATAGCTAGCATAATGATAATTAAAGTCATCGCAGTAATAATCAGTTGAATATTGGCAACCTTGCTCTTGGCTAATACCTGCTCAGCAGTCAAAAAATCATTTTCTTTATTGAGTAATTTAATTTGCTTTTCATGTTCAAAAGCTTGCAACTCAGCCAGTTTGAATGCCAAATACTTAGATTTCTCACCTTCTAAGCGCTCTGTTTCTGCTTCACTAAATTTCTCATGATAGCTCAATGCTAAATCGATATTTTTTTCTTGCTTAGCAATAAGATAAAGAAGCCTGTAGCTGTCAGTATTCTGAAAAGCATTGATGTACTTATTGGCTTTCACTGCTTCTAATGCGTACTTTTTTGCATCAAGTAAGTTATCTAATTTAAAGTAACTATTAGCTAATATGTTATGCATACTAACTGTTAACATAGGATAGAGTGTTGCGTTGATTTCATCGTAGTGGGGCAATAAGGTCATAAGGGCTTTGTCAGCTTTAAGCGCCTTTAAGTATAATTTTGCTCTATATACACGAATAATATTGGTATATACCTTATTCTCAGCATTGATGCATATGCTTAGAGCGGCATCAATACTTTCATCATCCGGTTTTGCTTGTTGAAGGTTCATCCTTGCTTCAAGTGATAACTGCTCGACAAAGCAATTATGTTGCAGGGATAAGTTTTCTCGTTTAATTAAAGCAACATCGTTAAGGACTAAATTATACTGTTGGATTTGGTTGTAAAACATCATGGTCGTAAGGATACTTACTTGATAATGCTCCTCATCTTTAATTAAAGAGAGCATTTCTTTATTTAAAGCAATATGCCTTAAACCGTCAGACCAGTCCTTTTTTGCTGCGGCAACGTTTATTAACGTGTAGTTAGCTCTAAACCTAAGCAGGTTATTTGCACTAGATGTTAATAATTCTGTTAATAGATTATCTGCTAGATCATATTCACCACGGTAAGTTGCTAAGTACCCTTGAAGAAATTGATAATAATAACCTTGCTCAACATTAAATGAATCTTTTATCTGCGACAACTCGAGCAATAATTTTTTGTATACCAGTGGGTCATCGCGTCTATTTCTATCCGCTAATAAAAGCTTATCTGATATCTCTTTAGACGTTACTCTCAATGATAGGTGAGATGTTATTGTATTTGGTTGAAAGGTTGTCGATGCGACCACTTTACTTGGTATAACCCAAGCTAAAGTGGTCATAGATATCCATAGGAGTATGGGCCACCTCTTTGAGTGACAACTGTCTTTTAGTTCCTTTAAAATGCAGATGTTTTTCATGTTTAGCTTATTGTATTTTTAAACGTTAGTTGCGAATGTCTTGATGCAAGTGAAAATTTCCATCTCATTACCATCTTCTGGGACCATCAATGGCACACATTTAATCATGGGTAAATCATATATTGTCTCAGCTAAACGTTCGATGTTTTTGCTGCTAATGGCAAAAACTTGAGATTCAGTGAGATCGGTAGTAACTAACATACTCGTTAGTGCACGATCATTACTTAGTGAAGAGTCACTGGCCATTTGTATTAATACCTCAATTACCTTATTCATACTACTTACCTCCATGTTATTTAATTATTAATGTATTTACCGTTTTTCTTTGCTCGCTTATAACACCAGCGTTAATTCAGGACCATTTTTTATACGATCTTCTTTTTTATCTATTGCAGCTAACTTCGCTAGTATTGCCTCGTTAGGCTGCATTTTTCTGCACGGTGGAAGTACCAAGGTGGTATGCATAAATAGTTCAGCATCAACAAGGTCGGTTAAGGAAATTTTGTCCTCACGCATGGCATCAATGGCAATGCCCTTAGCTTGATATAAGATAACTTGATGATCTGCTGGATAATGCTCAAGCAGTAGATCAACTAATACCTGACGATAAGCTTTCCCCGTAGAGAACTTACCTAAAGACTTATCGCCAGCAAGGGCGACCTGCCATAAAATTAAATGTGCAGCGGTATCAATGTTACGTTTATAGAACATAAACTGACTGGTTTCATAATGAATGCAGCCAGTCTTTCCCGGATCTATAGCTAAATCGGCATAAAGACAATCTTCAGCCGAAATGCCAGGTTCCATGGTCGCAGGTAACTCTTCTAATTTGGCTTTTTTAATGGCTCTATGACTAACACAGGCAAATACACCGGGGTGGCCATAAAAGGCGGCAACAACTTTTTTACCGTCGCGCACCTGGCTTAGAATAGCCTCGACCATTTCGTTGTAGGTTATATTGCGATTTTTGCCTTCCTGGTAGAAGCGTTGCAGGCAGCGGACATCCGTATTGATTTCTTCTAGCCACTTTTGCGCAAAACCATTAGCCATCAGTGAGAATACTATGTCGGCTTGTTCGATATGGCTTCTAGCGATAGGGCTAATATGCGCGCCTAAAGTCATGCCAGTACCCACACAGACTAAACTACCTGACATAATAAATTCCTTTTAGTTATTATTAAATTTGTCTTGAGAACTGTTTGATAACGACTTGTAAACTAGCAAAAAGTAAAGTTTTACACTTGTAGCTATTTTGTAACTAAATTAGCAGAAGTAAGCATAGGGAGCAATCAGTATGTGACTAAATCGACTTGTTTTTATCTGTAAACTTAACTAATAGAGCATTGCATTCTATTAGCTGGTTATAGCGGCGGATGTGTGCGTAATAATCTTACTTTGCCACTGATCTTGATCAAAATACTGATAACCATAATCTGTGGTGGTATCTTGTAAACTAGCTTCGTAGACATAGCCGATTTTTTTCAATATACGTTGCGTAGCTCTATTTTTGTTCCGATAAAAAGCATTGATTCTATTAATATTAAGTTGTTTAAATCCGTATTCCATTATCGCGGCAACGGCTTCTTCAGGTAACAATTTCCCATTGGCTTTAGTGGCTAACATAATGCCAATTTCAACTTGTTCAATAGTTGCACTGCTTGCTTTAGTGGCTTGTCTTGCGGCTAACCAAGAAAATGCTTGTGTACCTATTATTTCATTGCTTTTGTTATCAATAATTGCCCAAGTGCGTACCGTATTTTTATCTAGCTTGTTGGCTTTTAAGGCACGATGAAAAGCCGCACTCGCTTGTTTTTGTGTTAGCGGCTCGCCAATAATACGCATCATTTTTTTATCTGTGTATTGATAACAATAAAAACTTTCGTCTGCGGTTATTAATGGCCTGATTAATAACCGTTCAGTGGTAAAACTATGCATGAAATTCTTAATAAATAAAATTGCTGAAATTGCTAAAACTGATTGTGGTAGATAAGTAGCAGTTAGCAGTTAGCAGTTAGTTGTTAGTTGTTAGTGGCTTAGCTATAGCTCCATGAGCTATCTAATTTTTCTTCTGCTTCATTTGCCGGCACCTCAAAAAGAGTGACCCTATTACGACCTGAATTTTTTGAGGCATAGGCAGCAAAGTCAGCATCAGCCAATAGCTTGTCTAAATCAAAACCAGAGCGCTTAACATCAGTAACACCAAAGCTGGCGGTAATGGTAAACTCACAACCAGACGCATCCGTAATTATATCTTCAATAGCAGCGCGACAAGCTTCAGCCCTAAGCATAGCCACATCAATATTACAGCTAGGTAATACGATGCAAAATTCTTCACCACCTATACGGGCAAAAATATCATTTTTTCTCCCGATACTTTTACACGCTTTTGTCACTGCTTTTAATGCCCAATCACCACAAGCATGACCAAAACAATCGTTAACTTTTTTGAAGTGGTCTAAATCGAACATGATCAAACTAAAATCTTGCTGAGCATTTTTGCAATACTTTAACGCGCTATTAGTTACCTGAGTAAAGTGACCACGATTAAAAATACCCGTTAGTGAATCCCACTCTGCCAGTTCTTTCACCCGTTTATGTGTGCGCCAAAAGCGTAAGGCAAATAAGACTAGCGCGACAATAATGAAGGTTAATAACACCAAGACTAAATGTCTGTTTGCTATTTTCGTTTCAGCTAATGCTTGTTCAGCAGCAAGTACATTGTTTTTCTCATTTAATAAATCTATTTTATTCTGTTGTACCAGGTTCTTATTTTTAGCTAACTGAAAAGCTAAGTTTTTAGTTTTTATGTCATCTGAATACAGTCTTTCTAACTCGGCATATTTTTCGTGAAAGTTCAGCGCAGAACTGGGATTGTTTTCTGTTTTTGCTATTTGGTAAAGTAGTTGGTATGTTCTAGTGGCTTGGTTAACATTATTGTTGTTTTTATTGGATAACAGTGCTTTTTCTGCATAATGCTTACTGCTAGCTATATCATTAGCTTGCCAGTAAGCTTGTGCTAGAGTGTTGTTTACCCCGGTAATTAATTCAGGGTAATAGCTACTGTCTAGTTCTTGCATATAGGGTAATAGGCTATCGAGTGCGCCATTTACATCTTGTTCAGCTAAATAGGCTTTTGCTTGATAAACACGAATAATACTGGTGACCATAATATCATTCGTTTTTTTACAGCTATTGATTGCAATAGCTGTATCAGGATCACTACTTTTTAGTTCATTTAAATAAAACTTTACTTCAAGGGCTAATTGTTTTGATATACAGTCAAGTTTTGGTGATAAAATTTGTGCTGATAACTCTTTGATATAATGTAAGGAGAGATCATATTGCTTCATATTTTTATAAAAAATAATGGTAGTAATTAAGTACGCCTGATAATAGTCACTATTTTCTATTGATGTCGATGTCTTAATATTTGTGGCAACTAGTTCTAAGCCCTCATACCACATTTTTTTGACAGCATACACATGTACTAAGGTGTAACTGGCGCGAAACTTAGTTAGCTGGCTAGCATCGGACGCCAGGATGCTTTTAAATTGCTTTTCTGCTTTATCAAGTTCACCTCTGAAAGTATAGCCATAACCTTTTAAAAAATTAAATAAATGCTGCTGTTCTATAGTGAAGTCGTCTTTTATCGACAGGTTTTGCATTAATTGCTGGAATTTTAATGGTTGAAAACGTCTTATTTCATCGGCAAGTTTAAGTGTCGCTGAAATATCATCCTGATGAGTTAGGATTAGTTGTTCTGAAAGAACAGGATTGGGTAAGTTTTCTTGTTGGCCACTAGCTAAATTGCAGCAAGTGACTAGCCATAACAATAGTACTCCTTTAATGTGAAGTCGCTTATATTTATTACTTTCAATTGAATTTGAATTTGAATTCACAGCAGCACTATTCCTTTAGCTGGCTAATTTTACAATTTAGTCTTATTAGCCATTAACGGCGCAGTTAAGATGATTTTTAGCTTCATCATTATTAGTTTCTTCTTGATTTTCCTGCTCATTGTCTTCAGGGGCAACTACGATTGAACACATAGATACAGGGAAGTCAGTAATAGTTTCAGCTAGGCGTTCACTGTCCAGTGCTAATATTGCTTGTTTTTGTTCATTTGAAATATCGGTGTTTGCTAATAGTGCTGTTATTTCTTTATTAGTTATTAAGCTTGCATCATTCGCCATCGTTGCTAATACGTTTATTACCTTACTCATACTGCTTACTCCCTTTTATTGTTTTTGTGAAACCTGTTTAAGGTGTTAATTGATAAAATTAACTATTTTTAATCAATTACCTTGGCTGCTAAATTAGCAGGTTTAAGGGGAAGAGGGAATGATTAGCCTTGATTTTACTAACAATGTTTAATCGGTAAGCTGCGATATTACTTTAACTTTTATGTATCGCCGAGCGTTTACTATGTAAGGCAAACTTATTAGCGCTCAGTTGCTGCTCTGCTAATAAGGTGAAGTAGGGCGTAATGTCCTTTTCTGGATATTGCCACATTAGTTTCTTAAAACTGGCTAAGTCTTCACTTTGCGCTTGGTTGAAAGACTATGGGTAACTTAACGCAGGAGTAATATTATGCTCAGTGAAGTAGTCGCTAAAATCAAAGCTTTTATTTAGCTGGTGATAAGCCAGCCCTAAAATGCCATTGGCATCAGCAAATGTTTTACTTTACTTTGCTGAATGAACTAAGGCTACGGGTGCATTCGTTAGTTTCATGCTCTGACTTTTTGCTATGTCTTGCGGGTGTTCAGATTCATGGCAATGTCCATGAATATTGATATTGGTATAAATAACCGGGCCATTCCAGCGGCCAACACCGTAGTTAACTTCTTGAACTGCGCTGCTAGCCGTTAACTTTTTATCAAAATTTGCTGGGTAAGCGGAGCTTTTACCACTAGGGTACTGCTACCGGTGTCGAGTAACAGATTTACCGGCGATTTTTCACTGCCAAGGTGTAAAGTAACACTGTAGTCACCTTTGCCAAATACATTGCTCATTGGCATTCTTAAAATAGTATTTAGGGTCTTTGTCATTATATTTATAATTATTATTGCTTTAGCAATTAGTTTGCCAAGTGGTGTTATTTTACTCTGCCACAGTTGCAGGCGTTATTCGAGCTAAGTTTCGCCATATTTGGCTTTGTCTTTTTTTGGTGTATTTGTCAACAAATTTGTGAGTAAATTGTACGATTTACGCTCACATTAATGCTTTAATAAATGTCAATATCAAAAAGGTAAAAATAATCAAATATTGTTCAAATTCTATGCTTTTCAATTGAAATAAAGCCGTGTAAACTTAGCGCCCTTTTGTAAGGTAGCTCAAAAAAACAGCAGTATGAAAATAGGCACATATCAACTTAATTCGCAGGTAATACTTGCTCCTATGGCAGGAATAACCGATCAACCTTTTCGACAATTATGTTGTCAATTGGGTGCGGCTTTAGCAGTTTCTGAAATGCTTTCCTCAAATCCGAAAGTGTGGCATACCGAAAAGTCTAAATTGAGAATGTTGCATAGTGATGCCGCAGGAATCCGCAGTGTACAAATTGCCGGAAGTTGTCCTGATGAATTAGCTTTTGCCGCCAAGGTTAATGCTGATAACGGCGCACAAATTATTGATATCAATATGGGCTGCCCAGCAAAAAAGGTAAATAAGAAATTAGCGGGTTCTGCTTTATTAAAAGAACCAGCACTGGTTGAGCGTATTGTTCAGGCTGTGGTAAAAGCGGTAGATATTCCGGTTACGCTAAAAATTCGCACAGGATGGTGTGAAGAGTCTCGTAATGGTATAGAAATAGCTAAAATTGCTGAAAATAGTGGTATAGCATCACTCGCAGTGCATGGCCGTACCCGTAATGACTTTTATAAAGGCAATGCGGAATACGACACTATTAAAGCAATAAAAGCGGCTATTTCAATTCCGGTAGTGGCAAATGGTGATATTACTTCACCTGAAAAGGCGCTACAGGTTTTAAGCTATACGGGTGCAGATGCCATAATGATTGGCCGTGGTGCACAGGGTCGTCCGTGGATTTTTCGAGAAATTAATCATTTCTTGGCAACGGGCAATAAAATGCTTGCACCTACATTGGACGAAGTACGTTCAATAGTATTGGCTCACGTTATGGAGTTACATCAGTTTTACGGCGATTTCAAAGGTGTGATGATTGCCCGAAAACACGTCTCTTGGTATATACATAATCTGGTTGAGACCTCCGATGGTTTCAGTACAGCGTTTAATTCTGACCAAGGCAAAGCGTTTAGAGCTATTTTTAATGCTTTAGCGTCTACCTATGAACAATTGGCGACGTTAGGCAAATTTTTTGATGATTTTGTTACTGCTCCTTCCAGGGAGCAGTACAAGTTGTCGTAGTTTTATTTTTATTTTATTAACAAAAGAAAGAGTTATATCATATGTTCGAACAAAATATTTCTTCTCCATTTATCACTGGCGATATTCAAACACAAACTAAAACGTCTCCATTACGTAGCCAAGCTAAAATCGCAATTAGTAACTACTTATCACAATTAAATGGTAACGATGTTGATGATATGTATGACCTTGTATTGAGCGAAATTGAAGCGCCAATGTTAGAAGAAGTTATGATGTACACTCGCGGTAACCAAACACGCGCTGCCAACTTACTTGGCATCAATCGCGGCACGTTACGCAAGAAACTTAAAAAATACGGTATGAACTAATATCGAATTTATATTGAAAAGCACCCTAGGGTGCTTTTTATGTTTATACCAGTCCACATAAAGGCGTTCTCTCTTTAACGGAATGGTTTTAAATCACTCTAAATCACTTTAAATAATCATGTAACCTCGCAAGTTAACGGCATGTCGGCACAAAGTTAGCAGTAAGTTACAACTAAAAAGGTAAATAAAGAAATGGATACTCCACGTCCAATTAAACGCGCACTATTAAGTGTTTCTGATAAAACGGGAATTGTTGAATTTGCTCGTCGCTTAAGTGAGAAAGGTGTTGATCTTCTTTCTACTGGCGGTACCGCAAAATTATTGGCTGAAAACGGCATCAAGGTAACTGAAGTGTCTGACTACACCGGTCACCCAGAAATTATGGATGGTCGTGTTAAAACATTACATCCTAAGATACATGGCGGCATCTTAGCCCGTCGTGGTATTGATGAAGCGGTAATGGCAGAAAACAATATCAGCGCAATTGATATGGTTGTGGTTAACTTATACCCATTTGCTAATGCAGTAAGTGATGAAAACTGTTCATTAGAAAATGCTATTGAAAATATTGATATTGGCGGCCCAACTATGGTTCGTGCTGCGGCAAAGAACCATAAAGACGTGACTATTGTTGTTAACGCACATGATTACGACCGTGTATTAACTGAATTAGATAACAACAATGATTCACTAACCTATAAAACACGTTTTGATTTAGCGATTGCTGCTTATGAGCATACCGCTAGTTATGACGGTATGATTGCTAACTACTTTGGTAAAATGTTACCCGCGTACGGCGAGAAAGACTCTACTGCTTCCTTTGAAAATAAAGTGAAATTCCCACGTACTTTTAATAGCCAGTTTATTAAAACACAAGATTTACGTTACGGTGAAAACTCGCATCAAGAGGCTGCTTTTTATAAAGAAGCTAACCCAGGAGAAGGCTCCATTTCTACTGCGACTCAATTACAAGGCAAAGCATTATCTTATAACAACATTGCTGATACTGATGCCGCGTTAGAGTGTGTTAAAGAATTTGATGAACCAGCTTGTGTAATCGTTAAACATGCTAACCCTTGTGGTGTTGCTATTGGTGATAATATTCTAGCGGCTTATGAAGGTGCTTATAAAACTGACCCTACTTCAGCGTTTGGTGGCATTATCGCTTTTAACCGCGAATTAGATGCTGATACAGCTGAAGCCATTGTTTCTCGTCAATTCGTAGAAGTAATTATCGCGCCAAGCATTTCTGCGGCTGCAGCAAAAATTGTTGCTGCTAAGCCGAACTTACGTTTATTAGAATGTGGCCAGTGGCATAGCAAATCGACTGGTTTTGATTTTAAACGTGTTAATGGTGGTTTATTAGTACAAGATACTGACCACGGCAGCGTAACGAGTGACGAGTTAAAAGTCGTTACTAAACGTAAACCAACAGCAGACGAAATGCGTGATCTACAATTTTGCTGGAAAGTAGCAAAATACGTTAAATCTAACGCCATCGTATATGTTAAAAATAGCATGACTATTGGTGTCGGCGCAGGTCAAATGAGCCGCGTATATTCAGCGAAAGTTGCTGGTATTAAAGCTGCAGATGAAAATCTAGAAGTTAAAGGCTCTGTAATGGCATCTGATGCATTCTTCCCATTCCGTGATGGTTTAGATGCAGCCGCTGAAGCAGGCATTACTGCAGTAATTCAGCCAGGTGGCTCTATGCGTGATAACGAAGTTATTGCCGCAGCAGACGAACATAACATCGCCATGGTATTCACCGGAATGCGCCACTTCCGCCACTAAAATTGCTCCTTGTCGCTGCTAAGTCCAATTTAGGCGTCAAAAGTACTCACTGACATTCGTCAGCTCCGTGCTTTTTTCTTGAAATTGAACAGAGCAGCTTAAAGGAACTTCATTTAGGTTCGATGATTTAGTATGAAAGAAAGCAGTGTTGATTTATTTACTTACATTAAAATCAACGCTGCTTATTTGTTTAATACCACTTAAATTAATTAAGGTTACAGTTTTCAATGAGGGTAAAAGTTCAGTAACAAGGCGCTTGGTTGACTAATAGCTGGCTATTAGGATTGAAAGCAACGACGTTATTGAATTTTTAGAGCATTTGACAATGAATTCTTAATTAGTGTAATTGGTATGATATCTGTTATAAATATTGCCGTTAATTAATACCTTAATCGTTATATGAGATATATCGACTTAAATACTAATAATTCTTTCAAGGACCATAGTTATGACAATTAAAACTAACGCGCTTAAATCAATCGCTATTGCAGTAACCTTAAGCTGCAGTGCAATAAGTTTATCTGCAACTGCGCATGACACTCATGCCCATGAAGCTAATGCCAACAATAGCGTTTCTTCAAAGGCACTTGCAAACGCAGTTGCTGGTGATCATCGTACCGCTAAAAACAAAGCGCGTGATCAATATCGTCACCCTATTGAAACGTTAAATTTTTTCGGTTTTACCCCAACCATGACTGTCGTTGAAATTACCCCAGGTGGCGGCTGGTACACAGAAATATTAGCGCCGGCGTTAAAAGGCACGGGTAAACTATACGGTGCCCATTACCCAGACACGGGTGAAGATGACTACTATAGTAATTCGCGTAAAAAATTAGTGAAAAAATTAGCTTCAGACGTGGTTTTTAGTGAAGTGGTTTTAACCGACTTTACCCCACGTCAAGAAAGTGAATTAGCACCACAAGGTACTGCCGATCTTATCTTAACCTTTAGAAATCTACATAACTGGAAAGATGCCGGTGTTGAGCAAGTATTTAAAGATGCTTTTAATGCGTTGAAGCCAGGTGGCGTTTTAGGTGTGGTTGAGCACAGATTACCAGCGGGCGCTGATGCCGAAAAAGCAGGAGGCTATGTTTCAGAAGCAAAAACAATCAAGCAAGCTAAAGCTGCTGGTTTTAGATTTGTTGCGTCGAGTGAGATTAACGCTAACCCAAAAGATTTAGCGCAATATACAGTCTGGACGTTACCGCCTTCATTAGCATTGGGCGAAAAAGACAGGGCAAAATATTTAGCGATTGGCGAAAGCGATCGCATGACTTTAAAATTTGTTAAACCAGCAAAGTAAGTGTTGGTTTAGCGCATAAGAAAATAAATAGGAAAAACATATGAAAATCTTAGTTATTGGCGGCGGTGGTCGTGAACATGCACTAGCATGGAAAGCGGCTCAATCAAGTCAGGTTAGCAAAGTGTTTGTTGCCCCAGGTAATGCTGGTACAGCAAGCGAAGCAAAGTTAGAAAATGTTGCTATCGATATTAGTGACAATGCTGCCTTGGTTGCTTTTGCTCAAAGTGAAGACGTTGCCTTAACTATTGTTGGTCCTGAACAACCCCTTGTTGATGGCGTTGTTGATGCTTTCCAAGCGCAAGGTTTAGCTATTTTTGGTCCAAGTGCCAAAGCCGCTCAGCTTGAAGGTTCAAAGTCATTTACTAAAGACTTCCTAGCTCGTAATAATATCCCTTCAGGTAGCTATGAAAAATTCACTGAAGTTGAACCAGCACTTGCTTATGTTCGTGCCCAGGGCGCACCCATTGTTGTTAAAGCCGATGGTTTAGCCGCAGGAAAAGGCGTTATAGTTGCCCTTACCGTTAAAGAAGCAGAAGACGCTATTACCGATATGTTAGCGGGTAATGCTTTTGGTGATGCGGGTCATCGCGTAGTGATTGAAGAGTTTCTTGAAGGTGAAGAAGCAAGCTTTATCGTCATGGTTGATGGTAAGAATGTTTTACCAATGGCAACAAGCCAAGATCATAAACGTGCCTTAAATGGTGACTTAGGTCCAAACACTGGTGGCATGGGTGCATATTCTCCCGCAGCAGTGGTAACTCCTGAAATCCATGATCGTATTATGGCCGAAGTTATTATGCCAACGGTTGCAGGTATGGCAGCCGAGGGAGCACCTTACAGTGGTTTCTTATATGCAGGCTTAATGATAGCAAGCGATGGCACGCCAAACGTCATTGAATATAACTGCCGTTTTGGTGATCCTGAAACGCAACCTATCATGATGCGCTTACAATCAGATTTAGTTGAGCTATGTTTAGCCGCTACCCGTGGTGAATTAGATAAAGTAACCATCGACTTTGATAGTCGTGCTGCCGTCGGTGTGGTGCTTGCCGCACAAAGTTATCCAGCGAGTTACCCTAAAGGTGATGTAATTTCAGGCTTAGATGCTAACAATAATGTCTCAGCAAAAATATTCCATGCCGGTACTAAGCTTAATGAGCAAGGTGAGGTAGTTACTAATGGCGGCCGTGTACTCTGTGCAACCGCATTAGGTAATACAGTAACCGAAGCTCAACAAACCGCTTATGAACTATTGCACCAAATTAGCTGGCAAGGTGTAGAGTTTAGGACAGATATCGCTTACCGCGCTATTGCCCGTGAACAAGAAAGTACTTAACTAAAACTAGAACACAGCTAGTGTAATCGTAGAGAGGGTAAGAGGGAAAGATCATCTCAATGATCTTACTACTCATTTAACCTGTGATCATCTAGTTAACTATACAAAAACCGACCTTAGTGTCGGTTTTTTCATTATTTGCTAGAAAGTAAGCTTATGACTGCACTATATCAGCCGCTTTAGTTGCACTAAGTGCTAGGTTAAAAGCCTTGTCAAAATTGAGCCTTGTGTAAAAAAATGACCAAGGATCCTATGCGATCGTGCTTTATAGGCCAATATGAAAGCGATATGTATAATAAATACGCGAACGGGCGGAAAGGTGAAAATAACCCTTGATCAAAAATGAAAAGTCTCTAAAATGCGCATCAAGTTCCAAGGGGTAACCCAAAGAGCTGTTTTGATAAGTTATCTACTTCCTTTTAAGGTAAATCAACTAACTTAAGCTACGTTTTGAAGTGTTTTAAAATACTTTACTTTTTATCAAAAAAAACGTTGACATCAAAACTCGGAGGCGTACAATGCGCATCCTGCTTCGGGCAAACGGCAACGTTAGCAAGGAGCGAAGGTACTTAGCGAATGCGACTAAGACCTATTTTCTTTAACAATTAGTTATCATGCAATTTGTGTGGGCACTCACATTAATGTTGTTTTACATAGTTTTCCTTTCGAGGAGAACAAAAACGCTTAATGAATGATGTTCATGCAAATAAATATAAGTTACTTATTTCTAGCGAGATAGGTAGCGACTATGTAATGCTTCTTTTACTTGTAGGCGGGCTTATTTTTTAACGAAAGTATTCACGCATTACTTTTAAAAGAAACGACAGAATTCATTGAGCAGTAACACATCGCTTGCGATGAGGTTACACAAACGATTTTTAATTGAAGAGTTTGATCATGGCTCAGATTGAACGCTGGCGGCAGGCTTAACACATGCAAGTCGAACGGTAACATGAACTAGCTTGCTAGTTTGATGACGAGTGGCGGACGGGTGAGTAATGCTTGGGAATATGCCTTGGAGTGGGGGACAACAGTTGGAAACGACTGCTAATACCGCATAACGTGCTTTTTGTAGTGAAAAGTACCAAAGGGGGGGATCTTCGGACCTCCCGCTTCTTGATTAGCCCAAGTGAGATTAGCTAGTTGGTAAGGTAAAGGCTTACCAAGGCGACGATCTCTAGCTGGTTTGAGAGGATGATCAGCCACACTGGGACTGAGACACGGCCCAGACTCCTACGGGAGGCAGCAGTGGGGAATATTGCACAATGGGCGAAAGCCTGATGCAGCCATGCCGCGTGTGTGAAGAAGGCCTTCGGGTTGTAAAGCACTTTCAGTTGTGAGGAAAGGTGGTGATTTAATAAATCATCACTGTGACGTTAGCAACAGAAGAAGCACCGGCTAACTTCGTGCCAGCAGCCGCGGTAATACGAGGGGTGCAAGCGTTAATCGGAATTACTGGGCGTAAAGCGTTCGTAGGCGGTTATTTAAGCAAGATGTGAAAGCCCAGGGCTCAACCTTGGAACTGCATTTTGAACTGGGTAACTAGAGTACTGTAGAGGGTGGTGGAATTTCCAGTGTAGCGGTGAAATGCGTAGAGATTGGAAGGAACATCAGTGGCGAAGGCGGCCACCTGGACAGATACTGACGCTGAGGAACGAAAGCGTGGGGAGCGAACAGGATTAGATACCCTGGTAGTCCACGCCGTAAACGATGTCAACTAGCCGTTCGTGGACTTGATCCGTGAGTGGCGCAGCTAACGCACTAAGTTGACCGCCTGGGGAGTACGGCCGCAAGGTTAAAACTCAAATGAATTGACGGGGGCCCGCACAAGCGGTGGAGCATGTGGTTTAATTCGATGCAACGCGAAGAACCTTACCATCCCTTGACATCCTCAGAAGCCAGTAGAGATACAGGCGTGCCTTCGGGAACTGAGTGACAGGTGCTGCATGGCTGTCGTCAGCTCGTGTTGTGAAATGTTGGGTTAAGTCCCGCAACGAGCGCAACCCCTATCCTTATTTGCCAGCGCGTTATGGCGGGAACTCTAAGGAGACTGCCGGTGATAAACCGGAGGAAGGTGGGGACGACGTCAAGTCATCATGGCCCTTACGGGATGGGCTACACACGTGCTACAATGGCAGGTACAGAGGGCTGCAATACCGCGAGGTGGAGCGAATCCCACAAAGCCTGTCGTAGTCCGGATCGGAGTCTGCAACTCGACTCCGTGAAGTCGGAATCGCTAGTAATCGTGGATCAGAACGCCACGGTGAATACGTTCCCGGGCCTTGTACACACCGCCCGTCACACCATGGGAGTGGGATGCAAAAGAAGTGGCTAGTTTAACCTTCGGGAGGACGGTCACCACTTTGTGTTTCATGACTGGGGTGAAGTCGTAACAAGGTAACCCTAGGGGAACCTGGGGTTGGATCACCTCCTTATCTTGAAGTAAAATTGCTTAATGAAAGCTTCGGCTTTACGAGTGTTCACACAAATTACATGATAACAAATATGAAGAAGAACCCACTTTTACTGTAAAGTAAGGGCTATAGCTCAGCTGGGCAAATAACTTCTTCACTAAAGAAAGAAGCCAAACTTAAAGTGTTGTAGGCGGGAATTTATTCGCGCTTATGAAAACAACTTAAGTTTGGTTTTTTAAACCACTTTTTAAGCGAATGTGCCTTAAATTGAAGTTCTTTAACAATCTGGAAAGCTGATATAAATATCGGTATTTATGTCGTAACGAACGGTGTCGCGCTGAACGTTACAATGATATAAATACCAACAAAAGCGATACAATCTCTCCCAAGAGGTTGTATCAACATTCGATTAATGTCTACTCGACATTGATTGTCTTATCAAGTAACTCATCTTATATGAACCTTTCGAGGTAAGTATATTGAGTACGTGAAAATGTCAGACTTTACAATTAGTTCGGATTAGTCTCCGAACATTCTAGTAAAATGTTTTATCTTTTGTTTTTACGATAAATAATTCATTTCGACGGGATTTGTGCTTTAAACAAGGCGCTTAGATATGAAGTGTAGTTTGTTCTACACGAATATTTAAGCAACGAAGTATAAAGGTCAAATAACAAGAAACTACTTAGGGTTGTATGGTTAAGTGACTAAGCGTATGTGGTGGATGCCTTGGCAGTTAGAGGCGATGAAGGACGTGTTAATCTGCGAAAAGCTCAGGTAAGGTGATAACAACCGTAATAGCCTGAGATGTCCGAATGGGGAAACCCACTTAGCATAAGCTAGGTATCGTTAACTGAATACATAGGTTAACGAGGCAAACCGGGAGAACTGAAACATCTAAGTACCCCGAGGAAAAGAAATCAACCGAGATTTCGTTAGTAGCGGCGAGCGAACGCGAATCAGCCCTTAAGCTTATTGGGCGCTAGTGGAATCTACTGGAAAGTAGAACGATACAGGGTGATAGTCCCGTACACAAAAGCAACCTTTAAGTGAAATCGAGTAGGACGGAGCACGTGAAACTTTGTCTGAATATGGGGGGACCATCCTCCAAGGCTAAATACTACTAACTGACCGATAGTGAACCAGTACCGTGAGGGAAAGGCGAAAAGAACCCCTGTGAGGGGAGTGAAATAGAACCTGAAACCGCATACGTACAAGCAGTGGGAGCCAAATTTAGTTTGGTGACTGCGTACCTTTTGTATAATGGGTCAGCGACTTATATTCTGTAGCAAGGTTAACCGATTAGGGGAGCCGTAGCGAAAGCGAGTGTTAACTGCGCGTTTAGTTGCAGGGTATAGACCCGAAACCCGGCGATCTACCCATGGGCAGGTTGAAGGTTGAGTAACATCAACTGGAGGACCGAACACACGTATGTTGAAAAATGCGGTGATGACTTGTGGGTCGGAGTGAAAGGCTAATCAAGCCGGGAGATAGCTGGTTCTCCCCGAAATCTATTTAGGTAGAGCCTCGGACGAATACCATTGGGGGTAGAGCACTGTTAAGGCTAGGGGGTCATCCCGACTTACCAACCCTTTGCAAACTCCGAATACCAATGAGTACTATCCGGGAGACACACTGTGGGTGCTAACGTCCATTGTGAAGAGGGAAACAACCCAGACCGCCAGCTAAGGTCCCAAAGTACTAGTTAAGTGGGAAACGATGTGGAAAGGCATAGACAGCTAGGAGGTTGGCTTAGAAGCAGCCATCCTTTAAAGAAAGCGTAATAGCTCACTAGTCGAGTCGGTCTGCGCGGAAGATGTAACGGGGCTAAACTAGTCACCGAAGCTGCGGATTTGCAATTTATTGCAAGTGGTAGGGGAGCGTTCTGTAAGCCGTTGAAGGTAGATTGAGAAGTCTGCTGGAGGTATCAGAAGTGCGAATGCTGACATGAGTAACGATAAGGGGAGTGAAAAACTCCCCCGCCGAAAGACCAAGGTTTCCTGTCCCATGTTAATCAGGGCAGGGTAAGTCGGCCCCTAAGGCGAGGCGGAAACGCGTAGTCGATGGGAAACAGATTAATATTTCTGTACTTCATTATATTGCGAAGGAGGGACGGAGTAGGCTAGGTGAGCACGGCGTTGGTAGTCCGTGTGAAAGGCTGAAGGTTGGGAGATTAGGTAAATCCGGTCTCCTCCTTTTATTAGGAAAACTGAGAGCTGAGACGAGTCACTACGGTGATGAAGTCATTGATGCCACACTTCCAGGAAAAGCTTCTAAGCTTCAGATATAGTGGAACCGTACCCCAAACCGACACAGGTGGTTGGGTAGAGAATACTAAGGCGCTTGAGAGAACTCGGGTGAAGGAACTAGGCAAAATAGTACCGTAACTTCGGGAGAAGGTACGCTGGTATAGGGTGAAGGAACTTGCTTCCGGAGCCTAAACCAGTCGAAGTAACCAGGTGGCTGGAACTGTTTATTAAAAACACAGCACTGTGCAAAATCGAAAGATGACGTATACGGTGTGACGCCTGCCCGGTGCCGGAAGGTTAATTGATTCGGTTAGACTTAGGTCGAAGCTGATGATCGAAGCCCCGGTAAACGGCGGCCGTAACTATAACGGTCCTAAGGTAGCGAAATTCCTTGTCGGGTAAGTTCCGACCTGCACGAATGGCGTAATCATGGCCACACTGTCTCCACCCGAGACTCAGTGAAATTGAATTTGCGGTTAAGATGCCGTATACCCGCGGCTAGACGGAAAGACCCCGTGAACCTTTACTATAGCTTGACAGTGAACATTGCTCCTACATGTGTAGGATAGGTGGGAGGCTATGAAACCATGTCGCTAGATGTGGTGGAGCCAACCTTGAAATACCACCCTTGTATGCGTGATGTTCTAACCTAGGGCCGTAATCCGGCTTGGGGACACTGTCTGGTGGGTAGTTTGACTGGGGCGGTCTCCTCCCAAAGAGTAACGGAGGAGCACGAAGGTTGGCTAAGTACGGTCGGACATCGTACGGTTAGTGCAATGGCATAAGCCAGCTTAACTGCGAGACAGACACGTCGAGCAGGTACGAAAGTAGGTCATAGTGATCCGGTGGTTCTGTATGGAAGGGCCATCGCTCAACGGATAAAAGGTACTCCGGGGATAACAGGCTGATACCGCCCAAGAGTTCATATCGACGGCGGTGTTTGGCACCTCGATGTCGGCTCATCACATCCTGGGGCTGAAGTCGGTCCCAAGGGTATGGCTGTTCGCCATTTAAAGTGGTACGCGAGCTGGGTTTAGAACGTCGTGAGACAGTTCGGTCCCTATCTGCCGTGGGCGTTTGAGAATTGAAGAGGGCTGCTCCTAGTACGAGAGGACCGGAGTGGACGAACCACTGGTGTTCGGGTTGTCATGCCAATGGCATTGCCCGGTAGCTACGTTCGGAACTGATAACCGCTGAAAGCATCTAAGCGGGAAGCAGGCTTTGAGATGAGTTCTCACTGGGACTTTAAGTCCCCTAAAGGGTCGTTGGAGACTACAACGTTGATAGGTCAGGTGTGTAAGGACTGCGAGGTCTTGAGCTAACTGATACTAATTGCCCGTGAGGCTTAACCATACAACACCCAAGTAGTTTTTGACTATAAAGTGTGTGTGAGACTGACATAAATATATAAAACACGTACTCGTGTTACTTGAATTGCTTTTGTAAACTTTTTATATCAAATTTCCAAGATTGTACCCTTTTTTGTTTAGCGACCATAGCGCTGTGGCCCCACCTGATCCCATTCCGAACTCAGAAGTGAAACGCAGTTGCGCCGATGGTAGTGTGGGAGTTCCCATGTGAGAGTAGGACATTGCTAAACTTCTATTTAAGTTTCGATAATGAAACGCAAACGCCGATGGCCGTGTGACTTATGTTGCAGTTAAGCCCATGTGAGAGCGTAGCGGGACATTGCTAAACTTCTAATTTGTGCTTTGGCACACGAGAAGCCCGTCACAATGGTGACGGGCTACTTGAGAAACACTATTTTTTAACTTAATTGCTTGGTAAATAAGCAGATTAAGGTAAAAAATAAGGTTTTATAAAACGCTTACTTTTATATAAGATTAAGTGTTGACATTAAAACTAGGAAGCGTACAATGCGCATCCTGCTTCGGGCAAACGGCAACGTTAGCAAGGAGTGAAGGTACTTAGCGAATGCGACTAAGACCTCTTTTCTTTAACAATTAGTTATCATGCAATTTGTGTGGACACTCACATTAATGTTGTTTTACATAGTTTTCCTTTCGGGGAGAACAAAAACGCTTAATGAATGATGTTCATGCAAATAAATATAAGTTACTTATTTCTAGCGGGATAGGTAGCGACTATGTAATGCGATATCAACTTCGGTTGGTATCACGACAGAATTCATTGAGCAGTAACACATCGCTTGCGATGAGGTTACACAAACGATTTTTAATTGAAGAGTTTGATCATGGCTCAGATTGAACGCTGGCGGCAGGCTTAACACATGCAAGTCGAACGGTAACATGAACTAGCTTGCTAGTTTGATGACGAGTGGCGGACGGGTGAGTAATGCTTGGGAATATGCCTTGGAGTGGGGGACAACAGTTGGAAACGACTGCTAATACCGCATAACGTGCTTTTTGTAGTGAAAAGTACCAAAGGGGGGGATCTTCGGACCTCCCGCTTCTTGATTAGCCCAAGTGAGATTAGCTAGTTGGTAAGGTAAAGGCTTACCAAGGCGACGATCTCTAGCTGGTTTGAGAGGATGATCAGCCACACTGGGACTGAGACACGGCCCAGACTCCTACGGGAGGCAGCAGTGGGGAATATTGCACAATGGGCGAAAGCCTGATGCAGCCATGCCGCGTGTGTGAAGAAGGCCTTCGGGTTGTAAAGCACTTTCAGTTGTGAGGAAAGGTGGTGATTTAATAAATCATCACTGTGACGTTAGCAACAGAAGAAGCACCGGCTAACTTCGTGCCAGCAGCCGCGGTAATACGAGGGGTGCAAGCGTTAATCGGAATTACTGGGCGTAAAGCGTTCGTAGGCGGTTATTTAAGCAAGATGTGAAAGCCCAGGGCTCAACCTTGGAACTGCATTTTGAACTGGGTAACTAGAGTACTGTAGAGGGTGGTGGAATTTCCAGTGTAGCGGTGAAATGCGTAGAGATTGGAAGGAACATCAGTGGCGAAGGCGGCCACCTGGACAGATACTGACGCTGAGGAACGAAAGCGTGGGGAGCGAACAGGATTAGATACCCTGGTAGTCCACGCCGTAAACGATGTCAACTAGCCGTTCGTGGACTTGATCCGTGAGTGGCGCAGCTAACGCACTAAGTTGACCGCCTGGGGAGTACGGCCGCAAGGTTAAAACTCAAATGAATTGACGGGGGCCCGCACAAGCGGTGGAGCATGTGGTTTAATTCGATGCAACGCGAAGAACCTTACCATCCCTTGACATCCTCAGAAGCCAGTAGAGATACAGGCGTGCCTTCGGGAACTGAGTGACAGGTGCTGCATGGCTGTCGTCAGCTCGTGTTGTGAAATGTTGGGTTAAGTCCCGCAACGAGCGCAACCCCTATCCTTATTTGCCAGCGCGTTATGGCGGGAACTCTAAGGAGACTGCCGGTGATAAACCGGAGGAAGGTGGGGACGACGTCAAGTCATCATGGCCCTTACGGGATGGGCTACACACGTGCTACAATGGCAGGTACAGAGGGCTGCAATACCGCGAGGTGGAGCGAATCCCACAAAGCCTGTCGTAGTCCGGATCGGAGTCTGCAACTCGACTCCGTGAAGTCGGAATCGCTAGTAATCGTGGATCAGAACGCCACGGTGAATACGTTCCCGGGCCTTGTACACACCGCCCGTCACACCATGGGAGTGGGATGCAAAAGAAGTGGCTAGTTTAACCTTCGGGAGGACGGTCACCACTTTGTGTTTCATGACTGGGGTGAAGTCGTAACAAGGTAACCCTAGGGGAACCTGGGGTTGGATCACCTCCTTATCTTGAAGTAAAATTGCTTAATGAGAGCTTCGGTTCTACGAGTGTTCACACAAATTACATGATAACAAAAATGAAGAAGAACCAACCCACTAAAGCTTTTATGTTTTAGGCGGAGTTAATTTTCTTTACTTCAAGGCGCTTGAACATTGAAGGAATGAATGTAGATAACTACATGATTGACTGAGATGCGAATACAACGATGAAGTTAAGTAAAGGAATTCGCATAAATGGGGCTATAGCTCAGCTGGGAGAGCACCTGCCTTGCACGCAGGGGGTCAGCAGTTCGATCCTGCTTAGCTCCACCATTTAATTTTACTCTGCGTTAGTTCGCAGCTCGTGTAGTAAACTACACGTCGCTACCAACTGCCTTGATTAAAAGTAAATGGATATTTTCTTCTTCAATAAAAAGAGAATAGAAGCCAAATTTAAGCTTAACTTTTAAAGTTATTTTAAATTTGGTTTTTTTAAACCACTTTTTAAGCGAATGTGCCTTAAATTGAAGTTCTTTAACAATCTGGAAAGCTGATATAAATATCGGTATTTATGTCGTAACGAACGGTGTCGCGCTGAACGTTGCAATGATATAAATACCAACAAAAGCGATGCAATCTCTCCCAAGAGGTTGTATCAACATTCGATTGATGTCTACTCGACATTGATTGTCTTATCAAGTAACTCATCTTATATGAACCTTTCGAGGTAAGTATATTGAGTACGTGAAAATGTCAGACTTTACAATTAGTTCGGATTAGTCTCCGAACATTCTAGTAAAATGTTTTATCTTTTGTTTTACAATAAATAATTCATTTCGACGGGGTTTGTGCTTTAAACAAGGCGCTTAGATATGAAGTGTAGTTTGTTCTACACGAATATTTAAGCAACGAAGATTAAAGGTCAAATAACAAGAAACTACTTAGGGTTGTATGGTTAAGTGACTAAGCGTATGTGGTGGATGCCTTGGCAGTTAGAGGCGATGAAGGACGTGTTAATCTGCGAAAAGCTCAGGTAAGGTGATAACAACCGTAATAGCCTGAGATGTCCGAATGGGGAAACCCACTTAGCATAAGCTAGGTATCGTTAACTGAATACATAGGTTAACGAGGCAAACCGGGAGAACTGAAACATCTAAGTACCCCGAGGAAAAGAAATCAACCGAGATTTCGTTAGTAGCGGCGAGCGAACGCGAATCAGCCCTTAAGCTTATTGGGCGCTAGTGGAATCTACTGGAAAGTAGAACGATACAGGGTGATAGTCCCGTACACAAAAGCAACCTTTAAGTGAAATCGAGTAGGACGGAGCACGTGAAACTTTGTCTGAATATGGGGGGACCATCCTCCAAGGCTAAATACTACTAACTGACCGATAGTGAACCAGTACCGTGAGGGAAAGGCGAAAAGAACCCCTGTGAGGGGAGTGAAATAGAACCTGAAACCGCATACGTACAAGCAGTGGGAGCCAAATTTAGTTTGGTGACTGCGTACCTTTTGTATAATGGGTCAGCGACTTATATTCTGTAGCAAGGTTAACCGATTAGGGGAGCCGTAGCGAAAGCGAGTGTTAACTGCGCGTTTAGTTGCAGGGTATAGACCCGAAACCCGGCGATCTACCCATGGGCAGGTTGAAGGTTGAGTAACATCAACTGGAGGACCGAACACACGTATGTTGAAAAATGCGGTGATGACTTGTGGGTCGGAGTGAAAGGCTAATCAAGCCGGGAGATAGCTGGTTCTCCCCGAAATCTATTTAGGTAGAGCCTCGGACGAATACCATTGGGGGTAGAGCACTGTTAAGGCTAGGGGGTCATCCCGACTTACCAACCCTTTGCAAACTCCGAATACCAATGAGTACTATCCGGGAGACACACTGTGGGTGCTAACGTCCATTGTGAAGAGGGAAACAACCCAGACCGCCAGCTAAGGTCCCAAAGTACTAGTTAAGTGGGAAACGATGTGGAAAGGCATAGACAGCTAGGAGGTTGGCTTAGAAGCAGCCATCCTTTAAAGAAAGCGTAATAGCTCACTAGTCGAGTCGGTCTGCGCGGAAGATGTAACGGGGCTAAACTAGTCACCGAAGCTGCGGATTTGCAATTTATTGCAAGTGGTAGGGGAGCGTTCTGTAAGCCGTTGAAGGTAGATTGAGAAGTCTGCTGGAGGTATCAGAAGTGCGAATGCTGACATGAGTAACGATAAGGGGAGTGAAAAACTCCCCCGCCGAAAGACCAAGGTTTCCTGTCCCATGTTAATCAGGGCAGGGTAAGTCGGCCCCTAAGGCGAGGCGGAAACGCGTAGTCGATGGGAAACAGATTAATATTTCTGTACTTCATTATATTGCGAAGGAGGGACGGAGTAGGCTAGGTGAGCACGGCGTTGGTAGTCCGTGTGAAAGGCTGAAGGTTGGGAGATTAGGTAAATCCGGTCTCCTCCTTTTATTAGGAAAACTGAGAGCTGAGACGAGTCACTACGGTGATGAAGTCATTGATGCCACACTTCCAGGAAAAGCTTCTAAGCTTCAGATATAGTGGAACCGTACCCCAAACCGACACAGGTGGTTGGGTAGAGAATACTAAGGCGCTTGAGAGAACTCGGGTGAAGGAACTAGGCAAAATAGTACCGTAACTTCGGGAGAAGGTACGCTGGTATAGGGTGAAGGAACTTGCTTCCGGAGCCTAAACCAGTCGAAGTAACCAGGTGGCTGGAACTGTTTATTAAAAACACAGCACTGTGCAAAATCGAAAGATGACGTATACGGTGTGACGCCTGCCCGGTGCCGGAAGGTTAATTGATTCGGTTAGACTTAGGTCGAAGCTGATGATCGAAGCCCCGGTAAACGGCGGCCGTAACTATAACGGTCCTAAGGTAGCGAAATTCCTTGTCGGGTAAGTTCCGACCTGCACGAATGGCGTAATCATGGCCACACTGTCTCCACCCGAGACTCAGTGAAATTGAATTTGCGGTTAAGATGCCGTATACCCGCGGCTAGACGGAAAGACCCCGTGAACCTTTACTATAGCTTGACAGTGAACATTGCTCCTACATGTGTAGGATAGGTGGGAGGCTATGAAACCATGTCGCTAGATGTGGTGGAGCCAACCTTGAAATACCACCCTTGTATGCGTGATGTTCTAACCTAGGGCCGTAATCCGGCTTGGGGACACTGTCTGGTGGGTAGTTTGACTGGGGCGGTCTCCTCCCAAAGAGTAACGGAGGAGCACGAAGGTTGGCTAAGTACGGTCGGACATCGTACGGTTAGTGCAATGGCATAAGCCAGCTTAACTGCGAGACAGACACGTCGAGCAGGTACGAAAGTAGGTCATAGTGATCCGGTGGTTCTGTATGGAAGGGCCATCGCTCAACGGATAAAAGGTACTCCGGGGATAACAGGCTGATACCGCCCAAGAGTTCATATCGACGGCGGTGTTTGGCACCTCGATGTCGGCTCATCACATCCTGGGGCTGAAGTCGGTCCCAAGGGTATGGCTGTTCGCCATTTAAAGTGGTACGCGAGCTGGGTTTAGAACGTCGTGAGACAGTTCGGTCCCTATCTGCCGTGGGCGTTTGAGAATTGAAGAGGGCTGCTCCTAGTACGAGAGGACCGGAGTGGACGAACCACTGGTGTTCGGGTTGTCATGCCAATGGCATTGCCCGGTAGCTACGTTCGGAACTGATAACCGCTGAAAGCATCTAAGCGGGAAGCAGGCTTTGAGATGAGTTCTCACTGGGACTTTAAGTCCCCTAAAGGGTCGTTGGAGACTACAACGTTGATAGGTCAGGTGTGTAAGGACTGCGAGGTCTTGAGCTAACTGATACTAATTGCCCGTGAGGCTTAACCATACAACACCCAAGTAGTTTTTGACTATAAAGTGTGTGTGAGACTGACATAAATATATAAAACACGTACTCGTGTTACTTGAATTGCTTTTGTAAACTTTTTATATCAAATTTCTAGATTGACCCTTTTTTGTTTAGCGACCATAGCGCTGTGGCCCCACCTGATCCCATTCCGAACTCAGAAGTGAAACGCAGTTGCGCCGATGGTAGTGTGGGAGTTCCCATGTGAGAGTAGGACATTGCTAAACTTCTATTTGTGCTTAGGCACTGAGAATCCCGATTCGAAAGAGTCGGGCTTTTTACTGTCTGGGATTTGAAACAATTAATAATAAGCGCGAATAAATTCCCGCCTACAGTATGAGAGCTGTGTAGGCGGGATTTCAATCGCGCAAGGTAATAGCGCCGAAGATAGTAAGCGTGTGGGTGTTTTCTCTTTATGTGAGAGTAGGACATTCTCGATTTCTATTAAGAAAAGCCCGCAACATTGTTGCGGGCTTTTTCTGTCTGGGATTTGAAACAATCACTAATAAGCGCGAATAAATTCCCGCCTACAATATGAGAGCTGTGTAGGCGGGATTTCAATCGCGCAAGGTCGCGCAAGGTAATAGCGCCGAAGATAGTAAGCGTGTGGGTGTTTTTCTCCTTATGTGAGAGTAGGACATTCTCGATTTCTATTAAGAAAAACCCGCAACATTGTTGCGGGCTTTTTCTGTCTGGGATTTGAAACAATTACTAATAAGCGCGAATAAATTCCCGCCTACAGTATGAGAGCTGTGTAGGCGGGATTTCAATCGCGCAAGGTCGCGCAAGGTAATAGCGCCGAAGATAGTAAGCGTGTGGGTGTTTTTCTCTTTATGTGAGAGTAGGACATTCTCGATTTCTATTAAGAAAAGCCCGCAACATTGTTGCGGGCTTTTTCTGTCTGGGATTTGAAACAATTAATAATAAGCGCGAATAAATTCCCGCCTACAGTATGAGAGCTGTGTAGGCGGGATTTCAGTCGCGCAAGGTAATAGCGGTGGAGGTGTAAGCGTGTGGGTGTTTTTCTCTTTATGTGAGGTCACTCCTGTGCATCAGGATAATAAGCTCAGGATAATATGCTCCTGCATTATCCTAATAAGTGGCATCCATGCCACGTCTGCATTATCTTATAAGGTACGTCCTGTACCGTCTGCATTGTCAAATAAATTACATCAATGTAACGTCATGATACTTATGATATTAGTGCATCAATTCACGGTTTCTATTAAGAAAAGCCCGATTCATAAGAGTCGAGCTTTTTGCTATCTGGGATTTGAAACAATCACTAATAAGCGCGAATAAATTCCCGCCTACACGACCAAACGAAGATCCCCGCCTAAAGTACCAAACGTATTTTCGCCGATGCTTCCCTGATCAAAGTCATCTCTTAAATATTCCAATCGACTTACCATAAAATATACGTTACGTTGTGGTCATACCAGATATTAACAGTAGAAGCAGATTGTATATGACTAAGCAGAGCATAGATAAACGCATTGAATTGCAGATAACCGATAATATTGCCCATGTCAGGTTTAATAGGGCTGAAAAACATAATGCTCTTGATATGCCAATGTTTTATGCTATCCGTGAGACTATTAAACGCTTGCAGCGTGATCGTTCGATAAGAGCGGTTATTGTTGAGGGTAAAGGTGAAGATTTTTGTTCCGGCTTAGACCTTAAAGCGGTAATGAAGTCGGCCAAGGCACCATTACAGCTACTGTTCAAATGGTTACCTTGGCAAGCTAATTTAGCTCAGTACGTTTCTGTTGGTTGGAGAAAGATACCTGTACCTGTGATCATGGTTATTCATGGTCGTTGTTGGGGCGGAGGTTTGCAAATTGCTTTGGGTGGCGACTTCCGTATTGCTGCTCCTGATAGTTCCATTGCAATTATGGAGTCTCGTTGGGGCTTAATCCCAGATATGGGCGGAACTGTTGCGTTAAAGGAAATACTTAACTTAGATGTAGCTAAAGAGCTTGCTATGACAGGAGCCATTATTAATGGCGAGCAAGCGCTCGGCTATGGACTCGTTACCCATGTAGATGAAGATCCCTATGGCAAAGCCTTACAACTGGCACAAACCATTTGCCAGCAGTCACCCGATGCTGTCGCCGCGACCAAAAAACTTTATAACAAAAGTTGGTGGAGTAAACCCGGTTTTGCTCTCGCTAGAGAGTCTTATTATCAAATAAAAATTTTATTGGGCCGGAACCGAAAAATTAAAACCTATAACCAACTTAATCAAGATAAAAAACCAAGAGCGTTTATTAACCGACAAAACTGGTAACCATTCTCGTGGTGGCTTAGTCGGACGGTACCGGACGTACCTTATAAGATAATGCAGACGTGGCATGGATGCCACTTATGAAGATAATGCAGGAGCACATTATCCTGAGTAATTATCTTGAGCATATTCTCCTGAATCCAAGTCTACCTTGTCCTGAAACAAGAACATGGATCTTCGATAAGAGAACTCGAAGATGACGAATGCCGTAGGCGGGAACTTGTTCGCGCTAATACCTGTTAGCGTTTTCAAACAAGCGCGATTGAAATCCCGCCTACATATGCCCCTAACCTGTAGGCGGGAATTTATTCGCGCATCACTTAGGAGTTCATTCGCGCTTTGGGCTGGATCTTCGACAAGAGAACTCGAAGATGACAACATTGGGCAAGAGCACTCGAAGATGACGAATGCCGTAGGCGGGAACTTGTTCGCGCTAATACCTGTTAGCGTTTTCAAACAAGCGCGATTGAAATCCCGCCTACATATGCCCCTAACCTGTAGGCGGGAATTTATTCGCGCATCACTTATAAATATATTCGTGCTTTGGGCTGGATCTTCGATAAGAGACCTCGAAGATGACAACATTGCCCAGAGCACTCGAAGATGACGAATGCCGTAGGCGGGAACTTGTTCGCGCTAATACCTGTTAGCGTTTTCAAACAAGCGCGATTGAAATCCCGCCTACATATGCCCCTAACCTGTAAGCGGGAATTTATTCGCGCATCACTTAGAAATTTATTCGCGCTTTAGCTAACGTGCTTGACTAACGCGCTTGATAATACGCTTGTCTTAAGCGATTCGAATTTTCATAAATATACTCACTGCCTAAACGGTTGTTATTATAAAAAGTACTATCAAGGTTATAAAACAGCTGGGTACTATCGCCACTGCCTGGTGTGAGGTTGTTATGACTTTTTCCTACCAGTGTATTCACTGAATACTGCCATTTAGGCTTGCCCCTTACCTGAAAATATTTATTATTGTAATCTTTACGTGGCGTTAATGGTATTGAAAAACCCAGGCCAATAAATTGGTTGGCTTCTTCATTATCTACCTTGGTATCTTTATAGGTTAAGTTAAGGGTAACATCGCCAAACAGTCGCTCTAATTTAACCACAACACCTTTATCTTGTTGCCAATATTGTCCAACCTGTACTTCCGCCGAGGCGTTAAAATGTGCGTTATAATATCGGTACTTAGCGACTATAACATCTCTTTGTTGCGGCTCTGCTTTCTTCCAACAGGTAGGGAATAAAATATTACAGCCTTGATAATGCTCTCTTTCCGGTGTGATTTGGTTTTCATACCTTGCGGTTAATAAGTTGATTTTATGACTACCAGCAAAACTTTGCCAGCGTACTTCGTTGGCAAGGTAATTATAAGTATCACGATACCTGCCCACAGAAGCCATGTTCTTTATCGAGTAGGGTAATGCAAAGGTCTGATGGACGCTGTATTGTTTCAGCCCCGTTGTTTGTTTGTCATCAGCAAAAAATTCGCCATCTTTAAAGTTTGTGGTTTCCGCTATTTGTTTGGTGTGTTGCGCGGTTATGGTAGCACCAGGCCATAATGGCACTTCAAGGTGGCTAATCAAAGCGAGGGACGCATCAAATACACCAAACTCAGTACCAACTCTCGTTACAAGGCCAGGCCAAAAAGTAATACGAGGTTTAAACCATAGACTATTACTATCCTGTAGAGCCGCTGTGGTATTTATTCGTTGGCTGCCAAAAGTATCAGTAGATATATCAAGCTTTAATGGCTGATTATCGGTTAAGAAGGCATCATATTCAGCTAAGCTACCTTTAACCACAAGAATAGGTATTTCTCGTTCTTTCAGTACCAGTTTAAAGTGCGAGTAATTGTGTTGAATATGTTTACTGAGAATGCCCAAAGCCACGCCAAGCCCATCTATTTGGTTGCGGTTATAAACGTGGTTTTCTAGTTCTACATAGACGGTATTATAATCAGCTTCAGCAACTTCAATCGCTTCAAAACCTTCCTTAGCCAGTAGTTCTAGAACTAGTAAACGTTCAGCAGTAGCAGAACGTTCGATAACGCCAGACTGCACATCTAAGGGGGAATATGCTTGAGTATGTACTAAGTTGCTGTTTTGCTCGCGGTATGGCGATGAAGTATTAGCGCCATTAAAATCCAGGGGAATAGTTAATCCTAGCCCATAATAAAAATCATCTTTTAGCGCTTCGTTGCTACTTGATACCAGTAGGTCGGTAGTTAATTGTATGCCACTATTAAGCCAGCTTTTAGGTGATGATATATGTAAAGCTAATTGTGTGTCGGCGGCATCATATTCTGCCGAGAGCTTTACCCACTCATAAGGTTGCCAAGCAATACCAGCAAAAACGCCATCTAGTCGGCCTTGGTTTGAGTCACTTTTACCCAAGCCTAGGGAAACATTAACGTCATCAAAAAGGTTTTTTGAAGCGACAACATATTGAGCATCAAAGTAGTTGGCAGCGCCACCGACATCTTGCATGCCAAGCGCTAAACTAAACCAATCTTTGGGAATAAAAGGCATACCTAGTTTGATATTTGCTGATAAATCTGTCGGACCACTGCCACTAACCGAGTCTTTGTACTCAGCTAAGCGTCCAGAAACTTCAACATATTCCCACAAACCAATACCAAAGTTATAATTATCACCATGGCGATAACCATCCCTGGTTTCCACTTGATTGCCATATTGTAGGTAAAAGGTGCCTTCAGTAAATAATGTCGCCGTGGGGGTGTTTATTAAACCACTATAACCTTGAAAAGACATGCTTGCCTTAGGCTCAGCAGCAACAGTAACAACGGGGAGCAAAGCCAATGCAAAAAGAATACAGCGCTTCATATAAACAAATCCTAGCAAGGTGAATTACAACAAGAAAAGTGGTAAGTAAAACAAGTAGTGTCGAAGGTAAAGTAGTAAGTAAAGTGAGAAATAATAAATGTTTAGCACATAAAAAACCCGCCAAGTGGCGGGTTTTATTAAACTATGGCTAAACTAGCCTTCGCCACCAGTACCACCGGTACCAACAACTATCTCACCAATAATTTTGGTAATTTCTTCTGGAACAACTTGGGCAGGTATAGGTTTAAAATCAATTTTTCCATCAGGGTCTACTAATGTTAAAATCTCTGCAGCTTGAATGGAAATCTCAGCTTGTACTAAATTAATTCGATTCATCGCTACTGAGTTATCAGCACCTAAATCAACACCAGGGTTTTCAAAAATAGCTGTTGCTATCTCGTTAACACTTTCAAAATATTTCTTTATCGAATAACCTACGGTAGATACAGTTGAGCCATCAGTAATTACATTAATATTAGCTAATGATGCGTTGACTAAAGTTAAGGTTGAAGCATTAATGTTATCAGTTGGTACATTTTCTGATACTGAAGCATCGACAATGTTTAGCGAAAATAAATCAACACCAGCAAGGTCTACACCGATAATAGCACCAACAACTTCTGAACCGGCAATTTTTAATGCTGTTGCTTTTTCAGCAGTTAAGTTACTCAAGTCAATAGCAGTACCTTCAACAGATGCTGCAGCGAGGATAGCGTCTGTTGCCATAGTGCTTAAAGCATTTACATTTACTGCAGCAGCATCCGATACTTCGCTATCAGCGAAAGTAAAGCTAGATAAAACTAAACCATCTAGGTCAGTAGCTTGTACCAGGTCACCTCGGAGAACTTCACCACATTTTACTGCAGCATCACAAATCATAGTTGTATCGTCATCAGCAGTAACTTTAACGACATAAGCACCCGAAATTTGTCCGCCAGTAGTATCGGTAAGTGTCAACGTATAAGAACCATCAGTGCCCGTTTGTACCGAATCGCCGATTGCAGTAGTAAGATCAGCAGCACTAAATAATGTAACAGTGGCGCCTATTAATGTCCCTTTAACCGCTCCGCCTGAGATTTCTAATGTTGTTGGTGGTGGTATATCAACCACAGGTGGAGTTTTTTTATCATTGTGACAAGCGGTTAAAGCCAAAGCGATACTGGCAGCTAGCGTGGCGCGAACTATTTTTTTCATTTTTAATTGCCTTATAAATGTATATAATTATGAGTTGCTTATTAGCAGAGAATTCTATAGTGACGAGTGGCTTATTACTATAGAATTCAGTGTAATGTACAAAGTCTATTGTAGTTGGTAGATGTTAGATGAAGAGCGTAATTTATACAAGCTAATTTATCGTGACAGAAACGACGAAAATAGTGGTGATATTGCTTTGTCTATTTACCAATAAATGAGTGGTATTTATCAAGGTAAAAACAGCTTCAACAACCAGCCCACAAGTCATTCCCGTGGTTACTTAGTCGGGAATTCTGTAGGCGGGAATTTATTCGCGCATCACTTAGACATTTATTCGTGCATCACTTAGAGATTTATTCGCGCTTTGGGCTGGATCTTCGACAAGAGAACTCGAAGATGACAAGCATCAACAGCATCAACAGCATCAACAGCCTCACCAACCGTCATTCCCGAAGTATCTTGTCGTAAATTTTGTAGGCGGGAATTTATTCGCGCATCACTTAGATATTTATTCGCGCATCACTTAGATATTTATTCGTGCATCACTTAGCAATTATGTTGAATCCAAGCACATTCGCCTCAATCCATAACTCCTGCTATATAGAGGGTGTTAGAGGGTAGTATAAAATATCAGCATTAAAACTTGATTATTTTTCAATACTCTACTACGAAAATCACGGTATTTCTTCTTTCTCTGTAGACAGGGAGCTATTTCTTCAGTAAGATTCTGCGCAAATAAAGCTTTCAAATTGTGTGCTACAAAAACAGGACACCACTGGTCTGCTATAGATAACAAATTCGATTTTTCCTTTAAATACAAGCTACTAAATAATAGTGCTGTATATAGGCAGAATAAAACCTAAATAAAAGCTATATAAAAAAGCAAATACTGCACCCATTGTTGAAAGTGCTACCTTGCACAAAAAAGCAATAATAACAGGGCAGTTGCACGAAGCTAGCGAAGGAAAGAGCAAATCTATACAATGTTAAAATACTCTAAAAAATTGGTTATCTCATTGTCACTAGTGATATTGAGTGGTTGTAGCATGATCCCTGGCAGTCATATGGAAGGCATAGATGTTGATCCTGAAACCTCTACCCTAGAACAAGACTTATCTAAGGTTAAAATCTCCATAATTGACTCGGCACTCATTGCTCGATTAAAAGACAGTCAACAAGTCGGCTTAAAAGCTAAAAAATATACACCAATAATCACCGAAGGTTATGATTATGTCTTGGGCATTGGTGATGTCTTATCCATTGGTGTTTGGGATCATCCTGAACTCACTATTCCTGCCGCCGTACAACGTACCGCAGAATTTGATGGCTTTAGAATTCAAACCGATGGCACTATTACCTATGCTTATGCCGCTAATATACCTGCCGCAGGTAAAACCATTAGCCAACTGCATAAAGTTTTAGTGGCAAAGCTTAGTCAAGTTATCGAAAAACCGCAGTTAGATCTGAAAGTAGTTGCCTTTAGAAGCCAAAGAACCTACGTAACCGGTGAAGTAAAAAGGCCAGGGGCATTGCCGATAACCGAGATCCCACTGACCTTAATAGACGCCATTAACCAAGCCGGTGGTTTAAGTGAACGAGCCGATTGGCGTACCGTTATTTTTACCAGTGGCGAGCAAACCGAAATCATCAGACTTGATGACTTTTATACCAAGGGTGATTTAAGTCAAAATAGATTACTTAAACATGGTGATATTATTCATGTAAACCGCTCTGATAACCAAAAGGTATTTGTTTTAGGTGACGTAAGAAAAGCCGGCAGTATTGAAATTAACCGTTACGGCTTAAGTCTTGCTGAAGCATTAAGTGATGTGGGTGGTTTGAATGACGCAACAGCAGATGCTAACGGTATATTTGTATTACGTAAACGCCCTGCTAACGATGAAGGCATTATTGCTGATGTTTATCAACTACATGCACAAAACATAGTGGCGCTTGTGTTAGCCGACCAATTTAAATTACAACCACGTGATATTATTTATGTCACTACTGCACCAATCGCTCGTTGGAATCGTCTAATCAGCCAGTTAGTACCAACACTACAAGGGCTTGAGAATATCTCCACCCTTAAAACACAAGGTGCTTTCTTCTAATGGCCATGTTTAACGCTATTTTAGTGGTCTGTGCTGGCAATATTTGCCGCAGCCCGACAGCAGAATACCTGTTTAAAGACAAGCTGAAGGGAAATCTTCAAGATAACTCAGCGGCTAGCCAGATAAAAGTCTCGTCAGCGGGCTTAACCGCTTTAGTAGGTAAAGGTGCAGAAGCGACGGCAACCAACATAGCCTTAACAAAAAATATTGATATGAGCGGCCATAAAGGCCGTCAGTTAAGCTCAACGCTAATCGCTGAAAATGATTTGATACTGGTGATGGAAGAGCGGCACCTAACAGATTTATTGGGCCAATATCCACAAGCCAGAGGCAAAACCTTTTTACTGGGTAAATGGATCGATGATACCGAAATACCAGACCCTTACCGTCAAAGTCATGAAGCGTTTGACCATGTTTATCAGTTAATTGATAAAGCCTGCAGCGCTTGGATAAAATATATTTAAAGCAGAACTGAAAGCAGAACCAATAAAAAATTATGCCAATGACGTGTACTCAGGAACTCTTGGTAAACGTCATCTTCGAAGTCTTTGATCGAAGATCCATTGCTGTTTATACACTGGATCCAGGACAATAAGCTCCATGCATTGTCTAATAAGTGCCATCCATAGCACGTCCGATTAAAACACTACGGGGATGACGATCCTGAACCAAGTACATAAGCATGAAAAATTATAACGATTAAGTTTAAATTCACAAAAATTTATTAAAAGTTACTCAAAAATATGTCAATGAACGAAAATATAAAACCAGCATCAGTGCCAAATCAACAGGGTAACAACAACAACAACAATAATGCTGCTGCCAGTAATGAAATTGATTTAATGGCGCTGTTTGGTGCCTTACTTGATCGCAAAATATTTATCGGGGTAGTTACTGCTGTTTTTGCCCTAGTGGGTATTGCTACTGCACTTTATTCTACCCCTATATATAAAGCAACGGCAATGATACAGGTAGAAGAAGGCGGTGGTGGGATGCCTGGGCTTGGTGATATGGCCAGTATGTTTGAAAGTAGCTCTAAATCAATTACTGAAATTGAGTTATTAAAATCACGTTCAGTGATCGGTGAAGCGGTAGATAACTTAGCACTAGATATTGTGGCTCAACCTAAATTATTCCCAATAATCGGTGGCCGTAGTTTTAGAAAATTCAATGCAATAAAGCCTGGCGACATAGCAACGCCAAGCTTTGGTGCCACCAGTTACGCATGGGGTGGTGAACAAATTGATATATTCCGTTTTGAGGTACCTAAGTTTGCCATCAATCGAAGTTATATCGTACAAGCGGGAGAAAATAATACCTTTACACTATTCTCTGGCGATGGCGAAAAAATACTTGCCGGCAAGGTCGGTACTGAGGTTAGCAATGGCACTTTCACTCTAACCCTTAAAACGCTAATTGCTCGAGCGGGCACAGAATTTATTATTACCCGTAAAGACAGATTAAATACTATTTTAAATCTGCAAGCGGCCATTGGCGCCATTGAAAAAGGCAAAGATTCGGGTATAGTCAATTTAAGCTTTGAGCATGAAAGTCCAGAGTATAGCCAAGCAGTGCTCAATGAAATCACCCAAATTTATGTACGCCGAAATGTTGAACGTAACTCAGCCGAAGCTAAAAGCTCACTTGATTTTCTAGCGGTACAGTTACCAGCAATCAAAAAACAGTTAGAACACTCGGAATCGTTATTTAATGATTACCAAAAAAATCAACAATCGGTAAACATCACCCTAGAAACCCAAGGGGTATTAGAGCAAATTATTGAGCTTGATACCAAGTTGCAAGAACTTGATCTTGAACGCTTAGCCATGTCACGCAAGTTCAAACGTAATCACCCAAATTATCAAGGTATCGTTGAGCAAATATCAGCCGTACAAAAACAACGTGATGGCTTAGCGCAAAAAATAGCAGATTTACCTGAAATGCAGCAAAAATTACTGCGTTTAACCCGTGATGTTAAAGTAGGTAACGAAATCTACATGATGTTATTAGGCAAGGTACAAGAGTTAGACATTGTTCGTGCCGGTACGGTGGGTAATGTCCGTATCATTGATGTTGCTGAAGTGAACACCACCAAACCAGTTAAACCTAAAAAATCCTTGATTGTCGTTATGGCAACCATGCTCGGCGGTATGTTAGCCATCGCCATAGTGTTAGTACAAAAAGCATTGCATAAAGGCGTGGAAGACCCAAGTGAAATTGAAGCCATTGGTTTACCGGTTTATGCCAGTGTGCCCTATTCTAGCCATCAAGTTAAATTGACCGGCTCTGCTAAGGGGTTTACTAAAGGAATAGCTAAAGGCTTATCTAAAGGCATAGCTAAAGGTAAGCAACGGCAGAGCGACAAAATAAATAAGTTATTGGCGGTTGATAACCCAGCAGATCTTTCCATAGAAGCACTGCGTAGCTTACGTACCAGTTTGCACTTCGCCATGATGGAAGCAAAAAACAATATTATAACTATTTCAGGACCATCACCTGAGGTAGGTAAATCTTTCATCACCGCAAATTTGGCTGCTGTACTGGCACAAAGTGGCCAAAAGGTGCTGATTATAGATGCTGATATGCGTAAGGGTTATTTACAAAAGCATTTTGCTTTAAAGTGGGAAAATGGCTTGTCTGATTACCTCTCCGGACAACAAACACTTGCGCAGGTAACCAAAACAACCAATGTTACAGGTTTAGACATTATTACCCGTGGGCAAGTACCGCCTAACCCTTCTGAGTTACTTATGCATGAAAATTTCAGTAACTTGATCACCGAAATAAAAGCTAAATACGATATCATCCTTATTGATACACCACCTATTTTAGCGGTAACAGATCCCGCCATTGTTGGTGGTCATTCCGGCACCATGTTACTGGTGACTCGTTTTGGTCAAAATACCATTAAAGAAATTGATTATGCCCGCCAACGTTTTGAACAAAACGGTATTGACGTAAAAGGCGTAGTATTTAACGGCGTAGTGAAAAAAGCCAGTAACGCCTACGGCTATTACGGTTACTATAATTATGAATATAAATCGGATACATAGATTGAAAGAGCAATAAGTTAAATTATAACTTGGCTTTGGATTAAATTTATTTTTTAAATTGTTGTAGGGTAATTAGATCATGTTCGATACTTTAAGTGCTAGCTATAGAAAAAAAGATACGAAGATTCTTATTAGTAATTTTTTTTCGTTAATAGTATTAAAAGGTTTTGATTTTATTATACCGTTGATTACTTTTCCTTATATAGTAAGTGTAATTGGTTTAGATAAGTTCGGTTTAATCAATTTTTCTCTAGCATTTTCAGTTTATTTTTCGGCTATAATTCAGTATGGCTTTAATGTTACTTCTACACGAGATATTGCAAGGAATAGAGATAATAAAGATAAGCTAGCAAGTATTTACTCTGTCACATTAACTACGTCACTCTTATTGGTCTTTATTTGCTTTGCTTTCTATGCACTTATAGTACTATCGTTTGATAAATTCTCACAATATCAACTTTTATATTGGTTTACATTTTTATCTGTAGCTTTAAAATCATTGTTTCCTATTTGGCTTTTTCAGGGGCTAGAGAGAATGAAATATATAACCTACCTGAGCCTGATTGGTAAAATTTTATTCTTGGTTTTTTTGTTTTTGGTTATTAAAGAAGAAAATGATTATATATATATTCCTCTGTTGCATTCAATTACTGCATTTTTAACATTAATAGCTGCAATTTTGATTATAAGTAGAGAGTTTAAAATAACTTTTAAGTTAGCAAGTTTAGCTGCTGTAATTAAACAATTAAAGTATGGATATAATGCCTTTATTTGTCAATTCGCTCCGAATTTATATGCTAATACAGCCATATTTGCTTTAGGTTTATTTACTAATAACTCTACTGTGGGCATTTTTAGTGCAGCAAGTAAGGTTATAGACGTAGTTGGCTCATTTGCTTATATTTTATCAAGTACATTCTTTCCGTATATATCACGTAACATTGGAAAGCATAACGTTTTCAAATTCATTATGTTATTTACAAGCGTAATGTTAATGCTCTTATTAATTGGAACGGCTGACTTAATTGTTTCATTTCTATTCAAGAACGTAAATGAGAATGTTGCTTTCTACATTCGTATTTTATCACCGGTAATTCCTCTGATCTTTATGCAATTAACGTTTGGAACGAACTATTTAATGTTGATAGGAAAAGAACAAACAGTTAAAAATATAACATTATCTGTATCTGTTATATCGTTAGTGTATTCAATACCGATGATCTTTTTTTATGGGATATATGGAACTATTTTTACACTCATATTCACCCGAATCATTATGGTTTCACTTTATTATCACTACTACTCTAGAAGTACAAAGGAAATGAATAATGAGATTAATTAAAAAAAATATTTTTTTTATAGCTCTTATAACATATTTAAGACGAGTTAAGTTTGAATTTTTTTGCATTGTGAACGATGTAAATTATATCTATAAAAATAGAAAATTAATTTCCCAAATAAAGAAAAATAGCTTAGAAAAAACATTGCTAGTTTGTTCTTTAGATTTTTATAAAAATAAACGTTGGCAAGTTGTTTCTCAGACTGAGTTGTGGCATCAATTTTCAAATCAAGAAAATGTTATCTTTTGTGGTTCTATTATCTCATATTATTTATATGGAAAATCATTTAAAAATATTGTGTCTTTAGAACCAAGATATAATGCACCAACAATAAGTTTTTCTAGTAACCATAATAAGGTTATTGTTTTTGTGAGTGATAGTCATACTAAAGGATGGTTACCTAAGTGCATTAAAAATTCCCATGTCACAGACATTTTAACACCATATAAAAAAAACCTTTTAGATACTGGTTTTACGGAAGGGCTTGAAGCATCCTCAGTACATAGTTTCCCATGGTGTGTAAGTAATAATATAATAAATAAAAATATTATTACATCAACCCGAAATGATGTTCTCGGCTTTGGTCAAACTGGCTCTAAGATTTATGATTTAAGGGAGTGGTCTTTTAATACCGGGGAATTAATATCATTTGATTATGCTGGTTCAGGTAATAAAAAATATATTGGAGATGATTTTTTTTATTGGTTACGTACTTTTGATGCGTGCGTGGTTGGGGTGTCTAGTACTCCTTTATATAATTGTACTGTAGCAAAGTTTTTTGAAATTCCTTCTCAAGGATTGTTATTATTCGCATTCCCGAGTGAAGACTTAAGTGACTTTGGTTTTATTGATGGAGAGAATTGTATCTATATAAACAAATATAACTTTAAAAGTAAAATACAAAATTTTAAAGATTTCCCTTTAGATTACCTAGAAATTAGAAGTAAAGGTCTAATTTTAATCAAAGATAATCATACAGTAAATTGTAGAGTGAAATACATACAGCATCTTCTTAATTCATAACTTGATAAATAAATTTTTATATTTTTAGGATTATAATGAGTATTTTAAATTTAAAGTCGTTTTTATATCGTAAATCAAACCGTTTTAGAGAGGTAATGTTTTATCTACGGTTTATTCGTCATCTAAGGTATAAACCAAATTTTTTATGTCCACAAACTTTTAATGAAAAGATTGTTCATCGTAAAAAAAATAGTCAGAATAAGCTTTTTAAGCAATGCTCAGATAAAGTATTAGCGAAAGAATGGGTTATTAGTAAAGGTTTTGCTGATATTGTTATTCCTAATTATTTTTTATCAGATAAAATAGAATGCAATATAATTCTCTCATATATAAATCAATATGGTTCAATTTTAATAAAAGCGAACCATAACTCTGGACCAGTGTTTCTTCTTTCTAAAGAGAACACCGAAGAAGAGATATTAAATGTATGTATAAGTGTCAATAATCAGTTAAAGGTTGATTACGGTAAGTTACAAGGTGAGCTTTGGTATAGTGATATTAATAGGAAGATATTAATAGAAAAGAGAATTTACCCTGAGGATGGAGAAAATGATCTTAAAGACTATAAATTCCATGTATTCAAACAGCACGATGGAAGCTTTAAGATTGTCTTACAAGTCGACTTTGATCGTAGCACTAACCATAACAGATCATTTTTTGATGAAAACCTTAACTGGTTACCTTTTTCATTAGAGTACCCAACTGTTCAGACGAAACTGCTCGAACCTAAAAATTATCAAAAAATGTTGGATATTGTAAAAAAATTAGCAGAACCTTTCTCCTATGTCAGGGTTGATTTATATAATGTTGATGGAATCATATATTTTGGGGAATTAACATTTGCACATGGTTCTGGAACAGAGATCTTTAGTAATGTAGCTTATGATAAATGGATGGGTAAATTATGGGTTGGAAATCCACGTGACTAACATTTATAACTGAAAATATTATCTAAGCTATTCATTAGTCGAACTAAAAGGTTAATTATGATAAATAGTAAAACCGATTTAAAAAAATATTTAGAGCAAGACAAACAAGCATTAAATATTAGAGGAGGGCTCAAGGATCTCATTTTTAATGATATATGGCTTTTTCAACGAATATTACGAAAAACAGAATACTATTTAAATTGTAAACATAGAATACGTTTCTTTTTATTTAAAATAAGGCTTAATGCAATTGCTACGAAGCTAGGTTTTTCCATACCATTAAATGTTTGTGGACCAGGACTATCGATTGCTCATCGAGGAACTATTGTAATAAATGGTAAGGCTAAAATTGGCGCTAATTGTAGAATCCACATATGCGTTAATATAGGAGCTTCAGCGACTGACTCAAATGCGGCTCCTCAATTAGGAGATAATTGTTATATTGGACCAGGTGCTAAATTATTTGGAGGAATAAAAATAGGTGATAATACCGCCATTGGTGCTAATGCGGTGGTGAATAAAAATTTTCCGATGGGAAATTGTGTTATTGCAGGTGTGCCAGCTAAGATCATCTCAAATAATACATTAAATAGAAACGCAAACTAATTTGAAGATTATTGAGAGGGGAATCTTTTGAAAAAAAACATTTGTTTATTTATTGATACATTTGGAGCGGGTGGGGCTGAGCGAGTTTGTATTAATTATGCAAATGAACTGGTAAAAATGAATTTTGATGTAACTATTTTAGTTTTTAATTTAAATAAACAGTTTTACATTTCTGAGTTAGATGACGCTGTTAAAATTGAAAGTTTAGATGCGCTAACAGGTACCCGTGCGTTTAGTATAATAATTAAGAAAAAAGAAATATTAGACAAGTTTGATCTTTTTATTGCTTTTAATCATCAGATTGCATTAATACTTTTTGTTTTGAAATTTTTATTGAAAATTAATAAACCTCTAATCGCACGGAATGTAAATAATTTAAAAATGGATTTAGCGGCAAAAAAAGGTAGTTTTATAAAAAGAAATATTACTAAGTTTTTAATGCGAAATTTATATAGTAAAATGACAGCCTATATTGCTCAGTGTAATGCTATGAAAGAATCGATGATTGAGTCTTACTCAATACCGAAAGAAAAAATTGAAGTAATATATAACCCAGTATCAACAACATTTAAAAAGATAAATCTTAAAAAAGATATCGATATTTTATTTGTAGGACGATTAACCCAACAAAAGGGAATAGATAATTTTATTAAAATTATCACTAAGATCTATAAGGAGTTACCAAATCTTCATTTGTATATAGTCGGCCAAGGTGATTTAAAAGATGACCTTATTTCTTCACTAGAAGAGCTTGGGGTTCATTATACACATGACTTACAGAGTGGTGATTTAGTCAACTTATATAATCGTGCTAAGGTCACTGTATTAACGTCATATTATGAAGGTTATCCTAATGTTTTAGTTGAATCTATTGCATGTGGCACCCCAGTGGTTTCGTTTGATTGTAAAAGTGGCCCTAGTGAAATTATTAAACACGGCGTTAACGGTTTTTTAATTACCAACTTCGACGTTTGTTTGTTTTCCAAACAAGTTGTTAACATGTTGAATGATGGTTATTCAATCGATGCTATTAATAATAATAAAAATGAACCTCGTAAGTTGAAGAGAGTATTAGACTCTTTAACTGTTTAGCTTGTCGGTATAGTTATGATTAAATGTAGTTTCCCTAAATACGGTCAAGTTAATGGTTAATATATATCCTTATATATTTTTTACTTTATTTATTTCTACTTACCTTTGCCTTATAAATTACTGTTCGGCCAAAGTGAACAGTTCAGAACTAAGAGTTGTCTTTGGTATTTTAACAACGTTAGTATTTGGGATCTTGTCTGTTTTTTATGGGTGGCGTTTAGTTGATTCAGGACACGGAGGTATCGATACTGTTGGCTACCAAAGCATATTCAATTCTCTATCTCAAAACTTTTCTGAGGGGGTGTTTAGTCAACGAATAGAGAAGGGGTATGCCACGATAATGTGGCTAGTTAAAAGTATAAGTGATGATTTTTCTATATTTCTCTTTTGTTATTTTTTTGTATTGTTAGTGCTATATAAAAATATAACTCAAAAGTTAACGATAAGTTTTTTTAATATTTTATCATATTATTTAATCGCCCTACTTCTTATTGATAGTTTTAATATCAGTCGTATGATTTTGGGTGTCTTTATACTATTTTTTTCAGTTGTCGCGTTGGCAGATAATAAATATTTAAAAGCTATATTTTTAATCGTAATTGCAACAAGTATTCAGTTGGTTTGTGCTTGGGGTGTGGTTTTCATCATTTACAAATATACTTATGAAAAAATAAAAAATAAAAAAGTGTTTTACACTTTATATTTATCTTCTTTAGGCGTTTCATATTTATTAGTTGAGTTGTTTAAGTTTATTTTAGTATCTATTGAGTATGGCCATTATGTTGTCGATGAATCAGGCACGGTTTCATTTCTGAATTATATTTATGCGATGATATTGATAATGTTTTTTTATTTTACGAAGAGTAAATTCGAGATTAAAAATAAGATTACATTACAGATTTTCTACTTGCTACCTACTATTTTCTATATCGTGCCACTATATAGTGCTATACCAATTGCTTATCGTTTTAATTATATTTATATACTATTTTTCATATTTATAATTCCTGATATGTTAAATATTTGCATTAGCAAAATTAAGTCAGGGCAATGGGGGTTTTTAGGCTTTTTAATTGTTGTTTTAATTTACATTTTTATGAAAGTGTTTAATTTTTTCACAAGAGATATTTATGCTGCATTAGAGTGGAGTATGGTTTATGATTTTGTTTTTTGGAGGCTTTAGGTGTCGCAGATAAAAAGAAAAATCTTGTTTATAGAGTCTTTTACCGGGACTTGTGCTGGCGCACAGAAAGTTAGCTTAAATGTCATAAAGTGTTTGAGTGCTGATTTTGATGTGTCTTTAATAAAAAGAAATGCATTGAGTGATTATGATGATAAATTAGTTGACTATAGGGTTGATGGTTTCCTTCCAAATGAAAACTATCTCAAAAAAATATATGGTTCAGGTGATTTTTTAAAAAACTTAACCCTAATCAAAACTTTTACAGTGTTTTTTACATTTTTTACTTGTAATTTTTATACCCTATTTAGAGTACTAAAATTAAAACCAGCTTATATATATACCTACGACCCTCGTGGGTTATTTTTGGGTTGCCTATTTTTACGCATCTTTGGGTTCCAAGTTGTTTGGCATTTGCACTCAAAGTTACCAAAAAATAAGTTCATAAAATCTTTAATGATGGCGTTATGTACAAAAATTATAGTCCCATCAAAAGCGATTGCTGATTCCCTTAATGGCGGTGAAAAAGTTAGCGTTATTTATAATGGCTTTGATTTTACTTTACCAGATAAACCTAAGCGTAAAAACTTACCAATAAAAATACTTTTTTTGGGTACTCCACATCCCCATAAGGGAGTACATAATTTATTGCAAGCAATAAGAATAGTTGAACAAAAAATTGATGCAAAAGATATTGTTTTAAATGTTTTTGGACCATTTGAACGCTGTGATGACGATTATAAACGAGTTATTGATGGTTTTTTGGCAGATATTAAAGATATTGAAGTTGAGTTTAAAGGATGGACAAATAATGCTGAAAAAGAAATATTTGCAAGTGATTTATTAGTTTTTCCTAGTGTGATTGAGCAACAATTAGCGCTGGGGGGGAAGGTGCAAACGATTAAATCAAGTGAAGCTTTGCCAACGGTATTAATTGAGTCTTTAGCTATGGGGGTTCCTGTTGTTGCAACTAATACCCCGGGAGTTAGTGAAATTATAACGAGTCCCAATGATGGTATCATTATCAGTGAATCCGACCCCGAAGAAATGGCTAAAGCAATAGAACTCATTTTGAATCAATTAGATGATTTTAAACCGGATAAAAAGTATGTGTTCAATAAGTTTTCCTTAAAGACAATGAATAGTCAGTTAGTTAAAGTTTTTAAATTTACAGCATAAAGTAAACATAAATACAAAAAATAATATTAATATTTAATAGGCGATTGGTAGTGGCAAGTACACAATACAAACTGTTTTCAGGGATAATATCTCTATTACCTTTACAGTTACGAATGCAGGTTTTATTTTACAGGCGTTTTAAGCGCTTATGTAATTTTACCAACCCCAAAACTTTTAATGAAAAGCTGCAAATAAAAAAGCTAGAGGATAGAGATGCTCTTCTACCTATTGCCGCGGATAAAATAAAATCTAAAGCGTTTGTCAAAAATATTGCTGAAAATCTATATATCCCTAAAACAATTTGGGAAAGTGGTAATGCAGATGATATAGATAATTTAGATTGGGATGAACTCCCTAATGATTACGTATTCAAAGCAAACCATACAAGCCAAACAATTGAAATTATAAAAAATGGCAATCACCTACCTAAGAAAAAAATGAAATCGTTAGCTAATAAGTGGTTAAAGCACGATCAGGCTTCGTCTTTGGGAGAGTGGGCTTATCAAAATATTCCCCCTAAAGTATTTATTGAAGAGTTTTTAGATTTTGATGGTAAAGAACCTGACGATTACAAGTTTTTTGTGTATCACGGACAGGTTCATTTTATTCAGTTAGATTCTGATCGGTTTACTAATCATACAAGAAATATGTTTGATAAATCATGGAACGAGCTTGATTTTGATTATTCTTGTTTACGAAAAAATCCAACACCAGCAAAACCTCATTTTTTAGATTCAATGGTAGATATTGCGGAAAAAATTGGCGATAATTTTGACTTTGTTAGAGTTGATTTATATTGGTATAACGATATGGTTACTTTTGGCGAACTTACTATTTATCCTGGCGCGGGTTTTGAAAAATTTCCTAGTCAAGAGTGGGATGAATTGTTTGGTGAACCTTGGAAACAGAATTACGGAAAGGATTTGTAAGTTGAGGTTACTTTTAATAGTTAATGTTGATTGGTTTTTTATATCTCATCGTTTACCTATTGCCCTAGAGGCTCAAGAAAAGGGTTATATAGTTACAATAGCGTGTCATTTCACCAAACATAAGCAAGAGCTTATTGCTATGGGTTTTAGTGTCGTTGATATTCCTTTTAGTCGCAGTGGTAGTGGCGTTATTAATGAGCTAAATACCCTTAAAGTTATTAGGAAAGTGATAAAAGAGGTTAATCCTTCGCTTATACACGCAGTTACAATAAAACCTGTTTTATATACTGGTTTGGTTTTAAAAACACTTAATCGCAATATTCCCTTCGTAGCCGCGATTTCTGGTTTAGGTTATGTATTTACTGCAAGTACTTTGAGAGCAAAACTCACCCGCTTAATTGTCTCTGCTTTTTATAAAGTGGCATTATCACAAAAGCATAAAACGGTGATATTTCAAAACACCTCAGATGAAAGTATTTTAACCGGCGTTGCAAAATTAAAAGCAAACGCTAAAGTTTTAATTAAAGGCTCAGGTGCAGATTTATCGGTATATAATTATTTGCCAGAAAATAGTATTGATAACATTAAAATTGTAATGGCCTGCCGCCTTTTAAAAGAAAAGGGTGTTTATGAATATGTTGCATCCGCAAAGCTTGTAAAAGAGCAGTACCCTGAAACTGAGTTTTTATTAGTAGGTACGCCAGACCTTGAAAACCCAAATACGGTTAAGCAAGCTGAAATTGATGGTTGGGTAAAAGATGGCCTTATTAAATATCTGGGCCATAGCAACGATATACCCAAGGTGTTTTCAGACGCCAACATTGTTTGTTTACCCTCATTTTATGGGGAAGGCGTGCCTAAAGTACTTATAGAGGCCGCAGCATGTGGACGCGCAATTGTTACCACCGATAACCCAGGCTGTAAAGATGCAATTATTGATGGCGAAACGGGTATATTAGTTCCTATTAGAGATGCTCAAGCACTATCTAAGGCAATTATCACTTTAATTAAAGATCCAAGCTTACGAAATGATATGGGTAAAAAAGCTAGAGTATTTGCTGTGAAAGAGTTTGATGTAAAGGCTGTAGTAGCCAAACATTTAGATATTTATAAAAAATTATTGGAACGATGCGAATGATTGCAGTTACCGGGTACAGTGGTTTTGTTGGCCAGCATTTACTTTCTGTTTTAGATGAAAAAAACTGTGTGCTTTTAGGGCGTAAACGCATAAACAATAAAAGTAAATATTGTAATTTTAGTTTAGATTTTGAAGACTACACAGAGCTAGGCTTGGCTCTGTCTTCGGTGAGTACGCTTATTCATATTGCTGCGAGAGTGCATATAATGAATGATGACTCTCAAGATCCTTTAACTGAATTTAGGCAGATAAATACCCAGGGTACGCTCAATTTAGCTAGGCAGGCTGCTTCATCTGGGGTTAAACGTTTTATCTTTGTTAGCTCCATTAAAGTTAACGGTGAAAGTACTACTAACAGAGCACGCTACAAAAGTTCGGATGAACCTGCTCCTCAAGACCCTTATGGTATTTCTAAAGCAGAAGCCGAAGCTGGTTTAAAATTAATAGCTGATGAAACCGGAATGGAAGTTGTTATAATTAGACCACCACTTGTTTATGGTCCTGGCGTTAAAGCAAACTTCGCGGCAATGTTAAAACTTGCTGCAACAGGTATTCCTTTACCCTTTGGTTGTATAAGTCAAAACAAACGTTCAATGGTCTATGTAGAAAACTTAATCAGTTTAATTGTTGAGTGTATTAATAACCCAAATGCTGCGAATCAAACCTTTTTAGTGTCAGATGATAATGATTTATCTACTAAAGAGTTTGTTAAAGGTTTAAGTGTTGGCTTAGGTAAGTCAGGCTTGATGTTGCCCGTACCGAATGTACTTTTTTCACTTGCTGGAAAAGTCTTAGGTAAGTCAGCTGTTATCGATAGATTATGTGGCTCTTTGCAAGTTGATATTGACCACACCAAAGAGACACTAAATTGGCAACCGCCATATACGGTAGAGCAAGGGTTTGCTGCTACCGCTAAACATTTTAAAGAACAGCATTAAAGCTAACCCCAAAATTATAATTCACCTGATATTAAACTTTAGGCTATGTCCTAATTAGAGATACCCCATGACCATTTTACTTATTCGACTACTAGATTTTTTATGTGCCTTTTTTGGGCTTCTATTTGCCTTTCCCTTTTTACTTGTTTTAACGGTAATTGGTTACTTTGATACCGGCTCACCTATTTTTATACAAGAACGAGTTGGCCGTTTTAAAAAACCTTTTAAGCTAATTAAATTTCGTACTATGACGGTTGGTACTGCATCTGTTGCCAGTCACTTAGCAAGTAGTTCATCTATTACTAAGCTTGGACATTTTTTACGAAAAACAAAGTTAGATGAATTGCCGCAACTGTGGAATGTATTAACCGGTGAAATGAGTTTGGTTGGCCCTAGGCCTAATTTATTTAACCAAGAAGAGTTAATTACTGAACGTGATTCACGTGGTGTTTATAATGTACGCCCAGGTATTACCGGTTTAGCTCAAGTAAATAAAATTGATATGTCTACACCGGTATTACTGGCTAAGACTGATGAGGAAATGATTGCTAGTTTAACCATTAGTGATTATTTTAAATATATACTTCAAACTGTTACCGGCGCAGGTAGCGGTGATAGAGTTACCAAAGACTAATTAGAAGCGGAAACAGAGACGGAATTTATGAAAATTGCTATTGCAGGTACAGGTTACGTAGGTTTATCAAATGCTATGTTGTTAGCGCAACACAATGAAGTTGTAGCCGTTGATATTATTGCTGAAAAAATTGAAATGTTAAATCGTAGAGAGTCACCTATTGTTGATGTTGAAATATCAGAATTTCTTTTAAATCGGGAACTGAATTTTACTGCAACGCTAGATAAAGAGTTGGCGTATGCCGGTGCTGACTATGTCATTATAGCCACGCCTACTGATTATGACCCTGAAACCAATTACTTTAATACCTCATCGGTTGAATCCGTTATTAAAGATGTGATGGCGATTAACCCATCTGCTGTTATGGTGATTAAATCTACAGTGCCTGTTGGTTATACTCATCGTATTAGGGAAGAGTTAGGTTGTGATGGCTTGATCTTTTCACCAGAGTTCTTACGAGAAGGTAGTGCACTTTATGATAATTTACATCCCTCACGCATAATCATTGGTGAGCAGTCAGAGCGTGCGCGCATATTTGCCGGCTTACTGGTACAAGGGGCGGTAAAAGAAGATATTGAGGTTTTATTTGTTCGCTCAACTGAAGCCGAAGCGGTTAAATTGTTTTCTAATACCTATCTTGCCATGCGTGTCGCCTTCTTTAATGAATTAGACTCTTATGCGGAAGTGCATGGTTTAGATTCTCGACATATTATTGAAGGTGTAAGTTTAGACCCTCGTATAGGCTCTCATTACAATAACCCCTCTTTTGGTTATGGCGGTTATTGCTTACCGAAAGATACCAAGCAACTTAGAGCTAATTATAAAGACGTGCCTAATAATATTATTAGCGCTATTGTTGATGCTAATAGTACACGTAAAGATTTTATCGCAGATTCTATTATCGCTAAAAAACCTAAAATAGTGGGTATTTATCGTTTGATTATGAAAACGGGCTCTGATAATTTCAGAGCATCAAGTATTCAAGGTATTATGAAACGTATTAAAGCTAAAGGTATTGAGGTTGTGGTTTTTGAGCCTGTACTTAAAGACGATGAATTTTACCATTCTAAAGTGGTTAAAGATTTAGCTGAATTTAAAGCGATGTCGGATGTAATCGTCTCTAACCGTATGGTTGATGAATTATTAGATGTTGTGGATAAAGTTTATACACGAGATTTGTTTGGTAGTGATTAAGGTATTAGCGCGAACAAGTTCCCGCCTACAGGTTACGGGTGTATGTAGGCGGGATTTTAATCGCGCTTTTTTGAAGGCAGCGCGAACAAGTTCCCGCCTACAGGTTATAAATTACCGTGTACGGGGTTGGGGATTTTAATCGCGGGGTTATAAATTACCGCGTACGGTGTTATCGGGCATATGTAGACGGGATTTTAATCTCGCTTTTATGTAGGGCTTTTAATCGTACATTTTGTAGGTGCGAACAAGTTCCCGCCTACGGGTTATAAATTCCCGTAGGCGATGTTACAGGGCATATGTAGGCGGGATTTTAATCGCCGTGTACGGGGTTAGCGGACGTATGTAGGCGGGATTTTAATCGCGCGGGAATGATTTTAGTAAAAGGTAAGAGAAATGAAATATTTAGTTACCGGCGCGGCCGGTTTTATTGGCCATTTTGTAGCACAACGTTTATGTGAACAAGGCCATAGTGTTGTTGGACTTGATAATTTAAACGATTATTACGAAGTCAGTTTAAAGCATGCTCGTTTAGCCAATTTAGATAAATTTGTCGAGTCTGGTTTATTTACGTTTGTTAAAATGGATTTAGCCGATAGAGCAGGTATTGCAACACTGTTTTGTGATGAAAAATTTGACCGTGTTATTCATTTAGCCGCACAGGCAGGTGTACGTTACTCTATCGAAAATCCAATGGCGTATGCAGATAGTAACTTGATTGGGCACTTAACTATTTTAGAAGGCTGTCGGCATAATAATGTGCAGCATTTAGTTTATGCATCATCTTCTTCTGTGTATGGGTTAAATTCAAAAGTTCCTTTTGCAACCTCGGATACGGTTGACCACCCGGTGTCACTTTATGCGGCGACTAAAAAGTCTAATGAATTAATGGCTCATAGCTATTCGCATTTATATAATATACCCACCACAGGTTTGCGATTTTTCACTGTTTATGGCTCATGGGGTCGCCCTGATATGGCTCCTTACATTTTCACTAAAAAAATATTGAATGGCGATACCATCGACATTAATAATAATGGTGATATGTGGCGTGACTTCACTCATGTAAATGATATTGTTGAAGGCGTTATTCGTATTGCCGATGTGATCCCAGAGCGTAATGATAAATGGAAAGTTGAGAGTGGTAGCCCTGCTACTAGTTCAGCACCCTATTCAATATATAATATTGGTCACGGCTCACCGATTAGATTAATGGACTTTGTTAAAGCTATTGAAGATGAATTAGGCATTGAAGCGAAGAAGAATTTCCGTGAAATGCAGGCTGGTGATGTCTATCAAACCTATGCTGATACTCAAGACTTGTTTAAGGTGACAAATTATACCCCTAAGATCACAGTAAAAGAGGGTGTTGCTGAGTTTGTCGCTTGGTATAAAGACTTCTATAAAACATAAATATAAAATATAACAGACAGAGGAAGTTGAATAACATGAAAGCTGTAATACCTGTCGCAGGTTTAGGTACACGTATGCTACCTGCTACTAAAGCGATACCAAAAGAAATGTTGCCCATTGTTGATAAACCAATGATTCAATACATAGTGAATGAGTGTGTTGCTGCCGGCATTAAAGAAATCGTTTTAGTGACGCATTCATCTAAAAATGCCATTGAGAATCACTTTGATAAATCTTTCGAACTTGAAACTACCCTAGAAAACCGGGTGAAACGTCAGTTACTCGAAGAAATTCAGGCTATATGCCCTAAGGGCGTTACTATTATGCATGTACGTCAAGGTGAAGCAAAAGGCCTAGGTCATGCGGTGTTAAAAGCACGTCCAATCATTGGTGACTCACCGTTTGTTGTGGTATTACCTGATGTTATTTTAGATGATGCTACCAGTGATTTGAAAACTGAAAATTTAGCAGCAATGTTAGCTCGCTTTAATGAAGTTGGCCATAGCCAAATTATGGTTGAACCCGTTCCTATGGCAATGGTGAGTAATTATGGTGTTGCAGATTGTGAAGGTCACCAACTTGCTCCAGGTGAATCAAAAGCGATGACTGCTGTTGTGGAAAAACCGCCTGTAGATGAAGCGCCTTCTAACTTAGCCGTTGTTGGGCGATATGTCTTATCAGCGAAAATTTGGGACTTGTTAGAATTTACCCCTCCGGGTGCTGGCGATGAAATTCAACTGACCGATGCAATTGCTATGTTAATGAAACTTGAAACCGTAGAAGCGTTTCATATGACGGGTAAATCACACGATTGTGGTTCTAAGCTTGGTTATATGAAAGCGAATGTTGAATATGGTTTACGTCACCCTGAGTTAGGAGATGATTTTAGGGCTTATTTGTCTGAATTGATGGCATAAAAACGACTGATTTCTTACACCAGATCCTGGGTTTTATTTCAGTATCTGGTGTTTGTGTTTGCTGCTTTAAACTCGCTCAGAATGACGGCGTTTGGTTCAGGGAAATAGTGGCTTGTTCAAGGTGACTGTTATTAGTGGTATCACAAGATAAGTAACTCTTTACAGTTTGATTATATCTACAAGGTTTAACTCCTTAATAAATAATAAATAATAAATAATAAAAATATGGATATTTCTTCTTTATCGCAATTATCAAAAGTTGCACAATCTCGCTCAATTATTTCTTTATTCTCTGGTGATGCGGACCGCGTTGAAAATTATTCTATCAGTACTTCAGGTCTTTACCTCGATTTCTCTAAACAAAATATTACTAACGAAGAGCTAAATCAACTTTTTGAGTTAGCTACAACGTCGAAATTAGCAGATAAAATTAAAGCACAGTTCTCTGGTGAAATGATTAACAACACCGAAAATCGCGCAGTACTTCATACCGTTCTTCGCTCTCCTGATGAAATCAAACGAAAAATACTCGGTGCTAACGCTGACCAAGTTATTGCCACTGAGCAGTACATGCATGAGATTGTTGATGACATTAGCTCTGGGGCATTATTATCCGCCTCAGGTGAAAAGTTCACCGATATTATTGCCATTGGTATTGGTGGCTCTTATTACGGCATTAAAGTGGCGCTTTCTGCGTTAACACCTTTCCATATTACGGGTTTGAATGCCCATGTTATCGCCAATGTTGATGGTGCAGCCGTTGAAGAAAAATTAACTAAGCTCAACGCGGCTACTACGCTTGTTGTTGTTATTTCTAAAACATTTACTACTCAAGAAACCCTGTTGAATGCACTCGCCGTTAAAAACTGGATGCTTAAGAATTCTGCGGACGCTAGTATTATTGAAAAGCAATGGTTTGCCGTTAGTACTAATATTGTTAAAGCTACTGAGTTTGGTCTTTTAAAGAAAAATATTTTACCTATGTGGGATTGGGTAGGTGGACGCTTTTCTCTTTGGTCTGCTGTAGCGTTACCGCTGGCATTAGTTATAGGGAATGAAAATTTCAAAAAACTCAAGCAAGGTGCTTATGAGATGGATCAGCATTTTCAAAACACACCCTTTGAGCAGAATATGCCCGTATTGATGGCATTACTAGGTATTTGGAATCGTAATGCCTTGCAGTATTCAAACTTAGCTATTTTACCCTATGACCATTCTTTACGGGCTTTACCCGGTTACTTACAACAAACGGATATGGAGAGTAATGGTAAGTCTGTGTCAAATTCAGGCGAAAAGCTTGCTTGGAAAACTGCGCCGATAGTTTTTGGTCAGGAAGGTACAAACGCACAACATGCATTTATGCAATTGATGCATCAAAGTGATGAAATTATTCCTACTGATTTTATTGTTTGTTTAAAAGGGACTAGCGACTTACCAGCACATCATCAAATACTTGTTGCTAATTGTTTTGCACAAAGTGAAGCGTTGATGCGCGGTAAAACAATAACCGAAGTTGAAGATGAACTTGCCGCCGCAGGTGTTATGAGTGAAGAAATTTCTCGCCTTGCTGCTCATAAAACAATGAAAGGTAACACGCCAAGTAATACCTTATTACTTGGCGAAATGTCCCCTGAAAACTTAGGCGGATTACTTGCGCTTTATGAGCATAAAATTTTTGTTCAAGGTGTTATTTGGCAGTTGAATTCTTTTGATCAATGGGGCGTTGAATTAGGAAAGCAACTAGGGAACATTATTCTGTCTGCGATGAATGGTGGCGACACATCGATGCTGTCTGCCTCAAGCCAAAACTTAATAAAACGTTTTAATCTTTCCCTTAATAAATCATAAGCATTGAACTAAGTACAAGGTCGGCGATAGTTGATCGCATCATGCTGTTATTGAAATAGCGGAGTAGGTAACAATTTAGTTGCAGTATATATGTGCAATAACTTAGCAACTTGGTTTATAATGCCAGCCTTATGAAGGGAAGTAGATGTTAGTAATAAAAGGAAGCTGTAAGTGTCGTTGATTAAGTCTGTTTTGAGTTTACCCCGGCCGTATAAACGTGCCATTTCGTTGTTAATAGATTCAGTATTTTTATTTTGTGCTTTTTGGCTAGCATTTTTTATGCGCCTGGAAAGCTTTTCTCCGCTATTTAATCCAGATTATTGGCTCATTTTTGCCGGTGTTTTACCGTTAAGTTTACTCGCTTTTGTAAAATTAGGTCTTTATCGGGCCGTATTGCGTTATATGAATGTGCAAGTGGTCTCGGCTATCATCGCGGGTAGTTTTATTTCTGCGGTGTTTTTTGTGCTGTTTTCCTTCTTATTCACTGCGTGGACTCCCAGAACCGTACCCTTTATCTTTATGTGCCTGTGTCTAATATTTGTTGGCGGCTCAAGGTTATTTGTGCGGATGTTAATAGGCCACCAGCGTTGGCATAAAAAGTCTTCGGTATTAATTTATGGCGCTGGCTCTTCAGGCAGGCAGTTGGCAACGGCATTAACACAAGGGCCTGAATATCACGCGGTGGCTTTTATTGATGATGATAAAACCTTGCATGGGCATAATATTCAAGGTTTACGGGTGTATTGTGCGGATGAAATTCCGGAACTCATTGCCACTAACAACGTTGAAAAAATACTGTTGGCCATGCCTAGTGCTTCAAGATCGCGGCGCAAAGACGTATTAAGTAAAATTGACTCACTTGGCGTGCAAGTATTAACGATTCCTGGTATGGCTGATATAGTGCAAGGAAAAACCAAACTTGAAGAGTTTAAAGATGTTGGTGTTGAAGATTTACTCGGGCGTGATGCTGTTGCCCCAAAACCTGAATTAATGAATGCTGATATTGCCGGTAAAGTGGTTATGGTTACTGGCGCGGGTGGCTCTATTGGCTCTGAGTTGTGTCGTCAAATTATTCAATTGAAACCCACTAAACTAGTGTTGTTTGATCTATCAGAATTTGCTTTGTACACCATTGATAAAGAGCTTAATGAGTTTAAGCAAGCGCATGACTTAACTGTGGATATATTTCCGCTTATGGGCTCAGTGCAAAGAGTGAATCGTATTGAAACCGTGATGAAAAGCTTTGCCGTACAAACGGTGTACCATACTGCAGCATACAAGCATGTGCCTTTAGTTGAACATAATGTTGTTGAAGGTGTTAGAAATAATATATTTGGTACCTACCGTGCTGCTAGGGCCGCTATTAATGCCAAGGTAGAGACCTTTGTGCTGATTTCTACCGATAAAGCGGTAAGGCCTACCAATATAATGGGCACTACTAAGCGTATGGCTGAGTTGATTTTGCAAGCGTTAGCTAAAACCCAAGATTCGACCCGTTTTTGTATGGTGCGTTTTGGTAATGTTTTAGGCTCTTCTGGCTCGGTAGTACCACTGTTTAGAAAACAAATTCGTGCTGGCGGTCCAGTGACATTAACGCATCCTGATATTACTCGTTACTTTATGACTATTCCGGAAGCTGCTCAGCTAGTTATTCAAGCGGGCGCTATGGGTAAAGGCGGAGATGTCTTTGTCTTAGATATGGGCGATTCAGTTAAAATAATTGACTTGGCTAGTAAAATTATTCACTTAAGTGGTTACTCTATTAAAGATGCACAAAATCCTGAAGGTGATATTGAAATAAAATGTACCGGCCTTAGACCCGGTGAAAAGCTTTATGAAGAGTTATTAATTGGTGATAACGTTACTGGTACTAACCATGAACGTATTATGTCAGCACAAGAAGTGATGCTTGACTGGCATGAGTTAGAGCCGCTGTTAGATAAGCTTGATAATGCCTGCCATGAGTTTGACCATGAGTTAATTCGTGAGATATTACTTAAGGCGCCAACAGGATTTAATCCTACCGATGGTATTTGTGATTTGGTTTGGCAACAGAATGAACAGAAGCCGTTAAGAACCGCTGACATTATTGAATTGAAAGTAGCTAACTCCCCAGTAAATTTGTAGGCGGGATTTTAATCGCGCATTTTTGTTGGCGTGATTTCAATCGCGCATTTTTGAAATCACGAACAGGTTTCTATTATTCTTTAAATCGCGAACAAGTTCCCAGCGCGAATAAATTCCCGCTACAGGTTACGGGTATATGTAGCCTACGGTTTCAAATTACCGCTTACGGGGCATATGTAGGCGGGATTTCAATCGCGCTTTTTTGAAATCGTGAACAAGTTTCTATTATTCTTTAAATCGCGAACAAGTTTCTATTATTCTTTAAATCGTGAACAAGTTCCTAGCGCGAATAAATTACCGCTTACGGGGCATTTGTAGGCGGGATTTCAATCGCGCATTTTTGAAATCGCGCATGATTGTACAGGGGATATTTCCATTTTATTTTAAATAAATACAATCCCAGAAGGCATAATCACTAATATTGTCAACCAAGCCTGCTCTTAAGGGATTGGCAACAATATACCTTGCTTGACTAATTAGATCATCTTCACTCTTTATATGATGTTCGTAATAATCAGCTTGCCATACTTTACCTTGTTTGTTTTTTTGTATGTTGATCGCTTGCGCACTTCGTCCTTTCATACGTTTAATTACTTCTGCTAGAGAATGTTTTTCTAATAATTGAAACTGCCAATGTAGGTGATCTGGCATTAGTGTATAGCAGATAGTTTTGATAGCCTGCTCATCTTCGAGTTTTAATAATTGCAGAATAACTAGTTGTGCGCTTGCTAGCTCAGTGAAAAGGCATTCTCTATTGTTGGTTATACACGTTATAACGTAATAATGAAAAGGTTGAGATATTCTGCCTTTTCGTAAAAGATGAGAGCGACGCATAATAATTCCATTTATTTAATCGTTGTATAAGTTTAGTACATTGGGATTTTTATGTAGGCGGGATTTCAATCGCGCTTTTTGTAGGATTTAAATCGTGTATTTTGTAGGTGCGAACAGGTTGCATATTCTCATGCATAGCGATCACCTAATACCATCTAAGCCGATCACCTAATACTATCCATCGCGATCACTCAATACCATCGATGCCGATCACTTTTCGGTCAAAATGGTATTGAGTGATCGGCTTGAATGGTATCGTTCAATTTTTACACTTTTTTGTCTAACCAGTAGGTGTTTTTAACCGTTATCCTTTTCATTTTTGATGATGAGAATAACCATGCCAACGGCACCTATTTCAATGCGTAAACTTAAAGAGATTTTAAGACTAAAATACGACTGTAAACTCAGTCATCGAAAGATAGCAAACAGCTTATCAATTTCACCGTCAATTGTGTCTAAATATGCCTGTAAATCAGCAGAGCTAGGGATCACTTGCTGGCCGCTTGATGAGAAGTGGGATGATCACTCCCTGCAACAAGCGTTCTTCAAAACAAAACCTAGATTAAAAGGTTTGCCGTACAAACGGTGTACCATACTGCAGCATACAAGCATGTGCCTTTAGTTGAACATAATGTTGTTGAAGGTGTTAGAAATAATATATTTGGTACCTACCGTGCTGCTAGGGCCGCTATTAATGCCAAGGTAGAGACCTTTGTGCTGATTTCTACCGATAAAGCGGTAAGGCCTACCAATATAATGGGTACTACTAAGCGTATGGCTGAGTTGATTTTGCAAGCGTTAGCTAAAACCCAAGATTCGACCCGTTTTTGTATGGTGCGTTTTGGTAATGTTTTAGGCTCTTCTGGCTCGGTAGTACCACTGTTTAGAAAACAAATTCGTGCTGGCGGTCCAGTGACTTTAACGCATCCTGATATTGCTCGTTACTTTATGACTATTCCTGAAGCGGCTCAGCTAGTTATTCAAGCGGGCGCTATGGGTAAAGGCGGAGATGTCTTTGTTTTAGATATGGGCGATTCAGTTAAAATAATTGACTTGGCTAGTAAAATTATTCACTTAAGTGGTTACTCTATTAAAGATGCACAAAATCCTGAAGGTGATATTGAAATAAAATGTACCGGCCTTAGACCCGGTGAAAAGCTTTATGAAGAGCTATTAATTGGTGATAACGTTACTGGTACTAACCATGAACGTATTATGTCAGCACAAGAAGTGATGCTTGACTGGCATGAGTTAGAGCCGCTGTTAGATAAGCTTGATAATGCCTGCCATGAGTTTGACCATGAGTTAATTCGTGAGATATTGCTTAAGGCGCCAACAGGATTTAATCCTACCGATGGTATTTGTGATTTGGTTTGGCAACAGAATGAACAGAAGCCGTTAAGAACCGCTGAGATTATTGAATTGAAAGTAGCTAATTCCCCAGTGAATTTGTAGGCGGGATTTCAATCGCGCTTTTTGTAGGCGGGATTTCAATCGCGCATTTTTGAAATCGTGAACAAGTTTTTATTATTCTTTAAATCGTGAACAAGTTCCTAGCGCGAATAAATTCCCGCCTACAGGTTACGGGTATATGTAGCCTACGGTTTCAAATTACCGCTTACGGGGCATTTTGTAGGCGGGATTTCAATCGCATTGGGATTTTTATGTAGGCGGGATTTCAATCGCGCATTTTTGAAATCGCGAACAGGTATTGGCGCGAACAAGTTCCCGCTTACAGGGCATATCTCCATTTTATTTTAAATAAATACAATCCCAGAAGGCATAATCACTAATATTGTCAACCAAGCCTGCTCTTAAGGGGTTGGCAACAATATACCTTGCTTGACTAATTAGATCATCTTCACTCTTTATATGATGTTCGTAATAATCAGCTTGCCATACTTTACCTTGTTTATTTTTTTGTATGTTGATCGCATGGGCACTTCGTCCTTTCATACGTTTAATTACTTCTGCTAGAGAATGTTTTTCTAATAATTGAAACTGCCAATGTAGGTGATCTGGCATTAGTGTATAGCAGATAGTTTTGATAGCCTGCTCATCTTCGAGTTTTAATAATTGCAGAATAACTAGTTGTGCGCTTGCTAGCTCAGTGAAAAGGCATTCTCTATTGTTGGTTATACACGTTATAACGTAATAATGAAAAGGTTGAGATATTCTGCCTTTTCGTAAAAGATGAGAGCGACGCATAATAATTCCATTTATTTAATCGTTATATAAGTTTAGTTCATTGGGATTTTTGTGTAGGCGGGATTTTAAGCACATTGGGGTTTTTGTGTAGGCGGGATTTCAATAGAGAATTTTAGAAAGTGTGAATGAGTTCAACGTGAACTGATACAGCGTGAATAAGTTCAAGTGCTGCGCGAATAAATTCCTAAGAGATGCGCGAACAAGTTCCCGCCTACGGGTTCAAATTACCGCGTACCGGGTGTATGTAGGCGGGATTTCAATCGCGCTTTTTTGAAAGTGTGAATGAGTTCAACGTGAACTGATACAGCGTGAATAAGTTCAAGTGCTGCGCGAATAAATTCCTAAGAGATGCGCGAATAAATTCCCGCCTACAGGTTTAAATTACCGCGTACGGGTTATGGGTACAAGTTCCCGCCTACGGGTTAAAACTGTTTATCTATTCTGACATTGCCGTTGGCAAGGTAAATCATTCTTACCGCATCTTGCTGATGAAAGACCATCTGTTGATCATAGTCTTGAATCACCATAAATTGCTGGCAGTGTTGCTCGGCACAATCAAGCTCTATCATTAATTCTACTAGGTGGATAACTACCGTTTTACCTTGGCTACGATTGTTGGCAATAGAGCCACCAATAACCGCGCCTAGTACCGTGGCTATATCACGGCCACTACCACTACCAAATTGATTACCAATGGCGCCGCCAATCAATGCGCCACCAAAGGTTTTCCAACCGCTATTTTTATCTTGTCGCAACTCTTGCTGACTAATATTTCTAGTCGAGATTACCGTACCAAAAAGTACTTTTTCAACCGGTACGGCTTTGTTTCTGTCATAGTCAGCGTAACTTGACGGACTAAAGCAGAACATCAATAGGGTTAAACTTGTTAATAATAGCGATTTCATCGTTTTTCCTTAGCTAGTGCTTTGTCGCTGCTTACCAGCTAACAAATTCTTTTTCTTTGGTTTTACGAATTTCTGTTTCATCAGCCCATTCTACTAGGCCACTTTCTAGATCCATTAACCGTAAGGTGAATTTGTAATAAACGTCTGATTGATCTTTATTAGACTTAACAATGCTGGCTAAGTTGCCATAAAGCATATATTGCGCGCCCACTTGTTTACCTAATTGCATGGCTTTATTGGTATCAACCATGCCACTGTTTTGTTGGAATTCTAGTTGTTTACGGGCTGCGGCGACACGGTCCATATCAACAAAGCGAAATTTTCCTGAGCGTAGTAATTTAGTCGCAATAGAATCAGTGATTGATTCGGTATCGATGTGTTCACTGGTTTTATTTTTGATGCTTTCAACAAAAATAATAGGGCGAGAGTTTGCGGTTAAGGTGCCAACCACAGGGGATAGTAATAAGGAGTCTGTCATTTGACTGGCAACTTTTTGTAAGTCGGTTGAGCCAAAACTTATATCCGTTGTTTCTATTGCGGTGGCATCGCCATAACGTACGACGGATTTATTGCTACAGCCGGCAACAAGAGTAAGTGTTAAGGCAACACTGGTGATCATAATAAGTTTTTTCATTTGAATTTCCTTTTACATGGGTAATGTTAATTAGGTATTGCTAAATCGTTTATATTGCCGTCATACCCTAGGTGTCTTGTCGGGTAGCCAGCTTTAAATGTTACGAACTAAAATTTAAAAAATTTCTCCGGCACTGCCCGCACATAGAGGCTAAATGAAGCGACCTTAGTTGTTGGAGCTAAGCCAGGTACGGTTGCGGTTTGCATACCGTGTAAATCAAGGAATTGCCAAGGGCTTTTACCCGCTTCAATGACAAAACCGTCGTTATCAAACCATTGAAATTGATATTGTAGCTGTAATGATTTTTTATAGGTGCTGGTGAGTGATAGGTTTATCTCGAGTAAATCATTATGGCTTCGTGATCTAATATCACTTATATGGAGTTTTTTGCCTAACTCAGCATTGTCTAGCTGTAAGTGTTTACTGAATTTTTGTCCTGGGGCGATTTGATCACTGCCCATGCCTGAAGTCACGGGAGGTACATTTTTACAAGCACTAAGCAATAATGTGGTCGACAACGCTGCGACTAACAACAAGCTGCGTTTGTTTATCATTGTGGACCTAGCTGTGTTAATTGTCGCGGCAATAGTTGTCATCATGTTACTTTTCATTTTTTGATACTCCATGTTGTTAACTGGGCGTTGCTTTACAGGTTTATACTTTGATAATGAGTGTAACTACCAATGGCGGTTAATGTTATTAAGGTTTGCCTGCCTTCGTTGATTTCAAAGGTGACCGTGCTTTTGTTACCATTGATGTTCATTTCTACTTCATGTGTACCTGGGGCAAAATCCATGCGCAGTATATGTATGCTATCGGGTAGTGTACTCCAACTGCGCGTATCGGCTTTTTCTGAGGCAATATTATAAATGGCGGCGAGGATATTGCCGATGTCACCACCTTTGCGGCTCATTTGTTGCCTTATTTCTTCTTTGGCGATAAGGCGGATAACTTGTCTGGTGACAATGGCGGGCATTTCATCTTGCAGCTGTTTGGCGGCTAGGGATTGCAGGCGCACGATCTCTTGAGATTGATAGCGTTTGCCTTGATAACTTAATGATAGCCCTGAGTAGTGGCGCAAGCGATTTTGATATCGGGGTAGGGCGAGACTATAAAAGCGCACATCGTTATGGCTAGTAAATATAGGCAGGTGGATAGAAACTTCTTGTTTGCTATTGATAATGCCTTGCTCGACGAGCACAACTAACTGACCGCTTGGGCTTTTTTGCTGTGCTGTTTGGCTGATGCCTTGACTATAACCTTGACTATGACCTTGAGAAAGGCCTTTAGTGATGTCATCGGCAAAGCGTTTTTTAAAAAGTTGAATATCATTGTCCATAGCAAGACTGTTAGCTAAACGCCAAACATCTTGTTGTACCGTGACATTGCCTGGGTATATTTCTAATGCCTTTTTATAATCTATATAGGCATCATTGGCTTGCCCTGCGGCTTCATAGAGCACACCGGATAAATAAAAGGTGTAGGCATTTTGAAAGCCATTTTTTACCTCGCCAATAGCGGTGCTCATTGAGGGATATTTACTGGCTAAACTGGCCGCACTTACGCCTTTGTTTGCCATTTTTTGCTGACTATCATACAGTGCTTTTTGGTTCGCACGTAACGCTTTATTCTGCACCAAGTTAGCCCGTCTGATTTCTACTAAGGCACCGGATAAATCGTGCTGACTTAAGTAATTTAATGCTTGGTAGCTGTGCAACATACTCTGTTCATAGTAGGGAATGTCATAGCGGGTGGCATTGTCGTTACTGATGACAGCGGCGATATTTTCTAAGCCTCGACTCAGTTGGATTTTAGCCGCTTGCTCTGCTTGTTGAACGTGTCGATACACTTGAGCAAAGTCTTGCTGGCTTTGTTGATGCTGGCTGGCTAAAAACTCTAAACGGGCTTTTTCTAATAAACTTAAGTTGTAAGTGCCGTTACTTTCACTGCGCTCAGGTACTAACGCCAGTGCCTGTGAAAAATCACCACGTTGCTGAGCACTTTTAACCTTTTGCATTTGCTGGTTATAGTTACTAAATAGGTCACTAAATGAAGTGCTGGCACAACCGCTTAGTCCAAGGGATAATAGTATATAAAGGGATGTTTTTAAAAAAGTATTGAGCATTTTGTTAGCTTATCTTGTTCATACTAGATAGCAAGTCGTTCGCTGTATAAAAAGTGTAAGTTATTGCAATCTAATGTTTAGTACTAGGGCTTTCAGCTGAAAAAGGCTGGCTATTATTGTCTATACTGATATAACATTATTGATTTAATTGCCAGTTTGGCTGTTACGCTAATGAAGTAAGGTATAAATATGGCATTAAAAATTAGCCACAAGATTATCATCGGTTTTGCCATTATTTTACTACTACTATTATTTTCTAGTATTAGTTCAGTAGGCATTTTAAGTGATATTAAAATGGCCACGGCGAAAGTTGATAATTTTGCTTTACCCCTGCAAAGTTATGCGAATAATGTGCAAAAGCAATTACTTAAACAAGCCAAGCTGGAAGCGCTAATTGTCAGTCAGCCGACTGTGAGTGCCATTGAACGTATTGAACAGAACTTTGCTCAACAAAACTTACTACTCATTAACAACAGTCAGTTAATCACTAGCATGCTGGTTAACTTTCCCGCTATTGATGATTTAAGTCATTTTACTACTACTTATCATGCTTATACTCAATCCGTTGCCCTGATGTTTACTCATAAAAAAGCACAACTAAATATCAGCATACAATTAACTGAGCAGCAAAAGTCGCTCTATAATATTTTAGATGAAGCCAGTGCTATTTTGGGGGATCTATCCTTTTTAGAAGATGCCGACAATCAGCGCCAGATAGATACGATTATCGGCTCGGCTAGTCAAATAGAAGGTTACTTATATAATGTAACCAATGCGACTAAAGTAATACTGAGCATTAAGAGTATTGAGGAAGTCAGCCTGGCTCAGCAAGATATTGATTTTGGTCTAGATAATATTACTCAGTTATTAACCTTTTTAAGCCGCCTAGGTGAAGATTATGATACCGGTGGCTTGATTGAGCAATTTATTGAGCAGTTTAACCAGTCAAAGGTGATGCTGCGTAGTGATAATAATTTATTCACCTTGAAAATTTCACAGCTGCAACAGCGTGATTTATTTAATCATGCTTTTAAAAAATCAGCGCAACATATCAAGCGTGCTAGTGATGATATTGATATATTTCTGCAAATATTAACGAAAAATTTAGCACAATTGCAAGGCGATATATTTGACCATGTGGAGCAAGGCAATAGAGAAACGATAATTATTTTCCTGGTCTTGTTTGTGGTCGGTGCCGGTATTGCCGCCATTACTATTCGCACCATGATAGGGCCACTAAAAAGCATTAACAAAGTGTTAGCGCAAATAGCCAAGGGTGATCTATCGCGCCAGTTAAGGGTGCAATCAGATGATGAATATGGTGAGCTGTCAAAAAATGTTAATTTAGTTGTTGCCGATTTAACCACCTTAATTACCGATATCTCTAACTATACCCATTTACTCAACAATGCCGCCGAACAATCAAGCGAGAAAACCGCTCAGGTGACCTCTTCGTTATCATTGCAACAAGAAACCATCATGCAAGCTACTGCACAAACCAATGATTTAGAGCTGAGTGCGCAAAATATTTTGCAAAAAGCGACCAATGCCGAACAAAAAATGACTGATGCCATGGCGCAAAGTAATAAACTTGAAAATATTGCCAAACTTACCAATGAACGCATGAAAAATTTAACCAATAGGTTAGATAATACTTCAGCGGTTATGGCTATTTTACAGCAAAAATCTCTCGATATTAGCGGTATATTAGACGTTATTAAAAGTATTTCAGCACAGACAAATTTGTTGGCATTAAATGCGGCGATAGAGGCCGCAAGGGCAGGAGAGTCTGGTCGAGGTTTTGCCGTGGTTGCTGATGAAGTACGTTTATTGGCTAGTAGAACCCAGGCATCGGCCGATGAAATTCAAGTCATGATTGAGTCGTTACAAGAGCAAACAAAAACAGCAGTAGCAGATATTATTCAAGGAAAGAATGAAGCAAGTAACTGTCAAGAACATACGGTAGAGCTATTGGCAATATTGTCCTTAATCAATCAAGCGATAGAGGAAATGCATGTCATGAGCCAAGATATATCGCAGTCAGCTACCCAGCAAAATGGCTTAAGTCATGATATAAAACAGAGCATTGATGCTGTGGTTGATTTAGGCCAGCAAAGCAGTGACTTGTCGTCTTCGACCTTGGGCTATAGTAGGCAAGTTGCTGAACTAGCGACTAAGTTAGATGATGCTATTGGTACCTTCAAAGTTTCTTAGTTAAGTGCTTTTACAACAAACGATAGCAGTCATTAACTGGTAATGTCTTTTCAAGTTGACCCTTGTTTTTATTCAAAAAATGTCAGGCAACGCATTTGAACCTATTTCCCCTTCGTCTTAACGTAGTTTGATATGATTTATGCTAACTTCACGGTAAGTTACCTGTTAATAAACCTCTTAGCTGCCTAAGTGCGACAGAGCTGCTTTTAGCTTAACGTGATTAAAATAACAAGTGGAATTTAATGAATAAAATATTAGTTGTCCTATTAAGTATTTCCTTAAGTTTACCTGGTGTGCAATCGGTATTGGCGAGTACTGAAAACCAATATCAGCGTAAATTAGCTATTGATGAGAAAAATGTCACTAAACACAGCACTAAGGTCAATGGCAAAAAATTTAAATATACTGCCACCACGGGTACACAGCCGGTGTGGGATAAAGACGGCCAGCCAATTGCCAGTTTGTTTTATACCTATTATCAACGCAGTGATATAAAAGATAGCGCTACACGGCCACTGCTGATTTCATTTAATGGCGGTCCAGGCTCTGCTTCGGTTTGGATGCATGTTGCCTATACTGGCCCGAAAGTACTCAATGTCGATAATGAAGGTTACCCGCTACAACCTTATGGCGTAAAAACCAATCCTTATTCTATTTTAGATGTTGCTGATATTGTTTTTGTTAACCCAGTTAATACCGGCTATTCACGGGTATTGCCCGATAAAGACGGTAAAATGCCCAGTAAAGAACAACAAAAGAAAATGTTCTTTGGCGTCAATGCCGATGTTAAATACTTAGCTGAATGGCTTAATACCTTTGTTAGTCGCAATAACCGCTGGCGTTCACCTAAATATTTAATTGGTGAAAGTTATGGCACTACCCGTGTTGCTGGTTTGGCGAAAGAATTACAGTCGCGTCAGTGGATGTACGTTAATGGCGTGATTTTGGTTTCGCCAACGGATATTGGTATTAAACGCGATGGTCCGGTCAAAGCGGCGAATCGATTGCCTTACTTTGCCGCTGCTGCTTGGTATCACCAAGCGCTTACACCAGCGCTGCAGCAAAAACGGTTAACTGAACTACTGGTAGAAGTAGAGCAGTTTACCCTCAGTGAGTATTTACCCGCTTTAGTCAAAGGCGGTTTTATCTCAGCAAAAGAGAAACAGCACATCGCTGAGCAAGTAGCCCAGTACTCTGGTTTATCGGTGAGCGCCGTTATTAATAATAACTTAGATGTAGATAACCGTTTTTTTTGGAAAGAATTATTACGTGACAGAAAACAAACTATTGGTCGTTTAGATTCGCGTTATTTAGGCATAGATAAAAAAGTCGCTGGCGCTAGCCCTGATTATAATGCGGAATTAAGCTCTTGGTTGCACAGTTTCACTCCGGCGATTAACTATTATTTACGAGAAGAGTTACAGTATAAAACCGACATTAAATATAACATGTTTGGTGATGTTCACCCATGGGATCGTACCGGTAATAACACCGGTGAAGGATTACGTTTTGCTATGGCGCAAAACCCTTACTTACACGTGATGATTCAATCAGGTTACTTTGACGGTGCCACTAATTACTTCGATGCAAAATATACTTTATGGCAATTAGATCCCAGTGGTTTGATGAAAGACAGGTTGTCATTTAAAGGTTATGAAAGTGGCCATATGATGTATTTACGCCATGAAGATTTACGACAAGCTAATCAAGATATTCGTCAGTTTATTAAACAAAGCTTACCGGCTAAAGGGCAAGCAGCTAAGTATTAATTTACCCGTTAAAGTTCATTTAAAAAAAAGCTTACTGAGTTAATTCAGTAGGCTTTTTTTATGCCTCGTGAGGGGCGGATTAGCTTGAGGGGTTTGTCAGCACTAGGTTACATTATTTCCAAAAAAATAATAGTCCACTTTATGATATAAAAGAGCCACTATTATAATTAATAAAAGCGGATATTGATTCCTTTTTAGCCTAAATATCTGTATAATGCGCGCAAAATTATAGCCCTATTTCGTTAATCCGCTGAAGTAGCGATAAACGATAGTAACAGCGAGTAAAGCCAGTGTTAGATAAATTAAGAAATGTGGCAATTATTGCCCACGTTGACCACGGAAAAACCACTTTAGTTGATAAATTACTTGAGCAATCAGGTACTTTAGATTCACGTGGAGGCCATGACGAACGTGTTATGGATTCAAATGATATTGAAAAAGAACGTGGTATCACTATTTTAGCTAAAAATACCGCTGTTAACTGGGGCGACTACCGTATAAATATTGTTGATACTCCTGGTCATGCCGATTTTGGTGGTGAAGTAGAGCGTGTAATGTCAATGGTCGATTCTGTACTATTGATTGTTGATGCACAAGAAGGCCCTATGCCGCAAACGCGTTTTGTGACGAAGAAAGCCTTTGCTCAAGGTTTAAAACCAATTCTTGTTATCAATAAAGTTGATAAGCCAGGTTCTCGCCCTGATTGGGTTATGGATCAAGTGTTCGACTTATTTGATAAACTTGGTGCTACGGATGAACAACTAGACTTTAAAGTTGTTTACACTTCAGCAATCAATGGTTGGGCTTCTCTTGAAGAAGGTGTCATTGGTACGGATATGAGTCCTTTATTTGATACTATTATCGCAGAAGTACCTGTGCCTAATGTAGACCCTGATGGTTCTTTCCAAATGCAAATTTCACAACTTGATTATAGCTCATACTTGGGTGTAATCGGTGTTGGTCGCATTCAACGTGGTAGTGTTAAACCAAATCAACAAGTAACGGTTAAACTTGCTAACGGCGGTATACATAACGCCAAAGTTGGTAAAGTATTTGGTTACTTAGGTCTAGAACGTTATGACATGCCTGAAGGTTTTGCGGGTGATATTGTTGCTGTTACTGGTTTAGGTGAGTTGAAAATTTCGGATACGGTTTGTTGTCCGAGCGATGTTGAAGGTTTACCGCTGCTATCTATTGATGAACCGACTATCAACATGACTTTCCAAGTAAATACTTCACCATTTTGTGGTAAAGAAGGTAAGTATGTTACTTCACGTAATATTAAAGAGCGTCTAGATAAAGAATTAGTCCATAACGTAGCATTACGTGTTGAGGAACTACCAGATCCTGATAAATTTAAAGTATCAGGTCGTGGTGAGCTTCATTTAGGTATTTTAATTGAAAACATGCGTCGTGAAGGTTTTGAGCTAGCGGTATCTCGTCCTGAAGTCATTGTTCGTGAAATTGATGGCGAATTACAAGAACCCTATGAAACGGTAACTATTGATGTTGAAGAGCAACATCAGGGTGCTGTCATGGAAACAATGGGTATCCGTAAAGCTGAATTAACGGATATGGCACCTGATGGTACGGGTCGTATTCGCATGGACTTCATCATGCCAAGTCGTGGTTTAATCGGTTTCCAAACTGAATTTATGACCATGACTTCAGGCTCTGGTTTGATTTACCATACCTTCTTCGAATATGGTCCTCATAAGGGTGGTGAAATTGGCCAACGTAAAAATGGTGTAATGGTTGCTAACGCTACTGGTAAAGCACTGACTAACGCTATCTTTAACTTACAATCTCGTGGCCGTATGATGATTGGTCATGGTGTTGAAGTGTATGAAGGTCAAATTGTTGGTATTCATAGCCGTGATAACGATTTAACGGTTAACGTACTTAGAGGCAAGCAGTTAACTAACGTACGTTCTTCAGGTACTGATGAAGCACAAACCTTAACTCCAGCAATTAATATGACTTTAGAGCAAGCATTAGAGTTTATTGATAACGATGAGTTGGTTGAAGTAACACCTAAGAATATTCGTATACGTAAGAAGTTCTTAAAAGAGAATGAACGTAAACGTGATGGCAGATCAATTAAGTAATTATTGACCACCTTTAAGAAAATTAAAAAACGCCTATTACGAAAGTACTAGGCGTTTTTTTATGTACAGGATGTACGGTATGTCGCGGTGTCAGGACGACAAAGAGCGTGTATGTACAGGATGTACGGTATGTCGCGGTGTCAGGACGACAAAGAGCGTGTATGTACAGGATGTACAGTGTCATGAAGACAGACGTTACATGGATGTAACTTAGAAGACAATGCAGACGTTACATGGATGTAACTTAGAAGACAATGCAGACGGTACAGGAAGTACCTTATTAGATAATGCAGGAGCAATTATCCGGAGCAATTGTCCTGATGTCTAGAGTGAGCCAAGGGTGTACGGTATGTCGCGGTGTCCTGACGACAAGGAGCGTATATCTAAAGGTAATACAGGATGCACGGGTGTCACGAAAACAGCATGTCTAGGCAATGACTTTAAACGTCACTAATCCCTATTTAACGAGCAAACCTTCTTTTAAGCCCTTGTCATTCTTGTAAGACATCTCTGCAATTGTTGTAGTCTAATCAATCATGGGCGAGTTGTACTTTTGCTAAGTGACTGTTTGGTAGGCTTAAATAGAATCAAGTTAAGACTATATTAATATTTTGTTACTTATGCTTTAAAAATAAAGCGGCAGAGTTGTTTTTTTGTAACTACGCTTAGTGTTAATCAGCAGCAAATAAGGTACTGCTTTATTTCCCAACAAAAGGAATTGGATTATGTCCCCAGCACAATTAAAACAATTGCAAGAGCTAAGCCAAATTTTCAGTCAAGGTAAAGCTAACCCACAACAAATACAGCAACTTTCAGCTTTATTGGCGGAAATTAACCGTTATGATGACGCAGAGCCAATAACTAAAAATGAGCAGGTTAGTTTTATTGCCGCTGCTCGCTTTGGTTGATAGGATTTCCTATCAAGCAAAGCGTTATTAATGTTAGTTTTTGTAAGTAGCTGCATCTATGATTGACCATAAGTGAAATATTCCAGCAATAATTGCTGGAATCACCATCCACCAGAGGGCATAACCAACCACACAAACAATGGCAAAAATTATTGCTGCTATAAACCTGCCTTGTACTAGTTGCCCCAAGCCTGGAAAAAAGACATTACAAATAGCGGCAATGACATTGCCCGCTGAACCTTGAATTGCCATCTAATACTCCCCTGTTAATTCACTGTCTACTAGCATCATGCTAGCAAATTGATTACCTCTATCTTAATATATGGTTAACCTTGAGCAAATCAGTAAATTGTTAACAAATATGAGTTTATTTAAAGAAACAGTCATTAGTAAGTTGTGGCATAAACATAAGGGCGTTATTTTTTATTTTATTCGCCGAATTAAACGCGAACAAATACAGGTGGTCGCCGGGTATTTATCCTATGTTTGTTTAATGTCATTAGTGCCCTTGGTCGTGGTAATGTTATCGGTAATGACAGCATTTCCACTCTTTGCTGAACTGCAGCAGACTGTGGAGCAGTTTGTTTATCAAAACTTTGTCCCTGCCGCGGGAGATGTGGTGCAGCAGTATTTAACGGGTTTTGTCGCTAATGCCTCAAAAATGTCGGCTGTCGCTATCTCATTTTTGTTTGTCGCCGCACTATTACTCATTTCTACCATTGATAATACCTTTAATAAAATTTGGCGAGTCACGGATAAACGCCGGACAATAACTTCATTTGCCATGTATTGGATGGTACTCACTTTAGGGCCAATACTGGTTGGTGCTAGTATTGCGTTATCATCGTATCTAGTGTCGATAGTTGCGGTTGATGAGTATGATGTTTTAGGTTTGTTTGATGTGCTGTTACGTATATTGCCATTGCTATCTTCCATAATAGCCTTTGTTATCCTTTATATGGCGGTGCCTAATAAAGCGGTGCCATTTAAGTTTGCTTTATCGGGCGCCTTTGTTGCCGGTGTTTTATTTGAAATAGCTAAAAAAGCCTTTGCCTTATATATAACGGAATTTCCTTCTTACCAAGTGATTTATGGTGCCTTGGCCACTATCCCTATTCTGTTTTTATGGGTTTATGTTTCTTGGCTAGTGGTACTGGTGGGCGCCTTGATCACGGTATCATTACAAGAGTACCCTTTATTAAAAGAGCAAGGGTTAAAAGAACAAAAACCTAACGAAGAAAATTTACCACCTATAAATGAAGAGCAAATGAAATGATAGCTTTGTTACAGCGTGTCAGTCAGGCCAGCGTTACCGTTGATAACCACATTATTGGCCAGATTAACCAAGGTTTATTGATTTTCCTGGCGATTGAGCCTGAGGATAATGAAGTTAAGGCCAAGCGTTTAGCCGAGCGTGTTGCAGGTTATCGTATTTTTAATGATGAAAATGACAAAATGAATATAAATGTCAAACAAGTTGGCGGGGATATCTTAGTGGTCTCGCAATTTACTCTGGCGGCAGATACCAATTCAGGATTGCGACCTAGTTTTTCCACGGTAGCAAAACCTGAGTTAAGTAAAACCTTGTACCAGTATTTTGTCCATCAATTACGTCAACAAGGCTTTAAGGCACCAACGGGGGAGTTTGCTGCTGATATGAAAGTTGCCTTGGTAAATGATGGCCCGGTGACATTCACTTTAAGGCTTTAAGGCTTTAAAGCCTTAAAGCTATCTAGCATTACCGCTTTTTCTCTACTGCTCGTTTTTTAGCTAATTAAACTATCACTTTTGTATTAGTGGTGTTATAATCTCGCGCCCGTTAAGTTTGAGTGGTGGCATTTATGTCTACATTCTAAGCGCAACGGGGGGTCTTTCATAAGGCAGTGACGGGTCAATTTCTGGCCTTGAATTTTAATTTATCTTATTGTTTCTTTTGTGTTTTCACAAAATTTACAAGGAAGATAACAGTGGAGCAAAAAATCAATGATCCAAATGCAATCACAGCTGAATGTTGCTGATAACAGTGGCGCTAAGCGTGTTCAATGTATAAAGGTTCTTGGTGGCTCGCACCGTCGCTATGCACGCATTGGAGACATCATCAAAATTGCCGTCAAGGAAGCAAGTCCTCGTGGTAAAGTTAAAAAAGGTGATGTGTTAACTGCGGTAGTGGTGCGCACTAAGAAAGGTGTTCGTCGTTCAGATGGTTCTTCCATCCGTTTTGATGAAAACGCGGCTGTAATGCTAGACGCAAAATTACAGCCAATTGGTACTCGTATCTTCGGGCCTGTGACACGTGAACTTCGTAATGAAAAATTTATGAAGATCGTATCATTAGCACCTGAAGTACTATAAGGAGTCACGATAATGGCATCTAAGATTCGTCGTGATGATGAAGTAATTATACTTGCTGGTAAAGACAAGGGTAAGACTGGTAAAGTCACTAAAGTTCTTGTTGAAAACGGTAAAGTATTCGTAGAAGGTATTAACTTAATCAAGAAACACACTAAGCCTGCACCTCAGTTACAGCAGCCTGGTGGCATCATTGAAAAAGAAGCACCTTTACAAGTTTCCAACGTAGCGATTGTTAACCCAGCAACGGGTAAAGCAGATCGTGTTGGTTTTAGAATTGAAGACGGCAAAAAAGTTCGTTTTTTCAAATCTAACAACGAATTAATTTAATTGGAGTAAACGATGGCGAAACTGCATGATTTTTATAAAGATACAGTTGTAGCCGAATTGCAAAAGCAATTTGGTTATAAAAGTGTCATGCAAGTCCCTCGGATTGAAAAGATCACCCTTAACATGGGTGTTGGTGAAGCTATATCTGACAAGAAAGTGTTAGAGCACGCCACAAATGATCTTACTGCAATCTCAGGGCAAAAGCCGCTAACGACAGTTGCACGCAAATCAGTTGCGGGCTTCAAAATTCGTGAAGGCTACCCTATTGGTACAAAAGTAACTCTACGCGGCGAGCGTATGTGGGAATTTTTAGAGCGTTTTATCTCTATTTCAATTCCACGTATCCGTGACTTTCGTGGCTTAAATCCTAAGTCATTTGATGGTCGTGGTAACTACAGCATGGGCGTTCGTGAGCAAATTATCTTCCCTGAAATCGATTACGATAAAATCGATAAAATTCGCGGTTTAGATATCACTATTACTACTAGCGCGAAAGATGATGAAGAAGGACTAGCTTTACTGTCTGCCTTTAATTTCCCGTTCCAGAAGAAGGTGTAGAGTTATGGCTAAAACGTCAATGAAAGCTCGTGAAGCTAAAAGAACCAAGCTAGTAGCAAAATATGCTGAAAAGCGTGCTGCGTTAAAAGCAATCATCTCAGGTACCGATTCTTCTGATGAAGAACGCTGGGATGCTGTATTGAAACTTCAAAGTTTACCTCGTGATTCGAGCAGTAGTCGTCAACGTAACCGTTGTAGTATTACTGGACGTCCACATGGTTTCTTACGTAAATTTGGTTTAAGCCGTATTAAATTACGCGAAACCATGATGCGTGGTGAAGTTCCAGGTCTTAAGAAAGCTAGTTGGTAATTCACGGGAGTAAATGGTTATGATGACTGATCCTATCGCGGACATGTTTACACGCATCCGCAACGGTCAATCTGCAGCAAAAGTTGCAGTAGCAATGCCATCTTCTAAGTTAAAAGTTGCAATTGCCAACTTACTTAAAGATGAAGGTTATATTTCAAGTTTTTCAGTATCAACTGATGCTAAACCTCAGTTAGATGTGGTATTGAAATATTTTGAAGGTAAAGAAGTAATTGAAGTGATCAAACGTGTTTCACGTCCTGGTCTTCGTATATACAAAAGCTGTGATGAACTTCCTAAAGTTCTTGCTGGCATGGGTATTGCGATTATTTCGACTTCTAAAGGTTTGATGACGGATCGTGCCGCTCGCTCTGCGGGTATTGGCGGTGAAGTTCTTGGTTTCGTAGAGTAAGGAGAATAATATGTCTCGTGTTGCAAAAACACCTGTCGTTGTTCCTGCTGGCGTTACCATTACGTTATCAGGTCAAGACATTACAGTTAAAGGTCCAGTAGGTGAATTATCACGTACGATTCATAAGTTTGTTGCGGTTTCTCAAGAAGACAACCAAATCAAAGTTACTATCGCATGTGAACATAAACAAGCTTGGGCTCAAGCCGGTACTACCCGTGCTTTAATCAATAATATGGTTGAAGGTGTTAGTAAAGGTTATGAAAAGAAATTAGTTTTACAAGGTGTTGGTTACCGTGCCAAAGCTGCTGGTAAGTCTTTAGACTTATCTTTAGGTTTTTCACACCCAATCAAACATACTATTCCTGAAGGAATAACTTGTGAAACTCCTAGCCAAACTGAAATCACACTGAAAGGTTGTGATAAACATTTAGTTGGCCAAACCGCTGCGAACATTCGTGCATACCGTAAACCTGAGCCTTATAAAGGTAAAGGTATTCGTTATCTTAACGAAAATGTTCGTCGTAAAGAAGCTAAGAAGAAGTAGGGTAACACTATGGATAAGAAAACATCTCGTTTGCGCCGCGCTAGACGCGCTCGTGCAAAAATTAGCGAGTTGGGTGCGAATCGTTTAGTTATATTCCGTACTCCTCGTCACATTTACGCTCAATTGATCGCACCAACTGGTTCTGAAGTAATCGCATCTGCGTCTACTTTAGACAAAGAAGTTGCTGCTCAAATTGAAAAAACTGGTAATGTTGCCGCAGCAACTGCAGTAGGTAAAGCTCTCGCTGAACGTGCTGTAGCAAAAGGTATCTCTAAGATAGCTTTTGATCGCTCTGGTTTCCTTTATCATGGTCGCGTGAAAGCGTTAGCAGAAGCAGCTCGTGAAGCTGGTCTTCAGTTCTAGGGGGTTATAATGGCTAATCATAAGCAAGAAAACTCACAACAAAGTGATATGGCTGAAAAGCTAATCGCAGTTAACCGCGTTTCAAAAGTGGTTAAAGGTGGTCGTATTTTCAGTTTCACCGCACTAACAGTAGTTGGTGATGGCAATGGGCGTGTTGGTTTTGGTTACGGTAAAGCACGTGAAGTGCCTGCTGCAATCCAAAAAGCAATGGAAAAAGCGCACCGTAATATAGTAACGATTGACTTGAAGGGTACTACTCTTCAGCATGTTATTACTGGCAAGCATTCTGGTTCTAAAGTTTTCATGAAACCAGCCTCTGACGGTACAGGTATCATCGCCGGTGGCGCGATGCGTGCAGTACTTGAAGTTGCAGGCGTTCAGAACGTATTGTCAAAAGCATACGGTTCTACTAACCCAATCAACGTAGTTCGCGCTACTGTTTCAGCTTTAGTGAATATGCATTCACCAAAAGATATGGCAGCTAAACGTGGCAAAAGCGTTAAAGAAATTTTGGGGTAATTGAGCATGTCTAAAACAGTTAAAGTAACTCAAATAAAAAGTTCTATCGGTCGTTTACCGAAACATAGAGCTACATTAAAAGGCCTTGGTCTACGTCGTATCAATCATACAGTTGAGTTAGAAGACACTCCATCTGTACGTGGTATGATCAACAAGGTTTACTACATGGTTAAGGTGGAGGATTAATTATGCATTTAAATACTTTATCCCCTGCACCGGGATCTCACAAAGCTAAAAAGCGCTGTGGTCGTGGTATTGGTTCAGGCATCGGTAAAACTGGTGGTCGTGGTCATAAAGGTCAGAAGTCTCGTTCTGGCGGTAGTGTCCGTCCAGGTTTTGAAGGTGGTCAAATGCCATTGAAACAACGTTTACCTAAATTTGGTTTTACTTCACGTAAATCTTTAGTTCGCGCTGAAATTCGTTTACATGAATTAAACCTTGTTAAAGCTGATGTTGTTGATATTCATGCACTTAAAGACGCTGGTTTAATTACACGTAATATCATAGCTGTTAAGGTTATGTTATCTGGCGAAATTACTCGTCCAATTACTTTACGTGGCATTGCAGTAACTAAAGGCGCACAAGCAGCTATTGAAGCTGCTGGTGGCAAAATCGAGGAATAGTACATTATGGCTACACCAGGAATGGCTTCTCAAAAAGGAAGTAAAGGCGCAGGCGGTTTGTCTGAGCTAAAACAAAGATTATGGTTCGTATTCGTGGCATTAGTAGTGCTTCGTTTAGGGTCTTTTGTGCCAATCCCTGGTATTGACGCCGCTGTATTAGCTCAGTTATTTGATCAACAAAAGGGCACTATCGTAGAAATGTTTAACATGTTCTCCGGTGGTGCACTTGAGCGAGCCTCAGTATTGGCACTTGGAATTATGCCGTACATTTCAGCTTCTATTATTATGCAATTGCTTACGGTTATGCACCCGGCAATGGCAGAATTGAAAAAAGAAGGTGAAGCTGGACGACGTAAAATCAGTCAATACACACGCTACGGCACTTTAGTGCTAGCAACAGTTCAAGCGATAGCGATTTCCAGAAGTTTACCGGATATGATGCAAGGCCTAGTAATTAATGCTGGTTTTAGTTTCTATTTCACCGCAGTGGTTAGTTTGGTTACTGGTACCATGTTTTTAATGTGGTTAGGTGAGCAAATTACTGAACGTGGTATCGGTAATGGTATTTCGATTATTATTTTCGCGGGTATTGTTGCTGGTATGCCTTCAGCTCTAGGTCAATTAGCTGAATCGGCGCGTCAAGGTGAATTGCACTTATTAGTATTATTGCTAATTGGCGTTGTGGTATTTGCAGTAACTTTCTTAGTAGTATTTGTTGAACGTGGTCAACGACGTATTGTTGTTAACTACGCTAAGCGCCAACAAGGCCGTAAGGTTTTTGCCGCGCAAAGCACTCATTTACCGTTGAAAGTGAATATGGCGGGTGTAATCCCACCAATCTTTGCCTCAAGTATTATCTTGTTCCCTGGCACGCTTGCGAGCTGGTTTGGACAAGGAGATGGCCCGGTAGCTGATTTCTTACAAGGTGTTTCTCAGGCGATGTCGCCAGGGCAACCTTTATATGTTTTCATGTTAGCAGCAGCAATAATATTCTTCTGTTTCTTTTACACGGCATTGGTTTTCAATCCGCGTGAAACAGCAGATAACTTGAAAAAGTCAGGTGCGTTCATTCCAGGGATTCGTCCAGGTGAACAAACATCCAAATATATTGATAAAGTGATGACTCGTTTAACCCTATGTGGTGCGGCGTATATTACCTTTGTCTGTTTGGTTCCACAGTTTATGATCATGGCGTGGGACGTACAGTTCTACTTCGGCGGTACATCGTTATTGATTATCGTGGTTGTGATTATGGACTTTATGGCACAAGTACAAACGCATTTGATGTCTCATCAATATGACAATGTACTTAAAAAAGCAAACTTGAAAGGCTATAGTCGTTAGACTGAGCTTGATAAGTTAACGGAGTATAAAATGAAAGTACGTGCATCCGTAAAAAAGATTTGTCGTAATTGTAAAGTGGTAAAACGTAAAGGCGTAATTCGCGTTCTTTGTATTGAACCTAAGCACAAGCAAAGACAAGGTTAATATCGTCTGATATTAACTCAAATCTTTTAGAACTGGCATTATGCGGAGGATTCTGTATAATGCCGTTTCGATTTACAGTAAAAAGAGAATGGTTGGGTATCCTAACGGGCTTTCCAACCAACGTAATTTTAATTATTTATAGGAGATGTGTTAGTGGCCCGTATCGCTGGCATTAACATCCCTGATCGTAAGCATGCAGTAATCGCCATTACTGCGATTTACGGTATCGGAGCTACACGTGCGAAAGCAATCTGTGCAGCAACTGGTATCGCTGAATCAACGAAGATCAGTGAATTAGACGAAGCAAAAATTGATTTGCTTCGCGCTGAAGTGGACAAATTTACCGTAGAAGGTGATTTGCGCCGTGAAGTTTCAATGAACATTAAACGTCTTATGGATTTAGGTTGTTACCGTGGCATCCGTCACCGTCGTAGTCTTCCTCTACGTGGTCAACGCACTAAAACAAATGCGCGCACCCGTAAAGGTCCTCGTAAGCCAATTAGGAAGTAAGAGGAACTAGACAATGGCAAAAACACCAGTTCGTTCGCGTAAACGCGTAAAAAAACAAGTTGTCGATGGCATGGCTCATATCCACGCCTCTTTTAACAACACAATCGTGACTCTTACAGACCGCCAAGGTAATGCTTTATCTTGGGCGACTGCAGGTGGTTCAGGTTTCCGTGGTTCACGTAAATCTACTCCGTTTGCTGCACAAGTTGCTGCAGACCGCGCAGGCGCTGCTGCAAAAGAGTTTGGCTTGAAGAATATTGAAGTTTTCGTTAAAGGTCCAGGTCCAGGTCGTGAATCTGCTATCCGTGCCCTAAATGCTGCTGGTTTTAAAATCACCAACATTACTGACGTTACACCAATTCCTCATAATGGTTGTCGTCCTCCTAAGAAACGTCGCGTTTAATCGCATTTTTTAGGATAGTTGGAGAAAGAAAATGGCTAGATATTTAGGTCCTAAGTTAAAACTTTGTCGCCGCGAGGGAACAGATTTGTTCCTTAAAAGTGGTGTTAGAGCAATTGACACTAAATGTAAAATCGAAACAATACCAGGTCAACATGGCGCCCGTCGCGGTCGTTTGTCTGACTACGGTGTTCAACTTCGTGAAAAACAAAAAGTTCGTCGTATTTATGGCGTACTAGAAAAACAATTCAGTAATTACTACAAAGAAGCAGCACGTCAAAAAGGTAACACAGGTGAAAACTTGTTACAGCTTTTAGAAACGCGTTTAGATAACGTAGTTTACCGTATGGGTTATGCCAGCACTCGTGCTGAAGCTCGTCAATTAGTTAGCCATAAGGCTATCGTGGTAAACGGCGGAGTAGTTAATATTCCATCTTTCACTGTTAAAGCTGAAGATACTGTTTCTGTTCGTGAGAAGTCTAAAACTCAAGCGCGTATTATCGCTGCTTTAGAATTAGCTGATCAACGTGAGAAGCCACTTTGGGTTGAAGTAGATACTAAGAAGCTTGAAGGCATTTTTAAACGTCTTCCAGATCGTTCTGATTTGTCTGCCGAAATTAATGAACAGTTGATTGTTGAACTTTACTCTAAATAGTAAAGTTGCACTTTAAGAGAGGACATATATGCAGGGTTCTGTAACCGAATTCCTTAGACCACGTATGGTTGGTATCGAACATATCAACCCTCGTCGCGCTAAAGTAACTTTAGAGCCACTAGAACGTGGTTTTGGTCACACTTTAGGTAATGCGTTACGCCGCATTCTTTTATCTTCAATGCCGGGTTGTGCCGTAACTGAAGTTGAGATTGATGGTGTATTACATGAGTACAGTAGTAAAGAAGGTGTTCAAGAGGACATCATCGAAATATTGTTAAATCTTAAAGGGCTAGCAATAATATTAGAAGGCAAAAATGAAGCCGTTCTAACGTTAACTAAGTCTGGTGAAGGCCCTGTAACGGCAGCTGATATTCAACATGATGGTGACGTAACTATTACTAACCCAGAACATGTTATCTGCACCTTAACAAGTGAAGGTTCTATCAGCATGCGCATTAAAATTGAAATGGGTCGTGGTTACGTACCTGCTTCAGTTCGTCGTGATGCCGAGGAAGAAGATCGTGCTATTGGTCGTTTGTTGGTAGATGCCTCATTCAGCCCAGTAGTAAGAATTGCTTATGATGTTGAGTCTGCACGTGTTGAACAACGTACAGATTTAGACAAATTAATTATAGACATGGAAACCAATGGTACATTGGATCCGGAAGAAGCTATCCGTCGTGCTTCAACAATTCTTGCTGAACAGCTTGATGCGTTTGTAGAACTTCGTGATATTAAAGAAGTAGAACAAGTGGAAGAAAAACCATTGTTCGACCCAATTTTGCTTCGTCCTGTTGATGATCTAGAATTAACTGTTCGTTCAGCTAACTGTTTAAAAGCAGAAGCAATTCAATACATTGGTGATTTAGTACAACGTGCTGAAGTTGAGCTTCTTAAAACGCCTAATTTAGGTAAGAAGTCTCTAACTGAAATCAAAGACGTGTTAGCGTCTCGTGGTTTGTCTCTAGGCATGCGCCTAGAAAACTGGCCGCCAGAAAGCATTGTTGACAACGACTAGTTCGATCATCGTTTTTTTATTAATAGTTTGAGAGAAGGATTAACTTATGCGTCATCGTCAAAGCGGTCGCCAGTTAAACCGTAATAGCAGTCATCGTAAAGCGATGTTCCGCAATATGGCAAGCTCTTTAGTTAAGCACGGTATTATTAAAACCACCGTTGCTAAAGCTAAAGAACTACGTATGGTTGTAGAGCCACTGATTACATTGGCTAAAACCGACAGTGTTGCAAATCGCCGTTTAGCGTTTGCTCGTACACAAGATAAAGAAGTAGTAGGTATTTTATTCAACGAACTTGGTGCTCGTTACCAAGATCGTCCAGGTGGTTACACTCGCATTTTAAAATGTGGTTTCCGTACTGGTGATAAAGCGCCTATGGCTTATATTGAATTAGTAGACCGCCCAGTAGTAGAAGATGCTCCTGAAGTAGTTGAAGAATCAGCAGAAGCATAATTTAGTTTACTAAATTATACTTATAAAAACGGAGCTTAGGCTCCGTTTTTTATTGCCTAAAAATGACTTGTAGTGATATAACTACAGCTCAGTTAGTGAAGCTTGTTACTTTGCTACTTGACCTAAACGTCATTTCACCGTATAAAATATCTATAGTACATTAGTTTATTTTTGAGCCCTTATGTCGTCACGAAACCCAATAATTGCCGTTACTGGCTCATCAGGAGCAGGCACTTCAACTAGTACCGCTTCTTTTGAACATATTTTTAGAACACTTGGCATTACCTCGGTAAATGTTGAGGGTGATAGCTTTCATCGTTTCTCCCGTCAAGAAATGGATCTGGAAAAGAGAAAAGCTAAAGAATCAGGCACTAATATTAGTTATTTTGGTGATTTGGCTAATGATTTTAGTGCGTTGCAAAAGTTATTTCGTGACTATGGTGAAACCGGTAAGGGTCAAATTAGACGTTACCTGCATAGTTTCGATGAGGCGGTACCCTTTAACCAAATGCCAGGCACTTTTACCCCATGGCAAGAGCTTGGAGACGGTACGGATTTATTATACTACGAGGGTCTTCATGGCGGTGTGGTCACTAAAGATAATGACGTAGCCAAACATGTCGATTTACTCATTGGTATGGTACCTATTGTTAATTTAGAGTGGATTCAAAAGATCATTCGCGATACCAATCAACGTGGTCACAGTAGAGAAGCGGTCACTGCTAGCATAGTGCGCAGTATGGATGATTATATCTCCTTTATCACGCCACAGTTTTCCCGTACACATATTAACTTTCAGCGCGTGCCTACGGTTGATACCTCCAATCCATTTAGTGCCAAGGCAATCCCAAGTTTGGATGAAAGTTTTGTTGTTATCCGCTTTCGAGAAGTAAAGAATGTTGATTTTCAGTATTATCTTCGTATGATTGATGGCTCATTTATGTCGCGTATTAACACTCTGGTCGTTCCTGGGGGCAAAATGGGTCTGGCCATGGAGTTGATTTTAACGCCGCTCATAGAAGGTTTGATAGAAAGAAAAACTCAAGCGAATAAACAACTTGATTGGATGAGCGACTTATAAAGCTCTTTTGGCCAATCCTCTCATTTATATGGTTATAACCTTGAAAAAAATAGTTTTAGCTTTGTCCTTAATACTTTTATTTAGCCCTTTTCAACTCAATGCTAAATGGTATCAGCATTCGTTTAATACCATGGGCACACGCGCCCATGTTGAATTTTGGCTAGATGAAAACAATACTAATGCTAGTCAGTCGCAAGAATTGATTGCACAAATCATTGCTGAAATGACCCGCTTAGATCTCGCTATGAGTCCTTACAAAGAAAGTAGTGAGTTAAGTCTGCTCAACCGTGAGGCGGCTAAGAAAAAGGTGACTATATCAAGGGAGCTTTTTACCTTAATAGCGACAGCTCATGATATTTCAGTGCTAAGCGACGGCGCTTTCGATATAACTTATGCTTCTATTGGTTATCAATATGATTACCGTAATAAAATTCGTCCTCAGCAAATAGCCATTGATAAGGCTTTACCTTCGATCAATTATCTAGGCATCGTCTTAGATGAAAAAAATAGTACCGTCAGCTTTGATAATAGCGCCATTAAAATCGACCTAGGAGGCATAGCTAAAGGTTATGCCGTTAAAAGGTGTCTGAACTTGCTAAGTTCGGCAGGAGTTCACCATGCGTTAATGAGTGCCGGTGGTGATACCGCTTTGTTAGGTGACCGACATGGTAGGCCTTGGTTAGTGGCAATAAAACACCCAAGAGCCGAACAAAAGCATGTTGTACATATTCCACTAACGAATGAAGCTATCTCGACCTCTGGGGATTATGAACGATATTTTATCGAAGATGGCAAACGTTACCACCATATTATCAATCCAAAAACGGGCGACTCAGCTCGAAAAGTAGTTAGTGTCTCGGTTATTGGCAAAGATGCTACTTATGTCGATGCCTTATCAACGACACTATTTGTTAAAGGGCTTGCCGACGGTATGCAATTAATTAACAGCATGGCGGGATATGAGGCCATTATTATCGATAATGAGCAGAGATTACACTTCTCCAAGGGTCTACAACAATAAAAATATATGACTTCATTACTTAGCGCGAATAAATTCCCGCCTACAGACGAGAGGGTTATTGCGTGGTATTAATACAATCAAACTGTAATGATTGGTTGGAATGCGGTTAACGAGTCTAACATGGTACTGTTGCCCAACCCTTGACTAGGTACTAAAGTAGAAAATTGATTTTGTTGTCCATGCAGTGCCATATAATTTAATAACACGGTTTGCACCAGTAGATTGACATTATTTGCCGACGGCGCAGACGTAGTTTCCACCGAAGCATCAGGCCTCATAAAACCAATTTGTTGATGCATGGCACTTTGCTCCGCGGTGCCGCCCATTAATTGTGGTTTGCCAGTGGGGCTATACACTAAGAAAAATGATGCACCGGTTGACGAATTATCACCGGTCCATTCGCCTTTACCACGACCGTCGACAGATTCATCTATGCGGCCGTTACTGGCGACAGAGCCGTCACTAAATACATACATCATCAGCGGTTGATTACGTCTTGCTGCATATTCAAGGCACGCGCCCATACAACGGCCAGCACGAAGATCTCTTAACTCACCAGTGCTGCGGTCACCGGTATGATAATCAAAGCCACCCATGGTTACCGTGCCAGCACCAGCAAAGCCATTAACTACCAATTTCATGATAGAGGCAGTTTTTTGGAACTCCTGCTCGCTATCAAATTCAGCCAGACTAAAAATGCCACCAGGGCCGACAATATCAACATCAAGTAAAGGGTTGAGTGTCGATGGATCGCCAAATCGATCGGCGAGATCGGCACTTTTGACATAGCCACAATTAACCAGGTCTTTAATGATATCGTCACGGGTAACCTGACTATTGACCTGTGCCATTTTTTGCGCACTGACTCGTTGAATACTTTCCATAACAGCAACGGCGTCACTTTGAGACAACAAGTTAAATAAATCACCGACATCAACTAAGCCAGTAACATCACTGGGGCGATCAATCTTTGTTGGCCGTAAACTTAAATCAATAAAACTTGCTGGGGCCATAGAGTTACCACCAGAGTCGCTATTCCTAGAGCCAATAAGTGGCATTAATGAGCCATTAGCACCGGCAGCCGCGATGGCATACATAGGGTTATGCGGATTGTTGGCGGTATCATTGTCAGATCGGCTAGGTATTACTGCACCATTAATATTGGCGGCTGTTTCAGGCGATACTTTTTCTAATATTCCACGTAAAAATGCCGAGTCAGCATGAAAAGCTAAGCCTAAATCAGTATTGATAAAGTCAGACTGCATGGCATCTGGGTTAGCAATATTAGGCGCCATATCGCCAGGTATACCAAGCTTGCTATAACCGGCAGTCGAGAGAAAGTCTTGCTGACCACCCAAGCCACCCACTAAGACATTCGAGCCTGAAATATTAGCGCCGCCAGCAAGATCGAAACTAATAAAAGGAATTTTTCCTGCTCCTTGTGTACTAATGCCACAGCTATCCCTTAACGCTTCTATATCACTTGATAAGGCTGCTTGTGCATGATTAGCGGTCAATAGGCTAAACATCGATAATCCAGCAATGGTATAACCACCGGTTCTAAGACCAGCTGAGATGAAATCTCGACGGCTCATCGGTTTTTTATGATCACTAAATAATAAAGGACTATCTGGCTGTAAATGTTTAGTTTTTCTCATGTAACTTTCCTATTTTCCATAACTTGTTTTGTTTAGCTATATCGATACCTGTGTGGTATTACCGCATCATTAAATCCGTACTAGTAAAGAAGTCTTACTGAACCAGCATTACTGCACTAGCAAGCACAGCTGCACAAGTTGCTTTGGCAATGGTTTTACTTCGCTCGGCACTGCAACTGCTAGCGCAAATCCCGAGGCGAGATATCAAATTATCAAGCTCTGTATACACTAAAGCTTTATCAGGCTGAGTAGTCAGTGTCGAAGGCATTAACTGGTCTAACAATGGGTTTAGTAAATTGCCTCGTCCGACTGTGTCGAAGGCAATATCCGGAGTTTTACTGAAATCTACCTCGGTAAACCAGTTATTGCGGATGTTATCGTCTTCAATTGCCGTATCGCAGTAAGCAATGGCTAATTGCGTAATCGCCATTTGCTGAGCTGAAATAAAGGTTTCAATATTGGTTAATGTCGGTAACTGTTGCTTGACTAGCTGATAGGTAGTGGCTACTTTTAGCGCATTTTTATTAACACCAGTTAAGACACTCATGCTGGCATTAATTTGGGCAAAATTTCGCAGACCTATTTTAGCGCTGTTAGTATCACTAAAGCTTGCTTCAGGGGTGATAAATAGCGCAGGTAAAACCACATTGCTATGCTCCCCGAGTTGCTCAAAAGTTAAGAAAAACTCGTCATTATTGGCACCTTTTTCCAGTGCTATAATGGTGCCTAAGGGAGATAATGGCACCGGCTCGGCCAGAGAATCGTCACTGGTGAACGTAAGGCTGATATTAGCGTAAGCTTGCCCTTGGGCACTTTCTTTGCCATTAATACCAATGCGCATTTTAGCCAGTAGGGTGTTTTTGGCTAGGGCCTTACCATCTAGATTGACTAAACTTGGCTGAGTAAATAAATAGCTGTAATTATCATACTGGCTGACTGCAAATAAAACATAGGTATTAGCGAGCTCTACCAGTTCACTTATTGAAAATAATAACAAGAATTTTTCACCGACACCAACATTATAATTTTGCGTTATTTGTTCTTGCGATAATGTACGGTTATATATGGCTAATAAACGAATATTACCTTGCCATACGTGATTATTTGAAGCCTCTCTACCTAAGATTAAGGCAAAGCTGTCATCCCATGAAGCCAAAGGTGATATGCCTTCATCAATAATAGCCATGAGTTTGCCGTTTACATAAATACGGCGACCCTCTGTCGCTGAGTATGTTAGTACGATATGTTGTAAGGTCGCTTGCAATACTTCATCAGCATCAGGCGTGCTTAATGACGGCTCACCATTGCTGTTACTGTTCGCTGTTTGCAGCATAAAGTCATAGTTATACTGGCTTTGTCCTAGGGTAAAGTTCCTATCATTATCCCCGGCTGAATAGCTGATTATTCTAGCGGGACCTTCTTGGACAACATTATGTGGGGTGAGCCAGGCTTCGATAGCAAACTCATTAGTAGCGGTAATCAAGTCATGAATCTTTTTGCTAGTGGCGGTACTTGCTTGTGCTTTACCGTTAGTAAAAGACAAGCCCCAACTGCCGAGCCACTCAACGTCTCCTGTAAGGGTCAAGTTAGCAGCAGGGGAAATACCTGAAGTATCATAGGCGGTATTACCCTTACCGGTTTTAAATTGATATAAAGCAATAATGTCAGACTCAAATCGGCCGCCGCTAGAAGCGACCAAGCCATCAGTTAATAATAGTGATTTTGATACCAGCATATCAGCTGATATAACATCAACGGTTATCTCATCACTCATCGCTTGAATACCTGCTTGCATTTCATCACTATTGGCTTGGCAGTCACTCCAACAATTATGAAATTCACTGCTTAAACGAATCACTAAGCGAGACTTATTTGGCTCTGCTAAATTGATTACCCGCTTGGCGGCTTCATAGGCTTTATCAATATGTTCACTAGCAAAAAAGGGCGACTGTGCTGTGCTCGACGATTCGTTATGACAACCGGCACAGTATTGGCTGACAATCGGATAGACATGAGTACTAAATAAGGTGTTTTCAGTAGGAAAATTTTTACTGCTGCCTGGCTCTCTAATAACAGGAGCTTTTAATTCAATGGCATTGGCAGTGCTTACTCTGTCGTCTGCCCAAAGTTTTATCCACTGTTGCATGGTTTCGCCACAAGCTTGCTCGCTAGCTAGCCAACAGTTATGTCCACCGGCAACTTTTTGTACCAGGCGAGACTCAGCTGGTTTGCTTAAGCTGACTAATGGGTTTGTTGCTGCATAGGCATCATTGACGTTTACTCTACTGGCAAAGTAGGGCGCTTGATTGCCCTCAGTATGGCAAGAGCCACAACGGTCCGTTGCTGAAAGGTTATCCCAAAGGGCGGTTTTATATTTTTGAATATCTTCGGTCGCCGGCGCGGGTCCTGTGTACTCAGCGTTGCTGTTATCTTGCACTAAAGGCGGCAGTTCTTCTACGCTAGTTTCACCACAAGCGTTTACCAGCAAAAGTATGCACAGTACTAGCACTGTTTTAAAGCAGGTAAAACTAAGAGGGAAATACATCATTATTCTCCCATGCAATAGGCAGCAACTTCAGCAAATACCTGCTTAAGTTGATATGAATGTTGTTTAAAGGAAGTTGTTGTTGTTTTAATTTGTGTTAAATCAGCAGTACTTTCTGCATCGCGTAAACAGACGGCTTTAAAAACTTTTTTTACTTGGCACTGAGCAAAGGCTTCACTGTTTGCTAGCTCTTGTCCTAATGACTTCATACCACTGCCTTGCCCCGTAAGATTGCTATCCCAACCCAGTTTTTGATTTATCCCTTCACGCCAGTAATTTTGCCAGTCGTCATTTTTGGTGACAAAACCAAAGGGAAAACTACTGGCATTATTATGGTATTTTGCTTTGACTCTAGTACCAGTGGCAGCATCAATATCTGCTGATTGGTTATAAGTTATCTCGCCATTTTCCCCTTGAGGATCATTTTCAGTATCAAATTGGTAATCATAATAAGCAAATGCTTGTGCTAAAGGGTCCATGCCGGTGTGACAACCTGAACAGTTATTGATAAATAAGCGACTATCGCCGCCAGGACTACGGCTGACATCTTGACGAATTCTATCTGTTGGTAAGGTATTGTCTTTTAGTGGCTCCAAATCGGTACATAGGTGATTGATCAAGGTAAAACGTAACATTGCTCTATTAGTACCTAAATAAAAAAAAGCTTTAGCGGCAGCTCTTGAGGTTAATATCCCCGCCGTTGCTTCACTGGGTAAGCCATTCAAACTTGATTGACTCACTTGCACTAACCCATCAGCCAAGTTAATAAAGTTACTCTCTAATGCCTGATAATGATCGTTATTGTTTTTGCTATAAGCAGGTAAGTTAAGCTCGTTTTTGCCAACATAGGTGATATCGGCTTGTAATATTTGCCTAAAATCTAGGTCATCACGAACTGCCCCTATGATGGTGGCACTGTAATCATTTAGCGGAAAAAATATGTCTTGGTCTTTATTGGTCCAAGGGCTAGCAAATACCTTTAAGGTGGTTGAATAAAATTCAGGAGATTGCATGGCTAGATAAGCAGCTTCGGTAACTTTACCTTGTGCAATTAAATCACTCATATCAATAAGGGTGGTCACTGATGGCGGTACGCCGGTGATACGGTCATGCAGTCGTTTAGCCTGCTCTAAACTCGAGGCGCTGACATTAAAGGAGATGATTAAACACAAACACAAAAATAAAAATAATAGGTAAGGGGAAATATTGCGGGTATTTACTTTAATAAAATGTATATTAAAGCCGTTCTTGCTCGTCTTATTGCTTGGGAGTGACATCTCCATACAGCCTCCTTGAAGATGCGGTGTTTGCAACCTTGTTGCATTGATATATAGTAACCATGTTGTAACAGTGTATATAATGATGTTTAAACGAGCAAATAAATTTATTGCTAGTGATATCAAAACACCTAGATTAATTTAATCTTGTTATTTTTTAAAAGTATAGGGATATTGCATGAATCCGAAGCTATGGTGTAGCGGACTTGCACTTGTAGCTGTGTTGTTTACCGGCTGCAATGAGCAGACAGTCAAAACAGCTGCACAAGTTGATGCTGTTTTAGTTGAATACCCAGTTGTTTATATTGAGCGTAGCATCAATAGCATGGCTGACGACGCTTTAACTCCCGTTGCTTTTTCAGCGCGAAATCCTGCCAAATTTAATCCTGGTGCTCGACTTATTGTCAAAAACAATGCCTTTGCTGACTCACCTAGTACCATACTGACGGCCGATCTATTTACCGATGCACAAGGTACAGTTCAAGCAATAGATATTCGAGATTTAAGTGTATCGCCTGATGGCCAATCATTTTTAGTGTCGCTTAGGGCGCCAGCAATCCCCGATGTCGATGACAATGAACAACCCAAATGGAATATTTGGCGTTATCAATTGGCTGATAAAAGCTTTCAACCGATAATTAATAGTGCTGTTATTGCCCAACAAGGTGATGATCTAATGGCATCATTTTTACCCGATGGTCGCATCATTTTTGCCTCAACACGGCAGCGTTTAGCTCGAGCTATATTATTAGACGAAGGTAAGCCGCAATACACGGCTTTGAATGAATCAGGGCAAAATTCAGCCTTTAATATTCATGTAATGCAAGCTGATGGCAGTGATATTAACCAAATCAGTTTTAATATGAGTCATGATTTTTACCCCTTAGTTTTACAAGATGGCCGCATCTTATACAGTCGCTGGGATACTATGGGCGGCAATAATAAAATCAACTTATACCGTATGAACCCTGACGGTACTGAAAATCAACTGGTCTATGGTTGGCATTCTCATCAAATAGTTTTAGATGGGGAAAACCAAAAGATAGAATTTGTTAAGCCGCAACAAATGCCCAATGGTGATATCTTGCTGTTATTCACATCAACGGATGATGAGCTTTATCAAAAAAGGCCTATGTTGATAAATATCGAGCAATTTATTGATAACCAACAAGCTTTGGCCAGTGAATCCGTTCCAGGTACCGCACAGCAAGAGCTATTTACCGATAGTGTATATCGCTTTAACTTCTCTGAGAAAATTAATACTGCTGGCCGATTAAGCCACATATTTCCTTTGCCTGATGATAGTGAACGTTATTTACTGAGTTGGGATTTATGCCGGATAATTATTGCCGACCTAATAAAAGCCTGCGGACAATTATCCGCAGAAGAATTAGCACAAGCCGGGCTTGAGTTAGCATCGCCTTGGTATGAGTTGTGGCTTTATAACGGGAAAAGCAATACTCAACAAGTTGTTGCTAAAACGACGGAAGGTAACATGCTTAGTGAAGCTATTGTGATGCAAGCAACTGATTACCCTGCGGCCTTTATTGCTGATAAAACATTTGGCTCTGGGCTCATAGCAGAACTCGTCAATGAACAAGCTGCAGTAATTCATATTCGCAGTGTCTATGATGTTGATGGCGTAGATTCATCAATACAAGAGACTAAGCCGTTAGGCATTCTTTCCTTAAGGGATCCAAAATTAACTACCGCAGCAGAGCTGCCAGCTCGATTTTTACGACTTGTGCGCGGTGTACCGCTACCACCCCGTGAGGTGAGGCAGCTTAGTAATACTGATTTTGGTCGCAGCCGAAATCAATTAATGCGAGAAATCATCGGTTATACGCCTATTCAACCCGACGGCTCAGTTAAGGTCAAAATTCCTGCCAATGTACCTTTTGCTATAAGTGTGCTTGATGCCAATGGTCAGCGCATCGGTGGCAGACATAGACAATGGCTAAGTGTTAAGGCGGGAGAAACCTTAGAGTGTCATGGTTGCCATAGCCAACAAAGTGAATTACCCCATGGTCGGCCTGAGGCACAAGCTGCAAGTATTAACGCTGGCGCTAATCCAGGCGGTGTTGCGTTTAGCAATACCAACTCGACAATTATCCCCTTGCAAGGACAAACTATGGCCGAAGCTGATGAAATGGTTAATGGTTTAGCTCAGCTTTCGGCTGATATTCATTACTTGGATATGTGGAGCGACGCTGAAATTTCAGCCCCAAACCCTGAGATCAACTATAGCTATCAGCAGTTAGCAACGCCGGCGCCAACAGGTAATCTATGTTTTACTCATTGGAACGCTTATTGTCGACTACAAATAAATTATGTCGAGCATATTCAGCCATTATGGCAGTTATCTCGCCAGGTATTTGATGAACAAACGGCAGAATTAATAAGCGATAGCACTTGCTCAAGTTGTCATGGTCCCCTTGATAGCGATAATTTAGCGCAAGTGCCGGCAGGGCAGCTAGATTTGAGTGACAGTGTTTCCATTGATGAGGTTGCTCATTTAACGGCTTATCGCGAATTACTCTTTAATGATGTCGAGCAAGAAATCATTGACGGCATAGTGGTTGATAGGCTAATTGTAGTCCTAGATGATAATGGCAATATTGTATTTGAACTTGATGGCCAAGGAGAGTTAATTCTTGATGCTCAGGGCAGCCCTATTCCGGTACTAACCAAGATTACCGTACCGGCAATTTTATCGACTAATGGTGCTTTGCAAAGTAGGCGCTTTTTTCACTTATTTAAGGAAGAAAGGCATAAAGATATGTTGTCTGTCCATGAGTTACGACTGCTCAGTGAGTGGCTCGATATTGGCGCTCAGTACTACAACACACCCTTTTATAGCCAAAATTAAGCCAATAAATGCAATTATTACCTTTAAATCAGCAGCTAAGTCGCGCTTACACAAAAATAGCTCAAACACTATTGTGCCTAATAGCCTGTTTTTTAAGCGCTACATTATTGGCTGATGAGGTAAAGGTGAACTCCTTGTTAATCGAGGTGGCTTTTGTCGAGTTACATTCAGGTCCTGGTGTTGGCTATCCGGTTTTATATGTGGTTGAAAAAGGTGAATACCTCAGTGTACAAGTGCAGCGAACCAGCTGGCTTAAAGTTACCGATAAACGTGGCAATACTGGCTGGCTACATCAAGATGAATTGTTAGGTTTAACGACAGCACAAGGTCAAAAGCTTAGCCGTGCTGAAATATCATCGGGGGATTTTCAAGGCAGAGATTATGAAGTGGGTGTTATGTATGGTGACTTTGCTGGGGCGCACTTTTACAACGCGCAATTTGCCTATCTTTTTACCTCAGTATTTAGTGGTGAAGTTTCGGTAGGAAAAGCCTTAGGGACTATTTCAAACAGTGACTTATATGAAGTTATGTTGATTAGTCAGCCGATGCCAGAGTTATTTATTTCCCCCTATATTGCTATTGGTGGCGGGATTATTAAAACTAAGCCCCACAGTGTCTTGGTTGATAGTGAACAGCGCCAAGATACTTTAATGAGTGCCGCCTTTGGTTTGAAATATCATTTAGCACGCAACTTTTTATTACGAGCGGAATATAAATATTCGTTAGTACTAACGGATAGAGATGACAATGAAGAGATTCAAGTATGGAAATTAGGTTTCAGCGTATTCTTTTAGCAACGTCTTTAAGTTTACTCATAAGTATCGGCATCATAACACCAGCAAAGGCTGATCAGTCAGTAGACTTTGTGCTATTCAATGAAGATACAACCAATGATGCTTCAGGCAATAATACTTCTCTAAATGAAAGTAATGTTGATGTCGATGTAGACAGACGAACGGTACTGGAAGATATCCTAGATAATGAGAATTTTGAACTAGGTATTCAGTTCGGGCTTATGTCTATTGAGGATTTTGAAACTAATGGCTGGGTAAGTGCTCACTTCGCTTATCATATTACCGAATTCTTTTATGCCAAAGCGCGTTACGGACAATCTGAAGCGGGACAAACGAGTTTTGAAAAACTTGTTAACGTACCGCCATTGCTTACTGATGAACAAAGAAAGCTCCGTTATTATGGTTTAAATATAGGTTACAACCTAATGCCAGGTGAAGTGTTCCTTGGGCGAGATTTTGCCCTTAATAGTGTTTTTTCTATTGAGTTGGGCGGTGGTACCACGGAGTTTGCTGGCGATGAAAAGTTCACCGTTAACTTGACTGCTAATTATCGAATCTTTTTAACGGATTGGCTCACTTGGGATATTGCTATGAGTGATTATATTTTTGATACTAGTATTACCGGTGAACATAAAACCAGCCATAATTTAAATTTCACTACCGGCTTTGCTTTTTACTTTTAAGGATGAATTGAATGACATTATTATCTGCAGTTAAAACAGGTCAAAGCAGACCACGGCGTGCCTTTTCATATAGCGCCACTTTATTTAACAGCTTGTTGGTGGGGTTCTTGTTAATTACTACGAATGTCAATGCCTTAGAACTAGGTCAGCCAGCACCAGACTTTACCTTAAAAAGTATGGCAGGCATTAACCTTAATTTAACTGAGCAGCGCGGTAAAATAATAGTCATTAATTTTTGGGCTTCTTGGTGTGGTCCATGCCGCAAAGAAATGCCAGTGTTACAAAAATTTTACGAAAAATACCAAGATTTAGGTGTTTCTGTTTGGGGAATCAATGTTGAACAAGAAAACCAAGCTGGACGAGATTTCTTAGCCGATTTGAACCTAACTTTCCCCATATTATTTGATAACACTAATACCATTTCGGCGAGCTATCAAGTTGAAGCCATGCCGACTACCATCATTATCGATAGGGATGGCGTAGTTAGGTATGCCTTTAAAGGTTATAAACCTGGTTATGAAAAAAAATACGCCAAGGCCATTAAAAAGCTGATCAGAGAATAAATAGTGAATAAAATGATAAAGCCAATATTGCTACGGACTTTGTTTTGCTGTTGTCTGTTAAGTGTCACTGCTTGCTCAAGTCTCGCTATTGAACCTTGGGTTAAACCGTATGAACGACAAAACTTAGCCGATGCGATTATGAGTAATAATCGCCATCCTATTGCCAATATGCATATTGCTCATGTTTATGAGGCAAGGGAGTCTTCAAGGGGCGCCGATGGCACAGGCGGGGGCGGCTGTGGTTGTAACTAATATGCGTTGGCTGATACTGTTTTCTCTGCTGTTATCTTACCTGCCTTATGGCAAAATCACTGCCGCGGTATTATCGCCGGATCGCGTCGATGTGCTTTATCATAGCTATGATGGTGGTGGTATGAGAATTGATGGACCAGCGATATTATTACGCAAAAAAACCAGTGAAACCCTGGCAGTATCGGCTTATTACTATGTAGATAGTATATCGTCAGCCTCTGTCGATGTGATGAGTACCGCCAGTCCTTACCTTGAAAAACGTAAAGAAGTACAGCTCAGCCTCGAGTATTTACACGACAAAACCTTAATGGACATTAGCGTTAGGCAAAGTGATGAAAGTGACTATTTAGCCAAATCGATCAACCTTAATATATCTCAAGATACCTTTGGTGATTTAACCAATTTAAGTGTCGGGCTAGCGTACAGTGATAATAAAATAAAGCGTAATGGTGATGAGTTTTTCGCTGAGCAAAGTCAGCAATATCGTGTCAGAGCTGGCATCAGTCAAATATTAACGCGCAACCTATCAATGAGTTTAAACTTTGAGGCGGTCGCCGATGAAGGTTATTTAAATAACCCTTATCGCAGTGTCCGTTATATCGATAATAGCCAGCCTGCCGGTGTTGGCTATCAAAGCGAAGTTTATCCTAATACACGTAACTCTTTTGCCAGTAAAATTTCAGCCAGTTACTACCTGCCTTATAGAGCGGCTCTTTTTGTTCATTACCGCTACTTTAGTGATAGTTGGCAAATTGATGCCACCGATATTGAAGTCTCTTATCGGCATCCCATAGCGGATGTTTTTGAAATTGAGCTGAAAATTAGGCACTACCAACAAACACAAGCAAGTTTTTATAGCGACTTATTCTCCTATCGTGATGCACAGAATTACTTAGCAAGAGATAAAGAACTGAGCGAGTTTGAAGATCTTACCTTAGGTTTATCTTTGACTTATCTAGTGCCGCAAAAGTATTCTTTTGGTGACCTACGCTCTGAGGCTTCATTACAATGGGATTATATTAAATTTGATTATAAAAACTTTAGAGATCCTACTGCTGGCGAAGGTATAGGGACAGAGCCTCTTTATGGTTTTTCAGCGAATGTTATTAGGATTTTTTATAGCCTTTACTTTTAAACGTATTTTAATTTAGTTTTAATTTAGTTTTAAATAAGTTTTTACACAAGGTTTAAAGGCCATTTTAAAAGTGGCCCTTTAGGTAGTTAATAAATATGAAATTATGTAATTTGTTCAAAACACTCACTGTCTTGGTCTTGGCACTTAGCTTTAATAGCGTTAGTTTTGCTGAAAGTACTGCCAACGCTAAGAAAGCAACAGAGTCGAGTAGTGAGCTGGCGCAACAACTAGAGCAGTTGAAGTCACAAGTAATACAACTCAATAGGGAGCTATTTATTCTTGAAGAGGATTTATTGTTTCCAGCCAGTACTCAAATCGCTATTTTTGTTTCTGTGGACACTGGCCGATTTTTTGCCCTTGATAGTGTCGAAGTTAAAATTAACGATAAAGATGTTGCCGGCTTTTTATATACCAAACGGCAACGCCAAGCATTGGAGCAGGGCGGTATTCAAAAGCTATATTTAGGCAATTTGAAAATAGGGCAATACCAATTAACCGCAATTTTTACCGGTGTGGACTCGGACGGGCGAATGGTAAAACGAGCCGCAGAGTATCAATTTGACAAAGATGATGAAAGCTTGATGATTGAGCTTAAGCTTGTTGATAATACTAAAAATTATCGCAGCCAAGTTGTTATTGAAGAATGGGTTTTATAATTTACTATGGGCATTAAAGTAAGCTTTACTCTTTTGGCAAAAATGTTGCTGCTGGTATTATTCAGTCAAGCAACGGTTAGCTATGGCCAAAGTAATCAGTACGGCGAAAGTGCTCAAAGTGATGAAAGTAAACTAGTTCTGCAAACAGATCTGCAAGATAAGTATTACCGCCAAGCACTTTATTTTTACTTTCAAGGTGATCATCAGCAAGCTTTAGTGCAAATAGAGCAGAGTAAGGCGAAATTAAAGCGCTTAGATAGTCGTGCCACTTTATTTGCTGCGGGTTTGCAACTTTCTGCAGGCTTATTACAGCAAGCGAAAGCTACCTTAGTCAATTTTGATGCTTTGCTTAACGTTGAAAAACAGCGAGAAAATAGTAGTGAAAAATCAGCTAAGGCGAGTGAATTACGCTTGATTGCTTTACTTTCATTAAGCAATGAATATCTTTCCCAAGGGGAGATAACACAGGCAAAAGATAGCTTAGCTAGCATTGAGTCAGTTTCCTCTACCTATTACCAAGAATATCATGTCCTGACTCAACTGGCTTATTGGCCAGATGATAGTCGTTTATTGTTAGTTAAACCGATCTCAGACCTTGATGATACATCTGCTTATATTCTGCTCAATGAGGCATTACGTCTTATTGAAACGTCACAATATGATTTAGCCATTAACGCATTAAAGACCATTAAAAATAACCAATGGCACCAAGAAGAACATGGCTTTTGGCAGACATTATTTTTAAATGAGGCAAGTTTTTCTTCTCAACGTGATGAACAGCAAATGGCCATTTTACAAGGTCAAGCAATTCAGGATTATGCGCAACTACTGCTGGCACAAATATATATCAGTCAACAACGCTATGACTTGGGCTTCAGTGAATTAAAAACCTTCCCAGAGCAAAGTCCCTATGCAGAGTCAGCATTATTTTTATTCGCTTTTGCTAGCCAGCAAGTGCAGCAATATGATATCGCTTTTAATTTATTAAATTTGCATTATAAAAATTATCCTTACTCCCAACTGGGTTGGCAGTCGGCTGAGTTAATGGCGCAGCAAGTCAGTGACCAGCAATCACTTGCTCAAGGTGTCAGTGCTTATCAAACCGTGGAAAGCTTCTTTCTATTACGCCAGCAAGACTTAGACACGTTTTCCATGGCTTTTAATCAAAGTATTAATTTACTCGATTTCTCACCATCGAGCCAAGGAAGTCAACATAGTCAGCATAAGCCTGAAGGCAATGACCACTACTTGCCCGAGTCGGTTTGGCTACAGCAAGCGCTTTATGATGCCCAACTTGCTAACTTATACCAAGGAGTGATCGCCATTGATGAACAAGCGCAGCAAGTGCAATCATTACTCGATAAAACAACCTGGCTAGCTGAGATTATTACTCTTAATCAAGCACGTAAGAAAAATATTATTGCCGCTCAAGTCGCACAAGCACAGCAAGGTGCTTTTGCACTGTTAAAAACTGAGCGAGACCGTTTAGCTAAATTACTTAACCAACAATTAGCTAACAAGCAAGCTTCAGCGTTTGCCAATGCAGAAGAGCGACAATGGTTAACACGGATAGCGAGGAGCCATAGCGCTTTGACCCAGATTGCTGATAAGAAAAATACAGCAGACTATAAACAGCGTTTAGCGCGAGTAGAGGGCGTATTGTCATGGCAACTAGCACAACAATATCCTCAGCGTGCTTGGCAGCACCGCAAACAATTGTCGCAAGTAGATAATGCCATTGCTGGCGTTACTGCTCAGCAGCAACAATTAGATAAAATAGCCAATTCTCAGCTCTCCCTCGAACTTAGCATCAAAAAGCAACAACAAAGTGTTAAGCAGCTTAACTTGTTATTAACGCAACTGGCTCAGTTACGAGAAAAAATCAGCGTGAAAATAAGGCAGAAAGTTAAACTTTATATCGATGAACAAGGTGTTGTTTTAGCGGAACACCTGCTAAGTACTCGCCAAGGTATGGCGAAAGTTTTAGAGCGTATGGCAAAAGCAGATAAAAGCTTAGCTATTAAGTTAGCGCCGTCTGCTAAGTTAGCTGCTGCTGAAAAAGTATCGACTATAGCGGGTACTTATTAATGTTGTTTTTTTGTCACTTATTCCGCCAGCTTATATCGGTATACTCTTGGTGGCTAAAACTAATCTGTATTGTTGGTTTTTCTGTCGCCCTAGTCGGTTGCCAAAGCACCGAGCAAAATGGCAGTTCGACGCGAAAGACTCTAGCCGACTTGGCTAATGAGCAAGGGCATAGTGACATTGAGAGTATTACTTTAAGTCGCTCACAAAGAGCCAGTAAACTCGCTGAATTATACCAAAACATACTTACCTTAGAGCCTGATGTGGAAGTGAGGGCACAAATAGAATACCGCTTAGTACAAATGAGCAGCCAAGCTTATGAAAGCATTGATGAGCAAGAGTTGACTGATGAGCAAGCCTGGCAAAAATCCGATGATGCACTTAATGCCTTGATATTATCCTATCAAGACTTAATCAGCCGTTTTCCTGAGCGTAGCGATAATGAATGGCTGCAATACCAATTGGCTAAAGCACTTGATTTACAAGGAAAGTCTAAAGCAAGCTTGCAGCAAATGGAGATCTTGCTGGCTAAATACCCAAACAGTCAATACAGCGCCGAGTTGCACTTTAGACGTGGTGATATTTATTATACTTTTCAAGAGTATCCCGCAGCCCTGCAAGCCTATTCCTCGGTAAGTAAGGCTGTTAGTACGGCGGAAAATCATGACGCCTATTATATCAATAGTCGCTATATGTCAGCTTGGGTACTGTTTAAGCTCAATCGTTTAGCCCAAGCTGATATTGAGTTTATCTCCTTACTTGATTATTTAGTCGCTCAGCAAAACCGGCCAGATTATCAGCATGATTTCAGTTTCGATACGCTGGACTCGCGCTACGCTAGCTTAGTGGTAGATGTACAACGGGTATTAAGTATCTCTTTAAGTCAGCAGCAGCAAGCTAAATCCTTAGTTTCCTTGGTAAAGCAGCAACAAGGGCTCACTAACTTAAAGCTATATCAGCATATTCTTTTCAAGAATTTAGCTGAATTTTTAATGAGTAACGAGCTTAAATATGATGCCGAATTAGCCTATCAAGCCTATATCGATATAGCGCCGAATACCATTTGGGCCGCGCGCTATTCGCTGGCATTGATGGCGCTACTTGAACAACAAGGCAAATACCGGGCCAGTAGAGTGTTAAGGCAAAACTACGGCAAACAATTTGGTCTTAATAGCCGGTTCTGGCAGCAGGCATACGCAGCTAAAGGCCATGGGAATTTAACTCAGCGTGAGATAGAGCATGAAATTTTACCTAACTTATTGCGCTTTAGTTACCAGCATAGCCGCCGACTTTATGCGCATGCTCAAGGCTTAACTGCTAAAAGTAAACGCCGTAAAGCTTTTGTAAAGACCAGTCTAGCCTTGGCCACTTATTTAGAGCTGGCGCAGCTGCCACAAGCCAATTACCTGCAGAATAAGCCTAAATTAAGTAAAAGTTTATTAGCGGATGAGTTGTTATTTGCCGATGCCAATTTTGAGGCGCAACAGTATCAACAAGCGTTAACCGCGTACCAAGTTATTGCCTATCGAAAAGAACTAAAGGTTAACTTACAAAGTAGTGATGCTAATAGTAGCCTGCTGCTCAATAATGAACTTACCACAAAAACATTTAAGACAACGGATAACGCTGGAGCTAGATTACGTCTTGAGGCTGCTTATGCAACGACCTTAACTATCCGGGCAATGCTGCAAGTTGCCAAAGTAAAAGCAACGGATACTTTGCAAACCTTAGGCTTGCATGATGAACAAAAAGTGCTGATCTTGACACGTAATCAGTTAGACCAACTTTTTGTCGCCAGTTATCCAAAAGATAGCCGTGTAGTCACCTTAGCAATACAAGCCGCTCAAAACGCTTATAGTGCTAAAGATCATCTAGCGGTCAAATATTACAGCGACTTTATTTTGCAAAGTCATTCAGTAACCTCTAGGGAAAATCCTGCTTCAGCACAACAAATCTTTGTGGCAATTAAGTTAGCTAAAACAGCCTTGAAACAAGTACAAATTGCCAGTCAATTACAGGCGAATAGTCTTTATCGAAGAAAATATTATGTCAAAGCTGAAACGGCTTACCAATTAGCCCTAGCTTATGTAGACAAGACTAATAACGCCCAAGTAAATAAGCGTAAAGAAATGCGTGAGTTATTAGCTTCATGCATTTATTTTCAGGCACAAGGCTTAGCAAAAGAGCAACCACTTTTAGCGGTGGCCGATTATTTGCGCGTGGCTAAAACTGTGCCTGAATCTTCATATGCTCTAACTGCTGACTTTGATGCCGGTAATATATTATTGGCGCAGAAAAAATGGCGACAGGGCATTGAGGTATTATCCCGCTTTAAAAAACGCTATCCAAAGCATGAATATAGTCGCTCCATTTCAGCAAAATTAGCCAAAGCGTATGAAAGTACCGGCCAGTGGCAGTTAGCCGCGGCGCAATTGTTAGCCATGATTAATGGACCAGCCGCTACTGGCTTTTCAGACCAGTTAAAAAGAGAGGCACAATATACCGCGGCAGAGTATTATCAAAAAGCGGGCAATACCGATAAAGCGTTAAGCACTTATCGAACTTATGCCCATAAATACCCTGAGCCTTTTGTGGTTGCCCAAGAAGTACGTTTAAAACTCAGTGAGTTTTATCAACAAAAAAAGGATACCAATAAGCAGTACTTTTGGTATCGAAAAATTGTTAAATACCATGATCGAAAAGTCAGGAATTCGCTAAGCAGTATTACCGCAAGAACAGCATACTTGGCTTCCTTTGCCGCCTTAGGATTAGGTAAGGCTCATCAGCAAACTTTTACTTGGGCAAAACTTAAATTGCCACTGAATAAAAGTTTACAGCGCAAGCAATCGGCAATGAAGTCGGCGATTGGCTACTATCAAAAAGTATTGTCGTATCAAATGGCCGAGTTTGTCCCGCAAGCCTCATTCAATTTAGCCATTATGTATAGCCTTTTGGCGAGTGACATTATGTCTTCAGAGCGGCCAAGGGATCTTGATGAGCTAGCGCTAGAAGAGTATGAATTTTTGCTTGAAGATATTGCCATGCCCTTTGAAGACAAGGCCATTGAAATACATGCCAATAATGCTCAGCGAGCTTGGCAAAATGTCTTTGATGTTTGGGTAGAACAAAGCTTTAGCGCCTTGGCTGAACTAGACCCTGCGCAATATAATAAACAGGAGCGCACCAGTGCAGCTATTCAAACTATTTATTAGCTCGACTGGCGGTAAGCCAGTTTTTCCTTCGGCTAAAATTGTTGTTACGGCTATAACATTATCATTATGCTTAGGTGCTTGTGCCTCAAAGCCAGCAGTGGATAACAGTCAACAAGAAAGTGTCGCAACTGCGGTTGTTACCGATAAAAACCAAAGTATTACCGATAGCAAGGCTAAAGAAAACCACGTCAATAGTAACCATGTTAAAGGCGGTAAGGCGTACAGCAAGTCAGTGCCAGCGATAAACCGTTACTTGCTGCAGCAACAAGCGCAGCAAGCAACAGCTGTGCCTGCCAAGGTACTTAAAGATTACCAACAAGCCCTTAGCTTGATGAAAGCAAAAAAATGGCGGCAAGCACAAGCCTTATTTGACCAAGTAATACTTAAACAGCCACAATTATCAGGCAGCTATGTCAATAAAGCCATCATGGCCAAGCAGCAAGGTCAGCTAGTGCCAGCGCAATTGTTACTGGATAAGGCTCTAGCAGTTAACGACCTTAATCTGTATGCCCACCATTTACAGGGACAAGTTTACCGTTTACAGGGGCAGTTTGATAAAGCTGAGCAAAGTTACTTAGCGGCTTTAGCCATTTGGCCGGACTTTGCTGAAGCTCATGCCAGTATGGCTATTTTATTAGAGCTTTATCGTGGTCGTTTACTTGCTGCCCATGGTTATTATCGCTCTTATCTTTTGCTAAAGAGTGATGACGATGAAGTGAAACGTTGGCTGGCCGGATTAGAGATAAAATTAACACGAGCAGGACTAGACGTTCCTAGCGCTGAACAATCTACACCGCAGATAGCAAAACCGCAGTCCACTGAGCTGCAATCAGTGGCTGAACAAAGGGTTGATAATCAAACTGCATCGCCAAGCAAGGAGCTGAATCATGGATAAGTTTTTACCACCTACAGTGTTAGTTTTGACTGCTGTTATCTTGCTGACTCAAACGGTAAAGGCTGTTGAAGCCAGTAACGTAACCAGCAGTAGCAAGGTTGAACCACTGATCATTCACAGTCAGGTAAAAGGCTCGCAAGAGCAACCCAATGTTATTTACATTATGCCTTGGCAGGGTGTTGATCAGGTTATTGAAGTAAAAGGCAAAGCGCGAACGATAAGTTTACCTCACTTCAAACCGATAAACCCTAGGGTGTTTAAAGAGCAAGTACGTTTTTTTGCTAGCAAGCAATTAGCAGTAAAAGTTGCAGCAACTAAATAGCACTAGCATCAGCACAATAACAACGCTGACTTAAGAATAAAGAATAAAGAATAAAGAATAAAGAATAAAAAATATTAGAAAAATCAGGTAAAACTACAGCAGTAACTGCATAAAAATATAAAAGGAAGCACCATGGGTATTATCGACAGCATCATCAATTTTTTACAAACCGGCGGAGCATTTATTTATCCAATCGCCTTAGTGTTAGTCATAGGTTTAGCCATTACTATAGAGCGTTGGCTTTATTTAAGTTCGGCATTAAGACGTAACCGTAAAGCGTTTTCGCTGTTGCAAGACTCATTAAAAAAAGGTGATCTCGCGGCAATTAGTCAATATGCCAAAGAACATTCGGCGCCAGTACTGGATGTGCTGCAATCTGGTATCGCTCGTTTATCGTCAGTAAAGCGAAGAGAAGATGTCGAATATGCCATGGAAGAAACCATGATGGAATATATGTTACGTCTGGAAAAACGTACGCCATTTTTGGCGATATTAGCGAATGTCGCCACATTACTGGGCTTACTTGGCACCATTATGGGCTTGATTGCGGCTTTCTCTGCGGTTGCCAATGCCGATCCAGCTGAAAAAGCGAACTTGTTATCTGCTAGTATTTCAGTGGCAATGAATACCACGGCTTTTGGTTTAATTACTGCCATTCCGCTTATCTTATTTCATAGTGTCTTAATGGGAAAAACGGCGGCAATTGCTGACTCACTAGAAATGGCAGGGATCAAATTATTAAACTCGCTTTCTTTTGGTCAGTCGTCTGACGAAAAAAGAAGCTAAGAGCATGAGACGTCGTCGTCGCATTAATCCGCCAGAGGCAGAGCTCGACATCACCTCATTTATGAACTTGATGATAGTGCTAGTACCGGTATTACTGTTAAGTTTGGTGTTTTCTCAGGTGCGTATTTTAAACTTACAGCTACCTGTTGCCGGGCAAACCACAGATAACCCCAATGATGAGCGGCAAGTACTGGAATTAGTGATAACTCAAACAGGCTTTGAGTTGAATTATCCCGCGGGCATTTTATTGAAGAAATTTGCTAAAACCGATAGCGGCTATCAGTTTGCTAAGCTATCGCTTTATTTACAAGATTTGAAATTAACTTTTCAGCAAAATAAGCACGAAAAAAGTGACATTGTGTTGTTACTTGCCCCGGAAATTGATTATCAAACCATAGTTTCTACCATGGATACGGTACGCTCTTTTAAAGCCGTAGTTGCGGCCAACTTAGTTGATGCAGAGCTTTTTCCACAGATATCTTTAGGTGATGCACCCGCAAGCATAGCGAACTCTCAAGAAGGCACTAATGCAGGGCTTCAAGCAGGGACCAACGCAAGGACTCAATCAGGAGGAAAGCCATGAAACAGTCTTTTAAAGCGAAACGTTTAGCTAAGCATCATAAGCGTTTTAGTGCTGGCGCTAAATTGAACCTAGTTTCGTTAATGGATATTTTTACTATTTTGGTGTTCTTTCTTATTGTTAATCAATCAGAAATTCGTGTACTGCAAAATATCAAGGAGATAAACCTTCCTGTTTCTATTGCCAAAGAATTACCCGCTGAAAATGTATTAATTACTGTATTACCCCAGCGCATAATGATACAAGAACGAGTCGTTTGGCAGCAAAATAGTGCCTTAACTGAGGTTGGCGTAGATATTAATAGTGACCTTATCGATGCGGTGAAAACCGAGTTGAGTTACCTCGCGACTAAGCGGCCGGTGTTAACTGAAACGGAAAAAGAAAATGGCAGAGCGGTAACTATCATAGGTGATGCCAGTGTGCCTTATCAAGTGTTAAAGCAGATCATGTCAGCTTGCGCGGACAGTAATTACCGTAATATATCGTTAGCGGTTAAGCAAATCGCTAAAAGTAAGTTAAGAGAGGGCTAAATATGACGTCAGCCACTTTCGCAACTAATAGCAATGATGATGTTACTAACGTATTTCAAAATACCGCTCAAGATAAAATTTTCACTCGGATTCTGCAGATACTGATAGGAATTTTTTTATTATTTTCCGTGGTGATACCTTTTATTGAACAAGTTGAAATATCACGCGAGGTGAAAGAGAGGGTTCCGCTGCAACTGGCAAAAATTATGCTTAAGGAAAAGCAATTGCCTAAGAAAGTAGAAGAAAAGCCAAAAGAAAAGCCGCTAGAGAGAAAAAATTCTGAGCAAATAAAAGATAAAGCCGAGCCGCCTAGGACCAAGCGACAAGCAGCGAAAAAAAAAGCACAAACGTCAGGCTTAGCAGCAATGAAAGATGAACTTTTTGCTATGCGTGATGCCTTTGAAATTAAACCGGCTAGCACAACTCAGTTAAATAAAAGCAGTGCTGCTGAGGTTAAAGTTCAGCGTAAGTTACTGGCCAGTACGGCGAGTATACAAAGCAGCAACTTATCTGTGGCTAAAACAACGCAAACAGTGGCGAGTGCTGAGCTGACTAGTCGTAATACTCAACAAGTACGTTTATCTGCAGAAGAAGTGTTAGCCAGCACTGATACCGCTGCTGCCGAATCATTGGCGGCGCAAAAGTCAGGGCATCGCTCTGAAGTAGCATTAAGGCGAACACTAGAAGCGAATAAATCTCGGCTCTATGCACGCTATAATCGTGCCTTGCGTAAAGACCCATTTTTAAAGGGCAAGGTCTTGTTTGAGCTGGTAATTCTGCCTTCTGGCAAGGTCAGTAAAGTAACCATTAAATCAAGTGAATTAAATAATGCCAAATTAGAGCGTCAACTTAGTGCTATTTTACGTGCTATTAAGTTTAGCGCAGAAAATGTAGGCACTGTCGTGACTATCTGGGTAATTGACTTTTTACCGAGTTAGTATCGCTCAGTCGAATTTGGTATAAGTTGTTAACGAGTAATGTCTAAAAGCAGCTAGCAGCTAAGTTAGTTATTTCTTATTAAGCTAACTTAGCTACTTTTCAAGAAAAGCAAAGTTAAATAGCCGGTGTTGACTTAGTTGCTTTTAAGCTCGCTATTTTCCGACAAATAGTTCATCTAACTCTCTGCTTAGTTGTGCGGTTACTTGCCTTGCCTCGATAGCAGTGATTTTATTCATCTTGAAGCCTAGCGCTATGTGTGCGCCTGAGTTGAAAATATGGTGTTTTAAGTCAATAGTCCGCTTGGCTAATTTACAATGAAACAAGTTATTCGTTGCCATAACACTGTCTTTAACTTGGTATTTCTTCAGAGTGTCTTTAGTTAAATGCTCACTGATTTTGACAATGTCATGATCACTGAAGCACTTATCGCCACGCTGATCACGTGTCATGCCTCGGACCCGATAATCTATATCGATAACATCAGCTGAGAAAGCCTCAATGACATAATCTAAGACCTTTAACGGTGAAATGATGCCACAAGTTGATAGCTCAATATCGGCTCTAAAAATGGCAATGCCTTGCTGTGGAGTTTCTTCTGGGTAGGTGTGTATACACAAGTGGCTTTTATCTAAGTGAGCGACTAAAGATTCAGGTTTTGCTTCTTCTGAAATCATTAAGGTGACACTTGCGCCTTGTGGCGTGTAATCTTGGCTCGCTATATTTAAGACATTACCGCCAATGGCATGACAAATCTTAGTAAGTAACACGCCAAGGTGCTCACTATTATAGCTTTGATTGATGTAAGCATTATAGTGAGTAACGGACTGAGCTGACGGTAAATAATGTACTCGGTATAATGAAAAGCTTAAACTTTTGGTTAAATTATTGAAGCCATACAGGGGGATTTTATTGGCGCTATGCATACCGTGATAATTACTTACTGAGTTATAATTTCAAAATCATGAGTAATGTCAACTTTGGCATTAAGCATTAAAGCGACTGAGCAATATTTATCAGCAGATAAACTCACCGCCCGCTCGACATGTTTCGCCGCTATATCGCTGCCGGTAATAATAAAGTGTAGATGTATTTTTTCGAACAGCGCCGGTACGCCATCAACCCGTGTGCCATTTATTTCGACTTGACAGCCAGTAATGTTTTGTCGAGATTTTTGTAAAATACTGACAACATCCACTGAAGAGCATCCGCCTAAAGAAATTAACACCGCCTCCAAAGGGCTAGGGGCTAGGTTACCAGCATTAGCGTCTAAAATCATAGTATGACCACTTGCTGAGGTGCCCATGAATAATTCTTCACCTAACCATTTTACTTGTGCTTTCATTGTTGACTCTATTTTGAATGAATATAGGGGATTCTATCTAAGTTACCGCAGCACCACCAGTGGTAATATGTAATTGAAGATGAGCAGACAATAACGCCGAACTGCCAGGTTAAATAGGGGGGAGAACTTATGCTATTTAGGATTTATCGTTATGAATGACGCTATCAAAGAGGTTTTTGATTAAACCAGCAAACTCACGAATGAAGGCCAATTGCTCATCATTAACCGGATTGTTGATAACACCAGAGAGGATCTCTTCTAGATCATAGACAATGGCATCAACTTCACGAATTATGGCATTACGTTGATTAAAGGTTAAATCCTTATTTTGGCTACAAACGTTAATGATTTGTCCACACAACTCAACTTCAATGGCGGACATTACGGTTTCACTCGCGTGTTCTGGCGCGATTGCATTTTCAAATAAACTGAGATGTTCGGTAAGGTACTCAATGATTTGAATATAACCGTCAGTGTCTGTAACCATAATTGTCTTATTTACCTTTGCCGATGAATTGTACTTTTGTTTGAGTATAGCAGCTAGTGTAGCGTTTTTAGATAAGGCTAAGCAAGCGCCCCCTTTACCTTTATACAAAAAGGGCTCTTAGTATAAAACACTTATAATAGTGTTGTTGGTACCACCATTAACACGGCTCGCTGACCATTACCGACCTTGGCATTAGGGAAGACAATGCTCTCACCTGGTTGCGTAGTACGGTATTCTGCGCCAGTATCGGTTGATAACAAGGTATCAACGGGGTAATCGGTAAAGTTACTGATTTCATCACCGATAAATAGTTTGAAATTATCACTAACTTTAGTGATGTCACCTAGGACTTTAAATAAGTTAAAGTCTTCATTGTTAAAGCTTTTTAAAGTGATTTCATTACCACAGATGAGTGCGCTTAAGTTGTCAGTCATGGCTTGGAAATTAGCCATATTGTTTTCACCAAAGGGTCTGACTTTGCCCAGCTCGACGGTAAAAGCATGTGCGGAAAACTTTGCACTACTAAAATATGAAAAAGTACCTGAAGGACCATGACCAAATAAAATAGTATTAACACCACAAGCAGCCATAAAGGTTAACTGCTCTTTATCCCAGGGTTTATCACCTTGGTAAGGATAAATGGCAAACTTTTCATATTTAGAGTCACGAATAGCGGTATGTAAATCGTAGTGATAGTTAGTTACTTCGTTATTACTATTATTACTACGATTAGTCGTCGCACTTGTGCCTTTATCAGCGCCAGCATTAAAAAAGTCACTAACATAAGTTTCTAACTTTTCAGCGCGATATTTTTCAAAACAAGGGGCTATCTCTTGGTGTTTACCACAAAATAAGCGGTTTAAATTTTCTGTTTGAAAGCGCTTGGAAATATTCATGGCCACGGGGTTACCCATAATGAAAAGGGTAGCATGTTTGACCGGTATTTTTTTCGCAATAATATCACTGATAAGTTGCTGAACAATTTCAATCGGGGCAGTTTCATTACCATGAATGCCCGATGAAATTACAATACTCTTACTTGGCTTCTCTGACGTTGCTGAGCTTTGTGGCTCAATCAACAAAACACCGCTATCAAGTAGACTAACTTTGGCACCATTAACACTAAAGTTAAGGGTATTATCCTTGCCAGTTTGTTTAAAACCTTGCTCAAACTGACGGGTTAACGAGATAAAGTCGCCTTGTTTGATAAACTGCTGATAGGCTTGCACAAAGTTATCATCAGTAATATCAGTTAATACTGGTGCGGTAAGAGTATTGTTATTTGGCATTTAGAATTTCAAACCTGGTGATAATGTTTCAGGTAAGCTTACTTTTGTCGCTTCAACTGAAGCGATAGGGTAAGCACAATAATCAGCGGCATAAAATGCACTGGCTCTGTGGTTGCCACTTGCGCCAATACCACCAAAAGGTGCTGCGCTGCTTGCGCCGGTAATAGGCTTGTTCCAGTTAACGATACCAGCACGAATGCGAGTAAAGAAATGCTTGTATGAATCTTCACTGTCAGACAATAAACCTGCAGATAAACCAAAGCCGGTGTTATTGGCTTCATCAATGGCTTTATCAAAGTCACTGTAACGGTAAACCTTCACTAATGGGCCAAAGTATTCTTCATCAGGGATATCAGCAATAATATCACTGACATCGATAATACCTGGTGAAACAAAACCTGTACCTGCTTCTAAGTGCTTAAGTTCTACTAGTGATGTGGCACCAAGGGCTAGTAATTTAGCTTGGGCAGCAACTAAGCTTAAAGCGGCTTTTTCTGAGATCATTGAGCCCATAAATGGTTGCTCTTCATCGTCATAATAACCAATGGTTAAGTTTTTAGTTACTTCAATAAGACGGGCTAAAATGGCATCGCCTTGTTCATTAGCTTCAATGAATAAACGACGTGCACAAGTACAGCGTTGACCCGTGGTAACAAAAGCAGATTGCACTATGTCATGCACTGCTGCATCAATATCGCTGACACCTTTAACAATCAGTGGATTATTACCACCCATTTCCAGTGCTAGAATTTTACCGGGTTGACCGGCGAATTGTTCGTGTAATAAATGGCCGGTAGTTGAGCTACCGGTGAAAAACAAACCGTCAATAAGTTTATGGCTAGCTAACGCTTTACCTGTTTCAACTTCGCCTTGCACTAAGTTGATAACACCGTTAGGTAAACCGGCTTTTTCCCATAACTTCAGCATTTCTTCTGCTACACGCGGCGTTAATTCACTCGGCTTAAAGACAATAGTATTACCGGCAATTAGTGCCGGTACTATGTGACCATTAGGTAGGTGACCTGGGAAGTTATAAGGACCAAAAATAGCAACCACACCATGAGGCTTGTGACGGATAAAGGCTTTAGCACCCGGCATAGGGTTTTCAACGGTACCAGTACGTTCTTTATAGGCTTTAAGAGAAATAGTTACTTTGGCTATCATGGCGCCAACTTCACCTGTGGTTTCCCATTTTGGCTTACCGGTTTCTAGGGCAATCGTTGTTGCTAAAGCGTCTTTGTTGTCATCTAATAGCGCAGCAAATTTTTTGATCACAGCAACACGCTCTTCTAGGCCAATGTTTGCCCAGCTTTCAAATGCTTGACGAGCGCTTAATACCGCAGCGTTTACTTGCTCGGCACTGGCTGTTTTACCTTGCCAAATGACTTCATTACGAGCTGGGTTTAATGAACTAACATCATTGCCTAAGCCTGCTAGCCATTGACCATTAATATATTGAACTGGATTTGTGTGAGACATGGTATTTCCTTCTCATTGGTAGTGGTGACAGAGAGTGTCGCTGTCACCCTTAGTAACTAGATGAATGGCTGGTGTTAGCCACAATATGTCAGTATGTTATTTGCTCAGGTAATTGCATGAGCTAATTTACCGCGCTTAATTTGCGGTAATTAATTAGCGACTAAACGAACCCAATCGCCTTCACTTACCATTAATGCATCGGCGACAGCTTGGCTAATGACCACTTGTTTAGCGGTTTCCCGTAGTGACAATCGCGTTTGCAGGGCTCTAAAATCAGCAACTTTGCTATTACAGATAATATAATTATCCGTAGATTGCACTTCGTCTATGATTACTTGGCAACGCTTACTATGGTTTACGGTTCTGATATTGTTGACATGTGACTCAACCGTTGGACCACCATCAAAAATATCAACATAGCCACGTCGGGCAAAACCTTCCGCTTCTAATAAGCGCAGTGCTGGCACCGTTTGTGGGTGCACTTTGTCGATGACTGCTTGGGCTTCTTTACTGAGCAAACTAACGTAAATTGGGTATTTAGGCATTAATTCAGCAATAAATACTTTTTTACCTATGCCGGTTAAATAATCGGCGGTCGGAAAGTCCATGGAGAAAAAGTGCTCTTCAAGCCACTGCCAAAATGGCGAATTGCCGTTTTCATCTGAAATACCACGCATTTCTGCAATAATGGTGTCAGAAAAACGCTCTTTGTGTTCGGCGATAAAAAGAAAACGGAAACGCGATAAAAAGCGGCCATTATTATTTTTGCGGTGGCTGTCACTTAAAAATAGTGTACAAATTTCGCTGGCGCCAGTGTAGTCATTACACAAAGACAAGATTTCTACGGTATTGTATATATTTAGCTCGCGTGAGCTATGGACTACTTTACCCAGGTGATAATGATAAAAAGCATCATCTAAACCTACCGCGGCTTCAATGCCACTGGTACCAACTACTTCACCAGTTTCGGTATCTTCCATGACAAAAAGATAGCCTTCGTTGCCAGCTTCTTTCACGTCTTTGGCAAACGATTCCTCAGCGTGCTTGATACGCTGTTGCAGTAATTTTTCATTCACCGGCAGTGAAGTAAAACCGTGGCCAGAGTCTTCCGCAATGCGGTACAAGGCTTTCAGGTCACTTTTTTTAATAGGGCGTACAATGATCATAATTGCTCTCGATGAAAGGGGATGGCTATCTGTTTAACACAAGGTGACTTAAACAGATAGCTATTAGCTTTGACTAGGCTAGGCCAGTCTAGGTTAAGTTAGACTAAGCTAGCGACAGCTTTTTCAAAGCGTGCTAAACCAAGGGTAATATCTTCATCAGGAATAACAAGTGAAGGTGCAAAGCGGACAATGTTTGCGCCAGCAATTAATACCATAAGACCTTCATCCATAGCCGCATTTAAAAAATCTTTTGCTTTACCTTGGTGTTTTTCATTTAAAACGGCACCAATTAATAAGCCTTTGCCACGAATTTCAGAGAAAACATCATATTTAGCATTAATGGCATTTAAGCCATCAGCATAAAGTTTAGCTTTAGCTTTGATGCCGGCATAAACTTCAGGGGTATTTACTGTATCTAGCACTGCTTCAGCAACCGCACAAGCTAATGGATTACCGCCGTAGGTACTGCCATGAGAGCCTAATTTAAGGTGCTTAGCAATAGCTGTGGTGGTAAGCATAGCGCCGATAGGGAAGCCGCCACCTAAACCTTTAGCAGTGGTTAAAATATCAGGCGTCACCCCTAAATCCATGTAGGCGTATAACTGACCTAAACGGCCAACACCTGTTTGTACTTCATCAAAAATTAATAGCGCATTGTGTTGATCACATAAGGCACGTACACCTTTGATAAATTCATCTGTTGGTGCAATAATTCCGCCTTCACCTTGTAATGGTTCAATCATTACCGCACACGTTTTATCAGAAATTAATGCTTTTAAACTAGCTAAGTCATTGTACACCGCATGATCTATATTGCCTGGTTTTGGACCAAAGCCATCGGAGTAGACCGATTGACCACCAACAGTAACGGTAAAGAAAGTACGACCATGGAAACCTTGTTCAAAAGCAATGATTTGTGATTTTTCTTCACTGTGTACTTCTAAGGCCCAACGACGCGCTAACTTAAGTGCCGCTTCATTAGCTTCGGCACCAGAGTTACAAAAGTACACTTTTTCAGCAAAGGTACTATCGACTAATTTTTTCGCTAAACGTAATGCGGGTTCATTGGTTTGTACATTGGACAAATGCCAAAGTTTCTCGCCTTGCTCTTTTAAGGCAGCCACTAAGGCTGGATGACAATGACCTAAAGAACTAACGGCAATACCACCGGCAAAATCAATATATTCCTTGTCTTGTTGATCCCACACTCGAGAGCCTTGACCACGTACAGGAATAATCGCTGAAGGTGCATAGTTGGGTACCATTACTTCATCAAATAAGCCGCGTTCAACCGAAAAATGTTCTGACATTTCAAAAATCCTCATTTATAAGTGGGTTATATTTTTAACAGCTTACTGCATTACTTAGATAAAGCTTAACGAATATCTAAATATAGAGAAAAATAGTAACAGCGAGTTAAAAAATAGAGAGATAGTATGACAGAAATTAGTCGGCTTGTCTTGCTGAGCTTGGCTGCAGCCCAGACAAAACAAAGGCTTAACTACCTTTATTCATAAAATATGAATATTTATAGAGTAGGATTTATTTGTAGAAATAAGGGGGTAAGTGAGGGCTAAGCGCTGGCACGTTGAAAGCCCTTAAGGTGATTTTTTAATAATTAATCAGAAAAAAACATGGAAAAAGCTAAAATATGTGGCAAATAAGCAGTAAATTAACTGAAATTGAGCTTAATATGATCAATATCGCTCTTTTGTAATAGGGTTATTTCAGCCGGTGTTAAATTTGCCGCGTTAAGCAATGCTTGACTCTCATCACTACTTATTAACGCTTCTTTTGCTAGGGCGCGAAAGGCGACATGGGCTTTGGCTTTGGCGACAATTTGAGCGATAGGGTGCATTTTTTCGATGTTATCGGCGTAGGCTAGATCAAATATTGGTTCGGTTATATCAAGGCGTCTAAAGCTCATTTTTTCAATTAAGTCAGCAGACAATTGTGAACTGCGCATGGTAAGTTGCTCAAGGAGTAGCTCTTCACTGGCTTTAATTTGTGATAAGACATTATGCAAGCGTTTGTCTTTACGCTCAAATGCTTGACGTACTTCTTTTTTATACATCTCACTAAATGTAGTTAAATAACAACGGGTAACGGCAAGTCTACCTATATTTGACAACATCCCCGTAGTAAACGCGGTAAATTCATCGAGACCTTGTTCTTTGGCTAACGCACGTGCGGCTAATGCTATAGATAAACTATCATTCCATAGCTTTCGTTTCATCAAGCCGTAAGGTGCGGTACTTGTAGGTAACCAATGTTTCAGGGTAAAGGTGGGCATGAGCAACTTTAAATTGTCTAAACCAATATAACTTAACGCCAGCTTAGCATCGGTAACTTGTACATCAGCACGTTTTCGGTATTGTGGTTTGTTCACTAAGCGTATTAAATCATTGCTTAACCAAGATAAAGAAGCAGCAAGACTTTTGATTTGATTAACTGAAGCGGCACGAGCAGATAAAATATCGAGAATAGCAGGGCAGGCATCTTCAATACCTAGTACGTGATGATAAAGGTGCTCTTTGTTGTCAAAGTCACTATTAATTTTTGTGCGAACCCGGCTAAAGAAGGCCTGTTGGGTTTGTTTTTGAAAATGCTCTTCACCGTGCTTGGCAATAATTTTTTCTTGTTGCGCTTGCACCTCTACAGATAACAGTTCTCGGCGGCGGTTTTCTTGCTCGCTACCTTGTTGGTCAGCTATGGATATTTTTCCACTTTGCTTTTCCGCAAATTTCTTACAGATAGTGAGGCTAGTGGCTCGCTGGTATATAGTGGCGACAGCTTGATTGTTTTCAAAAATTTGCATGGAGGTGTTATTGCTTACCTTTTTATTGCTACTCAGGGATAAAATTGAGCATTGAACGCATTAAGTCTAGTGCTTTAATAGAGTAACGTACTACTCTATCTGGCTTTAATCTAAAAAGCTCTTGTTATTAGCTTATCGGGTGATTTTTAAATTGCTTGATAAAATTTGCTAATAAATTTTGTCCTTGTTCTGTCAGTATGGATTCTGGATGAAACTGTACGCTGCTAATAGCTAGGCTTTTATGTTCTAGCGCCATAATTTCATCAAGCTCACCTTGCTCATTTTGGCTCCACGCCGTTACCGTGAGTTCGTTGGGTAATGATTGCTTGTTAACAATTAAGGAATGATAACGAGTGACTTGTAATGGCTGATTCAAGTCGCGGAATAAACCTTGTTGATTATGAGTAATCTTCGAGGTTTTACCGTGCATCACTTTTTTTGCTTTTTCAACTTTAGCGCCAAAGTGTTGCGCAATACATTGATGCCCTAAGCAGACACCTAATAAGGGTATTTTACCGGCAAACTGTGCAATGACAGCCAGAGAAATACCGGCAGAGTCAGGATCGCAAGGACCCGGAGATATAACAATATATTGCGGCTTTAATTGCTCAATTTCTGTTAGGCTAATTTCATTATTTCTATAAACCACCACCTCTTGACCTAGCGCTTGAAAGTAATGCACTAAATTAAAAGTAAAAGAGTCGTAGTTGTCGATCATTAATAACAAAAAGTTTCGCCTAAGTGCGGGTAAATTTCGCGGCTATTCTAATGCTTTTATCGTTACGGGGCAATAAGGGCTAATGCAGTGGTGGCATAATAAAGTAATAAGCTGGCCTATCGGCTTGCTTATTACTTTATTGAGATAGGTTTTATGCTTTTTAGATTACGTCTTTAAGTGACTATGGTGGTCGTTAGTGCTTAGAACTTAGCCGTCACTTGCAGCCATAATTTATTAGTATCCGTTGGTTTTTGCTCTGCATCGCCTTCAGCATAATTAGCAGCTTTAACTAAAACAGCATAGTTTTTATTGAATTGATAACTGGCTATTAAGTTAAGCTCACTACCAAAATCAATACTACCGACATCAGAGGTAAAATCATGGTAAGTTGCCGCCCATTTAACCCCAGAAATTTCACCCTTAGCAGTTATATAAACATCTTGGAGACCTTCACTCGGAGTACCTAAAAATTTATCCGCCCAACCGTTAAACTTATGTTTGGTGGCTAGTGGTGTGTTAAAACCAACACCATTATCGCTACCTAATAATTCATAACCAGCTAATAGAGTTAGTGGGCCAAAGTTATAACCTGCTTCGGCATTAATATACCTAGCTGAGTAACTCGTTGGGTTATCGGCACTATCGCTTTGGCTGGCTAAACTAGCATTCACTAAAACCTTACCAAATTTACCGTTATATAGTGCCCCTAAGGTAGTGCTAGCCTTGTTATAGTTAGCCATATCGTCATAGTCTAACAGATAGGCAAAAGCGGAGATTTTATGAGTTTTATTGAGGTGGTAATGGACATTTACTAGATGGAAGTCACCTTTAATATTGTTAGCGGTAATGTCATTAATGTTTTGGATATAGCTATAATCTACCGAAAAATTATCGGCTGTATATTGGGTACGAACGCCATCATAAGTTTGCTCATTTTGACGCCAGCTAACACCACCAACAAAGCGTTGATTGTTGTGTAAAATACGTTGGCGACCAACAACGGCGCTAAAACCATCATTTTTATATTGAATATAAGCTTGATTGACATCTGTGCCTTGAGGATCGGCAACCACAGGGTAGTCAGTGTTACCGTTAGTTTTACTATGGTAATCATCTACTAGAGCATCAACTTTATCCACTTCTATGGCCATGGAGAAATTACTGTAACTGCCCGTATTAACCGTGAGGCGACTTTTTAATGTTAACGCGGAAGCATTTTTGTCTATGCCATCTTGATTGACGCTTTCATAGCGGGCCCGTAATTCAATTTTAACCCTGCTATCACTCAGTGCTGCCGTAATGCTGCTGCCATGTTCAGTGTTACCGGCAAAGGCAGCAGGAGCCGCGAAAATAGCGGCGCTGATTAGCGATAAGGTAAACGTGTTTACGGTTGTTTTCATAATAATATCCTAAGGTCATGTTTTTTAAGTGGGTTAGTTAGCTTTGTTATTATTATTATGGGTATTAGTAACTGATGGCATGATTGTTACACCGCATTGCGCTAGCTAGTTTGATTTGAATCAAAGTTTGTTACAACTCTGCTCTAGCTTGGCCTTGTTGGTATTTTATTGGCGTTATTATTAGATAATGGCAGTAAGGGCACCGATAAAGAGTTACAGATTAAGCGAGCAACTAGGGTAAAATAGTGGCTAGCATTTTATGGTATGCCACTCTGAATAGGGCAAAGAAATGAAACGTATTGTCTTGTATACCACAGATAAGTGTCCGCATTGCCAAACGGCAAAACGTTACCTTGCACAGCAAGGTATTGCTTTTAGGTTATGAAACGGCCAAGGGGCAAAAAGAGTTTGCCGCTACTGGCCTACGTGGTGTACCGGTATTGAAGGTAGGTGAGCAACTACTCAATATTTTTCAGTGAAAGCTTTTAGTGCACTTTATAATAGTTAAAGCTTTATAATAGTGAAAAATCATCATAGTTTAAGGCTTTACCTCGTTCCCCCTAGGTAAAGCTATCCGCAAGTATAGTCATTTTTCCTCAGCTTATTATTTAGCCTAGCCTATTGCACCAGATGAACCCAGCGGCTTATCTTTATGCACACTCGTGGTGCATTTTGCTAGCTAAAAAAAACACCATTATATCTAAGTGATTAATTAATAGTGTTATTTTATGTTGGCATGTGAATTGTATTATCAAGTTGTTAGTCATTAAAAAGAACAATAACTAGGGGTAAACATGAAACTAATTAGCGCAATCATTAAACCATTCAAATTAGACGATGTCAGAGAGGCCATTTCTGAAATCGGCGTTGAGGGGATCACAGTCAGTGAGGTCAAAGGCTTTGGCCGTCAAAAGGGTCATACCGAATTATATCGCGGCGCAGAATACCAGGTGGATTTCTTACCCAAGGTGAAGCTGGAGATTGCTGTTAATGATGATATGGTTGAGCGTTTAGTCGAAACTATTACTAAAGCAGCTTACACCGGTAAAATTGGTGACGGTAAGATTTTTGTTTTCAACCTAGAGCAAGTCATTCGTATTCGTACGGGTGAACAAGACTCTGAAGCACTTTAAGGGATAGTAATTATGGAACAAAATATTTTTCAATTACAATATGCATTAGATACCTTTTACTTTCTTATGTGTGGTGCCTTAGTTATGTGGATGGCTGCGGGCTTCTCTATGTTAGAGGCTGGCTTAGTACGTGCCAAAAACACCACTGAAATTCTAACCAAAAATGTCGCGCTTTATGCCATTGCTTGTATTATGTATCTTATTGTTGGCTACGATATCATGTATGGCGGCGGCGTTTTCTTAAATGGCATTGCCCTTGATGGCGCTAGTGATGCTGATGCACTGGTTGCTGCAGTATTAGCCGAGTCTGCTGAAGCCGGCTTTGAGGGTGGCGCTGTTTATTCCAATGCGGCTGATTTCTTCTTCCAAGTAGTGTTTGTTGCCACTGCTATGTCGATAGTGTCAGGTGCTGTTGCTGAGCGTATGAAACTGTGGGCATTTCTTGCTTTTACTGTGGTATTAACGGGTTTTATTTATCCTATGCAAGGTAGCTGGACTTGGAACGGTGAAGCCGTCTTTGGTTTATATACCTTAGCTGACTTAGGCTTTTCAGACTTTGCTGGCTCAGGCATTGTCCATATGGCGGGTGCTTCTGCCGCCTTAGCAGGTGTTATATTATTAGGTGCTCGTAAGGGAAAATACGGTAAAGACGGTAAAGTGAATGCCATTCCTGGAGCTAACTTGCCGATGGCAACCTTAGGTACGTTCATTTTATGGATGGGTTGGTTTGGTTTTAATGGTGGTTCAGTATTAAAACTAGCCGATATTAATAGTGCTAACTCTGTGGCTATGGTGTTTTTAAATACCAATGCTGCCGCGGCAGCTGGCGCAATTTCCGCTTTGGTTTTTGCTAAAATCTTATTCAAAAAAGCCGATTTAACCATGACATTAAACGGCGCTTTAGCAGGACTTGTGGCCATTACGGCTGAACCCTCTACCCCGTCACCATTACAAGCAACTCTATTTGGCGCTATTGCTGGCGTGATTGTGGTGTTATCAATTCTTGCTCTGGACAAAATTAAGATTGATGATCCCGTCGGTGCTATTTCAGTACACGGCGTGGTTGGTTTCTTTGGTTTGTTAATCGTACCTATTACCAACTCATCAGCTAGCTTTAGTGGGCAATTGATTGGTGCTGCTACTATCTTTGTCTGGGTATTTGGTACTAGCTTTGTTGTTTGGTTTGCTCTGAAGAAAATCATGGGTATTCGTGTCAGCGCTGAAGAAGAGTATGAAGGTGTTGATATCTCTGACTGTGGTATGGAAGCTTATCCAGAGTTTACTAGGGGTTAAGCGCACCAGAGGTTAATAGTCTCGTGCTTAAAAAGTCAGAGACTAATAACGCTCTACACTAAACAAAAAAAGCAGCGATATCGAGCACGATACGCTGCTTTTTTATTGGGTTTTTCACTAGCTGCTAGGCATTAGGCTCAAGGCGGCGAACTTGATGGTCATCAGAAACTAAACGTGAGAGTGTCATTCGCTGAACAAAAATGGACAATACATGTTTTACTGCTGTAGGCGCGACTTCAGTCGCGCTTAATGCCTTAATCGATTGCGCGAATAAATTCACGCCTACAAATAAATGACCACTCAAGGCGTAATACAGTTCACTTTCTTAACTGACTGACATTAGCCGGTAAGTCTTTTATTAACGAATAAAACGTTTTCTTGTTGAAACAAGGGCTAACATAACCAGCGAAAGCCAGGTTATAGAACCACCACTGTCTGCATTAATAAGGGTATTTTTAACAGGAATTAAATCGCTGTCAGTTACTTCAGAATTATCAATAATAGTTACATATTCAATAACAACAAAATTATCCATGCCAGGCGCGCCCATGTCATTACATGTTTGATTGTCAGCCATGACCATAGGAATACCTTCTAAATTGTCATAGGTACATAACTTAAGCAGAGCTATTTTTTCTACAATATCCAACCCTTCAATTACTTGACCAAAAACGGTAAAACCACCATTTTGTCGATCTAAATTATCGCTGTTATCGGCTAAGTTAAAAAACCATTGGTTAGTAGCACTATGAACACTGTTGCCTTTTTTCGCCATGGCTATAGTGCCTTTAACATTAGAATAAACAGGTTCGTTTATCACAGCAACATTCGATGAAAGCGGTGTTAATGGCCAGGTACCGGTAAATTGATAACCGCCGCCTTGGACAATAAAGTCGGTAACGACTCGATGAACAACTGAATTGTTGTAATGGCCATCATTTAAATAAGTAAGGAAGTTCTTCACCGTTTCAGGTGTCGTGGTATCAAACAAGTTAACTTTAATGCTTTCTGTACTTAGTGATGTTTTAATTTCAACTATGGTAGCATTAGCCGTATTGGCAAAACCTAAACTTGCCGTGGCGATGCTGAGAAGGGCGAGTACTTTACGGGTGTTTGTTGTTATTGTTTTTTTAGTTATTGGTGTAAACATGGACAGCCTAATAGTGCGGTAAGTGGTTATAAATCGTATCTCATAGTAAAGGCTGTGTTCGATGTTAACAAGTAGCTGTAGCACTTTAGTAACAATAGCAAGATATCACTAATACCATTTTCATTAAGTTTGTGATCTTGTTGTGCTCAGGACAAATATTTCAGCACAAGGCGCTCGATTGACCAATAGCGGGCTATTTTACCCCCACACGTGGGCAAGAACTTAGTGATATTGCTATAATCCAAGGCATAGCTGAAAAGTACTGAGCTTTTTCTTGTTATACACTAAAGGAGGATTACACTAGCAGCTACTTTACTAACAACTTCTTCTAGAATTACGGAGTCCCTATGAAAAAAATATTTTTAGTCAGTATTATTCTGCTTTCATTATCACTATCTAGCCTTGCTCAGGCCAATGTTAAGCTGGGTGTGGCGGTAGACATGGACTTAAGTATTGTTGCCCAAATTGATCGCTATAATATCATCTTAGGTGATAGTGGCTTTGCCGTTGATTATTTAGTGAAAACCGGTAACTTTGATAATAAAACACCATTATCTTGGTATTTTGCGGGCGGTGGCTGGGCTGGTTGGAATCATGGTTATGGTGTACGTGCTCCGATAGGCGTTGCTTGGTACTTTGCTAAAGGTTGGGATGTATATGGGCAAGTACAACCGGTAGCAAACTTTGATAGTGATTTTAAATTCAGTGTTGATGGCGCCGTAGGTGTGCGATTTTCCTTTTAATGAACTAAAAAATTAGTTTGATGAATACATAGCAAGGGCCTTTAAGGCTCTTTTTTATGTTTGCCCAGCGAAGCTGGCAAACCCGACAGGCTGAAAGAAGCCTGATCACCCTGACTAAGGGGAAGATAATCTGAATGGCAAGGGCGTTATTGGCTAACGATAGGGTCTGAAGGAAGCCATAGGAAGATAGATGTACACAACTAACCGTAACCTGTTTCGGCGGTATTGGTGGGTAAGCGTCCATAATAGCGCGAAGCCCTATTCTTAGTCAGACCAATGCTGTGCTTGAGGGTGGCATATCTATCGGGGAGCTAGTGCAGTAACTGGGGAAGCCTGGCATTGTATCCAATCAAAATGATTTGATCAAAAATGGTTGGACGTATTATTCAAGAGGTGACTCAAGAATTTTGCGAGTGTGAGGTGGCAGATGAACCCGCAGTAGTGAGTAAGGCTAGGCCGATGACAGCCAGTAATGGTGTGGAGGATAAAACCAAGCCGACTATCAGCATTGTGTTTGATAGGGTCAATTTGAGTTAAAAGCTTTCATTGATTGCGAAGGGGGAAGTGATTTATAAATCACTCAAGAATAGTGGGATTTGTATCGGGTCTACGAGTTGTCTAATAAGGCAAGGTCTCCTTAATTTACTAAGGGTGAAATCAAGGCTGAGAATGGAACTGGACACGGGGAGTAATTATTTCTCTTTACTAGAGGCAAAATAAAGGCGGTTAAGTACATTGCAATAATAGAGAATAAAATTTCTCTCGCTAGAAGGCTTACCGCGATAATGAAACAAACCTAACCGATGTAAAGGAAGCTAATCCCAAGTGATGTGAGACAGTAATTTGAGAGTACATTTTAGTCTTTATGGACGCATGTTATCACTGCAAGCGCTTTATATGGCTTACAAACAAGTGAAAAAGAATCGAGGCGCTGCCGGTATTGACGGACAGAGTATCGATGATTTCACCCAAAATTTGGAAAAAGAACTCAACCAATTATTGCTTGAACTGCAAGAAAAGCGCTATCAAGCGCAACCAGTAAAACGTGTTGAAATCGACAAAGACGATGGCGGCAAACACTTACTGGGCATTCCAACGGTTCGAGACCGAATTGTTCAACAATGTTTATCGACTATCATGACACCGATATTTGACCCGCACTTTCATCCATCAAGTTATGGCTATCGTGTGGGGCGAAGCTGTAGCAAAGCGACGTTATTTATACGCAGGTATAACAAGCGTCACGTTGTTGATATGGATTTGTCGAAATGTTTTGACATGCTCGACCACGAGTTAATTTTAAAATTCGTAAGAAAGCGCATCACAGACGGCAGTATATTAAACTTGATAAAACAGTTTCTCAACAGTGGTGTAATGGTAGGCTCAACGTTTGAAAGTAGTGAACTTGGTAGTCCACAAGGAGGCGTTATTAGTCCGCTATTATCAAACATCTATTTAGATGAGTTTGACCAAGAAATGATGAGCAGGCAGCACAGGATAGTGCGGTATGCGGATGACATCTTGATTTTCTGCACCTCAAAAGCAGGGGCAGAGAACGCATTAAAAGTAGCAAGCCACTATCTAGAAGTAACACTGAAACTTAAAATAAATGAGCGTAAGACCCATATAGCACATAGCGACACGGGGATAAAATTCTTAGGAGTGATAATTGGCAGCAATTACACCCGTATTCAAGAAAAGAAACTCAACAACTTCAAAGTAAAAGTGAAGCAACTCACCAAGCGTAATGGAGCAGGTAATTTAGTGACAGTGCTAAAAAGACTCAACCCAGTGCTAAGAGGTTTTGTAAATTACTTTAAGATAGCGAATATAAGCTCAATTTTACAACAACTGTCGGCTTGGCTCAGGCGACGATTAAGGGCTGTACAACTGAGGTTGTGGAAAAAGCCGATGAAATTACATCGGCGATTAAAGCAGTTAAAGTTCAAGCCACCCTTTAAGTTTATCAAGATGAACTCATGGCGAAGTGCCAAGAGTCCACTAGCAAACTACGCAATGCCAAACAAATGGTTTAAAGAAATCGGCTTATATCAGATAGATGAAGTGAAGACAGGAGTTCTTGCTTCTTATTATTAGCTTGATGAGAAATAGTAAATTGCATGAGCCGTATACGAGGTCCGTACGGACGGTTCTGTGAGAGGGATGAGGCATGAGCCTCACCCTACTCGATGGTAAATCAATAATTATAAATGCCAAATAAAATACACTCAAGGCATCAAATCAAAGAGAGCAACTCGTTATGCGCTGGCGTTATTTTACTGATTATTATATTACTAGTCGCTTCAGGGCTTGTTTACTTACATAAATATAAAGCTACCTTAGTTAATACTCAGCCAATAGAGCTGGCACTATGGTATAAACCTGAATATAAGCGCAAGTGTGATTGCATAATATGTTTAAACTGCGCAGTGAGATGCAGGCAGTTGAGTTTTATGCGGAAAATGAAGATGCTGAACATTTACATAAATGGACTGGGCAACTTAATGAACATTACCTTAAAATTGGGGATATGCTACACACTTGGCAAAAAAATGGTCGTTGAAAGCCATGTCTGAGATGATCAAAGCGAACGAGCAAGGAGACTTCAACACGGTATTGGCTAAAAATAGCTGTGTTGTAGTTAGGTGTTGGTAATATAGTAAGCTATTGATTTTACAGTGAGTGTTGGTGGTGTGATAAAAGCGAGCGTCACAAGCATGGATGCTTGTGCAGAGCCCCATGGATGCTGACGAATCCCCATAACTTTTTAATCTTAGTTGGGTTTAATTCCCCAGCGCTTACGGTGAAAAAAGATGAGATAAACTAACTAAAGATACCCTCTCTTTTCGCAGAAAATTTCGCCTAAGCGAAACCCTTGGGCCGGGAGACTCATTAAAAAAAGCATAAAAATAGTTAAATAAGGTTAGGTGTACCCATGAATATCGGCGATTATTAAATTCTCTAAAACCCAATTGACGTCAATATTCATGAATACATCCACTATGTTACACACCTTTTTCAAAATGTCTTCTTTTAATGCTATTAATGATAAACGGAGGATCAAAGCTGTTTTAGATTGTACTGACTCACTTGCAATGGATGAAACGCTTACCCTTACAGGTTTAGGCAGAGGTATCATCAATACTAAAGCAAAAGTTAAAAACTCCATTAAACGTGTCTGTCGGCTATTAGGCAATGAAAATTTACACCAAGAGCGGATAGGTGTTTATGCTGCGATTGCTAAAGTCAGCCTCAAGAATATCAAATATCCTTTGATTATTATTGATTGGTCACCTGTAAATAGGCTAGATAAACAAATATTGCGCGCGGTGATCCCTATAGGGGGCAGAGCATTTACTCTTTATGAAGAAGTTTATCCAGAAAAACAACTTGGCACGGTTACCGCTCATAAAGATTTTTTGAATAAATTAGCGTTAGTTCTTCCTAAAAATATAACCCCAATAATTTCAACCGATGCTGGTTATAGGGTTCCGTGGTTTAAAGAAGTAGAAGCACAAGGATGGTTTTGGCTTGGCCGTTTACGAGGTAGAGTGAGTCTTCAAGTTGAAGAGCAATGGCAGAGTGTTTATGAATTATTTTCACAAGTAAAAGTCAATGAAAAAAAGCACTTAGGGACATGTTTGTTGGGAAAGACGCAAAAGCACACTTGCACAGCCGTCCTTTATAAAAAAGCCTCCAAAGGAAGGAGTACGAAAACATTAGACGGTAAAAAAAGTAGAAGAAGCGTAAGCTTAGAGTATGCTAAAGGCGGTAGAGAGCCTTGGTTGTTAGTGAGCAACATGCCTGAATTAGAGTGGCCTGCAGAGCGGATTGTCAACTTATACAATCAACGAATGCAGATAGAAGAAGGCTTTAGAGATACAAAAAATGAACGTTACGGCCTAGCACTAAATTTTTGCCGAAGTTCAAGTTTAGAACGAGTAAATATTTTACTCATGATAGCAATGCTTACCCAATTTTCATTGATATTGGTAGGAAAAATGGCTTACATAAAAGGCTACTATAAAGACTTCCAAGCTAACACGGTTAAATCTAGACGAGTACTATCTTATTTTCGATTGGGAAAGGAGTTAATCAGACGAGAACAATATCAGTTTAATGTTGCTGACATTGCTCTAGCACTAGGAGGGTTAAAGGCATGCGCGGATGCACAATTCAGATAAAGAAATGGGGATCCCTCAGCCATGGATGGGTTTATGCGTCTCGCTTGTTTACTCGCCCATACTAAACAACAACAGAGCCCTAAAAATACAGCCTTGCAGCAAAGTTGTAATGCCTGTCATGATGACTATCAAGCAATTACCGCTTTGACTTACCGAACTCTAGACTTTAGCGGCATTCAAATATTCAACATAACTAAGCCTGGCTGATTTAGTTAAACATTAATTGTTGTCAATACATGTCGCTATAGTACTATCAAGGTGCAAATTAATGGTCAAACACTTTCTTTGGTGAGTGGGCTTTAGCTAGGAATATTGCAGAACTAAGTTTCGTTGGCAATAACAGTTTGGTTTCTGCCTTGATCTTTAGCTTGAAATAAAGCCATATCGGCATTATTAAATAGTTGCTTAAAGCTATCTTGTTTGTCAGTTAACTGTGCAATGCCAAAGCTTGCGGTAATTTGTAGAGGCTTACTGTTGACCATTATTACTTTATGCTCGATAGCATGCCTTATACGTTCAGCTATTTCATATGCTTGAGCAGAAGAAGCTTCGGGTAAAATAAGTAAAAACTCCTCTCCACCTATACGACCTAAAATATCATGTGCTCTGACATATTCATTGGCTGTTGATGAAATTTCCTTTAAAGCGATATCACCACCGGCATGACCAAAACTGTCATTGACCTGTTTGAAATGATCCACGTCGAATATGATCATAGCAAAGTTCTGCTTGGCCTTTATCGCTTGTAGTAACATTTTCTGAGCATAAATAAAGGTATATCGACGGTTTGCTAGTTCAGTTAAGGTGTCAGTGTTAGCTATTTTCTGAAGAGCTTTACTATTAAGTATTTGTCGATAAATAAAATAAAACAGTACCAGCACAAATAATAAAATAATTATGATGATCATATTTTGTAATTTCTGTTGTTGTACCGCATTCTCTAGAGCCGCTTTATTTAATGCCTTATCTTGCTCTAATAATTTGTTGGTCAAAATAGCTTGGTCGGTATCGAACATGACTTTATATTTTGAACGTACAGTTTCGCGCTCAGTGTTATAATAAATTTTTAAAAGTTCTCTTGCTTGTTCTTGTTTGAAGTATGCTGTTTTATAGTCTTCTTTAATAATTGCAACCTTGCCTTGTAAATCATAAAGCTGAATATACCAACTAAGTGCATTATGCTTACCTAAAGGTGCAAGTATCGCTTCAACTCTAGTTAATGCCTCTATTGCTGCATTTATGTTGTCATCAGCAATTTCAAGTTTAGCTGCTAAGACAATTGCGCCAATTTCTGCTGCAGGGTTTTCATAGTCAGGATTTACTTCTTTGTATTTATGCCAAAAGATACGGGCTTTGTCGTGTTGTTGAGAGCGATGATAAGTATCAGCTAACCCTAGATATGCTAAGTAAACGTACTCTGTTTTATTGTTTTCTTTTGTTAATTCGATAACTCTTAGATAAGTCGCCTCAGCTTTTGAGTAATCCTTTTTACGCAGGTGAATTTTGGCTAAAACATTTTGTACAAACAACTCATCAAAATAATATTGATGTTTTTTAAAATAATCACTGGCTTCTGTTGCTAACTTTATTGCATTAATATCGTCAAATAAAAGAGAGTAGGAGTTAGCCATTTCAGCTTTTAAATAAGCTAAGCCTAACTCATCACCTATCTTTTCAAGTTGTAAGTAAGCTTGATGATAATGCTTCAGGGCTAGAGTATCTTTATGATTCATTGAATATGAGTAAGCCATGTAAGCATAGCTTTCAGCAAGGAGTTTTGAGTTTTCATTTGCTTTAGCATACTTCTCCGCGAGCAAGTATTTCTCCATTGCCTGCTCGGAATTACCCAATTCATCCATGATGCTACCTTGAGTCAGTAACATTGAAATACCGGTATCAGTCTTTAAATCTACTTTTAGAGCATATGCTTGGTCTAGTAATCCTTGACTTACTTTGTAGTGCCCTAATATGAGGTTATGTAGTGCCATCTTGCTAAATATGGTGGCTTTATCAAAATCTGTCATTTGTTGATGATGTTCAGCTAAAAGTTTTTTAGAGAAGGCAAGAGCCAATGCCGGATCTTTCTTATTCAACTCATCAATTTGACTAAAAGGCTTTTGCATTCCCGCAGAGGGCTCCTCAAAAGTATAGCTATTACCGTTTAAACTAAAACACATACAAATAATAGCTGCAAAAATGTTAAAGAACTTTGCTCTTATGCTAGCTACTTTGCTTATTTTAATTCTGTTTATCATAGAGCTAGCTCTCGGGCAGTTTTATTTGTTAGTTATTACTTTACTGGAAATGAGCAGATAAAAATAGCGCATTTGTTCTAATTATAGCTGTTTGCCAAATAATAATTTTTAGTCATTATAAAGTCCAAGGATATCGCTTTGTAAACCTTGAAACCTTACTCGGTATAAGTGATAAACATTAATTTAAGCCTGTTGATTTACAAGTCAGTAAAGGCTATATAAGGGTTAAAATGGCAATTCAAGTTAGATGAATCATACTTATTGAGCTAATAGATATACTTTATTAAGTGTGATTTTTTCTCAATTGGAGACATTGTTATGATGATTGCAAGATGGTGTATTGATGCAAAATTTGGCCACAAGCCAGAGGTAGTTGAAGCTCTTAGCCGATGGTTTGATGAAATAGGCTCTCAAATAGGCTGGACTAAAGAGAACTCTCGAATTTTAGTGGGTTCAGTTGGGGCATTAGAGTCGAGTATTATTTCAGAAGTGACCATTGAAAACTTAACTCAGCTCAATGATGCTTGGCAAAAGTTGGCTGAGATTGATGCTCATAAAGAGTGGAGTAAAACCCTAGAACCCCATGTGGTTTCAGGCACAGCAAAATGGGAGATTTATCGCATTATTGAGTGAATTATTGAATGAGTTATTGAATAAATTTCGAGTGAAAGTAAGCTGCTATTGATAAACCTATCGTTATTAATAGCAGCTTAACAGCAGATTAAGAATGATGGGGCATATTCACCAGAAAATCTATTCTCTCCATCAATGTCCTTGCCGACAAAGCGACTCTATTTTAGCTCGATTCTGCCTGTTGAGCTAATACGGGTATCAATAATGAAAAGCTACTGCCATTACCAAGCTCACTTTTAACTATTAATTCCGAATTAAGTACTTGCGATAGCTTTTGGCAAATAGCTAGCCCCAAGCCAGTATGTTGGATATTATCTTCAATGGCATTACTGGCCCTATATCTAGCATCAAATATGTAGGCGATATCCTCTTTACTTATACCGCTGCCATTATCGGTAATACTTACTTTAACTTGTGTGCTGAGCTGCGTAACTGTCATCACTATTTCACCGCCAAGGCCAGTATGTCTGATGGCGTTTTCTAATAAATTGCTCATGATTCGCTCTAATTTAGCTATGTCAGAGTAAACAATATATTGGCAAGGCTGAGGTGTTAACGTTAACGAAATCTGCTTATCGGCAGCTTTTAAGGTGAATTTAGCCAGTATGTCATGTAAAAGTTCGCCAATGACAAAGGTTTCTAAATTAACGGTTACTTGACCATTTTCTAAATGAGCCAATTCAAAAATTTGATCGATAAGGCGCTTTAACTGCTCGACGTTACGCTGCACCGTCGCTAAATAATCTTGTTGTTCGGCGCTGGATAAGTCATCGCCCTTAAGCGCTAAAGTCTCAATATAGCCTTGTATAGTCGCTAACGGTGTCCGTAGATCATGAGACAAGTGTGCTAATAATTCTCGGCGTATTCTGTCATTTTCAGTCAATAATGCAAATTGCTGGTTAATTTGTCTAACCATATCGTTAAAAGTAGCGCCGAGAAAATGCACTTCATTATGGTTAATACCATGGCTGGTCGCTGAACCCCATTGCTTGAGCTGAACTTTAGTTTGATCAAACTGCACCGCTTTAAGCGCTTGCATTTGTTGTGCTAGCTCTTTTACCGGTTGAGTAAAATAGTGAAATACCGCTAGTAAAACCAGCAGCAGTAATAATAAGCTGGCGAGTACAAAGGCGCCGTATTTTTGTAAGTCTTTATCGGCTTGTACTTGGCTAAAAATTGAATCATAAATTTCGCCACCAATAATAATATATAAATAACCCTGTAGTAGTTCACCTTGATAAACAGGGGCGATAGAAAATATTTTTTTATGGTTGATATTTCTAGGGTCATCACCAAAAACCGGGGTTTTTTTCGGGTTAGCAATAAGTTGTTTTAACGGTATTAGCGATACCGACTGGCGTTTTATTTTAGTGGCCTCGGCGGAATAAGTTAAAATCTTACCTTGGGCATCGAGAAAGTAAAATTCAAAGGCTGGACCTAACAGCATTAAGGTATGAAAAAGGTTTGCTAATGCCGCTTTATCATAAACGCCGTCTTGCAATAGTGGATTATCATGGGCTAAATGTTCGGCTAAGTGTAAGTGCAACTTTTGCTCAGCTTGGTACTTAGACTGCTGTACTAGGGAATTACTCCAATAAACCAGTAGTGATGCCATCATCATGAAAGCAGCACAGAGTATTAATGCTAAGCGTTGATAAAGCGATATTTTCATCTAAAGTAAGTCCTTATTATCCTACTAGCTAAGAAGCTGCCGGTGGCATTACCCCGGCTGAATTAAGTTTATAACCAACGCCCCAGACGGTTTGGATTATTTTTGGCTCAGTACTGTTTTCCTCAAGTTTGCTTCTGAGACGATTAATATGAGAATTCACTGTGTGTTCATAGCCATTGTGGTGGTAACCCCAAACACCATCAAGTAATTGCGCGCGCGAAAACACCTGATCAGGGTGTTGGCAGAAAAAATCTATTAACTCAAACTCTGTCGCGGTTAAGTGGATGGTTTTATTTTTATAGGTAACCTGGTGATACCTATGGTCAATATGAAGTTGCCCTATACTTACTCCATTTTTCTCTAGTTCAGTGGAGCCTAGTGGTGTTGCTGTTACCTGCTCTGGCTGATTATGTTTGTCAGCATTTTTGGCCTTAATGGCATGCACTCGGCGTAATTGACTCCTAACTCGGGCCTGTAATTCTCGAATGCTAAACGGTTTAGTCATGTAATCATCAGCCCCTAGCTCAAGCCCCAACACACGGTCTATTTCCGAGGTTTTAGCGGTCAGCATAATAATGGATTGTAACGGTTTAGCTTGTCTAACTTGCCGACAAATATCTAGCCCGCTAATGCCTGGTAACATCACATCAAGTAAAATAAGTTGATAGTCTTGTGTTAAGGCTTGTTGTAGTGCTTGCTCACCTTGGGTACAAATATCACAGTGCAGCTCTAACTCAGACAAGTGCACTTTAATGAGCTTAGCAATATCAATTTCGTCTTCAATGATTAAAATTTTATCTTTCATATGGTGGCCAATAAGTGGCCAAAGCCACCTATAGCAAGCAAACTAATTAACTGTTCAATTAATTAACCCGCTTGCTATCTTGACCTAGCGCACTACTTAGTTCGAGTAATGGTTAATTTAACGGCAGGGTTATCAAAACGATGCGCCTGCGTTAATACTGAGCTAGATAAACCATCATCTTTACTCACCACGCCAGAATGATAGCCGACTAAGTCGGTATCATTGCGAGCTGCATCAAAACCCACGCCGCCGTCTGCAGGTCCTGGAATGGTACCTACGGCTTCGTTATTGAGCTCTGTGCCAGCATCATAAACATTTAACTGCCATGATTTTTCTTGGTTAAGCACTAATGTTGATATATCTACTCCAGTAAGACCCGAGAAAGCATCATTTGTATTCACCAACATAGTGACAACGGTTAAATAATTTGCCATAGGCTCAGTGGTGCTAATATGTAAAGTGACGCTAGCCCCTGGTGGTAAAGGGCCATCACTCATTGTGCTGGCTAGATTACTCTCTAGGGCTAGGAAGTCACTATTATCACCACCTTCGGCTAATTTTTCTAAGGCGACAGAGGCACTTTGGCCCACTTGCCACATTTTACTATCACCGTGCAGTGCCACTGCTATAGGTGATAAAGGTTGGCCATAGGTTAAATTAGTGAGGGTTATTGAATAACTATATTCCATCGGCGGTTGCACCAGCGGAGTATAATTATCATCACCGTTATTGTAGCTATCACCACAAGCGGCTAGGCCTAGCGTCAGTAAACTAGTAATAACAATTTGATAAATAGAGTTTTTAGCTGTATTTCTGTGAATGTTCTTATGAGCGTTAAAGGTTAACATGATGCACCCCTATAGCACGGTAATGGTGAGTTTAGCGACAGGATTTAACCAACGTTGTACGCTATTGTTAATATCGCTTTTGCCAGCTGACATATCATCATCCCCTAGGCTGCCACGGTGAATATGCACTTTGTTATTCGCTTCCATGTCGGTAACGCCAGTGCCATTCATGCCTATGCTGGCATCAAGGGGCGGTGGTACTGGCATGCCTGCTTCTCCTGGAGCGCCACTGCCACGGATTTCATCGTTCGCTTCTGTGCCAGCATCATAGGCATTTAAAAATACCGTATAAGTGCCAGCTTCGTCAGGTATTTCCCAGCTATCTAAGCCAACAAAACCGTCGTTAGAAGGCAATATCATCGCGGCAAGTGACAGATGGGTATTGCCGCTATCGTTGGTTAAGGTAAAGCTTGCTGACATCGCTGGAGCTAATAACCCCCCCGCTGGGTTTTCATTTATATTGGCGTCAGCATTACTTAATAGGCTGACTAAGCCAGATATATCACCGCCTTCGGCCATTGCTTGTAGCTCAGTACTGGCCATATCGCTCAGCATAAAGAGTCGATTTTCATTACTGTGGGCGGCGGTAACCACTGGGGTGAAATGCAATCCCTGGGTTAAATTAGTGACAGTAATGGCTAATTCTTGTGCCATCGTTGTGGTACTGGCTAGCGCGAGTGCTAGCAGAGTTAAGGTGGTTTTTATTGGCGATTGCTTGATTACTTTCATGAGACTTTCCTTGGTAGTTAGACTTATGCGGTTAGCATTTTTCTTGTCAGAGTAAGAGCAAGTATGTCGGTGAATTATCGCTAGCAGATCACGATTTTATCACTTATTAATGAAGAATTAATCACAGAAGTATCACAGCCGTGCATGCGGGCAGGTCTGCTAATATAAAATAATAAGAAATAGAGCTGAGAGGTGGATCATAGTAAGTAATTTAGCAGCCACTATTTTTAACGCCAGTAATTTGTAGCCAAGGTTAGACCAGCGAACAAGTGGCAAATCAACGCAATGCGGTCAATTATTGCTGGTCCTTGTTGTGGTGAATAGGAAATTCTATAATAAATTGTGTACCTTGCCCTAGCTTGCTTAGACAGGTGATTTTCCCACCTAAGCCTTGGTTAACAAGGTTATAGACAATGTACATGCCTAAACCACTACCGCCAGAGCCTCGCGTGGTGGTAAAAAAAGGTTCAAAGACCATCTGACTGACGGATTTTTCCATACCCTGACCATAATCCGTATAGGTGAGTAATACCTTGCTGTGCTTTTGTTTTACCGTGATCAGCATTTTTCCTTGCTCATCATCTTGATAGGCGTGCACAATTGAATTCATGATCAGGTTAGTAATAATTTGTGAAATACCCCCAGGAATGGTATTAAGCTTTATGGTTTGATCACCAGTTACTTCTACCGTGTGCTGAGCTTTATTGATGGCGGGTGATAAGCTGTTGACTACTTTTTGAATATAACTGAGCAAATTGATGTTACGTTTTCTTTCACTGGTTTGATCAACAGCTACCAGCTTGAAGTTGGAAATTTGTTCAGCGGCTCTATCTAAATTGGTTAAAATAATATCAACAGATTTTGGTGCACTGTCAACAAAGTCCGCTAGATCTTTGCGGCTAATTTTACCTTGCTTAAAATTATGTTTTAGCTGTTGCAATTTTTCTTGTAAAAAAGAGGCACCGGTAATGCTAATCCCAATAGGTGTATTTAGCTCGTGGGCGACACCAGCTACTAAACGGCCTAAGGAGGCCATTTTTTCTGATTCGAGCAACTTGTTTTGTGTCGCCATTAAATTTTCAATCGAATTTTGTAATTCCTGCGTGCGTTCTTTCACCAGTTCTTCTAAGTGCTCTTTGTGCACTCTTAGTTCGGCTTCGGCTTTTTCGCGTACTTTACAGGCAATATTTAATAGCTGTTTTTCTTTATGTAACTCCAAAAAAACCGCCACCTTACTGCGGACGACATCTTCATTAATTGGTTTTACTAGGTAATCTACCGCGCCGCTGGCATAGCCTTTAAATTCAAAAGTCTCATCCCGGGCAAAAGCGGTGATAAATATAACCGGAATGTGGCTAGTTTTAGGATGATCAAGAATTAAGGCCGCGGTTTCGAAGCCATCCATACAAGGCATTTGTACATCCATTAAGATCAGGGCAAAATCATGTTTGTGGGCCACGGCAAGTGCCTGTTGTCCAGAGAGTGCTTTGATAATTTCAACATTGAGTGAAGCCAAGGTGCGCTCATAAACGCGCAAATTATTAGGCTCATCATCAACAATCAGAATTTTTGGCAGCGTCTCTAAGTCCATGTTATCCCTTGTCTCCTTGCATGAGGTGGCACAAAAATGGCGCAATATCATTCAAGGGTAATATATGATCTACTGTATGTAAGTAAATGGCTGCTTTTGGCATAAAATCAACTTCAGCAGTTCTTGGCGCTTGTACCAGTGTTAAGCCAGCACGGTCACTAATATTCTTTAGCCCTATACTGCCATCACTACTTGCTCCTGTAAGTATAAGACCAATTAATTGATTTTTGTAGCAAGCACTGGCGCTGTCAAAGAGCACGTCAATTGAAGGTAGCGCAAAATTAACTGGCGGCTCAAGACTCAACGCAAAAATCTTACTTTTTTCAATAAGTAGGTGGTACTTTGCCGGGGCAATGTAAATATTTCCCGGTTTTATTTTTGCGCCTAACATAGCTTCCTTAACCGGCATAGCGCAATCATTGTTAAAATAACTGATAAGAAAGTCATTGTGGCTGGCCCCCTCAAAGACGATTTCGCCTCTATGTTGCAGCACTATGATGGCAAGAGGAAAGTTTATGGGTAGTTTAGGTAATATTTTATGCAGCGCATTAAGACCGCCGGCAGAGACACCGATAACTAAAGCTTGATAAAGGGCGTTATTATTGGCCGCCATTATAAGTGAGTTGCTTGGCGACGATTATTCATAGTTGATTTTTTGATAAATACGCTGGTCTTTAGCAATAGTCTCAAAGTTGTTTCTTTGATTGCTAAATTCCAGTGATTCTTTATCACCTAATAACAGATAACCACGATGTATTAGGCTTTTATTAAAGAGTGACAAGACCTTGTTCTGTAAATTTTTATCAAAATAGATAAGTACGTTACGGCAAAGGATTAAATGCATTTGAGCAAAACATTGGTCTTTTATCAAGTTATGGTGGGCAAAGGTAATATGCTCTTTAAGATCATTATGCATCTTGGCATAACCATGCTTGGCTTGATAATAATCTGCAAAAGATGCTTTGCCACCTGCCTGTTGGTAATTATGGGTATACTCGGTGATTTTTTCTGCTTTATAAATGCCTTGCTCTGCTATTTTTAACGAGTGATTGTTAAAGTCTGTCGCATATATCTGGCTGCGATTGAGTAAACCTTCTTCTTTTAACATGATGGCTAATGAATAGACTTCTTCACCTGTGGCGCAACCAGCATGCCAAATATTGATCCGAGAGTAGGTTTTGAGTTGGGTAAAAACCTTATCTCTGAGCGCTTTAAATACCAGAGGGTCACGAAACATTTCTGTGACTGTTACGGACATTTCTTTGAGGAATAGTTCAAAAAACTCAGGCTGGTATAATATTTTAGGGATCATTTCGGCAACATTGTTTAGTTGCGCCTTTTTTAGGCAGTTGTTTATGCGCCGGGTGAGCGATGCTTGGGCATAATGGCTAAAATCATAGTCATAGCGAAACGCTATTGCTTGTAGTAATAGCTTAATCTCTAGTGCCATTATTTCGTCTTCGTCAGGGCGAGGACTATAAGCTTTGGTCTTTGTTTGAGTGGTAGGTATCAAGAGCTGTTCCTTGTTATTGAATCAAGGTCGCAAAATTAACATTTGCTATGCGTCTTTTTTAAATAACCAAATACGCAAAATGGAAACCAGTTTTTCAAAATCTATAGGTTTAGTTAAATATTCTGATGCACCAGATGTTAATGCTAACTCTCTATCTTCTGGCATCGTTTTCGCGGTTAGGGCAATAATAGGAATTTTTTTATAGTGCTTCATATTACGGATAATTTGGGTGGCTTCATTACCATCCATTACTGGCATCATGGTGTCCATTAAAATAAGTTCAAAATCGTTATGCTCTCTGAGCAGTTCAATCGCCTCTTTACCGTTATTGGCCATTTCTACATCACACCCTATATCAATTAACTTTTTAGATAAGGCATAGCTATTACGCATATCATCATCAGTTAATAATATTTTACGTCCTTGTAAAATGGCATCTTCGTCATGTAAAAGCCGCATAGACTTTTTATCTTTAAGCTTAGTTAACTTACTGGATTTTTCTTCAATGTCGTATAAGAATAACGATATATCATCAAGTAAACGCTCAGGAGAACCTGTGCCTTTTATGACTACCGTAGAAGAGTATTTGTCGAGCTCTGCTTGCTCTTGGTCGGTAATCTCTTTACCGGTATAGACAATTACCGGTGGTAATACTTCTAGGGTGCCAGCATTCACTTGTTTTAATAGCTCAATACCACTCATATCGGGTAAACCTAAGTCTAAAATAACGCAGTCATATTTTCCGGTTAAAATGGCGACACAGCCTTCTTCGCCAGTAGAGACACACGTGGCTTTTAGGCCGATATTTTCCAGTAATCGTCGGGTGGCTTTACTATGGTGCTTATTATCTTCAATAATCAATACTTGGCGAATCTTTGCTGTTGATAAGTTTTCAATTTCAACTAATACTTGGTGCAGCTGCTCACTACTAACGGGTTTGGTTTGTAAGCCAATCGCTCCTTCGGCTAAGGCCTCACTGCGATTTTCACTGTGGGCTGAAATGATTTCTACTGGAATATGCTGAGTTTTTAAGCTGGACTTTAATTGCTCTAATACTTGGTGGCCATCAATATCGGGTAGCATAAGGTCAAGAATAATGCCATTGGGCTGATGATGTTGTGCTAAATATATTCCCGAGCGGCCATCACCGGCCACCAAGCATTTATAGCCACTTTTTCGGGCGTAATCACGTAATATTTTCGCAAATATTTTATCATCATCTATGACTAACAGCGTTTTGTCGCCAGCGTGTATATTGAATCTATCGTCATCAATAAAAATATTTAGCTCTAAATCTATGTCTCTGTCAATACCCGCTAATGCAGATGTGTGAACCGCAGGGGGCTGAGGTAAGGTACTTGCTGCGCTGTTTTTGCTCGCTAGGTTGTGCGTTATTACCTGGGCTTCATTTTTACTGGCGGAGCTAGTGGCATCGTCAGAAGAGAGTGGTAAATACAGGGTAAAGCTACTGCCTTTATGTATTTGGCTGGTCAGTTGTATTTCTCCGCCCAGTAAATGGCTTAATTCTCTCGCTATGGTTAAACCTAAGCCAGTACCGCCATATTTTCGGCTAGTTGAGCCATCGGCTTGTTGAAAGGCCTCAAAAATAGCTTGTAACTTATCTTCCGCAATACCAACACCCGTATCAGTAACTACAATGGCTAGGCTGTTGTTTACGGTTAAATGCTGCTGTCTAAAGTGAGTGTTTTCAGCGGGCAGGCGGAAGTTTATTGTTACTTCTCCCATTTCAGTGAATTTAACCGCATTAGAAAGTAAGTTGCGTAATATTTGCTCGAGGCGTTGACTGTCGGTGATGATGCTATCAGGTATGTTATTGTCTATGCTGGCTGACAATTGAATGTTCCTTTCTTTTGCCAGCGGGGTAAAGAGTTGCAATAACTTATCTTTGACTTGGCTAAGTTGGACATTTTCTCGGTGAATATTTAATTTCCCTGCTTCGACTTTTGATAAGTCGAGAATATCGTTAATCAGGTGCAGCAGGCTTTGACCACCATCATAGATGATATGGGCATCTTCAACTTCAGTTTCATCTAAGTGACCACTGGTATTGTCAGCTAAGCCCTTAGCCAAGAGTAATAAGCTATTCAGTGGCGTTCTTAATTCGTGGCTCATATTCGCTAAAAACTCTGACTTATATTTACTGGCTATCGTCAGCTCTTTGGCCTTGATCGCTAACTCTTGCTCTGAGGCGGCAATCTTGTCTCTTTGCGCTTGTAAATCTTTTTGTCTTTGGCCTAATTCATCATTAGAGGTTTGTAGTTCCTCACTTTGTTGTCTTAATTCCTCTTCTGAGGCTTTTAATTGCTGGGTTTGCTCAACTAAATTTTCATTAGCACTTTTTAACTCTTCTTGCTGCGTTTGTAATTCTTCTGCCTGTTGCTGGGTTTCGTGTAATAGTTGTTTGGTTCTTTGTTGACTGAATAGGTTGTTAATGACTATGCCGAGACTTTGTGCTACTTGCGTTAATGTTAGCTGCTGTTCCTCAGTAAAAACGTGGAAGGAAGCCAGTTCAATAACGGCCATAATTTTGCTTTCAAAAAGTATAGGTAAGAGTATTAAATTAAGGGGTGTTTGCTCACCTAAGGCGGAATTTATTTGAATATAATCACCGGGGACCTTAGTCAGCAGAATAAGTTTCTTCTCTTTAGCGCACTGGCCAATTAAACCCTCGCCTACCTTAATAGTCGCGGCAATATTTTTTCTAGATTGAAAAGCGTAACTGCCGACCAGAGACAAGGTATTACTATCTTGTTGCTCCTTAATATATATCACCCCATGTCCGGCTTGGCAGGCAGTGGCTAAATTACTAATGATGTCATCACTTAGTTTTGTTAGTTCAGTGATACCCTGAGTCAGTTCGTTAATTTCAGCTAATTGATGCTGGCGCTCATTTTGTTTAGATAGCTGGTCGTTATTTTGCTGTAAGTCGGCTTCAAATTTTTTCTCTTGCGATATATCTCGAATAAAGCCAGTGTAAACTCTGTTTTGAGCACCTTGTTGCGTTACTTCGCCGACAGACAGCGCGATAGGAAATATAGTGCCATCTTTTTTAAGAGCCTGAACTTCTCGACCGATACCAATAACTTTTTTGATAGCGCTAGTTTTATAGTTGTTAAGATAACTATCGTGCTCGGCCGCATAAGGCATAGGCATCAGTTTTTTTATATTTCGCCCTATTATTTCCTCTCGCCGATAATGAAATAAACGCATAGTCGAGTTGTTACACGAAAGAATAGTACCTAGTGCATCTATGGTTAAAATAGCATCCATACTGGTATTAACTATGCCCTCATTAAGGGCTATTTTTTCTGCCAAGCTAGCATTTTGCTCAATAATTTGCGCTTTCATATTATGTAAAGCATGACCAAGCTTGTCTTGCTCACCTTTTGGGTGAATTTCCTGGCTGAAATCTCCTAAGGCAATAGCTTCAGCTTGCTCTGCGGCTTCTGCCATTGATTGTATGGTGCTATTAATCGCTAAGGATAACTCACCGAGTTCATCATTGCTGATTTGGCTGATTTGTTGACTTAAATCGCCCCTTGCTACCTTCTTGGCGAGTTCTCTTAATCGGGTGATAGGCAAACTAATGAGCCGAGCAATAATAAAGGAACCTAATGTGGCCAGAATAGTGCCGATAATGATCAGCAAAAGAATTTGTTGAATAGCCGCCTGCTCATGTTCTTCGGCAGCGTAGAGTGACTCTTGGGTAAAATCTTCAATTTCTGTTAATAGCTGCTCAAGCTCATGATCTATATTATCTTCTTCTAATTCAATATCATGAATGAGCCGTTCAAGCCGTTCAAGCTGTTCTCGCTCAGCGAGTAAGTTGTCTTGTTGAACCTTAGCTGATAAGGGCGTGGCATTGATGTCATTACTCACTTGAGGCGTAGCGTAGTTGAATGCAAGACCTTTAAGTTTTGCATTGAGTAGAGCAATAATTTTCATGGCATGTTTTTGGTAACTTTGGTGTTCAGCACTTATATTGATTATCTGTTTTAATACGTATTGGAATTCTTGTTTATCGGCCTCATAAGGGGTGAGCTTAATATCATCATTTACCTTTGACTCTAGCTGAAGCAATTCTTGTTTAACTTGCGCACCAAAGTGGAGAAACTGAGCTTTAGCCATGGCATACTCTTGCACCGTCAACGCTGACTGAAATGTCTGGGTCCCTAAGCGTAATACACGCTCTAAATACAGAGCTTGTTCGAGTTGATGGGTTTCTATTGCGGTAATGCTACGAATTAACGGCATATCAATTTCAGCAATTTCTTCAACTTCTTCACCAATCAGCTTCATTTGATTTAAAGCATAGAGGCCAATGATTAATATTAAGCTAATGTTAATGAAGGCATTAACAATGAGCTTTTTCTTTATGGTGAATTGAAAAGCAGATTTTTGCTTAGAATTATTATGCATAACTGTTGTTAGTCTTTGCTGAGTAAATCGCTATCTACAAAGCATAGTAAAGTATGATAAAAAGCCTAATTTTTATGGGTTTTGTCGTATTTTCAACCTAGAACCGCTGTTTATTTCGGAAAGTTTAAGGTAAAGCAGGCACCAGATAGACGGTGGCTATTGCTGGCGTTAATGCTGCCTTGATGCCAGTCCATGATTTTACTGCAAATAGCTAAGCCTAAGCCAAAATGACCTTGCTCTCTTGACCTATCGGCATCGAGTTTGACAAAAGGGGTGAAGATAATGGCGAGTTTATCATTTGCTATGCCTTTGCCATCATCTTCAACGGTAATGGTCAGTTGTTGGTTGTTATTGGTTAGGGTGAGTAGTACTTGGCTGTTGGCGTAGCCAATGGCATTGCTAATAAGATTGACTAGGGCGCGATAGCTCCAGTGGTAATCTAAGGGATAAAGTATGGTGTTATCGCCCGTTAACTGTACGCTAATGTTTTTTTGCTCTGCCAGTACTTGGCAATCATTGATAGCCGAGGTGATTAGGGCACAAATATTGGTCGGCTGCTTTTTTAAATTTAGCCCTTGGCGTTCCATCGAGGCATAATCAAGAAAAGCACTGGTCATTTCCTCCATGCGTGTTAATTCATTGTCCATGCGCGACAAGTAATTATTTTTCTTTTCAATGGAGTTACTGTCTAAAGCGGCTTCTATACCAAAACGTAAACAAGCCATTGGTGTACGAATATCATGGGATAAGCTGCGAGCGAGGATTTTATTATCGGCGACGAGTTTTTCTAGTTTACTGGCCATGGTATTAAAGCTTTGCTCTAACACTTTTATATAAGATAAGCGGCTACTGGCGATACGCACATCAAGCTGTCCTGAGCCTATTTTAGCGGCGGCATTGTTGAGTAGGTATAAACGTCTAGTTAAGGGGATTAACCATAAAATAAGTATGAAACAAATACTTAGGTAGAGTGTTAACGTTAAAATAAAATTAATGTTGTCGTCATCTGCTGTTTCAGTGGGTAGTTCAAGGCGCAAAAGAAACTCAGGGTGGTTGGCTATGCTTTTTAATAAGTATTGGTTGGCACTTGAGGCTAGCAGTAAGCCTCCTGGCAGGGTTAATTGCGCAATTAGTGAGCTAGGCAGGGCGATTTTTTTGCTCGATGCTAAGCTAGTATCCAGTTGGTAATGTTGTTGAAATTTTTTAACTCTGTCGTTTAACTCTAGACTGCTGAGCGAGCTCAGCTCGCTAGTCAGCCCATTGACTAACTGTCGGTAGATAGTGGTTGTTTTCGTTTCGGTTATTTTATCTTCTGTGGCATATGCCACTAGTTCATCGAGTCCCCAGCCAATAAAAAATAGCGAGCCTAATACGGTGAGAATAATACTGATATAGAGGCCACGCATGGTTATTCGTCAATGCCAAAGCTTGATTGTTCTTGCCAAGCATCACTAACAAATAAATAGCCTTTACCCCAAATTGTTTTAAATTTTTTCGGTTTTTGTGGGTCATCATTAAATAATTTACGTAAAGTTGATAACATCACGTCAAAACGTCTATCTTGACCATCATATTCGCGTTTTTTCAGCGCTTTAAAAACAGAGTCTCGGTCAACTACACTGCCAGCATGTTGGGCTAAATAGGTGAGGAAGGCAAAGAGGCTGGTTGATAACTCTACTTCTTTACCTTGATAAACGACACGTTTTGCTGCTTGGTTTATGCTCAAATCACCAAAAACCAGTTCGTTATTGAGGTTATTGTCTGCTTTGTTTCTATGGCTGAGTTGACGGTTAATGCGCGCTAATAAAGCCCGTGGTCGAACGGGTTTTATTACATAGTCATCCGCGCCAGCTTCTAAGCCAATCACTTCATCAAATTCATCGGCGCGGGCGGTTAACATAATAATTGGCACTTGTTGGCTCGGCTTATGTTGACGAATAAGCCGGCATACTTCTATGCCATTTAAGCCTGGTAACATAACGTCGAGTAAAACGATATCAGTGCTATTTTTCTTAATAACATCTAAGACTAAATCGCCACGGGCGACATGGGTGACATTAAAGCCCTGTTCGGTTAAATATTCACAGACCCAATTAGCCAGGCTAATATCATCTTCCACCAATAAAATATTGTGCATTTTATCTATTCCTACCCTTTTATTTAGTTACCGCTTTAGTGTTTATTAAAGGCTCTGTTCCATAATACTATTGTCTACATTGTAACTATAAGATTTGAGTATTACTGAGGTGATAACAGCGAACTTCACCAGCATGACAGTATATGGATATACCTGATTAGACCGTGCAGGAGCACACTGTCCTGACGCTGGTGTAGAGCCCCATGGACGGTTTTACGCTTTTCGCTTGTTTACTCAGCAACACTAAACTACCACAGAGCCTGGTTAAAACAGTCGCCAACGACGTTTACGTGCGGTATTTTTATGTTGCCAGCTTACCTCAACTTGAGTCTCGGCTATGACTTTATTATCACTGACTGTACGCAGTTGATACTTAATAGTTTTGTTGGATTGAAACTCAACATTTATTAACACTTGGTTATTGTTTTGCCAACAACCTAACTGCTTATTTTTACCTTCTTGATACAAACAAAAACTTTGCTTGGTCGATGAGTGCCATTGCAATTCTACTGTAGCAAAACAATCGCGCCCTTGTCGTAAGGTGACACACTGCTCGGGTAGGGCGGTAAAAGTTACTTCAGCATTGTTAGCCGTTTTGACCTCATTAGCGTTAACTTGCCCGGCCAATAAAAAGCTATAGAGCAAGAATAGCGTTACTTTTACATGAGCTATGGCAATTCCTTTGCCAACATTAAAATACATAAAGTACCCCAAGCATTACTTGGGTTATATTGTTAGTATCAACCAAGGGACTTGCTTTTACATTTTTTGAAAAAAGGCTGTGGGTTATGCCGGTATGAAAAGACCAACTTGCTGATATAGGGTATTGCGCATAAATCTCCGCTTGCCCTCTGAAGCCACCTTTAGCGGTATATTCAGGCCGAGTTTCGCTTACTTCGTTGCTACCAACGCCAATATAGTAATCAATAATATCTTGACTAAAGTAGGTTAAACCGACACCTAGATAAATATCCCAATTTCTATAGGGTAATAAATGGCTGTAAAAGCTATCAATAATTAGGCCACTGACATGATCGCCATACTCATCATCACCGGTATGAGCTGAGGCAAGGTCCAGGGTAAATATGCTATCTTTAAAGTACTGCGAGTAACGTATCGCGAAGCCGATTGTGACTTCACGTTCAGTTAAACCTAACAGTACTTCTTCATCGCCGCCGCCATAGTCAATGAGTGAGTCTGAGTCATAACCTTGCATATACGCCTTGGCTATCAGATCAAGTTGCCAATTCTGTTCAACAACAAGCTGATAGCCAAATTCAGTACCGCCAAGTAAAGCACTTGAGCGTCTTTGATTGCTCTGTAAATAAAATCCTTTATAAGATAGGTCAAATAACAAACCTGGCATAAAGTAGTGCGATAGCCCATCTTGTTCTATACCGGCAATAATTGTCGGGTCATAAACTAAAGAGAAATCAAGGGCAAATTGCCATTCAAACTCATCTTTGAGTACTGGTTTGTTGGCGTTATATTCTTGCTCTGCGCTAAGTTCTAAACTAGCTAGGTGCTCTACGTTATCACTGGTTTCTTGTCCATAACTTAAGCAACTAAACATCAATAAGCTAATGGTAACTAGCCAGTGTAAGCCGTGATTCTGTCTTCGTCTGATATTGGTTTTTTTAAAGGCCATGGTAAAGCACAAAGTAAATTTACAAAAAGTAACTATATGTTACCACTTTGTAATTATTACTTACGCTTAGCGGTGCAATTTTATTGTTTAAAAAGTGTAAGTAAAACCAATGCCTAAACATCTGGGCTGAAAACATTCACTAAAAACTCATTTTTAAGCCGATATAAGGGAACATACCAATATCTTCCTCGCCGCTAATATTAAACTCGGTTAAGGTATCACCGTCTTCTGGCTCATAGTAGTAACCGGAAACATTCTTTTGTGCCATGGCATTAATAATCGCCATGGTCCACTTAGCGTCATTACCCCAGTAGCTAGTTTGGTAATTCGCTTCTAAGTCTAAGCGATGATAAACAGGTAAGGTTTTTGCGTTTAATTCGCCATACTCAGGTAGGAAGTGCTCGTCATAATCAGGATTTTCACGCAAACCAATAATAGGGGTGTATTTCGCGCCGCTGCGCAGGGTAAAGCGTAAACCAAAATCCCAGTGCTCGTTTAACTGATAATTTGCCACGACATTGGCAACCAGAGGTGTATCTAAGTAATAATCGCTGGTGACATCGGTCAAATCATCAGTACGCTGACTTTGTGACCAACTTAACGATGCCCAACCAAACCAACCGTTTTCGCGCTCACGCCTAACCAACCATTCTACCCCTTGTGCATCGCCGGAAGTATCGGCGGTATAATTAGCCTGCCAGTCAGTTTCAGCTGTATGTTGATCAATTGAGCGAGGTAATTTAGTTAACTCTTTATGGTAGATATCAACTGAGGTAAACCATAAGCCGTTTAAGTTATAATCAAAACCTAAAGAATAATGTCTAGCTTGTGGCGATTTTATTTTAGGGTTACCAAGTTTTGGCAGCGCGGTATCTACGTCTGGGAAGCGACTATAGCTTCCTGCTTTTGCTTTTATGGTTAAGCTGTCGGTGGCCAGCCAATCTAAAGCCAGTCTTGGGTGAATGAAATCTTGCCCGGTATAATCATTACGTTCAGCTCTAATGCCATAGGTTAGTTGCCAGTTAGGGCTCATTTGCCAAATGTCATGGACATATATGGCAATGTCTTCGTCGCTCAATGAGGAGGTGTCTTGAATTCTGTCGCCTTTAAGGGCATTACAATCGGCATCGTTTTCGGTGCAAAAATAGGGAATAATATCGTAACTATAATCGATCTCAGTTTTACTGTAATCAACACCAAAACCGAGTTTGTGATTTGTTAGCCAGCTAATTTGTGAGGAAAATCGTACCTGGTATTGCTCCTCTTCGACTTCAATAAACTGTCCTTGACCAAATATCTGCTCAGTTGTTTCAACAGTATGACCAACAACCAGTTGCATGATTTTTTGTTGTTCACCATAGTATTGCCATGAAATGCTTTGACTATCAAAGCCTGTGGTAATTTTAAGGTCACCTATGCTATCAGGATCAATCTTACCTTCTTCTGAGTTTTCAGATATGTTAATGCCGCCAGTATCACTTGCGCCGGAAGCACTCAAGGTAAGCTTATGAGCATCACCGATTAACCATTGATATTTTGCTTGATAATCGTCACTAATAGGCGCTTTAAATATGGTATAACCATCTTCTTCTGTGCCTTCTGGTAAAAACAGGTGAATTTGACTGCGACGATACGATAAATAAAAAGCTTGGTCATCAAAGGTTTCACCTTCAACCATAAAACCACTTTTAAGCATGCTTAAATCAACGGTGGTAGCAATTTCTTGTTGACGAGGATCTCGTAGTTTTACATCGAATATCCCGCCAGTGGCGTTGCCGTATTCACTGCCAAAAGCGGCTGGGTGTAAGGCAAAGTCTTGGATGAGGTTTTCATTAAATATACTGTCACCAAATAAATGAAATATATACGCTACCGGCAGGTCATCAATATAAAAGGCGTTATCATCAGGGGAAGAGCCACGTACGGCCGGTGAGCCACTATCACCGCCAGCATAAACAATGCCAGGTAAGCTATATACTGCGCTTAATGGGTCATTACCAATACCGGCTACACTCATTAATTGTTCGGTTTGTTCAGTCATCTCACTATTGGCTTGGTTACGCTTTGAGGTCACTTCAATAACCTCAATATCTTGTCCAGTTGTTACGTTCTTATTTTGTTCAGTACTACTTTCTTGTTGGCTTTGTGCCACTGCTGCTATGGCTATTTCGGGCACTGCAAAAGTGAACAGCAAAAGTGAGCTGGCCATGCGAGTGACTGATGTTATTTTCATGAGTGAGTTGTTCCTATCGTTTACTAAGGTGTTACCGAACTTTGTTATGGGCTGATTTTGCCAAGCACTGGTGTATTAATCAGTAACCTAAATGTCGAAAAACTGTCAGTTAACTGTAAGTAAGTGTAAGTTGGGGGTGAAATTGATCTAGTTCATGATACTGCTGGCATTGGATTGACTTGTTAAAGCTTTCTATTATTATCTGCTTATATAGGTGTTCAATAGTCATTCAGGTAACTTTTATGTCAAATAGTAAGGTAAAAAAAGTAAGTAAAAACAGCCAAGCAGCTAAGGTGAAGAAAGTACACTTTAACTGGCAAGACCCATTATTACTTGACTCTCTACTAACAGAAGAAGAGCGTTTAGTGCGTGATAGTGCTCATCAGTATTGCCAAGAAAAGCTTATGCCACGTATTTTATTAGCGAATCGCCATGAAATTTTTGACCTTGAAATTATGAAGGAGTTTGGCGCACTTGGTTTATTGGGTGCCACCATTGAAGAAAAATACGGTTGTGCGGGTATTAATTATGTTAGTTATGGCTTAATTGCTCGAGAAGTAGAGCGGGTTGATAGTGGTTATCGCAGTGCCATGAGTGTGCAATCCTCACTGGTTATGCATCCTATCCATGCTTATGGCAGTGAAGCGCAAAAAATGAAATATTTACCTAAATTGGCCACCGGTGAATATATCGGTTGTTTTGGCTTAACTGAACCCAATTCTGGCTCTGATCCCGCCAGTATGGCCAGTAAAGCAGTCGCTGTTGACGGTGGTTATCAACTAAATGGCAGTAAAATGTGGATCACTAACTCACCTATTGCCGATGTATTTATTGTTTGGGTCAAGCTTGAAGGTGTTATTAAGGGCTTTATTCTTGAAAAAGGCATGCCCGGCTTATCAGCACCAAAAATTGAAGGTAAGTTCTCGCTGCGTGCGTCTATAACTGGCGAAATTGTTATGGAAAATGTCTTTGTACCGGCTGAAAATATGTTGCCAAAGGCCAGTGGTTTGTCTGGTCCTTTTGGTTGTTTGAATAAAGCACGTTACGGCATTGCTTGGGGCGCACTGGGCGCTGCGGAATTTTGTTGGCATGGTGCGCGTCAGTACACTTTAGATAGAGAGCAATTTGGTAAGCCCTTAGCGGCAACACAATTGATTCAAAAGAAGCTCGCTGATATGCAAACCGAAATTAGTATTGGCTTGTTGGCTTGCTTGCAAGCAGGGCGCCTGATGGATAGTAATAACTTAGCCCCTGAAGCTATTTCACTGATCAAGCGTAATTCTTGTGGCAAAGCACTAGATATTGCTCGGCAAGCACGAGATATGTACGGTGGCAATGGTATTAGTGATGAGTATCATATTATTCGTCATGTGATGAACCTTGAAGCGGTTAATACCTATGAAGGCACCCATGATGTTCATGCCTTAATTTTAGGACGTGCACAAACGGGCATACAAGCGTTTTTTTAACACTCATTGTGGTACTTACTCCCGCTCGGTTGCATTAATGCCACAAGTACTAAAGTCTCTTAAAAAGGCGGTAAATTATTAATGATAGATCAGAAATAACAGAAGAAATAACAGGGACAGTCGCTCAAAGTTGAATAATGTAAGCGCCTCAACTAAGGTTAATAAATAACCTTTATGCGAGCAGAAATAACAGGGACAGTCGCTCAAAGTTGAATAATGTAAGCGCCTCAAATAAGGTTAATAAATAACCTTTATGCGAGAGGCGTTGACATGACAACCGCTAGAAAGCAATTAATTAGCTTAGAAGACACCCCTTTTTATCATTGTATTTCTCGTTGTGTTCGCCGAGCCTTTTTATGCGGCCAAGATAAAAATACCGGAAAAAACTTTGACCATAGGCGAGGGTGGGTAGAAGATAAGCTGCTTAGCCTAAGTTGTGTGTTTGCTATTGACGTGTGTGCATACGCTATCAACTAAAATTCTATTCGATCTATCCACGTTATAGACTCTAAATAATCAAGCATACCGTCTGACAGAGGGTTACCTTTAAGATTTAAAAGTTCAAGCAGAACATTATTTTCAAGATTTAGAGATACTATTTTATTTTCAACAAGAACAAGAGATCTTAGATCTATAAACGTAGAGGTATCAAGGCTAACAATGTCACTATAATTTATTCCTAAGTGCTGTATTTTAGTACTCCCTATATCAAGTGATTGTATAGTTGAGTAATTTATTTGAAGACTAGTTAATTCTAAATTATTCGACAAATCAAGGTGTTCTATTCCAACAAAAAACATTTCTAAGCTCTCTAATGCTGTAGCTCCAGTCAAATTGATATTTAACTGTGTGTTTTTGTATAGAGCGTCACCAACTATATAAGCTTCCTTTAATAGCTGCTGATTACCTAGGTTAAGATTCATTATTGTAACTTTTGACAAGTTTAACTTTTCTAGTTTAGGGCTATTGGATAAGTCTAACTCAGTTAAGTACGTATTCCCCCATATTTCAAATGAATTAAGTTCGCTATTCTGGCTTAAATCAATACTCTCCAACGAACAATTGTCACATCGAAATGCTTTAAGGGCGGGAAAATTACTGCCATCAAAATGAATAGGGGATTTCATATAATACAGGCTTAAATTTGATAAGTTTTCAAAAAGATTCATTTCGTCAAGTGCGGTTTGGTCAAATGCTTCTTCTGAAACATCGCTACAAGATAGGGTTTCGACATCTGATATAGATTCGTAGCCAAACCTTTCTGCACTTGTACTTAAGCAAGTCGACAATGCTATTGATGTTAAGTTTAGAGTTTCCAGCTCACTCTTATCGTCATTACTTACACCACAAGCGGTTAACATTAACGATAAAGAGATATAAATATATTTTTTCATAATAAGTCCATTTTAAAATTAAAAGAGATCAACAACTTATTGAAGATTCCAATCCTTATTTTCTTGTTTTGTAATTAGAACATCGCCATTTATCTTGTTAGATATGGGTGGCTAAAATTCCTTCAGACAAAACATTACGATCTTGATAAATTGAAGTCAATAAAATAACAGGAAAATAACAGGGACAGTCGCTCAAAGTTGAATAATGTCAGCGCCTCAACTAAGGTTAATAAATAACCTTTATGCGAGAGGCGTTGACATGACAACCGCTAGAAAGCAATTAATTAGCTTAGAAGACACCCCTTATTATCATTGTATTTCTCGTTGTGTTCGCCGAGCCTTTTTATGCGGCGAAGATAAAAATACCGGAAAAAACTTTGACCATAGGCGAGGGTGGGTAGAAGATAAGCTGCTTAGCCTAAGTTGTGTGTTTGCTATTGACGTGTGTGCTTACGCTATCATGAGCAACCACACACATTTGGTGCTTTTTGTTGACGAAGCTACCGCGAAATCATGGTCAACACGTGAAGTAATTGTGCGCTGGCATCAGCTATTTAAAGGCACATTAATTACACGACAATATGGTCGAGGTGAAGACATCCCCGAGTACCAAATGGCTTCTTTACTCGAAACGGTTGAAGTCTATCGCCATCGCTTGATGGATATTAGTTGGTTTATGCGCCTACTCAATCAAAGTATTGCCATACAAGCCAACCTTGAAGATAACTGCACCGGTCACTTTTGGGAAGGTCGGTTCAAATCACAAGCCTTATTAGATGAAGCTGCACTAGCCGCTTGTATGGCGTATGTTGATTTAAATCCAGTAAGAGCCAATAGTGCTAAAACGCCTGAAAGCTCAGCATACACCAGCGTAAAACAACGGGTACTATCAGCAAAAAAAGGGCAGCAACCTATAAGGCTACTGCCTTTTGTCGGTAATCCACGAAAAACCATGCCAATAGGTTTACCATTTGAATTAACAGACTATCTTGAATTAATTGAACTAACAGGGCGTTGCCTTCGTGAAGATAAAGCAGGGTATATTGAAGAAAATCAACCAGCACTGCTAAGTCGGCTTAATATAAGCCCTGAAAACTGGCTGACGCTAAGCAAAGGTTTTAGAAAACTCTTTCATGGCGCGGTGGGGCACAGCGATGTATTGACAGAGTACTGTGAACATAAGGGATTAAAGCGGCGAACCAATGTAAGTTGCTGCAATAAACTCTTTGCTTAATGGCTAAACACTCATCACCTACCTTTATTGTACCGACACATCAAGCCTGGTGTTTTTCCATGTCTAAAAAACTAATTCTGGTGTTTATCTGAAAATTTAGTAGAGATTGTTTTTCATTTGAAAAGTTTGAGGCTATTTTGAGTGAATAAGTAGCATGTGTTATTGTTTTATTTTGGGTTACTTTATAAGCGAGTGTCCTAGATATTCTTTTTGAAAAGTTTGAGGCTATTTTGAGTGAATAAGTAGCATGTGTTATTGTTTTATTTTGGGTTGCTTTATAAGCGAGTGTCCTAGATATTTCCCTAGATATTTCCCCAACTAATCATGAAAGTCGCTTCCCTCCATAGAAAAAGTCATATTTCGAGGGGATTCGTCAGTATTAAAAAGCCAAATGACAGGTGTTTTTCCTGATAAAAATTAAATGGCTTGTGATAACCTATGATTATTATTTTGAGAGGGGTGTCTTCTTTTCTATTTCTATTTTTTCTACTTTTTTTATGTACTATGGTTAAATAATAGCCAAGGGAAGAGGTTTTATTATGACGCAGTCACGCAGTAAGCAAGTGTCTTTACAAGATACCCGTTATTATCACTTAATTTCACGTTGTGTTCGCCGTGCCGACCTTTGCGGTGAAGATGCTTACAAAGAGTAACATCCAAAACATTATCGAGTTTATTAAAATAAAAAATCCGGCAGCTAGCCGGATTTTTATGTACAGGATGTACGGTATTAAGCAATTGCAGGACGCACATTTGCGATAGTTTTTACATTTTTGCTAAGTTTTTACTTATTCAAGTATTACTCAACAATATCCATTTCTTCAATTAAGTTAGTGGCGCCATCTACGTGCTCCATAACCCAAAGCATGTAACGAACATCAACGTGAATTGAACGGTTTAACTTAGTATCGTAATCCCAATCACCAATAATACTTTCATAAACACCGTCAAACACTAAACCAACAAATTCAGCTTTGTCGTTAAGCGTAGGTGAGCCTGAGTTACCACCAGTAATATCTAGAGTACCTAAATAGTTAACAGGAACTGAGCCAAGCGATTTTTTCGCGTACTCGCCGTATTGTTTGTTATTGATCAAATCTAATTGCTTTTGCGGCGCATCAAAAGGTGCCACACCAGTATCTTTAGCCACAATACCTTCAAGGGTGGTAAAAGGCGTAGCCGTTAAACCATCTTGTGGCGAGTAACCTTTAACATTACCGTAAGTGATACGTAAAGTGCTATTAGCATCGGCATATACAGGTAAATCGTTATCGTTGAAGTAAGCAATAAGCGCTGCCATGTACTTAGGACGTAACGCTTGAATATTACCCGCTAACTCTTTTGACTTATCTTCAATGGCTTTACGTTCTTTAAAGCTAGTAACCGCTAATTGAATAAAGGGGTCTTTAGAATTGTTAAAATCGGCTACCGATTTAGTCATCCAGGCTAAACGTTGTTCTTCTGAATTAAGCTGGGTGTTTTTGTACATTTTACTTAACTGTTTACGTAACTTCTGCTCATTAAAGTTTTTAGCTGTAGCATTTGTTAAAACAAAGAACTTATCAAATGACTGCAAACGATCGGCTTTAGGTAAAGCAACGTAGTGTCTTAACATAGCGACAAGGATTTCTTGATCAATTTTCTCATCATAACGACGATCAACTGACTTCATGCCTTGTTCAAAACGGGCGATATCACGTTCTTGATAACCACGTTCACGCTCAAGGTTTGGCTTGGTGTTTTCAATGGCTAAACGGTGTAAGCTTTTAGCAGTAGATAACATTTTACTGTAACGCATATAGCTTAAGATTAAGTCGCGGGCTTGTTGCTTATCATCCATTTTAACTAACTGGTCTAAACCAGATAATGCTTTACCGTATTGTGCTTGACGCTTAGTACTGAGGTATAACCATTTAGTTAAGTTGCTTTCAAGTTCTTGCTTACGTTGTAAAAACGAGCCTTTGTTGTAACTGTGGATCATTGAACCATAGTTTTTAGCATAGTTAGCAAGGCCTGCTAAGGTGCTTTCATACTTAATACGCGCTGCACTGCCTTCTGCTGAATGAGTATGGATTAAATCAATAATCTCTTCGCGGTAAGCTTTAGCTTGTGGGTAGGTCCAAGTGAACGTATTTTCAACTTCATAAGCCGTGCGGTAGCGGTTCGTTCTACCTGGGTAGCCAAGAACCATGATGTAATCACCATCATCAACACTGCTTTTATTTACTTTTAAGTGATGTTTAGGCTTATAAGGTACATTGTCCTTGCTGAAATCAGCAGGTTGACCGTCTTTACCTACATAAGCGCGGTAAAAACCGTAATCACCAGTGTGACGTGGCCACATCCAGTTATCAACATCGCCGCCGAATTTACCAATACTGCTCGCTGGCGCGTGTACTAAGCGAACATCACGTATAGTCAGCTGTTTAAATAAGTAATATTCTAAACCGCCGTGGAAGTTAACCACACTACAACGGTATCTATCATCATTTTCACATTCAGCCACTAATTTTTTTGAATTAGTATCAATGGTTTTATAACGATCGCTACCCGACATTTTTTCGGTAACGCCTGATTTTATTAGTTTAGTTACTTCGGTAATTTCTTCTGTGACATATATGCGACTACCGGGTGTTGCCGGTAACTCTTCAGAGAAATTTTTAGCTAAAAAGCCATTTTTTAGTAAGTTGTTTTCTGCGGTTGAGTTGTATTGCACTGAGCCGTAAACACAGTGGTGGTTAGTGGCAACTAAGCCCTGATCAGATACAAATGACGCGGTACAACCACCAAGACTAACAATAGCGCCCATAGGGAAACCGGTTAGGTCGGTTAAATCATTGGGGTTTAATTTTAACCCAGCTTTAGTTAATTCTTTGGCGATGGTTGGTAATTGGTTTGGTTGCCACATACCTTCATCGGCGAATGTGGTCATGCTGCTAAGCGCTAACATAGGCAGCATTACTTTTAAGGTAAGTAGCTGTTTAATTTTTTTCATAAGTTCCCTAACAAAATTTTTTAGTTGTTTTTTAATAACTCGCCTTTGACGAAGTTACTATTTATACCAAACAAAGCAATAAAGTTATTCGATTGGCATTATTAACACTGGCCAATTTTGCGCTAGTACAGTAGCCGAGTCAAAAAAACAGTCCGAAAATTGCAAAAATCTGTGTAAAGAGCTTCTAAATAGTCTACTTAGCTTAAAAAACCGTAATTTTCTGGGTAATTTGTAACAAAGTGTAGACATAATCACAATCATAGTTATAATGCGAACCATTATCATTTGTAATTCAATTTTTAAGGGTTAGGGTAAACATGAAATTTAGTACTTTTTCAAAAATATCAGCAGCACTCATTGTTGCTTTAAGCTTAACTGCTTGTGTCGAAGACGGCGATGACGGTATAGCTGGTGTTATAGGTGCAGACGGTATGGCCGGCAAAAATGGTGTCAGTACTTTTGTTACCCGTACCGATGTTATTAAAACCAATGCCAATATTGCTTATGCGGCTTATGCAGATTCATTAATTAGTGCTACCACATTAAAAACAGTGTTAGAAACATTTGTTGCTGAGCCGACTGAAGTTACTTTCGCCTTAGCAAAAAAAGCTTGGTTAGATTCACGCGAACCCTACGGACAAACAGAAGTTTATCGTTTCCGTCAAGGCCCTATTGATGAACTAAAAGCTGATGGCACGCTAGGTAAAGATGACGCTGGTGAAGGCCCTGAAGGTTTAATTAATGCGTGGCCATTAGGTGAAGCTATTATTGATTATGTTGAAGCTGTTGATGGTTTATCTGGTCCTGAAAGCCCAGCCAATGCCATAGGTATGGGCGGTATTATTGCGGCTAAGAAAGATGATGGCACATTTAAGTATGCAACTATTGATGCAACTACACTATCAAATCTTTTTGAGCATGGTGAAGATGGTCGTAACGTAACTACTGGTTACCACGCTATTGAGTTTTTACTTTGGGGACAAGATTTAAACAAAGAAGCGGCGCAGTCAGACTCTAAGGTGCATGATAATACCCCTGGTCAACGTCCATTCTCAGACTTTAATACTTCTGGTGGTTGTACTTCTGGTCTTGGTAATGTCATGGCAGATGAAATCTGTACTCGTCGTGGCCAATACCTAGTAACCACTGCTGAATTACTTATTAAAGAATTAACACGGGTAACTGAGCAATGGGAGCCAGTTTCTGGCGCACATTACAAAACATTTGTTGCTGGTGGTGATGTTTCTCTAGCTAAAATTCTTGAAGGCATGGGTCGCTTAAGTTTTGGTGAATTAGCCGGTGAACGTATTAATGTTGCTTTGATTGAAAACTCTCAAGAAGATGAACATTCTTGTTTTAGTGATAACACCCACAGAGATATCTTCTTAAATGCTAAAGGTGTACAAAATAGCTTTAATGCTAAGTATGTGCGTATCGATGGTGAGGTAATTGAAGGTGCTTCAATTTATGACTTACTCGTAGTTGAAGGGCATCATGAATTAGCGAATAAGCTTCGTGGTGCATTAGAAGCGACTATGTCAGCTGCCGCGGTTATTGATACCAAAGCGAAAACAGGTACGCCATTTGATGTCTTGATGCAAGAAGGTATTGCTCAACCAAATATTAAAGCAGTAATTGATGCACTAGTTGCACAAACTGATGATATTGAAGCGGTAATTGATGCACTTGGTGTAACTACAAATGACCTTCGAGATGATACCGAGCAAACTATTTAAAGCTTAATTGATTTAACAAATATTTTGTTTGTCGGTAATGGGCTCTGGTTGAGCCCATTGTCATTATAAAAAATTATATCATCCACATAAATGAGTATTCGTTTATGTGGATTCATTCGTTTAAAGCCAAGCATGTATATACCCAAACAACCTCAAGAAGCAGGATTAAGCTGGAAGTAGCTTGGGTGTAAATTGAGAGCACAATAATGCATAAAAGCGCAGTCGTTATTTTCCTAAGTCTATTTTTACTCAGTTCCGTTTTATCAGGTTGTGGTGGCTCTGATGCAGTAGAAACAGTCACGCCAACGCCACCTACTCCAAAAGAGCCCGTACTTGACCACAGTGGTTTGACACCATTTAATATCGACGTTATTGATAAGTCTGAATACTTATCTGGTGGCGAAGCGACAACTTTTGTCAGTAATAAAAATGCTTTTAGCAGAAAGCCAGCCGCGATTATTGGTGACTTTCAATTAGACGGATTTTTTACTCAAGGTGATCACCTCTTTCGTACCCCTGATGATGACATTGGGCCTATTTTAAGTACAGGTAGTTGTCAAGGTTGTCATTTAAATGATGGTCGTGGCGTAGTCCCCGGAACACCTACTACACCGATGAGCAGTATGTTGGTTAAATTAGCCAATGGTAAAGGTGAAGCTGATCCCATTTATGGCGATCAAATTCAACCGTTTTCCATCCATGGTTTTATCGATGGTAATGCATTAAGCGCAGGTTTTTCTAAACATGATGGTTCTGTCAGCGGTGTCCAGCTTTATGGTGAAGCCTTTCCCTTTATCGTTTTTGAAACAATCACTGGTTCATATCCAGATGGTAGTGCTTATGCATTACGTAACCCAGTTTATAAAGTGCGTGATTTAAGTTACGGCGCTTTTATGGAAGATATACGTTTTTCTGCGCGTGTAGCTCCGCAAGCATTTGGTGTTGGTTTACTTGATGCTATTCCACAAGAAAATTTACTTGCCCTTGTTGATGAAAACGATGCTAATGGTGATGGCATTTCAGGTCGCGCTTCCATGGTGACTAATGTTTTCGCGACTAAAGGCAATGATGAAAAGGTCATTGGCCGTTTTGCCTACAAAGCGCAAAACCCGACAGTGTTACAACAAGTCGCCGGCGCTTATAACGGTGATATGGGGGTTTCTACTAGTATCATTGCTAGTGAGCCGTGTTTAGACACACAACTTGCTTGTTTGCTTGCCGCTGAACAAGAAAATAAAACCGGTGATGAGGTTGATTTGGGTGATCATTCACTTGCCTTAGTTGAATTCTACAACCGTGTTTTAGCCGTTCCTGCCCGCCGTGGTTATGATAAAGATAGCGATATTTGGACTGAGGAAGTGACTGCTGGCCGCAAACTGTTTTTACAAGCAAATTGTAGTGGCTGTCATACGCCGCGTCATGTTACTGGTGATGCTAAAGGCAGCGAATTAGGAGAGTTAAGCTTAGGAGGCTTAACCGCTAATACCGATAGTCAGCATGCAGAAAGTATTGCGGTACTGTCAAATCAGACCATTTACCCTTATACCGATTTATTACTGCATGACATGGGTGGCAGCTGTGTCGTAACTCGCGAAACAACGAATGGTTTATCTTGTTCAACAGGCGCAGAGTGTTTATATGTGCAGCGCTGTGAGGGTTTAGCAGATGGCGTTATTCAAGGCGATGCCAGCGGCACTGAATGGAAAACGCCGGCGTTATGGGGTTTAGGTTTAGTGCAAACGGTAAATAAAGATGCAAGTTTTTTACATGATGGCCGTGCGCGCACTATTGAAGAAGCGGTGTTATGGCATGACGGTGAAGCAAAAGACTCTAAAGAAACCTTTATGAATTACAGCAAAGCTGAGCGTGAACAGCTACTCGCTTTTCTTCAATCGTTATAAAGGCGGCACTGTAGTTTGAATAAGATACAGAATAAAAAATATCTGGCTGTTAGCTTTTTGTTTATGAGGTTATTGCTTATTAGTTTGTTGGCCAGCTTATCTGCTTGTGATAGCAGTGGCAGCGAATCAGCAGGGCTTCAGTTGCAAAATAGGCCAGTAGAGGTACCTGCCTTTGATCTCAGCGAGCAGCAACCGGCTGGTGGCATTACCCATAAACGTTTGTATGCCAGTTACCTTTATCCGGGTGAAAAGCTTAGTAGTAAACAAAAACTCGATTTCTGGACTGGCTTTTCTTTTTTCCGTGACCCTTGGGTGGCAGCGCCCAGTGCTACGGCTAATCGTGATGGTTTAGGACCATTATTTAATACTCGCTCTTGTATTGCTTGTCATACTGCTGGCTCACGCGCCAAAATCGATGAAGAAGGTCATATTTTACCGTTGTCATTAGTGGTGCGTTTAGGCAGTAAAGATGCAAGCATAACTACGGTTGATCCTATCTATGGTGGTCAAATTCAACCTCGGGCAATCAGCTACCGTTTGACAGATGCAGCGCTGGTAAAAAAATCACCTTACACCAACAACGTTGGTGAAGCTTGGTTAGATAAACGTTATGACAAAATACCGGGCAGCTTTGTTGATGGTGAGTCTTATGAATTACTTAAACCGAGTTATAAACTAACAAAGTTAGCTTATGGCGAGCTTGCTGCGCATATCGGTTTGTCGGTTAGGCTTGCGCCTAATATCTTTGGCATGGGTTTACTCAATGCCATTAACACTGCCGATCTACTTAGCCAAGAAGATATCAATGATAGTGATGGCAATGGTATTTCGGCAAAATATAACCGTGTGCCAAATGTTATCACTGGCACCATAGAAGTGGGGCGTTTTGGTTTTAAAGCCAAGCAACCTAATTTGCATCAGCAAGTTGCCGCCGCCTTTCGCGATGACATAGGTATTACTAATAGTAGCTTCCCCGATGAAAGCTGTACTAATACGCAAATGGCTTGTAATCATGCTGCTGAGTATGGCGGCCATAGTTTAGCTGATTTAGAAATACCGGATAATCGCCTCGACTTTACCGTCACCTTTAATGAATTACTCGGTGTGCCTCCTGCTAGAAATCTAAAAAGTCAAACAGTGCAAGCAGGTAGAAAACTATTCTATCAACTGCAATGTCAGCAATGCCATAGACCAAGTTATGTCACCGATGCTGAATATCCAGTGCCCGCGCTCGCCAAGCAAACCATTTGGCCTTACACAGATTTAGCCCTACATGATATGGGTGAAGGTTTAGCTGACGGGGTTTATGAGTTTAATGCCAATGGTCGAGAGTGGCGCACCGCGCCCTTGTGGGGTATAGGCTTGCAGCAATATACAACCGGACAGCAGCGTTTTTTACATGATGGTAGAGCGCGCACGATTAGCGAAGCTATTTTATGGCATGGCGGTGAAGCAGAGCCTGCCAAACAAGCTTATGTCGCACTAAACAAACAACAACGAGATGCCTTAGTGAAATTTGTAAAGGCAATCTAGGACAATTCAATGGACGTTAACCAGACAATGATAAAAACTAATATGAAATTTTTAACGAAAACACCAACTCGACTACTCACTTGCTTGCTAGTTACGGCCGTATTAACCGCTTGTGGTGGCTCTGAAACAATAATAGATGCTATTGATCCTGAGCCGACAACACCAGGCACCACTATCGAAGATGAGTTTGGCTTGTGGCTAACTGATTTAGCCAATAATCATGTTTTGCCAAGTTATCAAAACTTGCAAGCTAGCTCAGCTTCGCTTAGCAGCCAAACTACTGAATTTTGTGCAAAAGCAAGTAATAACAATGACGATCTAGTAGTACTACAGCAATCATGGCGTGCAGTAGTAGCAAGTTGGCAAACCATTGCCTGGTTAAAAGTAGGCCCGATTATGAATGATAATCGCATTTTTAGACTGCATTACTGGCCAGATAGTAAAGACAATGTCGGTCGCGGTGTGACTGATTTACTTGCTAGTAGTGAAGATGTTAACGAAGCTTTTATTGCCAAGCAACGTGTTGGTAGCCAGGGTTTACCCGCACTAGAACTGTTATTATTTCCCGAAGCTAATCAAGATAGCTTGCTTAACGCCAATGATAAAGACAAGCGTTGCCAGGTGTTAACGGCGATAAGCGCTAATGTTGCCACTATCAGTGAGGTAGTAAATAGTGAATGGCAAATAGCTGGCGGTAATTATCATGGACAACTTACTCAAGGTACAGGTGATTTCAGCAGTAAAAAGGATGCCGTTGAAGAGTTAGTGACTAACTGGCTTGAGCAAATTGAACGCGTTAAAGACGAAAAAATGTTAGTGCCTTTGTCGGTTGCCAGTCCAGGCATTCCAACCATTGCCGAGCATGTATTTAGTGATGAATCAGTTCGTAGTATTCAAAAAAATATTGCCACCTTCAAAGTTATCTATAGTGCCGGTGGCGGTCATGGTTTTGATAACATCTTAATTGGTCATTTAAGCCAACAAAATATCGCTACTGAAATGTTAACAGCAATAGATAACGCTATCGTTTCAGCGGATGCATTAACGGGCAGTTATGAAGACTTATTAAAAACCGATGAAGGTCGTGCGCAAATAACCGCGGCTATTGATGCCTTGCGAGCGATTAGAGATGTGCTGACCGTCGACTTTGTCCAAGCCACTGATATTAATATTGGTTTTAATTCAAATGACGGCGATTAGAGGAAAAGAAATGACAAACTTAGTAGTAGAAAAATCACCTGTAGCGCTAGCACTGACTTTAGCTTTCACCTTAGCATTAACTAGTCAACATAGTGTTGCTGCAGACGAGCCAAGCCTAAATGGCGATGAGCAATCATCAATAGTGGCATCAGTTAAGTTATCAGCAGGCTCATCAATAAGCAGACCAACAAGCAAACAAGTAGAAGTGATCAGTATTTTTGGTAGTCATAACCAACTGCAAACGGCAACCGGTTCGGCCGTGGTCATCGGTGCAGCTCAGTTAGAATTATTTGAATTTGATGATATTCACCGAGTATTGCAAGGTGTGCCCGGTGTTTATATTCGCGAAGAAGACGGCTATGGTTTACGCCCTAATATTGGTCTGCGCGGCGCGACTTCAGAGCGCAGTAGTAAAATTGCTTTGATGGAAGATGGTATTTTAATTGCGCCAGCACCTTATGCGGCACCGGCTGCTTATTATTTTCCTATGATGTCACGCATGATACAGGTCGAAATTTTTAAAGGGCCATCGGCCATTCAATATGGACCTAATACGGTTGGTGGTGCCATTAATATGGTCTCCCGCGGTATTACTGAAAACTCAGTAGCGCAGGGTGGCGAAGGCATGTTTGACTTAGCATACGGTCAAGATAACTATCAAAAATCCCATGGTTATTTTTCGACAAATATCGCCAGTGACAATGCCTTAACCGGTAAAGGGAAAATTGGCGTACTAGTTGAGGGTATTCATTTGGGCTCTGATGGTTTTAAAACATTGACCGATGGCCAAGGCAATTCACTCGATACTGGTTTTGAAAAAAACGAAGTAATAATGAAGCTTAACTATGTACCACTTTCATCGGGTAATGGCTCGGCTAGTAACCAGTTCTTCCAATTTAAAATGGGCTATGGTGAAGAAACTTCCAATGAAACTTACCTAGGCTTAACCGATGAAGATTTTGCTGCAAATGGCAAAGTACGTTATCTGGCCAGTCAAAAAGATAAAATGGATTGGGAACACTACCAATTTCAGTTGTCACATTATATTGAGTTAAGCGATGAGTTTAGCTTATTCAGTCAGGCCTATCATAGAGAGTTTGATCGTGATTGGGACCGGTTCAATAGCTTTGTTAGTAACCGCAGTATGCAACGTATTTTAACCGAGCCAAGTCTTAACAAACACTTTATCCAAGTATTACGTGGGGAAAGTGATACTTTTGGCAATGATGATGTCTTGGTTTTTACGCTAAATGATCGCCGTTATTACTCAAAAGGCATTGAAACTAAGTTAACTTGGGATACCAGCATTGCTGCTGCGGAAGTGATTGTCGATAGTGGTATTCGTCTGCATCAAGACAATGTTAGGCGTAAACATACGGCCCGCTATTATGATATGACATCAGCAATTATGGTGCTTAACGGCAGGCCAAGTGAGGTTATTACCCATAACGATGATACGGCGACTGCAGTTGCTGCCTTTACCAATGTTAATGCTGTGATTGATAAGTTTCATCTTACCCTTGGCTTGCGTGTTGAGTACATTGAAGGTGAGGCCATTGATTATTTGCAAAATACCAACAAAGAAAATTCTAATACGGTTTTTTTACCTGGCGCGGGTTTGTTTTATCAGTTAACCGCAGAGCATGGTTTACTGGTTGGGGTTAATAAAGGTTATGTGCCTAATAGCCCTGGACAAGAAAGTGATGTTGACCCAGAAGAAAGTTGGAATTATGAATTTGGCTGGCGTTACAGTACCGATGATATTCAAGGTGAAGTGATAGGTTTTTATAATGATTATAGTAACCTAAAAGGTGCGTGTACTTTTTCAAGCGGTTGTACTGAAAAACTTGATCAAGAGTTCAATGGCGGCGAAATTGATGTCTACGGTATTGAAGCATCGACCAGCATTCGTTGGCAATTAACAAATAGCTTAACCGTGCCGGTAAAAATTGCTTATACCTATAGTCAGTCGGAATTTCAAAATAGCTTTGATTCAACTTTTTCCCAATGGGGCAGTGTTAAGGTCGGCGATGAATTACCGTATTTACCTGAGCAACAATTATCAATAGAAATGGGCTTACAAGCTGAGCATTGGCAAGCCTCATTGTTATTTAAGTATGTCACTGAGATGAGTGAAGCGGCCGGTAGTAATACTGAACTTGAAGGGTTGATGACCGATGAATTAGTGCAAGTAGACTTCTCTGCTTGGTATCAGCTTAATAACCAGATAAAACTATACGGTAAAATAGATAATATAACCGATGAAGAAGTGGTTGTTTCACGTCGTCCATTTGGCGCACGTCCAGGTAAGCCTAGGCAAGTAATCGTCGGTGTTAAATATAGTTTTTAGGGTGTAAGTTTAAATGCTTCTTGCGTTTTTTATCAAAAGTGAGGACGAGGGGTTATCTAGTCAAGCTATGATATTTTCCACGCGCCTCGCTCAAAACGTATTTTATTAAAACAAGAGCTTAATTCAAACAAGCGCTTAATTTGCAGTAAAAGAAGATAAGCATATGATCAGTCGTCGAAAATTTTTATTAGGCCTAGGTGCTGTCGGGGCTGTTAGCGCCATTGGCACTATGAGTGCGCTCAATACTTTAGCTTTTCCTTCATGGCTAAATGGCCAAAAAAATTGGCTAGTGAGTGCTTGTAGTGATAATAAAGGTAATTTTTTTGCTGCCGCTTTTGACTTAACAGGGCGATTAATTAGTAAAGTTGCCCTACCTGCTCGTGGTCATGAGGTGATTGCCATAAAAAGTAAACCTGGCCATGCGTTGGTGTTTGCTCGTCGCCCGGGAAACTATGTGTTGGAGATAGACTTTAATCGTGGTGAAGTGATTAGTCAAATAGCCGTTAGTGCCGGTCGACGTTTTTATGGCCATGGTGTCTTGATAGCAAACGATAGTATTTTATTAACGACGGAAAATGATTACCACAGTGGCAAGGGGCTAATTGTTTTACGCGAGAGAAAAACTCAACAAGTTATTGAACAATATGATTCGGGTGGTATTGGCCCGCATCAGTTAGCGATTATGCCACATTCCAATGAACAGCAGATTGTCATTGCCAATGGTGGTATTCAAACCCATCCAGAGCAAGCGCGTAAAAAATTAAACCTTAGCTCGATGGCACCCAACCTTGCTTATATGGCGTTAGGATCAGGTCACATTGACGGCAAGTTTGAGTTGGACAATAAGCAGCTCAGTATTCGTCATTTAGCGGTTAGTTCACAAGGTAAAGTGGTCGCAGGATTGCAATACCAAGGGGCTTCAACCGATGAAGTACCCCTTGCCCTGTCACATCATGGCGAAGAACAGTTAACCTTACTCAAGGCGGATATTAATACTTGGCGTAGCATGAAGCAATATACTGCCAGTGTCTGCATCAACAGTGACAGTAATACCGTGCTCATTACTTGCCCTAAAGCAGACTTACTGACGTTTTGGCAACTCGACTGCAATGAGTTTATTGCTAGCCATAAATTGAAAGATGCCGCAGGAGCGACCTTAATCGCCGATAATTTTATTGCCTCAACTGGGCGAGGCCGTGTTATTTCACAAAGCGAGCCACTCAAACCCTATCAAGTAAGCGGCGATTTTAACGATCTACGTTGGGATAATCATATGACGGCAATTGCAGCCTCAAGTTAGTGCTAAAGCTAACTTGAGGCTAAGCCTAAGGTAAGGCTAAGGTAAGGCTTAAAATAAAGCGTCACTAAGTGAATAAGTATTCACTTAGTGAGTAGCTATAGTGTAGAATCGACAAATACAATAATTATATGAAGAAGCTAAATGACTAGCAGCCGCAAAGAGAGAGAATCCTTATTAGTTCAGGCATTTAAACGTTTATTAAAAGAACAATGTTATGGCTCTCAAAGTCAGTTAGCACAAGCTCTTGCCCTACAGGGTTTTGATGATATGTCACAAGCGAAAATATCGCGCTTATTATCTAAGCTTGGCGCAGTAAAAACGCGTAATACCAATAACGAAATGATTTATATTCTGCCCGATGAGCTAGCAGTACCTAAGTCTAAGCAATCCATTGAATCAGTGGTGTTGAGTGTTAAGCATAATAATATGCAAATCATTTTAAAGACCGGCATTGGCGCAGCGCCCTTAATTTCTCGTATGCTCGATAGTATGGGTGAGTCTGCCGGGATATTAGGCACACTTGCTGGTGATGATACTATTTTCATTGCTCCGGTTGATATTGCTAATATTGAACAAATAACCATTTCAATTCGTAATCTTTTAGCGGTAAAAGATTAGCCGTTAACTAATAGCTCTTACCTATGCAAGTTAAGTTATCCTCGCCTGCTATTACTAGTTTCGACGAGGATATCATAGCCAGGCGAGTATCATTCACGGCTTAGCTTTTAATTTCTTCTTTAGAATACGTGGTTGTATTGTGCTGAAACAAGGTAAGCATCGCCCTGTGATTCAAAGGTCCAATCTTGCTTAAAATCGTCAGTTTCAGTAAAGGTCTGAGTTTCACCTTTAACAATACTGACACCAAAATCTAATGATGATTTATTAGTGAAAGTGTAATTTAAACCAGCACTTAACCAGATACGGTTGGTATCAGGAATTGAGATAGATAAGTGATCTGCATCGGCTGGTGATTGGTCATAAGCAATACCCGTTCTTAGCTTGAGATTACTGCTCAATTGGTAGGTAGCACCTAGGGCATAACGCATGGAATTGGAAAAGTTCTCTTCTTTTGCAAAAACTGCTTCATCTTGTCCTGCAACATAACCCGCTAGTTCATCAAAACTACTCCAGCCGGTCCACATAGCAGAGTAATGCACAGCAACGGTATCACTCACTTGATGAAGACCAGAAATTTCCATAATAGCTGGTAAGGTAATATCCATAGCACCCGGTACAACGGCGCCGCCAAGTATGACGTCATCACTGTAATTACCTTCAAGCTCTAGTTTGACTTCACTACGGTAACTAAAACCTAAACGATGGTTTTCATTAAAATCATATGATAAGCCCATATTCCAACCATAAGAGATATCATCACCGGCCAAATTTGCCACCTCGGTATGAGCTGGTATACCCAGGTTCTCACCAGCATTACGTATTAATGAGGCTTCGCCATAAATAACATTTACACCACCAGCTATGACAAAGTTATCATTCACTTTGTAAGAAAGGCTAGTATTAAAGTTAACTGTGGTAATTGATGTTTCCCCCGCCAGTTGCCCGGCAGCATAATCGTCATCAAATTCAGTGGCTAAACCAAAGTTAGAGAAGGTGGCAAAACCAAGAGCAAACTTGTCATTTAAGGGCACCACTAAATAGACTGCGGGAATAAAGGCGCTTGGCGCTATGCTGTTATTGTTTAATGCAGCAGGGTGTGTACCGTCTGGCGCACCAATACCGGTTAAGCTGACGTCAGGCATAACATAAGTGCCGGTAACTGAGAATTCCATTTTATCAAATTGAGCCATCAGCGCAGGGTTACGGGCGACAACGGAAGCATCGTCGGCAATGGCTGCTTCACCAGCAAAGGCTCGACCTAAACCTGCGGCACTATGCTCAGCTAGCTGAAAAGCCGCGCCAACACTATAAAAAGATGAGCAGGTTAATGATAGTGCTAATAAAGTTTTCTTGAAAATCATAACTTTTGGACCATTTATAAAAGAATGAACTACTGAGCCTACCGTAAAGGTCAGACCAGAACTGTTATCAATGGTAAAAACTAGTAACTAACTTGTGCAGAAAATTATTATTGCACTGTTATTTGATCGTTAATGATAAAATCGACTTGTCCAATAACGCGTAACTGATTATCATACCCGTAACCATTCAAGAGGCATGTTTCAGAGTGCTTGAGCAATTTCAATTCAAGGCGCTGTGATGAAATAATACCATTTTCATTAAGTTTGTGATCTTGTTGTGTGTAGGGAAAATAAATCAGGGCAAGGCGCTCAATTGACCAATAGCGGGCTATTGGGATTGAGAGCAACGCCGCCTTGGAGTATTTTAACCAGCACAAGTGGGCAATAATTTAATGAAACTGGTATAATGGTTGTTCAGGAGAATATGCTCAGGATAATTGCTCCTGCATTATCCGTATAAGGTACTTCCTGTACCGTCTGCATTCTCTAATAACACCATCCATGCAGCGTCATTATGAGTTACAGTAACGATGAAGTGATGTTGCTCAAACGCTTCTTCGATGGGTTTAAAATGACTTTATACCGCGTTAAATAATTTAACCATAGAGTGACTATGCTTCCATTATTTCCCTTGCCTAAAGCCCTTTTAATACCCACTGAAATCGAGCACTTTGAATGGTGACGGGTATATGCCCGCTAATACCCCTAGTAAGCTCAATAGGTCCTTTTATGAATACTGTTACCTTAGTTTCACTGGATAAATCATTACAACAGATAACACCCTCAAAAGTGCTTTGTATAGGTCGTAATTATGTCGATCATATTAAAGAGCTTGCTAATGAAATACCGGATGAAATGCTGGTGTTTTTCAAGCCCAATTCCGCCATTTGTGCCACGCTTCATGCTATGCATAATGAAGACGCCTTGCACTATGAAGCTGAACTCAGTTTTTTGTATCAAGGTGGCCAGTTTACTGCGGTGGCCCTAGGTCTAGATTTAACTAAACGTGTAATACAAGGCAAGTTGAAAAATAAAGGCCTGCCTTGGGAGCGCGCCAAGGCTTTTGATGGCTCGGTGGTATTTAGTGACTTTGTTGCTATACCTGCCGCAGGGGTTAGCCAGTTAAGCCTGTCTTTAACCATTAATGATGAATTAAAACAACAAGGTAGTGTAGCTTTGATGCTGGTTAAACCGGATGAAATATTAACAGAATTGCAGCGCTTTATTAGCCTAGAAGATGGTGATATTGTTATGACAGGCACACCTAAAGGTGTTGGTGTTATTGGTAAAAACGATAATTTTATTGGCCAAGTTTACTTGCGCCAAGAAGATAGTTTAGTTGCTGACCGTGTCTTACTTGAATGCCAGTGGCAAGCGAAATAAGTTCTTTTAATTTCACTGAATTTGTCGCGAAAGCTAAGTAAAGCTTTGCTACACTTAATGTAGGCTCTTTATACTGCCATTGATAGGAAATGCTATGGAATATGAATTTGTACACGACGCCATCACAGGCGAAGCCAGAGCGCTCTTTTCCTTAGAGCATGAGGTTATAGGTCCATGGATGGAAGTTGAAGTTGGACATGACGTCGCCAAACTTACCGAGTTACTCACCGCGATAGACAATATTGAAACCGGTAAGTCGCAAGAAATACTTATTACAGGCAGTGAATACTCGGTTACCTTAAATAGCGAAGATATCTCGATTCAAACCAATGTAAGTATGAATGGTTCATTAAATGGCAGTGGTGAGGGTTTACCTGAGATGTTAACAGATGAACATATTCACTTAGATCAAAATGAAATAGCGGCTTGTGGTTTAGATGATTTTAGAGCCTTACTTCTTTCTTGGGGCCAGTTCACCAACGGCTTGTCTTAACGCTAATGACCCTCAAAGCTAGCCTAAGGTGCTGATCGCTTTAGTCGTTAAGCTGAACTCGGGCTGCGGTACTTGCTCAACCTCCCCCTTTATTCCATTCTCTGCGTTACAATGTCGATAAATAGCGGCACTTAGCGCAAGATTTTTACTAATAGCATTAACTTATAGTGTAAACATTTGTCTGTATTAGTCTATGACGCAAGGTAATGACTCTTTAATGAACAGTGTGTTGCTTAGCTTAAGTGTCACACTGTGTCGTTAACTCAGTGAGTTACATAAATCATCATCACGAAGAATCCAATAATGATAGTATTGAAGGCAATAATGTAGCTAAAACCCTTGATGCCTTGCCTTAAGGAAAAGTCATTAGCGTTAAGATACCAAGTCCAAATGGCGCACATAATAATGGGCATTAAAAAGAAAAATTTCATCATATAAATAACCTCTGCTGGGTTTAATAAATACTGCTATAGCGATCATTTTTACTGACTTCATCGTTAAGTTTTTGCAATAGCTTAACTATTGACAGATAAACTTGCCTTGAATTAAGCAAAAACACCTCACTATAAGCAGTTAAAGATAAATCATTGTATTTCAATTAGCCAACCATTGCTAAAACCGAGTTGAGGTTCATTAACTTGTACTCGATTTAATGGCGGTTTCATGCCACGGGGCAACTTTCACTAGCATTAACATGCCAGGGATAGCTAACGCCGTGCAAAGAAAATAGAAATTTGTCCAACCAATCTGCTCGATAATAACCCCAGTAGTTGCGTTGGCAAAGGTGCGCGGTACTACTGCCAACGCGGTAAATAAGGCAATTTGAGTCGCGGCAAAAGCTGGGTTTGTTGTTTTGGCAATAAATGCGGTAAAAGCCGCAGTGCCTAAACCAACACCTAAATACTCAAAACCCATGGCTACCGCTAAAGCATAGTTGTTATGTCCTATTTCAGCTAGAGCGGCAAAGCCTAAAATACTGAATATTTGCACAAAACCAAATAACCATAAGGCACGATTAATACTGAGCTTAATCATAACTAAGCCACCAACAACTATACCTATGGTCATGGCTATTAATGAGGACGTTTTGGCAATAACACCGATTTCAGTCATGCTAAAGCCCATATCAATGAAAAAGGGTGTTTGTAATGCCGTCGCCATATTGTCCCCTAACTTATAAAGCACCAGGAATAATAGCGTGTAAGCTGCGGACTTAAGCCCTTTGCTGGCAATAAAATCTTTAAAGGGTAAGACAATGGCTTCTTTTAGGGTTCTTGGCGCACTATGCTTGGACTCTAATTCCTTAATGAATAGTGTTAACAATACGCCTATTAACATGAACGCCGCGACTATGATAAAAACGGATTGCCAGCTCATCTGATCGGCCAAAATAAAGCCCAGTGAGCCAGGTACCAGTCCCGACAGTCGGTAGGCTTGTACATGAATGGAGTTGCCTAAGCCCAGTTCATTGTCGGGTAATAATTCTCGTCGATAGGCATCAAGCACTATATCTTGGCTAGCACTAAAAAAGGCCACTGCTGCCGCTAAATAGGCAACAGACCATATATCCATTATTGGGTTAACGAAGCCAAAGCCGGCAATAGAGCCTAGCAGTAGTATTTGTGTTGTTAACATCCAGCTTCGGCGTCTACCAAGTATGCCGAGAGAGTAGCGGTCCATGAGCGGCGACCAGAGGAACTTCCACACATAAGGGATGCCGATGAGTGAAAATAGACCGATTTCAGCTAGGCTAACACCTTCATTACGTAGCCAGCCAGGTACCAGCTGATACAAAACAAACAGCGGTAAACCTGAACTAAAACCGGTAAAAATACAAATAAGCATACGCTTATTTAAAATGGCTTCTTTAAAAGTGCTGGTCTTTGCTGGAGAGGTCGTTGGCATTAACAAGTAATTCAGGTGATAAAAGGTAATACTTTCAAGTCTATCAGAGGCTTGTCATTTGCAGAAGAGGCTGACGCTATTTGAGTGATTATTTAATCATTAGTTGTGCTTAGTTAAGCGATGGGACGCCAACCGATACAGTCAATAGGGTAACTACCTGAGCCGTTGAAAAAATCCAAACAGGTATTCATTTCACTTTTGAAAAAAAGATCTTGGTTTAGTGCTTGCGCGCCATGCAAGCTAACTTCATGCATCAAGTGCCAAAATACCCGCTCTTTAGCGCTATGCGGGGTTTCATCTACAACACTTAATAAGGTCCACTCTGACATGGTATCTAAAATAAAACGGTCTAACTCGGTATAATGAAGCTTTTGTTCGATGACTGCATTTACATAGGCATGCATTGCTAATATTTTTTGATCGATAAACTGCTCAATTATCATGACGTCCCCTTAAAGCACATACTACTTGGCACTACAAATGGCGGTGTTTAGCTAGGGTTATATTTATCACCGACAATGAATTAGCGCCTTATTATTGATTCACTTTTTTAATTTTTATTGGTGATTTTTTATTGGCTATCTTATTTATCGGTGATAATTGAATTTTTGTCAAAAAATAGTGCTATGTTTTTTGTTACTTTTTTGTAAAAAAACTGTTTAGTTAAGAGAAAACAAACTTGATCTAGTTATCCATGGGTAAAAGTGTTGCTTTGATTAACATGACTGGCTTTACCGGTACATCATTCCAAGCCATAGCTTCGTGGTAATCTGTCGGCACCTTAGCAATGGCTTCTAGTACTTCCTCACCTTCAATAATAGCGCCAAAAACAGCGTAGCCCCATTTTCTACCAGGGTCTAATGTGGTGTTATCTGCTAGGTTAAAAAAGAATTGACGATTGGCAGTATGAGGTCGATTTTCTTTCGCCATGGCAATGGTACCCACTTCATTTTTTAAGCCATTGCCCGACTCATTAACAATGTTCTTACCTAACTTTTTGGCGGTAAACTCAGCGTCATAACCACCACCTTGCACAATAAAGTCATCAATAATACGGTGAAAAATGGTGTTATTATACTCACCTTTTACTACATATTCTAGAAAATTATCCACGGTAATTGGGGCTTTAACTCTATCAAGTTCAACAATAATGACCCCCATAGAGGTTTGCAACTTTACTTTAGGATATATGTTAGTTGGATCAACCGCATAGCTAAAAGCACTACTGATTAGCAAGGTGGTGATGATGATATATTGCCATAGTTTTTTCAAAATTAGCTACCATTCATTGGTGGAAGCAACGTGGTACGCTGCTATAAAAAAGTTTTAATATCGTTACTGGATAAAATTTGTTTTAACAAGCTGCTTAAATGCTGATTAAACTCACGCTCTAACACCGCGATATCCGCATTAAGGGCACCTTCGCTATGGCCACGGGTTTTAAAGCGGCTGGTCAGGGTTTGTTTGCCATTGTCTATGCTAACCTTGATAATAATTTCACTTTGGGTGTTATAGCTAACAGTTTCCTGCTCAACACTGATAACCGCTTTTTCTATAGTGACCGTCATCTTATTTTTTGCGCTATCGCTAAAAGCTAAACCTTGCTGTTGCCACTGTTTAGCTAAAAGAGCTTCAATAATTTCTTCAAGACGTTGCTTAGATGAAAGAATTATTGCCGCTTCATCTTGCTCGAGTATTTGAATGATATGGGTGCTGGTACGCATATCAATAACCGTGAGTTGTGCTTGTTTATGAGATAACTGGTTCGATGGCGAAAGATACACTTGGGGTGAGACAATTAAATGAGTAGGTGCGGCACTACAGCCGGCAATAGCTATAAGTAATGATGCTAGGGCGATAGACTTTAATTTGTTTAGGTTCATTGTTTTATCAAGCCTTTTTATTTTTTAATTGCTGAGTGCGTGACAAACTTATTATTACTGGCGATTAAGGTTTCATTACCAAAAAGGCGCTGTAATTTAATATGATAAGCTAACTGTCGGTTGCCAATAATCCGTAATTCTCCGCCTTTTTTGAGTACTCTGTGGCTATCTCTAAACATCTGCCAAGCAATATGATCTGTGGTAGCGGTATTTTGATGAAAAGGTGGATTACACAAAATTAAATCAACACTACCACCTTCTATATCGGTTAAAGAGTCGTTAAGGATAAACTCACAATTTTCAATCGATTCAGGTAGATTTGTTGTTATATTCTGTTCAGCAGAAGCGATGGCCATGGTTGATTCATCAATAAACTGAACATGCGCTTCAGGTTGGTTAGCCAATACGGTTAGCCCAATCACGCCATTACCACAGCCTAAATCAATTACTTTGCTGTTAGCTGCCACTTTAGGTAGATTTTCAATAAAGTAGCGAGCGCCAATATCTAACTTTTCTCTGGCATAAACATTGGCATGATTACTAACGCTAAGTTCACGTGACGGCGAGTCATTGGTAGATTTATGCGTTATGGTCCATACCGTTGGAAAAGGCGAGTGATTTACTTGTTTATTGTTTATATGACAGTCAAACTGGCAAAATACTAAACGCGCTTTTTTTACCGCTAAAGAGGTCTTTGTGGTGCCTAAATATTTTTCAAACACTTTTAACGTTGCGCTGTGTATTTCTTTAGCGCGATCTGCGGCGATAAAAATACAGTTATCGCTAACCGATTGCTTAATTTGAATAAGCTGTTCAATTAACATTGCTTTGCTTTTAGGGATTTTATATAAAATGACATCAATGTCATTAGGTAAGGCATCAAGCGAGTTTAGCTGGGTAATATTGCTATCATCGAGGGAATTTTGCTCAATATTATAGCTTATTCCTTGGCTACTGATATAAGAGTCATTAATACAAACCACTTCAGCATTCTCTCTACCAGAATGGCAAAAATTCGTCGTCAATGCGCCAAAGGCATCATTAAAAATAGCCACCTTGGTATTAGCGTTAATTAAACCTTGTTCTTCAATATGGTTTATCAGGTATTCATCGGCTGAGTCCCATGCTTGTAAGCTACGGTTTACTTGCGCAGCAGGGAAGCGGCTGAGGAATAAGTTTCTATCATTAACAATAAAGGGGCTGATCATAAAAATGGCTAAAAGGGCAGGGAAAATTTGCCCGCTATTGTGGCATAATTGACAAGATATTGTTGGTCTATCCACTTAAATCGGCTAAAATATTTGCCAATATAAATACTTAATAAATTTACCTTCAGCGAGAGAATAATGACTGTAGCCGCTATTATTGAACAAAAACTACGTGATGCCTTTCAGCCATCACACCTAGATGTGATTAATGAAAGCAATAACCATAATGTACCACCGGGCAGTGAGTCACACTTTAAAGTAGTGATAGTTGCTAAAGCGTTTGAAAATGAACGTTTAATAAAACGCCACCGTTTAGTGAATGCTGTGCTCTCAGAGGAGTTAGCCGAAAAAATTCATGCGCTGGCATTACATACTTATACAGAAAAAGAATGGCAAGAGCAGTACGCTAACAATACACCAAGCTCACCAAACTGTTTAGGTGGCGGGAAATAAACGAGAAAAAACCGCCTTCTGGTCGTACCTCTTTATGCCTAAGGCAGGGTACAATAGTAACAATTTTTTGAAAATGTCTTTCAAACCTTAGCTATGATTTATGCAAAATGGCATCACTCTAGCTGAGTCACTAATATAAATAAAAAGGTTTACTTATGGTTATCAAACCAAAAATTCGTGGTTTTATCTGTACTAATGCTCACCCAGTAGGTTGTGAAGCCCATGTAAATGAGCAAATTTCTTACGTTAAAGCGCAAACATCAGCGACTTCTGGTCCTAAAAATGTTTTAGTTATTGGTGCTTCTACTGGTTATGGTTTAGCTTCACGTATCACCGCTACTTTTGCTTATGATGCACAAACCTTAGGCATTTTCTTTGAAAAACCGCCGTCAGAAAGAAAAACAGCATCTGCTGGTTGGTATAACACAGTAGCATTTCAAAAAGCAGCTGATGCAGCCGGCATTTACTCTAAAAATATTAATGGTGATGCTTTCTCTCATGAAATAAAAGCCAAAGCGATTGCAGCCATTAAAGCTGATATGGGTAAAGTTGATTTAGTGGTTTATTCATTGGCATCGCCACGTAGAACTGATCCAGATACCGGTGAAGTATATGTATCAACGTTAAAGCCAATAGGTCAAAGTGTTACCACTAAGAACCTAAATACCTCAAAGCGTACTATAGATGAAATCTCTGTTGAAGCAGCAAATGAGGCTGAAATTCAAGGTACTATTGATGTCATGGGCGGCGCTGATTGGGAACTGTGGATGAACGCGCTTGCTGACGCCGGTGTCTTAGCCGAAGGTGTTAAAACCGTCGCTTACACCTACATTGGTAAAGAGTTAACGTGGCCAATTTACGGTAAAGCGACTATTGGTAAAGCGAAAGAAGATTTAGACCGAGCAGCAACGGCAATTAATGCCGCAACCGCTGATTTAAACGGTAAAGCCCGCGTTACTTCATTAAACGCTGTGGTTACCCAAGCAAGCTCAGCTATTCCAATTATGCCGCTATATATTTCAGCTATGTTCAAAGTGATGAAAGCTGATGGTACATATGAAGGTTGTATCGAACAAATTTCGAACTTATTTAAAGAGAATATTTATAGTGACTCTCCTCGTCTAGATGAGCAAGGTCGTTTCCGTCAAAACTATAAAGAATTAGAAGATAGTGTTCAACAACGTGTTACCGATATTTGGAACAGTGTTGATACTGATAGCATTGATGAATTAACCGATTACGTCGCTTATCATCAAGAATTCTTAAAACTGTTTGGTTTTGGTATTGCTGGTGTTGATTATGACGCTGACGTGAATCAAGAAATAGCTATTAATAACTTAGTCTAGTTAAGTCTAGCTTAAATAAACTTTAGCTAAGTGTCATTGTTATTGCCTGGGGGCATTAACAGCTAAACATTAAAAAGCCGCACTCTTTATTACTAGTAATAAAGAGTGCGGCTTTTTTTTCTTTAAATTAGACTTTTAACTATATTCTAGATGTTAAACATACCAATAAATCATCAAAAAGTGACAGGTAGCGCCACCTAGAACAAAAAGATGCCAAATAGCATGAGTGTAAGCCACTGTTTTTTTGACATAGAAAAATACGCCCAGACAATAAATCAGCCCGCCTAAGGCTAACAAATTAACGGCCTGCTCAGGTAATGCCTGATATAATTCAGCTAAAACTCCTAAGGAAATAAAGCCCATGGCTAAATAAGTGCATAAGGATACTTTCTTGTACTTATTGCCAAATTTTATTTTAAAAATAATCCCTGCAAGCGCAAATAGCCAAATCAATGCTAATAAGGTATAGCCAAGTGGGCCTGCTAAAGTGATGGCGAACAGTGGTGTATAGGTGCCAGCAATGAGTAAATAAATTGCGCAGTGATCGAGTAGTTTGAAGACACTTTTAGCGCGTTCATTGGTTAAACTATGGTAAAGGGTTGATGCTAAAAAGAGTAAAATACCACTGCTAGCAAAGACACTGAAGCTGATGATGCGGTTAATATCACCCTGACTGTTTTTTAATAATAAAAACAGTGCTAAGCAACTGAGTATTAGGCCAAAGGCATGGCTGATGGCATTTAGAGCTTCTTCACGACGGCTATAGGACGTGGGCTGACAATTGTCTGTAGGACTGTTTTTCTGGGAAGGCATAGTTAATCGCTGCAATTAATTGAGTGTACAAGTGTACGCTCAATTATAAAGCAAAGAAAGAGTTTTGTTTGAAGAGTAAGTTTAAGGCTAAAGCTCGTTTAGCCATGCAGTGCCAGCGCTATTTATTACAGGGCTAACTCAATAACCATGTCTCTTAATTCATCTTTAGAGATAGAGTTACTGTGATTTTTATCAAAGCGATTAAAGATGGTCTCACACATGCGAATACCTTTGTCTTGCAGTAATACATCAATCAACTCAACAAACTCAGTACGATTAATTACGCCATCTTTATCTTCATCAAACACTTCAAATAATTCATCTACCCACTGATTTAAGTCCATATGTAATCCTTAGCACCAATTTAAATAAGAGATGACTAAACCATATCCCTTATTTAGGTGTTTGGGAATGGCTATTTAATCTTTTTTATCCTTATGATGGATAAAGACACAATTTACTTGCTTGTTGTTAACTTTCGGGGGGATTAAGCATTAACTGGTCGGATTTCTTTATTGTTGATTTCATCTCTATAGCTAGCGATAAATACTCAATAGTGGTGTTTCTTGTTAGTTATTCTTTATATTTTATCTTGATGTTATCTTTATTTTGAGATTTTTTTATATTTTTTGTAATAAATTTGAAAAGGTGAAGACTAACTGTTGGATGCTTTATTAAGGAAAGATAAAATGAAAACGATGTGGGAAAGAACGTGGAAAAAACTTTTTACTCTCGGCTTGTTATCCATTAGCGCAACAAGCTGGGCGAGTGATAATAAATTAACATTAGAGAATTGCCATTTAGGCGAAATACGCTCACAAGTGAAATGTGGGACATTGCAAGTACCTGAAAATTACCAAAAACCGCAAGGCAGACAAATCTCAGTAAACTTTTCAATACTGCCAGCCATTAATAATAGTGATAATAAAGTTCCGTTAATGTTTCTTGCTGGTGGGCCAGGCCAAGGCGCAGTTGAGTTATCAGCGCATATATTTAGAAATTTCAATGAAATTCGTAAATCTCGCGATATTATTTTAGTTGACCAACGCGGTACAGGTGCTTCTAGCCCCTTACAGTGTCAAGATAAGGTTGGCATTAACCCTTACACTAGCTTGATTGAAGACTTTACTAACGAAGAAGTAAAAGATTGTTTAGCGCAGTTAACCGCAGACGACAAGCTTGACTTAGCACAATTTACCTCTGAAAACGCTGTTCGAGATTTTGATGCTGTGCGCGCGGCTTTGGGTCATGAAAAAATTAATATTTACGGCGGCTCTTACGGTACTCGTGCAGCACTAGTGTATATGCGTTTGTTTCCACAATCGCTCAATAGTGTGGTACTAGACAGCGTTGCACCGGTAGAAGTGCCTATTGGTCTTTTTGGTCAAAGCGCCGCGAGATCGTTCAAACTGTTATTAGAAAATTGCCAAAAAGATAAAGCGTGCCAGCAAGCCTACCCCAATTTAGCACAAGAATTTAAAAATGTGGTTGCCAAGTTAGCGCAAAGCCCTGCTAAGGTGATTATTAGCCATCCAAGGCTTGGCACGGCAACGGAATTTATTATTAACGACACTAAGTTTATTTCTACCTTGCAAATGCAGCTTTATTCGTTAACAGGTCGCTCACTGGTACCTTTAATCATTCATCAAGCCAGTATTGGCGATTTTAAACCACTCGCAGGGTTAATTGCGCAAACTGATACCGATGAAGGTATGGGTATTTATATTGGTTTGCATCTGAATATTGTTTGTAATGAAGATATGCCAAGAATGTCTGAGCAGATGCTTAAAGATGATGCCATTAATGATTTTGCTAAAGATTTTAGCAACAAAATTATGCAAGATGCTTGTGCAGTGTGGCCAACGTACTCCGTAAGTGATGATTTTTATATGCCGATAACGGCTAATATTCCAACGCTTATTTTATCAGGTGAGTTAGACCCTGTTACCCCGCCAAGCAATGGTGAAAAGTCAGCGGCAACCTTGCCCAATAGCCATCATATTGTTGTTAAAAATACTGCGCACATTGTGGCATCAACAAAATGTGCGGTTGGCCTTGTTAATGAATTTTTAAGCAGTTTAATGCCGAAGACATTAGATGAAAGTTGTTTAAGTGAATTGCCTGAGGAGTCCTTTATGACCGGCTTAAATGGCAGCGTGATCAGTACGGTTGAAAAAAACATTGCTCAAGCAGTAAAGGAATAATCATGATTGAAGTAAAGAATTTACATAAAAGTTTTGTCTCAAAAAAGACTACAGTAAAAGCCTTAGACGGTTTATCTTTTACCGCTAAAGATGGTGAAATTACTGGCATACTCGGACCTAATGGCGCGGGTAAAACCACTTGTTTGCGTACCTTGTATGGTTTATTAAAAGCCGATGAAGGCTCAGTAATTGTTGATGGCATTAATGTTGCGGAAGATCCATTAGCAGTGCGAAAAAGTTTGGGCATATTCCCTGATAAATTTGGTTTGTACGAGCGCTTAACGGCGTATGAGCAAGTGGACTATTTTGCCAGTATTCATGGTATGCACGGCGCAGCTAAGCATCAGGCTATCGAAACCGTTTTTAAAGAATTAGAAATGACTGAACTAGCGCACCGTAGAACTACAGGTTTCTCACAAGGTCAACGTATGAAAGTTACTCTGGCACAAGCCTTGGTACATCAACCAAAAAACTTTGTCTTGGATGAGCCGACCCGTGGTTTAGATGTAATGAGTACCCGTATTTTGCGTAACTATTTAGCAGCGCATAAAGAAAAAGGCCACTGCATTTTATTTTCATCACATGTAATGCAAGAAGTAGCTGCTTTATGTGATCGGGTCATTATTGTTGCTAACGGCAAGTTGGCCGCAGAAGGTACACCACAAGAGCTGTGTGATTTAGCCGGTGAAAAATTATTAGAAGATGCCTTTGTTAAGTTAATTGGCTCAGATGAAGGAGTAGCAGCATAATGAATGCGAGCATAAGACAATTTAATGCCTTGTTAATTAAAGAATTTAAAGAAGCATATCGTGATAAACGTGCCTTGATGGTCGCGTTGTTCGTACATGAGTGCATTATTTTTAAGTTAATTGGCTCAGATGAAGGAGTATCAGCATAATGAATGCGAGCATAAGACAGTTTAATGCCTTGTTAATCAAAGAATTTAAAGAAGCATATCGTGATAAACGTGCCTTGATGGTCGCGTTGTTCGTACATGAGTGCATTCTTTTTAAGCTCATTGGCTCAGATGAAGGAGTAGCAGCATAATGAATGCGAGCATAAGACAATTTAATGCCTTGTTAATTAAAGAATTTAAAGAAGCATATCGTGATAAACGTGCCTTGATGGTTGCGTTAAGTATGGCCTTTTTTGTACCCGTGCTGATGGTAATAGTGGTTAACATTCTGATCGCAAAGAATGTTGACAACCCAGCGATTTATGTACACTTTACTGGCACTGAATACGCGCCGAAGTTAATTAAATCACTACAAGATAAAAATATATTAGCATTTGCCGATGTGCCGAGCGAGGATAAACGTCAGTGGCAACAGCAAAGCATTGAGCTGATCATCCCTGAGCATTACAGTGAACGCATGGCGCAGGGTAAAGTGATTGATATTATTTTACGAGCTGATTTTACCGAGCAATCATTAGCGCCGCCACTAAGGCGTATTGATGGTGTTATACAAAAGCATTCACTAGAAATTGGTTATAAACGTTTATTGGTGCGCGGTATTGATACCAAGTTATTACAGCCTATTGCGCTGCAAATACAAGATACTGCTCTGCCTAGCTCTAATGCTATGATGATCTCTATAATGTTAGGTATTTCCCTTTTACTGGTCGCTTTTGTATCAGGTTTATCTATTGCTATTGACTCAAGTGCCGGTGAACGTGAACGTAATATTTTAGAAATGTTACTTTGCCAACCGGTAAGCACCTTAAAAATAGTGTTAGCTAAAATGACCTGTGTTAGTTCTGTTAGTATTTTGTCTATCGCTATTATGCTCAGCTTGACGTCGTTTGCCACGAATTTTATTGATTTAAGCAAACTAGGTATGTCTTTTAATATAGATTTAGCAACATTTTCTGTATTGATGTTATTGCTTATTCCAATATGTTTTTTCGCGGCAATTTTACAGTTGTTTTTTGCTTTTCAAGCCAAAAGCTTTAAAGAAGCGCAAGCAACGGTGAGCATGTTAATTGTGGTACCAACCACTATTCCTTACGCAATGATGTTTATGGACAGTAAACCTGCTTGGTTAAATTACGCACCGATCGCGGGGCATTCATTATTAATGGAAGATATCTTTAAAGGTTTACCTATTGACTGGTTTGCCTTTGCTGCAACAACTGCAATTACTGTCGCGCTTATCGCTGCGTTAGTTGTTATTTTGTCTGTGCGCTTGAAATCAGAAAAAGTGGTGATGGCGTTAAGCTAGTAAAGGTCTTGATGATTAAATGCAAGTAACTGAATAAGAGCTGAGCTAAAAGCAATTAATATGTTAAATTCTAGTAAATTAATATTATCTAAAGCTCAATTATCTTCCGCTACGGCTGAGGGGATTGAATACAAGGAAAGTAGTTTGGAATGCTCTTATTCAGAGGTTAAATATGTAGATAATCAAGCTGTATTTACCGAGTGGATGACGGAGCATGAAAAACTGCTTCGTCATATTATTACCGGTTTTGAAGCAAAACTTGCTATACAAGATGAACTTTTTCAAGAAATAGCGTTAAACATTTGGCGTGCCTTGCCTAAGTTTCGTCAAGACGCTGCGGTTAAAACCTTTGTCGCGCGTATCGCTCATAATGTTTTAGCTACCCATGTTGCCAAAGCGGTGAAAACAGTTAAAACCTCGGATATAGAAAGTTGTGCTGAAGTTGAAAATATAGCAACAACACAGAAAACGCCTTATCAATCACTTAACCAGAGTCAGCGACAACAAAAATTAGCTAATGCAATTCGTCAGTTAAAACTTGAGCAACAACAAGTGATAACCCTGGCTTTAGAAGGTATGAGTTATCAAGAAATAGCGGATATTTTAGTGATAACTACCAATTTAGTGGGTGTGAGGTTACAACGTGCTAAAACATTATTAGCACAGTTGTTGGAGGGAGCAGAAAATGGATAAATCAGTATTGGAAAATGAAGATACATCATCGGTAGAGCCCAATAAACTAGAAACTACTGATGGAGTTATTGTTAAAACAAACCAGATTGATGTACTTTCATTACCTCGCCAAAAAAATGTACCTCGTTCAGAAAAAGATAAAAAATCTCCGCCAGCAGATGAGCCAGCATTAGATGAAAACTGGCTATTACTTGCTCGAGACTGGCAAAGTCAGCCTTATGAAAAAACTGATATTCAAGCTTTGCTTAAGCAAACAAAAAAGCGCACTTTTTGGGCTAAGTTTTTGTTAGGGCTTAATGTTGTTGCAACATTAGGGCTTATTGGCTTTTTTCTTGTCGGCTTACTTCAAGGTGCGTTTGATAAAGCAACGATTATTTATTTAGGTGTAGGTAGTCTTTTATCGCCAGTGTTTGTTTATTATGAAATAAAAATTCGATTACGAACTTGGCAGCAAAGCTGTGATAGTCCTGATAGAGCTGTAAGTAATGCAATTGCAGCCTGTGAATCATCAATAAAATATTATCAGTTGAGTAAATATTCTGGAGTATTTAGCGTACCTTTTGTTAATGCTTATTTATTTGTTCTGGGTAGTGAGTCTGAAAAATCTCCATGGCCATATATTGCAGTCTTCAATCTATTTGTTTTGCTCATGTGGTTTGTTACTCACGCTATCCAACAAAAGCGAAAAAAAGAGTTAACACAGCTTTCTTCTGTATAGACTAAGTAACCAATCTCTCATAGGTAAAGATCAAAGTACTGACAAGTAACAAAGAACTCATGAACGGCGCTATCGTGTAAATATCGATAGCGCCGTTTCATTATTAATAAGGTAATGAATTTATCATGCAGCATGAAATATTTGCACTTTACTAATTTAGTTGTTTATTGTTCGGATTTTTATTGTTTAAGCTGTTTTATATTCGTTGTATCTTGGTTTTTTATTGGTTATAGTCTGTTTGCTTATTTTGGTGAAAGCTTTTATCGCACTTCTAAGTACTATGCTTAACAAATTACGCTATATAACAGTATAATTTGTACTAAAACTAGCCCGTTTTGCCGTGTACATACTGGCAAAAATCAGGCAGTATACTGCCACTAATTTTTGTATGTCCTCATTGCTTTATAAAGAAGTAGTAGGGCATAGTTTGCAGCCTTGGGCTGAAATACTTAAGGAATAAAACATGTTTACTCGTGATATGAATATTGCCGATTTTGATCCGGAACTTGCTCAAGCAATAAGCAATGAAGTTGTTCGTCAAGAAGAGCACATTGAGTTAATTGCGTCTGAAAACTACTGTAGCCCGCGTGTTCTTGAAGCACAAGGCTCTCAGCTTACTAACAAATACGCTGAAGGCTATCCGGGTAAACGTTATTACGGTGGTTGTGAGTATGTTGATGTTGTTGAGCAATTAGCCATTGACCGCGCAAAAGAATTATTTGGCGCTACTTATGCCAATGTTCAACCTCACGCGGGTTCACAAGCCAACGCTGCTGTTTTTCAAGCCTTAGTTACACCAGGCGGAAAAGTATTAGGTATGAGCTTGGCACATGGTGGTCACTTAACTCATGGTTCACATGTAAACTTCTCTGGTAAGTCATATGAAGCATTTCAATATGGCCTTCACCCAGAAACTGGCGATATTGATTACGAAGAATTAGAGCGTTTGGCGCTAGAGCACAAACCAGAAATGATTATCGGCGGCTTCTCAGCATTCTCAGGTGTTGTTGATTGGGCACGTATGCGTAAGATTGCTGATAAAATTGACGCTATCTTCTTCGTTGATATGGCTCATGTTGCCGGTTTAGTGGCGGCAGGTCTTTACCCTAGCCCATTACCACACGCTCATGTTGTTACCACAACTACCCATAAAACATTAGCTGGTCCACGTGGCGGTTTAATTGTTTCTGCTTGTGATGACGAAGCTATTTACAAAAAACTTAACAGCGCAGTTTTCCCTGGTGGCCAAGGTGGCCCATTAATGCACATCATTGCTGCGAAAGCGGTAGCATTTAAAGAAGCATTAGAGCCTGAATTTAAAGTTTACCAGCAAGGTGTTTTAGATAACGCTAAAGCTATGGTCGAGGTATTACAAGAACGTGGTTACAAAGTTGTTTCTAACGGTACTGAAAACCATTTATTACTGCTTGATTTAATCGATAAAGATATCACAGGTAAAGATGCTGATGCTGCTTTAGGTAAAGCAAACATCACGGTAAACAAAAACTCAGTACCAAACGATACTCGTTCTCCGTTTGTTACTTCAGGTTTACGTTTAGGTACACCAGCAATCACTCGTCGTGGTTTTGCTGTAGAAGAAACTAAAGCGTTAACTGGTTGGATTTGTGACATTCTTGATGACATCAACAATGAAGACGTTATTACCCGTGTTAAAGGTCAAGTTAAAGAGTTATGTAGCCGTTTCCCTGTTTACCAAAAATAGCTACTCGGGATAACTAAGTTAATAACAAACTACCGTCATTGCCGAAGTCTTTTGTCGGACGTGGCACGGATGCTACTTATTAGACAATGCAGGGAGCATATTGTCCTGAATCCAGTTTCTTTAGCTTAATCACATGTTTTATATTAAAATGGTCGCCTTGAGCGGCCATTTTTCGTTTTTCTCCATAAACTATCCGCTTGTATCTTTTAGTTTATAATTTTCGTAGGTAATCTATGTATTGTCCATTTTGTTCAGCTGTTGACACTAAAGTTATTGATTCACGCTTAGTTTCTGGCGGCCATCAAGTACGCCGTCGCCGAGAATGCTTAGCTTGTCATGAACGTTATACCACTTTTGAAAATGCAGAGTTAGTTATGCCACGCATAATTAAACGTGATGGCAGCAGAGAGCCCTTCAATGAAGATAAGATGCGCAGTGGTTTAAGCCGTGCGCTAGAAAAACGCCCGGTTAGCATGGAACAAATAGAGTTGGCGATTAATAAGTTAAAATCGCAAATGCGCGCTACCGGTGAGCGAGAAATAAGCAGTGAAATGTTAGGTGATTTAATCATGGCACAGCTTAAAAAATTAGATAAAGTTGCTTATTTACGTTTTGCCTCGGTGTATTTATCTTTTGAAGATATCAGTGAGTTTGCCGATGAAATAACGCGCTTAGGTAAAGAAAAAAACGGCAAGGCACAGAAAAACAAACAAGTTAAAGTGGTTAAATAATATGAATGTTAGTGTGGCTGATAGCCCTTTTACTGCGCAAGATCACCTGTTCATGTCTCAGGCGCTAGCGTTAGCGAAAAAAGGCCATTTTACTACCTCGCCCAATCCTAGGGTAGGTTGTGTATTAGTGAGCTATAAAGGCGGTGTTGGTAAAGTTATTGGTACAGGTTACCATGAAAAAGCAGGGCAGGGCCATGCAGAAGTGAATGCCTTAGCCGAGGCCAACGTTAACCATAGCGCTTTAATTAAAGGCGCTACGGCGTATGTTACTTTAGAGCCTTGCAGCCACTTTGGTCGCACGCCACCATGTGCACAAGCATTAATTGCTGCCGGTGTTGGCCATGTTATTGCTGCCATGGTTGACCCAAATCCACAAGTTTCCGGTAATGGTTTAACCCTGTTAGAACAAGCCGGCATCAAGGTCCAATCAGGTTTGTTAGCGCAAGGTGCAAAAGCACTTAACGTCGGCTTTATTCATCTGATGGAAAATAAACGTCCTTATGTGCGCTGTAAATTAGCAGCTAGCCTTGATGGAAAAACCGCCATGGCCAGTGGCGAAAGTCAATGGATAACGTCAAGTGCTGCTCGCCAAGATGTGCAACGTTTAAGGGCGCAGAGTTGCGCTATTATTAGCGGTGCCGATTCAATCATTTTTGATAATGCTAAAATGACGGTACGTTGGTCTGAGTTAGGTGAATTAAAAAATAGCTATGCAAAAGAGACGCTGCGTCAACCATTACGTGTTGTTATCGACAGTCAAAATAGGCTAACGCCGGATCTCGCTTTATTCGAACATGACTCGCCAATTTTGATTATTCATGCAAAAATTGAAAATAAATGTGCAACAAATCTTGAAAACTTACCAAAATGGCCTCATTTCGTAGAACAAGTGCAATTACCTGTGGTAAAAAACGCCCAGGGAAAATTTAAAATAGATTTGCCCGCTTTGTTAACACTACTAGCAAAGCGAGGACTCAATGATATTTTAATTGAGTCAGGCGCACAGTTAAGTGGTGCCTTTATTGAGCAAGATTTAGTTAATGAACTTATTCTTTATCAAGCCCCTAAGTTAATGGGGGGTGACGGTAAAAATTTAGTGGCAATGCCAGTGATAACAAAGTTAAATCAAGCTAAGGCATTAACCATTAGTGATATTCGTATGGTCGGTGGCGATATTCGTATCACTAGCCAACTAACAGCTAATAAATAAACAAACAAAAAATTAAATAGAGAAGTCTATGTTTACAGGAATTATCGAAGCGGTTGGTGTTATAAAAACCATCAATGTTAATGCCCAAGGTGCTCGTTTAGTTATCGCTACCCATGATTTGGATATGAGTGATGTTAAACTGGGTGACTCCATAGCAACTAATGGTATTTGTCTTACTGTGGTTGAGGTTAATAACAGCAAAGGCAATGGTAGTTATAGCGCCGATGTTTCTAATGAAACCTTACAGCGCACCGGTTTTGTCAACTATCAAGTGGGTAGTAAAGTGAACCTAGAAAAAGCTATGTTAGCAAGCACACGTTTTGGCGGCCATATGGTTTCAGGTCATGTCGATGGTGTTAGTGAAATATTAGCGATTAATAACAATGGTAACAGTATTGAATACTGGTTAAGCATGCCAGGTGATTTAGCACATTATATTGCTGAAAAAGGTTCAGTAACTATTGATGGTACTAGCTTAACGGTAAATGCGTTGGCTGAGGATGGTTCAGTAGGTAAATTTCGACTGACCATAGTGCCGCACACAGTAAAATCAACCATCTTTGGGGACTATCAAGTGGGTACTAAGGTGAACATTGAAGTGGATTTAATTGCCCGCTACCTAGAACGCTTACTCACTAAAAGTGAGCAAAAAGAGTCAGCACCACGGTCAAACGTTAGTGAAGCTATGTTATTAAAAGCGGGCTTTATCAAATAGCCAGGTTTTAAAATAAAGCTAAGCAACTAATTAAAGTGAACAACTTAAGCTAAACAAACAAATGATGAGTGCATATAATGGATGAACTCACTAAAATATAACAAATACGCACAGTAAAATGGCGCTAACAATATAGCTAGCCATCAAAGAGGCCGAAATGAAATTAAATACCCCACAAGAAATCATCGCAGACATCGCCCTAGGTAAAATGGTTATTTTAATGGATGATGAAGATAGGGAAAATGAAGGTGACTTCATTATGGCCGCTGAACAAGTGACCTCTGCAGCGATTAACTTTATGGCAACCCATGGGCGTGGTTTAATTTGTATGCCAATGAGCCGTGAAAAATGTGAAGCATTAAAAATACCCTTGATGGTAGATAAAAATGATGCACAATTTAGCACCAACTTTACCGTGTCAATTGAAGCTGCAACGGGGGTTACTACGGGTATCTCTGCCGCTGATCGCGCTACGACGGTACTTGCTGCCGCCATTAAAGGCGCAACACATCTTGATATCGTGCAACCGGGTCATATTTTCCCCTTAATTGCAAAAGATGGCGGTGTGTTAAATCGTGCCGGGCATACTGAAGCAGGTGTTGATCTAGCACGCATGGCGGGTTTTGAACCTGCGGCTGTTATTGTCGAAATTTTAAATGAAGATGGCACCATGGCACGTCGTCCGGATTTAGAAATTATCGCACAAAAACATGATATTAAAATGGGCACCATAGCTGATTTAATTGAATTTAGAAATGCCACTGAAACGACTATCGAGCGTATATCGCAGTGTAAATTACCGACGGCTTTTGGTGAATTTGATTTAACCGTATTTAAAGACACCATCGATGGTCAAGCACACTTTGCTTTAACTAAGGGTGAAATTAAGGCCGATGAGCCGACACTTGTACGTGTGCATTTAGAAAATACTTTCCGTGACTTACTCTTTAGCCAGCGTGAAAGTGTGGCTACTTGGCCAATAGCAAGTGCTTTGGAAAAAATTGCTAAAGAAGGTGGTGTACTGGTATTACTAGGTAAACATGAATCACCAACTGAGTTAATTAATTTGGTAGAAAAATATGCCCAAATTGATGCCGGTGAAGTGGTAAAAGAAATTAACCGTCATGTTGGCTCACGTAATGTTGGTGTTGGTTCACAAATACTGGCTAACTTAGGTGTCAGTAAAATGCGCTTATTAAGTTCACAAACCAAGTACCACTCACTGTCTGGTTTTGGCCTAGAAGTTGTTGAATATATTGCGGATTAGCCACTTACATTGGTATTAATGATTAAAGTAAAGGGTGCTTGTAGTAAGTACCTTTACTTTTAAAAAGTATAGTGTCCTGATAACCCCAAAGAAAACTGCATCGCTTTCTCTATATCAATATCATCAATAGCAAACTTCAGAGCAAACCATGAGTTGCTATATTGAATTTCAGGAGATAGGTGTTCTAAATCTAGCAATAGTCTGATGTTACTTTGCTTATAAGTAAAACCTACACCGGCATAATAAAAGTTAACTTCACCTTGACGTTTATAACGAACAATATAGCGGCTAGCAATAGATTTAGTAGATATATGCTCTGCTTGATAATGGGCAAATAAGTTAACGTTTTCTGGCAGATCGAATTGATAATCTTTATAGCCAGCGACTCCTCTATATAAAGGTAAGTAAGACTTGCCCCCTAAACTATTAATAAAAGTGCCATCGGTATCCACCGTACCTTCACTATAACCTAATTTTTTCATGTTAAACCGTGAATATAAATCTTTTATATCAAGGGTAAATGCTAGGTCATTATTGACTTGCCAATGAACAAATAAATCAACTGTTACGCCATAACCATCAATGTCCCAGCTATCATTATTGCCACGTTTTAAAAAATTTTTATCACTGTAAAGCTCTCTTAGCTGAGCTGTGCCAGTAATATTATTATCTTCATCACCAAAAATTTCACCGGTAATTTGTGACTCTCTGGTGGCGCTAACATCCCAGTAGCCGACATTAATTTCAGTAGAAAAACTTTCAAACTGCCATTGATAACCTAGCCTAAATCCATTGCTACGTTGGTGATGTAATCTCAATGCAAGTTGATAACTATCTTGTGTGGTTAGTGCTTGGTCAGTGCGCTCTAAATAGAAAGCTTGCGCGGTATCGGGGTTGGTAAAAACAAAATAATCGACACGGTGAGCAATATTAAAAGATATATTTCCCCAATAAGCTTTTAAGCCAGTTTCATTTTGAGTAAAACCAATACTTGAATCTGTTGCGGGGGCTTGTTGCCACTCATCATCAATAAGTTGTTTTATCGGTAAAATATTACTAAATGACTCACTTAATACATAAGCTGAAACATGATCGTTATTGAGTTGTTTATTATTTGCGTAACCCTTATCTGCCCAAAGAGTGGTAAATAAAAAAGTTAAAGTAACAGCACAAAGTAAATTAATCTTCACTAATACTCCTTATTGGCAGAAAATGATCATTTGTTAGCTTATAAAAAATGCCAGTCATTACTGACTGGCATTTTAATTTAACTTAAATTGCTATTGTTTAGTAGTTAATAGCAACGTAAAAGTTATAAAGTTTCTTCTTCATGTATACCATCACCGTCAGTATCAGCATATACAATCATGATTATACCATCTCTATCTTCAATCGTTGCAGCTACTATCGCTGTTGGACCAACAAGTATATGCCCTAGTATTTGTATACCTGTCGCATCTTCATCTGGCTCATTAAGTACTAATACTACACCTTCAAAGTTATTGGCGGTTAATCTGCCTTCTTCTTCGGTATTGTAATGTACTGTGAATGAACGCTGTGCGTTTTCACCGGGTAAACGATAACTCATGGCAAGATCGAAAATACCTGCTTCAAGTGCTGTGCGCTCACCTGAAAGTTGTATCTTCACTTCATAATCCCCTAAGATAGCTTCTAAGGTTAATGCTGCATTAACGTTCAGGAAGGTATCTTCGTCTTCAAAAACGTTGTCAGAATCAGCTTCAGTGTTATAGCCATCAAACATGGTGGTGCTGTCGGCAACCAGCAAGTCAAGTTTGTCTTCATCAAAGTTAACTTCAACTTTACCAATGTCATCAATGTAGTCGCTGATGCTATTATCCCAATCATTCATGATTAAGGCTTTATAAACATCTAAGGCACTAGCTACTGTTAGTGGGTTAAAGGGTAGTGGATTCCACCCTATGTGACCCCATGATGCTTCAGTCCAAAAGAAGTTAGCGTAAGCATCATTAGGGACAGTATCGAATTGGGTGATCGGCCAACTTTGGTCGTTAAACGCATTAATATCACCATTGCCATCGATTAGCACGCCATCATCATTGAAGGTATTACCCCAACCACCAATATAATAAACTTCTATTCTATCGGCTATACCATCAGGGCCTGCTTCACCGTTTGCTTGTTGATCATCCACCGGCATGAATTTAAGTTGTATACTCAATTCATTCCATGGAAATTGGATCATGTGGCTGATAATTACTTGCGGAACATCTAAACCGTCAATGGGGGTTACCTTAGACCAGATTGATCTGTTATTACCATTGTCATTGTCTGAATTGAAGTTAAAGTCGCTACCTTTTCCACCGGTAAAAGTGAAGGTCTTTGTACTGGCATCATCAAAAGAGGTTGTTACTGTATTTGTATCAGCGCTAACTGCAATAGTTAAGGCGTCTTTGATTAAAGGTTGCGTTAGGTATGATATCGGGTTTAATTCAGTAAACTCTCCTGCAGCAATATCAGTCAATTCATCTTCGTTAAAGAAGAAAGTAACCTGACCAAGTTCATCAATCGTTAAGCTGCGTTGATCTTGCCACCAGTTAGTAATAGTTTGCGATAATAACTCGGCACCATTAGTTACTGTTAATGGGTTGGCAATAAGTTGATAAGAATTATTTTTCATAAAGGCTTCGATACTATCGAATTCATCTAGTGACCAAACAGTGTCCCAGTTATGTGGGTTACCATCACTGGTTAGTATATTGCCATTTGCATCCATTAAAGTAGCAAAGCTTGTACCATCATACTCTTTATCATCCCAAAAATTACTTATTGCTTCAAAATAATAAGCATCTGTTGTGCCATTACCGTCATGATCTACAGGAGTGATGCGAACTGATTTTACCCCATAACTACTTTCTTCTTCACCGGTGATATAAGCACGGGTATAAAGAATACCTTGCTCTTCTATACCAGAATCGAAACGTTTAGTAATTATCTTACGCTCAATACCTGTGCCCCAGTAATGTTTTTCAGGATTAGCGGTTACAACAGAGCTTGTCGCGCTCCACTCTCCAACTGTTTGTCCAGATGTAAATACTCGCGTTTCTACAGTTTGTTGTTCATCTGAAACCTTATCTGCTTCGGTGATCACTATAGTATTTAAGTCAGCGGAGAAAGTAATGCTAACCACGTCAGCAACTTCTTTACCTATATATTTAAACTCAGGCGCTTTATAAGTATCTAAGCCATTAATATTTACCGTTAAGGTGGCACTGATTAAATCACCTTTAAGTGAGCTAAAAGCGCCACTTAAGGTTAACATTTCAGGTAATACAAAGGTTTCTAGTTCAGGGCGGCCATAGCTGATTATATCTTGTTGGTTTTGGTTGTCCCAATCCCAGCGTTCATTAAGTACACGCTCTTCTACAAGTAGTAACTTAGTTTTTACCATACCTTCAAAGGTTACTGGGTTAGGTACTAAGTCTGTGGCTTTTTGTGCTAATGATAAGGTCAGCTCTAGTTCACCAGAGATGATTTTACCTTCATAAGTATCATTTTCTAATGCATCTCGAGACGTTGTTGTATCTAAATTAACCCGAGCGAAACTGCCTTCATGTAAAGTAAATACAGCACCGGCAGACTCAAGTAAACCCTCAATTGTTAAGGTAATACTTTTCTTGTCATCTGAGAATTCAGCAGATGCAGTTAATGTTGCCTTTTCATTACCGGCTACGGCATTAACTTTAAACAGAATGCCATTAGTTGCTGTGCGTTCATCAAAAGTGATAGTACCAACAGCCCCCGCAGTTGTTAGGTAACTAGCAATAGATACCCCTGCAGCTGCTGATGTAGGGCTTAGAGTTCCTGCATCGTATTGCAAGCTTAGATCGGCTAAGGCATTGCTAATTTGGGCAAGCAATTCAAAGTTTTCAATTTCTGCTTGGATCATGATGCCGGCATTATTGAGCAGAGCAACATACTCATCACCTTGGGTTTTTATGCCAGCACCTTCGCTTGTTTCGTCATTAAACAAATGGCTAAACAAGCGTATATCGCTGACCATAGCTTTCGCTTTAGCTACAGCATCACCTTCGGTAGGTACATCAATAACAACGGTGGCAAAGCCATCTTCACCGACATTTGCTTCTTGATAAGCTTGTTCATTGACAAGTTGTGTTTCGAGTTGTACCAAGTTCAAGGTAGTTGTTAAAGTATCGTCAGCTGCAATTGTATCTGCTGCTAGTTTGGCTGCATCGCTGGCACCGGCAAGCACATCTGACAAGGCTAATTCAAAACCATCATCTTCATCTTGGATAACTAAGAAAGCACCATCATTTGCTATTAAATCAGCAGCCACTTGCGCAAGCTTACTTGATAACACACCTGAGTCATCGGTTTCTCCGGAGAATAATGCTGCCATAATCCCCGCATTAATTAAACCATATCTTAACTCAGCCGCATTGTCTTCTGCAGCAACTGCGCTGGCATCATCGGTGACTGTTGGCTCTAATTGAGTTATATCTCCGTCAATACCAAATGTGCTGGCAATTAGTGCTGATTTCTCGGTTACTGTCTCGGCAGTAACACCGTCATCGCTTGCTTCGATTAATACTGAGGCTAGATGGGTTAAAGCGGAAATATTAACTTTAACTTTGCCATCACTGTTACTATCAACTATTGAAATAGCAGATAATTTGAAGTCAGGATCAACAGCCGTTAAATCAATTTCCTTGCCAAAAGCTGTATCACCACAGCCTGCAGGAGCATCACAAGTCATAGTGGTTGGATTAGCAGGATCAGTACTTGGAGATAGTTCGATTTTAATTGGGCCATCATAATCTAATACGGTAAAGGTATAGTTACCTTCCCCGTCGGTGCTTATATTAGCCTCTTTAAGTTCTGTCTCTGATAAGGCAATGGGGCTACCATCAACAAACTTGTACACTGTTACAACAGCATTGGTTAAGACACCCTTAATGCCTTTACCATTAATGGTGGTTTCAATTATAACAACAGGTTCAGGTATAATAATAGATTTAGGTATTGCATCAGAGCTATCTGAGCAAGCGCCAAGAGCAGAAGCAAGTGCTAGCGCTATTAGGTGTTTATTACAGTTCACAGTATATCCTTATGAGGTTAATAGTTCTCTTCAAGATAGTTAATGGCAGAGGAAAACTATGTTTTTTGTATAGATAATTCGTACACATACTAATTTGTTACATTTGTAAAGGCAATGTAATTCATTGGACTATTGGTATGTTTTTTGATCAATCTTGGTGGTTAGGTTTACATATATGCTGGTTAGTCATTGTAATTAAAGTTTAAACTTATAATAAAATAAAGTTTTATATTTTTTAATTTATATAGGTCCTTTATATAGCTACAATCGATAAAACTTTAGTGCTAGCCTAAGTGGTATTTACATACCAGTTACAAGGTATGCTTAATAGATGTTTACAATTGGCTCTGTTGTAGCTTGGTGTTGTTGAGTAAACGAGCGAGACGCATAAACCTCCATGGGGCTCCACACAAGCATCAGGACAGTGTGCTCCTGCACTGTCTAATAAGGGTATATCCATATACCGTCATGCTTGTGAAGCTCGATCTTATCACATCAGCAACACCTTCTTTTAAATCAGTGTGTTACATTATAGACAACAGTGTTCTACAACAGAGCCTTACAATTACATTTTTAACCTTGATATATTGGAGCCTTATGAGACTTTTGACCGTATTTTTATTTTCACTATCGACCGCTAGTCTAAGTGCAGTAGCTCTAGCATCTGTTGATAATCATTCAGATAGTAGCACCCAAATTACCTTAACCATTGAAGAGCAGCGTGTAGCAAAAGCGCAACTGGCTATGCCGGAGCTAACTGATTACTTTGACTGGTCTGCTTTTAAGGGGAATTGGTTAAAAGTTACCGATTATGCTGTTGCTCAACGCGCGGTGAATCAACTGGGTGATGAACTTTGGCAATACAGCAAGGTTCAAGCTCAAAGTGGCAAGCTAGTAGATGACAGGCCTTTATACTGGACCAGGTTAGCTATGCTTTCCTTTATCAAAACTTCGCTTAGCAGCTTTACTACATCTGAGTTGGCTGTTTTATTGGAAGTTTTTGAAAATAGCTCTCGTGGCCGTAGTGATTTAGCTTATAGCAAGGCTACGGATAAGCGTATTTTATTAACCGGCTTCGACCCTTTTTTTCTTGATATAAATATTAAACAGTCTAATCCATCGGGTTTAGCCGCTTTATTACTTGATGGTACCGTTATCGAATATCAGGGCATCATAGCTGGGGTTAAAAAAACAATCACCGCAGAAATTAATACCGCTATGATACCGGTGCGTTATGGCGATTTTGATCAAGGAGAAATTGAAAGCCTACTGGCGCCTTTTTATGCCCTTAATAGTGTTGACTTGATTGTTACCATCTCAATGGGGCGTAGTGATTTTGATTTAGAGCACTTTCCAGGGCTAAGACGCAGCGCAACCGCACCTGATAATGTCAATGTTTATACTGGCGCTAATAAAACTAATCCCTTAGTACCAAGCTTACTTAGAGTGCCACTAAGGGGAGATGAATTTGTCTTGTTTAGTCTACCTTATCAAGCGATGATGAAAGCTAACGGCAAGTATAAAATTAATGATAATCGTGGCGTAACAATACTCGAATCAGGTAAAGCGAAAGATATTAGCGCCAATAGCTTAAGGGAACTTAGCGATAAAGTGTCAGTGCAGGGCGGCGGCGGTGGCTACCTTTCTAATGAAATTTCTTATCGTAGTATTGTGCTGCGTAATAAGCTTGATTCAACTATTCCCACCGGCCATATCCATACCCCGCGTATAAGTGATTTTGATGGTAAAACAAATCAAGCTATTATTGAACAAATAAAGGCAATGTTAGTTAATGCTTTAAGCGAAATTTAGGCGTTTATCCTCAGTGACATTACATCGTAACAGTCGGAAATATCATAAATGGTTGATGTTATTTGTTGGCCTGCAATTTATCGTTTGGTCCGCTTCCGGGACTTATATGGTGTTAATGGATATTGATTATATTCATGGTGATTCCTTCGTTGCAGCAAAAAAACAAAGTTTAAAGCCAGAGCAAGTTCAATATAGCTTTCGGCAGTTATTGGCAGAGCATGCTCAGGCCAAAAATATCGAACTTGGTTTTATGTTAAAGCAAGCGGTCTACCGTTTTAGCCTTAATAAAGAAAAAGTGATCATCTCTGCCAAAGATGGTCAGCAACTTTCGCCGATCAATAAGAGCCTAGCGACTGAAATTGCCAAGCAAAACTATGCGCATAAAAATGCAGTGATCAGTAGCGTGCAGTTAATTACAGCAGAGCCACCCAGAGAGCTAAGTGCTCGCCACCTGCCGGTGTGGCGTATCGATTTTGATCACTTTGCTAGCCCAAGTTTTTATATTAGTGCCAACTCTGCTCAGCTAGTGACCAAGCGGCATAGCTTTTGGCGAATATTCGACTGGATGTTTGCTTTTCACGTGATGGACTATATTGATGAATCGCCAGACAATAAACTATTACTTATTGTCTCTGTATTGGCTTTTCTCGCCAGTATATTTGGCCTAGTACTGACTTACTATCGTCTTGCTCCTGCACAGAACAAGCGTAATAAAGGCAAGTCTCGTCGAATTAAGTTAAGCCGACTGGGAGGAGGGGCAGCTAATGAAAAAACCTAATAAAAAACGTTCTAAATTATTTACGCTTTCGACAATCAAGTCACTGCATAAGTGGTTATCCTTACTGGTCTTTATGCAGTTATTTATTTGGCTTGGCACTGGGTTGTTTTTTAACTTGATGGATCATGATAAAGCGGGTGGGAATCAATATAGGCAAGCATTAGTTAGCCAGGATATAGATCATCACCGCTTGCTTAACCCTCAACGGGTGTTAAGAGCCAGTAATTCACCTGCTAGCGAGATAACCTTGGTGCAGCGACTTGGACAGCCATATTATTTACTAACCCATGATAAAGGTTTATATAGTCATTTTGACAGTCACTTTAGCTTAGTTGATGCTTATACGGGCACAGTGAAATTAATAGATATTGACATGGCGTCAGCGCTGGCACAATCGAGTTACCGTGGCTCAGGAAAAATAGCTGAGGTATTGCTGGTTATGCCACCCATTGCTGATTTTTTAAAGGAGCAGAATAATTTATGGCGAGTAAACTTTATTGATGAACTGGATACCAGTGTCTATATCAATGTCAGCTCCGGTCGTTTAGTGGGCCACAGTAATGAAGATAAACGTTTTGTTGATTTTTTCTTTATGCTGCACTTTATGGATTACCCAATTCTTTGGGGAAAGCCTAGTGGCGGTTTTAATCATTGGCTGATCAGCTTTTTTGCCATATTAACTTTTTTGTTCTGTTTAACCGGTTTGATTTGGACTGTGCAGTTATTAATAAAAGGACGGTATAAGGTGAGCTAGAGTCGTCAAGGAATCTTTGGCGGTAAGGGTATCGATTGTTGAGGCAGTAGAACTTTACACAGCAATCACGGTAGGTAAGCTAATGAGCTAAAGTCGCCGAGGTAATGCTGCAGCGTTTAAGTAGAGAGGAAGGGAGAAATAAAGCAACAGACACAAAAAAACGAAGGACGAGTTAAACTCATACTTCGTTTTTTTAGATTAGCTTAATAAGTTAAACTTATACAGCTAGTACGTTTTCTGCTTCAGGGCCTTTTTGACCTTGTTTAACAGTAAAAGTAACTGCTTGACCGTCAGCTAGAGTACGGAAACCGTCTCCAGAGATAGCGCTGAAGTGAACAAACACGTCAGGACCATTTTCTTGCTCTATAAAACCGAAACCTTTAGTTTCGTTGAAAAATTTAACTTTACCAGTAACTGTATCAGACATACTAACATTTTCCCGTAGTCATAAAATAATAATGTGGCTCTAGTCCAAAATGGCTAGAATCCGTTTTTACCCGAGTAAATGCCCTCTACCAAAAAGTACAGGAAGAGGAAGGAAACAAACCAATATTCGACACAATCATTGTTTCAAACAATAGTTTGCATTGTTTAAATCCGCCTGTGTAGAATATTCAAGTATATCAGTACACTTTAGTGCATCAGATAGAAAACCTACAACAAAAGTCAGTATAAACCTTCATCTGCAACGCAAGAACTCAACGCAAAAGTAGTCTAGCATAGTTATTTTTAATATGCTTTATAAAAAACTGGATTAGTTCAACATTTCTTAGTTTTAAATGAGAGTAGTTATCAAAGTTAGTGGCAATACAGTGATGGGATATCTGAGCAGGGGGGGGGAATAAAAAAGTGACAACTCGTTAGACCAGTTGTCACTTTTTAAACTTGAGCACTGTTATAAATTAGAGTGCGGCTATTTGCTCTTTTTGCTCAAGCATTTTGGCAAGAGCCGATTCAGCTTCGGCCAATTTTGTCTTTTCTTTTTCAATAACCGCTGCCGGTGCTTTACCAACAAAGTTCTCATTACTAAGCTTACCACGTGTTCTCGCCGCATCTTTTTCAAGCTTATCCATGGCTTTATCTAAACGAGCTAGCTCAGCTTCTTTATCGATTAAACCTGCCATTGGTATAAGTACCGTTAGCTCACCGATAACCGCTGATGCGGACGCTGGACCTTGTTCGTTGTCAGCTAATAGAGTAATACTGTCAAGTTTGGCTAGTGTTAATAAAAATTGCTCGTTGTTGCTTAAACGACGTTGATCTTCTTCGCTAACGTTTTTAAGTAATACCGGTAATGCTTTACTGGGTGATATATCCATTTCGCCACGGATATTTCGAATGGCAACAATAAATTGTTTTACCCACTCTAAGTCATCAATAGCTTGTTGATCGCACTTACTCTCATCAAACTGAGGGAATGCTTGAATCATAATAGAATCACCAACCTTGGCAAAGTCGCTTAATGGCTGCACACGCTGCCAAATAGTTTCCGTGATAAAGGGCATAATGGGATGCATTAAGCGTAATAAGCTTTCCAATATATTGACTAATGTATGACGAGTACCACGTTGCTGTGCTTCATTACCTTTGAATAATACCGGCTTGGTTAACTCTAAATACCAGTCACAAAATTGATTCCAAGTGAATTCGTAAAGCGCTTGTGAAGCTAAGTCAAAGCGGAATGAGTCAAAGGCTTCATGAACAGTTTTAACTGTTTGCTCAAATTGGCCGATGATCCAACGATCAGCCAGTGATAATTCCATTGCTCCCCTAGCTCCATTCTCTGAAGCTTGACCACAATCGAACTCTTCGGTATTCATCATTACATAACGACTAGCATTCCATAGTTTATTGGTAAAGTTACGGTAACCTTCAAGACGTTTCATATCCCAGCTAATATCACGGCCAGTGGTAGCAACTGAGGTTAAGGTGAAACGTAGCGCATCAGTGCCGTGTGCTTCAATACCGTTTGGATATTCTTTTTTCGTTAGTTTTTCAATTTTAGCGGCCATTTTAGGCTGCATCATATTGCCGGTACGTTTTTTCAAAAGGTCTTCAAGGGATATGCCATCAATCATGTCTAATGGATCAACCACATTGCCTTTAGATTTACTCATTTTATCGCCATTTTCATCGCGAATAAGACCGGTCATATAGATTTTTTTAAATGGAATTTGTGCTTTACCGTTTTCATCTTTGTTAAAGTGCATGGTCATCATGATCATACGGGCAACCCAGAAGAAAATAATGTCAAAACCTGTTACCAGTACATCGGTAGGGTGGAAAGTTTTTAAGTCTTCAGTCTCTTTTGGCCAACCTAGGGTTGAGAAAGTCCACAGTGCAGATGAGAACCAGGTATCAAGTACATCCTCATCTTGGCGTAGTTTCATGTCGTCGCTAATGGGGTTATTAGCACGTACTTCTGCTTCAGTACGACCAACATACACTTTACCGTTCTCGTCATACCAAGCTGGGATTCGATGTCCCCACCACAGTTGGCGTGAAATACACCAATCTTGAATGTTGTTCATCCACGCGAAATACATGTTTTCGTATTGTTTTGGTACAAATTCAATTCGACCATCTTTCACGGCATCAACGGCAGGACCTGCTAGCTTTTCTACCCGCACATACCATTGGTCTGTTAATAATGGCTCAATAATAACACCAGAGCGATCGCCGTAAGGGGCAACTAAATCATGATCTTTAACTTCAACCAATAAACCGAGTTCATCAAATTTAGCAACAATGGCTTTACGGGCAACAAAGCGGTCCATACCGGCAAATTCGCTAGGCAATTCAGTGCTGTAAACATCAGAAATTTCGCCTTTGGTATCATATACTTCAGCGTTGGCTAAAATAGCGGCATTTTTATCTAGAATATTGATTTGTGGTAGCGCATGACGTTTACCCACTTCATTATCGTTAAAGTCATGAGCGGGAGTGATTTTTACACAACCGGTGCCCTTGTCCATATCGGCATGGTCATCACCAACAATGGGAATTAAGCGATTCACTAAAGGTAACAATATGTTTTTACCAATAAGATCTTTATAACGTGGATCTTTAGGGTTAACAGCAACGCCAGTATCACCTAACATGGTTTCTGGACGGGTAGTGGCAACCACTAAGTAATCAAGGCCTTCGGCAGTTTTTTCGCCATCAGCTAATGGATAGCGCAAGTGCCACATGTGACCCTTTTTATCTTTGTTTTCTACTTCTAAATCTGAAATAGCGGTATGTAATTTAGGATCCCAGTTAACTAAACGTTTACCACGATAAATTAAATCATCTTCGAATAAACGCACAAATACTTCTTGTACCGCTTCTGACATACCATCGTCCATGGTAAAACGTTCACGGCTCCAATCAATGGAGTTACCTAAGCGACGCATTTGTTTACTTATGGTGCCACCAGACTCTTCTTTCCACTGCCAAATTTTATCGATAAAGCCTTCACGACCATAATCATGGCGAGTTTTGCCTTCTTCGGCGGCAATTTTACGTTCAACTACCATTTGTGTCGCTATACCGGCATGGTCGCAACCTGTTTGCCATAAGGTGTTTTTACCTTGCATACGTTGGTAGCGAATAAGGGTATCCATGATGGTTTGCTGAAAAGCATGACCCATATGTAAGCTACCCGTCACATTGGGTGGCGGAATCGCAATGCTGTAACTGTCACCTTTACCTGTAGGGCTAAAGTAACCTTGCTCTTCCCAGCTAGTATAAAGGGACTGTTCAATGTCGGTCGGGTTAAAGGTTTTTTCCATCATAGTTTCCGCTAATAGGTTTAATAGTTGTTCGTTGTTTTGCTGTCGTACTCTTTATCAGTAAAAGCTTATCAGTTAAGCTCAACAAGGCAAAAGTGCAGCAAAGTAAAATTCATTTTTTATGGTATTTGTGTTAGCTTTCGAGCTTGTCTTGGTGTTTATTTTTGTGCAAGGTGGCGGCTACTTAGTGGCTTCGCTTGAGACATCACTTGGCACGGTTACCGCTTGGTTATCTACTTGAAAACCCCATTGTCGGCAAGTTTTAAAGCGTTCTCTCGCTTGTTGCTTAAGTGTTTCATCACTAGGTACAAAATCAACGATAAATTGAAATTGATTAGCAAAGTTAGGCACAGTACTGGTCAAGTTAATAAGCACAGAGCGACGCCCTTGCGGTGCTTGAAAACCTATTTCAACAGCTGCGCCTTGTTTTGGACCTTCACCAACGAGGTTATGCGGGACAAAACTGTCGCTATCAAATGCCCACAGCATTTCATCAATTTGTTCAGCATGTTGCTGGTCTTGTGTATAGATATAGACCCGCTGCTTTTGCCGATAAAAATAGCTGGCTTGCAAACAGGCATGATAGAGCGCAGAACGAGACTCTTGGTCCGAGTCGTCTGTTACCTCATCTTTAAGTAGATAAAACATTACTTGGGTTTGCATGTCATTAGCCTAAGTTAATTTGTAGTAGTGGCTTTAACCGCGATTAAGCTCATACTTGTGTATGAGCGTGACAATCTGGAATAAATTCCCTGCTACAATTACTCGCCTTGTTCTTGACCAGCACGGTTAAGCAAAAATTGCGTTAACATGCTTACCGGGCGACCTGTTGCACCTTTGTTTTTACCACTGCGCCATGCGGTGCCAGCAATATCTAGATGTGCCCAGTTATATTTTTTAGTGAATTTTGATAAGAAACAAGCGGCGGTAATAGCGCCAGCCTCTTTGCCACCTAGATTGGTAAAGTCAGCAAATGGGCTATCAAGTTGATCTTGATAATCATCCCATAACGGCATGCGCCATGCTCTGTCACCACTTTGCTCTGAAGCATTTAAAAGCTCATGGGCAAGCGGGTTATGACTAGTGAATAAGGCAGTAGCGTGTGCACCAAGTGCAACAACACAAGCACCGGTTAAGGTAGCCACATCAATTACTATATCAGGGTCAAAACGCTCAACATAGGTAAGCGCGTCGCATAATACTAAGCGGCCTTCGGCGTCGGTATTCAATACTTCAACCGTTTGACCCGACATAGTGGTTAATATATCACCTGGGCGGTAAGCGTTACTGCTTGGCATGTTTTCACAGCCGGCTAAAATACCGATAACATTGATTGGTAGGTTAAGCTCGGCTAATGCATGCATAGCACCCAATACACTGGCAGCACCACCCATATCATATTTCATTTCATCCATGCCAAGGCCTGGCTTTAATGAAATACCGCCACTGTCAAAGGTTAAACCTTTACCGATTAAAACTAATGGTTTCGAGTCATCCTTTGCGCCATCATATTTAATAATACTCATCAATGATTCATTCGCTGAACCACGACCAACGGCAAGGTATGAGCCCATACCAAGTTCTTCCATTTCTTTTTCGTCAACAATGGTGGTGGTTATCTTGTCATAATCAGTATCAAGAATCTTCGCTTGCTCAGCCAGATAAGCTGGATTACAAATGTTTGGTGGCATGTTAGCAACATTTTTACAGGTAGTAATACCTTCAGCAATGGCTAATGCATGGGTAACGGCACGTTCGCCAATAGGCAGTTCACGGCGAGTTGGCACATTAAAAACAATTTTACGTAAAGGGCGTCGTGGCTCGGCAATGCGAGTTTTTAAACTATCAAAGCTGTATAAGGCATCTTGGGCTGCTTCTACTGCTTGACGTACTTTCCAGTAAATATCACGGCCTTTAACATGTAACTCGGATAGGAAACATACCGCTTCCATAGAACCTGTTTCATTTAAGGTATTAATTGTTTTGGTAATTATTTGACGATATTGACGTTCATCAAGCTCGCGTTCTTTACCACAGCCAACTAATAACACCCGTTCACTTAAGATATTAGGCACATGATGTAATAATAACATCTGTCCTGCTTTACCTTCTAAATCACCCTTACGTAAAAGGTTGCTAATGTAGCCTTCACTTATTTCATCAAGCTGCTCTGCGGTACCGCTAAGTCTGCGTGGCTCAAAAACACCAACAACAATACAAGCGCTACGTTGTTTTTCGGGACTGCCGCTTTTTACACTGAACTCCATGACTTTTCCTTTTACAATTTTATAGGGTAATTATTTAGCTTAACTTGCTAAAATAAGTAAAAAATAGCACTCTTGTCTATTCAATTGATATCGCTAAGGGCTATAATTATAGTCGCACTCATCAATATTAGTTACTCACTGACTATATAGTTTACTTATGAAAACGACAAGTTTACTCAATATTTGCCAATATGTCAGAAAAAAACTAAGTTTTTACGGGATCTTTTTGTGATCATTTTTCGTTATTTATTAAAAGAAGTCGCCAAAACACAATTAGCAGTATTTTTTGTGTTAATGACTATTTTTATCAGTCAAAAATTTGTCCGTGTGCTCGGTGATGCGTCAGAAGGCAGTATACCAGGGCAACTAGTGATGACTTTTATCGCTTTGAAAATCCCCGACCTTGCTGGTTTTATTCTGCCACTAAGCTTATTTTTAGGGGTGTTACTTGCTTATGGCCGGATTTATGCGGACAGTGAAATGACAGTGTTACACGCCTGTGGTGTCAGCGAGTGGTATGTCGTTCGAGTGACGTTAGTACTGGCAGTTATTACCGCCATTGTTACCGGTATTTTCACTTTATACCTTGCGCCCCTGGCCTCTGAATATCAATATCAAGTAAAGGAACAACTTGCCGCCGACTCTGGCTTAAGTGCCCTAGTTTCAGGACGTTTTCAGCAAACGGGTAATCAAGATGCCGTGGTATTTATTCATGATAAAGATCGAGAGACCAATAGCTTTAATAAAGTTTTTGTCGCCCAGTTACCCAAGGGTGAGCATAGTGGCGCAAGCATTATCAATTCAAGTTTAGTGTACGCTAGAACAGGCCGAGTATATGAAGATGAATCGGGCTCACAACAGCTAGTACTAGGTGATGGTATTCGTTATCACAGAGATGCTGATAGCGGTGAATTCCAGTCAGTGGCCTTCGACAAATACTATATTCAAATTAAAGATCAAGAAGTTGAACATCAACATCGTAAGTTAAGTGCGTTAACCACGCTGGAGTTATATAACAATGATAACCCAGAGTTAGAGTCAGCTTACCGCGCTACTATTCAATGGCGAATGTCTTTTCCTTTAATTTGTATCATTCTCATTTTTATTGCCGTGCCATTAAGTGTAGTCAACCCTAGGCAGGGTAAATTTGGTAAGTTGCTGCCCGCTTTAATGTTATTTTTAGGATATTTATTATTGTTAACGTCAATGCGTTCAGCCATAGAAAAAAATGCCATTCCTAGTGTTATTGGCTTATGGCCAGTACATATCAGTGCCTTATTTATCGGTATAATGCTGTTAATGAAGGAGCGTAGTACTGGGCGAATTATCAAAGCAAAACTACCTAGCTTTAAACTACCTAGCTTTAAACGTAAAACTAAAGCTAAAAGCAGTCAAGGTAAGGGTAATTAATGCGTATTCTTGCTTTATATATTGGTCGTTTTACTCATAATAGCGCTGCTACTATTTTTATTCCCCTAGCCGTATTTATTAGCGTCAGTGGCATCATTAAATTTGTCGAACAAGGTAAGGGTAATTAATGCGTATTCTTGCTTTATATATTGGACGTTTTACTCATAATAGTGCTGCTACTATTTTTATTCCCTTAGCCGTATTTATTAGCGTCAGTGGCATCATTAAATTTGTCGAACAAGGTAAGGGTAATTAATGCGTATTCTTGCTTTATATATTGGACGTTTTACTCATAATAGTGCTGCTACTATTTTTATTCCCTTAGCCGTATTTATTAGCGTCAGTGGCATCATTAAATTTGTCGAACAAGGTAAGGGTAATTAATGCGTATTCTTGCTTTATATATTGGACGTTTTACTCATAATAGTGCTGCTACTATTTTTATTCCCTTAGCCGTATTTATTAGCGTCAGTGGCATCATTAAATTTGTCGAACAAGGTAAGGGTAATTAATGCGTATTCTTGCTTTATATATTGGACGTTTTACTCATAATAGTGCTGCTACTATTTTTATTCCCTTAGCCGTATTTATTAGCGTCAGTGGCATCATTAAATTTGTCGAACAAGGTAAGGGTAATTAATGCGTATTCTTGATTTATATATTGGACGCATCATAGCTTCTACTACTTTTACTACCTTAGCCGTATTTATTAGCGTCAGTGGCATCATTAAATTTGTCGAACAAATGCGCGCTATCGGACGTGGTGATTACGATCTTGCCCACGCCGCCTTATATGTACTTCATATGGTACCACGTGATGTGGAAGTGTTTTTTCCTATGTCAGCGCTTATTGGCGGCTTAATTGGCATGGGCATGTTAGCCAGTAATAGTGAGCTGGTGGTGATGCAAGCAGCAGGTTTATCAAAGTTAGATATTATTAAGTCAGTAATGAAAACAGCCATTTTATTGATTATTGTTAGTATGGCTATTGGCGAGTGGTTAGCGCCAAGTGGTGAAGCTAAAGCCCGAGAAATTCGTGCACAAGCTATTTCTGGCGGCAGTTTAATTTCAGCTAAAAATGGTGTCTGGGCAAAAGACGGTGATTACTTCGTCAATATAGGTGAAGTACTGGATAAAGGTCGATTAAAAAATATTCAAATATATGGTTTTAATGAGCAATTAAGAATTGATAGTTGGATTGCGGCTAAAAGTGCCATTTATCAAAATGATGCTTGGCTGCTCTCGGATGTTGAGGAGTTTATATTGCTTGAAGATGAAATTATTACGAAGAACTACAGTCAAAAAGTTTGGAAATCGTCGTTAACACCGAAAAAGCTAGGGGTGGTGACCGTTACTCCCGAGTCACTTTCTTTACGAGGTTTGATTGATTATTTAGATTATTTAGAGGCTAATGAACAAGACACTAGCCGCTATGAACTCGCTTTTTGGCGAAAACTAATGCAACCATTGACGGTAGCGGTAATGCTGCTGGTGGCACTGTCGTTTGTTTTTGGTCCGCTTCGCTCAGTTTCTATGGGGGCGCGCATTATGATGGGGGTTTTTACCGGTATTCTATTTTTCATTAGTAATGAAGTATTGGGCTCGATGAGTTTGGTCTATCAACTTCCGCCAATACTGGGGGCAACGATGCCGAGTTTGCTCTTCATTAGCGCTGCTTGGTACTTTATCAGTAAGAAACCCAGCTAACAGCTCAGCGCTTAATTTTTCGCTATTAACCGGTTAATCAATTAGGGTTAATAGCGAAAATGTCGATAAAGATAACTTACCTTAGACTAGTTAGGTTAAAGGAAAAGCCCCGCTAAGCTGTTATAAACGACCTCGGTTAGCCTCTAGCGATAACACCACAACTTCTGTGTTAGTTAATCTATCTTGTAAGCTCAGTTTGTTTTTTCTATCAAAAGCAACCAAAATAGTACCTAAACCGAATAACGTTGGTACTAGTCGTTTAATGCCAGTGTTTATACTTAACAGTGAACCATCAAGGTTTTGTACGCGTAAACGCCATGCTTTCATCCCTAATGTTTGGCCACTCTTACTCCAGAAATAAACAAAGAAAAAACTGACCCAAGCCATTTTCCATAATTCATTAGGCCACTTTAACCAAGCCGTATTGGCTATGGTATCGGAAAAATGTTGTTGGCCTTGCATATCAAATAAGCCAAAATGATGCCCAATAAACATTAATAAAAAACTAAAGGCTCCAGCTGCCATATAAACAGCAAAAGCGATAAGAAAGTCATAGACCCATGAGCCGAAGCGACGTCTAAAGCCAGCGCGAGGAAAAATTACAGGTGTGGTATCAGTCATTGAACCTTCTATATATTAAGTTATTGCAAATTTAAACAGCGAAAAATAATTTTTGTAGTTTAACAAAATTTATCTTAATTGAGTATCCCTATGAGCTAGGGTAGAGTCGGGAAGTATTCAACCCGCTAGGTTTATCTGTGGTGTCATTGTATTAAACGTCAAGGAGCAAGTACTGGCCTAGTTAATTAATGAGTAATAAAAGCAACTAAGCTCGGACATTTTGTAAATATAGTATTACTAATTGGTTGTCTTATGCGTTTTAGTTATATACGACTCTGCTCACATTGATGTCGGCCGCTACTTGATTAGTATATAATCTGCGCAAACTATAGCTGTTGCCATTTAGCGACAGATACAAACATACAATCATAGAAAGTAGCTATCAAAGAAAAGGGCTAGCATGAGTAGTAAATTTTTATCTGGAAGTGCATTTATTGTTGCCGTACTTATAACCGTGCCAACATTAGCCGAGCAAATCGGCGTTACCCGAGCAGACGCTGACACTCTAAGCCGTGTGGCCGTTGGCGGAGACATCGTTATAGCTGGCAATGTTAGTAAAATTGATAATGCTAGCCTCAATGTTACTAAAACTGTCCAAGAGCAACCTACTCGTGCCGGGGAATTGGTTTCCCTAGGTAAAGTGATGAATAGTGGTGGCGAAATCACCTCTGCGGTAAATGGTCAAGTTGCAGCTCAGCTCAGTCAAGTAAAGAAGACGCAAATACTTACTCCCATTAGTATCTGGTTATTTGTTTTAGCTATGACCTTAGTTTATGTCAATAGAAAAACGCTGTTGCCAAAACAGCTTACAATGTTGAAAAAGCCTGCTAAAAAGTAAGTTTTAGATAGCGAACGACTTAATTAAAAAGCCACTTTTTTTGTCAGGTATTCCTGGTCAAAGAAGGTGGCTTTTTTGTTGGTATAGTATTTTGCTTGCTAATTCCTTAGCAAGCAAGGCGATTTAGGCTGAACTTGGCTGAGTCGCCTTAATTTTATAAAAGCCACAATACAGTGCTGGTACTACCGCTAAGGTTAAAATGGTACCTATGCCTAAGCCAAACGCAATCACATTTGCCATACCGTAAAACAAGGGATCTTTACCGATAATTAACGGCAATAATCCCATCACGGTAGTGATAGTGGTCATTGCTATGGGGCGTAACCTAGTTAAACAGGCATCAATCACAGCCTGATAGTCAGACTTACCTGCCGCGGTTTCTATTTGAATTCTATCAATCAATACTATGGCGTTATTAATAATGATACCGGCTAGGCTGTACAGCCCTAGGGTAACCATAAAGCCAAAGGGTGCCTGCATCAGAAATAAACCTAATACTGCACCAATAAACGCTAATGGAATGGTAAGGGTGATCACTGCTGCTTGTCTAAAAGAATTAAATTGTGCCACTAGCAACATCAAAACAAGTCCTAATACTATCGGCATACTTGCCCCTAAGGCCTTTTGAGCCTCTCGAGAGTCTTTAATTACCCCATCATATTCAATAATATGGTTAACCGGTAAGTCGAGTTTTAGCGCTTGAATTCTAGCATCGATTAGCGATTTTAAGTCTTCTGCTGCCATCTCTGTATTTCGAGCTTGAATACTCACGGTTCTAAATAAATCTTCATGTTGAATAATAGAAAATTGATTATTGGGTGCCAGTTCAGCCACTTGAAATAACGGTACACTTTTTCCTGTTTTTTCAGAATAGATGGTGAGGGTCCTTAACCGGTCTAAGTTTTCTCGTTCAGCTTGCTCGGCTCTGAGGATCACTGGAATAATTTCATCACCTTCACGGTACTCAGTGATTTGTGTACCGGAAAAATAGGTTTCCAGTGCTTGCGCTATTTCAGATGAAGTGAGTCCTGAGCGTTTTGCTCTGTGTTGATCAATTTTCACATCAATTTTAACAATCAGGTTTTCCCAGTCGGTTCTGATATCTATGGTGTTTGGTGTGTCATGGAGTACATCCATGATCTGTTGGGCTTTTCTATAGATGACATTTTTGTCTGGGCCCTTTACCTGAATCTTAATGGTATTGGAATCTGATGGCCCTAAAAACATCTTACTTACCCGAGCCGATACATTAGGGAAGTCATGCTCTATATCACGGCCTAACATGAGAACCTTAGCGGAAATATCGGTTTCATCTTTTACATTGAGTACAATAAAACCTTTATTTTTCGCAGGGTCTTCCGGCGCTAATGACATCACGAAACGTGGACCACTAAAACCAACATAACCAGAGTAGCTGTCGATAAAGGCAAAACGTGTTTTGTTATCTAACCATGAGAATATCTCTTTCATCTGGCGGTTAGTTTCTTTTGAAGACGTGCCATTAGGTAAGTCGATATTGATAATAATTTGTGTACGATCAGAGTCGGGGAAAAACTGCTTTGAAACCGAGCCCATGGCTATTATAGAAATAACAAATAACATCAGCATAGCGCTGATAAACAGTGCTTTATGTCTTAATAACCAATGTAAAAACATTTCGTAGTAGCGATAAAATTTTCCGGAAATAGCATCTTTATTGTTGGTCAGTAAAGCCTTACCATCAGATTTTTTTGGTGGCTTAATGAAAAAATAACATAATAATGGCGTGACACATAAGGCTAATATCCAGCTGGTTAATAAGGTAATTAAGATCACCAAAGAAATAGAGCGGGTATATTCACCAGCAACATGCTCAGCCAGCATTAGGGGTAAGAAAAATAAAATTGTGGTGACAGATGAACTCAGTAGGGGAATGGCTAATTCTTGACTGCCTTGTAACATAGCATCATAACGGGCAATGCCTTTTTCGATACGACGCTTAAAATCTTCTGCGATAACAATGCCGTTGTCTACCAATAAACCTAAGGAAATAATTAAAGTCGCTAAGCTCATACGCTCTAATTTCATATCGGCAAATTGCATTATGGTGAGTGTAGTAAGCATAACAAAGGGCACAATAGCGCCAACAATAAGTCCTACTCGCAGTCCTAAAAATAAAATAACCACTACCAATACAATCGCCAGTGTTTGCAATACATTAACCGATACACCTCTAATGGTTTTCTCTACCTGCTTGGCTTGGTAAGTGGCAACATTGATGGTATATCCTACCGGTAAGGTGCTGGCTACTTCATCCGATTTTTTCATCATTCGCGGGGCAAATTCTAATAAGTTAAATTCGGGTAACTTTGAAATCGCAAAAAATATTGCCGGTTGGCCATTAAAATAGGCAAGTTTATCAGGGGGATCAATATAGTCTCTGCGCAGGGTGACAATATCTTTTAGCGCGATAAAATTCTCGCTATTAGGGATGTTGATATAGGTATTGCCAATATCTACTATGCTATCAAAGTTACCGGAAGGCTCTACGATAAAACTGATGGCTCCTGTGTCTATTTGCCCGCCTGAGCTAATAATATTTTGATTTTTCAGCTCCATTATTAACGCCTTGGGCGAGATGCCCAGTTGCGCTAACTTGGCATTAGACACTTCTAGGAAAATTCGCTCTTCTTGACGGCCAAGAATTTCAATTTTTTTAGTGCCTGGCACGCCATATAAACTATCACGTATATGTTGGGCAATATCATACATTTCACCCATGCTAAAACCGTCGGCGGTTAAGGCTAGAGTGATAACCGAGACATCACCAAATTCATCATTAACATGAGGAATATGTGTGCCTGAGGGCATTCTTTGATGGGCTGCCGTGGTTTTATTACGTACGTTTTGCCATATATCGTCAAGGTTAAAATAACGGTCATAAACTTTGACATGAATAATGGATAAACCTATGGTGGAGGTTGATTTAATTTCCTCAACTTCAGGGATTTTTCGTAGCTCTTCTTCCAGTTTTTTGGTGATAAGTTGTTCAATTCTGTCAGGAGACATACCGGGGAAAGAGGTACTGATAATAGCTTCACGTATGGTGATAGTGGGATCTTCTTGCGCAGGCAAGGTGAAGTAGGCAAACACACCATTAACTAACATAACACCAAGCAGTAAAAAAACACTTTTACGATACTTAAAGGCGATTTTGGTTAAATTCATTATTATTCCTTAGGCTCGGCTTAGTTAAATCGCTTAGTTTTAGCGTCTAGCAAGCTAACTTTTTGGCCATCTCTAAGGAAGGCAACTCCGGCTGTGGCGATTATGTCACCCGACTGTAATCCAGCAGAGATATATACTTGGTTGTTTAAGATGTTTTCTGTTTTTATTTCTATACGATGAACTACTTTTTCATCGGTGTTATAGACAAAGACAAAAACCTTTTGCTCTAGTCCGGCGCTAATGGCGGTAAGTGGTATCTTGATTACAGGACCTTTATGTCCTGATCTGCCTATACCCTCAAAAATAAACTCTACTTCAGCGGTCATGCCGGCGCGTAATAAAGGGTTATTACCTTGCAATACTACGGTGACTGGAAAGGCGTTGGCAGACTCTGCTCTGGTACCTATTTCGGTGATACGACCCTTCATTTTGATATTAGGCAATACCGGAAATCTTATTGGTAAAATGGCATTTTGGGTTAATTCTTGAATTAAGGTTTCGGGCACCATAATCTGAATTTCTAGGCCATGTTTACCTTCAATTTCGAAGACCGATTGGCCGGAAGTAATCTGCTGAGACGGCTCAAATAATCGTCGGGTAATAATGCCATCATAAGGCGCACGTAAAATGCTGTCTTGTAGGTTTTTATTGGCAATATCTAATTGTGCCTGTGCAACAGCGACGGCACTATTATTGGCATCATAATTTGCTTTAGCATTATCAAAACCTGATTGTGAAACAACGCCCTGTTTTAGTAAGGTTTGATAACGAGCATAAGTGTTTTTAGCATCGGCTAAACTCACTTTTGACTGTTGATATTTTGCCTTAGCGGATTGCAGCTCTAAGTTAAAACTACGTTTATGTAAATGTGCTAAGGGCTGACCTTTACTGACATGTGCACCCAAGTTAACGTTAACCTGCTCAATTTTACCGCTAACTTCAAAGCTAAGTGTAGTGGCTTCAACGGGAGCAACAATACCGGATAATACCCGTATTTGTTCTAGTGTGGAAAGACTTACTTGTGTCCATTTAATGGGGCGAATGGCTGTTTCAATTTGCTTAGTTTGTTCATTACACCCTAGGAGAAATAGGGCGATAAAAAGTAGCGATATGGTGCGCATGGTTGTTCCTTCATTCACTCTTGTCTTGATAGCATTATAGGCAAAAGTATATTGTTCAAAGTATTATCAAAAGTATTGTTGTAACCCAGTAGGTTAGCTTGATAATGCCAGCAGATTGACAAATGGTACTGCTCAGTACCGAAATAGTTTGGTACTATGTAGTACCAATGTCAACCCTATTTAATGTTTACGGTAAAAATAATGGCAAAACCTGTTAGCGAAGAAAATGAAACCTTAAGTGATCGAGGCCTGTTAATACGGGACGCGGCTGAGCAGTTGTTTTTCCAACACGGTTTTGATGAAACCTCTCTAGAAATGATCATCAATGAAACTGGAGGTTCGCGTCGTTCTATTTATAATGAATTTGGTAATAAACAAGGATTATTACTCGCGGTTGTTAATAGGCAAGTATACAAACAAGCCCATACATTAACCGATATTCACCGTGAATTGTCAGCCAAAGCTGCGCTTAATGATGTGTGTTTTCGCTTTGCCCAAGGCATGTTATCACCAACAATGATGTCGCTATTTCGCTTAGTGGTACAACAGGTGGTTAAATTTCCAGAGTTGGGTGAGGTCATTAATCAAAGAGGGCGGATAATGGGGATTTTACCTTTAGCCGATTACTTGTACTGGTTAACTGAGCAGCAAGTATTAACCATAGAGGATTGTCATTTTTCTGCGCAAATGTTGATAGAAATGACCAAAGGGCCATTACATACCCAGGCCTTATTGTTACCAAACACAGTAATCACCGATGATGAAATAAGACAACAAGTGCATAGCGCAGTGGATATTTTTTTCAAGGCACATCAAATATAAAAGAGTATTAGAGGACCATGGCGGCACAAAGGTTAATGAAAGACGGCTTAAATACGGCCTCGGCACAGCGAATTGCCCAGGCAATAAATCAGGTTTATCCTGAATTTAATGTCGAGCAATTTATAGCGCAAATTGACTCGGGCTTAGCGGCCCTAGAATTAAAGCAGCGGGTAAACCATTTTATTGCGGTATTAGCCAAGCACTTGCCGCAAGACTTTATCGCCTGCCATAAAATTTTAACTCAACTTAAACCCCATTGGGATCACGGCGACCCTGATGATGCCCTACGTTCATTTGCCGCTTGGCCAGTAACCGACTTTGTCGCCAAATATGGCCTAGACTTTCCCGAGCTGGCATTTGACTGTTTACATTATCTAACCAGCTTATTTTCGGCTGAATTTGCCATAAGGCCGCTGATTGAAAAGTACCCTGATTTATCGGCTAAATATTTACGCCAGTGGGTAACAGATGATGATTACCATGTCAGGCGCTTAGCCTCTGAAGGAACACGACCTCGTTTACCTTGGGGCATAAGGTTACAGCGTTTTTGTCAGGATCCCAGCCCCAATTTATGGTTATTAGAGCAATTAAAAGATGATGACAGTGAATATGTGCGCCGCTCGGTCGCCAACCACTTAAACGATATTGCCAAAGATAACCCTGATATTGTTATTGATATGTGTAAACGTTGGCAACAAGACGCCTCCACTAAGACCCAATGGGTAATTAAACACGCTTGTCGCAGCTTAATTAAATCAGGCAACCCCGAGGTATTTCCATTGCTTGGCTTTACTGAGTTTCCTAACGTTATTCTAGAAAAGTTTTCTCTAATAAATACAGAGCTAACACTGGGTGATGTTTTATCTTTTAGTGTACAGCTAACTTCAAGCTCAAACAGTAGCCAAAAACTGGCCATTGATTTTGTTATTTACCATATGAAAGCGAATGGTAAATTATCAGCCAAAGTATTTAAATTGAAAGAAATAACACTAAATAGCAAAGAGAGCATTAGCTTAACCAAACATCACACCATTAAGGCCATCACCACACGCAAGTATTATTCGGGTGCTCATAAAATTGCCATTCAGGTCAATGGTCGAGAAGAAGTCATAAAAGACTTTAAACTTACTGTTCCTGACTAGTCATGGCCGAACAATGGCTAGTAACATCCGCATTGATGTTACGCCAGGCAATCGGTGCAATTGGCTTTATGTTAGGGCATAACCTCATGAATTGCTGAGCTGTTGAGCTAAGTAAATGTCTAAATAGCATAAATAAACAACAGTCAGTGATAATGCTGAGAAAACTAGTTGCTTACTGAACTCATTTTCGTATAATGCCAGCCTCTTTAGCCGCAATGTTAAAGTTACTGTGTCGCCGGAGTTATAGAATGGGTAGATACGGAGGGAATTCAAAATCCTTTGCTTGCAAGCATCAATTTTGAAGTTATAGAAAAGAAATGCCAGCGTGATGAAATTGGTATACATGGGGGATTCAAAATCCCCTGTCGCAAGACGTGTCGGTTCGAGTCCGACCGCTGGTACCACTCTCCCTTGTTCTCCAAGGGCTATAACGAAACAAGCCGACTTCTAACGTCGGTTTTTTTGTGCCTGTATTTTTATTACCTATTTACCACCTCAATTATAGTTAAATTCTGCCTAATGTTAGTCAATAGCGTTGGTTATCTTTATGGTAATATTTGTTAGTAATTATGAGTGGGTGTCTGGTCTTTTTGTTGCCTGCATGGAAATTGAGGTGATCATAAAAGTCCTTTTAAATTTTTATTTGACTGTTTTTTGCATATTTAATTAACTATATCGAATATAGGGCCTATTGAGTGTCCTATATAAATTTATATTTACGGATCCAAAGCCAAGTTATACTATTGACTAAAGAATATCATATGATACTTTAATCACTGAGTAGCCTAATTTTACTTAAATGATTCAAGTTGTTTTGTGACATCTCAGCCTATAATATTGACTTTGATACCCACACTTGCTTTTAGTTAATGGTACAAACTAATTGTTAAGTGCTATAATTAGTTTGTACGAGGATTATCTTTTTGATAAGATAGTTGTCAATTAATCATCGCTTTTACTTTGGAGGATTTATGAGACCTGGCGTTATTGGTGAATAAATTAACCGTAAATATGATCGTAATCAGTCTTTAATTCAGCCTTTCTTTCATCACTGAAGAAGGCTGATGCTTCATCTAAATATCCTTTTATAATAGTTGGTCTTCTTAACTCAAATCTATCTAGAGCCAAGCATAAACAATCTACCTTCTCAGCCCATTTTTCATCTCTTTTATTTTCAGGTGTTCCAATTAGTTCTTTTTCTACGTATTCGAATACATCTTTCACTATAGGTTTTCTGTCATTCAAAAGACCTTTGTCTTTAGTATCCGCTAAATAAAACAATGAGTTGATTAAAAATTGACTTAAATATTTATGTTTTGGATGACTTTTAGGTACTTCCTTGACAATTTTTAAGGTCATCTCTGAAATTGTTGTTATAGATCTTTGAAATATATCGCCATCTTTATTTGGTTGTTGGTAGTATAGCCACCAGTGATGCATAGACTGTCCCGATACTGCTGCCAATAATGCAATATGTTCTTGATTCATTTCTTGTGCATGTTTTTTTAATATCTCTTTAGAGTTATTTTTAATATGTAAAACTAAAAGGCCTTTTAATGAATACCACATACCAAAACCAGAAATAAATAATGTGCCAAATAAGTAGAGTAATGCATCCTTTACTGAGCCATTCCAGATAGCACTAATTTTTTCTGTAATTAATATATCTGAACTATTTTTGTACTCTTTAATATCGTCCAAATGGTGTTGATTGTTTTTAGTGAGATTTGTACTGTTTTCAGTAGTTTTCTTTTTTTCTTCGTTAAGTTCTTTGCGAAGGGCGGCAACTTCTTTGGCTAACTTTTCAACTATTTCGGTAATATTTGTTTTTTTATTTTGGCTCTCAGCCCCTTTAGCACTGTTCGAAAATGAAAATATTAAGAAAATACTAAGCGTGATTAAAAAGGACGTAGGTTTCATAGAAGTCTGGCTCTATTCGCATTAAAAACAATATAATAGAACATATATTGTCTAATTGATATTTCGTATCTTTATATGCATCCACGTTTTTTATATTCTGCATTCCACTCATTCATCCATTTAACCGTATCTTTGTAAGCGTATAGCTAACGGCACCTGCCTCTAGCGCTTGATCTCATCTAAATTATATCCTCACTTAATTTAGGAGATAAGCATGAGAATTTCACGTAGCCAAGAACAATGGCAAACCATCATTGAAGATCAACAAACCAGCGGCTTAACCATTATTGATTATTGCCAACAGCAGCAATTATGATTATATAACTATATAACAGACACCCACTCAAATAACTATATAACAGACACCCACTCAAATGGAAATAATGAGTGACTCGACTATGCTTAAATAATAATCAATAAATTTCCATTGAGAGTTATTATGGCCACGGCAAGAAAACAACAAATAAGCTTAGTTGACACGCCTTATTATCATTGTGTATCTCGTTGTGTTCGGCGGGCATATCTGTGTGGTGAAGATAAGCATACAGGACAAAGCTATGAACATAGACGTGCTTGGGTCGCCGATAAACTACAGACATTAAGTGAGGTGTTTGCGATTGATGTCTGTGCTTATGCGGTCATGAGTAATCATACCCATTTGGTATTATTTATTGATGAGCAGCAAGCGAAGTCATGGTCAATGCATGAAGTGATTAGCCGTTGGCATCGGTTATTTAAAGGTACCTTGCTAACCCAGCAATATTTACGTGGTGAGCAACTTATTGACACCTTACAACAGGTTGTAGACGAAACCGCCAAGGTTTATCGTCAGCGCCTGATGGATATCAGTTGGTTTATGCGTATTTTAAATGAAACCATTGCTAAACAAGCCAATCTTGAAGATGGGTGTACTGGCAGGTTTTGGGAAGGACGTTTTAAATCTCAAGCCTTGCTTGATGAAGCCGCGTTAATAGCTTGTATGGCTTATGTTGATTTAAACCCAATTAGAGCTTATGTAGCTAAAACCCCAGAAACATCAAACTACACCAGCATTCAACGACGGATAAAAGCAGCGGTTAAAGGAAAGCAAGCCCAACAACTACTGCCTTTTATCGGTAACCCAAGAAAGAACATGCCAACAGGTTTACCGTTTGAATTAAGTGACTATATACAATTACTTGATGTAACAGGTCGCTGTATTCGAGCCGATAAACGCGGTTATATTGACAAAGCCCAACCTGAAATATTAACCCGCTTAGGTATAAGTCACGAAAACTGGTTGGTGTTAACTACACAATTTAGGCAGTGCTTCCATGGTGCAGTGGGTAGAGCGCAAGCGCTCACGGATTTTTGTGAACATCAGCACTTAAAAAAACGAGCAACAGTGTCAATTTGCCAAAAGTTGCTTGCTTAATAATCCATATAACTCATCTAGATACATTACTCATTTAGGGCTAGTTGTGCCTTGAATTCCTGTTTTGTACATATCTGATTCATATTCTATTCGACACCATAAAAATCAAAGTAAAATTCGGCCCAATGTAAATCAGTAACGCAGATTTATTGAACTTATGTATTAATTATTTTGAGTGGGTGTCTGGTCTTTTTGTTTATAAAAATAAAAGTAAAACTCTGCACAATGTAAATCAGTAACTCAGATTTATTGAACTTAGGTATTAATTATTTTGAGTGGGTGTCTGGTCTTTTTTCTTAAGTAAATATGCCAGCTACTGTTCCATGACATAAAAGATATAGACCAAAAGTATATAGCAGACACCCACCTAAATAGAAATAATGAGCGCCATCAACTATGCTTGAATAATCATCAATAAATTCCCATTGAGAGTTATTATGGCCACGGCAAGAAAACAACAAATAAGCTTAGTTGACACGCCTTATTATCATTGTGTATCTCGTTGTGTTCGGCGGGCATATCTGTGTGGTGAAGATAAGCATACAGGACAAAGCTATGAGCATAGACGAGCCTGGGTCGCCGATAAACTGCAGGCATTAAGTGAGGTGTTTGCGATTGATGTCTGTGCGTATGCGGTCATGAGTAATCATACCCATTTGGTATTATTTATTGATGAGCAGCAAGCTAAGTCATGGTCAATGCATGAAGTGATTAGCCGTTGGCATCGGTTATTTAAAGGGACCTTGCTAACGCAACAATATTTACGCGGTGAGCCACTTATTGAGACCTTACAACAGGTTGTAAACGAAACCGCCAAGGTTTATCGTCAGCGCCTGATGGATATCAGTTGGTTTATGCGTATTTTAAATGAAACTATCGCTAAACAAGCCAATCTTGAAGATGGGTGTACTGGCAGGTTTTGGGAAGGACGTTTTAAATCTCAAGCCTTGCTTGATGAAGCCGCGTTAATAGCCTGTATGGCTTATGTTGATTTAAATCCAATTAGAGCTAAGAGTGCTAAAACCCCAGAAACATCGAACTACACCAGTATTCAGCGACGGATACAAGCAGCGGTTAAAGGAAAGCAAGCCCAACAACTACTGCCCTTTATTGGCAATCCAAGAAAGAACATGCCTACAGGTTTACCGTTTGAATTAAGTGACTATATACAATTGCTTGATTTAACCGGCCGCTGTATTCGAGCCGATAAACGCGGTTATATTGAAAAATCCCAACCTGAAATATTAACCCGCTTAGGTATAAGTCACGAAAACTGGTTGGTGTTAACTACACAATTTAGGCAGTGTTTCCATGGTGCAGTGGGTAGAGCGCAAGCACTCACGGATTTTTGTGAACATCAGCACTTAAAAAAACGAGCAACGGTGTCAATTTGCCAAAAGTTGCTTGCTTAATAATCCATATAACTCATCTAGATACATTACTCACTTAAGGCTAGTTGTGCCTTAAAATGGATGAAAACTCTGTTTTTGTGCATTTGTTTGCATACCCTCTTCGACACAATAAAAATCAAAGAAAACTCTGCTCAATGTAAATCAGAAACGTTGATTTTTGATATTATGTATTAATTATTTTGAGTGGGTGTCTGGTGTTTTAGGTGTCTGGTGTTTTAGTCGCTTAAAAAAACGAGCAACGGTGTCAATTTGCCAAAAGTTGCTTGCTAAATTAATTTGAATTCCCTCTTCGTTACCATAATACTCAAAGTTAAATTCGGCCTAATGTAAATCAGAAACGTTGATTTATTGAACTTATGTATTAATTATTTTGAGTGGGTGTCTGGTGTTTTAACTAATGTTCGGTATCTCGTTGAATATGGCAAAAAGAATAAAGGCCAGACAGCTAGAATAGAATTATTGCTGCACTCATGCAGACGTAGAGTCAAAGCTGGCTTACCTTTGTCCTGCATATGTAGGGCATTTAGCCATACTGGCCTTGACTAATATCCTCGCTGAACATCTACAGCATGGGGCATGATGTTGTTTTCACGATAGCTTATTATATTCTTAGCAATAACCTTTGCTGCCGAGTGCATATTGGTTGGTGCTGAAATATGGGGTAAGACAGTGATATTTGGGTTACTCCACATGGCATCGTTTGGTGTTAAAGGTTCATGTTCAAAGACATCGAGCACGGCATGAGCTATATGGCCAATTTCTAATAGTTTCAACAATGCTTCGCTATCAATAACCGCGCCTCGAGAGAAGTTTATCAGCTTTGCTCCTTGAGGAAGTTTACTTAATAATGCCTTATCAAGCAGGTGATAAGTCTCTGGAGTCAGCGGTAATAGATTTATTAAAATATCAGTTTTACTCAGCATTTTTTGTAAACCAGCATAGCCTAGGTAATTTTTAATACCCTTAAGCTGCTTTGGCGTTCTGCTCCAACAACTCAGGTGGTAATCTAAGTTTTTAAGGCTAGCTAAAGCGGCAATGCCAAGTGCGCCGGCCCCTAAGACACTAACTCTCAGTTCTGCGGAGGTTATACAAGGCAACTGCTGCCACTGTTTACTCACTTGCTGTTGAGCATAGTCGGCCATGTTTTTTTGCAAATATAAGGTCCAGGCCAGTACAGATTCAGCCATTGTTTTTGCCAATTGTGGGTCGTCTAACTTTACCAGCTTTATTGGCTTGTCAATGACGGCAGCGATTAACTTTTCTACCCCAGCCCATAAGCTTTGTATCCAAACTAGATTTGGGTATCTGGCCAAGTCTTTTGTATCTGGGTTGGCCACAATGGCAATGTCTATATCTTTAGCTTGAGAGTCACTGAGCTGTTCAGGTAAAAGTATGCTTTCATTGACTAATTCTTGTTTGAGTATTGCTAGCCATTGAGACTGAATATCGGCTGTAGCATCGCTGATAAAGACGATATTTTTCATAAGTTTAAAATCTCATTAAGGGCTAGGATTATCAAAATAAGGTATGACTAAAACTACTGAGAAACATCATGATAAAGCTGCTCAGCCAGTTGTTCTAATATTTTCGGCTCAGGATGAGTATGGGCAAACGTTCTTAAACCATAGATACCCATTAAAAAGTACCGTGCTAGATGATCGCAATCTTTGTCCGTGCTAATACTCTTTTCGGCTTTCGCTTGGGCAAACTTTTCCGCCAGCGCTTGTTGTAACCTAGCTAAATTAGCCGTAATTACCTGTTGAATTTCACTGTCTTGTTCTGCTATCTCATTCAAAGCCTTGGTTAATAAACAAGCCTGAGCACTATCACAGCTAATACATTCAATAACGACATTATCAAGGTATGATTTTAAATTAAGCAGAGTTAAGTTTGAGTTAGCAAAGAACTGCTCAAATTCTGTCGCTCGGTCGACACGGTATTGTTCAAGTGAAGCCAGCAATAAACCACGCTTATTTTCAAAAGCACAGTAAATAGAGCCAGGGTGTAAACCGGTGGCTTTTTTAAGCTCTTGCATACTGGTATTGGCATAACCTTTATGCATAAAAGCTTTCATGGCTGCTCTTAGTACTTTTTCTCTATCAAACTCAGCATTGCGCATTAATTTATTGTCTTCATTTTGTCGATGCCATGATTATACCTAATTTTGAACAAGCATTCAAAATAGTAGTTGAATGTTCGTTCAAATAAAGATATCTTGAATGCACATTCAAGATAGAGAAAAATCATGACCGAAAATTTATTCCAACCCTACGCGTTAAATAACAGCATTAGTTTAAACAATAAAATATTAATGGCGCCATTAACACGCTGTATGGCTGATGATAATTTAGTACCTACGCAAGCAATGGCTGACTATTACGGCCGTAGAGCCGAGGCTGGATTAATTATTTCAGAAGCGGTAATTATTCGCCCCGACGGTCAAGGTTATCCCAATACGCCAGGTTTATTTACCCAAGCGCAAATTGACGGCTGGCAAACAGTCACCACCGCAGTGCACAAAAACGGCGGTAAAATATTTGCCCAGCTTTGGCATACCGGTCGTGTGGCCCATCCGTATTTTTATGGCAAAGGCAACGATGATGCGCCAGTATTAGCGCCATCTGCCATTGGTGTCGAAGGTAGCGTACCGAGAATGCGCGAACTAAACTATAAAACGCCAAAAGCAGTGAGCCTTGATGAGATAAAATCACTGGTGCATGATTATGCGCAAGCCGCAGAAAATGCGATTAAAGCCGGATTTGATGGTGTTGAAATTCATGGTGCTAATGGCTATCTAATCGATCAATTTTTACATCATGATAGTAATCAACGCAATGATGAATACGGCGGCAGCAGTGAAAACATGATACGTTTTGCCCTAGAAGTTGTTGATGGTATTATCGCAAAAATAGGTAATGACAGAACCGCTTTAAGAGTATCACCCGGCGCCTACTTTAATATGGCGGGCGATAGTCGCGATCGTCAAGTCTTTGATCAACTGCTACCAGAGCTTGAAAAACGTGATTTGGCCTTTTTACATATTGGTATCTTTGACGATAGTATGGAGTTTGATTATTTAGGCGGCAAAGCCTCAAGTTATGTTCGAGCAAACTACAGTAAAACCTTAGTTGGTGTGGGTAGTTACACCGCAGAAACGGCGAGTGAGGCAATCAATGCTAATAAGTTTGATCTTATTGCCATTGGCAGACCCTTCATCGCCAATCCTGATTATGTTGCTAAAATCCGTAATAAGCAGCCATTAGTCAGTTATTCGGAGGAGATGTTAACCAGTTTAGTTTGATTGAATTGAACTGACTTCAATCCCGTTGAGGCTAACTTGGCCTAACTTAACTTAACCTAACTTAACTTAACTTAGCTTAAATACATTGAAAACTCGCCACTAGTGGCGAGTTTTATTGTTTAAGCTAAAAGCTATCTCAGCGCTTAGTTACGACAAGAATTAAAGACTACTTTTGGCTTAGAGTTAATGCCTGTTCAACGTCTGCAAGAATATCTTCAATATGTTCAATACCAATAGACAAGCGCACCATTTCCTTACTTACGCCGGCCTTAGCCAATTCTTCTGCGTTCAATTGTCTATGGGTTGTTGAGGCTGGGTGACAAGCTAGCGACTTAGCATCACCAATGTTAACCAGACGCACAATAAGCTGTAGAGCATCAATAAATTTAGCGCCTGCTTGTTCGCCACCTTTAATGCCAAAGCTTAAAATTCCGCTGCTGCCTTCTGGCATATATTTTTGCGCCAATTGATAATCAGGTGAGGTCTCTAAGCCAGCATAATTTACCCAGTTAACTGCACTATGCGCTGATAAATATTGTGCAACACGAAGGCAGTTAAAACAATGACGCTCCATACGCAGAGGTAAAGTTTCTAAACCTTGTAAAATAAAAAAGACATTCATCGGAGAAATGGCTGCGCCCATGCTTCTCAGCGGTACCACACGCGCTCTAGCAATAAAGGCGGCATTGCCAAAGGTTTCTGTGTAACTAACACCATGGTAAGAAGGATCTGGCTGATTCAATAGGGCAAAACGTTGCTTATGCTCATGCCAAGGAAAATTCCCTGAGTCGACAATAATACCGCCGATAGAAGTACCATGGCCACCAATGTATTTCGTTAAAGAATGCACCACAATATCGGCGCCATGTTCAAACGGGCGACACAATGCGGGGCTGGCGACGGTATTATCGACCACCAGCGGCACGCCATGTTTATGAGCGATAGCGGCCATTTTTTCTATATCGGCAATATTGCCGGAAGGGTTGCCTATGGTTTCACAAAAGACGGCTTTAGTATTTTCATCAATTAAACTTTCTAAGGCGACAAAGTCATCATGACTGGCAAAGCGCACTTCAATGCCCTGTTGTGGCAAAGTATGGGCAAACAAATTATAGGTGCCACCATATAATTTATTGATGCTGACAATATTGTCGCCTACTTTTGCCAAGGTTTGAATAGTCGCGGTAATTGCTGCCATACCTGACGCTAAAGCTAAGCTGGCAATGCCGCCTTCAAGTTCAGCAACTCTTTTCTCTAAGACCGCTTGAGTAGGATTACCAATGCGAGTATAAATATTGCCTTCAACTTTTAAATCAAATAAATCTGCACCGTGTTGGGTGTTATCAAAGGCATAACTTGTCGTTTGATAGATAGGCACAGCAACGGCCTTACTGCTTTGCTCTGGAGTATATCCAGCGTGAATAGCTATAGTTTCTTTACGCATATTTATTCCTAAGTTACTAGTTAATATAATGATTTTATTCATCATATCGAATAGCGTGTAACGAAGATAAGACCGTAATGTGATTAAGATAGTTTTTTTAGTTATAAAACTATCAATATTAGTTAAACAATATCCTATGCTTTTGAGTGGCTTGATTTAACGCTTATGCACTTGCCACTGAAGTCCGCACTTTGCATAGTAACGAAGATAAATATTAATCCACAGGTGTAACCGCGCAGTTATTACTGTAAATTAGTCTCCTGTTTCTTCATTATACCAACTATCATGACAAAAATTCGTTTGACCCAATACTCACACGGCGCAGGCTGTGGCTGTAAAATTTCACCGTCGGTACTTGATGTGATGCTAAAGTCATCACTGGTTTTGCCCGAGAATAAAGCACTTTTAGTGGGCAATAGCACCAAAGATGACGCGGCTGTTTTTGATATTGGTAATGATCAAGCAGTGATCTCAACCACTGATTTTTTTATGCCCATTGTTGATGATCCTACTGACTTTGGTAAAATTGCCGCCTGTAATGCCATTAGCGATATTTATGCTATGGGTGGAAAGCCGCTAATGGCGATAGCTATTTTGGGCTGGCCGGTAAAACTTTTAGCACCAGAAATAGCCCAACAAGTGCTTGATGGAGCACGAATTATCTGTGCTGAGGCAGGGATCCCGTTAGCGGGTGGGCATTCCATTGATGCGCCTGAGCCTATTTTTGGCTTAGCAGTTACGGGTCTGATCAATAATGCGCACATTAAGCGCAACAATACCGCAGGGGTTGGCGATCTTTTGTATTTAACTAAGCCGTTAGGTATTGGCATTATGACCACGGCTGAAAAACAAGGGAAATTGTTACCTGAGCACACACAACTAGCACCGAAACTGATGAAAACCTTAAATACTATTGGGCAAAAGTTTGCAGAACTGGATGTTGTTACGGCTATGACTGATGTCACTGGCTTTGCACTTTTAGGACACCTATTGGAAATGTGTCAAGGCAGTGATGTTGCTGCTGTTATTGATTTTGAGCAAGTACCCTGTATGGATTTCGTCAATGATTACATTGATCAAGGCTGCATACCTGGTGGCTGTGAGCGAAATTTTGACAGTTATGGCGAGCACGTTGGGCCGTTAAGCGCCAAGCAAAGAACAATTTTGTGCGATCCTCAAACCAGTGGCGGTTTACTTGTGGCAGTACAACCTCACGGCAAGGAAGAATTTGAAGCGCTATGTCGAGATAATGGCCTTAATCTACAACCTATTGGTGAGCTAGTGGCGGCAACTTCACCCACCGTGAGCTTGTTGTAATGACCATCAATATTTCAACAATAGCGCGAGCCAACAGCGCAGACTTTCGCGCTATTATCCGTAATAAAATTCCTTTAATGGATGTACGGGCGCCAATTGAATTTGAAAAGGGCGCTTTTAATCAGTCGATTAATTACCCTCTGATGACTGATGATGAACGAGCGGAAGTGGGCCTTTGTTATAAGAATAATGGCCAAGCGGCTGCTATCATTTTAGGCCATAGCTTAGTTTCAGGACAGACTAAAGCGAGTCGGCTGGCACAATGGCAAGACTTTGCTCGGGAAAACCCACAGGGCTATTTATATTGTTTTCGCGGCGGTTTACGTTCACAAACGGTACAGCGCTGGTTAAAGGAATCAGGTGTTAACTATCCACTGCTTATCGGTGGCTATAAAGCCCTGCGTCAGTTTTTACTGGACGAACTGGACAAATTAGCATTACAGCCATTGATGATTTTAGCCGGTAATACCGGCTGTGGCAAAACGCCTTTCCTAAGCCATTGTGTTAACAGTTTAGATTTGGAAGGTGCAGCGGGTCATCGAGGTTCGAGTTTTGGCGGCTTCGCTACCAGACAATCAAATCAAATAAATTTTGAAAATAAGCTAGTTGAACAATACATCACGGGTAACCATAACTCAGGGCAAACCTTGCTCTTAGAAGATGAGGGCAGGGCAATTGGCAGCATTCATTTACCGGATAGCTTAAGAAAAGCCATGGTATTAGCGCCAATAGTGGTGCTTGAAGAAAGCTTAGATTATCGACTTGAGCATATTTATCAAGAATACATCATAAAAATGACAGCCCAATACCAAGCTAAATATGGTGTTGAACAAGGCTTTGTCGCCTTTAGTCAGTATTTAGAGCAAGGCCTGTTCAAAGTACGAAAGCGCCTTGGTACCGAGCGTTACGGCCAATTAAAGGCAATACAGAGTACAGCCTTAACGCAACAGAACAATGGTCAACTGCACTATCATCTTGATTGGTTAAAACCTTTGCTCAGCGAATATTATGATCCCATGTATCAATACCAATTAGGACTCAAGGCCGAAAGAATAATTTTTCGTGGCAATAATGCCCAATGTTTATCTTTTTTGCAAAATGAACTCGTTTCGGCTCGTTAGTGCTATTTATTTTACTTCGCTTCGCTCACTGTAATCAGCGCACTGTAATCACTGCACTACTCGGCTCTGCTTGATAACGTTCAAACATGCTGGCGAGGTTTTCATATTCAGTACTAAGCTGCTTTTCTTTTAAAAATTCGGCATTATAAAGTTTACTATAAGAGCGCTCGGCCAAGTCACAGCAAAAGGTGACAATAGTTTTCCCCTGACCCATTTTTGCGGCGGCGTATAAGGCACCAGCAACATTGAGGGCGGAACTACTGCCGAGTAAGATACCGTCACGTTGGCTGAGCTCTCGGGCAACTATTAGGCCACCCATAATAACTTGAGCATATTTTCATCAATTAAGTAGACTTAATTTACCTTGATTAAGTCTAAAGATTGATGTGCCTAAGCCTCGTTCGCAACAAATTAGTTTATTGGATACGCCCTTTTACCACATTTGCAGTCGCACGGTACGAAAGGCATTTTTGTGTGGGGTAGATAAAGAGTCAGGTGTTAGTTTTGAGCATAGGCGCGTTTGGATTGAGAAACGACTATTCCAGTTATCTCAAGTGTTTGCTATCGATATCTGTGCGCATGCCGTGATGATAAACGTGGTGAAATTAACCATAAAACGGTAAATATTCTGACAAGGTTACCCATCAGTGAAGAAAATTGGTTAAAGCTCACTACAGAGTTTGAAAGTATATTTACAGGAGCCGTAGGCACAGCAGAGCATTTATGTGAATTTAGTGAACATATTGGTTTACAGCGCACACATGGTATATGCCAATGCTCAGGCTTGTTTGAATAGCGCATAGCCTTTTATGAACTATCAGCAGCGTGATGTTACAATGGGTGGCATAGTTAATGTGGTTAATGTGATTTACGACTTCACTCCTTTCTGATAATACTGCTGATATTCCTCATCAGGCACCATGCGTCCACCCGTTGCCCACGCAATATGATTAGAATTGGCCATAGCCTGGAGAGAAATTTTTTGCTGTTTAACATACTCTAAAAATTCTTGAGAGTTCTGCAAGGCAACTATACCCGCATTCGACGCCAATGCCGACGGTTCTAATTTAAGGCCTTCACTATCTTGTAACACTGTTAATAGATCATAAAGCCGCTGGTCGGCTACTGTATAGATGCCACTTAACAGCGGCTCAATAAATTTACCTACAAAACCAGATGCTCGGCCAACCGCTAAACCATCTGCACAGGTTAAACCATCGAGACCAATATCTTGAACACATACCTCATCGTGCAAGCCAGTGTGCATACCTAACAACATACAAGGTGCTGCCGTCGGCTCGGCAAAAAAGCAATGCACGTGATTACCAAACAACTGCTTTATGCCGAAGGTAATCCCACCCGGTGCACCGCCCACACCGCAAGGTAAATACACAAACAAAGGGTGTTCGGCATCCACTAAAATATTATTTTCAATCAGTTGCTTTTGCAAATGTAAGGCCGCTATGCTGTAACCCAAAAATAATTGTTGAGAATTTTCATCATCAACAAAATGACATTTTTCAGTAGCCAGTGCTTGCTTTCGGCCATGCTCAACCGCCTTACCGTAATCGCCTTCATGCTCGATCACATTGACCCCATTGCTGCGTAGAACGTCTTTTTTCCACTGTCGCGCATCCGCCGACATATGCACGCTGACCTTAAACCCTAACTTGGCGCTCATAATGCCAATACTTAAACCAAGATTCCCAGTCGAGCCGACAACAATACTGTGCTGTGCAAAAAAATCCTGAAAATCTTCGTTGGCCAAAATATTATAATCATCTTCGATTTTTAGTTTACCAGCTGCCAAGGCGATTTTTTCAGCATGAAATAAAATTTCATAAATCCCGCCGCGGGCTTTAATAGAGCCTGCAATCGGTAAATGGCTATCGCATTTTTGCCAAAGACTGCCTTGTAGCATTGCATCACTATTTTTCTGGACTGCATTTTTGAAGTCAGCTATTGCTACCAATGGGGATTCAATGATGCCACCTTGCTCGGCTGTTTCTGGAAACACCTGAGCGATGTACGGCGCAAACCTTTGTAAACGCGCAGCAGCTTGTTCGATATCGGCACGCTGTAAAGTTAATTTTTCATTACCAGACGGAGACAACAAAGGATTAATCCAAGTTAGTTCTCGCTGCCGATTTAGTTTTTCCAATAATGGGAAATTTTTAATTAATTCGGTTTTCGAAAACGCGGGACTATTCATAAACTACCTTTAAAAATTCAATTATCAATTTAGCCAATTTAGCCAATTTAGCAGATAGCTACTAAAATGGAAATAATCACAGTCTCTTTTTTATTGATGATTATGAGTGGCTGTTTGCTATTTTGTGCTTGATGCTTAAGTGAAAATAACGGCTTATGGTTATCAAGAACAAAATTCACCAGATTAAGTAGCTATATACCCTATTAATGTTTCAATTTATCCGATTATCCGTGTTTAAACGCGGATAATCGGATAAAGGGGAATAGTGAGTAAGTGCTACTTATCCAGAGTTCAGGTTATATTACTAAGCTGTCATTTATTGATATCAACCACTGCGCTAGCTGGCTCTGCTTGATAACGTTCAAACATGCTGGCGAGGTTTTCATGATTGGTACTAATCTGCTTTTCTTTTAAAAAATCGGCATTATAAAGTTTACTATAAGAGCGCTCGGCCAAGTCACAGCAAAAGGTGACAATAGTTTTCCCCTGACCCATTTTTGCGGCGGCGTATAAGGCACCAGCAACATTGAGGGCTGAGCTACTGCCGAGTAAGATACCGTCAAGTTGGCTGATCTCTCGGGAAATGGTCACCAAGTCTTGATCCGGTAACCGTATGGCCTTAGTTATCTTGGCCTGACGGAAATTTTCGACAGTACGCATAATGCCAATGCCTTCGGTAAAGGAACTACCGCTGGCTTGATACTGGCCGGTTTTTAAATAGTGGTAGATGCCTGAGCCGTGGGGATCAACCAGCCATGTTTGTAATTGCGGGTTCTGCTCTGATAAATACCTTGAGTTACCCGCTATGGTGCCGCCAGTACCAACTACCGAAACCAGGGCATCAATATGGCCTTGGGTTTGTTGCCAAATTTCTGGCCCGGTATTGAGATAATGGGCTTTACAATTACTGGTATTCTCAAACTGATCGGCCCACCAATAATCACCATGCTGTTCACCAAGGCGTTTGGCAGTATGATAAAAATGTTTTGGATCGGCAAAGGGGCAGGCATCAACGAGTAATAATGTTGCGTTATATAGCGCGATCATTTGTTCTTTTTCTTTAGCTTGTCCTCTAGGCATTACCGCTAACATGTTAAAACCATAGGCATTGGCCACGAGTGCTAAGCCAATACCGGTATTGCCGGCGGTGCCCTCGACTATGGTCATACCGTTTTTCAATTGACCACTTTCTATGGCGTCTTTTACTAACTGCAAGGCAGCTCGGTCTTTAATAGAGCCTCCTGGGTTTTGCTGCTCACACTTTAATAAAATCTCACAACCAGTTAACTCGCTCAGGCTATTGATGCGTAATAAATCGGTATTACCGATCAATTCAGTGATGTTATGGGCAATATTTTTAGTCCTATTAGCGGCAGCGGTACGGGAAAATATAGTCATAGTCGCTACAAAGTTACTCGGTGGTTATAAAAGCGTAGACCTAGCTAAGGCTAAGTCAAGCTGCTGTTATTTATAAATTTGCTCTAATATTTTAATAGTCACGACTAAAGTGTCAACAAAACTTTAAATTGATGTAAATCTATAATTGTCACTTAAAACTCGAGTACGCACGTCTCAAGAATGTACATGTTTTACTTTGAAACTACCTGCACTCAATACTATGTCCTAGTTGCACCTTAAGTTTACAGGTGACCCACCTTAACCAATATAATTGTCTCTTGTTCTACATAAGGAAAATGCTCACTTAAATGCGGACTACGAATCCAAGTGCCTGCGGGATAGCGGCCATACTCATCCATGAACTCGCCACTAATAACAAATATCTCTTCGCCGCCGAAGTGTTTGTGTGGTTGAAATCGCTCACCTTTGGGCCACTTAACCAGCGCGGTAGATTCACCTTGGAAGTTGTGCAGTGGCATAACCATTAAATTACCCATACCCGGTGACCAGCTTGTTTTAGTGGTATCAATGATTAGATGTTCATTATCACCTGATTGAAATTGGTGCAGCTTCACCAATAAGATACAACCGTCTTTACTAAATGGCGCATGACGAAAGCCATCAGGATTTCTAAAATAACTTCCCGCATGATAGTCACCGGTGTGATCAGAAAAACTGCCTGATAACACAAAGATTTCCTCACCTAGCGGATGATCATGTTCATTAAAGCTAGCGCCAGGCTCAAACTTAACTAAGCTGGTGGCATGACCTCTTTCTGCATCTTCTCTGGCTAAAGGTTTACGCCATACACCGGCGTGCGGACTAGCTAGCCAAGGTTGCTCTTGAGTATTAATAACGACTTTTTCAGTGAAGTTCATATTGAGCATGATTTTTCCTCTAATACCCATTAATTAAATAATCTACTTGGTATAATATCCTCTACTCAATACTATACCAAGTACGCACAATAGGGTTTGCTAAGCACTTTTAGGTACATCTTTATGAATAGTGAGACAATTAAATTTTCAAGAAAATCAGCACCTGAAAAGACTGCGCGTATGGTTGAAAGTATTGTTGGCTGTAAATGGTCGCTCACCGTTTATAATTTACTGAAGAATGATATTCGTCGGCCAGGCGAAATGGTAAAAAGCGTCGAAGGCTTAACCACTAAAGTGTTAAATGCTTGTTTAAAGCGCAATATAGAGTTTGCTATTGTTGAACGGGAAAGTTTTAATGAAATTCCACCTAGGGTAGAATATAGAGTAACGGCGTTAGGCGATAAATTTATCCATATACTGACTGAATTAGAAAAGCTGCAAACAGAAATAGATGACGGTAATTTGTAAGCTTTTTGATGTGCTCTTTAACTAAATAAGCTGAATTATGGTTAATAAATTTTTATCTAACTAATGATATTATTGCGCTTAGAAGAAATAAGCCGCAAAATGAAGCTCTGCACCGAACAGCCACCCTAAGTAGAAACTAATTTATATGAATGCTAATTCGCTAATAATTCTCGATTTTGAAACAACGGGTCTTTCACCCAATAATGGTGATAGAGCCATTGAAATAGGTGCGGTAAAACTTGAGAATGGTGTGGTCACCGAGCGCTTTCAAGAGCTGATGAATCCAGGACGACCAGTGAGTTATTTTATCGAAGACTATACCGGCATCACCAATGAAATGTTGAGTGATGCTGCGCCCTGTCATGAGGTAATGGCACGCTTTGCTGATTTTATTCAAGGGCAAAACCTTGTCGCCCATAATGCCTCTTTTGATAAACGTTTTTTAGACAGTGAGCTAAAACGTATATCGTCAAACTATGATGGTCAGTTCGGCTGTTCGTTATTGGTCTCGCGCCGATTATATCAAACCGCGCCTAATCATAAGTTAGGTACCTTGATTAATTATAAAGGCATAGCCTCAAAGGGCAGTTTTCATAGGGCATTATACGACGCTGAAATGACGGCCAAACTGTGGTTAGCCATGCTTGATGACATTCAACAGCAAACGAATGTTGATGAGGTACCGTTTTCTTTAGTGCAAAAATTGGCAAAAACCACTAAAGCCAATGTGGCTAAGTTATTCGCTAACTATAAATAATCGGCTGTGTTGTAGTTTAGTACTGCTGAGTAAACAAACGAGACGCGTACACGCTCTTTGACATCCTGTCACCGCGATATACCGTTCGTCCTGAACATAATCCCATCCATGGCTGACGAATCCCCATAACTTTTTAATCTTAGTTGGGTTTAATTCCCCAGCGCTGACGGTGAAAAAAGATGAGATAAACTAACTAAAGATACCCTCTCTTTTCGCAGAAAATTTCGCCTAAGCGAAACCCTTGGGCCGGGAGACTCATTAAAAAAAGCATAAAAATAGTTAAATAAGGTTAGGTGTACCCATGAATATCGGCGATTATTAAATTCTCTAAAACCCAATTGACGTCAATATTCATGAATACATCCACTATGTTACACACCTTTTTCAAAATGTCTTCTTTTAATGCTATTAATGATAAACGGAGGATCAAAGCTGTTTTAGATTGTACTGACTCACTTGCAATGGATGAAACGCTTACCCTTACAGGTTTAGGCAGAGGTATCATCAATACTAAAGCAAAAGTTAAAAACTCCATTAAACGTGTCTGTCGGCTATTAGGCAATGAAAATTTACACCAAGAGCGGATAGGTGTTTATGCTGCGATTGCTAAAGTCAGCCTCAAGAATATCAAATATCCTTTGATTATTATTGATTGGTCACCTGTAAATAGGCTAGATAAACAAATATTGCGCGCGGTGATCCCTATAGGGGGCAGAGCATTTACTCTTTATGAAGAAGTTTATCCAGAAAAACAACTTGGCACGGTTACCGCTCATAAAGATTTTTTGAATAAATTAGCGTTAGTTCTTCCTAAAAATATAACCCCAATAATTTCAACCGATGCTGGTTATAGGGTTCCGTGGTTTAAAGAAGTAGAAGCACAAGGATGGTTTTGGCTTGGCCGTTTACGAGGTAGAGTGAGTCTTCAAGTTGAAGAGCAATGGCAGAGTGTTTATGAATTATTTTCACAAGTAAAAGTCAATGAAAAAAAGCACTTAGGGACATGTTTGTTGGGAAAGACGCAAAAGCACACTTGCACAGCCGTCCTTTATAAAAAAGCCTCCAAAGGAAGGAGTACGAAAACATTAGACGGTAAAAAAAGTAGAAGAAGCGTAAGCTTAGAGTATGCTAAAGGCGGTAGAGAGCCTTGGTTGTTAGTGAGCAACATGCCTGAATTAGAGTGGCCTGCAGAGCGGATTGTCAACTTATACAATCAACGAATGCAGATAGAAGAAGGCTTTAGAGATACAAAAAATGAACGTTACGGCCTAGCACTAAATTTTTGCCGAAGTTCAAGTTTAGAACGAGTAAATATTTTACTCATGATAGCAATGCTTACCCAATTTTCATTGATATTGGTAGGAAAAATGGCTTACATAAAAGGCTACTATAAAGACTTCCAAGCTAACACGGTTAAATCTAGACGAGTACTATCTTATTTTCGATTGGGAAAGGAGTTAATCAGACGAGAACAATATCAGTTTAATGTTGCTGACATTGCTCTAGCACTAGGAGGGTTAAAGGCATGCGCGGATGCACAATTCAGATAAAGAAATGGGGATCCCTCAGCATCCATGGGGCTCTACACAAGCATCAGGACAATGTGCATCCTGCATTGTCTAATAAGGTATATCCATATACCGTCTTGCTTGTGTAGCTCGCTTTTATTACTTCTGCAATACTCTCCATAAAATCATATAGTTACAATGTAGGTACCAGTGCTATGGAAGATAGGCAATTCCCCCAGAATAGCCTATAGCTTTAGTAAGGCTTTTTGGTAGTTATTTGGCTGGTAAAATACTCTTTTAAAAAATTAAGCAATAACCTCAGTTTTTTAGAGTTAGCCGTGCCTGGCGGGAAAACCCCATAAACATTGATATCGCTTAAACTGTAATCATCAAGCACCGTTTCTAAGGTACCAGCCTTGATTTTTGGCCAAGCATCATAAGTTGGAATACGAGCTAAACCATGTCCCGCTTCAACAAATGCGGTACGCGCCGCGGCATTATTGGTACTAATAGTTCCTTTGGTGTTTACGCTGAACGAACGACTGCCTTTAGTTAGGGTTATTACCCCTGAGGTTAATTTGTAGATCACCCATTGATGATTAGTTAAATCTGCTGGCTTCGTTGGCCGCCCATATTGAAGAAAGTACTCAGGTGCAGCACAAAGACACGTTTTTAGGGTGGCGAGTTTACTTGCTTGTAAACCTGAGTCAGGCAAAGGCGCACCACGAATGGCCAAGTCGATGCCTTCTTTCATGATATTAACCACTTCATCAGTCAACATGACATCAAGCTCAATTTTTGGATAAATCTTCTTAAATTCATTGAGTGCTGGCACCACAGTCTGCAAGCCAATATTTACCGGGCAGGTAATTTTAAGTAAACCGATGGGCTCATTTTTGAAATTTTCAATTTGCTGATTGGCGGCACTGGCTTGCTCGGCAATAATGCGACAGCGTTCATAGTAGGCTTGGCCGGCTTCAGTAAGCTTGATTGAACGTGTTGAACGATTAAGCAGTTTTACTTCCAGCTGTGCTTCAAGCTTTTTTAAATGATAACTAACTACGGCTCGAGATAGCCCTAAATGTTTAGCGGCGGCGCTTAAGCTGCCTTGATCAATGACTTGAGCAAAAACGACCATACTCTTCAGTCGTTCAAATGAAACATCCATAACACTACCTAGCACTCATAAAATAACGGACAATACGATTAATTAGCTATTGTATCAATTATTAATACAATGTTGTCAGTTTTATCTGCATTGTTCATCTATGGCGGTAGTTCTATACTAGCTGCATCTCAACGAAGAAATATTCCTTATGGTTAGCTAAATAGCTAACTTAAATAGCTAACTTATATAATTAAATAGATGGATGAATGAACATGACTAAAAAAATATTGATGGTACTTACTTCACATGATGAGCTTGGTAACACGGGCAAAAAAACTGGTTTTTGGGTGGAGGAGTTTGCCGCCCCTTATTACGCTTTTATCGATGCAGGTGTTGAAGTAACACTGGCGACACCAAAAGGCGGGCAAGCACCTATTGACCCAACAAGTACCTTAGCAGATTTCCAAACATCAGCCACTGAACGTTATGATGGCGATGAGGTAGCACAAGCTAAAATTGCTAACACAGTGCAGTTATCTTCCCTTAGTGAAAGTGATTTTGATGGCGTATTTTATCCAGGTGGTCATGGTCCATTATGGGATCTTACCGATAATAAAGACTCAATCGCCTTGATTGAAAGCTTTCTTAACGCAGGTAAAGCTGTTGCGGCAGTTTGTCATGCCAGTGCCGCCTTATTAAATGTAAAACAAGCGTCGGGTGAATTTGCCATTAAAGGCAAAGCAGTAACCGGTTTTACCAACAGCGAAGAAGAAGCCGTGCAATTAACCGAAGTTGTGCCTTTTTTACTTGAGGATGAACTGATTAAGCGTGGCGGCGAATACCAAAAAGCGCAAGATTGGCATGCCTTTGTCGTACAAGATGGCCTTATTATTACCGGTCAAAATCCAGCGAGTTCGGCCTTAGCGGCAGAAAAATTACTGACTCAGCTTTCAGCTTAACTTACTTGTTTAGGTAATCAGCTAGGTAATCAGTTTAGCTACCTAGCTAAGGTAAGCCGTTTTGCTAATAGCTTAGCGATACATATAGGAATATAGATGTTAAATTTTAATTTTCAAAACCCAACGCATATTCATTTTGGCGAAGGGACAATTTCAGTCATTGCAACAGAAATCCCTCTAAACGCTAGAGTATTAGTGGTTTATGGCGGCGGATCTATTAAAACCAATGGTGTTTATCAACAAGTGATTGATGCCCTTGCTAAACATACTTGGTTTGAATTTTCGGGTATAGAGCCCAATCCAACTTATGATACCTTGATGAAAGCGCAAGAAATCATTAAACGCGAGAATATTGATTACTTACTGGCCGTTGGTGGAGGCTCTGTCATTGATGGCGCTAAATTCATTGCCGCTGCGGCCTTCTTTGAAGGTAATGCTGAAGGTAATAGTGAAGGTAATGCTGAAGGAAATAGTGAAGGTAATAGCGAAGGGGATAGTGAGGTTAACGACCCTTGGGATATTCTGGCTAAACAGCAAGCGGTAACAAAAGCATTACCTATTGGCGCGGTATTAACCTTACCGGCAACAGGCTCTGAAAGTAATGGTAACTCTGTAGTTACACGCGACGGTAATAAATTACCTTTCTCTAGTCCTTTGGTTAGACCACTCTTTGCTGTATTAGACCCAAGTGTGACCTTGTCATTATCGGATCGTCAAATCAGCAATGGTGTCGTGGATGCCTTTGTACATACCATTGAGCAGTACCTAACTTACAGTGTCAATGGCAAAGTGCAAGACCGCTTCAGTGAAGGATTATTGCAAACCTTGATTGAAGAAGGACCAAAAGCTTTATTACCAGCCACTAAAGAAAACTTGGAGGTTAGAGCTAATATCATGTGGTCGGCAACCATGGCGTTAAATGGCCTTATTGGTGCGGGTGTACCACAAGATTGGTCAACACATATGATAGGTCATGAATTAACAGGTGCTTTTGGTATTGACCATGCACGTACTTTATCGATTATATTACCTGCGGTAATGAAAGTGCGCCGTGAGCAAAAGCGTGAAAAATTACTACAATATGCATCACGCGTTTGGCAGATAAATGAAGGTGATGATGATGCACGTATCGACCAAGCTATTCTTTTAACCGAACAGTTTTTCCAACAGATGCAAGTACCAATACGTTTATCTGAGGTAGATCTTGGCAGCAAGGACATTGATCTGTTGATTAATAGACTAGAGCAACACGGTATGACCGCATTGGGTGAACATGATGATATCACTTTAGCAATAAGCCGTGAAATCTTAACAAAAGCATTGTAAGCACAAGGAAATAACATGACTCAAACAACTAAGATAAATCGCCAAATGGTTTTGGCTTCACGTCCCTTTGGTGCGCCAACAGCGGACAACTTTAATCTTGTACAAAGCGAAAAACCGACGCCTAAAGCGGGTGAGGTATTACTTCGCACTGTCTTCCTGTCACTCGACCCTTATATGCGCGGGCGCATGAATGATGCTAAATCGTATGCCGACCCTGTTGCCTTAAATGAGGTAATGGTTGGTGGCAGCGTCTGTCGAGTAGAACAGTCAAATCATGATGACTATAAGATAGGTGACTGGGTCGTTGCTTTTGGTGGTTGGCAAGATTATAGCGTTATCAATGGCAGTGAATTACTTAAATTAGATAGCAACATGGTCAAGCCATCACATGCCCTAGGTGTCTTAGGTATGCCAGGGCTAACGGCTTACATGGGTTTACTTGATATTGGTCAACCAAAAGCAGGGGATACGGTAGTTGTTGCTGCGGCAACGGGTGCTGTTGGTAGCCTAGTGGGCCAAATAGCCAAATTAAAAGGCTGTAAAGTGGTGGGTATTGCCGGTGGCGAGACCAAGTGTAAATACGCGGTGGAAACACTAGGTTTTGATCATTGCCTTGATCATAAAAGTGAAAATTTAGCCGAGCAATTAGCGGAAGTTTGTTCATCAGGCATAGATGTTTATTTTGAAAATGTTGGTGGTAAAGTTTTTGACGCCGTTATGCCATTACTTAATAGCTGTGCCCGTATTCCTTTATGTGGCCTTATTTCTCAATATAACGCGACTGAATTACCCAGTGGGCCGGACAGATTGTCGTTATTAATGGGCACACTATTGGTTAAGCGCATCAAAATGCAGGGCTTTATCGTCTTTGATGATTATGGTCATCGTTATAACGAATTTAGTGAGCAAATGGTGAAATGGTTAATGGCTGGCGAAATCAAGTACAAAGAGCACATGATTGATGGGCTTGAGAACTCGGTAAGTGCTTTTATTGGTTTATTAAAAGGCGAAAACTTCGGTAAGTTAGTGGTACGTGTTGGGCCAGATGACCTAGCATAACTACCATCAACAGAACTTAATTAATAATTATCTTCAATAAACCTTGCCGCATCGCTAAATATAGTGATAATCGGGCAAGGTTTTTTTGTTGAGCTAGTGAGTTAATTAAGTGCAGTTATTAGAAATAGAGTGTTTGGGTAAAACACTAAGATTAGAAGGTTCAATGGCCGGGTGGCAACAGCTTTTTTGGGACGGAAAATGTGTCTCACAAATTAATGCCAATGCCGACAATGAGTCATTTACCCATCAATTTTCTTTAAAAACCGATGGTGGTGAAGAAAGTGAGCCGGGCGAGTTGCATGTCGAATTGAAGGGTTCATTGAAGTGGCAGCCCTTTGGCTTGCAGTTTAAGCTATTAGTCAATGATGAGTTGTTGCACGAAAATAGTCTTAATGAAAAAGATATCGAGCAAAGAAAAATAGGCGAACACAAAAAACAGCCGATGAAATTCAGCTTCATTGGTATGGCGGGTCTTGGCTTAAAGTTATTGAAAAGCGCCAAGGTTATAAAAGTTTTGTTTGCTGCTGGTAGTTTAGCGGCTTATAGCTGGTTATTTTCTATTGAGTTTGCCATTGCGCTGATCCTTTGTTTAGTTTTCCATGAGTATGGTCATATTAAGGCGATGAAGTATTTTGGCTTAAAAACCAAAGGTATTTATCTTATTCCCTTTGTTGGCGGCTTAGCCCTTAGCGACGATAAAATTAATACCCGCTGGCAAGATATTGTTATCTCCATTATGGGCCCTTTCTTTGGCTTGATATTATCCATAGTCTGTTTAATTGGCTATTGGCTTACCGATATAGAAATATTGGCCGGACTTGCGGTATTTAATGCGCTGCTCAATTTATTTAACTTGTTACCGGTATTGCCGTTAGATGGCGGCCACATCATTAAAAGTATCGCTTTCTCCATAAACTCTAAAATTGGTTTAGTGGCTTGTGTGTTAGGGGCCGTGCTTGGTGTCTACATTAGTTATCATTTTGGTTTAGCGCTGTTAGGTTTTTTACTGGCCATTGGCAGTATTGAAATAGTCTTTGAATATAAACGCCGACATTTAAGTGAGTTACTACCGCTGAATCGTTATGCGCAAATTGTTTCAGTCTTGTGGTATATCCTTACCCTTGGTGGCTTAAGTGCCATTATTTGGTTTGTTGGCCAAACGGGCAATGGCGCCTTGTCATTACCCCTTAAAATATTAGCTAGCTAGGCTAATAGGTAATAACTCGAGATGACAGGGTTCAATAAATATTTTCTCTAGCATCCTTACCATGGATAATGACTAGTTTATTCAAAAGCTTACAATTGATGTTGTAAGCTTTTTTTATTTTATCTTTAAAAAATAATTTGTCTCTGTATGGTAAAGGCTACGTATAAGCCAAAAGCAAGGCGCTTTAATAGGCTCTAGATAGACATAGCAACTTGATGTTAATAGAGTGTTATTATAGATTATGTTAAGCGGTTATTTAAAAGGATAGGATAGCTTAAGAGTTAAATTAGCATAAGAATAAAGCATGAACACTAAGTAGGAATAACCATTGCCCAGACCTATTAGACTATTAATATTAGCCCTCGCTGGCTTGGTTAGCTTTTTTCCTTATCATTTTATAGCTAACTGGCTAGCAATTATCCCTGAAAGCAGTTCAAGCTTTGCCTTAACCATGTTGCAAATTTTCAGCGGCATATTTTTATATTTTTGTGTTAAAAAAAACAGCTCACGTTCATTTAAACTGTTTTGGCAATACTTACTGCTAGCGATACTCGCGGTTATCGCTAGTAAATTTTTAAATGGCACACCAACAAGTATTAGCCAGCAGTTATATCAAGACTTTGCTTCACTGTTTATTTATTTCTTTATTTTATTGGCTATAGAGACCAACCCACATTTAAGTGATGTACCACTTAATAAATATATCAGTGGCCGAGTGCCAGCTATATTTTTTACCCTGATTTGTTTTTGCTATTTTATTCTTTTACCGGCTGAATTTTCAACTCTAATATACCAAACAGCCAAGCCCTCACTGTTATTTCATCTGCTCATAAATATTCTGATCATTGCTAGATTAATACAGTGTTTAGTGAATGCTAAAGATAACTTCTGGCGTTACACCTTTACCTTACTCTCTTGCAGTGCTGTATTTTTATTTATAGGCAATCTAAGCGCTTTTCTTCCTCACGGTTTCCCGTTAATTAGCACCAACAGCTACACTGTTCAGCTTATTGCTTTACTGCCTTATTTTTTCTTGATAGTTACGGCAAATATCAGCTTAAAAGCCACCAAGCTACCTGCGGCTATAGCAAAAGAAGGTAGTCCAGAATTCTATATTTTACTGCTTATGCTCATACCCACAGCAATGCATTTATATGGCTATGAGCAAAAGCTATTTTATAGTGTCGATTCCAATCTTCAATCGATTACTCTGCTTTTTTGGTTAGTTGTTGCGGCGCTATTGCTAGCAAATATCGCCAACAGTCGCCGTAGTCAAACTAAAAAGCTAAAACAAACTCTATTCGCACAGCAAGCTCAGCATCAACAACTCACCAGCCTAAATAATGACTTAACCGATGCGCTGATTAATAGTGAAGATAAAGCGATAGTTAACGCGTCAAATAATGCCATCTTAACTACCTCTACTACCGGTGAGATATTATCCGCTAACCCTGCTGCCGTGCAGATGTTTCAACGTCTTGAGCAAGAATTAAAAGGCATCTCAGTTAGTCGCTTATTTGCAGAAAAAGACGAAATGCACTTCTTTTTTGACTTCCAAAGTAATATCTATTCATTACAGCGCAAAGGTGAGGGTATTTCGGTGGAGTGTGTGTCGCTGCGTTCAGATGGCACTGAATTTCCGGCACAAGCAGAGTTACAGTGGGCTGAGCGGGCTAAACAACCTCTTATTGTTATTACTTTTATTAATTTATCAGCAAGAAAACATGCGGAAAAACAAGCCTTAGAATTAAAAGATAAATTCATCGCCAATATTTCTCATGAATTTAGAACACCACTAACCATAATTAACGGCATCATAGATAGATATATAGAAAAAACCACAGATGAACTAGAAAGTGAAGATCTAATAACGGCTAAGCGTAATGGTTTACGCTTAGTACGTATGGTAGAACAACTGTTAGAGCTTTCACGTTTAAGTGACAACCCACAACTGTCGCTGAGTACATACCGCTTAAAAACCCTTATGCTGATGCCTGTTGATTCCTTTTCTCGCTTGGCATCACAAAGTCATTTAAATTTTACTAGTAATATCCCGGACAATTTGTGGCTTGATTGTGATGGCCAAGCCTTTGAAAAAATCATCTTCAATTTACTTGCTAACGCGATAAAATACACCCCCAAAGGTGGTAGTGTGCAAGTGAATGCCTATGCAGAACAAGACACCATTATTATAGATATTATCGATTCAGGCATAGGTATCAGTAAAGACTGCCAAGAGAAAGTTTTTGAACGCTTTCAACGAGCGGATGATGTGAAAAACCAAGCAACCTTTGGTGTTGGCATTGGCTTATCATTAGTCAATGAACTGGTTAAAGCGCACGATTGGCGCATAAGTTTAGTGAGTGAACATGGTCATGGTAGTAAATTTAGCCTGTCAATACCGCTAGCTTCAGCCAATGATGTTGAGCCTGAAATATCGCTGAGTGTCTCAGAAAGTGAGGTTGCCTCATTACTAATAGAACAGCGCAGCGTAATAAGTCATCAAAGTAATCATTCACAGCAAGTGGTTTTAGTTATTGAAGATAACCTTGATATGCAAAGTCATATAAAGCAAGTTATTGAGCAAGAACATCATTGCATTCTTGCCGGTAGTGGCGAACTTGGCCTGCAATTAGCGCAAGAATACCTGCCTGATCTTATTGTTTGTGATCTCATGTTAACGGGTATTGATGGTTTTGAAGTCTTAACACAGTTGAAACAAGACGACATGACCGCACATATTCCGGTGATATTACTGACAGCAAGATCTGATCTTGAAAGTAGATTACAAGGCCTTAAGTTAAATGCGGATGAATACTTAAGTAAACCTTTCAACCAACATGAGCTATTAACTCGAATTCAAAACTTAATCGCCAACAGACAGCGGTTACAGCAGCGCTATTTACAAAAATTTAACGACCAACAAAAAGCCGAGCAAAGAGCGGAAAGAAAAATTATTAGCCAGAATAATGCGGTAAAACTCACTGAAGAGATAGTGACAGAAGGCAGTCTAGAGGATAAGTTTTTACATAAACTCGAAAAGTTAATCGCTAAACATTACACCGAACCTGAGTTAGATATCTCATTACTGGCAAAAGAACTCGCCATGAGTGATAGGCAATTGCAGCGAAAAATTAAAGTTATACTCGGCACTACGCCTAATAACTTTATCAAAGACTTTCGTTTGAAAAAAGCACAAACATTACTTATCAGTGGTGCACAAATAGGGCGTATTGCTTTAGATGTTGGCTTTTCATCACAAACCTACTTTGGCCGTTGCTTTAAGGAAAGCTTTAACTGCACACCAAAACAATACCAACAACAAATGGCACAACAAGATTCAACTAATGATTAATTAGGTACAGAAAGTACCACAATATAGTCTTTTACACCTGATTCAGACCATACTATCTAACGGCAACTGTTCGAGCAAACAGGCCTAGAGTAGATAATAAAGTTGCCTCAAGTTTCCATCGTCAAACTTGAAAAATCAATATGCAAACTTGATTAAAAGCACCGAAAGCGGACATTCGTTTTGCATGACTTCTGTGTAGTAAATCTTTAATGGCTCTATGGCTCTAAGGTGCTTTCGGGCACAAAGCACCATAGGTTTTATCTAGTATATCTGTCTTAATATAAATTATTTGCTTTGGATCTAGAGCCCTACTTTAATTTTCTCTTTGCTAAGCTGCTGAACTTAAAAGTTACACAACTAGCATAAATAAATTGCGAGCTGTTACCCGGTGATATATTTATACGGAATAATGAATATTCCGTATGAAAATGTAATTATTATTATGTAGTGTTATGTGCTTAAAATAGAGTTAAAAGTGTCGCTAATGTATTTTTTAGGGTAAATATTAATGTTTTAAGAATAATTTGTTGCTGTATATATTCAAGTGGTATGCATATATATTCATAAAAAGATTGACTCAGTCCCCTTTTACGGGTAATTTTTCCGACCGCTTTACATAATAATTTTCATTAATGGCAGTTCGTCTCATAAAGACTCAGTAGAAGTCTGGCGTGCAATGCTCAAGAAATTCTAAATATTATTCTGAAGGATCAATAGCGCACATTTTGAGTATTAACAATATAGGTCTTAATTAGCAAGCAGCTTAATGAGCCAGAAAAACAGCGAATAGAAATAGTTAGATGAATAGGAATAAGCAATGAATGATATGAGCAAAAAAAACCAAGGCCTTTATCGTGCCGAGTTTGAGCATGACAGCTGCGGTATTGGTTTTGTCGCCAACCTAAAGGGTAAAAAATCGCACGATATTATCGAAAATGCACTCACCATGTTGAGTTGTATGGAACATCGTGGTGGTACTGGTTTCGACGTCAAAAGTGGTGACGGTGCCGGTATTCTTATTCAAATTCCCCACGATTTTTTCAGTCAAGAAACTGCAAAATTAGGCTTTAGCTTACCCGATGCCGGAAACTACGGCGTTGGCATGATTTTCTTTCCCCGCGAGCAAGAACAACGCGAAGCGTGCCGAGATATTTTAAACCAAAACATTACTCAATTGGATTTAACCTTAATCGGTTATCGTAATGTGCCAGGTGATAATTCTATGTTAGGTGCGGCTTCACTTGAAACCGAACCGAATATTGAACAGGTATTTATTGCTAAACCAGCAGCATTAACGGCCCAAGAATTTGAACGCAAGTTATTTGTTTTGCGTAAATACACCTCGCATAAAATAAATGCCAGCATTGCCAAAGAACGTGACGAGTTTTATGTCACTTCGATGTCATCAACCAAAATTGTCTATAAAGGTCAATTTACTACTGCGCAAGTTCGTCAATATTATCTTGATCTTCAAGACGAGCGTACCATCTCTGGGTTGGCGATGTTCCATTCTCGTTTTTCAACCAATACTTTTCCTGCTTGGCGACGCGCACAACCCTTTCGTTATATCGCCCACAACGGTGAAATCAACACCGTTCGCGGGAATATTAACTGGATGAATGCCCGTGAAGCATTGTTCAGTTCAGTGAATTTTACTGATGCTGAATTGAAAATGTTGAATCCGGTTTGTAATAATGACAACTCTGATTCTGCCAACCTTGATATGGCCATTGAATTATTGGTGCTAAGTGGCCGTTCGCTCGCCCAAGTCATGATGATGATGGTGCCTGAAGCTTGGCAAACTCAAGATGATATGGATCCAAGCAAACGGGCATTCTATGAGTATTACGCTTGTATAATGGAGCCGTGGGATGGCCCTGCGTCGTTATCCTTTACCGATGGTAATATTATCGGCGCGACCCTGGATCGTAACGGTTTACGTCCTTCTCGTTACTTGTTAACCGAAGATGGTACCTTGATTATGGGCTCTGAAACAGGTGCCTTGTGTGTTGATCAGTCAACTGTTGTTGAGAAAGGTCGTCTTCAGCCCGGTAAAATATTCATTGCTGATTTAAAGCAAGGTCGCATTATCAGTGATGACGAAGTAAAAGAAACCGTTAGTTCGGCGCAGCCTTATGGTCAGTGGTTAGCAAAAAACAAAATTGAGTTAAACCAGTTACCGGTATCAACGGCTTCTATTGCCCAACCGCCATTGGCGGAACTGCGAAAAATGCAAAAAGCCTTTGGTTATACTAGCGAAGATCTTAACTTAGTGCTTGCTGGCATGGTTGGTACGTCGAAAGAGCCATTAGGTGCTATGGGCACAGATACACCATTAGCCGTGCTTTCAGATCGTCCACAACATCTATCACATTATTTTAAGCAGTTGTTTGCTCAGGTGACCAACCCACCAATCGATCCCATTCGTGAAGAGTTGGTGATGTCATTGCGTGGTTACATTGGTAAGTCACTTAACTTACTTGAGGAAACAGCAGCGCATTGTCATAAAGTTGAAATTGAACAACCGGTGTTAACCAACGAGCAATTACGTAAGTTACAGCATATTGATAACGACCACTTACAAGCAAAAACCATTAGCATCACCTTTAAAGCCAATGGTGAAGCTGGCGCACTTAAAACAGCACTCGATCGTGTTTGTTTGTACGCAAAAAATGCGATTGAAGATGGTTATGCCATTTTAATATTAAGTGATCGGACCGTTGACAGCGACCATGTTGCTATTCCATCGGTATTAGCAACCGCAGCGGTTCATCATTATTTAATTCGTGAGAAATGTCGTTCTTACGCCGATATTATTCTGGAATCTGCTGATATTCGTGAAACTCACCATTTTGCTACCGTTATTGGTTATGGCGCAGCCGCGGTAAATCCATACTTAGCACTAGAAAGTATCTATGGTTTGCGTGATGAAGGAGTACTGGATAGCAAATTATCAAATGAGCAAATCACGGCGAAATACACCGCAGCGGTAGGCAGTGGTTTATTGAAAATATTCTCTAAGATGGGTATTTGTACCTTACAGTCTTATTTAGGTGCGCAAATTTTTGAAGCTTTGGGTATTAACTCAGAGGTGGTCGAGCAGTACTTTACCGGTACTGTCAGTAGAATCGAGGGTTTGAGTTTAGACCAAATTGCTCAAGAAGCACTATTACGCCATCGTGAAGGTTTCCCTGAAGCAAGCCGCATTGCCATTGAAAACTTATTACCAACGGGTGGTGAGTACTCATGGCGTCATGATGGTGAACGTCATCTATTTAGCCCAACGGTTATTCGTTTACTGCAGCATTCAACCGCAAGTAACGATACTGAGCAATTTAAGCAGTACACAAAAACAGTTGATGATCAAAGTAAAGAGGCCTTTACCCTACGTGGTTTACTGGAGCTAAGTAGCGATCGTCCTGCTATTCCATTGAGTGAAGTTGAGCCGATTGAAAATATTTTCAAACGCTTTGCTTCCGGTGCCATGTCATTTGGTTCAATCTCGTGGGAAGCACACACCACGTTAGCGATTGCCATGAACCGTATTGGCGGTAAGAGTAACAGCGGTGAGGGTGGTGAAGATCCTATTCGTTTCACCCCACTAGAAAATGGCGATTCAATGAACTCGCGTATTAAGCAAGTTGCTTCTGGTCGTTTTGGTGTTACCAGTCATTACTTGACCAATGCCGACGAACTACAAATTAAGATGGCACAGGGGGCAAAACCGGGCGAGGGTGGTCAATTACCCGGCGACAAAGTGGATGCTTGGATTGGCAAAACTCGTGGTTCTACGCCAGGTGTAGGTTTGATTTCACCGCCACCACATCATGATATTTATTCGATTGAAGATTTATCTCAGCTTATTTTTGATCTTAAAAACGCCAACCGCGATGCCCGTATTAACGTTAAGTTAGTCTCAGAAGCCGGTGTTGGTACTATCGCCTCGGGTGTCTGTAAAGCGTATGCTGATGTGGTGCTGATTGCTGGACATGATGGTGGTACTGGTGCTTCACCCTTAAGTTCAATTAAACACACGGGTTTACCGTGGGAACTTGGTTTGGCTGAAACTCATCAAACATTGGTCCGTAATAAACTGCGTAGCCGAATTACCGTACAAACCGATGGACAACTTAAAACACCACGCGATCTAGCCATTGCCACCTTACTTGGCGCGGAAGAATATGGCATGGCAACCACGGCTTTAGTGGTTGAGGGTTGTATCATGATGCGTAAGTGTCATTTAAATACTTGTCCTGTTGGCATTGCTACACAAGATAAAGGTTTACGCGAACGCTTTACCGGTCGTGCTGATATTTTAGTGAACTTCTTTACCATGATGGCTGAAGGTTTACGTGAAATCATGGCTGAACTAGGTTTTAAATGCATCGAAGAGATGGTTGGTCAGACTCAATGTCTTAAACAACGTACCGACGTTGAGCATTGGAAATATAAGGGTGTTGATTTAACCCCGCTACTTTACAAAGAAGAGTGCGGTGAGAACGAGACGCTTTATAAGTCAATTGATCAGAAACACCTGATTGACGATATCATCGACCGTAAGATGATCAAAGATGCGCAAGTGGCGCTAGATACTCAGCAAAGTGTTGCCCTGGAATACGATGTGAGCAATACCGATAGAACCATTGGTGCGATGATTTCCAATGAAATCTCGAAGAAGTACCAAGCCGAAGGCTTACCAGAAAATACTATCAGGGTTAAGTTTAACGGCTCCGCTGGTCAAAGTTTTGGTTGTTTCTCCGCCAAAGGCCTGCGCTTTGAACTTGAAGGTGATGCCAATGATTACTTTGGTAAAGGGCTTTCAGGTGCAAACCTGGTGGTATACCCAAGTAAACAAGCTAAGTTCGTCGCCAGTGAAAATATTATCATTGGTAATGTTGCCTTATTTGGCGCAACGTCAGGCAGCGCCTTTATCGGTGGTGTTGCCGGCGAGCGTTTCTGTGTTCGTAACTCAGGTGCTACAGCGGTTGTTGAAGGCATTGGTGATCACGGTTGTGAATATATGACCGGTGGTATAACGGTTATCTTAGGCGCTACGGGTCGTAACTTTGCGGCGGGTATGTCTGGTGGTGTCGCTTATGTACTTGATAACAACAATGACTTCGCCCCTAAATGCAATATGGAAATGGTGTCACTGGAAACAGTGGATACCGATGCTGAAAGTCTTGAACTAAAAGCATTAATTACCCAGCATTTAAACGCTACTGGCTCAGCTGTCGCTAGTGATTTACTCAATGATTGGGACAACAGCGTGAAGCGCTTCGTTAAAGTTATGCCAGTTGATTACAAACGCATGCAAGGTTACATGACTGACGTGCGCAATAGCGGAAAATTTGACTCAGAATATGACATTGCCGTTGAAGCTTTCGATATCCATTTAAACAACATAGCTAGCGCTAAAGCTTAAGCTGACAAGGAGAATATATTATGGGAAATCCAACCGGATTTATCAACCTAGGTCGTGCCTTGCCAACTGAACGCCATGCAGGTGAGCGCTTAATTGACTGGCTTGAAGTCTATGATGACATGCCAAAAGCACAGGTCGAGCAACAAGCTTCTCGATGTATGGATTGTGGTGTACCATTTTGTCAATCGGCGAAATCAGAGTTTGCTCCGGTCGTTGCCGGTTGTCCGGTGAACAATGTTATTCCTGAATGGAATGACTTGATTTACCGAGGTCGTTGGCAAGACGCAGTAGAGTTACTGCATAAAACCAATAACTTCCCGGAATTTACTGGCCGTGTATGTCCAGCACCTTGTGAAGGCGCTTGTGTACTAGGTATCAATGCAGATCCCGTAGCCATTAAGCTTCATGAAAAAGAAATTATTGACCATGCCTTTGCTGAGGGTTGGGTCACTGCTCAAGTTCCATCTGCTCGTACCGGTAAAAACGTCGCGGTAATTGGTTCGGGTCCGGCAGGGCTTGCTACTGCTGCACAGCTCAATAAAGCCGGTCATATGGTTACTGTCTATGAACGCGCCGATCGTATCGGTGGTTTGTTGATGTACGGCATTCCCAACATGAAATTACAAAAAGAACTAGTGCAACGCCGCGTGGATATTTTAGCGGAAGAGGGCATTGTTTTTGTCACCAATACTGAAGTGGGTAAAGACATTAGTGCTGAACAGCTTGAAAGCGATTTTGATGCGGTAGTGTTATGTATTGGCGCAACTGTACCACGCGACCTACAGGTTGAAGGCCGTGAACTTAATGGCGTTCATTTTGCCATGGAATTCCTTAGTGCAAATACCAAAAGCTTACTTGATAGCGAGCATAAAGATGGTAAGTTCATTAATGCCCAAGGCAAAAATGTTGTGGTCATCGGTGGTGGTGATACCGGTACCGATTGTATTGGTACCTCATTACGTCACCAGTGTAAAAGTACGGTGCAACTAGAAATCATGCCGCGTCCGCCAGAGAAACGTGAAGAGAAAAATAACCCTTGGCCACAATGGCCAAAACGTTTGTTGGTTGATTACGGTCAAAAGGAAGCAATTGAAATCCAAGGCCAAGATCCACGTCAATATTTAGTGATGACTAAGAAAATTGAAAGTGATGAGCACGGTAATGTGAAGGCGGTTCATACCGTTGATATTACTTGGCAGCGTAACGACAAAGGTCAAATGATGCCACAAGAAGTTGCCGGTAGTGAAAAAGTACTTGCTGCTGATATTGTCCTTATCGCCATGGGCTTTATCGGGCCTGAAGGTGGCTTAATTGAGCAGTTTGGTCTTGAGCAAGATAATCGCTCTAACATAGTGGCAGAATACGATAAGTTTACTACCAGCAAAGAAGGCGTGTTCGCTGCGGGTGATGGTCGTCGTGGTCAAAGCTTAATTGTTTGGGCCATTGATGAAGGTCGACGCTGCGCGCGTGAAGTAGACAGTTATTTAATGGGTAGCAGTTACCTGCCATAAGCAATTTTTTTGTAAATCACTCTATATTTAAACAATAAGCCTCTCCATGTTGCTGATGGAGGGCTTAATTGATAAAAATTGCCAACTCCCGCCGACCAAAAAATACCGAAGTGGCAGCTATTAATTCTTGATAAGGGTTATAAAATACTTGGCTACAAGTTTGATGAGCAAAAATAGTGAGGTATCATTGCTTTGCTCTTAAGACTCATCATTATTAAAATAATATATTGTCTTTCTAATGCTCGGTACGTTATTTTATAGTTTCCACCTCGCTTAGTGGGTGCTATCGCCCTGCTTTAATTTAACTAACTTGCTTAGCTCGCCAATATCTTGTTGTTGAATGACATCCAAGTAGTTGAAGGGTTGCACCTTAGGCGCATAAAACCCTAACCAGCTTAATTTGTTATTGTGAGCAACTTTTAGGGCATGTTCGGTAAGAACACTGACTTGATCCCACGACAGTGCCATAGGTTGTTCAAAGTTAAAAGGGTAAAAGGCATACGCCATGCCTGCTTTGATATTGTTACCTAATACTTGTTCAAATTGACTGGTTAAGCGAGTTACTAGGTCACGGGTGTTATTATCTTTCTCATAACCAATAATCATAAAGGTATCATCAGCCCATCGAATAACTAAATCATCACTATTGCGGCTATAAAGTAAGATGTCAGTAAGATTAACCAATTGGCTATTACTTACTTGTTTTATGTTTTCTAACTTTATCATCACCAGAGATAAACGTGGCAATAGGCTGCGTTGCACGGGCAGAATATTTTCATGAATTTGAGACATCAAGCGGCTGGCTTGCTCGATATAAATATCTAAATAACGACGGCTTTTAACACCCGTCACTTTATCCACAGTTGCGGCATCTTCTAACTGCTGATTAGCCTGCTCAAGTTCAATGTTTTTCAAATGAAACTCTTGTGTTTTCTCTTGAATTTGTTGTTCTAAATATTCTTTTTGTTGCTGTTCTACTAGTAGTTTTCGGTTTAAAAAACGCGAATAAGCCAGTAATAACAGCGCAATCAATGCCGCATAAAGTACATACGCCCACCAAGTATGCCATGGCGCGGGTTGTACAACTATATTAAGTGACAGACCAGGCTCACTCCAAATGTTATCGCTATTACTGGCAATGATTTGCAGCTGATAACTACCTGAAGGTAAGTTGGTATAAGTGGCGCGTCGTGACTTACCGGCATCAATCCACTCTTCATCAAAGCCTTTTAAGCGATATTTATAACGCGTTGACTCAGGAGCGGTATAGTTTAAACCGACATATTCGAATGAAATTATTTGATCGGTATATGCCAGCGTCAACTCAGTTAAATCTGATAACGTTGTGCCTAAAGCCATAGGTTCGTTAAGCTTTAAAATATTGGTCAAACGGACCTGTGGTGCATTGAAGTGACTATTTACTTTTTCAGGAGCTATACTGTTAAAACCTTTGCCAGCACCAAAATATAGGGTGTTATTCATTGAGCGAAACACAGACGAATGGGTGTATTCTAAATCTACTAGGCCATGGCTAAGATTGAAATGCTTAAAGGTTTTTTCACTCATAGAATAACGAGAGATTCCTTTATTAGTACTAAACCAAATATCTCCATAAGCATCTTGAGTAATACCATAGATGGTCATGCTTTTCATCCCCTCTTTAGCACCAAGATGAGTAAATGAAAAGTTGTTACTATGACGATTTTCTCGGCTTAATATACTTAATCCGGCATCTTGAGTACCAAACCACAGGTTTTTTTCATTGTCTAGAAACATGATCCAGGAAAAGTCATCGGAAATACCGTTAGGGTTATTTTCTTCATGACGAAGATGAGTGAATTTTTCTTGCTCAGGGTCAAAACGACTAAGACCACCACCAAAAGTCGCCAACCAAATAAAACCTTGATCGTCCTCCAGCAACTGTAAAATATTATTACTGCTGGGGCCTTTGTCACTGTTTGACTTATTCTTGATAAAACGTTTAAAAGTGCCATTTTTATTAAGGCGGTTTAGTCCTTGATGGAAAGTAGCAACCCAAATATTACCGTGGCGATCTTTAATTATATCGGTAACACTATTGGCTGAAAGAGAGTTGTTATTTTCAGTGTCATGTCTATATTCAGTAACGTTATTCGTTGTTAAATTTACTGAATATAAGCCTGAACCTCGCGTTCCTACCCATAAAGTGTTGCCATCAGCAAACAGAGTCATAATTCTATACTCTGAAAATGAATGATTAAAATCAACAGGTGAAATTGAATTGTCATCTTCTGACAACTGATAAATTTCACCACTATAGGTGCTAAAAAACAAACTTCCTTGCTCAAATTGGGCAAAACTAGTGATATTACTACTTTTTAAGGCCGGATTTGTTTGGGTACTATATTGTCTAAATATTGCCATATTGGCATCCCAACGATTTACCCCCGAAAAAGTACCTATCCACATCATGTTATTATTGTCTTCAAAAAAGGTAAGAACATAATCATGACTGATACTATAAGGGTTATTAGGAGAGTATTTGTAGCGATTAAAATCGTTGCTTTTATAATTATAAATAGATAAACCATTGTCCGTAGCAATCCAAATATTTTCTTCAGAATCTTGATAAATATTTTTTATGGCATTACTGCTAATCGTTGATTGATCATCAACATTAAACTGATGGTGAATAAACTGTTCCGTGCTAGGGGAATACTTTAATAAACCACTATCAACGGTTCCTATCCAAACATCGCCATTGATATCTATATATAAGCTACTGACAAACTTATTAATGTAGGTCGCACTATTATCATCTCCGTATTTTATCGATTTAATAAAGTTTCCTTGTAGATCAAATACCGAAATACCACCGCCATTTGTTCCTACCCAAACTTGTTGATTATCGGTTTCAATAATTGCGAGTACAGCATTGTGGGTAAGACTATTCGGGTTACCTAACTCTTGAAAAATTTGTTGGGTTGACCATTTTTTTTCATGGTAACTGATAACGTTTAAGCCATTTTCAGTACCTACCCAAATCTTGCCTTCACTGTCTTCAAATAAGGCATTAACGGTATCATTACTTAGCGCTGTATTTTTTGTTTTAGTAGTAAAGTGCAAGAAGTCCTGACTAACTGCTTTATATAGATTCAAGCCACCACCGAAAGTTCCTACCCAGAATCTTTGTTGGTTATCAATAAGAATACGACTGATTACATTAGAGCTGAGTGAGTTAGGTTGAGAGCTATCATGGTGAAAGTTTAGCGTCTTGTGACCATCAAAACGGTCTAAACCTTCCGACGAACCAAACCATATAAAGCCTTCTTTGTCTTGAGCAATAGTTCTAACAAAGTTGTATGACATTGGGTTATCAATGCCGAAGTTTTTAAACAGTTTAACTTCTTGCGCAAGAGCACTGAAATTTAGGGTAATTAATAATAAAAAGAGAAGTATATTTTTCACAAAACAGCTCTGATAAAGTGTTGATTTATAGAAGTTTCCAGTATGGAATAACGGTAATAAAAAAGCCACTGTAGTAACAGTGGCTTAGAATTAATGAACTATTGTTGTTCAACCCAATTATTAACATTAATATTGGTAGCGCTATTGGCTACACTCATTCGCCAAAGCAATGTGTCTGACTCAAGACTCATCCGCCAAAGTAATGTATCTGTTTCGATATTCATTCGCCAAAGGAGGGTATCCGTAGAAGCAATGTTTCTCCAGCCTTGAGCATTTTCAGCAAAATTCATGCGCCAAAGTAAAGTATCACCATCTAGGTTATTTTCATCTAATTGCCAAACATATTCATCGCCTAGGCCTTCAATATAAAAGTTGCCATCACTATTAATGTTAGCCGGCCCAAAGAAGTGTTCATCGCCGTCTAAATCTTGAGCAATATCTAAGGCTTGATTGGCACATGCTGAAGCAGTACTCGCTAATGCACCAGCAGCATTAACCAGCCCTGAGCCCTGTTGGAAAACACTATAAGCAAGTTCACCATTATCATTAAATGCGGCATGGGCACTATCCATTAAACGACATTTTACTTCATCAGGGGTAAGAGAGGGGTCTTGTGTTAACATCAGAGCAACGACGCCGGAAACAACGGCAGCAGCTTGAGAGGTGCCTGACATTTCAAAGTAACGGCCACCATCATGAAATTCAGGGTGTTCTTGAACTATTTGACTATCAAAAGCCATCAAGCCCGATAAATGCCCTCCTGGAGCGACAATCTCTGGTTTAACAAAACCTGCAAAAGTAGGTCCTGCCGCACTAAAAGTGGCTAGCTTGTCATCGCTTGAGTCAGATTCGGTATAGTTATCTGTCATTGCACCAACCGTTATAATATAGGGGACATTACCCGGTACACCAATAGTCATGGGGTCGGGGCCATTATTGCCAGCAGATGCCACCACAACAATGCCTGCTTGCCACGCTTTCATGACTGCCTGGTTTAACGGGTCTTCCCAATAATACGAACGTGCAGGTCCACTAAAAGACATATTAAGCACTCTAAGATTTATTTGATCTTTTACTTGCAGTGCCCAATCAATACCACGAATAACGTCAGCATAAGTAGCCTTGCCCTCAGCATCAAAGGCTTTAATACCTACGAGTGCAGCATTTGGCGCAATACCATAAACTTTTCCGTACACGTCATAGTCGGCATTGCCGGCAATACTGGCAACATGGGTACCATGGCCACTTCCGTCATTACTATAGTTACTTAGCACGTTATTTATCGCATCATAAGTTCCCCAGAACTTATCTCGGCCATACAAATCCGTCGATAAGCCTAAGCCTTTAGATGTGCCTTGTAATTGCTCTAAGCCAGTATCTAAAAAGCCAATGGTTACGCCATCGCCAAAATTGCGCATTGCATGAGCAGAGTCAGCTTCAATATACAGTGGCACGGTAGCTTTAGGTTGCCATTTACGCTTTCCCCAAGCACGACCCCCAGACAATGTTACTTTATGGTTTTTAGTGATAGTAAAATTAAGCTCTTGCTGTAATTGAGCTAACTGAGCTTGATTTAAATCAACCGCGACCGCATTAATAATGGCCAGTTCATGGGAAGGAACTAGGTGCAGCGCTTTGATTTTTTCTTTTAGTAATGGGTAATCGGCTGAGCTGATTATATAAGATTCAGTAAAAGACTGAGTGTGACTATTACTTGTGCTGTTTACTGAAATACTGAGAAGCCAGGCTGACAAACTAATAAAGCCTAACAATGAGAGTGGTCTGATTATTCGTTTTACCGAGTTGTTCAACATTTTATTCCCCTATGTCCAATACATCTTTAAAAAATTCATCTACATTTCTTAAAACATTAGGGTGTTTCTGCTTACATCTTGTCGCGTCCATTCCTACTTAAATTACAGTAATTACAATTGTAAAAAAGAAGTTACAAAAAACACATCGCTACAAAACATAGACTAAACACGCCCTAACCACAATCATTTTTATTGCTAGAGTTATCAAAAGTAAAAGTTAAAGTGGCTTAAACGAAAATATCCAGCCGATAAAACAAGCTGGATATCAATAGCTTAACTCAGTTCAAGTTAGAAGTTTACCGTTACTTCAGTTGAACAATTATCGCTACCTTGGTCACATACTTTATAGGTAAACGAACCGTAAGTTCTGAAGCTATCAGTATAAGCACCATCGTTTGAGGTCGTTGTTCTTAAAGAGCCATTACGGTAAATGTCTACACTTGCAGAAACAGCACCTGACCACGTTAGGTCAACTTTATTTCTACCTTTAGCACGGTATGCTGAGGCATCTGCGGTAATATCGCCAGCTACTGGAGGAGGAGTAACACCACCACCACAACCGTTGGCTGTTAGGTAATCGCTGGCCGCTTTTGCTTTTACGATACCGTAACCGAAGTAGTCATCGTGACCTACAGCGCCGTTATCTTCTGCTGTCGCTTTTAATGCTTCACGAATTTCTGTACCAGTACAGCCGTTATGGTTAGACCAAACTAGAGCCGCCATACCTGATACCGCAGGAGTCGCCATTGACGTACCGCTCATGAAACCATAATCGCTAGTACCAATGGTCACATCAGCAGTAGTAGCAGCTAATAGCGCCGCTCTGTCTGCAAACGTTGCACCCACAGCAGGGATAGATGTTGCGTTGCTATCACCTAATGTGCCGTATAACATACCGGCTTCATTGTTAATGATAATTGCACCAATACCGCCTGAATTTTCACAGTTTTGCACTTTATCGTGGAAAGATATATTACCACGGTCAATCATACAGATATTACCGTTTGCGCCAGAGTCTGTTGCTTCGGCTGTGCCCATGTAATAAGTATTGCCTGCAGCATTACCGGCGTTCTCCATTGAAGAAGAAAGAAATGCTACGCCATCAGCAGTCATTGCAGCACTAGTCGCCATGCCTGCAGGATATGTAGATAGTGTATCAACACCACCAGCAGTTACTTCTACACAGATAGCGTCATTGGTCGTTGTAGTACGTTTCTTACCACGGCCTGTAGTTTCATCACAGCTTGGGAATTGTGAGAAGTCGGCAATGTTATTATTATTGTCGTTTGCGCCAATCATCATTACTGATGGATAACCAGCAGGGAATGAACGCACATCGTTACCATCGTTACCTGCAGCAGCTAAAACTAAGCCACCATTATCAGTAAAGGCTTGAAAGGCATTTTCTTCAGTGCTGTTGGCACCACCACCACCAAGACTCATGCTAATAATGTTAGCGCCAGCTTCTGCACATTTTTCAGCAGCATAAGCTAAATCAGAAGAGTAACCCCAACCATCAGTATTGAATACTTTAACAATGTGCATAGCAACACCAGGAGCCATACCAACAACACCAACGTTATTGTCTGCAGCACCAATAGTACCTGCAACGTGGGTACCGTGAGGACCACCATTTTCATCCCAGTTACCTGTGCCAGAGTCATTATCACCAGTGATATTGTTCCAAACGAAATCTTGGTTAGAGCGATCTAAACCAGAATCAATAATACAAACTTTCATGCCAGCATCAGCATTGAAGCTAACTTGGTCTGCTTGAGATTGTACAACCGCATAAGGCGTTAACTGTTCAGTCATAGCATTACCAACATCATCACTATAGATAGATAGCGGCATACGACGCTGATCTTCTTCAATCATTTGAATATGTGGGTTATTCAGTAAACCTTTTACTTCGCTTAAGCTTTTCCCTGAAAATGATGCCGCAAAAAAACCATTACCATCAACTTTTAAATCAGCACCAAGTTTTTTCGCTAAGGCTTTTACTATGCCTTTTTTGCTTTCATCTACTTTAATAATGTATCTATCATCAGCTGCTTGGGCTGAGAATGCTGCGGTTACTGCTAAGGCTAGAACTGAGGTGGTAAATTTAGAAACTTTCATAGGTATTTCACTCTCTCTTTGATGTTAAGTCGTCTTATTCTTATTATTAATGACGCTAGTTTTATTGTTTATATTAACGGTTTAGATGAACTGTCTGTTCTGCTTTTATATGTTGCTCTTGCTATATATATTTGCTTAACTCGGCTCCCTGCCTCTTGCATCAATCGATAGTAACAGCTAGTCAAACTGCCCCTAGTAAAATTACGACAGCTTTTCGTACAAAAACGACATACCAATAACATGTTGTTAATTTTCAATATATTATCTAGATTAAATAAAAGTAACTGGTCGGTTTTTTATTAATATCTGTCGATAATTTGCTAGTTAAAAAACCGATAAAGACGCAATCTGATAAGTGTTGGTTTTATGTTAACTATTAACGCAACCCATAAAAATAATGCGCAAGGCATTAGTCAAATCGACTTTTGTCTTAAGCGTAAAATAACAATGATGGAGTTAATGTCAGATGAAAAAAAATAGAAAAATTGCCCTAAGTGCTATCGCCTTATCGGTTTTACCGCAACCAGTATTGCCAGTAATGCAGCCCCTCAGGCTAAACTTAATAAAGTAAAAGCAGTTGCCACGGTAACTCAATCGGCAACGCTTAGTTTTGCCGAGTGGCAAGCACAGCAAAAGCTTAAACGTAATGATTATACCGATCGTTTAATTATTACCTTTAGGGATAAGCACCAAGGTAAAGTTATTCCTCCTGGTCTCGCTAAAAAAATAGGCTTAAATTTAAAACATGTAAAAATATTAAAAAATAATAGCCATGTAATAGCGCTTGATGACATGCATTCGCTGAAAGATGTGGAAAAATTCATAGAAAAATTACGTAAACATCCAGCTATTGAATCTATTGAGCCTGATTATCAACGTTTTTTATTTTCACAAAGCCAACCTTGGGGTATAGCTAAGACACAAGCAGATCAATTAGCAGACACAGATGCAGCTAACATGACCGTTTGTATTATTGATTCAGGTTATGAGCAAGCTAACCCTGATTTGAATGCCAATAATGCTTCTGGCACTAATAACTCAGGTACGGGTAACTGGTATCAGCACGGTGGTTCGCACGGCACCCATGTAGCAGGTACTATTGCCGGGGTAAATAACAGTGAAGGTGTCGTGGGTATTTTACCTAGCACTAACGTGAACCTGCATATTGTCAAAGTCTTTAACGAAAGTGGTTGGGGTTACTCTGGCGATTTATCTGACGCAGTAGATACTTGTGTAAATAATGGCGCTAAAGTTATCAATATGAGTCTAGGTGGCTCTGGCTCATCAAATGCAGAAAAAAATGCCCTACAAGCTGCGGCTGATGCAGGGGTATTGTTAATTGCCGCTTCTGGTAACGATGGTAACTCAACCTTGTCTTACCCGGCATCTTACGACGTGGTCATGGCTGTCGGCGCGTTAGATAATAACAACCAACATGCTGAATTTTCTCAATATACCAGTCAAGTTGAAATATCTGCGCCAGGCGAAGCTATATTATCAACCGTTGCTGGTGATGGCCGTTTAGGTTTTATCACTGTTGGCTCAACCACTTATGGTAATGACAGTGTGGTACCGCAAACACATTACATTCAAAGTGGCGGTAACTATGTGGTTAGCAATGTTGATGGCAGTGCTAACGGTGTCTTAGCCAGCTGTACCATTTCTGCTAGCAGTTATAGCTGTAGTAATGTTAATGGTAACATTTGTTTAGCCGAGCGTAATGATAACCAAAAGGGCAGTAACTATCCTGAAATAAACCCAGCCAAAGCGTGTGCTGATGCCGGTGCCTCTGCGGTTATTGTTTATAGTGACAGTACGCGCCCGGGGTTACAAAATCCTTTCCTTGTTGATGCCAACACTGACGTAACTGTGCCGACAGTGTCTGTTAGTCGTATTTTAGGCCTGCAACTCATGTCTCAATTAGGCACTAACGCTAGCTTAACGGTCAATGGCTCACAAGATTATGCCTATTACAATGGTACTTCAATGGCTACACCACATGTTACCGGTGTTGCCGCATTGGTGTGGAGCAATAACCCCAATTGTAGTGCCGATGATGTCCGCAGTGCCTTGAAAAATACCGCGATTGACCTAGATGTAGCAGGTCGTGATGACAAAACAGGTTTTGGTTTAGTGCAAGCCAAAGCTGCCTCAGATGCCTTGGCAGCTAGCTGTGGTGGTGGCACTACACCGCCGCCAACACCACCTACCCCGGGTAAAGTCCTTGAAAATGGTGTTGCTACAGCTAACCTTAGCTCAAGTACTGAGCTGAGCTTTACTATGGAAGTTCCTGCTGGTGCCACTGAGTTAAACTTCGATATGAGTGGCGGCACGGGTGATGCTGATCTGTATGTTAAATTCGGCTCAGCACCAACCAGTAGCAGTTATGATTGTCGTCCATACAAGGGTGGTAACAGTGAAAGTTGTGCTATCGCTAGCGTTCAAGCGGGTAGCTACTTTGTTAAAGTCGTCGCTTACTCGACCTTTAGTGGTGTTAGCTTAACGGGTAGCTTTACCGAGCCTAGTACTGGTAGCGGTGCTATCGGCGGTAGTGCCTCAGTGACAGACATTAGCGTTGCTCGTCGTGCTTGGACCTATTACACCATTGATGTGCCTGTAGGCATGGCTACCTTAGACTTTGTCATGAGTGGTGGCAGTGGTGATGCGGATATGTATATTAGACGAGGCTCTCAACCGACTTCTGCTACTTATGACTGTCGTCCATATAAGAGTGGCAACAATGAAGCTTGTGCCTTTACCAATCCGGCCGCGGATACTTGGCACATTGGTGTGTATGGTTATTCGGCCGCAAGCGGTGTTCGCTTAGACGTAACGTATAACCCCTAGGTAAAGTGATTGCTAGGTAAAAAAGTGCCTAGATTAGTAAAACCTCAATACCCGATGCAAGTAATTTGCATCGGGTATCTTTATTTCAATTAGGGGGCACTCTTTGGCATATTACTAGCCACTGCTGGATTGCATATAAAGGCTGGCATTTTAGTGAGTTACGGTCTTAGTGGTAATCCCTGCTATCAAATGTCATTAACGGCTTCAAAAACAAATTTTGCATTACGTTTACTTTTATACCAATTTTTTTTACTTTTTCCTTTGCTGGCCGCCCATTGCAAAATATCAGGGTAGCCATTAGATAGATCTACACGCTCTTTTGTGTGATGCCACTTGGCTGGAATAAGCATAGCCCAAGGTAAATTCCCCTCCGTTTGATAATACCTATCTTGGCTTTTATCTGAGTCATCTTGTCCTTGGCCAAACTTTCTTTTAGAAGCCTTTGTTGAGGGAAAATGGCCAGGAAAGTGTACTTCGATCTGCTCGCCAGTATCGAGTACTCTCGAAATGAAACTGTTATATGGTGCCGTGCCTAGCGTTTGAGATGATATAGGGTAATTGAAGTTAATGGTTAAGGTATAAAGATTGCCATTAACCTTAGGGCTACCGGAAAAGGTATTAGACATCTTATATCCTGGAGGCGGTGGTAAGGCATCTGCTATTTTATCTATAATGATAAATAGGGATTGATTGCCGTCTGCTATCGGACTTAGCTCGGTTGTTACGCCTTTTAACTGCATGCTCACTTGACCAATATTAGTAATGGGCGTGTTAATGAGTAATCGTAAGGAGTTTTCATAAATGGCACCGCGAGCTACAGGTAGTATTTTAAGAACAATGCGATGAACAAGGCCATTGACCTTATTTTCTTCAACGTTGTAATCAAATACGGCATCGTTAAAATCGTAGTCCCCTGTTAATGGCCACTCATCTTCAAATGCCATGGTGCCAAATTGGCTGTTTGCCGGAGAATATGAGGTGCTGGTGGTTGATATAGTGGGTGTATCATTACTATCCAAGGGTGAGGTTTCATAAAAGTTTACTTCGTTGCCATCACTAAAGCCGTCATTGTCACTATCAGGATTATTGGGGTCGGTATTAAATAAATTAAGCTCTTCATTATCGGTTAAACCGTCGCCGTCACTATCCGCAAGCGTTGGGTCGGTATTGGTTTCCAGTAGCTCTTGCTGATCGGTTAAGCCATCATGGTCTGAGTCAATTAAAGAGGGATCTGTTTTAGTAACCATTACCTCCTCATAATCACTGGCACCATCGCCATCGGTATCAACCATGGTAGGATCTGAATTATAAATAACTACTTCGTCGAAGTCCGATAAACCATCTTCGTCACTATCCGCCATCAGTGGATTTGATTGATAAATGGTCACTTCTTCTTTATCCGTTAAGCCATCACCATCGCTATCACTGAGGTTTGGGTCAGTACCTAAAATATTAATTTCATCCCAATCATTCAAACCATCATTGTCACTATCTATTGCCTCTGAGTCATAAGCTAGTTGAGTTTGCATTTCGGTGAGTGCCTGCTCTCTTGCTGATGGGCTAGTGTCACGATTCAGGTAATAAAGGTAACTAACACCTTGAGTGCTGCTGGTGACAATTTTGTTATGTGCACCAATAACTATATAGTCCTGTGCAATAGTGACAGCATGGCCAAAATTATCTTGTTGCTTAGCATCATCCGGCTCAAAGTTAAATACTTCAGTCCAAACTTCGTTTATATTTTGAAATAGGTAAGTTGAGCCTCTAGCGCTATTTTTATTTTCGGCGCCGATAATTAGGTAATCCCCTGAGATAGCAACACTAGAGCCAAAATTATCTCCTTGCGCAGCATCACTTGCTATCAGTTTTGCTTGATTACTCCATAACTGCCCCGTTCTTTTATAAACATAGACAGCGCCACTTTTTTTATTCTTTTTAATTAAAGGGTCATTTTCTGATTTTGCCCCTAAAACAGCATGATTGTTCGAAATTGCTACGCTGGTGGCAAAACTGGCGCTTTTAGTGATATCGCCACCTTTTAAACTAGCCTGGAGACTCCAAATACCGTCTTCTCGTCGGTAAATATAGGCACTACCTTCATGGGTACGACCATGATCATCATCCCCTATGATGAGGTATTCACCGGATAAACTCAGTGCCGAGCCAAAATGAGCACTTTTAAATGATGAAACGGGCGTGAACACGATATCTTCAACCCAGCCGGAATCCGTACTTTTAAAAATATAAACAGTACCCTCATGGCTCGCAGAAGCACCGGGTGCACCAATCGCTATATAGCTTTGTGAAATACTCAGTGCGCTGGCGAACTTATCATTAGCGGCTGAATTTGGACTGATTAATTCAGCTTCTAGTATCCATGAGTCACCTTGGCGTTGATAAATATAGGCAATACCCTTGGTACCATTTTGTTTTTTTTCTGCGCCGATAACTAGCTGTTCCCCAGAGAGTGCAACAGTTTTACCAAACTGTTGCACTACTAAGCTGTCAGTATTAGGGCTAAGGCAACTTAATAGGCTCCAGCTTTCACCTGAACGTTGATAGAGGCAAGCTTGCCCTATATCGTCACTTGCGCCAGGAGCACCTATAACGGCAATATCACCAAAAATAGCGACGGATGAACCAAGTTTTTTATACTCCGCTGGGGTTAAATCTATAGTTATAGCCTGCAGTACCGGGTCAGCATTGGCCGCAAATATGGATAAGCAAGTTAGTATGCTAAGGAACACTATTTTCATCTTAATTACTCCTGAAAAGTATGAGTAAGTAGGTCATGGTTATTGATTTTAACCGTCACTAAGGTTGAAAAGTCATCATTTCTAACCACAATTAAAGCGTTTATTGCTGTGGCCACGGTCAACATGCTTTTATAGCTATTTGATTGATTGATTGTGCCTTGCTCTAGTAAATTTACTGGGGTAAGTGCACTGGTATCTATGGTTGAATAAATTGAAATTTTTTCTTGGAACTGCATGGTTGAAAAATGCAAATCAATACTTACCATTCTTTGGCTGGCGAAGGCAAAGTTGCCTGCTATGGTGATACTACTAAGTGAATTTGTTGCTTCTTGCTCTATTTTATTTTGCTCTGCTATGTTGTTTTGCATAGTGTTTTCTGGTGGGGCAGCTTGGATTTTTGCAACTTCTTGCTCTTCTTCATCACCGCAGGCATAAAGTAGCGGAACTAAAATAAGAAGAAACAATACCCATTTATATTGAGATAAAGTCATATTTACTCCTTAAATAAAACTTAGTTTATTATCGTGATAAAGGTTTAAGTTAATAGAATAACTGTAACTTTAACTAACAGAGCAAAGCGCATGCCACAAAATAAAAATAATATTTTTTACTTTAATAACAGAGTATTAGCTTGTTGTGGCTAACATATTAATATTTTATGAGCACGGCATATTGTCGGTTTTTCAATATGGTTTGCATTTTACGATTGATATTTATCCATGCCAGTTAATAACGAAGCTAGCTTATATTTACTTCACTCCAATAATATTCAGTAATTCGAATTAATCACTCAGAGTAATCTATTGTCCTTTTTTTAGTGATGACTATAACTATTGTTTATTCTGATTATTTCCATTATAAATAATTCGCATCTGGATAAAAAACGAGCGATATTCTATTGTCAATGCAACTGGTCCAACGTCCGATCAGTTTAAATGATAATAATAAAAACATGATGAAATAAAAAAAATTATAAAAAAATATGGGGATAATATGAATATAATCAAGATCTCAGCTGCTTTTGTAGCTCTCTGTTTCGCGCTCTACTCAACAGCCGCATACAGCAAAGAATATAAAATAGTGCTTATCCATGGCTTGCAACCACAACAATTAATATCCGACGGTAATGTCAGTGAAAGTGGCCAAAACTATTGGCAAGGTTATTGGGCCGATTTAAGTGATGCCCGTATTGACTGGCCTTCATATGAGCGAATAGAAGAAAAAATCGCTACTGATTATCTTTGGCCAAAGTTAAAAAGTTTTTCTGAAAGTAACTTTTGCTCACCTGGCTGTATCTTTGTCACGCACTCTGCCGGTGATTTAGTGGCTCGCTATATTATTGATAACCAAGCGACTTGGTTAGAAAATGCTGGCTTAGCACCACTTAATATCGTTGCTACTTTTGATATTGCCGGTGCTGGCGGTGGCAGTGAACTTGCCGATTTAGCGGTCAGTGTTGCTCAAGCTACCGAAAGCTGGACCTTTATTATAGAGGCTGCTTTAGAAGCCTGGCTGGGTGGTCAACTTAGTGATGAAATGGGGGTACTCCATGACCTAAAAGTCAATAATGCTAGACATTTGTCACCATTACCCGATGCAAGAATACCTCGTTTACGCTTTGTTGGTGATGCAAGTGAATACTTAGGTGTTACTAGCCTATTCATTCAAGGTCATGATGACGGTGTTGTTGGCAGCCATTCCTCATGTGGTGGTAATCGCCAAGGACATTTTGGTAGTTGTAGTACACAAGTAGCCTTTAACGGTAAAATATCAAATCAAAGCAATGCTGTTTCAGGCTTTATGCCGTATCATTACCCTATGCTTATGGGAGAAGATTATAGCCATGGTTCACTACTTGAGCCAAAGCAGCAAGGTAAAGTTACACCAGCAAGTAACCAGCAAAATATGTTATCGGGTGAGGCTATTCATTTTGATACCTACACTCAAACCAGTGGCTGGTGGCTTTGGCAAAGCAATTATCTTTATGTGCAAAATTCCAAAAATGACAGCATGTCAACGCTGATTTATGACGCGATCCCTAACTAAAAAATATGCATAGCTGTTCATCGTTGCTACTAATATTGGCAAAGGTTAACAGCTGATAAATCAGGAAAAAATGAGTTATGAAAAATACCCAGTTCTTAAAGCGAATGGTGGTGATGAGTATTGTTGTTGTCACTGTTTGGCTTTTTTGGCCATCAATGCCACAACAACAAATAATGGTGAATGACGCTCTGATAAAAAGACTGCCAATAGAAGCCATAAATCTGCCAGCAGCCGCCGTTCAGAAAAAAACTACGCTTGCGCTAACGCCAGAAAAAATAACCTTAAGCGATTCGGCAACATTAGTCGCTAAAGTGTATGCCGCGACATTAAAATTTCCAATATACTCTCAACCGCTGACCGATAAAGATTTTGACCGTTTGCAACCAAACCATTTCAATCCACAATCGATTCCTGTTGATGATGCTGGCAGTCAAGTCACTGCTGCCTTATCACAATATCGTTACACCTATCCTGAGCCTGTTTTCGCGACCCTTACCGGCGAAAATATCGATAATGCCGAGCTTCAGCTCGTTGACATAGCTACTGGCAAGGTGTTGTTAACCAGTACGTTTGAACAGGATGAAGATAACTGGTATGCACAATTTGAAGGTAGGCGAAACTTGCCAAGGCAACTGCAAGTTACCATAACAGCATTGATTAATGGTAAGTATATTACTATTGCTCTGGCACTCAAGTATGTTGATTCAATCGCCACACTCGAAGGGTTCAATGCACCATTTCATCAAGATGCAGATATGGTGCTGTCAGCCAACTTAACCACAAGAGAGCAAGGTCTTTATAGAATACGCGCAAACTTATTTGATGCCAACAATCAACCTATCGCCCACTTAGTTGCTAAAGAAAAGCTTAGTAAAGGCAGTAGTCATATAAACCTAAAAGTTCATCAATCAGTATTAAAAGGCCAACAAGCGCCATTCTATTTAGCTACTTTCTCAATCGAGTTAATGTCGCCAGCAGCCGGTAAACCGACAAAATATGGCAACAGCGCGATTAAGAAATATGAAATTAAAGATTTTGCCATATCTAGCTTAAGTGATATTCCTTATCAACCTTCTGCTCAGGAAAAACAACGATTGCAGCTATTGCAGAATATGGCGGCGGGGAGGTAAATAAATGCAATTTGGTGATATTAATGAAAACTAAGTTTGCTCAATTTACTCAAACTTAGTTTGCCATATATTTAAAGGGGGCTAAGGCAGCCAAACATTGCTGTTTTAGTCAATACAGCTTGCTCGGCAAGGCTCAAGTTACTTGCATTGTCATGGTAACAATGGTCTTTGCATGAGCTACTAATATTGATGAAAAGCGTAACCACCGGTTAAATGCCCAACTTGTTCAAAGCCCAGACGCCCTAATGCTTGCGCGGCCAAATGAGAGCGACTACCACTGCGACAAATCAGTACCAAGGGTACTTGTTTATCATCTTGGTGCTCTTGCACAAACTGCACTAGTCGAGTTAAAGGCACGTTGTAGGTGAACTTTTCATCGTGCTGTAGTGCGTATTCATGTGCCTCTCTGATATCAATTAATTTAATCGTGCTCGATTTTTTCATTGCCTCAGTTAAGCTGGCACTATCATATTCACGCACAGCAACTTTATCGCCAGCACAGATTAAAGCGCCACACATAATTTCACTGCCAGATTCATCAATAATACCTTTGTCCATAGTGTACTTTTGTATTGAAAAAAAATTGGAATTGATTTCATCGTTGATCACTTTATGGAGTAGTGAATTACGTGATATTTCAGCGCCAATGCTGGTGGTAAACTCGTTGTTATAATCATGACTAGGACAAATAAGACTCTCTGTACCGATAAGGGTATTTAACAATTGTAAACTGGTAAACATAGCCGGCGCACTACTCGTGTCGAAGTTTGTGCGGCCAAGGCTGTTCATTAAAATTAAGTCACCGCAAAAGGCATAGAGCACAACTAATTTATCGCTTGAATCAGTGACGGGCTCGCATAGTAATAAGCTAATACTGTCCTCGGTATGCCCAGGTGTGGCAACTTTAAGCAACCACTTATCGCCCAGCGTTAGGTACTGGTATTCATTACCATTAATGTTTGTTGTTGGTGTATTGTCTGGCCAGCCTAGTGCATCAGTTTTCTGCTCAGCTAAGCACGTTTTGGCGATACTGGCACGACAAGAGACATGATCGGCATGGCCATGGCTATCAATAACTGCGACTAACTTAAGGCCATGACATGTCAGCATGGTTTGCAAGCGTTCGGCTACTTCCGGTAAGGGATCGATAACGAATGCCGACTTGGTTTTGTGATCGACATATAGCCAACTACAGCTACCACCTACTTTAAATTGTACTAAACCCTCTAATGCCTTGTTATCGGTTATTACCTTGCTATCCATGGCATTGGTGTCAATAGTCAGACAACTTTGTCGCAATGCTTGCGCCGCAGAGACAATTCGCTCACAGGTCTGGTCAACTAGCTCTTGCGTCATGGCGGGTCCAAACGACATTCTAATTGCCGACTCACTTTGCCAGGAGGGTAGCCCCATTGCATCTAAGACAAAACTGCGCGTTACTTTAGAACTACAAGCTGATCCTGAACTTACTCGGACATTGGCTGCGTCGAATAAATCCATCATTTCTTTCGAGCTAAAGCCAGGGATAGCGAAATTAATGGTGGTTGGCACTGAGTTTTCAAAACTATGATTAAAAACGATATTAGGGAATGCTTGAATCAATGTTGCCACTATCTGTTGATGGAATAAGTGCAGCGATTTCACTGGCGTAAAGCTATGTTCACTTTCTCCCATTAGCATATCAAATATAACGCTTAAGGCCGCTAACCCAGGTAAATTTTCCGTGCCCGAGCGTAAGCCGCCTTCTTGGCCACCACCAGCAATAACGGGCGTGAATGGCGCGTTGTCTTTAATATAGATAAAACCTATGCCTTTAGGGGCATATAGTTTGTGGCCACTAAAGGGCGCATAATCAATACTTGTTTGCGCTAAGTTCAAGTCTTGTTTACCTAAAGCTTGCACACAATCTACCATCCAAGCAATATTGGCATTATTGGCACGTATGGTTTTGTCTAATAGATTAAGGTCTTGATAGACACCAGTTTCGTTGTTAACAGCCATGGTACAAATCATCAGGGCGTTAGGGACTTGCTTGGCGATAAAATCCATATCAAGGCGACCCATTTTATCTACCGGGATTGCTGTTACTTCGGCGTTAATATCAAGAATTTCATTCCAATGCTTGAGTGACTCTGGCACCGCTTTATGTTCGGTGGCACCGTATAAAAGACAATATTTTTTACTTGTTATAGCGGTTATATCAAGGGTCTTTTTGGCCGCAATCAATGCTGATAAAATTGCTGTTTGAATGCCTTCGGTAGCGCCACTGGTAAATATAATTTCACCTTCGCCAGCACCAACAATCTGTTTAGCTTGTCGCCTTGTTTTGGCCATTATCTGCTGCGCTTGCAGGCCGGTAATATGGCTACTACTTGGATTGCCAAAAAAAGTTTCCATGGTGGCTAAAGCTGCCGCCGCTGCTTGCGGTAAAACTTGCGTGGTCGCATTGGCATCAAGATAAATTAAGCTCAGTGGTTGTTTTACATCGGTAGGTAAATTAGTCATAAAATTCTCTGGAGTTATGCAGTTAGCTGTCACTGCTTACTAGTCGACTTAACAGTGGCGTTGATAGAGAAATTATTTCACGAATTGCTTGGTATATTTTTGCTTACTGAGCCTTAATAGAGTGATAGTTTGGTGTTCTATTTTGATTTATATCAATAAACCGGAAAATTATTCCTGAAGACCTTGAGTTGAAGAATAGTCAGTCTAACTACCGGCTTGTTTAGGAAATTTAATTCCCAAAGCGAATTATGTTATAGCTACTTTAGCCGTAACAAATTTATAAACAATTTAGCGTGTTTATTATGTGGGTAAATGATAAAAACAGTCATGTAATGGCTATAACATTTGTTCGTTTTTTAGTGACCTAGTAACGGGCTTTTATAAAATTTCAATACTATGGAGAAAATATGAAAAAATTACTTTTATCGTTAATCACTGTGTTCGTTTTAGTGGCGGGCTTTACTGTGCAAGCAGATGACTACAGTCAAACTATTGATAATTTCAAATCATCACCAGCGACTAAAGACTTTTTTAACCAGGCTTATGGCTATGCGGTTTATCCCACTATAGCGAAGGCTGGGGTAGGAATTGGTGCTGCTCATGGCAAGGGTCTGGTTTATTTGCATAATAAAAAGGTCGGGAAAAGTAGCATGACGCAACTATCCATTGGTTTTCAATTAGGTGGTCAGGTATATAGTCAAATAATTTTCTTCCAAGATAAACGTTCATTTGATGAGTTTACTTCCGGAAATTTTGAATTTTCTGCCAGTGCTTCAGCGGTCGCCTTAACAGCGGCAGTTCAAGCGCAAGTAGGCTCTTCAGGGATAAGCTCAAGCAAAGGTGCTGATTCGAGTTCAACTAAACAAAACAAAGCTATCTATCACAAAGGCATGGCGGTGATGACTTTAACAAAAGGCGGCTTGATGTATGAAGCGGTATTAGCAGGGCAAAAATATAGTTATATAGCGCTGTAATTTCTATCTTTAATAGTCATGCCAACGGCTAAAAGCTGATGTATGCACTTTGTTTCTGGCTCAAGAGGTATTATTTATCAAGCCACCGGCAGTACCTTGTAACAACTCAATGGCAGCGGCTCAACTTTACCCTGAGCCATTGTGGTCATAACGTTGGCCTAAGCGAGAAATTAATTAGCTTAGCAAGCACGACATTATTGATTTTTTGATATAAAAAAACAGTCCATAAGGGACTGTTTTTAGGCAGACTGTGCATAAAGGGAGTAAAAACTCCGCTTACTGCGTATATACCCGTTACCATTCAAAGTGCTCAAGCACTCTGAAACATGCATCTTGAATGGTTATAAAGGGATTAAACTTTAAGTTTTTTTATGATTGATGATGAATCAATTAGAGGGTTTCTCGGTACATAGCGCATAATACCCATTTTGTGCGGTAACTTGTACATATGTTCCATGTTATCACCGGCAACATGAATGTCAATCTTATGTTTTTGGTAAAAACTTGCATCATTATTCGGGGTAAGTGGGGCAACAATTACCTCATCAACACCCTTAATGTTTCGAATGATTTCACAGCGTTGTTCACAAGAAATAATAGGTGAACGCTTATAAGATTTAACGTCTTCGTCTGAATGTACGCCAACAATAAGGTAGTCGCCAAACTCTTTTGCTTTTTGTATAACCGATAAATGCCCTACGTGAAACAAATCAAATACGCCACTGGTGTATACTCTTTTCATCTTTATTACTCCTATACATATCGAACATATAAAAAATACTTTTGCTATATGCGCTATTCAAATCGTCCTCGCTGCAAACTCACTCTGTGGTGAAAATGTCGGGAATAGCGAACAGTTCGCTGTTAAAGATCGATCTCAGTACCTAAACCGTGTTTACTAACTACGGTAACTAAGGGTACTTATTTTATTGAATAGCTATGGCTTTAGGCGCCATGCATCATTATCGTTGCCTGAATGACAGTTAAAAATATCACTCAGGTGTAAATATTCTAGACTAGCAACCAGCCATAAGCCACAGTGATAAATAAAGTGTATAGAGCAAGGACATAATACCAACTACCACTGAGTTTTGGTGTTCTTATCGAGGCTACATTGAGAGCTGCTATTACCAGGATGGTAATATAAAGAACGATAGTGAATGCCGAAGTCGAGATAAAACGCTCTAACAGAAAAACAAAAACAAGAATGATGGCATTATTATCAGAGGCAAGACCTTGATAGGTGGATTTTCCATCTAAGCCATAAACATTAAAATAACTTAGTCGTAAGACGCAAGCGGCAACAATAATAAAAGCACCGGGGAAGAATATAGGATCGTAATTGCCATAGCTCAATAAGATAACGGCCGGGCAGATGCCAAAGCTGACAAGATCGATGAGTGAATCTACTTGTCCACCCACTTGACCTTGCTTAGCCGTTCGGTTTTTCATTTTACGAGCAATTTTGCCATCATTCCAATCAAAAAATACTGCCCAAATTAATCCTATCATCGCGGCAGGGTATATGCCGATCAAGGCAAAGTATAGTGCTAATAATGCTGAAAAAAGACCAACCAAAGAACAAATGTTTGGTAAGTCAAAGGCAAGTGATATTATCGAAGGAGGTGTTGTCGACGGATTACTATCTGTTTTTACTGATGGCATGAATCACTCTCATTGTGAATTAATTATATTTTTTGGATATTAATCTAAAGAGTGAACAACTAGAGGGTATTGTTATCGATACGAGTTTTTTAATGTAGTTAATTTTCTTACGGGAAGTCTTATAACATTAAATTACTTTGTCTATAAAATATTTGTCATCAATAGATAATTTGGCATGAATATAGCATATTTTTCATACTCAATCTTATTTATTTCTACTTATCTTTATATTAGCTAAGATAAAAAGGTAGCTATTATTCTAATTTCTCGACTAATTATTCCTTAAGCGGTTGTTTATATTATTTTTTATTTGTAAATGGAAAGTTACAAGTAACCATGAACGCTATAAGATGTATTACTGAACATTGGCCATCACAGCTTGATGAGTATATTTTAGTATATTCGGGCGACATGAGATAAAGCCTGCTTTGACTCAAAGGTAATATTTATGGCAAATATTCTGCACTAAAGTCTTCACTACGCACTAGAGCAATTGAGCCACTGGCTACTCGAGCCTTGTATTGTTGTTTTGATGGTAATAGGCTAATTAAATCATTGAAAATAAAACAATAACGACAGTTGTTAATAAGCCGTTTAAGCACATCGCTAATACTGAAAAGGCGGCACATTGCTCACTAATTTGTACCGCAGAGGATGTTCCTATAGCGTGTGAGGCAATACCCAGTGATAAGCCCTTACTTATATCGTGTTTTATTGCCAGCAAGGAAAATAGTGGCGTTGCTAATGCGGCGCCAATAATGCCACTGATAATGACAAAAATGACCGCGATAGCCGGAATGCCACCAACGAGTTTAGTAATATTAATAGCAATGGGCGAGGTGATTGATTTACTGATCATGCTCAAAAGTAATGAGCCATCAACCTTGAATAACCAAAGTAACAATAGCGCCGAGCAGGGCGATATTATCGCACCCAGCAATAAAGGGAAAAATATAGCGCTTTTGTATTTTGCTAATACCGCTAAGTTTTTATAGAGCGGCACGCCTAATGCTACGGTTGCTGGGGCTAGCATCATCATAATCACTTGGCTATTTTGTTGATAAGCTTCAATAGAAATATCAAAGGTATGCAATAAAGCGACCAGTACCACGCCACTGAGTATTAACGGGTGCGCTAAAGGGAATTGTTTACAGTAGTGATATAATTTGCTTGATAACTGAAAAACGGTCCACGTTATTAACAGATTAGCTGCCAGCAGAAGTAACATAGTTGAGTTTTGCATTACTTGTCAGTATCCATTGTTGACGCATTTACTGAGTGTTTCACTGATACTTTTGTCGCAGCTTCAATCAGTTTATCACTGAGCAGACTAGTAACCGCTAGGGTAACTAAGGTGCTGATAAAAAGTGCCAGCAAACAGGCAAGCCAATAATCTGCTAACGCTGGCCAAAATAAGGTGATTGTTACCACATAGGGGATGAAAAATATCGCCATGTTTTTTAGCAAAAATCTACTGGCGATATCAAGTGATTCTGGTACTTGCTTTAATAATATACAAGCTGCGCAGCAAGCTATTAGGCCAATGATTGCTGCTGGTAACGGGATTAAAGCACTCAATAATTCACCCATAAGCAAATAAATAAATATTTGGCAAAAGCCTAAGACCGTTAAATGAAGTTTTTTTAGCTTTGCTATTTTATTTTTCATACACCTAATCACACCTCTTTACCGTTAATGCTTAGCGAAGTATTAACGGCTTGCTCTGATAACTACCTTGCCACCGGCCATAGGGACCTTCAATGCCAGGTGCGCCTGAAAAGATAATACCCTTTAACTTATTGTTAAGTAATAAATATTAATTTATTGAACTGTTGGTAAAGAACTTGAAAAATTGATGATAGCTATGGAAACCGGTGCACGAGGTTTTTTGATCACAGGTAAAGATAGTTTTCTTGAACCCTTTAATAAAGCTCAACAGGTTTGGCAAGAAAAAAATAAAGCGTTGTAAGAGCTTGTTTCGGACAATGATAAGCAGGTCGCTAGGTTGAAGTTAATTGATAAACTGGAAGGACAATGGTTGCAACAATCGGCAGAAGTCGAAATCAGTACCCGAAGAAATGTAAAGAGCAAAGAGATAAGTCTTGAATATATGCAAAACACCTTGCGAGCAGGGCATGGTAAAAAATATTAGAGCAACTTAGCACTTCACTGGATGAATTAACTACTATTTTTGTCCAGTCAAATACCTTAATTGGTGAAAATATTATTTTAGCCATTGGCAAGGCTTTAGTAGACCAAGAGACGGGACAAAGAGGATTTTTAATTACCGGTAGAGCTGAGTTTTTACAGCCATATGAAAATGCAAAAAACGCCATAGCACCTCTATTTAAATAGCTGCGCGAACAGGTAGAGAATAACTATAAATCTACGGTTGTTTTACCACACCTTGAGAATATTCAAAAGTTGTCTAGTCGTTGGTTGCATGAAGCAGCCATTCCTGAAATTTCAACTCGTCGAAAAATAAATAAAACGGGTTTATCGACGTTTTAACGCAGAGCATTGGATAAATGGGGTGTTGAGCAAGTACCACTTATCCATGTTCAGGTTATCTAGCTATACTAAGGTTAGTCGTTAATGAATTGCTAAATAGGATGCTACTATGCATGTACAACTTCTAGTAACACAAACCGATTTTTGTTTGCCTAACCTTATGCGAGAGCTTGAAGATGTTGGCATAAGTTATAGTGTTGAATATATTGAAGATAATCCAGAATTAGTTGCCAGTCATCAAATACGACACTCACCCAATATACTGATTAATGGCAGTTTGATATTTAGATCTCAGCCGAGCATAGGAGAGCTGCGCACATTCTTTTTGGGTTAACGGTGTAATTATTATGGCTTGTTTAACTCATATTGCTTTGCATGTTAAAGATGTAGCTAGTTGTGTCACTTTCTACCAAGATTATGCCGGCATGCAGTTAGTACGCGATCGACACGTTAATGGTAAACACATTATTTGGTTAGCTGAGCCAGGTAAAGCCGCGCAATTTATTTTTGTCATCTTACCTGATGGACCAGGACATCAACAATCATCAATGGACTTTTCTCATTTTGGTTTTGCCTTGGCAAGTCAGCAACAAGTGGATGCGATAGCTCAGAAAGCTGAAAAAGAGGGCCGACTATTGTGGCCGGTAAGACAAGAACCATATCCTGTTGGCTATTATTGCGGTGTGTTAGATCCTGATGGCAATAGAGTAGAGTTTAGTTATGGTCAGCCATTAGGATAGCCTTGCTTCATTTGGTTAAGCCAAGCATTAAATCCTGTCGGCGTTATATTTCTGTGGTGTGTTATACCCTGATGCCAGTAGAGTAGAGTAGAGTAGAGTAGAGTAGAGTAGAGTTTAGTTATGGTCAGCCATTAGGATAGCCTTGCTTCATTTGGTTAAGCCAAGCATTAAATCCTGTCGGCGTTATATTTCTGTGGTGTGTTAGATCCTGATGGCAATAGAGTAGAGTAGAGTAGAATTTAGTGATGGTCAGCCATTAGGATAGCCTTGCTTCATTTTGTTAAGCCAAGCATTAAATCCTGTCGGCGGTATATTTCTGTGGTGTGTTAGACCCTGATGCCAGTAGAGTAGAGTTTAGTGATGGTCAGCCATTAGGATAGCCTTGCTTCATTTTGTTAAGCCAAGCGTTAAATCCTGTCGGCGGTATATTTCTGCGCTGTGTTAGACCCTGATGCCAGTAGAGTAGAGTTTAGTGATGGTCAGCCATTAGGATAGCCTTGCTTCATTTGGTTAAGCAAAGCGTTAAATCCTGTCGGCGGTATATTTCTGCGTGTGTTAGATCCTGATGGCAGTAGAGTTTTTTTATGGTCAGCCATTAGGATAGCCTTGCTTCATTTTGTTAAGTAAAGCGTTAAATTCTACAGGGTGTAAACCTCTGAGTCTGAACGTTTATGCATTTCGCCTCGATTGAGCAAGCCATCTACAGCCGTTTGAACTTGGGCAATATTGTGGAGATATTTTTCATTGCTAAGCCATTGATTACATATCCCTTGTACCGATGCTGAAGCATTAGGGTGGGCTGAAAGGTAATTGATAATACCCGTTTGAATTTCACTGTGAATGTCTTTCATTTTCATCTGAGTGCCCTTAATGTGTCGTGTTTCATATACAAGCTTAGTGTATTATGGGCTTTTTTTCCTGCCATCTCTTAGTTAAAATATACACTCTTGTTATTGGTTTTTCACTTAAGCGACTATTATTAAATGGGGGGCTCTATGAAATATGACCGAAATAAAATAGAGATTGGCCATTATTTGTCTAAGACCAATATTCATTTACGTGATGACAATGTGAAAATAGCTTTTGGTGATGAGTTTGATATAACCGATGTGTTAAAAAACAATCAAGTTGAAATTTTATATCATCATAAAAACTACACCTTTGATAAGGATATTTTAGAGAACGCTATTATTGCCTTAAGTCACTAGCTGCTTTAAACCACTAGCTGCTTGAAGTCACTGGCGAGTTGATAATTTTCGAGGCTAACTAGCTCCATGGCTGGTTATGGCTAAATTTCATCAAGGTTTTTAGCGTTTTATTTAGCTAATGCTCGGTCGTAACTCGTGAGTATTTCCTTGCGCGCATGTTCAACGTCTTGCCAACCTTCTATTTTTACCCACTTATTTTGCTCAAGATCTTTATAGTGTTCGAAAAACATAGTGATTTGTGCCGTCAATAGTGTAGGTAAGTCGCTGACATCGCATATATTTTCATATTCACCATTAAGGCTATTATGGGGCACGGCAATTATCTTGGCATCTTCACCCGATTCATCCGTCATTTTTAATACCGCTACTGGGCGGCAACGAATCACACAACCTGGCTGTAAAGGGTAGGGCGTTGGTACTAAGACATCCAGAGGGTCGCCATCGAGTGACAGAGTGTGATTTATATAACCATAGTTACACGGGTTATACATAGGTGCAGACATAAAGCGGTCGACAAACAAGACGCCGGTATCTTGGTCAACTTCATATTTTATCGGTAAGGCATTGGCAGGTATTTCAATAATGACATTAATATCATCAGGCAACTTCCTCCCTGCTGGCACAGTATTTAAACTCATATTACTCACCTAAAAACAAAGCTAATAATTAAAAGCATAGCCTACAATTGGCCGCTGTATAGTCAGGTCTCACGAGTAAAGGAACTCGACTAAAACTATGTGGTTTGTGACCTGCTAACGGGGCGGTCCATTTACCACTATAGAGCTATATTGCCGATTTTGTTAATGTTTTATTTGCAGTGCAAAATGATGCTTACAACGTACAGGTTAGGTTTTATAAGCTCGCGCTTGAATAATCTTGCTTTGATCGGATTTGAAAGCTATTTACCAAGATCACTTCAATCAAAAATGCCAGTCAGTTTATCACTGACTGGCATTCATTTTTTTATTGCCTTGCATGGTCAAGCTTGAAGCGTTTAACTTTTGCTATAGCTCTGCATGTGGACCAAATATTTCATAATGAATATTTGTCGCTACTACCCCTAAGTTTAGTAATTGCTGTTTAACAAATTGCATAAAAGCAATAGGGCCACAAAGGTAAAAGTTACCTAGTTCAATCGGTAAATTTACCTTAGTTAAATCCATCATGCCGTGGTGAATATGAGCTTGCTCAACCTCCTCATTACGATACCAAATATTCTGCTGCCAATTATTTTCATTAATAAGCTCGGTGGTTCTGGCTGCGAAAGAATGTTGTTCGCTATTTTCACAGGCATGTAAATAATGCACTGACTTGTTATAACCTTGTTGGGCTAGTGTCTCTAACATGGCTTGCATGGGGGTTATACCTACTCCAGCAGAGAGTAGCACTACAGGCGCTTGACGGTCAGTAAAGAAAAAATCTCCTGCTGGCGCGTACAAATTAATTTCATCACCAATATGTATTTTATCATGTAAATAATTAGAGACTATGCCAGTGGTAATTGTGCCGGCAACTTCAGCAGTTTCTCGCTTTACTGAAATTCGATAAGTCTTATGATTAGCTTTATCAGATAAAGAATATTGACGTATTTCTTTAAACTGCCAGTTTGTATCGGTCAGTTCAATACCTAAGTACTGGCCGGGTTGATAGCCAATCACTGATTTTTTATCTAGGGGGGCAAAAATAAAGCTGGTGACCAATTCCGATTCAACTTTCTTTTCTATGACAGTGAATGCTCTAGCGTCGCGCCAACCGCCCAAAGTATCGGCGCGTGCTTGGTATAACTCAGCTTCTCTATCAATAAAAATTTGCGCTAAAAATTGATAGGCTGCTGTCCACGCTTCTTCAACATCAGTAGTGAATGCTGCACCGGTTAACTCACGTAGGGTCTCAATCAGGTGGTGGCCAACAATGGCGTATTGCGGTGCTTTAATATTAAAGCTAGTATGTTTTTGGGCAATTCGCTCTATCGCCGTTGTTAACGCCGCTAAATTGTCGATGTTTTTAGCATAGGCGGCTATGGCTTCAAATAAAGCCACTTGCTGCCTACCTGAGCGTTGATTGGCCATATTGAAGATATCTTGCAGCTCTGGGTTATGGCTGAACAGACGTTTATAGAAGTGCTCCGTTAAAGCGGGGCCAGCATTCTCTAGCAGGGGAACGGTACTTTTTATAATGTCGATATGTTTATCAGTTAACATAATTACTCCTAAGGTAAACTGAAATGAAAAATGAGTCCTAGGAAAATGACCTAGGATGTTTTAAATGCCTTTGTATTACTTGGTGTTTCGAGGGGCCAGTTTTTAGTTATTTTCTAGCCGTCTTTATCTTGTGGTGTTATTTTAGGCAACTTTTTAGTGGTCAAAATAGCTAGGTAAACTTTTAAGAACAAAATCCCAGCGATTAACCAAGCTAAGGCACTAATATTCCAAGCAACTAGTGTCTGATTCACTAATATTGGTAAAAATGACAGTGATGGCAGAATCACTCGCGCCAGTGCTGAAATCATAATAAGAAAAAATATCCAAGAGACTAACTTACTCGGTGTTAATGCTCTGCCGGTGTGGCCAAGAGATACTCGGCTCATCATGGCAAAGATCATTAAGCCCATTGCCGCTATGGTGATCATATGTAGCGCATCGCCAAAGGGTATTGCTAGCTGAATAAAGCCAGTACCACCTGCAGGCAGGTAGCTCATGCCCATTAATATCAGCCCTAAGCCAAGAGAAAAATAGGATAAGTGTAAGGACCACAATAAAGCGATATTTCTGGTGGCAAAGCTACGCCAGTAACATTGTCTAATAAGGTGCAGTAGTCCGGCCGTTATCATTAAGCCAGCCGGACTAAAGGGCAAATCAATAAATGCCGAACTAAAAAATACCAGTACAGCTAAAATTGCAGTGATAGTGAGTAAAGTTGTCAGCCAACGGGGAGATTTGATCGGTGCTAGCTTAGCGCCAGAGACGGTAAAAAAGGGAATAACTCGGCCTGCTAAAATGCCCATCAACAAGCAAAACATTAAAACACTGGTGCTAGCAATATGACGGGTTAACTGGTGTTCTCCGTAAAAGTCCAACAGCAAGAGGGCGATATTGAGTAACATTAAAACTGCTAGCAGCGGAATAAATAGGTAATTACGGCGGTTGCTGCTTTTCACCACTAAACCAGTAAAGACAAATATTGCCCCCAGCCACCAAAAGCTTTGTAATACCATGGCGATGATAATGGTGCTAGGTAAGTTAATGACTAAGGCGACTCGTACCAGCAACCATAAGGTAAAAAAGGCCAATACCGGCAAACCTTTTATACTGGGCTGGCCGGTCCAAGTTTGCGCGGCAGTGAGAATAAAACCAACGGCTACTGTGGCGCCAAAACCAAAAATCATCTCATGAATATGCCAAGCTAGCGGCGAAATACCATTACCGACAAAAGTGAAATAGCCATTAAAATACCCAGCCCATATTCCTAAGGAAAACATTGAACAAGCAACCGCGAGTAAAAAGAAGCTTCTAAAAGGTAAGTCTAAGAGTGGATGTTGTACTAAATATGTTAACGCACTAGGCTCTTGTTGTTCATAAGTTAATTGCGATCTTGGTGAATCTTGGTTCTGTAGCATGTTAAAAGTTCCTGTTACCAAAACCATGTAAAGCAATACAGCGTAAGACATAGCCAATTTTGACGAATGCAGCAAAAATAATAGTGGCAATATGGGCCGAAATTTGCGCTGCAATGGTAAAGTGTTGATCATAAACAAAGGTGATAGTGACACTTGCCGCTACAATCAGAAAAGACATCAACATAAGGTAGTTACCTATGACTAAACATTTTTGCCAGCCTAATGCGTTTTCTACATCAGGCAGTTGACGGGCGATGGTAAAGTGCGAATACATGCTGGTCTCTGTTTGGATTTGATTGATTTACTTACCTTCTACATAGCAAAGTAAGTGCCAACTATTTTTATTATTAATATACAATGACTTGTGATTTAATCTGTTGTTATGAAGTCTTAATGACTCTTAATGGGCGTAGTCATTTAGACTCGTAAGTGTTATTCTAACTACTTATATGGGGCTAACCCCTGCAGCGAAAATACGTCATCATCAGGTGCTAGCATGAAACAAATATCATCCACAGCAATTATTGAGCTAGCACTGAACCTTGCGACTAGCTTAAATAGCAAAGATAGGTTTGATCGGTTATTAGATACGGTCAGAAAAACGATTACTTGTGATGCGGTGGCATTACTCTCCTATCATGGCGATGTACTGAAACCCATCGCGCTACAAGGCTTAAGTCGAGACACCTTAGGGCGACGTTTTCATATTGCAGAGCACCCAAGATTTCTCGCTATTTGTCAGTCAAAATCGCCCATTCGTTTTGCCGCTGACTCACCGTTACCCGATCCCTATGATGGCCTATTGATAGACCGCGCTGGCGATTTGCCGGTGCATTCATGCATGGGCTTGCCATTATATTATGATGATAAGTTGTTGGGTTTATTAACCATAGATAGCTTGACGCCACATGACTTTGAAGATATTGAAGTGCGTACCCTTGAGGTCATATCGGCCATGGCAGCAGCAACGCTTCATACCGCATTGCTACTGGAGCAACTTGAAAGTAGAGCTGATCATTCACAACGTGTGGTCGCAGAGTTAACCGAAGGAGCGTGGAAACGAGATGGTGGGGAACTCATAGGTGATAGTCCCGTCATGGCTCAGCTCAAACAGGAAGTAGATATAGTTGCCGGCTCTGATTTTAATATCTTAATCTATGGTGACACTGGCGTAGGTAAAGAGTTAGTTGCCCGCACCTTACACCAAAAGTCACTACGTCAACATGGCCCAATGGTTTATGTAAATTGTGCCGCCTTACCGGAGAACTTGATTGAAAGTGAGCTATTTGGTCATGTAAAAGGTGCTTTTACTGGTGCTGATAAAAACCGTGCCGGTAAATTTTCACTCGCTGACGGAGGCACTTTATTTTTAGATGAAATTGGCGAGTTGCCCCTAGCCGCCCAGAGCAAGATATTAAGAGCTATACAAAGTAATGAAATTCAGCCCGTCGGCCAAGACAATGTTGAAGAAGTGAATGTTCGTATTATTGCTGCCACCAATAGAGATTTAAAAGAAGAAGTGGCGCAAGGGCGTTTTCGTGCCGACTTGTATCATAGGTTAAGTGTCTACCCCATTAGGGTACCAAGTCTTTATGAAAGAGTTGGCGATGTGCAATTGTTGGCAGGATATTTTATCGAACAAACACGACGCAAGCTCGGAATTACTCAGTTAAAAATTACCGAACCAGCGATTGCGCATTTAACACAATATGACTGGCCAGGTAACGTCCGTGAATTAGAGCATGTTGTTAGTCGGGCAACGCTAAAGGCGCGTGCCCGTCAGCGTGGTAAGGCAATAATCGTAATCGAGCCAGCGGATTGTGGTGCACTTATTTGTACTGAGACTGAATCGACTATTGAGCTTGTTGCTGATAATGGCGTGTCATTGTCAGCAGATAAGCAGACTAATTTACCGTTAAAAGTGGAAACAGAAAACTTTCAACGACAATTGATTAGTCGAGTACTTAAAGAAGAAGAGGGTAATTGGGCCGCAGCGGCACGGCGTTTATCAACTGATAGAGCTAACTTAAATCGCATCGCTAAGCGTTTACATATTAAAGTGCTGAAGTCAGTTGTTTAGGTTATAAACTAAGAAGTACTAGCGACTAACTGTGCGTACTAGTCGCTTATTTTGCTTGTAGCTATTACTTTTAGTTAGCCAAAATAGTTAACACCGCACTATTCATTGCTCGGATGGCCGTGGAGATAACTTTTTTCGCATCGGGTGCCCAAAAGGGGCTATGTAGGGAGGGTAAAGCTTCGCCAGTTTCTTGGGCTGCTTGCCACTTATCGTGTGGTACTCCGCCGACCCAAAATATCATGCTTTTGATGCGAGTATCTGCGCGATAATAACGGCCAAAATCTTCACCCGCCATTACCGCTGGAACTTCAATAACGCGCTCTTTACCTAGCTCGGCAGTAAATAAAGCGGCCATTTTTTTTGTGAACTCAGGTTCATTATAAGTCGCTGGGGTAAATTCATCTTTAACCGTCACTACTGGCAATAATTTGTCCGGTAAACCCATGGCGATGCCTTCCCCTTTAGCTATTCTTTTGATGCCATCAAGCAAGGTCTGACGTGTTGCATCTGAGTAGCTACGCACAGTTAATAATAACAACGCCTGATCTGAAATAATGTTGTGCTTAGTACCTGATTGAAAGCTACCGACGGTGACTACCGCAGGGTCTTGTGGATTTAATTCACGGCTAACTAAGGTTTGCAATGCGCCCACAATGCGTGCGCCTAAGACAATAGGGTCTTTCGTTAGATGTGGATAAGCACCATGACCACCAATACCTTTGATATCAATATTGACACTATCGACATTAGCAAAGGTAAAACCCGGGGTATAACCAATAACACCGGCTTTTAAGCTGGCTGAATTATGAAAGGCTAGGGCATAATCAGGCTTGGGAAAACGTTTATATAAACCGTCCGCTAACATGGCTTTTGCGCCGCGGCCACGTTCTTCCGCTGGCTGTAAAATCATCACTAAAGTACCGGACCAATTTTCTTTGTTTTCACTGAGTAACTTTGCGGTACCAAGCCAGCTGGTCATATGGGTATCGTGGCCACAGGCATGCATAACATGAGCTGATAAGCCCTCCTCAGTAATAGTGATAACCTGGGAAGCAAAGGCTAAACCAGTTTGCTCTTTTATCGGCAGTGCATCCATATCCGCGCGAATTAATACCGTCGGGCCTTTACCATTTTTTAATACGGCAACAACACCGGTACCACCGACATTTTCCGTGACGGCAAAGCCTAACTCACGGGCTTTTATGGCAAGCTTTTTTGCGGTGTTAAATTCGACACTAGAGAGTTCAGGGCTTTGATGTAAATCTTTATATAGCATCATCAACTCAGGCATGGCAGCTTGCACTAACTTAGCATTGGTACTAGCAGTATTCGTGGCAGCATAAGCTAATGAGCTGCTGGCAAGGCATAAAACAGAGGTTATAAATGCTATATACTTCATGGTATTACTCAGTGATATATTAAAAAATCATCTTAGCTGAATAGAAAGAAGGCTTCAATGGCTATATTTTACTGCCTATATTTGCCAGTTAAACTGGTGTTGTTAAGTTGTTCGATGAATATTGCATCATAGCTAATTAGCTCAACTAACTAGCATTAATCTTTATTAGCAAACTTGAAATTATTAAAATGTATTAGTTGTTTTTCACAGAATATAGCGCATAAAAAAAGACCTTAGCAAATAAATGCTAAGGTCTTTTGGTAACTATTTAAAGTTAATTAAGTACGAATACTAATTTAGCTTTAGTAATTACGTCAACTAATTTCCACGTCCTTCTCTTTAAAGGTAAGGGCAGCAGACTTAGAAATGGTGCCAATTTCACTTACTTTAAATTAAAGTACAGCACATAAAAAAAGACCTTAGCAAATAAATGCTAAGGTCTTTTGGTAACTATTTAAGGTTAATTAAGTACGAATACTAATTAAGCTTTAGTAATTATGTCAACTAATTTCCAGTTTTTAGACTTAGAAATTGGCGCAACTTCAGTAATCGTTACGATATCACCTTCGTTACATACGTTAGTTTCATCATGAGCTTTCAACTTAGTTGAACGCGTGATGTATTTACCGTACATAGGGTGCTTAACGCGACGTTCGATCATTACAACGATAGACTTATCCATCTTGTTACTGATAACAACGCCTTGTACTGTGCGGATTTTAACTTCGCTCATTACTTACCTGCCTTTTCAGTGATGATAGTCTTAACACGTGCAATATTGCGACGTACGATTTTTATCAAATGAGTTTGTGCTAATTGACCAGTGCTTGCTTGCATGCGGTAGTTAAACTGCTCACGAAGAAGCTCTAGTAATTCAGCGTTAAGCTCTTCAATGCTTTTTGCTTTAAGTTCGCTTGCTTTCATTACAATGCCGTCCTAGTTACGAAGGTAGTTTTGAACGGAAGTTTAGCAGCGGCTAAAGCAAAAGCTTCACGTGCTAATTCTTCAGAAACACCTTCCATTTCATAAAGAACACGACCAGGAAGAACTTGGCAAACCCAATATTCTACTGAACCCTTACCTTTACCCATACGAACCTCAAGAGGTTTTTTAGTAATTGGCTTATCAGGGAATACGCGTATCCAGATTTTACCTTGACGTTTAACATGACGAGTCATGGCACGACGAGCGGCTTCAATTTGGCGCGCAGTCATACGACCACGTTCAAGTGATTTTAAACCGAAAGTACCGAAGCTAACTGAACTACCGACGTGTGCAAGACCACGGTTGCGCATTTTAAATTGCTTACGGAATTTAGTACGTTTTGGTTGTAACATTACTTATTCCTCTTACTTCGCTTTGCGGTTGTTTTTTCTTTTAGGTTTAGCAGCTGGTTGCTCTGCTTGCAATGGCATTGGGCCAATGATTTCACCTTTAAAGATCCAAACTTTCACACCAATTACACCATAAGTCGTGTTGCCACGCGCAATCGCGTAGTCGATATCAGCACGTAATGTATGTAAAGGTACACGACCTTCACGATACCATTCTGCACGTGCAATATCAGCGCCGCCTAAACGACCACTAACTTGAACTTTGATGCCTTTAGCGCCAAGACGCATAGCGTTTTGAACGGCACGCTTCATGGCGCGACGGAACATAACACGACGTTCTAATTGACTAGCAATGCTGTCTGCAACAAGCTGCGCATCCATTTCTGGCTTACGTACTTCAGCAATGTTGATTTGAGCAGGAACACCAGCAATTTTAGTAATCGCTAAACGTAGTTTCTCTACATCTTCGCCTTTCTTACCGATAACAACACCTGGACGAGCCGTGTGAATTGTTACGCGGATAGATTTAGCTGGACGTTCGATAACTACTTTTGATAGTGAAGCGCGCTTAAGCTTTTCTTTTAAATATTCGCGAACCTTGTGGTCGCCGTCTAAGTTACTAGCAAAATCTTTGCTGGTAGCAAACCAAGTAGACGCGAAAGGTTTCGTGATCCCTAGGCGTATACCGGTAGGATGTACTTTTTGACCCATACTAATATCTCCTAAGAATCAGACACAATCACAGTAATGTGACTAGTGCGCTTAATGATGCGATCGGCACGGCCTTTCGCACGAGGTCTAATACGCTTCATTGTTGGACCATCGTCAACCAATATGATTTTAACGAATAATTCATCAATATCTGCACCTTCGTTATGCTCGGCATTTGCGATAGCTGAGTTAAGTACTTTTTTAACTAATTCAGCAGCTTTCTTGTTGCTGTAAGTTAAAATTTCAAGTGCTTTCTCAACATTTACGCCACGGATTTGATCCGCAACTAAACGCGCTTTTTGAGCAGAACCACGGGCAAATTTATGTATAGCTATTGCTTGCATTTAATTTCCCCTATTTCTTCGCTTTCTTATCAGCGACATGACCGCGAAAAGTACGAGTTGGTGCAAATTCTCCTAATTTGTGACCGATCATTTCTTCGGTTACAAATACAGGGACGTGTTGACGGCCATTATGGACAGCGATGGTCAATCCGATCATTGTAGGAATGATCATTGAACGACGGGACCAAGTTTTAATTGGCTTTTTATTCCCGCTTTCCACCGCTTTCTCTACCTTCGTCAACAAGTGTAGGTCAATAAATGGACCTTTCTTGAGGGAACGTGGCATGGTGAATCCTTATATATTCAATTCTTCATGTTGAACTTAGCAAGCTAAGCCCAGCAATCAGAATATTAATTTAATGTACTAATTACTTAGTACGACGACGTACGATAAATTTATCAGTACGTTTGTTCGAACGAGTCTTGTAACCCTTAGTTGGTACACCCCAAGGTGATACCGGGTGACGACCGCCAGATGTTTTACCTTCACCACCACCGTGTGGGTGATCAACTGGGTTCATGGCAACACCACGAACAGTTGGGCGAACACCGCGCCAGCGTGAAGCACCAGCTTTACCAAGTTGGCGAAGCATGTGTTCAGCGTTGCCGATCTCACCTAAAGTAGCACGACAATCTGCTTCTACTTTACGCATTTCGCCAGAGCGAAGACGTAAAGTAACGTAAGCACCTTCTTTCGCCACTAATTGTGCGTAAGTACCAGCAGCACGTGCGATTTGCGCACCTTTACCTGGTTTAAGTTCGATTGCGTGAATAACACTACCTAACGGTAGGTTACGCAACGGCATAGTGTTACCAGCTTTGATAGGAGCATCTACACCTGACAGGATAGTATCTCCAGCACTTAAGCCTTTAGGGGCTAAGATGTAACGACGTTCACCATCTGCATATAAAACTAATGCGATGTTAGCGCTTCGGTTTGGATCGTATTCTAAACGTTCTATTTTGGCTGGAATGCCATCTTTATTACGTTTAAAGTCAATAATACGATAATGTTGCTTATGACCACCACCAATGTGACGAACCGTAATGCGACCATTATTGTTACGACCACCAGTCTTAGACTTAGTGTCTAATAATGGTGCATAAGGCTTACCTGTATGAAGCTCTTTGTTTACCACTTTAACTAGGTGACGACGACCCGGAGAAGTAGGTTTACATTTTACTATAGCCATTTTAACTGCTCCTTATGATTCCGCGCCAACGAAGTCGATGTCACTACCTTCTGCAAGAGTAACGTAGGCTTTTTTCCAGTCGTTACGACGACCAAAACGAGATCCAGTACGTTTTACTTTACCCTTTACATTAAGTGTGCGAACACCTTCAACAGAAACTTCGAAAAGTTTCTCTACGGCCGCTTTGATTTCAGCTTTAGTCGCATCTGTCGCTACTTTGAAAACAACAGTGTTGTTTTTTTCAGCAGCGGTAGTTGCTTTTTCAGAAATATTTGGTGCTAAAAGCACTTTTAACAAACGTTCTTCGTTTATCATGCTAAAATCCCCTCAATTTCTTTAACTGCATCAGCAGTCATTAAAACTTTTGCGAAACCAACCAAGCTTACTGGGTCGATTGCTGCAACGTCACGAACGTCAACTTTATATAAGTTACGTGCTGATAAGAACAAGTTCTCGTCAACGTCTTTCGTTACAATCAATACGTCTTTAAGCTCTAAACCTTTTAACTTGGCAACAAGTTCTTTAGTTTTAGGCGTTTCTACCGAAAAATCGTTAACTACTATCAAACGGTCTTGACGAACTAGTTCAGATAGGATGCTAGCGATAGCACCACGATACATTTTACGGTTAACTTTTTGGCTGTGATCTTGAGGTTTAGCAGCGAATGTTACGCCACCAGAACGCCAGATTGGACCACGAGTAGTACCGGCACGAGCACGGCCTGTACCTTTTTGACGCCATGGTTTTGCGCCACCGCCACTAACTTCTGAGCGAGTTTTCTGAGCACGAGTACCTTGACGAGCACCAGCTGCATAAGCAACTACTACTTGGTGTACTAACGCTTCATTAAACTCACGTCCAAAAGTTGCTTCGGATACTTCAAGAGTACCTGATGCGTCTTTTAATGATAATTCCATCACAAAATCTCCTGGACTAAGCTTTAACAGCTGGTTTGATGATTACATTGCCATTGATAGCACCCGGAACTGCACCTTTAACAAGTAGCAAGTTACGTTCTATATCAACGCGAACCAATTCAAGGTTTTGTGTAGTAACGCGCACAGCACCCATATGACCAGACATTTTTTTGCCTTTGAAAACGCGACCTGGTGTTTGACATTGACCTAACGAACCGTTAGATCTATGTGCTAACGAAACACCATGCGTTGCATGTTGCATAGTAAAGTTCCAGCGTTTAATACCGCCTTGGAAACCTTTACCTTTCGATGTACCAGTTACGTCTACTAATTTAATGTCATTGAAAATCTCAACAGTGATTTCACTGCCGGCTTTAATGTCGCTACCTTCATTTTCGTCTAAGCGGAATTCCCACAAGCCGCGGCCTGCTTCGATACCTGCTTTCGCGAAATGACCAGCTGCTGGTTTTGTTACACGGCTTGCTCTACGCTTGCCAGTAGTAACTTGAAGCGCTGAATAACCATCGTTTGCTACAGTTTTAACCTGAGCAACACGGTTCGCTTCAACTTCTAGAACGGTTACAGGTACTGATACGCCATCTTCAGTGAAGATGCGAGTCATACCTACTTTACGTCCAACTAGACCTATAGTCATGTTAAAACTCCTCTTAGCCCAAGCTGATTTGAACATCAACGCCAGCTGCAAGATCTAAACGCATTAATGCGTCTACAGTCTTTTCAGTTGGCTCAACGATATCAATCAAACGCTTGTGAGTACGAATTTCGTATTGATCACGAGCATCTTTGTTAACGTGTGGAGAAATCAAGATAGTGAAACGTTCTTTGCGAGTAGGAAGTGGAATTGGACCACGAACCTGTGCGCCAGTACGTTTTGCAGTATCAACGATTTCTGCTGTAGATTGATCAATCAAACGATGATCGAACGCTTTCAAACGAATGCGAATTCTTTGATTTGACATTAAGACAAATCCCCTTTTTAAAGAACAAAAAAATACGACCCTCTACTTCCTTATGTGCCGGAAGGGGGTGTATTAACTAAAAAACATTCAACTCAAAATTAGAGCTGCTGTGAAATAAACAAGAATCTAGTTCTTCTTTATTTGGTGCTATAAGCTATTACTATGAGTAAAAGTCTTTAGCACAGCGCACTCAATTTGGCTGAATGCGAGCGCGAATTATACAAGAAATATTACTATGAGCAAGCTATTTGTCGTTTATTATTGCCTAGGGTTTTCTGGCAGGGGATAAACACGGGCTGACTTTCGCGGTGAGTGAATGGCACGCCATTATTAATACTAGGTAAACATGACGGTTTTCAGTTTTGCTATTTTTGTTCTTCCTCTAGCAGCCATCTGTTTAGAGGTTATTCTAACAGATGGCTTCATCCTAGTTAAATGCTAGCCGGTACCTTAGACTGTCGTTTAATATGTAAAAAGCTTAAGGTTGTTAACAGTAATATTGCCACGCCAATACCTATATATTGGCTATAGTTGGCGGGCAAATTAAAACCAATGGCCGTAGTCATGATATACGATACCGTAATACTGGTACCAATGACTGCTGGGATACTGACTATCCAATGAAAGGTGCCACGGTCAAATAAGTACTTAGTCGCCAGCCAGAGTACGCTGGTTGAAAGTAACATATTTGAAAAAGCAAAGTAGCGCCAAATGAGTGAGAAATCTATTTTAGTCATAAAGTAAGCAATCACTAAAATAGGTACCGCTAACAACAGTCTGTTACGCATGTTTTGTGGGATGTCAAAAGCATCAACAATGGTTAAGCGTAATGCTCTAAAAGCTGTATCACCTGAGGTTATAGGGAACACCGCAACAGCAATAATGGCCATAATACCACCTAAAGCACCGAGGTAACTGGTGGCAATATGATTAACGACTAGGCCTGGCCCACCTTGATCTAACATGGCTTTAAGTTCAGTGTAGCCATCAGGGAAAGCGGCAATACCAGCAAGTGCCCAAACACAACCCACTATACCTTCACACATCATAGCGCCATAATAAACAGGGCGAACATACTTTTCATTGGTTAAACAGCGCGCCATAATAGGCGCTTGAGTCGAGTGAAAGCCACTAATAGCTCCACAAGTGATGGTAACAAAGAGTAACGGCCACACGGGTAAACCATCAGGATTTGGCTCTAAGAAATCATGACTAAAGTGATCATGATTAAAGTAACCGAGAAAATCACCCATAACAGGTAAATTCGGCGCGTTGAATAATAATGACACTGCAATTAGCGTCGTCATTACTATCATGAGTGCGCCAAAAAACGGATAGAGCTTAGTAATTATTTTATCAATAGGCAGTAGTGTCGCGAGGAAGTAATAACCTAATATAACCAGTACCCAAAAAGTGTTGCCAGCAAGAAATGTTCCTTCAAAATAGCTTAGACTACTCAGTAAACCTGCGGGACTCATAATAAAAACAACGCCAACAAAAAATAGCAACATGGCGGTAAAAATTAGCATGATGCCTTTGAAGAATATATTAAAATACTTCCCCGCTATTTCAGGCAGGCTCTTACCGTCTTCTTTGATACTCATGACACCAGAGAAATAATCATGGACGGCGCCGCCAAGAATATTACCCACTACAATCCAAACTAGGGCAATAGGGCCATACATAGCACCAAGAATTGGCCCAAAAATAGGCCCAACCCCAGCAATATTTAAAAATTGGATGAGAAAGGCTTTCACCGGGTGTATGGCAACATAATCTACGCCTTCTTCAAAGCGTACTTGTGGGGTTTTTACGTTAGGATCTATACCTGCTTGCTTTTCAACAAAGGGACTGTAAAATTTATATCCTAAAATTAACAGCGTTATACATATAAAAAAAATAATCATCTCAAGTTGTCCTGATGTAAGGTTGAATTACTACTTTATTGGTAGCGAAACATAGTTTTCCGATGGTATGGTAAGCATTATGGATTACTGAAAACAATACAATTTGAAGATTAAATAATGCTATAGCTGATTATGAAACTCTAAAAGGTGTTTCGCTATTAGACCTTTAGCTAAACTAGGGGGTGTCGATCTTTAGAGATTGCTTTTACCGCGACTTGTTCGGTATATACCAGGTAGAGCCTTGGTAATGTCTTCCACATAAAAGGCGATAACGCAGTGGCGGCAATGCCATAGTTAGTACCATTGGCCATAGCAATAACCTCACTTTTATTCGCTTTTTTTGCTGAGCAAAGGGCAAGGACATTTGGTGCACTATATATAGCAAGAGTAACTTCTTTTTCTCCTGCCTCGAAGACTTGCGCAATGACCGAATTTGAGGGGGCTTGCTTACTGGAATTTTTTTTCATTTAACTGCCAAATGCCATTGATGAAACTAGGGGTATGTAACAAACCTTTATCAGTTAACTTATCCATAGACGGACTTTATCACTGCCGGTGATTTACATTTATCTTTATAAAAGACTTTTGTTTGAGCATTCACTTGCTATATATATATAAGCAGAAGTTTTGAAGGGGGGAATATTCAGACTGAAAAACAATCGGCAAGGTCGAGTATCCTAAGATTAGATAATAATAAATTCAACCGCTTTAATAATTTTTTTATCAATCTTCTATGGGTTTTCTATTGTTAATGGTATACTCGCGCGCAAATTTTCAACAGTTCTGCTTTCTTATATTTATTCTTTTATAGCACTATATAAGTATAAGAAAGCAGAATAGACATTAACTAACTAGAGTAAAGTAATGGCAGATTTATCCAAATACAGAAACATTGGTATCTTCGCTCACGTTGATGCGGGTAAAACCACAACAACTGAACGTATCCTTAAATTAACCGGTCAAATTCATAAAACTGGTGAAGTACATGACGGCGAGTCAACAACTGACTTCATGGTACAAGAAGCTGAGCGCGGTATTACTATCCAGTCTGCTGCTGTAACTTGTTTCTGGAAAGATCACCGCTTGAACGTTATCGATACTCCTGGTCACGTTGATTTCACTGTGGAAGTTTACCGTTCATTAAAAGTTCTTGATGGCGGCATTGGCGTTTTCTGTGGTAGCGGTGGTGTTGAGCCACAATCAGAAACTAACTGGCGTTACGCGAACGACTCAAAAGTTGCTCGTATTATCATGGTAAACAAGTTAGACCGTTTAGGCGCTGATTTCTACCGTGTTTGTAAGCAAGTTAAAGACGTATTGGGTGCTAACCCTTTAATAATGACCTTGCCAATTGGTGAAGAAGATGATTTCGTTGGTTTAGTTGATTTACTCTCTGAAAAAGCTTACATCTGGGATGATTCTGGCGAGCCAGAAAACTATGAAATCACTGATATCCCAGCAGATATGGTAGAAAAAACTGCTGAATACCGTGAGCTATTAATCGAAACTGCTTTAGATCAAGACGATGACTTACTTGAAGCTTACATGGAAGGCAAAATGCCAACTATTGAGCAAATCAAAAAGTGTATCCGTAGCGGTACTCGTACTATGGATTTCTTCCCAACTTACGGTGCATCGGCATTTAAAAACAAAGGTATTCAATTAATTCTTGATGCTGTTATTGATTACTTACCTTCACCTACAGATGTTGATCCACAACCACTTACTGATGAAGCCGGTGAGCCTAATGGTGAGTTTGCAATCGTTTCTGTAGATGAAACCTTCAAAGCGTTAGCATTCAAAATCACTGATGACCGTTTTGGTACATTAACTTTCGTCCGTATCTATTCAGGTACATTGAAGAAAGGCGATACCATCCTTAACTCGTTTACAGGAAAATCTGAGCGTGTTGGCCGTATGTGTGAAATGCAAGCCGATGAACGTACTGAACTTAGTTCAGCACAAGCTGGTGATATCATCGCAATTGTTGGTATGAAAGGTAACGTTCAGACAGGTCACACATTATGTGATCCTAAAAACCCAATCATCCTAGAAGCTATGGTATTCCCTAAGCCGGTAATTTCAATTTCTGTAACACCAAAAGATAAAGGTTCAACGGAGAAAATGGGCATTGCTATCGGTAAAATGGTTGCAGAAGATCCTACCTTTAAAGTTGAAACTGACCAAGATTCAGGTGAAACGATTTTATCTGGTATGGGTGAACTTCACCTAGATATCAAAGTAGATATTCTAAAACGTACCTACGGTGTTGAATTAGAAGTTGGTAAGCCACAAGTTGCTTACCGTGAAACAATCACCAAAGAAATTGATGATTCTTATACCCATAAGAAACAATCTGGTGGTTCTGGTCAGTTCGGTAAAATTGATTACATCATTAAGCCCGGTGAACCTGGTTCTGGTTTCGTATTCACCTCAAAAGTTGTTGGTGGTAATGTACCTAAAGAATTCTTCCCGGCAATCGAGAAAGGCTTCAAAGGCATGATGGAAACTGGTGTTCTTGCTGGTTTCCCTGTATTAGACGTTGAAATTGAATTATATGATGGTGGCTTCCATGCGGTCGATTCATCTGCTGTTGCCTTTGAACTTGCTGCTCGTGGTGCTTTCCGTCAGTCAATTCCAAAAGCTGGTGCCCAGTTAATCGAACCTATCATGAAAGTTGATGTGTTTACGCCTGATAATCACGTTGGTGATGTTATTGGTGATTTAAACCGTCGTCGTGGCATGATCAAAGATCAACTTGCTGGTGTTTCTGGTGTTCGTATTAAAGCTGACGTACCGCTTTCAGAAATGTTCGGTTACATCGGAACATTACGTACAATGACATCAGGTCGTGGTCAATTCTCTATGGAATTCTCTCACTACCTGCCTTGTCCTAACAACGTAGCTGAAGAAGTCATTGCTGAAGTTAAAGCAGCTAAAGTAATTAAAGATGCTGCTAGAAAGTAGAAAATAATTAACAGCTTTTAATTAAGATAACTGTTAATACAAAAAAGGATGCCTCGGCATCCTTTTTTATTGCCTGAATTAAAGTGGTTACTAGAACGTCGTTAATTGAGCTGTTGACCATGGCGCCAAAATTTTCGCCAGCGTTGTAATTTCACTTGAGGCAGGTAACTGTGTTTATTACGCTTGATCAACCGGTGTAATTGCCAATGTTTGGGCGTTAAATGAATCACAATATTTAGATAGTTTGGGATATTAAAGTAAGTTATATGGTGATCTGGTTGTAACTGCTGCAATATGGTTAGGCACAAGTTAATATCGCTATCGCTAAGGTCAGGTAAATTAATCGACAAACATGCTTGTGAGTCTAACTTGCTGGTTAGTGTCTCAAGTTGCTTGACGATAGTATCAAAGCCAAATTCTTGTGACTGGTAAACATCACAAATAATCCAATCCATTGTCTTTGCATCCTGCTGCGCTAACCATGACATGCCATCAGCACAAACTATGTCTAGTTCAGCATGTTCAGGGTTAAAATATTGCGCAAAACTGTCAATGACACCTTGACTATGATCTATGGTAGTCAACATGATATCGGGTGATAAATGCTGTAAAAACCGAGTGAGGTTACCACCACCTAAACCCAATTCAATGATGCGGGTTGGCCGAAAAAAAAGTAGCGGTAAAAGCAGGGCAATTTGGTGGGGCAGAGTTAATTGCCAAGGTTTACGTTTGTGCATCACACTTTGCACTACGTCACTAAATGCCATCCAACGATAATGGTCGTTTTCACTGACCGTTATTGCATCTTGTTGTTGGCTTAAATACACTAAGCGACCTTGGGCTAAATGTTTTGCTAACTGCATAAGCCATCCTAAATTTAATCAATAAGCGTAAGAATAGCCAATGAACGTCTGTAGGTCACCAAAAAGTTCTTTAGAGTTTGAGCAATATTATCAACTGCGTTGGCAAGTACTGCGCCAACCTTGGGGGCAAACCTTAGGCAGTGAACGAGATAAGCTAGAGCAAGAAAGTATTCATCGTATGGTTATCGATGAAAATAATAAGGTGCTAGCCGTTGGCCGGCTAGAAAAGTCTAGCCAGTTCAGTGGTCAAATTCGCTTTATGGCAGTAAGCCCAGCAGCGCAAGGACAAGGCTTAGGTAGGAAAATTATCAAAGCGCTAGAGCTGCAAGCGCAAAAACTCGGTATTACCAACTTGACTTTAAATGCTAGAGAAAATGCCTTGTTTTTTTATCAAAAACTGGGCTACCAGTCACACGGTTTTTCACACCTTTTGTTTGATGAAATTAAGCACTTTGCCATGAGTAAAACGTTAACCCCGGCTAATAAACATCAGCTAACATCTTCAATGGTACTGCAAGACATTTGGCATGATACTATTCCGCTCAGTAAAGCGATGAACATTCAAATTAGTTATTATGATGGTAAGCAACTGATTACTCATTGTGATAAAAGCTTTAATAAAAACTTACATAACACTATGTTTGCCGGCAGTATTTATACCTTGGCTACTTTATCGGGTTGGGGCTGGGTGTACCTGCAGTTACAGCAACTACAGCTTAAAGGTGACATTGTCCTAGCCAAGGCTAATATTGACTACCATGCCCCGATAACAGGGCTTGCTTATGCAAAAGTTTCTGCTGAGTCTGTCTCGGCTGGCTTCTCTCGATTAGATGAGGGGAAAAATGCTCGTATTCATTTAACGGTACATATTTATAGTGGCGAAAACGTTGCCGCGACCTTTACCGCTAGTTATGCTGTTTTAGCAGCTAAAATAAAGTCTGATCTTGAAACTAAAGTTGAGCTTAAACCTAAACCTAAACCAGAAACTGATTTTGAAAGTTAACAAGTGAGTAAATCATGAAAAAGTATTATTGCCTCGTTATAGCGCTATTTTGGGGCTTAACTTGTGGATTGTTGAGTGTTAACGCGTTTGCCGCCACTGATGAGCAAAGCATAGCTAAGGTATTAAATAACTTTCATCAAGCGGCAGCGAATGCCCAGGCCAAGCCCTATTTTAATCTATTGAGCCAAGATGCTGTTTTTCTGGGTACCGATGCGAGCGAGCGCTGGAGCAAAGAGCAGTTTAAGACTTTTGTCGTGCCCTATTTTTCCAAAGGGAAAGGCTGGCTCTATACACCCATAGAACGCAATATCACGGTTATAAAAGCCGGACAAGTCGCCTTTTTTGATGAGTTACTGTTTAGCGACAGTTATGGTACTTGTCGTGGCTCAGGGGTATTAATCAAAACAACGCAAGGTTGGAAAATATCTCAATATAATTTATCAATCCCAATGCCTAATGGTCTAGCCAAGGCACTGGTTAAACAAATAAAAGCTTTTGAGCAGCCTAAGTAGTCATAACCAGTACAGTAACGAGAATAGTAACGATGAATAAAGCAGTGAGCAATAAAGTAACTTCTTCAGCAGAAATTTCTGTCGGAAATTCTGTCGGCATAGTGGGTTGTGGTTGGTTGGGCAGCGCGTTAGCACAGCAACTGATAAAAAAAGCTGTAAAGGTACTTGCTACGCGTAGCAACACGGATAATGCCGAACAGTTAAATAGCCAAGGTATTGAAGCGCAAGTATTATCATTACCGGCAGAGCAAGCGCAGTTAAATAGCCATGCTATTTTTCGCCAGCACTGTTTAGTTATCGCCATTACGCCACAATTTAGACAAGGTCGTGTTGATTATGCTGAAAAAGTACAGCAGTTAGTTACAGCAGCTGAGGAAAGTAGTAGCGTTGAAAAAATCATTTTACTGAGCAGCAGCGCAATATATAACGGTTTATCAGGACCAGTTGATGAAAGTATCACCTTAGATTTATCCGCTGATAAAGTCGCGCTATTAAACCAAGCTGAGCAAGCGGTACTTAATTTTAATCAGACATATAGTAATGAGCACGGCTTTAATGATTCAAAGCCGCAAGCCGGTAAGAGTCGTGGCTATGTACTACGTTTATCAGGCTTAGTTGGACCAAACCGCCACCCAGGTAAGTTTTTGCTCAATGGTCGACTGTTGAAAAGTCCACAAGCCATTGTTAACTTGATTCATCAACAAGATGCCGTTGGTTTAATTCAAGCATTACTAGCAAGTGAGCTTGATGGCGGAATTTTTAATGGTGTTAGCCCAACACAGGTAACTAAACAGCAATATTATCAGGCCGCAGCAACAGCCCTACAATTACCCGCTCCGGTCTTTGAAGAAGAAGCGATATTATCAGGTGATAAGCCCAAGGTCGTTTCAGCTACAAAAACACAAGCAGCATTGAACTATCGCTTTGTTTATGCCGATTTACTTAGCTGGCTTACAGACGGTGAATAGTTTAGCTTTCCCTTAGTGGCATGATTGTTATAGCCAAGCGAAATATTTCCTTTTAAGTGATTTAAATAGCAACTTAATTAATTAGTCCCATTGCTATGATACGGTTAGCCGGTACTTTTGTTATACTAGCGCCGTTATTTATTAAAGAGCCTACTTTTGAATTTACTGCCAATAAACTTTATTACTCGCCATCAAGCTAAACTGCTGTTTATTGTAGTTTTGGGTCATGTCACTATTTTGGATCTTTTTTACGTTACCTATGCGGGGCCGATATTTTTTTGGCAAGAAAATTTCCAAGCCTTTACCATGCTTATTCATTTAACCGTCGCCTCGTTAACCTTAGTTTTTTATTTTTTGCTGATTAAACTAATGACTCGCTTTCGGGCAAGTAACAGCGCAAAGCAAATGCAATCTAGCAATAGCTCCCCCTACTAATGCGTGTCGTATTAGCGCCTATGGAAGGTGTACTGGATTACAGAATGCGTGACTTACTTACCCAAGTAGGTAGTTATGATCTTTGTGTCACTGAGTTTATTCGTGTGGTTGACCAAGTGCTTCCCGATCGTGTTTTTCATCGTTACTGCCCAGAGTTAATTGATGCTGATGTTTACGGCAGCCGCACTAAAGCAGGCACACCTGTTCGAGTACAGTTATTGGGACAATACCCTGAGTATATGGCTGAAAATGCCGCTAAAGTGATTGAACTTGGTTCCAGTGGCATTGATTTAAACTTTGGCTGCCCCTCTAAAACGGTGAATAAAAGTCGTGGCGGCTCTATTTTATTGAAAGATCCCGAAAATCTTTATCAAATAATAAAAGCCGTTAAAGACGCGGTACCTAGTGACACCATTGTCAGTGCTAAAATTCGTTTGGGTTATGAAGATAAGACCCTTGCCATAGAAAATGGTCAAGCGGTTGAGGCTGCTGGTGCCGATGAACTGACCGTGCATGCCCGTACTAAAGTAGAAGGTTACAAACCACCGGCACATTGGCACTGGATTGCTAAAATTAAAAATGCAATTAATATTCCCGTTATCGCCAATGGTGAGATTTGGAATTTAGCAGATGCCATTGAGTGTCGAGAAATTTCTGGCTGTACTGATATTATGGTTGGCCGTGGTGCGTTAACTATTCCTAATTTAGGGCAGGTCATTAAACAAGAAAGCAATATTATGCCGTGGTCCGAAGTACTGGCTATATTATCTGCCTATACAGAATTTGAAACTCACGGCGACAAGAGCAAGTATTACTGTAATCGTATCAAGCAGTGGCTGAAATATTTAAAAAATCATTATCAAGAAGCGGATGCCTTATTTGTCGAAATTCGACGGTTAAAAACGGCAGAAGAGATTAGAGCTGCGTTTTAGCCAAAAGAATGACAGCGCTTAATTTCTTCTATCAGCGCATTTGCCAGCGGTGAAACTATGTTGTTTTTTGTAGAAATCAACATTATTGGAATTTGGTAAGAGTATTTTTCCGGTAAAATTGACTTAAATAAGCCCTTATCAAGCCAATAGTTGGCATAGTGTTCGGGTAAATAACCGATAAACGCACCCGATAATATTAGATGAGCTATGCCTTCGTCATGGTAGGCAGTTGCACTGTTTTGATAATTTAAGCCATCGTTTCTTACTTCTTTATCACGCATATAGTTACTGGTGATCACTTCAGCTACTTCAAGGCGTTTATTTACTTCTGCCGGCTTACAGTCGAACAACGGGTGACCTTGCCCGCAATATAAATAGTTAGTTTCATTGTGTAAGGGGTAATAATCTAAGCCGCGTAGATGGTGACGACTAACCCCTAGGCCAACTAACGAACGACCATTAGCCACGGATGTTTCTACTTCACGTGCTTCACAGACATTAATATCAAATTGAATATTACCGCCTTTTGCCTTTAATGCCGCAATAACACGGGCGACACCACAACGAGGATCACTCACTAAAGTACCTATAGTGGCAATCGTTACCCGACCTGAAAGTTCATTTTTAGAGCTGGCAACAGTACTGGCAAAAGCTTCGCATTGTTGTAACAACTCTAGTGATGCTTGATAGGTCACGCGCCCAGACTCTGTTATCTCAAAACCACTCCGGCCGCGTTTACATAATTTAATGCCTAAACGAACTTCTAAGTCCGATAAATGGGAACTAATGGTAGAACGGCCTATATTTAAACGGGACTCTGCCGCGGACAAACCGCCACATTCAACAATAGCGACGAATATTCTCAGTAAACGTAAATCTACGTCATGAACCTGCATTTTTAGTTTTACCTTATAGTTTGATAAAATCGGAATGAATTACGATTATTATGTATTTATAAAACAATTTGAGCAAGTTAAAATATAGTTATTAATAGCTATTAAGCTACATAAAACAACTTAATACCAAACGGATTAATTAATTGGTCAGCTTAGAGTTACATTAGCGAGCTTAAAACAAGTAAAATGAGTTAAACATAGTTCGTCTATATTTCATTCATTTTGTGATGTTATCAGTTTGCTAATGAACTCCCGAAGGGCGAGCTTAAAAGGTCTATATGCGGCGTTATTGATTTTGACAAGGGGATAACCATTCTCTTCAATCAATGCCTTGCCTCTAAACCTTTTAATTCTCGCTAAGTGATTAATAAATTAGTCCGATTGGTATAACAATTAGGAGCATTAAGATGACCTTTAAATATGGTGTTGACCGCCTGAATCTTGATATTGTCAATGGTATTGCTGATGGCAGTATCAAAGCCGAGCTGTGCCAAGAAGCTGTAGATAAAATCAATATAAGTCGCCAAAGAGTAGAGAAAATGGCTGCTTCAGATAAAGCCGTATACGGCATCAATACCGGTTTTGGCCCGTTATGCGATACCCAAATTTCACCTGAAGATACTAATTTATTACAAAAGAATCTACTCATCACTCATGCCGTTGGTGTCGGTGAGCCAATCGCCAAATCTATTTCCAAGCTGATGTTGATCACTAAGGTACATGCGTTAAGTCAAGGTTTTTCGGGTATTCGCCTGGAAGTGATAGAACGCATGTTGACCTTTATCAAACTTGATTTGATCCCCGTGGTACCAGAGCAAGGCTCAGTAGGTGCATCGGGTGATTTAGCACCACTTGCTCACTTATTCTTACCATTACTTGATGAAGGTGAGTTTTGGCAAAGTAAAGAGGGGCAAGACGACAAAATTGTCGCGGCAGCACCGCTACTTCGCCAACATGGTTTAGATATTATGGAGCTGCAGGCAAAGGAAGGCTTGGCATTAATTAACGGCACACAATTTATATTATCTCATGGCATCACCGCGTTAACTAAAATGCGTTACTTGCTTGACCTAGCAGATATGACGGGTGCCATGAGTATCGAAGGCATGCAAGGCAGCCAATCGCCCTTTAGAGACGAGCTACATCAATTACGTGCCTTTAAAGGTAACCTTGTCGTTGCCGCACGCATGAGAAGACTCTTTAAAGATTCTGAAAACATGGCTGATCATGCAGAATGTGACCGTGTACAAGACCCTTATTCATTACGATGTATTCCACAAGTGCATGGCGCATCACGTAATGCCTATTATCACTTAGAAGAGTTGGTTGAAATTGAAATGAACTCTGTCACTGATAATCCCATTATTATCAGTAGCGAAGAAGCGATTTCTGGCGGTAATTTCCATGGTCAACCACTGGCTATGGTGCTTGATTATACTTCGATTGCCGCATCAGAATTGGGTAATATTTCCGATCGCCGTTGTTATCTATTATTAGAAGGTATACACGGTTTACCGAGATTATTGACCTCTGCCGGTGGCTTAAACTCAGGCATGATGATCCCGCAATATACCACTGCTTCTCTGGTCACAGAAAATAAATCTCTTTGTTTCCCACCTTCTGCTGATAGTGTACCTACCTCTATGGGTCAGGAAGACCATGTCTCTATGGGTAGTATTTCGGGTCGACAATTAAATCAAATCTTAGGTAATTTAGAAAAAATATTGGCTATCGAGTTAATGTATGCGGCACAAGCTATCGAATTTAGACGCCCTAATAAGTGCTCAGACATTATCGAACTTAACTTGAAAGTGATCAGAGCAAAAGTTGCTAAGCTGGAAGAAGATAGACTATTGAAACCTGACATCGATGCCATGATTACCATGGTTAAGACACAAGCGTTTACCGTAAGCTTTAACCATTAATAAAGGGGTCATTGCTATGACAACAACGATGAATGTTCAAGAGCTAACGCTGTTAAAAGAGACTATTAAGCAAGGCATCCCCAGCCAATTACCACCAGTAAGGGTTTACCCCGCGGATGCCAATCGTGCTCCTAAGCGTAAAGACATCCTCTGTGCGGATGAAAAACAATTGGCGGTTAGAAATGCACTGCGTTACTTCCCTAAAGAATGGCATCAAGAATTGGCGGGTGAGTTCGCTCAAGAACTAAAAGATCTTGGTCGTATCTATATGTACCGATTCAAGCCAAATTATGCTTTAAAAGCACGTCCACTTAGCGACTATCCAGCACAATGTACTCAGGCCGCGGCAATCATGTTAATGGTTGATAACAACCTAGATCCTGCCGTTGCTCAGCATCCACAAGAGCTAATTACTTATGGCGGCAATGGTGCGGTTTTTCAAAACTGGGCGCAATACTTGTTGGTAATGAAGTATTTAAGTGAAATGGAAAATGACCAAACGTTACATATTTATTCTGGTCACCCCATGGGGTTATTCCCGTCATCGCCAGACGCGCCTCGTGTTGTGGTAACCAATGGCATGATGATTCCTAATTACTCAAAACCAGATGACTGGGAAAAGTTCAATGCTTTAGGTGTCACGCAATACGGGCAAATGACGGCCGGTTCTTTCATGTATATTGGCCCACAAGGCATTGTACACGGAACCACGATTACGCTGATGAATGCCTTTCGTAAAGTATTAAAAAAAGGCGAAAGCGCTAAGGGTAAAGTATTCCTAACATCAGGCTTAGGTGGTATGAGTGGTGCGCAACCTAAAGCGGGTAATATTGCTAATTGTATTACTGTTTGTGCAGAAGTGAATGCAAATGCCGCCACTAAACGTCATCAACAAGGTTGGGTTGACGAGCTCATTGATAACATGGATGAACTTGTTACACGTGTCAAAGAAGCACAAAAAAATGAAGAAGTCGTCTCGATTGCCTACATAGGTAATATCGTTGATGTATGGGAAGGTTTCTATGAAAAAGACGTTTTCATTCAACTAGGCTCAGACCAAACGTCATTACATAACCCTTGGTCAGGCGGTTATTATCCAGTAGACATTAGCTATGAAGAATCGAATCGATTAATTCGAGAAGAGCCTGAAGTGTTCAAAGTTAAAGTACAGCAAACACTTAAACGCCATGTAGATGCGATAAATAAACATACCGCTAAAGGCACCTACTTCTTCGATTATGGCAACGCTTTCTTACTCGAAGCCTCACGCGCCGGTGGCGATGTTATGGCTGAAAATGGCATTGACTTTAAATACCCATCATACGTGCAAGACATCTTAGGGCCAATGTGTTTTGACTATGGTTTTGGACCATTTCGTTGGGTCTGTGCTTCTGGTAAATCTGAAGATCTAGATAAAACTGATGCTATTGCCGCAAGCGTGCTTGAAAAAATTATGCAAGAATCGCCGGAAGAAATTAAGCAACAAATGCAAGACAACATTACTTGGATTAAAGAGGCGAAACAAAACAACTTAGTGGTTGGCTCACAAGCTCGAATTCTTTATGCGGATGCCCAAGGCAGAATGGAAATTGCTAAAGCCTTTAATGATGCCATTAATCGTGGTGAAATTGGCCCTATAGTACTAGGTCGTGATCACCATGATGTCAGTGGTACAGATTCGCCTTACCGTGAAACCTCTAATATTTATGATGGTAGTCGTTTTACTGCCGATATGGCTATTCATAATGTTATTGGTGATAGCTTCCGTGGAGCCACTTGGGTTTCTATCCATAATGGTGGCGGGGTAGGCTGGGGTGAAGTAACCAACGGTGGTTTTGGTATGTTACTTGATGGAACTGATGATGCCGAACGCAAACTTAAATCTATGCTGTTATTTGATGTTAACAATGGTATTGCCCGTCGTAGTTGGGCACGAAATGAAGAAGCCAATTTTGCTATAAAACGCGAAATGGCCAGAACGCCTAAGCTTAAAGTTACCTTAGCTAACCGAGTTGATGACGATATTATAAATAACTTATCACTGTAACAGGCTAAATATCAGAGTTATTCCGTATTAAAGGAATAGCTCTACATTCCTTCCTACGCATTCTTGTAACCGCGCTTTTAAAATTTAAGATGGCTACCTAAACGGTACTTATCGCCTGGCGATGTTAAAATAGCGAAACTCACTACGCCTTGTTTTGACCAAGTACGACGTTTTACTTGTAAGCAGGGGATATTTGTTGCGATCGCTAATAGCTGACAAATTTCTGTGCTTGCTAATATCGCTTCTACTTCATGAGTTGCTTCTGTTAATGGTGCCACGGATGACAGGTACTCATGTGGGGTAATCATGGTGAAGTTTTGTAATAAATATTCAGGTACTAAACTGGCATTAACATAACGCTGCTCTAATTGAATAGCCTCATCATTTTCAAGATGTAAAATCTCCGAATAAAACACATGTTCGTTATTTTTCAAATTTAATAAAATGGCTAATTCTTCGGTAACGGCTATTGATTTGAGTAATAATTGTTTGGCTTTATGTTGGTGGCCACGTTCACTAATTTCATCACTAATATTACGAATTTCGAGTAACGATGATTGCGACTTAAATGTTGCGACAAAGGTGCCGGCGCCTTGTGAACGTACTAAGATGCCTTGCTCAGTTAAATCTTGTAAAGCACGTCTTGCGGTCATACGACTAACATTGAATTGTTGAGTTAATTCATTTTCAGAAGGTACCTTGGCATGCTGTGGCCATTCACCTGACTCAATATTTTCACGGATATATTGTTTAATAATAGTATACTTAGCAGGCTTATCTTTTTTGCTTGAGTTATTGTCAGTGCTGTTACTAGAATGAACAGTAAAAGGGGCAGTAGAATTGGCAGTCATGATTGTATTTAAGTGTGTTGAACTTCTTTACACCATCTCACATCTTTAACAAAAACGCAAGAGTTGTATATACAAGTTGCGTATTGGTTATTTTAAAGGTAAAATTTTTCTATCATAGTGGACATGTTCACTTTCATAATTTTTTATTAGGTCGCGGTATGATAAATTTTAAACACTGGCAAACCCTTTATATCAATGTAAATCTAGCCACCATGACAGATGGCAGTAAAAGCTACGGTGAAATTACGCAAGCAGCATTAGCCATCAGTGATGGTAAAATTGCTTGGTTAGGCAAAGAAAGTGACTTGCCTAACGCTTTATTAGCTAAAGATAGCAACAGCTCGAGTCAGGGCTCAGTTGATATTATTGATGGTAAGGGGCAATGGTTAACGCCAGGCTTAATCGATTGTCATACACACCTGGTTTATGGTGGTAACCGTGCCAACGAATTTGAAATGCGCTTGCAAGGCAAAAGCTATCAAGAAATAGCCAACGCTGGCGGTGGCATAGTCTCCACTGTGGCAGCTACGCGTAAGGCTAGTGAGCAAGAATTACTGGCCAGCGCTTTGCCGCGTTTAACCGCTTTGCATCAACAAGGTGTCACTACGGTTGAAATCAAATCAGGCTACGGTTTAGATACGGTTAACGAAATTAAAATGTTAAAAGTCGCTGGCCTGTTAGCGGCTGAACTGCCAGTGACCATCAAGCGTACTTTTCTTGGCGCCCATGCTTTGCCGACCGAGTATAAAGATAATGCCGATGGCTACCTTGATGTTGTTTGCAATGAAATGTTGCCGCAAATTGTTAAGGAAAACTTAGCCGACGCTGTTGATGTATTTTGTGAAGGCATAGGCTTTACTCTTGAGCAAACCAAGCGTGTTTTTGATGCCGCCCAAGCGCATAACTTACCGATTAAAGTTCATGCCGAGCAATTATCTAACCTCGGTGCTTCTGAGCTTGCGGCAAACTATGATGCCTTGTCTTCTGATCATATTGAGTTCTTAGATGAAGCCGGCATTATAGCGATGAAGCAAGCAGGCATGACCGCAGTATTATTACCCGGTGCTTTTTACTTCCTGCGTGAGACACAATTACCGCCAATCGACTTACTTCGTAAACATCAAGTACCTATGGCAATTGCCACCGATGCCAACCCAGGCACCTCACCCATTCATAATATTCACTTGATGCTTAACATGGCCTGTACCTTGTTTAGATTAACGCCGAGCGAGGCCTTAGCCGGTATTACTTGTTATGGTGCCAAGGCTTTAGGTTTAGCCGAAAGTAAAGGTCAGTTAGCCATTGGTTATGATGCGGATATTGCCTTATGGAATATCGCGCAACCGGCCGAGCTATGTTATCAATTTGGTGTCAACCCATTAGCCGCGTTATACCAAGCAGGAAAAAGAGTTATTTAGTTGCGTTTAGGAGGGCGGCTTTGAACCGGACCTCAATGTTAATCTACGATATTGAAGTTGCAATATGGAGTAATATCTAACAGCAATCGGCCGAGCTATGTTATCAATTTGGTGTTAATCCACTAACGGCTCTGTACCAAGCAGGAAAAAGAGTTATTTAGTTGCGCTAATTTCTTTGACGTTAAGCCACTAATCGCTTTGTAGCAAGCACAATGTACTAAGCTGAGTGGCGCGTTATTTAAAATTTATTTGCTGTAAATATTGCCTAGCTTGAGCGGGGTTGTTGGCAAAAATGCCATCTACCCCTAATGCTTTCATCTTTTTAATGTCAGGTAATTTATCAACAATATAAACATAAACCTGTAGCCCTCGTTGGTGAGCATCACTAACAAACTCAGCACTAACATAGTCGACCACAATATGGACGGAATAAGCCGCTAATTGCTCCGCAAATTTGGCATGTCCTAGTGGCAGGCCAGCGGTTAAGGCACCAAGATTAAACTCAGGCCTTTGGCGATAGATTGCTTGTAATAAGTGATGGTTAAATGAGGATAGTAGTATTTTATTAAAGTCTAATTTAAGCACAGCCCTAGCATCATCTAAGTATTGGAATAATAGTGAAAGATCTTCTATGGCAATACCTTTGAGCTCAATATTAATAATGCATTGCTGAGCAACTACCGCTAAAGCTTCGTCTAGGGTGGGAATTACCGCTCCGTTACCCGCATCAAGTTGGCGTAATTGGACAAAGTTATGCGCTATTAATAAACCACTTCCTGAGGTGGTGCGCTCAAGATAGCGATCATGTATAACCATTAACTTGCCATCTACCTGATGGATATCAAATTCAACTGCAACGGTATCAGCCGTACATGCGGCGTTCAATGCTGGTAGGGTGTTTTCTGGTTCAAGGGCACTGGCGCCGCGATGTGCAAAAATTAGCATAGTGTTTTGCAGATGATTAATACATTGGTGATACTTTTGAGTATAATAGTGATAATTAAAAATGCACCAAAACATAAGTAGCGATTACATTGACCACATCAATCTTCCCAAAACGTTTAAACAAATACATTAGTGATTCTGGTTTCTGTTCGCGCCGTAGTGCCGATAAAATGATAGAAGATAACCGTGTCACCATTAATGATAAAGTGCCAGAGCTAGGCACCAAGGTGTTAGAGGGTGATGTCGTTAAAGTAGATGGCTATAATATCGAGCCAATTAGTGATGATAAATCGGACCGTATCTATATAGCTTATAACAAGCCTACTGGTATTACCTGTACTACGGAAAAGCATGTCAGAGGCAATATTATCGATGCTATTGGTCATAAAAAACGCATATTTCCTATTGGTCGTTTAGATAAACCCTCTGAAGGTTTGATCTTTCTCACCAGTGATGGTGATATTGTTAATAAGATATTAAGGGCAGAAAATGCCCACGATAAAGAATATATAGTGACAGTGGATAAACCCATCAGCGAACGCTTTATTTTGCGTATGTCTCGTGGTGTACCTATTCTAGGCACCATTACTAAACCTTGTATTGTGCGGGTGGAAAGTCGTTTTGTTTTCACTATTGTATTAACTCAGGGGTTAAATCGTCAAATTCGCCGCATGTGTGAATACCTTGATTATGAAGTGCTAAAACTTAAGCGTTCACGTATTATGAACGTTGAACTGGGCAATTTAAGTCCAGGGCAGTGGCGAGATTTAACGAAGGAAGAAATGGCAGAAATTAATGCTGCGGTGCAGCACTCTAGTAAAACCGCGATTGATACCGCTCAGCCTAAAGCCCCATTAGATATGGATCAACTTACCAAAAAAATAGACGAAGACCTTAATATAAGTAAGTCGACTCCGTACCTGTATACCCCTAAAAAAAGCACAGCAACTAAGCAAGATACAGCTAAAAAATTGAGCCCTAGTGATATTTGGCCGACCACGGATAGTAAATCTGCTCAGCGAGATAAACTTAAATTAGCTACCAAGAAGCCGGATTAGCCTGTTTTTCCATGGAATTTACCTCAATATATTTAATACTGCCATTGCTATCAATTGATCGCTTAGCTAATCGCCCTTAATATTCAATAACGTTGCTGATAACTCGGTTATTACTTGGCTATCTTCAATAGTTGATGGAATTTTAATTTTTTCACCATCAATCATTTGCCTAAGGGTTTTTCGTAAAATTTTACCTGAGCGCGTCTTTGGTAACCTATCAATAATAAATAAACATGCCTGTGCACTTGGCTCAGGATCGTCATCCCCGTGGTGTTTTAATCGGGGATCCAGTGTATAAAGAGCAATGGATCTTCAATCAGAGACTTCGAAGATGACGTATACAAAAAGTTCCTGAGTAAACTACATAGGCTTGTAAATCAATGTTTTTACCGATAAAAAATAAATAGTTGTCTACAATTATTTATTAATCATTTGGTGACATTTATTGCTTTAAATGAAAAATATCCCTTACCAGTTTGGAGAAAAATTAATGGCTTTTTTAAGTAATATTTCAGTAAAGATGAAGATAAGTTTGTTAACTGGGGTTTTGCTATTAGCACTTATTTCAGTAGCTAGCTTTTCTATTATGCAACTTTTATCAATTAAGAGTGCTTTTAACCAATTCAGTCAAAGTGCCGTTGTATTAGAAACAACCATTCTAGAAGTAAATCGGGATCTGAATTATGTCTCGCGTTTAACGCGTAGCATTATGCTAGGAGATAATTATCAAAAAAACCACAATAAGCTTGAGCAGAGAATCAATGATATTTCTGGGCACTTTGATAAATTAGTTCATACCATAAAAACTGTTAGTGATGAACAAGTTAAATCTCAGTTGGCTTCTTTAACATCAAAGTCGAAGCAGTCGACAATGAAATTCTTAAACGAAAGCTTACGTTTAATGAATACGCTGTCGGAAACAAGTAGCACATCAGATCAGCAAGCAGCGTGGAAAAAGTATAAAAAGGAGTTCAGTCCGCTAGCGAACAGTTCTAGAAAGGACTTTTCCTTATTAAGGACCTTGGTTGCTAACAATAAAGTCTTTATTTATCAGTCTTCAGCAGAGGACGTCGAATCATCTTTGTCCGCAACAATAATCATTTCAATTACTGCTATTTTAGTATCAGTGCTACTTGGTTTTTTTATCATGAAAAGTATTATTACCCCACTTGAGAAGCTTAAACGTGCCTTTGAAGAAATTGAGTCTAGCTCTAACTTAACTATTCGTACTAAAGTTGAGTCGGGTGATGAGCTTGGCGCAGTAAGTAGGGCTTTTGATTCATTATTACAAAAATTTCATCATACCCTAACTGAGGTGGTTAGTATTGTTAATCGCTTGAATCATGCCTCAAATCAATTGGCCAAATCTAGTGAAACCACCAGCTCACATATACGAAGTCAACGTCTGGAAACGGATATGGTTGCTACAGCTATGAATGAAATGGTAATGACAGCACAAGAAGTTGCACAAAATGCCGCTAATACGGCTACAGGTGCAGAAGATGCTAACCAACAGGCGCGGCACGGATATGAGATAGTTTCAAATACAGTTAAGGGTATCTCTGCTTTAGCATCAGGCATTCAAACGGCCTCAGAATCAATTGATAAAGTATCTAATGATAGCCAAGAGATAGGTCGGGTTTTAGATGTAATTAAAGGTATTGCTAAGCAAACTAACTTACTCGCATTAAATGCTGCTATTGAAGCTGCAAGGGCAGGAGAACAGGGGCGTGGTTTTGCTGTAGTTGCTGATGAAGTTAGATCATTAGCATCTCGCACAGAAACTTCTACGCAAGAGATTCAACAAATGATTGAGCGCTTACAACAAGGCTCTGAACATGCAGTAACACTGATGAAAAAGAGTAATCAACAAGCGGAGAAGTCTGTTGAGCAAGCTAGTTCAGCGGGTGATGCACTGCAGAAGATTACAGAATCTGTTGCCTCAATAAATGATATGGCGGCGCAAATTGCTACTGCTGCAGAAGAGCAGACGAGTGTGAACGAGGAGATTAATCGTAATATTACTAACATTTCAACTATATCAGATAGTACTTCTGTTGAAGCTGAAAATACTCACCACTCAAGTAAGGACTTGGCAGAGCTGGCGAATAATTTGCATTTATTAGTGTCGGAATTCAAAGTATAAAGACTTTGTTTAATTAGCGTATGAGTACCTTAACATACGCTATTATTAGCAAGGATTAGCTTATTTGTTCACCGACATCTGATAATGCACCGCATCAAAATCACCGATAGCATCTTTGTGTAAATAAGCTCTGACAAAGCTCATGCCCATTTTTTTCATCACGCCAATTGAGCCGGCATTATCGGCAACGGCCAGCGCCGAGACATGGCTAATATCCGTATTCGCGACCACGGCGTTTTTAACGGCTATTGCGGCTTCTGTGGCGTAACCCTTGCCCCAAGTGCTTTGGAAAAAACGCCAGCCTAATTCCAAGTCTTTATCATTGGCTGCGTCAGTAAAAAATGCCATAGGGCGGATTAATACCCAGCCTAAATACTCATCGGTTAATTTATCGGATACTTGCCAAATTCCCCAGCCTAACTTGTCATCACGGTATTGCTCCATCCGTGGGATAAAAACATTGTTAACCTGCGCCATGCTAGTGGGTTTACCACCGTTAAGATATTTCATCACTTGTGGGTCTTGATCTATCTGCCACAAGGCTTGGGCATCTTGAGCGTCCATTAGCCTAAATTTAAGGCGTTCACTATTCTTGATATGCATAATAAACCTGTTGAGAACTGATAAGAAAGCAAGCATAACGGAGAACGTCCGTTATGCTTGGCTGGTATTAGGATTTTTGCAGTAAGGGTTTTAAAAATCTCGCCGTATGTGAGGTTTTATGATCAGCTACCTGCTCGGGTGTGCCAGCCACTAATATTTCACCACCACCGGCACCACCTTCTGGGCCTAAATCAATGATCCAGTCGGCAGTTTTTATCACATCTAAGTTATGCTCAATCACCACTACGGTATTACCATGGTCACGTAATCGATGAATAACATGCAGTAATTGTTTGATATCGTGAAAATGTAAACCCGTGGTCGGCTCATCTAAAATATATAAGGTTTTGCCAGTATCTCGTTTAGATAACTCTTTTGATAGTTTAATGCGCTGGGCTTCACCACCAGAGAGGGTCACTGCCGATTGGCCCAATTTTATATAACTTAAACCAACATCCATTAAGGTTTGCAACTTGCGCTTTATCGACGGGATGGCCTGGTAAAATTCAAAGGCATCTTCAATGGTCATATCCAATACTTGATGGATATTTTTACCCTTGTACAATACTTCTAAGGTCTCACGGTTATAGCGCTTACACTTACAGACATCACAGGGCACGTAAACATCAGGTAAAAAGTGCATTTCAACCTTGATCATGCCATCACCTTGGCAAGCTTCACAGCGACCGCCTTTAACATTAAAGCTAAAACGTCCTGACTTATAACCCCGTGAACGTGATTCTTGTGTGGCGGCAAAGATGTCACGTACCGCGGTAAATATGCCGGTATAAGTGGCCGGGTTTGAACGTGGCGTTCTACCAATCGGGCTTTGATCAATGTCGATAACTTTATCTAAATGCTCTAAACCGTGAATGCTTTTATAGGGGGCAGGTTCATCAATGGTGGCACCATTTAGCTCAATATGAGCGAGTTTGTACAAGGTGTCGTTGATGAGTGTTGATTTTCCTGAGCCTGAAACCCCGGTAATACAGGTCATCAAACCGGTTGGAATCACTAAATTAACATGCTTTAAGTTGTTGCCGCTGGCACCTTTTAGCTCTATCACGGCTTTTTTATTAAAGGCATGACGCTTTTTTGGTATTTCAATTCTTTCTACGCCAGAAAGGTATCTACCCGTGAGTGACTCTTTACAGGCTAAAATATCCTCTACTGTGCCTTGGACGATAATTTCACCGCCATGTACTCCAGCCCCAGGGCCTATATCAATGATGTGATCAGCCGCGCGAATGGCCTCTTCATCATGCTCAACCACAATAACGGTATTACCTAAATCACGCAGGTGTATTAAGGTGCTAAGCAAGCGTTCATTATCTCGTTGATGTAAGCCAATAGAGGGCTCATCTAGTACATACATAACGCCAACTAAGCCTGCGCCAATTTGGCTTGCAAGGCGTATGCGTTGTGCTTCACCCCCCGATAGGGTGTTAGCACCGCGTGATAAATTTAGGTAATTAAGGCCAACATTAACCAGAAAGCCTAAACGTTGGTTTATTTCTTTTAATATCTTCTCGGCTACTTGGCCTTTTTGACCGGTGAGGGTCAAACCTTGGAAAAAAGTGAGGGCATCACTGATGGATAATTCAGCGATAACCGGTAACGGCGTATCATCAATAAAGACATTACGGGCCTCTAACCGTAAGCGACTACCATTACAGTCAGGACAATGATGTGAATTAAGATATTTGCCTAGCTCTTCACGCACCGAGTTGGACTCGGTTTCTTTATAGCGGCGCTGCATATTATTGATGATGCCTTCAAAGGGATGTTTACGCATCACCACATCACCACGGTCGTTCATATATTTAAATTCAATTTCTTGTTTACCACTACCATAAAGAACAACTTTTTGCGCTTCCGCGGATAAGCGGTTAAAAGGTTTATCCACTTTAAAGTTATAATGTTCGGCCAACGCTTGTAGCATTTGAAAGTAATAAAAATTACGTTTGTCCCAGCCACGGACAGCACCGTCAGCAAGGCTTAATTTTTCGTTGGCGATAACGCGACTACTATCGAAAAATTGTTCAATACCTAAACCGTCACAGGTTTGACAAGCGCCGGCGGGATTATTAAAGGAGAATAAGCGCGGTTCTAATTCTTCCATGCTGTAACCACAATGTGAACAGGCAAAATTAGCCGAGAACAGTAACTCTTCTCGGTCTGGCTCATCCATAAAAGCGACTTTGGCGGTACCTGAGGTTAGCGCTAAGGTTGTTTCAAAAGACTCAGAAAGGCGTAACTGAATCTCATCACGCACTTTTAAACGATCAACGACAACTTCTATGGTGTGTTTTTTCTGTAATTCTAATGGCGGAGGATCGGATAAGTCACAAATTTCACCATCAATGCGGACACGAATAAAACCCTGTGCGGCTAAGTTATCAAGCAGCTTTACATGTTCGCCTTTACGGTCTTGGACAATAGGAGCAAGTAGCATCACTTTTGTGCCTTTTTCAAGGGCTAAAACCTTATCAACCATTTGTGAAACCGTTTGTGCTGCGAGTGCTTGACCATGCTCGGGGCAACGCGGCTCACCAACTCGGGCATAAAGTAAACGCAAGTAATCGTAAATCTCAGTGGTGGTTCCTACGGTTGAACGTGGATTATGAGAGGTTGATTTTTGTTCAATAGAAATAGCCGGCGATAAACCTTCAATATGATCAACATCAGGCTTTTCCATTAACGATAAAAATTGACGAGCATAAGCTGAAAGCGACTCGACATAACGGCGTTGCCCTTCAGCGTAAAGCGTATCAAAGGCAAGAGAAGATTTTCCTGAGCCAGAAAGACCGGTAATAACCACGAGTTTATCTCGAGGTATTGTTAAACTAATGTCTTTGAGGTTGTGTGTGCGCGCCCCTCTGACTTCAATACTTTTCATGCGTTTTTTAACTCAATTATCGATAAAATAGAGCCGACAAGTATGCCATAAATACAGCACTATAAAAACTAGTGCCAAAGGATAACGGCTTGTTTTCATTGTTGGGATTATGTTGTGCTTCTTTGCATGGTAAACTAATGGCAATTTTTCCGACGTCTTTATTTATTTTAGGTTTTAGCAACGTTATGAGTGTTTCAGGTTTAAACCGTATTGAGAAAATAGCCGCCATCACCTTAGCCAGTGTCTTTGGTGTGCGCATGTTAGGCTTATTCATGATATTGCCCGTTTTTGCCATTTATGGTGAGCAGCTTACGGGATATAGTCCTATGTGGTTAGGGTTAGCAATTGGCGCTTATGGCTTAACACAAGCGTTATTGCAGATACCTATGGGGATTCTTTCCGATAAATTTGGCCGGAAACCCGTTATTCTTGCCGGTTTAGTGGTTTTTCTTATTGGTAGTATTGTTGCGGCAATGTCCGAGACTATATATGGTGTCGTGCTCGGGCGAGCAATTCAAGGTATGGGCGCTATTGCTAGCGCAGTACTCGCCTTAGCGGCCGATTTAACTCGTGAAGAGCAGCGACCTAAAGTGATGGCAACCATTGGCATGTTTATCGGTTTATCCTTCACCCTTGCCATGATTTTAGGACCAATAGTAGCTGATGTTGTCGGGTTAAGTGGTTTATTTTGGTTTACTGGTCTGTTGACCATTTTTGCCATGGCTATGATCCAATTTATGGTACCTAACTCGGTGAATAAAGCTCCGCGTGGTGATCATGTCGCCTTGCCAGCACAAATAAGCCGTTTAATACGTCATCCACAGTTATCTCGATTAAATTGGGGCGTTTTCATTTTACATATGGCCTTAACCGCTTGTTTTGTTACCTTGCCGAAGCAGTTTGTTGCCAGTGGCTTGGCGCTGGAAAACCATTGGCAAATATACTTGCCGGCCTTACTAGGCTCTTTCTTTTTAATGGTGCCTTTTATGATTTTTGCCATTAAGAAACAAAAAGAAAAACCTATGTTTAGCGCTGCTATTGCGTTGTTAGCTTTTGCGCTATTTTTACTTTGGTTATTGCCCAGTGGCTTCTGGAGTCTAATACTGTCAGTGGTGTTGTTTTTTACCGCCTTTAACTATTTAGAAGCGACTATGCCGTCTATTTTATCCCGTATAGCGCCTGCTGGTGTTAAAGGAAGTGTTATGGGGGTTTATTCAAGTAGCCAGTTTCTAGGCGCGTTTGTTGGTGGTATTGTCGGTGGTTTTATTGCCAGTCAGTATGGTGAGCAAACTATTTTCTTAGTGATGGCTGTGGTCACTGTGATTTGGTTGTTATTAAGTTTTGGCATGCAGCCATTAAAAAAATCAAAAAGTTTTAGCTTTGCCACCAATATTACTGGTGAAGAAGAAGCCAAGAAAATGGCTGAACTATTAATTAATATGCCTGGCGTTATCGAAGCAACACTCGTTCATACTGAAGCAGTTGCTTATTTAAAAGTTGATGATAAAAAGGTTGATTTAATCGCGATTAAAGCCTTGCTACAAAGCTAGGTCAGCGAGAGAGTTTTTCCTTGCCTAAAGGCATTTTAACGGCCACTGAAATCCTTCATTTTGATTGGTAACGGCTATAGTCTAATCTCACCGAGCAAACTAGTAAAAGCACGCTAAACTAAGGTTTACCTTGTCCCTTAATTTAGCGAGTGACTATCATGTCTGATCATCACACTTACAAAAAAATTGAAATGGTTGGTTCATCTACAACCAGTATCGAAGATGCTATAGAAAATGCCTTGGCTGAGTGCCATAAAACAGTTAGCAATATGGATTGGTTTGAGGTCACAGAAACAAGAGGTCATATTGTCAATGGCGCGGTCGGCCATTATCAAGTCACATTAAAAATCGGTTTTAAAATAGTGTCTAGTTAACATAAGCCAAGCCAGTTTTATTTAACTTTGCTTTTCTCCGCTGAAGGAGGGATTTATTGAGCCTATTTGAGCGCAGCAATATAATCTTTTTTCTTATTAGCGCCGAGCGTAACTTCTATATCATCATCTTGTTGCTTACCCAGTAGTGCCATGCCCATAGGGGATTGTGCTGTTATGACGGTAATATTTTGTTGAGCTAGTTTACAGCGGAAGCCACCTGCGGCAGGACCGATAAAGAACCAGTGGTTCATTGCCGTATCTGCAGATAATTGTACTAAAGCGCCTAAGGCGATATAGCTATTGTGGTTGAATGCCTTGGTATCTAGTGCTTTATAAGCATCGATATCCTGTTGTAAGTCAATTACTCGCTTAGATTGCCCCTCAGCTAAGTAGCTAGCCTCTATCGCTAGGGTATCATATTGTGTTTCCGCGACACTTTGATCATTAACCGCAGCGGCATGTGCTACATTGGCGGCACCAATGGCTTGTTGAAGGTCTTGTGTTAATGCAGTAAGCACTAGGTCAATTAATTGTTTTTTATTGGGCATAAAATTTTATTCTATCGCTATTTTAATTGTTTTACTCAGTAGCTGTGTTACTACTTAAGCTGAACTATGGCTAATGGCTGTTTGATATTTAAGTAAAATAAACAGGTTATATTTTATGGAAAAATTAACAAGCAACTAAAATCATTAACTAGCCAATCAATGGCTCAATTTATTCGATTAGCAAGACCAAACGATTATCAATAGCGGGTTATTTATCGACGCTTTAACGCACAGAATCGAATAAAGGCGGTGTGCTTACCCAGAGCTCAGCTTGCTTATTATAAGTGAATGTTATCTCCGTGATGTTATCATAACTTGTGTTTTTGTCTAAATGTCAGTAAATTAATGACTATACATCAACTGGTACGACCAATAGCAGAGCATAATTATGACAACAACTGCCTACCCACATTTATTAGCGCCACTAGACCTTGGCTTTACCCAATTAGCTAACCGTGTTCTGATGGGCTCCATGCACACCGGCCTAGAAGAAGAACGCGGCGGTTTTGCTAAATTAGCAGCCTTTTATCAAGCTAGGGCAAAAGGTGGCGTCGGTTTGATCGTTACCGGTGGCGTTAGCCCTAACTTACGCGGCCGAATAGCGCCTTTTGGCAGTGAGTTATGCCACTTTTGGCAAGTAAAAAAACACCTGCAAGTTACTGAAGCAGTTCATAAATACCCCACTAAAATTTGTTTGCAATTATTACATACCGGACGATACGCTTATCATCCTTTTGGTGTTGCGCCGAGCAAAATTAAATCACCCATTTCACCTTTCACTCCTAAAGCGATGTCGGTTAGGCAAATTAAATCTACCATTAAAGATTTTGCTTATGCCGCCAAGTTGGCCGCTAAAGCGGGCTACGATGGCGTTGAAATTATGGGCTCTGAAGGTTATTTAATTAACCAGTTTTCTTGTCTTAGAACCAATAAACGTGATGATGATTGGGGCGGCAGCATTGAAAACAGAATGCGCCTAGGCATTGAAACCATTAAAGCGGTGCGCGCCAAAGTGGGTGAAAACTTTATTATTATCTTTCGTTTATCTATGTTGGATTTAGTTGAAGGCGGTAATAGTTGGGCAGAAGTTGTTACTATGGCAAAAGCCGTTGAAAAAGCTGGCGCGACACTGATTAATACCGGTATCGGTTGGCATGAATCGCGTGTACCTACCATAGTAACCTCAGTACCTAGAGCAGCATTTACTTGGATTACTGAAAAAATGAAGCAGGAAGTTTCTATTCCGCTTATTACCACGAACCGAATTAATACGCCTGATGTTGCCGAGCGAGTGTTAGCGACAGGGCAGGCAGATATGGTCTCAATGGCGAGACCTTTCCTTGCTGATGCCGATTTTGTTAATAAAGCGGCAGCGAATAAAGCCGATGAAATTAATACCTGTATTGGTTGTAACCAAGCGTGTTTAGATCATGTTTTTGCCCAAAAACGTGCTTCTTGTCTGGTAAATCCTATGGCGTGTTATGAAACGGAGCTTGTTATTGAAAAAGCGTCGCAAGTAAAAAAATTAGCCGTGATAGGTGCCGGGCCAGCAGGTTTAGCTTTTAGTGTTTATGCGGCTCAACGAGGTCATCAAGTTGAACTATTTGATAAAATGAATGAAATTGGTGGCCAGTTCAATGTTGCTAAGCAAATTCCCGGTAAAGAAGAGTTCTTTGAGACCCTACGCTATTTTAACAAACAACTGAGTTTACACGGCGTTAAAGTACACCTTAATAGTGAGCAAAGTGCGGAAAATTTGCTAGCTGCAGGTTTTGATGAAGTGATACTGGCAACGGGTATTAAGCCACGAAAGCTCGACATAGAAGGTTTAACAGCTGGTTTTGCCAGCAAGAAAGTGCTTACCTATTTACAAGTACTACGTGATAAAATTGACGTTGGTAATAATGTCGCCATTATCGGCGCCGGTGGTATCGGCTTTGATGTGGCCACTTACTTGTCGGAAAAATCATTGACCAATGAACCGGATGCCTGGCTTAAAAATTGGGGGGTTGATAAAAGTTATCAACAAGGCGGAGCCTTATTAGACAAGAAGGATGTACCTAAACATACCCCAGAAAGGAAAATCACCCTGTTACAGCGTAAAACGACTAAAGTGGGTAAAGGCTTAGGTAAAACCTCAGGCTGGGTACATAGAGCCCATTTAGTTAAACAGGGTGTTACTATGGTTGCTGGCGCAAGTTATAAAGCCATTACCGATGAGGGCTTAGTGATTGAAGTTGATGGTAAGGAACAGTTATTGGCAGTTGATCATATAATTATCTGTGCCGGGCAGGAGTCGAATCGAGACTTGCAACAAGCACTTGTTGATGGTGGCATAACTGTGCACCTGATTGGCGGTGCTAATGTCGCTGTTGAGCTTGATGCAAAACGTGCGATACGCCAAGCTGCCGAATTAGCGGTGAAAATTTAACAACATTCCACACTTATCTACCGATGTCCTAGCGGTTAACCGAAGAAAAAGTCTATATTTCTTCGGTTTATTATTGATATACTGTCGCGAATTAATTCTTTTTTAGATAGAGCACAGTGCAAGAAATAATTGTCGATGGCGGTGATATTAAGTTTTTTACCAGCCCTAAAGAATATAAGCAGCAGTTGTTATTATTAATTACAGCTGCGCGTCAGCGTATTTTTATTACTGCTTTGTATTTACAAGATGATGACGCAGGTCGGGAAATCCTCCATGCGTTATACCAAGCGAAAGCAAACTTTCCCGAGCTAGAGATTAATATCTTTGTCGACTTTAACCGCGGTCAACGTGGCTTAATTGGTGAAAAAGCGAGCTTAGGTAATCGTGCCCTGTATTTGCAGTTAGCGCATGACTACCCACAAACGATCAACATCTATGGTGTGGCGGTAAAGCGCAAAGAAATCTTTGGCGTTTTACACCTTAAAGGCATGGTCTTCGATGATCAGCTTTTTTATACCGGCGCAAGTATTAATGATATTTATTTGCACCAGGGCGAGCGATATCGTTTAGACCGCTACTGTACAATTAATAGTGTTGCATTAGCCGATAGTTTTTGTCATTACTTGAGCGCTACCTTTATTGATTCAAGCTTGGCGCCACTGCTTAATCAAGCATACTTACCTGATGCCCCCGAGCAAAAGAAAAATCTTGCAAAATTAAAGGTACTGTTAAGAAAGTCTCATTACATTGTTGCTCAGCAGCAAAATAATAGTCAGTCAAAACTTGTCAGTGATAAAACGTTTATTACGCCGTTAGTGGGCTTTGGTCGCCGTAAAAATCAGCTTAACCAAGCTACCCGTCATCTAGTACAAAACGCTCACGATAACATAGTACTTTACACACCTTATTTTAATCTACCGCATGCACTTGCCCGAGATGTTATCAAAGCATTAAAACGTGGTGTTAAAATCACTGTGGTAGTAGGGGATAAAACCGCCAATGATTTTTTTATCAGAAATGCGGACGACTTTAGCACTATCGGTATTATTCCTTATGTTTATGAAATGTTATTAAAACGTTTTGTTAAGCGCTACCAAAATTTTATTGATAAAGGTTTATTGAATATTCATTTGTGGAAAGATAAAGATAATAGTTTCCACCTTAAAGGTTTACGTGTTGATGATCGCTACCATTTAATTACCGGCAGTAATTTAAATCCGCGTGCATGGGCACTGGATTTAGAAAATGGCTTACTTATTGATGATGCCGGTCAGCAGCTTTTAGCAACTACTAATGATGAATTACTCGGTATTTTAGCAAATACCACTAAAATAGTGCATCATGCTGATATTGAATCCGTTGATGACTACCCGGATAAACCACAAAAACTGTTGAAAAAAATACGCATTGCCCAAATTGATAGGATTTTGAAGCGATTTTTGTAGAGCACCTCTTAGTTACTGTGAAACAAACGCCGTAAAAATACTTGCCGGAAAAGTCGTTTTTAAGGCTGAATAATCGCTTAAAACGATTTTTTTGCCTGCACCCTAATTTCAAAACTATTAATATTGGGGTTGTCACTTTGTGGCAAGGCAAAGTCGATATGGATAATGGGATGGTTACCGCCAGAATGTGGGGAATGCAAGCGCAGACCCAAGCCAACGGAGCCTAGCCAACCCTCCTCGATGTTTTTCACCGTTGACTCCCCGTACGTTCGACCGGTATCGACAAAAGCAACAGCGGCTAAATCAAAGAGTTTAAAGAGATTGATTTGTGGATAGTACCTAATTTCTGCCGTGGCTTTAATGCTACTTTTTCCATGTTGATATTGTAAAGGGAAACCACGTAAACCGGTATTACCGCCCATAGTCACTGGCTTATCTAAGTATTGATTTTTACTGGCTACATTGGTATTGCTTAAATAAAATCCCCAACGTTTATTGAGCTGATAAAAATACTCCGCTGTTAGCTTTACCAATAAACGACTATCCCTATGTTGATAAATATCATTTGCTAGTGCGAAGTCAAGTAATAGCAAAGCATTGTTATGTAGGTTAAAGCCTTTTTTTACCCGCATTTTCCAGACCGTCCATGCGGTGTTTTCTTTATTGCCATTACCTATACCTAGGCGAGAGTTAAGTTGCCAGCCATGGTTAAAGTCTTCTATTTGCGTGATCAAATGGACGTTGGTCAGTTTTCTAAAATCTTTTTCTATATATTCAAAAGCAAACCATGGGTAGAGTAAATCTCTATCTTCAGGTCGAACATTAGTGAGGGGCGGGACAGTTAAATCATTATGGTGCTCATTTGTTAGCGCTGAAAAAGTGTTTTTATCTTGTGTTATGCCGACACGGTATCGTAGTAAACGACTGTCACTGTTAAAGTTTAACCAGGCATAGTTGCCTACTTTAAAACTAATGTCATGGCGATAAATACTTTGGTCTTGGCCATTTTGAAAGAGGGTATCGTTACGCGACTCTTCATTAAAGCCTAAGTTATAAGCGGTTTTGGTATGAAAACCGGCAAACATTTTATGCAGAAATATACTATGTTGTTGACCATCATCATTATCGGCAAACCATAACTTAACCTCGGTGTTTTGTTTTTGAAAAAGAGGGATGCTAGCTGATAACTTGTAGCCTGAGCGCTGAGTATTGCGGTACGCTTCTATTTCAGTGTCTATACCTAGGCCGAGCAGATTACTTTCTTTAATGCCAAAACTGTAGGTGTTTACGCCACCTTTACGGCCAAAACTTACCGTTGGCATTAGTGACCAGTTATCCCAAGTAGTAATGGTGATATTTTCTATACCATCATCACTGCTAACGTTGGCATCTCTGAGGTATCTTCTACTGCGTAAATGGCGTTCAAGCTCTGCCATATCAGCAACGGTTTTTATGCATTTATTGATAAAAAAGGAGGCTTCGTTTTCTAGGGTGACAATTTTGGTATCAATGTGAATAGCATTGGCCCAGCGATGTAAAAAAGTAATGTCATCTTCGTTTTCATCAAAGATTGTTTGTGGTTTGAACCTTATTTTCGGCTGATTGCTATTGCAGAGGATAGTTTCGTTTACGGCCTCTATCGCTGATTTTTCGGCGGCCTGTTTACGGACTGAATTATCATGGGTGAGATTGGCCGAGCTTGAATTGAGCTTTACTTGTGTAGCAGTTTGTTTAGCTGCTTGCTCACCTACTTGCTCGGCGGCAGAGACCGCACCACACAAAGCAGCAGTCAGTAAGCCGGCCACGAATAATGACGGTAGGCTAGTTATTACATTATCTCGCCAAACACATGAAAGTTTTTCTACGGGGGCTGGCGATATGACATGAGGTTTTTTTATTTTTGTTATAGCTGCTAATAAAAACTGCATCGCGTACCTGAGTTAAGGCTAGAGTTAAATGAGTGATATTTAAAACTATTACTTATTTAACTATAGCCTTAACTAGTCAATTAACCGTTTTTATTTAGTGTTTTGCTCGTTTAATACTATCAATTTTCTTGATTTTAGCGTCGTTAACCATTGCTCTTACTTGCTCTAATAGTAACTTGGCATCATAAACAATACCGTCTTTTATGGTGTAATTTATACCACCCGCGCGGATTGGCTTATTATTTTCATCTAGACGAAAATGTCCGGTGCCATAAAGAACTTTAAAATTACGCAATGGGTTTTCGGCTACTATCACCAAATCTGCTTTTTTACCAACACGGATAGAGCCAATTTCATCCGCCATACCAAGTGCTTCTGCGCCATTGATAGTGGCAGCTTGAATAACTTCTAAGGCATTAAAACCGGCTTCTCTAAGTAGCTCTAATTCTCGAATATAACTAAAGCCATAAATTTTAAAGATATAGCCTGAGTCTGAGCCTACGGTTACTCGACCACCATGGTTTTTATAATCGTTAACAAAACTCATCCATAGTTGGTAGTTTTTCTTCCACGCTATTTCATCATCAGTGGTCCAATCAAACCAATACGAGCCATGAGCATTACGGTTAGGTTGGAAAAATTCCCATAAGGTTGGCAGAGTATATTCTTTATGCCAGTCGGCATTCATATCCCGCATTAAATCGCGATTGGCTTCATAAATGGTAAAGGTGGGGTTTAAGGTGAAATCTAAACTGAGTAATTCATCACGCACGCTTAACCATTTTTCGCTATTTTGTTTTGCTGCCTGTTGCCATAACCGACCAGCCTCAGCAAACCTATGTTGTTCATTATTATAATTGTAATCTGGCGAGTAATTTTGAATTTGCTGATGTTCAAATAATGCTTCCGGAAGACCGTACCAATGCTCCATTGATGTCAACCCTAAGCGGGCTGAATCAAGTACATTCATATTGGTGACGTCAAGTTGCGCATGATGCATCATGCTGGCTAAACCCTGTTTTTTCGCTTCGCTAAGTGCTGCTGTCATTATCTCGGGTGTTGCGCCAAAGAACTTAATTCCTTTAGCGCCTTTTTTAGCAATAGACTTAACCCATTGCTGCGCTTGTTTTACTGTCGTTATAGTTTCATCTAAACCTAAGCCAAAGCCAAAGTAGGGCATAATACGTGGCGCAGCTATAGTGTTTTCTTCACTGCGCTTGACATGATCCATAACCCACTCAATACCATTAAAACTGCCTGGCTCTCGTACTGTGGTAATACCGTGAGCTAGCCATAACTTAAAGACATACTCAGCCGGAATATTATCGGCACTACCACCAATATGGCCATGCATGTCAATAAAACCAGGCAGTACATATTGACCCTCAATATTAAGTTCTATATCACCTGGACGAGCTATGGGGCGACGTGTTGGCGCAATGGGCATACCTGGGTTGCCAACATTGACTATTTTTACAATGCGATCATTTTCAATGACAATATCCATGGGGCCACGCGCGGGTGCACCTTCGCCATTAATAATAATGCCGCCCCGAAGAATAAGTCGTTTATAAGGACCTTTACCTGTGGTTCGTTCAGGGGCTTTGGCATCAGCAGATGCTAAGACTGGCGTAGCAGTGGTTATATTTACTATTAATGTAAACGCTAGGTAAGCACAAAAATAGCTAAGTAAGGCTAACGACTTATTCATGTATTTATCTCTAATATTGATGAATTTGCTAATGATAGTTAAGATACTTTATCTTATAAAATATAGTATCTTATAAGATAAAGTAATATAGCTGTAGGTAAATGACTTGCAGCTAAGCTAAAAATGATAAAAGGTTAAGTATGTTCAGTGAAAAAATGATGCCACACTTTAGTGATACCGATGCTTTAGGCCATATAAATAATACTAAACCACCCGTTTGGTTTGAAGGCGCACGAGCGGCTATTTTTAAGTTTTTTACCCCCGATTTGGATCCAAAAAAATGGCAACTTATCATTGCTAAAATTGAAGTGTCTTATCATGGTCAGTTATTTTATGGTCAAGAAATTGAGATAAAAACTTACATTAGCCGCATTGGTGGTGCCTCATTTGATGTTTATCAAGAGCTATGGCAACACGGTGAAAAATGCGTCTCGGGTACTGCTACTATGATACATTATGATTATAAAGCGCAACGTTCGAAAAAAATCACCGATGACATTCGAGCACAACTGGCCGAACACTTCATTGAAAATAAGGCAGCTTGAGCGAAAATTTTTTAGCTTGTTAGGGGCAATCTTGCATGCTTTGCTATTAATTCTTTGCGATAACAATTAATTAGTGTTGAAAATCATCGTTGTTATTATAGGTGACTGCTGCTAAGCAATAGTCTTGAATATTTCTATAGCGAATTTAAATTAAATAAATGTGCTTTTTAACAAAAAGCACTCGAATTTGATCGCCGCTCACTATAGAATTACTCCCCTTAAACTAAATCTCAAAGACAAACTTTCTTTCTATTTAAATAGGTAAAGAAACAGCGACTGTCTTAATAGCTCAATCAATAGGATATTTTCATGGCGGGTGTAAATAAAGTAATCATAGTAGGTAACTTAGGTAAAGATCCTGAGGTCCGTTTTATGCCAAATGGCAGCGCAGTAGCAAATATTACTGTAGCAACGTCAGACTCATGGAAAGATAAACAAACTGGTGAGCAGAAAGAAAAAACTGAATGGCATCGTGTTGTTATTTTTGGCAAACTAGCTGAAATTGCCGGTGAGTACCTTAAAAAAGGTTCAAAAGTATACCTTGAAGGTTCATTACAAACACGTAAATGGACCAATCAACAAGGTCAAGAGCAATATACCACTGAAATCGTCCTACAAGGCTTTAACGGGGTAATGCAAATGTTAGATGGTAAATCGTCTCAAGGGCAGAGCGGTGGTTTCTCTAATCAAGGGCAGCAGCAACAAGCACCACAACAAGATGGTTTCTCTAATCAAGAGCAGCAAGCACCAGCACAACAAGGTGGTTTCGCTAATCAAGGCCAGCAGCAACAAGCACCAGCACAACAAGGTGGCTTCGCTAATCAAGGCCAGCAACAACAAGCCCCAGCACAGCAAGGTGGCTTCTCTAACCAAGGTCAGCAACAAAAAGCGCCTGCTCAACAAGGTGGCTTTGCTAAGCAAGAGCAGCAGCAAGCTCCGAAAGTGAATCCACAAGAACCATCAATTGATTTTGATGACGATATTCCGTTCTAATTGCTGATACAAAATATTTTTGTTACGTTAGTATGGTAAATACATCATAATTTATCCTTATTAATTAATACTATAAGTAAAATATAAAGCCTCTATTTAATGTTAAGTTAATAGAGGCTTTTTTGTGTCTATATTTTTGTGCTTATAATATGTATAGGAAGATAAAACATTGTTGCTAGCATCTTTTTGTTGCACAAATAAAGTTTTAATACGGAATAGCCGTGCTTAACTCACCATATGCAAGTTATCTAGTCACGAGCCTACTAAAAACTTGGATAAAAAAATGAGGCAGTATCGAATCACGCTAGTCATTATGTTAGAGGTAATAACTAGCTGCCCTTCGTATAACGCCAGGGGGGTCTCTACCAGGAAATAAGTCCTGATTACGAAGAGTGTAGAGCTTTAGTGCTTTACTCTTTGTCTGAATAATTTTTATTCAAAAAAAGTACTGAATGAACTTTTTAAATTATTGGGAACTAAGTCATGAAAGAATTTATCCAGTCCTTACCTAAGGTTGAACTCCATCTTCATATTGAAGGCACCCTTGAGCCTGAACTTATGCTTGCGCTTGCCAAGCGTAATAATATTGATATTCCGTTCAATTCAATTGCTGAGGTGAGAGATGCCTATAATTTTCACAACCTACAATCCTTTTTAGACATTTACTTCCAAGGAGCCGATGTACTTATCAAGGAGCAAGATTTTTTTGAGCTAACCTGGGCCTACTTACTGCGCTGCCAAGCAGATAATGTTGTCCATACCGAAATATTCTTTGATCCACAAGCACATACGCAGCGTGGTATTTGTTTTGACACTGTGGTTAACGGTATTCATCGAGCACTGATAAAAGGCACTACTGAGCTAGGTATTAGTAGCAAATTAATTATGTGTTTCTTACGGCATTTGGATGAAGAGTCAGCATTTAAAACCTTAGCACAAGCACAAGATCATCAAGATAAAATCATAGCTGTCGGTTTGGATTCAACTGAGTTGGGTCACCCAGCAGCTAAATTTGAGCGAGTATTTAAACAAGCCATTAAGCAAGGTTTTTTAACGGTCGCCCATGCGGGAGAGGAAGGTCCGGCAAGTAATATCCATGAGGCATTGCGCTTATTACATATTACTCGCATTGACCATGGTGTTCGCTGCACTGACGATGAAGAGCTAGTGCAGCAGTTGGTTAGTGAGCGCATTCCACTTACCGTTTGTCCACTCTCTAATATTAAGCTAAAAGTATTTGAGCGTATGGAACAACACAATATCGTTGCGCTGTTGCGCAAGGGCGTTTGTGTAACGATTAATTCTGACGATCCAGCCTATTTTGGTGGTTATATGACGGATAATTTTTTGGCAGTAAACCAAGCACTGCCGATGAATAAAACTGAAATTGCTCAATTTACCTTTAATGCCATCGCAGCGAGCTTTATCTCGAAAAGCGAAAAACAGCAATTAACAATAGTGACACAAAGCTATGTTGATTTGCATCAATAACCCTTGATTCACTCGCCGCTATGACTTGCTCTTTGTTAGTATCACCGCCTCCGCTAACTTTGAACCGTTAGAAAACTCTCAGCAGTTAACCGACTTTCAATAACTAACACACCGTGGTGATAAGCCCTATGAGTTAACTGCAAGTTCCTTATCGCCACTTTAAATTTTATTTTATTAAGCTACAAGGCGGGATGTTTGCATTGAATAAAGTGATAAAATTTGGGTGTTGATCTAAAAATATTTTACTAAAATATACGCCCATGTTTTTTTTACCCACTTCGACACTTAAATATTCATCCATAGATCTGTTTTGGTTTTTGACCATAAGGGCAAAAACCAACGAATTCTCTAATACCGCATCCATTCGACCCGCATCGAGCATTCTCATTAATACGGTTTCACTGAGATGCTCTGCACCAATATTATAGTTATTTATTTTTAAATAATTCATCGCATTAGAGCTAAACCTCGCACCAACGGTAAAACTTTCCTTTATATAGTCAATGGAATATAGCTGCAATTGTGCTGGGAAGTATTTTTTTAAAAAATAGAACTTACGTATTTGCGGGATAAAGACCGATGAGATCTCGGCATAGCGGTCTCTTTTATCACTTTGAGAGGCTGAGAAAAAACCATCTAAGGCGCCAGACTTAGTTAACGCTTGCGCGCGAGACCAAGGCAGTTTGTTTATTTCATAGGGCTGTTTAATGCGTGCCATCACACAGTCCAAAGCTTCAACCGCAATGCCTGCAGCCCCCGATTTTAAGTCAAGGTGATATGGCGGCCATGCCACCTTGGTGCCTAGCTTCACGGTATAAGATGAATCAGCCGGAACAGCAGGGCAAATGAGAAAATAGAGCAATAATAAAAATAAAATTTTTAAATATGCCACGGGCAAAAACCCCTCAACTAACTGTCATGATCATATTAAAGTTTACTGCCTAATCTGTGTTTAGCAAGGTAACTGAACTCAGTTCGGTTAAGATGTTTTGACTAGCAGACTATGACAATTGTTTAGCATTTTAAAGTTAAGCCGTGGTGGAAATTCATGGCTATAGGCGGTCTGCTAAAGCTAGCACTGAATAATCGATAAATAAAAAGGCCAAGCGAGTGCTTGGCCTTATAAGTTCTGAGAGTGTCTACCGTTAAAAATCTACAATACTGGGGCTGTTAGCTGAAACATTAACTGTTTGTAAGTTGTCTTCAACTGGTTGTAAGTTAATGTCAACTGAGGGAATCGTTAATTGCTCATATTGAATGTTATCATCAGTTTCACTATTACATCGTAATGCTAGGGTATAAGCACCGGCGGGCACAAAACCTATGCTGTAAGTACCTTTAACATCAACAGTACCACTAACATCTACATTAGTTGCTGCAAGTGGTGGCGTTGCGGTAGGAATTTCGCCAATGAATGTTTCATAACTACTATCAAAAAGATCGGCTAAGTCTGCTGACTCTGTTAGTGTGCCATCATACAAATAAACCATACAAGCACCTAAATTAGTGTTAACAGCAGAAACTGTACCTGAAATATCACCATATAAACTGACGATGCGTACGCCATGGGGCTTAATGATATAGCCATTTTTCGCTGGATCATTACCGCGTAAAACTAAAGATTGGGTCAGGTCGAATTCGATAGTATAAGCCGGTTTATCATCAACTTGTACGGCATCACTATGAACAGTAAATTCACCCAGTCTTAAACGAGAGCTAGGGATTTTAATATCATATTTTTCGCCATTGCTTTTTAATACCACATAAGAGCCAGCATCATCCACGTTTAATTCCATGGTATAAACACCATTTTTTAAACTTATGCCTTGCGCCTCATCAATAATTTTAATTTGCCGTGTACCAGTAAAATCGAGTAAATTTACCTGAATGCTATCAACCGACACACCTTTATAGGTAAATTCTTCTATCAATATTTCTTGTTTACCATTACTTTCATCTGTATTGATTACTTTAATACTATCTATTTTAATCATGACTATTTCAGCGTCATCTACGGGCGCATCGCTAAGCCCTAAAGAAAACTTTGCTTGTTCTTTATTATCTGAATTACAAGCAGTTAAAAATAGAGATAAGCAGGCAAGTATGGCAATCGCGAGTTTATTTAACATATTAAGGGCCCTAAAATTTTTATCGTTAAACGACCTTCCATTACAGTTAAGTCATTTAGTCTATTTGTCCAATAATAGCACTTGTCTATTAAAGTGCGCGCATGATGGTATAAAGAGTATTTTAAAGCAAGAGGAGTGTGATTTATTCGTAGCAGCGAAGCCAACAATGAGTGTTGATTTTCTTTTGTCCAGTATTGACTATGCTCTCAGCAAAGCATCTAATATGTCGCAGTGAAATAACATTAAAAAAGGTGTCGTATGGCTATTAACAATATCACTGATAGCGCATTACTAGTAAAGAAGTCACGAAGAACAATTCAGCGATACATAGCTAACGGCAAGCTAATAATGGTACGTGACACGTTAGGTAAACCACAAATTGATACTACTGAGTTAATACGTGTTTTTGGTGCGTTATCAAAGGTGTCGCAGAAAAAAATAGCTAAAAAGTCTCAGCATGTCGCAGCGAAATGGTCTAAAAAAAATAACAGCATTAATTTAACAGCGGATGAACTTGAAGATATCATTACTCGCGCGGTAGAAAAAGCACTGAGTAAAGCGATACCGCTATTGATTGAGCATAAGAAAACAGCACCAATACCCGAGCCAATTACACCAATTACACCAATGGCACCAGTAGCTGATAAAAAAAGGCAACCTATACGACCAATAAATAGGCCTTTCACGGCTAAAAAGAAAGAACGTAAAAATGGTTATGCTGCTGCTTTTGGCCTTCCTAATGTTATTACCGAGGTTATTCATTTACAGATAATGAAGTTACATGGTGAGGGCTTAACATTACGAGAGATTGAAAAAGAGGTCAGTGTTAGTCAAACATCAATACAACGGACGATTACCGTTAGTGCCTAACGAAATTAGTGAATCCGATAGCGTAAATTTCTGGGTCATGCCCATAGAATAGACGGTCGTTAGTGGCAAGGTAGCATCACATCACCTAACGCTCACTTTGAGATAAATAAAGACAAAATTAGCGTCAAGTTCGATGATAACTGAATCTTAAAATTTCATAGGCTGCTCGGGTTTCGATAAAGTCATCGGCACAGCCGCCTTTATCGGGGTGACTAATGATAATTTTCTTTTGGTAAGCCTGACGTATCTCAAACCAATCCACCTCATGATCGATCCCTAGGATAGCCAGAGCAGCATCAATCTTATCTACCGCACTATATCTTTGCCAAAAACTAGAAAAGAGTGTCTCAACCTCTTCAACAGTGATGTTATTCAAATTAGACCAGTCCAAATAGTAGCGGGCCAGGTCAGTGTCGCGCGTGGTCAGTGTATCTTTAGCTCCAGAGCGATTCGGCATCATACAGATTTCTAATGGAAAAATTGTAAGTGAAAATCCCTCTGCTTGAATATCACGTTGAATTTGATAAAGCGCGTTCATAACAAAAAAATTCTTTTGGAAAATGACTAGCTGAGGATCGCCATCCCTTAGAATAAGTGAAAGAAAGTCCTGCTGACAAAGAGCCACCAAATCAACCAGTGAGCAGGAACTGTTCTGCTCTCTTAAATATCCCAGTATTGAAATAATCAAAGGATTGATCATTGGTTTTGGCTCCCTTACAATTCACTGCTAAGACCACGCTGTCAGCAGACTCAGGATAAGCTACCGTTAAAATAGTAGCCGCTATTACCACATCGCGGTCATTAACATCAATAGCTTCTTGGGCTGTTTAGAACGTTCAGAGGACATTTAGACTTTAAAACGAACTGATGATATCTATTCTTTCGGAAGAGATGTTTTGCATTGATATTGAAGCCAGCCTAGAATCATTGACGTAATAAGAAGCGGACAATGAACGAACCGGATTGACCAACCTGATTAAAGTACTAGGTTATTACTTTACATGCCTATGCACTTGGCTCAGGATCGTCATCCCCGTGGTGTTTTAATCGGGGATCCAGTGCATAAAGAGCAATGGATCTTCGATCAGAGACTTCGAAGATGACGTTTACAAAGAGTTCCTGAGTAAACTACATAGGCATGTTACTTTATTGAGCAAAAAATATTTCGTTTGTATAAAAATGGCAAGGTTAACTTTGCCATTTTTATAACCTTGCACCCTTAAATTAAGGCGTAAATGGCGCAGCTATTTGAAACTCTAGTAATGTGCCAGCAGGAATGTTGATACTTTTACCACCACTTAACAACGCCAGCCCAAGGCCTACTTTAGCGCCTGTTTTAGCACCATCAGAACCATCAATTAAACCACCAATGGCTGCTGCTCTAGCTGTTCTTTTTATCGTGTTCTTAGCTTCAGCTTCAGTAATAGCTTTCACTGCTGAAGTTTTTATCGCGACCATTTTATTATTTATCATTATATCGGTAAAGGTTAACACCATGGTCGATTTACCTACTAAGCGCCTTGACTTTTTAGCCTCAAAAACCACGCCATAAACGGTGCTACCACGAGGTGCTACCACCACATCATCAACGACCATATCAGCTTCAAGTTTTGCGGTGAATTTATGACCTGTTGCGTGTTTATTGGTACTAAGAGCTGTATTTGTTCTTACTACCATACGAGTCCCAGCAGGAACCGTTATTTTTTTAGTTACCACGTCAGATTCAACTTTTGCAATGGCTTCTTTAGCTACAGGCTGAGTATTTTTCATGCTACTAGATACGCTAACAAGTTCACCAAAACTGATGCCCGTTACTTTAGCGCTGTCAAATTTTAATTGCTGGCCAGCAATTTCAAAAACAACATTATTAGCATCTTTAGAAATAAACTTACCGGTAATAGTTTGTCCATCTTTTAGTGTTAATACATCTGCATATACCGTTAGAGCTGTTGTAAATAGACTTGCCGTCAATAAAAGAAGTGATGTAGAAAGTATTTTTTTCATTAGATAAACCCTTGTATGGATAATACACTCATAAGTTAATTATTATTTAAACCAAGCTTGGGGGAAATGAGGCTCAAGCTTTGGCTACAACAAAGCCTTTTATACAGTAGTTCGAATGAACAAAGGTTCCTCTATCGAGAGACCGATAACAAGTAATATCGCTATATGAATCTCCAAAGACTAAACACGGGTACTCAACAGGCCCTCGAGCCAGAATAGGAAGGCAAAGTCAGCTTATTATGAATAGCACAAATAATCAAAATAAAATTAACGTCGGTGTCTATACAGGTAAAAGTCAACTCGACATATATATTCGCCCATTGACATTTACTTCAACGTAACGGGTGTCATTATTGAAGCAATAGGACGCATTGAACAGTCCTGTTAAATTGCATCACTTTTGGATGCTAGTCAACAATTACAGGTATTAAACCTAATGTCCGCTTTTAGCGCTAAGTTGGCCTAAACAGCAATCAATAACTAACGTCAACTTAGCGCACTAAGAACTAAACCGCTCCGCGGTAATGGTGTGTTTGGCAAGCACCGTTCATCCCTATAACACCTTCGCTTATTCCTACACTAAGTCTTGAGGCATGTCGCCTCACCTTAGCTTGGAGAATACCTCATGAACATTAGCCCATACTTTTCAGTACCACTGCGTCAGCGTATTAACGAAGACATGATCCTGCGTAAACTTGCCACTAACACACAATTTTCTTATATCCGTGGTGTGAATAAACTCTGTGAGTTTTTACAACACTCACCTGAAACCACCACCCAAGAAGAGTTGCGTGAGTTCCAACTTTTCATGGTCACTCACGGTGTTTCTGGACTCACCGTCAATGCCACGCTAACCGCACTTATGTTCTTATTCAAAATAACACTCGATAAACCTGAAGTCATCGCACGGATTTGTCCCGTGACCGTTGCCCGTAAATTGCCTGTGGTGTTGAGTCTAGAAGAGGCTAAGCGCTTTATGTCTTGTCCCATGCATCCTAAATTCAAAGCCGCGTTAGCCGTCGCTTATGGCTCTGGATTACGTGTCAGTGAAGTGGTGTCTTTAAAAGTGAGTGATATTGATAGTGAACGTATGATCCTGCGTGTTGAGCAAGGTAAAGGCAGTCGTGATCGCTATGCGCTGTTATCACCCGCACTCGTTGATCATCTTCGGGATTGGTGGTGTTTTGCGAACCATGAAGGCCAAATGTTTGCAGGTAGTTGGTTATTTCCTGGCTTGAACCCTATCGACCACATGACAGCTCGTCACTTGAGTCGAGTCTGTAAGCAAACAGCTAAAGCGGCGGATATTGACAAGAATGTATCAATGCATACTTTGCGTCATAGTTTTGCTACGCACTTACTTGAAGCGGGTGTAGATATTCGCGTGATCCAAGTATTACGGGGGCATGCTCAACTGAATACCACGGCGCGGTATACGCAAGTGGCCACGGATTTACTCAGACAAGTTATCAGCCCATTAGATTCATTATCGATAAAGCATTGAGCCGCTCATGCCTCGCCCAACACTGGAAGTGGCCGATGTCTTTCGAGCGCACGGCCAACATTGGCGTGAGAGTCATGCGGGTCATGTCAGTTTAGATCAACTCAAAGTGATGTCTGCCGTTGAACATTGCCGCAGTGAAGTGCTCGGTGGTCATGTTTTACATTGCCCTGCCTGTGAGCATACTCAAATTGCTTATAACTCATGTCGAAATCGCCATTGTCCGAAGTGCCAAGCCAGCGCAGCGAAACGCTGGTTAGCTGCACGACAAACAGAGTTATTACCTGTCGATTATTATCATGTTGTCTTCACCTTGACACAACCTATCAGTGAATTGGCTTATTACAACAAATCAGTGATGGTTGGGTTGTTACTTAAAACGGCTGCCAAAACACTGTTAACGATTGGCGCGGATACCAAACATTTAGGTGCTCGCTTAGGTGTGACTTTTGTCTTGCATACGTGGGGCAGTGCCATGACGCATCACCCGCATGTGCATGGCATTATTCCTGGCGGTGGTTTATCACTTGATGGTGAAAAGTGGATATCGTGTCAATCAGGTTTTTTCTTACCTGTGCGGGTATTATCACGGTTGTTTCGACGGTTATATCTTGAGGGATTACGTGAAGCGTATGAGCAGAATAAATTACAGTTCTTTGGTGATTGTTTATCTATTACGGAGGAAAAAGCCTTCCTGGCTTGGCTAAACAATCAACGCAACGTTGAATGGGTAGTATATGCCAAACGACCCTTTGCAGGGCCACAAGCAGTACTGGCCTATTTATCTCGCTATACCCACCGTGTCGCTATCGCGAATTCTCGCTTAGTGAGTATGGATAATGACTCGGTGAGTTTTAAGTGGAAGAACTATCGCGTTAAGGAGCAAAATCGACACCGTGTCATGACGTTGACGAAAGATGAGTTTATCCGACGTTTTTTGCTGCATGTGTTACCGAGTGGTTTTCACCGTATTCGTCATTACGGTTTGACGGCTAACACAGGTCGTAAAAAGAATTTGGCTAAGGCGCGACAATTATTAAACGTCAAAGTCCCGATAGTGCCATTGGTTCAAGAGATATCGGGTGAGACAAAAGCGCATGAGCCAACAGCTACCTTTGTGTGCCCTTGTTGTGGTGCAGGCATGATAGTGACCGAAGTATTGCTTCATTTGTATTTGCCTCGTGCACCGCCCTTAATACTGAATTAGCGGTGCAGATTGGCAAAGGTTAAATTATCGGAAGTGGAGATAAGGGCTAGTCTTGTTCGGTTTGCCCACAATTGCCGAATAAGGACTAAAATAAAATAGTATTAGGAGAAATATCACAGTGAAAAACACGTTGAAGCAACGTAAATTAATATTGATAAAGTATTTTACCCACCAAGACCAAAAGATAATTAAGCAATCCCCATAGCACAGCGCTAGCTTCCCGCGGTTTCTTCATTGTGAGCCTTTCAGACATCAGCCTTCTCTTGAAGAGTTGTTGATAGGTTTTGTGTATTGGCTGATATCTGAAAACCTTAACAAAGTGCTCCTTGAAATGATGAACTGGATCTCGCATTAATGCCTATTCAATATGTGCATAGTTGCGGCTGGTACATTCCTGACAGTTAAAGATAGGATCAGGGATGTCGCCATGGTTCTAGTGGCTGGCGCTGCTAAATTACTGAGTAATTGTACTTTACCGCTAACAGGTAAGGGCTGTATTAAAAAAGTATTAACAGATTTAGCGTTTATTGAAATTAAAGCGGGTAAGTTTCATTTACTTGAACGTGCGCCTGGAGTGTCGGTGGACGAAATAATCAAGCTAACTCAAGGTGAACTTGTTATTAGTGGTGAAATTCCTGAAATGCAGTTTTAGTTAATCAAGTGTAGTTAAAAGGCGAGCGACTGCTACTGACGACAATGAATAGCCGGATTAATATTAATAATACCGGCTTGGTTGATCGTCGCTATTTTTTTATCTTGTTTGAGTATTGCTAGGGTATTGCTGCCAAGTGACCGCACATAGGTAAGTAGGTAACCAAACTGTCCCAGGCTAGATACCGCATATTGTTGGCTAAGGTTAAGCTGGTCCCATAAGGTGTCAAGACTATAGTCTTGCTCTCTGCTATCAGCGATAAAAGTGGTCACAGCGGTTAAGTCTTTGTCTAGTATTAGGGTATGTAACATAATATTGGTCTCACTGTTTAGCTAGTGATTAGATATTAAGCAATCATAACCAGTAACACTGTAGAGAATTGTTTTAATTAGGTTGTTTTTTGTACCGTTGTGGTCTTGCCGATATTTACATTACTCGGTCCAGTGACCTGGGGCTCAAAGGCTAGTTTGTGTGCACGACAAATGATAATTCCTCCAGTCTTTTAAATTCCCACAGAACCCTGCCTCTTGCCGTGGAACGAGGATAAATAGTTAATTTGACAACAATAACTAAGCAAAACACTAATTCATTAGTCAATTTCACCACATAGTGAATTGTTAATCGGTGCTTTTAAATGTAACTTATTGTTACATATGGAAAATGAGTAACTGGCATAGCTTGTGCTATTTTTAATGCATTATTAAAAATACGGAAATATCCCATGCTTACTTTTTCTAAAACATCACTTCTTGTTTCAGCACTGCTGACAACCGCCTTTTTAACCGCGTGTTCAGAGCCCGAAGCGAAGGACGAGGATAATAAAGTTGCAGAATTTGCCATACCTGTAATGGTGGTGAGTATCGAGCGTAAAGACATTTCATCAAATTTCCACACCACAGCGATATTAGAATCTCGTAATGAAGCGGACATTATCACCCGCGTGACCGGTATTATTGAAGAGCTAACGGTTGAAGAAGGTGATTTTGTTGAAAAAGGTCAACTGCTGGCTAAAGTTGATGCTAGACGTTATCAATTGGCACTCGATAAAGCGGAAGCAGAACTTGCCGGTGTTAAGCAAGAGTTGCAGCGTTTGTCTTTAATGGTCGAAAAGCAATTAGTGAGTGCACAAGCATTAGATAAATTGAAATATCAGCATAGAGCTGCGATAGCGGCAAGAGAGTTAGCCGTCCTAGATTTGCTGGACAGTCAAATTGTTGCGCCCATTTCAGGTTATATTTCCCAGCGCCTTATTAAAACGGGTCACTTTACCCAGGGCTATCAAAAATTATTCCATATTGTTGATCCATCAAGTTTACAAGCTGTGGTTTATTTACCGGAACATAAGCTGAGCTATGTGAAATTAGGGCAACAGGCCTTATTAAACTTTAGTGCTCGACAAGGGCAACAATTTATTGCGCAAGTGCGCTCAATTTCTCCGGTTATCGACAGCCGCAGTGGTACTTTCAAGGTGATTTTGTCTTTAGCTAATGACGAGTTGCAATTAAAGCCAGGTATGTTTGCACAAATCGCCCTGACTTTTGCTACCCATAAAGATACCTTAACTATTCCAACGGATGCCATCATTACCCTTGATAACCAAAGTAAAATTTACTTAGTAAAGGATAATAAAGCCGTAGAAGTGTTAATCAACAAAGGTTTTGTGCAAGAGCAACTGACCGAGATAAGTGGTCAGTTACATGAAGGTGATAGTGTCGTGGTTAACGGTCAACATAATCTCAAAGCAAACGCCTTGGTTGAAATATTAAATGCCAAACCTAGCGCAGAAGATAGTTTCAATGATGAAGAGTTAATCGAAACAGATACAGTAATCGTAATAGCGACTAAATAGAGAGTCAGTAGCATGAATATTTTGATTGATAGCTTATTCTTTGTGGTTGCCAAACACCCGGTAGCCACCATTTTAATAATTTTTATTGCCTTGTTAATCAGTAGTGTAAATACCATTGGAGCTTTATCATGAGTATTGTTGATGTGGCGATAAAACGTCCGGTTACCATCTGGATGTTTACTTTTGCCGTCATGCTTTTTGGTTTAGTGGGCTTATCTCGGCTGGCGGTTAACCTGTTACCTGAACTGTCTTATCCTACCTTGACTGTGCGCACTAACTATATAGGAGCCGCCCCTGCTGAAATTGAGCAATTAATTACTAAACCCATTGAAGAAGCGGTTGGTGTGGTAAAGGGATTAAGGAAAATAAGCTCGGTATCTAAAGCGGGGCAGTCAGATGTGTTACTTGAGTTTGACTGGGATGTTGCTATGGATATCACCAGCTTAGAAGTGAGGGAAAAGCTTGATCTTATTCGTTTACCCCTTGATGTACAAAAGCCACTTATTTTGAAGTTTAACCCGTCTTTAGATCCCATTATCCGTTTGGGTTTACAAACTTCAGATAATTCGGTGGCTGGCTTAACCGAGCTCCGAACGTTTGCTGAATATGAGGTGAAGCGACAATTAGAATCACTACTCGGTGTGGCATCGGTAAAATTAGGTGGTGGTCTTGAACAAGAATATCAAGTTGTTATTGATCAACACAAATTAGCGCAGCTTAATTTAAGTAGCCAAGATATCATTAATCGAATTCATGCCGAAAATATCAACATTTCCGCCGGTAAGTTAATTGAGGGCAATACTCAATACCTAGTGCGTACGCTGAATCAGTTTACTCATATCAGTCAAATTGGCGATCTGGTGGTTTATCGCGAAAATGAGAAAATAATCACCCTAAGTGATATTGCTACCATTGTTGATGGTTACAAAGAACGCACCGATATAACCCGTATTAACGCGGTTGAGGCGGTTGAATTAGCCATATATAAAGAAGGTGATGCTAATACGGTGCAAGTGGCAAACTTAATCAATAATAAGCTCGATGCCATTAATAAGTTATTGGGGGAGCGCTATCAATTAACTGTGGTCTATGATCAATCAACCTTTATTACTAATGCCATTAGCGAGGTGAAATCAGCGGCGATCATTGGTGGTTTATTGGCGATGTTCATTCTATACCTTTTCTTGCGCTCGATTATCCCAACCCTTATTATTTCTTTATCAATACCGGTGTCGGTTATTGCCACATTTAACATGATGTATGCTAACGATATCAGTCTTAATATCATGTCCCTTGGTGGCATTGCCTTAGCAATGGGGTTACTGGTCGATAATGCCATCGTGGTGTTGGAAAATATTGCCCGCTATAAAGAGCAGGGCTTGAATGTTGTTGAAGCTGCTCGAAAAGGCACTAAAGAAGTGAGTGGCGCTATTATTGCCTCAACACTCACTACGTTGGCGGTTTTTGTGCCGTTAATTTTTGTCGAAGGTGTCGCCGGACAGCTCTTTGCCGATCAAGCCATGACAGTCGCTTTTGCCCTCATTGCTTCATTAGTTGTGGCGTTAACCTTGATACCAATGTTGGCTTCAAGACAGATGTCGCCAGCAGTAGAGCAAGAAAAAGACGATAGTGATGTGGACAAAATTAGTTTTAAAGCGTTGGTTTGGACTAAAAAAATAACCTTTATCTTAGTTTTACCCGTTAAAGTTATTTTTATTTGCTTGCCCATGCTTATTACCCGTATTGTGCTTGTGGTTTTTCATGGGATTAATAAAGTCGCTGCCTTTATCATGAAGCCACTTAGCGCCGGATTTAATTTTGTCTTTGAGCGGTTAGCCGAATTTTATCAAAAATCGTTAGCACTAGCGTTAAAACATGGTGTTAGTACCTTACTGATCAGTCTAGTCTTTGCGGGTTCAGCTTTCTTCATCTTACCTAAAATAGGGGTGGAATTATTACCGCCGTTGGCGCAAGGAGAGTTTTATCTTGAACTTGAGCTTGCTCCGGGTACACCGCTGGCAGTAACAGACAGCACCATAAATAAAATCGCTGAAAAATTACAGCAAGATAAACGCATTAAAAGTACCTATTCATTAACGGGTCGAGGCAGTTTAATGACCAGTAATGCGGATAAAGGTGGTGAGCATCAGGCTAGGTTGCAAATAATGCTGCATGATAGTCAAGATGAACGACAAGTGATGGCGGATATTCGTCAGTATAGTGAAAAAATTGTTGGCGCTACTACCCAATTAAACCAACCAGAATTGTTTACTTTTAGTAAACCAATCAGCATAGAATTGGCCAGTTATGATCTTAACTTGCTAACCAGCTACAGTAATAAATTAACAACATTGATGCACCAAGATGCACAGTTTGTTGATGTTGCCAACAGCCAACGTAAAGGGCAACCAGAATTAGCCATACATTTTAATCAGCAAAAAATTGCTCAGTTAGGCTTGAATGCACCCGATATAGCGCGACTTGTCGCGGTGAACATCGGCGGGAATATTGCCAGCAAATATACCTTACTTGATCGCAAGATAGATATATTAGTACGCAGCGATGCCAAACAACGTGATTCTATTGCCGATTTAAGGGAGCTTGTGGTTAACCCCAATAGTGACTTTCCTATCACACTTGACAGTATCAGTACTATTGTTGAAACCGTTGGTCCAGCGCAAATTAACCGCATTAACCAACAGCGTGTTGCGATTATTAGTGCCAATATAGCGATGGGCGATCAAAATAGTGCCTTAGCTAAGGCCAATGAATTAATCCAGCAATTAAAACTGCCGTTAAGCGTAGTAGCGACTTTTGGCGGACAAAGCGAAGAAATGCAACAGTCATTTAACTCCATGCTGATGGCATTAACCTTGGCGGTATTTTTAGTTTACCTGGTGATGGCTTCTAAGTTTGAGTCATTATTACAACCCTTATTAATCTTGTTCAGCGTACCGTTAGCAGGTGTTGGCTCTATTTATGGCTTATATCTATTTGGCTGTAATATCAGTGTCATCGTCTTTATTGGTTTGATTATGTTGGCGGGTATTGTGGTGAATAATGCCATTGTTTTACTTGATAGAATTAACCAATTACGGGCCCAAGGTTTAGATAAAGCTATGGCTATAACGCAGGCTGCTCAGTCTCGATTACGTCCTATTATAATGACGACACTTACCACGGCACTGGCCTTGCTTCCTATGGCATTCGGGGTGGGCGAAGGGGCCGAGCTCAGAACGCCTATGGCGATAACAGTAATCAGCGGTCTACTTTGCTCAACGCTATTAACCTTAATCGTTTTACCTGTGCTTTATCATTTGTTTGATCATAAAAAAATTGCTTCGCTGACCGTTGACGGTTTATGTGTTGAAGAGAATAACGAGCCTGGCATAAGCGCATTACCGGAGCCACACAATGTCTAATAGTAGCTTTAACTTAACTGCGCTGGCGCTTAAAAAACCAGTAACCACCTTGATGCTTTGTCTAACCATGTTAATGATGGGTATAGCGGCAACACAGTTACTGCCTTTGGAAAAATGGCCGGGTATCGACATCCCTGAAATGATGATAAGTGCACCGTATCAAGCATCAAGCCCTGCAGAAGTCGAGCGCTTAGTGACTAAACCCCTAGAAGAAGCACTGGCAACTATGGGTGGCATAAAGCGACTTAGTTCGCGCTCAACAGAGCATGGCGCAGAAATAAGCATTGAAGTTGCATGGGAAACTAGTTTAACGGGCAAAGCGATAGAAGCGCGTGAGAAAATTGATGCTATTCGTCATTTATTACCGGAAGATTTACAACGTGTCTTTGTCTATCAGTTTTCAACTGCGGATATGCCTATTTTAACGCTGCGTATTTCCAGTGAACGTGAACTGAAAAACAGCTTTCAGCTGCTCAATAATTATTTGAAAAAACCACTGGAGCGCCTGCCTGGCGTTTCAAAAGTTGAGCTTTATGGCGTAGACCAGCGACAAATATCTATCCGCTTAATGAGCGAGCGCATGGCAAGTCATAACATTGATGTTTTGCAACTAACAAAAATGCTACAGGCCCATAACTTTACCATCAATGCTGGCTCATTAAGGTCAGCAACGAATACTATTCGCATTAGTCCTAAAGGAGAGTTTACTCAACTAAATGATATACGAGGCCTAGTGGTTAAAGATAACGTTTATCTTGGCGATATTGCGCAGGTGTTATTTGAGCAACCAGAAAGAATCGACGGTCGACATTTAGACAGAAGTTACGCTATTGGCGTCAATATTTTTAAAGAATCCAGTGCTAACCTGGTCGATGTTGCTGGCCGAGTTGTTAGCGCGGTTGATGAAATATCGCAAAGTTCGCAGTTTAGTGGTATCAATATTTTTATGATGGAGGATCAGGCAAAAGGGGTGACCGATTCATTGTCGGCCTTATTAATGGCTGGCGCCATTGGTGCGGTACTATCCTTTATGGTGTTATTTCTTTTTCTGCGCAACACTACCGCAACTATTCTGGTGGTGGCATCAGTACCCTTTTCTATTTGTATCACCTTAGCGGTTATGTACTTTTTAGGCTACTCACTGAATATTCTGTCAATGATGGGACTATTATTAGCGGTCGGTATGTTGGTTGATAACTCGGTAGTGGTGACGGAGTCAATTGCTGCCGAACACCGGAATAATCCGGCAACGACTCAGCAAGAAAAAATTCGCAATATATTGCGCGGTGTTGATAAAGTCTCCTTGGCCGTCATGACAGGCACATTAACGACCATGATAGTATTTCTGCCAAATATCATTGGCGAAAAGGTACAAATCACCGTTTTCTTAGAGCATGTCGCTATTGCCATCTGTATTTCCTTAGCGGCCTCGTTATTGATTGCTAAAACCTTGCTGCCCTTATTATTATCTAAAATTCCACTGGAAAATCTTGTTGCTAGCTCAAGCAAAAAATCGAACCATAGTGATAAAAAGTCAACGGTTAATAATGGCAGTATGCGCTATAAAAAAAGCCTTTCCTGGGTATTAGCTCACCCCAAAATTACCGGATTTTGCGCCTTGTTGATTTTAGCAAGTTCGGCGATTCCTATGGGAGTGATCACCTCAGATAATAATGACAATCAAGACGGAACCCGCCTATTTATGCGTTATCACGTTGAAGGTCAATTTCCACTTGAGCATGTAGAAGCCATGGTGAATCGTATGGAAGCCTATTTGTATGAACATAAAGAGGAATTCTATATTGATTCTGTTTACAGTTATTACAGTGGTGAACGGGCCTCTTCTACCTTGTTACTCAAAGAAAATCGCGATATTTCCATGAATGAATTAAAAGAACGCATTCGAAAAAATATGCCGGCATTTTATGCTGCTAAACCTGACTTTGGTTGGCAGAGTGCTAAAAGTGGTGGTGTTAGTGTCACCTTGTTGGGCGCCTCAACAGAAATGTTAATGACGCTCTCTGAGCAAATCGTGCCGATACTTGCCCATGTTGACGGCTTAACCGATGTAAAAAGTGATGTATCTCAGCATCAAAAAGAAATGGTGGTGGTAATAGATCGCTTTAAAGCGAACCAATTGGGGCTTGATTCTCGACAAGTTGCACAAATTGTCGGCACGGCGTTACGGGGAGTTGAACTACGCAGCTTCCGTCATGATCCTAATGGTGAAGTAAATATTCGCTTACTTTATGATGAAAAACTTAAGTACTCGTTAAATCAATTGAAAAAATTGCCGATTACAAAAATTGATGGCCAAAATATTACCCTAGAAAGTGTTGCTAAATTTACGGTTCAGCCAAGGCTAGCGGCAATTTATCGTGAAGAAAGACAAACCGCCTTGACCATAGGGGCAAACATGAATGATATAACCATGGAGCAAGCCAAAGAACGTATTGAACAAGCCATGGCTAGTTTTGACTTACCCCCAGGGTACACCTGGAAATTGGGACGTGGTTTTAATCGCCAACAACAAGAGCAAAATATTATGTTGGTGAATATGTTGTTGGCTTTAGCCATGATTTATATAGTGATGGCGGCTTTATTTGAGTCGTTATTATTACCCACAGCTATTATTAGCTCTATTTTATACTCCATTGTCGGTGTCTTTTGGTTTTTCCTGCTTACGGGTACCAGTATGTCGGTGATGGGCATGATTGGCATTTTGATCCTGATGGGCATAGTGGTCAATAATGGCATTGTCTTAATTGATCAAATAAATCAGATGTCACCAAATATTGAGCAATTGGAAGCCGTGATCGCCGATATATGCATTACTCGACTTCGACCGGTGTTAATGACTGTGGCGACAACCGTATTAGGCATGGTGCCACTTGCGCTAGGCTCAACACAACTCGGCGGTGATGGCCCATCTTACGCACCGTTGGCTGTGGCCATTATTGGTGGCTTAACATTCTCTACAGTGACTAGTTTGTATCTTGTGCCTTGGTGTTACTTGATGTTTAGTAAACTCGCTTGGAACTCAAGCATAGGCTTTAATAAGGCAAATACCTTTGCTAAGCGTATTGCCAAGGTGTAATCAATCATTGAAAATATGCTAATAATGAATAGTAAAAGGCCAGTAAAGCTTAGCTTTACTGGCTTTTTTATTAATTTTAATATGGCTTATTTTGAGTTTTACTCAGTCTTGGCTTGTTCCCTGCGTTTTGCTTCTTCTATGCGCCATGTTTGTAATTCAAGGTAATAACCATCCCATACACAAGGGTTACAGGCACCACCACCACAACAATCATCGTCGGCCGGCGCTAGGGGTTTTTCATGGGAATTGGACATAAGCGTTGTTAACTCAAAATAAGTGAAATATTTACCGCGCTAGAATAACAAAAAAGCTCTGCATTTGCAGAGCTTTTAATATGTACAGGATGTACGGTATTCAGAAAATGCAGGACGCACATTTTCGATATGTACAGGATGTACGGTATTCAGAAAATGCAGGACGCACATTTTCGATATGTACCAGATGTGCACTAGCTCACGGAGACAGCAGGTCTAGGAGTGAGCAATAGTGTTTTCTAATAAAAACTAGTCAAGTTCAGCTAACTTCTGTTCTAAGTAATGAATGTTAGCACCACCATTAACAAAACCTTGATCATTTAAAATATCTTGATGCAAAGTAATGTTAGTTTTAATACCGTCAATCACTAATTCGGCTAAGGCATTACGCATACGCGCAATAGCAACATCACGGTTATCACCCCAAGTGATTAGTTTACCAATCATAGAGTCATAATGTGGCGGTACAGAATAACCAGCATAAATATGAGAATCCCAACGTACACCTAAACCACCTGGTGGGTGGAAACGGGTAATCTTACCCGGTGACGGAATAAAAGTACGAGGATCTTCAGCATTTATACGACATTCAATTGAGTGACCTGAAATTTTAATATCGTCTTGGGTATATGATAACGGTTGACCAGCGGCAATACGTAGTTGCTCTTTGATCAAGTCAACACCCGTGATCATTTCTGTTACTGGATGCTCAACCTGAATACGGGTATTCATTTCAATGAAGTAGAATTCACCATTTTCATATAAGAATTCAAACGTACCAGCACCGCGATAGTTAATCTCAAGACAAGCATTACAACAACGCTCACCAATTTTGGCGCGCATTTCAGGAGTAATACCTGGTGCCGGTGCTTCTTCAACTACTTTTTGGTGACGTCGTTGCATTGAACAATCACGCTCACCTAAGTGAATTGCGCTGCCTTGGCCATCAGCAAGGATTTGAATTTCAATATGACGTGGATTTTCAAGGAATTTTTCCATGTAAACCATATCATTTTTGAAAATAGTACCCGCTTCTTTTTTGGTTAAGGCAATAGCCTCGACCAATTCTCCTTCACTACGCACTACGCGCATGCCACGACCACCACCACCACCAGCCGCTTTAATGATTACCGGGTAACCGATGCGTTTGGCATGAGCCTTATTTTGCGCATTATCTTCAGTCAATGGACCATCAGAGCCAGGTACACAAGGCACTCCCGCACCTTTCATCGATTTTATTGCCGCAACTTTATCACCCATAATACGGATGCTTTCTGCCGTTGGACCGATAAAGATAAAACCAGAGTTTTCAACTTGTTCAGCAAAATCAGCATTTTCTGCTAAAAAACCATAACCAGGATGAATAGCAACTGCATTGGTTACTTCTGCTGCGGTAATGATTGCCGGAATATTAAGGTAGCTATCAGGTGCGGGTGCTTTACCAATACAAATGGTTTCATCCGCTAACAAAACGTGTTTAAGGTCTTTATCAGCAGTTGAATGAACAGCCACGGTTTTGATACCAAGCTCTTTACAGGCGCGCAATATTCTTAAGGCAATTTCGCCACGATTGGCGATAACAACTTTATCTAACATGGAATAACCCTTATCTCTGAATATATACGGGCTTATTCAATGATGAATAGCGGTTGGTCAAATTCAATGGCGTCTTCATTTTGCGCTAAAATTTCTTTAATAACGCCAGACTTGTCCGCTTCAATTTGGTTCATCATTTTCATTGCTTCAACAATACATAAAGTATCGCCAGCATTTACATGTTTACCGACTTCAGCAAATGCGGGTGCATCAGGTGAAGCGGAAGCATAGTAAGTACCAACCATAGGAGAACGAACGATATGACCAGTAGGTGCTGGAGCTGCTACTTCAGCAGGAGCCACTGCAACTGGGGCAACCGGAGCAGCTAAAGGAGCCGCTTGCATTACTGGGGCCACTGCAACAACGCCACGGCAAATGCGTACTGATTCTTCACCTTCAGAGATCTCTAGCTCGTTGATACCGGACTCTTCAACCAGTTCGATAAGTTTTTTTATTTTACGAATATCCATTGGGACACCTTAAATTAGGGTTACTAAAATTAATATTTTTTAATATAGGTTAATGTTTGGTCATTAACTGTTACGGTTTGTAATTGATGGTTATTTGTCGTTTGCTGCTTTGTTTAGGTATGTGCTTGCCGCTTCTAGGGCGAAGCTATAACCTTGCGCACCAAAACCGCAAATAACACCTAGGGCAATATCAGACAAATATGAGTGTTTTCTAAAAGCTTCACGCGCATGCACATTTGATAAATGCACCTCTATAAAAGGTATGGCCACAGCAAGCAAAGCATCTCGAAGGGCGACACTAGTATGAGTATATGCAGCCGGATTAATGATGATAAAATCTACCTGCTGGAAGCCTTGGTGAATCGCATCGATTAATTCATGCTCAGCATTGCTTTGTAAATGTTTTAACTCAATATGTTTTTCAGTAGCTTGTTGGCTCAACTCAGCAATAATGTCAGCTAAGCTTTGTGTACCGTAGATGCTAGGCTCGCGTTTACCCAGCATATTCAAATTTGGGCCATTTAACACTAAAACTGTAAACTTTGTGCTCATCTTCTGTTAAAACACCATTAAAAATCATTAGGGCTAATAATTACACAAAATAACGGTGCTGTGAACTAAAAAGGTTAATTTTCCACTGTTTTTTTGTTATTGGCGATAATCACTGTGTTTTCGAAGAATATAGCTGCAAAGTACTGGTCAAACCTCTTTATGTAGCTACAGGTGTTTGATTTATTACTGATTTGGGCTATCATTACCTAGTTATAGTTATTACTGTATTGATTTTAAAAGTATTTTTACATTTGTTCAGCTTTATTGTAGGGCTTCCTTATTAAACACTATTTTCTGGCTATTGTACTTATGCTAGCGTGCCTTGTGACCCCACAAGTTGCAGCTATTGAAGTAGTCACTCACCCACAAGTTACTGAACGTAGCTTAACTAAATCACAGTTACGGCGTATTTACACTATGCGTCAGTTACGCTGGAGTGATAATCAAGCGATCACGGTATTTGTTTTACCTAGTCAGCATGCACTCCACCAACGTTTTGCTAAAGAGCGTTTGCAAATATTCCCCTATCAACTGAATCGTATCTGGCATAAATTGACTTATTCAGGTTTAGGCGTGGCACCGACGGTGGTAAAGTCTGAACAAGAACTTATCCAAGCCGTCAGCAACACCCCTGGCGCTATTGGTTATATAGGTGAGGCAACGTTAATAAAATTAAGTCAAAGCTTTAATGACTCTAGCAGTCAACAGCCACTTAATATGGATGATGGGCAAAAGGTTAGCGGTAAAGGAGTATTAAATGTTGTCAAAATTAAAGACTAATGCTGCTGTAGAAGTATCTAGCAGAGTTAATAATTTGTCTGGGGCTCGAAGTTTGCTTGCTCGAACATACTTGTGCACTTTTTTGTTAGCCGCTTGTGTGGTGACTAGCGCACAAGCAGAAGAGGGTACAAGTTATGCTAACTCGCAAGACTTTCAACTACATGGTTTTATTTCACAAGGCCTTATTGACGTAAACGGTAGTGATTTTGTTAATGATGACGGTGGACTATCGGCAGAGCTAACCGAAATTGGTCTCAATGCTTCCTATCAATTAACAAATAAGTTTCGCTTGGCCGCTCAGGTAGTTTATTTAGATGGTGGCAATCGTTATTCACAAGGTGCCCGAGTAGATTATGCGCTGTTAGATTGGTCCGCGTATACTAATGAATCTTGGCAGGCTAACGTATATTTTGGCCGATTTAAAAATAATCATTGGCTTTATTCCAGCTCTCGAGATATTCCCTTTGCTAGACCCAGTATTATCCTACCACAATCTGTTTATTTTGATGGTTTTAGAGATATCGCTGTGGGTAGTGATGGTATCGCGGCGAAATTAAGTCACAGTACCGATGAATATGGTAATTTTGATTGGCAATTAAGCTATGGTTCCTCACCTATTTCAGATGAACAAACTAATAATATATTGAGTGAGTATGCTCAAGGGACTGCTGAGCAAGATTATGATGCGCAAGCAAGTATCTATTGGCAACCGGCATTTTCTTCATGGCGCTTTGGCTTATCATTACTTGATGCTGAATTTACTTATGAGCAGGGGAGTCATGACTCTTTTTTCGATGCGGATTTTACCTTTCAATTTTATACCATTAACGCCATTTATGCAGGCGAAAAATGGGAGTTTAGTGGTGAAATATATCAGCAACGATTTACCATAGATGGCTTTTATTCCCCAGATTTTCAACTAGATAATATTGGTCAGGGCTTTTATTTACAATCACGCTATAAGTTAACGCAACAATTAACCTTGTTAGCTCGATATGAAGATTTCTACCTAAATAAAGAGGATAAAGACGGTAAAAAATTACAACAGATAACCGGCGGAGCTATTCCATATTATTTTGCTTTTCATAAAGATATCACCCTAGGTGTTAATTACGACATTACTAGTAATTTTAGCATGCGTATGGAGTATCATTGGGTAAAAGGTGCGGGCAGGCTAACGCCTGTGGTCGTGCCTAATGCCATCATTAATAATACTGAAGATTGGCAAATGTGGGCCGTACAATTGATGTATTGGTTCTAGCAGTAGTATTACCATGAATAAAAAATTTGTTAGTGTGCCAACCAAACTATTGATACTGATTGTATCAACCTTACTCTTTTTAGCTGTAGGTTTCTCCTCGCTGTCCTATTGGCGTTTGCAGCAAGATTATCGAGAATTTCAGCAAAATAATACTGTGCAAGGGCAACTGCAAGTCAACTTACACAATAATATCTTGCGTACTAAAATAACGGTCTGGTTAGAAACATTCACTGATTTGATCGAATTATCTGAGCAAGATGACTTCTCTTCTCTAACCAAACAGCTTGAAAAACAATATGACGCTTTGCAATTACACCTCAATGTAGAAGATATTTGGCTAGTGGATGATCATCAAAATATTTTGTTTTCAACCAACGACTTCCCTCAAGCTGTACAGGAAAATATTGCCCAAGTGTTCAGGCTACAAGAGCCCAATCATAGGATTTATTGCCCACAAAACTGCCAATTACTGTTGAGTTTACCCTTGCTCAATAAGCTAGGAAATATGGTTGTTGTCACTATGAGCACTTCATTAGTTGATATGCTGTTTGCGCTAAAGACCACTTTAGCTAGGGACGTAGCAGTTATTCGTATCGTAAAGCAAGATAATAATGTCATTAATATTGCCAGTGCAAAAATTATTTCAGCCTCGAATATGAGACTAACGGAGTCCTTGTTAACATTGCATCAGTCTGACTCAACGTTAGATACTATCCTTGCACAGGGCCTGCAACTTAATATTGGTAATAATAGCTATTTACTTAATTTACTTGAGTTGGCCAATCAGGGAAAACAGGGGTTTTATTTAGTCTTAATTGATGATGTATCGGCTTTTAAGGCTAAGAATGATGCTTATCAACTGCGTTTTATTGTCTCTTTAAGTATTATTTTTATCTTGTTAGCCGCCTTTGTTTATTATATCTCTAGTCCGTTTACCAAACGATTATTGTTACTCTCTAATGCACTGCCTTTGTTGGCGCAAAAAAAGTTTGATGAATTTCGACAAGTTGATCTAAAAAGGCCGCGCATTTTTGCTGATGAGTTGGATGTGTTAGCGCATGCATCACAAGAACTTAGTTATGAACTAGAGCAGCTTAACTTAGTGGTCGAGCAAAAGACCAAAGAGTTAGAAAATATCGCGATGTATGACCTACTTACTGGCTTGCCCAATAGAAATATGCTGAACTATCAGCTACGTAAATCACTTGCCAATATTGCTCGCCATAAAAGTGGTGTCGCGGTACTGTTTCTTGATTTAGATGACTTTAAAAAGGTTAATGATAGTAATGGTCATAATATCGGCGATAAACTACTGATCCAAGCAGCAGAACGTGTGCGCGTTTGTGTTGGCGATATAGATTTAGCCACTCGTTTTGGTGGCGATGAATTTGTCATCGTACTCAGCCATCTTGAAAATATTGGCGAGGCTATTGAAGTCGCTGAAAAGGTACTGTTACAGTTTAAAGAGCCGATTAAATTGGGTTCAAATGTATTCTATGTCTCTACCAGTATCGGCATCGCTTATACCGAGTCGGCTATTGAGAAGTCTGATGACTTGATCAGTCATGCTGATATTGCCATGTATGAAGCAAAAGATAACGGTGGTGGACAATATCATATTTACCATCCCGAAATGTTTCAACGTGTTGCCCATCGAGTTATGCTCGAAGGTGAAGTAAGGCAGGCGCTAGCCAAGCAACAATTTAGTTTAAGTTTACAGCCACAAATCTGTGCTAAAACGAAAAGGCTATATGGTTTTGAGGCACTTTTACGCTGGCAGCACCCTGAACGCGGTATGATCTCCCCGGAAGACTTTATCCCCATTCTAGAAAACTCACAGCACATGATTGAGCTCGGTTATTGGATTATCCGTCGATGTTTCGAGTTAGCGGTAGCCATTAAAAAATATGGTTTAACTAATTCACGAATAGCCATTAACTTATCTGCTGGCCAGTTTATTGATAGTAATTTACCGCACTTCTTAACAGAATTATTACTAGAATTTTCTCTTCGCGCGCAGGATTTTGAATTAGAGTTAACCGAACAAACCTTAGTAAAAGATATGGATCACACCATCGCCATGATGCAGTCGTTAAAAAGGATTGGCTTTAGTTTTGCTATTGATGACTTTGGTACGGGTTATTCATCACTAGCCTATTTAAAGAAAATGCCGGTGGATGTTATAAAAATAGATAAAAGCTTTATTTTTGGCATGCTGGAAAATCATTCTGATTTTCAAATTATCACCTCAACTATTGCTATGGTAAAAAACCTAGGCTTAATCGTGGTGGCGGAAGGAGTTGAAACTAAAGCGCAATTACGTAGTTTGACTGAAAATGATTGCGATATTATTCAAGGTTACTATTTCTCTAAGCCAATACCTGAAGCAGAATTGTTCGCCGTGTTAGATAAACACACCACAGCAGGTTACTGGAAAGTTCCTAAAGAAGTTACTATGGACGTAACTGAAGGTAAGTCAGCCTAAGACAATTAATCTGTTTGGCTACTGTTCAGTCAATCTAAGCAAGATAGACTGAACAGATTTCACTGATAAATTGACTATTCAACCGTTTAACTATTTAAATATTGTTTGAATGTGAGCAGTAAACTCAGTGGCATTTATAAAGCCGGTGGTGCGCTGCTTGGTTAATTCCTTGCCTTGTAAATCAAAAAACAAAATGGAGGGTAAGCCTAGGATAGTATAATGCTGAACAAGCTCGGCATTATTGATAGAATCAAAGTCAGTCATATCAATCTGTAACCAAACACTATTACTTAGCGCTTGTTGGACCTGGCTATCAGTAAAGGTATACTTTTCAAACTCCTTACAGGCAATGCACCAATCCGCGTACAAATCTACCATCACAGTCTTACCTTGTTGATTAGCATTTTTTACTTCGTTTTGCAGTTGCGCCAAAGACGTTACTTGTTTAAAACTAGCATGCTGAGCACCATTGCTAACAGTACTAGTGTTTGGATAGACTAGTTGGTAGGCCATATTAGCGCCAAAAAACAACATTAAGAAAATAACTAAAGAACGCAAGCCGTACCAGAAACCTTTTTCTTGCTGGTTTTTTTGCGTTGCCGCATGATTTTGGTTGGCAACATAGAAATAACTAGCACTGACTAATAGCAATAATGCCCATAGCGCTTGGCTAGCAACTTCTGGAATAAATCGCTCAAGTAAAAATATCGGGACGGCTAACAATAGTAAGCCGAAGATATTCTTAATGATATTCATCCAGGCTCCCGCTTTTGGTAATAACTTGCCGCCAGAGCTGCCTAGTACTAATAAGGGTAGACCCATGCCCAAACTCAGCGCATATAAAGCAGAGGCGCCAAGGACGACATCACCTGTTTGTGAAATATACAACAATGCCCCTGTTAAAGGTGCGGTAGTACATGGTGAGGCGACCAGTCCTGAGATCACGCCCATCATTAACACACCGGCATAGGAGCCACCTTTTTGTTGGTTACTCATGGCATTAAGCTTGTTTTGCCAACTAGCAGGTAAGGCTAAATTAAACAGACCAAACATAGAGAGGGCTAGGAAAACAAATAAAACACTTAAACTAATCAGTACGATAGGGTGTTGAAATACCGCTTGAAACTTGGCTCCTGCTAAAGCAACGACAATACCGAGCAAGGTATACGTTACCGCCATACCTTGTACGTAAACAAAAGATAAGGTAAACGCTTTCTTCGTGGTTAAGGGGGTGCCTTTTTTACTTTGGCCAACAATAATCCCTGTTAAAATAGGGTACATAGGAAACACACAAGGCGTAAATGACAACAATAAGCCGCCGACAAAAAAAGCTATAAGCGTTAACAACAAACTTTCTTGCTTGAGCATATCGACCAGCTGATGTTGCTCACTTTGTTGAACTTCACCTTGCTTTAGCTGAGTCTTATTATTGTTATTTACCGTACTAGTATTTGCGCTATTGTCACTTGTGCTAAGTAAGGATGAAAATACGGGGGCGTTATCAAATGAACTTATTTTACTTAATTCTACTACCTTACTGGTGGGGGCATAACATAGGCCTTTTTCCGCACAACCTTGATAGGTGATTTTGATACTGCCATTACTTGAGACCTGTTCAAGATTTATGATGAAGCTTAAGTGTTCAATAAATACTTTTTGAATACCAAAAAATTCATCTTCATGGTCTATGCCTTCAGGTAACTCAACCGGAGTAAAGGTAATATTTTCACCCTTAAACTTAAATTGATGACGGTAAAGGTAATAGCCAGGAGCTATATCAAAGCTAACTTCTAACTGGTTATTTTTTTGATAAAAGTTAAAGGTGAATGCTTGGTCTACTCTTAAGAATTCATCATCATTACTAAACAAGCTAGTGTTAGATATATCAAAAATTGATTGCTTCTCTTGCGCTACCGCCGGAAGAATCGTAAAGGTTGTTAATATAATTAAGCATAGGGAAAGTAAATTTTTCATTCAGTCTACTTCAAAGAATTGGAGATCCAGTTTAAATAATGCTTATCACCTTGCTGGATATTCAAGGCAATAACTTCCACCACGTCATACGGGTGTAATTGATTAATTCGTTTGTTTAAGGCGGCGAAGGTGTTTTCATCGGTTTTTATCAGCAATTGCACTTCATTATCACATTGCAATTCGCCTTGCCAATAATATACTGAGGTGATGTTAGGGATAATATTAACGCAGGCAGCAAGTTTTTCTGTAACTAATTGCTGAGCAATATTTTTGGCTACGGTTTCATTTGGGCACGTTGTTAATACTAATTGATACAATTTTGTTACCTAATTTCTGCAATCTTGTTGATAGTATACCCTGAGTATTAAGGAAAACTTAGGGTTAATATTTATACTCATTCACTGTCCTTGAAAAAGACCTGTTGAGCCCAATATAAGTTTCATAGGAAATAAGGAATTATTATGTTTCAACTATTATTTGTGCTGTTTATCATTATCCCGGTTATCGAAATAGCGGTAATTATGCAAGTGGGTGCCTTACTTGGCATTTGGCCAACCATTGCCATTGTTATTTTAACTGCTTGGTTAGGGGCTAAATATGTCCGTCAACAAGGCTTGGTAACGTTACAGTCAGTACAAACTAAAATGGCACAAGGTGAAATGCCCTCGGAAGAAATAGTCACAGGCTTAATGTTATTAGTGGCCGGTGTTTTATTAGTAACACCTGGCTTTGTTACCGATATTTTCGGCTTATCGTTACTGGTACCTAGTGTACGTAACGCTATAGCCAATAAAGTACAACAGCATATCAAGGTTAATCAGTTTGGCGCAGGCGCTGCCTTCAATCACGGCGCATCGGGCAATGTCTATCAACATGAAAATACCAGTGGGCCATTTACTTCGTCTAGAACTTCAGCCAATGATCCGCTTTCACATCATCAAGGCGAGACTTTAGAAGGTGAGTTCAAGCGTAAAGATTAGTGAGAGCAAACCCATTACCTAAGCACTTTGCACGGGTCTAAAGAGCAATATATTAGTACTTTCACTGTCAATCGTTCGCGATTACCCAAGCAAGCGCTTTGAGGTGATAAATGACCCGCAGTGAATTAGGTAAAATTAATCAATGAAAAGGGTATTGGATAGATTTAGCAGACTAAAGTTTTTTCTCTTAGGGCTTGTGAAGATTTATTTTATCCCCATTACTATTAGCAACAAAGATTGGTGTTAAATGCCTGTTAGTCATTTAATCACTACTTTATACAACAGACATCATTTAGGAGAAAAAAAATGGCTATTCGTCCACTACACGATCGTGTAATTATTAAACGTAAAGATGCAGAATCAAAATCAGCTGGCGGTATTGTTTTAACTGGTAGTGCAGCAGAAAAATCTACCCGTGGTGAAGTTATTGCCGTAGGAAATGGTCGTATTTTAGATAACGGTGAAGTTCGTGCTTTAGACGTTAAAGTTGGCGATAACGTGATCTTCAGTGAAGGTTATGGCGTTAAAACTGAAAAAATTGATGGTGAAGAAGTTCTTATTTTAAATGAATCTGACATTTTAGCGATTGTTGAATAATTCACTAATTTTTAACTTGATGTTGAGCATAATTTTGGCTCCATCCCAACAAATTAATAGGAAAAGATAATGGCTGCAAAAGAAATTGTATTTGGTAATGATGCACGTGCAAAAATGTTACGTGGTGTCAATATTTTAGCTGACGCGGTAAAAGTAACGTTAGGTCCTAAAGGCCGTAATGTTGTGTTAGATAAATCGTTTGGTGGTCCAATGATCACTAAAGACGGTGTAACTGTTGCGAAAGAAATTGAATTAGAAGATAAATTTGAAAACATGGGCGCGCAAATGTTAAAAGAAGTTGCGTCTAAAGCTAACGATGAAGCGGGTGACGGTACTACTACTGCTACTGTTTTAGCGCAAGCTATTGTTAACGAAGGTTTAAAATCTATTGCTGCGGGTATGAACCCAATGGATCTTAAACGTGGTATCGACAAAGCGGTTATCGCCGCAGTTGCCGAGCTTAAAAAATTATCTCAAGATTGCACTGACAATAAAGCCATTGAGCAAGTTGGTACAATTTCAGCTAACTCTGATGAAACTGTTGGTAAAATCATTGCTACCGCTATGGAAAAAGTAGGTGCTGAAGGCGTTATCACTGTTGAAGAAGGCCAAGCCTTAACTGATGAGCTAGATGTTGTTGAAGGTATGCAATTTGACCGTGGTTATTTATCACCTTATTTCATCAACAACCAAGAAAATGGCAGTGTTGAATTAGAAAACCCGTTCATTTTATTAGTTGATAAAAAAATCTCTAACATCCGTGAATTATTAACGACGTTAGAAGCTGTAGCTAAATCAGGTAAGCCATTACTTATTATTGCTGAAGATGTTGAAGGCGAAGCCTTAGCAACTCTAGTGGTTAACAACATGCGTGGCATTGTTAAAGTTGCCGCAGTTAAAGCGCCAGGTTTTGGTGACCGTCGTAAGTCGATGTTACAAGATGTCGCCACATTAACTGGCGGTACAGTGATTTCTGAAGAAATTGGTTTAGAACTTGAAAAAGCAACCTTAGAAGACTTAGGTCAAGCTAAACGTGTTGTTATCACTAAAGATACCACTATCATCATTGATGGTATTGGTGATCAAGCTGATATTAAAGCACGTGTTGATCAAATTCGTGGTCAAATTGAAGAGTCATCTTCAGACTATGATAAAGAAAAATTACAAGAGCGTTTAGCTAAATTAGCTGGCGGCGTTGCGGTTATTAAAATTGGCGCAGCGACTGAAATCGAAATGAAAGAGAAAAAAGCTCGAGTAGAAGATGCTTTGAGTGCTACCCGTGCTGCCGTTGAAGAAGGCGTAGTTGCTGGTGGTGGTGTTGCTTTTGTTCGTGTAGCTCAAGCCATTAAAGATTTAGAAGGCGCTAACGAAGATCAAACACACGGTATTAATGTTGTTATCCGTGCGATGGAAGCTCCTCTTCGTCAAATCGTTGCTAACTGTGGTGATGAACCTTCAGTGGTACTTAATGAAGTACGTAATGGTAAAGGTAACTTTGGTTACAATGCCGGTAACAGTACTTATGGCGATATGTTAGAAATGGGTATTTTAGACCCGACTAAAGTAACTCGTAGTGCTTTACAGTTTGCTGCTTCGGTTGCAGGCTTAATGTTAACTACTGAAGCTATGATCACTGATGCACCAACCAAAGATGCTGGCGGTGCTATGCCAGACATGGGCGGCATGGGTGGTATGGGCGGCATGGGCGGCATGATGTAAACGTATTGTCCCAATACTAGCACTTCCTAGAAAATCCTAAAAAAGCCCGTAAGCTTATAGTTTACGGGCTTTTTTGTTGACTTCACTTCCTAAATAATTTCATAATATCCCACTGCTTCCTAGAATTACTAGGGGTTGAAGAGGGGTATCACTACTATTGAACTCCTTATTCTGGGTGGTTTTTATATGCGTACCCCTCATTTTGTACCCCTCTTAGGAGATTTTAATGTCATTAACAATACAAGAAATTAAGAATATATCCTGTCCTGATGGTAAGTCACAGATCAAACGTTCTGACGGTAATAACTTGTTTTTACTGGTTAAAAGTAGTGGCGCTAAGCTTTGGCGGCTTAGGTTTAGGCATGCTGGCAAGTATCAAGAAATGGCTTTAGGAAAGTACCCCTCCATATCCCTAAGTGAAGCACGTAAATTGGCAGAGGAAGCAAGAGCCTCTCTAATTAATGGTATTAACCCAATGGATGAGCGAAGAGAGAGAAAACGCGCTAAAACAACGTCTAAAGATAAGCTGTTTGAAACAATAGCCTTAAAGTGGTGGGAACAACAAAAAGACTCTTGGTCAGAAGATCATGCAGCACGTGTTAAACGTTGGTTACAGATTGACTCTAAAACTATATGTAATCTTCATATTGAAGAGATTGATGCGGGGCATATTACTGAATTAATGTTAGCTATTGAAGCGGCAGGCACACCTAAAAAAGCACCTAATATATTAGCGGTAATAAATAGGGTATTTGGTTATGCGCTGGCGCATAGGTTAACGCGAAGTAATCCCGCTCAAGGATTACCGCTAGGCGATATAATAAAGCCTTTACCTCCAGTAAAGCATAGAGCCGCAATTGTTAAGCCAAATGAGCTTGCTCAATTAATCAAAGACATAGATTTATCGCAATCAGGTAACTATTGCACGATTGAGGCACTTAAATTAATTCCTAGGGTCTTTTTAAGACCTACCGAAATAAGAAACTTAAAATGGGAATATATCGATTTTGATGATCTTTTAATTCGAATACCCGCCGAAACAATGAAAAAAAAGCGAGAGCATTTAGTACCAATGTCAAAGCAAGTTGCTCTGCATTTAAAAGAAATTAAAGAGGTGACTGGTTATTCTCAGCTTGTATTTCCAAATGAAAGAGATAGCAGTAAACCGATGAGTAAGAATGTATTAACGAATCGCTTGCGAGATCTAGGTTATCCCGCTGATGTTATGTCAGCTCATGGTTTTAGAAGTACAGCATCAACCATTTTGCATGAAAAGGGCTGGAACTCTGAAGTAATTGAAGTACAACTTGCTCATTTGACAGGAACAGCAACATCAAGAGCTTATAACCGTTCCCTGTATTTGGCAGAAAGGAAAAAGTTAATGCAGGAATGGGCAAACTATCTAGATGAATTATCTAATAAAGAATAACAAAGGCATGCAAAAATAATGAATCAACTATTTAAATTTGAAGAGTGGCTAACACTTGAAGATGCCGCTAATCACATTTCTATCAAGTTTGGGCGGCCTGTTACACTAGCTCATTTATATCAATTTTCTTTAAGTGGGGATTTGAAGCTTTCTGCAAATTTTGTTAACCCTGCAAAAGCAAAAAAAGTAACGCTTATTAAAAAGGAAGATATTAAATATAAAAAAATTGTGCCTAAAGGCATAAAAGACTTCCCTCAAACAGGTGGTTTTAAGGTTCCAACTAATGCGCAACATCCAATATCAAGGGAACTTTGGGTCGAAAGCATAGAAGCTCAGGTAGTTTCTCTATCTGGAGTGTGGGACTTATCGATGATTGGCACTGAAAAATTTAGTATTAAGCAGCTACATCAGCAAGAAATATCATCAGATATAGAAGTTAAAGTACCTGAAGCTATGAGTGTTTATGTTAAAGGAGCTAAGGAAACCTATGAGTTACAATTACTTTTAACTATGGAGCAGTATAGAGAACAGCACAATACCCCACTAGTAAATGGAATGAGGTCTAAGATACTTGATTGCGCTCTAGCTTATCCAGCAAGTAGGTTGGATGAACTGGATTATGTGTTGGTCGTGAAAACGAAAGAAGTAACAAGGTTTATTCAACGGTTAGGAGGCACACCGCAGGAAGTTAAACCGCCAGCACAAACAGCTTATAAGAAAAATACTGATAAATTAGAACAACGTAAAGTCAATACTCAAGCCAGATATCAAAGATGGCAAGATGAAGCCGATAAAATTCAGGAGGACAACCCTTCAAAGCCTGAAACGTGGGTAGCTGATAAAATAGCCAAAATGCTAATCGCCGAAGGAAGAAGCTCAGCTAGAATCAGAAAAATGATAAATAATAAAGAAAGATGGGCGTAAACTGTTCGCCCAATATACCAGATGCAACCTACTGTTTTTAAACAAGTTCAATCAATTTTTCTTTTTACGCCTTCATATTCTGAAACTTAATGGCTATTAATATCAATAAGTTATGTTTTGGGCGTTTTCATTTTAGGGTATTTTAACGCCCAAATCGCTCATCTAGTATCTCAATCGTTCCCATTAACGAGTAAGAGGTATTAAAATGTCCAAGAAAATAATTCGCCTACCAGAAGTAAAAAACACAACTGGCTTGTCACGTAGCACTATATATTTATATATGAGCAAAGGGATCTTCCCTGCGAGTATTTCACTCGGAACACGCGCGATCGGCTGGCTTCGAAGTGATATAGAGCAGTATCTTGAAGATAGAATAACGGCAAGTAAAGGTCGTGCTCTATGAAACGAACACATAACCCTAACAAGTGCAAAATACATCGCAGCTATACCGTTATTGAGGTTAGTGAAGCGTTAGGATATCACCCCAAAACAGTCCGCAATTGGATTCGTGCGGGATTACCAGTTGTAAATGAAAAACGCCCACTCTTAATTTGTGGTGTTGATTTAAAGATTTACTTAAAACAAAAGCGCAAAACTTACATGCATCAATGTGAAGTACATGAAATGTATTGTTTCAAATGTAAACATCCTAAAAACCCAAGCATCGAATCACTACAGTTTATAGCAAAGCCTGCAGGCATGGCGCAAATGACAGGGCGTTGTGAAGAGTGTGGATGTAAAACAAATAAGTATGTTTCTTGGCGTGATGTAAACCAAATTTGGCTTGAACTCGGAGGGAAATTACCGATAGCTGAAAAACACTTAAACCTGAGAGGTACAGCTCTCTTAAATTATCCTTTTAATACGGTATTTGATGATGAAAAAAAGTAGTGTAAATAATGTTCGAATTATACATGAGTACATCAAGTATTTGAGAGATGCAAAAGGCCAAAATCATTCAACAATTGATGGTGCAATGAAGTCAATTAATCGCTTTGAAGAACATACGGACTATCTTGATTTCAATAAGTTTAAGGCAAAACACGCAATTGTATTTAAGAAGCGTCTTCTTGCTCAAAAATCAATTGTGACAGGGGAAAAATTAAGTAAGGCAACAGTGCTTACTGCAACACGCCACTTAAAAACGTTCTTCCAGTATCTCGTCACACAAAAAGGTTACCGAGCCAAAATAAACTATAGCGATATTGAATATTTCAATTTGTCTGAAAAAGATACTCGCATTGGCAATACCAAGCGTAAAAGGAATGTGGCGACAATTGAGCAAATAATGCAAACCTTGGAAGTTATGCCTTTTTCAACTGCGATTGAAATGCGTGATAGAGCTTTAGTTGCCTTTATTATCCTAACAGGCGCAAGAGACAGTGCTGTTGCATCAGCTAAGATTAAACACATTGATATTGCCGAACAATGCTTTTATCAGGATGCAAGGGAAGTAAATACCAAGTTTAGTAAAACCTTCAGCACTTACTTTTTTCCTGTGGATGAATTGCCATCAACGATTGTGACTGAATGGATTGAGTATTTGATTAAAGAGCTTGGCTTTAAGCAAAGTGATCCGCTGTTTCCAAAAACTAAGTTGGCACACAACAAAAATCAGCAGTTTGAAGCTGTTGGTTTACTTAAAGAGCATTGGAGTAATGCAAACCCAATCCGAAAAGGATTTAAACAAGCTTTTGAAGCTGCTGGTTTTCCTTATTTTAATCCACATAGTTTTCGTAATACTTTGGTAAGGCTAGGTGAGAATCTTTGCCGAACACCTGAAGAATTCAAAGCGTGGAGCCAAAACCTAGGGCATGAAAGCGTGTTGACCAGCTTTTATAGTTATGGTGACGTGCCAGATTACAAACAAGCGGAATTGTTGCGTAAGTTATCCAAACCAGCTGAAAGTACTTCTTCAGATATGGAAGATAAATTTAAGCAATTTATGAAGTTTCAGGAAATGATGGGGGAAAAATAGCAGATTGAAGATATAAATGATGTACATTTTAGGCATAGTCAAAGTGTACGTTCATAATTAATTGCTATTGTGTTCATTTTAAGTTGATTTTGATTAAGTGTACGTATATTCTTATGACATCTAAGACTTAAAGTGAACACTTTCAAGGGATAAATATGAGTGGTAAACAAATCGGGTATATTCGTGTTTCGACAATTGAACAAAACACGGAACGACAATTAAATAAAATCCCACTAGATGAAACATTCACTGATAAATGTAGTGGTAAAGATACAAACCGACCTGCTCTGAAGGAGCTTATAAAGTTTGTAAGAAAAGACGATACAGTTCATGTCCATGATATCAGCCGAATGGCTCGTAATACCGAAAATCTTCTTACACTTGTTAAAGAGTTAACTGATAAAGGCGTAAAGCTTATATTTCACAAAGAATCTCTAACGTTCACTGGCGAAGATAACCCAATGCAGCAACTAATGCTGACAATGCTAGGTGGTATCTATCAGTTTGAGCGTTCTATGATGCTTGAGCGTCAACGTGAAGGTATAGCGATAGCCAAGCTAAAAGGGAAATATAAAGGTAAACCCGTCAACATTGAATTAAATGAAAACATCTGCGCACTTGCAAAATTAGGCACTAATAAATCTCAAATAGCTAAACAACTCAATTGTTCTCGAACAACAGTTTACAAGGCTCTTTCTAACTAGTTCGGCACCAGCCTAAAACAAAGTGCGAATCTTTACTGCGAATTATCATTTTTCGCAGTTTCAAAAAGTGCGAATTTACTGTTTTTCGCACTTTTAATTAATGCGTGAATACCTATAAGGATTAAAATTAATACGCTACAGCCTAGCCTAGTGGCTCGCAATACCGAAAACCTCTCACACTTGTTAAAGCGTTAACCGATTAAGGCGTTAAGTTTATATTCCACAAGGAACCCTTAACATTCACTTGCGAAAATAACCCAATGCAGCAACTGATGCTAACAATGTTGGGTGGTATCTATCAGTTTGAGCGTTCTATGATGCTGGAACGTCAACGTCAACGTCAACATCAACGTGAAGGTATAGCGATAGCAAAGTTGAAAGGGAAATCAGTCAACATTTAATTAAATGAAAATAACCGCGCACTTACAAAAGTAGGCACTAATAAATCTCAAATAGGTAAACAGCTCAATTGTTCTCGGACAACCGTTTATAAGGCTCTTTCTCACTAGTTTGTGATTGTCGTAAAGGCGAGCTTGTTCGCATTTCGGCCGTTAGCGCTTGTTTCTCTAATGGCACTCTTGTGGTATGAGTGAGCCTTAGTTCGTAACCAATGAGCAATGAAAAATAGGCTACTTCAAATGACTTCTTAGTGCGCAGACATTAGCAGGTAGTCATAGCTAACGTCCGCTTCAGGCTTATAGCTATCGTTGATTTTTATATATTGAACGTCCTCTTATAATTATCATCAGCATTTTTCGTCATGTTTAGCTATGTCTATTAAGGCTGGCTAATAACAAGTACAATCAAAATGTTATTAATTAACTAAGTATCTTAAGGTGTTAAGAAATGGTTGAATATGAAGATGATTTGAATTTAGGTAAACTTGGAGAATCAAAGCTAACAGAATGGTGCACCGCTGCCAGTTTAACATCTAATCAATCTTTAGAAGAAGATAAAATGGGATGGGATCATTTAATTGAATTCCCGTATGAAAAAACAAATCTTCCAAGGGATATGCAGGTAAAACCAATTGAATGTAAGATTCAGGTTAAATCAACATTGCGAAGAGACAAGGGCGTAAATATTAAATTATCTGCGCTAAAGCGACTCGTTGACTATACCTCTCCTGCATTTATTTTGTTTTATGAATTCTCAAACAAAAAAGAACCTATTTTAGACAACTCTTATTTGGTCCATGTTGATAAGCAACTAATTACACGAGTTTTAAAAAAAATTCGTCAAAATGATACTTCAACTAAAAAAAAGAAATTAAACGAAGTTAAAATTAAAGTTACATATAGCGGCAAGCATAAACTAAATGCTAATTCAGGTCTTACTTTAAGAGATGTTATTACTAGCTTTGTACCTAAAGGTATTGCTGAATACCAAAAACAAAAGCATGAGTTGACAGAAAGTGTAGGGTACGAAAAAGATGGCCTCGAATTTAAATTCGAGGCATCACTACAAGATTTTGATCAATTCCTTACTGAAAGTGCTCTCGGTATTACAGATTCATTTAATATTAATAACACAGTTCTCAATGACAATCGTTTTAACTTAAAAAATGGGAAAGTAGAAATAAAACGAATGGATGAAGCAAAAATTAGCTTGATGCCTAGTTCTGTCGATAAATGTAAGTTTCGTATTAAAACAAGTGAGTATTCTCCTGCGGTTACGTTTAATGCGAATTTTATAACAATGCCAAATATTAAAACGGGGAATAACTCACTTTATATAAAAACAAAACTCTTTAGTTACGAAATGTATGAATTTAATGAGTCCATTCATAATGCTAGGTTACATTATACGCTTGAAAATAATGTTGAATTGGGAGAGGCAATTAAATTCTTCAAGGTATTTACACCTGATAATTTAGTTAAAAAATTTATCTTTGAGCTTGAATTTCTTGAACATGAAAGAAATTTAACATTCACGGGTCAAATAAAACATGATTTTCCTGACGTTGCTTTACTTGTAGAATCAATTGACGTTTTAATAGGAAGCTATGAAATTGATAGTAATACCATAACGACCTTGGATAAACTTTACAAAGATAAAGACAAGCTTATTAATTTGGCGAACGTGATTCAAAACAAAGTTGGTGATTTCATATTTAGATTATCTCAAGGCAGCGAGCATTCAAATCAACAAAAAGTCAAAATCCCACTATCTATGGGCGTTTCAATAGGATCAATATCTATTGGAGTAGTAGCATTATTACATGGGGAAAAAATAGGTGATAATGAATATCAAGCTTATCAAGCTGAGGTGTTAGAAGTGCTAACATTTCACAACGAAAAACCCACTAAAGAATTATTAAAACAGTTAGAAGAAAAAGCAATTAATAGAATTAAATATAACAGTTAAATTTGATAATATGGCTAGTGACCGATTTTGTGGCAGTGCGGACTATTTACTGTGATAAATACGAGCCTAAATTAGGTCGGCTTTGTGGTAGCTACTGCCCTTTGAGAAGTCCGGTACATACACTTTAAGTTTTACTTTATAAATTCAATATTTCAAAAATATCCTAACGACAAGTTGGTGCGCATTAGAGACATTACCCGAAGAATTTTTTCCCTATATTTTCTAATGAAGAAATCATGTCATATGACTGAGAAGTATCCATAATAAGGTGCTATGTAGTATGGGATGACTTCTAGTTTAGGTTGCCAGCATCTTATTAATGCTGGCAAGTGGAATGTGGTGCGGGTTAGAGGATTTGAACCTCCGGTACTACTGGTAGGCAACCGTTTGTTTTCCAGTGACAATATTTGAGACTTTAGCAATAACCCGCAGGACCGTACCGCACCATTCAAACATCGTAGATATATCCATAACTTTTACTCCTAAGAATGTACAAACCAACGGAAAGACAGACGCAAGATACACAGCTAAAGACAAAATACCGCCACTTAGATCACTAATAAGCGCCATTTTACCCAATTTGGGACGTTCGAAAAATCAAACGTTATAAAATAGGCTTTCAATGTTACACTAAAAATAGTTCTAAGCAACTGAAAACCAACATAAGGGTTTTCAAGTCGGGCAAATTACAGTTGGCTGTTGTTCGTACCTCACACATTATAGCCAACTGTAATTAGCCGTTTAAAAAGGCGCTATGCATCTAATGGAACCTGAGCATGAATTCAAAGAATATCCGAGTATTTAAGTTTAGGTACGGTAATGAAAATGACCTTGATGCACTATTTGAGAATTATATGTGGTTCTCAGGCTTATCTGATTTAAACGATCCCTATGAGGGTTATGCATCTTTCAGTAAGGAAGGAATTGACGATGATTTTCGTGAAGTTTTTTTAGCTGCTGTTTATGCTAAAGAGCCTACAGATGGTGTTTCTCCATCCAAAGAAGCTCAAATTTACAGAAAAAATTATGAAAAAGACACAGGAAGAAGCTTTTCTGACTATGTTGATTTTAAAGCAGTAAAGGTTATTGAAAGCTTTTATGCTGAACACAAAAGTGACTTCAAAATCCTTTCACTTTCTCTAGCTAAAGATGACCATGAACATCCAGCACCTCTAAACAACATGTTGATGTGGTCTCATTATGCCAATGGTTTTAAAGGCTTCTGTGTAGAGTACGATTTTGACAAATTAAGACACTCTATCGAAACAAAGAATGCTCTACAACTAGCTACTTCACAAGTTAAGTACGCTACTGATGGCAAACTTCCTGTGATTAAAATGAAAACATTTATGCAGTCTACCATCGATGATAGTCGAGACTCATCATTAGAAATACTTGATGCATTTACTCGGAAAGAGCAAAGTTGGGTATATGAAAACGAAGTTCGATTTATGTCTGAACAAGGAGGGAAGCTATATTATGAACCAAGCTGTATTAATGCCGTGTATATCTCAGAGAAGACACCTAGCTGGCTGAAAAATAGCTTGTTATCTAATTTAGCTATAAAGAATGCAGGTATTAAAATTTTCCTAGTTAACTTACATTCGAGTGAGTATAAAATCGGATTTAGTAGAATAAATGCATAAAAAACCGTTCAAGTGGGAAAATACAGTTGGCTGTTTTCGCCAGCGTCGCTTATTTTAGCCAACTATCATTTGCCTCTTGGTAAGCGTTATTGATACAAAATCTAATCCAAATTAGCTTCACCACCTAAATTCCTAATGTCTTCTTTGTGGTACTTACCGCCCTTAGCACCTCATTTTATAAAATTAGTAAATTTCAAATGAAGTAGCCCTTTTGTTAAGGGCAACTTGGTGCGCATTGTTGACGTTAGAGGTGATAATATCAAGACTTTCGTTTCTCGATAAAAGCGGACACCGTAGATAAAATAAAACTTATAAATGGGGGGGCTATTTTACTCAATTTCTACAAGTTCATTATTTATTAATTCATGTGTGCATCCATATCACTCTTTGTAATTCACCATGTAGAATAAAAGACAACCCACTGTTTTATTATGATATTATTGAGGCTATTGTCAAATTTAGAAGGATGCTGAAGTTGTTTTGTATTTTAATATTATTAGTTCTCTCGTTTAACCTAAACGCAGAACCCTCTCCCAATATCCATCCAGTAAATAAGCAAACACTTGAGCAAGATATAACACAATTAAAGATTGACTATAAAGCTCTTAGTGAAAACATAGCTACTTTAAATAATCAGGTATCTGCGTCTATCGATAGCAATCAAACCATGGTCAGAGAAAGCCGCATTCTGATTGAAGAAGTAAACAAATTAATGGAAGTTCAAAGTGCTCAGAGACAAGATTTCTTAGATGTTATGGATAAAGCTAAAAATATAAAAGATGCCAAAGAAGACTTATCGTTTAGTATTGCGTCGGATGAAATGGCAATTTATTGGAATTTCGGATCTGCATTATTAATCGCAATTGGTTCGCTTTTCGCTTCACTATATGTAACTTTTAAAGTGTTAACCAAATCATTAGCTAGTGAAACAAATAAGCATACTCAATCACTCGAAAGCAATTTAGCAGAAACGAAATTACTTAATAAGGCTCAAATCGATACGCAGTTAAATATAGCTAGACTGCAAAATGATGGATTTAGTAAGGAGCTTGAAGCGAAAATATCAATATCAAACGCCCAACTCAAAACCCAATTAGACTCTGTTTCTGAACAAACTAAAGAAGCCCATGCTCTTAAAATAGACGAGTTTAGACAGTTATGGATCAATACCTTTCGAGAAGACATATCAGTACTCATAAAATCATTTGTAACTTTAAAGCACTTCCATTTTATTGAAGAAAGTTTCTTTGTTTCTTTGGATATACTTAAAAGAGCAGAAAGAAGTCAACGAAATTTATATGGCGAACTCCTTAAAGAAGCCAACAGTGAGAAAAGTTTATTGAAGAAAGTTATTGCTAAGTCGAAAATCAAGAATAATGATGATTATATAATTTCAAAGATGGACGTTGATGACGCTAAGCTTCAGTTTAAGGAATATAAAAATGAATACAAAGAATTTAATAATTTACACGCAATTATCATAGAACAAAAAACTAAAATAATGCTGATGTTTAATCCAAATGGTACTGCTAATGAAAAAAAGATAGTTGATAAGTTAAACCATATTCATCAACTACTAAGCACTGGAGAACGTACCTTTATGCCTAAAGGAAACATAGAGGCAATTGATAAAGCTATAATCGCGCTACAGCCCTTAGTACAAGATATGTTGAAAATAGAATGGAATCGAGTTCGTAGAACGATAAAAGCTACATACTCCCACTTATTCTAGAATTCAATAATGTCTGCTTTCGTATCTAAACTAACCCTTAGATGAGATGATTTTGATACATAAAAAACGTCCGCAATATGGTAACAGTGAGCCTTAGCTCTACCTCTGTTTAGGCGTGAAAGCGAGTTAGATTATGATTTCTAATTTTATATAGCCTTGTTAAGCCTAAAGCTGATTTTTCCATGCTATGTTTGATAAAATAAAGCCAGTTTTGGTTATTGAAACTTTAAAAGTTAAATTGAATTTTTTGGGAACAATCCAGTTATTAAAGAGCGTCAATAACTCAAGGGTATAATGCAGGGTACTTTAATTTAACTGTTTTTATTTTTGTTTTAAATCAATAGGTTGTGTTGTTAGGGCAGCATGATGTAATTTATGCTGGTCTAAATTGTTAATTTCATCGTTGCTTTATAGTTCGTTTAAGAAATACTAAACGTCACCATAAAGCGCCTTGAACTAAACCATTTATCCTGCGCATAAAGCATTAACTGCTTATAGCACATACTTGAATAAGTAAATGAAAGCTCGCCTCGGCGGGCTTTCTTGTTTTTTGCTCTTCAATCATCAAACTTGAATTATGCGCATATCATGCGCATAATATGATTAATAAATGATTGGAGTGTTAATGATGAATATTACTTTAGGTAAAGAATTCGAGCGAAGAATTACTGAGAAGGTATCTGATGGTTTATATACCTCAGCAAGTGAAGTGATCCGCGATGGATTAAGAATGTTATTTGAAAAAGATGTTGCTAAAAACAAGCAACTTGAGATATTACGAGAAGAAGTAGCGAAAGGTTTTGAACAACTAGCTGCTGGCGAATCATCAAAGCACAGCGTAATGGATATATTTGAACAAGCCTCCCTTGCAGTAGATAGTAAGTCTACAAGTAAGGGTGTAAATGTCGAACTATAGGTTATCTCCTTTAGCCGAAGAGGATTTATTCAAAATAATTTCAACAACAATTGAATCTTGGGGAAGCGCACAAGCAAAGGTGTATGCTCAAACCATAGACTCAGCCTTATTGAAACTAGCTCAATACCCTGACTTCGGTAGGGAAAGAAGTGATGTTTATAATGGTGCTAGAAGCTTTCCTGTAGAAAAACACATTGTATTTTATCAAGTAAGTGATAACGGTATTGATGTTGCTCGTATTCTTCATCAACGCATGGATCTCTCAAAACATTTCTAATCGTATTTTGGTGTTGTTGCCCCATAATTGTCATAGACAATTTCACTCATGCATTTAAAGGGTTGTTTATAAAAAAGTAAGGGGGATAATATGATCTGCTATCAAGAAAACGATACTTACCTAGCGGTTAAGCTGTTGGTTCACAAAGTAATTGGGTTAAGCCCAATTTAAACCTCTCGGGCTAAGCCTGAACTCAACTAGGATAAAGTCTTCGTTGATGATTTTTCAGAATTGTAATGCAAATTTATTGATGTTTATCAGACATATCTTAAAGGTATTTCTCTTCATTACAACTCTGCTTTTGGTATCAAGTGTCTAATTCCATGCTTAATTAACTATTAACCTTAATTACTATGGCAGAACAAAAACCAAAAGAATCGCTCCCTAGTAGGGGTAAAAAATGGGTTGCCCATATAGGGCAAATAGAATTAATAATTAAAAGTTTAGGAAGTTTATTAACTTCCATTCAGAAAGTTATTTTTCCCTCAAAAAGCTTTGGCTCAGTATATGCGGTTCATCTATTTTATTATTTCTTGGTGAAAAAGTTGATTGGCAGGTTGTTAGTACTGTAATTAACTAATCAAAGTCGCTGGTCTGTATTTAGCTACTGACTTATAACATGCTTGAGCCGTATGCGGGAAGTTCGCACGTACGGTTCTAAGTGAAGGGGGGTGATCTGTAATGATCGCTCCTTACCCGACATTTATGCTAGTCTAAAACGTTGATTACGGCGCTTTTTTGTTTTTATCTTGGTTAAAGTACAGCATGACCGTGATGGTTTAAGAAACACTAAACGTGTTTATCCTACCTACTTGATTAAGTCGAGAGAAGTAAGCCGAATTATGATGAAGCTTAAGTCTTTTTAAATCGCTGAAAATAGCAAATGATGTTGTTTTACAAGAGAAAGTTATATTGCTTACATGAAGTGGAGTCTTGTTTACATAAGGTTACGTTAAGGTAACATTGTTTCTCGGAATTTAATTGATTGTATTTATATACTTAACTTTCGATTTAAGTCAGTATTAAAACGTTAATAGATATTTCTAGGATTGAATAATGAAGAAAAATATTAGTTTAACCATTGCCCTTTTTAGCAGCTTATTGGTAAGTGCTTGTGTGACTGTACCCCCAGAGCCACAAGTGAATAGAAATCAATTGGCCATCTCAAGTGTGCGAGATATACCTATTTCTTATTCGCCAGGCAGTACGTTTTCTTTAGCGCCTAAGTATGTCAAAGAAACTTCATTAAAAGCTGAGCAGACCCAAGCAGTATATAAGCTTTATGCTGATGCTATTATTAGCGATTTAATGAAGCATGGTTTTTACAATACCCGCAATGCCCAAAACTCTACTTTCTATGTTGGTTTTGGTGTTGCCTTAGCCAGTGATTTATCAGATGAAACCATCAATCATGAATTTGGTATTACGCCAGGTTTACCGGGCCGTGATGGTTTGAAAAAAGGTAGTTTTTTGATTTATATCGAAGATGCTCGCACGGGTAAAAAAGTTTGGCGAGGTGCAGTACAAGGCTTTGTTCATGAAGATACTGATGAAGCACAAAAAATATATCGTACTGCAGCTATTGTTAGCCGTGTGATGAAACAGTTCTACGCTACAAATTAACACCTACCGGTAGCAAATTCATACGGTTTACACCCGTTTTTTTTGTTTTACTAAAGTTGAACATTTAATAAGAGGATGGCATATGAAACAATTTACTTATATGGTTACACTGTTAATTTCAACGTTATTAACGGCGCCTGGCGCATTTGCGGCAAGTAGTGAAGTAACCTGGACTGATTATAAAAGCTATCGTGATATTAATGCCGGTAATGAAAACCGTAAGTCATTTAGAGAGCGTATCTTTCGAGATTTTGAAAAACACTTTGCTAAATTAGCGGCAACCTTGCCTGAGGGGCAAGTACTTAAAATTGATGTCACAGATGTTGACCTTGCTGGCGATACTAATGCCGCGGGCATACATAGAACCCGTATTGTTAAGCAGATTTATAGCCCACGAATGAACTTTTCTTATCAACTGCTTGATGCCGATGGCAAGCTAGTTCAATCGGATGAAGTGGTACTTAAAGACATGAACTTTATGTCAGGTAGTAACTTGAAATATCGTCATAAATCCTTGGGTTATGAGAAGAAGATGCTCGATGTCTGGTTTGATAAAACCTTTAAAGACTTGCGGGTAAAAAAATAGTACTTGAAAAAAACTACTAAATTAAAAGTCACTACGGTGACTTTTTTATTGCCTAAAATTGTATTTTCCCCTGAAGTGATTAAGTAATTAAGTTATTATCTTTGCCTGTTACTTTATGTTATCGCAAGGAAAAGGCGCAATGAAGCCCACTCAACAGACTACTATTTTTTACCCTTCTCCAGTTACCCTTATCATGCTCTTATTTATACTTCTCATCAGCCCAAAGGTATTGAGCGCCCAGCCAGCAAGTAATAATGGTGAAGTACTATCCATTAAAAGCATGCTTGATAGCAAAGAAAAATCACAACAAAGCTTACAGCCAGATGAATATGATGTGCCGCAAGATAAATATGAACGCGGTCAACCTCGCAGTGCTATGGCCGGATATTTACGTGCAATGCGTGCGGGTGATCTAGCCTTAGCGACACATTATTTAGATTATCGCAACCTGTCAGAAAAAACCTTAAGTGTTGGTAAAGAAGAATTGGCGAGACAATTAGCCGTAGTGTTAAACCGAACCTTATGGGTCGATCTCAATAGTATCAGTGCCCGAAAAGAGGGACGAAAAAATGACAACCTACCCTCGTATAGAGAACTGGTAGGGCAAGTTGATTACCAAGGTAATACGGTTGATATTTTATTACAGCGCATTCCTCGAGCAACAGATAAAGTGAGAATTTGGAAAATATCAAATGCCACGGTTGAGAAAATCCCACGCTTATTTAAGCGTTATTCTTATTCTCCTCTGGGAGAGTTCTTAGCCAAAAAATTACCGTCAATAGACCTCTTTGGCGTCATGCTCTGGCAATGGTTATATTTCACCTTGATGATATTGATATATTACCTTATTGCCAAAGTCTTTACCTGGCTGACAGCTTTTAGTATCAAACGTGTTTATCATAAGGTCTCTGAAGACGTTTTACGGTTTATTAAAGAGCCTATAGCATTATTAATCGCGGTGATTTTTGCCCGTAGTTTTAGTGATGAAGCCAATGTTACTATTGCCGTTCGAGCGGTGACTGAAGGCAGTACTTTATTAATTATTGCTTGGTCCTGGGTCTGTTTTCGTTTTATTGATTTAATGAAAATAATATTGGCAGAAAAATTTATTGCTCAAGAAAAACCGTTAGCGGTGTATTTGTTAAGACCGGCTGGCACAGTAATAAAGATCATTATATTTAGTATTGCTAGTTTGAACTGGTTGGAAAATCTGGGTTTTAATGCTTCTACCTTATTGGCTGGCTTAGGTATTGGTGGTTTAGCTATTGCACTGGCTGCGCAAAAAACCATAGAAAATATTATTGGTGCTATTACCTTATATACATCGGCACCGGTTAAGATTGGTGACTTTTGCCGTTTTGGTAACAGTTTTGGTGTGGTTGAAGAAATAGGTTTACGCTCTACCCGTATTCGAACATTAGAACGAACGGTTATTTATGTCGCTAATGCAAAATTTATTGATATGAACATTGAAAACTATGCCGAGCGAGAAAAAATAGTTTTTCGACCTAAGATATTCTTAGCACCAAGTACGTCAAAAGAAAATATTGAGAGTTTACTGGTGGCCATTAGGGCTATGTTCAATTCAACAGATATGATTGCCGCATCGCCGCTGCGCAGTCATTTTAAAGCCTATACTATATATGGCTTAGAATTGGATATTTTGGCTTATGTTAAAACCACAGACTTTGATGTTTATCTTGATGAAATCAATCAACTCAATCTGAATATTCTCGCTTTACTGAACGAACATGATTGTAAAGTACAAGTGATGGCAGAAAGAGTTGCTGAGTAATTGACCTGCTTAAGTTATTGAATGTAGCTTTGCTCAAAGTTAGCTAGAACTGTGAATAGCTGCTCTATCTTTTTAACTAAGGCAATTAATGGCCCTTGCTCTTTACTGGCTTGCCACTGTAAAAGATCATCGGCTATTTCTTCAACATAGGGTTGGAAGGTGTTGGCTGAACAGGTAAAGCTAGCATCGGCAGTAAAAATAGCTTTAAAGCTGGCTTTCTTTTTTTCACGTAAATCGGCTAAGGTGGCATCAGCGGTTAACGATCTTTTTAAAATCACTGAAATATTTTCAATAAGTTGTTGTTCAATTGCTTTAGTCATAACACTTCTTACTTTGAGGATTGTTCTTTATTTTGTCAATTATGCCAGATTGATTGGCGTTTTGTTAGCTTGACCAGCAATTTCTCGTACTAACTTAGGCATTAAGAAGCCAGGTAAGCGAGCCAGCATCTCTTTAACTATTGCTACGGCATTTGTCTCACTAACATCAAAGTGAGCAGCGCCTTGCACCGCATCAAAAAGGTGCAAATAGTAGGGTTGAATGCCAGCATCAAACAGCACTTCGCTTAAGTTACTTAAGATCTCAGCATCATCATTTACCCCACGTAACAGCACACTTTGGTTAAAGAGTGGAATACGCGCTGCGCGCAGCGGTTCAAGTGCCGCGATGAACTCATCATTAATTTCATTCGGGTGATTGATATGCAACACCATAGTGGCTTTTAAGCGTGAATTTTTTAACAGGGCAACAAGGCTTGCTGTGATGCGGTTAGGTATTACTACGGGCAAGCGAGTATGAATACGCAAACGTGTCACATGGGGAATGTGTTCTATTTGCTCAACCAGCCAAGCCAAGTGATTGTCGTTAGCCATCAAGGGATCGCCACCACTAAAAATAACTTCGCTGATTTCATTATGGGCAGCAATATAATCCAGGGCACTTTGCCAACGCTTTTTATTAGGGCTGTTATCTTGATAAGGAAAATGACGACGAAAGCAATAGCGACAATTAATCGCACATGCCGATTTTACTATCATCAATACCCGGTTTTTGTATTTATGCAATAAGCCTTCGGCGACGGTATCATGTTCAAATAAGGGATCAGCAGAGTAGCCCTCAGTGAGTGAAAATTCTGTGGATAATGGCATGACTTGTTTTAGTAGCGGATCGTTAAAGTCGCCTTTTTTCATGCGCTTAATAAAGGGCAGCGGCACACGCACAGGAAATAAACTCCGTGCTTTGAAATGTTGTAAATAGTCATCAGGGGCAATATTAACTAAGGCTAATAGTTGTTCGGGCTCGGTCACTACCTCACGCAAGTCTTTTTGCCATGATTTTTCATCACAAAGATGCAAATCGTGATCAATTTGGGTTATTATCTGCGGCAATTCTAATTTCAATTGAACATCTCTTACTAGCTACTGCTGCCATTATAACGGTTATAGACTAGTGAAGATCAAATAAATAACTAAGTAATCAATAAAAGAGCACTTCTTACTATGGCTAATATCAGTACCAATCAGTTCAAAACTGGACTTAAAATCATGCTTGATGGCGAACCTTGTAACATCCTTGAAAATGAATTAGTAAAACCGGGTAAAGGCCAAGCCTTTAGCCGCGTTAAAATTCGTAAACTCATCTCAGGTAAAGTGTTAGAGAAAACCTTCAAATCAGGAGAGACGGTTGAAATCGCTGATGTCATGGATATTGAATTAGCCTATTTATATGCTGATGGTGAATTCTGGCACTTTATGAATAATGAAACCTTTGAGCAAATTGGCGCTGATGAAAAAGCAGTCGCTGATACGGTTAAGTGGTTAGTTGAAGGTGACGTTTGTACCATCACCTTATGGAATGGCACACCAATCACAGTAACGCCACCTAATTTTGTCGAAATTGATATTACCGAAACAGACCCCGGCCTAAAAGGTGATACCGCAGGTACGGGTGGTAAACCGGCAACATTAGCAACCGGCGCGGTTGTGCGTGTACCTTTGTTTGTGCAAATTGGTGAGAAAGTGCGCATTGATACACGCTCGGGCGACTATGTATCCCGCGCAAGTAAAGCTCAATAAGTTTATCCGATTAATTCTATCAACGAAAATTAAGTTAAAGGAATAATGATGTTTTTTAACAAGGTGTTAATGTCAAAGACCATACTATTGAGTTGTCTACTTGGCTTTTTGGTTAGTATGTTAAGTGTTGATGCCAACGCTAAGTACACTAAGCGTAGTGACAAGTGGGAAGCGAGTTTTAAAGTACTCAATAATCAGGCAACTGATATTGATGGTCAAAATGGTTCAAAAACTGCTATGGAGAGTGATTATGGTTGGGGTTTTACCCTGGGCTATAATTTAAACCCGCATATTTTGTTTAACTTTGATTTTTCCTCATCAACGCCAAGTTACCAGGCCACTCTAATTGATGCTGATAATGGTAGTAGTCATCAAATAAACCACAAAATGGACTTGTTAGAAAGTCAGTTTAATGTCGTTTATAGTGTGTTTGCCGCACAGTTTACCCCTTATGTGCAAGTGGGTGCTGGTTGGACTTATGTTGATAGTAATATTGCCGATGGACCACCTGGCTCAGTTTGTTGGTGGGATCCGTGGTGGGGTTATGTTTGTGATAGTTATCAAAATACTTTCAACGATACTCGTTTTTCCTATAATGTTGCCGTAGGGTTTCGTTATGAGTTAGATAACAGTTTGTTTTTTCGTGCCAGTTACAAACAAGCTTGGATTGACTTTAGTCATTCAGACGATGCCAGCATCGGCTCATATCACTTAGAAATCGGCTCAATCTTCTAAATAATATAAGCGCAGAGATACGTATAAACATTATCGTTATTCGTTAACTATTTGATAATTACTCGTTAGTTATTTGATAGTAAAGCAACCCAGCAAGCAGCATTATTGTTTACTGGGTTTTTTATTGCCTGTAAAAATTTAGCGGTGAAATAATTAACAAGTTTGTCAGTGAGTTAATTCATTTTACTTTGCTGCTGGCTATACATAAGACAGTCGCTCAGGTATGGTATTACTAAGTTTTATTCTTGTTATTTTACTTTTTAAGAAGGTCATGTGAAAGAAAAAGCAACGTCATTTGATATCGCTTATAAGGCAGGGGTTTCTCAATCCACTGTCTCAAGAGCTTTGCGAAATAGCCCATTAGTTAATGAGGCAACACGAGAGAAAATTCAAGCCATCGCCAAAGAGTTAAATTACAAGGTTGATAAAAATGCTAGTAATTTACGTTCTCAGCAAAGTGATACCATTGCTTTGTTATTATTTGCCGATCCCACCAATGATGATTCAGACATCAACCCGTTCTTCTTATCTATGTTAGGCAGCATCACCCGTGCTTGTGCCAACAAAGGTTATGACTTATTAGTGTCTTTTCAACAGGCAAGTGACGATTGGCATGCTGATTTTGAAGATAGTAATAAAGCCGATGGTCTAATTTTATTAGGCTATGGCGACTATGTTGACTATGAAGAGAAGTTAATTAAGTTGTTAGATCAGGGTACACACTTTGTCCGTTGGGGCGCCGAAGTTAAAAACTTACCGCTTATTTCGATTGGTTGTGATAACCATCAAGGCGGTATAGAGATGACTGAACATCTCATTAAAAAAGGCCGAACTAAACTGGCTTTCTTAGGCAGTGCTTCAAGTCATGCGCCTGAGTTTTTTGACCGTTATAAAGGCCATTGTCAGTCGTTAAAAGATAATGGTCTAGTGGTTAATCAAGCTTTGCAGTTTAATGCTTTATACACCGAAGAGGCCGGCTATCAAGCGGCATGTAAATTAATCGCCGGTGGTGAGCCCTTTGATGCTATTTGTGCCGCTTGTGATCTTATTGCTATTGGTGCCATGCGGGCATTGCAAGAGCATGGTATTAGTATCCCTGAGCAAGTAGCACTGGTTGGTTTTGATGATATCGCTGTGGCCAGTTTTACCTTTCCACCGTTAACAACAGTAAAACAAGATACTCAATTAGCCGGAGAGTTATTAGTTAATACCTTACTGACCATGATACATGGTGAAGCGGCAAAAACCACCTTGATCCCACCTGAATTGGTTATTCGTAAGTCTTGTGGTAGTGGGCTGTAGCTAGTTAATGAGAATTAATGAAATGCACTCACCTTTAACCACTGTTAAAGGTGAGTGCGAAAAAGTAAAAGTTTAATCGGCTAAGAAGCTAGCTTCTCTTGCCCAGTAATAACTTCTTGTTCAGTGTCCTCTTTAACAAAATACACCGATAATGCCGCTAAAATCATCGAACCACCAGCAAGCATAATGATATAGATGGCTTGATTATCAAATACTGCAGTTAAAATCCAACCGGCAAAAATGCCAGAAACAATTTGTGGTGCGGCAATGGTAAAGTTGAATATGCCCATATAAACACCGGTTTGTTTCACCGGTATTGAGCCGGCTAAAATTGCGTAAGGCATCGCTAAAATAGCTGCCCAAGCCATGCCAATACCGATCATAGGCAAGAATAATGAGACGGCACCTTGTGGTACGGTAATTTCAGTAATGACTAAGTTGACTAGCGTTGGCTCAGAACTTTGGATAAACATAATGCTGATATAACCAATACCACCAGCTAACAATGATAATGAGTAGGTTAGTTTACGGCCGATTTTACTGGCCACTTTGGCCATAAAGACAGACCAAATAGCAGCGAAGAACATGTAGGCAGCGAAAATAATACCAACCCAGTCACCGGCACTACCTTTTGCTTGCGCAATATGCTCGGGAATACTGCCAACTGATGCTAAATACGTTGGATCAAACCATTTAGCCTCGATACCCCATATATGCTGAGCAATGGCGGGCATGGTATAAACCCACATAATAAATAAAGCAAACCATGAGAAAAATTGCACTAAGGCGAGTTGTTTCATAGTGGTTGGCATGGTTTTCATTAGGCCAAAAAACGCGGATAACTTTTCCCTAAGTGAACGTTCGGTATTATTTTTTTCTAATGGCGCTAAGCCATTGGTGCCGGGGGCATATTCCTTGGTTCTTAACACTGTCCATAATACCGAGCCTAACATGACTGAGGCGCCAATATAAAAGGCCCAAATTACTGAGGGCGCAACTGCACCAGATTCAGCGGTGTTTTCTAAGCCCATGACGTTGGTCAAAACAAAAGGCAAAATAGAGCCACAAACGCCACCAATATTAATTAAAAATGATTGGATCGAATAACCAACATTACGCTGCTCTGCCGGCACCATATCTGAAACTAAAGCGCGAAACGGTTGAAAGGCTAAATTAAAAGAAGCATCCATTAAGGCAAGCATCATAGCGCCAAAAAATAATGGTGTGATAAAGCTCGCTAAGGTGGCGGAGTTTGGCATTAATAACATGCCGATAGCGGCGGCAATACCACCGGCTAAAATATAAGGGTTACGACGACCTAATTTGTTCCAGGTTCTATCGGAAGCTGAGCCAACTATTGGTTGAACAATCAAACCCATAATAGGCGCAACAAGCCAAAATAAGGCTAAAGAATGTAAGTCTGCACCTAGGTCTGACAATATGCGACTGGCATTAGCATTTTGTAAGGCAAAACCAAATTGCACACCAAGAAAGCCAAAACTGACATTCCAAATTTGCCAAAAGCTCAAACGCGGTTTTTGCTGCTTTTGCTTTAGTTGATTACTCATGTCGCTGGTATTGCTCATCTGGGGCACTCTTATTGTTATATGTAGCGGCGCTTGTCTTTAAAAAAGCACATTATTAAGGTAAATAAAGGCGATAATAATGTGCAATAGCCATAAGGCATTAAACAAGCGAGTGTTGAAATTTTTTAAGTTTTAAGGATCAATAAAAACTAAAACAACCATTTTAATATACGCATTTTAGTGGCTAACCACTAGCGGTTACATACGTATTCAGTATTATGTTTAACTGTTATTACCTTAGCTCTGTAAAACAAAAGCGGCAGCACCCAGTAAACCTGGCTGCTCTTCCGTTATTATGTAGATCGGGGCCTGCTCGGTAATATATGACAGCCGCCCCTTTGCCTCAAAACGCGCTCTAAAATCACTGGCTTTTAAATAATCAATAAAACGCGGCACTATACCACCCGCGATGTAAACACCACCTTGGCTATTCATTATCAAGGCGAGATTACCGGCAAAGCTGCCAAGGACATTACAAAAGAGGGTCAGGGTTTGTTGGCAGAGTTCACAACTGCCGTTAATAGCATTGCTGGTAATTTCTTTCGCGGCAAGCTTATCGTTCACTGTGGCCATCTCTTTGCCTTGATTAATAAATAATAACGCCTGATATATTTGCTCTAAACCATAACCTGACAATAATTGCTCGTATGAAACGCGATTTTTTATGCCTTGAATAAAGTTCATCACTTGCTGCTCAATTTCATTAACCGCAGCAAAATCGATATGACCACCTTCACCACTAATACAGTGCCATTGCTTCTTTCCAGACATACTAACAGGGACTAAATTAGCCACCCCTAAACCTGTTCCAGGGCCACATACCGTAATAGCTTTACCAGCAACACTGGTACCGCCACCAATTTTTACTTTTTGATTATCTGATAACAGGGGAATCGCCATGGCTATGGCGGTATAGTCATTAATAAAAGTTAAAGAATTGAGCTTCAGTGCCTGTTGCAGTTCCTTTTGAGAGAACTGCCAAGGTAAATTAGTCATGCTAATTAAGTCTTTATCTACCGGGCAAGCAATGGCAAAACAAGCGTTAATGCTAAAATTAGCCAACGCTTTAGCCTCAATATAATGGGCAAGCACTTCAGCTAAGCTAGCAAATTCTTTGCATTGATACGTTTCAATGTCACTGATATTAATGTCAGTGGTATCACCATCAGCAAGGTTAGCCTTAGGGGGGGTCGTTACTTGCGCTATGCGAATATTAGTACCGCCAATATCGGCAATCAGGTTAATGGTGTTTTTATGTTCGTTAGATAAATTTGTCTTCATTACTTACTGTATCGTTAAGGTTAGAGGTTGATGCTGCCAAGTAAAAGTGACCGTTAAACTGTGGTCTTTAGCTTGCCAAATGGCATTATTTATTACTTTATTGTTTAGGGTGATTTTATTGGGTGCTTGGTCGATATTATGAATAACCAAGGTCATGGTGCGCTCTTTTGGCATCCCCTTATAACCATTGCCGGTACGTTTAAGGGTTATAGTTAACTGCTTTTGTTGCTGTTTTGCTGAAAATTGTAATAATTCAAATAAACCCTTTTCAATGTTTTGATAGGTCTTGCCATCATCTTCATACATTTCATAGTTAGCGCTAGTGACTGACTTATCCGCATAATAATGTAAGGTTAATTGGCTGGCGTCATAATCTTGCGTCGATTGAATATCATCTATCATCGGAATAAAGGCACCGGCACGCACCAGTACTGGCAAAGTCGCCAAACTTGTCGGTAAGTTAATAGTTTGTCCGCCTTGATGTTTTTTAGCGGGCTCATTGTCATCAGTAAAATAATCAAACCAAACACCTGCGGGCAAGTTTACTGCTACTGAACTGACATTAGCTGCTACTACCGGCGTTACTAATAAGGCATCACCCCAGAGGTAACTACTGGCATTATCAAAGGAAGCTAAATAGTTTTCTTGTTCATGTTTAAACTTATTCTCAAGCTCTTGTTCAAAGAAAAGCGGGCGCATTAATGGCATGCCGGTAGTGCTATTTTCATAGGCTAGGGTGTAATTGTATGGCAGTAGCTTATATCTTAACTTGATGAATTTTCGTAAAATATCTTGAGTTTCCTGGTCGTGAAAGACAACTTCTGGCGCAATGTTATCTTGGCCATGAGGACGGTATATCGGCTGAAAAACGCCATACTGCAACCAACGAATATACATTTCTTGATCAAATTCTTCTCCGCCGGCAAAGCCGCCTAAATCAGAGTGGGTATAAGCCATACCCAATAAGCTCATTTGTAAGCTCAACTCAACTTGTGGCTTTAAGCCATCCCAAGAGCGACTAACATCACCGGTCCAAGGGATCATGCCATAGCGCTGTGAGCCAGCAAAACCAGAGCGCATCAAAATGAACGGTCGCTGCTCAGGGTTCATCTTCAGCTGATGCTCAAAAACCATTTTGGCCCATTGATGGCCGTAAACATTATGAATGGCGTCAGCATTCACCACAGTGCCATCATCAAGGGTATGTAAAGTATCACTCGGGTGGACTTCAGGCTCACCTAAGTCACCCCACCAGCCAGTAATGCCTTGCTGATAGAGGGTTTTATAAATATCGTTAAACCAGTCTCGACCTTTTTTATTAAAAACATCCACTAAGCCAGTATTACCAAAATAAAAATCAAATTGTTTAGCATTGCCATGTTCATCTTGGGCTAAGGCCTGCTGCTCAACAGCGTCTTGCCACTTACTTGATGTGCTCAATACAAAAGGTTCAGTGATTAAAATCGTCTTGACGCCTTGGGCTTTTAGATCGGCAATCATTTTTTCTGGCTCAGGAAAGGCGTTTTTATCCCAAGCTAAATTGCCCATATGACCTTTAATATCTTTACCAAACCAATATAAATCTAAGATCAAGGCATCAAGAGGGAAGTCTAAATCAATAAATTTATTGACTGTTGCTCTAACTTCGGCCTCTGAGCGATAACCAAAACGAGACGCATAATTACCTAAAGACCAGCGCGGTGGTAGGGGTTGCTTGCCGGTAACATCAACATAGTTATTGAGTAGTTGTGGATAACTATCCGCGGAAAAAACGATATAAGCCATACGACCCGCAACGGCTGAAAACTCTAAAATGTTCTGCTCTTTTTTAGCTAAATCCATATAACCCTTGGCGGAGTTATCAAATAGCACTATGTATTTATTACTCGACATTACCGCCGGTATAGAGAAGTTCATTTGCTCCGAATGTGTGCTATAGCCGTAATGCGCGCGATTATATAACGGGAAACTATGGCCGCGTCTATCCATACCTAAAACCCGCTCACCGCCGCCGAGCAGCTTTTCGCTGTCATTTAAGTGAAAGCGAAAGCCTTGCACCGCTAGTTTCTTCGTTACTTTAGTTAGTGTGCTACTTCCTTCAAGCGTGGGTATTTCTGTAACTTCATTGACCGTACCGCTGAAAAATCCCTGTTCCTCAGCAATGAGCAGCTTGTTTTCTTGGTAGTTACTTTTCTGGTAGTAACTAATAGAAAAAGGTGATTTGTTGATAACCGCGCTCAGTTTATTCAAGGTAAGTGTCAGTAGTTCATTATTTTCTGTGATAACAAAGCGACTAGTCACTGCGTGTTCTTTAATGGCAAAAGAGGGCAGTTGGCTAGCCGGCAGCTTATCCTTATGGCTTTGATAGTGTATTGCTATGGCGCCTTCGCCATAAGCATTTAAGGTTACTGTCGCTAAATTAGTACTGATAACAACGGTGTTGCCGGCTAATTTATGGCTTAAGTATTTGTTAGTACTTGCCAATGCTTGCGTTGATATGACTAAGTAAATCAGTGAGCAAGTTAATAAACGTGTTAATAAGTTAGCGGTGAGGTATTTCACTGTAAATAAACGCAAAACAAAACCCTTAAAGTTGAATATGGATAGCCGAGTGTTAATGATAATAACCTTAGTCTGAGGGATACAGCATCTTGAATACGTATGCAGGCCTAACTAAGCCGGAATTGGTATTGCATACGTATGTATTTTTTGATAATAGCGATACATACGTATGCAAAGACTTTCAGCTCGGTTTTTATTTGCGTATTCTTATTTGAAAGAATTATTAAGTGCTTAGACAACGATGGTTAATGGTAACTGTCACCAAACGAGCAAGTATCAGTGTTGGGGTTTTCAAATGAATGAACAAATGTGGTGGCGTGGCGCGGTAATTTATCAAATTTATCCACGCAGCTTCTATGATACTAATCAAGATGGTATTGGCGATTTGCCGGGAATTATTAGCAAGTTAGATTATATTGCTAGTTTAGGTATAGATGCTATATGGATCTCACCTTTCTTCAAATCCCCGATGAAAGACTTTGGTTATGATATTAGCGACTATCGCGATATTGACCCCATATTTGGTACCCTAGCTGACTTTGATGAGCTGGTACTGAAAGCGCATGCCCTTGGCATTAAAATTATGATCGATCAGGTGCTTAGTCATACTTCCGATCAACATCAATGGTTTATTGATTCACGTGAAGATAAAACTAACGATAAAGCTGACTGGTATGTATGGAGTGACGCCAAAGAAGATGGCACAGCACCTAATAACTGGTTATCTATTTTTGGTGGCAGCGGCTGGACTTGGGATCCTCGTCGTCAACAATATTACTTGCATAACTTTCTCACTAGTCAGCCAGACTTAAACTTCCATAATCCAGAAGTACGCCAAGCGGTGTTAGATAATATAGAGTTTTGGCTTAAACGTGGTGTTGATGGTTTTCGTCTAGATGCCATTAACTTTTGTTATCATGACGCGCAATTGCGCGATAACCCAGCTAAACCTAAAGAACTCCGTACCAGCATAGGTTTTGATGAGAAAAACCCTTACGCTTATCAATATCATTATTACAATAATACTCAAGATGAAAACTTGGGCTTTATGGAAGATATTCGCAGTTTATTGAATCAATATCCTGGTTCGGTGGCTTTAGGTGAAATCTCCTCAGAAGATTCATTAAAAACCATGGCTGAGTACACTCAAGGTAATACTAGGCTACATATGGGTTACAGCTTCGATTTATTAACCGATAATTTTTCTGCCAGTTACATCAAGCAAGTGGTAGAAAGTCTTGAAGCCCGTGTTTCTGATGGTTGGCCTTGTTGGTCTATTTCAAACCATGATGTCGAGCGAGTTGTCAGCAGATGGGGCGGTTTTAACAGTAAAGATTTTGCTAAAATGCTCTTTGCCATGATTTCGTCATTACGCGGCAGTGTTTGTAGTTACCAAGGCGAAGAGTTAGGTTTAACCGAAGCTGATATTGCCTTTGAAGATATCCAAGACCCTTACGGCATTACCTTTTGGCCACAATTTAAAGGCAGAGACGGTTGTCGAACTCCGCATCCTTGGCAGCATGATGCTATCAATGCCGGTTTTAGTGACGGCAAACCTTGGTTACCAGTAGCAAGCGAGCACTTTGCTCAAGCCGTTGATATCCAAGATGAAGCGACTGATTCCGTGTTAAATAGCTACCGTCATTTTAATCACTGGCGTAAAGAACAACCGGCGTTACGTTATGGTGATATCAAGTTTATTGATACCCCTGAGCCGATTCTTGCCTTTGTTCGTCAATACCAAGGTGAGCAGTTATTAGTTTGTTTTAACTTTAGTGAACAGAGTCAAACAGTGACTTTATCTTCTCTAACTCAACAAAGCGATAGCTTAACTGTTTTAACAGAGCATAAGCTAACCAGTGGCACTATTGTTGATGGAACCTTACAGTTACCGCCTTTTGGCTGTTTTTACTGCAAACTAGGGCAGCAAGCTAAGTCACTAAGTTAAATGAGTAAACCTGTAACTTAAATACAGCAAATCCATTAAGAGAAGCTCTATGAATTTTATCAGTAAATGTTCGCTACTAGCTGCGATGAGCTTAACTTGGCTTACGCCGCAGTTAAGCTACGCTCATGAAGTAAAACTAAGTGCAAAAGCAGCACAGCTGGCACCCTATCAGCAACGTGCCTTTCAAGATGAAGTGTTTTATTTTGTCTTACCCGATCGTTTTTATAATGGTGATAGCAGTAATGATTTAGGCGCTGGCGCGAATGATAAAAAGCGCGCAGTGTCTCGTGGTGGTTTTGATAAAACTCATAAAGGCATGTATCACGGTGGCGATCTAGCAGGTCTTACGGAAAAACTGCCTTATCTTGATAATATGGGCATAAGCGCTATTTGGTTAACGCCAGTATTGCGTAATCGTGCCATGCAAGCGGGCACATCCGGTTACCATGGTTATTGGATTTTAGACTTTACTGAAATTGACCCTCACCTTGGCAGTAATGCTGAGCTTAAACATTTTATTGACCAAGCTCATAAGCGCAATATAAAAGTATTTTTTGACATTATCACCAACCATACGGCTGACGTGATTAAGTATAAAGAATGTCATGGTGAAGACGGTTTAGGTTGGCTTATTGATGTCAGTAAGGGCAATGATTGCCCATTTATTTCATTGGCAGAGCTTAGCCAAGGAAAACACTATACTCCCTTGATTCCAGCAGGGGATGAATTATTAAAATCACCGGCTTGGTTGAACGATATGTCGGTTTATCACAACCAAGGTGATTCTTTTTGGCAAGGTGAAAGCTCGATTCGAGGTGACTTTGCCGGTCTAGATGATTTATATACTCAAAAAGACAGTGTGGTTAAGGGCATGATTGCCATTTACCAAGACATCATTGATGAATTTAAACCCGATGGCTTGCGTATTGACACGGTAAAACACGTCAATATAGAATTCTGGCAGCAATTTTCACCCGCCTTAATGCAGCATGCAAAAAAGCAGGGTATAGCTAACTTCTTTATGTTTGGCGAGGTTTATAGCTTTGAACCTGAAATTTTAAGCCGCTTTACTACCGAAGCAAAAATCCCCTCAGTATTAGACTTTGCTTTGCAAGGCGCGTTAACAAAAGCGCTGGTTGAGCAGCAAGGTACTGAGGTATTGGCACAATTATTCGCTCAAGATCATTTTTACCAGAGCGATGATAAAAGTTCTAACAGCAGGGACGCTAACCAATTAGTTAACTTTACCGGTAACCACGATATGGGCCGCTTTGCTTATGCACTTAAACAAAGTCCTCATAACTATAGTGAACAAGCGCAAATACAACGTAATTTACTGGCTCATGCCATGGTGTTCTTTAGTCGCGGTGTACCGGTAATTTATTATGGTGACGAGCAAGGCTTTGTTGGTGATGGCGGTGATCAAGCTTCTCGTCAAGATATGATGCCTTCTTTAGTGGCTAGTTATAATGACGATGATTTATTGGCAACAGATAAAACCACAGCGGATAACAATTTTGATACTAATCATCTGTTCTATCAAACTTTTGCTAAATATGCCCAGTTATATCAAGAGTATCCAGCGCTACGTTTTGGTGAGCAGACAGTGCTCTATGCGCAAGACCAACCAGGAGTTTTTGCCATAAGCCGTCAAGTGAAAGCGAGCAGTCAATACCAGGCGCAAAATTTATTGATAGTGTTCAATACTGCTGTTAAGCCTCAACATATAGACTTACTGACCGTACAAGGCGGAGCGAAACAAACGGATAGTGAATTAGTTTATCGTTCAGCTAAAGCAGAACAAGCCGATGAAATAGCCGCATTGAGTTTTGTTATTTATCAGCTGAAGTAGTTATTTTAAAACGGCACTAGTCAATAGATGAAAGCAGACTAAATAGCGATAAAAAAAGCGAGTTCAACTTATCTTGAACTCGCTTTTTTTTACACTTTTATATTTAACTTGTTAAATTAAAACCAGTAAATGATCTTTGTATCTTGCCGAAAGTCAGTTTTGTTTATGGGTTAGAGTGTCGATGGAAAGATAAATTTAACGATTAGCGTATTAACTAAATTAATAGACTACTTGAATTTCGTTTAAGTCTTCAGCAGTTTAAGGCTGTGGATAACCATTTCTAGCTTCAAGCAAACGATACCAATCGGTATGGCTATATTCAAGTGCTAAGGCTTGTTTAGCGGCAATAATACGTTCAGGTGTGGTTGAGCCAATAATAGGGCAGATATTGGCCGGATGTTTAAGTAACCAAGCTAGAATAAGCTGCCAAGGTTGGCAATTATATTGCTTTGCTTGTCGGGTTAATTCTGTGGCAATGCGCTGCTCATCGGCGGTGGAAAAGGTATTTCCCCAAGCGGGGTAAACAACTCCACCGAGTGGACACCAAGCGATAGGGGTAATGCCCAACTGCTGACACTGATCTAAATTGCCATCGCTAAAGCTACTAATATTATGAATATTAATTTCTATTTGATTGACCAGTAAGGGTTCATCTAAAGCGGATTGCAATAAACTAACCTGTGATGGACTAAAATTACTGACGCCAAAGTGTTTTACTTTACCGCTAGCTTTTAGCTGCTGAAAAGTTTGCGCTACTTGCTCGGCATTAAATAAATAATCAGGGCGATGCAGTAAAAACATATCTAGGTAATCAACATTTAACCGCTTTAGTGAATTTTCGATACTGGTGGTTAAATAGTCGGCTGAAAAATCATAGCGCTGTGGATCAAAGCGAATACCGGCTTTGGAGGTGATAATAAGTTGTTCGCGTATTGCCAGCGTTTCTTGTTGTAGTTCGGCTAATAACTCGCCAAATAAGCTTTCACAGTGACCACTACCATAAATATCGGCATGATCAAAATGGTTATAACCTGCGTCAAGTGCCGCTCTTATTGCCAGCTTCCCTTAGCTTTATCTGCCGGGGTATTATCACCGGCAATGCGCATGCAACCGTAAATAACAAAAATAACAAAGACAGCCACTTTTAATTAATTATTTAATTTTAGCTCAGTCACAAATTTTTCCATAACGATGGCTGTCCTAGTTGTTTTTCCGTTTTGGACTGGTACAAAGGTCAACTAAATTGAACGTAATATTAATGGCGAAAGCACTAAGTGCCTTTGTTCATCAAGTGAAATAGATATTGGAATAAAACCGAAGCTAAGAGACTGCTTAACAGGTCTTTTATTTGACATTAACGCCAAAAAGACCGATAATAAATACTCTTAATAAGTCATGAGATTTTATGTATGCAAACAATTAGACCAATATTAGCTGATAACTCTACTAGCATAAGTGAGTTGAAAAAAAACCCAATGGCTGTTGTTGAACAAGGTGATGGTTTTCCTGTTGCGGTATTAAACAGAAACCAACCAGTTTTTTATTGTGTTCCTGCTGCTGCTTATGAACTCATGATGGACAAACTAGAAGATATAGAACTAGCGTTAATTGTTAAAGAACGTCAAAACCAACCTGAAATAGAGGTTAACATTAATGACCTATAAGCTTGTTTTTAAGCAAGATGCGATGAAAGAGTGGGAGAAATTAGATTCCACAATTAGAGAGCAATTCAAGAAAAAATTAATTGAAAGATTAGCAAATCCACGCATAGATTCAGCTAGATTAAATGGAATGAAGGATTGCTACAAGATTAAGTTACGTAGTGCAGGTTATAGATTAGTTTATCAAGTGCGTGATAGTGAGATATTAATATCAGTTGTTGCCGTAGGTAAACGTGATCGTAATCAAGTTTATAAAATTGCAATTAAACGAATTTAGATAATTGGAATAATTGAATCATGGCTAAAGAAATATCTGAAGTAAGCGCTTATGAAGTAAAGCACTTTGAATGTGAATGCCCTTACTGTGAAGCGGTAGTTAGCGACAATAACAAAGACAGCCACTTTTAATTATAAGCGTAAGGCTGGAGAGGCGGAGCTGAATCCTAGTTGATTTTTCACCTAAAAAACGAGTTAATTACCGCGTTGATACTAAAAATTAAAAATAACAGTTTTTGCCGTGTCTTTGCTAAATTTAGCTTATCGTTATGCCTTAGCGTCGGCTAATTTCAAAAGAATATAATGGGTACGCTTTGAATTTAAGTACTAAGCGAGCAGTTTGTTACATACGGCTAGTGTTGTTCGCCGGTGTAGTGCTTGGTGTTGACAAAAGTCACTGAGTACCTCGGCATGGCCTACTGCGCCGTGAAATTTATTAGTGAATTGTGTGGTTAAAGTTAACCAGTTTTCTGCGCTGATATTTAAGCGATGTAGAATTTTTGGTTGATTTTCTTCTATATAGCCGCATTTGTCTGCGCGAATACAGCGGCCAGTTAAATCAATGAGTTCAAGGTAATCGTCAATATTAAAGGGCAGTCCTTTCGGTTGGTTTTTATGCTCATTGCCAATAAAAGTTAGCAATTTTTCTGCTTGCTTACCTTGTACTGCCGCTTTGATGCGTTGCTTAATACTGGTGTAGTCTGATTGCTCAGGCGTGGTTGCTATTTTTGCCCTCACAGGGTTTAAGTCAACATAGGCCATACAGGCAATAATCGCGGCTTCATCAAGTAAAGCTTGCGATTTAAAACGACCTTCCCAGAAACAGCCCGTGCAGTTATCTTCACGATTAGCCTGTCTCGCTATGCCCTCATTAAGTACCCGCATAAACCAGCTGATATCCGTTAATCGTTGCCGATAGACTTGGGCGGTTTGTTCAACCATGGCCTGTAAAGGTTCAATGAGTGCATCACCGCGCGAATATTGCTGGGTTAGCAGTGTGCCTTTAAATAGTCGATGCCAGCGATGAATAACCTCTGCGGTTGACCATGATTTGGCTTTTTCTTCATCAACAAAAAGCACCAAATGGCTATGATTACTCATCACCGCATAAGCACAAACATCAATGGAAAAAATATCCACTAAAGAAAGTAGCTTATCTTCAACCCAAGCACGGCGATGCTCAAAACTGCGACCCGTCACCTTATCTTCACCACATAAAAAAGCACGACGAACACAGCGAGAAATACAGTGATAGTAGGGCGTATCAATTAAACTGATTTGTCTTTTTCTTGCCACAGCCATATGAGCCTCGATTAAAATAAGGGGTGATTATTTGATTTTAGCTCAGTCACAAATTTTTCCATAACGATGGCTGTCCTAGTTATTTCTAACTAAACCCAGAAAACGGGGTGGTAATATTGATAAAAGAACTAGAGAAGGACAGGTCACAGTACTTTTATCTATTGATCGCAGTAACCATATGATTAATCCGATATTATCGGCTGATACAACGGCAGAAATAGCCGCTAATTTAGCTCCTAACATTACTGAGAACTCGGTATTATGCAGTGATGGCTCATGGTCATATGTGACGATAGCCAAGCAAAAAAATTGTGACCATAAGCGACTAATAAATGGTAAGGAGAGAGTCATAGATAAGGTTTACCATATCCAGACCGTGAACGGTGCAATAGCCCACTTTAAGGGTTGGGTTAACGGGAAAATGAAAGGAGTAGCCACAAAGTATTTATCGAATTACCTTGCTTGGTTTAGGGAAAGTAATGCAAAGCTTAATAAACAGGAAATATTAATCGCTGCCTATGGGTGACAACAGTGTTCTACAACAGAGCCATAATTTAGCTGTTCACTTTTTATGAGATGTCAGTTTCATATTAAAGCGGATTTTATGCATTCAATTTATTGTTAATCTGGATTTTTAATAAAGGCTGTTTGGCTTTAGACCTCTAATTTTTTGATTCTATTAAGAGCAGAATTTTACTTTAAACTGGATTTCACAAATAGATGGCAGCAGACTAAATAGCGATAAAAAAGCGACCTAAACTTATCTTGAGGTCGCTTTTTCTTTACACTTTTAACGTCTTACGAATTTGGCTGGCACACTCAGCTAAGACAATAGCGCCAGCGGTGGAAACATTTAACGAATTACCCATGCCAAACATGGGGATGTGTATTTGTTGCTGGCTTAATTGTAATGCTGCTTCACTCACGCCTTTACGTTCATTGCCTAATACTAAGACACAGGGCGATGGGTAAGTAACCGTTTTATAATCAACAGATTCATGGCATAGCTCGACACTAAAAATTCCATAACCTTGCTCTTTTAATGTTTGTAAGCTTGCCGTGGTGCTATCGCTATATTCAATGCAAACCCATTTAGCTTCATTGCGCGAGGCTTTGCGCAACTTCTTTTCTGAAATAGTTAACTGGCCACAAACAATGATTTTTTCAATAGCGAAAGCATCGGCTAAACGAATAAAAGAGCCAACATTGTAGCTATTAGTGACATTATCCAATACCACGACTAAAGGCAGTTTAGGCTGATTGAGGTAGTCCTCTCTGGCGGGCTTATTTTTTCTAAGCTCATCTTTACTTAGTTGTATTGAGGGCTGTATTGCTGACTGCATGATATAGATCCTGTTACGTGTATGAGCACGTATATAAATTAGTGTCTGAGTGAATGCCATAACTCAGCACCACCACATGTTTACATCTGATGGCGGTATTGTACTTGTTGACAGCGTAATGTTTAGGGCATTTTTTAGTTTTTTTAAAAACTGTTTGTTTTATGCTCTAAGGGCGTTTTTAGCCATCATAGCAAGGTCTTAACTTCAATTTTTTTGTGTTATATATTCTATTAAATCTAATAGCGACACTTCACCTAGTAAAGCTAAAACGCAACTAGGGGGTAATTAGCATCACTTATATGAGTAAGTATGCTGTTTAGTTGCCATTTAGTTGCGGTAAAACATTATAATGGTCGCTTAAAACTTAGTTAACCCTAATTACTTTCTACTATAAATAATAAGGCCACAAGATGAATACCAAAATATACAAGCGAGTACTTTTACTCACTGATAGCTTATTGGCGGCGGCTCAACAAAAAAATCAAAAGATATTCGATGGTTTTTATGCTGAATTAAAGCAACTCTGTGAAGAGTATGAAAAATCGGATAAAGACCATCCGGTCCAGTGGGAAACTCTTGCTGATTTCACCGATGATATAGAGTTAGCCATTACTATATATCAACAAGCTTTAGATAAGGCAGAAGCGATTAATTCTAAAGATTTCCGTTCTTCTATTGGTTTTTCAATTGCGGCGCTAAAAGTCGAGTTAGGTGATAAAACTGGGGCTATTGAGCATTTAGAAAAAGCTAAAATCAGTTGTAATAAAATTATTGATAAAGAATTAAAAGCTGAGATTCATGATTTATTGGAAGAATTAAAGCAGTCATAAAACAATTTTAAAAAGTAACTGCGTTATGGTTAATACGGCTGATTTTCTCCTGAGCCCTTCTTAGTCAGCAGGGGGATATTGACTTAACTGACAATAAATTATCGTTCAGTTTAGTCACTTATAAAAGAGCTGTATAATAACAGGGATATTACTCTAAACTAGGACTTAAAAATCATATGTTGGTGTATACAGTTGGTACGTTTGATTTATTGCATGTTGGCCATATTGCCTTGTTAGAGTACTGTCGGACATTGGGTGATGAAGTCGCGGTGGAGGGTGGCTTCTGATGAAGTGGTCAGTTCTTATAAGCCCAATGTGCCTGTTATTCCACTTGAAGAGCGCATTGAAATGCTGAAAGCATTACGGTGTGTTGATATTGTACGGCTTTACCACAAACTTGAATATGTATCTGCTTGTCAAGAATTGAAACCTGATATTTTTGTTATTGGTGAGGATTGGGGGAGATAAACCGCATAACCTTGATGTGGAAAACTATTTACCTGCTGAGGGCGGTAAAATCATTCAAGTCAGTTATAACCCAAAAACATCATCGACAAAAATAAAACAAAATGTCATTGCTCAATCTCATCGCCATTAGCGGGGTTTTATGCCGCTGCGCTGCATTGCTTTAGCGAACTGCATAACTAAAGCTAGACCTCATTTGTGCTGATGTGTCCGTATTATCGCAGCAAGAGCATTTATCTCTTACTAATTTTATAGAGATAGACGGGGGATTTATAAAAATCATTAACTTGTATTATTTTGCTGGCTTGCCACCCCGGTAGGGCAAAGTTATTGCTGATGACAAAGCTAACGCCTGATAGCTCAAGCGGTAATTTATTACTGATTTTTTCCATGGCTTGTGGGAATAAATAGCACACTAATACCGAGGACGAAGGTAGCTCTGCCTGATAAAAGTCTTGTCGATGTAAAGTTAAGTTCTTTAATCCTAGTAGCTTCTTAACTAAGCTCGATGTTAGCCAGGGCAGATATGATAATTCATAACCAATTATTTCCCGGTGCGGATATCGCTTGGCAATAGCGATAACAAAGTTGCCCCAACCACTGCCTAAATCAATTATCGGCCCTGCTTTTGTTTCTATTTCAGTTTCATCAATTAACTGCATCATAGCGTGATTGGCTTTATTAGAGCTAGGCATAGGAGATATACCTAATTTTACCGTGCTAAAAATGATCGATACGGTCATAGGCAGTGCAATAAAGGCAAAAAACAATAGTAAAAAGAGTTCAAATATAGGCAAGGAAAATTCTCTAATGGGGAGTGCTAGCTATTAAGTTTCTACAATGTTTTCTACTAAAAAGTCCAAAAATACCCGTGTTTTTACTGACACCATTTCTCGCTGTAAATAAATAGCGTAAGTGGAGCTTAGTTCTTCATAAGGACTGAAGGTATATTCCGGCATTACATTAATCAAAGAGCCATCGTTTAACTCTTTTTTAACTGCCCATAGTGGCATTAAGCTAAGCCCAGCATCATTTAACACTAGCTGTTTTTGGCCGTTTACTGAGTTAACAGAAATAGTATCACTAATGGTTAATTTTGTTCTTTTATCAGCCATTAAATACCAATTTTGCCAGCGAGAATAGCTATAACGGATACATTGATGGTCTATTAGCTCTTCAGGGCTTTGCGGTGTGCCCTTGCTCGCCAAATATTGCGGACTGCCACAGAGTAAAAAATTATTATAGGCCAGATGTTTGGCAATCAAGGTCGAATCAGCTAAGCGTCCGCTGCGAATAGCAACATCGATATTCTCTTCTACTAAATCAACAACGCGCTCAGTTAACTCAAGTTTGATATCAATATCAGGGTACAGCGCGATAAACTTTGGCATTAGTGGCAACACAATACTTTCGCCAAAACCTACCGTCATAGTTATTTTTAGTTTGCCCTTTGGTTTTTCTTGCAAGTCATTGACTGCTTTTTTAGCTTCATCAAACTCAGCAACAATACGCTGAGAATACTCATAATACTTTTGCCCGGCTTCGGTTAAACCGGTATTTCGGGTAGTTTTATTTAATAAACGCACACCTAGCTCTTGTTCAAGCGCGGCTAATTGTCTTGAAATAGAGGAGGGCTGTACATCAAATATTCGACTCGCTGCTGAGATACTGCCGGTTTCAACCACAGAGTTAAAATACAGTAATCTATTTAATGAACTCATTACTACTCCGCTTGGCGCTAATTTTAGATGCTAACACTTATTGCTGACCACTTTAACTTTGCCTTGCTAAAAAAGCAAAGGTGATTTGTCAGTTGGGTAATGGTTTGCTTTGTTGGCAACACATAAAATGGCGACACTTACACGAACAAGCAGACCCGTACATAAACAAATAAAGAGAGTAAAAATATGAAAGCAATGATCATTAAAGAAATCGGTAGCACTGAAGTTTTCCAACTTGTCGAAAAAGCAAAACCAGTAGTTAAGCCAGGTCATATGGTAGTTGCAGTGAAAGCAACAAGTGTCAATCCCATTGATACTATGTTGCGTTCAATAGAACTACCTTGGTCAACAAACTTACCTGAAGTATTACATGGTGATGTTGCCGGTATTGTTATTGAAGTGGCTGCAGACGTTAACAACTTCAACATTGGCGACGAAGTTTACGGCATGGCTGGCGGTATTAATGGTGTTGATGGTGCCTTAGCTGAATTTATGTTGGTTGATGCCCGTTTAATGGCGATGAAGCCTAAAACACTAACGATGAAACAAGCGGCGGCTCTGCCATTGGTAGCAATCACTGCTTATGAAGCACTGGTACAAAAAATGAATGTGCAAGAGGGTGACAAGGTACTTATTCATGGCGCTACCGGTGGCGTTGGTCATATTGCCATTCAATTGGCGAAAGTGCTAGGTGCCACTGTTACTGCTACTTATGCTCCTGCTAATGAAGCGCTAGCAAAAACACTGGGGGCCGATAACTTAGTTGATTATGCCACTGAGTCAGTTGCAGACTATGTGCAAGCATATACTGATGGTGCAGGTTTTGACAAAATATTCGATACCGTTGCCGGTGATAATATTGAAAAATCATTTGCCGCAGCTAAGTTCAATGGTCATGTGGCAACAATTTTACCCATTGTCGATCCATTACCAATAGCCCTTAAAAGTTTGTCATTCCATAGTGTTCTGGCGCTTATTCCATTATGCCATGGCATTAACCAGGCATCACATGGTCGCATCCTTACAGAAATTGCTGAACTTGTTGATGCCGGTAAAATCACCCCTATTATCGATGAAAGTAACTTCTCAATTTGGGACGTTGCCAAAGCTCATGATTACCTTGCTTCTGGTAAAGCGGTAGGCAAAGTTACCCTTACAGCATAAGTTTAGCTCTATGCCATAATACTGTGGTCTACATTATAACCCTATGATTTTATGTTGAGTATTGCTGAAGTGATAAAGGCGAGCTTCACAAGCAAGACGGTATATGGATATACCTTATGTGGACAATGCAGGACGCATATTGTCCTGATGTCAAAGAGCGTGTACGCGTCTCGCTTGTTTACTCAGCTAAAAACTCTCGATACAACATTAATAAATGTGCGGCGCTCCAGCTAAAGTTTGTTGCGCCTTGTACCGCGCCCGTTTCAGGGTTGTAGTTCTCTCTAATAGCGCCATTTTCACTTAAACCTTCGGCATTATTAAATAATTTCTCTGCTAAAGTTTTAGCTTCTTGATGATAGCCATAATTATCGAGGGCAATTAAACCAAAATAGAGCTGGTCTAACCAAACTCGGCCACGCCAGTATATATCTGCATCATAAGCGGGGTTTGATAGTGCTGCCGTACCTAGTGGGATAGTGCTATTAAACTCGCTACTTTTTAACATGATATTTTTAACCCGCTCGGCTTTCTCGACGTCAGCTATATTGGCCCATAATGGACTCCAGCCCTCGGGACCTCGGCCACGGGCGGTTAATAGTTTACCAGTACAGGCCATATTATCGGCTTGCTCAGTTTTTTTCTTACCTTTTTGATAAGTGACGGTAAAACTTCGATCATAGAAAAAGCCGCTATCTTCATCGAAAAAGCACTGGTTAATACGTTTTGCCAATGTTTTAGCTGCTTGGCGATAACTTGCGGCAAGTTTATTTTGCTGCAGTAGCTCTGCCATATTGGCTAATAATGTTTTTTCATGAGCAAGATAGGTATTAAGCTCTACTGATTCTTGATTGATAGAGAAACCGAGCAAGTCACCAGCGTCGTTGGTATTTGGGTAGAACAGCACTTGCCAGTCTTTACGGGCTTGTTTTACATCACCTTGATAATATTGCTTAGCATAAGCGGTTAACTGCTCGGTATTAATAAAGCCAAATCTGGCGGCATTATCCATACCAGACTCCCAAGCGCTGCCATGTTGAGCGCCAATATCTATATCATCATAATCGCTGCTCGCTATGATGCTTTGGTAAAGGGCAATACCTGAGCAGTGATACCAATGTTCATCTGCGCTTTGACACGCGGATAAATCAAAACCTGCTTTGCTAGGCTTAGTGATATAGCGCACCTTAAAAGTGATATTGCCTTGTTTGTCATTATGGTATCTATGTTTAGTCGCGCCATACTCAACCAAACCGTTTTGGTTATGATCTCTGTTACGATACCACCATTGATGATAACGCTGTAATTTAGGCAACATTTCTGCGATAAAGCTCACATCTTCTGTGGCTTTATATATCTCCCATACCGCCCAGCTAGCAAGAGGTGGTTTAGTATTACGTTCGTTCCAGTTACCGCCGTCACCGCCACGGGCTTTATCCTGATTATAAAATATGGCATCAATGATCATGCCTTCATCTTGTGGTCTGATGGCATCATCTGCTTGAATTTGATAGGCAAACATTGCACGAATATTTTCTTTGGCGACATCAGCATTAAAGTGCGCCATAGCATAAGCATGTTTCCAGCTATCCCATGCCCAAAAACCATTGAACCAACGCGCGGTAACTGAGGGAGTAACCCCCGCATGGCTTAATTTACCGGCTGGGCTACGCCAATTACCATTAAGGGTTTCAACCGCTTTGATGGCTACTTTATTTTGGGCTGGGCTGCGTTTACTGTTTTTACCAACGGCCATGGCTTTGTCTAAATACTGCTGCCAGCGTCGCTTTGTGGCTAAAATTTTGCTTTGCGGCTTCTTTAAAGCTGCTTTGATAAAAGCTTGCTCAGCATCTGCTTCAGTTTGGTTATGAAAGTAACTTTGTGTACTAAATATGCTGGTACTGCTATTTTTAGCAATGCTGATTGTGGCTGTACTCTGGTAGCTATGCTGTTTTTGTTTAATCGTCGTTTTAGTGGCTAGTGAGCGGCTAATTTGATATTGAGCACTGTTGCTGGTGAGAATATTCCAAGTGTTACGCACTTCGCCAAAATGAAAGGTTATGCCGTTCGTTGTTGTTGATAAACTTCTCTGCCATTGGGGTAGGGCTTGTTTAACCGTTTTTTTATCATCCCATTGTGTCAGTAATTCACCTTGCCAACTAAGGGCTAAAGCCAGCTTATCATTTGTGTTATTTATAATTTTTGTTTCAATAATAGCGGTTCTGTGACTGATAAAGTACAAACTCAACTCAAGTGTTAATTTTTTAAAAATAAAGGCTTGCTGTAATTCACCAGGTTTAGCAGTACGGCTGATTTTCGCCCGAGAAAAGTCTAAAACTTTATTGTTACTTAAATCCGTTATGGTTAATTGCTCTAATTTTTCAGCAATAAATAAGCTGTATTCTTCGGCAATAACCATAGGGCCAGTAAAAGCGGCGTAATTGTTCTCTTGCTCAGGCAATAAAAAACCATGCCAAGCACCTAAATCAAACAGTGGGTTAAAGCGTTGGTTTTGGTATTTATCGTATTCTTTATGCTGTTTGGGCGTACCGGCTCTATCAATGACATTACTAGTATTACTCGACGCTGCCAAGGCAATGAATGGTAATAGTATTAGTGTGGTAAATATTAATGCTAGTGATGGTTTTCTAAATAACGGCATGGTACTTCTTCTTATTTGAACTTGTTACTATGGCAAATGGAGCAATAAACTATTTCGATTGGAATTAGTCACGGACAAGTGGCATTAGATAACCGTACTATGAAGTAAGCTTGGTATATTGTATATCCTTTTGTTTTTAGTTGCGGGCGCACTTTTTAAAATGGAAAATTAAAAGTTAAAAGTTAAAGGGGTATAAAAATAAAATACCTGTAAAGCAGGGGATGCCTTACAGGTGGAACGATATAAGAACTTAAAACTATCGGCTTACCTTGATACGCTCTATTAATGACTCTGGCTGTTCAGATGACTCACTCATAACAAAGTCTAATTGCACCAATAAGTTTTTATGCACCTTATCAGTTGCTTTATAGCGCCACTGTTTTAACGCAGTAACTGCTGATCTATCAAAGGTGTAAGCGGGCTTGGCATTAATCACTTCGACATGACTTACTGAGCCGTCAGCCTCGACATCAAATTTTAATACCACAGATCCTTCGGTGCCAGCTTTAGCCGCAGCAAATGGATACTTAGGCTCTATCCTGTGGGTAGGGGATAAGCCAACGACAACTTTTGTCTGGCTAACCTTGCTACCTTCATCTTGATGTAATTGATGACCCGCATAACTAACGCCTGCCAGTAATGAACTTGATACTAGAGTAAGCAAGCTTAATTTAACTACCTTAGTGATGGTGCTCTTTGTTGAGAAGCCTTTTGACATCTGCCTTATTTGTGCTATTCGATTAAACATAAAATGTTGTTCTCCGTTTTGCTTGAAACTGAGTAAGGTAAAAGCATTAGGCGGTGACGTTTCCGCCGCTAATACCAGTGCTTTACAGTATTGGATCCTGGATTGGGTATGTTTTTTCGCCAAAACAACTTGGTCACAGGAATGCTCTTGATCTTGACGAAATGCCGCATAAGCACGCCAAGCTAGCGGATTGAACCAGAATAGCGCTAAGAGCATAAGCGCTAGCTGATTCGTCCACATATGGTGCTGAGAAAAATGACACACTTCATGACTGATGATCAGTTGTTGCTGCTCAGTGGTGTAAAGTGCGGCAAAGTCTTCAGGAATAACTAAGATTTGTTTGAATAAACCCATAAGTATTGGGCTATGAATATGGCTGCTTTGCGCAAGCATTAACTTCTTTGCGCCACTTTCATTTATTTGTTTTTGATGTTTACTATCTGTTAAAAAAGCTAATTTTAACGCTTTTCGATAGTTATATTGCGTTAAGCCCCAGTAACTAACAAGTAGGGAAAAACCTAACAGCCAAGTGCTAGTGAGCCATAAACCGAGTAGGTTATCCAACGATAATTGCTGGCTAATGCTCTGGCTTGGGGTCACTAGATAACGTTGTATTAAGCTATTTTGTGATTCAAGAGCTGTTAGCTCATTGATACTTAGACCAGTTAAATACTGCCAAGGTAAGGGTAGGAAATAAAGCACTAAACTTAGTGGAATAACCAGCCATAAGTTATAAACAGTATTGGCATCGATACTTTTTCTTAACGGCTGGCGGATAAGCAGCATTAGTGATAATAAAACTGTCAGTGGTAGTAATGAATTAACTAACGCGCTAATCATTATTTTTCTCCCAGTCAGATATCAATGATTTTAGTGCGCTAATATCGTCTTTATTAAGCTCGTTTTGCTTAGCAAAACCAGCCACTAAAGGTGCTAACTTACCGCTAAACATGCGTTCAATTAGACTTTTGCTTTCGTTTTGTGTATAGGTTTCACGCTCTAATAAAGGTGAATAAATATAATGACGTTGTTGTTTTTCAAAGCTAATCGCTTGTTTTTTTACTAACCGATTTAATAAAGTTTTTACCGTTTTTTCATGCCATTGCTTATCTTGATTTTTATCAACGCTACCACTGTCATTGGCACTGTCATTAAGCTTGGCAATTATATCGTTAGCGCTAGCAGGGTGGTTTTGCCACAGTGCTGCTAATACTTCAAATTCGGCATTACTGATTTCAGTCATATCACTTCCAGATTTTTTCTAGGTATAATTCTAGGAATCGTTAACGATTACAAATGTAATTTATGAGTTAAGATTACACTTGTAATCTTAACTGTCAATTGTTATTTTTATCTGCGGGTTTATTATTTCACATTAGGAGGTTAATAAAATGAAGATGATAAGTATGGTGTTGATGTGTTTTTTTCTTTTGGCGTGTTCAGCAAGCAAAGTACACCTGTATACTCGTTATTTATCTGCACAGGAAACGGAGGCAATCACTAAAAACCTCGAGGCACATGGTTTTGATGTCATAGCTAATACTCTTGTTTTTCCTGATGATGTTCAGCAATCTACCTTACTTTATTCTCCATTTGTTGAAGGGGAAAACAGGGTAAATGTTTTAATAGCGACACTCGATAAAATGGGCTGGACTATCGCTAATGTACAGCTTCTTTTTGCTGGCAATCACTATTACACCAAAAATAGTATTGGTCTGCTTTTGCTGCCTGATGGCGTGAGACAAAGTGATAAAGTGACCCAGCAAGATCTGGTCAATGAATATGAAAGCAAAGGGTGTGATACATGGATAAAACTTAGCCTAAATAGTGATGCTAGTTATCAATTTTTATATTTAAATAAAACTGACCATCAAAGTGAGCAGTTAACAGGACGTTGGCAGATCACCAGTTACCCTTATATTGAGCTGACTTCGTCAAATAAAATGTGGCGTTTCTATTATGAAATACAAAAAAGTACCACTACCGATGTGGTAGGTAAAATAGAACTTATTGAATTAAAACCGGTAGATGAACATTATACCTGGCCGAAATGCAGTTTTGTTTATGGGCTAAGAGTGTAATATTTATAAAAGCAAAGCGTATTAGCAAAACTAATACGCTGAGGGTATTTACTAATGGTTGACGACTTAAGGCTGGGCATAACCGTTTCGTGCTTCAAGTAAACGATACCAATCGGCATGGCTATATTCAATTATTAAGGCTTGTTTAGCCGCGATAATACGCTTAGGCGTAGTTGAACCAATAATGGGGCAGATATTGGCTGGATGTTTAAGCAACCACGCTAAAATAACTTGCCAAGGCTGACAGTTATATTGTTCTGCTTGTCGTGTTAATTCTGTTGCAATACGCTGCTCATCATCAGTTGAAAAGGTATTGCCCCAAGCAGGATAAGCCACCCCGCCTAGTGGGCACCAAGCAATAGGTGTTATGCCTAACTGTTGACACTGATCTAAACTGCCATCGGTCAAGCTGCTGATATTATGTATATTAATTTCTATTTGATTAACCAGTAATGGCTCATCTAAGGCTGATTGCAATAAGTTAACTTGTGACGGGCTAAAGTTACTGACACCAAAGTGTTTCACTTTACCGCTGGCTTTTAGTTGTTGGAACGTTTGCGCTACTTGTTCGGCATTCAATAAATAATCAGGGCGATGCAGTAAAAACATATCGAGGTAATCAACATTTAACCGCTTTAGTGAGTTTTCGACACTGGTAGTTAAATAGTCTGTTGAAAAATCATAACGCTGGGGCTCAAAGCGAATACCGGCTTTGGAGGTGATAATAAGCTGTTCACGTATTGCCGGTGTTTCTTGTTTAAGCTCATTAAGCCATTCGCCAAACAAACTTTCACAGTGACCACCGCCATAAATATCGGCATGATCAAAGTGGTTATAACCCGCCTCAAGTGCCGCTCTAAGTGCCAATTTACCCTTGGCTTTATCTGCAGGGTTATTATCACCGGCAATGCGCATACAGCCATAAATAAGGCGAGTAGAGTTTAAATGGGCATTTTTATAATGTATTTTTTTCATAAGTTATTTGTTTCTATTTTATTAAAAAAGGACATTTTTCTTTTAAGTAATCTTCATGGTTAGGTAGTTTTTGCACCGTTTTTGTCATGATGTCATAAAATGAATTCATCGTGCGTGGTAAATCAATTTTCTGCTTGTAAGCCATGATAGGCGCAACCGTCGTAGGATGTATATTTTGACCGGTTAACACAGCTAACCAATTATCTTGTTTAAATAAATCATTAGCATCCACATTCAGGTGACCATGGCTTGAAAACAAATCTATTTGATGTTGAAGTGAATCAGGAATGTCCATATGTTGGCAATAACGCCAAAATTCGCTGTCATCCCGCTTGGTTGCTTTATAGTGCAAAATAATAAAATTTCTTATATGTTCATATTCAGTAACGGTTAAATTATTAAATTGTTTGGTGTTGACTTCATCACATTTTTTATTAGGGAAGTGAGCAATTAAACGCATCACTGCTCGTTGGATTAAATGCAAACTAGTAGACTCTAGCGGCTCTAAGAAGCCAGCCGATAAGCCAATGGCAACACAGTTTTTATGCCAAAATTTTTCACGACGACCAACATTAAAGTGAATAACCCTTGGCTCTGAAAGTATTTCGCCATCAATATCACTTATTAATTCGTCCATTGCCGACTGTTCATCGATGAACTCACTACAATGCACTGAGCCGTTACCCATGCGAGTTTGTAGTGGAATGCGCCACTGCCAACCTGATTGTTTAGTAATAGACCGTGTATAAGGGCTAATCACTTTAGTATGACAAGTTTGCACAGCAATAGCGCGATTACATAATAAGTTTTCTGACCAATCTATAAACTTAATACCTAAGGTTTTATTAATCAGTAAGGCAGTAGTGCCACTACAGTCAATAAAAAAATCGCCAGCAATATTTTGGCCACTCGCTAAAGTGACAGAAGAAATAAAACCATTACTTTCATGAGTGTCTACTTTGGTAATTTTACCTTCTTGTCTTTTTACTCCCCGTTTTTCACTGTAAGATCTTAAATAGTTGGCATATAAACTGGCATCAAAATGATAGGCATAATCAAAGCCAGAAAAGAGTGATTTTTTGTCAGGTGAAGGCGGTGAAAACTTATTGTTTTTAGCTAAATGCCAGGCACTGGCGTAATCGTGTAATGGTTTATTATCCCCCGACGCTCGATGTTTATTCCAAAAATAAGAAAAAGGAATGTAATCAAAATCGACCGCAAATCGTCCAAAAGGGTGAAAGTATTGATGGTTTTTCTTAGGCCAATTTTCAAAACTAATACCTAACTTGATTGAGCCATTACAATGTTTCAGAAAATCATTTTCGTCGATGCCAAGCATCCGATTAAAGGTTTTGATTGGTGGTATGGTAGCTTCACCCACGCCAACAGTACCAATGTTGTCTGATTCAACAAGTGTTATGTTAACCTTTGAGCCCTTTGCGTTACATTCTAGTTGTTTAGACAACATTGCAGCCGTCATCCAACCAGCTGAGCCGCCGCCGACTATAACGATATTGTTAATTTTATCTGTTGAGGACATTTTGCACCTTAGCTTTTTTAACGTTATTCAAAACAGTATTACACTAATATCATTATCATTATTATTATTGAAAAAAAAAGCAACACTTCATATTTCATAAGTGTTGCCCTTTATTTTCTATCGGGTAACTATTTACATAGTGTAATTTACGCCGAAGTATATTGTGCGACCGAAGTACTGAATAGTACCTGTGCGCGATGTATTACCAAAATATGAGATATTTGGTTCATCGGTGATATTATCCGCAGAAATAACGGCTTGTAGATTTTCAGTGAAGTTATACGACACTTGTGCTGAAATAATCGTTTCTTCTTGGAAGTAAGCCGATTGATCACTACCAATCGCTACTTGACGACTTAAGTAGTCACTACGATATCGACCACTAACACGTGCGGATAGCTTATCATCCCAATCATAGAATAATGTCGCACTTAATACGCGTGGTGATAAACCTTCAAGAGGACCAAGTTGATTTTCTTCTCCAGGAACTGAAGATTCAACTTCAATTTCACTCTCAGTATAAGAGAAATTCACATTAGCGCCTAAACCTGATAAATATCCAGGGAGAAAAGAAAAGGTTTGTGTGTAACCTATTTCAATACCGCGTATGTAACCCGCATCGCCATTGTTTTCCGCATGGCTATAATCACCATTTTCCCAAACTAAGACATTACCACTGTCATCTTCTACTTTATTGTCTGGAATAGACGGTAAATCAAAACCATTGGCTGCAAAGTCATAATTTATTTCAGTATTATCACTGACAATATTTGCAACATCTTTGTACCAAAGGGCAACAACGAAAGCCCCTTCAGTTTCAGTGAAATAATGTTCAAAAGAAATATCATATTGGTTCGCATAGAACGGGCGTAATTTCGGGCTGGTAGAGCTATCTAAACCAATATAGTTACGACCATCACCATCACGGTTAACATCAAATTTCCAGTTACCACTGTTTGCCATAGTTGGCATTTCAGGGCGTGACATTACTTTTGCATAAGCAAAACGAATTTGATCATCATCGGTGACTTTGAAGTTTAAGTTCAACGAAGGTAAAAAGTCGTTGTAACTTTCGCTAATTTTTTTATGTTCCCAATCGCTATTAGTTCCGCCAACATCATCATAGATGGTATCGCCATTACCTGCGCCAACATTGACTAAACCCGTACTGCTTTGTGTCGTATCAACATAACGAGCACCAAAGTTACCTGTTACGGGGAGGCCAAAGAAATCAGTATCAATGTTTATTTGTAAGTAGGCTGACAATACGTCCTCTTCAACAAGGTTGGCTTGGGTCATGGTCCAATCATGTTGCCAAGTACGTACTGGTGTACGATCAACATTGGGAATCCAAGCATTTAAGATAGCGTCATTATCAACAGATAAGAAGCTAGGCATACCTGATAAGTTGCCACCAATGGTGCTAACTGTTGAGTTACTACTATCTAATACATGTGGTTGAAAACGCGCAACTTCAACAAGGTTGCCATCGGCATCTTCGCCATAAGTAATATATTGGCCATTACGCATGTTACCGTCGGTAGTACCATATAAGAAACGGGCACGGCCTAAGTCATAATCACGCATTGATGCACGAACACCAAACTCTACTGAACTAAATATGTCACTTTCTAGTTGGTAAGTAAAATCAACACGAATAGCGTCTGAAGAGTTTGACTCAATATGAGGGTACGACTCCGAACTAGTTACCATCATGTGTGCAGTGTCAGTGAAGTCTTGATTAAATTGAAGATTAGGGTTATTTAAACCATTTAGCTGATAGCTAAAAATTACATTATCATCAATAATTGGTGTTGGCGCACTTGAATCTTCAAAGTAGGCCATACGCAAAACCTGATCTTTGTATTCTTCTTCACCTTCAGAATGAGATATATCAACTGTCATCATCAAGTCATCAGTAATATCCCAATCACCACGTAAGCCAAAGGCTGATGATGAACTATTAGTAGTATTATCATCGGCTTGTGTTTGGATGTTTATATCACGTGAGGACCCTGGATACGGAGGAGCAAGCAAAGTGCCATTTGGATCTCTGTAGATAGTACCACCAACAAGTGCACCATCGGCAGATAAAGGGTTGTCAATTAATAACCCTGCACCAGGGGTGGCAATATTATTTATACCTGAAATACGTAAGCCGCGATCCCATTTGTTTGAGTCAAACTTAGAGTGAAAACCATCGAACTGAAAGCGCAGATCATCTCTTGGCTCCCAGTTTAGTGCTAAGGTAAACGCGTTACGCTCATCTTCACCGCCACGCTCATTAATTTCGAAACCAGAAGAAACTAAAATGCTTTCGGGAGCACCATCGTAGGCGGCAGATAAGTCTTGTTCATCAAATTGATAGTTAACAAAACGACTGGAAACGGTAGGTTGAAACATATTGGCCCAGCCAACAGCAATGCCTACTGTTTCATCAAAATATTTGCCTTGATAAGATAAGGTTAGACGACGACCAAAGGTGTCAGAATCCTCATTGTCGGCAGCGGCTTCATTGTAGTTGCCATGTAACGAAGCACGAAAGGAATGGTCTTCTTCGTTATCTAAGGCATTAGCTGTTTCTAAGTTAATCGTTGCGGCGATGCCACCTTCGATTAAAGAGGCTTTTTGTGATTTGTATACTTGCGCGCCAGAAATCAACTCAGCTGGGAACATATCGAACTGAATTGAGCGACCACCACTGGTTGATACCATTTCACGACCGTTTAAGGTAGAGAAAACAAAGCCACCAGATAAACCACGAACGTTTAACTCGCTTGATTGACCATCAATACGAACAGAAGTTACACCGGGTAAACGTGTAAGAGAGTCTGCAATGGAAACATCGGGTAAACCACCAATATCATCGGCTGAAATAGCATCAACAACCGTATCAGAAAAGCGTTTAGTATTAAGAGACTTGATGATACTGCCTCTAAAACCTGTTACTTCAATAACTTCGACTTGTTCTTCCGATTTATCTTGTTGTTTTTGAGCTTCTTTGGGAGTTTCTTCTGCCGCATAGGCAATGTTAGACATTGCCGCGATTTGAACTCCTCCCATCATGAGTGCGAGAGTCAGCGCACTGGGCTTAAATGTTTTCATGTGTATCCCCTAAGGCAAGTTGTAGTTATGCTTAATTCTTAATGCTTGATGTTTAGGCTGTTTTCTCTGTTGAAAAGAGCTGCACCTTGCAGTTATTGCTACCTTTATTTAGTTATCGGAATGTAACTTTTATATACACTAGTGTTTAGTCTTGTTCGTTCTGGTAATTCTATATTCAGCAAATCGAGTTTAAAACAACTTAATCAAAAAACAAGCAATTGTTCAGTGCATACGTATGCAGTTTACTAATCATAAATGCATACGTATTCATAGATTTTTAAAGGGATAGGGTTATATACAACATCATATGCTTTGTGTAGGTTTAAGAGGTTACTGAAAAAAATTAAAATCGGAAAAGTAATCTTGTGTTCCTTACTTAATCAGCAAAGTTTTAGGGATAATACAAAATATATACACATAAACTAAAACCATAATAGTTAATGGAGTTATAAACTCATGAAATATAAATTCAAGCCAATTATGCTTGGAAGTGCGATTGCCGTATCTTTAGCCCTAAGTGGTTGTGGTAGTGATCAAGCACAGCCAGAAATAACAGACATATTTGCAGAAGTCGGTTTGTGGTGTAAAAACCCTGACTTAGTTCAAATTGCGAGTGCAGACTTTTATCCACTTACTGCTGATGAACAAGCTGGTATTGATGCGGGTAAAGCTGAAGCCAAAACTGCTGCAGAAGCAGGAGCAGGCGATTCATGGGATGAAGCTGCTTGGGAAGCTGATTTTAAATATGAACAGTTAGACCTTTATAGCATTTTAGATTTAACGCTTGAAGAAACTGAGCGTCAGGTTATTGCGAAAGAAGAAGCACTTGCTTTTCAAATAGCACAAGGCCAAGACGTGATTCGTGGTGAAGGTTTTAATGAATGGTTTGAACTTTGGTTTGCAGAAATCCCACCAGCTAGCTACTTAGGGCCATCACAACGTATCAATCGTTCTGTAAATGCAACGACTGCGGACATGGATGGTGATGAAATTTGTTATACGCCGCCATTATCTTGTCCTAACTATAAAGTGATTGACGAAGCGGGTATATACGAGTGTATTATTCCCGAGCAAAACCCTATTTTAGATGCTCCTGCACCTGTTGTTATCGCGGGCCCAAATGAAGCTGTTGTATTCTACCGTAATGAAAATCATGTTGATGGTGGTGATAACGACGCACTTTATGAAAACATGGTAGCTCATACATGGAATGATGATGCCGGAGTCTGTACTGCTTATGCTGATGATAGTATTTCAAGTTGGGGACAAAACTCAAATTATGCAAATGAGCCTGGTAATATAGGCATTGACCCTAATTATGGTATGTTTTGGAAATTACTTTTAGTTGATGAGCCAGGTAATTGCGGTAATGTTATTTTTAATGATACCGCTGACGGTAAAAAGATTTCTGATAGCGATTTAATGATGCCAATTGGTCCATCCGGTAATGTGGTATTACATAACCTTGATAAAAACGCTTATGCTGATGATAACTTCTCCGTAAACGTGCTTGATGGCATGTTACTGGTTAACCAACATCCTTATTTTGGTGCGGAAGCCTCTTCAGGAGTAACGTCTTGTGGTTGGAGCCAAACAGCAAATGATGCGGGGATTTGTGTTGGCGAAGAATTAGTCTGTCCGGTTGACACAGTAGCCGTAGGTGTTGGTGCTGAAGAAATTTCTTCAAAATGTGTTGTCACCTTTAACCCAGATGAAACCGCATTATTACTTCGAGGTGCTTTTAATGGTTGGGATGGCGCTGGAGATGCAAATTCAACATTCGCCTATGCAGAGGGTCAATATCGTGTAAACCACACTTACACCACAGAAGAAGAATGTGTAATTGTTGCACCTATCGAAGAAGATCTAGAAGCTGAACCAGTCGTTGAAGCCGTAGACGGTGAAGATTGTACTGACTCATATGACTTTAAAGTAGCTGACATTGATTGGTCTGAGCCTAGCTCTTTCGGTAGTATTAAAGGCGGCGATCAATCAGCTGTTGGCTCTACTATCACTATGACTGTTGGTGAAGGTGTTGGTCAGAACATGAAAGTTGATATGACTAAAGACAAAATTTACCAGTTTTTAGTTAATGCTAGTGATGCAGCTGAAGTTAAATTAACTATTAGCGAAGTACCTGTAGATGCCTTCCCAATGTTAACTATTGGCGCAGAAACTATGGCGCTTAGTTATAGCACTAATGGTCAATACGTAACACGAGTTGACTTAGCTGCTGAAACGCACAGTTTCACTATTGCAGATTCAAGCACGGGTTTTGCTGTCGGTGCAATTGATACTGATAATGTTGTTATGGCAAGTACGCCATTAACATTAGAAAGTGGAGGTGGCGCGTTAAGCTTTACTTCAATGGCTGCGAAATATGACTTTGTTTTAGATCTGTCAGACCCTGCTGCACCAAGTATTGAAATAAAACCTGCTTTACCATTTGGCTCAACGCAAGTTTTCATTCGTGGCTCAGTCAATGGTTGGTCTTCACCAGCTACTGACCAAGTTAAATGGAATGCTGATACTAGAAGTTATAGCGTAATTTACGGTTTAGAAGCTGATGGTAATCATGCCTTTAAATTTGCTGACTCTAGTTGGGGCGTAGTTAACTTAGGTTTTAACGACGTGACTATTTCTACTGATGCTGATGCAATTACGGTAACTGATGATGGCGGAAATATGCGTGTATCAGTATCTAAAGCAACATCTTATAAGTTTGAAGTGATCTTTGATTCAGCTGACCCTGTGGTTAAAGTGTCAGAAGCGCCATTGTATTTACGCGGTAGTATCACTGATTGGGGCGCTTCAGAGGTTAATCAGTTAGCTTTTGTTGCAACTGATGCAGGCAACACTGCTGAAGCTTCACATACTTACTCACTTGAAGTGGTTATTACCGGTCCTGGTGAATTTAAAGTAGCCGATGAAAATTGGGGCGGATCTTTTGGTTATAACTGGGGTGTTGAGATTGCAGATACTAAAGTTGAATTGGGTGTTGCATTGGAACTTGTACAATCTAACAACAACATCAAAATTGACTTACCTGCCGGTACCTATATTTTCGCTTTTGAAGATGGTGTTACTAAAACGATGACGGTTACGGAAAAGTAGTTACTTTGACGTAAATGTTAAAAGTTATTATTACAAAGTGAAGCTGATTATTTTGTAAATAAAATCAATTAGTTTAGCTAAAAAGCCCTGCCGATAGGTAGGGTTTTTTTATACCTGAAAATTGCTTTATTGAATACGTATGTAACCTCTGTTCAACAAATAAACAAAGCTTTAGCATGAGGTAATTACCTAAGAAAAATAATGATAAAAGGATAATATTTTGATATTACCAATAAGCTTTAAAAAGATAATAATATGCGGTGTATTAACCACTGGCTTAGCTGCTTGTGGTGGCGGTGGTGATGATGGTGGCAAAGGGTCAGATCCAGATACAAACCCAAACAATAATGCACCAACCGTAACCAGTTTTAGCGCACAAACCAGTACGACTTCTCTTTTTGAGGTCACCTTCTCTTGGGAGGTAGCTGATAGTGATAATGATGCGCTTGCTTGCGTATTATCTACGGGTGATAGTCAAGCTAACATCGATATTGCCGATTGCAAAGCAACCACTTCAGCAACGGTAACTTATCAAGCAGCAGGCAGTTATAGTGCTAATTTAGCAGTGTCAGACCCGAGTAATGCCTCAGCGAATAGCGACTTTGCACTCAGTTTGGTCGATGAGAATACTTTACCTGATCCAGTGGTTAGTGCAGGTGATGACGAGTTAGTTATTTTCTATAACCGCTCTGACGATAATTATGAGAACTGGGTATTACATTTATGGAATGGCGATGGCTGTATTGCTTATGCCGATTTTGCTGATGATGAAGGTACTGTTTGGGCTCTAGGCCAGGCAGCAAATGGTGAAGATGCAAACTATGGTGCTTATTGGATACTACCACTAAAAACTGATCATAACGGTTGCGCTAATTTTATTGTTCATAAAGGTGATGAAAAAGACATTGGTGGCGATACTAATAATGTAGTCGATCTAACCGGTGAGCACACTATTTGGACATTATCAGGTAACAGTGAATTATATACAGAGGCTATATTAGCCTCTGAAGGTGTATTTATCGAAGGTGCTAGTGCACATTGGCTAACTGCATCGACAGTTTTACTACCGATAGACAATGCCGCTGAAGTTCGTATCTACCATTCGGCCACTGCTGATTTAGCCTTTGATGCTGTTACCGGCATAACGGGTGATAATTATATTACTTTTACCGCAAGTACGCTTAGCGAAAATGAAGCGGCATTGGTGCCTCATATTAAAGATTCATTTGCAGCTTATGCAACGAATGCCGATTTATCATTAATTAAAGCCGCCCTAAAAGATGAGTTAGTGGCAATAGCGTATTCAGCAAACGGCGAGATGTTATCGGCAACACGTGTGCAAATAGCCAAAGCCCTTGATGATATTTATACCTCAGGTGATAACGACGCTAATGAAGCAATCTTGGGTCTTGTCTATACGGCTAATAACATTACCGCTTCAGTTTGGGCACCAACAGCACAAAGTGTTGCCTTACACGTTTTTGATAAGGCTAAAACTCTAACTAGTACCGAAACCATGATACTTGATGCGGCAACAGGTATATGGTCATTTACTGGGGATAAGGTCTCTTATGATCGTCAGTTTTTCCGTTATCAAGTCAGTGTTTATCACCCGGTTTCACAAAAAATTGAAAACATTTGGTCAACTGACCCTTACTCAGTGAGTTTAGCGACTAATGGTTTGTATTCGCAATTTGTTAACTTAAATGACGATGATTTAAAACCTGTTGATTGGGATAATCATTTATCACCTACGATTGCAGAAATTGAAGATGCTGTGATTTTAGAGGCGCACATTCGTGACTTTAGTATCACGGACAGCAGCACAACAGCACAAAATCGTGGTAAATATTTAGCCTTTACTGAAACTGATTCAAATGCCGTGCAATACCTGAAAAGTCTAGCCGACGCGGGTGTTACTCATTTTCATATGTTGCCTGCTAACGATATCGCTACCATTAAGGAAGGCGTAGGAGAAACCGTTAATATTCATAATACTGTTGCTGAGTTATGTATTTTAAATGCTAGTGCACCGGTATGTGGTGTGGAAGATAATAGCGCCACCATTCTTTCAGTTTTAGAAAGTTATCAACCAACCAGCAATGACGCTAAAGATTTAGTGGCGTCTATGCGAGGCATTGACAGCTTTAACTGGGGTTATGATCCTCATCACTTTAATGCACCAGAAGGCAGTTATGCTTCAAATGCTGATGGCGTTACTCGTATTAAAGAAATGCGCGAAATGAACAAAGCCTTACACGACTTAGGTTTTAGAGTGGTGCTCGATGTGGTTTATAACCATACCTCAGCTTCTGGTTTATGGGACAATTCTGTTTTTGACAAAATGGTGCCGGGTTATTATCACAGGTACAACGAGATTTCTGGTGATTTAGAAAAATCTACCTGTTGTGATAATACCGCGACCGAACATGTAATGATGGGTAAATTTGTCATTGATTCCTTAGTGCAATGGACCAAGCAATATAAATTTGATAGTTTCCGTTTTGATATTATGGGGCATATGCCAAAAGCCACTATATTAGCAGCGCGTGCAGCGGTGCAAGCAATCGACCCTGATAATTACTTTTATGGTGAAGGTTGGAACTGGGGGGAAGTAGTCAGTGGCCGTTTATTTGACAATGCCATTCAACAAACGATGGCTGGCTCAGAGGTAGGTACCTTTAATGATCGGCCACGTGATGCCATTCGTGAAGCGGTACTTTCAGTAACATCTCCCGACTTAAATAAAATAGATAAAATTCGTCGTGGTTTAGCGGCAACCTTACAAAATTATCAACTGCAAGATTTTAAAGGTGTGATTAAACTAGGTCGTGATTTTTCAGACGGTCAAGCCTATGCTTTAGACCCTGCCGATATCATTAACTATGTTTCAAAACATGACAATGAAACCTTATGGGATTATTTACAATATAACTTACCGACAGCAATGCTTAATGATGATCGGGTGCGAGTACATAACTTATCGGCAAGCATTCCGTTATTAAGCCAAGGCATACCTTTCTTTCAATTAGGGCTAGACAAGATGCGCTCTAAATCTATGGACAGAAATACCTACGATGCTGGTGATTGGTATAACGCCGTTGACTATAGCAACCAAAGTAATAATTGGCAGGCGGGTACCCCTATTGATAATAGTAATGACAGTAATTTAGCAACGATTGCTAGCATAAAAACCAATGTTGAAATTGCTGTTGATAACAATGATATTGAGTTCAGCTCGGCGATATTTGCTGAGTTCTTAGCTATTCGAAGTGATAGCCCGTTATTTAGATTAACCACAGAGCAAGATGTTATTAACCGTGTTGGTTTTCATAATACCGGCTCTAGTCAAACCCCAGGTTTAATCGTGATGAGCATCGATGATGGTACTGGTGGCTCTACTCAACTAAAGGACTTAGATAATAACTATGATGCTATTGTGGTGGTCATTAACGGTACCGATGCCGAGCAAAGTCATACTATCAGCACAGCTACTGATTTTGCCCTTCATTCAATACAATTAACCTCTGCTGATACTAGTGTTCAGACAGCAAGTTTTACCGCTGGAACGGGTGCAGGAACCTTTACTGTACCGGCTTATACCAGTGCCGTATTTGTTAAGGCACAAGTTGGCGCTCAAGGAGCAGGGTTAGCAGCGGGTATTACTCGAGATGCTGTCGATGTTGCACCCTATGGTGATACCGTTATTTACCTACGCGGCAGTATGAATAACTGGAGCAGTGAGGAGTTAACCGATGCTTATCGTTTTATCTATGAAGAAAACGATATTTACAGCCTTAACGTTAATTTAACTGCGGGCCAGCAAAGCTTTAAATTTGCCGATGCACAGTGGGCCAATTTAAATTTAGGCTTTAATGATGTGAGTTTTACCGCAAGTTCAATTACGGTAAATGATGATGGTGGCAATATGACGTTTTCGGTAGCAAGTGATGGTATTTATAGCTTTACCATTGACGCTTCTGCTGCAACAGCGCAAATCACTATTACTAGCATTGCACTAACCGTGGATTGTCGCGCATTAATCGACTCTGCTGATGCTATTCCATTTGACATTGCCGGCGGCGGTGAACTCTATGTCAAAGGTAATCATTCTGGCTGGGGCGCAAATGAGTTATATCGTCTACATTATAAAGGCAATAATATTTATCAGGCAGTAGCTGATTTTGCTGGTGATATGCAATTTAAGCTGGCTTCAGACGATGATGATTGGACGACACAGTTATGGGTACAAGCTGAAGCTAGTAACGATATTAGTAGTGATAACTTAGCTGTTGGAGTGAACTATGTTGTTGCCTATGATGATGGCGGAACTGATAATAACGTTATTACACTGGAAGCCGGAAGTTATAGCTTTTTGTTAACACTCAATGAAGCTAACCCAAGCCAAGGTGCTAATGTAGGCAGCCTGATTATTCAGCAGTGTCAGCCATAGCAATCAAACCAGAATAACATGCTGGTAAAATAGACCTTGAGCTTGTTTTGAAGGTTTATCAGAAAGGCTTGCTAAGTAAATCAGCAAGCCTTTTTTTATTTTAACTTTGCACCGGAAAGCTACTGGTAAATTATTACTCTTCTTATAGCTTGGATATTTGTTCAGCTAAAGCTTCAGGCTCGTAAAAGTCAGAAGTTCTTAATATGACTTCACCATCTTTTACCATGATTAAGCTCGGTAATTCTTTCACGGCATATTGATGAAACATGCTATTGCTAACATCAATCGCAATGGCATGTTTTACCTGATACTTCTTAGTGTAATTCGCGAGTTCAGCAGGACCAGTCCAAAGTCTGGAAATGATGCCTTGCCATTCGATGTTAGCAAACTGTTGAGTTAAATCATTGATTGAATTTTGTGCCGCTATGCATTGTTGTGATGAGCTTGGGCGAGAGTCTTTAAAATACCAATCACACCAAGTAGCGGTAAATAAAAACGCCTGTATTTTATTGTCATTAAGCCCTAACTCCAGTGGCAATGCGGTTTCGGTAATGGCATTGTCGGCCAGTAAATCAAGTTGTTGTTCACTACTGAGCAGGGAAATTTTGTTATCAAGCACTGAATCAGCTTTATGGCCAAGGTGAACTAAGTTCATTTGTTTATCAAACAATAAATGATACGGGGTACCGAGTAACCGAAACGCTTGCGCTAAGTCGCCACTTTTATCGATAGCCATAGGCATTGATAAGTTAAACTCTTGCTGCACTTTTTGCACCGCAGCTAAATTATCATTGATACCTAGATTAATGGCGATGATCGCTAAATTGTCACTATGTTGTTGACTAATTTGCTCAAAATGGGGCATTTGCTCAATACAGGGTTTGCACCATGTTGCCCAAAACTTTAAATAGACCGGCTTTTTACCTTGATATTGCGCTAAGGTAACCACTTCTCCCGTGGTTAAGGTTATTGGCATGGTTAATAACTGCTGTGATACATTACTGGCTTGCACCAATAAAACTGGACTGATAAATAATGTCAGAGTGATGGACAATAACAATCGTTTTAACATGAACATAAGGATTCCCTTAGTTATTAGGTTGAAGGTAATCAACTTAAAGGTAATTTTTTGAAAATTTTATCAACTTTGTTGACTGGTGTTTTCAATCAAACTTAGTTTACGTCAAATAATTATTATCAGAAGTGCCGATAATGACTTACATTAGTGAATATAATTCATCAATACCATCCGTCGATTTAATTCACTCATTCCATTCATTGAGGAAGAGCATTATGGATAAATTTAAAAGCATCGCCTTGTTTATGTCGACTATCGAGACTGGCAGCTTTGCTGCAACAGCCAAAAAACACTCGACAGATCCATCCACGGTAAGTAAGGCTATTAAAAGGTTAGAAGAGCAGCTCGGCCTGCAATTGCTTTATCGCTCTACTCGGCAGTTAAGTTTGACCTCAGCAGGGCAAAAGTATGCCGATACCGTTGGCTCTCTCTATCAACAACTTGAATCGTGTGAGCAAGAATTAAAATCAGACAACAATAGTTACAGTGGTGCATTGAAAATTAATTTACCGGTATCGTATGGCCGTATGTATATGCTGCCAATGTTAAGCCAATTTAAAAAAACCTATCCTGAAATCCAGCTAGATATCAGTTTTAATGATGAATATGTCGATATGATTAGTGATGCGGTCGACGTTACTATTCGCAGTGGTACTTTAAATGACAGCCGTTTGGTGGCACAAAAACTGTCACCCATGCCTTTTGTGCTGTGCATCAGTAATGAGGGGGTCAGTAGTAAGGGCGTAAGTAATAAGTTAGTAACCAGCAGCGAGATTGATATTTCGAATAAAGGGCTCTCAGTTTTACCTTGGCTGTTATTTCGCTTCAAACAAACAGGTAGGACAATGCCGATAAATTTCTGCTATCAAGGTTGCCATATTAATGTTGAACCGAAAAACGTCACCATTGTTGATGATGGTGAAGCAATGGCCCAAATGTGCGCGGAAGGTTTGGGCCTTAGTCTTATGCCTCATTTTACCGCTAAGGCATTAGTCGTTGCCGGCAAAATGAGGGTGGTGGCAGAACTTGATGAATTTGCCAATTCAGGGGTATTTATTGTATATCCAAAAAGAAAATACCTGCCCAAACGCACGCAACTATTTATCGAATTTGTTAAAGCTTACCTTAAAGAAATAGGCGAGTTGCCATCCAAAACTTGGCTTGATAGCCCACTAAAACCGAGTTAACAGTGTAGAGTATCATGGGGTAAATATTGAATACGTATGCAATTAAGCAAAATCAGTATTTATATAATGGCTGAACGAGTAAGTTAATATCCATAACAATATTACCGACTCGTTTATTATGAAAATGTCTTTTTTTTCTCGCTCTCACTCAAGCCTTAGCCGGGCAATTTATGCTGTACTCTCAACAACTATATTGGTTAGTGCATGTGGTGAAACAAGTAAACCTAGCCAACTAAGCCAACCAATAATTAATACTGTCAATAAGGTCACTGCTGTTGCAGCAAGCTTGTTTAAAGCAAGTGACTTGGCTAATTTACCGAGTGATAGCTCTGCTCATTGGTTAACCAGCCAATTATTGGTACTGCCAAAATCACGGAACAACTATCAATACCAGTTACTGAGTAAAAAATCAGCTGGTTTTAATGCCATTGATTTATTAGCGGTTAGTTTCCCAGATAAATTAGCAAAAGAGTTTCCTCATTTAGCTGATTTTCAAGCCTATAAAGTGCAATTAACGCCAGAGCAAAGTAAGCGCTGGTTAAAACAACAACTCATGGTGGTGGCGATTGAAGCCGGTCTTGGTCTAAGTAAGCAAGCAAAAAAAATTGCTTACGTGCAAACCGGGGGCGTAATTGATGCACTTTATACTCAGGGTGATAATGATGCCGATGAAGTGGCTGATTTAGGCGCAACCATTATCAATAATCGACAAGGTGAGGGCGTTAGCGCTGTTGTAAGTAAAACCGTTAGCTTTAAGTTATGGGCACCAACAGCACAAGCGGTTGCTGTGCAGCTTTTTGATGACAACTTACAAGCAATTTCAGGCGGTAGGCTTGAAATGGTAGAAGATAGCCATACCGGTGTTTGGCAGGTATTGTCAGATAAGCAAGCGAGTTATGCTTATTATAAATATCAGCTTAGCGTTTATCACCCGGTATCCCAAAAGGTAGAAACCTTATCGGTTACCGATCCCTATTCCTTAAGCTTATCTGTTAATAGTGAGTACTCACAGGTTGTAGATTTGAATGACGCTATTACGCAGCCTGAAAACTGGCTAAATCAGTCAATACCGACGGTGAAAAATGTCGAAGACAATGTTTTTTATGAAGTACATATTCGAGACTTTAGTGCCAATGAACAACGGCTAAGTAACCCTAAGTTTAAGGGGAAATATAAAGCCTTTAGTGAGACTAACTCTAATGGCGTGCAACATTTAAAAACACTGCAAGCGGCAGGCTTAAATAACATTCATTTATTACCTACCTTTGATATGGCCACCGTTAATGAAGATGCCAGTAAACATCTTGATATAGATGATAACCTGGCCAAAGTTTGCGCTATTACAGCCAATATCAGTATCTGTCAGCAAGCTTACAATGCTGAGCAAAGTATTAAATCACTATTACAGAGTTATGCCGTTGCAGGCGAGCAAGCACAGCAGTTAGTTAGTGAGTTACGCCAAGTTGATAATTACAACTGGGGTTATGATCCTTTTCATTACACTGTGCCAGAGGGCAGTTATGCCGTTAATGCCCAAGGTGTTGCACGCTTAGTCGAATTTAGAGAGATGATTCAAAGCCTGCATGGTTTGGGATTTCGGGTGATTATGGATGTAGTGTATAACCACACCCATCAAGCTGGCTTAGCAACCAATGCTGTATTGGATAAAATAGTACCTCATTATTACCACAGATTAGACCCGATAACAGGCGCTATCGAGCAATCGACATGTTGTGATAATACCGCGACAGAGCGAGTGATGATGGCAAAACTAATGACCGACTCGTTAGTAGTTTGGGCACGTGATTATAAAATTGATGGTTTTCGTTTTGATTTAATGGGCCATCAACCCAAGGATGTGATGTTGGCAGCAAGAGCCGCTGTGCGCCAAGTCGACAGTGATACTTACTTTTACGGTGAAGGTTGGAATTTTGGTGAAGTGGCTAATAATAAACAATTTGTCCAAGCCAGCCAGTTAGAGTTAGCCGGCAGCGAAATAGGGACTTTTTCTGACCGATTACGTGATGCCGTGCGTGGCGGTGGTAATAATACTCGCGATTCTCAAGGCATTGGTAATGGTTTATTAACTTTTCCTAATGAAAAACAACATAAAGAAAAAAATCGTCGCGCTTATGTGTTAAGAATGGACCAACTACGCATCGGTTTAGCCGGTAATTTAGTGAATTTCCCTTTAAAAGTTATTAATGGTAAAAAAGTATTAGGCAAAGATATTCCTTATGGTGATCAGCCAACGGGTTATGCCCTAGACCCCGCTGATACCATTAACTATGTTTCTAAGCATGACAACCAAACCTTATGGGATAACAGTCAATATCGTCTAGCTTTTGATGTTTCTACTGATGACAGGGTTAGAATGCACTTGCAAAGTTTAGCGTTCATCTTATTCGCCCAAGGTATTCCTTTCATTCACATGGGCTCAGAGTTTATGCGCTCTAAGTCTTTCCTGAGAGATAGCTATGACTATGGTGACTGGTTCAATCGTGTCGACTTTTCTAAGCAAGATAACTTTTATAATATCGGCTTACCACCAGCAGAGAAAGATAAAGCTAACTGGCCGTTAATAAAGCAAGTTCTTGCCGGTCATCAGGGGCGAGATCAGGTTAATGCTAAGCATATTGAGTTTAGCAGTAATATATTTACCGAAATGCTAACACTGCGGATGAGTTCGCCGTTATTTAGATTAACAAGCAGTGCCGCGATTATTGATAAAGTGACTTTTCTCAATACGGATAACGAGCAGCTAGGTTTATTGGTGATGAAAATTGATGATAGTCAGGGCGAATCTGTTGATGCCAAGCTATCTAGCATGATGGTTATTTTTAATACCAGTGATAAAAGACAAACTTTCGCCTATGGCAGCACTCAGGGTTATCAATTACACCCAATACAAAAAAATGGTGTTGATGAAGTGGTGAAGCAAAGTAAAGTAACGGCAACAGGCTTTACTGTGCCAGCACTGAGCAGTGTGGTATTTGTCAAACTGAGAGGTTAGTTAAGTTTTATTAATTAATCGAGTTTCATAACTCTTTAGGCAAAAAAAGGTCCTGTTGAGCAATTATTAATAATTGGCTCAACAGGACCTTTAATCTTTTTAAACCATTAGCGCTTACTCGCGTAAATGGTATTTATACACTCGGCGATAAATGTAAAAAACAGCCACGACCGGCGAAGGTCAGTTGATAGTGAGGCTCAATATTTTTATCTGTGCGCAGGGTTTTTTCTAACAAGCCTTTTTCAACTAAAAAATCTAACATGTTAGTTGATAGCTCACCCAATTTTGCTTTTGCGGTAATTTCAACTTTAGTGGCAACACCTTTAAATGAGTACAGCGCTTGTATTATTTTTGCTTCAACTTCAGAAATCTTTGGCATGCTACCTGTGTATGGAGGGTATTGATTTATGGGGAACTTACCTTGAACACTTTCGTAAGACGCCTGTATCGCTTTAATATCATTCTCTTTATTATCGGTTAATTTAAAGGTATGAAAAACGCCAGTCTCTTTACTTAAGTAATCTACTTTCGCTAAAAATATCGGTAAGTCACAACCTTGGGCAACATGGTAAAAGCCACTTCTCCATTTAGGTACTAGGCCGCGTGTTCCTTCTGGAGTGAATAAGAAAAACACTCGGTTTAATTTTTGGCTATTGATAAAGTTTTTTATTTGCTCAACTTGGCCAATGCCTTTTGCGGAACGATCAATAGGTATGGCGCCAAGATACATCATCCAAGTGCCTAACACTGGGACTCGACATAAGGTGTCTTTTACCGAAAAGTAAATTTTCACATCTTGCAAAATAGCTGCACCTAGGGCGTAAAAGAAATCCCAGTTTGAAGTATGAGGAGCAGCGATAGCCACACCTGCACCTTCAGGCGCTGTTTTACAAAGTTTCCAACCAGCAAGTTTAAACCAAAGAGTAAACATAAATTTTAAGAAGTATTTAATGAAAATACCGTCGAAGATGGTTTTTTCTCGAATGGTGAGTGCTTTTTTAGCCATGGTAAAGTCAATTCAAAGTTACAACTAAGATAGCTGCTATTGTAGCAGGTAAGTTACAAAAAATATTGATGTAGCTAGCTATTTAATCAGCTTAGTCTTGGTGGTAAACACTCAAAGTGAACGTTTGTTTGAAATAGGGCTTGCTCCTTGAGCTAGCTAGTATGTTTTTATCAATAAAAACGGGTTGTTAGTTTGTTTTTTTGCATAGAAGAAACTTATAGAGGGCTAGCAAGGTGTTTGAAATAAATAAACTGGGCTCATAGATAAGCTGCTTTATTTAAAAGGATTAACTTAATGATTATCTATATCGGAATTTTCCCAGGTAAAAACACTGATGTTGTCTTAATAAACTGAACTAGTGATAGCTTGCTACCATGAATGAGTTGAACTCGACGATATCTTGTTATCTTACCTAGTAGAGTGGTGGCTATTTATATACAATCTATTTTATATAAATTTATTATTCGCGTAATAACTCAATTTTATCATTAGTTTAAAGGTTTTTCTTGTCTTTAAAACAAGTTTAGCGAGTAGGTAAAGCAATAAACATGAACCGAGCCCTTAATGAATAAAACCATGCATAAGTTAATGAAGTATCAGCTAGCTAATTTAACCTTTTGCCCGGCGACTAAAACCGTGGTTAAAGCGGACGGTTCTGTTGAAAAGTTACGGCCACAATTAGCCAATATCTTAACTTTATTTATTGAAAATAAAGGCCAGTTGATTAGCTCTGAGCTTTTACATAGCAGTGTCTGGAAGAAACGTACCGTAGAAGATAAAACGGTGCAGGCGGCGTTAACAAAACTGAGAGCAAGTTTAGGTTGGCAAGCAGATGAAAACCTTATAAATGAAAGAAGTGAAGGTTATCGCTTAGTTTGTGAAGTAACCGAACTCATTGAATCAATCGAGGAAAAAATCGATAAACCGTCAGAGACACTCGCTGAAAAAATAACAACAAACACTATTGTTAAACCTTTATATGCCGCCTTATACGTTTCGCTAACGTTAACTTTAATAATCATGTTATATGTCCACTTTAGTACTGACCACTCAGTAAATGGTAAAACATTTACCACAAAACCCATTACCTATATTAAAGGTCAGGAGCTGAACCCCAGTCTATCTCCTGATGGTAAATACCTAGCTTTTACTCATGCTAAAAGTAAAACCTTGCAATATCAGGTTAAAGTTAAGTTATTGTCGAGTAATCAGTTCTTATCGGTGGATGAGGCAGAATTTTCAAGTACGCCTAGTTGGAGTCGTAATGGTTCAACTTTATATTATCAGGCCTTTACACAAGAAGAATGCTGGGTAAAAAAGGTAGAACTTATTGGTGAAATGACTTTTGCGAAACCCGAAATTATTACGTCATGCGGTAAAGAAAAAAGCGAAAGCCCAGTGGTGGTAGATAATGATAATGAGTGGTTGTACTTCTCTTATAAAACCGCACTAAATAAGCCAATGCAAATTAAGCGCATCAACTTAAATACTGAGAAAGTGCAACAACTAACTAGTCCAACGGAAGATGCCTACGGTGACTACAGTTTAAGCTTAAGTCCTGATGGAAAAACCTTAGCTATATTAACGTTTGACTCTGCGGCTCTTGGTCGTGCTTACCTTATGAATTTGCAAACTAAAGAGCAAGTTTTAGCCTTTAGCTATAGTCACCTTTTATATAATGTATCTTGGGCAAAGGATGGGGAATCGTTCTTTTATATCGACCAAGACGCTTATATTGTGCAATTTAATCTAGCTAAAAAATCTCACCGCCAAATAACAAAACTGAGCCAACCTTCGCAAACCATTCAAGTGATTAAAGACCATCATTTTTTAGTGGGTTTTGGTGAGTTTTATATAAGTGATTTATATAAGGCGACATTAGGCTCTTATAAAACCGTACAGCTGCAAGAAAGCTATTTTAATGATCATTCAATTACACCAATAAGCACATCACCGGAGCAATATGTTTTTGTTTCCAATCGATCTGGGCTACAACAAATTTGGCTATATAATAATGGCAGCTTAAAACAGCTGACCCACTATCAAAAGTCGCTATCAATTAAAGAACTCAATTTGTCTGGTAATGCTAGCGCATTAGTTTATTTAACCGATGCAAGGTTAAATGTGATGGATTTAAAACCAAAGCAACCACGTTATCAACAAGTAGCTAGCAGTGATGCGTTATTTAGAAGCCCAATCTGGCACTGTAATAACCATACCATATTGGCTTCGACCAAGATTAAGGATGTCTGGTCTTTAGCTGAAATTAAGCCATCAACCGGCACTGTTAATATTCTCTTGCAAGGAGTCACGGGCATTAAAGCAGATTGTAACAATGATAAATACTATGTTACCCAGGAAGAAAAGTTTGGCATCTATTTATTAAGTAACTTAGCCAATCACTTACTTGGTGATTTACCCGAAAAGTTACCCGAGAGTTTATCTGAGAATATTCAAGCAATACCCTATTTAGCAGATTATTATTTGGGTAGTGGCAGGCAATGGTTAGTAGATAATGATGTTGCTTACTTTGTCCATCAACGAGCATTTTACTCAACAATACTTAATGGCAGTACTGAGCCAGTAAAACACATGAGCAACATAAATCTGAAAGAGTTCAAGATATTAGACGCAAAGCTCTACTTCAGTGAAAAAGTACTTAACGATTCATATATTGCACAAATATCCGACAACGGCAGTAAAAAGCAGTAAACGGCAGTTATTTATTGTCGTTAATTTGCCGTAGTTTAACTCCATCTAAGCGCTAATTTTTAAAGATGGAAACCATGAATAAAATAATTACTGTTATCACTCTGTTATTCCTTACGCTATTCATTAGCACTGCTTCTGCTCAAAGCCCTGGTCAAGAACATGATTTCAGCGGCACCGCCAAAGGCGAGCAAAAAACGCCAATAATCATTTTTTGCATGCCTTTTCCGTCTTGTGAAAAAGATGAAAAATAAGGGCCAAAGCCAGTAATTATTTTTAAGTCATTACTGATATTAATTACTTTTAATTGTTATGAGTGGCGATGGGCTGACAGAAATTGCTAAAGATATTGACAATACATGGACAGAGTCACAGCTCTTAATCTATCAAACGCTAGCGTTATTCGTCATCAACATTGATGTAGGCCTCTATATTTCCCACGCTTTTGTGGGCAAGGAAACAAAAAATCATGCATGCAATGCTATCCCTAGATTTAGATAAAAAGACTTCGACAGAGCAACGTGAAAAATTTTATGCGCACATAAGAGATAGTGGCTGGATGACCTTAGCTAAGGTCACGACAACGTGGTTCACTTGTTATAGAGACTCGGTAACAGAAGCAAGAATCATCGCTGAAGTGAAACAAGATGTAGCAGCTGCAGCTAAGTATTCAGGGGTTACTTCTTATGATGCCGTGGTGAATGTCAGCCAATCGAAGCCAAGTTCATTTTAAAAATAAATAGGCTGATGCAAGACTCGCTAAATAAACTAGCAACCAAGACATCCTTAATTGCTCGTTTAATAACGTAATAGAGCAACTAACGCAACACTGGTTGCCCTCTTATTATTACATTTTTGTGAGCTCTTTAACGGTTTGATAAATACTCTTTGCCAGCTCAGTCTTCATGGTCTTATCAAACAAGCTAGTACACTCGCCATCATATTTTATTGCCTTTTTTCGGCAACTTTGGCTAGGATGCGCTTAAAAAATAAATCATAACTGTTTATTATTCTTAATTAACGTATTGATTTAGCACTCACTTCCTTAGTGATGAATACCTTCATTATTATGCCTGCACCAGACTAGCTAATACAATATTACTGTTGATTTAAATAGATATTTTGTTGTTAATTATTACTTGAACCTTAGCTAGGTAAGAGTAAATAAGGACTAAAGTATTGTATTCTCGATGCTTTTTTAGGCTGTTTTTTAGTTAGTTACTAGCGCGTAATACGAGAAGTTAGTATATTCACTAGAAGAGTCACTTGTATTTATATACAATCAACCTTTCCATGCATTTTGCATCCCAGTATCAACTTAACGTATCAATGATAATAATATGGCTTCAATTTTAGAACTTGGTAGTAAAAACAAAGCGTTAAGTTACTTAAATGCCTGTCATTGTTTTGGCCGTTCGCCGACTAATGTTGATACTGTTATCAATGCTCAGGAAGTATCTCGCATACATGCGGTAGTTGATTGGACCCACGGCCAATGGCTTATTCGTGATATCAGTAATAATGGTACCTGGGTAAACAGCCAAAAATTAGTTAAAGATAGCCCGCATAAACTCAAGGTCGGCGATAAGATATTTTTTGCTGCAAGTGATAGCCACGGCTTTGTCATACAAGACTTGAGCCCTCCGCAAAACATGTTACTGCCTATTGAGCAACAGGGTGAGCACGCTACTGAAACACCCATTATTTTATCCGATGGCAATTTACTGCCCTCAGAAGAAAATCCTGAAATTGCTTTGTTTTATGTGCCGAGTAAAGACCAGTGGTATAAAGAGTTCTTGGTTGATACCGACGGCAGTGCTTATCCTGTGGTAAATTCGGATTTAATATTTTTTGCGAATCAAAAGTGGCAGTTAAAATTAATTCCCTTAACTGAAAATACCGTGTTAATGGCTAAACCTAAATTATTAGCTCATCAGATAAAATATCGCTTTAATTTAAGTCAGGATGAAGAAAATACCGAATTGACGGTAACGACTGATGATGAAAAATTCTCTTTAGCCATTAAAGCACATCATTACTTAACCTTGAGCTTGGCTAGACATCGTGATGAAGACGCAAAAAATGGTATTGATGAAGATAATCAAGGTTGGCGCTTGCCAGAAATTTTAACCAAAGAGCTAGGCTGTGATATCACCCTTTTTAATACCCATGTTTGTCGCGCTAAACAGCAATTTAGAGACATGCTTGATGGCGCTTGTGACGGTGATGAATTAATTGAGCGTAAAGGTAAAAAAATACGTTTTGCGGGCATTTTTTATCGTATTTATAAAGGCAATGAACTGATTGTCAATCGCGGACAAGATAAGATTTCTCTTACGGTATTACATGGATAATCAGTTACCACATTACAGCCGTGAACGATTATTGGGTGAGGGTGGTATGGGTAAGGTTTACCTAGCCCAAGATAACCAATTACAACGACAAGTAGCGATTAAAGAATTAACCTATCAGCCGAAAGATGGAGAGGTTAATCACGCCCTACAAGAAGCACGTTTATTAGCGCGGGTGAATCACGCTAATATTATCCAAATTTATAATGTCCATGATGAAGGTGATCATATCTCCTTAGTCATGGAGTATTTCAATAGTAAAACCTTGACGCAATTTCTACTTGAGTCCTACTGCACCCTAGTAAAAAAGTTAGATTTGTTGCAACAACTCTCTGCCGGCTTAGCCGCGGCGCATAAAAGTGATGTTATTCATTGTGATTTAAAGCCGAACAATATTTTAGTGAATGCTCAGGGACTGCTTAAAATCACTGATTTTGGCATCGCCTTGATAGCAAGCAACGAAATTAATAATGAGCAGACCGACAGTACTGAAGGCATGCAATATGGTAGTTTGCTTTATATGTCGCCAGAGCAAATACAAAAAAAACCTTTAGATTATCGTAGTGATATTTTCTCATTTGGTATTGTTGCTTATCAATTAATGGTGGGTAGCCATCCTTTTACTCTTGGTAATAATGGCGGCTCAGCCACTGATATTGCTCAAAGAATATGTCAGCAAACGCCGGAACACGCTAAAAACTTAATGCTTAATGCACCCAGTGCCTTAACCGATTTGTTAATGGAAATGTTAATCCAACCTCTTGAGCAAAGAACCTTAACGGCTAGCGCCATAGAAAATCGTTTAAAACATATTAGAACCGCGTTAATACAAGCTGAAATAAGTGAGCAAGCAACTATACCTTTAAGTGAAGTACCTTTGGGTGAGTTGCCGTTATCTGCTCAGCTAACAGCGAATGAATACGCTACCCAGCCTATTCAGCTAGCTGAAAACTTACCAACACCCTGGTTTAGACAGAGCAATATAGCCATTACTAGCATGACCATATTATGTATTATGCTGATTTTACTTTATTGGTTTGATCAGACTAATAAAGTGGAAAGTAAGCAAGTTGTTATATTAAAACCAACGTTGTCAGACAGCTCAATAATGGCGCCTATGCAACAAGATTTAGTTACTTCAGCGGTAGAAGATGCTTTAAGGCAGGCAGTGATAAATACTAAAGATATGTATTTAATCTCGCAACGAGAAGTGAATGCCATTACTAAAGCATATCCAGATGATTTGAATAAACTAAGGCAAGCAACAGGTGCATCAGACATTATTTCCACCGAGCTAGAGTGTGATAATAACCGCTGCAAGGTGAGCTTTTCTCGTTTAGTGGCGAACGTTAATAACAGTGACAGGTTAGCGGTGAAATCTGAGAAAAATTGGTTAGCACCGATAGATAGATTTAGTGCCGTTTTTAGTACCAGCCAAACGCAGTTTGCTGCACTTTTTCCTGAACACTCCGAAGTAAACCAATCAGCTTTAGTGCAGCGGCCTATTAATGAAGATGATTATCGTGACTACATCGAACTTTATAGTGAAATTAAAGGTCATGGCAATTACAGTGCTGACAGTTTAGATCAGTTAGAAGCCTTGTTAACTCGCTCTCCCTATTTATATGCTGCTTATGGCCTATATAGGGATACCGCTTTAGATTTGTACATGGATTCAAAGGATAAAAAATACTTTCAACAGCTAGAACAGTTATTACAAAATTCACCACCTGAGTACCGTTACAGTGTTTTTGAAGCTATAGATAGGTTTTGGTTAGCCTCGGATATGGGACAAGTTAAAGCAGCAAAACTTCAAATTACTGAAGCGAAAAAAAGAGGCGCTGATGGTTTAACCATTTTAGGTTTTGAAGCCTTTATGTTTTTTAGCTCTGGAAAATATCAACAAGCAGCTGACTCATATGCTAATGCTTTTAAACTCAGACCCAGTACAGCACTATTAAACAATATTGCCTTTAGTTATTGGCGTTTGGGTGACTTAACTAAAGCAGAGTATTCATTAAATGAAATGCTTGAAATTGTTCCTGATAATTCTATCGCACAACGTTTACAAGTAAATATTTGGCTAATGCAAGGCAAGCTGGAATTAGCCATTAGTGCCTATGAAAAAATAGTTATTAGTTTAAATAATAGTAAAGACTTAAGTAATCTAAGTTTAGCTTATGGCTTAAATAAACAATATATTAAGTCGCTTGAATTTGCCCATAAAGCGTTAAAGCTAAGCCCCAAGCACCCTGTTAATTTATTAAATTTAGCCGATATTGAAATGATTCTAGGAAATGAATCGGAGGCTATTTCACTTTATCAAAAAGTAGTTATCATTTTAGCAGATAAAGATGAAGTTAAGTCTTTAACATATTTAGCGCAAGCTTATGGCCAGTTAAAGCAAGCTAATTTGGCGATAGCAGCGTTAACTAGAGCGCAAGCATTAGCGCCAGAAAATGGCGAAGTATCTTATAGTTCAGCCATCGTTTATAGTTTGTTAAAAGAAAATGCTTCGGCACTTCATCATGTGAAAAAGGCATTAAAGGATCATATAGGTGTTGTTTGGTTTAACCTTCCTTGGTTTGATGGTTTATGCGCAGAATTTGAGTTTCAACAGTTAATGAAAAAATATGATAATGCTACCCGCTGTTCAATTTGACCTTACGTTCTTTTGAGATGATTTTAAGTTTCATTGCCGCAATGAGTTAATCAGCTTAATTTCGGATAATGCCACCGCCATCTTGAATAGCCCCAAATGTTGAAAATGGTTGTTCTTCTACCGGCTGTTCTAATGTAATCGATTGTGCGTTATAAATATTCGCTATCATCCAAAACATATGGGCATTTCTTTCTGCTAAGTTTAATAATCTTTCTAGTTTTACTGGCTCTGACTCAGCCATATTCAATAATTGCTTGAGTAGTTTTTTATCCGTTAAGGCAATGTCATTTAATCTGTCAATGAGAACTGGGTCAGTTTCTGCCAGGGTGATTAACATCTCTGTAGTGTTAGTGGTGCTAGCTGCAAAGGCACTAGGTAAATAAACGCTGCTAGTTAATACCAACACTAGAGATAAAACTTTAATAACTTTGTTCATGACATATCCTACTTAATTTTTATGGCTGAATTTCAGTACTATTTCTGTACTTGGAATGAGTTTCCCTTAAAAGCTGAACATAAATTTACAGACTTACTGCCTCGCAAACCATGACAGCTAATTACAGCTTACTTAATACTGTTATTTATCTTGCTTTTCAATGTATTTATGCGCAATAACTTGTTATTTAATCATTGCTTAGTATTATTATTTATTTAGCATGTTTTTTTTTAAGTTATGGCTGATATTTTATCATTCGTAATGGCTTGTCATTTTTTGTACGATTTTAACGGTAAAAATCATTAATTTTTTTAATGTCAGGGTAATGTCATTGTTGTTGTAATGGTGTGTAATGTTTTTTTTCTTGTAACTATGGAATAGTGCATTAAGGAAAAAAATCATTAACTTCCCTAAGAGTATTTATATATTCGCAGGCAAGGAAGGCAATAAAAATGTGTGCAATGTTATCACCGAGCTTAGACTTAACTTTTGACTTTAACCTAGGCAATGAGGTTGCAGTTGCAGCACCCCGCCTTATTGCTGGCTCACAAAGCTTAACCAAAGTAAGTAGGCAGGATAAAATGTCATGCCAGCAAGATCACCAGCGGCAGTTTGACGAAAGTGCATTGACAACCTTAGCTGAGTATCAAATGCATGGTAAAGGTAAACATAAGTGTTGCCATTGCGCTTATAACTCTGGCTTCAAGCAAGGCTCGCTGTTACAAAATTTCATTAGCTTGGATATTGATAGTTTAGGAGACGCACAGGTCAGTGCTGATGGTGGCTATAAAAGTGTTCACCAAGCTTTTGCCCTAGGGTATAGCGATGGCGTTAATTCATTTATTAGAAGTTAACGGTATTTTTCAAGGTGTTGCATAAGTTATAAGGAAGTAAAAGGGCTCAATGTTATTTGCGGCCAATATTTGCAACCGGAGTAGTTTATGCAAAGTAGAAAAACACTAACAAGTAGATCTGGTTTTACTCTAGTACAAATAAATATCTTGGATAACAGCGGCAAGGTTATAAGAACTTCTTATGAGGTGGCAGACCATAATGAAGATGTTATTGGCCGTTTTGGCAGCTTAACAGAGGCTGAGAGCTTTATTAAGCTGTTAAGCAACTTGAACCAGCCAAGCCTAGTGGCACCATAAGTAGTCGCCTCATAATAGAATGGCATAGTAATGACAGCTCTAATCGTCTTTTACTAACTATAAGAAATAATAGAAGTCATAATATTAGTAAAAGTACCCGAGCAAAGCCAAGCTAATCGTTAATTTCCCCATAAAAAGGGCAAGGAGTTAAAGCTCCTTGCCCTTTTTGATGCCCAGTTTTTAGTGCCTCATTTTTGTTGGCTCTAATAGTTAAGAGCATCTAGTGAGGTACTGTTGCTATGGTTCTTTTTTAGTGCGCTATTCTTTATTGAATTACATGCCTGTGCACTTGGCTCAGGATCGTCATCCCCGTGGTGTTTTAATCGGGGATCTAGTGTATAAAGAGCAATGGATCTTCGATCAGAGACTTCGAAGATGACGTATACAAAAAGTTCCTGAGTAAACTACATAGGCATGTTGAATTATTACGTATTGAGCTACAAGTGTGCTTTAAAAAACGCAGTTTTCATGGTTTTATAAGGCAAGTAAGTGCCAGCACCTTCTTTTATACTGTGGCTACGATGAGGATAAGTCATAAATTCAAATGACTTATTGTGCTCAATTTAATATCACTAGTTTCTAGCCGACAGACAATAGAGGCTTAGTGATAAAAGGGACGATAAACTAGCTTTAGCGGCTAAATATAATATTTGCGCTATTGAAAATAAATAGTTAGGCTCCATATTTATATCCATCCATATTTCACTGGCAGCTAACATGACCTACGCACTAGAAATTAGCGCATTAAAAAAAACCTATAAAGGCGGTTTTCAAGCTTTAAAAGGTATTGATTTAACTGTATCACAGGGCGATTTTTTTGCCTTGCTTGGCCCTAATGGTGCCGGTAAATCTACAGCTATTGGCGTGATAACGTCGCTGGTGAATAAAACGGCCGGTCAAGTAAAAGTATTTGGTTATGACATCGATACTGATTTGGAAAAAGCGAAAAGCTTTATCGGTTTAGTACCACAAGAGTTTAATTTTAGTCAGTTTGAGCCCTTGATGAATATTTTAGTGAATCAAGCTGGCTATTATGGTGTAACTAAATCTGTGGCTATAGAGCGGGCAGAAAAGTACCTAAAGCAACTTGAGCTATGGGATAAACGTGATGCACCCGCGCGGACACTCTCCGGTGGTATGAAACGTCGTTTAATGATTGCCCGTGCTTTAATGCATGAACCGAAAATGTTGATATTAGATGAGCCAACGGCTGGCGTTGATATTGAATTACGTCGCTCGATGTGGAGTTTTTTACGTGAGTTAAATCAGCAAGGCATTACTATTATCCTCACCACTCACTATTTAGAAGAAGCTGAAATGCTGTGTCGCAATATTGCCATTATTGATGGTGGTGAAATTGTTGAAAATACCAGTATGAAAAAATTACTGGCACAATTAGATGTTGAAACCTTTATTTTCGATATCAAAGAGGGGACCGCGGTAAGTAAACTTGAGCAATTTGTTAAGCAATCCTCCGTCATTACTTATCGACTTATTGATGATCATACCTTGGAGATGGATTTAAAAAAGGCGCAAAACCTTAATCAGGTTTTTGAACAATTGAGCGTGGCTAATATTGAGGTACAGAGTATGCGCAATAAAAGTAACCGCTTAGAAGCCTTGTTTGTGAGTTTGATCAATAAAAAGTCCAGCGCTAGGCAAACTAAGCCGCAAAGTGCTGTTGTCGGAGCAAACTAAATGAATAACTCTATTGCCTTAAAAAGTATATTAACCAAAGAAATACAGCGTTTTATGCGTATTTGGGTGCAAACCTTAGTACCACCAGCCATTACTATTAGCTTATATTTTGTTATTTTTGGCTCATTAATTGGCTCGCGTATCGGTGAAATGGACGGCTTTGATTATATGTCGTTTATTGTGCCTGGCCTTATTATGATGAGTGTTATCACGAACTCATACTCTAATGTGGCATCGTCATTTTTTAGCGCTAAGTGGCAACGAAATGTTGAAGAAATGCTGGTAGCGCCGGTACCTAACTGGGTGATTGTGGCGGGCTATGTTGGCGGCGGTATGTGTCGTGGTATTTTAGTTGGCTTGATTGTTACCCTGGTTTCCTTGTTGTTTGTTGATATTCAACTACATAATATTTGGGTGATTATCGCTACTGTGGTACTTACATCGGCAACGTTTGCCTTAGGCGGTTTAATTAATGCTATTTTTGCTAATAGCTTTGATGATATTTCTATTATTCCTACCTTTATTTTAACGCCGTTAACGTATCTTGGTGGGGTGTTTTATTCGATCAGTTTACTGCCTGAGTTTTGGCAGGGCGTTTCGCAGGCTAACCCGATTGTTTATATGGTTAATGCTTTTAGGTATGGCTTTTTAGGGATATCAGATGTTAGTCTTGTGACAGCTTTTGCCGTGATTATTTTCTTTATTGTCACTTTATTTACCATTGCCATGGTACTTATCTCTAAAGGTATAGGACTTAGAACTTAACATGACAGAAAAGATGACAGCTAATATTACCGGAAAAATGACCACATTGAACTCGCAACCAGCATTGGGTGACTCTAAAGCAATTATTAGTAATCAAGCGGGCATTCATGAGAAGCTTGATGAGGTGGTGAAAAAGCATCTTAGCCATGTATTTCAAAAGCCTTATCAAGCACACACGCAAGCAGCCTTTGCGCAAATGGATGTTTTGGTACAAGATTTTTTAGTGGCTAACCCTGAGGGTGAAATCATCTTAGATGCTTGTTGTGGTGTCGGACAAAGTACCCGCATCTTAGCTCAGCAGAACCCACAAGCATTAGTGATTGGTGTGGATAAGTCAGCTCATAGAATTAATCGCAATGTTGAAGGCTTTGCTGCGGAAGATGGTTTTAGTGCACAAAACTATCATTTAGTGCGCGCCGATCTTAATGATTTCTATCGTTTGGTGAAAAGCGCCAATTGGCCGGTATCAAAGCACTACATTTTATATCCTAACCCTTGGCCTAAGTCTAAGCATTTACAGCGCCGTTGGCATGGTAGTGCCGTATTTCCACAAATGGCCAGTATTGGTCAGCAGCTTATTTTACGCAGTAATTGGCGGATCTACTTAGCCGAGTTTCAACAAGCGGCTAAGCAGGTTAATTTGCACGGTGAAATTTCTTCATTAACGGTAGTCGAAGCCTCGTCTGCACTGACGCCGTTTGAAGCAAAATACCAAGCTAGTGGACAAGTTTGTTGGCAATTAATCCTACATAGATAATGAATATAGTTAGTAATGTTGACGAAATCACAAGACTTTTGCGCTGTTTTTTATTAAAGTGCGTTTTTCGTGTTAGCTACAAATAGCCAATAAGTATTAAACTTGCGTATGGGCATAACAGTAATTGGTCAAGCAAGTCAATATAGTGAACAGTTAAGTGAACAGTATGAGAGCAACTAAGCGCATTGCCGAGGCAACGCAAGAGTCATTACATCGAATTTTTACTATTGCCGAAGCGCCTGATTCTACTTTGGGGCGCCTTGAGCAAGAAATGTCACAAAATTTGGTTGGTTTTTTAAACAACCATATTGTTGCCAGTAAAAATGCGTTATCGGACATTGAGAAAGATTTTGTTAATCCTCATATTCCTGAGCAGCCAGAATTTGTCTCAGATCATATGCATCATTTGCTCGATAAATTAGTCGCGCAATCAGTACATACCTCTAGTCCTAGTTTTATTGGTCATATGACCTCAGCGCTACCAGCATTTATTTTACCCTTATCTAAGCTGATGGTGGGTTTAAATCAGAACCTAGTTAAAGTTGAAACCTCTAAGGCTTTTACCCCGCTAGAACGTCAAGTTATCGGTATGATGCATAACTTGATCTATCAACAGGATGATGATTTTTATAAAAGTTGGATGCATAGCGCACAGCATTCACTGGGCACTTTTTGCTCCGGTGGCACAGTCGCTAATATTACCGCTTTATGGGTCGCACGAAATAAGCTACTGCAAGCCGACGGTGACTTTAGAGGCGTAGCTCGAGAAGGCTTACACCGTGCTATGAGACATTATGGCTATCAAGACTTAGCTATTTTAGTCTCGGAACGTGGTCATTACTCACTGAAAAAATCCGCTGATATTCTCGGTATAGGCCAAGAGAATGTTATTGCCATTGCCACCGATGAAAATAATAAAATAGATTGTCAAAAGCTGGCAGAAAAATGCCAGCAACTTAGCGCTAAAAATATCAAAGTACTCGCTATTGTTGGTGTTGCCGGTACCACAGAAACCGGTAATGTTGACCCTCTTGATAAAATGGCTGTCATTGCTCAGAAAATCCAATGTCATTTTCATGTTGATGCCGCTTGGGGGGGAGCTACATTGTTATCGAATAAGTACCGTCCTTTGCTTAAAGGCATCGAACAAGCCGACTCAGTAACCATTGACGCGCATAAACAGATGTATGTGCCTATGGGCGCTGGTATCGTTATATTTAAAGACCCTGGCTCGGTGAGTGCCATTGAGCATCACGCCGAATATATATTACGTAAAGGCTCAAAAGATTTAGGTAGTCATACCCTTGAAGGCTCTCGCCCGGGCATGGCGATGTTAGTGTATGCCAGTTTGCATATTATTAGCCGACCAGGTTATGAAATGCTGATTAATCAGGCTATTGAAAAAGCGGAGTATTTTGCTGAGATCATTAATCAGCATGATAGTTTTGAGTTAATTACCCGCCCTGAATTGTGTCTGTTAACCTACCGTTATGCACCTAAGTCAGTACAAGCACTGTTGGCTCGTAATGATAATGACGCCAATAAATCGGTGAATTTGCTACTTGGTCAGTTAACCAAGTTTATTCAAAAACGCCAACGCGAAGACGGTCGCTCTTTTGTTTCACGTACTCGTATTGAAGTGGGTAAATATGGCGGTGAAAAAGTAATAGTTTTTAGAGTCGTCTTGGCCAACCCATTAACCACGAAAGAAATTTTACAAGATATATTAGAGCAGCAATGTCAGTTAGCGCTGGAAAGTGAGAACTTTTTACCTGAGCTACTGCAAATAGCAAAATAATATTCGCATTCTTTAGTGCCTACTCAGCCAATGAATACCTTAAAAAAGGCGCAGGTTAATCAATCGATTAACCTGCGCCTTTTTTGTTTTTCTTTACCGATATTAGCTAATATTTAGCTTGGTTTTAACAAGGAATACTTGCTTAAATGCAACTAAATTATGCTTTTAGTAGTTGTTTATTAGTAATTATATTTTTAGTAATTGTTTATTAGTAATTATGATACAAGCCAAACTCTTGGTTTATCTTACCGTTTTGTTTATCGGCCCACAGATAATACTCTTGATCTGCCAATTCACTAGCCGCTGCTTTATCAAGTAAGACAATGGCATTTTCATGTAGCTGTAAAGACGATGCCGGACAAACTGCCGATAAGGCACCGGTTACCATATCGTTTACTGCCTTGGCTTTGTTTTTACCTGTTGCCATAAGAAGTACATACCTAGCATCGAGAATAGTGGCAATACCCATGGTCATGGCTAACGTAGGTTGAAATTCATTAGCAGAAAATAAACGACTGTTATCATCAAGGGTTTGTTGAGTAAGTGTTTTAATGCGTGTCCGAGAGGCTAAACTTGACGTTGGCTCATTAAAACCAATATGGCCATTTGCACCTATGCCTAATATTTGTAGATCGATACCGCCTGCTTGGGCAATTTTATCTTCGTATGCTAAGCCTTGTACTCTTGGGTTTTCACCCTGGTTACAAATAGGTAAAAAGGTCTTGGTTTTATCGATATCAACATGGTTAAACAAGTGCTCATTCATAAAATATCGGTAACTTTGTGCATTTTTTTCATCAATACCTAAGTATTCATCCAAATTGAAACTGGTGGTATTGCTAAAACTTAGCTCACCAGCTTTATATTTATTAACCAATTCTTGATAAAGGCTAATAGGTGTGCTGCCTGTTGCCAAACCTATAACAGGGTTTGATTTTTTATTGATTAGCTCTGCAACCCATTCTGCTGCACTTATGGCAACTTGTTGTGCATTATCAAAAATAATAACTTGCATGTTTTTTCCTTAGAAAAATGAAATTAAATAAAAGTGCACTGTACGCTTATAGTGTAAGCGATAAAATTTATAATATGATAAATATACTATCACCCTATTGAAAAATGACAGCGCTGTCAATTACTAATACTGTCTGTTGATAGATATATATATATATCTAGCTATCAGTGTTTTTCTAAACATAAATAATCGTTTTATTGTGTTAAAAATTTAGACATATCCGCTTATTGATCGCATAGTTAGTTTATGCATAGTAAAGATAATCGTTGAGAAAATGTTATGAACTATAGAGGTTTACAAACAACGGAACAATGGATTGAGCTTATCGCTAATAGTGAGCTACCGGCTATTACTTCTACCGCGAAGATGTTGGATAAATTTGCCAACGATGATAAATCGTCATTGCCTAAATTAAGTGAAGCTATCTTGCATGATCAAGGGTTATCTTCATGCTTGCTTAAAGTTGCCAATAATATTCAGCACATCAGTATTAATAAAGTCACCACAGTATCTCGGGCTACTGTGGTATTAGGTATTCAAACGGTTAAAAATATCTGTTTAACGGTAAAATTAGTTTCTAGTTTACTGGCCACCAAGACCCTTGATATTAATGTCTATGAAAAATTAACTCAGCTGATGGCTAATTCATTTTACGCGGGTATGTTAGCTAAAATGATGGTGCCTACTTACAGTGATGAAGTGCAAGAAGAAGTATACCTAGCTGCGATGTTATATCGTATTGGCGAAAGCGCTTTTTGGAGTGCTGGCGGTGACGTTGCCAAAAAACTAGCAAATTATCAGGCAAAATCAAGCCAAGATTTTAAGCAATATTGTCAACAAGAAATGGGCACCAGCTTTACTGAATTAAGTAAAGGCCTTGCCAGTACGTGGAACTTGAGTGATTTATTAATCAAGGCCTTGGATCAGCCCACCAATCGTACCGATGAGGTGAAAATTATTTATTTTGCCGATAAATTGAGCGCTATTATTGCCAAGCCAGAAGGTAGTAGCGCAGACTATCAACGCTTACTGGCCGATATAGCTGATATTATGAATATTTCGGTAAGGCAGTTAACGGTGAGAGTTGACCATACCCGTGAGCAAGCCGATAAGTTACTGTCATCTTATGGTGCAGAAATTTTAATTCCGTTAATTAAAAGCTTACCTGCTAGTAAAGATTTCGAAGCCCAGAGCGATATTGCTAGTACTGCGGAGCCTGCTAGTAAAGATAAAGCCTTATTAGCAGGCTTTATCAAGCTAACTAACTTGATGAAGACAAGTAAAGATCTTAATGAATACCTACAGTTAGCGCTAGAGAACATTGCTTTTACCTTTGCTTTTGATCGTAGCTCTTTCTTATTGCTGGTTGATGAGAGAGCTAGTGTTAAGTCTCGCTTGGTGGTTAACAACAATGGCCAAAGCGAAGCCGGTAAAATCAATATTGATCTAAAAAACAGTGATAATGTTATTGCTAGGGTGATCAGTACGGATACCGCTGCGCTGATTAATGATCATCAAGAAGTTCGTTGGCGTGATTTAATTACTCAACAGATCAGTGATTTGATTACTCATGGTGCCATAGCTTTTGTACCCGTAAAAATAGCGGGTAAAGCTATAGGGGTCATCTGTTTGCAATTACTTACGCCAAAGCAAAAGATAGCCACGCAAGACTTTCAACAAGTATGTAGCTTTATTGATCATCTTAATATGTGTTTAACCATGATCAAGTACCGTTAAACTAGTATGAAATAGTATTTTATGCCATAGACACTGCCCGCTATTTCTTTGTAAATATAGAGACAATTAGTTACTCGTTTTAGCAGGTCTTCTGATAAACTAGCGCTAACTTTCTTTGTGAACCGACTTTAATGTCTGTAAATTTAATGACTCAACCTGCAACGATGCAAACAAGCTCCTTTTCTACCAGCTTTACCCTAGATAAAGCGCACTATACTGAATGTTATAGCCAATCTAGTACTTTGACACATAATAAAAAAACCTATTTTAAAGCGAATATTCTAACTGTTTTTGGTTTGATTATTTTGTTATTTACCCCGGTTAACCCTTATGCTGCTTGGTTTGTCATTGTCTTAGGTATTATAGAAACCTTGGGTGTTTATTATCATAAACCTTGGTGGGTGATGAGGCAGATGTTTAGTAAGGCCTCTGGCAGTGAAGTGAAGCTTACTATTGATGAGCAAGGCATACTGACCGAGTCATTTCATATAAATAATCGCATTTTATGGACCGATGTTACTATCGTCACTGAAACTGAGCTAGGTTTTGTTGTTTTTTTTAGTTTGGGTAAAACGGCAATGGGCAAAAATATTGCCAGTAAGAGTTATATTTCTAAAAGTTGCTTATCCGATGAGGCTATTGCCTTTATCAGCCAGAAAAACCCAGTTGTTGCTTAAGTTAAGTCAGCTAAGTTAAGTTAACTCGGGATAGTTATGGCCAAACCAGCATTTATGCGCTTATCAAACCCCAAGTTTATTGGCCTCTTTATCGTCTTATGGGCCAGCTTACTGTTAAGCTCTAACCATGCCATGAACGAGCTGCTGGACTATGTCTTATTTACCTTTTTAGGTACCTTAGGGGCTATTTTTGCTAACTCAACCGGAGCTGGCGGTGGTGTGGTTTTTATTCCCATGTTTGCTAAACTTAACTTTTCTGAACAGCAAGCAATAGCGACCAGCTTTGCCATTCAATGTTTTGGCATGACCGCAGGTGCTGTCACTTGGTGGCATCATTATAAAACAGAAAAAACTGACTTACGTTTATGGCAGGGCTTTAAACGTATCATTTTTGTCACCACCATTGCCGCAATTATTGGCTTAAATGTGGTGTTTTATTGGCAAGTAAGCTCTCCAGCATCTTTGCATACCAGCTTTAGTTGGTTTTCATTAGTACTCGGCTTTTTCATTATCTTAACTATTTATTTACTGCAACCGCACCGCGAGCGTAGTCAGTTATACTATCTAGATTATATTGCTCTTGTGCTCATTGGTTTATTTGGCGGCGCCGTAACGGCTTGGTTAAGTGTTGGTGTGGGTGAGTTATTAGTTATTTATCTGCTATTACGCCACTTTGATATCAGCATGGCGGTAGCCGCAGCGGTTATCGTTTCCGCCATTAGTGTTTGGACGGCAATTGCCCAAGTTCATAACGATGTTTATTGGCAAGTGGTTTTATTTGCTGGCCCTGGTGCCGTATTAGGTGGTATTTTTGCTAAAACGTTAGTGACACATTTATCGGCAATTAAGTTGAAATTGTTTTTTGCTGCTTGGTTATTGATAAGTGCTGCCGTGGGGTTAAGTTAAGTAAGTAAAGAAATAATGATCTGTTACAAATCTTAATGAGAATAATTCTCAAATGCCTTGACAGCCTTTGCTGTCCTTGTACAATTCGCGGATACTATTTTACCGAGACTATTTATATGTTTAAAAAGATGTTGATAACCTTATTTTTTGTATTTTTTTCTATGACAGGTTTTATCGCTAATGCTAGCGAAGAGGTTAATGTTTATTCATACCGTCAGCCTTTTCTTGTTGAACCTTTGTTCGATAAGTTTACTGAAAAAACCGGTATCAAAGTTAATGTGGTCTTCGCCAAAAAAGGCATGGCTGAACGTTTAGCGCGTGAAGGTAAATATAGTCCAGCAGATATCTTACTTACCACAGATATTAGTCGTTTGATTGAATTACGTGATAAAGGCTTAGTGCAAGCGGTTAATTCTTCGATATTAACTAGTGCTATCCCCAAGCAATATCAAGCAGAAGATAATACGTGGTTTGCCTTAACTATTCGTGTTCGTAATATATATTCATCGAAACGTTTAGGTAAAATTGATATAAATTATGAAGACTTAGCGGACGAAAAATATAAAGGTCGTATTTGTACTCGTAGTGGTAAACACCCTTACACTGTCGCTTTAGTTGCTTCGATGATCAGTGAACATGGCGAAGCTTATACTTTAGATTGGTTAAAAAAGTTTAAAAATAACTTAGCGCGTAAACCACAGGGCAGTGACCGTGGTCAAGTACAAGCTATTCATCAAAACCTTTGTGATATATCCTTAGGTAATAGTTACTACTTTGGCAAAATGCTAAAAGATGACAAACAAAAAGTGTGGGCTGAAGGGGTCTATATTAACTTCCCTAATCAAAAAAATCGTGGTGCTCATATAAATATTTCCGGCATTGCTATGGCTAAATATGCACCGAATGCAAAAAATGCCCAAGCCTTAATGGAGTTTTTAGTGTCTAAACCTGCGCAACAGCTATATGCAGAAATGAATATGGAATACCCAGTTCGAACGGATGTGGCTGTTTCTGAACTTGTTGCCTCATGGGGCAGCTATAAAGCTGATAGCTTACCGCTAGAAGAGATAGCAAAAAATCGTAAAGTGGCATTAAAGTTATTAGATCAAGCACAGTTTGATTTGTGATAGCACTGAATAATAGTAAAACATGGAAGTTTTCTAGCTATTTAATTGCCCTGGTACTTATGGTACCAGTGCTGGTTATGCTAGTCGGCGGTATTAGTGCTTCAACGCAATTATTTGCCCATTTATGGCAAACGGTACTGCCAACGTATCTTGAAAATACTTTATTACTCGCCTTTGGGGTGGTGATGTTGGCGTTAATCTTTGGTGTATTCAGTGCCGCACTCATTACCCAAACCAATATCGTTTTTAAAAAGCAGTTACGCTGGTTATTACTGCTACCTTTAGCGATGCCAGCCTATTTAGTAGCTTATCTTTATACCGATTTATTCGATTACGCTGGTCCGGTACAGCGTAGCCTGCGCTCTTGGTTTGGTTGGCAATCGCCCAATGACTATTGGTTTTTTGATATACGTACCTTACCTGGCGCTGCGTTAATGCTAGCCTTGGTACTATTCCCTTATATTTATATGCTGACTCGAGGCGCTTTTGAGCAGCAAGATCAAAACTTAATTCGCGCCAGTCGATTATTGGGCTTAACGGCAAAGCAGAGTTTCTTTAAAGTTGCTTTACCCTTAGCTAGACCTGCTATTGCGGTTGCCGCTAGCCTAGTGTTGATGGAAACCTTAGCTGATTTTGCTACGGTGCAATACTTTGCCGTTAATACCTTAACGACAGCGATATACGATACTTGGCTTGGTTATGGTGATCTTGGCGCGGCCAATGCGCTAGCAAGTGTCTTGATGCTATTAGTGCTGTTTGTGGTATTAGCCGAACAACGCAGTAGAGCAGGATTACGCCATCAAAGCGCTCGACCTAATTTAAGCCGAGAGTTAATACAATTATCTTTTAGCCAGCAAGTTATCGGCAGTATTTTTTGCTGGGCACTGGTTATTTTTGGCTTCTTACTACCTATTAGTTTATTGATCGTTATGGCGGTGCAATACAGTGATGTTGCACAATTATCGGTGTTAATATCTACCGGTATTAATTCATTGAAAATATCAGTCATTGCCGCGACAGTTGCGGTACTTATTGCTTTATCATTAGGTTTATATCAGCGCTTACATAGTGACAAGTTTCGTCATATACCTCATCATATATCAGGGTTTGGCTATGCCGTACCGGGTACAGTACTTGCCATGGCGATGTTGTCGACCTTAGGGCCATTAGATCATTGGCTAAATGATCTAGCAGAGCTCTTGGGTTTTTCCCCACCAGGCTTAATTTTATCCGGTTCAATATTTGCCATTATATTTGCACTAGTAGTACGTTTTTCTGCCATAGCCAATGGCACTATTGTCAGTGCTATTAAACAAATTCCACAATCACTCGATTATGCTCCGGCATCATTAGGGGTTAATTTAACGGGCAGCTTAACTAGGGTACACTTACCTATTTTAACCCCCGCCATACTGGTGGCATGGTTATTAGTTTTTGTTGAGGCGATGAAAGAACTACCCGCGGTATTATTATTGCGGCCTTTTAATTTTGAAACCTTAAGTAGTCAAATTTATCAGCTTATTTCGGATGAAATGCTAGAGCAAGGTGCCTTAGGGGCAATCATGATTGTGTTGTTTGGTTTATTACCGATAGTGCTACTAAATAAGAGCAAGGAAAAAGTATGACGGCGTTGTTAACTATCCAACAACTTTCGATAACATTACAAGACAATGTTGTTTTATCTGAGCTAGATCTTAGCTTAAATAAAGGTGATATTTTAGGACTTGTTGGCGCAAGTGGTTGCGGAAAAACTACCTTGCTCAATGCCATCGCTGGTTTTAATAAGCCAAGTCAGGGCAAAATAGTTATTGATGAACTGTTACTCAGTGATGATAACTGTTGCGTACCAGCGGAAAATCGTCAAGTAGGCATGATCTTCCAAGATTATGCCCTTTTTCCCCACTTAACGGTACACGAGAATATCGCCTTTGGTATTAGTAAATTAAGCAAAGCACAGCAAAATCAACAAATTGATCAGTTACTCACTATTTTAAAGCTAAAAGAATATAGTGATAGTTATATTCATCAACTTTCTGGTGGTCAACAACAACGTGTCGCTATTGCCCGTGCGCTGGCGCCAAAACCTAAATTACTCTTGCTTGATGAGCCATTTTCCAATATAGATGCGCGCCTTAGAAATGAATTAATGGTGGAAATAAGACAGCTATTAAAGCAATTTGATATGACAGCTATCTTTGTTACCCATAATAAAGATGAAGTTTTTACTTTTGCCGATAAAATGGCGGTGATGGCACAAGGTAAGTTACTTCAATTTGATACGCCAAGCGTTATTTGTCAACAACCTAATAGCTATCAAGTTGCTGACTTTCTTCAGCTTGGCAGTTGGTTACCGTGTCATCTTGATGCTACGGGGGCACAGAGTTTACTGGGTCGACTTGCTCTCGATAAAAAGTGCCTTGAGCAGCATAAGTTGGCTTATTTATTGGTAAAACCAGCACAGCTATTACTCAATACGGTAGTCGCAGGGGATCATCTGGCCAATGCACAAGTTGACTACATCAGTGTGACCGAGCAAGGTTACCATTATTACTTAAGTAGCCTAGACAGTGCAGTGACTGACAAGGCATTGTCTTTTAGCAAATTAAGTTTATACAGTGATAGGGTGCTGTCATTAAAGCAACAAGTATCGGTAAGTGTTAAACCTCATGATTTTTTATTTTTTAGCAAAAGTAATTAACCTTCAATATCTTACCAGCGCTGCAAGTTGTTACAGCTCCTTTACAAGCTATTACAGTCTCCTATCGACTTTGATTTTATACTTTAGTTATCAAATCTAAGTCGTTTAATTTTAAGGAGTCTGTCATGCCATCAAGTATAGAGCTTGTTGAAAATACAACACCACTTGAAACTAACCAGAATGAGCAAAGTTCACAACAATTATTGTTGATTGAAAATGAGCAATACCTAAGCGAAGCTTTTGCAATTCATGGTACTAACCTTGGCTATCAAACGATAAAGGTTAGTACTGGTGAGGTAGTTAGCAAAGAATTGCCACGTTATTTAGTTGATAATCAACCCAATATGATTGTCTTAGATGTAGGTTTTGCCGATAGTGTAAAACTGCTGCTAATTCGTGATATTCGTGCGCTATTTGACGGTCTGTTAGTGGTGGTTTCCAGTAAAAATAGTGAACAAGAACAAATTGATGCTTTTACTTTAGGTGCTGATGATTACTTAGTTAAACCGATGAATAATCGTATTTTAATGTTGCGCATAGCGGCGTTATTTAGTCGGCAAAATAATAAAAGCAACCAGGTTGCCTTAGCTAGTTTAACTGTGGGAGATGTCTGTTTACAGCCAAAATCTCAAAAATGCTTTATCAACGGTGCACTGGTGAAATTAACTACCTTTGAATTCAAGTTATTGAAAGTACTACTTGAACATCAAGGTAAAATTTTATCGCGAGATCAGCTCTATAACACCTTGCTTAGGCGGGTATACAACGGGGTTGAGCGTACGCTTGATGTCAGGATGTCGCAATTGCGTGAAAAATTGACTTTGGCTGGTATGAAGAAGAATCAAATCGAAACGGTTTGGGGGCAAGGTTATATGTTTAATAATCTATCCTCTTAGTTGTATTTTTTTCAGCGGCTAAATGGTGTGCAATAGTAGGGGTGTTACCACCCTTATTATTTGACTATTATTAGCTCAAGAACCATTTTTAGCTTAAATAGCTAATAGCTTTACCCTATTATTTGATTTTTCTGTATACTCGCCCATAGTCTTTTCCTAGCTACCAATATGGGAGCTTTTTTTGCTAGCTGTAATCCGTTTTATTTTAATAATTTTAGCCTTGATGTTTATTTGCATCATCTCTATTTTTTACTGTTTAATTCGTCCATTTCATCGTGATAATGTCTATCATACGGCACGTTTTTTAGGGAAAATCCCTAAACTAATGGGTGTTGAAGTGGAAGTTAGAATCCCTGAATCAGTTAAAAATATTGGCCCTGTGGTTTGGCTGGCAAATCATCAAAATAGTTATGATCTTTTTACTCATGCCAATGCGGTGTTACCTGGTACTGTCAGTGTTGGTAAAAAAAGTCTCAAGTGGATTCCTTTTTTCGGACAAATGTATTGGTTAACCGGTAATATTTTAATTGACCGTAATAATACAAATAAAGCTATGAATACCATAGAGTTAACAGCAAATAAAATAAAAAATGATAAACTTTCGATATGGATGTTTCCCGAGGGAACCCGCAGTCGTGGTCGAGGTTTATTACCGCTTAAAACGGGCGCTTTTCGTACGGCCATGCGGGCTGGTGTCCCTATTGTACCTGTTTGTGCCAGTAACCAACATGGCACTATTCAGTTAAACCGCTGGGATAATGGTAAAATCATTATTGAGTTCCTTGAACCGCTGTATATTGAAAATACTGGTCGTGAAAATTTACGAAAAACGGTGCATCAGGTCCATGAATTAATGAAAAATAAAATTGAACAATTATCTGCTGAAGCCGCGGCTTATCATAATAAATAACGCGGGTATTAATGGGGAATTTTACGAGTCAATATAAATAGGTATTAAAATGATAGATGAAGAATTACAGCACTGGCTTAAACATACCGAAGTACTTGTTGGTGAGCTACTTGCAGATGGTACTAACGACGAGGTTTACCACACCATAGAGCACCATTTTGCCAGTAGCGATTTTGATTTGCTAGAGAAGACAGCCATTGCGGCATTTAAGCTCGGCTTGGAAATTGAAGACCCGGAAGAAGCCGAATTAGAAAATGGTGATAAGGTCTTTGCTTTTGATATAGTTACTGAGCAGATGCTGGATGTTGATTTAATTAAAACAGAAACTAAAGTTATGTTTGAGTTGGCAAAAAAATGTAAAGTCGACTACGATGGTTGGGGCACGTATTTTGAAGAATAACTTTTTATTTTTTGTAATGTACTAATAAACTTGAACATATATGCTAAATATCATAAGGTGGATTGATTACTCGCTAGTATAATATCTCAGCAATGTCACTGGCGCTAATATAGAGCCAGTTGCTCGCTAACTTATCAGTATATAAAGACACTAAGGAAAGTAAACCATGGAATGGCTTAGTAAATCTCTGTCACAAGAACCTCTGGTATTAGTTCTCTCAATTACTGTTGTTGTCGGTATCTTTATTTTTGCCGCAAGAAGAGCACACTTAAATCATTTAGCTAAAATGAAAAAGATAGATGATTCATTTAACATCAAATAAAGCGTGTGCACGTTTCTCTGACTAACACTTTTCAAGCAATTAAATCAATAACATTCACTAGGTGAGCATTGCTACGGGCGACAATCAGCCTAATCTGTATTTTCAATTTAAGCATAGCCAGCAGAGTTAACAGCATAAAGATCTTTTATTTGCTGAATTCCCTACCTTAAAACTAACTTATCGGCTAAAACACGTCGAATAAAGCCTAAAACAAGTCAGCTATTTAACACCTAGCGGTAGAATCTCTGACGATAATTTTTGGTACATATTGACTTATAGTGATCGGATTTTTTTGCTTACGAATTTGACTAATAAGTAACTTTGCCGCATCTTCGGCAATTTGTTTATTTGGCTGATCAGCGGTAGTTAATTTAGGCCAAGTTTGGCGGGAAAAGGGACTGTTTTCAAAACCAACAATAGATAATTGTTCTGGAATAGAGATATTCATTAATCTTGCGGCAAATAATGCCCCCGCGGCAATTTCATCGTTACACGAAAATATGGCAGTAGGGCGGGTATTAGCCGTTTGCTTAGACATTAATTCTTTCGCACCATTGACACCAGAATCAAACGAGTAATCACCTTCAATAACAAGGGTTTTATTAAACTCAATATTGCTGGCTTTTAGTGCTCGCCGATAGCCTTTATAGCGTTCTATAGTCGACATATGTTCCGCGTCACCGGCTAGAAAGGCAATATCTTTATGGCCTAAATCAATAAGGTGTTGGGTCATCGTTTGCGCAGCATCTCTATCATTGACCATAACACAAGGGCTAAGATCATCAGGGGCAACATCACCAGAGAGGATACGGACAACTTTAACATCAAGCTCTACTAGCGATTTTACAAAGTCAGGCATTTCAGATAAAGGCGGTGTTAAAATTAAGCCAGCAATACGCGCATGCTTGACCATGTTTACTACCTCTTTGCTAACATCTTTATCTTTTGCATCACAAGGGTGAATTAATAACTCAAAACCATGTTGTTTGCAGGCTGATAAGATGCCCTTCTGCATATCAATAATGTAATAGGCATTGGGATTATCATATATATAGGCAATTGAGTAGGATTTTGCTCCTGCTAAATTACGAGCAGATAAGTTTGGTTGATAGCTAAGTTCATCAACAGCCAACTGTACTTTCTCTCGTGTCAATTGGCGTACTGAAGTTTCATTATTAATAACACGAGAAACCGTTTTTATTGATACGCCGGCACGTTTTGCTACGTCATTTATTGTCGCTTTCATTTGCAGGTAACCTTGCTGTTATTATTATAAATTGACTGGTTCTACCAGATGCTTTGTTATTATTACATGGCTGTTCGGTGGTAATCTACCTGCTTTTACAGTATTCTGTAGAGTATTAACAATTGACAGCGCTGTCATTTTTTTATAGGGTATCATGAAATTTTTGCAAGTCATAATGATTAAATCGAGTAAACACTCAGTTGAAACTTGTGGCAAAGTCGATAATCGTGTCTAAATCATCTTATAGGAACTTGTATGTCATCTCGTCAAGCATTAGCTAGCTGGAAAAAGCTTCAGCAACTTGCCAAAGATAAAAAATCTCAGCACATGAATACCTTGTTTGCACAAGACAGTGAACGTTTTAATAAGTTCTCTATTGAATTACCCAACATGCTGCTCGACTACTCTAAAAACCTTATTGATAGTGAAACCATGACTGCATTACTTGCTTTAGCCGAAGAGACAAAAGTTTGTGATTGGCGCGCGAAGATGTTTGCTGGTGAGAAAATCAATCAAACTGAAGATCGCGCGGTACTTCATACCGCGTTACGCCGTCCACATGATAAACCTCTTATTGTTGATGGTGAAAATGTCACCGATCAGGTGCAAAAACAGCTCGGCGAGATGGAGGTTTTTGTTAATAAGGTCCGTCAAGGTCGATGGTTAGGTTACTCTGGTAAGCGTATTACCGATATTGTAAATATAGGTGTTGGTGGTTCAAATCTTGGCCCTCAAATGGTTACCGAAGCATTAAAACAGTATAGTGATGGTAGTGTTAATGTTCACTATGTTTCTAATGTCGATGGTGCGCAAATTGTTGAAGTACTACGTCCACTAGAGCCTGAAAAAGTACTTTTTATTGTTTCAAGTAAAACCTTTACCACCAAAGAAACCATGACCAATGCTCGTACTGCTATTAATTGGTTAACCAGCGCGTCTTTTGACGAAAACTCGGTTGCTAAACACTTTGTCGCCGTAACAGCAAATAAAGAAAATGCCATGAGTTTTGGTATTGAAGAGAAAAATATTTTTGATATGTGGGACTGGGTTGGTGGTCGCTTCTCATTATGGTCGGCTATTGGTCTTGCCATCGCTCTTGATTTAGGCTTTGATAAATTTAAAGAGTTACTCAGCGGTGCCTATGATATGGATCAGCACTTTATCAACGCGCCATTAAAAGATAATTTCCCTGCTATTTTAGCCTTGATCAGCGTTTGGAATACCACATTCCTTGGCTCACAGTCACAAGCTATTCTACCCTACGATCAAACATTGCATATGCTGACCGCTTATTTACAACAAGCTGAAATGGAAAGTAATGGTAAGTCGGTGACTTGGGATGGTGATGAAGTAGACTATGCCACTGTGCCCTCTATTTGGGGAGAGCTTGGCATTAATGGCCAGCATGCTTTTTATCAGTATCTACATCAAAGTAATAATGTCGTGCCCGCTGACTTTATTGGCTCGGTAAAAAGTGTAACGCCGGTAAAAGGACATCATGAAACGCTGATGTCAAACTTCTTTGCCCAAACCCAAGCGTTAATGACGGGTGTTAATGAAGAGCAAGTCCGTGCTGATCTTAAAGCTAAAGGTCGTACTCAAGATTACATCGATAAAGTAGCACCACATAAAGTCCATAAGGGTAATAGACCGACCAATACCATTTTATTAAAATGTATCAATCCTAGAAACCTTGGTAGCTTAATTGCCGCTTATGAACATAAGATTTTTGTACAAGGTATCATCTTGCAAATATGTTCATTTGATCAATGGGGGGTCGAGCTTGGTAAGGGGCTAGCGGCAGAAATTCAAGACGAATTAGAAACTAACAATATCTCTGAGCAACATGATTGTTCAACGGCAAGCTTACTGAAGTTTTATCAGTCAGCAAAATAGCGCCAGCAAGTAAAACTAAACCTTTAAAGCGTTACTAAAAGCAAAGCACACTATTAAAAGCTAATGTCTACCTAGGGTGGCATTAGCTTTTTTTTATCCACAAATCAATTAAGTCAGTAAAATATCTGTTTGCCTTATCCTCTAGCACCAGCTGATTTTTTATTCTATAAAGTAGAATAAAAAATCATTTTGTGCCCTTTTACGTGTTTTTTTTATACAGAAAGTGATGATCTTAGATAGTTCAGTAATTAATAACAAAATAATATATTAAAAAAAACCTATTAATTCATACTCTTTGTGAATTTATGTAGTCATTATGTAACTATTGGTTAAATTATTCTGGTCAAACGTAAAAATAAACGGTATGGTTTCTTAGCTCTTATGACAGCGTTGTCATTAAATATTGACAGCGCTGTCGTAAAACAAAAAATATTATAAATAAAATAAAATAAAAACATTTTAAAAACAAAACATGTGTAAGGGAAAGTCGATGTCAATTAAAACATTTAAAAAAGGCGTGTTAGCAAGTTCAATTGCTATGATCCTAGCGGGTGTATCATCACAAGCTATAGCAGCCGAAGAAACAGCTTCAAAAATAAATAAAGATGAAGTAGAAGTCATTCAAGTAACCGGTATCCGTGGTTCTAACAGAGCTAGCGTAAATGCCAAACGTTTTTCAAATGCTATTGTTGATTCAATTAGCGCTGAAGATATTGGCCAATTCCCAGATTCAGATGTTGGTCAAGCATTAGGTCGTATCCCTGGTGTTACTGTCAGTCGTTCATTCGGTCAAGGTTCATCAGTTTCTATTCGTGGTACTGACCCTTTAATGACGTTAACAACATTAAACGGCCAAAACGTAGCATCAACGGGTTGGTATGATCAATTAAATATTGACCGTTCTTTTAACTACTCAATGCTTCCGTCTGAACTTATTGGAGGTATTGAAGTTTATAAATCTAGCCAAGCCAACCTTGTTGAAGGTGGTATTGGTGGTACTGTTATTGTTAAAACACTTAAGCCTTTCGATTTAGAAGCGAACAAAGCTTTTATATCAGTTAAAGGTGAATACGGTTCAATTAACGAAACTGTTAGCCCTGAATTATCTGGTTTATACAGCTGGAAAAATGATGATGAAACATTCGGTGTTTTAGTTTCTGCTTCTTATGTTGATCGCGAATATTTACGTCGTGGTACTGAGTCTGATTTAGATTGGGGTGGCCGTTCGTCTATTCAACCTTCAGGATTCTTACAAAACCAAGAGCGCACAGCCTTAGATGCAACTCTTCAATACCGCCCAACAGATAATTTAGAGTTTGGTGCTCACATTTTATCTTTAAAACTTGGCGCTGATAGTCTTGGTGCTAACATGTACATTCAAACTGATACCGATTGGGGCGACGGTGCTAGTAACTGTCAGCAGTTCAATAATGCTGGTGTTTGTACATTAAGTGATACTTCTGAAGCGAATGCATCTCGTGTATTCTTCCAAAACTGGGCACGTACAGGCGAAATGACCTCTAATACCTTTGAAATTAATGGTTCATATGAAGGTGATGGTTTCGCTATTTCTGCAGTAGCTGGTAACACTAGTGCTGAAGGTGGCACTCAAATGACTGCTAACTTTGGTTATGGCTGGTGGGGCGATAACTTTGGTCAAGTCAAATGGGCTGGTCAAGTTGACGCTACGGGTAAACAAATCGATATCAACGGTCGTGATATGAGTTTTACTCAAGATCAACTTGATACCACTGTTGGCACATCTCAATGGACTGGTACTCAAGGTCCTAACTCTGATGAAGAGAATTATGTACAATTAGATGTTGATTTTGATTTAGACTTAGGTGTAATTACTAAGTTTGAAACAGGCATTCGTTATACTCAACATGAATTTGAAAAATCTGAATACCGTGCAATTTACGGTGATGGCGAGAACTCTTTCAATACTTCAGACCTATACAGTGGCACAATGGAAATAGGTGAAGCGGGTTACACTGTACCTAAAGGAAATTTAGATGCAATGATTAACGCTACAATCAGCTTAGTTGATCAATTTGCCTATAGCCGTTCTGCATATGGTTTAATTGAAGAAGATAACTTCTCGTTATACGGAATGTTCACTTTTGAAGGTGATAATTACCGCGGTAACTTCGGTGTTCGTTATATTAGCACTGATGTAACTTCTAATGGCCATGTTGTAGATAACTCTCCTGCTGATGCTCTGGCTGTAAACGAAGGTTGGAGTGAAGAAATACATAGTGTTAAAGATAGCTATGATGATTTCTTACCTAGCTTTAACTTAGCGTATGACTTATCTGAGGATGTGATTTTACGTTTCTCAGCATCGCAAGCAATAACTCGTCCAAACTATGATAATTTATTCTTATCAAGTCTTTCTGGTTATCCAGATGATCGTCAAGGCAATGAAGAAATTACTTATGGTAATCCTGGTTTAAAGCCTATGAAGTCAACTCAGGCTGATTTAGGTATTGAATATTACTATGGTGACGGTAACTTAGTTTCTGCGACGTTATTTACTAAAGATATAGAAAATTTTATCGTAGCAACTACAGAGTATAATCAACAAATTGGTGTCATTAACAATGACCTTGACCCTGCTGCGGATGATTGGACAGTAAATAATTACAAAAATGCTGGTGGTGGTAAAATTCATGGTATAGAACTACAAATAAACCACGCTTGGGACAATGGTTTTGGTATTAATGCTAACTACACCTATGCTGATGGTAGTGCTCCTGCTGAAGTTTATACTGATGGAATTGGTCAGTTTACAGAATCTTCAGAGCATACTGCCAACTTAGTTGGTTACTGGGAAAATGATGATTTCTCAGCACGCGCTGCTTATAACTGGCGTTCAGAGTACATGGTTCGTGAATATGGTAAATACTACGGTAACCGTATGCATGATGATTTTGGTACTTTAGACCTAACATTCGGTTGGAATGCAACAGAGAGTCTTACTTTAAGACTTGAAGTTGTTAATGTACTTGCTGAAGACGATATTCAATACGGTGCCGCTGCTGTTGGTACAGCAGTTAAACCTGCTTTACAAGACGGTTACCCAACTTGGTCTTTCAACGGTGAAACAACTTACAAGCTAGGTGCTAGCTATAAGTTCTAATCACTGAGTATAATGATGAAAACCCAGTCTCGACTGGGTTTTTTTTTATGTACAAAAAATGGCTTTTATGTAATTTTAATTTATTAGTAATATATTGCGGAGAAAGCATATGAAAATTAAACGCATAGCAATAGTTGGTGCCGGAACATCGGGATGGCTAGCTGCAAACCATCTTGGTTGTGAACTCAGTGCCGATGCCGAGATAGAAATTACAGTTATTGAATCAAAAGACGTGCCTACTATTGGCGTCGGTGAAGGCACAGTCCCTTATATTATGAAGGGATTAAAACGCTTTGGTATTTCAGAAGCCGAATTACTCAATAGCTGCGATGCAACATTCAAGCAAGGTGTTAAATTTGTTAACTGGCTCGACCCAATTAAACATGGTGAAAACTATTATTATCATTCGTTCGATGACCCCTATCCCAATGGCTTTAATGTAACGCCTTATTGGAATTCTTATGAGGGCAGTAAATCTTTTGATGATATAGGGGTTCAAGCCAGAATATCGGAACTTGGTTTATCGCCTAAAATGAAAAACTCTGGTGAGTATGAGGGGGAGCTATCTTACGCTTACCATTTTAATGCCGCCAAATTTGCTAATTTATTGGCATCGAATGCACAAAAAAGATTTAATGTTAAACATCAATTTGCCACCATTGAAGGAATTAAAAGGTGTAATGAAGGTAATATCAGCCACTTAATAACAGCGGATGGCGATGAGTTAGCTTTTGATTTTTATATTGATTGTAGTGGGTTTTCTGCTGTCCTTATCGGTAAAGGCTTAGCGGTTCCCTTTGAAAGTAAAGCAAAAGAGCTGCTTGTTGATACTGCGCTTGTGCAACCCATGCCACTGAAAGCCGATGAAGATATTAATCCTTATACAACCGCCACAGCACATAAAGCAGGTTGGATTTGGGATATTCCTTTAACAACGCGAAGGGGCACCGGCTTTGTATACTCAAGCAAGTATATGAGTGAGTCAGAGGCTTTGGCTTTATATGCTGAGTATTTAGGTGTAAATGAAAAAGATCTATCGCCTAAAAAACTGCCAATGGCGGTTGGTTACAGAAAAGAGTTTTGGTGTAAAAACTGTGTACCTTTAGGTTTAGCTCAGGGGTTTCTTGAGCCCTTAGAAGCAACCTCCATATTACTTTCTGATTTTTCAGCTGAATTATTAGCAAAAAACTTTCCACGCGACTCAACAAATATTGAAACTATTGCTCCCTATTTCAATAAGGTAGTTACTTATGTGTGGGAACGAACTGTCGATTTTATCAAGTTACATTATTGTTTGTCTGATAGAACTGATTCTGATTTTTGGTTAGATAACCAAGATGAAACTTTTTTATCAGCTGAGTTAAAAGAACGCTTGCAAAAATTTAAACTCTGCCCACCACAACAGTCTGACTTTTTCAGTCGATTTGATTTGTTTAATGAGAAAAATTTTCTTTATGTTTTATACGGTATGAAATTTGAGACACAAAAGACAATACTATCGGACAAAGAAATAGAAATGAGTCGTACTATTTTAAAAAACAATGATCGTTTAGTCGAACAAGCAGACCAGCACTTATTAAAACACAAGGATTGGTTGATGGGGCTAAAGAGTGCAATGGAAAAATCGAAATCTTAATTGATTTTTTGATATTGTTATTGCAACTTTTGTTGGGGGTTATCAAAAACAGGGCTTTGGTAATGTCGTTATTCTCCATAGATGCAAATGAGTATTTTACCACTGTCAGCTGTCTTTTTATGGCAGTAGTCGGCAAAAAGTATATCAAGTGTTCGCTTGAAAAATAGGGTGAATTCTAAATCGTAGTGTGGCTGCGTGAAGATAAAACAATCAAGTTTTACAAAAGAAAGTGGGTAATCTTGTAATTAGATTATCTTTTAATTTATTTAATTTCTATATTTTTGACAGCGCTGTCAAAATTATAGATAGTTATGATAACAATAATATCTAAAGCAGAGCAGCTTATCAAATAACGCTGTAAAAGGTCCTTTAACATGCACATTAGCAAGATGAATAAAACAGTCTTAGCGCTTACTATTGCCGCTAGCTTATCTTTACTCGGTTGTGAAAAATCTCCAGCGCCAGCCGTTGATACCGGGGAAAAAATTAACTTACAAGCCATCTATTCAGTCAGTCAAGGTGACATTGATAAAATAGCCCAGCATTTACAGGTTAGCTATCGTGTGGTTACTAATATCGCCAGTGATAAATGCGACAGTAAAGTTGCCGATGGTGCCTGTTTTGAAGTGGAGTTAACCTTTACCGCGCAACAAGCCATAGCAGCAAAAGACTGGACCATTCATTTTAGCCAAATTGCCCCAATTCAATCTTTTGAAAGTGATGATTTCAGCGTAAAACACCTAAACGGTGATTTACATCAGATCAGCTTAAAAGATAATTTTTCCGGCTTTGCTGCGGGTGAAAGTAAAAGCTTACTCTTTCGCGCACAATTCTGGTCATTAGCCGAATCCGATGTGATGCCAAATTACATTGTCAGTGCGCCCGGTATAGAGGCTAGGGTAATTGCCAGCACTAAGCCATTTATTGATACCGATTCAGGCTTAGAAATGCTGCCTCATGTTGCTAGCTTTACCGATATTGAGCGCCAGTTTAAGCGCAGCGCCGCCGATAAGACGCAATGGTTAACCCCGGAAAAACTCTATCAACGTAACGCTGTGCTCACTGAAGACCAGCTCGGCGTTGTCCAAGCAATTATTCCTACGCCTAAATCCGTGAGTATCGATGCTAATAGGGGCTATGCCAATATTAGCCAAGGTGTTGCTGTATCTTTAGGCAATGTTAACCACGCTGATGTTGATGCGGCCCTTTCACGTTTAAGTACTTTAGGCGTGAAGCAAAGTACTACCGGCTTACCACTACGCTTAAGTATTATTAAAGATGACGATAAAGTTATCGGCAGCTATAGCTTAACGGTTACAGAAAAAGCCATTACCATAGTGGGTGTTGACGGTAATGGCGTATTTAATGGCTTGCAATCATTAGCCAGTCTTGTGACCGTGGGCGAGTCGCGTATACCCATGCTAGTGATTGATGATGAACCTCATTATGTTTTTCGTGGCATGTTAGTTGATGTGGCGCGTAATTTTCACTCAAAAGAATTTATTTTAACCCTGCTTGAGCAAATGGCAGCTTACAAATTAAATAAATTACACTTACATCTAGGTGATGATGAAGGCTGGCGTTTAGAAATTCCAAGCTTACCGGAATTAACGGATATTGGCGCCAAGCGCTGTTTTGATGTTACTGAAGAGCATTGCTTAATGCCGCAACTAGGTGCAGGCATTGATGAAAACTCGTCGGTAAATGGTTATTACAGCGTCAGTGATTATCAAGAAATTTTACAAGCAGCAAGCGCGCGTCATATTCAAGTGATCCCATCACTTGATATGCCGGGTCATTCTCGTGCTGCAATTAAGGCGATGACGGCACGTTATAAAAAATATCAAGCCTTAGAAGATGAAGCAAAAGCGAAACAGTTCTTACTAGAAGATTTTGAAGATACCACCAAGTATGCATCGGTGCAATTTTATGCTGATAACACCATCAATGCTTGTTTAGAGTCTTCTTATGATTTTGTCATTGAAGTGATGACCCAGGTGAAGAAGATTCATGCCGATGCCGGTCAACCGCTGACCCGTTATCATATTGGCGCAGATGAAACCGCAGGGGCATGGTTAGACTCTCCTGCTTGTATAGATTTTGTTGCTAATAATGATAAAGGTGTCACTAAAATGAGTGAGTTAGGGGCTTATTTCATTGAACGTGTTGCCGGTATCTTATCAGAGCTTGATATTGAAACAGCGGGTTGGAGTGATGGTATGGAGCATACTAACGTCGATAATATGCCAGCTATTGTGCAAGTTAATGCTTGGGACACGCTATTTTGGGGCGGTCACGATAAGGTTCACCAGCTAGCAAACCGAGATTGGCAAGTGGTTATTTCTAGTCCTGATGTTTTATATTTTGATTTCCCCCATGAAGCGGATCCTAAGGAGCATGGCTACTATTGGGCATCACGTCATACCAATACTGAAAAAGTCTTCCAATTTATGCCGGATAACTTGCCTGTTCATGCTGAATTTTGGCTCGATAGAGAAGATAATACTTATGTTGCTGACGATACCAAAACGCCATTGGCCGCTGGGCAAAAGTTCTTAGGTATTCAGGGGCAATTGTGGAGTGAAAATGTTCGCACTGATGATATGGTGGAGCATAAGATTTTCCCACGTTTATTAGCTTTAGCTGAGCGTGCTTGGCATCTAGCTGACTGGGCGGTGCCTTATAACTATCAAGGCGCTAAATATTCATCACAGAGCAATACCTTCACCACAAAAATGCAAGCCCTGCGTGATAGCCAATGGTCTTTATTTGCTAATACCTTAGGGCAAAAAGAGTTTGCCAAGCTTGAGTTAGCTCAAGTCGATTACCGTTTACCTACCGTAGGCGCTATTGTGCAAGCAGGGAAGTTACATGCCAATATTGCCTTCCCAGGCTTAACCATAGAGTATCAAGTAAACGGCGAAAACTGGCTTATTTATCAAGATCCTATTGCAGTTTCTGGTCAGGTAAGTATCCGTAGTCGTAGTAGCAATGGTTTGAGAACCAGCCGTATCACCCAAGTAAAATAATAACGCTAAAATGATCTGACTGGTATTTATCTAGTATTATCAGTCAGTTAATTTACATTTAATTACACTTGTAATGAAAGCTTAATTTTTATCAAAAAAAACAAATGACAACGCTGTCATTTGTAGCTAAGATGAAAAAATCAAAAAATAAAAATATGAACAGTTAACATGGGATCGGTATGCTGACAAGTAGTGACAAAAACAATGAATTATTTTTAGGCATTGATGGTGGTGGCAGTAAATGCAAAACCATTATTATGAATAAAGATAATGAAATACTTGGTACAGGCATGTCAGGTCCCGGCAATCCCTTGCATGGTTTTGAGCAAGCAACACATTCTATTACTGAGTCGGCTAAATTGGCGTTAGCTGATGCAGGTTTAGCCCATATCAAACTGGATGAGCTAGTTGCCGGTGTTGGTTTAGCGGGTGTTAATTTACCTGGGCTCTATGAGCAAATGGCTGCTTGGCAGCATCCTTTTAAAGCGATGCATTTAGCGACCGATTTATTAATTGCTTGTTTAGGTGCCCATAACGGTAGTGATGGCGCGGTGATTATCGCCGGTACCGGTTCTTGTGGCTTTGTTTGTGTCGATGAACAACACACTATCGTTGGCGCTCATGGTTTTCCCCATGGCGATAAAGGCAGCGGTGCTTGGTTTGGCTTACAAGGGGTTAAACAGGTTTTATTATCTCTTGATGGCTTGGTCGCACCAACCTTGATGTCAGCTGTATTGTTGAAAAAACTTAACTGCAAAGACGATACTGATTTAGTTGAAGCCGTTGCCAGTCAAAAGGCGACCTACTATGCCCAGCAAGCAAACTTAGTTTTTGATGCCGCAGAGCTAGGCGATAAAGTTGCCTTGGCTATTGTCTATGAGGGTGCTGAATATATTAACGCCATTGCGCGGACTTTAGCGGAAAAAAAGCCACCACGTATGTCTATGCTTGGCGGACTAACACCGAGATTAAAATCTTGGTTAGCAGGCGATATAAAGGCGAATCTTGCTGAGCCATTAAACCCACCGGAAGTTGGTTCAATACTTTTTGCTCGGCAGCAACAAGCTAAACAGTCGGCACAGTAATCGGCGTAATGCCAGTATAATTCAATATAACCACTTGAACTTGATAAATTAGGACAGCTAATGACACCAATGCGCTTCCATGCTAAACGACTATTTGACGGACATGCTTTTCTTGATGATCAAGTGTTGACTATAGTGGCCGGTAAAATTACCGACATTGACCAAAACACCAGTAAGGTAGATGTTACCGCGAAAGGACTTGTGGTTCCTGGTTATATCGACTTACAAGTTAACGGTGGTGGCGGGGCATTATTTAACGACTCACCCTCGGTTGATAAGCTAAAAATAATCATGGCTGCTCATGCTCGGTTTGGTACTACAGCTATGATGCCCACTTTGATTAGCGATAAAATTGAAGTAATGCAGCAAGCCGCCGATGCTATTGCCCAAGCAATATCAACTGGTGTCGCTGGTATTCTTGGTATTCATTTCGAAGGGCCACATTTATCAATCGAGAAAAAAGGCACTCATTGTGCTGATTATATCCGCGGTCTTTCCTCCGCAGAGTGGCAGGTTCTTTCCCGTCAAGATATTGGCCAGGTTATTGTCACCCTAGCACCCGAAACAGTCAGTACTGATGATATTAAGCGTATGGTTAAGTTAGGTATTAAAGTTTGCTTAGGTCATAGCAATGCCGATTATCAAACAACTCAACAAGCAATCGATGCCGGCGCTAGTGGCTTTACTCATCTATTTAATGCTATGTCGCCATTACAGGGGCGTGAGCCTGGCGTTGTTGGCGCGGCGCTATTAAACAACAACACTAGCTGTGGCTTAATTGTTGATGGTTTTCATGTCGATTACGCCAGTTGTAAATTAGCGATTCAAGCTAAACCCCGAGGTAAAATATTCTTAGTCACTGACGCTATGCCGCCAGTGGGTACCACACTAACTCAATTCGCTTTATATGACCGCACTGTTTATGTTGATAATGGCAAACTTACCTCAACCACGGGGGAGCTAGCTGGCTCTTCGTTAGATATGGCTAGTGCCGTTAAAAATACCCACCAAGGCTTGGGTATTCCTTTAGATGAAGCACTTCGTATGGGCAGCTTGTACCCGGCACAATATTTATATCAAAACCAAGCTGTTATTCGTGGTGAACTTATGCCAGGAAAACAAGCTGATATGGTGGTATTAAATGATGACTTATCGGTAAAAGAGACTTGGATTTCAGGTCAGAAAATTTAATTTACACTAATAATTTTACGCAAAAACTATAATAACAATGCAAGATAACGAGGAAGTTATGGAAATGTCACTCACGCAAGAAAAACAAGAGAAAAAACAGAGTAATGTCGTGCCGATGATAATCGTCGCTGGGCTATTCTTTATTCTAGGTTTCGTCACCTGGTTAAATGGCTCCTTGATGCCTTACTTGCAACAGGTTTTGCAACTAAGCCCCTTTCAAGCATCACTTATATTATTTTCATTTTATATCGCGGTGACCTTTACCGCGCTACCTTCTGCCTTGGTTATCCGTAAAGTGGGCTATAAAAATGGCATGGCGCTAGGCCTAGCTACGATGACATTTGCCGCTTTATTGTTTATTCCCGCCGCTAAAACACAAATGTTTCCTTTATTTTTGTTAGCTCAATTAGTAATGGGCGCAGGACAAACATTACTGCAAACAGCCGTTAACCCTTACGTTGTCCGTATTGGCCCTGAAGAGTCAGCGGCAGCACGTATTTCAATTATGGGCATCTTAAATAAAGGTGCTGGTGTGGTAGCGCCTATCGTATTTACTGCCTTAATCTTAAGTGGCTTTACTGATACCGTTGGTGTTGAATTAACACAAGGTCAAATTGATGACATGGCAAATAGCTTAATTACCCCGTATTTAGGACTTGCTATTTTTATTGGTGTATTAGCTTTTGGCATCAAAAAAGCTCCTTTACCTGAACTACCGAGTGAAGAAGAAGAGGGTGAACATAAAGGTCAACTAAAAGAGGCGCTTGCTCACCCTAACTTGGCACTTGGTGTTGTTGCACTATTTTTATATGTGGCAGTAGAAGTTATCGCCGGCGATACTATTGGTGCTTTCGCACTGGCTTTAGGGGTTGAAAGCTATAGTGTGATGACTTCATATACCATGGCTTGTATGGTATTTGGTTATATTTTAGGTATTACCCTTATCCCTAGGTTTATTTCGCAACAAAAAGCCTTGATGGTTTCTGCCGTTTTTGGTTTAGTGTTAAGTTTTGGTGTTATTTTGGGTGATAACAATTCGTTTGCCATTGCTAACTCACTGTCCTTTATCCTTGGTGGTGCGCAATTACCCGATACCTTGATTTTAATTGCTTTCTTAGGACTTGCTAATGCCATTGTCTGGCCTGCTATTTTTCCATTAGCACTTTCAGGTATGGGTAAGTTAACCAGTGTTGGCTCTGCGCTTTTAGTTATGGGGATTTCAGGTGGTGCATTTGGTCCATTATTCTGGAGTATAGCAAGTGGTAGTAGCGGTCAAGCGGTAGATCTTCAAGGCGGTTATATTGTTATGTTACCTTGTTATTTGTTTATTTTATTCTACGCTGTTAAAGGCTGCAACATGAAATCTTGGAAATAATTGCTTAAATTAGTGCTTGCTACGTTTATTTTAGAGTGGCATTTAAAACGCTAGTAACAATAACCTCAATGCTGCCTTGTTTAAACTAGGTAAGCTTGAGGTTTTTTTATGATTAAAATTCAATAGTTTAACCTATAGTTAATAATGTCATAGCATATGAAATATTATTGTTTAAAACATGGCTTACTGGTTGGTCCAGGTGTTGACGTACTGGTCGAACCATTATAGTATTAGCTCACTGGTTAAGGTCTGACCACTTTTATGGCCTTGGCAAATGAAAGTGGCTAGCTACTTTAGCGGGAAGTAAATAAAAAAACTAAACTTTAAATGATTTAAAAGGATTTAATTATGTCTGCAGCTAAAAGGAAAGTAACCGTTATCTATTGCTGTGATGACGACTTAGCTATGTATCGGAAAACACAAACCTTTAACCTAAACGCCTATGGCGATATGATCATTCCACAAGAATTTAAACGTGGTAAAACCATAGTGGCGGTTTGTGACGGTGACGTTAACGTGATTAATAGCGTTGGTGATAAACTTGTTGATGAGTATTAGCATTGATAAACAATGGCAGTAATAAACACTGCTATTGATAATGTGGTTAAGTAAAAAAACAAAAAAAGGTGACAGCAATGTCACCTTTGTTGTGTCTATCTCATTAATAGCCGTTAGTACTTTTACTTTGTAGTTGTTTATCCGTGTAAGTGGCTTTTTCATGTTTTTTACCAGCAGCCTCAGCTAGCTCTGCCGGCATATAGTTTTCATCATGTTTAGCAAGTACTTCACTGGCTTCAATACTTAAGCCAGTAAGCGGGTGGTCGACTAGCGTGCCATTGGCGACTATGCCTTGGCCTTCACGAAATAGATCTGGCAAGATTCCTTCATAATAGACAGTAACCGTAATGTCGCTATCTTTGAAGACAATAGGCATGGTCATATCACTGAGCTTAAATGATACTTTTAAGTTCTCAGGGTCGCGCTTTACCGTTCCAGGGACCACTAAGCCACCAATGCGAAGACGTTGGCCAAAAATTGGTTTTAAACCGGTCTCTTTTTTACCCTGAGTGATCTCAGAAGGGGTAAAAAATAAATCAATATTTTGACTTAATGCATATAAAACAAGGCCAAAGACAGCGCTGATGCCAATCAGGATAGAGGCGACCATAGCTAGACGTTTTTTACGGCGTGGATTCATTATTCAGGTACCTTATTTAATTCTCTATTGTGGAGTTCATGTTGTTGCTTGCGCAGGTCTTTGGCTTGGCGGAGTTTATCTTCTCGCTGCTTGCGCTTAGCTATTTGGTCGATGATCTGCTGATGACCAGCTTTAGAGCTGATCAATAAAAGGCTAAGTATCAAAGCGGTGGCACCAAAAGAAAGCCAGACATAGAAACCATATCCGCCCATATTGATGAAATCGCTAAAACTATTAAATTGCATTGAGTGCTCTCCAACTTGATGCTAATTATTAACGGGTATGATTTTTTACTAACTCACGCACCCAAGGACGAATACTATTGCGCGCTAAAATTTCATTACGAAAACGCAGGCTGATAATTACAGCAACTAATAAAGAAAATCCAATAAAACAAAAGATAAATGGCCATAGCATCTCAAGTGCCATCGATGGTTTCTCTAGCTTACTTAACGTTGATCCTTGATGAAGAGTATTCCACCAGTCAACAGAGTACTTAATAATTGGAATGTTGACCACACCAACTAGGGTTAATATTCCTGCCGCTTTACCGGCTAAGTTTTTATCTTCAAAAGCATTGTGTAAAGCAATAACCCCTAAATATAAAAACAATAAAATGAGCTCTGACGTTAAACGTGCATCCCAAATCCACCATGTGCCCCACATAGGTTTACCCCAAGCAGCACCGGTAATTAACGCTATAGCCGTAAATGCAGCACCGACCGGCGCCATGGCAGCAGCAGAGGCATCAGCAAGTTTTAATTGCCATACTAAACTGCTAAATGCTGCGATGGCCATGGCAAAATAAATGCCCATAGACAAAGAGGCTGCCGGTACATGAACATAGAAAATACGAAAGCTGTCACCTTGCTGATAATCAGCAGGGGCAAATAGTAGTGCCCATACTAAGCCTATACTCAGGAATATTGCCGCAAGCGCACTTAGCCAAGGTAATAACTTATTGGTGAGGCGATAAGATACTTCCGGGTTTGCGTAAGGGTGTAACCATTTCCACATTTATTTATTCTCACTATTTTTGTCGGTTATAAGGCAGGGTTACCGTGTTATTTCTCATGGTAAAGTAACAGTGCTATTTAGTGTTTATCGTGTCTATATTGAGCGTTACCATTTCCACGTACCGCCTATTCATGTTAATTACTACTCACTATTTTTTGTCGGTTATAAGGCAGGGTTACCGTGTTATTTCTCATGGCAAAGTAACAGTGCTATTTAGTGTTTATCGTGTCTATATTGAGCGTTAGCATTTCCACGTACCGCCTATCATGTTAATTACTACTTACTATTTTTTGTCGGTTATAAGGCAGGGTTACCGTGTTATTTCTCATGGCAAAGTAACAGTGCTATTTAGTGTTTATCGTGTCTATATTGAGCGTTACCATTTCCACGTACCGCCTATCATGTTAATTACTACTCACTATTTTTTGTTGGTTATAAGGCAGGGTTACCGTGTTATTTCTCATGGCAAAGTAACAGTGCTATTTAGTGTTTATCGTGTCTATATTGAGCGTTACCATTTCCACGTATCGCCTATCATGTTAATTACTACTCACTATTTTTTGTCGGTTATAAGGCAGGGTTACCGTGTTATTTCTCATGGCAAAGTAACAGTGCTATTTAGTGTTTATCGTGTCTATATTGAGCGTTACCATTTCCACATACCGCCTATCATGTTAATTACTACTCACTATTTTTTGTCGGTTATAAGGCAGGGTTACCGTGTTATTTCTCATGGTAAAGTAACAGTGATATTTAGTGTTTATCGTGTCTATATTGAGCGTTACCATTTCCACATACCGCCTATTCATGTTAATTGGTACTCACTTTTAGGGCGGCGCCCACAGCAAAGGGGGCGAGCGTTAAAGAGCCAAAGAACAATGCGCCGATTATAGCAAGTTGGCCGCTGTAAGGTAAACCAAGTGCGGCAGTGTCTATGGCGCTGGTAGCAAAAATTAATACTGGGATGTATAGCGGTAACACCAGTAAACTGAGTAACACACCGCCTTTTTTAATCCCCACGGTAAGGGCAACACCAACCGCGCCTAATAAGCTAAGCACCGGTGTGCCGAGTAATAGAGTAAGCATTAAGGCGGTGTAACTGTTTTCATCTAGATGCAGTAACACCGCTAACAGTGGTGCTATTAAGATAAGTGGCAAACCGGTTATTAACCAATGAGCAAATATTTTAGCTAATACTAACAAAAAAATAGGATGAGGGCTTAGCAGCATTTGCTCAAGGGAACCATCGAGGTGATCTGATTTAAATAAGCGGTCTAACGATAATAGCGTTGCTAAAAGGGCTGCTACCCAAATAATGCCGGGGGCAATCCGGCTTAAGGTTTGCGTTTCAGGACCTATGCCTAAAGGGAAGAGTGTAATGACAATAACAAAAAATAATAATGGATTAATGATGTCATCTTTATGTCGCATGGCAATGGTAAGATCGCGCTTTAATACCAACATAAAGGCATGGCGATAAGAAAGCTGCTGTGATAACTGCGTGTTATTGTCGAGATTAGCTGTTACGGTTGCAGTTTCGTGCGCAGACTGGGCTTTTAAGGTCATTAGGTTACTTCTCTAAACGCTCTAAACGAAATACATATTAATCGAAGCACCATCAATAACTGTAATCTAAAGTGATTTTTTTGATTTGCTCTGGCTTAATGCTAATTAAATCTTGATGCGTGGTTAAGATAACACAGCCACCGCGCTCTGCCTGTTGAGCAAACAGCTGTTCTAAGCTGGCAACGCCTTGTTTATCGATGGCAGTAAAAGGCTCATCTAAAATCCAAATAGGCGCATGACTTTGATATAAACGCGCTAAAGCAATACGTCTATGCTGACCGGCACTTAAATGTGAGGCTAAGCTGTCTTCAAAGCCAGACAGATTTACCTTGGCTAAATACGCTAAAGTATCGGCATTTTTGTTACCATGTAAGGCCAAATTAAAATCAAGATTTTCTTCTGCGGTCATCTCACCTTTTACCCCGGCTAAGTGGCCGAAATAGAGCAGGTTTTGTTGATATTCTTCTCGACAGCGATTGATCGCTTGGTTTTTATAGTGAACTTGACCATCATAAGGCTGAGACAAACCTGATAAAATACGCAATAAACTGGTTTTACCTGAGCCATTAGGGCCTTCAACTTGCACTATATCGCCCGCATGAATATCGATTGACAATTCATCAAATAATAAGCGTTCTTCGCGAATACAGGTAAGCTTTACCGCACTGAGCAAGGGAGTTGAGGTTTGTTTAGGCAATGTCTTCACTTTTTCTTTATCTATGTTGGTTAAAATCTACCGCTTTAAGTGTGCCGGGTGAATGCTAACGTTGTTGGTCGAATAACTTTTGCTATGGATCGTATAATCACTTTGCTCGATATACTAACATAGCCAAGATTAACATAGCCCAATAAAGTTGTAACATTATGAAACAATTCGAGCAGTTAATTTACATTAATATTTGCATCAATAAAATGTTAGTATGACGCGGTAATTTTTAGCCTTATTAGTATCGATAACTAATTATTCAAGGTTAATTGTTTTTTTTGAAGTAGAGCGGAGAACCCAATGATACCTGACCTGGTAGCAACCCAGATGCCTGAGCTTATACCTGAGCTTGGTCACTTAGCCCTTATTATTGCTTTTGCATTTTCTATTTGCTTAAGCTTGATTCCGTTAATAGGTGTTCATAGCCCGGAGCATAGTTCTTTAAAGAAGCTTATGACCTATGCTAAACCACTGGCCTACGGTATGTTTTTCTTTACCGGTATCAGTCTTATTATTCTCGGCTACAGTTTTGTCATTGATGATTTCTCCGTTAAATATATTGCCAATCATTCTAATACCCATTTACCCTATTACTTTAAAGTAAGCGCTGTTTGGGGCGGTCATGAAGGCTCATTATTATTGTGGGTCTTCTCTTTAACCGCATGGACTGCTGCAGTTGCACGTTTTTCAAACGGTATTGAAGAAGAGTTTATCTCCCGTGTTTTAGCGGTAATGGGTATGATTGCTATAGGTTTTATCGCTTTTACCTTATTAACATCGAACCCATTTGAACGTTTATGGCCGAATGTACCCATGGAAGGCCGGGATTTAAACCCCCTATTACAAGATGTTGGTTTAATTATCCACCCGCCCTTACTCTATTTTGGCTATGTTGGCTTTGCTGTCTCCTTTGCTTTTGCTGTTGCCGCTTTAATGGCTGGCAAGATGGATGCCGCTTGGGCTCGTTGGTCTCGTCCTTGGACAATTGGTGCTTGGACGTTCTTAACCATAGGTATAGCGCTAGGTAGTTGGTGGGCATACTATGAACTTGGCTGGGGCGGTTGGTGGTTCTGGGATCCAGTTGAAAATGCATCCTTTATGCCTTGGCTTGTTGGTACGGCACTGATCCACTCTTTAGCGGTAACAGAAAAACGTGGTATCTTTAAAAACTGGACTATTTTACTGGCAATATTTGCTTTTGGCTTAAGTTTATTAGGCACCTTCTTAGTACGCTCAGGGGTGATTACCTCGGTACACTCCTTTGCGGCCGATCCGGGTAGAGGTATCTTTATTTTAGTGCTGTTGGCGATAGCTATGGGTGGAGCGTTAACCCTGTATGCCTTCAGAGCGAATAAAGTGGCGAGTTTTTCACGCTTTGCTTTTTACTCCCGAGAAACAGCACTATTATTGTGTAACGTCATTTTGGTTATTGCTACGGTAACCGTACTGCTTGGCACCTTGTATCCATTATTGGTTGATGCCTTAGGTTACGGCAAAATCTCAGTGGGTCCTCCTTATTTTAATGCCGTTTTTATCCCGATAATGAGTATTCTTTTCATCTTTATGGGTGTTGGTCCTTTAATTCGTTGGAAAAAAGCTAAAAAAGGCGAGTTACGTAAGCAATTATTTAAACCCTCGGTATTTAGTATTGCCTTTGGTTTAATGTTTCCAGTGGTTTATGGTGGCGAATTCAATGCCTTGGTGGCCATGGGGATTACCTTAGCAACTTGGGTTTTCTTAATCGTGGTTAAAGAAGTTAAAAATCAGTATCAATTAGCCGGAAAAATAACCACCAGTCATTTAGGTATGGCAACTGCGCACGCGGGTATTGCTATCACTATTGTTGGCGTCACTATCGTTTCCATGTATGAAACTGAAACCAATGTAAAAATGTTCCTCAATGACAGAGTCACTGTTTCAGGTTATGAGATTGAGTTCAAAGGCATTAAACATGTCGAGGGGCCAAACTATAGTGCTGAGCAGGGACAAATCAATATCTATAAAATTAATGGTTCGGGCGAAAGTGACTTTGTTACTTTACTCCAACCTGAGCGTCGACAATACCGTGTGCAAACCATGGGCATGACTGAAGCAGGTATTGATGCCGGTTTATTTCGTGATGTCTATGTCGCCTTAGGTGATCCATTACCTGGTGGTGCTTGGGCAATACGTGTGCACTATAAGCCATTTGTTCGTTGGATTTGGTTAGGTGCTCTTTTCATGGGGCTTGGTGGTATTCTTTCAATACTGGATAAACGCTATCGCCGTAAAAAGCCTGTGGTGGCTAAATCAGCGGTAGTGGCAGATTCACTTATTAATCCGCTAGCCATTTCACCTACCAGTACGGCAAAAGTGTCGGAGACATAATGATGGGCCAGTTAATACGTTTTTTGCCGCTGTTGTTAGTCATCGCTTTAGGTGTGGTGTTATATCGTGGCTTATCACTTAATCCGCAAGCTATGCCATCGGCATTAGTGGGCAAAGCTATGCCAGATTTTGCCCTGAAAACACTTAGCAATAGTGACAAAGTAGTCACGCAAGCAGATCTGCTCGGTGATATTGTCTTAGTTAATGTGTGGGCGACTTGGTGTCCTACCTGTAAGTATGAACACCCCTATTTGGTTGATGTGGCGAAAGACCCTCAGGTTAAACTGTATGGCTTGAACTATAAAGATGAACGTATTGCCGCACAGCAGTGGTTGCAGGATTATGAAGACCCCTATGTATTTTCTATTTTTGATGAAGAAGGGTCTTTAGGGCTTGATCTTGGTGTTTATGGTGCGCCGGAAACGTTTGTTATTGATCATCACGGTATTATTCGTAAGCGTTTTGCCGGTGCCATTGATACAAAAGTATGGCGACGCGAATTTGCGCCATTAATTGCTCAGCTCATTGAAGAAAAAAAGCAGGGAAAATAACATGCGTATATTCAGTCTAGTTATACTTTTGTTGACGTTAGCGTTTAGTGTTAATCAGGCGCAAGCAAGTCCAGTCGATACATATGAGTTTCGTGATGAAGTCACTAAAATTCGCTTTCAAGCGTTAACTAAAGAGCTACGCTGTCCCAAGTGTCAAAATCAAAATTTAGCCGGTTCAAATTCACCTATTGCGGCTGATTTGCGTAAAGAGCTTTATGAGTTATTGCAGCAAGGTAAAGCAGACAGTGAAATTGTCAACTTTATGGTAGAGCGCTATGGCGAGTTTGTTTTATATCGCCCAAGAGTCTCTGCTCTGACCTACATATTATGGTTTGGTCCTGCACTCCTTATTTTGTTAGGTATTATTGTCGTTATTGTCGTTGTGCGGAGAAAACCCGTGGCTAAAGAAGTCTTGGTGTTAACAGCCGAGCAAGAAGATAAGTTGAAAAACTTATTGAATGACAAATAACCGTTACCACTCGAACCATTAACAGAAGTAGTAGATAGCATTATGGAATTTTTAGTAATAAGCCTTATATTTTTAATTTTATTATTATTGATGGTATGGCGACCTTTCTTTAAACAGAATAGCCAAGACGTTTGTCTAGAAAGTAACGTGCGTGATGAAACCAATGTGCGTTTATATCAGGAGCACAAAAAAGAGCTAGAAAAGGACTATAGCGAAGGTGGTATTGATGAAGAAAATTATCAATACCTGCTGGCTGAACTCAATCGTACTTTACTACAAGATATTGAGCATAGTAGCCAAGACGTAAATACTACTGCAAATATAAGTAAGCCATATTCACCTTTATGGCCGTTAGGATTAAGTGTATTTATTCTGATTTTTTCTGTGGCGCTATATGACAAACAGGGTAGTTACAAACTGCTCACCGAATTACCTGCAGGCCATGTTCAGCAACAAGTTATGTCACAAGATAACATGCAACAGCAACGTGAAAATCAAGCCATGGCACATATTGAAAAGTTGCTACAGCATATTGAAGATAAACCACAAGATAGTGAAACTTGGTATAACTTAGGGCAAACTTATGTTGCTGTTGGCAGCTTTGACGAAGCGATTGCGGCGTTTACCCAAGTGATCAACATTGAAGGGGAGCATGCTGATTTATTAGGGGCTATTGCTCAAGCGCTTTATTATAAAAATGACCAAAAAATTAATGGCCAAGTACAAGAATATATTGATAAAGCCTTAGCCCTTGATGTTAATGACCCCTCAACCAATATTTTACTCGGTATGCATAATTTTATTGGTGAAAATTATCAACAAGCCATTACTTATTGGCAGCGGGTAATTGATGCTAATAATCAAGGGGTTAATATTGCCGCCCTGCAAGAGGCTGTAGCAGAGTCTAAAAGTAGACTCGGTATTTCAACCAGTAACTCAGCAGCTAACGCAGCAAGTAATACCGCGCTTAATTCTAGCCAGAGCGCACACGATAGTTCAGGCCCACAATTGAAAGTGAGTGTCAGCCTGTCTGATGATCTTGCCAAGCAGTTAGCGCAAGGCGAAGACCGCGTAGTCTTTATTTATGCAATACCGACCAATGGTCAACGTATGCCACTTGCGGCGGTTAAAATGAAAGCCAGTGATCTACCGACCGTTATCGTATTAAATAATAGCCAAGCAATGAGCAGTGAACATACTATCGGTAGTGTCGATAAAGTACATGTCTATGCCATTGTCTCAATGCAAGGGGGTGTGGGTATTAAATCAGGTGACTTTAAAGCGGAAGCCCTTGGTGTCGAGGTAAACCGTACTGAAACCCTTGAACTTATAGTGAATGAACTAGTTGAGTAGTCTGGTAGAGTAATTGCCCAGGGGTAATTCAATAACTTAAAAATAAGAAGAAAAGCCCAATGAAATCTCGCTTTAGTGCCGGTAAAAAAAATAACGATAACACTGATTTAGATAACAAAAGTTCACTAACCGCAGTGTTATTAACTAACTTAGGTTCACCAGATGAACCTAGCACTAGTGCCTTACGCCGTTATTTGCGAGAATTCTTATCAGATAGAAGGGTGGTTGAAATTCCACGCTTGCTCTGGCTTTTGATCTTACACGGTATTATTTTACGTATAAGGCCGGCCAAGTCAGCTAAGTTATACCAAAGCATTTGGCAAGATGACGGCGCACCTTTGTTAACCACCACCGCCGCACAAAAAGAAAAATTAGCCATTAAAATTAAAGTGCAATACGGTGATAATGTCATTGTTGATTACGCCATGCGTTATGGCAAACCGTCAATTGCCAGTGTTTTGCAGAAATTTCAGCAACAAGGTGTAGATAAAATAGTAGTATTACCTTTGTACCCGCAATATGCAGGGCCAACAACGGGCTCTACTTTTGATGCTTTAAGTAAAGAACTTCAACAATGGCGCTATGTGCCAACAATCTACTTTTTAAATACTTACCACCAAAACCCGCTTTATATTAAGGCGTTGGCCAATACCATTGTTGAACATGTAAAAGCGCATGGTAAGCCGGATACATTGGTTTTGTCTTATCACGGCATGCCAGAGTTATTTCGCCAGTGGGGTGATCCCTATTATGATTTTTGTTTGCAAACAAGTCAGTTGTTAAAACAGCAATTATTAACCGGTGATATAGCCGCACAGTGTTGTTTTAAAGAAGATGAAATAATCTCTACCTTTCAATCTCGCTTTGGTAAAGCCCAATGGCTACAACCTTATACCGATGAAACATTAGCTAGCTTACCCAAACAAGGTAATAAACATATTGCCATTATAAGTCCGGCCTTTAGTAGTGATTGCCTAGAAACGTTGGAAGAATTAGAACATGAAAATCGGGAAATATTTATGGCGGCAGGTGGCGAGCACTACCATTATATTGCTGCACTAAACGATCGTGATGATCATATTGATGCCTTGTTTGATGTCTTAGTACCAGCACTCGGTTCGCCAAAACTTAATTAATTTAGTTCAGCTGTGGGGTTAGCAACAAGTTAGCCACCAGACAATGCACTTGCTAAGCCAGATTAAAATGGTATACTGTTTTTATATACAGTTGTTTGGCGGTAGGTGTTAAATGAGTAATCAGCGAAAAATAATTCACATTGATATGGACTGCTTCTATGCCGCCGTTGAAATGCGAGATTTTCCTGAGTACCGGAATATCCCACTAGCAGTGGGAGGTGATGGCCCTCGTAGCGTATTGTGTACCAGTAACTATCAAGCACGCCAATTTGGCGTTCGTGCTGCCATGCCAGCTATCAAAGCAAAACAACTTTGCCCCGAGCTTAAAATAGTCCATGGCCGCATGGATGTATACAAACAAACCTCTAAAGATATAAGAGCAATATTTTCTCGCTATACCGACCTTATTGAACCTTTATCCCTCGATGAGGCTTATCTTGATGTTACTGATGCAACTATGTGCCAGGGCAGTGCCACGCTCATTGCTGAAAAAATTAGAGCTGATATCTTTAATGAGTTAAATTTGACCGCATCGGCAGGCATTGCGCCCAATAAATTTTTGGCTAAAATAGCCAGTGATGAGAATAAACCTAATGGCCAATGTGTCATTACTCCAGATAAAGTTTCAGCTTTTGTCGAACAATTATCGTTAAAGAAAATACCCGGTATTGGTCCTAAAACCTTTGCCAAGCTCAATCGCCATGGTTATGTAACCTGCGCGGACGTACGCCAAAGCAATATAAGAGCATTACAAAATATTGTTGGTAAATTTGCTAATAGTTTGTATTTAAAAGCTCATGGGGTCGATAATAGAGCTTTAGAGGTCAGCCGACAGCGAAAGTCACTCGCCATTGAAACCACGTTGATGGACGATTTATCAACGCAAGATGAGTGTCAGCAGGTAATAGAGAGCTTATATGAAAAACTATTAACTCGATTGGCACCGCACAGTAATAGGGAGATCATTAGGCAAGGGGTAAAGCTAAAATTTGCTGATTTTAATCAAACCACGGTTGAGACCCAGAGTAATGAATGTCAGCAAGCCCTTTTCCATAGTTTATTGTCAAAGGCATATGGTAGAGCAAATAAACGCGGTATCCGCCTTGTTGGTTTAACCTTAGGTTTTGCGGACGAAAAAGACAATAATGCTCAACTGACCCTACCTACTTTTTAAACAAAAAAGTCAGTAGTAATAGACTACTGACTTTTGTTTTGCTATATCACATTTTAAAACTATCTAGTAAGAATTTATTGCCAAATTAACGTGCCCCATTTGCCATTATCCCAGTCTGTCGAGTTTGCAATAATAACGATAACTTGCGCTAACTCTTCTTCAATGGCTGATAAATCTAAATTATCACCAGTTAGGTCAATACCAGTATTAGTAATTATAGTTATAATTACTCCTGCAGTATTTCGGGCCGTTGCAATTAACTCTTCAGTGGTTAGATCTGCTACTTCATCGGAAGTGACAATATTAACAATGTCATCAAGTAAATTATCGACAACATTTTGAGAGACTGCGTCTGCAACTGTAATATCGATAATATTATCGCTAATTACAACATCGGCAATTATTTCAATAAGCCCTGCAGTTGCTGCTATTTCTTGCTCAGTTGTTAAGCCACTCGCTTCAACTAAGCTGATAACGCCTTCAACAATTTCTTGAAAAGTTATCACATCAGTTAATTGAGCTGCAATAGTTGCATCGATTTGTTGTAAATCAAATATTTCTTCAATATTGCTTTCTGTCCCTTTTACTAAAGCTAGATTAGTGGCCACTGAAATAATAAATTCAGCTGAGTCTAATAATGTTGCCTCTGCTTCGGCTGCTTGAGCAATAAAGGTCGCGACATCAGTAGCTCCAGCCAGTTGAGAAATACTATCAAGTAGCACATCAGCAACTGAAGCCTGAGTATCAAAATCGTTGTCATCAGATTTAGCAATAAACGTATCAGAAGAAAAAGCATCATATTGAGCACCCGCACCAAATAAAGATGTTACCGCTTTTTGACCCGCTGTCGCCACATCACCTGCTGAGATGGCCGATAAATCAGTATCAGCTAAAAGTGTATCAGCAACGTAGCTGGTTATCGGGTTAACATTAGCAATAGTCGCATTAGGATCATCAACAATAGCACTGAGTTTTTCACCGTCTGGTGTGATTACGCTAATGAGCACTGGCGTTGGTAGTTCCCCATCAAACTCAATGGAGTAATTACCATTGGCATCAGTCACCGCAGTTACTTCAATGGTATTACCATCTTTACCAGTAACTACAATGTCAGCCCCAGCAATGGCAGTACCGATGGCGACAGTACCGAACAAAGTAACCATAGTAGGCTCGACAATGACCTTATCATCCTCAATAACAACCACAGGATCATCTGATGAACCGCCACAGCCTGTTAATACCATGGCGAACAGAGCATACGAGAATATTTTTAATATTTTCATTATTATACCCCGTTATTTAAATGCTATTAAGATGGGTTGACAATAAACTGTTCCAGATATCTTTGTTAACACAGTTAGTTGAGGTATCAACAGTAGTGCCATCGAACTTCTGCCAGCCTGATATCTCTAGGGTTGAAAGACCATGACAAGAAAAGCTATAAATTTCGGCATCAGTACCAGAATTAAAGGTTGCTGTTGAGTTATCAAGCCAAGTGTTCCCCGACATGCTTGCTTCACCATCAACCTTAACACTTGAATCAAATACATTAAGATCACCAGCTAAGTTTAATGTACCAGCATTTAAATACGAGCCATTTTCTAGGTGCACAGTACCCGTTAAATTGAGTGGCAAACCTGCATATGAAGATATCCAATTAACACCGCCATTTAAGTACAGTGCTTGACCACTACCGCTGTTAATCGTTACGGTACCTTGCTGATTAACTGATACTCCGGTACGAAGCACTATACCTTCAGTTGAATTGACTGTGGTCTCACCTAAGAAGCGGATAGTGCTGTTATTACGGGCAAAAATACCAATTTGTGCACCGTTTATCTCCACGTTCGAGAAGTAAACTTGAGCGCCTTCTTGTACTACCACAGGAATTGAACCTGTTCCTGCGGCATTAATAGTGACATTGGTAATACTTCCATGACCATTTCTTGAAAAGAATACCGCGCCATATTCATTCTCACCTGTAGTGACATTTACGTCACTTAAATACAAACCACCACCTTGGCCAGCGATCAAAAAGGCTTTGCCTGTTTGATCATTAGGAATAATTGAAGCACGGTTTTCTGGATCAGCAGAATTAATGCCAATTGTTTGATCTGATACTTGTATTCCGCCATTATCAGTATCGTCACGATAATCATAAATATCCCCATAACAATTACCCGTAAGGGTAAAGTTAAGCGTGCGATAATTTACATGCTGATGATACGCAAGTTGTAACGCTTCTGGCTGATCAGTACAGTCAACTTCAACATCAATTTCACCATTAACTAATATATCCAAAGGGGAACCATTAGCAGCACTTTCAATCGTTGTTAATTTCGCTTCTATTGTAGCTATGGAAGTACTATTTAAAGTTGCCTTATCATTTACATGAGTGAAATTAGCATTCACATTCGCTGCTTTTGCGGGTGTGCCAGCGATAAAAGTATGAGGGACTTGCTCTGCATTGGCAAAAACAGGGGCTAAGACTAACAAGGGTAGTAATCTTTTCATGGATATTCCTTTTGATTAAAGCAAAATAAACAGCAGTGTTACAATTTGTAACCGTGACGGGAGAATACATATAAATAGTACGTATGTCTATTTATCTTGGGGTGGGTTTTTTTGTAGGTGTTATATTGTTTTTGCAGAATATTGAAATTTTACCTAGCTTCTTTTAGTAAAAGTTATTGCGTTATTTTTAGGGCAAAAAATCTAAAAGGATAAAGACATAAAGTGGTACCTTAATCATTATCTAGAATAGAGATAAAATACTTTATCAATAAAATCCCTTCACCTATCTATTAGTAAAAGTCCCTTTATTTATTCAGTTGCATTTGAGGTAAAGAATGCGATCGCCTTAAACTAAAGAATTTTGTAAATTGTTTATTAGCTAGATAGCTGGTGATTTGCATTAGAACTAATTGAAACAAGGCTGATGCTGAGGAATAAATACTCTATTGCGCTGTTGGAATTCATCAATACGCGATCACTCAACAAAAAAATTTCGACAAGTGCTAAAAAGAACTCTTGATAGCAGGAATTTCAATAATTCTAGAGTATTTAATTGAATAAAATAATTTAAGTGATGTGCGCTTTTCTGCCCATCGCTGTCGGTACCAAGCTAACCCTGGTTATGGCCGGTTTTACATTGTCAATGAGTTGGAACAAAAGCTCGTCTGCACAACAATTATGCAAAAATTGGCTGAAAGTTGCGAAATTGATTGGTATCTTCAAGCCGAGCTTGCGTATAATAAGCGCTTTGGCGCCAAGTACTCTATTGATGAAACCATTAAGAGCAAGCTTGATAAAAAAGCAGTACAAAAACAATGCGCCAAAAAGAAGCGTTTCTTACAATACCGCGCTTATGTCAGAGATAATATTTTTGCGGTATTAGACTGAATTCAGCATGTAGAACCATAATTAGAATAAACCCAGAATTTACATAGACCTAAATCGATTTACTGAGTATCCCCATGATTAAAAGCACCGCCGAAGTCCGTCAGGCATTTTTAGATTTCTTTGCCACCAAACAACATCAAATAGTTAAAAGCAGCTCATTAGTACCAGGGAATGATGCCACGTTATTGTTTACCAATGCCGGTATGGTGCCTTTTAAAGATGTTTTTCTAGGCGCAGAAAAGCGTAGTTATACCCGAGCAACGTCAGCACAACGTTGTGTACGCGCGGGTGGTAAACATAATGATTTAGAAAATGTCGGCTATACCGCCCGTCATCATACCTTTTTTGAAATGATGGGTAACTTTAGTTTTGGTGATTATTTTAAAGAGGAAGCGATCAGCTATGCTTGGGAGTTTTTAACCGTTGCGTTGGGCATACCAAAGGAAAAATTACTGGTCACTGTTTATGAAAATGATGCCGAGGCTTTTGCTTATTGGAAAGATGAAATAGGTATTCCAGTAGAAAAAATAATTCGTATAGGTGATAAGTCTGCAGATAAAAAGTTTGAGTCTGATAACTTTTGGTCTATGGGCGATACCGGACCTTGTGGTCCTTGCTCTGAAATATTTTATGATCACGGCGCAGATATCTTTGGTGGACCTCCAGGCTCTCCCGATGAAGAAGGCGATCGTTTTATCGAAATTTGGAACATAGTATTTATGCAATATAACCGTCAAAGTGACGGTACTATGGAGCCATTACCTAACCCATCTATAGACACAGGTATGGGGTTGGAGCGTATTGCTGCCATTATGCAAAATGTGCATAGCAACTACGAAATAGATATTTTCCAAGCGTTAATTAAAGATACTGCAGCGCTACTTGGTTGTAGCGATCTTGAACATAAATCTTTACGGGTAATTAGTGATCATATACGTTCATGTAGCTTCTTAATTGTTGATGGCGTAGTCCCATCAAATGAAGGCCGTGGTTATGTACTGCGTCGTATCATTCGCCGCGCGATTCGTCATGGCCATAAATTAGCAGCGAAAGGGCATTTCTTCCATAAAATTGTAGCTTCTTTAGTTAGCCAAATGGGTGAAGCTTACCCAGAGTTAGTGCAGCAACAAGCGACTATAGAAAAATTATTACGTATAGAAGAAGAGCAATTTGGTCGGACCTTAGACCGTGGCATGATTTTACTAGAAGATATTCTTAGCAATTTATCGGGCGATACCATCAAGGGTGATGATGTCTTTAAATTATATGATACCTATGGTTTTCCTATCGATTTAACAGCAGATATTGCCCGTGAACGTCAGTTGAAGGTTGATCATGACGGCTTTGATAAAGCAATGGCGCAACAACGTAAACGGGCTCAAAAAGCGAGTCAATTTGGTACTGATTATAATCAGCAGCTTAAATCTGATCACAAAACTGCTTTTAAAGGTTATGACAATGATTCATATTCTGCGACCGTGGTGGAATTATTCAATAACCAAGACCAAGAGCCAGTACAGCAATTAAATTCAGGTGAGCAGGGTATTGTCATTCTAGATCACACGCCCTTTTATGCAGAATCAGGTGGCCAGGTAGGTGATAGTGGCTTATTGCACCTAGATGGCGGAGTATTTGAAGTAACTGATACCGTTAAATTAGGTAATGCCTTTGCTCATAGAGGGACTGCGCGGACAGATATTGGTTTAAATCGACGGGTAAAAGCGGAGATTAATGTTGAACGCCGAGCCGCTATTATTAAAAACCATACCGCGACCCATTTATTACATGCCGCATTACGAAAAGTATTAGGTGAACATGTCACGCAAAAAGGTTCATTATGTGAGAGTGATAAATTACGCTTTGATTTTTCTCATTTTGAAGGTGTTACTGCAGAAGAATTACATGCGGTTGAGCAAATGGTTAATGATGAAATTCGTCGTAACCACTCTAGGAAAACTGAGTCAATGTACATCGAAGCAGCTAAAGAAAAAGGTGCCATGGCACTCTTTGGTGAAAAATATGATGATGAAGTACGTGTGGTAACTCTGGGCGATTTTTCAATAGAGTTATGTGGCGGTGTCCATGTTAATAGAACGGGTGATATTGGTTTATTAAAAATTGTTTCTGAATCGGGTATCGCAGCAGGTATTCGTCGTATCGAAGCGGTTACTGCTATTGGCGCGCTTGCTTTTATTAATCAACAAACCGCCTCTTTAACAAATATTGCCGCGCTGGTTAAAAGTGATGTGGCTAATGTTACTAGCAAAGTAGAGCTACTGGTTGGTCGCTCTAAGCAGCTGGAAAAGGAAATCGGGCAATTAAAACAGGAGCTTGCTGCACAAGCAGGCTCTGATTTAGTTAATAACGTGATTGAAATTAATGGCGTTAAAGTGCTAATTGCTGATTTAGGTGGAGTAGAGAGTAAAGCACTTCGCGGCATGGTTGATGAACTTAAAAATAAAATGCAATCAGGTGTTATCCTGCTTGCCACCGCTAATGGCGCTAAAGTGGGCTTAATTGCCGGCGTAACAAAAGATTTAGTTGGCCGAGTTAAGGCGGGTGAGTTAGTTAATATGGTGGCGCAGCAAGTGGGTGGTAAAGGTGGCGGACGTCCCGATATGGCGCAAGCGGGTGGCAGTCAACCCGAGAATATTACCCAGGCTCTGGCAAGTGTGTCGGTATGGTTGACAGAAAAATTAGCTTAAATGTTAGCTAAAATAGCTAGTAGCAATTAACTGTTAGCTTAAAGGATATAAAAAGGAAGCATTTGCTTCCTTTTTTGTTTTCATTTGATGTTATAAAAATGTTATTTTTTACCTCTAACTGCAATTGTTTTGTTATTGCTGACAAAAAACAACCAAAATATTGCAATTGATCACAGTATTGGCAGTAAAATTAGACTATAAAAGTATTCAAGGATGTGGAAATATTGCTAAAATATGAACGATAGATGTAGTAACAAAGTTATTTGTTGCTTATTATCTAAGGTTCATTGAAAACTATCATCGGATATGGTGTTTTTAGTGAATAATGACTTTTTATCGAAAATTGACTATTAGTTAATAGTGGATGGATTAAAAAGTAACTAATTTTAATATATTACTAGCTTATATATATTTATTTAGTGATCTCACTTTAAAGAATAAGGAAGAAAACATGCTTATATTGACACGACGCGTAGGTGAAACATTAATGATTGGTGACGAAGTCACCGTAACTGTTTTAGGCGTTAAAGGAAATCAGGTAAGAATAGGTGTTAATGCGCCAAAAGAAATCTCAGTACATCGTGAAGAAATTTACATGCGTATCCAAGCCGAAAAAGGTGATGCTGAAGTTTCAGGCAATAAAGTCTAACCGTTCACTTATTATTAAGTGGATTATTAGAGTATTGGCAGAACATCGTTATGTATAATGTTATATATGACTGCTAAAAAAACACTGCTAAGGCGGTGTTTTTTTATCTCTACGCTTGGTAAATGATTAAAAAATAGTACAATTGCATGAATTGTCAGCAAACAGTGATTTATCCTAAATAAAGGCTAGAAATTGTTTGACTTATTTTTAGGATCCATTATTATTCGCCCCGTTGGAGAGGTGGCCTAGTTGCCAAAGACACTTACCTGCTAAGGGAGTATCTGCTTAAACCCAGATTGAGTTGTTTTATCTAACGTTTATTGTTTAATAAACATTAGAACTTGAAGATGAAAGGTAAAATATTGGTGAGGTGGCCGAGTGGCCGAAGGCGCTCCCCTGCTAAGGGAGTAACGGCTTTAAATCCGTTCGAGAGTTCGAATCTCTCCCTCACCGCCATTTTTATCTTATGATAATTAATGGTTGTGAAGAACGAAAGTTCACTATCTTTAGGCTAAGATATAAAACATAGTTTATCAGGGCTTCAGCCGGATAGGTTATATCTGCTGGCTAAGAACTAGGTTAAAATATCGATAAGTAACGATATAAAACATAACTTAATTGAGGGCGCGTAGCTCAGCTGGATAGAGTACCTGGCTACGAACCAGGCGGTCGCAGGTTCGACTCCTGCCGCGCCCACCACTTTCTTTACGTGGTAAAAAAAAGAAGAGCAGCTATTGTTAAAGCTGGATAAAATTTATACTATGGGCGCGTAGCTCAGCTGGATAGAGTACCTGGCTACGAACCAGGCGGTCGCAGGTTCGACTCCTGCCGCGCCCACCACTTTCTTTACGTGGTAAAATAAAGAAGAGCAGCTATTGTTAAAGCTGGATAAAATTTTATACTTCGGGCGCGTAGCTCAGCTGGATAGAGTACCTGGCTACGAACCAGGCGGTCGCAGGTTCGACTCCTGCCGCGCCCACCACTTTTCTACTTAGTAGATATAAAAAAACCTAGCTTTTGCTAGGTTTTTTTATGTCTGGAATATACTGATACCCATTTAATACACTCAAGTTTAGTCAATAAGGCTTCATACTACTGATGCCTAGCTCAGCTGGATATACTTACCTATATAGAAAGTTGGCTACGAAACTGAATCCCTTCCGGTCGCAGGTTCGACTCCTGCCGCGCCCACCACTTTTCTACTTAGTAGATATAAAAAAACCTAGCTTTTGCTAGGTTTTTTTATGTCTGGAATATACTGATACCCATTTAATACACTCAAGTTTAGTCAATAAGGCTTCATACTACTGATGCCTAGCTCAGCTGGATATACTTACCTATATAGAAAGTTGGCTACGAAACTGAATCCCTTCCGGTCGCAGGTTCGACTCCTGCCGCGCCCACCACTTTTCTACTTAGTAGATATAAAACAACCGAGTTTTGCTAGGTTTTTTTATGTCTGGAATATACTGATATCCTTTTAATACACTCAAGTTTAGTCAATAAGGCTTCATGCTACTGATGCCTAGCTCGGCTGGATAGACTTACGTTGTATAGAAAGTTGGCTACGAAGCTGAACCCCTTTCTTTATTGCGGAAAATAGTCGCAGGTTCGACTCCTGCCGCGCCCACTACTTTTCTACTTAGTAGATATAAAACAACCGAGTTTTGCTAGGTTTTTTATGTCTAAAATAATCTGAACATCCATTTCATACTGTAGGCGCGTAGCTCGGCTGGATAGACTTACGTTGAATAGAAAGTTGGCTGCGAAACTGAATCCCTTTCTTTATTGCGGGAAATTGCGGAAAGTAGTCGCTGGTTCGACTCCATCAGAGCTCTACTACCTTGTCCAGTCGGCGTAAATTAATTTGGACCATCTCTATCTATCTCTCTTGGTAAAGTGCTCCAGGTTCGACTGTAGCCACGTCCGTCACATTGAAAGCGCTACCTATATATAGAAAGATTGTTTTGAGTAGACGCTATCGAGCTAAATTCGGCTGAACTTAGCTGGATAGCATTATATAAAATAGAACGTTGGCTACAAAACTGTACCACGCACTATATCTCTAGCGTAAAGTGCTTCAGGTTCGACTGCTGCCACATCTGCCCCTTTATAGTCCGTAAGTTAGCAATAAGTTCTTATTGCTAACTTACGCTTTTATTAACCAAGCTGAAATCATTGCTAATGCCTGGTTGATATTTAAGTAAAATGAAAAAATTATATTTTATCACAATATTAATACCAAACTAACGTCATTATATAGTCAATCCAGGGTGCAATTTATTCGATTATTAAGGCTAAATGTTTATCAATATCGACTTAGTTATCGGCGTTTTAACGCGGATAATCGGATAAAGGGGGGGGGTGAGCAAGTGCGGCTTAGGCAGAGTTTAGATTTTAGTCTTTTTAGTGTCAGCTCCGTAAAAGTTTCTCTTCATCAGGTAGCTAACCTTGCTACAGTGATCTCATTAAAGTAAAGGTATATCAGTATGGAAAGTGAGCGTTTACTGTCTGTTTTATACTACTTCGAACTGTTGATTTTATCTCACCTACCAATAGCTTCGTATATATATTCCGTAATGTGAATGATACAAGTCCTTGTGTATATTGTATATTATAGCGAATTATCTTTTGCTGAATGCCTATATTCATGGTTTTGATACTGTATACAATATTTAAAGTATGCAAAATGGCAGCTATATTTCTACTGTTATGATGAATATTCGTTGTTTTGGGGGTTGATCTTAAATTATTTTTCTGAAACATAATAAAATTATTTGCTTTTTAGCTATTGGAGTGATTATTCTAATTACAATAAGTTACAGTCAGCTTGAGCGAGAATAAAGATGGACAATATGCAGCAGCAATTTTTAGAAGCTGGCACATTAATGTTAGCCGGAATGGTATTTGTATTTGTATTTTTAGGTATGTTAATTGTTTTTATTAATACAGTGCTGGCAAAACTGGCAATAAAGTTTCCAGATCCTATCGTAACACCGCCTTCTCGGGCTAATAAAAAGAGAAAGAGTAACGGCAAAACTCATGGTGAGGTTTCACCTGCTGTTGTTGCTGCAATAAGCGGGGCGGTTAAACGTTATCGCGCAAAGCATGGCCAAGATAAGTAACCTAAATCTTTGATCATACTCTTCCTCAGAAACATTTTTAAAAAAATATAAGGGCATAAAAATGAGCAAGCCACTAGGTATAACTGAAGTTGTCTTAAGAGATGGACACCAGTCAATTTTAGCAACTAGACTCCGTTTGGCCGACATGCTACCTATAGCCTCGACACTTGATGACGTTGGTTATTGGTCAATAGAGTCATGGGGCGGAGCAACATTTGATTCGTGTATTCGATATTTAGGTGAAGATCCTTGGGAGCGCATTCGTGCCCTTAAAAAAGCGATGCCTAAAACCAAACAGCAAATGTTATTTCGCGGTCAAAATATTTTAGGCTATCGTCATTATGCTGATGATGTAGTGGAAAAATTTGTTGAACGTGCTCACATCAATGGTATTGATGTTTTTCGTATCTTCGACGCCATGAATGATGTGCGTAACTTACAAACCTCAATCAAAGCCGCGGTTAAAGTAGGTGCACATGCTCAAGGCACACTCAGTTATACCGAAAGTCCAGTGCATACGCTTGACGGTTGGCTAACAATGGCCAAACAAATCGAAGATATGGGTGCACATTCTTTGTGTATTAAAGACATGTCTGGCTTGTTAAAACCATACGATGCCGAAGAGCTGATTAGCCGCTTGAAAGAAACTGTTTCATTACCTATCGCTCTACACTGTCATGCGACGACGGGTTTAAGTGTTGCCACGCAAATGAAAGCGATTGATTGTGATATTGATGTTATAGACACTTCAATTTCTTCAATGAGTATGACTTACGGCCATTCTGCCACGGAAACCATTGCGGCTATTGTTGAAGGTGGTCCTCGAGCTACCGGACTCAATATTGAAAAGATGGCGGAAGTTGCCGCATATTTTCGTGATGTAAGAGAAAAATATGCTGAATTTGAAGGCAGTTTAAAAGGTGTAGATGCCCGTATCCTAACGGCGCAAGTGCCCGGTGGCATGTTAACCAACATGGAAAGCCAGTTAAAAGAGCAGGGCGCAGCTGATAAATTTGATGAAGTATTAATTGAAATACCGAAAGTACGTAAAGACTTAGGTTATATTCCTTTAGTTACCCCTACCTCACAAATTGTTGGTACCCAAGCGGTACTTAATATTTTAACCGGTGAACGTTACAAATCGATAACCAAAGAAACTGCTGGGGTGTTAAAAGGTGAATATGGTGCAACACCCGCACCAGTCAACTTAGAACTACAAACAAGAGTTTTGGATGGTAAAGCTGTGATCACTTGTCGTCCTGCTGATTTACTTGACCCAGAGGTTGACAAATTATCAGTAGAGCTACAAATTATCGCCAAAGAAAAAGGCATAAAGTTAGCGGATGAAATTATTGATGATGTCTTAACTTATGCATTATTCCCGCAAATCGGCTTGAAATTCTTAGAGAATCGCAACAATCCTGCGGCATTTGAACCTATTCCTACTAAAGACAATACAGCTGGCAAAGTGGTTAGTGAAAAAAACTCGGCCACGGCAACAGAAAACTATGCCGTGAGCGTTGATGGCAAGGTTTATGATGTAGTAGTTGCGCCTGGTGGCTCTATTGACGCTATAACTCATCCAGCGGGTGACGATGCTATGAAGCAATCTACGTCTATTTCCGCGGAAGAAACGCTGAATGCTCCTTTAGCAGGTAACATCTTTAAGGTCTTAGTCAATGTAGGCGACTATGTAGAAGCGAATGATGTCGTTATCATTATGGAAGCCATGAAAATGGAAACTGAAATTCGCGCGGTAAGTGCCGGTGAAATTGTATCGGTATTTACCAAAGAAGGTGACTCAGTTGCTGTTGGTGATGCCTTACTTAGCTTTTCTTAGGAGGTCTCATGGATTCATTAACTAAATTATGGCTATCAACTGGCTTAGCTAACTTTGAGCCAGGTCAGGTGGTGATGATGTTAGTGGGCTGCGGCCTGCTTTATTTAGCGATCGCTAGAAACTTTGAGCCGTTATTATTATTGCCTATGGGTTTTGGTGCTATCTTAACCAATATCCCTGTTGCCGGCTTTTCAGAGGTCGGTGGTTTATTACACTATATATATTACGCTGGTATTGATACGGGCATATTTCCTTTAATTATCTTTATGGGTGTTGGTGCTATGACCGACTTTGGCGCCTTAATCGCTAACCCTAAAACTTTATTACTTGGAGCTGCCGCGCAGTTTGGTATTTTTGCTACCTTGTTTGGCGCAATTGCCTTGAATTACGTTCCCGGTATTGAATTTACCTTAAAAGATGCTTCTGCTATTGCCATTATTGGTGGCGCTGATGGTCCAACGGCTATCTTTCTTGCTTCAAAACTAGCACCTGATTTACTTGGTGCCATTGCTGTGGCCGCCTATTCATATATGGCCTTAGTTCCTATTATTCAGCCGCCAATCATGCGAGCACTAACCACTGAAGACGAACGTAAAATAGAAATGGCACAGCTACGACCAGTAACTAAAATAGAGAAAATTATTTTTCCTCTTGGTGTGTTAATGATGACCATTTTCTTCTTGCCTGCGGCAACACCATTAGTGGGGATGTTTTGTTTAGGTAACTTAATGCGTGAAGTAGGGGTTGTTGATAGGTTGAGTAGTACTGCGCAAAATGAACTTATTAATATTACTACTATCTTTCTAGGTTTAGGTGTTGGTTCAAAATTAAGTGCTGAAGCTTTCTTAAATGTTGAAACCATAGGTATTCTAGTGTTAGGCGCGGTGGCTTTTTCAATTGGTACCGCTTCTGGTGTCATAATGGCTAAGATTATGAATAAGTTCTCTAAAGTCCCGATAAACCCATTGATAGGCGCTGCCGGTGTTTCCGCTGTCCCTATGGCGGCACGTGTTGCTAATAAAATTGGCTTAGAGGCTAATCCGCATAACTTCTTGCTGATGCATGCTATGGGGCCTAATGTGGCTGGTGTACTTGGCTCGGCCGTTGCTGCCGGGGTGTTGTTGGCTCTAGTTGGCTAGCCGTAAAAATAACCGGTGACATTAATTGAAAACCGAGCCTAGCTCGGTTTTTTTATGGTGCTATTGACTAGTATATTCTTGGTCATAGTAATAAAATATGCATTACTTACCATTTAAGGATTATATAAGTTAGTCATGAAACTTCCTCTCATTATGCTTAGCGTAGTAATTGCGCTTACCGCTTGTTCTAGTTCAAGCACAGGTCGCACCCAAGTGATGTTATTTTCAGATAGCGAACTCGATAAAATGGGCGCCGCTTCCTTCGAAGATATAAAAAATAAAACGCCGATTAGTACGGATAAAGCTACCAATGATTTTGTGCAATGTGTTGCTAAAGCGATCACTAAAAATGTGCCGCAATCCGTGCATAAAGGTGATTGGGAAGTGGTTGTTTTTGACTCTGCACAAGTCAATGCCTTTGCTTTACCCGGTGGTAAAATAGGTATTTATACCGGTATTTTAACGGTTACTGAAAACCAAGATCAGTTAGCGGCTATTATCGGTCATGAGGTTGGTCATGTGATTGAACATCATTCCAATGAGCGTTTATCAGCCAATAAGCTAAAAAATATGGGTATGGCTGCGGCCACAGCAGCGGTAGGCATGTCTGATATAGAAAATAAAGGCCTATGGATGGCAGGGTTAGGACTTGGCCTACAGTACGGTGTTATTATGCCATATAGTCGTGCTCATGAAAGTGAAGCCGATATTGTTGGTCAAGAACTTATGGCTCGTTCGGGCTTTGAACCCAGTGCTAGTATTAAGCTCTGGCAAAATATGGCTAAACTAAGTGCAGGCTCTGGCCAAGGCTCGCCAGCAGAATTTATGTCGACTCATCCATCCAATCAAACACGCATTAAGAAACTAAGCCAGCATTTACCGAATTCAATGAAGCTTTATCAGGCAAGCAATAGGCCAAATTGTCAAAAACCTAAGGTCATTCCGCTAGCCAAGTCATAAGCCAGTAACTTCAGCATTTGCTAGTAAGGCTTACTTCATTGGCAAATGCTAATTTTACTTATTGATTGCCGCAGGGTAAGGTCATTTATTAAGGGTTTAACTTATGATTATGCCATTGCTTACCCTGTTTTTCGAAGCAAAGACGTTCATGTAAACGATTCGCTCGCCCTTGCCAGAATTCAATGGCATGGGGTTTAACGCGCCAGCCTCCCCAAAACTCGGGGTGAGGTACGTCACCCTGGACAAACTTCTCTTGAAAGTGTTTCATTTTATCTTTAAGTTCATTATCATATTTTAGCTTTTGACTTTGTTTTGACGCCCAAGCACCTACTTGACTACCTCTGTCTCGACTATGAAAGTAATCCGCAGATTCTTGTTCCGATACTTTCTCTACTGTACCTTCAATGCGAATTTGTCGTTGTAAAACATTCCAATGGAACAATAAAGCCACTTTGTTGTTTTCAGCGAGTTCCTGGCTTTTTCGACTGGCGTAGTTGGTAAAGAAAACAAAACCTTGTTCATCATAACTTTTTAGTAGCACCATGCGGGAGCTCGGCTGGCCATCGGTACTACAACTGCTTACGGACATAGCTTCAGGTAATAAAATCCCAGCTTTATGCGCATCAGTAAACCATTGTTCAAATAATTGTTCAGGTGTTGTGTTCGCAGAAAGTTCAGGGAGAGGTAGGGCGACACCTTGACCAAAAGTAAGTAGGCAGCGCAGCTTTTCAAATAACGTCATAATATTTAAAAGTGAGTATGAAGGTGTGCGGTTATTTTATGCTTAAATGATGTTATTGCAAGGTTATACCGAGCTTATATAAGGATGAATGATAATTAGTTAACGCTTACCAATCATTGCTATCATCAAGTAAATATTTAAGGCGTTTTTTTTCTTTTAATTCATCAATACGCTTGCGTGCTAAGAGGTTTTTTTGCGCCTGCTCTTGGGCCAGTTTTTCCGCCAAAGAAATACCCTTTAAGCTATAGTTTACGTTACTTTCATGTAAACTGCTTTCACTTGTTTCATCGAGAAAATTATGGTCAAGATCGCTTATCATCGGCTCTACCTTGGTTGTTAATGGGCTGGTTTTTTCAAAGCACCTTGCTTAACATAGGTAAGATAATTGTTATTTTCAATGTTAGCTTCAAAATAGTATAAAAAGTACCACGACTCATTAGCGCTTATCTAGAGTTCAGCTTAGATAAGCTCTTTATCGATGAAATTTCATTATGAGGTGTTCAGGTTATCTAGCTGAGCTACTTAATAACGATAATAAAAAACCAGTGACAGGCACTGGTTTTAATTATCGTTATTAAGCTATATTTTCCTTACCAGCCTTCAACGCCTTTCATATCAGGTAACTGATGAGCAATACCTTTATGACAATCGATACAGGTTTTCTCGCCGCTAGCTAACGCGGTAGAGTGTTGATAAGCAGCACGTTCACTTTGCTGAGTAAAGTCCATATAGTCGAAGTTATGACAGTTACGACACTCTAAGGAGTCGTTAGCTTTAAGTCTTCGCCATTCATTTTCGGCTAAACGGCGACGATGCACTAAAAACTTTTCACGTGTATTGATGGTGCCAAAAATCATGCCCCAAACCTCTTTTGAAGCCTGCATTTTACGTGCTATCTTACTGGTCCAGTTATGCGGGACATGACAATCAGGACAAGTAGCGCGCACTCCCGAGCGGTTAGAAAAATGTATGGTAGTTTTTAGTTCTTCATAGACATTATTTTCCATTTCATGACAAGAAATACAAAATTCTTCGGTATTGGTTATCTCAAGTGCGGTATTAAAGCCACCCCAGAAGATAATGCCGGCAATAAAACCCCCGATAACCAAAGCACCTAAGCTGTAATATCCACTCGGTTTAGTGAGTGTGCTCCAGCCAATGATTAATAAATTTTTCATGGCTACTCCCAGCGCTCTTTAGTCTTAGTAGATGATGTTTGTAGTTCTGCCAAGCTCATATTTTTTAATGATTTTTTCATGGCTACTCCTAGTGCTCTTTAGTCTTAGTAGAGGATGTTTGTAGTTCTGCCAAGTTCATGTTTTTTAATAAATTTTTCATGGCTACTCCTAGTGCTCTGTAGTGTTAGCTGTTTTTTGTTTCATTAAGCTGTGCATATCAATAAAAGTATTTTCCACTAATGGTTTGGCATCAAGTTGTGCGACATGACACTGGTTACAGAAATAACGACGTGGCGATATTTCGGCTAAGAAGTTGCCATCACGGTTCATGTAGTGAGTTACACTGACCATAGGTGCTTGTGACTCTTCGGTGCGATGACGTGAATGACACGACATACATTTATTGTTATTTTTGTTTACCTCATAACTACGAATAGTGTGCGGGATCACGGGTGGCTGCATAGGATAATTACGCACTTGTTTAATATCATTATTTATTACTTTTGGCATACGATTTGGTTTTTTCTGCGTCATTATTTCTGTGTGATTTCTTAATGTTGCTAGCGTATTTTTTTCTGCTTTATCGGCAGCATGTACGGTAAACGACGTTAATATCGGCGCTAAAAATAATGTTGACAGCAAGGCCATTAAGCCGGCAATTGATACTAGTTTTAAATCTTTCATATCACTCTCCTAAACTTTAACAATTTTGATAGCACATTTTTTATAATCTGTTTGTTTCGATAATGGATCGGTAGCATCTAAAGTCACTTTGTTTACTAAGCGACTGGCATCAAACCAAGGCATATAAACTAAGCCTACCGGCGGTTTGTTTCGGCCTCTCGTTTCAACGCGTGTTTGTACTTCACCACGACGAGAAATAAGCTTAACTAAATCGCCACGGCGCATACCACGAGACTTGGCATCATCAGGGTGCATATATACCAAGGCATCAGGCATGGCTTTGTATAACTCGGGCACCCGTTGGGTCATTGAACCTGAATGCCAGTGCTCTAATACCCGACCTGTTGATAGCCATAAGTCGTATTCATCATCGGGTGATTCTGCTGGGGGTTCGTAAGGTAAGGCAAAAATAATGGCACGACCGTCTTTGTGACCGTAAAAGTCCCAACCACTGCCGGGCTTAACATAAGGGTCTGAGCCTTCTTTAAAGCGCCATTTAGTTTCTTTACCATTAACTACCGGCCAGCGTAAACCACGCTCTTTATGGTATCTATCATACGGGGCTAAATCATGAGCATGACCACGACCAAAGCTGGCATACTCTTCAAATAAACCTTTTTGGATATAGAAGCCAAAATGACGAGACTCATCATTTAAGCGATCGTCTGGAATTTCATCAAGGGAGTATTTACCGACATCACAATCTTTATAAAGTACATCAAATAAGGTTTTTCCACGTACGTCAGGTTTTTTAGCAATTAATTCTTCCGGCCACACATCTTCAATGTTAAAACGTTTAGAGAACTCAACTAATTGCCACATATCTGATTTAGCGCCTGTCGGTGCTGTAACCATTTGATACCAAGATTGAGTACGGCGCTCAGCGTTACCGTAAACGCCTTCTTTTTCTACCCACATGGCGGTTGGTAAAATTAAGTCAGCGGCTTGTGCGGTAACCGTTGGGTAAGGATCTGATACCACAATAAAGTTTTTAGGATTACGATAACCTGGGTAGGCTTCTTCGTTAATATTAGCGGCGGCTTGCATGTTGTTATTGCATTGCACCCAGTAGAAGTTTAACTTGCCATCCTTAAGCATACGGTTTTGTAAAACTGCGTGATAACCTGGTTTTGCCGGAATAGTACCTTCTGGTAAATCCCAAATTTTCTCAGCAATGGCTCTATGTTTAGGGTTGGTAACAACCATATCAGCGGGTAACCGATGCGAAAAAGTACCTACTTCACGGGCGGTACCACAAGCGGATGGTTGGCCGGTTAGTGAAAACGGGCTGTTACCTGGTGTTGAAATTTTACCGGTTAATAAATGGATATTATAAACCAGATTATTGGCCCACACACCACGCGTATGCTGGTTAAAACCCATAGTCCAGAATGAGGTGACTTTAATTTTTGGATCGGCGTATAACTCAGCCAATGCCTCTAACTTATGCTCAGGCACACCAGAAAGTTTTGCGGTGTATTCAACCGTATAAGTACTGACAAAATGTGCATATTCGTCAAAATCTATTGGCGTAGAGCTACCTTTGCTCTTACCATTATTCTTCGCTTTTTGCTCTAGCGGATGTTCAGGGCGTAAACCATAACCAATGTCGGTTTCACCTAATCTGAAATTAGTATGTTTGTTAACAAAATCTTTGTTTACCCGGCCGGTACTAATAATGTAATGGGCAATATAGTTTAAGATGGCTAAATCGGTTTGCGGCGTGAAAATCATGCCATTATCGGCTAAATCAAAGCTTCTATGCTCGAAAGTGGATAATACCGCGACTTTTACATGGGGGGCACTTAAACGACGATCGGTTAAACGTGTCCATAAAATCGGATGCATTTCGGCCATGTTAGAACCCCATAAGACAAAGGCATCAGCAGCTTCTAAATCATCGTAACAGCCCATAGGCTCATCGATACCAAAAGTACGCATAAAACCACCAACCGCTGATGCCATACAGTGACGGGCATTAGGATCTATGTTGTTAGAGCGGAAACCTGCTTTATATAATTTAACCGCAGCATAACCTTCTTGTACTGTCCATTGACCTGAACCAAACATACCGACGGCTTCTGGCCCGTCTTTTTTTAAAGCGGCTTTAGCTTTTTCAGCCATAATATCGAACGCTTGATCCCAAGAGATAGGGGTAAATTCACCTTCTTTATCGTATTTACCATTGGTCATGCGTAGTAACGGTGTAGTTAATCTATCTTTGCCATACATGATTTTAGAGAGGAAGTAACCTTTAACACAGTTAAGACCCTTGTTTACCGGGGATTTAATATCACCATGGGTAGCAACAACTTTACCATCCATTACACCAACATTTACGCTACAGCCGGTACCACAAAAACGACAAGGGGCTTTGTCCCACTTGAGTTTAGTAATGTCTGAGCTGGTGATTAAATTAGAGGCTATGGCGGGAACAGATACGCCAGCAACAGCTGCTGCTGCGGCTACCGCATTTGCTTTTATAAATTCTCGGCGATTAATGCTCATTGGTTCACCTTCCTTTGTTTTTGTGATTCGATGTTAAAATGGGGTTAAATTTACTCATTTTCTTTTACTGAGCTTTTTAATAAGTGTTGTAGTTATTATTACTTTTATCGCTATTGCTTAGTGGCATCGTCATCAACACTTTCATCTAGGACTTGATGATAAACTGGTGATAAATTTAGGATGCCGGTATGAACTCTTAAGATGTCCATTTTTTTGCCAATATCTTTATGGCTAGTGCCTTCTATGGTGAAAACTATTTTTCCTTCGGCACTGGTTACATGAATTTCAGTGTCATCAACGGCTAAAATAGCGGCTTTAACCTCGTCAACTTGGGCCAGTATGCAAGAAGCGATTAAGCTAGCTACGTGATATTCAGATGTTTGACTGTTTGAACTTTGTGTCATATTTATTCTTTCATTTAAATGAGGTTAAGTTAATTTTCTGTTGCATTGAAGGTAAAAGCGATGGCATCTTGTGGGCAACTTTTGATGCAGGCACCACATTGATTACAATCAATATTATCTAAGCTTGGCTGTGGAATGCTTGAATTAAGGTAGTTAAATTTAATTACGCTGGTTTCACATTCATCACGGCAACTTTGGCAGTAGATGTTATTCTTGGCTAAACATTTGTCACTAATTTCCAAGGTTACCGGCCAAGCTTTTTCACTCTTGTTTATCCTGTTCTCTTCTGTGAAAGCGCCAGAGAAAAGTGGTTGTTCGCAGGCCTCAATACATTTATTGCAAAAGCTGCATTCACCTAAGCTGAAATCGATTTTTGGATAACCATCTTCATCTTTAACAATGATATTAGTTTCACAACGAGTAATGCACTTTTGGCATTGTGTGCAGCCAGAGGTAAACACCGCCTCATTAATTACCCAAGGTAAGCGTATTTCTTGTTTGGTTTTTACCCGGCCGCGAAAAAAACGTCTTCTTGATGGATCGGCCAACTTTTCCATAGTATTGGTCTTCCTAGTAAGCAAGCACTTAAGAGCTTGGTGGGCCTAAGAAGGCTAGTTGGCTGAACCATACGGCAAAACCAAAGCCAGCAACGATTATTACCGATAAAATGGGTGCTAAAAATACCGCTAAAAAGATAAAGGTATTTCGCTCATGCTTTCTTTGTTGTTCAGGAGACGTTGCTTGCTTCATAATGCTCTCGAAAGTTTATGATTAAGGTAAGCTATATTTAGGGTTAATTTTAATCCCTTGCTACGTCATGCATATTGACCTAGATCAAACTTTACAAAATAATCATGCTTCATTTAGGCGGGTATTCAGTAAAGGCGTTGTTTATTTTAAAATGTGAGATTGATTTTTATTCTTTTGCTTTAACATACTTGATAAACTTAGTGTTCTTCACTCAGATGCTAACTTTTAGGACGTTACGACATAATGCCAGCCCAACATTTCAGCCCTTGGATTAAAGATTATGCTAAGCAAGCCGCGTTAAATAATGAACGCCGCTTAGTCGTTTTATCGGGAAGTGAGTCTTGGGCACTGTCATTATTGTTATCTTTGGATACGGTATCAGCGGTTGTGTCTGGCAATGCTAAGCGTGAATCGCCATCATCTGCGCCTCATTCAACCTGTCTAATATATGGTGACAGCAGGGTACTTACTGCTAATGTTAAGCAAAAGCGCTACCGGGATAAGCTTGGCAGTGAAAGTGATGTCATTGTTTTTATCGACAGCCAATTCACTATTGATGCCTTTGCAGCATTATCAGGCACCCTAAGAGCCGGCGGGATATTTTTTCTTGTGTTGCCATCATTAGCGGAAAAATGTCAGGAAAGTTTGTTTTTTAAACGTTTTTATTCATTAATTGAAGCCATGCCTAGTCATACCATAATTACCGAAGCGTCAGCTAAGCTGCCACCACCAAGCATGACTATTCATCTGCATAAGCCAGAATATGAGCCTATGCAGGGAAAATATCCTTTAGGCTGTATTACTAGTGAGCAGTATCATGCGGTGCAAGCCATTGTTAAGGTAGTTACCGGTCATAGGAAAAGACCGCTGGTGTTAACCGCTGATCGCGGTAGAGGGAAATCATCTGCCTTAGCTCTTGCGTGTGTACAACTGTTGCAAACGCATGAACACCATGTCTTTAGTATTATTATTACGGCTCCGGATATTCAAGCTTTAGCGGTTTTCTTTCGGCAGTTAAGTGATAGCTTGCCCAATGCTGAGCAGCGCGGCAATACTTTTACCTTGGGTAAAGCCCGCCTTGACTTTATCGCCGTTGAGCAACTGTTAAAGCAGCCGGTAAAGGTTAACCTACTCTTGGTTGATGAAGCGGCCGCTATTCCGGTGTATTTACTTGAACAATTACTTAACAGTTATCACCGAATGGTTTTCTCTAGCACTGTCCATGGTTATGAAGGCGCAGGGCGCGGTTTTACCTTAAAGTTTCAGCAGAGCCTTACTAGATTATGCCCGCAATGGTTGAGTTTACATATCAATCAGCCGATTCGTTGGCGGGTAAACGATCCACTGGAGCAGTTGGTCTTTGATAGCTGTTTATTAAATGCCGAGTTACCAATCTTAGCTGCACAGGTGCCAATAAATAGTGATAATAACGCCACTGAAAATACGGATTTTCTTGCCGCCACCGTGTTTAAAGTTATCAGCGCTGAGCAGCTGATTACCGATGAGGCTTTGTTACAGCAAGTTTTTGCTGTTTTGGTTACGGCACATTATCAAACGAAACCGAGCGACTTGAAATTACTGTTAGACAACCCGCAGGTACAACTGGCCTGTCTTTTTTCAAAAAACAATAAGCAAGTTGATGTGCTCGCTGTTGCTTTATTAATGAATGAAGGCACAGGTTATGGTGTTGATGACACGGATGTTAAGGCAATTAAAAACTCCCAACGTCGTTTACGTAATCACTTCTTGCCACAGTCACTATTCAGCCATTGTGGTTTTGAACAAGCCTTTGATTATCGTTATTTACGCATTATGCGCATCGCTGTGCACCCACAAATACAACAGCGAGGTATTGGCGCTTATTTTCTAGAAAAAGTACAGCAGCTAGCGACACATCAAGGCGCTGATTTTGTTGGCTCCAGTTTTGGTGTTAATGAACAGCTGTTATCGTTTTGGTTTAAAGCCGGTTTTACTATGGTGCGTATTGGCTTTACTAAAGATAAAGCCAGTGGTGAGCATTCTGCTTTAGTGATTAATGGCAAAAATTTTAGAGCTAGACAAAAGCAACAGCAATTAAAGCAGGACTTTTACCGTAGCTTTGATTATTTACTTTTAGACGAATATAAAACGCTGACCAGTACACTGGTGTATTTACTGTTGACAAAAAATGCTAAGGAATTCCTCACTGAGCTGACCATAGCCGATATCGAAAGTGTGCATGCCTATGCTCAAGGGCAGCGTTTATATAGTAGTTGCGCCTATAGTTTGTATCTATGGTGCAAACATGATCTGCTAACGCATGATAAACATAACTCTACGGACGTTATTCAGCATTCCTTAGTGCTTATTGCTAGGTTGATACAAAAACATGATATTGATACTGTATGTCATTTTTATGGCTTAACAGGAAAAAAAGCTCTAAACCAACACCTTAAAAATTATATCTCTTTGCGACTAGATACTGTTAATGGTGGTACAAAAGCTAGCTAATTAATGTGTTTTTTCTTTTTCTTTTACTGCCTGCCAGTGCCAATAACGTTGCATGCTTATACCCATGATACCTCAACATGCGTGTTTCAGGATACCTGAGCGATTCAGGGTCAAGGCGCCTCTTTTTATTAAGGGTTATTCCCTTAAAAATAGAGTCAACGATGAGCATTATTTGTTCAGGCATCCCCGCAGGGCCGGTTTAGCAACGCTTTATGTTACGTTATTGATTTCGACAATAGAATAACTATTTTCTTCAATCAATGCCTTACCTAAAGGCATTGCTAATTCCAGCTGAATCCTGCATCTTGAAGTAACATGGGTATATATAGTCACAGCGTTTGTCACCACAAAAGTGGATATCCTCATGCTGCAGTAACTTGTCCAAATAAAAGCTAATCGTTTGAGCTAAACCGTTACTGGCATTACTTTGATAAACGGTCAGTAGCATAACTAACCAATTTTCCATATAAGTAACCTGAACTCTGGATAAGCAGCACTTGCTCAATATTCCCCTTTATCCGATTCTCAGCGTTAACACGTCGATAAATAACCCGTTATTCATAAACGTTTTGCCTTGATAATCGAATAAATTGAAACATTGATAGTGTATATTGCTACTTAATCTTGTATATTTTGTTGTTAACAACCGTAAGTCGTTGTTTTTACTTAACCATCAAGTACTCATTATCCAGAATTCAGGTTAAGTAAACTCTTTTGGTGTGGCTAGGCACATAATGATGTTCTCCCTAGAGCACATCACTGTTGGTACTACTTGCTAGTAAGGTATGCCAGATAACAGCCTTGGCATTAGCATTTAAACATTTGCAGTCACCGCAGTGTAGTAAACCTGAATCGAGTAAATGAGTAAGTAGATTAGTTGATATCTCTACTTGTACTTTATCGGCATTATTAACAGCTATAGTGTTCATATCTATCCCCCCATGTTTATATTAAGCATAAACAAAGAAACCAATCAATGCAAATGATAATCATTATCATTTATTGGTTTTGCTTAAACTGATTGAAAGTAAATGTTATTTAGTTTTACTAACGCCCCTTAGTCAGTACAATATGGGTAGAAATTGAGAAATAGGGAGCAGTTATGATCGCCGCGGTAAGCGTACAGTCACTTAGTAAACATTATAAAGATGTTTGCGCCGTTGATAAGGTGAGTTTTGACGTATTACAAGGACACTGTTTTGGTCTTTTAGGGCCCAATGGTGCGGGTAAAACCACGACTATTGAAATTATGGAAGGCATTATTAGTGCCTCTTCAGGGCAAGTGCTTTATCAAGGTCAGCTGGTTGATAGCCAAATATCTCAACAAATAGGTATTCAATTTCAAAATACCGCCTTACAAGACTTTTTAACCGTTAAAGAAACCCTTAATTTATTTGCTGCTTTTTATCAAAATACTGTCGCGCAAGAGCAATTAATCGAATTGTGTGATTTAAAAGATTTTATCGATCGCGATAATCGCTTGTTGTCGGGGGGGCAGAGGCAACGATTACTACTGGCGTTAGCCTTGATCAACGATCCTAAAATTATCTTTCTTGATGAGCCAACGACCGGTTTAGATCCTCATGCCAGACGTAACTTTTGGCAATTGATCACAAATATTAAAGCGCAAAATAAAACCATTATTTTGACGACTCATTATATGGACGAAGCTGAACAGCTTTGTGACGATATCGTTATCATGGATAAAGGCAAGATAATTGCTGCAGGTACTCCACATCAATTACTTGCCAAACACTTCGACGATATTTTTATCTACCTTCCCCAAGCACAGGTCCCTCATGAACTGGTAAGCGAGTATGGCTGGACTAAATTAGCTGATCGCATTGAAATTACCAGTAAAAACGTTGAAAAAACGCTAAGGCTGTTGATGGCACAGGGGGTTTCTCTTGATGGCTTGCATGTTAAGTCAGCTAACCTCGATGATTTGTTTTTGAAACTTACCGGTCACTCATTACAGGCGTAGCTAATAGAGCACTATTACACTTTAGGAAAGCTTATGAATTTTAATCGTTTTTTTGCTGTTTTTAAAGCGCGGAATATTGAGTTTTTCCGTGATAAGTCATCACTTGGCTGGAACTTGTTATTCCCGGTTTTATTATTAGTAGGCTTTTCATTTATTTTTTCGGGTGACGGTCGACCAGCCTATAAAGTGGGTTTGCTTATTCAACCAGAGCAAAGACAAAACTCGGCTCAATCAGCACTGACTCAATTACGTTATATTGATTTTATTGACTATAGCGATGTGGTTTTAGCGAAAGAAAAACTTAGCCGCCATAGTCTTGATTTGTTAATAGACTATAACACTCAGCGTTATTGGGTAAATGAAGAGTCATCAAAAAGCTATTTAGTTGAAAAAATATTCCTTGGCCAGCAATCAGGTTTTACTCGCTTAGCAAGTAGCGGCATAAGTATTCGTTATATTGATTGGGTCTTACCGGGTGTTTTAGCGATGAATATGATGTTTAGCTGCCTATTTGGTGTTGGTTTTGTCATTGTGCGCTATCGGAAAAACTCAGTATTAAAACGGTTGAAAGCAACGCCGCTATCGGCTTTTGAATTTGTATCCGCACAATTGTTGTCACGTTTATTTATCGTGATGTTTATGTCAACGGTGGTCTATAGTGGCTGTAATGTCTTTTTTGATTTTTATATGCTGGGCAGTTATATCGATTTATTTATTATTGGCGTATTAGGCGCTTTGTGCTTAATTAGTCTCGGACTACTGGTGGCAAGTCGTAGTAAAAGTGAAGAGCTTATTGGCGGCTTATTGAATTTAACGTCTTGGCCTATGATGATGCTTTCTGGCGTTTGGTTCAGTTTAGAAGGGGCGCCTGATGCGCTGAAGACCTTAGCTGACTTTCTGCCACTGACCCATTTAGTTGCTGGCGCCAGAGCGGTAATTACCGAAGGAGCATCGCTCAGTGATATTAGTTTTCATGTTAATGCCTTACTGGCGATGACTAGTGTATTTTTACTGCTCGGGGCATATTTATTTAGTTGGAATACTGAACGTTAAATTATGGAACCTTAAGAGTAGCGCTTGAGTCGGCTAATTCATTTTTAAATAAAAATTGAACTGATGCTGTTGTTGTGTAGTATTATTGAATAAACAAGCAAGTAGCGTAAATCCGTTTGGTAGCTTAAGCCAAAGAGAACCATTGGCTGAGTACTTATCAAACCAGTATACTTGCATTGAATTATATCGTTGTAATAGTAACTACAATGGCATTTATCCCCTTATTTTAAGAGACCTATTATGGCAGTAGTGATTAGTGGAACTGGGTTGTTCACTCCAACACAGAGTATCTCAAATGATGAGTTAGTACACTGTTTTAACCAATATGTAGAGAAATTTAACCTTAGCCATAGTCAAGATATCGAAGATGGCAAGGTCACCGCGTTATCTCCTTCAGACAGTAGCTTTATTGAAAAAGCCTCGGGCATTAAAAGTCGTTATGTCATGGCGAAAGAAGATATTTTAAATGTTGATGTTATGGCGCCGCGCTTTACTGAACGCAGTAATGACCAGCTTTCCATGCAGGCTGAAATAGGAGTTGCCGCGGCTAAAGATGCTATGCAGGCAGCCAATAAAACACCGGCAGATATTGACCTGATAATCGTTGCCTGTGCATACACCCAACGCTCATATCCGGCGATGGCCATTGAAATACAAAAAGCTCTTGGTTGTGGTGGTTGGGGTTTTGATATGTTAGTGGCATGCTCTGCCGCAACGTTTGGCATTATCAATGCGGCCAATGCCATTCGTAGCGGCACAGCAAAAACAGTGTTGGTGATCAACCCTGAGATCTTATCACCACAAATTAATTATCGTGATCGTGATAGTCATTTTATCTTTGGTGATGTGGCTACAGCGTCTATTATTGAAGACGAAAGTACCGCCAATGGTGAGCACGTTTTTAAAATATTGAGTGAAAAACCCATCACCAATTTTTCCAATAATATCCGCAGTAATATTGGTTATATGAATCACTGCAGTCCTGATAAGGTTGATGATGTTGATAAGTATTTTATCCAACAAGGGCGTAAGGTTTTTAAAGAAGTTTTACCTATGGTATCTAACTTAATAATTAGCGAAATGGATAAGCTTAACCTTGGCTCGGATGATATTAAGCGGCTTTATTTGCACCAAGCGAATATTAATATGAATAATTTTATTGTTAAAAAAGTCCTTGGTCGAGAAGCCCTTAGCAGTGAAGCGCCTATTATTTTGGATGAATACGCCAATACTAGTTCAGCTGGCTGTATCATAGCTTTGCACAAAAACAAGCAAGGCTTGGTCGCTGGAGATAAGAGTATATTATGTTCCTTTGGTGCGGGTTATTCTGCCTGTTGCTTAATACTGGAATATCTATAAATAATTAGTATCTGCGCCTTATGACACAGTCTAGCTTTTGGCAAACACACACTGAGACCGGAGACTTTGCTGAATTATGCAATGGTCTTTATCAGCGAGAAATCGGCCTTATTGCTAAGGGTGATTATGCCAATGCTCAGGCTGTGCAGGCGCGTTTACAAAGTTTGCCTTATTACATTAATAGAACTGCACATGCCATGATAGAAGTTATCTATCAAGGGCTGTCGCCATTGCAACTGGACAGTCAAAATGCTACTTGGTCGGCAAAACAAAATACAAAAATACCTTTATCTGGTCAAGAAACGCCGCAAGAGCGTGCTAAGGTTTTTACCTGGTACTTACAAGAAGATATTAGTGTTGGGCTAGCTGTGCCGGTGTTGCTGGTTGATCATATTATTATTGATTGCATTGATCGCATCGATGTCGATAAGCAAAGGTTACGTACCAATGTTGCTGGCTGGTTTTCGTTAACCGCTTTCAATAGCGCGAATGAAGACAAGGGCGTCGGTAAACAGCTACTTAAGCCGAATAAAAAAATAATGGTCTCCGCTTGCGCAGGTCATTATTGGCAAAGAAATAGCAGGCAAGTTCCTATTATTCCTAGCTTGCGAGAATTACTATTATCTTGCTCTATTAACTGGAAAAACTTCAAAAAACCCTTGGCTATTTAACTCTGCCCTTAGTTAGGTATAATAACGGTAAAATTCTCTACTTTTTATATCTTATTTTAGGTTGTTATGCGCGTATTTACCGCTATTTTACTGATAATATTAGTTTTACTGCAATACCGACTTTGGTTCGGTAAAAATAGTGTGCCTGATTATCTGCTCTTGAAAGAAAATCTAGTCCGCCAGCAAAGTGCTAATGAAAAGCTACAGCAACGCAATAAATTACTTTATGCCGATACTGACGATTTGAAGTTAGGGCTTGAGGCCATAGAAGAGCGAGCTCGAAACGACTTGGGTATGATCAAAGTAAATGAAACTTTTTTCCGGCTAATACCGACAGAAAGTGGCAGTCGTCATGTAAGTAATAATATCAATGACAAGGTGATTCCTTAATGGTAAAAATACAACAGTTTGTTGTCATTGTCCCTGCAGCTGGTGTAGGTAAACGAATGCAAGCCAATTGCCCCAAACAATATCTACGTATAAATAATGAAACAATTCTTAGCCATACTGTGATGCGGCTGTTAAGCCATCCGTTGATCACCCAGGTTATTATTGCTTTAAGTGAAAACGATGAATATTTTAGTGAATCCGATTTAGCTCAGCATACAGATATTATTCGGGTCAAAGGTGGCGCTGAGCGGGTAGATTCTGTGCTCAGTGGTTTACAAGCGGTTGATGGACAAAAATATCCTTGGGTGTTGGTCCATGATGCAGCGCGTCCCTGTGTTAGTCACCAGGATATTGATAAACTCATCAGTGAATGTCAAAAAAATGATTGTGGTGGGATTTTGGCGACAGCTGTGCGAGATACCATGAAACGAGGTATTGCTACAGCAGGTGGCATGTGTACGATTGAAAACACCGTCGATAGAGAGCAATTATGGCATGCTTTAACACCACAACTTTATAAAACAGAAGAATTAACTCATGCCATAGAGCAAGCAATGGCACTTGGTCTGCCAATCACCGATGAAGCCTCAGCAATGGAACATGCACATCATAAAAGCCTAATCGTTGCTGCCAGTAGTGAAAATATAAAAATAACTCACCCTAATGATTTAGCATTAGCTGAATTTTATTTAAATAAGCAAAAAGCTAGATAAAGGACGACACAATGCGAATAGGTCATGGTTTTGATGTACATAAATTTGGCGGTCAAGGGCCTCTAGTGCTCGGTGGGGTGAAAATTCCCTTTGAACAGGGCTTTATTGCTCACTCAGATGGCGATGTCGCTATTCATGCTCTGTGTGATGCCATCTTAGGGGCATTATGCTTGGCTGATATTGGCAATCACTTTCCGGACACCGATGGCCAGTATAAAAATATTTCCAGCAGAATTCTCTTACGTCATGTGGTGGCGTTAATGACAGCTAAGGGTTTTCAACTAGGTAATGCCGATATTACCATTGTTGCTCAAGCACCCAAAATGGCGCCTCATTTATTCGCTATGCGTACCTGTTTAAGTGAAGACCTACAAACAAGTATTGGACAAGTTAATGTTAAAGCGACCACGACAGAAAAGTTGGGCTATACCGGACGAAAAGAAGGTATTTCAGTACATGCTGTGGTTTTATTGATGCCAATAGAGCAAGCACAGCCTCCTGTTGAGAACAAACAAGATATTTAGTTGGCTTTATGCCTTTTCAGCGAACTCATTACCACATTAGAAGAAGATTGATAACATGTTGACAGAACACGCCTACTTGTACGGAAAACCAGAATCGAGAGGTTTATTGCGTAGCCAAATAACTGACTTTAAAGTTTTTGAACAATTACCTTTTTTACCCTGTGGTGAAGGGGAACATTTATTTGTTCATCTTCGAAAAACAGGGGCTAATACCTTATTCGTCGCACGAGAACTCGCTAAATATTTTCAAGTGAAAGAGCAACTTGTTTCCTATGCGGGCTTAAAAGATCGTTTTGCGGTTACAGAGCAGTGGTTTGGTGTGCATGTTCCGGGTAAAAAATCCTATAATTTAGACGACTTACGTATTGAAGGCGTTGAGATCCTGTCCTACCAGCGACACAATAAGAAATTACGCACAGGTGCATTAACAGGCAATCGCTTTGAATTGATTTTACGTGAGGTGAGCGCTATCAAAGCCTTGACAAAACGATGGCAAAAAATTGTTGAACAGGGTGTGCCAAATTATTTTGGCGAACAACGTTTTGGTATTGGTGGCGGCAATATAGAGCGTGCTTTAGCTTTATTTTCAGGTCAAAAAGTAAAAGATAAAAAAAAGCGTGGTATGTATTTGTCAGCAGCCCGCTCTCATATATTTAATGCTGTGCTGAATGAGCGTATAGAGCAACAATGTTTTGATAAAGTGGCGGTTGGTGACGTATTAATGTTAGCCGGTACTCAATCAGTTTTTCATCTTGATGAGCTCGATAACACGATAAAACAGCGTTTTGTTGATAAAGATATTGATATCACCGCACCTATGTGGGGCGCTGGTGAACTGATGACTAGCAATGAGCCGCTGCTCCTTGAGCAAAAAATAGCCCAAGAAAATGATGAGTTATGCCAAGGACTGCCACGTTTTGGTTTAAAACAAGAACGTCGACGTATTCGCTTAACTGTCAGTGAAACAGCGATTGAATTGTTGTCAGCAGAAGAGGCAACGAGCACAGTAAAAATTAGCTTCTTTTTACCTGCTGGCTGTTATGCTACCACCATTTTACGTGAGCTATTGAACTACCAAGATATGACCGCGCGCATTGATAAAAGAGAAAATAGTGCTAAGCCTGTAGCTGCAACGCCAGATAATAAGTAATGGATAGGAGTAAGATGAAAATATTATTGAGTAATGATGATGGTGTACATGCCTTAGGCATCAAGGTGCTTTATGAGGAACTGGCTAAGCACTTTATCGTTAATGTGGTTGCCCCAGATAGAAACTGTAGCGGTGCCAGCAATTCTTTAACATTACTGAACCCTTTACGAACCCAGCAGTTAGACAATGGTTTTACCTCGGTAAATGGCACACCAACAGATTCAGTGCACTTAGGGCTTAGTCAGCTTTATACCGATTGTGATTTAGTGGTTGCCGGCATCAATAAAGGCGCCAACTTAGGTGATGATACTCTGTATTCCGGCACTGTGGCGGCCGCAACTGAAGGGCGTCATATGGGCATGCCGGCTATTGCAGTCTCCTTAGCCGGTAAAAACGAGCAGTATTACCAAACGGCGGCGATTGTTACCGCGAAAATAATCCAACGTCTGCGTACCCATCCATTACCAGCAGACCAAATTTTAAATATCAATGTGCCAGACATTCCTTTGACTGAGCTTAAAGGTATACAGGTAACACGTTTGGGGCACCGACACAAAGCTGAAGGTATGCAGAAAATGCAAGACCCATGGCAGCGAGATATTTATTGGTATGGCTTGTTAGGCGAGGAGTTAGACGGTGGCGAGGGAACAGATTTTCATGCGGTAGCTAATGGGTATGCATCGGTGACACCACTCACCGTAGATATGACTGCTTACGCCAGTATTGAAAATATTAAAAGTTGGCTCACTGAGCTTAACTTATCAGCTTAAATCGAGATGTATTTTTATGATGTCTAGTCGTATAGGCGGAAAATCAAGACGCAGCGGTGAATTGCTGGCGAAAAAGTTACAAAGTGAAGGCATCAGTAATACCGCCGTTTTACAGGCTATTGCTCAATCACCGCGGCATATTTTTGTGCCTGAGATATTGGCACATAAAGCCTATGACAATACCGCCCTACCTATTGGTCAAGGGCAAACTATTTCACAACCTTATATCGTTGCTAAAATGTCTGAGTTATTACTGGCAGCAGGGCGACCGAAATCTATATTGGAAATAGGTACTGGCTCGGGTTATCAAACCTCTATTTTAGCTCAGCTAACGGATAAGGTTTTTTCAGTTGAGCGAATTAAAGCCTTACAGTGGCAAGCTAAGCAGTGCTTGCGGGCAATGGATTTACATAATGTCGCGATGAAGCATGGTGATGGCTGGCAAGGCTGGCAGAGTAAGGGGCCATTTGAGGCGATTATAGTGACGGCGGCTCCTGCGAGTGTACCACCAGCATTACTAAGTCAACTTGCTGATGGTGGACGCTTAATAATCCCTGTAGGCGAACAAAGTCAAATTTTAAAAATAATCACCCGAGATGGTGATACTTTCAACGAAGAGCAAGTAGAAGCAGTTCGCTTCGTACCTTTAGTACCCGGAGATTTATTGTAGTGAAAATATTTTCTAGTCTTTATCAGTGGACTTTACGTTGGGCTGAACACAAGTTTGCACCACGAGTCTTAGCTGTACTTACCTTTGCAGAGTCCATCTTTTTCCCTATCCCACCGGATGTGTTGCTTGCGCCTATGGTTTTAGCTAAGCCGCACAAGGCTTGGTATTTTGCCAGTTTAACCACAATCGCGTCTATTTTGGGTGGCGCTGTTGGCTATTGGCTTGGCTATTTAATGTTTGAACCTTGGATCCAACCGCTAGTAACAGAGTTTGGTTACCAAGACAGGTTTAATACCGCTATTAATTGGTTTAGTGAATGGGGTGTTTGGGTGGTATTTATTGCCGGCTTCTCGCCTATACCTTATAAACTATTCACCGTCAGTGCTGGCTTTTTACATATGGCTTTTTTACCTTTCTTTATTGCTTCAGCAATAGGACGAGGCTTACGTTTTTTCATGGTTGCTGGTCTAATAAAGTGGGGCGGCAATGCCATGGAGCAGAAAATACGTCAATGGGTTGATGTCCTAGGTTGGGGCTTTGTCGGTGCCATAGTCGTTGGCTATTTTGCTTTACGCTAAAGTGGGTTTTTATTCCATAATATGTATATGAATAATCAGCTGATCTGGTTGCTAAAGCAAAGGGAACTTCGTCAACGGGAGTATTTGTGAGTGTTTTGCGTACAGTAAAATACACATTTGCTTACTTTATATTTGCTATGACAATTTTTTCTTGTAGTAGCAGGAATACACCTGCGCCAGTCTCAAATATACACAGTATTAATATCTTAGGTGAACGTAACAGAGATACGATAAAATCTACGCAATACACTGTAAAGAAAGGTGAAACTCTTTACTCCATCGCTTGGCGAGCAGACTCTGATGTGAGAAGAATAGCTCAGCTAAATAATATATATTCACCCTATCGAATCTACCCAGGACAAAAATTATTTTTAGTGACACAAAAGCTTAAAAAAACAACGAAAGTAAGCAAGGGTAAGGTGCCGAATAAAAAATGGACTAAAAGCTCTACCGCTAAGCAGGAATATAGTCAAAAAAATACGCTTGCATCTACCAAAAAGCAGGCGTATGGTGAAAATGTAAGCACTCGGAAATCATACCAAAACAGTACTTTACCAAGGGTTGATTTTTCACAAAAAATCAGTCGTTGGCAATGGCCCGTTAAAGGCAAAGTTGTTAAGTTGTTTTCTAATAGTGCTCAAGGTAATAAAGGCATTGATATTACTGGCCGCCGAGGCACTAAAATTAAATCTTCGGCAAAAGGTAAAGTGGTATACGCAGGGAACGCTCTTCGGGGCTACGGTAAACTCATTATTATAAAACATAACGATGACTACCTGAGTGCTTATGCCCACAACGACCGTATTCTCGTTAAAGAGCAACAACGCATTAACATAGGAGATGTTATTGCCACCATGGGAGATACGGATACCAACAAAGTCATGCTTCATTTTGAAATACGCTTTCGAGGAAAGTCGGTCAATCCTTTAAAATATTTACCAAAAAAATAATGTTATAAAATAATAGCAATAAATAATAAGTCTTAAGATAAATACTAAAAAAAACTGGAGTTACCGTGAATATTTAAATATTAAAACAAGCTTTGCCAATCTGGGAGAATAGCATGGTCAAATTACAAGAAGAACAAAGTACTGTAGAATCAAAGGAAGACGTATCATCTAATTTAGATGCGACGCAGATTTATTTAAGCGAAATTGGTTTTTCACCATTGTTAACCGCTGAAGAAGAAGTATATTTCTCACGTTTAGCCCTTAAAGGGGATGAGCCATCACGAAAACGTATGATAGAAAGTAATCTACGTTTAGTGGTTAAAATTGCCAGACGTTATAATAATCGGGGACTGCCCTTATTAGACTTAATCGAGGAAGGTAATTTGGGTTTAATTAGGGCGGTGGAAAAATTTGACCCAGAACGAGGCTTTCGCTTCTCAACCTATGCCACATGGTGGATACGCCAAACCATTGAACGGGCAATAATGAATCAAACCCGGACCATTCGATTACCCATACATGTTGTTAAAGAACTTAATATTTATTTGCGTGCATCACGTGAATTAATTCAAAAGCTTGATCATGATCCCACCGCAGAAGACATAGCCACTCACCTTGATAAACCGGTTGCTGATGTCAATAAAATGTTGCGGTTAAATGAGCGTATTGCCTCTGTCGATACACCTTTTGCTGGGGACTCTGATAAAGCACTACTTGATGTGATTGCGGATGAAAAAAGCGCTGGTCCAGAAGGTGACCTGCAGTCTGAAGATATGAGTAATAATATTATTCATTGGCTAAATGAGCTTAATACTAAGCAAAGAGAAGTGTTAGCAAGGCGTTTTGGTTTACTTGGCTATGAAGCAGCAACCTTAGAAGATGTAGGTTGTGAAATAGGCTTAACTCGTGAGCGTGTTCGCCAAATTCAAGTAGAAGCATTAAAACGATTACGTGATATTTTATCACAGCAAAATTTATCAATCGAAGCTATTTTTCAGGCCTAGCTAAAATCATAGTGGTAGTTAAATAGTTAACATAGCCGAAGCCTAACAATAGCAGCAAGACGTTTAAAGCAGCAATATTCATTGCTGCTTTTTTGTTTATTAAATCGTATCTGTATAACTTGATTACCAGTACTTATTGCAAAAATTCAGCTCTTATACTTTACTTAATTGACCTAGTATAAAAAGTGATCAATTAGAGGTGTGAGTTGAGCTTTAAGTTAGTCAAACCTTTCATGTATTACTTTATGCTTATGCTACTTTTAGTGTGGCAAACTGCTCATGCTAATTTAGCCTATAGCAGCTTTTTATCCCCCCAATATCATGTGCAAAGCCCGTTAGGATCTTTGCAGATTGAAAACCTGACCATCTTCACCATGTTTCAAGACCATCAGGGTTTTATTTGGTTGGGCACATCTGACGGGGTATTACGCTATGATGGCTATGAGTTTAAAAGTACCAGTAAAGACTTTGAGCAGTTAGAGGTTCGGTCTATCATCCAAGACGATAATAAAGATCTATGGTTTGGCACCCGTAATAAAGGCCTAGTAAAACTGGCCAGTAGCAATCAAAAAATAACACTATTTCAGCATGATAAAAATAATCCCCATAGTTTGAGTCATAATAATATTCGCAAACTGTTACTTTCCAAACAAGGGGAACTCTATATTGCCACCTCGGGTGGCGGTCTAAATAAATTCAATGCCGATAAAGATAATTTTCAGCGAATACCTTTAGGGGATAGCCAAAATTATTCAACATTATATTTACGTGATTTGGTCGAAAGTAACCAGGGTGATCTATGGATAGCCACTCGAGATTTCGGGGTAATAAAATTGCATAAGCGCACAGGCAAGGTAACTTATTATCAAACGAGTGCCACAGATAGCAGTACGCTGTCGAGTAATATGATTCAATCTTTGTCATTTGATGACAGCAACCATAAATTATGGGTTGGTACCTGGGGTGGCGGCTTAAATTTACTGGATATAAATACTGGTAAGGTGAGACGACTCTACCTCGACAGCGGCGATAAAAGAAAAGTTGGACCACAAACTATTGTTACTATGATGAGGGACAGAGAAAATATTTTATGGTTAGGTACACTTAATGGCGTTGTTTATTTTGATCTGACGGCAGAAAAATTTTCTTATTTGAAAGACGAGTACCCAGATTTTTCTACGCTGGGGCATGCGGCTTATTATGCTTTGATGTGCGATGAATATGGTAGTATCTGGTTAGGTAGTTGGCGTGGTAAATTGCATTTTCTTGCTTTAGACGACCATAACTTTCATTTGGAAAATTTAACGCCATACTTTCCCGGCAGCAGGCATGAGAAATCGATATCATCGATTCTTACTGACAACTCAGGTGATATATGGCTGGGCACCGAAGCAAGCGGCGTGCTCCATCTAGATGCGAATATGCAACTGATTAAGCATTTTCAACACCAAAAAACTGAAAAAAATTCTCTCTCGGATAATGCAATAACCACTATTAAGCAGCAAAAAAATGGTGATATTTGGATTGGCACTAGCAATGGTGGCCTAAATAAATACCAAAAAGAATCAGATGATTTTATTACTTTTACCCTAATTAATAAACATGGCGGTAGTAGCTCAAGCAATTATATCAGTGAAATATTTGAATTTAATGACAAGCTACTTATTGGTACTGCTAAAGGCTTATATGAATTTAATTTATCGAAAAAAGAAGTAACCCATGTAAATTTAGTTGGCAGGAGACAAACCGACTCGAGTAATGGCTCTGTTGATGCGATTTTTCTCGATAGCCGTTTAAGATTGTGGTTAGCGACGACTGAAGGGATATATTTAAAAACAAGTGATAGGCCATTTGAACTTGTCTTTAGCTTTAACGAGCAGCTGCCAGCGCGCAGTGTTCGTTTCTCTACTGTAAGCAAAATAGCCGAAGATGATCGGCAGAATATTTGGTTCGCCACCAATACCGGCTTATGGAAAATTGATCAAATTGAAAAGAATACCCATGGCTATACAGTATTAGTACTACACCAGCATTTATCAACTACCTTAGCTGGACTGCAAAAAGATAACGCCGGCATGTTTTGGTTAGCAAGTAATCATAATTTATATCGATTTTCACCAATTAGCTACCAACTTGAGACTTTTAGTCTATTAAATGGCATAAAGGGCAGTTTTAATATTGCGGCTCATGCGCTAGCGAGCAATAACTACTTATATTTTGGTTCAAACTATGGGCTATTATCATTTGACCCTACGAAAATTGAAGTAAAAAACCATCCAGTTAAAGTCACCATTGTTGATCTGCTACTAGCCAATAAGTCAGTACAGGCTAAGGAAAATAGTAATATTCTCACTAAGCCTATTTATCAAACTCAACATTTAACACTTCAGCATAATGAAAATATAATTTCATTTGATATCTCTGCCTTGGATTATAGGCAAGCGAATAAGATTATTTATCAACATAGGTTACTTGGTTTTGATGAGGCTTGGGTAGAAAGCTCCGCTAAAAATAGGCGTATAACGTATACCAATTTAAACCCGGGGCAGTACACTTTATCAATTCGGGGAGCCTATAGCTTTAAGCCAATATGGGGCGAAAGCACTGACTTAGCTATCACGATATTACCACCTCTTTGGTGGGCATGGTGGGCGAAATTAATATATGCATTTATCGCATTATTGTTACTTAAAATTAGCTATAACTTACATAAACATAGAATTCTTTTTATCGCTTATGAGCAAGCGGCCTTAACCGATTCATTAACGGGTTTGAAGAATAGGCGCTTTTTAGAAAGTACCATCGATCAAGATATTTCTCAATCGATGCGCTTGAAAAAAGATAATACCCCCAATGCTGATGTGACTTTCTTTTTCGCGGACATTGATTTTTTTAAAGAGGTAAATGATAAATACGGCCATGAATCTGGTGATATGGTGTTGAAACAATTTGCCACTTTACTACAAGATGTATTTCGATCTTCTGATCATATTATTCGCTGGGGGGGAGAAGAGTTCTTAATCGTTTCACGTTTTACTCAAGCGAATAAAGCCCAAGAGATGGCCGAGCGTTTACGAACTAAAGTGAGTAATAAGTCTTTTGAAATAGCCAATGGTGAAAAAATCACTAAAACAGTGTCCATTGGTTTTACCACCATCCCCTTTGATCGCGCGGCAACTTGTCGCTTAAGTTGTTCACAACTCATTGAGGTAGCAGATAAAGCGCTTTATCATGTTAAAGATAATGGCCGAGATGGTTGGGCAGGTATTTCAGCAGGTGAAAATTTTGACTTGAGAAATTTTGAACATATTGGTGATTTTAATCTAATTGATAAAGTGGATAGTGGCGAGATTATCTTAGTGAGTAAGTTACTTCATCGCGAATGAAGATAAAATTAGTGGTTAATTTACGACGCTCATATCAACGGATTATTAGCTGATTTATAAAAATATCACGTAATTATCAAAGCTTAATTCCAGCAGTAAAACGTAAGCATAACAGCTTAAATTCCGAGCAATAAAACCCCAGTAACGCGAATATTTTTCTATCTAGGTTTAGTTATCAGCAAAAACTAGGCAAAAAGTATATTAATAGACTAAATTGTAATGAAAAATAGCGAATGGTCGTAGAACAAAAAGGCCATTTTGTGCTAATATCGCGCCAGAAAATTTTAACTTAGAGCCAGTGGGTTTTTTTCTTTGGTGGTAACGCTAAAAATTAATTCTTCACTGAAATACACTGAAATTGGTGAATTAAATTTATCTAATTGATATTTATGCATTTACTCCATTTATATGGTTTAAGCGCCGATATTCATTAGATAAACTAACGAACTGATTTTTATACTCCCATCAAAAGTAGTGCAAGTGTTTATGATTACAATAAAAAAAGGCTTGGATGTTCCGGTAAAAGGCGCTCCCCAGCAGGTAATCCATGATGGTCCGTCCATCAAAACCGTTGCAACACTCGGTGAAGAGTTTGTGGGTATGCGTCCAACCATGTTTGTTAAAGTGGGTGATCGTGTTAAAAAAGGTCAAGTGATTTTTGAAGATAAAAAAAATCCTGGCGTTAAATTCACAGCTCAAGCTGCCGGTGTTGTTAAAGAAATTAACCGTGGTGAAAAACGTGTTTTACAATCAGTTGTTATCGATGTTGATGGCTATGATCAAGAAACGTTTACCAGTTACTCAGCCAATAAATTAGGTACTATCGCTCGTGCAGACGTAGTGAAAAACCTAGTCGATTCAGGTTTGTGGACTGCGTTACGAACTCGCCCATTCAGCAAAATTCCTGCCATTGATAGTGAGCCAGCTGCGATTTTTGTTAGCGCCATGGATACTAATCCATTAGCTGCAAATCCTGAAGTCATCATTAATGAACAAAGTGAAGCGTTTAAAAATGGTTTAACCATTTTATCTCGTTTAACGACAGGTAAAGTATTTGTTAGCAAAGCACCTGGGGCAAATATCCCAGTAGATGACAATGCCACAGTGACTGAATTTGCTGGCAAGCACCCTGCAGGTCTTGTCGGTACACATATTCACTTCTTAAAATCAGCGAGTGCCGACAGATTTGTTTGGCATCTTGGTTATCAAGATGTTATCGCCTTTGCCAAATTATTCACTACCGGTGAACTTGACAATAATCGTGTTATTTCACTTGCTGGCCCAGCCGCCACTAACCCGCGTCTAGTACGTACGGTGTTAGGTGCAAGTACTGCTGAATTATCAGCGGGTGAAGTCATTGACGGTGAACTACGTGTTGTTTCTGGTTCATTGCTAATGGGCTCTACCGCGACAGCTGTTCACGGTTACTTAGGTCGTTATAACGTACAAGTATCATTAATTCTTGAAGGTCGTGAAAAAGAGTTTATCGGTTACATGTACCCAGGTGCAAATAAATTCTCGGTAACACGCGCATATTTGTCGCACTTGTTCCCAAGTAAATTATTTAACATGACCACTACGACTAACGGTAGCCCACGCGCTATGGTGCCAATTGGTAACTTTGAGCGTGTTATGCCATTAGATATTTTAACTACCTTGTTTTTACGCGATATTTGCTCTGGTGATACCGACGGCGCGCAACAACTAGGTGCCTTAGAGCTAGACGAAGAAGATTTAGCACTGTGTACATTTGTTTGCCCTGGCAAAACAGATTACGGTGTTATTCTTCGTGATTGCCTAACCACAATCGAAAAGGAAGGTTAGTCATGGGCTTGAAAAAGTTTATTGAAGATATTGAACCGCATTTTGAAAAAGGCGGCAAACATGAGAAATGGTTTGCACTTTACGAAGCCGTTGCTACCGGTTTATTTACTCCTGGTTATGTGAACAAAGGTAAAACCCATGTTCGTGATAGCATCGATTTAAAACGTATCATGATCACAGTATGGCTTGCGGTTTTCCCAGCCATGTTCTTTGGTATGTATAACATTGGTTATCAAGCTGTTGACGCATTAGCGGCGGGTTATGCTTTACCACAATCTTGGCAAGTTGATTTATTTACCTTGCTTGGTGGTACGCTAACGGCCAGTGCTGATACCTTTAGCATGATGCTCTATGGTGCCTGTTTCTTCCTACCTATCTACGCGGTAACGTTTGCCGTTGGTGGTTTCTGGGAAGTGCTTTTTGCTGCAGTGCGTAAACATGAAGTTAATGAAGGTTTCTTCGTTTCTTCTATTTTATTCGCCCTTATCTTGCCAGCGAGTATTCCATTATGGCAAGTAGCCATTGGTATTACTTTTGGTATAGTTATCGCTAAAGAAATCTTTGGTGGCACAGGTAAAAACTTCTTAAACCCAGCATTAGCAGGTCGTGCATTCTTATTCTTCGCTTACCCAGCACAAATCTCGGGTGATGCAGTATGGGTTGCAGTTGACGGTTTCTCTGGTGCAACTATGTTAAGTGCTTTCAACGCTGCTACTCCAAGTTTAGTTGATTACTCAGTTAACGCTGATTGGTGGAGCGCTTTCTGGGGCTTTATCCCAGGCTCTGTTGGTGAAGTATCAACATTTGCTATCCTTTTAGGTGGTGCATATATCCTTTATAAAGGCCTTGCTTCATGGCGCATCGTTCTAGGTGTCTTTGGTGGCATGGTTGCGACTTCATTACTATTCAATTTAATCGGTAGTGAGTCTAATGCTATGTTTGCTATGCCTTGGCACTGGCATCTAGTTATTGGTGGTTTTGCCTTTGGTATGATGTTTATGGCAACAGACCCAGTGTCTGCTTCATTTACCAATACCGGTAAATACTGGTTTGGCGCTTTAGTTGGCGTGATGGTGGTATTGGTTCGTGTTGTTAACCCTGCATTCCCAGAAGGTATGATGTTAGCTATTTTATTCGCTAACTTGTTCGCACCATTGTTTGACTACTTTGTAGTACAAGGCAATATCAAACGGAGGCTTGCACGCAATGTCTAATACTAAAAAACCTGAAACGGTTGCCGGTACGCTGATCTTTGTTTTAATTATTTGTTTAGTGTGTGCTGCTCTGGTATCAGTGGCGGCAGTAGGTTTGAAACCATTACAAACGGCTAACAAATTACTGGATAAGCAAACTAAAATTCTTGAAGCATCAAATATATTAGCTATTGCTTTAAAGCCAGAAAATATAAAAAATGCGGGTAGCGAAGATAAAAGTATCGTAAGTACTTACAACAAATATGTTGTTGCTAAAATGATTGACCTTGATTCAGGGGCATTTATTGACGGTGATGTTAATGCTTTTGATGAACGTAGCGCGGCGCGTGATGTGACTCAAAGTATTAAACCTAAAAATGATATCGCTGGTATTAACCGTCGTGCTAATAGTGCGGTTGTTTATTTAGTTAACAACGAACAAGGCCAATTAACCACTATCGTCTTACCTATTTTAGGTATGGGCTTATGGGATTTAATGTATGGCTTTGTTGGCTTAGAAGCTGATTTAAATACCGTTAGCAGTGTCATTTACTCTGACCTTAAGGAAACTCCTGGATTAGGCGCTGAAGTGCTGAACCCTAAGTGGAAAGCCTTATGGCCAGGTAAAAAAATGTTTAACGAGCAAGGTGATATTGCCATTAAAATCGTTAAAGGTGGCGCTAAAAAAGGTGACATTCACGGTGTTGATGCTTTATCTGGTGCAACATTAACCAGTAATGGTGTTGAGCATACTTTACATTTTTGGTTAGGTGATGAGGGCTATGGTCCTTTCATCAACAAATTTAAAGACGGAGGGCTTGATTAATGTCTTCAGATACTAAAAAAGTCCTCTTTGGACCTGTTGTTGATAACAATCCTATTGCTTTACAAGTATTAGGGGTTTGTTCTGCGCTTGCTGTTACCAGTTCAATGGCGAATGCGCTAGTAATGTCATTGGCGGTAATGTTAGTTACGGCTTTCTCTAACTTGTTTATTTCGATTATTCGTAAGCAAATACCATCAAGTGTGCGGATTATTGTGCAAATGGCAATTATTGCCTCACTAGTCATTGTGGTTGACCAAGTTTTGAAAGCCTTTTCATATCAATTATCGAAAGAGTTATCAGTATTTATTGGTCTGATCATCACTAACTGTATTGTTATGGGTCGCGCTGAAGCTTTTGCAATGAAAGAAAAGCCAGGTGTGAGTTTCTTAGACGGTATAGGTAATGGTTTAGGTTACGGCGCAGTATTAATGGTTGTTGCTTTTTTCCGTGAATTATTCGGTTTTGGTACTCTGTTCGGTGTTGAGATATTTCAGTTAACACAAAACGGTGGCTGGTATCAAGGTAACGGCTTATTGGTATTACCATTTAGTTCATTCTTCATTATTGGTTTAATCATCTGGGCAATTCGCCAGTGGAAACCTGAACAAGTAGAGAAGGATTAAACCCATGGAACATTATTTAAGTATTTTTATTAAAACCATCTTCATTGAGAATATGGCGCTAAGTTTCTTCTTAGGTATGTGTACCTTCTTAGCTGTGTCTAAGAAGATAAGTACCGCCATTGGCTTAGGTGTTGCAGTAGTCGTGGTATTAGGGTTAGCAGTTCCTGCTAACCAAGTTATCTACCAAGCTATTTTAGCGCCTGGAGCACTTGATAGTCTAATGGGCATAACGGATCCGAAAGAATCAATTGACCTTAGCTTCTTGTCTTTTATTACTTTTATCGGGGTAATTGCTGCCTTAGTACAAATATTGGAAATGATTTTAGATAAATATTTCCCAGCTTTGTATCAAGCACTTGGCATCTTCCTACCTTTAATTACCGTTAACTGTGCCATCTTTGGTGCGGTATCCTTTATGGTTGCGAAAAACCTTACCTTTGGCGAAAGTGTTGTTTATGGCATTGGCTCAGGTGTAGGTTGGATGTTAGCAATCGTATTGATGGCTGGTTTACGCGAAAAGATGAAATACTCTGACGTACCAGACGGTTTAAAAGGTTTAGGCATTACGTTTATCACTGCTGGATTGATGGCCTTTGGCTTCCTTTCTTTCGGTGGTATTTCCCTGTAACTCAAGGTTAATGTTGGTTTAACAGTGAACATTGCTGTTAAACCCTTAATAAAATTAAAGGAAAAGTCGATGGAAATTATTCTCGGCATATCAATGTTTACCGCGATAGTATTACTTTTGGTGTTAGTGATTTTATTTGCTAAATCAAAATTAGTTTCTTCAGGTGACATTACAATTAGTATTAATGGCGACCCAAGCAAGTCAGTGACTGCTGCTGCGGGTGGCAAATTGTTAGGCGTATTAGCAGACCAAGGTATTTTTATTCCTTCAGCATGTGGCGGTGGCGGTACTTGTGGTCAATGTCGTGTTGACGTGCATTCAGGTGGTGGTGATATTTTACCTACTGAAGAAGGACATATTACTAAGCGTGAAGCCAAAGCTGGTTGTCGTTTAGCCTGTCAAGTTGCTGTTAAGCAAGACATGGTCATTGAAGTCGAAGATGAAATCTTCGGTGTGCAAAAGTGGGAATGTGAAGTTATCTCTAATGATAACCAAGCAACCTTCATCAAAGAATTAATATTAAAAATTCCTGATGGCGAATCTGTACCGTTTAAAGCCGGTGGTTACATTCAAATTGAAGCCCCAGCCCATCATGTCAAATACAGTGATTTTGACATTGATGAACAGTACCGTGGCGATTGGCAACACTTTGGCTTCTTCGATGTTGAATCAAAAGTTGATGAAGAAACCTTACGTGCTTACTCAATGGCAAGTTACCCAGAAGAAGAAGGCATTATTATGCTGAACGTGCGTATTGCTACGCCGCCTCCGGGTAAGTTACATTTACCAGCGGGTAAAATGTCTTCATACATTTTTAGCCTTAAGCCAGGTGATAAAGTGACTATTTCTGGTCCTTTTGGTGAGTTTTTCGCTAAAGAAACTGATAATGAAATGGTCTTTATTGGTGGTGGTGCTGGTATGGCACCGATGCGTTCTCATATCTTTGACCAACTCAAGCGCCTTAAGACTAAGCGTAAGATTAGTTTCTGGTACGGTGCACGTTCTAAACGTGAGATGTTCTATGAAGATGATTATAACGGCCTAGCGGCTGAAAATGACAACTTTGTCTGGCATGTTGCCTTGTCTGATCCGCAACCCGATGATAACTGGGATGGCATGACTGGTTTTATTCATAATGTTCTTTTCGAAGAATACTTGAAAGATCACGAAGCGCCAGAAGATTGTGAATACTACATGTGTGGTCCACCAATGATGAATGCTGCTGTTATCGGTATGCTTAAAGATCTTGGTGTAGAAGACGAGAATATTATGCTAGATGACTTTGGTGGCTAATATTTTAACTTAAGCTTGCCTAGTGGCGCTATTTCATCGTTAGATGTACTCACCTATAGTCATAGGCTCCGTGCATCCGCCTTGAATTAGTTCCACTATTCAGCGCTTAACTTTAAATATACTGTTGAAGAGCATTTAAATAAAGACGACTTAGGTCGTCTTTTTATTTTAACAACCGATTAAAGAAAATAGCTTATTTATATCACTATATTTTTCAGCCAAAAATATAGCGATATAAATAATAATTTGGAATCTTTATGAATAAACTCAAACTACTGTTGTTAACGGTGTTAACGATAACTTTATCCGCTTGCTTTCCTAGTAATCATTCAAATAAAATAGAGGTGTTACTGCAAGGCCAAACTATGGGCACTACCTATAGTATTAAAGTAGTGGCGATAGAAGAACAGTTGCTGGCACTGCAATTACAGCAAAAAATTGATGCTGCACTGCAACAAGTTAACCAAGAAATGTCGACTTATCTAGAGAACTCGGAAATATCTCTCTTTAACCAATCGAAATCAACTGACTCTGTCGAAGTGTCGGCAGGTTTTGCTCGGGTACTAAAAGAGTCAATTCGTCTTGGTAAGTTAAGTGGCGGTAAGCTAGATGTTACCGTTGGCCCCTTAGTCAATTTGTGGGGCTTTGGTCCAGAGCAGCGTCCTGAAAAAATACCCAGTGATGAGATATTAGCCGCGACCAAAAAACGGGTTGGGTTACAGTATTTAACGTTAGTGGGCAATCAACTTGCTAAGAAAATACCGGATTTATATATAGATTTATCTACCATAGCGAAAGGCTATGGCGTCGATGTTGTGGCTGAGTTAATTGAAAGTCATGGCTTTACCAACTACCTAGTGGAAATAGGTGGAGAAATGCGTCTAAGAGGCTTTAAGCATACAGGTGAGTTGTGGGCTATTGCCATAGAAAAACCAATTCTCGATCCAAGTGGCAAAGAGCGAGCAATACAGCAAGTCATTATTCCTAAAGATAATGCCGTAGCAACGTCTGGTGATTACCGTAACTACTTTGAAGTCGATGGTCGACGTTTTTCACATATTATTGACCCAGATACCGGTAAACCCATCAATCATAATTTAGTCTCGGTAACGGTAATTCATCCTTCCTCGATGACAGCTGATGGTTTATCAACCACCTTGATGGTGATGGGCATGGAAAAGGGCATGGATTTTGCCGTTGAAAATGATCTGGCGGCATTATTTATTGCTAAGACTGAAAATGGCTTTGAGGAGCGATTTACGGTAAAATTCCGTCAATATTTGAAATAATAATACCATTCTACATAAAGAGCTCTGTAATCAAAGGGCTTTCTTATAGCGTTGAGTATAATACTAGCGACACTTTCTGTTTTTAGAAATAGTGGGCACTATATTATTTAAAGCAATGACTCTTGTCCCGAGCATTGGCAGTTTTTAGTTAAATTAATTAGAATAAGTTAAGTAAGTTGAGAGCATAAGATTATGATGATTTTCTTTATTACCTTTGGTTTTTTCCTTATGGTAGGGGCTGCGATGGCAGTCGGTTATATTTTTCAGAATAAAACCTTGGCGGGCAGTTGTGGTGGTTTAGCCAGCGTTGGTATTGGCAAAGAGTGTAATTGTGACAATCCGTGTGAAAAGCGACAACAGCGTGAGAAAAAAGCCGCTCTTGAGCTAAACTTGCAAAATAGAATTGATGTTAAGAATTTATAATAATTGCACTTTATATTATTTGATAAGTTACTAAGTAGCATGGTTAATTAGTCAATACTAGTAAGGCTCACCAGTAAGGCCTGACCATGAAAACACTACTAAAAAAGGATAATGAATGACTCATTATCCTTTTTTAATGTTCGCTAACCCTGGTCAGATTAGCAATATATTGTCACTAGCCAATAAACTTAACTATTTTAGCGACAATTCCTTGGGCATCTAGGCCTAAATCATGGTGCACTTCTTCTTGAGTACCATGTTTAACAAAATGATCAGCAACACCTATATTGAGGATACTCACCGGCTTGCCCTGTGCTAGTAGGTATTCATTAACGCCTGAGCCAGCACCACCGGCAATGGCATTATCTTCAATAGTCACCAGACAGTCATGATTGGCATTGAGCTGATCAATCAGTGTTTCATCTAGTGGTTTGATAAAACGCATATCTACCAGCGTGGCATTAAGCTCTATGGCGGCTTTCTTTGCTTGAACTAACATCGAGCCAAAGCTTAATATGGCAATGCGTCGACCTTTTTGCTCCTTACCTTCTGTACTTGTGCCATTGAGGATGGTTACCCCTTTACCAATTTCTATGGTTTCATCAACACTGGGCAGAGTTGCCCCCGTACCATTGCCACGAGGATAACGGACAACGCTAGGACCATTTAATCTAAAGCCAGTATTAAGCATTAACTGACATTCACGTTCATCTGATGGCGCCATAATGACGGTATTTGGAATACAACGTAAAAAGCTTAAATCAAACACACCCTGATGAGTCGCACCGTCAGCACCGACAATACCAGCACGGTCAACGGCAAACATTACCGGTAAGTTTTGGATGGCAATATCATGTATAAACTGATCATAACCACGTTGTAAGAAAGTTGAGTAAATGGCAACTACTGGCTTTTGTCCACCGATAGCAAGGCCAGCTGCAAAAGTGATTGCATGTTGCTCTGCTATTGCTACATCAAAGTATTGCTCAGGAAAACGTTGGCTAAATTCAACCATACCAGAGCCTTCAGCCATTGCTGGGGTAACAGCGACTAATTTACTGTCCACTTCAGCGGTTTTACATAACCAATCGCCAAATATTTTTGAATAGCTAGGTAAGCTAGGTTTTGCTTTAGGTAAATGGGTATCTGCAGGGTTAAATTTAGGTACCGCATGATACTTGATAGGATCTTGTTCAGCGGCTTGATAACCTTTACCTTTTTTAGTGGCAATATGTAGTATTTGCGGACCTTTAAGGTTACGCATATTTCTAATAGTGTCAACTAAGCCATTAACGTCATGGCCATCTATTGGACCAATATAATTAAAACCGAGTTCTTCGAAGAAGGTACTTGGCACAATCATGCCTTTTAAGTGCTCTTCAGCGCGACTAGCAAGCTGTTTCATAGGGGGGATATTGCTCAAAATCTTTTTACTGCCCTCACGTAAACCAGCATAAAAACTGCCAGAGAGCATTTTTGCCAAGTGATTATTTAGCGCACCAACATTTTGCGAAATAGACATTTCATTGTCATTTAAGATAACCAGCATATCTTTGTTAATGTCGCCAGCATGATTTAACGCTTCAAAAGCCATGCCCGCCGTCATAGCGCCATCACCGATAACGGCTACCGTTTTACGGTTTTTACCTTCTTTCTCTGCTGCGACCGCTAAGCCTAAGGCCGCCGAAATTGAAGTGCTAGAATGGCCAACACTTAAAACGTCATACTCACTTTCTTCACGCCACGGAAAAGGGTGCAAGCCATCTTTTTGTCTGATGGTATGTAATTGGTCACGTCGCCCGGTTAGAATCTTATGAGGATAAGCCTGATGGCCTACATCCCAAATTAAATGATCGAATGGCGTGTTATAAACATAATGTAAGGCAACAGTGAGCTCAATGGTGCCTAGGCCAGATGCAAAGTGGCCACTACTTTTACTCACTGAATTTAGTAAGAAACTGCGCAATTCATCACTGACACGTTTTAATTGCTGTTGCGGTAAATTGCGTAGCTCTTTTGGTGTATTAATTTGGGCAAGTAGTGGGTAGTCAGCAAGGTTTGTAGTCATAGTTTGTCTATTGGTAATAATACGTTATTTTAAAGAGTTGCGCGGCTTAGATACTTAATGGCTGCGCTGCACAATAAAGGTAGCAAAATCTGCTAAAGATTGGGTATTGTAAGGTAATCTAGCCAAAGCTTGAAGCGCTTGTTGTAATAAGTTTTCAGCTTTGTCTTGTGCACCTTGTAAACCAAGCAGTGCTGGGTAGGTACTTTTGTTGGCAGCAAGATCCGAACCTACTGGTTTGCCAAGCTGCTCTTCTGTCGAGGTTAAGTCGATAATATCGTCTTGGACTTGGTAAGCCAAGCCAATAAGCTGGGCGTATTCACTTAATATTTTTTTGTGTTCACTGGTCACTTGCTCACTGCACTCGGCTGGCATCAATACGGCAGCTTGCAATAATGCCCCCGTTTTTAAGGAATGCAAGGTTTCTAATTCACTTAGTGGAATAGCTTTATCTGTTGCGGCTAGATCAAGCGCTTGTCCGCCACACATGCCTTGGTAACCTGAAGCGCGAACTAATTGCTGTATAAGTTTTACTTGCAGCGGAAATTTTGATGGACTGTTATTTGTTGAAAAACTGTGATTTGCCAAAATATCAAAAGCTAAGGTTTGTAAGGCGTCACCGGCTAAAATTGCGCTGGCCTCATCAAAGGCTTTATGACAGGTTGGTTTACCGCGCCTTAAATCATCATCGTCCATTGCCGGTAAATCATCATGTAAAAGTGAATAAGCATGAATACATTCTAAGGCACCCGATATGGCATCAATGTCATGCAGATTGGCATGTAACGCCTCGCCGGTGATATAGGCTAAGTATGGCCGCATACGTTTCCCGCCACTGAGCAAGCCATAACGCATGGCTGCAAGTAACTTTGGATCATTGATGGTTAGGCTATCAAGCTTGGCGGCTAGATAATCATTGATACGTTGTTGGAAATGCTTATATGAAGTCAGTGTGGTCATTAACTTTCGCTCACACTACTATCAAAATCCGTTAATTGTGCCGTGCCGTTTTTTTCGAGCAAAATTTGTACTTTTTGCTCGGCAGCTTGTAATTTCACCTGACTTAATTGGCTAAGATTTAAGCCACGCTCAAAAAGTGCCATTGATTCTTCTAAGCCCAAGTCACCTTGCTCTAAATTCTGTACTATGGTGTCAAGTTCATTTAATGATTCTTCAAAAGAGAGATTTTCTAGTTTCTTTTTAGCCATGATTATTGCTCTAAGCTGCTAGCTGTGAATTAATTGCGGCAAACTTACCTTAGCTTGCTACTCGGGTCAATTGACCCACTGCAATTATTATTGATAAAATATTTTATCATTAGTGTTAAGTTATTGACACTGCGGGCGATAATAGCCTTAAATATGTTTTTTATTATTAGTGATTTATTCGCTAAGACCATTAGCCAATAGTTTTTACATAATGTACTATTCTTTTATTGAAATCTGGTTTTGGCATAAAGTGTTGGTTGTTTAGGGGAACTCTGTGGATTTAGCTACGTTAATTGGTATTTTAGGCGCTGTCGGTTTATTGGTCATGGCTATGGTGTTAGCGGGTGACATCATGATGTTTCTTGATACCCAGTCAGTGATCATTGTTTTTGGTGGTTCACTTTTTGTGGTGATGTCTAATTATAATATGGGACAGTTTTTCGGTATCGGTAAAATCATACTTAAAGCTTTTATTTTTAAAATAGAAAAACCGGAAGAGTTGATTGAAAAAGCGGTTGATATGGCCGATGCTGCACGTAAAGGCGGATTTTTAGCTTTAGAAGAAGCGGAAATTAGCAATGCTTTTATGCAAAAAGGTGTCGATATGTTGGTCGATGGTCACGATGCCGATGTAGTACGAGCTACTTTACAAAAAGATATTGATTTAACTACCGAACGTCATGAAACTGGCGGCAATATGATGATGGCGCTCGCCGATGTTGCTCCTGCGATGGGCATGATAGGCACCTTAATTGGTTTGGTCGCTATGTTATCAAATATGGATGACCCTAAATCTATCGGTCCTGCGATGGCGGTGGCTTTATTAACAACCCTCTATGGTGCCTTTCTCGCCAATGTTATTGCCATACCTATTGCCTCTAAATTAAAGCTACGCATGGCCGAAGAAAAAATGAATCAAGAGCTAATACTTGATGCTGTTTTAGGTATTCAAGATGGGCAAAACCCCCGCGTTATCGAAGGCTTATTGAAAAATTATTTAGCTGAAGGTAAACGAAAAGTCGATACTACAGAAGAATAGCGGGAGTAGTCTTATGTTAGGAATGCTTATGTTAAGAGGGATTATGTTAGGAGGTATATATGGCTAAGCAAAAATGTAAGTGCCCACCTCCTGGATTACCCGCATGGATGGGCACCTTTGCCGACCTTATGTCACTGTTAATGTGTTTTTTTATTTTGTTATTATCTTTCTCTGAGATGGATGTGCTGAAATTTAAGCAAATTGCTGGCTCGATGAAATTTGCCTTTGGTGTGCAAAATAAAATTGAAGTAAAAGACATTCCTAAAGGTACCAGTATTATTGCGCAAGAGTTTCGCCCAGGAAAACCTGATCCAACGCCTATTGAAGTTATTCAGCAACAAACCATGGAAATGACCCAGCAAATGCTTGAGTTTCAAGCCGGAGATGAAACCTCTGCTGGTGGACGACAAGAGCAACGAGGCACTGAACGTGGTGGTCAAGCACAAAATACCGAAGATGCTATGTCTGCGCAAGCCATACTACAAGCACAAGAAGAAATAGCGCGTGCGGCACAAGAGCAAGTGAATGACTTAGTGAAGAAGATAGCTGAGCAACTTGAGCAACAAATTCAAGATGGTGCCATCGAATTAGAGTCACTAGGTCAGCAGGTGATTATTCGTATTCGTGAAAATGGCTCTTTCCCTTCTGGTTCTGCTTTTTTACAACCTAAATTTAGACCCATTATTGAAGAAATAGGTGCGTTACTTAATACCATACCAGGAGAAATCATGGTCTCGGGTAATACCGATGATCGCGGTGTCGATTCTGAGTTATTTAGCTCAAACTGGGATCTGTCGACTAAACGTGCGGTAGCCATAGCACATGTCTTGATTAAAGTGCCAGGTTTTGATCCTACTCGGCTTGTGGTTGCTGGCTATGCCGATACTCGACCATTAGTACCCAATACCAATGCCCTTAATCGTCGACGTAATCGTCGGGTTGAAATTTCGATCAATCAAGGTAAAGCCAAAGAAACCGATCGAATAAGTATCAGAAAAGAATAGCAAACAGATTTTTAGTGTTAAAACCTTAAAAAAGACTGATAAATAGTGTACAATCCGCGCCATTATTTTTTTGTCTTTTTTAGGTTATAACCGATGAAATTTATCGTAAAGCTTCAAGCCGAGATCACCATTAAATCTCGCCCCGTCCGTAAACGTTTTACTAAAATCTTAGAATCGAACGTTAGGAATGTTTTACGTCGTATTGACGAGCAAGTCACTACACGTATGAACTGGGATAATATTGAAGTCAATACCAAAGACAACTCACCTGAAAACCGTGAACGTTTAGTTGAAGCCCTTAAATGCATTCCTGGCATACCGATTTTTCTAGAAGTTCAACAAACTGATTTTGTTGATGTTCATGATATTTATGAGAAAACGTTGGCGGTTCATGCCAAAAGTATTGAAAACAAAACCTTTTGTGTACGTGTTAAACGGACCGGTAATCACGACTTTAACTCCTTAAAAGTAGAGCAATATGTTGGTGGTGGTTTAAACCAACACGTTGCCAGCGCTAAGGTTAAATTAAAAAACCCTGATGTAACCGTACGTCTTGAAATTAAAAATAAAGACTTATTTATTGTTACTGAACGTCATAAAGGTTTAGGCGGTTTCCCGATTGCAACCCAAGAAGATGTGTTGTCACTTATGTCTGGTGGTTTCGATTCAGGTGTTGCCAGTTACCAAATGATTAAAAAAGGTGCACGTACCCACTACTGTTTCTTTAACCTTGGTGGCTCAGCGCACGAAGTGGGTGTTAAACAAGTGAGTTATTATTTATGGAATAAATTTGGCTCCTCGCACAAAGTTAAATTCTTCGCAGTAGATTTTGAACCTGTGATCGCTGAGATATTAGAGAAGGTTGACAATAGCCATATGGGTGTGGTGTTAAAGCGTATGATGATGCGTGCTGCCACTAAAATTGCCGAGCGAGGTAAAATTCAAGCCCTTGTTACCGGTGAAAGTTTAGGCCAGGTTTCCAGCCAAACCTTAACCAACTTAAACGTTATCAACCGGGTCACTGATACGCTAATTTTACGCCCGTTAGGCGCATACGATAAACAAGATATTATTGATATTGCGCGTAAAATAGGCACAGAAGATTTTGCCAAGACTATTCCTGAATACTGTGGTGTTATCTCTAAAAAACCGACGGTAAAAGCGGTACTCGCTAAAGTGATAGAAGAAGAAGGTCACTTTGATTTTGATATTTTAGACAAGGTTATTAGCGAGACACGTGTTTTTGATATTCGAGATATTGGTAAAGAAACCGAAGAAGAAATTCATGCGGTAGATCTTGTTGAGAACATCCCTGATAATGCCGTCGTTGTTGATATCCGTAGTCCAGCAGAAGAAGAAGATAAACCATTAGTACTAGGTGATATCGAAGTTAAGCATATCCCTTTCTATAAGCTTGCTACGCAGTTTGGCGACTTAGATATGTCGAAAGATTACCTACTTTATTGTGATCACGGGGTGATGAGTAAACTACAAGCGTTGTATTTACTTGATAATGGTTTTAAAAACGTAAAAGTCTATCGCCCTTAATTATCATTCCTTAACGTCATAATGGGCAACATTATCTACCTGAGTAATGTTGCTATCTTAGCTTTAAGACGTCTTTATAAGGGCTAATTTTTAAAGCTTATTTTTAATGGACAGGTTTAAGGTCTAGCACCTGTTGCCACAGTCGAGTATTTTCCGGTGTGGCAACATTATTCTTCTTACCTATACGGTGAATATAACCGTTAATAAAATCAATCTCTGTTGCTCTGCCGCCCAAAACATCACTACGCATTGACGAGCAGTTTCTCGCCGTTGCTTGCGCGACTTTAGCAACCATTTTTTGTAAGTCGGTAAAGGCTAACTCTATACCTTCCGTGTGGCTGACTGCGGTAATTTCAGTTAATATTAAATTTATTTGTCTAGTAAACTTCTGGTTATTTATCTCGCCATTATCAATATTGTTAATGGCCGTGATTGGGTTAATGACACAATTTATTGCCAATTTTAACCATTGTTTTTTTACTATATCTTGATGGAAATTTACCTGGGCTAAGGCGTTGTTTAGCTGGTTGGTCAATTGCGTTTGTTGGTTTGAGCTTAACTCACCTGCAAGTAGCCCAATATCACTTTGGCCAAGTCCTGTATGGGTTATGGCTAAGGGCATATTTCGTAAGCAGCCATGGGTGGTTAACATGGTTAGTATAACTTGCTGACTTGGTAGCAAGTTAACCACCTCGGCAAAGGGTCCCATGCCATTATGAGCAAGAATTACTAGGCAATGAGGATTAATGTCTTGTGCCATTTGCTGTATCGCATCGGCAATATGAAATGACTTTAGGCATAGGATGATAATATCGGCGGCATTTATATCAGCACTTTGACTATAAGTGAGAGGGTGAATTTCAGCGTGCAGTTGTTGATAGGGGGTAAATTGATATTTTGCTGACTTAAGCTCACTGGCACTAAGTTGCTCTTGGTTAGAAGCCAGTAGAGTAACATTGGTATTGGTATGAGCTAAATGATGATACCAAAGTAAACCCATGGCTCCTTGTCCAACGACAACAATATTCGCTAGCGTATTTGTCATAAGTTAATTATTTACCTTTTTCATTCATTAGTAGTGGTTAGTTAGCGTTGCTTAGTTACTGTTTTTTGAAAAAAGATCAGGTAAAGCCATGTTGCTAAAACGAACAAACTAATGCCAATAACGTCAGCAATAAAGTCGCCAAACTCACCACTTCTATAACCGAGAAAAGATTGACCAATTTCAGTTAACGCGCCATAAAACATAAGTAAAGGCACACAAAGGCGCAGAGACAATTTTATAACCGAGTGGCTCACCCAAGTTAAAATAAAAAAACTGATCAGGTGGCCCATGGTATCAATTGCGGGAAACTGGAATATGCGTTTTCTTATGGTGTCAGGTAAAAATTCATGAGCGAAAAGCAGTAATATTGTGACGATAATCACAGCAATAAAAAAATAAGTATGTTGGCGAGCTTTCACAACGAGCCTGTTAATAATTAAGTAAGTGCCTCGATACTAGCATGGTTTGGCCAGTATTTCTTATGGGCTTTCCCTATCAGTTATCGTATATATATTTGTTAAGTGCTTTAGTTTAGTGCTTTAGTTTAGCGCTTTAGTTGCGTGCTTTGGCAGCAAAGGTATAATGGTGGCATTGTGCAAACTTACCCCATATAGAGAATATATTATGCCTTCAATGGATATTGTATCAGAAACTGATTTAGAAGAAGTTCGTAATGCTGTCGACAATGCTAATCGTGAAATTAGTACACGTTTTGACTTTCGTGGTGTTGAGGCAAGTTTTGAGTGGAAAAAGCCCAATGTAACCTTGAAAGCTGAAGGTGATTTTCAATTAAAGCAAATGTGCGACATATTGCGTAGCCAATTAACTAAACGCAATGTTGATGCTAAAGCCATGAGCATTGGTGATGCCAGTGCCACAGGTAAGAACTGGAGTCTACAAGTCACCTTTAAAGAAGGTATTGAACAAGATATGGCGAAAAAAGTAGTCAAGCTTATTAAAGGTGAAAAACTAAAAGTTCAAGCGGCTATCCAAGGTGAACAAGTGCGGGTAACAGGTAAAAAACGTGATGATTTACAAGCGGTAATGCGTTTACTAAAAGCCGCTGAGTTAGAGCAATCTTTTCAGTATACTAACTTTAAAGACTAGTTTTTCTTTCCTATTAGGAAGGTAAACAGCTAACTTAATTAGTGTTTTTAAAAAAAACCATAACTATTGTTATGGTTTTTTATGTTTGTTTAACCGTGTTAAATTCATTGCAACTAATGGTATAAGCCGACTTATAATGACATGGGGTAATAAAGCTTAGCCTATTCAAAAATGAAATCTGCTACTAAAGAGGACAGTTAAGTCATTATTGTTAGTTAAATTTTTAACAATGCCGCCTTCAATAACCCATGTTGGCTGCAGCCATTGCAGGCCAAGGGTAACTTGGTGCGTTATTTCATCTGCTTCTTGCCATCGGCCATTGAGCTCAGTTACTACATATAATTCTGACCCTATACCCCAATCAGGGTAAATTGACGGTGATAAACGATATTGCCAAGAAATATCATATCGACCACTATCTGCACGGCTATTAATACCCGCTTGATAAAGTGCATCAATATCGAATTCATGTCTGCCTTGAAAAAATGTATAAACAAAGCCAGCTTGAACTGCAGGCTCGCGAACATTGTCACTAGCATCACTAGGAACATTACTCAGAGGAACAATAGCACCTGCTAACAAGGCTAATCTTGCTGTGCCAGAGAAAAAGTCATCTTGCATTACCGTGTGACGATATAATGCAGAGAACTCGCCAAAATGATTTTCATCGTTAGCTGTTATTTTGTAAGGGATGGAAAATAGCAAAGCTTGATCATTGCTTAAGCCGTAGGCCGTACTGGTATGAAAGTTACCGCTGGTGCTACCGGTAATATGCTCATATAAAAACCTTACCACATAGCCATGTTTATCAAGGGGCAAAGCAACAAATGATCTTAAGCCCATACTATAGGCATTGGGCACATTAAGTAACGAAAGTAGGGTAATATTCGCTATGGCAGAGAGGCTAGTTGTTAGCTTCTTCATCTGATATCACCGTGACTTTTATTGGCGTAAATCCAGCATCGAGTATAGCTTGCTTAATCATTGCTATTGAGGGGGATTTTGCCTCAGTTTCTAATTGCACTTTCTTCATTTTCATACTGACCTGTACTTTTGCTACCCCTGCCATTTTATTGAAGGTGCGATTTAAACTATCAACACATAACGCGCAGGTCATGCCGTGAATTTCTACTTCTATTGTTTTAGCCTTGATTGCAAAGCTAAAAGATAATGTCAGTGCTAAAGCGGTTAGTAATAATAATATTTTCATTGTTTAGTTCTCCTTATAGGTCGAGCAAGTTTCGCATAGGTAGTAACAGGTAACTGGTGAAAAAGCCAATAAACCAGATCATTGCACTTAGCCAAAATATTTTTTTATTCAATTGTTTTGATTTTTTACAAAGGGCGGCTAAGTCAGCCTCCGCAGGGCAATGTTGATTAGGACGCCAAATAACCCCAGCTAAAATCAGCAAAATAAATGCTGCTAGGGTTAGGGTCCAGATCTTATGTTCAGCTAAAAAAAATAGCCCTGGAAGGTTGAAGTTTAAACTCGCCACTAGCGCACCAAAGCCCAAGGTGACGAGCAATATAGGTAAGGCACAACAAAGCAATGTGCCACTAGTAATAAAAAGTGTCAGCCACTTTAAATAAGGTTTTTCTAAAATATTAGAGTTTGCCATGTTAACCCTTACCGCTTGAACATGAGCCTGATGCTTGGATCGGTGGGCATGGCACTGAACCATAAGAACAAAAGACACAACAATCACCTTGAAGAGGTTTCAATAATACCTGACAAGCAGTACATTCATAGAACCATTGGCAAGCATTCGTCGGCATTTCCACTAATTTTTTATGGCCACATTCCGGGCAGATTAGTTCTGAGTCGATGGTGATTTTAGTCATAAGCGCTTCCTAGTTTGTTTATGTTAGTATAGAACCTATAGTTACTATAGGTTCAAGGGCTTTTGACATGAATTATGAAAAATATTCTATTGGCCAGCTGGCAAAAAAAACCGCGTGTAAGGTGGAAACGGTGCATTACTATGAAAAAATAGGTTTAATGCCTGAGCCACCGAGAACCGAAGGAGGGCACAGGGTCTATGCCTTACCTCATGTTAAACGCTTGAATTTTATCAGGCGTAGTCGTGCTCTAGGCTTTAGAATTGAGCAAATTAAAGAGCTACTTAAATTTATAGATGAGCCAAACCACTATTGTGGCGAAGTTAAAGCAATGGCAATGCAACAAGCTAGCGTTGTACAAGAGAAAATAGCTGATTTACAGCGTCTGCAATCAGCATTAAATGAAATGATTATTCAATGTTCCACTGGGAATAAACCGGTTGATGACTGTCCTATTGTTGATGCACTCTACACTGAGAACGTAGTAGGACAAGGCTAAGATAATAGTAATATTGATATTCATTATTACTGTTTATAGCCTAGCTTAGCGGTATTTCCACCATAGCATTTACTCAATACCCCCCGATCTAAGGGCTTTTCCAAATAACATTTATTCACAGCCTTAACCTTAGCGTTATTTCAGCGATTAGCTCGGTAACACTTAATACTAGGAGTGAACTAGTTTTCATTATTTATTTAAATAAATTAAGCCCAGGTATTAGGCTATATTTCTATTTCATGCAAATAAAGCTGCACATTTTCTAAGTTAATATGACTTTTTTTATAATAAGTAGGAGAAAGATCAATGGCGTGTTGTAAAAAATATTTTGCCTCTTGATAACGACCATCTAATAATAAAAAATAGCCGATATCATTATACGCCTCAGCTGTAGTCATCACTTGTTTAAAAAGCTGTATTGATTTGTTGTATTGACCTGTTCGTACATAAATCAACCCTAAGTTAAGCTTCGCCCGTTCAAAAGCAGGATTGGCATTAAGGGCTTCTTTATAGTGTTTTTCGGCCAAAACATAATGATGAGTTAGGTAATACGAATAGCCTAAGTTAGTGTGAATAAGGGATAAATCATCGCTGATGGTTAATAGTAGCTTAAATATTTCCCTGGCATATTCATGCTGGCTATCAAGATCATTTAACACCGCATAAACATTGTAAGCTGATAATGGTGAGTCTTGATCGAGTTCGATCAAACCATTTTCAATATTGCCATTTTGTAATCGATTTTGATCTAAATTAACGCTGCGCTCGAGTAGTGTTCTGGCTTTATTCATATTTCTTTGTTCTAGATAATAAATACCTACTTCAGCCAAGGCTGGGATATGGTCAGGATTGATGGTTAATGCTTGCTTAAAAGCCCTAATGGCTAATTCTGGACTATTCAAGCTATTTTGAATTTTGCCAATTTGGCAAAACACATCAACATCGTTTTTATCCAATTCAAGCGCTTGAATATAATAAAAAATAGCCTTTTTGGGATTGTTATTCAGCTCTTCACGTTTTGCCTGTGCTATATTTTGTTGTTTAGATAGCACAATATTGGCGGAGTCTTTGTTTGCATTTGTCTGTTCAAGACTATTAGTGCTAGTACAACCGACACTAGCGAAAGAAAAGCTTAACAGTAAAAAAATTCTAATTAGGTATTTATCACTTAAATATTTCATCACTAAAACGCCTTATCCCAAACATTCATTACTTTCAATACTGCGGGGCCAATGGCAACAATAAAGAAAGAGGGCCAAATACAAAACATCATCGGAAAAATCATTTTTACGCCAAGTTTAGCGGCATTTTCTTCCGCCGCCTGTAAGCGTTTATCCCGATACTCATCGGCATAAACCCGAATAGTTTCAGCGACACCAGTACCAAGCCTCAGGCTTTGTACAATAACTGAATTTAAGCCTCTTATATCTTCTAAGCCAGTTCGGTCACTAAATTCCTGTAATGCTTGCTGCATTGATAAACCGACGCGAACTTTACTGCAAACCAAACCAAGTTCATGGGCTAGGGTCGGGTGGACAAATTCCAGTTCATTTTTAACGCGTTGAAATGCCTCTAATAAGCCTAAACCGGCCTCACAACAGACTATTAATAAATCCAACGCATCGGGGAAAAACTTACGCAGCTCTTTCATGCGCCGATCAGCCAACTTATGCAGTATTAGTGCTGGCAATATATAAGTTAAGCCGATAATAAAGGCGAAAATATATAAGGTAACTAACATAGATATGCCACCAGAAAATTTCATCACCACAATAGCAAGGGTTACGCCAGATAACATCGACATTAATTTCAGGGCATTAAATATTTTTAAAGCATTGGTTGAATGATAGCCCGCATGTATAAGTAATTTTCTGGTGGCTTTATCGCCCGAAAATCGGTTATTAATTAATGGCAGGTATTTAAGTTTATTTAAATTATGCTCCAGCGTAGTGGTGTAATCTTCTTGTTGATGTGTTGCTGATAAGGGCTGTTTTTTAAGCTTGTCTATCTGCGCCTTTACCGGCGAATAAATTCCTGAAAAGAAATAGTAAAATGCCATAGCTAAAGTCACACCAGCGGTGGCTGCGACAATATAAATCACCCATTCAACCATGACTTTGTTATCAGTAAAACTTAGCAACAAACCTTGTATATATTCCATAGTTTATACCTCTATTTGAATCAGTTTTTTTATCCAAAAAATGCCTAACAGCATGCCAGCTCCTCCCCATTTAAGCAGGTTAATACCCGCGGGTGTTGAGGTTAATTCAGCCACATAATTTGGCGACGAGATGTATAAAACGGCAAAGAGTACAAAGGGCATTAACACTAAAACCCAACCGGAAAGACGGCCTTCTGCGGACAAGGTTTTTATCTTTCTTTTGAAGGTGAATCGTTGCCTGATCACTTTCGATAATTTATCAATATTTTCGGCAAGATTACCACCCGTGGATTTTTGAATAGCAACGGCACTGGAAAAAGCCATTGCTGAAGTGCTGGGCACTCGTTTGACAAAATAAAGTAGTGCTGTTTTTGTGTCATTACCAAAATTAATGCGATTAAACATTATCTTAAATTCATCGGCTAAATAACCGTCCATTTCCTCAAAAACCAGCTTAATCGCATCACTAAAAGCATAACCTGCTTGTAAACCTCTTTTTAGTACGTCCATGGCTTCAGGAAATTGCTCTTCAATTTTTTCCATACGAAGCGTGGTATCGCGATTTAATTTGAGATGAAACGCCAGTAAAGTCAGCAAGGCAATTATCAAACTAAATAACCAATCCTTGCTGAAGAAACTAACGGTAATAAAGGCCAAGCTACTCGTGGCTAAGGCGATAGCTAAATATTGATGACCTAATAGTTTTGACCCTGATATTTCCATTTTATAGGTTAAATTTTCAATCAAAGGTAAGGTCTCTAACCAGCGAGTAAAAGGGGGTAAGTGCGCGACTCTACTATTGAGTAATATATTTCTTTCAATGTTTTTGTCTGTTAATGCCAGAGAAAGTAAATGTTTTTTTAGCTGCTTGGTATCAGCCCTTTGAGGACTGTAGACTGAAACGAACAAACTTTGTGCCAATAAAACGACTGCGGCAAAAACTAAAAGTAAAAATATAAGTTGCGGACTCATAATGCCTCCTATTAGAAATTCACTGTTGATTCATCAATGCCAAATAAGCTATAAGGTAAGTCGATCCCCTTAAGGGCTAATTGACGATGAAATTCTGGTATTACTCCCGTGGCTTGGTAACTGCCTATTATATTTCCTTGTTCATCTTTATCCTCTCGTTTGAAAGTGAAAATTTCCGACATGGTAATCACATCCCCTTCCATGCCAGTAACTTCTTGAATACTGGTAATGCGTCGACAACCATCTTCTTGACGTTGTAACTGCACCACCACATCAATGGCAGAAGATATTTGCGCTCTAATATTATGTATAGGCATGTCAAAACCGCCCATACAAATCATATTTTCTAAACGACCTAAGGCATCGCGAGGAGAGTTGGCGTGCAAAGTAGTTAGTGAACCTTCATGACCGGTATTCATCGCCGCCAACATATCTATGGCTTCTGCTCCTCTCACTTCACCAATAACAATTCGGTCAGGACGCATTCTTAAACAATTTTTCACCAGATCTCGTTGTGATATTTCGCCCTTACCTTCGATATTGGCTGGACGTGTTTCTAAACGGACCGTGTGCGGCTGCTGTAATTGTAATTCCGCTGAATCTTCTATGGTGATAATCCGTTCGTCTTCAGGGATGTAACCCGATAAAATATTAAGTAGTGTGGTTTTACCACTACCAGTACCCCCTGAAATCAACACATTAAGCTTACCCTTAACAACCGCTTTGATTAGTTGTCCCATTTCGTAGCTCATAGTGCCGTAGTCAATGAGCTGTTCGGCTGAGAGTTTATCGACAGTAAAACGGCGAATAGATAAAACCGGACCATCAAGGGCTAAGGGAGGAATAATGGCATTGACTCTACTACCATCTTTAAGGCGGGCATCTACCATAGGCGATGATTCATCAACTCGGCGACCGACACTAGAAACAATGCGATCAATAATACTAAGTAGATGTTTATCATCATAAAATTTCACCGCTACTTTTTCTAATTTCCCCTTACGTTCTACATAAATACTGTCATAGCGGTTAACTAAAATATCGGCAATTGTCGGATCTTCTAACAGGGTTTCTAACGGACCAAGCCCTAAAATTTCATCAATAATTAGCTTTATCAATATTTGACGAACGTTTAAACTTATTGGTCGGGTTAATTCATCTAATAAACTACAGCATAACTCGGTAATTTGCGCTTTCGCGATCTTATTCTCCATAGTTTCCAATACGGACAAATCTAACAAGGTTAATATCTTGCCAAAAATTTCTTGCTTAGTTTGCATATCCTCAGCAGTTAAAATACTAAAGGGATCTACTGTTTTTGTATCAAGTAACATTACGCACCTCCGAAAATTTTACTGAAAAAGTTTGGCTTTTCTTTGGGGAACTTAATCGGAAAAGCATTTCTTATAATGGTACAAATTTCTTTATGGATGATTTTGTTCTCGGTCAGTTTTGCTAAAGGCGATCCTAAATCGGTACAAGAACTAGCTAATTGATAATTATTACTGACATAAAAAACACTATCGATAAGCAAGGCTTTTTTTATATCATTAAGGCTAATATGAGTGACTTTTTTGGAATGACGATTAACTATTATTTGAATCATATTCTTGCTGACACCCATTCGTTCCGTTAGTTGTTGAATAAGGGCTTTGGCTTCTCTCAAACTAACAATATTTTGTTGGACAACAATGAGAAACTGGCTAGATAGTGAGACTAAAGGCAAGGTGAGCATATCTAAACCACGAGATAAATCGACTAAAATCAAATCATGATTTAGTTTTATTTTCCATATAAGCTGCTCTAAGTGCTTAAAGTTTTTATTTTGCTCTTGATCAAGTTGAGCGTAGGCTTTACTGGCTAACAAGCTTAAATTATTGCGTTTGGTCATCATAGACTTTATCGCCATGTTATCCAGTTTATCAATTTCATTTAGCGCATCGGTCAAGAAATAATTGGCTTTAAGGTTGAGGGAGTCAGCGAGAGAGCCGTAGTGTAAATCTGCATCAATAAGTACTATTTCATCTGGACAGAGGTTGGCACTAATCTCACCTAAACAAGCGGTAATAAAACTAGCACCTGAGCCTGACTTACCATTAATGATGCTAATAACAGGGGCAACTTTTTTTGTTTTTAAAATATTATTGGCTGATAAGGTTAAGGTATTAAAAAGCTCCTGCTCAATATCGTCAAAAGGAATAATATCTAGTACATGATGATGCATCGCTGTTCGAATAATATCAGCGGCAATACCATCACCTAACAATAATGTAGGCATATGCTCAAGGGCCAATTTTTCAATAACCTGTTGGCAAGTATCATTGTCTTTATTAATGGCTAAGATAACTAATTCAAACTGACTAAATTGCTCTGGTATTTTTTCACTGAATTCAACGTTTAAATTACTTATTAAGTTAAATTGACTAGTAAGCGTAACTTGCATATTAACTTCGCTACAAATAACGAGCACAGCTAAGTGAACTGGTAGGCTTTGCTTCTTTTTGAAAAAGTTATCAGTCACAGTTAACCTTCCATCAGGTAAATCAACAACATTATTGATATTTTTACTATTCATAAGTCTTCCTTAAATAACTGTTCCTTAGCAATATATTCTTATCAACGCTATAACTATGTGGCGTCACTTGGCAAACAATAGCTATATTTTGTTCGTGTTGCACCTAAGCTTTCTCTTGGTAATGTGGTGGCAAAACTAGGTGAGTTAAGCGTTAAAAATAAACCAGGAATGATTAACTGGTGTTGGTAATTAATTATTTCTGCTCTAACAAGTTTTATTTTATCAATATCAGTTACTGGCGAACCATCTAGTTCTAGGTAACTTATTTGTAAATTTGTTATGCCTAGGTTTGGCGCCATCGGTATTTTGTCAAACAGGGCAGCTGCGAGCATAGGATCAAAAGCGGACATTGAACTATGGTCGAAATGACAAACCGTTGCTAATCTGGCGCCGCGCCTTGAGGCTTCGGTGAGTATATTCCACACAAAAAATAACCGTCCTACTTCAAATACTGCAAATAACAGTAAAAAAAATACCGCACCGACAATGGCAAACTCTATGGTATAAACGCCATTTTGTCGGTTTTTTTTAAGTTCTCTACCGCCTCTAAACATGGTTATAAAGCCCTCATGGTATAGGTCGATATCAGCGGAAAGCTTAAATCAATATCATCACCTAAACCGAAAGTAAAAAAAGTGTCAGAAAATATCGGTTGCCAATCATAAGTCACGGTGATGGTGATAAAATCGCCGCTAATACTGAAGCTGATATCATCATCATTAAGATTGGGCAGCAGTAAGTTAGCGTTAGCGTGTTGACCATAGCGTATTAAATTCTTTACTTCGTCCCAAGTAACACCGGATATGCTTATTTCGTCGTTGGTACCAGTTTTAGCCTTAGCCGTTAAATAGCGACTAGCATCTCTGACCGACTTATTCAGGGTATTGTATTGCAACATCAAGCGGCCAAATTCAGCACTGGCAAAAATTAACAGTAATAAAAAGGGCAATACCAGCGTAAATTCGATGGCGGCAAAACCTTGTTGTTTACTTTTATTAGTTATGCTAGCTGCGGTTATCTTGTTTTTGATAGTTATCATACATTACTCCTAAGAATCGGTACTGCCAGGTACATGGTATAACACCATTTTATAAGGGCCTGGCGTATCCACAGGCGCTAAGCTCGGATTACCGCCACCCGGGCAATCATCAATAAACTCCCCTATTACATAAGAAGTCAGGCCTTTATGTTCGACTTTTTGAGTGAGAAAAAAGCAACGAACCCCTAAAAAATTAACCTGTCCCGAACTGTTACATTCGCCAACCACTAGAGGCATAATTCTTCGTCTGTGTGTTGCGTGATCAGCGAAACTAAAATTTTCCTCGTTTGGGGGGGGATTGCTTAACCCCATGGTTGGTACGGTGCAGCCACTTATTTCATTGTCCTCTATATACCAAGCTGCTTGGTATGCTTTATGCTCATATGCAGCAGCTAAAGCATCCTCATTTATTACACCATCCACTTCAATGTCTGCAATAGTAATTATCTCCCCTTGACAAATATTTTCATCTCTGTGGTAAGTTAGTTCTTCTCCTCGGATGTTCCGCTCCCATAGTCCTAAACGAGTGTTAAGCCCTGTAGCTACAGCGTTTACTTTATTACCGGACGCAGTTGTATAATTTACTGTTGCATTAAAGCAAGTATCAATTTGATTTGGCGCGCCAGCCAGGCCTTTGAGAATAACATCGGCGCTGGAACTACCTCCTAGAGCAAGCAATTGAAAGTTACCTGGACCAACGGGTAAGCTGGTATGAGAGCCCAGTTTCATCATATATAACCTATTTTCATCTAAGCCAAAATTCTTCGTATTTGGGGTGCCACAAACCATCATTGGCACTACTTTAGTAAAACAATTCTTTATTGCGGTACTAGGGCCTGCCAAAGCAGTAGCAGAAACGCGTTTATTAAAACTAAAAACATGGGCGAGAAAGTTATCTAAGGTTATTTTCTTTAGTGAAACCTTGACAAATTGAGCGTCAATACTGGGGTCAGTGACGGCACTAAATGGATCCGCTTCGACAGAATACGCTATGGTTAACAAGGCGCTAGTATCGCCATCAAAAGCGATAGCACGGGATAATTCTTGTTGATCGGTATGGGCAAGATTTATTTGTAATAAATTGATAGCGGCAGCCGATGCTTGTGCCTTAGTTGCCCCCTGATCCAGCTCTTTGGCGGCATGTAAGGCGGCAGCATCTACCAGATTTTGCAAGCGGCCTTTATTTAATAATAAATGGCCGCCATCTAAGGCCAAGGATGCCAGCGTTATCAGTGCTAATAAACTGATAACAAAAAGCACCAGTACATTACCTTTTTGACAACCTTGGTCTGTTGTTGGCCTATGTGTATGCGGGAGATATAACATAAGTATTTAACCTACTTAGTGTTCTGTGTCATTTGACGAGATTCTTTCATGCTGTAAACACTGCGTTGATATTTTTTAATGACATGCTGGCCGTAGTTACCATTTAAGGTGGCAATAATGCCATCATTTAGCTCTGCTGCGTTGGGGTTGAGTATTTGCACTTGTTTTATTTGTTGGCTCGATACGGCTAGCTGATAACTAGGTTGCTCGGCACAGCCCAATATCAGTACGCTTGATAAGGCTAACAATGTACTGTTGAGTAAGTTACATTTTTTCATTACTAACTCCTTATTAAATTTTAGGGCTATTAATCGCTTTTAGTTACTTTAAGTTGATGACCATAACGCTGATTAGTGCCGCCATCATTGGTTAAAATAAGCGTGTTATGGTTTGCTGCTTGATTCGGTGATGTCGTTGCTTTTTGGCTGTTTTGCCGGGTCATTGTGCCTAATAGATAAAACTCCATATCGGAGACGGGCACAAAGCCATCGGTAGGTAAGGAAATATCTTTTTTATTAAAGGGTCTGACTAATCGGGGTGTTACCAGAATGACTAATTCCGTTTGACCACTAATATATTCATGGCTACGAAACAACTGTCCTAAAATGGGCAAATCTCCCAAACCTGGTATCTTACTCACACTGTCGCGTAAGGTATCACTTAACAAACCACCGATAGCTATGGTTTGGCCATCAGCAAGTTCCACTGTGGTTTCCGCCGATCTTTTGATAATTGAAGGGACTATTAAGGTTGATGATGAACCTATGGGGGTAACGCCAACGCCATGAGAATTACTTAATTCACTGACTAATATCTTGAGGTTTAAATTGATTTTTCCTGAATCTAATACCGTCGGTACAAAGCTTACGCCGACCCCGAAATTTTTAAATTGTATCGTGGTACCTTTTTCACCAGGTACCGGCACGGGAAATTCCCCACCAGCTAAAAATTCAGCTTTCTGGCCACTTAAGGCGGTAATGTTTGGCTCGGCCAGTATTTTTGCTAAACCATTTTGTTTAGCAACATCTAGGGCAAAGCTAAACTGCATATCGCCATTAATTAAAGAGCCAAAAAAGCCACTGCTAAGGCTGGTCGCCGCCCCTGCTCCAATGCCATTAACCATACCAAGGGTGCCATCTGAGCCTTTAAAGGTTAACGACATATGCGCATTAAATTTACGCGCAATTTCAGTGCTTACTTCTGCGACAGTCACTTCAAGCATGACCTGATGGCCGCCACCAATAGAAATCATATTGAGCACTTTACTTTTTACGTTACCTACCGATGCCGCTTCGGCATAACCACTAGCAAGCTCAACTGCGGTATTCATTTTTGCCAATGACGAGGATTGACCACTGAGTACTAATTGTCCTTGCGATGTTTCCACACCAATATTTTCACCGGGCAGATAATGATATAAGCGTTGGCGCAAACTATGTAAATCATGAGTCACTTCAAGGTTGATAATATCAACCAATTTATCTTCTTCGTCCCATACCATGATATTGGTGGTACCTAACATCTTGCCGACAATATAAAGTTCTTTGGCACGCAATATTAAGATATCCGCTATTTTATCATTACCTATTGAAACTCGGCTGACTGTTTGATTCATAGTTAGATTTCTTGACTTGAAAATGGGCACTTTTAATTCATCGTTTATTAGTTTAGTTGGTCCCCCAGCTAATACGGCCGAACTAATGAATAATTGCACTATTATCAATAAAATAGAGCAGTTGATTAGGGTAATTAGTTTAACGGTTTTACCTTTCATGACTGTATCCTTATTAGCCCAAGAGCCTCAATATATATTCGATTTAATAGCTAAGCGACGGCAGCTTTAAATAGCGATTAAATATCTACCTGCACGGTTTGTTGTCTAACACCTCTGATTAACTCTACTCTCTGCCTTTGGCGGATTTTAGGGGCAGGCTTAGGTGTAATATCAGCAACAACATCCACTTTTGGCTCTGCTGCTGGTTTTTCACTGGCAATAACTACCGGTTCGTCATCAATTGGATTACGTAAGGCAAGTTGTAAATAACCACTTCTGCGGGCACTCATTAGTATTTCTGCTTGGGTTAAATCAACCTCAACGGTGATCGCGCGTACCAGTTGCGGTTTGTTTTCACCGCTTGAGGCACGTTGATCAACCGCCAGTATATTGATATTGGAAAGAATCACTTCGGTTGTGGGCTTGCCATCTTGCTGGTAAGTATTGAGAATATCTACTCGGTTGCCCGGTAATAAAAAACCAGCAACACCAACAACATCATTCACTCGAATGGTTATCGCGCGCATATTTTCGCCGATCAAACTGGCTAAATAACTGCCATCACCTTGTTTTGCCAACCGTTCTTGTCTAACAATATCGCCAAGGTAAAATTGGTTTTTAGCGACTTTGCCGATAGCCTCAGCTAAACTTTGCACCGCTTTATCTGGTGCCATTGATTTTGGAAACACTTTTAAACTGAGATGTTTAGCGGTTAAAATAGTGCCGGTTGGAATACTTACTGCGGCCATAACAATATTGACTTGTGCTTCGGTTAATTCTTTCTGGCTATCATTTAGCCAATTTTTGGCAATTAATACAGCGCCAACACCAAAAACCAATGACATGGTAATAAAAATAATAGTGTTTTTATTCATTACTCACTCCTTAATTTATTTGACTCATTATGATGGTTAGGCTTATCTGGGGTCGAGTTATCTGAGCTATGCACAAAGTAATGTTGCCAGGCAAAACAGATAAGCGCCTGGGTAACTACAGGTGCTAATTGATTAAATTTGATTTGATCACAAACTATGCTTAATAAATCACGCGGCAAGCAGGGTAAAAAATCTTTCTGATCGACATAGTGACGCTGCTCAACCAAGTAATTGAAAATGTCATTTTCGCAAGTAAGTTGATAGTCCGCACAGGTTTTAAACCATAACTTTTTATAGAGTTCCACAGATAAGGCTTCAAACTTAATTTTGTAACCTAAGCGACGTAAGAAGGCTTCATCCACCAAGTCTTGTGGCGCTAGATTGGTTGAAAAAAGTAAAATGAGTTCGAAAGGAATTTCAAAATGTAAACCGTTGGGTAAGGACAAAAAATCTCGGCGTTCTTCTAACGGAATGATCCAGCGGTTAAATAGCGCTATCGGGCTAATTTTTTGCCGTCCTAAGTCATCTAATAATAAAATACCGTTATTGGCTTTTAATTGCAGTGGCGCTTTATAAGTATGATTAGTAGCATCAAAATTAACTTCCAACATATCAGCCGTCAATTCGCCCCCGGTGACTAATAACGGCCGTTGGCATAAATGCCAGCGGGGATCATAACCCTGTGTTAAGGATACTAATGTGGCAGCGTCGTTATGCTGTTTTACTCCTTTGGTGCTTAATATATGTAATTGTGGATCGTAAAGCTGAATAATAATATTATTCACTTCTATAGCGGCTGGTATTAAGACATCATCACCAAAGAGTAGATTCAAATGTCGACAGAGGTAACTTTTACCTACCCCAGGAGCCCCATAAATTAAAATAGGTTTAGTGGAATTTAATGCTGGACCTATGGTGGCCATTAACTCGGCTGAAAACATCAAGTTACTAAAGCGTTGTTGCAACAACTCTTTTACTATGATGGTATTGCGGCTGGTTTGTTTCAGACAAATATCACTGTATTGTGATAAAGGCACAGGTGCTATACCTAGGTAACCGCCTTGGTTAAAGGCTTTTTCTGCCTCTGTAGCGCCTAATTCACTAAGCGCGTAACGCATTTGACCACTTTTGCTCGATTGACGATTTTCCAACCAGTTAATCGTTTTGGCATGATCTAATAAATTTTGAATAATGCCACCACTTAAGGCCATTTTTTCTACTAACAGGCGTACACTGACCACATGTTCAACTAACATATGTTTAATTAATAGTTGTAATAGTAACTGTTCGGACAGGCCGGTTTCGGCAATGGTACTTGGCCGTTTTGCCATAGCCGCTAAGGCCTGTTCATCTTGAGGAATAACTAGTGATGGTGAATTATCGCTAAGTACGGAGGGACTATCTCCTTGACTGCTTTCTTTATTGCATTCTTTATTGTTTTCTGGGTTGTTTTTTTTGCTGTTTTTCCGGCCACTTTTAAGTAATAAGGACAGACCATGTTTAGGTGGAATTGGGTATTGTGTCTGAGGTAATGAGTCACGGGTGGAGCTAGCGACACTCTCTGAGACCTTGCCAGATAAATTTTCGGATATCGTGTTAGAAGCATTGCCAGAGACACTTTCAACTGTATTAGCAGCTGCGCTATTACTTGCACTATCACCAGCACTATTAGCTAAGTTGCCCGCTTGATTAGTCCGATCGAAAGGTGATGAGTCCATGGTAATTCCTATAACATTATTTAGTTATTTCTTGTCTGTGCCTGTTAAGTGTTTTTACTGCTAAGGGTAAGTACTTAGTAAATGTTACTGACCTTATTAGCCATTTTATTAGCTACGACTAAGCAGAACCGCAATTTTCGGTGCTATGTCAGCGGTTATTACTGCCGTTATTACTGCCGTTATTTCAGCGGCTATTTCTGGGCCTATCTCAGGACTCAGGTAACACGCGAACAACCAACCTAACGCTAAAGCGGGGGCGTAGGGCACCAAGACCGCTGACTGTTTTTCGCTGCTTTTTGCTGAGCTTTTTTTGATAAAAGCATGGCTGAGCATTTTGATAAAACCTGACCAACCGACCTTATAAAGCGCTAAGAAAAAGCTGGTAAAAGTGCCAAATATAATGCCGTAAACTAGCGACCAAAATAATAATGTCGGCCCTGATAAGGCACCGACGGCGACCATTAATTTGACATCGCCGGCGCCTAAACAACGAAAATAAAACGCCGGTAATAACAAAGCCAAGGCCAAACTTGCCCCCAATACTACTTGCCCTAAACCTTGCCATTGGCTGTAATAAGCTTGCAAGGCAAAGGCAGCTAGTAGCCCAGCCAAACAAAGCTTATTGGGTATACGTTGATAGCGCAGATCAAAATATAGAGCGCTAAACAACAATAGTAAGGTAACCAATAGCATTAGCATTTCTATGGTGCTGGGACACATGACGCAGTACCACCGGTAGTGGATTCAGTATATGTCCCTCCTGAGGCAGCACAGCTTAGCTTGGTAATTTGTCCAGTGGCGTTTTCTCCTAAGGTAAGAAAGGCGCCAACCATACCACCAACCACTAAACCACCGGCAATGGCATATTCAACCGCGGTCAAACCACTTTCATCTTCAATAAAATCTTTGATAAAGCTTTTCATAGTATTAGTTAATTTATTCATTAGATGCTCCAAATACATTGATGTTTATGCTTGATTGCAAAGCATGAGCTAACAAATGCACTGGGTCTATCCTAACTGCTGCTAGGACGAAGGTACTTATAAGAAGGTAAGTACCGATTAGTTAACGACAAAGGCAGTTGCAAGCAGTCCTTTGCTGTTTTACTCAATACAGTCAATTAAACTTAATACGGTTTATCAATATCGGTTAAGACTATCCGTTTAAGATATAAATTGAGCGTACTAATAAAGTTAGTCGGTTTTATTTGATGTCGCTAACATCAGATTGCTATCTATTGCACCCAGTTGCGAGTTGGTAAGGAAGCGCGAAAAAGTTCCCGCCTACGGGGAATTATAAAATGCTGGCGGTGATGGTGACGTTAACAGCGGTATCTTGTTGATAAATATCGGCCAACCACTGTATTTTACCCGTAGGGCTTAACCAAACAGTTTGATAAGTGAGGTAAACCGCAATGCTTTGCGCCAGTTTAATGTGCTGGGTTTTTTTCACCGCGAGTGCATTTCTTACTTGCCGTTGTTTGTTTTTAGGCTCATTAGTCATAAATTTTTCAACCAGTAAATTGGCGTATTGTAAACGTACACAACCATGACTTAGCGCCCGATATTTTTTCGAAAAAAGATGTTTTGCTGGGGTATCATGTAAATAGACTGAATGAAAGTTTTTTATATTAAAACGGTATTTTCCCAAAGCATTATTTCTTCCTGCTGCCTGTATTAATTTGTACTCTCCCAAAGCAGCCTTTATTGAGCGGGAATCATTAAAAACAGGTCGAAGCACTTGCTTAGCACCATAGCCTTTTGCCAATTTAAAGTTTTTCCGTCTTAGTGAGCCTGGGTTGCGGGAATTCTCGACTAATAACTCTTTATGAACAATATTATAGGTTGGTGTCCATTGTGGATTGATGGTGACACTGCTCACTTTAGTGACCATTATCGGGGTAGGGTGCTGATTATCACCAACAATCACTTTCATCGATAATGTTTCTTGCTGGTTTTCAATAAAGTATAAACGATAGGCGGGAATATTAACCAGTATATAACGTGATGGTGGTTTACTGGGTAATGATAACCAACGCCATAAATTGATTTGCATGATTTCAAGGCGTTTCTCTGGCTTGGTATTAAGTGCTTTAATGGTTTTCGCCGTTAACTTGCCATTGGCGGTTAAACCATGTCGAGCTTGAAATTTTTTAAGGGCGCTAATGACTTCTGGATCAAAAATATGCCGCCGATAGTGGGAGTACTGTGCTGTGCTAAGATCGGCTAAAGCAACTAAAATACTGCGCAGCTTAATAACATCTTTATGTCCTTGACCTAACCTTAAGGATAATGTTTCATCAATTACTGGCCAAGGCGTTTCTGTTAATTTACGGTAATGGGTAATTGCCATGCGCAGACGTATCACTTGATCAAATTGTGGTAATAACTGCTCAACATAACGGGCAAGCTGATTATTTTTTACTGCTTTAAGGATGTCTGCACGGGGTTTTTCTTGCGGCTTAAACTGATAACCATTAAATAAAGTAGCAATAGTAAATAATTGCTGAGTGAGCAGTTGATCAATTTTTTTACCCTGCGGACCCGCTAAGTTATTGATATCATCAAAAGCTAACGGGTGAATACCGAGATCATTCAGTAAGCTTAATAATGACAGCCCTGATAAATTGAGTTTATCATGTTCAAGCCATAAATAATTTTTACTATGATGAGCTATCAACTGCTGATAGTTAAGCTGCTTATCTTGAGCTAATAGCCCTACTGGTAAAACCATTACTGAGGAGTTATCCAAAAAGTTTTCAGTAAATACAAAAGCTTGCACTGTTTTTGCCATCGTATTGCTTAACAATAAAAAATATAAAAGAATCATGATTGATTTCACTTTATCTCCTTGGTTTTTTCGTTATGCAACTGGCTTTTACTTAAGTCGATAGCTATCAATTAAGAGCACTAAGGCGACGATTTTTTGCTTGCTGTCTTTTTGCTATTGGCAATAATTCCATTCTTAATTTTTGATATCGCTGATATAAGCAGCTGAGCTCTATGCCTAGTTCCTTTTTGATATATGCGGTTGGTGTTAGACCAAGATGCTCTTTAAAGCTGCGGCAAAAGTGTGATGGATTTGAGAAACCAACAGCAAAAGAAACATTGGTGACAGAAGAATTTTCTTGACGTAAGAGGTACTCACTCTCTTCCAAGCGTCGACATAAAATATATTGGCAATAACCAACACCACATAAATCTTTAAACATATGACTAATACGACTAGGGCTTAAATATAAACTATTCGATGCTTGTTTTAGTGACGGGGCATCGAAAAAATGTTGCTCGATTAATTCAAACAGTCCCTCTAAAGGATGACTTATTAGCTCTTCTATGGCGGGCATAAAATCACTTGTTATTGACTCTTGTTCAAAACAATCAATATCAGTGGTTTCGTTAAGTTCAACTAACAGGTTAGTCAAGGCTTGGTTATTCATCGGCAGATGGAACACATCTTTAACACCGAGTTTCAGCGCATGATGCAGCATAGGTATTGAGATGCAAGCGGACAAAATATAAAGTGATTTTTTTGAAAAATCACGACTGATAGTTTCTATATTATAACAGTGAAGTTCAGAATGGCAGTCCATTACATAAGCAATGGCACCTAAAGAGCCATTGAGCTTTTTTATATGCTCAAGAGAAGGTATGATTTTGAAGGCAAGTTTATCATCTAGTCTATGACAAACCTCGTTGAGGCTGTTTTTGTTATGTCCGATAACACCAAAGTATTCTTTCGCTTTGAGAATAGCCATACTCATCCTTAAATATCCGAGTGATTGATAACCTAATACAGACAAAGAACTAGTTGAACAATAGTTTAAAAATATGCATTTATCACACCTTTTTGTAATATATTAACCAATACAATTAGTTATAATCTCAATAAAAAATTCTTAAGTAAAACTGTTAAAAATTACGACACTTTTTCATCGATATTGTAATTGTGATTCGCAAATTGCAGATGAAGTTAAGAAAAAGTCTCTTGCTATTTTAGTCTAGCTAATACATTTAGCGGGTGACCTTGCTGCAAGATTATAGTTTCTCAGTATAGGAACTTGTTGTTAAAACTGTTATCTTCACACGGAAATAGCCCCTAAAAATGACCTTTTCCTGTGCAGATAACTTTTTTTGAACGTTTTGAACAAATACCCGCAAGTGATTGGCACCGGCTAAATACTTCCTCGTGCCCGTTGGTCAGTTATGAGTTTTTTAAGGCGTTAGAAGCTAGTCAGTCGGTATCTGGTGCGCGCGGTTGGCAACCACATCATATGGTTATTGAAAATGATGGTATAATTGACGGCATTATGCCTTTGTATCTAAAGCAAAATTCTTGGGGCGAATATGTCTTTGACTGGGATTGGGCCAAAGCATATGAGGATAACAATCTTGCTTATTACCCTAAACTCGTCGGCACTATTCCTTTTACTCCAGTTACTAGCAACAAACTATGGTCAAATAAGCTAAATTTAGCTGAGCTTTTTTCATCATTAATTAGCCATTGTCACCAGCACGAAATAAACAGTTGGCACATATTGTATTGCCCTGAAATTGATAGTGAGGTAACGCCAACCGAAAAAGGTAAAAGTACGACCATGGCTAAATTACCTGAAGATGTTTATCTGCGTCATACGGTACAGTTTCACTGGTTTAACCGCGGTTATGCAAGCTTTGATGACTTTCTTGCCACATTCACCTCACGTAAACGCAAAAATACCCGTAAAGAAAGAGCATCGATAAAGCAGCAGGGCATTAGCATTAGGCAAGTTCGAGGGCCAGATATTACGGCGAGCGATATTGATTTTTTCTATTTAACCTACCAACTTACTTATTTAAAACAAGGCCATCAGCCTCACCTTAACTTTGATTTTTTTAAGCACATATTCACTCACTTAGCGGCTAATGTTCTGCTTATTATTGCCAGTCATAATGATGAAGATGTGGCTTGTGCTTTATTTTTTTATGATGATAGCCATCTTTATGGTCGATATTGGGGCTGTAAAACAGCCTTTAACAACTTACATTTTGAGCTCTGTTATTACCAAGGCATAGCCTTTTGCATCGAACATAATTTACAATGTTTTAACCCTGGCACCCAAGGTGAACATAAAATTCAACGAGGTTTTGAGCCGGTATTAACTCATTCATATCACTGGGTTAAACATGCTGCTTTTAAAGAGGCGATTAAAGAGTTTTGCCAACGTGAATGTCAACATATGGAAAGTTATCAGCAACAATGTCGACAAGCACTGCCATTTAAAGTGGTGCTATAAACAGTTTATAAGCATTACTGGCAGATAAATAAATACGTTAAGGTAGGAAATTATAATGGATATCGCTTTTTCTCAAGCTTGTGAAAATAACAAACAGCCAATCTTAAGGGTGTTACAAAGCGCTTTTACCAACACTAAGCGGGTATTAGAAATTGGCTCAGGCACAGGGCAACATGGTGTATTCTTTGCAGAACATTTACCGCAGCTTTGTTGGCAGCCAAGTGATCTACTGGTGAATCATGCTGCGATAAACTACCGCAGACAGAGCAGTGGCTTAACTAATCTATTAGCGCCGGTTGTTTTAGATTTACATCAACCATGGCAAGCAGTCGTGGAAAAATCATCATTACAAGGGCGCATTGACGGCATTTTTACCGCGAATACCTTGCATATTGTTAGTAACTCTTTGGTTAACAAATTCTTCACTGGGGTAAAGCAGAGCCTAGTTAAAGGTGGCACTTTATGCATTTATGGGCCCTTTAATTATCAAGGAAAATTTACCAGTCAAAGTAATGCCAATTTTGATCTATGGCTAAAGCATAGAGATGAAGAAAGTGCTATACGTGATTTTGAAGACATTGCCGCTTTAGCTCATAATGCCGATCTTGCTTTATTATCCGATAACCCTATGCCGGCAAACAATCGTTTACTGGTATTTATTATGAATTAGCACAATAAAAGCCAACCAATAAAAACATCTAGACGTCTATACGTTTAGATGTTGACATATCTAGCAATCTAAGTAATATGAGAATCATCGATTTATTATGTTATTTTTTTTGTTAGGTAGTGTCATGCCCATTAAAATTCCCGGTCAATTACCCGCCTTATCTGTGTTAGGTAAGGAAAACATCTTTGTGATGTCAGAGCACCGTGCGGCCAATCAAGAAATTCGCCCGATGCAAGTGGCTATCTTGAATTTAATGCCTAATAAAATTGAAACCGAAGTACAAATTTTGCGGATGTTATCCAATACGCCACTGCAAATTAATATCGAATTTGTGCGTATTCATAAAAATGTCTCCAAAAACACTCCGAAAGAGCATTTAGACAATTTCTATTGTTTATTTGATGATATCAAGCACAAACAATACGATGGCCTTATTATCACCGGGGCGCCGTTAGCCTTACTTGATTATGCCGAGGTCAGCTTTTGGGATAAAATTTGTGAGGTGTTTGACTGGGCCGAGAAAAATGTCACTTCCACCATGTTTTCTTGCTGGGCTGCACATGCCGCCTTGTATCACTATTATGGTTTAAACCGTCATCTACGTCAGCAAAAACTATCTGGGGTTTATCAACATTATCCTCTTGATAGTAAAGAAGAGCTGACCAGAGGTTTTGATGAGAGTTTTAATGTGCCACATTCACGCTATGGCTATATTAATCAAGCCGATTATCAAGGTATTGATGAGCTCAATATTTTGGCGCAATCAGCTGATGCCGGGGTTTATTTAGTCGCCAGTAAAAATAAGCGCCAAGTGTACCTCACCGGTCATCCTGAATATGATACGGCTACCTTGCATGAAGAGTATCTGAGAGACTGCAAAAAAGAGGCGAGCACGCCATTGCCGATTAATTATTATCAAGATGATAATGTTAATAATAAACCGACTGGCTCATGGCGTAGTCATGGCAGTTTACTCTTTACTAACTGGTTGAATTATTATGTTTATCAAATAACGCCATACCAATTAGATGCCAATAATATCAATTCAGTGCTAAATAAATAGTAGCTTCAGCACTGATTATACCCTTATTCTTTAAATAGTTATTCCTGGATTTAACAATGAAAAAACACCCATCTTTTGCTTTATTTGAACAGCAACTGGCTAAAAATATTCTTATTCTCGATGGTGCTATGGGTACCATGATCCAAGCGTACAAGTTTGAAGAGCAGGACTTCCGTGGCGAACGTTTTGCTGATTGGCATACTGACGTTAAAGGCAATAACGATATGTTAGTGCTTACTCAGCCTGAAGTCATTACAGCGATTCATCGTGACTACCTTGAAGCTGGCGCCGATATTCTAGAAACTAATACCTTTAATGCTACCACGATTGCCATGGCTGATTACGACATGGAAGCATATAGCAGCGAAATCAACCGTGTTGCTGCGCAACTTGCCCGTGCCGCTGCCGATGAATACACTAAAAAAACACCTGATCGCCCGCGTTTTGTTGCTGGTGTTTTAGGGCCAACCAATCGTACCTGTTCTATTTCTCCTGATGTCAATGATCCCGCCTTTCGTAACGTGACTTTTGATGAATTAAAAGAGGCTTATATTGAGTCAACCCTAGCGTTAATTGACGGTGGTTGTGATCTCATTTTAATCGAAACTATTTTCGATACCTTAAATGCTAAAGCGGCTATTTTTGCCGTCGAAGAAACTTTTGAACAATTAGGTCTCCGTTTACCCGTGATGATCTCAGGTACCATTACTGATGCCTCAGGACGTACCTTATCAGGGCAAACCACCGAAGCCTTCTACAATTCACTGCGTCATGCCAAGCCGGTTTCATTTGGCCTTAACTGTGCGTTAGGCCCGGTTGAACTGCGTCAATATGTTGAAGAGTTGAGCCGAATTTGTGATGTTGCTGTTTCTGCTCATCCCAATGCCGGTTTACCTAATGCCTTTGGTGAATATGACTTTACCGTCAAGGATATGAATACTCACGTTGAAGAATGGGCCAATTCTGGATTTTTAAATATCATTGGTGGTTGTTGTGGTACTACGCCTGAGCACATTAAAGGCATGGCTGACACCGTTGCTAACATTAGCCCACGTAAAGTAGCACCCCGTGAAATCGCTTGTCGTTTGTCTGGTTTAGAAGTATTAACCATTAAAGGCGATAGCTTATTTGTTAACGTTGGTGAGCGTACCAACGTAACGGGTTCGGCTATGTTTAAACGCTTAATTAAAGAAGACAAGTACGAACAAGCTATTGCTGTCGCCTTACAGCAGGTTGAAAACGGCGCACAAATTATCGATATCAACATGGATGAAGGCATGTTGGAATCAAAAGAGGCCATGGTACGCTTTTTAAACTTGATTGCTGGCGAGCCAGATATTGCCAAAGTGCCCATTATGATCGACTCCTCTAAATGGGATATTATTGAAGCAGGCTTAAAGTGTATTCAAGGTAAAGGCATAGTTAACTCGATCAGTTTGAAAGAAGGCGAAGACAACTTTCGCAAGCAAGCTGAATTAGTACGCCGTTATGGCGCGGCTATGATAGTGATGGCGTTTGATGAAAAAGGCCAAGCGGATACCCGACAACGTAAATATGAAATTTGTCATCGTGCCTATCATATTTTGGTGGATGAAATTGGCTTTCCGCCGGAAGATATTATTTTTGACCCTAATATCTTTGCTGTGGCTACCGGTATTGAAGAGCACAATAACTACGCGGTAGATTTTATTGAGGCGGTTGATGATATTAAGAAAAACCTACCTTATGCGCTGATATCCGGTGGTGTTTCTAACGTATCATTTTCGTTTCGAGGCAACAACCCGGTACGTGAAGCTATTCACGCGGTATTTTTATATTATGCCATTAAAAATGGCATGGACATGGGGATTGTCAATGCCGGTCAGTTGGCCATTTATTCAGCGTTGCCGAAAAAATTAAAACAAGCCGTAGAAGACGTTATTAAAAATAGTGATGATGACGCGACCGAACGTTTACTTGATATTGCCCAAGAATACCATGGTCAAGCAGGTGGTAAGGTCTCAAAAGCGGATTTAACCTGGCGAGAGCTACCGATTAATGAGCGTTTGTCTTATTCATTAGTGAAAGGTATTAATGAGTTTATTGTTGCCGATACCGAAGAAGCTCGCCTTGTTGCTGTCCGGCCCTTAGACGTAATTGAAGGGCCATTAATGGATGGCATGAATACCGTTGGCGACTTATTTAGCGCGGGGGAAATGTTTTTACCGCAAGTGGTGAAATCAGCACGAGTGATGAAACAAGCGGTTGCTCATTTAAACCCGTTTATTGAAGCGGCAAAAACTGAAATTAGTACCAACGGAAAAATCTTATTAGCAACGGTGAAAGGCGATGTTCATGATATTGGTAAAAATATTGTTGGTGTCGTGCTCCAGTGTAATAACTATGAAATTATTGACCTTGGCGTGATGGTTTCCTGTGAAGATATTTTACGGGTAGCGAAAGAAAAAAAGGTAGATATTATCGGTCTTTCCGGTTTGATCACCCCGTCCCTTGATGAAATGGTCCATGTTGCTAAAGAAATGAAACGCCAAGGCTTTGACTTGCCATTATTGATTGGTGGTGCCACAACGTCGAAAGCCCATACCGCGGTAAAAATTGAGCCCCAGTATGATAAAGCCGTGGTTTATGTCTCCAATGCCTCGCGCGCGGTTTCTGTGGTCAGTAAATTATTATCCAAGGAACACAAAGGCAAGTTTTTTGCTGACACTAGAGCAGAGTATGATCGAGTCCGTATTCGTCATTACAAAAAAGGCCCACGTTCAAGTTTAATTAGTCTTGAAGCGGCTCGTGCTAATGCCACACCGATCAGCTTTGATGATTACACCCCGAAAAAACCTAACAAGCTTGGTGTTACCGTACTTGACGATATTGATTTAAATGAAGTGCGAAAATACATTGATTGGACCCCATTTTTCCTGACCTGGCAGTTATCAGGAAAATACCCATTGATCTTAAAGCATGAAGTTATTGGCGTGGAAGCAACTAACCTCTTAAAAGATGCTAATGACATGTTAGATGATGTTATTAATAACAAAAAGATCAAAGCGAAAGCGGTATTTGGTTTATTCCCGGCCAACCGAGATGGCGACGATATTAGCGTTTATACCGATGAATCACGTAAAGAGCTGCGCATGAAATTACACCAGTTGCGTCAGCAAAGTAAAAAACCTGCTGGGCAGTTTAACCGCTGTTTATCTGACTACCTAGCACCGAAAGGTTCGGGTATTGCGGATTATATTGGCGCCTTTGCCGTGTCATCAGGTTTTGGTGTTGATGAGCTAGTGAAAATTTTTGATGCCGATCACGATGCTTATAATTCAATACTTATCAAAGCTGTGGCTGATAGATTAGCCGAAGCCACGGCTGAATATTTACATGAAAAAGTACGGAAAGAATATTGGGGTTATGCGCCAGATGAAGCGCTCGATAATGACTGCTTAATTCGCGAACGTTATCAAGGTATTCGCCCTGCGCCAGGTTACCCTGCTTGTCCAGAGCATACTGAAAAAGGTTTATTGTGGCAGCTGCTGAATGTCGACGAAAATATTGGTATGGATCTGACCTCTAGTTACGCCATGTGGCCAGGTGCCGCGGTCAGTGGTTGGTATTTCTCTCATCCTGACTCTAAGTACTTTGCTGTGGCAAAACTGGCTAAAGATCAGGTGCTAGATTACGCAATCCGTAAAGGCATGACCATAGAGCAAGCTGAACGTTGGTTGTCGGCTAATTTGGACTACGAACCAGAGTAATTAAATTGTTCACTAAGGTGACGTCGGATTAAATTATCGTAAATAAAAAAGGCTGCACCAGGTTTATATTTATAAACAAGGATGCAGCCTTTTTTTGATAAGTTTTTCTTGTTATGACTTAACTTGCTTCGGCTATGGTTAGCCCCGGCTTAGCTAAGCTGTGATAAGTCTGTTTGTTGAACAACAAACTTATTGTTAAATTTGGCTGATAACACCCCTTTGCGACGAGCAAGGGCAACTTGTAGTTTCTTAGCAACTTTGGCAATGGCGACATATAATTGCTTGTCAGAAGCATTTACTGTTACTTTTTCACCTTCATACAAGGTGGTGACTTCAAGTTTTTGTATATGTGGCTCTACGGTAATGGTCGAGTTGAGTGTCATAATTGACGGATAATGCTTAGAGATTTTCGCAAACTTATTTTCGATTGATTGTTTGATACCTTCAGTAATTTCGACATGGTGTCCAGAAATCTTAATCTTCATAATATTACCTCTTTTGTTATCGTAATCATTGTCTTCAATTTCATAATCCTCCTTCAGTGATAAAAATGCAATAGAAAATATCGGCTTATTTGCAATTAAATGTAATTGAGCTTTGTGGCGTTTTTGAAAAAAAATGGCAAGTAACGGGGGGGTACTTGCCATTTTTATCTTAACTAAAGTTTAATCACGAGTGTTTGTTAGCTTAGGTCTATGCGCTAATGTCTGAGCCAATGTTTCCCCTAAAGATAAAGGTATTATTTAAAGTGTCTATTAAAGAAATCCATAATGGTTTTATTTAAATGCACTTTAACTTTTTTACCACGCATACTATGTTTGCTGCCTGGGTAGGTCATTAATTCAAATAACTTACCTTCATCTTGTAAGGCTTTAATTAACTTAGTGGTATTGGTGAACAAGACATTATCATCAGCCATACCATGATAAATCATCAGTGGCCCAGTTAGACCTGAAACATAGGGAAAGACACTACTTTGTCGATAACCTGCCGCATTCACTTTGGGGTGATTTAAATAACGCTCAGTATAATGAGTATCATAAAGCATCCAATCGGTAACTGGCGCGCCACTAACACCTGCTTTGAAATAGTCCCCAGCTTTGAACATAGTCATTAAGGCCATATAACCACCGTATGAGTGACCGAATACGCCGATACGTGCTTTATCGACATAAGGTAGGGTATGTAAATATTTAACGCCCGTTATTTGATCTGTTACTTCAACTTGGCCAAGGGTCTCATAGATTGGAAATTCAAAAGCAGTACCACGGTAGTTAGAGCCACGATTATCTAGCTGATAAACAATATAACCTTGTTGCAGCATAAACTGAGTCATATCTGCGCCTTGCCATGAGTTAGTCACACGTTGGGCAATTGGACCACCATAAACTCTAACAATAACCGGATATTTTTTGCCCGGTTGCATGTTTTTAGGCTTATAAATTTTGTAAAACAAGTCCGCTTGGCCGTCATCCGATTTTAGCGAGCCAAACTCAGGCATAACTAAATCATCATAATAAGGGGCAACCGGGTGCTCAGCTGTTACTTTATTTTGGGCTAACCAAGTAAGGTGTTCCCCAGTGGCTGAGTGTAAACTGACTTGTTTAGGGGTTTTAGTGTTAGAGAAGCTATCTATATAACTTTCACCGGTAGCGCTAAAGTTAATGTTATGAAAGCCATTACGTTTGGTAATACGCTGTACATGTTCTGGCGACTTACCCGTCATTGGTACCTTGTATAAGTGGCGCTCAAGTGGTGTATCGGCACGACCGGTAAAGTACAGCCAACCCTTTTTTTCATCAACACGAGTCAGTGAATCGACTACCCACTCGCCCTTAGTTAATTGTGAGATAAGTTCACCGTTAAGCTTATAATGGTATAGGTGTTTGTAGCCATCACGCTCAGATGCCCAGATAAAGGTTTTATTGTCTTTTAAAAAGGTTAAATCTTTATGTAAGTTAAGCCAGTGGGTCGATGTTTCCGTTAACAAGGTTTTTTGGCGGCGTTTTTTTAAGTCGTAGGTTTTTAATATTAAGGTTTTTTGGTCACGGCTTTGTAGCTGGTAAGATAGTTTTTTACTGTCGTTAAGCCACTTTACTCGTGGGAGATAAATGTCTTGGTTGTCACCAAGAGCAATAAAACGAATTTTCTTACCTTTAATATCGGTAACCGCTAATTGAATATGGACATTATTGGTACCTGTTGCCGGGTAACGTTGTTCAATTAATTCAATTTTCTCCGCGTATATTTCATTGCGAATAACCGTTTGTACTGGCGTTTCATCGACACGTAAAAAAGCGATGTACTTTTCATCGGGTGACCACCAATAGCCGGTCATTCGTGACATTTCTTCTTGAGCCACAAATTCGCTCATACCATTTTTAATGGTGCCGCCACCATCTATGGTTAATTGGCGCTCTTCACCTGAGGCGATATTTAACACATAAATATTCTGCTCTCGAATATAAGAAACAAAGTTGCCTTTAGGTGAAAATTTCACATCGGTTTCAAAGTCGGTAGTTTCGGTTAAACGTTTAGCCGTTTTACTGGCTAAATGGTAGTAATAAACATCACCATTTAGCGGGAATAATAACGCGCTGCCATCTTGAGAAAAGTGATATTCCATAATGCCAACACCATAAATACGCTGGCGTTCACGGCGCGATTTTTCTTCATCAGATAAATGTTCTGGGCCACTAAACAGGGATTGTGAATCAACAAGTAATTTATTTTCTTTACTGGCTAGGTTGTATTCCCATAAATCGTATCGGTGTAAGTCTTCTGCTTTACCTTGCAAATAGGTCACACGAGTACCATCGGGGGAGAATTTTAATGACTTGGGTGTTTGACCATTGAGGGACGGCGAACTATAAATGCGCTCAATGGTTAACTGCTGAGCACTAGGTGTTTGGGTGGTATCATCACTTGCGTTGTCATTATTTGCATTGGCACTTAGCGGGAAGGCTAATGAACAAGCAAGGGCAACAAGTGCTTTTTTAATGGTAAATTTCATAGCAAAGTTATCTTATTAAGTTATCTTATTAGCTGACTAAATTAGGCTATCTAATTAAGTCAGCTAAAGGGGTAATTGTGAGCTTTGTGTTTAATAGTAAACGGATTAATTAGTCCGATTGCTGTAAGACTTCCTTGCCAACACTTCTTTCAGTACTCGTTTGCTCGGCACTTTAGCAAACGTGGCTTTGTTAAACTAGCGCAGTAATAAAAAAGGCCAAGATTAAGACTAGCTTTGTTAGCTGCTATGTTATTAATTTAATGAGCTCATGAATGGTTTTTACCGGGTGGATATTGGCACCTAAGCCTTCCATTGACTTATGATAATTGCGATAAGGAATGACTATTTCGGTGAAACCATGCTGTGCCGCTTCTTTAACGCGAGGTACACCACTGTCTATCGGCCTAACATCACCGTTTAAACTTAATTCGCCCATAATGCAGGTATTTCTAGGGATAATAAAATCGTTAAGGCTACTTAATAGTGCACTGACCAAGGCGAGATCAATACAGGTTTCAGACTCGTCTATTCTTAAGCCACCAACAATATTGAAAAAGGTATCGTGAAATATCTTGGTCTTGGTATGTTTACGTAAAATTCCCGTTAACATTTTAATTCGGTTCATGTTCAAGCCCACACAAACCCGCTGCGGGAATTCAGCCTCGGTTTCCGTGGTTAAACATTGAATTTCTAACAATAGGTTTCGGTTACCTTTGCGAATACAGGTAATGGTTGAACCAGGCGATTCAGTACTCGAACCGGATAAAAATATTTCACTGGGATTATCCACACTGAGCATACCGCGCTCACACATTCTGAAAATCCCGACTGTGTCGATATCGCCAAAGCGGTTTTTATTTGCTCTTAGGGTACGTATTTGTCCGTCATTGGTGTCGATATGCAACAGTGCATCAACTATATGTACTAAGGTTTGTGGACCAGCAATCTCATTGTTTTTATTGACATGGGCGATAATAAACATGGTGACGTTATTTTGCTTACAGTACTGGGTTAGTGCTTGCGCGCTGCTTTTTACTTGTGAGGGTGAGCCAGGGCTGCCATTAGCATTTTCAGTCACAACGGCTTGAATAGAGTCAATAACGGCAAACTTAATGTTGTGGTTATCTAACTCTTCAATGATTGACTCAACACTGGTTTCAGCCAATAGATACAAGTTATCTTCGTTGTAATCTAGTTTTAATCGGTCGACACGGTTCTTAAACTGAGACAGGGACTCTTCCGCCGTACAATAGAGCGAGGCGGACGTTTTTGACATGTTAGCGACCAGCTCTGAGAGCAAGGTGGTTTTACCAGCACCAGGATCACCAGAAATCAGATTTACCGAACCGCGAGTGACACCACCGCATAAAACACGATCAAGCTCTCCTATGCCCGTTGGTATCTTTTCTGCATCGGAGGCGGCTATCTCGTTAATTTTCTTAGAGCCACCACCAATTAAACCCGCATAACCTGCCGTTTTTGCGCTACGGGTGACCGCAGTTTTACTGGTCGATTTAGGAATTCTCATTTCTACCAAGGTATTCCAGGCACCGCAACGGCACTGTCCTTGCCAGCGAGTGAAGTTCATGCCGCAATCTGAGCATACAAGTTCGATTTTTGCTGCTTTTGCCATCGAGATTATTCCTACCTTTTAAACGATAAAGTGATTGTCATAAGGATCTGTCATCGCAGATGTATTATGTTAATTGGACTAACTATAGCGTTATCAAGGAAAACACCATAGGATGAAAAAGGACCTTGCTTAACTCGCCTTATTGATAGGCACAGAAATTGCTTGGTTTATTTTGATAAAGTCGGTTAGATTATAATGATTTTGATTTTTTTGTCTAAGCTAAAAAGTGCAATAAAAAATGTTAACCTGCCATACAGGTGATAGATTGCAATTAAAACAGCGAGTAAAGAGAAGTTAATAATAAAATTATGAATAAAGATTTCAGCAAACATCATAAAATCATTAACAATTTTCGTGGTGAAGTGAGCAGTAATAATTTTGAAACTAATTTTAGTGCTGTAACCAAGCACCTCACTAAAACAGAAAAGTTTTTGTTGAAAATGGAATTGAAACGCTTAGCTGGTCTTTGTACTCGAGCCATCGATTTACGAGGTTTGGTTGACGGCGAGTGCCAGTTATTTGACTTTCAAGGACAAAGTCACTTTTTGGATAATATTGCTATCGCCACGTTCAATGAAAATGTTGCGATTTATGGCGGTTATACTTTTGGTGTTTATGAGGTGGTAAAAGATGCCAAAAATAGTTTTCGTAACCTTTATAAAAATGAACAAGTTACCCCTAATAGCATTGAGAATAATAAAAAATCTTCAATAGATAAACTGCAATATCCAGCCAAATTACAGCTTTTTGCAAACTACCCTGATCGGGTGGAAGAGCGGATGAACTTTGCTATATCGATCACCTTAACTTTATCGAATAAGCAGCAGCTGATAACAACCAGTATTGATCTCAGTGTAACCGGTATCAAATTTAAACTTATTAATGAAGTGACGCTATTTAAAGGTGATCAGTTAACCATAGCCTTTACTGGCTTAGAGCAAGAATTTCAATTTAATAAAGATAGCTTGTTTTCTTTTGACGTTAAAAATGTCTTACGTGACTCGGGCACTCAGCTTATTGGCTGTCAGCGCATAGCTATCCCTGACAATGATAGCTTCGAGCGATTTTTAGCCGGTTATATCCAAGGCAATAAACGCCGCTATAAAATAAATTTAGATAATAGCTTAGTGGCATTACAAGCGAGAAGCCTTGAACAGTACACTTTAGTCAAATTGAATGAATTAGTTGTTTTTATGCATGGCACTGGTGCAGATTCAGTGGCCAATACTAGCCCTCGCTATGCGCTAACGACTAGAAATAATCAGAAATTATATCAATATTGGCTAGACGATAAAAAACACTCTACCTTGCACTACCTTATTAATGCGGAACGATTACAGCGTTTAGTTACCTTGCCAGCCGGTAAAAGCTTATTAGTTTTTAGCTTTACTCATCAACATAAGGGGCGTAAGTACTTCTACACTGTCGATGAAGAGCAGCTTAAGGACGATGATAAATTTTTTCAGCAGTTTTTAGCTTTTGCTGCCGGTAAAAGTACTTTTGTCATCACAGCGTTAAGGTCCCACGCGTTGAATCCTGCACAGGCTTATTCACCGTTTACCTTGTCTAGCGCGATGACCAAGCAGCAAAGTTATTTAAATCCGCCGCTAACCAATGAAGTCAATGCTATTCTTGCCGAATTACCTTATCTGGTCACGGTAACCGATGTCACTAACACAAATGCTGTCACTGATTATCAAGCGTTGGGTTTTGAAGGTGTTGATCTTGGACGTCTGAAAAGTTTTGGTCATAAACAGGGTACTAAACAAAGCTGCCGAATTGATGAAATAGCGCTAGCTTATGGTCATCAACGTCAAGAAGTGCGTTTTAAATATAAGACCCCAGTTATCATTGAATGTGAAGGGGCAAAGTGGTCGGGACAATCGGCAGATTTTTCGGTTTCTGGACTGAAAGTTGACATAGAAAACCCTGCGGTACTTGCTAAAGGTGATATCGTTTATTTAACTTTTCCTAAATTGCAAAAAATCACCTCAGCATTTGACCTTAAAAAATTACCCTATAAGGTCATGAGGATCAGCAAAGATAAATCCGTGGTAAATTTACGGGTGTCGATTAAAGAACATCAACATATTGGTCGTTCGTTTTTTAAATTATTAATTGATAAAAATAAAAATAAGTTAACGCCTGATGAATATGCCATGTTAACTCCAGGTTTATCTGGCGCATTAAGAACCCTATATGCGGTGAATATGGCAATACCGACCGCTATAGTGCAATCAAGTGGCAGTCGTTATAAGATGGAAACCCTAGTGGCAGGGGAGTATGCCTATCAAAGCCATAAAAACTTATTATCAGCGATGTTACAATTAAGCGATCGTCATGGCTATTATAATTTATATCCATTACTGGGCAATATTCAGCTCAGTAATTTACTTGATCAACATATGAAAAAGTTATTGGCAAGCGATGTCGCTGTGTGTGAACTTATCTATGTTGCCATCAATACCACGGTTAGCGATATTGAAAAATCGGTCATTATAAAACAGGACAGTGACTTAAATACCCCGCAACTACGAAATTTCTTTATTAAGCAATCGTTAAAAAAAGGGGCGTTTTTTGCCTTGCAATTAAATCTGTCGCGTAGTGATGAAGCCCATATGGAATATTTAAACCCAGAGTTAGCTTATATTAGCGCTTATGCCATACATCGCAGTAAACAACTTGAACAAGAGATATATAGTGTCGCCGGGCTAGTGCAATTGATTGATGTCACCCAAGAAACACTGCTAAGGTATTCATTCACTGAGAAGTTCTAACTCGCTTGTATTGACCATATGAAAAAGCCCCAGCATTGATAGCAATCAGTGCTGGGGCTTTTTGCTTATCGGCTTAACTCGTTAGGCTAACCAATGTAATAAGCAGTCTAAACCTTGTACGTTAATGCTACTGTCAGCTTGTGCTAAGACAATCGGTTTGGCATGAAAGGCAACACCAAAACTGGCTGCTGCCATCATCACTAAGTCATTAGCGCCGTCGCCCATGGCAACTGTTTGGCTTTTTGGAATGTTATATTCTTTGCTCAATATAGCCAGAGAGTCGGCTTTAACTTGTGCATCCACCACATCACCTAATACCTTACCGGTGAGTTTGCCATCTATAATTTCTAACGTATTGGCAAACGCTGCATCTAAATTCAAGGTTTCTTTTAGGTGGTCAGCAAAATAAGTAAAGCCACCGGAAGCAATCGCTATACGCCAGTTGTGCTTTTTAAGCTCGGTAATCAAAGGCTTTAATCCTGCCATTAATGGCAGGTCTTTGGCGACATCACTTAATATGCTTATCGGAGCGCCAGCTAATGTCGCCACTCGTTGATGTAAACTTTGTGCAAAGTCCAATTCACCTAACATAGCGCGCTCAGTTACTGCTGCTACTTCTTCACCGACACCGGCTAGTTTGGCTATTTCATCAATGCATTCTATTGCTATGGTGGTTGAGTCCATATCCATGACGAGTAGACCCGGTTCACTTAAGCTAGGTACTTGGCTTAATAAGGCTGCCTCAATTTTATTGGCTAAGGTAAAGTCAGCCAGCGCTTTACGTGCTTTGATAAAGTCGGCGCAACGTACTTGAAAACGACAGCTGGTTTGATTATTACGGTGATTGATGGTGGTTAAGGCGATGATTTTAAGCTTCACTTGGCTTTGTATTGCTAAAAGTTGCGCCAGAGTCAGTTGTTGAAATACCACCAACTCGATCTTATCTTGCGCTGAGCTTGTGCCTAGCGGGTGTTTATCAAGGTTAAGTGCTTGCTCGGATAAGTCAAAGGCAATGGGTAATTGCTTATCTGCTAGCTTGTGGGCTAAATACTGTGCAAGGGACAGGGGTAAAACATTGGCGATAAAAGACACGTTAACTCTCTAGGGTATTGGTATATGTTATAAATATTAAACTTCACATCAGTTAATAATCTAACTATAGTGAGACTATTAATGCGCTAAAATAGTCACCTGTGTTTTTATGAAGCAAGCCGAACAGCCTTTATACCCTAAATTATCGTCGATTTATAATAAAATTCTGCAATTAGCTAGTGCTATTTTGCTTATCATAGTGCTGATCAGTATCTTACAAGCTAGCGGGGTCAAAAATAGTAATAATTTAACTAAGCATTTTAACTTTATAGCTAAGCAGCAATTACAACAAGCCATTGTTGGCGTCACTGTGATACTTGAGCAAGAGCATAAAGATAAACACCAACAAAAAGCCTTATTACAACGCTACCTTGATGGTTTGGTACAGGTTAATTTTGTTAATCAAATACACTTATATGATGCCACTGGCCGGCTATTCGTCTTTAGCACATCGTTGGAAAACGATAAGCAGGCTAATGACCTTGCTCGCCCTAAAGCCAAAAGTATTAACGATCTATATGGCATTTCACCCCAGCAAAGTAACCTAAGCGCTAAGTTAACGCCTATTGTTGCAGAAGTTCGTCATAGCGATTTTGCCAGTGATAAGCTGCATGGCTATCTACGTTTTACTATCGAGCCAATTTATTTAACTGCGATATTAGCAAAAGCGGATAAAGAGCAGCAGTCATTACAGCGATTAATGCTGTTAGTGGCAGGTGTGGTCGGTTTTCTGCTGACTCGTGGCTTAAACCGCTTTAGCAGACGCGGTTATCGTTTGTCTGCTAGCAGGTCAAAATCTAAAAGCGCGGTATCAAAAGAATGATCGGTTAAGCGTTAATAATTACTAGCTTAAGCTCAGACCTTAAAAAAAGGTTTTAATAAAGACTTCAACTAAGGGCGCTAGTCAAAGAAAATCCGTTCAATATTAACTTCCAGTTGACTGGCAATTTCTTCAGCACTCTCTACACGTATTGTGCTTAACACGGCAAAAATCTTGCTTAAATTGACTGGGGAGTTTGCCGGGGCGTTAGCTGGCGAATGTGCAGAAACCCTATGTTTTTCTTGTCTAGCTAGTTCGCTATTCGTCAGTATTTCTTTACCCGTCACATCAGCAGCCATTACCTCAGAGCTTAAGGGCATAGATGGCGCATCGGTTTCTAATACTAAACAGTCTAAGGGCAGGCGTTTGAGGGTATTGATGGTTTTTTTCGCCCGAGAATAGGTGATGGTACTACCAACACCAAGTTTAAAGCCCAAATCTAGGTAGCCCTTAGCTTGTTGGTAACTGCCAGTAAAACCATGAATGATACCGGCTCGGTTTAGCTGGTAGCGTTTTAAAAAAGGCATTATTTTATCGTGCGATTGTCGGTGATGAACAATTACCGGTAAGTTTTGCTGTTTGGCGAGATTAAGTTGAAAATCAAAAAAATGTTGCTGTTTTGCTAATTCGGCTGCGGGATCATCACTGCGTTTAATAATAGCGCCATCAAGACCAATTTCACCAATGGCAATAATATCATTTTTCGCCTGGGTTACTTTTTCACTTAACAGTTCAAGATGAGTATCGTTTAACCCTAGTAAAAACCACGGATGAATACCTAAACACGGGTAAATTTTAATGGGCTTATTATGGTGGTATTGAGCTAGGTTAAGTACTTTATCAAAGTTATCGGGGGCAATGGCGGGCACGATAATGCGCTTAATAGCCAATGTAGCGCATTGCGCTAATAAAGCGGGCAGTTGCTCACTAAAAACAGAGTCGTCAAGGTGACAATGACTATCGGTAAACTGCATCATTGCCTCCTTAATTGTTGCTTATCTACTCGTACTTTAGTTTGTAGCGGATTCAACGGCTGTGTGGCAACAGTATTATAAAGGGCTGCTGAGTGTGAATAAGTGTGCTTCATAAGCATGGATGCTTATGTCGAGCCCCAAGGATGGGTTAATGCGTCTCACTTATTTACTCAGCAATACTTTATTGCCACAGCATTAGAACTGCTACATGCGATCCATCACTTCGATGCCTAATATATCTAACCCTTGTTTTAAGGTATCTGCAATAACTTTACATAAGGCTAAACGTGACACTTTAACTTCGTCGCTAATACCTTCTTTAAGGATAGGGCAGGCTTCATAAAAACTCATGTAAAGACTGGCTAATTCGTAAAGGTAGTTACATAACAAGTTAGGTGTACATTCACTAATAACGGCATCAATGACATCTTCAAGTTGCAATAACTTTAATGCTAAGGCTTTTTCTTGCGGCTCAATGATATTGATAACCGTATTACCAAGTAAGGCAGTGACTATTTGAGCTTCTTTAGCCTCTGGTTTAGAGAATATGCTTTGAATACGTGAGTAAGCATATTGTAAATAAGGCGCGGTAGCCCCTTCAAAGCTCAACATGGTTTTCCAGTTGAAAATATAATCACTGGTACGGTTTTTCGATAAATCGGCAAACTTAACCGCGCCAATTCCTACTTTGTTAGAGATTTCAGCTAAATCAGCATCGCTAATTTCTGGATTTTTCTCCTTGATTAAATCACTAGCACGAAGCACTGCTTCATCAAGTAATTCAGCTAACTTGATAGTACCGCCAGTGCGGGTTTTAAATGGCTTGCCATCATCGCCCATCATCATACCAAACGGACAATGCTGATAACTGACATTTTCAGGTAAGAAGCCAGCTTTACGAGCAACAATTTCCACTTGTTTAAAGTGCAATGCTTGGCGAGCATCAGTGAAAATAATGATGCGATCAGCCGCTAGCTTGTCACTACGGTAGCGACATGCAGATAAATCGGTAGTGGCATATAAGAAACCACCACCGGATTTTTGTACGATAAATACCGACGGCTCGCCATCTTTACTGGCCATTTCATCAATGAATACGACTTTAGCGCCTTGACTCTCTTCGGCAATTTCTTTCGCCATGAGTTCATCAACTACCCTTGATAAATCGTCGTTATAAGCACTTTCGCCCATAATGTCTGAGCGCTGTAATGAAACATTTAACTTAGCGTAGATTTCTTCACTGTGAGCAATGGAGATATCAATAAATTGTTGCCATAATTTGGCACAATGCGCATCGCCACTTTGTAGTTTAACGACATCAGCACGCGCTCTATCGGCAAAACCTTCTTCGTTGTCAAAGCGAACTTTTGCTTCACGGTAAAAGTTTTCTAAATCGCTAAGGGCCGTTTCAGCCACTTCCTCGCTGGCAAGTTTATCGCTTAAGTGCGCGATTAACATACCAAATTGTGTACCCCAATCACCCATGTGATTTTGACGAATAACCTTGTCACCACGAAATTCTAGGGCGCGTACTACCGCATCACCAATAATGGTTGAGCGCAAGTGACCCACGTGCATTTCTTTGGCAAGGTTTGGTGCGCTGTAATCTACCACGACAGTTTGCTGTTTATCATCGACATTAACACCACGTTGTCTTACGCCGAGGTGAGTATCTTGAGCAACCATATTTAGTTGTGTTGCTAACCATTTTTCATCGAGGTGAATATTGATAAAGCCTGGGCCGGCTAATTCAATTTTGCTAGCGATACCGTCTAGGTTCTTACTTGAGGTAAGGTGCGCAACAACCTTAGTGGCTAATTCGCGCGGATTAGTTTTTAGTTTTTTTGCTGCGCCCATCACACCATTGGCTTGATAGTCACCAAAATTTGGACGGTTAGATAAGCTAACCGCCGGGTTAGTGCCTTCAGGTAATCCCGCAGCAACCATAGCAGCACTAACTTTTTCACTTAATATATTCTTAATATTCATTTCGTTATCTCATTCTCTTTGCTGTTTGGCTCTGCAGCGTTTCCGAGTAACTGAAGTAAGCAAGCGATACGCGTAAACCCGTCCATGGGGCTTAACACAAGCATCCATGCTTGTGAAAATCGCTTTTATTACCTTCAGTAACTTTGCAATAAATTTGAAGCTGCAAAGCAGCCTTAACACAGAGTTTACTTTAATTTATGGTGGTGAGTTGCATTTTAGCAAGCATCAAAAATAATATTATACTTATTATATTTGGCAAAGTGGTTTGCTTATTTTACCAGGCGCTTGGTCATTTTTATAAAGGAGCTTAGTACACTAAGTGACTGCATAAAAATGATTAAGCAACGCCGTAAAATGACAAACTAGGAAGCCAAACTAGTGTTCACGGGTCGAATGGAATTGTATATCGGGATGACGCTCTTGCGCTAAGGACAAATTAACCATAGTTGGTGCGATATAGGTTAAGTTATTACCACCATCATAGGCTAGGTTATCACCGGCTTTCTTTTTAAATTGCTCTAAAATACGCTCATCATCACAAGTACACCAGCGTGCGGTAGCAACATTAATTGGTTCGTATATAGCATCAACCTTGTATTCGGTCTTCAATCGGTGCACAACCACCTCAAACTGTAAGACCCCAACCGCGCCAACAATCATGTCATTGTTAATAAAAGGTCTAAATACTTGTACCGCACCTTCTTCAGATAACTGTATCAAGCCTTTTTGTAGCTGCTTGGCTTTAAGTGGGTCACGCAGACGAATACGGCGGAACATTTCCGGGGCAAAGTTAGGAATACCGCCAAATTTCATCATTTCACCCGTGGTAAAAGTATCACCAATTTGGATACTGCCATGGTTGTGTAAACCGATAATATCGCCGGCATAAGCTTCATCAATGTGTGAACGATCACCGGCCATAAAGGTTACCGCATCGGCAATTTTGACATCTTTATTAATACGCACTTGTTTCATTTTCATGCCTTTTTCATACTTACCTGAGCAAATACGCATGAAAGCAATACGGTCTCTATGTTTGGGATCCATATTGGCTTGTATTTTAAAAATAAAACCAGAGAATTTTTCTTCTTCCGGGGCTACCGTGCGTAAATCTGTTTTGCGAGGTAAGGGCTTAGGTGCCCATTTAATCAGACCATCAAGCATGTGATCCACACCAAAGTTACCGAGTGCGGTGCCGAAAAATACCGGTGTTAACTCACCCTTGAGAAACTCCTCTAAATCAAATGCATGGGAGGCGCCAAGGACTAACTCCATTTCTTCACGAAAATCTTCAGCAAACGGACCAATAGCTTCATCAAGCGCCGGATTATCAAGGCCTTTAATGACGCGCTTTTCTTGAATCATGTGGCCTAGACCTGATTGATATAAAAATATTTCATCGGTTAATAAGTGATAAACACCTTTGAATTCTTTACCCATACCTATTGGCCAAGTTATCGGGGCACATTTTATTTTTAAAACTTCTTCAACTTCATCCATGACTTCAATAGGATCACGGACATCACGATCCATTTTGTTCATAAAAGTAATGATAGGAGTATCGCGCAGACGAGTAACTTCCATTAATTTCACGGTACGTGCTTCAACACCTTTGGCCACATCAATGACCATTAAACAAGAATCAACGGCGGTCAATGTACGGTAGGTATCTTCTGAAAAATCTTCATGACCTGGGGTATCAAGTAAGTTTACTAAACAGTCTTTGTAAGGAAATTGCATTACCGAGGTAGTAATTGAGATACCACGCTCTTTTTCCATTTCCATCCAGTCAGATTTTGCGTGTTGACCTGATTTTTTACCTTTTACCGTGCCGGCTCTTTGCAAGGCTTGACCAAACAAAAGTACCTTTTCGGTGATGGTGGTTTTACCCGCATCGGGGTGAGAAATGATAGCAAAGGTGCGACGTAAGTCGACTTGCTGTTGCTGTACAGACATGCAAATTACCTGTTAAGTAAATAGTAGAGAAGCACCTTTAGCACTTGGTTTAGTACAGGGCTTTTCATAATGATAAGAAAATTGCACGCATTGTATCATTAAAATAGAGCTGATCTGAAAAAAGCATAGTTATTAGCACTAACTTTTTATATTGATTGTGGCAGTGGTAGCGTGGTGGGGCAGAAGCTAGCTAATAGCTCAGCAGGTGTTGAGCTATTAGCTCGTTTAACGCTTAGTTTCTAGCTTTGATCTAGCTGATTTTGGGCTTAAAGGTATACGGGCACTTTCTGGGGGATATAGCTAAAGTCAGAGTAGCTAAGATTACCCCATCGGGATTAACATCTTGAATATTGCAGACAATAATAGTTGGCAAAAAAGGATTTGAAATTTAACCGTATTTGTACTTGATATACTTAACCTGAACTCTGGATAATGAGTGCTTGATGGTTAAGTAAAAACAACGACTTACGGTTGTTAAGAACAAAATATACAAGATTAAGTAGTAATATACACTATCAATGTTTCAATTTATTCGATTATCAAGGCAACACGTTTATGAATAACGGGTTATTTATCGACGTGTTAACGCTGAGAATCGGATAAAGGGGAATATTGAGCAAGTGCTGCTTATCCAGAGTTCAGGTTACTTACACCGCATTAATTAAATAGACTTGCAATGAATTGAGTTTCATCCACTTCTAATAACGGAGAGTGTACTTTTGAGGTGCTTTCAAGGCTAACTTGCTCAGTCTGTCGGCTCACCTGCTCAGTCTGTCGGCTCACCTGGCTCAGTAATAATGCAAAGGCCTGCTCTTGGTTCAGTCCGGTTAATTTGCTAATGTTATTTAATGCCTCATTTACCATAAGGTTGGCAACATCTTCATTTGATAACTGGCTATCTGTGGCAGGATTTATTTTAGTAAACATGTTGCTCTCCCTATTAAGAGTTAGGCAAGGTAGCTAAGAAAGTTGTTAGCTATCTTAGCTAAAAGAGCGGGATTAACTAGCTAGTTTACGTATTGAAATGTGGTATTTTGTTAATGTTTTGGCTAAGTTGTTATTTAACCCTAGAGCGGTTACTTGTTCGATCAAGAACTATACATTAGCAAGTGAGTGACATCACGATAGCATCTTCATAACCAAAGCCTGAACTGCTAGGGTAGTAACCGGTGCGGCGGTTAATTTCGATAAAACCGGCATTCATATAGAGCATTTGTGCCGCGATGTTTTTTGCCCGTACTTCTAAGAATATTTTTGTTGCACCGAGTTTTTTTGCTTGCGCTAAAAATTGCTTAAGTAAGACTTTACCATAGCCTTTACCTTGCTCACTTGGCATGACACAAATATCCATAAGCGTGGCTTCGCCAATAACATATTCACCGATATAAAAACCAATGGCCGTTGCAACTTGTGGCGATTTTTCTTCTCCCGGTATTACAGGACTAAGTTTTTCACCAAAGTAACGGCCACCGATACAGCTTAAAAAGGTTTTTTCGCTCCACGGATGTGAGTGGCAAGCAAGCTCTATCAACATTAACTTATCGACATCGGCGGGCTTTATTTCAGTAAAATTATTGCTGTTTAGCTTTGAGGAATGACTCATTGTGTTTGTCTACCTAGTATTTGCCACAGTTGCTTTTTAAGCGTAGGCGACTTTGAAATTTCAGCGATAGCAGGGGTGATTAACTGCTGCTCAAACCAGTGCATTTCATCGGGTAATGATTCCGAGGTGAAATACCAGTTAAAGAGTCCTAAATCTAAGTGGTCATCTTGATGTTTGATTTCACCGATACTCAGCCCCGCAGCTAGCAAAATATCATTAAATAATTGCTGCTTAGCTAAATCTTTTAAATCAATATCAAGATAGTTTTGTACATGAGTCTGAGCGGTATCATTCTTATTATCACGCGAGCGGCTCTGCCATAGGCTAATACCCATTTCAGTTAGTTGCTCAAATTGATCTTGATTAATGCTCATCTGTGATGGCTCATTAGCGGTTAGATTTAAGGTTGAATATAATGACAGAATTTCTCGCTAACGAAAAGCAGATATATTAATGCTTGAGCGAATGTCTTTAGTAGTGGTTTCTTTGCTGTTTATCAGATATTTTATTGCTAATAACTCGATAAATTATTAGCTATTTTATTCGGGCATAGACGGGAACTATTTAGCTCAAACAGAAGATAAAATGGCAGGGGTGGAGAGACTCGAACTCCCAACCATCGGTTTTGGAGACCGCTGTTCTACCAATTGGAACTACACCCCTGCAACGGATTCGAATTATACTGATGCGTGCTAAAAGGTAAAGCACAAATGCTAACTTTTTTATTAAATAGCGATTGTTTGCCTGATTTATCAACAAACTGGCAGTAAAGTAGCCAGTTCATCTACCTTTTTACTTTGTGCTAAGTTAACGCTTATTTATTAAGTGATAAGTTTTGGTGACAAAATCGGTATTTATCGGGATAAGGGAAGACATCTTTATAAATACCATTGGCAACATCTTGCTGACACTGCTGCCAATAAGCCGGCGTTAATAAATCTTGATGATGTATCTTAAAGGCGGTTAAATAACTCGGGTTAGCCAGTGCAAAAGTGGCAAGCTCTTCTGGGAACATATCCCCAGGTAAAACACTGTACCATGGCTCTGCTGCGTAGAGTTGTTCTTCGGTAATGGCTTTAGGTTTTACCCGAAAGTTGACTTCATTCATATACGTTATTTCATCATAATCATAAAAGATCACTCGGCCATGGCGAGTTACGCCAAAGTTTTTCAGTAACATGTCTCCTGGAAATATATCAGCTGAGATCAGCTGCTTAATGGCCTGACCATAACCAAACATGGCTTGATTGATTTTTTCCTGGGCTTTATTTTTCAACGCATCCATTAGATATATATTAAGTGGCACCATGCGGCGCTCTATATAAAGATGTTCAATAATAATTAGTGCTTCTTTTCCTTCGCCTTCATAACGAATAATAGACGATGCGACTTTTTGTAATTCAGCTAACAGTTCATCGTTAAAACGTGCTTTGGGAAAGGCGACTTCTGAATATTCCATGGTATCAGCCATGCGACCCACTCTATCGTGCAGTTTAACTAAGCGATATTTACCCTTTACATCATTTTTAGTTATGTTTTTACTGGGAGAAAATTTATCTTTGATAATTTTAAAGACGTAAGGATAAGAGGGTAGGGTAAATACCGACATCACCATGCCCTTTATGCCGGCGGCTAATTCAAATTGATCGTCACTGCTATCGAGGTGATTGAGGAAATCTCGATAAAACTGGGTCTTGCCATGTTTATGAAAACCGATAGCGGAATATAAATCTGCTTTGGTTTTATGGGGCATAAGCCCTTGTAAGAAATTAACCAGAGCATAGGGGTGTAGGCAATCGACAAAAAAGTAAGCACGGGCAAAACCAAAAACTACCGCCATACTTTTGCTGGTGGTCAGTAAAGCATCTAAATATAAGCCGCCTTTCTCGTTGTTAAGTACCGCGACAATAAAGGGCGTTTCTCCAGCGGGGGACAATACTCGACCAATTAAGTAAGCACCTTTATTACGGTAAAAAGTAAAGTTAAGTATATCAAACTGTAAGTCGGCTAATTTAACGCGAGTTTTATGGGCATGGCGGCGAAAGGCATTAATAAGTATGTCGACATCACGGTCGAGGTTATCAAAGGGAATCACCGTTCGGTGACTATTCATAATGTCACAAATTGTTTGTTTTAAGCCAAGAGTTTGTGGTTGATAAGAGGTGTAAATTTCAGGAATGGCTTTATCATCAAGTCGGTGCGCAGTACTTTCGACAAAAATATAATTATTGTGATAATACTTACGCTCAAATAAGTGACAAAATACTGAATTATAGAAGGTTTCCGCTAGCTCTGGCTGGTTATGTTCAGTTAATAAATCAGAGTAGACGACTTTAACCTGTTGCCATAAAGTGTTATCAAGAGAGCTAATTTTTAAATCTGCCTTAATACAATTGAAGGTTTCCTTTACCCGTTCATCATAAAAGTTGGTCCTCGCTCTGGCCGAACGATGTACATCATGCCATTGGCATTGTTGAAACCGCTCTCTGGCTGATTGAGTAATTTCAATGAAAAGAGCAATATGGCGTTCAAAGCCGTTAATGATGGTGTTGGCTATAGTAAAAGCGAGTTCATCTCTCATAGGGCAATTAGCTCTTTAGTCAGTTTTAAGTATGTGTTAAGTCAATATTGGCTGATTTACCAACATACACTAAAACCCTTAGTGTTGAGATTATTTTCATAAATAGTGGCTATCACGGGCAATAATGTCATTAAAGATAACTTTGCTGACTGTGCTTTGCTGTTAAGGTTTACGCTAAAGAGCTAAAAATACGAATTAACTTGCTATCAAGGGCACGCAGCTCTAAAATTACGCCTTTTTTAAGCCGAAAAATAGCCAATATCATGCGTGTTTCAGACTTTTCTTTCAAATTACCCCAAGCCCTTATTGCTCGTTATCCAAAAGCCGAGCGCAGTGCTAGCCGTTTAATGTCCTTAAATGGTAATACTGGTGTGATAACTGATGGCGTTTTTACCGATATTGTTGCGCAATTAAATCCAGGTGATTTGCTGGTTTTTAATAACACTCGAGTGATCCCTGCTCGAATGTTCGGTCAAAAAGCCAGTGGTGGTAAAATTGAGGTCTTGGTTGAGCGTATTATCGATGACAATACCGCGCTTGCTCACATTCGCGCCAGTAAATCACCTAAAGTTGGCAGTGAAATTTACTTAGGTAATGGCGAGGGGCAAGGTAAAGTGAAAGCCACCATGGTGGCCCGTCATGGTGCTCTTTTCGAGCTAAAATTTACCGGTGAGCAATCGGTGTTAGCTATTTTAGATGACATAGGTCATATGCCACTGCCGCCCTATATTGACCGCCCCGATGAAGACAGTGATAAAGAACGTTACCAAACGGTATATAATGAAAAACCAGGGGCGGTGGCAGCACCAACGGCTGGTTTACATTTCGATAATGCCTTATTAGATAAAATTAAAGCCAAGGGTGTTGAGCTGGCATTTATTACCTTGCATGTCGGCGCAGGTACTTTTCAACCGGTTAAGGTGGACGAGATTGCCGATCATATTATGCACGCTGAATATGTGGAAGTGTCAGATGAAGTGGTTGCGCAAATAACAAAAACTAAAGCGGCTGGCGGTAGAGTTGTCGCTGTTGGTACCACCTCGGTACGCTCCCTCGAAAGTGCCGCTAAAGCTGCACAAGATAAAGGTGAAGCCCTAAGCGCTTTTTATGGCGATACTGATATTTTTATAACTCCAGGTTATCAATTCCAACTTATAGATGCTTTAGTAACCAACTTTCATTTATCAGAGTCAACTTTATTGATGCTGGTCAGTGCCTTTTCTGGTTATGAGCATATAATGCCAGCTTATCAACATGCTATAGATAAAGAATACCGTTTTTTTAGTTATGGCGATGCGATGTTCTTGACCAAACAAGAGTTAACGAAAAAGAGCAAAGCAAGAGCTAAGTAATCGTTAGTTAAGCAAAAATATTATTTTAAAAGCAAGCACCGCCAGCCTGTTCAGCTAGTAGGTGAGAGAGAAAACTTTATGACTAAAACTGTAAAAAATAAAATGACCTATGAGTTAATTACCACCGATGGTAAAGCACGTCGTGGTCGATTAACCTTTGATCGTGGTGTAGTGGAAACGCCCGCATTTATGCCGGTAGGGACTTATGGTACGGTTAAAGGTATGAAGCCAGAGGACGTTGCCGCGACCGGCGCTGATATAATTTTAGGTAATACCTTTCATTTGATGTTGCGCCCAGGTACTGACATTATTGAACAACATGGTGGCTTACATGGTTTTATGAATTGGCATAAGCCAATCTTAACGGATTCAGGTGGTTTCCAAGTTTTTAGTTTAGGAAAAACCCGCAAAATCACTGAAGAAGGTGTTCGTTTTAGCTCGCCGGTTAATGGTGAAAAAATTATGCTGACTCCTGAGCGTTCAATAGAAGTGCAGCGTAGCTTAAACTCTGATATTGTCATGATCTTTGATGAGTGCACGCCATATCCAGCAAGTCACAAAGAATCAAAAGACTCCATGGAGTTATCACTTCGTTGGGCGCAACGTTCAAAAGATGCGCATGGCGATAGTCCTAATGCACTGTTTGGTATAGTGCAAGGCGGTATGTTTGAAGACTTACGAGAAGTATCTGTTGCTGGTTTACAAGCCATTGACTTTGATGGTTATGCCATAGGCGGTTTATCGGTAGGTGAACCTAAAGAAGATATGATTCGTATATTAGATCATACTACACCCTTGATACCTAAAAATAAGCCCCGATATCTGATGGGAGTAGGCAAGCCAGAAGACTTAGTTGAAGGTGTTCGTCGTGGTATTGACATGTTTGACTGTGTTATGCCAACACGTAATGCCCGCAATGGTCATTTATTTGTCAATACGGGCGTTATTAAGATTCGTAATGCCGCTCATAAAACAGATACTGGCCCCCTTGATGATACCTGTGATTGTTATACCTGTAAAAACTACTCACGTGCCTACTTGCATCACTTAGATAAGTGTAAAGAAATTTTAGGCTCGCAGTTAAATACCCTGCATAACCTACATTTTTATCAAAAAGTAATGCAAGGTTTGCGTGATGCGATTGAGCAAGGTAGATTAGACGCCTTTGTTGAAGAGTTTTATGCTTTACGTGGTTTACCTGTACCACCATTAGCGACAGGTAGTAAGCAAGTTTAGCTTTAAGCCTTAACTAAAAAACAAGTTTAAGTAGTAAATAATTATCAACGTTTAATAAATCTAGTGGCTTAGTATTTTGCAGCTATTGGCTTCAATTGAAAGGAAAACGTACGGAGCTGACGTTAGTCAGTGAGTACCTTTGACGCCTCAATTGAGCGAAAGAGCAAAAAAATATAAAGTCACTAATCAATTAAGAATTAAAATAAGAAGTAAGAGGAATTTATGAGTTTATTTATCAGTACAGCACACGCCGCAGACGCATCCGCATTAACCAGTGGCGGTGGTATGGAAATGATGATTATGCTAGCCGTTTTTGGTTTGGTATTCTTTTTCATGATCTACCGTCCACAAGCTAAACGGGTAAAAGAGCATAAAGGTTTGATGTCTTCATTAGCGAAAGGCGATGAAGTGTTAACACAAGGTGGTATTGTTGGCAAAATCGTTAAAGTATCAGATGAAAAAGACTTTGTCGTTGTTAGCATTAGCGAAGGTACTGAAGTGACATTACAAAAAAGTGCTATCAACGCAGTACTTCCAAAAGGCACAATGAAAAATTTATAATCATTTTACCCTTGTTAATTGGCATTAGTTCGGCATCAAAAGTACTCATTGACGTGCGTCAACTCCGTGCATTTTCTTTGAATTAAAGCCAATTAACTTAGTTAACAGTAATTATGAACATATCCCAATAATTATTTTTTGATAAAAATAGTGAAAGAAATAAACGAATAAAAAGGACTCATTGTGTTAAATAAATACCCTTTATGGAAAACACTGATGGTGGTAGTTATTGTCGCTTTAGGTGCGCTCTATGCCACACCAAACTTATATGGTGAATCACCTGCGGTGCAAGTGTCAGGTTTACGTGGTGTCGAAGCTGATGCCGGCACACTTGATAATATCAAGGCATATTTAGACGAAAATAACCTAGATTTTGACAGTGTCGTTTTAGAAAATGGTCAAATATTAGCGCGCTTTACAAATACTGAAGATCAGTTGAAAGCCCGTGATATATTGGATGATAAATTAGGTAATAAGTTTTCAGTTGCCTTAAATTTAACGCCTAATACACCAGATTGGCTAGCAGCTATTGGCGGTACGCCAATGAAATTAGGTTTAGATTTAAGTGGTGGTGTTAGCTTCTTGATGGAAGTAAACATGCAAGAAGCCATTAATAAAGCTAAAAGCGCTATGGTGAGTGATTTTCGTGATGATTTACGCAGTGAAAAAATTCGCTATCGCAGCGTAAAAGAAGCCAATAATGGCGTCGTTGTTATCTTTCGTAAAGTTGCCGATCTAGAAGCCGCAGAGACACTACTGAAAAAACGTTACCGTGATTTACTGGTAAAAACGAATGATGATAAGTTAACGCTTAGCGCGAAAATGACCGAGCAAAAGCTGAAAGAAATTCGTGAATACGCTATTCAACAAAACATTACTATTATTCGTAACCGTGTTAACGAACTCGGTGTTGCCGAGCCGCTTGTTCAGCGACAAGGTAAAAAGCATATTGTTATTGAATTACCGGGTGTACAAGATACCGCTAAAGCAAAAGAAATTCTTAATGCAACAGCAACTATCGAGTTTCGCTTAGTCGATACCGAAGGTGATTTAGCTAATGCCTTAAAAGGTCGTATACCGGCAAACTCTATTTTATTAAGAGATAGAGACGGTCGCCCGAGCTTATTGAAAAAACGCGTGATGTTAACGGGTGATCATATTACCGATGCTAAATCAGGTTTTGACGAGTACTCACGTCCACAAGTTAATATTTCACTGGATAGTGCTGGTGGTGCAAAAATGTCCAATGGCACTAAAAGTAATATTGGTAAACCAATGGCGACGGTATTTATTGAGTATAAACCTACGGGTAAACGTGACGCCGAAGGCAATATTATTTTTGAAAAAGTACAAGAAATAATCTCTATTGCTACAATCCAATCTCGATTAGGTAAATCCTTCCGTATTACTGGCTCAGGCAGTCCTGCTGAAGCACATAACCTAGCGTTATTATTACGAGCGGGTGCTTTGATTGCACCAATTACCATAGTTGAAGAACGTACTGTTGGTCCTACCTTAGGCGCTGAAAACGTGCGACTTGGCTTTGAAGCTATTATGCTGGGTTTTGGCTTAGTATTTATCTTTATGATGGTTTACTATCGTGCCTTTGGTGTGGTGGCTAACCTTGCTTTAGGGGCAAACTTAATCCTGATAGTGGGTATTATGTCATTGATGCCAGGTGCAACGTTAACATTACCCGGTATGGCAGGTATTGTCTTAACCGTTGGTATGGCGGTGGATGCTAACGTACTTATTTTTGAGCGGATTCGAGAAGAAATACGTGAAGGTAAGACCATTCAGCAAGCTATTCATCAAGGTTATGATGCCGCATTTTCTACTATTATCGATGCCAATGTCACCACCTTAATCGCAGCAGTAATTTTATATGCGATTGGCACAGGACCTGTTAAAGGTTTCGCCATCACCTTGTCTATCGGTATTATCACTTCAATGTTTACTTCTGTTATTGGTACTCGCGCAGTCGTTAATGCTATTTGGGGCGGTAAACGCCTTGATAAATTACCTATATAGAGACAGGAACGATAAATTATGCAAATTTTACACTTAAAAGAAACTGTCAAATTTATGAGCTATCGCAAGATAGCCCTAGTATTTAGCGCCTTAATGATGATCGCTTCAGTGTTCTCGTTAGCAACAAACAAGTTAAACTTTGGTTTAGACTTTACTGGCGGCACCCTTATTGAAGTTGGTTTTGAACAACCAGCTGATTTAAAGATAATACGCCAAGTAATGGCTGAGAATGGTTTTGCAGATGCCAAAGTACAATTTTACGGCAGCAGTCGTGACGTAGTTATTCGCTTAGGTTTACGTGGTGATGTTAAAGCTGAGATGTTAGGTAATGAAATACTTAGCGTTTTACAAAAGGCTACGGGGCAAACTGTCGATATGCGCCGTATTGAATTTGTTGGTGCTAGTGTTGGTGATGAGTTAGCGGAGCAGGGCGGTTTAGCCATGTTAACGGCGCTTATCTGTATACTCATGTATGTAGCCTTCCGTTTTGAATGGCGCTTTGCTGTTGGCTCAGTGGTGGCGTTATTCCACGATGTATTATTAACACTGGGTTTGTTTTCTATTTTACAACTAGAGTTTGACCTTACGGTATTGGCGGCGATATTAGCGGTTATTGGTTATTCACTGAACGATACTATTGTGGTTTCGGATCGTATTCGTGAAAACTTTAGGAAAATACGCAATAGTGATCCGGAAGACGTGATTAATATCTCTTTAACACAAACCTTGAGTCGTACCATTATTACTTCGTTTACCACGTTAATAGTATTGGCGGCTTTATTCTTTAGAGGTGGAGAGCTAATTCACGGTTTTGCCACCGCATTATTGTTTGGTGTTTTTGTTGGTACTTACTCTTCAATTTATGTCGCTAGTTTAGTCGCCTTAGCTTTAGGGGTTTCACGAGAAGATTTAATTCAAGAAGTGATTGAAAAAGAAGGTGCAGATCAAGACGCTATGATGCCTTAACAATTATTGTTATTGAGCCATAAAAAAAGCCGAGTAACGAAAGTTACTCGGCTTTTTTGTTTCACATGCTTTATTTTTCTATAAAACGACAATGTTACCAAACTCGCGCCGCGGTTCAAGTCGCTTTAAATTACTTTAATTTAACCCTGAAAGTTCAACAAGTCCTAGCAATGATTCTGGTAAATCGAGCCGAGTCGGTAGATAACTTAATAGACTTGGTATTAACCTTACTGTATGCTGCCGCCCTTTCATGCTGCCAACATTTTCATTAGCGCTGTCAGTATTTGTTTAGGGCTGTTGAACTTTATTGATTATTTTTACAGCCGCTTATTCGCTTTTTATAGCGGGCAGAGCAGATGTATCCTCATTATTTAGGACCATATGCTCCTACGTTGTCTAATAAGCTAGCTCCATGTAGCCTGTACACTAATAGGTGATAACGCATGATATGGCTACTACACGCTGTCCTTTGGCTTAGTTTAAATGCCTATTGCTCTGTGTTTGCGACGAATTTACATAGAAGAACTATGTTTCATTCATAGCGCCTTGAGCAACAGGCAATTAATACCAACGAAATTTGAACATAAAAGGTCAATAGACCCTAATATATTTTAAAGAGATTACTTATGAGCGATACCCCGACAACTAAATTTACTGATTTAGGTTTATCTGAGCCATTACTAAAAGCAGTACGTGATAAGGGTTATGAAACACCATCTCCTATTCAAGCGCAAGCTATTCCAGCGGTTCTTTCTGGACGAGATATTATGGCAGTAGCGCAAACGGGCACCGGTAAAACGGCAGGTTTTACTTTACCGTTATTACAGCGCCTTTCTAGTAACAAAGGCAATAAGGTTGCGTCAAACAACGTAAGAGCATTAATACTTACCCCAACACGTGAACTAGCGGCGCAAATCCACGAAAGTATAGAGACCTATGGTAAGTATTTACATTTACACTCAATGGTCGTTTTTGGTGGCGTGAAAATTAATCCGCAAATGATGCGCCTTCGCCAAGGTGTTGATGTACTGGTGGCAACGCCAGGACGTTTACTCGATTTATACAATCAAAGAGCGGTAAAATTTAGTCAACTTGAAGTGTTTATTCTTGATGAAGCCGATCGCATGTTAGATATGGGCTTTATTCGCGATATTAAAAAGCTTATCGCAGTGCTACCAAAGGACCGTCAAAACTTACTTTTTTCAGCAACCTTCTCTCCTGAGATCCGTGCGCTTGCTAAAGGTCTGGTTAATAACCCATTAGAGATTTCGGTAGATGCTGAAAATAGCACCGCAGACAAAGTTACCCAATGGTTAATGGCCGTTGATAAAAAACGTAAGCCAGCAGTACTTACATATTTAATACAAGAAAATAACTGGCAACAAGTGTTGGTTTTCACTAAAACCAAACATGGCGCTAATAAGCTAACCAAGCACCTCGAAGCAGAAGGCATAACTGCAGCGGCTATCCATGGTAATAAAAGCCAAGGAGCACGTACTAAAGCACTTGCTGCCTTTAAAGATGGCTCAGTCAAGGTACTAGTGGCAACCGATATTGCTGCTCGTGGTATTGATATTGATTTATTACCGCAAGTGGTTAACTTTGATTTACCGAATGTGCCAGAGGATTATGTGCATCGTATTGGCCGTACAGCCCGTGCCGGTAATACTGGCCAAGCATTGTCATTAGTTTGTGCCGATGAGTTAGACTTATTGTGGGGCATTGAACATGTTATTCAGCAGCATATTGAGCGTAAAGTTATTGAGAAGTTTATACCTGCCAATGAGCTGGGCGAATCACGTGCGATAAAACCTTTAAGAACAGGTAGGCCGCCAAAGTCTAAACCAAGTCAACATTCAGCACGTGGTAGAGGTCGAGTTGAACATAAAGATGGTCAACGCTCAGGTGGTAATGCTAATGGTCACAATACCAGTGGCAATAAAGCAAAACCTGCGAACAACTCCTCTAGACGTAAAAAGCCGGAATACGACGGTACTGGGCCTAAGCCACGTACCCCAAGACGTGCAGCAAATAATAGCTAGTTCTATTAGCACATCTTAATAGCAAGAAAAAGGCTTATGACCAATAGTAATTCTATTCATCATAAGCCTTTTTTATTTACTGCTCGGAATTGTTAGTGCAGTTAAGGTGTTAAGTAACCTAAGTTAGTGAGCTGCTCACTGGGAAATAGTCCAACAACATCACCAATCACAATTAAGCTTGGTGGTGTTATTTTATGTAAGGTTACCAATTCGCTTAAATTAGCTAATGTGCCCTTTATCACCTGCTGATCTTGGTGCGTGCCTTTACGAATTAACGCTGCTGGGGTATTTATATCACGACCCGCAGCTATCAGTTGAGCGGTAATTATCGGTAAACTTTTTATACCCATATAAAAGACAATCGTTTGCTCTTTATCATTCAATGCCTGCCAAGGTAAGTCTAGTGCACCATTATCTTGCACATGCCCTGTGATAAAGGTGCAACTTCGAGCTATGTTTCTATGAGTTAACGGGATACCAGCATAACTAGTACAAGCCGATGCTGCGGTCATGCCAGGGACAATATGACAAGCGATACCATGGCTTAATAAAAACTGGGCTTCTTCAGAGCCACGACCAAAGACAAAGGGATCGCCACCTTTTAAGCGGACTACTCTTTTACCTAATAGAGCATTATCAACCAAAAGTTGATTAATGCCTTCTTGCGGAACCCTATGATCTGCTTGCTTTTTACCAACATATATTTGCTGACAATCGCTAGGTAATAGTGCCATTACAGCTGCACTGACTAGCCGATCATAGATAACTACTTCTGCTTGTTTGATAAAACGATAGGCTTGAATGGTCAGTAAATCTGGGTCGCCAGGACCCGCGCCAACTAAGGCGACTTCTCCGCCGATAAAGGCTTGTTTTGTGGTCTTAATGTTATCCATGAGCTCTCTTAACAAAGGTACTAAAAACTATATAGTTAGTCTAAAGCAAAAAAAGCGCCACAGTGACCTTATTTAGTAAGGTTACTGTGGCGCTTAATATTATTGTGTTATTACTTAGCTATTTTAACTAAGTAAACTCAGACAAAAATTACTTGCTAAGTGCCTCACCTAGGTGAGGACGAATTTCTTTCAACACATCTTTTAATATGCGGGTATTTGCGGCAACAATATTACCTGATTTTGCATGATTATGACCGCCAGTAAAGTCAGTTACTAGACCACCAGCTTCAATTATTAATAGTTCGCCAGCAGCAGTATTCCAAGGTTTTAAGCCTATCTCGAAGAAACCATCAAAACGGCCAGCTGCGACATAAGCAAGATCAAGGGCAGGAGAGCCGGTGCGGCGCATATCTGCGCTTTTTTGGAATAAGCCCGAGAACATTGCCATGTAAGCAGCAGTATGTTGTTTGTGTTTGAACGGGAAACCCGTGGCTAGGACAGTTCCTGAAAGCTCTTTATTTTTATTAACTCGAATACGGAAACCGTTTAATTGTGCACCTTTACCACGACTAGCGGTGAATAACTCGCCACGAATAGGATCAAATACTACCGCTTGGTCTAGTTTACCTTTTACTTTTAAGGCAATTGAAACGCAAAAATGCGGAATACCTTTTATGAAGTTGGTGGTGCCGTCTAGTGGATCAACAATCCACTGGTAATCGTCATCACTACCTTTTAACACGCCAGACTCTTCACCGATAATGGTGTGATCTGGATATGATTTACGAATAGTCTCAATAATTGCCTCTTCAGCGCTAATATCAACACTGGTGACAAAATCATTCGTTCCTTTTGATTCAATTTCAACTTTATCAAGTTGCTCCATAGAGCGAACGATAACTTTACCTGCTGTACGCGCTGCGCGCACGGCAATATTTAGCATGGGATGCATAATAGAGTACCTATTTGTAAATAATTTTTAAAAGAACAATTTATTTCCAAGCAAACATTGTCTTGAAATTCGAGCGCGCAAATTATAGCAAAAAAAAAACCATTAAGCGATAATCTTATAAAATAAATCGTTTAATAAATGAGCGACTCATTGGCTTGGTTTTTTAATAGAGAAAAAAAGACTATTAAATATCAAATTGCCATAGATAAAGATGCTTAATAAGCGTGCTTTTTGTTAGCTACAGCAGTAATCTTCTATGGTAGAATACTGGCCATCTAGATGGGTTTACAAGCCCAGTAAAATAAACAGTAGAGTATAAGATGTCAGATCCCCAACAAGATTCTCAGCAAAGCAACACCCCAGGTTCACTATTAGATCGCGTTAAAATTATTTTAGTAAATACCTCTGATTGTCGAAACATAGGTAGTGCAGCACGCGCTATGAAAACCATGGGTTTAAGCCAGCTTATTTTAGTTGATCCTATTGAAATGCCTAATGGTCAAGCGCAAGCCATGGCTGCTGGTGCAACGGATGTGTTAGCAAATGCTAAAGTAGTGAGTACTTTGCAAGAAGCCATTGAAGATTGTGGTTTAGTGGTGGGTACCAGTGCTCGCTCTCGGACACTACCTTGGCCTATGCTCGAGCCAAGAGGCTGTGGTGAGAAGTTGATTGCCGAAGCAGGTGAATATCCAGTAGCGTTAGTTTTTGGTCGAGAAAGTAGTGGTTTAACCAATGAAGAATTACAACTTTGTCACTTTCATGTACAGATACCTGCTAATCCAGATTATAGCTCGTTGAATTTAGCCATGGCGGTACAAACGTTAAGTTATGAAGTGCGTACCAGTTATTTACTGGCTCATGATAAAAATTATCAAGAACGCAGTACCGGTAATGGTAAATTGCTTGCTAAAAGCAAAAATGAAGGTGAAGAACTTTATCCGGTAAGTGAAGAAATTGAGCGTTTTTATCAACACTTTGAAAAAGCACTGAAAGCCACCGGCTTTATAGTAGAAAACCATCCTGGTTTAGTGATGACTAAGCTAAGGCGTTTATTTAATCGTGCTAGGCCAGATGTAAAAGAAGTTAAGATGATGCGGGGGATTTTTGCCTCAATGGAAAGGTCTAGTAAAGAGTAGTCATAATAGTTAGTCACTTAAGAGTAATAGAAGGAATAATTTATGTTTAGCCGTATCAAAGAAGATATCAATAGTGTCTTTGATAGAGATCCCGCCGCTCGTACTAGTTTCGAGGTGTTACTTAATTATCCAGGCTTACATGCCATATGGTTTCATCGAGTGAGTCATAAATTATGGTGTGCTAATTGGAAGTTATTAGCGCGCGTTTTTTCTACGTTTTCACGTTGGTTAACGGGCATTGAAATACATCCCGGTGCCACTATTGGTCGACGCTTTTTTATTGATCACGGCATGGGCGTTGTTATTGGCGGAACCGCCGAAATAGGTGATGACGTTACCCTTTATCAAGGTGTTACTCTCGGTGGTACTAGTTGGAAACCGGGTAAACGCCATCCCACCTTAGAAGACAATGTTGTTATTGGTGCAGGCGCCCAAGTACTAGGCCCTATCACTATCGGCAAAGGCGGTAAAGTTGGCTCTAATTCAGTGGTTGTTAAAGACTTACCCGCTAACGCTACTGCGGTAGGTATTCCTGGCAGAATCGTTCCGGATAAACCGAGTAAAGGTGAAGGCCAACAGCGAGAAGCTGCCGCTAAAAAATATGGCTTTGATGCCTATGCTGTTTCCCACGATAACCCTGATCCTGTGGCTAAAGCTATTGGTCGCTTACTTGATCATGTGCATTTAATGGATGATCGAGTGAGTGCTCTTTGCAAAGAAGTTAATAGCCTAGGTGGTAATATTTGTGATCAAAACTTGCCTGAATTAAGAGTGGGTGAGTTTATTGAAGATGAAAAAGCAGCGGCGCAGCGTCGTGAAAGCAAGGTGAGCAGCTTTGATCCTGAAATTTAATTTCATTAAAAAATAATAGTTGACTAATTTAGTCAACTATTACTTCTCGCCTCTCATTTCTTGGTGTACAATACTTGAGTAAATTACTAGGGTATTCATTTGACTAATATGTAGGGTTAGGTAGAATTGCGCAGCATTTACTAAACTAAGCATTTTTTTCTATGCTTTGGTGGTCAAATAGCTTTGACTTAATCGTCCTACTAAATTGATATATTGAGTACACTAACATAGTGTTTGAGAGCAGATTATGAAACTTACTTCTAAAGGTCGTTACGCAGTTACTGCCATGTTAGACGTTACTATTCATGCCGTATCTGGACCTGTATCTTTGGCTGATATTTCTGAGCGCCAAGGTATATCTTTGTCTTATTTAGAGCAACTCTTTTCTCGTTTACGCAAGCAAGGGCTAGTGACCAGTGTTCGTGGTCCTGGAGGCGGTTATCGCTTGAGCAGGTGCTCAGCTGAAATAGCGGTTGCTGATGTTATTTGTGCGGTAAATGAAAGTGTTGATGCCACTAAATGTTCAGGAAAAGACAATTGCCAGGATGGTGAACAATGTTTAACTCATTCTCTTTGGGAAGGGTTAAGCCAACGAATTGAAGAATTTTTGCAAAACATCAGCTTATCAGAATTAGTGGCAAAGCGTGATGTGATAGCCGTTTCTAAACGACAAGATAAACTACATATAAATGCTAATAAAAGCATACCGTTAGAGACATTGATAACCACTAAAAATGTAATGAACGACTGGTAATAGCCAGTCGCGTCGTATTAAAGATTTACCATCGGAGAGAGTTAGCGCATGAAGCTTCCTATATATTTTGATTACTCAGCTACTACACCTGTAGATAAGCGTGTAGCAGAAAAAATGATGCAATACATGACCACAGACGGTCATTTTGGTAACCCCGCGTCCCGTTCTCATAAATTTGGCTGGCTAGCCGAAGAGGCGGTTGATATCGCTCGTAATCAAGTTGCTGAATTAATTAATGCCGACCCACGTGAAATTGTATTCACCTCGGGCGCCACAGAATCAAATAACCTAGCCATTAAAGGTGCTGCTAATTTTTATCACAAACGTGGTAAACACATTATTACCAGTAAAACCGAACATAAAGCGGTATTAGATACTTGTCGCGAATTAGAGCGTCAAGGGTTTGAAGTAACGTACCTTGACCCGGAAGAAAATGGTTTAATTGATTTAAAAAAATTAAATGATGCCATGCGTGATGACACTGTTTTAGTGAGCATAATGCATGTAAATAATGAAATTGGTGTTATTCAAGACATCAATGAAATTGGTGAAATGTGTCGTGCTCGCAAAATTATTTTCCATGTTGATGCCGCACAAAGTGTCGGTAAAATTAACATTGATATGCAAGCGTTGAAAGTTGACTTATTGTCTATTTCAGCACATAAAATGTACGGACCTAAAGGCATTGGCGCTTTATATGTGTCACGTAAACCGCGTGTTCGTATTGAAGCACAAACTCACGGTGGTGGTCATGAACGTGGCATGCGCTCTGGTACCTTAGCAACGCATCAAATTGTTGGTATGGGTGAAGCCTGTCGTTTGGCTAAAGCAGAAATGGCACAAGACCTTATCCATGTAACAGCAATGCGCGACCGTCTTTGGGCTGGTGTCAACTCAATGGAACAAGTTTTTGTTAACGGTGATTTTGACAAACGTTATCCTGGTAATTTAAACGTCAGTTTTAACTATGTTGAAGGTGAGTCGTTAATTATGGCACTGAAAGACCTGGCGGTATCGTCAGGTAGTGCTTGTACATCAGCAAGTTTAGAACCGTCTTATGTGCTACGCGCATTAGGGCTAAATGATGAAATGGCCCATAGCTCAATTCGTTTTAGCTTTGGTCGTTTTACCACGTCAGAAGAAATTGACTACGCCATTAAATTAATTAGAGGCGCTATAGGTCATTTACGCGATATGTCACCGCTTTGGGAAATGTTCAAAGACGGTATCGATTTAGATTCAATTGAATGGGCTGCTCACTAAACTAAACTGAGTTAAATAAAATAAGGTTTAGTAAAATAGTTCAGCACTTTAGATAAAATTTAGTGTCAAATAAGGTGTATAAGTAATTATCTCGAAATTACCTAATAACAATTTGGCACAAGTTAGGAGAGTAACATGGCTTACAGCGAAAAAGTAATTGATCACTATGAGAATCCACGTAATGTTGGTTCAATGGACAAAAACGATCCAACAGTAGCTACTGGTATGGTTGGCGCACCTGCGTGTGGCGACGTGATGAGGCTACAACTTAAAATTTCTGCTGATGGTATCATTGAAGATGCTAAATTCAAAACCTACGGTTGTGGTTCAGCGATTGCATCAAGCTCATTGGTTACTGAATGGGTAAAGGGCAAGTCAATTGAAGAAGCGGGTAAAATTAAAAATACCGATATTGCTGAAGAGTTAGCTTTACCACCGGTAAAAATTCATTGCTCAATTTTGGCTGAAGATGCCATTAAAGCAGCGATTGAAGATTATAAAAGTAAACAAAGTAAACAAGGTAAATAACGGAGAAAACAATGTCTGTTACCATGACACCTGCAGCAGCTGAACGTATTCAATCATTCATGCAAAATCGTGGCAAAGGGCTTGGGCTTCGCTTAGGTATTAAAACTACCGGCTGTTCAGGTTTAGCTTATGTACTCGAGTTTGTTGATGATTTAAATGAAGATGATCAGCTGTTCTCTATTGATGATGTCAACATTATTATAGATAAGAAAAGCTTGGTTTATCTTGATGGCATTGAACTCGACTTTGTTAAAGAAGGCTTAAACGAAGGCTTTAAGTTCACCAACCCCAACGCCAAAGGTGAGTGCGGCTGTGGTGAAAGTTTTAATGTATAATATCTTTGCAACTTGATTCAATTACGACGTTGAAAGTGCTCATTGACTAACGTCTACTCTGCGCTTTCTCCTTGTACTTGAACCAAGTTCCTTCGAGTTTAGAACATTATTAAAATTAAGCTTATTATAGAAAGCTTTTAGACCCATTTCTCTAGGTATAAGCAGTGAATTACTTCCAACTCTTCGGCATTGAAGCCTCTTTCGATCTCGATTTACAAAATCTATCATCAAGTTATCAAGCCTTGCAAAAGGCGGTACATCCAGACAAGTTTGCCCACGCATCAGACCAAGATCAACGCATTGCCGTACAAAAGTCTGCGCAAATTAATGACGCATATCAAACCCTAAAACAACCATTACCACGTGCTGAATATATATTAGTTCAACGCGGTGTTGATATGCCAAACGAGCAACACTCTTTTAGCGATACAGGTTTTTTATTGCATCAAATGGAATTGCGAGAAATGCTTGAAGACGTTAAGCAGGCAAGTGATGCGGATGCCGCCTTACTTGAAGTTCAACGAGTATTATCAAGTGAATACTTACAGCTTACTCAACTGATGAGAGCACAGATAAGTGAAAATAACTCAGCATCTAATAATGCAGCATGCGATAATTTACGTAAATTAAAGTTTTATCAAAAGCTAAATATTGAAGTGGACCGCCTTGAAGATGCCTTGTTTGATGACTAGCAGAGCAAGTCGGCAGCAATAATTGAAAACCCAAGCACCTTAGTATTTACCACTTACCATTAACCTAAACTCAGATCATTGAATTAACATCATGGCTTTATTACAAATTGCAGAACCCGGTCAAAGTACCGTTCCTCATGAACACAGATTAGCTGCAGGCATCGATCTTGGTACCACAAACTCCTTGATAGCAAGTGTACAAAGCGGAAACGCTAGTACTTTAAGCGATGAGCAAGGCCGTGATTTATTACCCTCAATAGTCAGCTATCAAGCAGACAATATTTTAGTGGGTCAGGCAGCCCAAGCTCTTAGCATTGAGGACGCAGAGAATACTATTACTTCTGCTAAGCGTTTAATTGGGCGCTCACTGCCTGATATTAAAAGTAAATATCCATCTTTACCCTATGAGTTTTGTGGTGATGAAAATCATCCTGAAATTATGACCAGGCAAGGTGCTATTAACCCAGTACAAGTATCAGCAGAAATATTAAAAACCCTAAAGCTACGCGCACAAGCCGCTTTAGGCGGCGAGTTAACCGGTGTTGTTATCACTGTGCCCGCTCACTTTGACGATGCTCAAAGGCAAAGTACTAAAGATGCAGCAAAATTAGCCGGCCTTAGCGTCTTACGGTTATTAAATGAACCCACGGCCGCTGCGGTAGCTTACGGGTTAGATTCAGGACAAGAAGGTATTATTGCTGTCTATGACCTAGGTGGCGGTACTTTTGATATTTCTGTTTTGCGCTTAAATAAAGGTGTCTTTGAAGTATTAGCTACGGGTGGTGATACTGCACTGGGTGGTGATGACTTTGATGTAGCTATCGTTGACTACCTTGTTGAACAAGCGGATTTAACCAGACCTTTATCGCCATCATTAGAGCGTCAATTGATGCAGCAAGCTTGTTTTGCCAAAGAGCAGTTAACTGATAATGATCAAGTTGAGATCAGTCTTTCTCTTGATAGCGGTAGTGATTGGACGGTAAGTTTCGACCAAGCACAATTGAATGAACTTATTGGCACATTAGTGAAGAAAACACTACGTGCTTGTCGTCGTACCATTAAAGATGCTGGTATAACGGTTGATGAAGTCGTTGAAATTATTATGGTAGGTGGTTCAACACGTGTACCCTTGGTGCGCAGTGAAGTTGAAAAGTACTTTAATAAGACGCCATTAACTACTATTGATCCCGATAAGGTGGTTGCTATTGGAGCGGCTATTCAAGCAGATATTTTAGCAGGAAATAAGCCTGATAGTGATATGTTATTGCTTGATGTTATACCCTTGTCCCTTGGCCTTGAAACCATGGGCGGCTTAGTAGAAAAGGTGATCCCACGTAATACCACTATACCGGTGGCCAAGGCGCAAGAATTTACCACTTTTAAAGATGGTCAAACAGCAATGGCGGTCCATGTATTACAAGGTGAGCGTGAGTTAGTTGATGATTGTCGTTCACTAGCCCGTTTTGAGTTACGTGGCATTCCCCCTATGACTGCTGGTGCAGCCCATATAAGAGTGACATTTAACGTTGATGCGGATGGTTTACTTTCGGTAACTGCGATGGAAAAGTCCACCGGGGTAGAAGCCAGCATTGAAGTTAAACCTTCATTTGGTCTAGATGACAATCAAATTAGTCAGATGATTAAAGATTCAATGAATAATGCTGCCGAAGATATGCAAGCGCGTATGCTTAAAGAGCAACAAGTTGACGCGGCACGTGTTATTGAGTCAGTGCAAGCAGCCTTACTTGCCGATAGTAAATTGCTCAATAGTGATGAAGTTACTGTTATTGAAAGTGCGATTAAGTCCCTCGCTCAAGTAAGTCAAGGCAGTGATAATAAAGCGATAGAAACAGCCCTTGATAAGTTGAACGATAGTACCGTATTATTTGCTGAACGACGTATGGATAGTTCAATTAGCCAAGCATTATCGGGCCAATCGATTGATAAGCTTTAGCTAAACTGTAGGCGAGAATTTATTCTCGCTTTAAATTGAATAAGATAATGGTGCGAACAAGTTCACGCCTACAAAGAGAATAGATAAAATGCCAAAAATTATATTTTTACCTCATGCAGAACTATGTCCAGATGGCGCAGTTGTTGAAGCCGAAAAAGGCGAAAGCGTACTTAACGTCGCGTTAAGAAATGATATTGGAATAGAGCATGCGTGTGAAAAAGTATGTGCCTGCACTACTTGTCACGTTATTATTCGAGAAGGTTTTGACTCTATCGAAGAAGGTGATGAACTTGAAGAAGATTTGCTTGATAAAGCCTGGGGTTTAGAGCCTGAATCTCGTCTTAGTTGCCAATCAATTGTTGGCGATGAAGATTTAGTGGTTGATATCCCTAAATACACAATCAATATGGTTTCTGAAGCTCACTAATTTTTTTACCTATGTAAATTGAAAAGGCCATTGACATGAATATGTCAATGGCCTTTTTGTTATTTGTTGGCTGATGGTATCGTTAGCTCAACAAAGGTTTTATCATGGCTTATAAGCCATTATGATATTGTACGTTGGTCGACTCAGGTACTAAGCTATTCAGCTTGTTTTTGGCGTTTATCGACGAATTTGATAACGAGTTTGCTTGTCTGCCAAGTTGTCCAGCCTGCTCGATATTACTATTGTTAAGTAACAGTTCAAATTGTGCAATGAGTAACGCTTTATCAGGTGACTCTTTATCACCGGCACCTATGTTAGTTAAATCAATCATAAAACCATCAAATAACTGCGCTAAGTCTTGGATTATTTCTGTGTTTAAGAATTGATCGTTATTATAAATACTTGGGTAGCCAGCTTTTTGCTTATCAATAGCAAAGGAAACGCCTTTGAGGTTGGTGATACTAGTCGATTTATCGCATGAAAGCATACAGCCATTATCAATCCTAGGCTTCTCGCAACCAACACTTTGCTGGAAGAAACATTGCCTACTGACCATTAATAAAATGGGGTGGTAAACGCTGTACAACATTTTAAAGTTTTCCGGACGGGCGATTGTCTTCATCTGTTGGCGGTTAATTTCGTTGGAAATAAAAGCGCCACTACAGTTAAAGTTTTCTTTCATCGCCAATAACGCATAAGAATTGGTGGTATTTAAAAACGGTCCAGCAATCCAGTCAATGCCTAATTCAAAGGCTCTATTGGCAATGCCAGTGTTATTGGTGACAATCAATTTAGGTTTAACTTGCTGTAAAATATTTACCGCGACATCATAATCTTTACCAATTAATACCGAGGGGAACCAAGGAATAAGACGTGGGTTCTGTTGGAAAAAACTCACGTATTTAGTACAGCCCCGCTTATAAGCATCGGGCAGTTTAAAATAAATATCGGCATCAGTTATGTCGCCAAGCTTGATGTCGCTCTCATCAGATATTAATAGTGATAATTTGACCGCCTGGTCTTGTTTTGCATGACGTACTAGTTTTGGTAGCTCTACTGCTGCTAATAACGGGATATCGTTATTGAGTAAGGCCGCTATCTTATTTTTAAGTGCGGTAAGCTCTCTAAAAGGAATAGTGACACCTTGTGGTATAGCGTCAGTACTTAACTGAGTTAAGTTAAACTCAGCGTTATTGAAGCTTTTAAAGCGCTTTGCAATGGCACTATCATCAATGCAGTTTTTTTCACTGGCTATAAGTAGGCGTTCAGAGTGCATAACATGGGTTTGCTCTGTGGTAGCTTGCTCGGAAACACCTGTACTTGCCGCTTCTTTTATTTTGATGGTAACGGTTAAAGGTTTACCAACTTCACCAGAGAATACTAAAGATAAGACACGTTTTTCAATACTTAGGTGTTTTATTTTGTCAAAGACACTGGCGTGAATTTGTTCTTTTTCATCACTTAGTTTTTGTTCAACATCTTGTATTTCTACTACAGAGATAGCGTTACTTTTATCTAGTGCGTAATATTTTGAATTATCACGCGGGTTTTCAATAAACATCGATTGGTTTAAATCGCCGCGTAAAAAAGCATTAGAGAAATCGCGATTAAACACCTTATAAAGTCGCTCGCCGTCTTCAAGTAGTTCACCGGTGGCAACAAAGCCATCTATTTGCTTACGGAAACTATCGATAACGGTATGAACATAGCTAGCACCCTTGATACGGCCTTCAATTTTAAAGGAGTGCACGCCAGCATCGATTAGTGCCGGTAAATCGAAAAATGCCGAATTATCTTTAATGTTTAGTGGGAATTTATTACCTGTTTCGGTGGGTTTATATTCTTCACGACAAGCTTGGCTACAACGGCCTCTATTACCAGAATTACCGACACTGGCCGAAGTGGAATAACATAAACCTGAAAATGCGATACATAATGAGCCGTGAACAAATACCTCTGTAAGCAGATCTAACTCCGTCGATACGGCAGTAATTTCGGTGATTTCTTTTAAGTTTAATTCACGAGATAAATTAACCCGTGAGGCACCCAATTTTTTTAAAAATGGAATTTGACCAATGTTATGGGTTGTTAATTGGGTCGAAGCATGGATGTCTAAGGTCGGGAAGTGCTTTTTAAGAATATACAGCATGCCTAAGTCTTGGACAATAACGCCATCGAGCGTGGTGTTAGCCAGTTTACTTAATAACTTAGCCAGGGTTTTAAATTCGCGCTCTAGAATAATGATATTAAGCGTTAAGAATATTTGGCATTCATACTGGTGTGCGAGTCGAATAATACGGACCAGTTCATCAAAAGAAATATTAGTAGCACGGTTTCTGGCATTAAAAGTATCTAAACCACAGTACACCGCATCTGCGCCAGCAATAATTGCCGCTTTTATCGCATCTACATCACCACCGGGGGCTAACAATTCAATTTTAGGACTCATTTATACAACTTTAGCCAATTAAACGGCGGTTAAATTTCAAAGGGGGGATTTTACTCGTATAATGAGCCGATGAATACCGTTAAAATAGCTCTTTAAAGTAATTGTTTATTGCAGCGCTGGAATGTTTACCGTTATGAATAAAAGTACCAATGTAATTGTTAGTAAAAACAGTAATATAATAGAACTTCCCATATTATATTCTTTAAGAAACTGCCCTTATGCCATGCGCGCGAGACTGGCAATTTTTAAAGCTAAACAGGCAGTTTTGTTAAGAGACTTGGTATTAAGTAATAAACCTGCTGAAATGATAGCGGTATCGCCTAAAGGGACAGTACCGGTATTAGTCTTAACCAATGGTACGGTAATCGAAGAAAGTTTAGCTATCATGTTATGGGCTTTACGTGCAACGGATCCTGATGATTTATTACACAGAGACGAAGGTGGTCGCAAACCCAGTCAGCAAGAGGGCGCCTTAGCTGAAATGCTCTTACTCATTAATGAATTTGATACCGGCTTTAAAACTTGTTTGGAAGCCTATAAATGCGCTAAACGCTATCAAGAAGATAATATTGGCCAGTGCCGCGAAGCTTGCCAGTTATACCTAGAAAAATTAGAGCTACGCTTATCTAAACACTGTTATTTAATCTCAGATAAAGAAAGTCTCGCTGATATTGCCTTAATTGCTTTTATTCGACAATTTGCCCGCATAGAACGTCAGTGGTATTTGCAATCACCCTACCCAAGGGTAAGGCAATGGCTAAATAGTTATTTGCAGAGCCCTGTTTTTACCAAGGTTATGGCAAAGTACCCACTGTGGCTAGAGAACCGGCAAGATGTTTTATTTGGCGGTAACTAATCAGGTACTTAAGCCGGTACGGATTCGTTTACTAATTCACTGACAATGAGCTTTAGTAAAAAGGTCTCACGTTCTATCGAAAGACCTTTTTTCTTACTTGTTGCCATGGTTGCTTCGTTGTGAACAATGGCTTGATGAATGTTCATCCATACTGGCTGCATGCCATTATTTAGCTCATGGGTTTCAAATTCTGGCTCAAGTAGTTCCTCATCAATGGTGCAGGTATAGCAGTAAGATTGCATATGAACAAAATCAAAGCCTGCTTTATGCCATGGCCTGAATTCTTCGTAGAGGCCAAATTCTACAATGTTTCTGACATTATGCGCGCCAGTTTCTTCTTTAAGCTCGCGCACTAGTCCGTCAATATGACTTTCTCCCGCATCTATGCCACCACCGGGTAGGCTATAGTCGTGATAACGCTTGGTATAAAGTAGCAATATACTCTCACCATTAAGCACTATGGCTCGGGTCGCTTTACGAATAAAACGTTTCTTATCAGGGGAATTAACCGTAAGCGGATTAATATTCGGGTGAATTGTTGATTTAAGTAAACGCATAGTAAGTGATATTATAAAATTATTGTGTATTATACCAATTTCATTAAATTATTGCTTACTTGTGCTGGTTAAAATATCTCATGTCAGCGTTGCTCTCAATCCCAATAGCCCGCTATTGCTCAATCGAGCGCCTGCCCTGAAGTATTGTTCCTATGCACAACAAGATCACACACTTAATGAAACTGGTATTAGATGGGGCTCATTTGAACTTAATCAATGACAAGCAATTAATGGCAATGATATTTTCCATTGTCCTCCATGTGACAAACGATTAAAATAGCCTTTACGGATTTTGATTAGTGGTACTAATCTTTAATTGAAATCTATCTGGCTGATAAGGCCACTTTTGTTTTTGGTGTTATGCCTTTATTGTTATGGTTTTGAGCGTTATCTATGCAAATGAATGATCCTTGTTTTACTCGTTTTAAGTCCTCTATTGATGGTTATAGTTTACCTGAACGTTTTACTTTCCCCTTTTATTATCAACCACACCCTTTGTGTTTATTAGCGGCACAAGAACTGCAAGTTAGCCTAGAGCAGAAACAGTCATTACAGCATAACTTTAGCCAAAGTGGCAAAATGTTTGGCGTTCTTTTAGTGGTAAATGCTCAAGGGGAGCTAGGCTATCTGTCTGGATTTTCAGGACAGTTGGCGGATAATAATGATCTTAGTCACTTTGTGCCGCCGGTCGATGATTCAACCAAGGCCGAATTCTTTAAAAAAGAGCAAAAGTTGATTAATGACCTTAACGCACAGCTTAGCTTGTTAGAAGACAACCCTGAAATTGCGGTGAAAAAGCAGGCGCTAGCCAAATTATCCTCTTTAGCTAATAATGATATTAGCCAATTACAAAGTGAAAATTCGACTCAAAGACAAGCAAGAAAAGCACAACGTACCCTAGCTATGGCCTCGCTCTCAGATGATGAATTTACCCGGTTAAAAGAGCAACTAGCAAAAGAAAGTGTTGCTGATAAAAATGCATTAAAGTATTTGAAATACTCTTGGCAAGAAAAGCTAACAACAGCCCAATATGCTCTAGATAGCTTACTTGAGGTGATTTGGGGGATTAAAGAGAGAAGATCATTATTATCAAAGGCGTTACAACAGAAATTATTTGAGCAATACCGCTTTTTAAATATTAAGCAAGAAGAGAAAAACTTAACTGATTTATTTATTGATACGGCTTTTCACCATAGATATGGTGTTCCGCCAGCCGGTGCCGGCGATTGTGCCGCCCCTAAACTGTTGCAATACGCCTTTAAAGTAGGGCTGAAACCGCTTGCTATGGCAGAGTTTTGGTGGGGTAAATCACCTAAATCAGCAGTCAGACAACATAAAAATTTCTATACCGCCTGTATGGGTAAATGCCAACCTATTCTGGCTCACATGCTCAGTGGTATGCCCATGGATGATAATCCTATGCTGAAAGACCTAGCAAAAGAAAAAAGCATCGATATACTCTATCAAGATAATGAGATGGCGGTGATCAATAAACCCAGTGAACTTTTATCTGTGCCAGGTAAGAGTATAACTGATTGTGTTTATAGCCGAATGAAGCTATTTTTCCCTAAAGCAACCGGACCACTTATTGTCCATCGCCTGGATATGTCGACCTCAGGCTTAATGGTTATAGCACTGACTAAATCAGCACATAAAAGCTTGCAGCAGCAGTTTATCAAGCGAACAGTGGAAAAAAGGTATGTTGCTCTGTTGTCTGGTTGCCCTAAACAGATATTAGACAATGAAGAGGGCATTATTCGTCTACCCTTAGCGGGTGACTTCGATGATAGACCGAGACAAATGGTTTGTTTTGAAACAGGTAAAGACGCGGAAACAAAATGGCAGAGGGTCGCTTTTGAACAGCAAGGTAAGCAAACCCTAGTTAGAGTACACCTATATCCTAAAACGGGTCGAACTCATCAACTAAGAGTGCACTGTGCTCATCACTTAGGCTTTAATACGCCCATTGTTGGTGATGATTTATATGGCTCTACAGCTAACCGCTTACATTTACATGCAGAAATGTTAAAACTAAAACACCCAACAACAAATGAATTAATGGAATTCACTGTCGCTGCCAATTTTTAAACAATCAGCAATGAGCATAGTTAGCAAAGAGTCGCGTTAAAGTAGTATGTATAGAGGCTAAATTAATGTGACATACCTTTTAATATGAGCTAGCTTTTAACCATTGTAACTTCGTCCTGAAAAATATCTTCAATGGCTAAATTAAACAACCTAGCCGCTTTAAATGCCAAGGGTAAACTAGGATAAAACTTGCCCTTTTCAATGGCATTAATCGTTTGTCTCGATACCTCTAACGCGCTAGCAAGTTGAGCTTGTGTCCAGTCACGCTCTGCGCGTAACACCTTTAAGCGATTTTTCATTGGTATTTCCTATGGCCAGAGACAACGGCTATTAGGTAAGTTATGCCCATTAAGATAATCACATGAGGTATTTCAGCTTGATAAGTGATTAATTTTATATCTTCTAATGATTCATAGCTTAGGCCGACGACTAAGCCAACCCCTAAAGCTAAGGCCATGGCTTCAAACAGTATTTTTTGTTGCATTTCATCTAGGCCATGCAAATAAGTTCTATTAGCTATTAACATACGCAAACCAACCGCTAGGTTAATTAGCACGGCGATAATGGTTAACACTGTGTTGAATTCCCAAATAAATTTTGGAGCGAAAGAGGCTATAGCCATGGTAATAACCCAGCAGCCCGTCCAATTTCTGAATGTGACGTTATTGGCATTATTTTTTAGTTAGTAACTATTTGGTGTAGCATTTTTCTTAGTCATAAGTAAACTCTCTTTGATTTAATGTAAAGTTTATTTGACTTTATTGTAGGGATCAAACCCGATAAGTAAAGTTCGCTTTACTAGTCTTTGTAGTCGCTATTAGGGGATATAAGAACTTATGCTAGTTTCATTAAGTGTGTGATCTTGTTGTGCTTAGGTAAAAAAATCAGCACAGGCGCTCGATTAAGTAATCGCTGGTTCTTGCGATTGAGAACAAGCTGGTCTGGGATATTTTAACCGGTACAAGTGGGTAATAATTTAGTGAACTTGGTATTATTACTGATGAGGTGGAAAAATTTCAATGTGACGCTATAATTTTTAATCAGGCCTTAATTCAATATCCACGTCTTTAACTAAAGGGATTTTATAAGATGAAAATATTAGTGGTAGATGACATGCCATCAATGCGCCAAGTTATGCTGCATATGCTAACTAGTTTAGGTCATAACGACCCTGATGAAGCAAGCTGTGGCTTGCATGCGCTGAAAATGTTGCGATTAAATGACTATGATTTATTAATTACCGACTTACATATGCCTAATTTAGATGGTGAGCAATTGCTAAGTAAAATAAGGCATGATAAAAAGCTCTCTAACTTACCTGTGCTGATGGTCTCTAGCGAAGATGATAAGGCAAAAATAATGGCGCTTATTGCTGGGGAAGTCACTGGCTTTATGGTCAAGCCTTTTAATTGTAATACCTTGAAAAAACAATTACATTGGATAGAAGCCAATAAAAAAGTTGCATAATAGCTAATTTATTCAATTGGATAGTTAGCAATTATCATCACAATATAATAATTGCTAACTATTACTTTCCTGAGCTTGTTTTTCGTGTAAATCTTGCCTTATTTTAGCTAAGTCAACTTGTAGCCAATGGATTAACTTTTCAGGGGGCATAGGTTTAGCAAAGTAATATCCTTGTATTAAGTCGACGTTCAATTGATATAACAGTTGAAAGTCATCAAAATTTTCTACCCCTTCAGCTACCGTTGTTAAACCTAAATCTTTAGCAAGATTGACTGTGCTTTTTAATATTGCCAATTGCTGCGGCCTAGTGGCAACATTATCGACTAAAATACGATCTAGTTTTAGCTCGGTGGCAGGTACTCGAGATAACTGTTGAGCATTGGCAAAGCCAGTACCGTAGTCATCAATTGCCAGTTTAAAACCTTTTAATCTTAATTTCGCTAGCGTTTCTATCGCGGTTGATATCTCGCCACAAATAGCATTTTCAGTTACCTCTAAGACAATATCTTTTGGTTCTATATGGTGGCGTATCACTTGATTGTATATTTGTTCAGCAAGGTCATTATCGGCTAAAGATAGTGGTGATAGATTGAAAGCAAGATGGAAGTTTATGCCATGATCTCGCCACTGCACTTTTTGCTTGAGCGCGATATCAAATAAATAATGAGTTAACTCAGAAATAACACCAAATTCCTCTGCGGCAGTAATAAACTCTACCGGAGAGACAATACCTAGTTTAGGATGATTCCAGCGAGCCAAGGCTTCCACGCCTTTGAGTAATAAGCCCTTACAGGTCAATTTTGGTTGATAAAATAACGTGATTTGTTGCTCTTTTATGCCGTTAATTATGTCATCAACTACCAGTCGGTTGTATATCTTGTGAGTTTCATTGCTATTAGTATGAGTTGTTAGTCTATTTAAGCTATTTACTAGATCATTAATTTTCATAGGCTTTTTAAATGTACCTAGGACAATTAAGCCATCAGATTCAGCCATGGTGCCAATACTGGAAATTAGAGAAGGGTCTTTTGAGCTTAAAATGATTACCGACTTTGCCAATTTATCTTTAGCAATTTTACGTGATAATTCAACACCATCCATGACCGGCATTTCTAGGTCTATGAAAACAAGATCAAATTTATCCTCTGATAATTTTTTAATGGCGTCCACACCATTGATGGCACCGACGATATTAGTAACACCTTGCTCTAAACACATATTCATGACATGGTTTCGTTGCACATTACTGTCATCAACAACTAATACATTTAATTTATTCATAGAGTCACTCATAAGGTTAATTTCACTATCAAGCTTATTTTTATTTTTAATGCTTAATTAGCTCCGCAATTTCACTTAAATCAACAATCCTTTGCGCAGCACCTAACTTTATCGCTTCTTTTGGCATACCGAATACTACACTAGAACTCTCATTTTGAGCCATGGTCTTACAGCCAACATTTTTCATTTTTAGTAAGCCTTGAGCACCATCATTGCCCATCCCAGTCAGAATAATGCCAGTAGCATTTTGCTTAGCACTGATTGCTAGTGACTTAAACAATACATCAACAGATGGGCAGTGCCTATTTACAGCTGGACCTTCAGAGACAATGGCAATATATTGCGCACCTGAGCGCTTGACTTGTAAGTGTTTACCACCGGGAGCAATCAGTACTCTACCAGGGATAACTCTATCGCCAGAGCTTGCTTCTAAAACCTCTAACTCACATAAAGAGTTTAGTCTATCAGCAAAGGCTTTGGTAAATTTTTCAGGCATATGCTGAACTATTACTATGCCAGGGCAAGTGGGCGGGAGAGCGGTTAGTACTTTTTCAAGTGCTATAGTTCCGCCGGTAGATGAGCCAATAGCGATAACTTTATCTGTGGTAAGGCTCATGGATACTAAGTCAGTTGCTGTAGCTGAAGTTGAGTTGTTTAGCACAGCTTCAATAAGGGACTTAGTGGCCTCATTTGTTTTTGCCATTGAAGAGTATTGAGTCTTAGTAGCCACCTTACTAACCAGCGGTTTTTGTAACCTTGCCTTTGCCGCAGCGCGGACAACCGCTTTTATTTGACCGGCGGCTTCTTCTAAAAAGTTCTTTAAACCCATTTGTGGTTTGGTAATAATATCAAAAGCTCCTGCCGCTAAGGCATTTAAAGATATCTCAGCTCCTTTTTCCGCGAGTGATGAACAAATAACTACCGGCGTGGGCCGCTCAGCCATAATTTTTTTTAAAAAAGATATACCATCCATACGCGGCATTTCAATATCGAGCACTATGACGTCAGGCCACTGTTTTTGCATTTTACTGTAAGCAAATATAGGGTCATTAGCCACTGCATAGACCTCAATATCTGTTGAATCATTGAGTATCTGAGAGATAACTTGCCGAACCACTGCCGAGTCATCAACTATCATTACTTGAATGCTCACTAAAGCCTCCTTTATCATCTTTATACTTAATAACAGTGATGCCACCTGTGGTTAGCTCTAAAGTTACACTACGACCATGATGACCTAAGGTATCTTGCTGACAGAATGTTAGTTTGTTTTTCTTTGCCCAGTTTTTGGCAAACATGACATTAACTTTACCAATAGAAGGGTAGGTGACACTAGGGTACATATTACTGCCGCCATAAAGCGCTAATTCATATTCCTCTAATGGATGAAGTGATGCCATTCTTTTTAATAAATAATCTAGCGCTTGCTCTCCATAACGATATGTTTGTATTACCTGTGATGATTTGGACTTTTCTGCTTCCTGAACTAATAAGTAGTGACACATGCCCGCAGTTTTACTCTTTGCATGCCAAACTATAACCGCAACACAAGAACCTAATATTGTTTTTAATTCTTTTGGGGCATTATTTTTTAATGGTTGAGAAAAGTACACCTCGCCTGGCGGTAAATTAGTGCAGCGATTATCTTGTCTCATTGCTCTTATCTTCATAAAGTACACCTCGCTTGGCGGTAAATTAGTGCAGCGATTATCTTGTCTCATCGACCATATCTCGATAAAGCAGCTTTAATTTATTGATTTTCCTTTACGTGAGTTTTTTGATAAATTGCCGGTTTTATTAATTCAAATGAGTGCTCTAAACCATGTAATGTTTCTGAGTGGCCAATAAATAGGTAGCCCTCTTCATTTAGACATTGTTGTAGACCATTAATTATATTTTGTCGGGTTTTATCATCAAAATAAATCATCACATTGCGAATAAAAATAAGATCAAATTTCCCTAAAGCTGACATGTTGTCAAGTAAGTTGAAAGAGAAAAAGTGTAGCTGCTTTCTTAATTCCGGTTTCACTCGCATATAACCTTCAAATTCGTCGGTGCCTTTCACACAATAAGTTTGCCGATATTCCTTAGGCAGTAATTTAGTTCTATCATTAATATATATGCCTTTGCGGGCATGGGCTAAGACAGACTTATTAACATCAGAAGCGACCACAGACCAAGGTGTAGAGCAATGTTCATTCAGTAGCATGGCAATACTGTAGGGCTCTTCACCGGTAGAGCAAGCAGCACTCCAAACTTTATAGTATTGGTTAGCGTTTATCCTTGGCAGAATAATATTACTCATGTAATCAAAATGTTTTTCCTCGCGAAAGAAAAAAGTTTCATTTGTGGTCATCAACTCTAAGGCAACTTCTAGTTCATGACTATTATCAGGGTTAGTGATAAATCTAAAGTAAGCAGAGAAGTTATCAACTTGGATATGCTTAACGCGTTTTAACAAGCGGTGACCTAACATCATGCGCTTTTGTTTGGCTAAGTGAATGCCTAGCTTGTCATAAACTAGCCTTTGAAAAAGGGTAAAAATCTCCTCAGAGGGTAGTGTTTCTAATGTACTCATTACGGCTAACCCTCGCATTATCTAACCTTATCCTTTGATGCCATATTCATTGCCCAAAGGAGGGCTAACATGACAGTGTTATCAACAATAAAACTTAATAACTGACAAACTTATCATCGTCATCATCTCGATTACTGCTTTTATTTATTAATTTACTCGCCGACCTTTTAGTCTTTGAACTCAAAGAATTATTTATGGTAGGGCTGCTGTTTGATGATTTGTTTTTTGCTTGAGGAGAGGCTTCTAAGGTGAAAAAATTTACCGACTCTTGTAACTGTAATGCTTGTACATTCATTTCTTCAGACGTTGCACTGAGCTCTTCCGAGGCGGCGGCATTATGTTGCATAGTTTGATTTACTTGAGCAATGGCTTCATTAATTTGATGAACTCCTGTGGCTTGCTCTGCAGACGCTGCGGCAATTTCTTGTACCAAGTCCGCTGTTTTATTAATTGAAGGTACCATATCTTTTAGTGACTTACCGGCTAGCTCGGCGCGTATTACGCTATCTTTGGCCAATTCGCCAATTTCTTGAGCAGCGATTTGGCTGCGCTCAGCAAGTTTTCTTACTTCTGAGGCAACTACCGCGAAACCTTTACCGTGATCTCCCGCACGGCCGGCTTCAATAGCGGCGTTAAGTGCCAACATATTGGTCTGATAAGCAATATCATCAATGACACTTATTTTTTCGGCAATCTTTTGCATGGCAGCAACGGTTTCTGACACCGCTTCTCCACCTATCATTGCTTCTTTTGCCGCTTGTTGAGCTATGCCATTGGTTATGCCCGCATTCTCATTATTTTGTGAGATAGAGGCTGACATTTCTTCCATTGAGGCCGACGTTTCTTCAACACTGGCCGCTTGTACTGATGCACCTTTAGCAATAGTTTGTGCGGTAGAATTGACTTCTGTTGATGCAGAAGACAAAGCCTCGGAAGAGGATCTTACATCGTGGATAATGGTGGCTAATTGGTTTTTCATGTTAGTGATGCTATAAAGCAGAGATGTTTTGTCGTTGTGTTTTAATTCAATTTCGATACTTAAGTCACCATTGGCTACTTGATTACAAATATGTGCCGCGTAGCGAGGATCACCGCCTAAGGTTTTAAATAAATCATAAAAAATAACAATCATTAACAGTATGATAATGCTTGCTTCAATACCGGAGAATAATATTAATGATCTTCTATCTTCAATAAAATCTTCTTCCATTGATTTATGAGTTGTTTCTATAATTTTTTCAAAGTTCTTTTCAGCGTGTTCTGCTAGCTCAATCATGTCTTTACTGGTGGCTTTATCGATACCACTAACCATTTTATCTACTTTTTTACCTGCTTGTTGATCTTTACTATCAAAGTGCTGTAAGGCTGCTAAATATGACTGCTTTAATTTAGCATGATCATCTTTAGTTTTTTCTAATTCATCTGTGTTCTTGCCTACAGCTAAACTTTTTTCAATAACATGGCTTAATAATGACTGTACCTTATCTGAGTATTCAATAAATTGAGCATGGTATTTTTCAAATTGTTTTGGGTTATTACCGCGGATGAGAATATTCTTCCAGCTCTGTACTTGGCTTTTAAAAATGACATGTAGATGAGTAATATCATTCAAGATATCTACATTTCTTTCCACTTTTTCAAAGTTATGAATTGTTGAATCATGAAATTTTGATAGCTCATTGACGGCTTCCCAGCTTAACAATATCAGTGATAATGCCACCAGAAGGCCCAAAAATAGAACTTTGGCTTTTAAGCTTACTTTTTCTAACATGTTGTGTTCCTCTGCTCTCAAAATTATATTTAGTGAATGGATTATTGCAGTTCAGCTTCAACTAAATGAGCTAATTCCCTAGGCGATAAGGTTTTTTCTGCATCTAGAAGTACAATAAACTCACCATCTTTTTTTGCTATACCTTGAATAAATTCTGCTCTAATTTTTGCGCCAAAAGCGGGAGCCTCTTCAATATCACTAGCGGATATGTCGATAACTTCATTGACTGCATCTGCCAATAAACCGAGTACACAATATTGTTCGCTGGTGTGTAATTCAATGACGATGACACACGTTCTTTTATGTATGGTAATAGGTTTGCGACCTAAGCGAACGCTCAAGTCTATTACTGGCACAACTTCACCACGTAGGTTTATTACCCCAGATATAAATTTCGGCATTAATGGCACTTTCGTTATACCGGCGTATTCAATAATTTCTCTCGTTTGATGCAAGTCCATACCGAAATGCTCACCGGCAATGGTAAAGGTTAAGAACTGGCTAGTTTTATCCACCATTGTATCCTCCGAGTTATCATGTTCTTGCCTGTTAATTGGCATATTGTTCATAAGCTTATTACTCGCTATTTTTACTTTTACCTGTCTTGTTGACTATTTCATTGGCGATAGCTAATTCAATTAATTGTGGTATATCTAAAATAAAAGCTATTTCACCATTACCGAGTAAGCTAGAGCCCCCTATACCTTTAAGCGCTTTAAAAATTGGACCTAAGGGTTTTACTACGGTTTGAATTTCGCCATTAAGTCGATCAACAGCAATACCGGCAACATCATTGCCAAATTTAACTATAACTAACTCTCTTTTAACGGAACTCGGTATTTTATTATTGGCTAGTGTCTGTGGATGGCTTGGTGTTAGCTTGAATATTTCGGACATTTTTAGATAAGGGATCATATCACCACGTAAATTTATACAATGCCTGCCTTTGATGTCTTGGTGATTAGCCAGATTGATACATTCAATGATGGTCGCCTGGGGAATAATAAAATGTGTACCGCTAGCTTCCACGTGAAAACCATCAATAATAGCGAGAGTTAGGGGCAGTCGAATCTTAAACTCGGAGCCAACACCTGTTTGTGAACTGATATCAATACTGCCTTGTAATGCTTCTACATTACGTTTTACCACATCCATACCAACCCCCCGGCCTGATAAGTTTGTCACTTCGGTTGCGGTTGAGAATCCGGGGTGGAATATAAGATGAAATAGTTCGTTATCGCTCAATTGCGCGTCGGGATTTATAAGACCTTTTTCGATGGCTTTTTCTCGTACACGTACCTTATCAATGCCATTGCCATCATCACTGATAGCAATAATAATGTGTCCACCTTCATGGTAGGCCGCTAGCTTCAGCTGTCCTTTAATGTTTTTTCCCGCGGCTTGTCGCGCTTCTATTGACTCTAAGCCATGGTCCATGGCATTTCGAACAATATGAGTGAGTGGGTCGCCCAATTTTTCCACCATTAAGCGATCTAGCTCAGTATCTGCGCCCTCAATAATTAGTTCAACGTCCTTACCTAGTGCTTGGGCGGTATCTCTGACAAGACGTTTAAAACGCTGAAAGGTAGCACCAATAGGTACCATTCTTAAACTTAAGGCAGCATCACGGATTTGATTAGTAAAATTATCAAAATCGTCGACCGCTTCAGTTAGTGCTGGGTTCTTAGTGTCTTTAGAGAGTAATTCAATACGTTGTTGGTTGATTACTAATTCGCCAATAAGGTTAATTAGGTGGTCTAAGCGATTTGAATCAATGCGAATTTGCTTACCTTCAGAACTTTTGTTTTTATTTTGTTTAGTTAAGTCAACACTTACTGTTGATTCAGGCGTTTTATCTTGTTCAACTGCTTGCTCGGCTAATTTATCCGTTGCTGCTTGTTCATCTGGGGCAGAATTTTTTTTATTTTGTGAAATTAATCCTTGTTCGAGCGCATCTCTAGTTAGTGAGCCGCAATTTACCAAGATATCTGCAAGCCTTTGGTTGTCCTCTGGCCGTTTATCAATTAGGGCAAGGTAGTCGTCAACCTTAGCGCTGGCAGATAAAATGGTGATGTCAGAGTCATCTTGGACAAACATAAAGGTGTTTTCTATTTCCTCTAAGCTAGCGTCAGACTGTAGCGCTATTTCATAAGCTAAATAGAGAGTTTCAGCATCAAAGTGGGCTGAATCAGGGAATGCATCGATAATTGTTTCTATATGTTTAATTTTACCTAAGCTAGAGAGGAACTTGATAAAGGACAATGGGTCCATGCCATTTCTAAGGCAATCTGTTGATAGACGTAGGGAAATATGCCACAGCTTATTATTATCGCCCTCATCAGTGAGTTTATTATCATTTTGGCTTGCCGTTACTGTACTTGTTTTTGCTTGGGTTTGCTTACTGTCTGCACTTGCCCAAGGCGCTAATGCGGCAAGTAAATCACCGTCATTTTTTTGTAGTTCAGCTTGTCCATTAAATTCATCTAGTGTGACAGCAACTAAATTTTGCATATGATCGCGACATTTGAACATAACGTCGATTAAATTTTTTTCTATCTTAATTTCATTGTCTCTAGCACGATCAAGTACGTTTTCGACTACATGGGTAAAGCTAACAATGTGATCTAGGCCAAAAATACCAGCCGAGCCTTTGATCGTGTGTGCAGAACGAAAAATATCATTCAGCATGTCGTTATCGCATTCACCCTCATCCATTTTCAGCAGCACATTTTCCATTGACTCTAAATGTTCTTGCGCCTCGACATAGAAAGTTTGTAACACGTCATCTAGACTCATTACTCCTCCTCTGTTTTACTGGCAGTCATTACTTTAATGTCTTCAAAGTCAATAAAGTAGCGATTAAGCTGAAATAAATTACTATAATCGGTGAGCGCTTCACCTAAGCTAATTACTTGATAATGACAATTTTGTTCATTGACTATTTTCATTAGCATAATGAGTAATTGCACACCAGCGGTATCAATCTCGGTAATATTATCTAGTTTGAGTAGGGTGAGTCCCTTTACTTTTAGCTGTTTAAAGTGCTGCTGAAAGACTTCCATAGCACAATAAATTGTCAGCTCACCGCTAATGACAATTTCGGTACTGTCGTTGCTTGCTTGAGTTATTGTTATTTCAGCCATATTCTCTCAACCATTATCCTTTGCTTCTTGCGCCTTTTTACGGTTCAGCAGCCGTACACTTTAGCTAACCTCTTAAGTAAGCATAGTCACTGCTTGCAACATTTGTTCTGGTTTGAAGGGTTTTACCATCCAAGCCTTAGCACCTACAGCCTTACCTTGCTTTTTCATATCATCAGATGCTTCAGTGGTAAGCATAATGATGGGAGTAAACTTATAAGCGGGCATTTGCTTAATCGCTTTAACCATATCAATGCCGCCCATATTAGGCATGTTGACATCGGAGATGATTAAATGAATTTTTTTACCATCAAGTTTACTTAGACCGTCTTTGCCATCAACGGCTTCTAAAACTTCATAGCCCGCGCTTTTTAGCGTCATAGAGACTACTTGTCTGATACTGGCTGAATCATCAACTATTAAAATTGTTTTACTCATTACTCTGTTACCATTATTTAATTAAGCGCGACAGAATTTTCCTTTAAAAAAAGGTAATTTCATCATTTTTATTATCGGGTGATTTTTCACTGCCATCATGCAAGGCAACTTGCTCTAAGGTGGAATATGTCTGTTTAATATTATTAAGCCACTGATTTATATCTACCGGCTCTATAGGCAGCCCTTGGCTGAAATTGTATTGGCATTGTTGGTAGTTCGGGGCAAGTTTGTTCATATCATCAAAAACATGGCCAAGTATTTGGCTAACTCTATCTTGGAATTGCAGCGATACCAGTACATCATCTATCGCCAACTGCACCGTGGTATTTTCTTGTACTAGTTGGCTCGCATTGCGCATTATTTTCTCTCCAGCGACACTGTAATCTTTGATGACTTGTTTTATTGTTTCTTCAGCTGAGTTAATGATAAGGGCATCTTGTTCGGTAAATTCTTGGGTTTTAGTTAAGGTGTTTTGTAAGGTGGCATTAACTTGCTCAATGGTTTTGGTGATACGGGCACCCGTTTCACCAGAGCGAGTTGATAAGGTTCTAACCTCATCGGCAACAACGGCAAAGCCTCGGCCAGCTTCACCTGCACGCGCTGCTTCAATGGCAGCATTAAGAGCGAGTAAGTTCGTCTGTGAAGCTATCCCCGCAACTTCATCACCCATACGGGAAAGCTCTTCTGCAATGGTGGATAAATTATTTATTTCATTTAAAATTTGATCACGGCCTACCATAGCGTCGTGTAAGGATTGAATGATGGTATTTAATGACTGTTCCGATTGACTAATAATATGGGTTAGACCACCTTCGCCACTCATATCGCCAGAAGTATCTTGTGATGTTTGAATGGCTTCGGCTAATTGGTCCTTAATGCGGGAAAAATTTGTTGCTAGTTGATTTATATTTTCATCGCCTTGGCCCCTGGCCAATGCTGTTTGTCCAGCCCATACTGCAATGATTTGATGTGCTAAATCTAAATATTGCTCTATATGAATCTTGTCTTGCTTGTTTGTTGACGATGCTTTTTCCGCCTGTAATAGCTTTTGTTGGTATGCAATAAATATTTTTTTTTGGAAAAAAAAACAAGCATAACCGGCAGAAATAACAACCATAGCAAGGATAATTGCTAATGTTATGCTTTGAGCACTATCAAGTAAGGCGAGTAATACGCAAATAGAGAGAATGAAAAAGCTAATATTTAGTTTTTTTTGCATATTAATAAGCATTACTGTTCCTATAGATGATGGCGTGTGATTTATCATATGTTCATAAAAACTTGACCTTAAACATAAAGCTAAAAAAGTTACGCTATAAATTAGCGTAGACAATGAAATTCAATAAAACAAGGCTTGCTAGTTATATGCTAAGTGATTGTCCAATCTAACAAATGTTATTGTATTTCTTTTGCTTTTACCGGTGTTTTCCTCGAGTAAGTCGTCATAACAAAAGTTAGCTAATTGCCGTTAAAACTGGGTATAATTATGTCAAAGTTGTTTTGTTGACCTCTAAATAGCAGCAAGGTTAGACTGCTTGAGCAATGACAGCTTTATCGTTAGATTTTTTATCCTTTACTTTGAAATATACCCTGAGGAATTCTTCTTGAATAAATACTTAATATCACCTTTATTATTAACCATTCTTCTTCAAGGTTGTGGTGGTAGTTCATCTAGTACTCCGCCTGAGCCGTCTGAGCCGGTTGAATACAACTTCTCTTTAACCTCACAATTAAGCAATGATTGCGGCGTTAGTAGTGCTTTTATGGAAATTGAATTGTTACTGCAAGACGATACTTGGCAAACACTTAAAACCTATCAACCTGATGACAACGGTGTTATTAGCTTTATTACCCAAGATGAGTTTATTAACTACACCATAGTGGCTAAAAATCAGCAGGGCGATGAAGCCGAAGGTTTAAATGTTGTTAGCTTTTATCAAGCCAGTAGTGACACACCTAGCCATTACCAAGCGCAGTTTGATGACTTAGTTGATAATACGACTTGTCAATGTGTCACTAAAAACCTTGAACTATCGCATCGAACCTTTGAAACACAAACACAAACATCGGCAACTAGCTCTTTGGCGTTTGTAGAATCTAGCGAAATAGATAAAGGCACTACTTTATTTGAGGGAGTTAAGGTATGTGGCACGTTAGATGATGTTTGGCCGTTAAGTTCATTTTCAATATTAGGTACAGATAGTAATGGTAAAGAGATTGGATCTGCTGGCTTTATTGAGAACTTCAATGTCAACGATGATGTCTGGCTAGTAGAAGGATACGAACCTGCTGATATTTTTAAATTAAATCTACCATATCAAGAGGTCAGCAGTGTTCAGTTAATTGACGGTGAGAAACACTTTCCCATGCAGGTAGCTGAAGGTGAGCAGAGCTTACTAATTTTTGATAATCACATAAATACCTTTAAAAGTGATTACCAGTCTCAAGCCAGTGTGACCTGGGTGCTAAAGAATAATGATAGGGAGAGCGTTATTAGTAAAAATATCCGTCGAGTAACTTCAACCGATGCACAAACGTCAATAGACGTAAAGGCTAGTATGCATAAACCTGCTTTTGATGAGGATTTTCAAGAGATTAATGGCGATTATAGTTATGACTATAGCGCTGTTGCCGGTTTCCCAATGGCTGTGATTAGTTATACTTTTTTAGCATTTGATTCAGAAAGCAAGATATTACCAGCTAAGTGGACCTTTTATGGTCCTGAAAAAGGCATGTTAGCGATAAGTGCGCCTTTAACTGGTTATGAAGAAATTATTAATGCTAAAACTAGAAAAGACGCCATAGATGTACGCTTAGTTAATAGTCTGTCTAGCAATAATTATCATGATTATATTAAATATTATCAGGGAAATAGCTCTGCGAATATGACTAGTGATTTTGCTAAAGAGATGACAGCAGTAGAACTTGCTCGTAAATATTACTAGCTTAACTTAAATATATTCAGTTTTAATTTACTTATTCTGAGTAATAAAAAAGCCTGCAATTGCAGGCTTTTTTGTGTGAAAAATATGACCAGCCTAACTAAGTACCTTAAAACTTATAATCTAAGCTAAAGCTGTAACCGCGCTCTGCACTAAGATATTCACTCACCGTTTGATAATTTTTATCGGTGAGGTTGGTTATTTTAGCCCATAAACTCATTTGACTATTGATACGGTAATTTACCCCTATATCCAATACCGTATATGCTTTAAGTTGGCTCTCTTGAATAGCTGAATTATCAAAACTACTACCTTGATAATTGACATCAAAAGTAAAACCTAACTGGCCGAGGGTGTAGATAAAGTTATAGTTAGCGGAAAAGTGTGGCCGTCTCGCTAGTTGCTTACCTGTGCTCTTATCTTCAGCATCAATATGGCTTAAGGTTAATCTGTTACTGGTATCAGCTATATCTGCAGTAATAGTTGCTTCTGCACCAAATATTTCCGCTTTAGCTATGTTTTCCGGTCGCCAAGGGCTATATGGCACAGAGCTATCAAGAGGTGCCCATTCAATTAAGTTATCGATAGTAGTTTGGTAGACTGATATTTCCGCAGAGAATAGTTCAGTTTGATAACGTGTTAAGAACTCTAAGCTATCAGATGTTTCCGAAGTTAAATCAGGGTTACCTTGTAATGGATAATATAAATCATTTAAGCTCGGTGCTTTAAAAGCGGTACCATGACTTAATGAGAAAAGTAACTGGTCACTCACTTGGTAACCTACGGCTAATTGATAGCTAGTTTCACCATCAATATCAGCTATTTTATCGTAGCGTACCGAGGCTTCAAGTTTAAGTCGTTCAATGTTACGGCTAGTGCTAATAAAAAACGCCTTAGCATCACGTTCTGTTTTATCGTAAATGTTATTGCTATCAATACTTTCGTTATACCACTCATAGCCAGCAGTCAATTGTGACGCTTCAGTAAAGGGAAGTTGCGCTAAAGCGGTTACTTGCTCTCGCGTTGTGGTGAATAAGCTGTTTGGATTAGGAAAACCATTTTGATTATTGTAATCACTGTAGTTATCTGCTGTGCTGTCTTGAGAAGTGCTTAAACCAAGCTGTAAATATACTTGCTCAAGTTGCAGGTGGTTTCTTAATGATAGATGGTAGTTTTTATAGCTGATTTCGTCACCAGTGTATTGGGTATTAGCATCAATTTCTGTAGTGCCTTGGGCGTACTGTGTGCTTATTTCAACGGTATATTGTTTGCTAAATTGGCTAGTACCAGAAAGACTTACTGATTGACGGTCATAACCATCATCATCATTTTTGTCAACAGCAGGTGGAATGCTGCCACTAGGAGCCGTAACATCAAATCCCTTGGATATTTCAGCGCTAGCGCTTAATGTGTAACTATGATCGTCATTACCAAAACCTAATGCGCCATAACCTTGGTATAAGCTATTACTACCAAATCTCCCTCCTACTTGGCTCTCGCCAGCAGTTAAGTCTCTAGTGAAAATCTGTACTACGCCACCAACGGCGTCAGTGCCCCACAAGGCAGACCTTGGCCCTCTAATTACTTCGACACGTTCGACTAGTTGCACTGGAATATCGGCGAGGTTTTTTATGCCAAGGCGAACACCATTGACTAAAACCAAAATGTGAGCTGAGTTGGTGCCACGAACAAAATCTGACGATGTTTGTGCAGTAGTACCTTGTGTGCTTATCGATATACCGGCAACGCGGTTTAGTAAGTCGCTGATAGATAACGGTTGAATTTTTTCTATTTCTTCACGGGTAAAAATGTCGACCGCGGCTAGGGTATCAAACTTATCTTGCATACTGCGATTGGCGGTAACGACAATGGTTTCATCATTTTTCGTGGCTTTATTAAAAATTTGACTACTTGTGTGCTCAGCAAACGAAAGTGAGGAGTAAAGTAGACTGTGAATACTTAGTGCTATTAATGTTTTTTTCATTTTTCCTCAATTATTTACAGCTAATCATACCGCTAAAAAGGCGCAAAGCATTTTACTACAGAAATTGTTAAAGGTGAGCAAGGATTAGTGGTTTTTTTCATAGCTAGCCTATATAACAATGAAGCTTATTAGCAATCTCAGGCTTGTGTCCATTTGACGACAGAGGCAATGTTGTGGGTTTTCCTATGGCTAAGATTAATTTGATATTTATAGCCTTTAACTCATGAAATAAGTGATTACCAGTAAGTGGTTTTTTTGCTAGGAGGAAAAATACATGTTAGCTATTAGTATGCCAATAACGGGTTATAAATAGATTAACTTCTCCGCTCCTAAATTAAGTTAATACACATAAAAAAGGCCAGCAGCAAAAGCTTCTGGCCGTCTATTAAAAATCGTCAACATCTTTTAGGATGGGACACTCTAGCAAACTACCTGCTAGAGTTAGTCGCTACGATTATAAGTTGCTAAAGCTAATCTGCAAAAAGTACTCTGCTCCAGGGGTAACATAGCCCGGCACAGTTTCATAATCAGCATCAAAAATATTATTGGCTTTAAGTTGCAACTTCCAATCATCATTCAATTGATAATTAACACTCATATCAAGGGTGTTATACGCAGATAATGTGGCATTTGAGTAAGCGTCAAAGCGTGTTCCCTGATATTGATAAATGCCCGTTAGACTAACTTGTTCCCAGTCATATGTTGCGCCAATATTTGCTTTATGGCGAGCACGGCGACTTAGTTGTGTTCCTGTTGTTTTGTCTTCAGTATCGGTATAAGTATAATTGGCAGATAAGTTGAGGTTTTCTACCTGCTGAGATACATTGAATTCAACGCCTTTTATTTTAGCATCTGCAATATTATCAAATTGAGAAGTAACGTAATTGTAGTCTAATAAGTTGTCGAAACTTAAGTTGAAGTATGCTACTTCAGTTGTTACACCATAGACATCACCACGGAGTAAAAACTCCCAACTTTCTGATGTTTCTAGCTCAAGTTCAGCATTACCAGACCAGCTATCATACAGTTGATATAATGTTGGTGCTTTAAAACCAGTACCGTAGTTAATGCTGGTGAAAAAAGAGTCATTAATGTTATAACCTAGGCTAACGTTATAGGTGGTTTTTGTACCGGTATCATCTACGTCGTTATAACGTAATGAAAATTCGCTAATGAATGCATCTGCATTATATAAAGCACCAGCAAATACACTGCTGGTATTGCGTGATTCGCCATTAAAACCGTCATTAGAACCACTATACTCATCTTGATAAAACTGACCACCAAAGCTAAAGATCAAGGCATCCGCTACGTTGTAAATACCGACATAATCTGCTTGATTTCGCGTTGTTTCATCAACTCCTGGGTAGTCACCAAAACGTATTTGTTCTTCTTGGTAGTGGGCTATATTAATATCGTGAGACCAAGAATCCTGCGTATAGTTTAAGTTAGTTGCTAACAAATATTTTTTGTACTCTTGGCTTGGGGCAGTGACTGTCCATTCAGAGTTACCATCATAATCATATTCACCTTCATCGTATCGACCAACCCAGCTTAAAGTTAATGCATCACTCAAAGGTTGTTGCCCCTTAATTGACAGATTAATTTTTTCATAGCCATCTTTATCATCATCAACAGCGAAGTCATTACTTGTTATATCGTAGCCATCACTTGTTTCTTTACTAATACTGAATGTTGTTGCTCCTTCTCCATGGCTAATGCCAGCAGTTACGCCGGTAAAAATATAATTGTTTGAACCATATTCTACTGCGGCTTGATATTCACCACCGGTTAAATTACGGGTGAAAATCTGTATTACAGCGCCAATAGCATCTGAGCCATACATTGCTGCACGTGGACCTTTTAATATTTCAATACGTTCAATTTGGTATGTAGGTATATCATTAACCGATGCGCCACCTGAGCCAGTTACCGTATTAATACGTACCCCATCCACTAAGAATAAGGTATGACTTGAATTGGTACCACGAACAAAAATAGAAGTGAGTTGACTCGGACCACCATTAGAAGCAATATCAATACCAGCGGTGAGTTTTAATAGGTCAGCTATTGATTTCGGTTGAATACGGTCTATATCTATACGAGTAATGATAGATACCGTTGACATAATTTCATCGGTTGACTGCTTGTATGGGTTGCCGGTGATAAGTATAGTTTCATCGGCTTTGCTCGTTTTGTTAAAGTTTTCGATGTTACTTTGCTCAGCAAAAGAAAGTGATGAGTAAAGTAGGCTGCTAATACTTAGTGCTATTAATGTTTTTTTCATGTTGTCCTCAGTTATAAGCACCCACCGTGCTTACAATGATTAATTTAATTTTAGGCCGGTCTCCGGACTTGAGTTACACAAAAACTGTAACTTACACCGTTGCGGGGGCAGTATAGGGTTAACAAATTTCCCGTTTCACCTTCATTTTTAGTGATGATTGCTTACCAATTATCACTAAAACTATCGGGCACCTAAAATATTTATTATTGACTAGCGGATAGGCTAGTTATGCTTTTGTTGCAAAATCGTTCTTGTTTTATCGATTGCTGCACACAAATCTTTTAATGCCGTTAAGCTGCGTACTGTCATCCGATGCATAGCATCGGCGTCAGGTTGAATTATTTGCTTATTGGCTACTGCGGGTATCATTGGCCAATCTTGCCAATTAAAGCCCTCGCGCTCTTTTTGATTAACGGATAGTGGCTGAATAATGACTTGCACTGCCGCTGGTAGTACTTGCTCTATGCTAATTTGTGGGTATGGCGTGATCACCTGGGCAAAGGGGTTTTTGACTTTACAGATATTAAAAAATTGTTGTGGCCAACTGCCCTTGGCAACCGTTGTTAAGGGTCTTGACCAAAGCTCGTAAAAACCAGTGATTACTGTTTTATCTTGGTAAGCCATGGTTATCTTTGCTAACTCTAGCTCGAACTTTTTCGCTACTCTTTCACCTTGCGCGCTATGGCCGGTCAGCTTAGCAAAGTGGCGAACTTCTTTCGCTATATCTGAAAAAATCTGCGGGTGGGAGTAAATAACGTTAAACCCCAGTTGCTCTAATCGTGCTAAGTCATCACTCGGGTTGCCATTTTTCCAGGCGATAATTAAGTCAGGTTGCAACTCAATGACTCGCTCTAGTTGTAAACGGATATAATTACCTATGCGCGGTATTTTTTTCGCCTGCTCTGGGTAGTCAGCAAAGGCAGTGGTGCCAATAATTTGCTCACCGGCACCGATATCATAAAGCATCTCAACGATATGCGGGGAAAGGGCGATAATAGTTGGCTTGGCTTCTTTTTTAGATAATTCTTTATTAGTTTCTCTATTAAGCTCTTTATTGAGCTCGGCATACGCAGCATTGGCAATGAGCAATAAAGTAAGCAGCAGAACGGTTAGTTTCATGGTGTTTTTTCTGTTTGGTGATAAATTAAAGAGCTAGGGTATAAAGTGCTAGCTCTATTATTTGTAAAGGTAAGGTGCTTCTAAGGTAAAGTGGTTATATAGGTAAAGGGTGCTTTACCAGTCGATACCTTTTTGCGCTTTAATACCACTGTCAAAGGCATGTTTAATTGATTTTATTTCGCTAACTGTATCTGCCAGCTCTATGATGGCTCGATGACATGCACGACCAGTGATGATAACGTGCTGATGTTTAGGGCGATTGTTTAATGCGGTAATCACTTCATCTAAATCAATATATTTATATGATAACATGTAGGTCATCTCATCAAGTAAGACCAAATCAATATTGGTATCGCTGAGTAACTCTTTACACTTAAGCCAAACCTGCTGGGCTGCGGCGATGTCTTTTTCTTTGTCTTGCGTATTCCAGGTAAAGCCTGTGCCCATTACACTAAATTTTACCCCCGCATTTTCCAGCAGTTGTCGTTCACCACAAGCCCAGGTACCCTTAATAAATTGTGCCACTGCAGCATTAAGTCCATGACCGACGGCACGAGCGACAGTGCCAAAACCTGAGGTGCTTTTGCCTTTACCATTACCTGTTATTACAATGAGTATGCCGCGCTCCTCGGTGGCACTTTCAATGCGAGCATCAACTTTCTCTTTCATTTTTTGCATTCTTTGCTGGTGTTTATCAGTTATGTTGTGGTCAGTGGTTTTTTCATCAGTCATAGGGTTACCTCTGCTGTTCGTCTTTATTAAATATTAGTTTATTAACCGTTGATTTATTAATTTATCGCCCGAGAGCGGTACATGATAAATAAGAAAAATATACTACCTAGTGCCGAAGTGATAATGCCAATTGGGATCTCCGCATGAGGCAGTGATGAGCGAGCAATAACATCTACCCATATAAGAAATATAGCGCCAATTAACGCACTGCCAATAATTAGTTTTAGTGTTGTCACTCCGACTAGCTGTCTAACAATATGAGGTATCATCAAGCCAACAAAACCAATACCGCCACAATAGGCCACTATAGTTGCGGTTAGGGCCGCACAAATGCCTAACATAAGTAAACGTAACTTATCGACATCAACACCTAAGCTGGCAGCACTCTCATCACCTAATAACAGCGCATCTATTTGTCGGTGTAGTGCAAAAACGGTAACTATTGCGACAACAAGAACACTAGCAATGACGTAAAAGTTACTCATTTCAACCCGCGCTAAGCTACCCATAAGCCAGAAGATAACGCGGTTGGTGGCAAAAGGTTCGCCAAAATATAAAATAAATTGGGTGATCGATGCCAGCATAAATGAAACCGCAACGCCAGCGAGCAATAATTGCTCCATGCGCTGCAGTACTTTAGCGATAAAGACTACAATAATGACGGCAAACAGTGCTCCTAGAAATGCCGCCAAAGGTAAGGCTATGGTGAGGTTATCGGCCAGGGTAATATTGGCGATGGTAGCGCCTAAGCCTGCGCCAGAAACAATACCAAAGAGATAAGGGTCAGCAAGTGGATTACGGGTGGTATTTTGTAAAATCGCACCGGCAATGGCTAAGCCCATGCCTGCCACCAAGGCGACTAGCACCCTTGGAATACGTACTTGCCAGATAATGACATTAGCGATGGGGTTTTGGCAGCTACTCACTAAGCAACTAATTAATTCTGCAGAGTCGATATCAGCAGGGCCAAAGGTAATAGCCGCCATCGCCGATAAAATAACTAAGGCTGACAATCCCCACAAAATAGTAGTAACTTTATTCATCAGGTGATTCCGGAAATTGACTGTTTTTTCCATGACTATCTGGTAAGTAGAAAGATACTTGGATGGCACCTGTCATTTCATCGATACTTTTCTGACAAGGTAAACCAAATACCTGGCTTAATTGCTTAGGCACCAATACTTCTTCGGGGCTGCCATCACAAATTAATTGGCCTTGATTTAATAATATTAATCGTTGGCAGTATAAACTGGCCAAATTAAGATCATGTACTGTCATGATAACGGTGATATTGAGTTTGTTGACTAGCTGCAATACCTGATGTTGGTAATACACATCTAAATGAGTGGTCGGCTCATCAAGGATCAAGATTTGACTGGCTTGCACTAGTGCCCGAGCAATTAATACTCTTTGTTGTTCGCCACCGGATAGTTGATTAAAGTTAGTATGTAGCGCTTGCTCTAAACCCACTTTTTTAAGCGCTAAATTTATTTGTGCTTTGTCGTGATCGCTGTCTAAGGAAAAAAGCGTTTTGTGCGGTAATAAGCCCATTTTCATCACATCTTGCACAGAAAGCGCAAAAATACTGTCATTCTTTTGCATCACTAGGGCGAAGTGTTGGGCAATTTCTTTCGTACTATATCGCGTTATGGCACGGTTTTTTAATTGCACGCTACCGGTAACATTAGCGCTGGCGAGAATATTATTTTGATTTGTTATACAGCGTAGTAGGCTAGTTTTACCCGCACCATTGGGGCCAATAATACCGATGACTTCACCTTTGCGGACATTGAAGTTAATGTTGTGCAAGATGGCTTTATTTGGCACCTGCCAACTTAGCTGAGAGATATTAAGGAGTGTCGACATAGTAAAATTCGTGTTTTCCCGCACGGTGATAAGTGAGCATAGTTTTTTTGGTTAGCTATCTGACTTTGAGGCGATATTTATCGGAAAACTGAATATCACTTCATTTACAGTTGCGGGCACAGCGATGGATTTTCACCATCTTCATAACACAAAAATTCTTTAGGACGCGGATTCTAGCTTTATTTCATCTTATTAGCAAACTTTAGATGTTTAGACGGCTATTTGTTGTACTGATGGCGCCTCCTACTTGAGTCCTGGGTGATTTTTAGGAAATGTTTAGCACATTGTAAGTCTGATAATTTAACTAAGAGCAATAATGCAAATGATAATAATTTTCACTTAAAAAATAAATACTTAGTAACCGATGTTTAGCATATTAATTCGATAAATCTGTTACTTTCTACTAGGATTTAAGGCAACTGAAGCAAAGTGTTTTTTAACTTATTATGTCGAGGTGTCAGATGAAAGGTAATGCAAAAGTTATAGCGAGTCTAAATGGCTTGTTACACAATGAATTAGCAGCAATTGATCAGTATTTTACTCATTCACGTATGTATCAAGATTGGGGTTTAGATAAACTCTATGAACAATTAGATCATGAAATGCAAGAAGAGATCACCCATGCCGATGCGTTAATAAAGCGTATTTTATTTCTTGAAGGCACACCTAATTTAAAAGACCGTCGAGATTTACTTATTGGTAATGATGTTCCTAGCATGCTTAAAAATGACTTAATTCTGGAGATGGAAGTGGTAGCGGCATTAAAAACGACTATTAGCTTATGTGAAAGTGAGGGGGATTTTCAAAGTCGAGAAATTTTAGAAAAACTGCTAGAAGATACCGAGGAAGATCATGTTTACTGGCTTGAGAAACAGCTTGGCCTTATCGACAAAATCGGCTTACAAAATTATATTCAATCTCATATGGGTCAACATCTACCAGGGTAAGGGGAGTCATAATGAAAGGTAATAAACAAATTATTGCGTTATTAAATAGTGTTTTAGGTATTGAGTTAGTGGCAATTAATCAATATTTTTTACATGCCCGTATGTATAAAAATTGGGGCTTGGACAAACTTAATAAAGCCGACTACAAGCTTTCTATTGAGAAAATGAAGCAAGCAGATGGCTTGATTGAACGGATATTATTTTTAGAAGGTTTACCCAATTTACAAGACTTGGGACGTATACAAATAGGTGAGCATGCGACAGAAATGTTACAAGCAAATATGGATTTAGAATATGTCTCTCGTAAGGCTTTACAAAGCTTAATCGAAGAGAGTGAAAAGCTGCAAGATTATATCAGTAGAGATTTAGCGGAAGATTTACTGGAAAACGTAGAAGAGCAAATAGACTGGATTGAATCGCAACAATATATTATTGACCATGCCGGTCTCGAAAATTATTTACAGTCTATGATGGCTTAGTCTTTGTTATGAGTGGTAATTTAGTGATGAAACTAAAGCAGCTGATTTTAAGCGACTTTGGGTTGTGCTTCAGCAATTTGTAATAGTCTTTTGTTCAATACCTGTTTAGTACATTGACAGCATTTTCCGCATTGCGAGCCGACATTGAGTTCGTTAGTTAGCTGCTTCATCGTTTCTGCGCCATTATCAATTGCGGACTCTATTTGTGTGTCAGTGACCCCATGGCAAATACAAACGTACATACAACTCTCTACTTGAAAAATAACTCGTAATTTATGTTGCATATAATAACCTTAATGATAATAATTATCAATAAGGTTGTTTGTAGGTAAATTAATACGTTAGTCTATTTGTACAAAAACATTGCAAATAATGGCTGGTTTTTTCGCCAAAAGGCGACTGACTATCGTCCACTTTATTTGATTTAACAAAGCGAGTATTAATTTTATTAATTATAAAGTTTTACCATGTGGCAAAACCGCATTGGAGAAAATAATCCCGGCCACCAGTGACATAAATATTAAAAATGTTTGTGAGCCTAAATCGGGTACATTGAGCATATTCTGCCCTGAAACCGCACTATTGAGGCCTATATATACTTTAGAACCAGGGACTAGTACCACTAAACCGAGCAACCTGACAATGCTAGAGGGCAGGTTCATCACTCGTGAAAATAAGTTGCTATATAAGCCAAGGGCGAAAGCGCCAACAAATGCCCCTAAGGCCACGCCTAAATAAGTACTTGCCCAGATGCTAACACCAAAGGCAATATAGCCAGCAATCATCCCCCAAGGGGCATCCTTTAATCTGACTTTAAATAACACCACTAAACTTGCTGATAAGGTTGTTACCGCTACCCATGAGGTCCACACTGGCATTGATTCGGGAGCAATAAACTCAGCGGTACCCCACATCAAGTTACCAAAGGCCATACCCAAGACGGCACCAAAATAAAGCTTAAATAACATCATGATACTATCCATGATACGCGCCGTACCTGACATTAAATGTCGAGCGGCAAGTTCAGACAAACCAACGGTTAGTGATAATCCGGGTATAAAAACTATGATGCTTGATAGAATGACCATGGGTATATTGATACTCGGGTCAAATATCGAGATGGCTGAGGCTAACAGTGATGCTGTTAGCGCCGCAATAGGCTCAAGTAATTCTGCCATACGGCGCGATTTTTCTGCCCACAGCACAAAAACAAAAATAACCCAGCCTAAGACAGCCGACCAGAATACATCGTGCCAACTGGTATGCATTAACATGGCAAAGGCGCCGCTTGAAGCGCCAAAAGCTAAAAAGGATAAAAAGGTGCCGTAAGGAGCTGGTTTATTTTTAACTTCGGCTAAACGGTCAATCGCTTCAGCTAAGGTGCGCTCACCATTGATTAATTCATCAACTAGTTCATCAATTCGCGCTAATGAGCCAAGATCTATATCTCCTGGGCTAACACGTACTAAATGATTATATTGCTGATCATCTTCATCATCGGATAAGATAAAGGTCAGCGACGTAGGCGTAATAATAAATGATGCGCGAATATCGAGAAATTTAGCAATAGATAAAAGGTTGTCTTCTAGGCGATAAGCGGTCGAGCCTAATTTATGTAAGGCTTTGCCTAATTTTATGATAAAACGACGTTTTTGGTAAAAATTATCGGTTTGCTGCATTGCGATATTTAATGGTAAGTGGCACTAAGTACTATGGTAATCGATTTTGCTAAAACAGGGTATAAAAAATTAACAAAAAGAGAGAAAAATGACATTAATAATTATTTTGGCTGGTGTCTTTTTATCGGTGTTTTTGATGGTTACTTTGGGTGAGAAATTTGGTAAGCCCATGACCGATGAACAGCAAGCTAAGTACAGTAAAATTATACCTATATTGGTATTTGTATTAATAATAGCGGCTATTATCAGGGCAATGCTTTAAACAGCCTTAAACGACTTTATTGCCGAATCATCATCAGGTAAAATCTAATCATAATGGTTATTACCTATACATAGAGAGCGCGTGTAATGCAGCAACTGCCTAAACTAGATTTAAAAAACAAAGTATCAACACAAGAGTGGCAATTACGTGTCGATTTAGCGGCTTGTTATCGATTAGTACAAATGCATGGCTGGGATGATCTTATTCATACTCATATTTCGGCGCGTATTCCCGGTACCGAGCATATTTTGATTAATGCCTTTGGTTTGGCCTTTGAAGAAATTACCGCCTCAAATTTGGTGAAAATTGATATTGATGGCAATATTATTGATAAAGATTGTCCGTTTGAGATCAACCCAGCAGGCTTCACTATTCATAGTGCCGTCCATCAAGTGCGTCATGATGATATTTGTGCCCTGCATATTCATACCAATGAAACGATTGCCGTCGCCAGTGTTAAAGAGGGCTTGTTACCCTTAAGCCAGTACTCTATGTTTGCTTTAGCCTCGATGAGTTATCATGATTATGAAGGGCTGGCGGTAAATGATGATGAAAAGCTAAGATTGCAAAATGATTTAGGTGATAAAAATTTCATGTTATTACGAAATCATGGTGCATTAACTATGGGCAAGACCATAGGTGATGCTTTTATGCATATGTATGATTTAACCCGTGCCTGTCAGATACAGTTACATGTAATGGCAACAGGTATGCCACCTATTTATGCGCCACAAAGTATTATTGATGGCATTAAAGCCCAAGCAAATATTGTTCATCATGGCGAAACTGGCGGTCAAAAAGCGTGGCCAGCTATGCTACGTCGAGTTTATCGTGCTGATCCAACTTTCGCAGAGTAGTGCTAATCTTTTTGCTGTATAACCCAATTTAGGCGTCAAGAGTACTTATACCAATCCACATAAGAAAGTGCTCACTTAGCGAGAGTTTAAAGACTAATAGGCAAGGCTTTGATTGTAGATAATGGTTATTCCCTTATCAAAATCAATAACGTAGTATATTAGTCTTTAAAACTCGCCCTTGGGAATGTATGGGACATCATGATAACTTTACAAAATGAGTTAAATATAGAACAACTATATATTTACTCATTTTGTTTGTTCTAATGTCGTCCATATCATTCTAAGTGGTCACTCCTTTATGCGGAATGGTATGGATGACATTCGTCAACGCCGTGCTCTTTCCTTTAACTTGAATTATACCGCTGCAAGATGAGCGACTACTATCCAATAATTGAATGAATAAAAAATAAAATCGAGAAACAAATGAAAATAACTCACGTTGAAGTTTTTGATATCCATTGCCCTAAGCGCATTGGCTGGAATCCTGTTTTTATCCGTATTCACACCGATGAAGGTATTAGCGGTGTTGGTGAGGCGGGTTTAGCTTATGACTGGGGTCATAGTGCTGCTGCTGCCATGATTAAGGAAATCAGTGAAGCGATACTGATAGGGTTTAATCCTTTTAATACTGAGCTTTTATGGTCACGTATGTTACGCGAAAGTTTTTGGGGCTTAGGCGGCGGACCCGTTTTATATTCAGCGATGAGTGCTATTGATACCGCACTTTGGGATATTAAAGGTAAAGCGTTGGGCGTACCGGTGTATCAATTACTCGGCGGTAAGGTCAATGATAAATTACGTACTTATGCCAGCCAACTTCAATTTGATTGGGATACTGAAATCAAGAAATTAATTGAGCCTGAGGAATATGCTGAGGCGGCGTTAAAAGCCGTGGCACAAGGTTATGACGCGGTTAAAGTTGACCCCATAGTATATAACGCTGATGGTACTTCTTCCTTTGACCGCACTAAACTATTTACTAAGCCGCAAATGCGTCTATTTGGTGATAGGTTGCGTGCTATTCGTGCTGCGGTTGGTGAAGATGTTGATATTATTTTTGAAGCTCACTCTCTGATGGGCGCGGCATCAGCGATTCAAATGGGTAGAATTGTCGAAGAAGTCGGCTGTATGATGTACGAAGAGCCCGTTAATTTTTTAAACCCGGCAGTGCATAAAAAAGTAGCCGATAACGTTAATGTCCCCATGGCTGGTGGAGAACGCTTGTATCATAGATGGGATGTAAGACCTTATTTTGAAGATCAAAGCATTGATGTTTTACAGCCAGATATTGGTTTGTGTGGTGGTTTTACCGAAACGAAAAAAGTCTGTGACTATGCCGAGGTTTACGATATACGCATTCAGGCACATGTATGTGGCGGTCCTGTTGCAACAGCAGCCTCATTGCATTTAGAAACCGCTATTCCAAACTTCTTGATTCATGAGCATCATACCTATGCGACTAAAGATTGGAATAGAGAGTTATGTTTACAAGACCCACAACCGGTAGATGGTTTTTTCCAAGTAACTGAAGTTCCAGGTATTGGTATTGAACTTAACGATGTCATAGTGAAAAGATCGCCAAACGTGACGATAAAATAGCGGCTTTGTTGTAGTTTTGTGTTGTTGAGTAAACGAGTGAGACGCATAAACCCCTCCATGGGGCTCCATACAAGCATCAGGACAGTGTGCTCCTGCACTGTCTAGTAAGGTATATCCATATACCGTCATGCTTGTGATGCTCGCTCTTATCACATCAGCCAACACCTTCCTTTAAATCAGTGTGTTACATTATAGACAACAGTGTTCTACAACAGAGCCAAAATAGCCTATTTATCTTAGCTTTACTTTATAGCTAAACGGCTATATTTTATAAATATCAAGCGCATTGTCATACAGCAATGCGTTTTTTTCTTTTTTACTACACTGTTTAATCAAGGTGGACTCGAGAATATCTCGCCAATAGTCTTGATAGCTCTTGTTACCGAGCTTCTTACCTACCTTATTAGCGAGTAAACACAGCGGAAAATTACTGGCTAACATCACGCGTTCAATTGAAAACGCACCAATACAAAAGTTGCTAACCGCTGAGAACCAAGACATTTTATATTGTCGGTCGGTCATCTCCCAACCTGAGCACTTAATAAATACATTAGCGTATTTGGCTAGTGTAGTTATATGTTTTTGCCATAAGCGCCATGCATCACTATTGATCTCTGTTGGCGGGAAGCCGGCATGATTGATAATAAAGCTAAGCTGGCTATTATTGGCGATAGTTTGCTTTAATAGTGGCATGACTTCTTTGGCACTTTCATCAGCCAATGATAATTGCAGCTCAAAGACTAAGTCGGTTACTTCATTAAGGCGGGCAAAATTACTCTGAGTGTTGTGATTCGCTAAGGTACTATAAGCTTGCTCATCAAGAATATGGCGAACACCAATCATACTTGCGTGTTGCTGTAATTTGTCTAGCGTCTGGTTAAAGTCTAATGGTGTTGTTAATAGGTTGATGCTGGCAACTGTTCGACTCTTTTTACATGAGCCGCTTTCCATGGCTAAGTTATCAAGGTATTCAAGTTCACGCCAAGGTTTAGTATTGTCAAAGCCCGCTTCAATATGAACAAATCCCGCTAACTTTATTTTATCCTGGGTTAATGAACTGGTTAAATTATCAATAGCCAAGTCTTTAATAGTAAAATCGCGCTGCAGCAGAGACTTATCTGGCCAAAAGGGTGGGTTTTCACTGTTAAGCCAGTGATAGTCACCGAGTGAACGATTAAATAAATGTAGGTGTGGGTCAATGATATTAATAGTCATAGTGTTTAGCTTTGCAGTGTTTTAACTTTTTATATGCTAATAAAGGCTATTGTGCGGTATAGCCGCCATCAATCACTTGTAAACTGCCGGTGATAAATTTGGCCTTATCTGACGCTAAAAATAGTACCAATTCAGCAACTTCTTCTGGCTGCCCTAAGCGCTGTAGTGGTTGTAACTGTTCTTCTGCTCTATGCACAGCAGCTTTATCGGCACCTGATTTTTGACAATAGTTATCAATTGCTTGGTGATAAAGTGGTGTTTCAATAGTGCCAGGGCAAACGGCATTAGCACGAATGTTGAAAGCCGCATAATCAAGGGCAGTGGTTTTAGCGATAGAGGCTAGGGCACTTTTAGTTAAGTTGTAAGCAAACGAGTTATGCTTGGCAATTAGCGCCTGATCTGAAGCCATCAAGATGATGGCGCCATTTTTATTGGCTTTCATACTCGGTAAAACGGCTTTTATTGCCGCATAGGCACCCTTAACATTAATGCTAAAGACTTTATCTAAATCAGCTTCACTGGTGTTTTCTATATTGGCAGAAAAATGAATGCCCGCGTTAGATATCAAAACATTTATCGTGTTTTGCTCGGCAATATCATTAATTATTGCGGTTACTTGGGCTAAGTTGCTGACATCACATTGACGAAAATCACCGTGGGCAGAAGGGGATAAGTCTAAATTAAAAACTCGATAATCATTATCGACAAAGAGTTTTACCATACTTAAGCCAATACCAGAGCTGCCACCGGTGATCACACACACTTTTTTCATTAAATATACTCAATTAATTCAATTATGATAAATGATACCTGTAAGCTTAGTTAACTTCCATTAAGTTCAGTGTCATTATGTTCAGTTCCATTTACTTTGCGTGTATAATATTGGCAATTCGTTTAATGAGGTTTTTCCATGAGAGCTTGTGGTGTAGAAATTAAAAGTAATGATGCAATTATTTGTATCATGTCAAAAGAAAATAACTTGTATGATATTCCTCATACGCGGGTACAAAAAATTAGCCTTGATAACGCGGGTGATGCCGAGCAAGTGAAAAAATTTCAATTTGCTTTCGCTAAGTTGATGGAAGATTACCAAGTCACTCATGTACAAATTAAAGGTCGCGCTTTAAAAGGTAAATTTTCTGGCGGGCCTATTGGCTTTAAGATTGAAGCGGCTATTCAATTAATTAGTGAATTAAACGTGGAAATTTTAGCGGGTAGCTTCATTAAAAAAGAATTGTCGAAAAGCCAAGTGAATATCGATTTTCGTGATACTGGCTTAAAGCAATATCAAGAACAAGCCTTTACCACTGTTTTTGCTTATTTTGAAGCTCAAAATTATAGCAAAAAAATGGATTAAAACTTTATCGTGTGGTGAGTTATAAATTTGTTTTTTTGTGAATATTTTAAAGTAGTATTTTTAAAATTAAAATCAGATATGAAAAAAGCTTAGTGATTCACTTCACTAAGCTTTTTTTTTATTTATACTATTTAAAGTGTTCATAACATGATTTAATCAAACACCTGTTTTAAAATAAAAATTCAGACCTGTTTATTTTTATCAAACCCAAAAAAAGCCATTGGAGAAAGTCATGCCAGAGTATAAAGCACCGATCAGAGACATTAAATTTGTTATGCAAGAGTTGCTTAATTGCGATAATCATTATCAAAAATTAGGTTATGAAGATGCTAGTTTAGATATGGTTGATGCCATTATTAGCGAAGCAGCAAAATTTGCTGAGCAAGTCGTCGCGCCTATAAATCAAATAGGTGATGAACAAGGCTGTACTTGGACCGATGGTGAGGTGACGACTCCTGATGGTTTTAAAGACGCTTATCAACAATATGTTGCCGGTGGTTGGCCAACATTAGCACAAAGTGTTGAATTTGGTGGACAAGGTTTACCCCATTCATTAAACACCGCCATCACGGAAATTTTCTCTAGCGCGAATCATAGTTTTGCCATGTACCCAGGTTTAAGTCATGGCGCATTAGCGACCATTGAAGCTCATGGTAGTGAACAGTTAAAAAATCAATTTATACCTAAATTAGTTGCAGGTACTTGGACTGGGACAATGTGCTTAACTGAATCACATTGTGGAACTGATTTAGGCATGTTACGCACCAAAGCCGAGTTAAATGACGATGGTAGCTACTCTTTAACTGGCTCAAAAATATTTATTTCTGCCGGAGAACACGATCTATCTGACAATATTGTTCATATTGTTATTGCCAGGATCCCTGGCTCGCCAGCAGGTAGTAAAGGTATTTCGCTATTTATTGTGCCTAAGTTTAATGTTACAGACGATGGTGACATTAGCGAGCGTAATGCGGTTTCTTGTGGCTCTATTGAACACAAGATGGGTATTAACGCTAATGCAACTTGTGTGATTAACTTTGATGGCGCTAAAGGCTATTTAATTGGTGAAATAAATCGTGGCTTAAATTGCATGTTTACCTTTATGAATGTTGCCCGTTTAGGTGTGGCTACTGAAGGTGTCGCTGCTGCAGAGGCCTCATTTCAAGGCGCATTAGCTTATGCAAAAGATCGACTACAAATGCGCTCTTTATCAGGTGTGAAGAATCCTAATGGTCCAGCTGATGCCATCATAGTTCACCCCGATGTTCGTCGTATGTTATTAACACAGAAGTCTATTGCAGAAGGTGGACGAGCACTGATTGCCTATTTAGCGCAATTAGTAGATATCGGCCATGTAAGTACATGTGAAGAAGAAAAAGCAGCAGCAGAAACTAAACTCGCTTTATTAACACCTATTGCTAAAGCTTTCCTTACGGAACTAGGTTTAGAGTGTACCGGTCATGGAGTACAGGTTTTTGGTGGCCACGGCTTTATTAAAGAGTGGGGCATGGAGCAACTAATGCGTGATACTAAAATTAGTTGTTTATATGAAGGCACTACTGGTATTCAAGCATTGGATTTATTGGCTAGAAAAATATTAGGCTCTAAAGGAAAAATTCTCAAAGCTTTTGCCAGTGAAGTAACCATATTCTGTTTAGAGAATGCTGATGATGATGCCATGCAAGAGTTTATTCAACCCATTAAGAGCTTTGGTGGCGATTGGCAGAAAATGACCGAGAAAGTCGGTGCAAGAGCGATTAAAAATCCAGACGAAATTGGTGCTGCTTCTGTTGATTATTTGATGTATTCAGGCTATTTAACCCTGGCTTATTTCTGGGCTAAAATGGCAAAAGTTGCGCAAGATAAGCTAGCAGAGGGCTGTGAGGATGAAGCTTTTTATCAAGCAAAAATTAAAACAGCACGTTTTTATTTCCAACGTATATTGCCACGTGCCAAGGGCCATGCCGCTTGTGTTGAAAATGGTGCACAATCCATGATGGCATTGGATGCGGATGACTTCTCCTTTTAAGTCACCATATCGTTGCTAAATTAAGAAAAAAGGCGCTTATCGAATAACTTGATAAGCGCCTTTTATTATCTATCTATCTATCTATCTATCTATCTATCTATCTATCTATCTTTATATTGTTTCGTACATTAAAGCCCTAATACTTGCTTACCTTGTTTGAAAACGATATCAACTGGGATATTAGCCGCTTCTAAACGCGCTAAATCAGCAGCAAGAATTTCGCCAATCACGCCGCTTTCTTTCACTAATTTAACAACACCTTGATAATCACCATCGCCTTGCAGTGTTAAAATTAGTTTAGATAAGGAGTCTATTGCTGCGGTCATCTTGTCAACATTAATGCTATATAATCCTTGCTCATTACGGCTAAAGGCACCATGTTCTTGGAAGTAATTAAAACGCACCATATTCGCTTTACCATGAGCTGAGCTGGCACCAAAACGAATTGAACGGAAAATTCCAGCCATAAAGGTGGTGTAGTAATCTTCTAAGCTACCTTCAGTGATGGCACCTTTTTCAAGCAACTGACGAATCATGTATAAACCAAGGATGTCGGCTTTACCTTCTTCTAATGCCGAAGCATGCTCTTTGAGCGCTTGACGAACTGTCCCTTGACCATTAAGGGTGTTTTTAATGCCTAAGCCATGGGCAACTTCATGAAACATGGTATTGGCGAAAAAACCGGTAAAGGTGACGTTTTTACGCTGCTCTGGTACGATAAGCGTGTCAGCGATTGGTAACATGATGGCGTCAAACTTGGCGCGCATAGCATTTTTTAGCTGTAAACGTCTGGTGCCTTTTTTAAGTTGTACTTCTTCGTCATTTGGTAAGTTAATGGCGATAGTTTTGCTACCCGCATTAGAGTGACCGGCATAATAAATGACATCATAAGCATTTAGGTCAGCATCAGAGCCAGGTACTTCAGCTTTATACTTCTTTGGCACAGGTAAACCCTTTTGCAACTCAGGCAAATACTGTACGTATTTAGCCAGTTTCTCACTCCAGGCTAAATCTTTAATTAATACATATGACTCAAAAGAGGCGCGGTAACCATAAAGTTGATCTTCATAGCTCTCAATCGGTCCAATAACCACATCAATAGGGTTATTTTTCATATCCATCCAAGCGTAATCTGAGGCTTGATAGTCATCGGTACGTAATGCTTGTGCACGCATGATGAGATAATTAGCAAATTCTTTATCATCGGCAAACTTTGCCGCTTCATCAAGAATTGCCGCTGCGCGGGTTATTTTATCATGGTAAATTTCAGAGTAAGCGACAGTCATTAGCTTACCGTCGTTATCACGACGAACCACAGAATAAAGGCCTTTTTTATCGCTAAAGTCATGTTGCTCAAATTCAGACTTAGTCATATTAGCAGGGTAAAATTCAGCGCCGTGTGCTTTTGTTGATGTTTGAGTTAAAAATACTTTATCACCATCAAGACGATCCCAAGGACCGTAATTTACTTCGGCAAAGCGTCTGACATTTTCATCGCTAATGCTAGCTAAGAAGCTTTCTTTATCTTGTGAGAAAGCTTGCAGCCAAAACAAGTCATCCATTATTTTAGAGGCGTCAATAAGTAAAGCTAACATATGTTTCTGGTTGGTCGATAAATGGCTTAAATCAGCCGTAAGGGTGACTTCTTTGTATATATTTAAACGGTTCTCAAAGCCAGCAAGCAGTTCTGGCTGATTTTCCGCCTTTAGCTGTACTTTCTTATGGCTTGACGCTGTTTGTTCAATGGCACTGTTGTTAGCGCTACTAGAGTCATCAGAATTGTTACATGCGGTTAATGTGGTGCTAGCAAGTAATACCACTGCGGCAATTTTTGTTAGTTTTAGTGCTTTCATAGCAGGTCTCTATAAATAAGTTGCCTAGAGACTAAAAAAAAATGCTGCTGAGTGCAATAGCAAGGAGGAATTTAATCGCTTAACGCTAACGGCCTTTTGTAAACGTAAGTTAAAGAGAGCAAAAATTAAATCTTAAAAAGGGTAAGGCAAATTTTAGGCATAAAAAAACCGACCAAGGTCGGTTTTTTAATCATTCATCTAGATTAACTAGATGAAAGTAATTCATAAAACAATACAATTTAAGCAATAATTAAAGTGCTTTGATCTTTGCATTTAAACGGCTCTTACTACGAGCTGCTTTATTTTTATGAATAAGACCTTTACTTGCGTAACGATCTAAAATCGGTGTAACAGCAGCAAATTCTTTTGTTGCTACATCTTTGTCACCAGCTGCAATTGCTGCTAATACTTTTTTAACTAAAGTACGCATCATTGAGCGACGACTTGCATTATGTTGACGGCGCTTTTCAGATTGTCCTGCGCGCTTCTTAGCTTGCTTTGAGTTAGCCAAGGTGATCTCCTAAAAGATTGATTATAAGCTTAAATTTAAGGCGACGAAATATGCCTCTTTTTAAGTGGTTTGTCAAATGATTTAATTGTTTAATATCTATTTCAACGATAAAAAAGCAATTAAAAAGAATATGGTTGATGTTTACGACAAAAATCTTCGCCGATAGAACAAATCATGTTGTGAACAGCGGTAAGTATACATTGTTTAAATAGCTAAAATCATCACATAATACACATTATTTATTTTCGCTTTATTTTCGCTTAAGTGTTGCGCGATTAAACAACCAAAATGACCTTGGTTGGGGGATGTTTTTTTGAGTAAAAAGTTAATTAAATCAGGGTTGATTGTTAGTGTTATGACCTTGATTTCTCGGGTGTTAGGTTTAATACGCGATGTAGTGATTGCCAATGTAATGGGAACGGGGGTGATGGCAGATGTATTTATATTTGCTAATAAAATCCCTAACTTTTTTAGACGACTCTTTGCTGAAGGGGCATTTGCCCAAGCATTTGTACCGGTATTAAGTGAATATCGAGTTAAAGATGAACAGCAGGCTGAGCAGCATGAAGGTAAAAATAATCATGAGCAAACGCGTTTATTAATAGCGCAGGTCTCCGGTACCTTAGGTGTCATTATCACCGGGGTAACCTTGTTTGGTATGTTAGCGTCACCCTTGTTTGTTATGCTGTTTGGTTTTGGTTGGTTTGTCGATTGGTTTAATGATGCACCCGGTGGAGAGCGGTATACTCTGGCAAGTAATCTACTGAGTATTACTTTTCCTTACTTATGGTTTATTAGTTTTGCCGCGCTTTCAGGTGCAGTGCTAAATACTATGGGCCGCTTTGCCGTTGCTGCTTTTACGCCTGTGCTGCTTAATGTCGCCATTATTAGCATGGCTATTTTTGGTGCACCCTATACCGAGACGCCTGCCCACGCATTAGCTTGGGGGGTGTTTTTAGGTGGTTTAATACAATTTCTTTTTCAGATTCCTTTTTTGTACAAAGCTGGCATGTTAGTAAAACCGAAGTGGGCTTGGCATAGTGAAGGTGTTAGAAAAATAAGAAAATTGATTATACCGGCATTATTTGGTGTTTCAGTGACACAAATTAACTTATTACTTGATACTTTAATTGCTAGCTTTTTAATATCAGGTTCAATCAGTTGGCTTTATTACGCCGATAGATTACTTGAATTTCCACTGGGCTTATTTGGCATTGGCATTGCCACTGTGGTATTGCCTAGCTTGGCCAAGCTGCATAGTAAAAATAACCCCGCTGAGTTTAGCGCTACTCTTGATTGGGGCATACGCGTTATTAGTCTATTTGGTTGGCCAGCACTTGCGGGGTTAATGGTGTTAGCACAACCCATTATTATGGTGCTATTTATGCGCGGCGAGTTTAGCCAAAATGATGTTATGCAAGTATCTATGGCTTTATTTGCTTATTTGTCTGGTTTGCTAAGTTTTATGTTTATCAAAATACTCGCCCCAGGGTATTACGCACGCCAAGATACTAAAACACCGGTGAAAATTGGTATTAAAGCCATGGTTGCTAATATGATTTTTAACTTAATGTTGGCACCTTTTCTAGGTTATGTTGGCCTAGCGTTAGCCACGTCATTGTCAGCAACACTGAATGCTTGGCTGTTATATCGCGGTCTAAAAGCAGCGGGTGTCTATGAGCTATCAGCCAAAACTATGTTGTTTATTGGTAAATTAGTGCTGAGTGCCGGTGTTATGGCCTTGGTTGTTTATCAGTTATCCAGTGATTTTGATGTTTGGTTGCAGATGAGTTTTCTAGATAAGGTTAAACAACTAAGTCTTTGTATTATATCAGGTGTTGCTAGTTATCTGCTGATGATTGTTTTATTAGGCATACGATTTAATGACTTTACGATAGATAAAGGCGAAAAATAAGCTAAATAAAGTGTTTGAGCTACTGATTATTAACGCGCGCTGGTATATAATTTTCCGATTTATTTTATGCGAATGTCAACATTGAGATTCGTCGATGGCTTATTTAAGTCATAAGCGTCACGGTAAAGGGCAACATAATAGCTAATGCAGTTAGTTCGCGGTATACATAATATTCGATTACAAGATCATGGTTGTGTATTAACTATTGGTAACTTTGATGGCGTACATTTAGGTCACCAACAAGTAATTACAGCCTTGGTCAGCAAAGCTAAAGCATTAAATTGTGTAGCGGCAGTATTGGTTTTTGAACCTCAGCCACAAGAGCTTTTCTCGCCAGAAACAGCCCCAGCTAGATTATGTCGTTTACGTGATAAATATAACTTGTTAGCGAAACTTGGTGTAGAACGGCTTATTTGTGTAAATTTTAATACTAAGTTTGCCAATCAAAGTGCCCAGCACTTTATAGAAAACTTACTGGTAAAAAAACTAGGCATAAAACACCTGATTGTTGGTGATGATTTTCATTTTGGTAAAAATCGTACCGGTAACTTTGCCATGTTATGCCAAGCGGGCAAAGAGTACGGTTTTAATGTTTCTGATACTACCAGCTATAAAATGGCAGATTGCCGCATAAGTTCAACGGCCATTCGCCAAGCATTGGAGCAAGATGACCTAGTGTCAGTTAAGCAGATGTTAGGTAGGGAATACTCGATAATTGGTCGAGTGTTCCATGGCGATAAACGCGGTCGAAAGTTAGGTTTTCCCACCGCCAATGTCTTGCTAAAAAGGCGAGTGTCGCCACTCAGTGGGGTTTTTGCCGTGCTGGTCAATACCAATAGCGGACAATTTAAAGGTGTTGCAAATATTGGTGCTCGGCCAACCATTAATGGCGTAAGGCAACAACTGGAAGTGCATATTTTTGACTTTGATGAAAATTTGTACGGACAATGCATTGAAGTGATCGTTAAGAAAAAACTGCGGCCGGTGATTAAGTTTGACAGCCTTGAGGCGTTAACCGCGCAAATCCATCAAGATAGTGAACAAGCAAAAAAAGTATTAGCTTAAGGTTTTTTTATGCTGGATTTGCAATAGTTAAAAATAATATATTCAATAAACAGTTATAAATTTGGTTGATATTTATAGCGTTTCGTTAAATTTATCAGCCAACATAAACGGATAATGATTTAAATGAGTGATTACAAACAGACCCTGAATTTGCCAGCCACTTCCTTCGCTATGAAAGGTAATATGGCTAACCGTGAACCTAATATGCTCAAAGAGTGGGCGGCTAAAGATCTTTATGGCAAGATACGTTCAGCCAAAAAGGGTAAAAAGTCATTTATTTTGCATGATGGCCCTCCTTATGCCAATGGTAATATTCATTTAGGTCATGCCGTTAATAAAATTTTAAAAGATATTATTGTTAAATCAAAAACCTTATCCGATTTTAACGCTCCGTTTGTCCCTGGCTGGGATTGTCATGGTTTACCGATTGAGTTAATGGTTGAGAAAAAAATAGGCAAACCAGGCCATAAAGTTTCAGCGAGTGTCTTTCGTGAAAAATGTCGTGAGTATGCCGCTAAGCAAGTCAATGGTCAGCGTGAAGATTTCAAACGTTTAGGCATTTTTGCTGATTGGGATAATCCCTACTTAACCATGGATTTTGGCACTGAAGCGAATATTATTCGTTCGTTAGGTAAAATTGCTGAAAATGGTCACTTACATCAAGGTTTTAAACCTGTACATTGGTGTACTGATTGTGGTTCGTCTTTGGCTGAAGCTGAAGTGGAATATAAAGATAAACAATCACCCGCTATTGATGTCAAATTTGTAATTACTGATGAAACTGTTGCCGATAAATTTTCTCACCCAGAAGGTCATAAAGGCACGGGTGAAATTGGCATTGTTATTTGGACAACAACACCTTGGACACTTCCTGCTAACCGTGCGATATCCGTGAATCCTGAAGTAGAATATACCTTAGTGCAATGTGATGTTGAAGGTCAGCAGCAACGGTTAATTATTGCTTCAGATCTTGTTACCTCATGTATGGACCGCTTTGGTTTAGCTAAATATCATGCCTTAGGTTTCTGTAAAGGTCAGGATTTAGAATTAGTACAATGTCAGCATCCTTTTTATGATTTTACTGTGCCTATTATTTTAGGTGACCACGTTACCACTGATTCAGGTACCGGTTGTGTACATACAGCACCAGGTCATGGTGTCGACGATTTTGTCGTTGGCAAAAAATATGACTTAGAAATTGCTAACCCAGTGGGCGCTAACGGTGTATACCTTGAAGATACGCCATTACTTGCCGGTCAACATGTCTTTAAAGCCAACGCTAGTGTCATTGAGATATTAAAAGAAAATGGTGCTTTAGTGCATCATCACGCGATAGAACATTCTTATCCACATTGCTGGCGCCATAAAACGCCATTAATCTTCCGTGCTACGCCGCAGTGGTTTATCAGCATGGACAAAAAAGGTTTACGTCAAGATTCATTAAAGCAAATTCAAAAAACAAAGTGGATCCCTGACTGGGGTCAACGTCGTATTGAATCTATGGTTGAAGGTCGTCCAGATTGGTGTATATCACGTCAACGTACGTGGGGCGTGCCTATGGCATTATTTATTCATCAAGATACCGGTGCTTTGCATCCTCGCACCATAGAGCTGATCGAAGAAGTTGCTCAACGCGTTGAGAAGTCAGGCATTCAAGCATGGTTCGATCTAGAGGCCAGCGAACTTATTGGTGATGATGCGAAAGAATACATTAAAGTCCCTGATACCTTAGATGTTTGGTTTGATTCAGGTACTACGCATGAATCTGTTATCAAGGCGCGTGAAGAATTTGACGGCATTGCTGATTTATATCTTGAAGGCTCTGATCAACATCGTGGTTGGTTTATGTCATCCATGATTTCATCGGTAGCGATGAATGGTACAGCGCCATATAAACAAGTGCTAACTCACGGTTTTGTGGTTGACGCTAAAGGCCACAAAATGTCTAAGTCGTTAGGTAATGTTATTACGCCCTCAAGTATTACTAATAACTTAGGTGCTGATATTTTACGTCTTTGGACAGCATCAGTTAACTACACCCAAGAAATAACTGCGGGTGATGAAATATTTAAACGTCAAGCGGATGCTTATCGCCGTATACGTAATACCTCACGTTTCTTATTATCTAACTTAAACGGTTTTGAGCCAGCGCAACACAGTGTTGCCTTTGATGACATGGTGGCTTTAGATCGCTGGGTTGTTGATAAAGCCTCACGTTTACAAGATGATATTATTAATGCCTATGATGACTATGAATTTCATGTAGTAGTACACAAGTTAATGAACTTCTGTACTAACGAGTTGGGTGGTTTCTACCTTGATATCATCAAAGACAGACAATATACCGCTAAAAGTGATGGTAAAGCACGTCGCTCTTGTCAAACGGCAATGTACTTAATTGCTGAAGCAATGACCGCATGGATGGCACCTATCTTGTCATTTACTGCACAAGAAATTTGGCAAGCGTTACCGTTACCAGCAAGCGGTGAGCGTGATGAGTTTGTCTTTACTGGCGTTTGGTTCGATGGCTTATCAACTATGTCTGAGAGCACTGACTCTGCCAATGAGCTAGATAATGAATTTTGGACCGAGTTACTTAGCGTACGCACAGAAGTAAACCGTGCCTTAGAGCAAGCAAGAAAAGACAAATCAGTAGGTAAAACATTAGAAGCGCAGGTGACATTATTTGCCACTGAAACGTTAGCCGCTAAGTTAGCTAAATTGGGTGATGAATTACGCTTTGTATTAATTGCTTCAAAAGCAACGATTGTAATAGTAACGCAAGCACCTGAAAATGCGCTAGAGACTGAAATGGAAGGTTTGTGGTTATCAGTAGCACCAGCAGAAGGCACTAAATGTGAACGTTGTTGGCATGTCACTACCGATATTGGTGAAAGTGAAAAGCACCCGACAATATGTGGTCGTTGTATCACCAATATTGACGGTGCCGGTGAAACCAGGCAGTTTGCTTAATTGGCTCAACCGATTGCATTAAACTTAACTCACTAACATTAACGGGCTATTACCTCACCCTATTATTAGGAAAGGGTAATAGCCTATTTTATTAGGCTATTACCCTTGTGCTATATGAGATTAACTCAATTGAAAAAACTATTTAATGACACCGGATTACGTTGGTTATGGCTAACCTTACTCTGTTTAATCATTGATCAAGTCAGCAAGTATTGGGTTGCCAGTACGTTTGACTATCGTGAAACCTTGTCGGTGTTACCCTTCTTTAACCTAACTTATGTCCATAATACCGGGGCGGCCTTTAGCTTTTTAGCAGACCAAGGTGGTTGGCAGCGTTGGTTTTTCACTGGCATTGCCGCTATTGCTAGTATTATCTTTCTCGTATGGATGGCAAAAACACCAAAACAACAACGTTTATTAAGCATTTCTTTTGCTTTAATTTTAAGTGGCGCAGTCGGTAATTTAATTGATAGAGTTTTATTTGGCTATGTAATCGACTTTCTCGATTTTCATTGGAGCGGCTACCACTTTGCCGCCTTTAATATTGCTGACTCTGCAATTTTTATTGGTGCAGCATTAATGATTTTTGAATCCTTTACTAATAAAGAAGAGCAAAAGAATAAAACAAATAAGATAGAGAGTTAAAATGACTGAAGCAATGCAATTAAAAATTAAAAATGACTCAAGTATTCTTGTTCATATTACCATGAAGTTGAGTGATGGCTCGGCAGCTGATAGTACCAAAGTCAATAATAAACCCGCTAAAATTATTATGGGTGATAACAGTATTTCACCGGCCTTTGAAGCTGAGCTTATTGGCATGTCAAAAGGTGATTCAAGAGAGTTTACTCTTGTCGCTAAAGACGCCTTTGGTGAGAGCAACCCGGATAATATTCATTATATGGATATAGATAAGTTTACTGTTGATGCACCAGCCAAAGTAGGTAATATTATTACTTTTTCTCAACCCGGTGGTGAGTTACCCGGCATGATTAAAGAAGTTAATGGCAACTCAGTGACTATTGATTTCAATCACCCGCTTGCGGGACAAACAGTGACGTTTGTTATTGATTTAGTCGAAATTCTTTAGAGTATCAATATTAATATGTCTATGTAGTTTACTCAGGAACTCTTTATACACTGGGTCCCCGATTAAAACACCACGGGGATGACGATCCTGAGCCAAGTGCATAGGCATGAAATTAATGTTCAACAGACCTTAATTTAAAGGTCATTAAAAGGTAAGTATTGTGAATTATTTGGCTCTTGATGCCTCAACGGAAGCATGCTCAGTAGCGTTGCAAGTAAACGGTAAAATATTTTCTCGCTTTGAACTTTGTCCACAGTCGCATAGTTTACATTTACTGCCGATGATAGATGCAGTGCTTAATGAGGCGAATATTAAACTTGCAGAGCTTGATGGTCTTATATTTGGTCAAGGGCCGGGTAGCTTTACTGGCGTTCGTATTGGTGTTGGTGTTGCTCAAGGCTTAGCATTTTCTGCCAATTTACCTGTGGTCGGCGTGTCTAGCTTACAAGCTATGGCACAACTGGCCTATATAAAACATGGCCATAAACAGGTCATTGCGGCAATAGATGCCCGTATGTCTGAAGTGTATAATGGTTATTATGTGCTTGATGAAGATAATATTATGCAAGCGCAGCAAGCTGAAGCGGTTACTCCGCCAGAGCAATTAGCACAACACTTATCTCCCGTGGTAACCACACCTACATATGCAGTGGGTACAGGTTGGGATGCGTACTCTGAAAAGCTAAGTGAAAAGTTAAGTGAAAAATCAGGAGAGCAGTTATTTAGCTTGAAGCTGAATGACGGTAGCCCGGATATATTATTCCCGAGTGCTGAAGCTATGTTGACAATAGGTAAAATAAAATTAGCACAAGGGCTAGGCGTGGCAGCAGAAGATGCTCAGCCAGTCTATGTTCGAGATACAGTTTCCTGGAAAAAGCTTCCGGGTAAATAACCGTAGTAAACTATGACAGTAAATATGGCAGCAAAGTATGACTAGCACCCTGAAACATTCCTCAGCCAGCCTTTGGCAAAAATATCAGTTATATTTCCTCTTGGTGGCGGCCATTGTCATCAGACAGATCCCGCTCGTTTCTATCCCACTGAATTGGTTGGAAACATACTTTCATGAAATAAGTCATGGTATTGCTGCATTGCTTACCGGCGGTGAAATCATCAATATCCAGCTGTATGCTACGGGCGCTGGTTTATGTACTACCCAAGGCGGCTTAAGCTTCTTTATTACTTTTTTTGGTTATGCAGGAGCAACATTTTGGGGCTGGCTATTATTCAAGCTGGCGAATAGCCATCAACGTACAGCACAGATTTTTTCTGGCGTGATGATCGTTTTACTGCTCGCTTCAATCGTCTTGTGGGCAAGAGACTTGCTTACTATGATTATTATCGCAAGCTTAGCGGTAATGTTTGTGCTAAGTATAAAAATGCGTCGCTTATACTATTTACAGTTATTGTTAAAATTCTTTGGCTTGAGTATTTTATTAAACAGCTTATTTAGCCCAACGTATTTATTTGATGGCCGTGACTTAGGTGATGGTGCTGCTCTAGCCTCAATGACTATGGTGCCTGAGCTAGTTTGGGTGTTGATCTGGTGCGTGTTAGCCATTGCGGCGCTGTATTCCTTAATTAAAAGCAATCAAAAGTCTTATGCTTAAATCAAGGGCCTAACCCTTATGGCAGATACAAATAACATTGCAGCGCTTAGCTTTGAGCTAGACAGTTTAACGCTAAGTGCAATCACTTGTGGTAATAAGAATCAGCAACCAGTGCTATGCTTACATGGATACTTGGATAATGCCGCCAGCTTTTTACCTTTAATGCAAGAAATAGTGCAGCAAAAAACGCAAAAAAGTGATTTGCTGTCTGATAAGTATGTCATTGCGTTAGACTGGCCTGGGCATGGTCATTCAGATCATCGCAGTGTTGGTGCCCATTACCATTTTTTTGATTATGTTAGTGATTTAGTAGCTTTGTTTGCCCTTAATAACTGGCCAGCAATTGATATTGTTGCTCACTCAATGGGCGCTATGGTTGCCAGTGCATTTGCCGCCGCTTTTCCTGAGAAGGTAAAGTCACTGACATTAATTGACTCGTTTGGTTTTATTTGTGCCCCGGCAGAGCAAACGACTAAGCAGTTAAGGCAAGGTATATTAAGTCGAGTAAAGTCAGTTAAGCCTACTCGAACGTTTAGTGAAGATATTGCGGTTAAAGCACGGTTGCATGTTTCTGACTTAAAAGTTGACCATGCTAAGTTAATTGTCCAAAGATCACTTATCGAAGTTAAAGATCAGTCAGGCAACATAAGTGCTGTTGGTGAGGCTAGTGTTTTATATCGTTGGCGATCTGACCCGCGCTTACGGACTGTTTCACTTTATCGACTAAGCCAAGAACAAGGGCAACAACTTTTTAGTGATATAAAATGCCCGCTACAATTAATTTACGGTGATAAAGGCATGGATATGGTGGCTACCGGACTGGCTCATTTTTCTTCCTGCGTTAGTCATTTAACCACTAATAAACTGACAGGTGGGCACCATGTACATATGGAACAAACGGAAGAACTAGTACATTTGCTCAGTAATTTTTTTAGTAAAATTCAAACAAGCGTTTAAATTTTACTGGCGTAATGATGAAAATTTTGATAAAACAGTGCTATTAAAATAAGAGTTACTGTAAAAAATATAATTATTAGAAAGATTAATGCCTAATTACCTATTGAGGAAAGCCATTGTGGAAAGAATTTGGTTAGAAAAAAGTTACCCAAGTGCAGTGCCATTCGACATAGATGCTGATAAGTATCCATCTATTGCCGCCATGTTTACTAAATACTCGATTAAATTTAGTGATAAAACGGCATTCATTAATATGGGCGCTTCAATCTCATATGGAGAGCTTTTAGAACAAGCAACGGCTTTTGCTGCTTATTTGCAACAAGATTTAGGTTTACAAAAAGGCGACAAATTCGCCATTATGGTCCCTAACTGCTTACAATATCCCATCGCATTATTTGGTGCTTTGTTAGCGGGACTTACCGTTGTTAACGTAAATCCTTTGTATACTGCCCGAGAGCTTGAACATCAATTAAAAGATTCTGATACCAAAGCAATGTTAATCATAGAAAACTTTGCTAAAACGCTTGAAAAAGTGATTGATAAGACCTCAGTGAAACATGTGATTATGACATCACTGGGTGATCGCTTGGGTTTAGTTAAAGGTACTGTGGTCAATTGTGTAATTAAGTACGTTAAAAAAATGGTACCCGCTTTTAACCTGCCTGATGCCGTGCGTTTTAATCGTGCCTTAGCACAAGGCATGAAGCTTGAATTGACACCGGTTGAGTTGTGCGGAGATGATCTTGCCTTCTTGCAATATACTGGTGGCACCACAGGATTATCTAAAGGCGCCATGTTAACGCACCGCAATATGGTGGCAAACTTACAACAAGCGAAAGCGGCTATTTGTCCATTACTCGAGGAAGGTAAAGAGTTAGTAGTAACCGCTTTACCGCTTTATCATATCTTTGCCTTAACGGCGAATTGTTTAACATTCTATACTATGGGTGGTACCAATTTATTGATTACCAACCCAAGAGATATGCCTAATTTTGTTAAAGAATTATCCAAGTACCCATTTACCGCCATTACCGGCGTTAACACGTTATTTAACGGTTTATTGAATACACCAGGCTTTAGTGAACTTGATTTTAGTACACTAAAAATGTCACTAGGCGGTGGTATGGCAGTACAACGACCTGTAGCTGAGCGTTGGCAGAAAATTACCGGTACCCGCTTATTAGAGGGCTATGGTCTAACTGAATGTGCACCTTTAGTGTGTATAAGTCCTTATAACCTTGCTGCGTATGATGGCAGTATAGGTCTGCCTGCACCGTCAACTGATGTTAAAATCATGCGCGAAGATGGTAGTGAAGCAGATATTGGCGAGTCAGGTGAAATGTGGGTTAAAGGCCCGCAAGTGATGCTGGGTTATTACAAATGCGAGGAAGCGACAGACGAAGTGTTAAAAGATGGCTGGTTTGCTACGGGTGATATTGCCTTGATGGATGATAAAGGTTTCTTTACTATAGTTGATCGTAAAAAAGACATGATTATCGTTTCTGGTTTTAATGTTTACCCCAATGAAATTGAAGAAGTACTGGCCATGCATGAGGGGGTACTAGAGTCTGCTGCCATCGGTGTTCCTCATGAAGTTTCCGGTGAAATTGTGAAAATATTTGTGGTAAGTAAGTCCGATGATTTAACGGAAGAAATACTGATTAAACATTGTCGTGAAAACCTGACCAACTATAAAGTGCCAAAATTGGTTGAGTTTCGTAAAGAATTACCAAAAACCAATGTGGGTAAAATTTTAAGAAGAGAGTTACGTTAATTTCTCAGTTTTTTAACTACAGTAAATAAAGTACTCATTAATAAAAAAGGCAAGCTCATCGAGCTTGCCTTTTTTATTGGTAAATTTGCTCAATGTTTATCCAGTCCTTACTGGGCCTTTAAGGTTTGACCATTCACTTCAATGCTGTCGTTCGACATCAAATAAACATATAACGGCATAATAGCTTCTGGGCTAGCAATTTCTGTTTTATCTTCAGCGGGAAATGCACAAGAGCGCATATTGGTATTGGTAGCGCCTGGGTTTATTGCGTTAGTACGCAAATTGCTGGTATCGTATTCATCAGCGATAACTTGCATCATGCCTTCAGTGGCAAATTTTGACATGCTGTATGCTCCCCAGTAGGCGCGACCTTGATTACCAACACCTGAAGAAGTGAAAACCAAAGAGGATTTTGGTGCTAACAATAATGTTGGTATTAATGCTTGGGCCAGCAGATATTGCGCGGTAACATTTACTTTCATCACATCGTTAAACACTTGCTCATGAATTTGAGTAAAGGGCGTAAGTTCACCTAAAATTGAGGCATTAAGTAATGCGCCATCTAACTGACCAAATTGACTTACAATAGTTGAACACATATCAATATAGTTTTGCTTAGTGGCACCCTTTAAATCTAAAGGAATAATCGCAGGCTGAGCTAAGCCAAGGGCTACAATTTCATCATAAACAGCTTCAAGTTTACTAACCGTTTTACCCAGAAGAATTACTGTAGCACCAAGTTTGGCATAAGTTAATGCAGCAGTGCGGCCAATACCAGCACCAGCACCGGTAACTAGAATGGTTTTGTTGTTTAAACAAGCATCTTTTATTGAATAATTAAACATCTTAGATCTTTTCGCTGTGTGTGAGAAAAATACCTGTCTATTCTACTCGTTGACATTTTCATTGACGAGAAAAAAGTTTATTAACATGAAGAAACAACACAAAGTAAGACAAAATAATACAAAAAAGTAAAAAAATACTAGCACCTTGTGACATCTTGGGGTAACTTGAACTGGTCTAACTAGTTATTCAAACGTTAGTTTGAACTTTGGTTCAAAAGCTAAGATTTAAATAACTTTAACAACTATACATAATAAAAATTAAGGCATTGGGGAATTTAATATGAAAAAGCTAGCTCTCAGTCTTGCGATTATTAGCGCACTTGGTTTAAGTGCCTGTGATAGCGAAACTATCGAAGATGTACAAAAAGAAGTTGCCGATAATGGCTCAGCGGTTAAGTCTTTAGCTCGTATTGTTTTTGACCCTTCTAATGGCGTTTTATCCGTACCTAATGATTTGTTATTTTCAGGTAGCCAAGACGGCACGTTAAACTTCCCAGCAGAAAACTTGCTAGATGAAGATGGTAATAAAATACGTCCTGATTATTTGGATCCAACTGTTGTTTTGGGGGCACTTGATGGTTGGTCGGTGAGTAACCCTTTTGTACTTAAGATTGATTTTCCACAAGATTCTTCATTAGATGCAAGCTCAGTAATGAATCCAGCTTCTGTACGTATTTTTGAAACATTGATGGGGCAAGATGCAGGTTGTGAGGCAGTACCTCGTGGTGCTGCTTGTAAAGTGGTTAGTGAATTAACTTTTGGTGTTGATTTTGTTGCACAGGCAAAAGGCAATAATATTGTAGTTGCTCCCCTAAAACCATTCGCAGGTAAAACAAGTTATATCGTTGCATTAACAAGTAGTCTCCAAGACAGTAACGGCACCTCAATTGCAGGCTCAAATACGTATGAAGCCGTTCGTCAAGATATTACGATAAACCCATTAGCAACCGATGCTCAAAAGAGTTTACAAGGTGTTATCAATAGTTATGAAAATGCTATTGTCGATTTTGGCGCTGATAAAGACAGTTTGATTTATACTTTTGCTATGACCACACAGTCAACAACTGATTCATTAGTCGCTCTTAAAGGTTTAATGGCTAATAATGTGCCCGCAATGCTTGAAAATGCCATGAAAGGTATACCAACCATTAGTGTTAAAGATACGGGTATGTCTGTTGCGAATATTTTAGGCGATAGCATCCCGGATGAACTAAAACCTTTATATAGTGCGGCTAACTATATGAAAGGTTCAATAACACTCCCGTATTACCTTGCCATACCAACGGCTGAAAATCCTCTAGCACCTACTAATGATTGGTGGAAAGCTTTATGTGATTCAGGCGCAATGTTGGCTGGGTTAGCCGCAGCGAACCCTAGTGCAATTCCTGTTGAAGCTATAAGCCCAACTGATCAAGCTTGTATGGATATATCTGCTGCTCAGAATTTACCTGCGCCAGGTTTACGTGATTTAGGTATTGATGTTGAACGTCATATTACTAAATATAACCCTGTACCGGCAGCACGCACTAAGATGCCGATAGATGTTCAAATGACTACACCTAACTTAGACGTAGCAAATGCTGTTCGTGCTGGTTTGGGTCTTGATAAGTTAGTTAAACCTGAGGCTGGTTGGCCGATTGTTATTATGCAACATGGTTTGTCTGGCTATAAAGAACAAATGTTAGCCGTAACAGGCGCACTTTCTATATATGGTATTGCTACAATAGCAATAGATGCACCTTTACATGGTAGTCGTGGTTTTGACTTAGATGGTGATGGCAATGATGAAATAAATGGCAGCGATACCACGCTACATTACATTAACTTAGCTAGCTTATTAACGCTTAGAGATAATTTCCGTCAAACCATAGCTGATACTTTAGGTTTACGTCTAGGGATTAACTTTATCGGGGCAGTTGATACTAATGGTAACTCAGTTGACTTAATGTTAGATAAAAGCAATGTACATTATTTTGGTATGTCTTTAGGCAGCATCGTGGGGATAAGTATTACTTCCGTAGCTAATACTCCTTTAGACCCGCAAGTAGATGGACTTTTCAAGCTAAATACTGCTTCCTTATCAGTACCCGGTTTAATGTTAGCTAACTTTGGTATGGAATCTCCCGCTTTTTCTGGGTTGGTTAAGTCTAATTTAGTTTACAAAAGCTCTGCTGATTTCAAAGCCTTTGTTGATATGACATTTCCAAATGGTTTCACTCAAGATCAGTTAACAGCAACGTATGAAGCGTTTTACAGTGGATTATCCCCAGAAGAACAAGCTGGGCTGAACGCTGTTTTCGCAGAGTTTACTTTTGCGGCACAAACGGTTACAGATCCAGGTGATCCTATTAGTTATATCACTGATTTAGCTGCAAGCAATACCCCTATAATGTTAACCGAAGTTGTGGGTAATGGTAGTGATAACCTGCCTGACCAAGTAGTGATTAACACAACACCTAACACTCCTATGGGTGGCACTGAGCCAGCTATTGCATTATTAGGACTACCTAGTGTTTCAACTACATTGCAAGATGCAGAAATGCCGGTTTCTGGCGCTATCCGTTATACTTTTGGTCATCATGGCTCGGTGTTAACACCGGCGGCTATTCCTGGGGTGGCTCCTGATGCTGAAATGACAGCTAGGACGACAAAAGCAATGCAAAGCCAACTCGTTAGCTTTATTTTAAGTATGGGTCATAGTATTACAGTAACTGATGAAGATGTTGTAAAATAAGCTTTAGTAAAATTTAAGATAAAGCCCTCAGCTGAGGGCTTTTTTTTGTCTAATTTTTAAGTTTATTAACTGTAGTTTGCAAGCCAATAAAATAGTGTAGAATTACCAGCATTGTTTTTACCATTTTTTAACAATTAATCCTCAGGAGTCCTCTTGGAATTTTTATACGAATACGGAATGTTTTTAGCAAAAACTGTTACTTTCGTTTTGGCGGTAATTGCCATTATCATAGCCATTGCTGGTGCCGCGATGAAACAGCAACACAAAAAAGGTGAATTGGAAATCACCAATTTGTCTGAGCAATTTATCGAGACCGAAGAAGATATTATTCATGCCTTATTAACCAAGGAAGAATATAAAGAAAAAGAAAAAGCCGATAAAAAATTAGCAAAAGAAAAAGCAAAGGCCGATAAAGCAAAAGCTAAGTTAGCTAAAGCGGGCGAAGCCGAAGAGCCAAGTAAAGCCCATGTATTTGTTATAGATTTTAACGGCAGTATTGATGCTAAAGAGGTCAGCTCGTTGCGTGAAGAAGTGACCGCGATACTGTCTGTGGCCAAACCGACAGATGAAGTATTTATTCGCTTAGAAAGTGGCGGCGGTATGGTGCACGGCTATGGTCTTGCTTCCTCGCAACTTGACCGTATTCGCCAGCATAATATTCCATTGACAGTATCAGTTGATAAAGTGGCTGCTAGTGGCGGCTATATGATGGCGTGTGTAGCTAATCATATTATTTGTGCACCCTTTGCGATTTTAGGCTCTATTGGTGTTATTGCGCAAGTGCCAAACTTTAACAAATTACTTAAAAAGCATGATATTGAATTTGAACAATTTACTGCCGGAGAGTTTAAACGCACAGTGACTATGTTTGGTGAAAATACTGAAAAGGGCAAAGCAAAGTTTATTGAAGAGTTAGAAGAAACTCATGTGTTATTTAAAAACTTTGTGAGTGAGCGCCGACCTAGCTTAGATATTGCTAAAGTTGCAACCGGTGAACACTGGTTTGGCACTACAGCACTAGAGCTTGGCCTCGTGGATAGCATCCAAACCAGTGATGACTACTTACAAGGGAAAAGTAAAAGTCATAAAGTTGTCGCGATTAAGTATGAAATTAAAAAAGGCTTGGCCGAGAAGTTTTCTAAAGCCGCTTCATTGTCGGCAGAAAGTTTTATTGGTAAGCTGCTGCAGCGCAACAACATCTTTCCAGGGTAATACGTCACTCAGTAAGTAGCCTCCACTCAAATCACTGGCGGGTGAACGTGGTTGTGCTAAATTGAATTTAGCCGTTGATAAGATAAAAAAAGCCTTGCTGAGTTTACCCAGTAAGGCTTTTTTGTTGACTAGTCGCCAGTTATAACATGACTCGGTAGCTATATTTACCTTATAGTTAAACGAGTTGTTAGTTATCTTTTACGTGTTTAAAGTCTACCATCGTCAATGTTTTGACCGGCTTTTGCATCTAAATACATTTCATGGTCAAACTGACCTTCACTCTTAGCAATCACCACACTTACCATGCTGTCGCCAGTAACATTGACGGCAGTACGAGTCATATCAAGTAAACGGTCAACACCTATAATTAGCGCAATACCTTCAACCGGTAAACCTACTTGTTCTAATACCATGGCTAGCATAATCAAACCAACACCGGGAACACCTGCCGTGCCAATTGAGGCTAAAGTCGCGGTAAGAACAACGGTTAAGTAGTCAGCCAAGGTTAAATCCTGAGCAAAGACTTGCGCAATAAATACCGTGGCGACACCTTGCATAATGGCTGTGCCGTCCATATTAATGGTGGCGCCTAGTGGTACAGTAAATGACGCTATAGAGTTCTTAACGCCCATCTTCTTCGTTGCGGTTTCTAAGGTAACTGGGATGGTGGCGTTAGAGCTGGCCGTCGAAAAAGCAAAAATAGCGGTATCACGCATCTTCTTTAAAAATATCAACGGGTTTAAACCGGTCAATAGTTTTAGAATAATAGGGTAAGTGACAAAAGCATGGATCAATAAGACAAAGAAGACCACAAAGAAGTATTTTATTAAGTTACCAAAGGTATCGAGTGATACTGAAGTAAATAAGGTTGCTAATAGTGCAAAGACGCCATAAGGAGCGATATTCATTAAGATAGAGACTAGGCGCATAATTACGACACTTAGATCTTCAAATAATGCAGCAATGCGGTCACCGGCTTTTCCTGACAGTGCTATGGCAATACCAAAGAGTAAGGCAAAAACAATTATCTGCAGCATATTACCTTCGGCAAAGGCAGCAAAAGGGTTGGTGGGGAACATTTGAATAATAACTTGCGCTAAAGAAGGTGCTTCTTTACTAGTAAAACTGCTATTCGCTACCATATTTACGCCTTCTCCCGGAGCAATAAGTAAGGCAACAAAAATAGCAAAGCTAATAGCGATGGCGGTAGTAGCGAGATATAAACCAATGGCTTTACCACCAATTCTGCCAAGTTTACTGATATCTTTTAATGAGCAAACCCCGCACACCAGAGAGACAAAAACCAGAGGCACAACTAACATACGCAAACTGGACATAAATATTTGCCCTATGACCTCTAAAACACCATCAACGAGAAAACCTTTCAGAGATAAATCAAAGAAATAAAGGTTGATGATTTTGTCAGAGCCATTTGGCATCAGCCACTGTAAGAATGTTCCTAATAAAATACCGGCAACCATACCGATAACAATACGGCTAGTTAAATTGGATTTTTTGAGGGCAGGGGAAGTTGTTTGTTCAATGGTCATAGTGTCTATGTTACTTCAGCTAGGTTGTAATTTAAGTGGTAATAATTAAATATCTATTACGAGTGAAATTTTAAAGGCTTAGACTAGCAATTATTGAAGGGATTAAAAACTACTTTATTATCTATGTTGCGAAAGTGGCAATAAGTAAATAATGGTTAACTCATTATAGGAATGTAACTTTTTTTTAAGAACAAGTACCTTTTTGTGATTTATAAGTTAATATGGTTAAAGTATGTAAAATTAAAAATAAATTTAGGGAAGCTTTATGCAGTTACTTCGACGTTTAAGTTTTACCATGTTACTGATGTCGTTAATGACTTTAGTTGCCTGTGGTGATGGTGATGGTGATCTAACCGGAGGGAGTGATGGCGATGGTGATACAACTGATGCCGTAACCTTAACGGTTACAAAATCCGATGGTGATTTATCAGCAGCAAACCACATAACTATTACTGCAACTGTTCTTGATAATGGCAGTGCAGTGGCTAATAAAACGGTTACCTTTACCTTTGCTGTCGAAGGCTCAGCCACCTTTGATCCCGTTGCAGGCACTGCAACAACGGATGCTAATGGTAATGCAAGTATCAATGTGAAAGTTACCGATATGAAAGGCTCGGTGAGTGTTATTGCTTCCTATGGAAGTGTGTCAGATGATATTAGCTTTGATAGCAAAGGGGATGGCGTAAAAGTTATTGTCGGCGAGCCAGTGGCCGCTTCTATTAGTTTATTTGCTAGCTCACAACAACTCGCTTCAAGTGGCGCTCAATCGATAGAGTTATTCGCCATTGCTAAAGATGAAAATAATAATTTGCTCGAAGGCGTAACTATTCAATTTTCACCAGATTCAGGCGAACTTGGAAATATACTTGATGAAAGCGGTGACAGTTCTAATAAAACGGGGCCTGATGGTAAAGTGACTAAGAAACTATCAACTCAAATTGACCCGAGTAATAGAGTTATCATAGTAACAGTAACCAGTGGTGATATTACTGACTCACTAGCAATTGAAGTTGTTGGTACTACCTTGACTTTAACTGGCTCTGCCTCTTTAGCGCTAAATGATGAAGCTAGTTTCATAGTTAATGTTTTAGACTCTGATGGTAATGGTGTTGCTCAAACCGTTGTAGCGGTATCTGCAAGTAACGTTGATGGAATAACTATTCCATCAAGTGTAACTACAGACTCAGAAGGACAGGCTACGGTAAAGGTAACCGGTACTACGGGTGGCACTAACACAATAATTGTTACTGCTCTTGGTACCTCGGCCAGTCAAGATGTTTCAGTGCAAGCGGATTCGTTCTTGTTCACTAGTTTTAGTAATGGCGTTAACACGGTTAATCCTGCAAATACGCCTATTGTTCCTGATGTTTCTTTAATACAAACTGCCTCGCTAACGCTAACTTGGCAAAGAGATGGTGCCCCAGTAGCTAATGGTACCGATGTAACCTTTACCACTACTCGAGGTGTATTTACGGATATCAGCGGGACCCCTATAACAGGGGATGCCAAAACCGAAACTATCGATGGTAAGGTGACTGTATATTTAAAATCTACTGACGCCGGTCAAGCAATAATTACATTTGTTGGCTCGGATACTGTTGATGGTAACGCTATTGAGTTAACCAATCAGCTTGAATTTGAATTTTTTGCCGATACCGCAGCTACTATTAATGCGCAGGCATCACCTAACTCTATTGGTCCTGATGAACAAAAATCCACCATATCCGTGGTGGTTAAAGATGCTGACGGTAACCGCGTTAAAAATAAAAGAATTCAGTTTGTTTTAGAGGATATAAGCGGAGGTTCTATTTTTCCAGCAACAGCAGTAACTAATAGTAGTGGTAGCGCTTCAACTATTTACACCTCTAATAGTACCTCAGCCAAAGACGCTGTTGCTATAACTGCTAGTGTTGAAGATAACTCAGACATTAAAGATACGGTAACCTTAACCGTTTCTGATCGTGAATTATTCATATCGTTAGGTACAGGTAATCAAGTTGAAGAGCTAGGTACTACTGATTACGTTAAAGAATATTCAATTTTTGTTATTGATGCGGAATCCAATGCCGTTGAGAATGTTGAACTGACAGTGTCTGCTATTCCACAAAGTTATTATAAAGGTTTTTGGATGCCAACTTATGATGGTGACGACTTTGTTGTCTGGGCTACAGCCGGTGCTGGCTCTCAATCAAAGCCTACCATATTGCTTGCAACGACTAAGTGTGGTAATGAGGATGCTAACTTTAATGGTATTTTAGATGGTGTTGGTACAGATGCTAGCGAAGACTTTAATAAAGATGGTCAACTGACTCCCAAGAATATAGTGTCAGTAAGTGGTTCATTTATCACTGACACCGACGGTCGCTCCGTTATAAGAATAATTTACCCACAAAGTTATGCTCATTGGTTAGATGTTAAACTTGTTGTTTCAGGTAAAGTGACGGGCAGTGAAAGCGCAACTCAAACTATTTTCACCCTACCCGTACTGGCTGCACATGTAACAAATGAAAAAATATCACCTCCTCATCAAGGTCTTGGGCATAGAGGGCCGTTTGGCCTATCAAATGTCTGTAGTGATAATGTAAGCCAAGATCCGCTTTAATTAAGGGAGATTACTTCTTTAAAAAGGCTCCATCAGGAGCCTTTTTTGATCTGATAATCTTAAAATAAAGCTATTTAGCCATCTCTGCCAGTAAAAAGGCTGAAATCTCAGCACCTACTTTTAAAGTCTTTTCTTGTCCAGCTAGCCCTTGCCCAGAGCTATCAGTAAAAGGAGCTATCTCCATCATATCAGCGCCTGTTATCGGGTATTTAGCCGCTAACGCACGCAATATATCCATGGCTTCACTTGGCATTAAACCATCGGGCTCTGGCGTGCCGGTGGCACTAGCATAGCTTTCATCAATGGCATCAATATCAAAGCTTACATACAGCTCATCAATATTCTCATCTTTAAGTTGGTTAAGAATATTATCTATGGTTTTACTAATACCTTGGGCTTTAATGTCTTTTGCCCAATGCTGTCTTACGCCAAAAGTCTCTTCCCAGTGACTTTGTGGTCTACCACTCGAGCGGATGCCTATTTGAATTAAATGATGTTTTTCATGTAAGTCATCTAAAATATGGGTACACCAAGAGCCGAAACATAAATCAATACCTAAACGTTCTACCAATAAATCGGTATGGGCGTCAAAGTGGATAATGGCAGCTCGTTTACCTTGCTGCTTCTTCGCTTGTAAGTAGGCTTTGGTTAACGGATAACTTACACTGTGATCACCACCAATACCAAAAATACCTTTTTCAGGGAATTCAGCATAAAAGTCATGTAAAACATCTTCAGTAATAGTTAATGGGCTAACAGCATATTTGCTGTGTTCATCTTGATAAAGTGCTTTGCGACAATTAGCTATTGTTGCTTCATTTAAATATTTGTCAGCAAGTAAATGTGGAATAACACGAATATCACCCATGTCAAAAGCGGTCAATTCGGGGTAGTTCTCTAGTAAATTAGCACGTAAAAATAACGGCCCCCAATTAGCGCCACGTAAAATACCGCCACCACAATCGGACGCTATACCTAAAATAATCGCTTTAGATGCGTCTGGCAGCTTATTTAACGATGCTTTCCATAAATCATCAACACCAACCGCTTGTCCGAAAATAGTTTGATGTAATTGCTCCTTACGCTCTTTAGCGGTATTTACGGTAAATACGCCGTTGCCCGGAGGACACAAACAATTGCTAAGTTTGTGATAAAATTCCGATGTAATAGTTGTCATTTGAAGTCTCTGTTTGATTGTTTACTTGGATCATCAGTTGATGCAGGTGACCCTTAATACGTTCATAAATTAAATTTTTTAACAATATGCTCTTATGTTTTATTGTAAAGTCTATTATGATTGCCGCTAAAAATAGGCAAGGTGTGCCTTAGCGCACAGTGTTATCAATAAATGCCTATTATAGCTAAAACCCCTATGTGGGTGAATAGCATTCCCTGATAAGAAAATAATTACTTGTCAGTTTGCATATTTATAGATATACCTATAGATAGTTATGCAGAGAATAATTTTTAAATAAGATGTTTTTTTTATCGCTAGCAAGGTCATAACAAGTACGCTCGCACTTTGTTAACTAAATTAGCGTTTGAATAAAAAGGCAAAAATAATTTGCCTTTTTCGAAGGATTATAAATTTTTATGGCAAAATCACTGGTTATTGTCGAGTCGCCAGCCAAAGCGAAAACAATTAATAAATATTTAGGTAAAGACTTTATTGTAAAGTCGAGTGTTGGTCATGTCCGTGATCTGCCACACAGTAGTACAGGTAAAAAAGTTGCTGCTAAGTCTCCGGCTGAAGTGCGCAAGATGGCGCCCGAAGCAAAAGCTAAATACAAAGCTAAGCGTGATAAACAAGCGCTGGTTAATCGTATGGGTATTGATCCAGAGAATAACTGGGCGGCAAATTATCAGATACTGCCAGGAAAAGAGAAAGTTGTTAGTGAACTGCAAAAACTGGCAGAAAAAGCTGACATTATCTATCTCGCGACCGATTTGGATCGCGAGGGAGAGGCGATTGCTTGGCATTTGAAAGAGATTATAGGTGGCGATGAGAAAAAATTTCGTCGTGTTGTTTTTAATGAAATAACCGAAAGCTCAATTCAACAGGCGTTCTCAACTCCCGGTGAATTGAGTATGCCGGGTGTTAATGCCCAACAAGCTCGACGATTTTTAGATCGCGTGGTTGGCTTTATGGTTAGCCCGCTGCTATGGAAAAAAGTTGCTCGTGGCCTATCAGCTGGGCGAGTTCAATCGGTCGCGGTGAAACTCGTGGTTGAGCGTGAACGTGAAATTAAAGCGTTTGATCCCAAAGAGTTTTGGGAAATAGCTGCTGATACTCATGCCAGCACTGGCGAAGCATTAGCGTTAGATGTTACTCATGAAAATGGCAAAGCATTTAAACCAACCAATAAAGCGGATACTGATAAGGCTCTAGCGATACTTAACAGCGCCGACTATGCGGTAAGTAAGCGAGAAGATAAACCGTCTAAAAGTACGCCGTCGGCACCATTTATCACCTCCACACTACAGCAAGCAGCAAGTACTAAGTTAGGTTATGGCGTAAAGCGTACCATGGGCTTAGCGCAACGTTTGTATGAAGCGGGGCATATTACTTATATGCGTACTGATTCAACTAATTTAAGTAAAGACGCAGTAGAAATGTGTCGTAGCTATATTAGTGATAATTTTGGTGATAATTATTTACCGGATAAAGCTAAGGTGTATGGCTCAAAATCTGGCGCTCAAGAGGCGCATGAAGCTATTCGTCCCTCTAATGTAAAACTAGTTGGTGCTTTCATTGAAGGTGTTGATGCAGATGCTAAAAAACTATACGAGCTGATTTGGCGCCAATTTGTTGCCTGTCAAATGACAGCAGCGCGCTACGCTGTTAGTACACTAACCATAAGTGCCGCTAGCTTTGATTTGAAGGCCAAAGGTCGGGTTATGCAGTTTGATGGTTGGACCAAAGTTCACCCACAATTAAGTAAAGGTGATGATAAACATTTACCAGATTTGAAAGTCGGCGAAACACTAACATTAGATAACTTAGCTGCAAGCCAGCACTTTACTAAACCCATTGCTCGTTTTGGCGAAGCATCTCTGGTTAAAGAATTAGAAAAACGCTCAATTGGCAGGCCATCAACGTATGCGTCTATTATCTCAACCATACAAGATAGAGGCTATGTACGTTTAGATAAAAAACGCTTCTATGCTGAAAAAATGGGTGAAATAGTCTCCGATAGTTTATCAATTAGTTTCGAAAAACTAATGAGTTATGATTTTACTGCCAATATGGAGCAAGAGCTTGATGGTATAGCGGAAGGTAAGCTCAACTGGAAAGATGTACTTGATGACTTTTACAAAAACTTCAGTAAAAAGCTAGCCATTGCTAATCTAGAGTCTGCTGATGGTGGTATGCCAAATAATAACCCAGTATTAACGGATATTGATTGCCCTACCTGTCAACGTAAAATGGGTATTAGAACGGCTTCTACTGGGGTGTTTTTAGGTTGCTCAGGTTATGCCTTACCACCGAAAGAGCGTTGCACTACAACAATGAACCTAACGCCCGGTGAAGAAGCGGTTAGTGTGCTAGCTGAAGATCAGGAAACTGAAGCATTAAGAGCTATGCATCGTTGTACAAAGTGTAATACCGCAATGGACAGCTATCTTATCGATGAAACCAGAAAGTTACATGTATGTGGCAATAACCCTATTTGTGATGGCATTGAAGTTGAGCAAGGGACATTTAAAATTAAGGGCTATGATGGTCCTATTTTGGAATGTGACCGTTGTGAAGCAGAGATGGAGTTAAAGTCGGGTCGTTTTGGCAAGTATTTTGATTGTACCAATAGCGAATGTAAAAATACCCGTAAATTATTAGCCAGTGGTGAAGCTGCGCCACCTAAAGAAGACCCGGTACAGTTACCTGAACTAGAGTGTGAGAAGTCTGATGCACATTTTGTCCTTCGTGATGGCGCTGCGGGAATCTTTTTAGCCGCGCATACTTTCCCTCGCTCTCGGGAAACCAGAGCACCGAAAGTGGCTGAGCTAAAACGCTTTAGAGATAGAATTTCAGAAAAATTCTATTATTTAGCTGATGCACCAGCAGAAGATAATGAAGGGAATTTATCGGTAGTACGTTATAGCCGTAAAACTAAAGAACAGTATGTTATGACCGAGATTGCTACTGATGAAGGCAAGCCCAAAGCAACAGGCTGGACCGCAAAGTATATTGACGGCAAATGGGTCGAAGATATTCCTAAGAAGAAAGTAGCGAAAAAGAAAGCTGCGAAAAAACCAGCAGCTAAAAAAACGGCAACTAAAGCTAAGAAAGAAGATACAAAATCAGCCTAGAGAATTTATTCTAGTTTGAAGACAAAAATAGATACCAAGTGGTATCTATTTTTTTATCTGTATTTTAAGTCCAGTTCAGTGCGTTAATCTAGTTGCTCTAATTCATCTAATACTTTTCTTGCTTGTGCCAAAGTACAGTCTGTTTGTGCCATTAAAGCGGTGACAGTAACCTGGTCCAGTCGAGCAGCAAGCTGTAAAAGGTTTTCATGGCTTAAGTATTTATATTCTTTTCTAAGTAGCTTGGCAAGCCACAGCCAACTATCTTCATGCTCTTGCTCGATAAATTCAACGATGGCTTGTAATTGATTAAAATTAGCTTTTAGTTGCCAATTCCTTGAGCGGCCAATACGGCTTAGTTCACCGCCTAATTGTCTTATATGAGCTTTTAAGATGTATGCTTTCATCGTGCGTCGAAGAAAGCTCGGCAAGCTAATGCTGTTGATTGTTGCTATGGGGATTTATGTCTTGAATAGTAAGAAATAAGCCAGCTATATGCTGGCTTATAAATAATTTACCACTTTTTCTTCGGTTGGAATAAAATATCTAATTCGCTTTCTTCACTTTTTGCTTTCTTCGCCGCATCTTTAGCATTGGTGTGTTTCAAGGCATCAGTAATGTCTTCTAATTTTTGTGAAATTTCTGCATGCTTTGCGGTAACATAATCATTTTTAACTGGGCTATTGATTAACGTTTGTAAGGCTTTCTCAAAATATTGTCTGGCAGAGCCAAGCATCTCTTTATTAAAAGCTTGGCTACCACGCTTAATTAAACTTTCTATATTAATTTTTAGTTGCATGGCCGCTAATCGTTGATCTTCTGCCGTAAAAGTCTGTGCATCTAAAGCACCTTTGCTTTGCTCCGATTTAATTACAACGCGTAATTTTTTTATACACTGTAAAATGCCAACCAGTTGCTGCTCATTATCGGGTAAGATAAAACTATCGTCCATGTCAGTCTGATTATCAGCTAGGTCTTCCGATGCTTTTAATCGAGACTTTAATTCTTGAGCTCTTTTTTTTATGCCTTTGACTTCAGGCATAAGTTCTTGCATCGTTTTAGCGGCATTTAAGCTGCGGCGGTTTAATATCTTGACGATAGTAGGGTTACTAGGTAGGTTTGCCAAATTGAAAATCAACTCTTCATTTTCATCAATAATCGCTTTTTGTTTGGCGACTTTAATGCGTTTTTCAGCTTCTATTTTTTCTTTATGTTGTTGTATTGAGGTTACCACCACAACAAAAACAATTAAGGCGATAATTAACCCAACAATAATAGCAATCATCTAAGATTCTCTTGAATAAATAAACTACTAAGCAGTTTACAAAAAATGTTTTGTTTAGCATAGAGCTAGTTGCATATTTAGTTTAAAAACTGCTGAAAAAAGTGGATTTATAACAGACAGTTTAGCGGAGTGAAAATATTATTTGTTGAATTTAGCCGAAGTGGTAATTTTTATTTACAAAAATCAATAAATTATTATGGAATAAATGATTGATTAAGTATATTATTTTAGTATAAGAACGTTACCAACCTTGCATTTATTAATGCTATTGAGTATTTATATGAAGTTACAGCAACTGCGCTACATCGTTGAAGTATTAAACAATAATTTAAATGTTTCTGCCACAGCAGATAGTTTGTTTACTTCTCAGCCCGGTATATCTAAACAAGTAAGAATGCTTGAAGACGAGTTAGGTATTCAAATATTTGGTCGTAGCGGTAAGCATCTAACTCATGTCACGGAAGCCGGTCAAGATGTCATTGATATTGCAACGCAAATCCTGTCAAAAGTCGAAGCTATCAAAGCCGTTGCCCGCGAGCATACTCAGCCGGATGAAGGTAAATTACGCATTGCTACCACACATACACAAGCTCGTTATGCTTTACCTGATGTTATTCAGGGCTTTATTAAAAAATATAGTAAAGTTTCATTGCAAATGTCTCAAGGCACGCCCGCGCAAATAAGTGACGCGGCCGCTAAAGGCGATGCAGATTTCGCCATAGCAACAGAGTCGTTACACTTGTACAACGATTTAGTCATGTTGCCTTGCTATCATTGGAATCGGAGTATTATTGTTCGTCCTGATCATCCTTTAGCGAACAAAAAAGATATTACCATAGCCGATATTGCTAAATATTCGCTGGTGACTTATGTTTTTGGCTTTACCGGCCGTTCTGAGCTCGATGCTGCCTTTGATGCCGCTGGAGAAAAACCTCAAATTGCTTTCACAGCGACAGATGCTGACGTGATTAAAACCTATGTGCGTTTAGGTATTGGTGTCGGTGTGATTGCTTCCATGGCTATTGATAAACGTATCGATAGCGATCTTGTGGTCATTGATGCGAGTCATTTATTTAAAGCGAGTACAACTAAAATCGGTTTTAGGCGAGGCAGTTTTTTACGTGGTTACATGTATGACTTTATTGAGCGATTTGCTCCACATCTAACTAAAGATATTGTCACTCGTGCTATGTTATTGAAAAATAACCATGAGGTTGACGAATTCTTAGCGGATATTGAGTTACCGACACGTTAAGATGATTTAGTAACACTGGCAATAATAGCTTATTGCTAGCGTTACTCGCATCATGGCGGTTAACAGCCAGAAAACCTTATCAATTTTCAGTCAGCTCTTCGCTATGCTCGACATCAATTTTTACACCATCAATTGCGCAAACACCTACCCAGCTAGGTATTTTGTAATGACCTAGTCATTCAGTATCTATATCTAGATCTATATCTGTTTCAGAAATATTAGCCCCATATATAGTGTAACCAAGGTAATTAGCCTGTCCTAATTTTTATCGTGGTAGCATTGCATGAGTTTAAAATTCACATTTCCCTTAAAAAATCGCAATATCTTTAAGAAAAGTTTTTACTGCAATGATGCTAGCTTCTTCAAGCTAGCAGTGGGAGAAAGACGTTCAGGTTAACTAGTATGAAAGTATAAAGACGCAATAAAATAGGCGGGAAACTATACTCATTAGTGATTATCGCCACTATTTTGAATCAAGATAAGTGTAAACTGTATCAATGTTAACCTTGCTTTAACGAGCGTTGTGCGGTTCATTGCTTAAGGGGGAAATAAAAAATATTCTTGCTATTAAGTTGAAATATATTAATTTTTAGAAAATGTGCTACTTTTAATGTTAAGCACAATAAAAATAAAGGTGGATTTATGGCAACTGAAAATGCCCTGTATACTATTTTGACTGAAAAAATAAAACAAGACACCCTTGTACTGCCGACCTTACCAGAGATAGCATTAAAAGTAAGAAGTGCTGCCGATGATCCTGATATTAACTTGCATGAAATGAGTGATATTATTGCTCAAGACCCAGCATTATCTCTAGGTATGCTTAAAGTGGCTAATAATGCTATTTTAGGACGAAGTATAAAAGTTGAAACGGTTCCACAAGCAGTAACTCGTATAGGCTTAAGGCAGATAAAAAGTATTGCCACGGCGATGGCAATTGAGCAGGTATTTGTATCACATAATGATGTGGTAACCATGTATATGAACAAAGCTTGGTTAAAAACCATTGATATTGCTTCGGTGGCGGTAAGTTTAATGGCTATGTATTTAAAAGAGCATAAACATACTTCACTTTCTTTAGATACTATTACCTTGGCGGCACTTGTACATAATATTGGCGTATTACCAATTTTAACTGAGGCTGAAAATCACCCCGATATTTTTGCTAATCCGACTTTTTTGAAGCAAGCCATTATTAAGTTATCTGGGCGAATTGGCGGAGATATCACCCGCAGTTGGGGTTTTTCTGAGGAGTTTACTCTCTTGGCAGAAAGTTGGAGCGACTTAACGATTTTACCTACCGAGGTACACTATTTAGATTTCATTCGTGCTGGGGCTATTTATCATAATGTCTTTAAAAATGAGTCAACTAAAGAGGCACTGTTAAGCAGTTATACTAAGAAAGGAATCTTACCTGATGTGGATTACATGGACAGTGATGAATTCAAAGAAAAATGTGATGCGGTAAGAGCTATGTTTATTTAGCTAGTCAATATTTTATATAAAAGAAAGTGGTGTCATTGAGTATAAGAAGAGGGCGATATAATATCGCCCTCAATGGTGTCAATTAAATTTTAAGGCACTCTTGTAAGGCACAATATTAATCTTTTTCTAGAGGATCCGTTGTTTTCATGGAAAATTCAGCTAAAAGATCGATAATAAAACGGTTTAGCTCGCCAGCCATTAAGGCAAAATCAGCGTCAAGTTTAGCGACTACGTCATCGCTATCAATATCATCATTTTTTTCTTGTATAACATCAAAAAACTTAATTCGCTTAATGGCTAAATCATCACATAAAATAAAGGATAAAGATTCATCCCATTCTAGGGCTATTTTAACCACGTATTTATCCGCATCTAAATGCGCTTGAATTTCATCTCCTATTAGATCTTGATTTTTTACCCTAACTACCGCGCCATCATCACCTAAAGCGTTAAATTCGGCTTCCATACCTAAAGTAAACTTGCCACCTAAACTTTTTTCGCTTAGCCAAGTTGTCATGGTTTCATCGACACAAATATCAGGATCAAAGCTGGTCACAGGCAAGGTGCCAAGTACTTTACGTAATAATGCTAATAAATCTTCTGCTTTACCACGTGAACTTGAATTAATGACAATGATATTATTTACTGGGCTGATATAAGCGTGTGTATCGGTAATACGGGAAAAAGCACGAGGCAGTAATTCGAATATAATATCTTCTTTAAACTGCTCCCGCTCTTTTTTTGTAGCGCCGCGGCCTTGCTCTTGTTCAAGTAAATTAACCTTCTGTTCTACCATATCTTTGATAACAGGCGCTGGAAGTATTTTTTCTTCTTTACGAGCGCAGATTAAAAAATTATCGCTGGCGCTATGAACACTCGAGTCACCATGCTTGCCTAAAGCATTAATCCAACCAAAGTGTGCTAGTTCTGTCGAGCCTAATGGAGTAAATAGGTGTTCCGATAAGTGTTTTTCTAAGTCTTCCTCTGACCATTCAAATGGGCGAGTAAAGGCAAAAAAGTATAGGTTTTTAAACCACATAAGTAATTCCTAGGCTGATAAGGGCGTATTTTGGCGATTATCATACCTGAATTATGCTATTTAGGCAGCAAGCTTTTTAACTATACCTCATATCTGGGAAGGTGATGCGATACCTTAAACCTTTACCTTCTGCAGAATATACATCGATAGAGCCATTAAGGGTGTCTATGACAAGATTTTTGATAATATGAGTGCCTAAACCGGTACCCCCGTTGTTTGCTTGAGTGGTGTAAAATGGCTCAAATATCCGCTCAAGCTGCTGCTCATTAACCCCGACACCATTATCACGATAAAGTATCACTAGCCTTTGCTGTTCTACGGCAATATCAATAGTCATTTCACCGCGGTTAATATTTGGAAAACCATGAGAAATAGAATTGATAATTAAATTGATAATAATTTGCGCTATAGCCCCTGGGTGGGTATATATTTCAATATGTGGATCGCAATGAACTTTGATACTATGGTTGGTTTTCTTTAATTTAGGATGAATTGAATGAATAATTTCATCAAGGTATTTAGCAACATTGATTAATCTCACTTTGTCATTAGTTTGATCAACAGCGACCTGTTTAAAGCTGGTGATCAATTCTGCTGCTCTTTGTAAGTTATTTGAAAGTAGTTCAACACATTGCCCAGCATTATCAATAAAGCTGTCGATAGTACGTTTAGACAGTTTTTGCGCATTGATGTCTTGTTGAAATTTATGGATGATATCTGAGAGGTAACTTGCTGAGGTAATACTAATACCAATGGGGGTATTAATTTCATGAGAAACTTCAGCACTCAGCAAGCCCAGTGAGGCCATTTTTTCGGCTTCTAACAGCCTATCTTGAGCTCTACTCAATTCTATTATCGAAATTTTTAAATCTTTATTGGTCGTGATTAACGTGGTTTCGGTTTTACGGCGACGGTTGTTTTCTGCTTTTAACTGATGCTGCTGAGCCAACATATCCTTTTGTTGTACTTCCATTCGTAATAAGGTGCGGCTTAACGTCGACGTTTTTCTTGCCACCTCTTGTTCAAGTAACAAGTTTTGCTCATCTAATTTATCATTGGCTAAATTTGTTTCTCGTTGCGATAATGCCAGCTTGTCTTTAAATGCAACCAGCTCATCGATAAGGTTGTTATAAGCATCTTCTAGGACATTCAGCTCATTTCTTTCATTATTCATACTATGAAATTTAGACGCTTCAGGGTCATGTAAATCAAGTTGCTTCATTTGGTCGGTGAGCTCTTGTAGAGGCTCAGTTAATAACTTGGTAAAAGCCAATGAGAATAAAAAGATCAAAAACGCCGTTTTTACAATAGCGTTGCCGATAAGAAAGTATATGCCTACTTCTATCCGACCAAATATAACATCATTACTCGATAATAAAGTAACGGTACCAACGGTAGTTGTTCGGCCTGAAAATTCAAATATTAATGGGAAAGAGTGTCCAAATAAACCTTCACTAATAGAGCTTATACTTTGATGTTCGCTATAGCTTTCTTGGGCGGTTGAGGACAGGGTAAGTACTTCGCCAAGTTGAGTGATAACTTTATTAGCTTCATCCGTTACTGTGATTCCCTTAATCATAGGGATGGCGATTAGGCCTTCAGATATATCAATAGCTTGTTGGGTATTAAGCTCCCAAACTGCGCGAGTTAAACTGCCACTAATGGTTTTCTGTAAGGTCAGTAGCTCACTATTGATATGACTCTTGGTATTAAAATATTCAGCAATAATTTGAATGCCCGTAACACTGAAGGTCAAAATAAAATAAACAGAGAGTACTTTTGATAGCAGCTTACGAGATATACTGGTTATTTTCATATCAGTTATCTTTTAGGTGATTTATAGGAGCTTATTGTTAATTCTAGTAAATCAATTTTAAAAGTGCGCGAAATTAAAATTTATGGTCTAAAATTATGTTAATTAGTTAATTTATCCAATTGAAACATTATTTTATATAAATAGATACTATGGCAGTTAGAGGTGTTATTTATAAAGTTAATCTTACGGTTGTAATAAAAGTGCAATAAAGATCTTGTAGGCTACTCACTATTAATCAGTCATCTTACTCCCCATTTATTATTTAGATATACTCGTGAAACAGATTAAAGCCTTAGGGCAATAACGATTTGTTTTCTATTAACTATGCCAATGTTTGCAGCCGATAAAGTGCTAACGAAAGCCTAAGGCAATAAAATGAGTTATCTGTTTTTATGGGAAGTTTACTATTTTTATTATAAGAAACGGAAGAAAAAATCGCCATATTATAATAATCAAACAGTCATTAATAACTAATAACTCAAGGTTTAACAAAATGAATTTTTCTAAAAAAGTACTACTAGTCTCAATGTTTTATACTGCGACTGTACCTGCCATGGCTGCATCTGTAGATATTTATGGTAGAGCTGATGTTTCAGTACAATCATCAGATGATGGTGATGGTAGATTTACTGAAATTAAAAGTAATGCCTCACGACTTGGTTTTAAAGGCACTCATGAACTAAGTGAAGGTCTAGAGGTGGTATATAAAGCTGAATTTGAAGTGGATATAGATGGCGATGGCGAGACCTTTAAGACGCGTAATCAATATATCGGCTTACGTGGTTTTTTTGGTGAAGTTTTACTCGGTAAAAACGACACCATGTTAAAGCAGTCACAAGGTAAAGTGGATATATTTAGTGATTATAATGGTGATATCAAACACCTTTGGGTAGGTGAAAACCGTTTAAGTGATACTATTAGTTATAAATCGCCCAAATTTAAGGGTTTACAGTTTGGTCTGACTTATATGGCTGAAGACGCAGTATATTCTGATGAAGAGAAAACCATTAAGGCTGAAGATGCTTATTCTATGGCAGTATTTTACGGTGATAAAAATTTAAAAAAATCAAATATCTATGCTGCAGTTGCCTTTGATTCTGATGTCAAAGGAAAATCAAAAGATGGCGCAGTTTCAGGGCACTTTGAAACCATGCGCGTTACCGTGTCAGGTAAAATTGCCGGTGTCACCTTAGGTTTAATGTTGCAAAACCAAGAAGAAATTGCAACGGGTGCTGAAATGGATGGTGTGATGGTTTCAGCCAAATATTCTTTTGATAACATTACCTTAAAAGGGCAGTTTCAAGCAGCAGATCATAAAGTCGGTGACAGTCGTAATGGCATAACTGCGGGTATAGATTACAAACTTGCGAAAAGCACTAAACTTTATGTTTTTTATACTAGTTTTGATTTAGATAGCGCCAATGATGAAGATTATTTAGCTGCGGGTATTCAGTATAAGTTCTAAATTTTAATAGTATTGTTAATGCTTAGTTAATAATTATCAGTTAAAAGTCGCGTCAGCGGCTTTTTTTGTGTCTATAGGCTTGCTAAAGCATTAAGTTTGCTTGATAATTTTCTTTTTGTCATAAAACTGTCACTTAACTTCGGCACAATAAGCTATCGAGTATGACCGTTTGTTAATATTAGTTTACTAGCAGAAGGTTCCATCAGTTATTCATATTATTAGGATGTATACATGAGTCGGAATATATTAGTCGTTGAGGATGAAACCCCTATCAGGGAAATGATTTGTTTTGTATTAGATCAAAATGGCTTTAATGCTATTGAGGCTTGTGATATCGAGCAAGCCCTAGCTAAAATTCATGAACCCTACCCTGATTTAATATTACTTGACTGGATGTTGCCTGGTGGCACCGGTGTATCCTTGGCAAAAAAACTAAAGCAAAATGAATACACTCGTAACATCCCTATCATTATGCTAACAGCCAGAAGTGATGAAGATGATAAAGTAAAAGGTTTTGAGGCAGGAGTTGATGACTATGTGACTAAACCTTTTTCCCCTAAAGAGCTTATTGCCCGTATTAAAGCCGTTATTCGTCGTGTTTCACCAACGTCTCTTGAAGAGGAAGTTGACTTTCATGGTCTCAAGCTCGATCCCGTTTCTCATCGTGTTGCCATCAACGGAAGGAGTTTGGATCTAGGGCCGACCGAGTTTCGATTATTACACTTTTTTATGACCCATACTGAAAGAGTATATTCACGAGAACAGTTACTTGATAATGTCTGGGGCACCAATGTTTATGTGGAAGATCGAACGGTTGATGTGCACATAAGGCGTTTGCGTAAAGCTATTTCAGGAGAAGGTCATGATGATTTTGTTCAAACTGTACGCGGTGCAGGTTACCGCTTTTCTAGTAAATTAAAGAAGTAAACATTCTATGGTTTTTTTGATGTTACAAAGTAATTAGGCAAGCATGTATTTTCGTTTATCTTTTAAAAACATAGTTTCTCGTTTCTTCGCCATACTGATTGCCAGTGCTTTTGTCGGCTGGTTATTTGACCTTGTGCTGTTAGTTATGCTTGCCAGCAGCATATTTTTATTACTATGGCATTACCATCATCTCTTTAAATTAATTAAGTGGCTATGGCAATCTAAGGCATTGTCTCCGCCGCAAGCAAATGGTGTATGGGGCTATTTATATGATGGTCTATATCGTCAAGTGAAACAGCAACGTAATAAACAAAAGCAGCTCAATGAAAAAATCCGCCGTTTCCGTGATGGTGCTGAAGCACTGCCCGATGCGGCATTAATGTTATCAGAAGAATTAACCATCGAGTGGGGTAACAAAAAAGCACAGCGGCTTTTGGGGGTTAGATGGCCGGATGACTTTGGTCTGCGCATAGATAACTTGTTACGCGCGCCAGAATTCGCTGATTACTTAGCCTTAGAAAATTTTGAGTCTCCTTGCCTGTTAATTTCTCCTCTACACCCAGCAGTACAATTAGAGATACGTATTATGGCGTATGGCAGCGAGCATGTGCTCCTCTTGGCAAGAGATATTTCTAATATTCAGCGTTTAGAAGATATGCGTCGAGATTTTGTTGCCAACGTCTCCCATGAACTAAAAACACCTTTAACCGTCGTTCGCGGTTATGTTGAAATGATCCAAGCTTCAAAGGCTTCATTTGAGCCTCATTGGCAAAAAGCATTTCAGACTATTGAAGAGCAAGTATCTCGCATGGATCGTCTGGTTGAACAATTACTCAATCTAGCGAAAATAGAGAATAATAGTAATGATGAAAAACAATGGGTAGATATGGCGCAATTAATTACTACCTTGGTTGATGAGGTCGCTTGGCTTAATCAGGATAAACAGCATGCAATTACGTTAGATATTAGCAGTAATGTTAAAATTTGGGGTGCTGAAACTGAGCTTAAGAGTGCTTGTGCTAATCTTTTATCTAATGCTATTGCCTATACTCCGCCCAATGGCTGCATCAAGGTTAGTTGGCAGTTACAAGACGATAAAGCTATTTTTTCCGTTAAAGATAACGGTGATGGTATTAAACCTGAACATGTAAATCGATTGACCGAACGCTTTTATCGTATAGATAAGTCCAGATCTAGAGATACAGGTGGCTCTGGTTTAGGCTTAGCAATAGTGAAGCATGTTTTACAACACCACCAAGCTGAATTGGTTATTAATAGTCATTGGGGTAAAGGCAGTGAATTCTCAATTTGTTTTGATCAAAGTACTTTGTCGGATACTGCGCGCTAGCTAAGATTGAAGGTGAATATTACTTTATAGTTACCGTCATAATTTTGTCATAAAACATCTATATAACTGTCATGTTAACTTCGTATAGTGTGCATAATCAATCAGTTCAAACTCTTATTGGAGACACCATGAGTTTTAAAAAAATTTTAAGTATTATTAGTTTATCAAGTCTAGTTAGTTTCTCTGCTCTCGCGCTCGATGACAACTTACCAGAATATAAAAAAGTTAGCGGTATATCGGGCAATGTATCTTCAGTTGGCTCTGATACATTAGCCAATATGATGACTTTTTGGGCCGAAGAGTTTAAGCGTACTTATCCAAACGTGAATATACAAATTCAAGCCGCCGGTTCCTCAACTGCGCCACCGGCATTGACTGAAGCCACAGCAAATTTAGGGCCGATGAGCCGTAAAATGAAAATGCGAGAAATTGAATCTTTTCAAAAACGCTATGGTTATAAACCTACTAGAGTTAGAGTCGCTATTGATGCTTTAGCTGTTTTTGTTCATAAAGATAATCCGTTAAAAGGGCTAACAATCGCTCAAGTCGACGCTATATTCTCAAACAATCGTAAATGCGGAGCTAATAAAGATATTGACCGTTGGGGAGACCTTGGTTTATCAGGAGCTTGGACAGGCAAAGATATACAATTATATGGTCGAAATTCTGTTTCGGGTACCTATGGCTACTTTAAAAAGAAAGCGTTATGTAAAGGGGACTTTAAAAATAGTGTCAATGAGCAACCTGGTTCAGCATCGGTCGTTCAATCCGTATCAGCCTCACTGAACGGTATTGGTTACTCAGGTATAGGTTATCGTACCTCTGGAGTCCGAGCTTTACCTTTAGCTAAAAAAGGCAAAAACTATATTGAAGCTAATATGGAAAATGCCATTTCAGGAAAATATCCGTTATCGCGATATTTGTATGTATATGTAAATAAACATCCTAATAAGTCGCTGCCACCTATGGAAGCTGAATTTTTAAAAATGATACTGTCTAAATCAGGTCAAGCCATTGTTGAAAAAGATGGCTATATCCCCTTGCCAAGTGCCGTTGCGGCAAAAGAGTATAAAAAGCTCGGCTTGCTATAATATTCACCAAGGGTACTTTTTTGATAAAGCGAACTTTTAACTAAGTTCGCTTTTTTTATTTTCTCTCTCTCTGGTATAACCCCTACAATATGTACTACTTCTTGTCAGTTACTTTAGCCGCGGTTAAAATATAGATAATTATTATGTTTCATTGATATAATGTAAAACAGCTTTTGTTGTTGCTTATTTGAAGGGAAGGTATGGAAATTATTTTAGCAAATCCTCGTGGTTTTTGTGCAGGTGTGGATAGAGCCATTAGTATAGTGGAACGCGCTTTAGATTTATTTGGTGCGCCTATCTATGTTCGTCATGAAGTTGTCCATAACAAGTTTGTTGTTGATGGTCTAAAAAAACGCGGCGCTATCTTTGTTGATGAGCTTAGTGAAATACCTGATGATAATACCGTTATTTTCAGTGCACACGGTGTCTCTAAAGCGGTTAGAGACGAAGCTAAAGCTAGAGCATTAAAAGTATTTGATGCTACTTGCCCCTTAGTCACTAAAGTTCATATGGAAGTGTCTCGTGTCAGCCGGAAGAATATCGAGTGTATTCTTATTGGCCACGCTGGACACGCTGAAGTGGAAGGTACTATGGGACAATATAGTAGTGACTCTGCGGGTATTTACTTAGTTGAGTCAGCGGAGGACGTGAAAAACCTTGAGGTTAAAAATCCGGAAAAACTCTATTTTTGTAGCCAAACCACCTTATCAGTAGATGACACCATGGATGTTATCTCTGCACTTCATGCTAAATTCCCGTTAATAGAAGGCCCTAGAAAAGACGATATTTGTTATGCCACTCAAAACCGTCAAGATGCGGTCCGTGAAATAGCCAGTAAAGTTGATCTTATGTTGGTGGTCGGTGCAAAAAATAGCTCTAACTCCAATCGTCTAAAAGAACTAGCGAGTAAAATGGGGGTGACTTCTTATTTAATTGATACCGCAGAAAACATTGAAGCTGACTGGTTAATCGGTGTTGAAAAAGTGGGCGTGACCGCTGGCGCATCGGCACCTGCAGTGTTAATTAAGCAAGTCGTTGAAACCTTAAAAACCTATGGTGGTCGTGAGGTTATAGAACACCCAGGTAAAGAAGAAAGTATTGTATTTGCAGTCCCTGCAGAATTGCGCTAGTCTTAATTTACTAGTTGAAAGTAAAATAACTTGTTATGTTAACACTATGTTGTAAATTTTATTCACATAGTGTTAATGTACAGTGTCGGTTTTAATTGGATAACATCAACCAATGTTTAATCATTGATGAAGTGCTTATAAGTGTTTGGGCTATGATTAAGTGAGTTAAAGCCGTGAGTAGTCGCTGTACACATTAAAAAATAATGATGAAGTGTTAGAAAAACTACTCTTAGTGAGTTGTGCTGTTTGTATCCCAAGGTACGTCTGTGTTTCTTGTACATATACAGTATAGCTAAATAATAGCCATGGACATGGTGGGGTAGTTAATCATGCTAACAATTTCTTCATTTTATTACTCTCAAATATGTATTTTTAATATTGAGTACACCCTAAAAAAATCACTCTATTTCCCATCGTTTTCTCTAGTTATTATTTCTTTTATTTATCAATTTTCATTCAAACAATCGTTACTTTCTATTTATACCAAAACGATTAAACAATTTAAGTGGAGTAATCTTTATGATGGGCAAGACAATAAATAAATTCTCATCGCCTCGAATAAAAAAGCAACAAGGCATGAGTTTTATAGAAGTACTTATTGCTTTGGTTATTCTTGTTACTGGAATTTTAGGCGCAGTTGCCATGCAGATAACAGCTAAGCAAGGTAGTTTTGATGCAATGCAGCGCTCCCTTGCTTCAAGCTTAGTACAAGATATCATTGCCCGAATGCGTGCACAAACACCATCGATAGACCCAGGTTTAACACTAAGTGAATATGTAAAAAATGATTATGCTAAGGGTGACGGAGTATATAAAGGTGATGCTAGCGTTGTAAATATGATTGATAATGACCGGTATGAATGGGAATTAGCACTTATGGGAGGAAATGTTACTACAAATGATGGTACAAGTGTAGGTGGTTTAGTTGGTGGCAGGGGGTGTATAACACTAAGTATGGATGAAGATGGTAATACCATTGAAAATGCTTATACAGTTGTTGTTAGTTGGCAGGCAAAAAGCAAGACGACAGATAGTGCGGTTATTAATTGTGGTGTTAGCGGCGCTAAGAGGCGACAAGTAGTAGTACAGACCTTTATATATAATATTTAACATAGTCTCAACTGTAAAAGCTAACTCGCTGTTGACAGTGATGGAAAAGGAACCTGATAAGTATGCACGCTAAGAATAGGTACGACGTAGTTAAACTACCAAGCCAAGCAGTAAAAGGCTTTACCTTGGTTGAGCTGATGATCAGTTTATCTGTTGGCTTAGTTTTATTTGCTGGAGTTATGAGTGTTTTTGTTGGTATGCGGACAACAGCGGCGGAAACCTCTACCTATGGAGAGTTACAAGAAAATGGACGCTTTGCCATTAGTGTACTCACAGATGATTTATTAAGACAAGATTTCTGGGGCGATTATGCCGGGCGATTTAGTACTAGTAACCTTATAGGCTTACAAGCTGCTCCAGGTAATGATTGTATTGGCGGAGGGGTTAATAATGCAACTTTTCCTCTCGCGATTGGCCACTTTAGAACAATCTGGGGGCAAACACTTATTGCAGGATCGCCAAACCCTTTAGGTTGTTTTACTACTCCGACAGGTACTCGTACTAAAGACGGCTCTGATGTTATTCAACTTAAGCGAGTGATTGGCACTCCTGTGGCGGCAACGACTCCAGGAAACTATTACTTGGACACTAACGTCATGCAAGGTGGTATTTATGCTCAAGGGCAACCAGTGCCTGTATTGGATAATGCTCGCACTTGGCAATATCAACACCATGTTTACTATGTCAGAGAAGAGAAAGTAGGTAATGACTATGTACCAGTATTAATGCAAGGGCGTTTAGCAAATCTTAGTATGAGCTTTAACCCTATTGTTGATGGCATTGAAGTGATCCGTTTTATGTATGGTATTGATACGAATGGTGACGGGGTAATTAATGCCTATATTTCAGCCGATAATATGAGCGAGGCTTTATGGGATAATGCTGGTGGGGCGAGAATTTTAGCGGTTAAAGTTTATGTGCTGGCGCGTAGCATTTTACCCGATTTTAAATATCAAAATAACAATACTTATCAGATGGGCGGCTTAGCACTAACCGTAAACGATAATTATCGTCGTTTACTTTTTAGTTCAACAATAACTTTATATAACGCGAGAGTAAACTAATGACAATACTTAAGAGAAGCTCTCATCGGCAATATCCTACTAGTTATCTTGGTATTGAACGAGGTAAACAACGTGGGGTAGTCTTAGTGGTTTCACTCATCTTCTTAATTGCGCTAACAGCAGTTGCCTCAGCCTTAATGTTAAATACCACCACTGATATGAAAATGTCTGGGGCGAGTGAAATGCAAGTCGTTGCTAACCAACAGGCTTTTGGTGCTATGGATGAGCTTATTTTTCGACAAGTCCAACATGGCGTTGGTCAAAAAAATGACTTTGCCCTGCCTATTAGTAACTTTGCCGTAGATAAATCCGTATTAGCTGATTTAACCAGTAGTAATGCCGATGGTAATATAACTTCTGCTAGTATAGGCTTATCAAATAACCCCTTGATACTCGAATATCCTTGTCCTCACTCAAGGAACGCTTCTTCTGTACAGGTGTTTACTTGTAACATACTCAGGGTGCAAATAACTAAGCAATATGGTCGAAATAACACTAGTACAGTACAAGTTAATTCAGGGATAGCTCAGCAATTATTAAAATAGATGCTAGGCATTGAGGAAATGTATGAGGATTATAAAATGAATAATTTTTTAGCGAAAAGCCTGTTGGCGTTAATGCTCGCTACAGCATCTGATATAACGTTAAGTGAAGATATTGATCTTTATATTAGTGATGTTGTTCGACAGGCTGGTAAGAGTACTAAGGTACTGATTATTTTTGATACTTCAGGCAGTATGGGTGATGTGCATACGGTATCAGCTAAATTTGACCCTGAACTAACATATCCGGCAACTGATTCAGCTCATGCTTATCTGGATCGAGCCCTATATTTTAATAAGGGTGGAATTGATAATAACACCACAATTCCTAGCCACCACAATGATGCTCGCAGGTTTGATGCTGTTATTAATAGCTGTAAAAAGTCAATAGATATTTTAGCTGTCGAAGGTTACTATACTGGTCATATTCGAGAATATACCTATAAGGGGCACAAGGGTACTTGGGGTGAAATTCGCGATAATAACAGCTTAAGTGGTATTGAAATAATAGACTGTGAAGATGATGCTTATATAATTGATAGTGAAGGCGTTGTTGATCTCGGGTCTACATATAATGCCGAAGGCCTGCTTCCTGGCTATCCCGTGAACGATCTAGGCACTAAAAAATCCCCCATATCCCATAACCCGCTGAAGACCACCACTAATGTTGACTGGGCTTCAGCGAGTTATGTTACCTTATATACGGCTAAATATCTACGCTGGTATCACGGTCAAACTGTGGGTAATCTTACAGAAACGCTTATGGATACAGCCATAACAAGTATCAGCGGTGTTATAAAGACCACTCCGTCAGTTGACTTCGGTCTAGAGTTATTTAACTTTAATGCCGGTGATGGTAGTGCTAGTGGTAATGGAGGCCGTATTGTTTTAGGCATCCAAAAAATGACTACATCCAATAAGGCCGATTTACTCAACATTATAAATAACCAAATAACTCCGAATGGAGCAACCCCGCTTTGTGAATCTGTTTATGAAGCCTCACAATATTTTGCTGGTGCAGGGGTAGAGTTCGGTGATGATGATATCAATTATCCTTCTTATAATTATCATAAAAACATACCGCCACCGGACACCGATATCGTCAAGTCAAACGGTGATTATCTCAGTCCTTTCAATAACTGTGCTTCGAGTATTGCTCATATTATTCTGATCACTGATGGTGTACCGACTAATGATCATAGAGCGGATAGTAAAATTACTGCTCTGAAGACCAAAGTGCTGCGTGTTGATAGCAATGGCACTCCTGTTTATGATGCCAATGGTCAGCCTATTTATGATGATAAAAATTTCATTGGAAGCTCATACCATTGGAATAACTATAGTAAGGATGATAGTTACTTACCAGCGCTAGCAGGCTGGATGAGTGAATACGATATAAATACAAATTTAGATGGTAAGCAAACGGTAGTTACTCATACCATTGGCTTTAGTGGTGGTGCGGATGCTGCAAGATCTTTACTAGTAGAAACAGCAAGACAAGGTAAAGGGGAATATTTCCATGCTGATAGTGGTTTGCAACTAACACAAGCTTTAATCAGTATTCTTAATAGATTACCGCAATCTAATGATCGTTTGGCTTCAGCCTCGGTGGCGGCTAACAGCTTTGATAGAACACAAACCCTTGATTCTGTTTATTATGCTATGTTTGAACCGCAAACTGGGGCTCGTTGGCAGGGGAATTTGAAAAAATATAAAGTCAAGGATGGCAAAATAACCGGCGTGGGTGGTACTGAGGCAATTTGTGAAGTTAATGATCGCAACACATTTTGTCAAAATGCACAAAGTTTTTGGTCACCTCAAGTTGATGGTGATATTGTTGGTAAAGGAGGTGTGGTGGCGTGGTTTAATAGTCAAAAACCAAGTGATAGAACGCTTTACATGGATGGTGGCGTCGGGTCCTTAATTACATTTGACCGGACAAACCTTGAGGCTGCTTTTACTGATGCCGATACCGGCGTGGTGAGTTTGGCCGCTATGTTGGGGGTGGCTGATCTTGTTGACAGTAATGGTGACTCGATTGAAAGCGCCGCTGTTGATGAGATGCTTGCTTGGGCAACCGGTGCTGATGTTGATGATGAGAACAATGACAACGAATTTGATGACATGCGAGCCGATGTTTTTGGTGACCCACTACACTCCAAACCTTTAGTGGTTAACTATGGAACGAGTATACGTATTGTGATTGGTACTAACTCAGGTGCCTTGCATATGTTTAAAGATAGTGGTGCCACAGTAGAAGAAAGTTGGGCATTTATGCCAAAAGAATTCATCCATAATATAAAACCTTTACGTGATAATTACGCATCTTCGAATAAAGTCTACGGTATTGATGGTGAAATTACATTGCATTTATATGATAAAAATGGCAATGGTAAAATAGACAGCGGCACCGATAAAGCATGGATTTTCTTTGGTTTACGCCGAGGGGGCAGCTCATATTATGCTTTAGATATTACCACACCAGATGCACCTAAGTTGATGTGGCATATTGATAGTGGTACAGATGGTTTTGAGGAACTTGGTCAATCTTGGTCACAACCTAAAGTCGGTTATTCAGCACTTAATACTTCAGGTGACACTGCTAGCCCCGTGCTCTTTATTGGTGGTGGTTATGATGTTAATAAAGATAGTGACGGCTTAGCAACTTCTGATACTAAAGGTCGAGCAATTTACATGCTTGACGCAGAAACCGGCAACATATTGTGGAGTGCGTTACCTCAGAATGGTACTACAGTCTTTCCAGGCTCTCATAGTATAGCTTCTGCTATCGGCTTGCTTGATAGTACCGGTAATGGCTTAGTTGATCGCTTATATATTGGAGATACGGGTGGTAGTATCTGGCGAGTTGATATGCCAGATGATGAAACAAAGCATATTTCAGTATTTGAGTTGGCTACATTTGGGGGGGGAGATGATGATCAGCGCTTCTTTTATGAGCCGACAATTGTGCGAGCACTTATTTCTGAAATTATAGAAACAGAGGTTTCTGATGGTCAAGGCGGTAAAAAAACTATCACAGTTCATCAAGAGATCCCTTATGATGCTGTTTTAATTGGCTCAGGAGATAGATCAGACCCTTTAGGTACTGATACTTCGGACACTCTCTATATGATTAAGGACAGTAATATAATCACTCAAACATTTTCTGATAGTAGTACTCCTCCGGTCCCTACGGCAGGATTTACTAAAGATGATTTATATCCCTATACCTATGATCCTTTTGGAAATGCTTCCACCCCACAAGCAAAAGCAGACTTGCAACTGTTGGTAAGTAAAAAATCGGGTTGGTATATCGATTTATTACAAAGTGGTGAAAAAGCCACTGCAGCGGGGTTAGTTATTAATGGCATTGCTTATTTTACTACTTACACGCCTGCGCCTGATGGAACTATTATTGATTGTAAACCACCGGAAGGAAGTGGATGGTTATATGCGGTAGATCTTGCCTTAGGTATTAGAAAGAACTTGTACCTTCAAGATGTGCGTGATGATGATAACCGTGTTTATAAAATCAATAATGACTGGTTGGGAGCGCCTACTTTAATTGTGATACCTGAAAGTGATGGTGACCCAACGACAGTGGATAAAGCTAAAGGAGATATTATTGTTGGTGATGAGGTCATTAATGTAGGTTTTTCTTTAGGAACTACACGCACCTATCTTTATAGTACGGAGAACCAATAATGCCGCAAAATAAGGCGATAGTTAAAAAGCAACAAGGATTTACCCTGATAGAATTAATGATTGTTGTTGCCATTATTGGTATTTTAGCCGCCGTGGTTTATCCCTCTTATGCTGATTTTGTTGTGCGTTCAAACAGGGCTGAGGCACAACGAGAATTAATGCGTTTAGCTAATTTACAAGAGCAATTGTTTGTTGATAGACGCAGTTATAGTGCCGATATGACAGACTTAGGCATGTCAGCCAATCCTTATGTGACCGAGAGTAAAAATTATAGTATTAGCTCTGTGGTTGCTAATAACGGCACCACCTTTATTTTAACTGCTACAGCACAAGGTAGACAGAGTAGGGATACTTATTGCCCTAGTTTAACAATCAATGAAGCCGGGCAGCAAGGTGCTAATTCACCGACTTGTTGGGAGAAATAATATGATTAAAGTTCATTTTACTTTTTGTGGTGTTGCATTTTTTTCTATGTCAGCATTATTATTATCGTTTACTGTAATAGCTGAAAAAAACCATCAACAAAAGTATGAAGCTGTCTTGGGCAAACAAATGCAGGTTAAATGTTTTGTGGAGTACCAAGGTGGTGGTGATGATATCCGTTTTGTGATGGGTCGTTTTAACAAACCAAGCCAGGCAATGAAAATGTTGCAAGGTAGGAAAGTGGGTAAACACAACACTCAAAAGACCGTATATAAAGTCAAGCAGTGTGTACAAGAGCATGAGCGCTTTAGCAGTGCAAAAGCGAGGCAGTTAGATAAAAGTTTGTTCAGGTAAACGGCAAAGCTTAAGGTAAGTTAATAATGTCGATTAGAATAGCCCTGTATTATTAGATGGGGCTTTTTTATTTGAGATATGCACATTACCTCGACATGTTAAATATTTGACCTTGCCTGAACTTAAGGACCTTGATGTTAGCAGCCGGATATAATGCATACTAACGCCTAATAGGTTAGAGAAAAGATACTCGTTTGAATACAGAACGCTGGTAATATTTAGGTGACTATTATGGGCAAATAACATTCCCGCCGTTCCTGAATTCATCATGACCGTCATTATTAGCATCAGTAGTGACATAAGTTCGTCCGGAAATTGATAAAACAATAGCCCGTCCGAGACTCTTGTCATTTTGTGGGCAGTATATAAAGATGCTTGCAGCAGTGGTTAACGTACCTGTTGGAGCAAACCTTATACTGGTTTGACCCGCATAAGTAATGGTGTCACCGGCTGTAGTCGCTGCCTTTATTTTTACTAGAGTATCAGGCGCTAAAGGATCGTCTGTATATAGCCCGTTGTTATCTAAATCAATAAATGCAGTCAATTCATTTTGCCAGTTTGTCGTGCAGACACCATTTTCTAGTGGACAAATGATAACATTTTGCTCCATCGTTATTGCACTATTTCGAGCTGAAAGCACTAAACGATTAAGCTGACTTATTTCATTATCAATACGCATTTTCACTAAAAAAACAGTCATACTAGGAATTGCGATAGTGATCATGATAGCGGCTACGGCAATAGTTATCATGAGTTCAACGAGTGAAAAACCTTTTGAACTATTATTATAATTAACTTTTTGTGGGTTATTAGATTTAATGAGAAAAAATGGCATGATAAAGACCCAAATGCTACAACGACTCTATTATTTATAACACTTTCCTTTAACTCTCGCTAGTGCTATATATCGTTGAGGTTAACGATATATAGCCCCATACAATGTTATTGCCGTCTATAGCGCACTACTGGGAACGCTAGTCGGACTGATATGCTCTATCGGATAGCAGCCTAGCACTTTAATGAAGTTAGTATGTGGGGTCATCTCGTTAATTGCTTCTTGCAAGGCAAAACTCTTTAAATTAGCTTCGACATCAATATAAAACATTTCTTCCCATGGGCGTCCTTGGATAGGTCTAGACTCAAGTTTGCACATGTTAATGCCTTTTTGCTTAAGGACTAATAAGCATTCTACTAAGGCGCCTGATTTTTGACCGGTAGACAAAATAATCGCAGTTTTTGCTGGAATTTGTTCTGCCACGTCAATTGCTTTTCGAGCAACTAAAATAAAGCGAGAGTGATTTTCTATTTGGTTGGCAATAGAGTGCTCTAAAGCGTGCAACTGATAAAGGTGGCCACCTTCTTCGCTGCCAATTACCGCAATGGTTTCATCTTGCAACTTAGCAACCTGCGCCATGGCATCGGCAGTACTATCACAATACTCAATACGAATACCAGTTTGCTTATCTAAGAAATTACTGCATTGGGTAAAGGGTTGCCCATGGGCATATATGGTTTTTATTTTATCTAAGCTAGTGTTTACCGACGTTAGCAGACAATGTTCTATCGGCTGAGTTATTTCACCCACAATAAATAGGTTAGTGTGTTGCAGTAAATCATAAACTTCGTTAATACTACCTGAGCTGGTATTTTCTATAGGCAACATGCCGTAATCAACTTGCCCTGATTCAACTTGATGTAATATGTCAGAAAAACGTTGGCAACCTGATTCAATGATTTTCTCTGCTCTACGGGAAAAATAGCGATGGCTGGCAAGATAGCTATATGAGCCTTTATCACCTAGGAAGGCTACGCTAACGGTTGGCACTTGAATATCAGGATTAGCCAGTGTTTGTAAGTAAGCTTGTTGATTTAAAACCGAGTCTTCAATAATAGTTTGAAATACACTGGTAACATAGTGAGCATCTAAACCTAAGATTTTACCTTGCTTAATTAAACGTATTAAAAGCTCTTGTTCGCGTTGTTGATCTCTAATAGGGCGGATTTGTTGCACTTTACTCTTCGCGACACTAAGTGTTAACGCCCGACGTTTTGCCAACAAAGCTAATAAATCTTGATCTAAAAGCGTTATTTCTTGTCGTATTTCATTTAAATCTAACTTTTCGCTCACTAGTTTACCTTTTTATTGTTGATTGACTGTTTACTTTGAGTAGTTACTCTAGCTAGCTTAGCTAAATAGTGTCAACTGTTTCTTTAGACGTTTTTGTTTGTCAGTAGTGGTTAAGGTATGCATTGAAATATTATGGCAAAGCTGCATAAGGTAGCAATAGCCCAGACTATTGATCTTAATAGGCCAATATTTAACAAATAGAAAAGGTTATAGAGCACTCGTGCAATTATATGGACAACAGCCAACACCAGTATTGTTGGTTGGCTATTGTTTGTTGCTAGGGCTAAAAGAAGTGCGGGGGAAAAAAGAATAACTGACTCAAAAGCATTTTGATGGGCAGCGAGGGCACGAGCACCAAATCCGGTGAGTTTGCTTTGCTGCTCTCTTGGGTGATTATTGTTGTATCCGCCAAGTTTAGCCATGGCAAAAGCTACTGGGATTTTTGCCAGTAGTGGTAAAAACAGTGCTAAAAACAAGCAAATAATTAATATAGTCATAGTTTATCTCTTTATTAAATTGTGAACATAGTGCCAATATTGTCTTCGTAATTAAACACTACTTAATAGCTAAGTAAGGTCAACTTATACTGCGTTTTTCCCGGTAAAAATGGCGAAGCTATACCTTGTTCCCAGTCACTATGTCCCATGCCATAATACGGACTCCAAGGGTGACCTGATTGGCTAGTTGGCATATGAAATATACCATCAATTTCGTGCCCCGGTGATACCACCATACGTTCAGAGGCACCAAAGGCTTTTCCTTGTACCCTTGGCATATAGCTATCGCCAGCTAATGCTTCACTTGGCATATCAAGCCAATAATTTAATAGCGGCAGGGCACTACTTAAGGGGTGTTTTATCGCCGAACTGTTTTGTTGCCCCCAGGTCGCAGCATTGAGTGGCTGGTTAGTCGACATATCACTAAGGGTTAAGGTTAGTGCCTTAGTAAACAGCTCTTGCCAGCTGTTTTCCCCTAGCATGATGAAGTTATTGGGTTGTTCATTAATAAGCTGCCATAAGGGCACTTCAATTTGGTGGCGAATACTTTTGAAATTAAAAGCGTTATCAATATTTTTTAAACTGGTATTCAATTCGAAAAAAACACTATCTCGAAGGTTAATTCTAAAGTTACGCACTAAGCGATAACTCACAGAGTCAATGCTGGCTCTTAATACCTCGGGTTTTGTTAACAAGGTTTTTACTTGCGCAAAGTTATTATGCTGGGCAAGTACTTGTTCGGTTAACACGGTCTCAAGAATAAACTGCTGCCAGCGTTGTAAAAAAACGGCTTCATCATCTAGGCCTATTTTAAGTAGCGCTTGTTCGTCAAACTGTTCTTGGGCGAGTAAATTATCTCTAATTTGCTTTGCACGAGCACCGAGGGCATAGCCACCATTGCCAAGTTTTTCATACATTTCACCACCAACGACACGGGAATTCGCCGTCCATAGTCTGTGGTTTTCTGGATTTTCAATGCGAGGATAGTCTGAAGGAATTAAATAGCCTTGCCAGCGATTATCCCCTGAGCTCCATGATTGAGGTGTTTCACCAACGGCGCCTTTTTTGATAGGGATTGGTCCCATAATGGTCCAGCCAATAGCACCGTCTTTATCCGCGACCAATATATTTTGCGCAGGGATACCGGAGCGAGCCGCAATATCTAACGCCTGCTCAACAGTTTTTGCTTGCTCTAATTGAGTAGCCGTTAAGTTGACTGCTTCCTTATCGTGGGCAACCCAGCGATAGGCCAGTGATTTCCCTTGATGGTTTTTCCCAATAACAGGCCCCCAAATTGTTTCCTTTACCGTGATCGCTTGGGCTTTTTGTCCTTTAATGGCGATTACCTGTCTATGAAAGGTAAAGTCTTGATAGCCAGTTGGCGTTAAATATTGGCTGTCATCAGCATTAGTGGTTAGCACAATCACATCACTATAGTCGCCGTAGCTATTGGTAAAGCCCCAGGCAATATGACCATTGCTACCAATAACCATATTTGGAGTACCTGGCAAGGTGGCGCCAGTGACTTTAATTTGTTCAGTAACGGACTTTAAGCCAGAAATTGTGATATGTGGATATTCAAAAGAAGCGCGAAACCAAGTATTAGGTACACGAATGCCAAGGTGCATATCATTGGCTAAAATGGCGCTTCCGGTCGAGGTTAACGCGCCTGAAATTGCCCAGCTGTTAGAACCAGGGAAATGATCACCTTGATATCTATGGGCAATATTATTAGCTAGTTGTGTGTTATTAGCCCATGCAATGTCATTTTTACCGTCAAGGTTAACACTTGTAGCAGAAGGCCACGCCTCTTTAGGCATAGGCGCTGGAGATAATTGACTACCATCAATTGCCGCATCCCAGATACTGCCTTTAGGATCTAAAAATGCATACACATCACCCGATAACACTGCTTTCATTAAACCCAGGGTACGCTCACGTTTACCATCGTGGTATTGAAGATCTATATACATACTAAAAATAGTGAGGATTGAGTCTTCTTCACTCCATTGCACCGGCTCTTGTTGCAGCAGAAGGTATTCAAAAGGCGAAGAGGATAAATATTTTAACCCTTGGTTGACACCTCGAGTATAGGCTTTAACTAAATCAAGTTGCTCTTGGGGCAGCTGAGCGACTATTGCTCTGGCCCGATCGCGAAAGCGATGTTTACGGATCGATTTATCATAATCAAGAGCGACAACACCAAAAAGGCTGGCCAACTCACCTGCGGAGTTTCGTCTTAATAAGTCCATCTGAAAAAATCGCTCTTGTGCATGGACAAACCCTAAAGCAACAGCAATATCGGCTCTACTTTCGGCCTTTATCGTGGCAATACCCTGCTGGTCTCGCTCAATTATGGCAGTTTTTTTTAAGCCAAAAACGGTTTTTTTCCCGTCTAGTAGTGGTAGGGCGCTATCAACTTTACTGTAAAGCCAAGTTAATGCCGTTGCTAACACTAATAAACTGATAAGTAAGAAGCCAGTGAGTATTTTTTTTATTTTGTTCATGGATAAGGCAAGCTAGATAAATTGATATAGCAGAGTAACGCAAAATGCCCTGAGTGAATATTCTTAGTTACTTTTATTTAAACAATGGTATTAGCATACTTATGGCTATTAACTCAATAGACCTCAGAGTATTACTGTTTATTCTTGGCCTAGTAAATACTGGGCTGAACAATACTGAGTTGTTGGACGAGAGAGCTTGGCGATTTGCCCATATTTAGTTAACTAAGCTGAACCCTGGATCATGGGGGGGGATAATATCTAAGTTAAATTAATGGCACAATTTATTCAATTATGAAGGTAAAACGTTTATCAATAGCGGGTCATTAACTATACTTTGCTGTTACATTTTGCCTTTATCACTTTGCTCTTAGGTGTTGGCTCTAGCTGCTCAGTAATATTTCCTTTAACCGGGCTGGTAAAGTATGAAATAAATTGGTTTAGCTTGTCGCTAAAAGCCATGGCGCTGTTAAAAAACTCATTGGAATTATTGACAACATTCATTGTTAAGGGTGAATTTTCTAGCGTTAACATAGTCGGGTTTGACAAAATTAAGCCCGTGGAAAAATTATTACGGTATTGACTGGCTAGTGTGCTAGGTGTTTTTGCCACTACCTTGATAAAATTGTAGTTATTATAGCTCGAGCTATAGGCATTGCTCACATTTAAATACTGTATTTTAATAGCAGACTTGGCAAGTGCCGGGGATATATTGCTCAATATTACGAAGGTGATAGTAAAACTAACTAATAGTAATTTAACTGATTTCATTGCCTATATCCTTTAGCTTTGCCCATATACTGGTTAAGTGTGGTGTTGTTCGCAACCACTATGTCTTTTATTGCTTGAGTTGCAGCTATTATTTAAGATTACTCAATTGTAACAGTTGTTACTTTACTGGTTGTTTACTCATTATGCTAGCGAGTTGAGATAAGTTGCTTCTTTCACACGGTAGATGGTAAAAGTTGGTTAAAGAACATTGTTAAAGTAAAATGGCTAATAATTACCTATAAGCTGTCTATTTATTAGCACCATTTAAGGGCATAAATATTACCAAGTATTTCAAAAAAATCACATGAGTCACAAAAAACTCGAAGTAGTTGTTGAACCTAGCTTAACGCTTTGACTTCGCTTAGTTGAGCATGACAAGCAACACAGGCGCTATTATGCAATAGCGCCTGTGTTGGTTACTTTTTCCGTTTAGCGCTTGAGCGACTAAGTTTAAGTTTAACTTTAACTATTAGTTAGCGCTGTTGACGCTTCTTTGCTAAGCGATATTGATGCAGTAATGGCTCGGTATAACCATTTGGTTGTTCAGCACCGGAAAATATTAATGCGCAAGCGGCTTTAAAGGCAATGTTATTGCTAAAGTCATCACTCATTGCTTGATAGTTAACATCAGTCGCGTTTTGTTGATCAACAATACGGGCCATTTTCTCTAAACTTGCCTGTACTTGCGCGGTTGTACAAATGTTATGTGTTAGCCAGTTGGCAATGTGTTGACTGGAAATTCTTAAGGTCGCTTTATCTTCCATTAAGCCGACATCATTGATATCCGGTACCTTAGAACATCCGACACCTTGATCTATCCAGCGTACTACATAGCCTAGAATTCCTTGGCAATTATTGTCTAGCTCTTGGCTTATTTCTGTTGCACTCCAATCGGTATTTTTTGCCAGTGGAATGGTTAATATATCATCAATATCAGCGGCTTTACGTTGACTAAGCTGTGTTTGTACAGCAAATACGTTCACTTTATGGTAATGCAGGGCGTGCAATGTCGCTGCCGTAGGTGAAGGTACCCAAGCCGTATTTGCCCCAGCTTCCACATGATTTATCTTGGTTGCTAACATGTTTGACATTTGATCTGGAATTGGCCACATACCTTTACCAATTTGCGCCTTTTGGCTAAAACCGCAAGCCAGGCCGACATCAACATTGTTATCTTCATAAGCGCTAATCCAAGTCGTTAACTTGATATCGGCTTTTCTTGCCATAGCACCAGCCATCATAGAGGTATGAATTTCATCGCCTGTTCTGTCTAAAAATCCGGTGTTGATAAATACCACACGATCTTTGGCAGCAAAAATACAGTTCTTCAAATTGACACTGGTACGTCTTTCTTCATCCATAATACCCATTTTTATGGTGTTGCTTGGTAATGACAATGCCTTTTCTACCCGAGAGAATAAGGTATCGGCAAAAGCTACTTCTTCAGGGCCGTGCATTTTTGGCTTAACAATGTAAATTGAACCTTCACTACTGTTACGGTATTCACCATTACCTTTTAAGTCATGCAAGGCAACTAAAGAGGTGATCATTGCATCGAGAATGCCTTCAGGTACTTCGTTACCTTGGCTATCGATAATGGCATTATTTGTCATCAAGTGACCGACATTACGGACGAACATTAAACTTCGCCCCTTCAGGGTAACTGTGTCGCCATTCAGTGTCTGTACGCTAAAATCAGGGTTCATGGTACGAGTGATGGTTTGACCATTTTTATTTACCGTGGCAGATAACTTACCTGTCATTAACCCCAACCAATTTCGATAAGCTAATACCTTATCTTCGGCATCAACCGCTGCGACTGAGTCTTCAAAATCCATAATAGTGGTTAAAGCAGATTCAAGCATGATGTCACTTAACCCAGTAACATCTTGCTGACCACTATTACTTTCATCATTAAATAATAAATTTAAATGTAAGCCATGGTGAGAAAACATTAACGATTGTGGTTTATTGATACTGCCAGTAAAACCAATAAAAGCTGAGGGTACCTTTAAGGCGGTTTGTTGACCATTAGTCAAAGTTACCATCAATTGCTGCTCAGTTAAGTGGTAACTAATCGCTTGCTTATGGCTGCCAGACACAAGTGGCAGGGCTTGATCTAAACTATCCTTGGCAAAGGCGATAACCTTTTTACCCCGTACTGGGTTATAGGCTTTACTTGGCTTGGCACCATTTTCATCACTGATGACATCGCTACCATAAAGTGCATCATATAGACTTCCCCAGCGTGCATTTACCGCGTTTAAGGCAAAGCGAGCATTCATTATTGGTACCACAAGTTGCGGTCCTGCCATAAGCGCTAATTCACTATCAACATTACAGGTGTTAATACTAAAGTCTGCTACTTGCGGGACAAGGTAATTAATAGTCATTAAAAACTGCTTGTAGTGAGCAAAATCAAAGGGCTTATTGTCTTGATGGTATTTATCTATGCTTGCTTGTAAGGCCTCACGTTTTAATAACAGTTGTTGGTTTTTGGGGCTAAGTTCATTAATTATATTGGAAAATTGCTGCCAAAAGTGCTTTGAACTAATGGCCGTGCCAGGTAATGCTTCATATTCAATAAAGTCAAAAAGACATTGGCTAACTGTTAAGTTTTCTATGGTTACTGTTGCTGGCATTATAACTTGACCTTTTTTTCAAAAAAATTATATTAAAAGTGTTAAGAATGTTGGTGTGAAAGTTTCTCTACTAACGTCACTGCTAGTGCAGTTACGCTGAAATAGCGTTGTAAATAAATATTAATGATAATCCTATGGCTTATTATCACTGCTGGCAATAGTGCTTTAAGTTTATAAATTTATACTAGGCCAGACTATTATGGCTACGACTCCATTTAAGTTATTGTTAATTAATGTTATTTTGTTATTATTGTTATAGATTGTTTAGCTAGCATGATATTATTGTACTTTATGATAAACAGCATTCATATGGTGAATGATTCTTGCTGCTGAGTGCTGGTAGCCCTTTTAGTTAAATAATTGCTGCAGTAACGGTACTAACCAAGGGCTGATCAGTGCGGTAAGTAAGGCGGATAAAATCAAGGCAACTGAACTGTATGCGCCATGTTCAGCACTAACCCTAACTAACACCGCGGTACCAATAGCATGACTGGCACTACCTATGGCCAAACCCTGAGCTTTTGCGGAGTTTACCCCAATAAAGCTAAGCCAAGCAGGACCGAGTAAACCGCCAAATAGCCCGGCAAGCAAAATAGCAAAAGTGGTAATGGAGCTATCACCAGATAATTGCTCGGTTAACGTAATACCAATAGGTGTGGTTACTGATTTAAGTGCTAATGCTATGGCTATTTCAGGGGCTTTAATAAAGATCATCGCCATAATAAAGCTGACTGATATCACCACTATAATACCTAAGGCTAAGATAGACATGATCTCCCGCCAATGAAATTTTATCTGTCTGAGCTGTTGATAAAGTGGGAAACCTAGGGCAACAATCGCTGGTTCTAACATAAGATTAAGAAAGTAAGTTGCTTGGCTATATTGCTGATACGTTATATCAAGAAAAAGCAGTAGGGGTACTAATAAAATGATGGTAAGCAACATCGGGTTTAACCAAATTGATTGCCATTTTTGTTGAAGTTTTGCGGATAATTGATAGGTGGCAATCGTAGTCAAGGTGATGGCGATACTTGCTAAAATAGGCGTGTTAATTAGCACACTATCAAGCATTATTTTCACCTGCGGATGTACTGTCATCATCGGGTACAGGTGTAATAAGAAAGCGTTCACTGAGACAACCTATGACCGTCAGTAAAAGAAAAGTCGAGCTAAAGATAATGGTAATCAAGGCTATGCCGTGTTGTTGTATTAATTGAAAATGATTAATAACACCAACGCCGGCAGGAACAAAACAAACCCCCATATTTCTAATAAGCCACTGATTAGTAACGCTAACCTTATGCGGGCTAAACCAGTTTAGTTGTAAAAAAACAGCATAAATAACCATACCGTATAAGCTTGCTGGTAGGCCTGACAATAAATAGTTAACAAGCTTTCCTAGCAGTAAACTAATACTGATGGCAAAAAGGGTATAAAGCACATTTTTCATCGTCAGTTATTTATTATTCTCACAAGTTTGTGCCGCAGCAATGACTAATTTTCTAAACCAAATATGGCTGGCATCGTGATGTAATAAGGGACTCCAGATCATTTTTAACTCTATGTCGGGGATATCAAAGGGCGGTTTTAGAATAGTATAGTTACTGTCATTCTTGTGTAACATCGCCGCTTTGGTCGGTAAAGTAGCAATTAAATTATCTTCATAAGCAAATTGCATAGCAACATGGTAATTACGGGTAAAAACTTTAATGTCACGCTTCTTACCTAAGCGGGCTAGCGCTTCATCAACCCAACCGAGCTTTTGCACATCTTTAGGATCCATACCCACGCCAACACCAAAGCCAGTTTTTGAAACCCACACGTGTTTTGCGCTAAGGTAAGCGTTTAAATTAAATTTATTGACTAATGGGTTGTCAGCGCTTAATAAACAGGAAAAAGAGTCACGCCAAATTGTTTTTTGATGGAAAGATTGTGGCAATTCATCAAAACGGTTAATCGCCATATCAATTTTACCTGCCTCTACATCATGAAAGGTAACATCACTTGGCGTCATAATGTCTAAGGTGACATTAGGGGCTACTTCATTTAAAGACCTTAGTAGCGTAGAGAGCAGCGTTGAAGCAGCATAATCACTGGCCATGATCCTAAAAACACGTTGACTGTTAAATTCGTTAAATTCTTCTTCGCCTTGCAAAGCTTCTTCTAAATCAAGCAATATTTTACGAATACTTGGACCTAAAACGCGAGCACGTTCTGTCGGGACCATGCCATTAGAAGTACGTACTAAAATGGGATCGTTAAATAAAGTCCTGAGCCGTTTTAAGCCATTACTCATCGCCGGTTGGGTAATATTAAGCTGGCTTGCTGCCCGAGTAACATTCTTTTCTCGCAATAATACGTCTAAATAAATAAGTAGGTTTAAATCGATTTTAGAAATATTCATGTCGTTAATGGCTCTCTCGATAAATATAAGTCAGGTAGATATAAGCTAAATTAAGAGCTAATTCAATGTGTTTTTAGCAATATAGTGATAAAAAAGTGGTTGATAAGTGGCATAACGGCAAGTTTTATTCATTGTGTGAATGATGGTAATAGTAAATATATATTTTAAAAATACCCTAAACATAGGTTATTGTTTTTGTAGTCCGGTTTGAAAACTTACTTTTTAATATTCACCTTAAGGTTTGACCCTTTGATTTAAGGTCTCAATTAGCAAGTTAATCAGCCAATACTAATAACACCTATTTAATCTACAACAAGACTTTTGGAGAATGATATGTCTAACTATCAAAGTGCAATTGAAGCAGTTAAAGCCATTAAGGCACAAGCGGGTAGTTCATGGGCCGCTATTAGCCCTGAGTCTGCTGCTCGCATGCGTACCCAGAACAGATTCAAAACGGGTCTAGACATCGCTAAATATACCGCAGACATTATGCGCAGTGATATGGACGCTTATGATGCTGATAGCTCTAAGTACACTCAGTCTTTAGGTTGTTGGCACGGTTTTGTTGGTCAACAAAAAATGATTTCTATCAAGAAACATTTTGATGGTAAAACAGACCGTCGTTATTTATACCTTTCTGGTTGGATGGTGGCGGCACTTCGCAGTGAATTTGGACCTCTTCCTGATCAATCTATGCACGAAAAAACGTCGGTAGCCGCTCTGGTTAAAGAGCTTTATACCTTCCTACGTCAAGCTGATGCCCGAGAATTAGGTGGTCTTTTCCGCGAACTAGATGCGGCAAGCGATAGCGACAAAGCTGCCATCCAAGACAAAATCGATAATCACGTTACTCACGTAGTGCCAATTATTGCCGATATCGATGCGGGTTTTGGTAACGCGGAAGCCACTTATATCATGGCAAAACAAATGATCGAAGCCGGTGCTTGTGCCCTGCAAATTGAAAACCAAGTTGCAGATGAAAAGCAATGTGGTCATCAAGACGGTAAAGTAACGGTTCCTCACACTGATTTTCATTCCAAGATCCGCGCCTTGCGTTATGCTTTCCTAGAGCTAGGTGTCGACAACGGTATTATCGTTGCACGTACTGACTCTGAAGGTGCTGGCCTGACCAAAGAAATTGCGGTGGTTAAAGAGCCGGGCGATCAAGGTGATATATATAACTCATTCCTAGACGTTGAAGAAATTGACGTAGCTGATATGGCACAAGGCGATGTCTGCTTTAACCGTAACGGCAAGCTTGTTCGTCCTAAACGTTTGCCTTCTGGTTTATACCAATTCCGTCAAGGAACCGGTGAAGAGCGTTGCGTATTTGACAGCATCGAAGCAATTAAAGCGGGTGCTGACTTGCTTTGGATAGAAACAGCCACACCAAACGTTGCCGATATCACGGCAATGATGAACGAAGTTCGTAAAGAAATTCCGAATGCTAAACTGGTTTACAATAACAGCCCATCATTTAACTGGACGTTAAACTTCCGTCAACAAGCATATGACGCTATGATCGAGGCGGGTGAAGATACATCGGCTTATGTTCGTGCTGATTTAATGAATGTTGACTATGACGAAACTGAATTATCTAAACGTGCGGATGACAAGATTCGTAGTTTCCAAGCGGATACTGCACGTGAAGCCGGTATATTCCATCACTTGATCACTTTGCCTACTTACCATACCACAGCATTGTCTGTTGATAACTTGGCGAAAGAGTACTTTGGTGATGAGGCTATGCTGGGTTATGTTAAAGGTGTACAGCGTAAAGAAATTCGTCAAGGTATCGCCTGTGTTAAGCATCAAAATATGTCAGGCTCTGACATGGGTGATGATCACAAAGAATACTTTGCTGGTGAGAATGCCCTTAAAGCTGGCGGCGCGAACAATACGTCTAACCAGTTTAGCTAGATTCCTTACTAACTAGTTAACTAATAAAAAACCAGTCTTAACGACTGGTTTTTTATGTTTAATGAGCAGTGGTTTAAGTTTTCATAAGCAAGAAATAGACAATAAAAAAGGCTGCTTTCTAAAAGAAATAACAGCCTTTTTGACTATTAACTTAGCGATAAAACAACTAAGTTCTCAAGCTGTTCACCGTATACTGGTTGGTATTAGAAGCTATAAACTAAGGTCACTGATGTTTCAGTGTTAGTATTTTCAAAACCTTGTTCTACTTCAGTATCGTAATCAACACGAAAAGAAAACTTGAATTGTAAAGATTCCATTAGCTTGGTAGTCAATGAAGTCTCTGATTTATAGACACTGTTTTTACCAGACTCGAATGCTTGTTTGGCAACAAAGTATTGTTTGAATTCAACAAAGTCATTGATTTGTTTAGTGTATAACGCTTGGGCTTGCACAATGGCAGCAGTTTCACTGTATTCTTCCATCGCCTGCTTAGTATCAGTCGCATCAGAAGCGCGAATTACATCGTATTTTACACCCGGACCAATATCTGCAAAAAATGAACTAGTTTCAGTTTCCCACCAGTGACGACCCCAACCAAAAGAAGCTGACGTTTGGTATTGAAAACTACTGAACTTATTTTGTTCATAATAAGCGCTGCCGTAAAGGTAGTTTTTACCACCTTCTTCTAGCGAGTAGTTAGTCTGCCCTAGGATGTCCCATTTATTATCTGTGCTTTCAAAAGACTTTTCTTTTGTTATTTCATCTTCTGTTTCAAGCTTCTTAGCAAGGGCATTAAAAGACAATGAATTTAACCATTGTCCTGCTTCATGTTTAAGATTTATACCCGCTTTGATATCACCAGTTTTGGTATTACCCGTGGTAAATAAAAACCCTAATTCTGCCGAAATAGTTAATGATGATTTTTCTTCATCAACCGCTTCTTCAGCCAAGGCATATTGGCCAGTAAAAGGTAATAACAGCAGAGCTGCAGCAGCTATTTTAGATTTCATGTTCATCCTTAAAAAATGATAATTGATCAGTTAAAATGTTGGAGGGATTAATTTTTCGCGATCCTATCAAATTTTTAGATGACAGCCAACTTGTAAACTTATGTAAATGAAAAAATCGTAATAAGTTTTACCTTATTGCGATAACTCAGTTAATTAAACAATAAATATCATCATGTTAATTTATGGCTCTGTTGTTGTTGTTGTTGTTGTTGTTGTTGTTGTTGTTTAGTGTCGGCGAGTAAATAAGCGAGACGCATAAACCCATCCATGGGGCTCTGCACAAGCATCAGGACAGTGTGCTCAGGATAATAGCTCCTGCATTATCTCATAAGTCACATCCATGTGACGTCTGCACTGTCTAGTAAGGGTATATCCATATACCGTCATGCTTGTGACGCTCGCTTTTATCACACCACCAACACTCACTATAAAATCAATAACTTACTATATTACCAACACCTAACTACAACACAGCTTAATTTATTAATAGCATATAGCTGAGAAATATTTTACCGACTAACTAGGCTCAGCAATTAGTGTTTTAAACTCTGAGTGGTAACAAACTTAATTGATTTGGTATAATTAAATGAAAAATTAGCCAATAAAATTGAGCTAGGTTACCACTAGCTTGATGTTTTGGTGATGGCAGTAATAAAATTCCACAACCATGGGCTGAGCGCGGCGGCTATGCTGGTTCGAAAAACATGTTATCTACTCTGTAAGTGCTCTATGGCCATGTTGATTATCGCCTGCTGTTGGCAAATATTGCCCAGCCTTTAAAGCCGGCTAATGGCAGAAGCAAGGTGCTATTAAATTTTTCGGCCTGCGCTAGATAAGGTTGCTTGGGCCGCAGTGTTAAGGTGCAACGCTTGATAAAAAGATGAACATAAGCCTGTCCTTGGCACCTTTGCTAAAGCCAGCTTGGTATAATATCTTGATTGATGATTTCTTCATAACTAGGGCGCTTTTTCACTATTGCAAATTTACTGCCTTTAACCATTACTTCTGGCGCCAGCATACGGGTATTATAATTTGATGACATAACCGCGCCATAGGCCCCACAGCTCATAATGGCAATCAAATCGCCGGCATTTGACTCATGCACTTGCCGCGCTTTGGCAAAGGTATCGCCAGTTTCACAAACAGGCCCAACGACATCATAGGTTTTTAGTGATTTTTTAGCCTTATTGACGGCAAAAATTTGATGATATGCATCATACATACTGGGTCTGATTAAATCGTTCATACCAGCATCGAGCAGTAAAAATTGCCGTTCTTCACCCTCTTTTACAAAAACAACACTGGCTACCAGAATCCCCGCATTGCCCAATAGCGAGCGACCCGGCTCGATAATTATTTTGCAATTAAGTTGGTCAAGTTGGGCGTTGACTATATCGGCATAGGCTTGCTTGCTGGGAATAACTTCATCACGGTAGGTAATGCCTAAGCCACCACCAACATCAATTACACTAATGTCATGACCATCGGCTCGAAGCGCAGTAACCAGTTCGGCAATACGTTGGTAAGCTTCGGCAAAAGGAGCCAAACTGGTTAATTGCGAGCCAATGTGTACATCCACACCTTGAACTTTTATGCCGGGTAACGCTGCGGCTTTTTTATAGGCCAATTGTGCCTTGGAAATAGGAATACCAAACTTGTTTTCTGCCTTTCCGGTGGAAATTTTTTCATGAGTTTGCGCACAAACATCAGGGTTAATGCGAAAAGCAATCGCTGCTGTGGTATTAAGTGAGCTGGCAACTTTCGATATCAACTCTAGCTCAGGCTCCGACTCAACATTAAATTGTAAAATACCTAAGGATAACGCGTAGTGGATTTCATCTTGGGTTTTAGCCACCCCAGAATAAACAATTTTATTTGGGGGGATGCCAGCAGCAATGGCGCGACGAATTTCTCCCATAGATACCACATCAGCGCCTGAGCCCAATTTTGCTAAAGTGGCAAGTACCGCTTGGTTGCTATTCGCTTTTACTGCATAACAAATCAGAGTGTCTTGAGCGCTAAATGCCTGTTGATAATCTTGAAAACTTGCTTCAATGGCCGCGCTTGAATAGCAATAAAAAGGTGTTTTTACCTGCTTGGCAATATCACTAATAGCAATATCATCAACATACATTTCATCATTTTTGTGTGGGAAGTAGCTAACTGGTGTCATAGGGTAATCATGGGTCTTGAGCAAAGATAATGTAGCTCAATTTATGCTAACTGGTGGCACTATTCAAGGGCTAAGTGTAATAAGGTCTGGGTAAAAAGTTATAGCTCATAACTGGTATCGAATGGGCTAGGTGTTTACTTAACTGCATTTAATCGATTCAGCCGGGACTTAGACGGTTAACGTGGAGGTAAATATTATCTCTATTGCCACTTGAGGGCGTTACTTGAGCTAGCTAATTTAACTAAGCTCAAGTTGATTTTAGTGAATTTCCGCGGTTCTTTAGCTTAGCTGTGCCAGAGCCGACTGTAATTCATCAAGTAGGTCCGGATTAGTAATTTCTTGTTTGTCACTATCAAAATTATCAAAGAAACTTGGAATGGATAAACTCGCTTTTACATCCGCGGCAAAATAAGGCGCTGAGGCTGTTGCTGCGGTTAATACTGTTTTAGCGCCACCGGGGCCTGGAGAGGTAGCCAATAAAACCATAGGTTTATTTTGAAATAACTTCATGTCGATGCGTGAGGTCCAGTCAAATAAGTTTTTATAAGCTGCGGTATAAGAGCCATTGTGCTCAGCAAAAGAAATGATAATAGCATCGGCTTGGCCTAATTTAGCGTAAAAAGCTTTGGCAGCATCGGGTTGACCTAATTCATCTTCTTTATCTTGACTGAATAAAGGCATTTCATAATCGTTAATATCTAATATTTCTACCGTGGCATCAGGTACCAGAGAAGCGGCATACGTTGCTAATTGTTTGTTGATTGACTTTGAGCTACTGCTGGCTGCGAAGGCTAATAATTTCATAATGATGCGTCCTGTAATTATCTAAATAATTTAGATATATGATTAATTCAATGCTTAGTTCAATGGTAAATAAGTGACTAACCCTTTGGTTTAGTCTTAAGATGTGAGTAGTATACAGCTATAACCAAACGTAATTAATACCTTTAAATGATAAAAACTATTTCCATATGACTCATAATCACGATTCCAAGCTATTTGACGGCATGGTTATCTTTACCCAAGTCGTTGACTGTGGCAGTTTTTCTGGCGCAGCGATAGCGACCGGGCACTCAAACTCCTACATTAGTAAAACACTCAATAAACTTGAAACACGTGTGGGTGTACGGTTATTAAATCGCACTACTCGCTCTATCAGTTTGACCCCAGAAGGACAAGTTTACTATGAGCAATGTCAGCAGTTGGTCTTTGATGCTCATGATGCGGTGTCTTTATTAAAGCAAAGTCATATTGAACCTAAAGGTGTACTTAAAGTGAGTTGTCCAACTTCCTTTGCCCAAAGCCATTTACAAGAGGTGGTGTCAGCGTTTATGCACCAATACCCGCAAGTAAATCTGGAATTAGACTTAAATGATCGACATGTTGATCTAGTTCAAGATGGCTTTGACTTAGTCATTAGAGCAACAGAGCAGTTGGCTGAATCAAGTTTAGTTTGCCGTAAAATATATAGCTGTAAAGGCTATACCGTGGCATCACACGATTACCTTAAACGCTTTGGTGTGCCTACAACAGTAGCGCAACTCAGTGAACACCAGTGCATTTGTTATAGTAATTTAAAACAGGCTAATAAATGGAGCTATAGCCATAACAATGGCACACATAGCCAAGTTGAAGTGAAAGCTAAGTTATTATGCAACAGCGCTAGTATGGAGTTGGCCATGGTACTTGCAGGTCATGGTATTTGCCGCTTACCTGAATTTGTTATGGAAAAAGCCCTGCAACAGCAACAATTAGTTATCTTACTTAACGATTATATTCCTCCAACTATTGATGTTTATGCTATTTACCCCAGTAGAAAACACTTATCACCTAAAGTACGTTGTTTTATTGATTTACTGGTTGAAAAAATGCCTAAGGTTGCGCTTTAATTGATTAGCCATAAGTAAAGTATTGCTCAGCTATATTCAACTGATGATTGCATGCACTGTTTTAGTAAAGTACAAAACTCATTAAGCTCACGGTCAAGGGCTGTTTCAGGCAGAAATAAATGGTAACCAAAGGCCTGATGTAACACGGCACTGTGGTGAAGAAATGCGGCTAAGGGGCCGATCAGTGACTCTCCTGAAGATAATTGAAAAGGCTCGAAATTAAGCTGACTTTGCTCCAGGCTAATTAACTGTTGTTGAATAGCAAAGGCTAATAAGGGCCTTTGTTCATGAATCAGGCGATTGGCTAAGCGCGGCGAAATTTGCTTGGCCAGAGTCGATAAATGTTTTAGACGAATACCAATATAGGGTAATTGTACTTGTATAAAACCTAAGCTTTCATTCATTAAAGCAATGCGCTGTATCTGTTGCCAGTTAACTTGCCAGTGGCCATAGCTATGTTGATATCTTATGCCTTGAGGATTAAGGCATAAACTATATTTTGGTTGCAGGTACTTAGCTAATCCCGTGATAAAAATGACCAATGAGGTAAGGTAGATAAAAATCAATACCAGCTGATATTGTCGCCAATAGCCTTGGCTAAATACTAAGATCATAATAAATAGCATGAGCGCTGTTAACATTAAAAACATGGCATGGTGATTACTTTGCGCTTTAATCTTTATAACAGGTAATTTACTTGTCATTAGCCACACCTCTCACACCTAGGGGCTTACCTGAGAAAAATTATTTTAAGTTACCGACAGGTTTTCTTAATGGTCTTATTGAGTTTTTTCTTTTGAGCTGTTAGTTGCGCTTCACTTTTAAAGCTACGCTGACCATCAGGTGACATCATATAGATTCGACCGCCTTGATTAATGATTGCTAGCTGGCTTTTTAGTTGCTTGCAATAGCCTTTATTTTTTTTAGCTAACGTGGCCTCTTTTTGTGCTCGTTCAGCTTTCGCTTGCTTAGTCTTATTATAGTCTTGTTGCCACTGACTGTCTTTGCTGACTACATCAGCAATATTATGATTTTCTTTGGGCGTTACAGTGGTGACTTTTTCACCATCTATGGGCTTATCACTGAAGTGAACTTTGCCGTATTTATCGGTCCAAGTATAAATTTCAGCGCTTAAATTAAATGATAAAGTGCTGGCTGCTAGTAGTAAAATCGTGCCTAATAGTTTCAACATATTGATAAAATCCTTTTTAATGCTCTTTAAATCGTTATGTAAAAGCAGGAGTTCTCATTCAATATGAACCATAACATAGCTTAATCAGTATATGGCAGTTTGCAGTGAATAGTTTTATCACTTAAGGAAAACAAGGACGGTTAACAATGAAGATTTTATTGGTATTAATGTTACTTGTTGCTGGTCTTAATATGGGCCAAGCAGGGCAAATGTATAAATACCAAGATGCTAAAGGCAATTGGGTTTTCAGTGATAAGCCGCCAGAAAAAGAACAAAGCTTTGAAACGCTAAGCTATACTCAAGCCAAAAAACCAAGCAGTAAAATTGAGCTCTATTATGTGAAGAATAGTGAAGGTTTTACCCTCCATGGCAAAAATAATTTTTATAGCGCAATTGAAATCGGCTTTACCTCACCCGTGACCAAAAAAGAGATTCGAAAAGTGATCCCCGCACGCGATAGTATTGCTTTATGTCACAGTGATAAAAATACTAGCAAGGTACAGTATCGTTGGGCACTGGGTGACCCCAGCAGTGTGGCTGATAATTACCCATACCATGCGCCTTTTTTTTCACCTAAGGGGCATAGGATCAGCCAAGCCTTTAATGGCAACTTTTCTCATACCGATGATTATAATAAATATGCAGTAGATATCGTTATGGATGTGGGTACTTACTTAACTGCTGTGCGAGCAGGCACAGTCGTTTGGGTGAAAGATGATTATCATATGAGTGGCACTACTCGCTACTTCCGCGATAAAGCTAATGTCATTAAAGTGTTGCATGATGATGGTACTTTTTCATCGTATGCACATATCTTGATGGCTACTGCTTTGGTTAAGGAGGGAGATAAAGTGGCCGTTGGCGATAGGCTGGCACGTTCAGGGTCGTCAGGTTTTTCTACCGGCCCACATCTACATTTTTCTATTATTAAAAATTCTGGGTTAAAAAATATTGCCATACCCTTTAAATTTATTGATAAAAAGGGCAGAGCATTTACCCCCAAAAGAGCAATGATTATGGTCGGAGCCAGTAAACCCTAATGTGCTCTTTGCCATTAGTCGCCATATTGTTGTGCAAAATAACTTTCAATAATAAGTCGGGCCGACTCAGCATCAATATTATCCTTTTTAAGGTTCTTAAAGCCACCACGAGCAAATAGCTGCTCTTTAGCATCGGCGGTGGTTAAGCGCTCATCTTGAAATTCCACGTTTATACCAAAACGGCCCTGGATTCGCTTGCCGAATTTTTTAGCATCGAGAGTCAATTGCTGCTCACTACCATCCATATTAAGGGGTAAACCAACGACAATAACGTCAGGCTGCCACTCTGTCAGGTATTTAGCTAAATTGTGCCAATGTGGCATACCGTCGGTCGCTTTTATAGAGCCAAGAGGCGTGGCACTACCGGTCATTTCTTGGCCGACGGCAACGCCAATATATTTTTTACCAAAATCGAAGCCGATAACGGTACGTTGGCCAATAGGCGCTTTAGTTTTAGTCGACATTCTTTTCCTTGGTGCAATCAGTCATTAAGGGAGCCATAGTTCAGGTCAAAGTATTTATGCGAAGAATTAAGCGTGGCCAATATCTGAGGATAAGTGAGCGAGATCGATTCCCAGTATTTCAGTGGCTTTTTTCCAACGTTGCTCGATAGGGGTATTAAAAAGAATTTCGCTATCAGCAGGCGCGGTTAACCACGAGTTGGCTTGCAGCTCTTGTTCAAGTTGACCGGGTCCCCAACTAGCATAACCAAGTGTTACCATAAATTGCTCTGGTTCTTTTTCAGTGCCCAAAGCCATAAGGATATCTTTTGAGGTGGTGATCATTAACTCTTTACTCAAGGTCAATGAACTATTCCAACCCGTTTGTGAGCTATGTAAAACAAAACCACGGTGTTGAGCAAGGGGGCCACCTGAGAGTACTAATTGCTTTAAGCTATTCTTGCTATCAGTTACCGCCGTGGTCTCAGTACTATCACTGTTATCAGGCAAGTCACAACTGTCGTTTTTGGCCGCTTCTACTGGCTCTATTTGCTTAAGTAAATCCGCTACGGTGATATTTACCGGCAAGTTGATGATCAAGCCCATAGCACCAGCTTTATTGTGTTCACAAATGTAAGTTACAGTCTTCTGAAAATAGGGATCAGCAAGGGTGGGCATGGCAATCAATAATTGATTTTCTAAACTCATCATTGATGGCGACTCACCTTGCTCCTGCGAACGGGTTAATTTTATTTTTAATGCTGTTTTTTGTCGTTTTTCCATGCAGTTTAGCTCTTATTTATTGATGTTATCTTCAATGGCATCCATTAACTTGCCGCTAATATTTATTGGATAAGCCGCTTCAATTTCACGAATACACGTTGGGCTAGTCACATTAATTTCCGTGATTTTATCACCAATAACATCAAGGCCAACAAATAATAAACCACGTCTTTTCAATTCAGGGGCAATGGCATCAGCAATAGCCTTGTCGCTAACACTTAATGGTTGAGCAACGCCACGTCCGCCTACAGCCAAATTACCACGAGTTTCACCTTTAGCCGGTATACGCGCTAAACAATAAGGCATAGGCTCGCCATTAACAATAAGAATACGCTTATCACCGTCGGCAATGGCTGGCAAAAACTCTTGGACCATGGCATATTGCTCGCCATGGTTGGTTAAGGTTTCGATAATGACGCCAATATTCACGTCATCAGCTTTTATGCGGAATATTGACGCACCACCCATGCCATCAAGGGGTTTAATAATGATGTCTTTTTGTGTTTGGTGAAATTCGCGAATTTTTTTACTGCTACGCGTGACTAACGTTTTAGGGGTATAATCACTAAACCACGCGGTAAATAGTTTTTCATTACAGTCACGTAAACTTTGTGGTTTATTGACAATAAGTGTGCCTTCAACTTCAGCTCGTTCTAGCATGTAGGTTGCATAAATAAATTCAGTATCAAACGGTGGATCCTTTCGCATTAATACTACATCTAATTCACTTACCGCGATATCTTGAGGGTCAGACAATTCATACCAATGTTCACTATCATCAAAGACTTTTATTCTGTGTGTCGTCGCTCGACATTGACCTTGTTCAAGGTATAAATCTTTCATTTCCATGTAGTACAGTTCATAACCACGTTTTTGGGCTTCAAACATCATCGCCATGGTTGAATCTTTGGCCACTTTCACTTGTGATATAGGGTCCATAACCACGCCAAGTTTAATTGCTTGAGATTTTTTTTGTGTTGTTGTCATTATCTTTCCTGTTCAGTGTTAATGTTAACCTTGCCTTTATCCGTCATTATTGCAGTCTCTGCGCTAGAGTTTATGCTAAGCACTCATAGCGGTTAAAACTCATTGCTTTAAATATCAGTAGCCAATGAAAATATTTGGGCTATAACGGTAACAACGCTTCATACCCAAGCCAGCTGAATATGTGTCTTGCACAAGCCCGGTAGGGCTAATTTATAATTGCCTTTATATTACGTTATTGATTTCGATAAGGGAACAACCCTTATACCTCATCAACAATGACCACATGGATCCGACCGCTTTGCTCACCGGCACTAATGATAATTTTTTGCCATTGTTGATGCAATATAAAATATGGGCGCTTAGGTTAAAAAACAATGTAATATTGAATAAAATTACTTATCCTCTCGTTTTCATTTCATTTCATTTCATTTGATAGCAGCTAACTTGTAGCTAACTTGAACTCTGCTCTCTGACAAAAAAATACTGAAGTCAGCACAAAAGCTGCCAGTGAATTTCACTGGTTAGTTCAGTTCAGTTCAGCTACGTGACGGTAACATCATAAGTTTACTTGATATTTTTGCCGGCACACCAGCGATTGGCAATGACTACCAAGTAAATATTGCCAATCGCTGGGTGCTAAAGGTACTAAGGTGTTATTTAAAGCTGGGCTTAGGTAAAAATTAGGTGCTGCTAGCTAGTCTTTATGACTAAAACATAAACAAAAAAGCCGCTACACCTAAAGGTATACCGGCTTTTTTATGTACAGTAGCTAACGGAGACAGGATGTCTAGGGGTCAGCACAATACATAATTTCTATTTACTCACTCGCAGAAAATAGTATCTTGGAGCTAACTGACGTTATAAACCCGCAGCTTTGCGTAAATCGTCCGCTTTATCGGTTTTTTCCCAGCTAAAGGCGGTGAACGTATCATCACCGACAGTCATTTCATAGGGTTCACGACCAAAGTGACCGTATGCCGCCGTTTGCTGATACATAGGATGCAATAAATCTAACATCTTAGTAATGCCGTATGGACGTAAGTCAAAGTGCTCACGGACTAGCTCGACCAATTTTTCTTCAGATATTTTACCGGTACCAAAAGTATCGATTGAAATAGATGTCGGCTCGGCAACACCAATAGCATAAGAAATTTGAATCTCACAGCGTTCGGCAATGCCAGCGGCAACAATGTTTTTAGCGACATAACGACCTGCATAAGCAGCACTGCGATCAACTTTTGATGGATCTTTACCTGAGAAAGCGCCACCACCGTGACGTGCCATGCCGCCATAAGTATCAACAATAATCTTACGACCGGTTAAACCACAATCACCTACTGGGCCGCCAATAACAAAACGACCTGTTGGATTGATATGGTATTTGGTTTCAGGTGTAAGTAACTCAGCAGGTAATACGTGCTTGATGATATTTTCCATAACCGCACTTACTAAATCTTCTTGCTTAATGTCAGGATTATGCTGGGTAGAAAGTACCACGGTATCAATAGCGATTGGTTTATTATCTTCGTAGATAAACGTCACTTGAGATTTAGCGTCTGGACGTAACCAAGGTAAAATACCCGATTTACGTGCTTCAGCTTGGCGCTCAACTAAACGATGTGCATAGTATATGGGCGCAGGCATTAAGGTTGAGGTTTCATTGGTTGCATAACCAAACATTAAACCTTGGTCACCAGCACCTTGATCTTCTGGCTTACTACGATCAACACCTTGCGCTATTTCAGGTGATTGCTGACCAATCAAATTCATGATGCCACAGGTTGCGCCATCAAAACCAACATCTGACGAGGTATAGCCTATTTCACTAATGACATTACGGGTTATTTTTTCTAAATCAACCCAAGCATTAGTCGATACTTCACCCGATATAATAGCAACACCGGTTTTTACCATAGTCTCACACGCCACACGGGCATATTTATCTTTGGCAATAATGGCATCTAAAACCGCATCAGAGATTTGATCGGCAATTTTATCAGGATGGCCTTCAGAAACAGACTCGGAAGTAAAAAGGTGTCTAGACATAAGTCCTCAGAAAAATTTGAGTTATACAAAATAATGCGGCGATTCTACACCTGTTGAAAACAACTATCTAGCTTTTTTTACGCCTAGACGGCTAAACGGCTAAAATTATTTAAAATATTATTGCCCACTGTTAATTATTCTGTTTTTTTTGCTTATAGGTAAACCCTTATTCGGGTAATTTTTATTCCTTCAATGGCTGTAAAGTCAATGGTGCTTGCCATAGTTGGCTGAATATTTGTTCTTGCTCTTTAGTCGCCAGTGAGCTAAAAAATTGAGTCTGCCCTTGCTGTGTTTTACCGGCAGTTAAATTATTTTCAGCCAATTTCTTCATTAACTGCTGGGTAACAGGAGCGGCAGTTTCAATAATGTTAACTTGCTGACCGGCAATAACGCTTATTTGTTGTTGTATAAAAGGGTAGTGGGTACAACCCAAAACTAGGGTATCAATACCTTGCTTAACTAAGGGCTCAATATATTGTCTTAATAAGGCATTACAGGCGGGACTGTGCTGCTGGCCTTGCTCAATAAATTCGACCAATCCAGGGCAGGGTTGAATGAAAATTTGCGCACCATTATGGTGCCGGTCAATCAAGTCTTTAAAACGTTGGTTTTCACTGGTCGCTTGAGTCGCTAATATGGCAATTTTTTTACTGATACTTTGCTTTGCTGCCGGTTTAATTGCGGGCTCAACACCAATAATAGGGATATTTACTTGTGCTCTGAGTTGCTCAATGGCATTAACGGTAGCGGTATTACAGGCAATGACTAGGGCTTTAACGCCCTTAGCAAGGAGTAATTTTGCCATGGTATTAACGCGTTGGATAATAAAATCGACCGACTTCTCGCCATAAGGGGCATGGCGGCTATCGGCAATATAAATAATATTTTCATGGGGCAGTTGCTGAGCTATACACTTGGCAATGGAAAGTCCACCGACACCCGAATCAAATACGCCAATCGCGGCTGAGTTGTCAGTTGTTGTTTGCTTCATTTATTACTTGCTCTTACTGCTTGGCTATTTGAATTAGTTGCTTGATTACGTTTTTTGCCTAGTGATGCTCTGTACTCAACTACATAAATTAGCTTGTTCTAGGCAAATTGTATTGCTTTTATCAGCAAAAAAGCAATACAATTAATTATGTAAGGTTTTTTGTTTATATAATCAGTGGTAGTCTTTACTCAAAGCTTACTAATGTAGTTCTGAATTGAAAATTAATTTAATGGAATGGCTATTATGTCAAATATCGTCTCGGTAAAGCGCTTTAAACAATTCCCGAAACTAATGTGGATCTTGTTATTTGGTTCATTTATTACCCGTGGTAGTTATTACATGGTCTGGCCATTTCTAGCGGTCATTCTTTATGAAAAATTTACTTTATCTGCCACACACGTTGGTCTCATTCTCTCCAGTGCTGCAGTTATTGCTGTCTTGGTGAGTTTTGTTGGTAGTGCGTTAACTCTGATAGTGATGTATCTTTATAGCATTTTAGATAAAATGCCTCGACCAGATTTTGTTAAACTTGCTAAGCTGAATGAACAGGTTTTTTGAAGGAATATCCTACAACGAGAATTTCATACAAAATTTGCATGTTAAAGTAAGGTTAATCTGTGGTTATCGCTCTATTTCGCCCTTGCTCTTTCGCTTGATAGAGCGCTTGATCGGCCAGTTCAAACAGTGGCATATATTGCGTTTGCCCAGAAATAACAAAAGCATGAATACCTATGCTGATAGTGACAATATCAGTTATATCTGAATCCTGATGTGATATTTTTAAGTCTGCTATTATGTTGACTAAATTATTAGCAACTGCCTGTGCCGATTTTTTATCGGTGTTTTTTAACACCACAACGAATTCTTCCCCGCCGTAACGAGCAACAAAATCGGTGTCCTCATGTAAGTTTTTACGTAATGTTTGTGCAATGGCATAAAGGGTTTTATCGCCCTGAGCGTGGCCATAGCAGTCGTTGTACTTTTTGAAATAATCCACATCAACAACCAAGATTGCCACATCTAAACCTAAAGGGCTCACCTGCAATAGTTTTTTCATAGTAGTATCAAATGCTCGACGGTTAGGGATCTTGGTTAAACTATCGGTCTGACTGATATGTTGTAAACGGACATTATGAGAGATTAACTGCTGTTCATTAGATTCTACCCCATCTAAAAGTCGGTCAATTAAATTAAATAGGGTGCCTAGCTCATCCTTTCTTTTGCTGGCAAACCGTATTGAATGGTCATTGTCTTTGATAATAGCGGTGACCAAATTGTCAGCTTGTAATATAGGTCGAATGATAAAGTAATGAAAAAAGATAAATAACACCCCGAGTGTTAACAACAGAAGCGTTGAAGAAACAATTGTTGCATGATTTAACCAGCTGGTGGCAAACTGCCTTATCGGCGCTTGATAAGTAAACTTAATCGCGCCGTTATTTGTGATAAGCGGGATAATGTCAAATATTTCATCTTTTTTCGTTCGGTAAGAGTTCTTTATAAATGAATTTTTCGACGTTAATTTTACTGTGTTTTTTAGATTTGGTTGAATAACTTCAATAGTAAACTTAATGCCTGCTCTTTGTTGCAAGTCAGTTAAAACTTGCTCATCAAAAAACCGCCAAAATAGCATGGTGCCATTTGCATTACCGGTTAAGTTTGCCTTGAAAATACTGGTGGCGGCAAATAAAATGAGTTTATCGTCAAGCAAGGTAAAACCGACCCGAGAAACCGGTTTATTATTGTTTTTAATAATTAATTCTTCGGATATTAAAATGTGTTTTTTAACAAATGTCGAAGGTTGGTCAAAAGGGGGGAATGTTAGTGGACTCCAATCAGTGATATTCCATGCTTGCTGCCATATCGTTACTGTTTGCTTATCATAAATATGGATACCATTGATGCCTAAACTTTTATAGGTATCAAGCACAAAATTACTTTCTGTAAATTGGCTGTTCTTATTATCCACATAATGATAAGTATCATCCCAAACCGCATTATCATAATTTATCACCCCATACTCTCTACTCTTTGAAGTAAAAGCCATTTTAATACGGCTAATATCTTTTTCATCTGATAAAGCTTCTAATGCATAAAGTTGTGGTAGTTGAATAAGGTTAAGATCGCCCACTTTGATAAAAATGACAAAGATAATCAGAAATAAATAAAAGATGATAAGTTTAGTTTTTAATGAGTTTATGAACAAAACTATTACCTCATATTTAGCGGTTCAATACTCGCTGCCAGCAGAACTGTTACTATAAATAACCATAGTGGTAGTTTATAAAAATAGCTAAATTTAGCGGAATGAACTTAGTGTGCTGAGTTCAAAAAAGCGTAATTGAATAATTGCTTTCTATAGGGAGATTTTGATTACATTCTACCTTGTGATTTTAGTCGCTTTGTCACTCTTTGGTGATAAATTCTGGCGATAAAAGGCCTAATTATTGGCAAAGATATAAAAAAAGCTAAAGGCTTTAATAGCCATACTCGAGACATTAAAACAATGTAGGCATCTAGTTCTGATAACACTTCACCATTGGCAAGTTGGATATGCAGCTCGGTCAGTGCTTTAACTGGGACAATACCTAAGGTTTTTAAATACTCATCTTGGCCCGTGATATCTAGCCATTTTACCTGCTCACCACCTTGGCCAGCAAAGTGTTGATAAAAGCGTTGATCTCTAATGCATTGCGGGCAAGCACCATCGAAAAATACGGTAATACACTGTTGCTTATTAGTCATAACAAGCTCACTACTTTGGCGGTTCTAGGTACTATTATTGTAGCATTGTTGTTTGCTTGGCGTTAAAGGGAGAGGGAACCAACATACTGTTTTGATATCTTTAGAAATGGGATAGTCGCTAAGGTAATCGTTTAAGGGAAAGAGTAGAGACAGTACGGAAATATTGTTGATATTCTTTATTCGAAGGGCGATATATATAAATTGGGGATAAATCTGCAAGTAGATATAGTCGCTTCCAAGGTGCCGCAGGGAACTTAGTCTTGATTACCGTGTGCTCTTTTCTTTAGGTAAGAGTAGAGGGCGCGGAAATATGGTTGCTATATGATTGTTCTGACAAGAGAAGAGGGTGCTTCCAAGGTGCCGCAGGGAACTTAGTCTTGATTACCGTGTGCTCTTTTCTTTAGGTAAGAGTAGAGGGCGCGGAAATATGGTTGCTATATGATTGTTCTGACAAGAGAAGAGGGTGCTTCCAAGGTGCCGCAGCTAACTTAGTCTTGATTACCGTGTGCTCTTTTCTTTAGGTAAGAGTAGAGGGCGCGGAAATATTGTTGATATATGATTGTTCAAAAAAGAGAGGAGGGTGCTTCCAAGGTGCCGCAGGGAATTTAGTCCTGAACACAGTGTGATCTTTTCTTTAGGTAAGAGTAGAGGGTGCGGAAATATTGTTGATATATGATTGTTCTGAAAAGAGAAGAGGGTGCTTCCAAGGTGCCGCAGGGAATTTAGTCCTGAACACAGTGTGATCTTTTCTTTAGGTAAGAGTAGAGGGTGCGGAAATATTGTTGCTATATGATTGTTCTGAAAAGAGAGGAGGGTGCTTCCAAGGTGCCGCAGCTAACTTTAGTCCTGAACACCGTGTGTTCAGGGCGGAAGTATCATGCTAACCGTAGGCTTCCCGATACGAGCCGGGCTTGCACAATAGCTAATAGTCAATTTCCTAAGGTAAAACTTATCGGCTCAGGGACATAGTTCGCACACAAACACCCCAGAAGACAAAACCAGTATAGCGAAAAAGAAATCATCCAATAAGCTTTTTTTTATAATTTTTAGCTGAGTGTCGAGTAATTATTCGTTTTGTTTTATTTTTAGGCTTTAATTGTGGTAAAAGGAGTTACCGGTTTAAATAATAAAGGAATAGTGCTAAAAAAGAGTAAGTGATTAATTATCAAGCGATTTTTTTATTGTGTGGAGCAATGGCTTGTTCTATGGTTGCTTGCAATAAAGCGATTTTATTTTGATTTTCTTGTTGCTCTACCTTTAATTGCTGTTGAGTTTTCAATAAATCATTGGCTAAATTTAACGCGGTCATTAATAACTTCTGCTCAGGTGAGCAGATCGTTTTGAGCTCACCCGCTTTGATTAAACGGTTAGTTAATTCTTGCGCCGCAGATAATAAGGCGGTTTCTTGCCCTATTGGACAAGCGACTTTCAGCTTGCGCTCAACAATGTTGATTTCTACCGTTCGTTGCGCCATTTACAAGAAATTCCAAGAGTTATTAATAATATAGCCATAAGTGGACTGTTTTTAAGCTATTATTTTTATAATAACGATGCTAAGCCAGCTATGCAAGCATTTAGCGACTATTATCGGATTTTTCTGTTATTTTCCTTTTCTGTCATTTTCCCCAGTGATACCATTACTGACCATAACTCCCCGTAATTATAGAAAGTAAATCATGACCCAAGCAAACTCAAATAACGATGCCAACAATAACTTAATGGATTTTCCCAGTATACAAGCCATTTTAACTAGCGAAGATGTAAGATCACATGCCAGTGAAATTCATGGTGTATTAACTGGCTTAGTTTGTGCCGGTTTTGAATTTGAAAATCAAGGCTATATGGTTATGCTTAATGATTTATTTAATGACGGTGATAGTTTTCCAAAAGCCGTTAAAATAGCACTTAAGCAAATGTATAGTGAATTGTGGACTAGCATATTAGATGACACCTATAGCTTTAATTTATTATTACCTGATGACGATGATAGTATGGCCGAACGTGGTCATGCCTTGAGTATGTGGGTACAAGGCTTTAATTTAGGTTTTGGTTTAGAGCAAAAAGATACTCCGGTTGTTTCTGCTGAAGTTAAAGAAGTACTGACAGATTTTAGTGAAATTGCTAACTTATCTGATGAAATGGACGAAGATGAAGATACTGAACAAGCGTATTTTGAAATAAGTGAGTATGTACGAATTTCTGCCTTATTATGTTTTAGCGAGTTAGCGACACCACCAAATCAAGAAAGTAACGGCACTAAGAAAAAAATAATTCACTAATTTTTCATGACCGTTAGCACAACAATAAATAGGCGCGAGTAATTACATGAGCACTTCACCGTTAAGTAAACCAGCCCTTAGCCAGTTACCTTTGACTGACTTTGCTAAGCATCGTGCCGCATTGATGGCGAAAATGCCACATAACTCTATCGCTTTATTTCCTGCGGCCAGTGAACTTACGCGCAGTAACGATACCGAATATGCTTTTTGCCAAAATAAAAATTTTTTATACCTAAGCGGTTTTAATGAGCCCGATGGCTTATTAGTTTTGCTTAAAGATGAACAGGGTAAAGCCGAGTCTATTTTATTTTCATTAGCGAAAGACCCTTTACATGAAATTTGGCAAGGGCGAAGGATTGGCCAAGTCAAAGCGGTGCAAGACTATGGTGTTGATGAAAGTTTTGTCGTCGCTGAAATTGATAACCTATTACCTGATTATCTTGATGGCAAAAGCCAAGTGCTTTTTGGTTTTAGTGATCATAACTTTGCTGCGCAAGTGTTTACTTGGTTAAAGCAAGTAAAGAGCAGTATTCGTCAAGGGGCCAAAACGCCACAGCATTTAACCGATACTGACCCTATTATTGCTGAGCTACGTTTAATTAAAAGCGATAATGAATTGGCCTTAATGCGCCAAGCCAATCATATTTCAGGGTTAGCACATCAACGCGCCATGCAAAAATGCCAAGTGGGTAAGTTTGAATATCAACTTGAAGCGGAAATCCTCCATGAATTTGCTCGCCATGGTGCTAGGCATCCAGCCTATGCCTGTATTGTAGCGGGCGGTGATAACGCTAATATTCTTCATTACACCGATAACAACGCGGTATTAAAAAATAATGAGTTATTACTGATTGATGCTGGCGCCGAATTAGCCGGTTATGCTGCCGATATTACCCGAACTTTCCCGGTGAATGGTAAATTTACCACGGAGCAAAAAGCCATCTATCAACTGGTACTTGATGCCAAAAATCTGGCGATTAACGCCATTAAACCTGGTATGTCTTTTGCCAAGTTAAATGAATTAACCAACGCTTTTTTAACACAAGGCTTAGTCGACTTAGGCATACTTACCGGTGAATTAACCGAGCTTATTAGTGATAAGAAAGTAAAAGAGTACTTTATTCATGGCCTTGGTCATTGGTTAGGTTTAGATGTTCATGATGTTGGTGACTATCATATCAATAGCGATAGAGAGCAGCTGCGTTTATTTGAACCGGGTATGGTGATGACCATTGAACCGGGAATTTATATCCCCCTTAGTGATTTAGCTGTGGCAGAAAAGTGGCGTGGCATAGGTGTGCGTATTGAAGATAATATTGCCGTGACAGCACAGGGCTTTGAGAATTTAACGGCTAACTCACCACAAACCATTGAAGATATTGAAGACTTGATGATAAAAACGTGAAAGTAACGGCTTGATTGTTGAATTAACGCTAGCCTGCCTATAGCAAGCCAGTGCTAGCAGAAGTTAAGTAACTACATCTTGTATATTTTGTTCTTAACAACCGTAAGTTGTTGTTTTTACTTAACCATCAAGCACTCATTATCCAGAGTTCAGGTTAGTTAAGCTTAAACAGGCAGCTACTAAAACTGGTCATCTAACTTAAACAATGATGCGGGCAACAAAACATTAATACTCATTCTGATAAAACTAAGATTAACGCGATGGAACACAGTAACCAACATTTTGATGTCATTATCTCAGGCGGTGGCTTATCGGGTAGTTTAATGGCGTTAAGTTTAAGTAAATTAAGCAAAACTGATGGCAGTTTTTTAACCATTGCCATCGTTGAAACCCAGACTTTTAAACAAACTAGCTCAGCAGATGACCATGCCTTATTTGATGCCCGCGTATTAGCACTGTCTCACGGTAGCGCTAACTATCTCGCTAAGTTAGGCGTCTGGCAATACCTGAAAGATGATGCCTGTGCGATTACCGATATTGATATTTCTGACAGAGGGCACTTTGCTAAAGCAAGGTTAACCGCCAAGGACCATGGTGTAAATGCCTTAGGTTATGTCATAGATATGGCGCTTATTGGTAAAGCGCAATTAAAAGCCTTAAGTCAAAACACTAATATAAATAATAATATCCACTGGTTTAATCCAGACTCAATAGCGGATATCGACTGGCAAGGCCAAGGTCTAGACAAAGACCAATCACAACAGCAAAACGATAGCGACACTGATAAGACGAAAATCAAGGTTACCCTCAACTCAGGTAAAGTCTTATCCGCACAGCTATTACTGGGCTGTGACGGCGTACATTCACCAGTTAGAAAACTTGCCAATATCGAGGTTACTTGTGCTGATTATCAGCAAGTTGCTTTAATTGCCAATGTCTCAACCAGCAAAGCCCATCAGCAAAAAGCCTTTGAACGTTTTACTGAATTTGGCCCTATTGCCATGTTGCCGCTCAAGTCAGTAAACTCGAGCTCATCAACGGATGGCGAGTCACGTTGTTCGCTGGTTTGGACCATGACACCAGAGCAAGCCGAAGAAATTAACAAGCTCTCTGATGATGCTTTTAAAGTTGCCCTAGAGCGCGCTTTTGGTAGTTATCTTGGCGCGATCACGCATGTCGGAAAACGTGATACTTACCCCTTGGTATTATTGCAAGCACAGCAGCAAAGCTATCATCGTATGGCATTGGTGGGTAATTCGGCCCATACTATCCATCCTATTGCCGGCCAAGGCTTTAATTTAGGCTTGCGTGATGTTGAGGTTATGGCTGAATTAGTGACTAAGGCCGTGGCAGCAGGGCAAGATATTGGACGTTTTTCCTTATTATATAGTTATCAACTGAATAGGACGAAAGATCAACGCGAAGTGATTCAATTAACGGATTCACTGGTGACCTTATTTGCTAATGATCTACCACCACTGGTGCTTGGCCGCAATATCGGCTTACAGGCGCTTAATTTTATTGCACCGCTTAAAAATGCCTTAGTTAAGAAAACTATGGGTTATTAGATATAGGGTTATTAGGCCTGAGGAAATGAGTGTAGCCACATTAATTTGACCAGACATAGATAAAACACTGGCTCCGCGAACCGACACTTTGGGGATGACGGCTATGTATGATATTAGCTGTGGGTGTTGAGTACCGTAAATAAGATAAACAACTGGCTCCGCGATCAGACATTTCGGGGAGGACGGCTGATGAAATCTCACTAGTATTATTGTCACTCTCGTGGATACTTGGTGAAAGTCGATGTGCCATTACTTGAATTTAACCAGAGAAAAACATGCAAAAATTTGATGTACTAATTGTCGGTGCTGGCATGGTGGGTTTAACCCTAGCATTAGCGCTACGCCAAGCAAGCCAGTTAAAAATTGCTTTGGTAGATAGCTCAGCCGTAACTGAGCTTGATGAAAGTATCGATGTTAGAGTCAGCGCCATTAATGTTGCCAGCAAAAATATCTTTACTAACCTAGGCGTATGGTCTGCCATTGAACATAGCCGCGTGCAAGATTATCAACATATGCATATTTGGGATAAAGCCGGCCTAGGTAAGTTAGATTTTTCCGCAAAAGACAGTACCAGCTGGCCACCTGAAGATAACCTAGGTTGGATCATTGAAAATAAAGTTATTCGCCATGCGTTATGGCAACAAGCCGAGCTTGATGAAGGCATTCACTTTTTTACCGACAATACATTAGCTAGCATCAGTCATGGGGATAGTGAAGTTTTTGCTACTTTTGTTCATGACAATGCTGATGAAAGTGCTACTAAGCCAACGCCGCCTATTATTGCTAAATTGGTTGTTGGTGCGGATGGCGCCAATTCCTGGGTACGTCGACAAATGGCTATGGCGATGATCTTTAAAGATTACGACCACCACGCCATTATTGCCACAGTTGAATGTCCTCAAGGTCATCAAAACACCGCTTGGCAAGTATTTCTACCGACTGGGCCATTAGCCTTTTTACCGCTAAAGTCAGGGCAATCTTCAGCACCATTAGCTGGGAAGTTATGCTCTATTGTTTATTCTACCTCACCGGATGAAGCTAAACGTTTAACCGCGCTTGATGCCAGTGAGTTTGCTAAAGAATTAACGGCAGCCAGTGATGGTAAATTAGGTGATATTAAATTAGTCAGCGAGCGCTTCACTTACCCCTTAACCATGCGTTTAGCACAAGATTTTGTTAAAGACCGCGTAGTGCTTATTGGCGATGCGGCTCATACCATACATCCACTTGCTGGCCAGGGCGTTAATTTAGGTTTACTTGATGCTGCCGCTTTAGCACAAACCTTAACGGCCAAGCTTAGTGAGTATGATGAAAGTTATGCGGAATTTGTTAATGTCGCCGACCTTAAAGCATTTTCCCGCTGGCGTAAAAGTGAAGCAAGTGAAATGATTGCGGCCATGGCTGCCATTAAACAAGCCTTTGCCCCGCAGCCATCGCCAGTTAAATTACTGCGCGGTATCGCCATGAATATTCTTAATAACTTTGCGCCAGCTAAAAATCACTTGATTGCCCAAGCGTTAGGTATCAAGGCCGATCTGCCCGAGCTTGCCTATCAAAAAGACACACTGTAGTGCTACTAATCACCCGGCAATAGCCGCCGCTATAATAAATAGTAAATATAAGCAGTTAAAAATAAAAGCCAATAAATTTATTGGCTTTTATTTGTTCTGTGGCTAGAACATCAAGATAATGTTGCGATATATTCCATAATACGCTTAATTTTGAAATATAATTCCGATATTACATGGAACACGGGTTTATATTTTAAAACTGTAGCTTTTACTGTTGAATCAACGGTAAGTGCCAGCTATAATTAAGCAACTTTGTCAATTCTTAGAGTGGAACACATGACTAATAAAACAGTATTACATGCAAAGCATTTAGCTTCAGGCGCAAAAATGGTTGATTTTTATGGCTGGGAAATGCCAATTAACTATGGCTCTCAAATTGAAGAGCATCATGCGGTAAGAAAAAGTGCCGGTATGTTTGATGTTTCACACATGACCATTGTTGACGTGCAAGGCACAGATGCAAAAGCTTTTTTACGTCGTTTAGTGATTAACGATGTTGCTAAGTTAACAATCCCAGGAAAAGCGTTATACACAGGTATGTTAAATGAAGCTGGTGGTGTGATTGATGATTTGATCATTTACTTCTTCTCCGACACTAACTACCGCTTAGTTGTTAACTCGGCAACACGTGAAAAAGATCTTGCTTGGATGACTAAGCAAGCAACTGGTTTTGATATTACTATTACTGAGCGTCCTGAGTTTGGCATGATTGCCGTACAGGGCCCAGAAGCTATCGCTAAAGTCGGTACTTTACTTTCTGCTGAAGAAAGTGCTGCCGTTGAAGGCATGAAGCCATTTTTTGGTGTACAAGTAGGTGATTTATTTATCGCCACTACCGGTTATACCGGTGAACTTGGTTACGAAATTATCCTTCCGGAAAGTGCTACAGAAGATTTCTGGCAAAAATTATTAGACGCTGGCGTAGCGCCATGTGGCTTAGGTGCCCGTGATACTTTACGTTTAGAAGCCGGCATGAACCTTTACGGTTTAGATATGGACGAAAGCGTTTCGCCTATCGCAGCTAACATGGCCTGGACCATAAGCTGGGAACCAACAGACCGTGATTTTATCGGTCGTGAGGTATTAACTGCACAAAAAGCTGCCGGTGACCAACCTAAGTTGGTTGGTTTAGTATTGGAAGAGAAGGGCGTTTTGCGTACCGCGCAAAAGGTTATTACTGAAGCTGGCGAAGGCATCATCACTTCAGGTACTTTCTCACCGACACTAGGTCACAGTGTTGCTTTAGCGCGTGTACCTCGCAGCGTAAAAGTAGGTGATGTGGTTGAAGTTGAAATGCGTAAGAAATTAGTTAAAGTTACTGTGACAAAACCAAGCTTTGTTCGTAACGGCAAAAAAGTATTCTAATTCGTCCGTCATACTAGTAACCGCAGTTTTATTGTCGGCATTGACATAGCGCATAACTTAGTAAATTTAATTAAACTAGGCTCAGCGCTACGAAATTTGACAGCTTCACTGTGATTACTATTATTTAGGATGCGTTAACTAGTACATAAATATTATTATCTAGCGGTTTTTGTGCTATATAAATTACAGAAATTTAATCTACTTTCTAATTAAGTAGTGAATCAATTTACTAATAAAGTGAAATAGGAAAAATAAAAATGAGCAACATTCCTTCAGAATTAAAATATGCAACATCTCACGAGTGGGTTCGTCTTGAAAGTGACGGTACTGCTACTATCGGTATTACTGAACACGCACAAGACCTTTTAGGTGACATGGTATTTGTTGAATTACCAGATGTTGATGATTCAATTAGTGTTGGCGATGATGTTGCCGTAGCAGAATCAGTAAAAGCTGCTTCAGATATATACTCACCTGTTTCAGGCACCGTTATTGCAATCAACGAAGAACTAGAAGATGCTCCAGAGTTACTTAACTCGGATGCTTTTGGTGGCGGTTGGTTATTTAAAGTGAAACTTGACGATGCAAGTGAGTTAGACAACTTACTTGATGCGGAAGGCTACAAAAACTCTATCGACGAAGACTAGTTTTCGGTCACATTCAGCATTTATGCTGCGTTGCCTTTGTTATTCGTTGCCATCGCTTAGTGTACTAAGCTCAGTAAACTCATAACTTCAGCGCCTTGCCTAACAGCTGACTGTTTACGAAAAATTTTTAGCGTCGTTAATCAAGTTTAGTCGGCATTGTCTACACCGCTCACTCCAATCACTTAGTAAACTAAGCTCATGGAGTTCGCGGCTTGACGGCTTTGCTTAAACATTGATTATCTTAGCTAAAATAGATTGAAGCCTCTAACCTATGTTTGAGGCTTTCTTTTATGCTAAAAGCATAAAAGAAAATAGTATTGTTACACCAAGCGTTAATAACGTCATGCTCGAAGTGTTTAATAATGTCATCCTCGAAGTGTTTAATCGAGGAGCCAGTATTAATTTCTTTGGCTTCCCGCCTAAGTAAAATGGGAATGACCAAGTTAGCTTGCTAATATTTTTTAAATTTACGTAATTTACCTACATTTAAGTGAAACTGTTATGACCTCACAATCGCCTATTAACTCATTAGCTGAGTTAGAGCAAACTCAAGATTTTATTCGTCGCCATATTGGTCCTGATGAAGCACAAACCCAAGCCATGTTAAATGACATTGGCGCAGAATCTGTTGATGCGTTAATTGACGAAATCGTACCAAGTGACATCCGTCTTGCCGACTTGCCAAATATTGAAGAAAGCAAAACTGAAGTACAAGCACTGGCTGATTTAAAAGCGGTTGCTAGCTTAAACAAGATTAACGACACTTATATTGGTTTAGGTTATTACGGTACCTTAACGCCAAACGTTATTTTACGTAACGTATTAGAAAATCCAGGTTGGTATACTGCGTATACGCCGTATCAACCAGAAATTGCTCAAGGTCGTTTAGAGTCATTATTAAACTACCAACAAATGTGTATCGACTTGACTGGTTTAGACCTAGCGTCTGCTTCATTATTAGATGAAGGCACTGCCGCTGCCGAAGCCATGGCACTAGCCAAACGTGTTTCTAAAAACAAAAAATCAAACCTGTTCTTTATCTCTGAAGATATTTTCCCACAAACCATCGACGTTGTTAAACAACGGGCAGAAATGTTTGGTTTTGACATTATCATCGCTCCGGCCAATGAAGCTGCTGATCATGATATTTTTGGTGCCCTAATTCAATACCCAGGCGCTTCAGGTGAAGTAACTGATATTAGCGAGCTAATTGCTAAAATTCATCAGAAAAAAGCCATTGTTGCGGTTGCTGCCGATATCATGAGCTTGGTACTGTTGAAGTCACCAGGTGAGTTAGGCGCTGATGCCGTTATTGGTTCAAGCCAACGTTTTGGTGTGCCAATGGGTTACGGTGGTCCTCACGCGGCATTCTTCACTACCAGTGAAAAATACAAACGTTCTTTACCAGGCAGAATTATTGGTGTATCAAGAGATACCCGTGGTAATCCAGCACTGCGTATGGCAATGCAAACGCGCGAGCAACATATTCGCCGTGAAAAAGCCAACTCAAACATTTGTACCGCACAAGTATTGTTAGCCAACATGGCAGCGTTCTACGCGGTTTATCACGGACCTCAAGGTTTAAAAACCATTGCTAACCGTATTCACCGTTTAACCGATATTTTATCTTTAGGTACTGCGTCTAAAGGGCTAACAGCAGTTCACGCGAACTACTTTGATACCCTTACTTTTAATGTAGACAATAAAACTGAAATCATCGCTCGTGCTGTTGCGGCAGACTTAAACTTACGTACTGATGTTGATGGCCAAATTGCTGTTTCTTTAGATGAAACCACTACCCGTGACAAGGTAGCGACATTATTTGATGTCTTATTAGGTGCAGGTCATGGTTTAGACGTTGCGGCTCTTGATGAGAAAATCGTTGCCAGTGGTCATTCTTCTATTCCTGCATCACTAGTACGTGAGTCTAAAATATTAACGCACCCAGTATTTAACTCGTACCACAGCGAAACAGAAATGCTTCGTTATATTAAAAGATTAGAGAATAAAGATTTAGCCTTGAACCACTCAATGATCTCTTTAGGTTCTTGTACGATGAAGTTAAATGCCACCGCACAGATGATCCCAGTATCATGGCCTGAATTTGCTAACATGCATCCGTTTGCACCAGCTGATCAAGTGGTTGGTTACAAGAAAATGATCGACCAACTAGGTGACTGGTTAGTTGAGTTAACGGGTTACGACAACATTTCAATGCAACCGAACTCAGGTGCTCAAGGTGAGTACGCTGGTTTAATCGCTATTGTTAAATACCACGAAAGCCGTGGTGATGCACATCGTAACATCTGTTTAATTCCTTCATCAGCACACGGTACTAACCCAGCGTCAGCGCAAATGGTTGGTATGAAAGTTGTGGTGGTAAATTGTGATAAAGAAGGCAACGTTGATATGGCCGACTTAACCGCAAAAGCTGAAGAGTTACGCGATAACCTTTCTTGTATCATGATCACCTATCCGTCGACTCATGGTATTTACGAAACAACGATTGCTGAAATCTGTAACATCATTCATGATAACGGCGGTCAAGTTTACCTTGATGGCGCGAACATGAACGCACAAGTAGGCTTAACATCACCGGGTTCAATCGGCGCTGATGTTTCACATCTTAACTTACACAAAACTTTCGCTATTCCACACGGCGGCGGTGGTCCAGGTATGGGTCCTATCGGTGTTAAGTCACACCTAGCACCATTCCTTCCTGATCATGCCTTAGTGAATATCACCGAAGGCAATAAAGGCAATGGCGCGGTATCAGCAGCACCCTTTGGTAGTGCCGGTATCTTATGTATTACTTACCTATACATTGCCATGTTAGGTAAAAAAGGTGTTACTGACGCCACTAAATACGCTATCACTAACGCTAACTACTTAGCGACTAAACTTAGCCAACATTACCCAATTTTATACACTGGGCCTAATGGCCGCGTAGCGCACGAATGTATTATCGACTTACGCCCTATTAAAGCAGAGTGTGGTATTACTGAAGTAGATATCGCCAAGCGCTTAATGGATTACGGTTTCCATGCACCCACCATGTCGTTCCCAGTAGCGGGTACGTTTATGATTGAGCCTACGGAGTCTGAGTCTAAAGTTGAGCTGGACCGTTTCATCGAAGCCATGGTGTGTATTCGTGATGAAGTACGTAAAGTTGCCTCAGGTGAGTGGAGCAGCGACGATAACCCACTACACAATGCACCGCATACATTAGCGGATATTACCGATACTTGGGATCGTGCTTACACCATTAAAGAAGCGGTATTCCCAGTACCAGCGGCAGCGAAAGATAAGTTCTGGCCAACAGTTAACAGAATTGATGATGTTTATGGTGACAGAAACTTAATATGTTCATGTCCTCCGGTAGAAAGTTATAAATAGTAATAACTAGTTGATATAGAATAATATAAAGCGAGCTTCGGCTCGCTTTTTTTGTTTTATAAGGTTATGTTGGTTCTACTATATCTAAACAGCGCAATCAATAAGGGGCAATGGAATGGTCAGGAAAAACAATCAAATAGAATTAGCGGAAGTTTTAAGAGAATTTGAAACGAACGGTATAATATTTTCAACCGATATGGTTTCTGATCGAACTAGTTATCCTAAGAATACTATAAGTAAATATTTTAATGAAAAGCTTATAGGTAAGTGCGTTTTTCAAAGTACAGGAAGAAATAAATATACAGCTGAAGGCGTACTTGAATTATCAAATGAACAATTTCTAGATGTTTTAAGGCAATCGGCAAAGCCCAAGTTAATTACTCTAGAAAAAAGGTTACATGATAAGTTAATCGAACGAAGTCTTGATGGATTTACTTTAGCTTTAGAGGTATATAACCGACCAAGCCTCAAGAATCGAGTTGAAGCTTTTACTATTATGATGGTTAATGCTTGGGAGCTGCTATTAAAAGCTGAGTTGCTTATAAGTGATGGATATTCGACCATTTTTTATAGTAAAGAGCGAAGTATCTCTTTAAGTGATGCTCTAAAGAAGCGAATAGAAGAAAATGATCCAGTTAGAAAGAATATAGAGAAGTTAATTGAGCTTCGAGACCAAGCTATTCATCTTCTTATACCTGAACTTCAACCTCAGTTATCGCGGTTATTTCAAGCTACAGTGCTAAATTATCAAACACGTTACCGAAATGAAATGGGGAATGCACCTCTTTCCGGACAAAGTGTAGGTATGCTTAGTTTAGTGATTGATGGTCCTGAAACTGAGATAGCTGTAATTCAAAAGCAATACGGTGAACTTACCGCTGAAGTAGTAGACAGGTTTATGAAATCGTTCACCTCATCATCAAAAGAATGTGACTCAAATGAATTTTCAATTCCTATAGATTATAGGCTTGCATTAGTTAAACGAAAAGACAAAAGTGATGTATCACTGACAGTTGGAGAAGAAGGAAATAAGGCAGTTATTATTCATAAAACTGTAGATTTAGACATATCCCACCCTTTTCACACTAAGGAAGCTATTATTTTAATAAACGAAAATCAAAATTTAGTTAACATTAAAACGGGCGCGTTTCAGGCTGTACTACATAAGCATAAGGTGAAAGTGAGAAAGAAGTCTGACTTACACTATGATATAGATGGCAGACCTCGATACTCTCAAAAATTTATAGATTGGTTTGTTAAAAGCCTTAGCCAACCAAATTGGTTAAAACTTTCCAAAGCTAGTTATCAGTATTTTTTAATAAATAATCGTAACAATAAAAAGGCTACTGGTTAGTTCATCGCTATTTTGTCGCGGTGGCGACGGCACCCAAGGCTTAACTTAATCTGCCACCCATAATAACTTGTACATATTTCCATCAATAAAATAGGCTTAATTTACCTTCATTAAGTCTGGTGATTATTATGCCTAAGCCTCGCTCGCAACAGATCAGTTTGTTAGATACACCGCAAAACTTAATCTGCCACCCATAATAACTTGTACATATTTTCATCAACAAACTAGGCTTAATTTACCTTCATTAAGTCTGGTGATTATTATGCCTAAGCCTCGCTCGGAAAAACTTAATCTGCCACCCATAATAACTTGTACATATTTCCACCAATAAACTAGGCTTAATTTATCTTCATTAAGTCTGGTGATTATTATGCCTAAGCCTCGCTCGCAACAGATCAGTTTGTTAGATACACCGTATTATCATATTTGCAGCCGTACGGTACGAAAGGCTTTTTTGTGTGGGGAATTTAATCTGCCACCCATAATAACTTGTATATATTTCCATCAATAAAATAGGCTTAATTTACCTTCATTAAGTCTGGTGATTATTATGCCTAAGCCTCCCTCGCAACAGATCAGTTTGTTAGATACACCGTATTATCATATTTGCAGTCGCACGGTGAGAAAAGCGTTTTTGTGCGGTGTTGATAAAGAGTCAGGCATTAGTTATGAGCACTATTTATTATGGCTGGCAGAGTGAAATCCACCAGAAGTACATTGGCAAAGATAGAGTCCAATTGTCGGCAAGTTACAGATATAGAGTTGAAGAAGATAGCCGCAGTATTGAACGTATCTGTTGCTGATTTATTTTAAGGAAGTGCATGGTTATATAAATTAATATTAATTTATATAACTCCCTTGTGGATAAAATAACGAAAATAATCGTTGCTTTTAGTAAATTCCAAAATGGAAATAGTCTTGCTAGGTTAGTCAACACTAACCCTAGTTTTTTGAAAATAAAAATGGCAAAGAACAACGTGTTTTATCACTTGCAAAACAGGTTAAACCCCATTATCTTGTGTTTTATCTTATTGGAAATTCTACATATAGTGGTTTGGAAGAAAAGGTGAGGCGAGAGAAAACATGCGAATCTTGGCGGAGTAACATGTTATCTCTCTAATTTGAAATATCGGCTATTTCAAATTTTGAAGCAACAATATATGCATTATTCTATAAAATTGAAAGTAACTTTTTGGAATAAGACTTTTGAGATAGCCATTTAAGCCTTCTAATTGAAGGTAAGGTATAGATAATGGCTAGATATATTATTAACAGAAATGCTCAATCTGAAGGGTACCATGAAGTGCATAACGAGAATACATGCAATCATTTACCTGATCTACAAAATCGTGTTGCGGTTGGCGAACACAGTAGCTGTTCTGGAGCTGTAGCGGCAACAAGACAAGTTAACCCTCAACTAAATATTGATGGTTGTTATTATTGCAGCACAGCATGTCATACACGATAAGGAGCATATTATGAGTAATCGAGATACTGTAACTTACGAGTTAAAGCAAGGGAATAAGGTTGTTTACGTTGGGACTACTAATAATCCAGACCGTAGGCAGCAAGAGCATGAAAATTCGGGGAAGAATTTTTCTAAAATGAATATTACTTCAAGGAAAATGACCGAAGATGGAGCTATGAAAAAAGAGTCCTCTAGGTTAGATACTTACCGAAAGAATCATAGCGGTTCAAACCCTAGGTATAATAAAACAACAGATGGTTAAATATTAATACCAAAGCCCTTTTAATCGAGGGCTTTTTATTATAACTTAATCTGAATAACTTAATCTGCAACTTAATCTGCTGCAACTTAATCTGCCACCCATAATAACTTGTACATATTTTCATCAACAAACTAGGCTTAATTTACCTTCATTAAGTCTGGTGATTATTATGCCTAAGCCTCGCTCGCAACAGATCAGTTTGTGATAACTTAATCTGCCACCCATAATAACTTGTACATATTTCCACCAATAAACTAGGCTTAATTTATCTTCATTAAGTCTGGTGATTATTATGCCTAAGCCTCGCTCGCAACAGATCAGTTTGTTAGATACACCGTATTATCATATTTGCAGTCGCACGGTACGAAAAGCGTTTTTGTGCGGTGTTGATAAAGAGTCAGGCATTAGTTATGAGCACAGACGTATCTGGATTGAAAAACGGATTTTTAAATTAGCTCAAGTCTTTGCTATTGATATTTGTGCGCATGCCGTAATGCATAACCACTTACATATAGTTTTGCATGTTGATAGTGAACGCGCGAAATTCTGGTCAATGGCTGAAGTACTTGAACGTTGGCATCAATTATTTAAAGGCACATTACTCACCCAAAAATATCAAAATAAACAGTTTCTTGATAAATTCGAACTTGCCATGGTTGAGACTACTGCGAATATTTACCAACAACGTTTGATGGATATCAGTTGGTTTATGCGCTCTTTAAATGAGCCTATCGCCCGACAAGCTAATCGAGAAGATAAATGCACCGGCCACTTTTGGGAAGGGCGCTTTAAATCCCAAGCATTGCTTGATGAGGGCGCAATATTGTCGTGTATGGCTTATGTTGATTTAAACCCCGTGCGTGCAGGTATTGCTGCCACGCCCGAGAAGTCTGATTTTACTAGTATTCAACTACGTATAAAATCAGCGATAAAAGGTGAGCAACCCAAAGCTTTACTACCATTCACAGGTAATGAACACCAACAAAAAAATAAGGGTATTCGATTTAGTTTACAAGACTACTTAACCCTAGTGGATGAGACCGGACGTATTATTCGTGCTGATAAAAGAGGCGCAATTAGCCAGAAATCTGAACGTATTTTAGCAAGGTTACATATTAACGAAGAAAGCTGGTTAAAGCTGACCACAGACTTTGAATGTATGTTCACTGGCGCGGTAGGTACAGCAGAGCACTTGAGTGAATTTACCGAGCATGTTGGCTTGCAGCGAACCCATGGTATCGTTAATGCTCAAGCCTGCTTGAATAGCGCGTAACTTCCAACACAATCACGAATAAATAGACCTTTTTTGTTATTTTTAAATGGCGGCTTTAACTCGTCTAAATTTTAAATTTTGACTGTTTTTAGTGTGTTAAGCGTACATTTGATAACTATCTCTTAAAAAATACCCACTTTATCTGTGACAAATTTCATACCTAGTCTGTTTTTATTATCTGTATTTATAGTTATTTATTATGGCTGGCAGAGTGGAAATCACCCGCTTTTAGCCGTGAAAGATTTCAACCTAGTCTGTTTTTATTATCTGTATTTATAGTTATTTATTATGGCTGGCATAGTGAAATCGAAATCGGCAGAGTGGAAATCGCAGAGTGAAATCCTTAGCTATTTTAGCTGTCTTTATACCTAGGCGATAATTGCGTTAATATTATGTTACATGTTGTGGCTTTAATACGTTCACTAAGCCAATGTTAAGGTGTATATTACTGCAAAATATTGATTAATAATGATCTTCAAGTGTGTATCACAAGGATAATAATGAGAAAGAACAACGTTACTTTAATCGCGACTTTAGTTGCCGCAGCATTCGGTGTTAGTACACTTAGCGGTTGTAATACCACAGAGTCTACTGCTAACACTCAATCAGTATTAGCTAACTCGCTATTAGCCAACCAAACGGTGGTTAAAAGTCAAAATGATCAACGTCTTTACCGTTATGTAGAGCTCGATAATGGCTTAAAAGTAATACTCGTTTCTGACAGTAGTGCTGATAAATCTGCTGCATCAATGGATGTACATATAGGTCACATGGCTGATCCTGAAGATCGTGAAGGTCTTGCCCATTTCTTAGAACATATGTTGTTTTTAGGTACTGATAAATACCCTAAAGTGGGTGAATACAATGAATATTTAAAAGCGAATGGCGGTTGGTCAAATGCAGGAACAGGCCAAGAGCATACCAATTATTTTTTCCAAGTAAATCAAGACTCCTTAAAAGAAGCCACCGACCGTTTTGCGCAATTTTTTATCTCGCCTAGTTTAGACAAGCAATACGTAGACCGTGAAAAAAATGCAGTTCACTCTGAATACAGCATGAAGATTAAAGATGATGCTCGCCGTATCAGAGAAGTATTAAAAGATACGCGCAACCCAGCACATCCATCAAGCCAATTCTCGGTAGGTAATTTAGATACCTTAGCGGATCGCGAAAATGATCTACTTATTGATGACTTAAAAGCACTTTATAAAGAAAATTATACTGCCAGTCGTATGTCACTTTCATTAGTGGGCCGTGAAGATCTCGATACCTTAGAAAAATGGGCGCGTGAAATGTTTTCAGCCATTCCAAATAATGGTTCAAAGTCTACTCCGGTAACAATGAAGCCCTACTTACCTGAGCAGTTAGGCGTACAAATTAATATAGAACCAATGAAAGATATACGAAAGTTAACTTTGGCATTTCCTGTTACTAAGTCAACTCAGTATTTTGAAGAGAAGCCTCTGAGTCTTATCTCGTCTTTACTGGGTCAAGAAGGTAAAGGCAGTTTATATAGCTATCTAAAAAACCAAGGGTTAATCGAATCTTTAGGTACTGGCGCTTATGGTCCTGATGATTTTGACCGCGTTAGCATAAGTATTACACTGACACCTAAAGGTCTAGCTGATTATAAACAAGTTACTGAAGCGGTATTTTCTTATTTAGCACTGTTATCAAATGAGAAATACAACCAAGAGTACTTTAAAGAGCAAGCCGCTATTTCAAAAAACAGCTTTGATTTTTTAGAAAAACAGGGTGCTGCAGATACGGCTAGTAACCTTTCGCGACAGTTACAATACTTTTCACCAAAAAATATTTTAAATGAAGGGTATTTGTATAATGACTATTCTCATCTATTAGTTACTGAATATTTGGCGCAGTTAACACCTGAGAATATGCGCTTAGTATTAGTTGCTAAAGGTTTAACAACGGATAAAGTTCAGCCTGAATATAATACGCCTTATTCAATGACTAAAATCAGTGCACAAGACATTAGTCGTTATCAATCACCTAAAACGATTGATGCCTTTTCGTTACCAGCGCCTAACCCGTTTATTGCTACTAACCTAACAATGAAAAAAATAGAGTCAGATGTAAATAACCCAGTGGTTGTTTTTGAAAAATCAGGTTTTACCTTGTGGCACAAGCAAGACACTGAATTTAGAGTACCTAAAGCCTCTGTTAACGTACAGATATATTCTGACCAAGCAGGAAAAGATGCTTTATCTCGTGCTCAAAACTATCTTTACAGTGCGTTATTAACAGACAGTTTAAATGAGTTTGGTTATCCGGCTAAAGAAGCTGGATTATACTATAACGTTTGGTCTACCAGTGCCGGAATGGGCTTTGGCGTAAATGGCTATGATGAAAAACAAGCCATGCTGTTAAGTACTATTAATAAACGTGTTCGACATTTGGCTATTGACGACGCGGCTTTTAATTTACACAAAGCTCGCTTAGTACGACAATGGAATAATGCTAAATTTGATCGCCCATATAGCCAAGCACGTTCAGCGTTAAGACAAATACAGCATACTAAAACCTATTCAGCTACAGCATTAGCCAGTGCACTTGCAACGGTAACACCAAAACAACTCGCGCAATATATTAACGATTTCCATAAGGCGATTGAAGTTGAAGTATTGGTACACGGTAATATGCTAAAAGCAGAGTCTGTTCAATTGGGCAAAACGCTTTATGCGCTTAATATGACAAACTCTACCGCTAAAGAACGTGCTAATAAAGTTGTTAAGTTAAACAATACCAGTCATGAATTGATTCAAGAATTAATAGTAGACCATAACGATTCAACCATAGTTGAAAGCTACATTAGTAATGATGATTCATTTGAAAATCGCGCTAAATATGGTTTAATTGGTAGCATGATTAGCGCTCCTTTCTTTAAATCTCTGCGTACCGATCAGCAACTTGGTTATATTGTCAGTGGTCGAAATACCAAGTTACAAAATCTACCGGGTTTGTCCTTTTTAGTTCAGTCACCTAAAGCGGGTCCGGTTGAATTAAAACGCCGTATAGATCAATTCATGACTGATTTCAAAGGGTCATTAAATGAGATGACCGCTGAAAAATTTGATGAATACAAACAAGGGCTGATTAAAGATTTACGAGCCAAAGATAAAAACTTAAATGAGCGCACACGACATTACTGGTCAGAAATTAATGACAAAATGTTTGATTTTAATAGCAAAGAAAAAATTGTTGCTGAAGTTGAAAAATTAACCCATAGCGATATGGAAGAGTTTTTCTCTTCAGTAATTGAGAAAATTCAACCTATTATTGTGCGAAGCTTTGGTACTGCCCATCAAGATGATGAAGATTACCAGCAAGCTTTAAAAGACAAGAGCATTTGTCGCACTGAACCGTGTTTTACTCATGAACTGAATAAGGTGGTGAGATAATTATTATTGTCTCATTAATTGCAGGTTGAAATATTTAATACTTTGCTTAAATAAGTTGAATAACAAAGAAACTCACTTGTTTACTTGATCAAAAAGGTCTCATTGAATGAGGCCTTTTTTTGTTCTTAACCGTATCCTTAAATATGCAAAAATATAACAGACACCCACTCAAATGGGAATAATACGTGGTGTCTACTATGCTCAAATAACCATCGATCAATATCTTTGAGAGTTATTATGGCTACGGCAAAAAAACAGCAAATAAGCTTAGTTGATACGTCTTATTATCATTGTGTTTAGAACTAAGGGAGTAAAACCCCAGAAACATCGAACTACACCAGCATTCAACGACGAATAAAAGCAGCGATTAAAGGGCAACAAGCCCAACAATTACTGCCATTTATCGGTAACCCAAGAAAGAACATGCCTACAGGCTTACCGTTTGAATTAATTGACTATATCCAATTTCTTGATGTAACCGGCCGCTGTATTCGAGCCGATAAACGCGGTTATATTGACAAAGCCCAAGCTGAAATATTAACCCGCTTAGGCATTAGTGCCCAAAACTGGTTGGTGTTAACTACACAATTTAGGCAGTGTTTCCATGGCGCAGTGGGTAGAGCGCAAGCAATCACGGATTTTTGTCAGCATCAGCACTTAAAAAAACGAGCAACGGTGTCAATTTACCAAAAATTGATTACTTAATTACTAGCAATTATTAATCTTATAAATAAGTTAGTTAACAAATAATTGTGCCTTAATTTTAGCCCCCCAATATTAATCAGAACGTTATTTTTTGATATTTAGTGTTAATTATTTTGAGTGGGTGTCTGGTGTTTTCAGTGTTTTTTTTGTATTTTTATCTGGTGCTTTTATTTAGTATATTTACAAAACAACACCTTAACAAATACGATTATATTGTAAAAATCATTACAGCCTCACCACCAGTTGGTTAAAAAAAATCTGAGCAATGGTTAGAAAATTGTCATGTAATAGTACTAGAGTACAAACATATTGATTGTAGAACTGAATTATATTAACCTGAATTATTGAGAAAATTATAATATGAAATACTTCACCAAATTATATTCAAGTAATTACTCCTAGGAAGAAGCTGAAAAATAACTCAGTTTTATTGTTTATTTAAAGTTACTGTTATTCCCCCACTATAAAACACTCATTTAATGTAAGCGCTTCCAACTTAGTTGCTCTGGCGTTGGTGGACAAAAAATAGAGGGGCATAAGAGCGAAAAGACACAATTAAAAATTAAAAGGTAATAAGTAATAATGTCAGAGCATTACAATCACATAATTTACCAAAATTCGTTTTCGTGTCGAACTAGTTTGTAAGGTAAAATTAATGAAAAAACTAACACTGCCACAAACCATTATGTTAATTGCTATAGCAATGTTTGCTTTGCAATTAATTAATGGGATTATTAATATGACGCGTATTAATTCAATGGGTCATCATATCGAAATGATTGAAACTCAATATATGCCTATCACAGAGCATATTACGGTGATCGCGGAATATCAACTTAAGCAAGAAGTAGAGTTTGAACGGGCTTTTCGTTATGCCCATGAAAAAACAAATAATAGTGCAGCAACGGATCACTTTAAGCATGCAATTGAAAATTTCAATGCCCTTTCAAGTAAATTCAATGAAGAAATAAAATCAACAGAAAAACGAATTTTACATGCTATTGAGATAATCGAAGATAACAAAGAAAGTAAAATGTTAGCTAAATTAGAATATGATCTAGAGACTATTGATGAGCAACATCAAAAATGGATTCAGCATGTTCAAGCGGTTTTTACATTGCTTGATGAAAATCAATTTAATGATGCAATCGAAAAATCAGCAGTGGTGGAAGACGAGTCGTTAGTGCTTACAAAAAATGTCACCAAAATTCTAAGTTCAATAGCACACCTTACCGAACAGATAATTCATAAACTAAAGCTAGAAGAAGAAAGTATTTTGAATATTGGGATGGTGCTACTGGCTATTTCGTTAGTAGTAGCGGTTGTTTTAACTAAGGGGGTTATCCGTAATCTTAATAAAGATTTGTCTGAACTTAGTACCGCTATTTCTCGAATTTCAAATGGAGATTTAGTGACTAAAGTATCTTCTAAATTAGGGAAAGAATTTGGACTGGATATTATGAGACAGCATTTAAATGAAACATTACTGATTGTAGAAAACACTGCAAACGAAGTGCTTGGTGCAAGTAATGAGCTTGCACAAATAAGTGCAGCAGTCAATCAAACAGCAGAACTTCAAGTCCAAGAGATTGAACAAATATCAACAGCAATGTCACAAATGGAAGCGACATCATTAGACGTTGCTAGACATGCTGAGAGTACTCAGAGTTCGACAAAAAAGGTAACTTCTACAACTAATGAAACAAAAAAATTCACCAATGATGCGATGACATCAATATCACAACTAACAGCGAGCCTTGAACTGAGCAGCAAAAATATTTATGACCTAGAAAAGCACAGTGCAAATATAGCCTCAGTGTTAAATGTAATTAAAGGCATAGCGGATCAAACAAACTTACTGGCATTAAATGCGGCCATTGAAGCGGCTCGAGCAGGAGAACAAGGAAGAGGCTTTGCCGTTGTTGCTGATGAAGTGAGAAATCTAGCTAAACGTACACAAGACTCAACAGTTGAAATTGAAAATATGATCGCGTTATTTTCTCAAGGTACTTCTGATGCCGTACAATCGATGACGAATAGTATAAGCCATGGACGAAAAAGTAATCAGGCAGCAACGGCATCTAATAATAAACTTAATGAAATTCGAACGGCGATTGAAGAAATCCATATAATGAATAACCATATTGCGACTGCCGCGGAAGAACAGTCTTGTACTTCTCAAGAATTATCGTTAAATACACTGAAAGTGAGCCAACTTACAAATGATAATATAACGTCAATCTCTCGAATATCTACCGCTTCAGAAGAGCTAGCGCAAATTTCCTTATCATTACAAGAACGCTTATCACAATTTTCTCTTGCTTAAGATAATAGCACTTTCTTTTTTAAACGAATTAAATATTAAGCGCGACAACTAGCCTGACAGAGAGGGTATTGATTATCATTTATTCTGATGATATTTATAATTTTTTTTGAGTTGATGTCTGTTATATTTACCCTCAATCGGTCGAGCGTATACCATAATATCATTGACATCTTAAGGTTGAGTATTAATAAAGTTTAAGGTTAATTCTGCCGATTTAACCTTAAACACAACTAATATTATCGTAGTGATTAAGCATAAATATTTCAATTTCCCCTTTTACATTAAATGATTTCCCACCTACTCTTACCCCCTATGACTTAAGCAGGTCTATGTAACACGACAAAGGCCACTGTCGCCATACCAACTATTTATCTAATAAATGGGCTTCTCAGAGATTGCGATTGTACAATTAAGTAACAAAGTAAGTGAATATTTATAAGTCAATTCGTGTATTGTGCGCGACGTTTACTAAAAGTAACAATATAATTGTATTTGGTTACATAGCTTGATTCCTTTGGAGGATATATGAAAAAGACTAGCCTTGCCTTAATAATAGGTTCGTTGATGCTCTGTAATGCTGCACAAGCAGCAGATGTTAATTTCAGTGGCTATGGTTCTATTCGCGCAGGACTTGTTTTAGGTGACGACCATTTTCCGCGTAATTTTAATTATGATGATAATATCGATTTTAAAGAAGAGTCATTATTCGCCTTGCAAGTAAAAACCCAAATAAATGATGATTGGAGTGCGACTATTATTCTCCAAGCAAAAGGGCAAGATGATTTTGAACTCGAAGCGCGTTGGGCTTATCTAAATTACGAGTTGACAGATGAAACTACGTTAACCTTGGGTCGTTTTGCATTGCCTTATTTTAGAAACTCAGATACACAAGATATTGGCTACGCTCACAATTACTCTGTTATGCCGCGTTCAGTTTATCGAGGACAAGCTTTTGATGTTATCGAGGGCATTCGTTTGATGCACTCAACATTCATCGGCGATGGCGACATTACCATTAAGGGCTCTTATGGCAGTTTTTCAGGCTCAACCCTTACTGCGTTAGGTGAAGTAGAATCTGACATAAACAATATAATGCAACTGTCTGTTGAATATAGCTACGATTGGTTTTCAATATACTTTGGCGCATTGAATGCGGAGCTAGATTTAGATATTAATAGCCAACTTGATGCGGCATTAATGAAGAGTTTACCTGGTTATAAAGTTAATGATGGCACGGTTTATAATCCTGGAAAATTAGCTGTTTATGATATGTCTGCTACCTACGTTAACGAAGATAGTGCGACATATCTATCAACGGGTTTTACTATCGATTATCAACAATGGCTGTTTAATGCTGAGTATGTCACTTATAAAATTGATGATTCGTTTAGTGAGCAGAACAAATCAATGTATGTATCTTTAGGCTACCGTTTTGATAAAACAGTAGTTACTTTAGTGCATGAAGATGTTAGTTATAACTTCGATTATGATAATGTTTCTTCAGCAGACCCTTATGTAAATGCTTTTTTAACTGCTACCAATAACACTTTTTTAAAGCCTAATGAATATGACGCTCAAGGAATTCATATCAGATATGACGCCTCTGAAGGAATTGCTTATAAGTTTGAATATACCTATGCAACAGATAAAGTAGAAGGCGAAGGTGCTAGTGTTGTTACTTTCGGTATTGACTATGTTTTTTAAGGGAAAAACCAACATGAAATTTTTAAAGAAAATATGCATCATCAGTTTTTCCATGATTAGTTTTATTAGCTTTGCTGAAGTGTCGGTTATAGTAAATAAAGGAAATACTGACGTTATCAATACTAAATTAATTAAACGAATTTACTTAGGAAAGGTGAAATCTTTTCCAAACGGTACTAAAGTCAATGTATTAACTTTAAAAGATGATGCTTCAGCAACGACTGTTTTTCGTCAAAGTGCACTGAAAAAATCCAATAGCCAATTTAAGTCTTATTGGTCTAAAATGGCATTTACTGGTAAAGGAACGCCGCCTAAAAAAATGGCAAATGATGCCGATATGATTAATGCCATAAAATCAGACGTCACAGCTATAGGTTTTGTTGATAGTACAGTCGTGACCACTGATGTGAAAGTGGTTGCTAGGTATTAAGTTTTTTGAGCCTGTAATGCCACATATCTGATATCTGGCATTATATTTTTGTGATTTATTAAATAACTGATTAGCTTGTTAGCTTATGTTATTTACATGACAGAGGTTATTGATGTTTTTTTTTAGAAAGTTAAAAATATTTCATAAAATTATTGCCATATTAGCAATTGCGATATTAAGTTTTGTGGTTAATTTAGTAATAAATATTTCAGCAATTTCAAAAAATCAAATTTTATTAGAGTCGCTACAACACACTGCAATTCATTTAGTCACTTTAACCAGCGAAAATGCGACTTCTTGGCAACGTGTCGACGAACTTTATACTCAAAGTGTGTCTTTTGGGGATGAAGATTTAATAGAAGACGCAGGTGATTCTTTCATTAGCCTGGTTGACAGTTTAGCAAAAATTAGCGCACTCGATGCGTCATTCTCGCCAGTTGAATTGATCACCAAACAAGCTCAACATTATAATCGCCTTGCCAATGAAATTTCTGTTGCCTTTATCAATGAAGAGATTGATTTTCAAGCCGCAAAGGGAAAAATTGACATTAAGGCCGAGTTGTTTGAAACCGTTAAAAATGCCCTTCAAAAAGATAAGAAAAAAGCACTTTTACATTTCAATAACTTAATCGATCAAACAGTAGTAAATTCGAATGAATCTAGAGATTTAAGCATTTTTTTAGGTGTCTTCTTATTAGGGATAATGTCATTTCTCAGTGTGGTGATAGCCAAATCTATTAGTAAATCCGTGGTTTCAATTGATTCTTCACTGCGTGAATTAGCAGAAGGCGAAGGGGATTTAACCAATCAACTTGAAGTGGTTAGCCAAGATGAGCTCGGTAGTGTTGTTAAGCATTTTAATATATTCACTCAATTAATTAGAGGTATAGTAAAGGAAGTGGTGGATGTTGTTGCACCATTAACGCAAAGTGCAGAACAGCTTACTGATAAAGTTAATCAAGTTAACGCAAATATAAACAGCCAAACTGAAATAGCTGAAGTGACCAAGCAATCTATGATTGAAATGCAATTTAGTGTCACTGATATCGCTAAATCTGCTGCCGAAGCGGCGAATGCCGCTGATTCTGCAGAAAGTGAAGTTAACCAAGGAATGGAGAACGTTCAACGTTCACTTCATGTGTCAGCTGAATTATCGGAAGAAATAGTTAAAGCTTCTGATGTTATTAATCAGTTGGCAAAAGACTCTCAAAACATGAATCAAATTCTTGATGCTATAAGCGGTATAGCGGATCAAACTAATTTACTCGCTCTTAATGCTGCAATTGAAGCCGCACGTGCTGGGGAACATGGCCGAGGGTTTGCGGTGGTTGCTGATGAAGTTAGAAATTTAGCGTCAAGAACGGCTCTATCGACAACAGAAATTAGAGAATTACTCGAAAAATTAGTTAGTGCGGCAAATTTGTCAGTTAACTCTATGAAAATTGCCAAGGATAAAGCTAATAGTAATGAAGAAATTTCTCGTGAAGTCGATCAATCCTTGAATACAATTAAAGAACAAATAGGCCATATAAGTTCAATGAATAGCCAAATTGCTACCGCGACAGAAGAGCAATCGAGTGTTGCTGAAATAGTCGTCAACAATATTGAAGAAATGTATAATAGCTTTGGTTCAATGAGCATTTCTGTTCAAGAAATAGGCGAAGTGGCGCAGAAGCTTGATGGCAATGCGTTGCAATTAGGCAAAGCCACCTCTAAGTTTATTGTATAGACATTAATATTCACGTTGCAGTGAATAGAGCTACGTTAGAAAAACCTATTCATTTTGAATAGGTTTTTTTATATGAGAAAATATAGAAGACACCCACTCAAATGGAAATAATGAGTGACTCTACTATGCTTAAATAATAATCAATAAAAATATAGAAGACACCCACTCAAATGGAAATAATGAGTGACTCGACTATGCTTAAATAATGATCAATAAATTTCCATTGAGGGTTATTATGGCCACGGCAAGAAAACAACAAATAAGCTTAGTTGACACGCCTTATTATCATTGTGTATCTCGTTGTGTTCGGCGGGCATATCTGTGTGGTGAAGATAAACACACCGGGCAAAGTTATGAGCATAGACGTGCTTGGGTCGCCGATAAACTACAGGCGTTAAGTGAGGTGTTTGCTATCGATGTCTGTGCTTATGCCCTGTTTAGGTGAGAGGAAGTAATCACACCCATTTGGTATTATTTATTGATGAGCAGCAAGCTAAGTCATGGTCAATGCATGAAGTGATTAGCCGTTGGCATCGGTTATTTAAAGGTACCTTGCTAACCCAGCAATATTTACGGGGTGAGCCACTCATTGACACGCTACAACAGGTTGTAAACGAAACTGCCAAGGTTTATCGTCAGCGCTTGATGGATATCAGTTGGTTTATGCGTATTTTAAATGAAACTATCGCTAAACAAGCCAATCTTGAAGATGGGTGTACTGGCAGGTTTTGGGAAGGACGTTTTAAATCTCAAGCCTTGCTTGATGAAGCCGCGTTAATCGCTTGTATGGCTTATGTCGATTTAAACCCGATTAGAGCTAAGAGTGCTAAAACCCCAGAAACATCGAACTACACCAGTATTCAGCGACGAATAAAAGCAGCGATTAAAGGGCAACAAGCCCAACAACTACTGCCCTTTATCGGTAACCCAAGAAATAACATGCTAACAGGTTTACCGTTTGAATTAAGTGACTATATCCAATTGCTTGATTTAACCGGCCGTTGTATTCGAGCCGATAAACGCGGTTATATTGACAAAGCCCAACCTGAAATATTAACCCGCTTAGGTATAAGTCACGAAAACTGGTTGGTGTTAACTACACAATTTAGGCAGTGTTTCCATGGCGCAGTGGGTAGAGCGCAAGCGCTGACAGATTTTTGTGAACATCAACACTTAAAGAAACGCGCTACGGTGTCAATTTGCCAAAAGTTGCTTGCTTAATAATCCATATAACTCATCTAGATACATTACTCACTTAAGGCTAGTTGTGCCTTAAAATGGATGAAAACTCTGTTTTTGTGAATTAATTTTCATACCATCTTCGTCACCATAATAATCAAAGTTAAATTCTGCTCAATTTAAATCAGAAACGATGATTTATTGATCTTATGTATTAATTATTTTAAGTGGGTGTCTGGTGTTTTTCTTTTTGTTTTTTTTTGTGTTTTTTCGCGGTGAGCCACTCATTGAAACCTTACAACAAGCCTTGGCGTTACTTGTGCAGGCATCAATCAAGGTTCCTATTAACTCTCTTGATTGGTACTGGGCGTAGTAGGCTCAATTTTACTCATCACTAACTTAATTGTTAAAAAAACTTCTTTATTTGGATATCCATCGGCAATAAGTTGATGTTGTAACTGAAATAAGCGAATGGCATGTCTGCTTTTAGGCCCCCAAATGCCATCGGGCTCACCTGGTTCAAATGCTAACGAATTAAGCTGGCTTTGTAGATTTTTCATTTCAGCAATACTATAAGGTTTCACTTTAGTTTGCTCTTTTTGAACAAACTCAATGTCTTTAGCGCCAACTAATTTATTGGCCAATATGCCTACTGATAGTGCATAGCTTTTCGACAGATTCCACGTCATGATCACATTGAAATTAGGGTAAAGTAAAAATGCTGGCCCTTGATGGCCTGAAGGTAGATAAAGCTCAGCTTGAATATCATAAACAGGTAATGGTTGATGGTTAGTTTTTTGAACGCCTAACCGCTGAAAATAATTAAGTGGGTAATATTGATCAAAAACCACTTTATTAAAGGTAAAGTTTTCTGGCAATTTTACTTCTCTGCCCCAGCGTTCTTTAGCTTGCCAACCGATTTTACTTAAGTAATTAGCCGCCGTTGTTAATGCATCTACCTCGCTGTTCCAAACATCCACTTTGCCATCATTATCACCATCAACTGCATATTTTAATAACGCTGAAGGCATAAATTGCATATGTCCCATTGCACCGGCCCAAGAGCCCTTTAGTTGCTCAACAGAAACTTGTTCTGTGTCAATTAAGGTGAACAAGTTTAATAATTCTTTGGTAAAAAACTCACTACGGCGTTGATCACAGGCTAACGTTGCTAGGGCATCAAGTACCGACAGTTTGCCTTTATGTTTGCCAAAAACCGTTTCTAAGCCCCAAAAAGACACTAAATATTGGCGGGGAATCCCGTATTTTTTTTCTAATGAGTCAAATAGCTTTTTGTGTTGTTTTAATTTTTCCTTACCTACTCGAACATGGTAAACCGTCACCCTTGCCTTAATATATTGCTCAAAAGTTTGGGTAAATTCTGGTTGTTTTTTATCTAAAGTAATCACTTGCTCAATAGGGGAAATATTATTAATAACCGTTTGAGTTATATAGGAAGAAAACCCTGTGTGTGCAGCGCGTTTAACTAAATTAACTTTGCACTGGAGAAAATTTTGATCGGCAATTGTTGCATTAGCAAGTATAGGAAAAAATAAGCAGATGATGATTAATTTTCTGCTATTAAAAAAATGAAGTATCTGCTTAAAAAATTGCTTTGACGAGTGCATAAATGAGTATTCCTTGGCTAGAACTGAAATTGAAAATACAAGTAGTAATACCATGGCTAAATTGTACATTGATGACAATGATTTAATCATCGTTTTAATTTAAAAATAACATGTTTTACTTAGTTCAGCCAACCTTTAACTTTCATTTTAGCAGCTTGAGTGACATGGGAATTCCAAAACTGAGCTTCATATAAGTGGCGTGTAACGCCACTACGACTGCCAAGCAGGGATACTAACTGCAGTCTACTAAGTTTATCGATAAAATTGTGGGCTACACTAGATGACATTGGCAGGTGAATGTTCTGCGGAGTAGGGCGATCTGGGGGATTTAAAAGGGGAGTAGTTGTTCCCCTTCATCCCAATAACTAAACGGTTTTACCCGTACTTTAAGCTATGATTGCTCTAGTACTTCACGTTGTTCAGCAACTTCAATACGGATATCAAAGTCACGAGGGAAGTTCTCATTGCTATAATCAAACGCTGTCACTTCAGTTATATTATCAGTGCTTAAATGTGTTTGTTGATTTTCCATATTTTAATAACCTCTATTATTAACACTTACTTAATATGTAGTATTTTTACGTAATAATCAACTCAAAACAGTATATTTAGTAATATATTCTGACTAAATGTAGTTAGTTTACTATATTTTAAGGGGTATGGTCGCCCCGCGACGCCAAGCTATTGAGTTTATTGCAAGCAATCTTAATAAATGGGGCATGGTTATCCAATTAAAACAATAGTGTACTGGAGAAAATGAATTGCTTACTTTAAAGTCATAACTTTAAAGTCATAATTTTAATGTCATGACTTTCATATAATTTAGCGATAAAATCAGTTGCTCTATTCGTCATACAAGGTAAAAACAGGTTCTCCTAAAGCCATGCTTAATTCAATAAATTATAAAACAGCCTACTTATTAGTCGAGAGTAAAAAGATGTTAATACGCACTCTATTCGTCAGTTTTGCTTGTACCTCGATATTTGCTTGCACCAATTCAAACAACTCTAGTAGCGTGTATAGTCCCGAAGAAATCAATGCACACTGGTTCACCATGAATCTTAAACGAGAGGGGGTGCTAGCCACTGACTCGGGGTTGCAGTACAAAGTTTTAGAGCAAAGTACTGGTTGTAAACCTGATCCTGATTTTAAAGTGACTGTGCACTATAAAATGTTGTCAGCTAAATCGAAACGAATTATCGACAGTAGTTATCAACGCGGTAACCCCGATAAGTTTTTGCTATCTAAAATGATTAAAGGATGGCGTGAAGGCGTACCTATGATGAAGGTTGGTGAAACCTGGGAGCTTTATATACCGCCCCATTTAGCGTATGGCAGTAGAGGTTCACCAGGTTCAGTTGCGCCCAATAGCGTGCTTATTTCGGAAATCACCCTTGTTGATGCACGTTGTCAGGACTAGTCACTTAATTATAGAAAATATTAATAAACGGGGTCAGAGGAAATTATATGGTTTGCCGCGGCAAAATATAACAGACACCCACTCAAGTAAATATAACAGACACCCACTCAAGGGGAATTAACCCGAATTTGATAAAAATAACGATCATAAAAAGCCGCATCATAAAATAGGATGCGGCTTTATGTGTTACCCATTAACTAATAAATACAGTATTAACTTTTATTAGTATTGGTCAAGGCTAGAACTTGTAGCTTGCCTTAAGGTAGGCAAAACGACCTTGGCCACTATGAGCATTTACCGCAAAGCCCATAAAATCATGATAGGCAAAGGGGGGCTTTTCATTGAACAAGTTGGTTGCCCCTAAGGTGATGGTGGTATTTTCAATGCCGTAATAATTAACAGAGGCATCCACAGTTACCATAGCATCCAAGGGGGCTAATATGGTGCCATCGCCTTGCACTCTCACCGATTGATCTTGCTCAAACTCAGCAATATAGTTAATCGCGACATTGGCGGTTATATCGTCAAGTGACCAGTCAACAGCCGTGGTCCAGCGAAATTGTGGTTGTTCAAAATCACCTTCTTTTACATTAATACGTTGGCCGCCATCGACATCAGGGCGTTTATCTTCATATTTTAATACATAGTTAAGAATATATGAGAATCTAAAGTCACCCATACCCGTTTCTAAGGCATATCTTATATCTAAATCAATGCCCGTGGTGGTTAAGTCACCGATATTTTGGAAGGAGTCGAAAATGGTTACTACTTCACCGGGATCATTGGCAATATTGGTTGGCAGACGAATAACTACATTAGGATCATCACCAAAATTACTGAAAACAAATTGAGTATCAGAGTCAATGATGTTCTCAATATCATAGCTATAATAATCAAGAGAAAGCTCTAATGATTCAGTAATGTTATACATTAGACCAAAATTATAACTGGTAGACTCTTCCGGGCCTAAGTCTGGATTACCTTCAAATACCGCGGTGTATTCTTGAGGTTCACAGGCTTTGTTAACATTACCCACCGCATCACAACGAATAGTATCTACTAAGTTAGGCGACTCATCGGTGCGGCCTAAACCAAGTTGTGAAAGTGATGGCGCTCTAAATGCAGTGCCCCATGAACCACGAATGGCGATGTCATCCGTTGCGCTCCATATAAATGAAACTTTAGGATTGGTGGTGGTGCCAAAGTCGCTGTAATCTTCATAACGTGCCGCTAGTTGTAGTTCAAGGCTATCTATAACAGGAATCGCTAATTCTAAAAACATAGCGGTATTATCGCGAGAGCCGCTGGCAGCAGTGGATTCTGTGCCAAAAATTTCACCACGCAAGAATTGATCATCCGGATTATCGTTGATGGTTTCTTCACGATATTCGGCGCCTACGGCGATGAATAATTCACCCGCCGGCAATTCCATAACCGGTCCTGAAATTTTTGCATCATAGGTGCGGTTGGTCGATTTACCCACACGTGTGGTGGTGGTTTCAATATAATCTAAAGCGGCTTGGCTATTTTGTGAGGGTTCAAACGGGTTCCATGAGGCATTATCAATGGATTCTTGTACACGACGTGAGTTAGGGAAACCATCAACACCACGTTCAACCGAGGTGCTCTTGATGTAACTATAGGCCATTTCCCAGTCCCACTCACCCAGTTCACCTTTTAAACCCAGAACAGTCCGATAGTAATTGCTATCCACTTTTTTTATGCGATTACCAATATCTACCATACGGCGACGCATGGTTAAGTCTTGCTGATAAAATTCATGGTCAGGCATGTCGGCCATGGGATGATTAGGGTTATCACCCGCCATAAAGAGTTCATTAAAGCTTGGACTCCCAGCACCTTTAATTGTGGTCTTGGCATTTTGCCCGTTTAATTCCACAAAAGCGCGCATATTATCGTTAATTTCATACTTGCCCATGTAGGTGAAGCTGAAACGTTCTGATGCCGGAATCATGGTCATGTGTGGTGCATAATCATAGCGACATAAATTATAACCAGTTAAATCGCCATTTTCATCGGTATCTTGGGTGATACTTTCGCTAGGACATTTATCATTACCCCATATATCCGCTAATCTTTTTGTTGGATCAGAGTTTAAGGCTATGGTACCAGGAATACCCGATGAACTTCTAAAGTCGGTGGCATAAGGGTCGTTAGGTCGCCGCTCTGCTTGGTTAGCGGTACTTGAGTAGCTGCGATCGGCATAAAGGACACCTTCACGATTAAAATAATCTAAAATAAAGGTATTGCTGGTCTTGTCAGTATGATTACCAAATACTAGGCTGATACTTTGTTCTTTACCACCACCATCGGCGGTATCGCCAATTTTAGCAGATATTTCCATGCCATCAATGTCATCACGCAGGATAATATTGATAACACCGGCGATGGCATCGGAGCCGTAGGTTGCCGAGGCGCCATCTTTTAATATATCAACACGCTTAATTGCCGACAAAGGAATATTATTGATATCGACAAAAGCAGTGTCTATCCCCTTAGCAAATGGGCTAACCGATACACGGCGGCCATTGACTAAAATTAGGGTAGAATCAGCGCCTAAACCGCGTAAAGAAACACTAGAACCACCGTTAGCGGTATCATCACTGCTGTTGGCTTGGGTAGAAAAAGTACCTTGGCCCGCTATGGGCAATTTAGCAAATAAACCGATTAAATCGGTAACCCCGGTTTTAGCAATATCCGAGGCGGTAATACTGGTTACCGGTGATGGTCCGTCCATATTATGGCGTTTTATGTGCGAGCCGGTCACTTCAATTCGTTCTATGTCTTCTTCATCTGCGGCAAAAGCACTTAAGCTTTGTGAAGCTAACAGCGCCGTGGTGATACACAAGGCTAGCGTCTTTTTTTTCATCGTAATAGTGTTTTTAACTTTCATCTTAATATTCCAATTCCATGTTTTTATTATTAATCGTCAAAGCTCTCGCTAGGACTTTAAAACTAACTTTTTGTTATTTAAGGAAAACTATAACAAGAAAGTTATATCAAAAAGGTTCATCTAAAGAAACCAAATACCATGGTAATGAAAAGGTAAATTGTAAAGAAATTTGTCCATATCGATGCCAGACCAGTAAAACTAACGGGTAAGGTTAGTTACAAAATATAACCAAATATAACAAAAATATAACCAAATATAACAAAAATATAACAGACACCCACTCAAACAGAAATAATTGAGTGGTGCGGGAATGGTTAAATAATGACCAAATAATGACCAAACAATGATTTTTTAGCGTTATTATGGCTACCCCAAGAAAACAGCAAATAAGCTTAGTTGATACCCCTTATTATCATTGTCTTTCTCGTTGTGTTCGGTGGGAGTTTCTTTGTGGTGAAGATAAAATAACAGGACAAAGTCATGGACATAGGCGAGGGTGGGACGCCGATAAATTACATACATTAAGTGGCGTTTTTCCTTAGTGGACCTTAATTTGAGGAAACCCCCTATTTTGCCCGTTGATGTTAATTTCCGTTTTGTCACCACAATTAAAGTGTAATTATACGCGCTATTTATCGGTAAGCCTTTTTTTAAGATTTTGAGTGGGTGTCTGTTATATTTTTTGAGTATTTACCGCAAAGCCCATAAAATCATGATAGGCAAAGGGGGTAAAATAGTGATCTTTTGGAGCAATAAAATCGAATGTAACGTAAAAATCCCTTACAATAACGCTTCATTCACCACTCTGACTTAAACTCAATAAGCGTTAGTTATCTATGTATATCAATCCGGCTTGGCGCATATTAACCATTGGTGATGGCGATTTATCCTTTTCGCATTCATTATTGAAAAATTATCGTCCACACGTTTTAACGGCGACAATTTTTGATGAATACTCCTCATTAAGTGCTAAATATGGGGCGACACATTTCCAGCAATTAGCAGCGCAAGGGTGCAAGGTGCTCACCGGTTTTGATGTAACAAACAATCAAACATGGGGTGAGCTGGGCAAACATCAATATGATGCCGTTTTTTTTCAATTTCCTTTGTTATCTGCGTTTAACTCGGCTGAAGATTTTAAGCAGCAGTGCCTAAATGTCAGTGTAAATACCTTGCACCGCCGGTTATTACGGACTTATCTTTTAAATTGTTTTGATTACTTTTTAGATAGTCATGGCGCACAACTGGCCTTTATTACCTCAAAAGATGTTAAACCCTACCGGCAATGGCATATTGAACAATCGTTTACATTACATAGTGATATTCATTACCTGGGCAGTATGCCCTTTGACATAGAGAAATTTCCTGGCTACAAAATAAGAAATGTTGATCGAGATAAATATGTTAAAGATACTCAAGGCATCACTTATGTATTTAGCCGTCGTATCAGTAGCGAACTTGAGGACAAAATCAGTAAACCCAATTATCTAGGTGAGGGTTATTGCCCTTATTGTCGAGTGGGTCCCTTTTATACCGAACAAGATAAACAGCATCATCTAGCCAGTAAAAAACATCAGAAAATGGCGCATTTTGAACAACAGTGGTTAGATGATGTAGCGCAGTTTGAACAATAACTCGATAGACTGTTGCTTCGAGTTATTGTTATTCAATAAGAATTTTCTCAGTAAGTTAACCTGCAACTCAGCAAACACGCCTTTAAACCATGCTGATTGATCGCTTGTATTACTTTTTTTGCTTGAATCCAAGGTAGAGAGTTACCAAAGTGTAAGGCTCTGTCGTAATTAAGTGTGGCTCAATGCGCAATACTTTGATTTAAGGGGGAGTATTGCTGATGAAATAAAAGTGAGCTTCTCAAGCATGGATACTTGTGTAGAGCCTCAGGGATGGATGCACGCGTCTCACTTGTTTACTCAACACATACTCAACGGCGGCATAACAATTCAGCATCAATTAACGACGATAAAGCCTACGTGTATCTATGTGCAAGACTCTTAGCGTAGTAGAGGATCTGTTTTTCCCCTTTGCCATTGGTGTATTTGCTTTCATAAAATGGTCAGTAGTTATTATCGATTACTCAAAGTAATGACCCCCGCATATGAATTAAAATCTAAGGTTTTAATTAATATGAACGACTGCTGCTCTTTGCCTTTTACCGCTTTAACAAAATTATCGGTGGTATTTATTGTTTTTCCGTCGATTTATACAATACGTTGCATCGGATAAAGCCGCCGCTCTTGTTTCTCCTTCTTAAATTCCTCTGAACTACGTATCCAGATAAACTGAATGTAAGCAATAAAAACATATGGTTACGTTCTAAACTATTATCTTGTTCACTCGTTATAACAATTCAAATTCATCGGCATCTAAAAATGCGGGGAAGTCATCTTTAAATTGCTCAAGCGTGCTGAAATCCAGTTGTGTGGTAATGATTTGTTGTAGATTATCCGCCGCATAAACAATGGTTTCACCGGTAAAATCAATGATAGTCGTGCCACCAGAGTGAGGGGTATTACTACCGTCTGCTCCGATACGATTTACGCCAACAACAAAGCATTGATTCTCCATTGCTCGTGCTTTTAATAAGGTATCCCAGACATGTCGTCGCGCAGCAGGCCAATTAGCGACATTGATCATAAGGTCGTAATCTTGGCGATTTCTACACCAAACGGGAAAGCGTAAATCATAACAAACCAAGGGCAGTATTTTGATGCCGTTAATGGTGATTACTTTTCTATTGTTGCCTGGTTCAACATGGTCTTGCTCTTTACCTAAACGAAATAAATGACGTTTGTCGTAATATTGAACCGTGCCATCAGCAAACACCCAATAAAAACGGTTCACTTTTTTATCGTTGTGGCTCACTAAAACACTGCCAGCTACTACGCAGTTATATTGTCGTGCTATTTTCTTTAGCCAGGCTAACGCAAGACCGCCATCTTCGGGCTCTTGTACATTGCTTTTATTAATACAAAAACCAGTGGAAAAGGTTTCTGGTAGCAATAATAAGTCGGCAGCAGCATGGTCAGTAAAGTGATTTTCGATGAGCTGTGCTAAGTCATTAAAATTGGCTGGTTGGTCTAACCACTGTATATCGTATTGCACTGCGGCTATGGTTAAAGTTGACATAATATTTCCGCTGCTTTAAGTAAAGTGTCGTCATTTTTAGCAAAACAGAGTCGGATCACTTTATTGTTCTGCTGATAAGCCGGCCTTTGCTCTGCTGGATAAAATGGGCTGAGTGGAATGGCGGCAACACCTATTTCCTTGGTTAACCACTGACAAAATTCACGGTCATTGAGTGGTGATATTGCCGAATAATCCAATAATAAGAAATAAGTACCTTTCGAGGGGAGTAGGGTAAACCGAGAGTCTTGCAGTGCATTAATGAGCACATCTCTTTTTTGTTGATAGAAATTTGCTAGCTCGGTGATATGCACTGGTTGCGCTTTTAACATTTGTGCAATGGCAATTTGTGCCGGGGTAAAAGAGCAAAAGGTAACGAATTGATGAATTTTTCTAAATTCAGCGGTAAGCTCATCGGGTGCGATGCAATAACCCATTTTCCAGCCAGTACAATGAAAGGTTTTACCAAAACTAGAGACGACAAAGGCGCGTTTAAACAACTCAGGGTAACGTAAAACACTCTCATGGCGTAAACCGTCAAAGGTCATATGCTCATATACTTCGTCGCTGATGACATACAAATTATATTGCTCAACCAAGCCTTGTAAGGCACTAAGATCAGCTTGACTCAATATTGAGCCGGTTGGATTGTGTGGGCTGTTGATAATAATCGCGCGTGTTTTGGCATTGATAGTTTTCTCTACCACGGCCCAGTTTATTGCATAACTTGGCGCATCCAGGGTGATATGACGACAAATGCCTCCCGCTAGTTCAACGGCAGGCTCATAAGAGTCGTAGGCGGGGTCAAAAATTATTACTTCATCACCTGGGCTAACTAGGGTTTGTATCGCGACCCATAATGCTTCGGTAGCGCCCGAGGTAATAGTGACGTTGTTTAGCCCATCGATCTTTTGCTCATCGGCTAAATGCACTTGATACTGCCTATGCACCATGTTGGCAATTTCAGTTAACAGCTCAGGCAAACCGTTTGATGGTGAGTATTGATTCTTGCCTTCAGAGATGGCTTGATTAATTTTATCTTTCAAAAAAGCAGGCGGTTCAAATTCAGGAAAGCCTTGCGATAAATTAATGGCTTGATACTGATTAGCCATTACCGACATTTCAGTGAAAATACTGGTCTCTACATGAGGTAGTTTACTGGTAAAAGAAGATGACACTAAAGACGCCCTTATTTTTTTAGTCGTGAATGTTTATATAGAAATCGTTTAAGTAGCTATTAAGTAAATAAGGTTCAAGTGGCTTTTTAAAATAGACAGTGAACCGATCAATCAATGTTATGACTAACGGCTTATTAGTTCAATCGTTATCCGCTGTTAATCGATAACGGCACAAAGTTAACCTTTAGTTTTTGCAGAGTAGGGCTAGGGGACACCCCCTTTACAGTTGTCGCCACCGCCACGCTAAGGCAACCCAATAGACCCGCTTCATTCTTTGTATTTATGGCGTGTAACTAATTTGTTACATGATGTCACAGCTTTAACTTGAAGAACTAATGAAAAACTGCTCAGAGTTACATAAGATACCGTGATAATAATATAGGGGACTATGATGAAAGTTAAGATGAAAGTTAAGATGAAAAAGAAATATTTGGCGGCCGTAATAGCCGCAAGTTTAACGTTATCCGCCTGCATGGCAACCACTGACGCTGACTCTAGCAATAGCGCGTCAATACCATCATCTGCAAATGAAGCCAATAAAGTCTTTAGCCAAAAATACTTATTCAAAAAATTAGCGAATGGTTTAAGTGTATTAGTGGTGAGAACTGACTATCCAGATCTTGTTTCCGTACAAATCCCCGTGTCAGTTGGTTCTCGCGATGAAGATGAAGTGGGTAAAACCGGCTTTGCACATTTCTTTGAGCATATGATGTTTAAAGGCTCAGAGAAATTTCCACAAGATGTTTATTCCGATTTATTTAAAAATGCCGGTGTTGATAATGGTGCTTACACAACCAACGATTACACCAATTATCATTTAGATTTTTCTAAAGCACATTTAGATAAAGTATTAGAAATTCAAGCGGATCACTTTAAAAACCTTAGCTACACAGCGGCACAATTTAAAACTGAAGCGTTAACGGTAAAAGGTGAATACTTAAAAAACAATGCTAGCCCAATTCGAAAGCTACTAGCGGCTGTGCGAAAAGAAGCATTTGAAAGTCATACCTATAAACATACCACCATGGGCTTCTTTGAAGATGTAGAAGCAATGCCTGAGCAAATGGCTTATGGTGAAAAGTTCTTTAATCAGTTTTATAAGCCTGAATATGTTTCTATAGTGATTGTTGGTGATGTTGAGCCACAAGCCACAATGGCTATGGTAGAAAAACATTGGGGCAGTTGGCAAAAAGGTGATTTTGTTAATGAAATCGCGCCAGAGCCAAAGCAAACAGCAGCAAAGTATGTTCATGAACAGTTTGATGATTTACCGGGTCATTGGTTATTAGTTTCTTATAAAGGCTCTGATTGGCAACCGAAGGAAAAAGATCGCGCCGCTTTAGATTTAATTGCTGAATTGTACTTTTCAAAAAACTCAGCATTGTATCAAGAGCTAGTGGTAGATAAGCAGTTGGCGAGCAAAATGTTTAACTACAATCCTGAAACAAAAGATGCTGGCTTACGTCATGTATTCATCAAAGTGAATGAAGAAAAAGATTTAGTGATTGTCCGTGATGCAGTGAATCGTACTTATGCGCAAGCTCGTACTGAGCTAGTTTCAGCCGAAAAGCTTGATAACTTAAAATCTAATTTAAAATATAGCTTTGTCAATAAGTTAGATTCTTCCGAGTCTATCGCTTCTACACTTGCCAGTTATATGCACTTTGATCGTGATCCAGAAACGATTAACCACCTATATAATAGCTTTGATAAAATTTCGGCTGAAGATATCAAAGACATCGCCAATCAATATTTTGTCGATGAAAACCGCACTACAGTGACGTTATCAGCATTAGATAAAATTGCTGGCTTTGCAGAAGAAGTTGACTTAAACGGCGCGGTGGCAAAAATCGAGATGAACAAGGCTCACCCTAGTGCGCCGCTGTTTTCGGTCTTAGATAAAACGAATGACTCGCCGTTGATTGATATTAACTTCCTGTTTTATACTGGTGCGGCAGCAGATCCAGTCGGTAAGAAAGGTGTGGCAGCATTGACTGCTCTCATGTTAACCCAAGGTGGTTCACAAACGCGTAGCTATAAAGACATTCAGCAAGGTCTATACCCTTTAGCCGGACAGTTTTCGTCTCAGCTAGATAAAGAAATGATGTCGTTTACCGGTCGTGTTCACAAAGACAATGCTTTGCTGTGGTATCAATTGATCAGTGATCAATTATTGAATCCGGGTTGGCGTGAAGAAGATTTTAAACGTCTGAAAAAAGAGTTAATTGAGGGCATTAAATCAGGGCTTAAATCTTCTAATGATGAAGAGTTAGGCAAAGAGGTGCTTTATAGCAAGTTGTATCAGGGCCATGTTTATGAAAACTATAATAATGGTGATTTGTCTGACTTAGCAGCACTCACCATTGAAGATGTTAAAACCTTCTACAGCACACAACTTACCCAAGCTAAATTACATTTGGGTATTACTGGCGCTATGCCGAGTGCTTTAAAAGCACAGTTAATCTCCGACTTAACGGCTTTACCTGTTGGTGATGAAAAACGCTTAACTATTGCCAAAGCACCGATTTTAAAAGGTCATCATGCGACAATTGTAGAAAAGAATGCGCAATCAACCGCTGTATCTTTTGGTTTTCCCATCGATACTATTCGCAGTGACAAAGATTGGGCCGCGCTTTGGTTAGTGCGTTCATATTTTGGTGAACACCGTAGCTCTAATAGCTACTTGTATCAACAAATACGTCAAGCACGTGGTATGAACTATGGTGATTATTCTTATATTGAATATTTTCCACGTGGTATGTATCAAACTAAGCCGGATGCAAACCTAGGCCGTTCAAGCCAAATTTTTCAAATTTGGTTACGTCCTTTACGTTCAAATAATGATGCGCATTTCGCCACACGTGCCGCTTTATATGAGTTGGACAAACTGATTGAAAATGGCATGAGCGAAAAAGACTTTCAGGCAACACGTAATTATTTAACTAACTATGCTCCGCAATTAGTGGCTAGCCAAGATCAGCAGTTAGGTTATGCACTTGATAGTGAGTTTTATCAAACAGAAGAGTTTGTTAAGTACGTACGTGGTGAGTTTGCCAAACTATCGTTAGCCGATGTCAATCGTGTTATTAAAGAGAACTTACAAACTGATGATATTCATTATGTTTTCATTTCAAGTGATGCTAAAGATATGAAGAAACGTTTGTTGTCTGAACAAGTATCACCGTTAACATATAACAGTGAAAAACCGGCCGAGCTTTTAGCTACCGATAAAATTATCGAAAGTTATAAGTTAGCGCTGCCGGCTAAAAATGTTGAAGTTATTGCGGTAGACAAGGTTTTTAAATAAGTATAGCGATAACTCAGTATTCATCTGACGGGTCTTCTCAGACTTTACTAAACACCACGTTTGCCGTGGTGTTTTTGTTTTTAATGCAGAATAAATGGCGTCAAAGTAAATGTCATTAATTTGTTGCCACAGCATTACCAAACAAGCTCGGCAATTATTCAATACCAAGATAAAATAAAAGGCTCGAACGGCCCAAAGATGAACTTGACTGAAGTTTTGTATTTTCTATACTTTAGCTGAGGTTATCACTAATAATCAGAGGCTATTCACTTGAAACCAATGTCTATTCATCTTGGCATTCCGGCTTTTAATATTGCGATACCAACGCGATGAAAAAAGTTCATGCCATGCTACCCATGTTAGTAATGCTAGTATTTATCTTGCATAGTGCAGCAAGCGTCTCACAAGAGCATAATTTTATTAGTTTAGTTTCACCTTATTTCCCTCCTTATACCTATGAACGGCAACGAGAAGTTGTTGGTATCGGACCTGATCTTATCAAGCGTGTTTTTGCTAATACCAATATTCGCTACAAAATAACCATGGTTGAAGATTATGGTGCGGCTGTACATGTGATGAAAGAAAAGCTGGCGGATGGTTTGTTTTTGGCTTCCCAAAACGCCGAACGAGATGCTATTGCACAGTTTACCCAACCTTTAATGATTAATAGGTGGAGTTGGTTTATGCTCAAGGGTTCTAAAGTTGATGTAAGGTCTGAAGTCTTCAAATCACAGGCGGGTATTGGCACGATAAAAGGCACTAATACTTCTCAATGGCTGAAAAAAAACGCCTACACTGTTATCGCCCAGCCCACGAATGCACAGGCTTTAGTTGGCATGTTAAAGTCACATCGTATTGATGCTGTATTTGTTGCTGATGCGGTATTTGAGCATGAATTAGACGTTAAAGTGTTGTCAAAATTTACCAAGGTGGTTGAGGTTGAAAAGCCGTTTGGCATATACATCAGCCATGATTATTTAAAAAAACATCCTGACGCACTTAAACAAATCAACAGTAGTATTAAATTACTCAGGCAGAAAATAAGTAGTGATGACTAAGTGGTGTTGGGAGCAGAATAAATGGGAATAAATAGGGTCAAAGAGAATTAAACGTAAATTTTCTTTGACCGCAATTAATTGATTTTTGTTTTTGCTAAGCGTTAGCTCTTGCCGCTTCAACAGTATTTTTTAATAGGCAAGCAATCGTCATTGGCCCTACGCCGCCGGGCACGGGTGTTATTGCACCACAAATCTTCTCAACGGCAGTAAAGTCAACATCACCAACAAGTTTAGCCTTGCCATTCTCATCTTCAATACGGTTAATGCCAACATCAATAACGGTTGCTCCTTTTTTAACCCAACTTGCTTTAACAAAGTTTGGACGCCCAACCGCGGCTATTAAAATATCCGCTTGTCGACAAATTTCAGCTAAATTCTTCGTGCGGGAGTGGGTAATAGTTACCGTACAGTGCTCTTGTAAAAGTAATAAAGCCACCGGCTTACCGACAATATTTGAACGGCCAATAACGACGGCATGCAGGCCTGATAAATCTTCACCTAAATGTTTTTTCGCCAAAATAATACAACCTTGTGGTGTACAAGGAACTAATGCGCCTTTTTCTCCATTGAGTAAACGGCCAGAGTTCAGGGCATGAAAGCCATCGACATCTTTATGAGGAGCTATAGCGGCAATGATGACACTTTCATCAATATGTTTAGGCAAGGGTAACTGCACTAAAATGCCATGTACGCTGTTATCATTATTTAATTGCTCAAGCTGCTCAAGCAATTGTGCCTGAGTAGTATCAATAGGCAATTTAATTTCACTTGAAATCATGCCAACTTCACGAGTTTGCTTAACCTTATTACGAACATAAATTTGACTAGCAGGATCTTCCCCCACCAAAACAACCGTTAAGCCTGGGGTAATGTTTTTGTCTTTTTTTAGTTGTGCAACTTCAATAGCCAGTGCTTTTCGTAAATCGACTGCTGCTTGTTTACCATCAATAATCATATGTTTTTTACTTTTTAAAATGTTAGAAGAATATAGTTACTGACCCCATAATTCAAAATTCAATAGTTAGTATTATTGAGTGGGGTCGAGGTATTTTTTTTCAGCGAACTTTTCCGCTAAAAAAGTTTGTAAGCCAGCTAATTGTTTATCGGAGAACCATTTTTTGTGTGCTTGGTAATAGTCTTTACTTTGGTAAACTTTGGCTAATATTTTATTAATATCGTTAATAATACGCTGACCCAACTGACTATTTGAACAATTAAAATGTGCAATAAGGTAAGGGGGCGCACCAGCAATGGTGTATTGCTCTAGCAGTGTTTTTTGTGCTTCATTTGGGGTGATATCTACAGGTAAGGCGAGGACAAAATCAACCCGTGATTTATATAACATCGACGCTAGCGCCACTACTCGCTGATTGCCGCCACGGTAATAGATATTTTCTGGATTTATTTGTTTTATTTGCTGGTCAAGAAAATTACCAAAAGAGACATCCTGGGCAACACCCATAGTTTGTGTCGGTAATGATTTAAAGACACTGGCAAGATTTTTGATTTCACCCTTGGTATTAAATAATTGACTAGGTAAAGCAGACTTTTGATTAAAGCGGTAAAGTTTATGGGTCAGGTAAAAGCTTTGTGGATCTGAAAAAAGTGAATATTCTCTACGCTCTGGTGTCTTCGCTCTATTGGCGACACAGACATCATCTTTAGTAATAAGCATTTGATTTATTCGAGGTGCTGTCACTCGCACTATTTGAACATCATATTGTGGTGATTTTTTCAATTGTTGAATGATTAAATTTTCAATATAAGAAGCGGTTGACGATTCAGCAGAATTTTTAGCTAATAGATCTATATTTTCAATCTTGTCTTCTACTAACCAAAGGATTTTTTTCTTGCTTACCTGCTCATGTATTGACTCACTTTGCGCCGTGGCACTATAAGTAACGCTGTAAAGAGCGCCAATAAAAACAGTAAAGCTAATGAATGAGGCTAGCATTGGTGGTGAGGGAAATAGCTTCAAGGAAAATGTCATCTGAGTAAAAATTCGGCTTATTCTAACTGTATTTTATTTAATAAAATAGCTTTCATCGCTGCAAAGCTATAAATATCACTCACAACCTAAACCACTCACGACCCGTAACCTGGATATAGAGCAGGAGCTCGCAAATAATTTCATGATTTCACCGCTACGGTAAGCATTCAATAATGTATCGGTTAACAAATAGGGTTATTTTACCCATTTAAAAAGCCCCTGCATATATATATGAGGAGCTTTTTATAAAGAGCTTTGTAAGCCGTATAACAGTTAAGTTATTGGCGGACAGCCTTGAACAAGCATAGCAACAGTGGCTGCAGATTTCACATTTTCGTAATATGAGCTAGCATCCGTTTCAGCGCTTGGCGTAATCACTAATCCTGACATCTCAGCGATTTGCTTAAGCGTAGCAAAAGACGTTTTGTCTGCCTCATAAGCCGCCAATGCGCTGGTTATTTGTCCACAAGAATAACTATTAGCCAAGCCTTTTGAATAAGCACTTTGCAACTCTGTTGCGCTTTGGCATGCTGATAATACGACGATCATTAACACTGAAAGTAAATATTTCATAGTTAATTACTCTGTAATTGGCAACAGAGTGATTTCTACTCTTCTATTAAGCTCTTTACCCGCCTTAGTCGCATTACTGGCTACTGGCTGAGTTTCACCAAAGCCAATTCTCTCTATTCTATCAGTGATAACACCAGCACCAATTAGATAGGTAGAAACTGACTGCGCACGACGTTCAGACAAACGTTGATTAAGTGCATTCGAGCCTGAGCTATCTGTATGGCCAGCTATCACTATCAAGGTTTTGTCGAATTCTTGTAACACTAAAACAACTGAATCTAATACCGATAAAAAGCTTTGTTCAATATTAGTATTACCGGAAGCAAAGGTAATATTGCTCGGCATAATAAGGTTGATGTTATCTCCGTCACGCTCAACGCTAACGCCTGAACCACGTAATTGTTTTCTTAATTTAGCTTCTTGGCTATCCATGTAGAAACCAATGCCACCACCAATCGCAGCGCCACCGACTGCCGCTTGTAAAATTCTACGATTTCTTTTACTAATATCGTCTTCATTTTTGTTGGCTAAATAGGCAGCTACTGCGGCCACACTAGCACCAATACCAGCGCCTTTGGCGGTATTACTGACTTTTTCCTCACCAGTATATGGGTCAAAAGTCGAACAGCCGGTTAGGGCAAGACACGTCATTAGCGGGATAGTAAATAATTTCATTTTTTTTCCTTAAAAAGTGTTTTATGAGTTTGGGGTTTGAATATGGTGTTTTAGCATAACTGCCATTATATTTTTAACGCTAGCTTTTTCATATTCATCGCCCATACTTTTTGGTAACAGAGTAGAGAATAAATAGTAAACAGACTTTAAATTATGGGCAAAGCTAACGGTATAAAGGTAACAGTATGTAGTAAAACCGCGATTATAGGTGTCTGGACTTGTCCATGTCCAGATGTATTTATCTTTTAATTATTATGACAAGGGCTATGGCTTCTTGGGACGGATAACCGTTTTCGTACAGCTTTTAGTTGTTTGATCGTATCACAATTATTCATTTTTATTAAATTGAATAATTGTGATAATAAATGATGTGAAAAATGACATCAGAGTAAACTAAATAAATAGTCTATGATGCTATTTTAAGCGGGAAGGCAATAGTAAAACTTGAAGTTAATACTGAAATAGCACCTAAATATTAGCTACATTCTTGATGATTAATAGAGAATTTCATTGCCTGAAATATAGTCAGATTAACGCTTAAGTTATACTTCACAGTGCCGATACTTTTTATATAAGCTTTGATAAATAGAGGTAGATATTATGAGCGCACCAATTAACACGAATACTTCATTTAACCAAGAGGTTCGATCCTTAGCAAAATCCCCTGATAAAAAAGATAATGAACCCATGGGGCAGCAAGTCTCTAAATATGCCCATAATAAAAAATCGGTAGAAGTACAAGAGCCGATTGCGGTCAGCCAGAAAAAACAACTTAATGCAGCCATTATAGAATCTTCGCTGAAATTCAGTAAAACACTCGGCGATAAGCCGCTGTCACTGCTGTTAAAAACCGCCTTGCAAGGAATAAATGAAGCCCTTAAAGAACGAAACGTTGAGAGCAGCGTTGAGGACGCTTATGAGTCGGGCATTGATTTTAGCCCCGAAGCGACGGCAGAGCGTATTGTTGCTTTTAGCACGCAGTTTTTGGCCTCTTATCGGGAGCAAAATCCACAAATGGACGAAGAGCAATCGTTAACTGCCTTTGTTGATATTATTCGTGGCGGCATAGAGCAAGGTTTTACAGAAGCCAAGGATATACTCGGAGGTTTCAAAGTATTAGCGGGAGATATTGCCAGTAATATTGATAAAACTTACGAGTTGGTTCAACAGGGATTACAGTCTTTTGTCGACTCTTTTAGTAAGAATGAGGAAGAGTAAACTAGCTTCTTCTTAAATAATGGCCATTTATAAAGGTTAGTTTGTAGAAAAACCCTAATTTTAGATAAAAAGGCGAACCAGCAATGGTTCGCCTTTTTTAATGCTAGCAAGCGCCATTCAATTCAAGTTGTCTTTTTTATCGGCATTGTTGACCTAAGACGATGGAAAGCTTAATGTCACCCTAGCGTGATAAATAGACAGTCGTTCAATAAATCACCGTTCATTTTTGACAAAAACTGATGGTCATTTGTATTTGATGGCCTAAAAACTGACGGCTTTATCGGCAAGTGAATATTGGCTGGTAAATTTTATTATTAACCTAAACATAACAATAAAGGCTTCATTTATCGGCGGTAAACATTAGTTTATCGCAATAACATAAGCTAAGAATATGATTTTAAAATATTTTAAAATATTTTAAAATATTTTAAAATATGTTCATGTAACAGATAAGGTACAACGACTAATGAGTAGTGCAATAAGTCCTCACTTAGTGAAATTTACCAAGCAAATATTAAGTTTAGTTCCTTATGCCAGCAACGACAGACTAGAATACCTTGTTCAAAAACTATTACCTGAAGAAGGTACCGGTCAACATCTGGCCGTTAAAAATGAAATAAAAAAACTTGCTCAACAAGCAACTAAATCGATTGATTTACGGTTGTTTTTTAGCGATTGTGAGATGGTTAAACACAATAAAATAAGCCATTATCTTGATTCCGCAGGTAAAGTGTTTTTCGAGCAAAAATTAGTGGCATACCAAAATATTTACACCATAGCGATTTATCATGAAGTTATTGAAAATGCTCAAGAGAGAGTCGCTAAGAAAGCGATAAATAAAAATAACAATACACACGAAAATAGCCATAGCAGTAAAAATGCCACCTTTAAAATAGATAAAACTGAACCGAAACCCTTAGTGAATAAAAACCGAATAATTCATGAAATAAAGAGCCTTAACTCTTCTTGTAAAGTCTTTCTTAATCCAATTATGGGCATGACATCGAAAGGAAAGAAAGCCGTTGGTATAACGGCTAGTATTGAAAAAATGAATAACAGAAAAGTTATCATTAGGACGTTAAATAAAATAGAGCATATTAAATCTAACAAAGTGTATTTATGGTTATATGACCATCATAAAGAAATAGATTTTGATAAAGAACTCGAACTGGGCTTTGAGATAATTGATAGTCAAAGCTCGTCAGTAAATAATAACTTTGAATACCTGTTGAAATTCTCACTGCCGTTAACAGATAAACAAATGCGCGTGTTGTTTTTTCATTATTTAATGCAAAAAAAGCGAGCCATAATAGGTCCTACTGATCTATTTATTAAACCATTATTTGACTCGATCACCTCTAAAGGTTATGAGCAGTTATATTTAAATAAAACCCATGATATTCCACTACTTTGCTATAAAAATAATAATACTTGGCAGGTAAAAGTAGCGATGAAAACTTCAGGTAATGATAACTTATGGAGTTTTTTTAGCGATAGACAACAAAACTTTCATTTACCGGTATTACTTGGCCATAAAGATATTCAACATGCCTTAAACAAACAAAATACCGTGGCTAAGTATGCATTCATACTGAAGTCTAGTTATAAAGAAACGTTTAGCTATGCACTTATTTGGTATGACGAATTTGTTAATGATAAAAGTGTTAAAGCGGTTTTTAATCGTTATTTCAAAAACGGCCTATTTAGAGTGATTAAAATATCGTCATCCTTTATTAATGCTAAAGAAGATGCGTATGTACCATCAGCACTACCTTGTCATGTTCATCCTAAAATGGCGGTATTAAATAGGGCTACCCCTAAAGCGGCTGTAGAGGTGATTAATAACTGCGATCACATGGTAACAGTCTCAGATATAACCAGTTTATACGAAACTATATATCAACCAATACAGGGTAATTTGACTGAATTTGACCGCCTGTTACCTAAACGCTACCAACTTAGTGCTATTGATGAACTTGCTGAAATTGAAATAGTAACCGCTGAAAATGATGAATTAAGAAGTGAAGATCGTTTTGTCTTATCGTTTAAAATGGCGATAACACGCAGTAATAATGTCTTGGTAAATATTCCAGGTGAAACTCAAAATATTTCTATTCAGGGCTTATTAGTAAACCTGGCCCAAGAAACAAAATTCAGAGCCGGTGAAGAAATCGAAATTGAACTAACGGTACCTTTTACTGAGCAAGAACGTCGGCTTAAAAAACAAAAATATATTGTTCTGGGTTATGACGGTCATGGCGCAGTTCGGTTATTAATGAACGCCATTGAAAGTAAACATCAGGCATGTCGAGCCATAAGAAAGTATTTATATCAGCACATTGATAACATTGAAGCGTGTGGCAAACAGGGCAGTCGCATTTATGGCCTGCAAAAAGCGATGAGAAATATATATGCTCATAATCATTTCTCTATTCCTTTCTATTTAAAAGCCACTAAGCATCAACAATATATTAATGCAGCAAGCTTTAGTGGTAACTCAGCACTTAAAAATATTATTTATAAAAATGAGAGCAGTGAAGATATTATTCTCAACTTATTGAGTAATAAGAAATTTAGAGAATCATGTTTATCAATCATTGCGGCTCTTGCTTACCAAAATTTACCCGCACGTGCTTTCTATATTCTTGTTTTACCAAAAGATAAAGATCAAAATGAAAAAGAAGAGTACTCATTCTGGTATCGTGATTTAGCGGTATTAAAGAAATCCTCACAATTACAAGCATATACCAATAAGCTCTCTAATCTTGGTCAGCCAGCAATTTTAAAGATTGAATTAAAAAGAAGTAATAAAACTCAGAATATGCATTATCGTGACGAGATCAGTTATTTAAAGAGTTTGGACAAAAATCTGGCTCATGATCTTGAAGTGCAATTAGAAAACACTATTGGCATAGGAGAAGTGACTGATTTAACTGACATCGCAATTGAGATGATCAGCAATGCTAATTTAACTACTGCAACACTAAAAAAATTAAGTTACGTATAACACTCACAGAAGGCTTAATAAGGCCAGCCAATAAACGTGCTTGAAGTCACGCTTAAATTTTGTGCCAACTTACCCAGCGTAAATCTCGGAGCATGTCCTATACCGAATAAAAGTTTAGGGCTGAACAGCTCAGCCTGGCAATGCTTTTAGTCGGCAACATCCTCAATATCGCCACGCATGACTGGATAACCAAAATTCATCCAACCAAAAATGCCATCTTGCAAAGCAAAGTTTGGGTCATCACCATTTTTGTTGATAACGTATTGCTGAGGTGTTGGCAGCGCTCTAAGTATGCTTTTTTGTTCTTGAGCACTTCAAAGCGACGGCAATGCCAACCGATAATAAGATAGCAATTAATTGATTTTACGGCACTAAAAAAAAGTAAAATCTGAATTCTGCATATTGCCATCGTTTCAGTATATAATAGTGCCCGCTTTCGAAAAGACTTGTGATGCAGCGCACATAAATCTTAATGTCGAGGGCTTGCGTTGTGAGGAAACTTAGACGTAGAACACATTGGTTTAACAAGCCCCCGATTAGCAAGAACCCCGAGTAGTATGGCATGCAGATATTAGAAAAAGATTATCAAATTAACAGCGTCAATAAAGCTATTAACGCAGGGGGAAACTCCATTATTGCGTTACCTACGGGGGGCGGTAAGAGTATATGTATACTTAAATTGTGCCAAGCATTATCCGATAAAAAAGTCGTGATAAGTCTACGTAATGCTGCCTTGATCCCACAATTATTAAATACGCTTACCTCTAATGGTCTGTCTGTTAGCGTGGTCAAATCTGGCTACGAGTATATAGCTGGTGGTGATGTGACTTTAGTGATGGAGCAGTCATTTGCTCGAAGAAAGTACCTAAATATAGAATGTGATGTACTGCTACGTGATGAATATCATGTCGGCTGTATGGGTGGTGTTTATATCGCTATGCGTGAAGAGCTAGCTCCTGACTTGATCATAGGCCTTACTGCTACACCCATTGATAGGTTAGGCGTTTATATTGATAAGTCGATGATATTGATTGAAGAGACTACCACTAAGCAACTGATTGACTTAGGTGAATTAGCCAAGCCTGTTTACAAAGTTCCTAGCCTATCTCAAGAGATAGATTATAGTGCCGTCAAAATGTACCGAGGTGACTTTAGTGCCTCTGGATTAGACTGTATATTACTGGAGCATTGCTCCTTAGTTGCCCAGCAGACCGTTGATGATGCACTATCTCATGGTCGCAAGGTGATGCTGTTTGCTAACTCGATAAAACATGTCGAGGCGTTATCTGAGGCTTTTGATTTGCTCGGTGTTCAACATGAGTTTGTTCACTCTCAGCGCTCGGGTAGTGATAATGATGAAAGCATACGTAGATACAAGTCAAACGAGGTTAGGCTAATCATCAATATGTCTATGCTGACCATTGGCTTTGATGACCCTACTACCGATTGCGTGGTGTTAGCGCGACCTACCAAGATATTAAGATTGTATTTACAGATTATCGGTAGGTGTTTACGTGCCTCAAAGGGTAAGGCTAATGCGTTAATTCTGGATTTAGCTCAATGTATCTCGACTCATGGTTTTGCCGAAGACTATAGAGACTTTACCCGTAAAACGGCTAAGTCGGCCGCTATCATGTCTGAGCGATTGAGTGTGACCAATATCGCTCAGTTTGTCGATGGCGAGTTCAGTTACCATGAATCAATAGAGCGTAAACTTGTCAAAAGAAAGCCATCGATTATCCGTAAAGCACCTCGACCTACGTTAGTTACCAATAAGGATCTAGTTGATAGTACAGCGAAGAAGCGGGCTGCATCGTTAGCCAGACTTAACCCTAGGATGGAAAAACTAGTCAGCACCATAGAGTTGGTTAATATCGTCTATGAACAGCAAGACGAAAGTAGCAAGATGCTTGATGAGCTCGATATGGTTAAGTTAGTTGCCCTGATAGGATTCGCTTATAGTGATGCCTTAGTTGATAGCTGCATTAAGTTAGTTGAGGATCAACACGCTCATAACAAATCAATTAGAGGTTTACTGCTCAGGGTTAGCAATTTGATAACCGCAATAGCGAGGAAAGACTTAGCAATAGCCTAGGTAGCAAATAATCATTGATAACAACAGAGGCTTTGGCAGGTAAAGCCTCTTTGGTTGTTGTGGTCATCGCGAGGCCAAGTAGAGAATAAAATACCAAATCATGGCGTAATCAGTCAAAATAAGAATTCTGCTTAACCATTATGATCTTAAGGTTAAGGTCACTAATACTATGCCATGATCGGTACTTTCGCCATCACGCGCGAAGATAGGATTAATTAAATGTCGGTCGTAAGTATCATAGCCACTGACTTGATAAAGACTGTCGTGATAACTGGCATCAAATTCACATGACAATAAGATGTAATCGAGTACCGAGCTAGTACCGCCAAAATAATGTGTTGGTGTCCGCGGTACTTTTTCTGCTCGACTTACTGCTTGCTTAGTATTAGCTGCATTAGGTTCATCAGCTTCGTTCACTTCTTTAGCCAGCGACCGTTGCCATAAATCCCAAGCATCATTTAAACAATATTTAGCCAGATAGGCATCGCGATCAATGTGGGAGACAAAACGTAAAGTATTGGTCAGTAAATGATTTAACACACCATCCGTTAAGTTATTATTAAAATCGCCCATTAATACCATGGGCTGACCGGTAGTCTCTCGCCGCTCTATCATCTCAATCATTAATAACGTCGCTTCACTGCCACGTTGTATGGTTGAGCCCCAACCTCCGGCCACTTGTGCTTTTAGGCTGTCAATAATGGTTTTTTCTGCCGAGGAACTTTGCTGTTGTTGATCAAGTGCAATCATTGAACGCTTAGATTTAAAATGCACCACATAACAATCACAATTACCTAGATGAGGTACTGCAACCGTCGCTCTGATTATTTTTCGGCTAAAAGAAAAGTCACTGCTCAAACCTAATGTTTGGGCAAGGTCAGCATTAGGACGTACCGCATCAACCTCTACAATAGGATAACGAGAGGCAATGGCGACCACAGGACATCGATAAATAAAATCATCAATAACCTCGGGTTGATCAACCACGGCAAAATAATTATAGCCTTGCGCGGTCAGCAATTCTTTTAATGACTCGGTACTAAACACTTCTTGAAAACCAATAATGTCAGGCTGATATTCACGTAAATAATCCGCTATCCATTTTTGTTTTTTATGCCATTGCTCGGCACTATAAATACGCTCAAACTCATAATAAGCATTGGGTGGCTCAAGGTAATTAAACAAATTGAAGGTGGCAATTTTAAGTTGCGTATCTACTGAGGCGGCTAATGTATCTGCTATAACGATAAGGTTAAATTCCTTTATTCACTGTCGGCTATACGAATTGAGGCTTTAATTATTTTAACTTCGGCTGTGGTTTTACCACGTCTACTGCCTAAGGCTTCAATTTTAGCTAAACTACCTTCTTCATCGTTAACCACTTTACCAAAAACAGTATGTTTGCCATCTAAAAAAGGTGTTGCTTTAAAGGTAATAAAAAATTGACTGCCATCAGTACCTGGGCCTGAATTCGCCATGCTTAACATGCCAGCTTCGCTATGATCTGCCGTACCTTCAAATTCGCCATCATATTTATAACCTGGGTTACCTGAGCCACTGCCTAAAGGATCACCGCCTTGCGCCATAAATCCTGGAATTACCCGATGAAAAATCAACTCATCATAGAAACCAAGCTTAGTTAAGTAAATGGTACTGGAAACATGCATGGGTGCTGAATCTGTTAATAGTTTGATGGTGAGGTTACCCTGGTTTGTTTGCAGCTCCCAAAAATAATCTTTGCCTTGGGTAAAGGTAAGTAATGGCGGTTTAGTTAATTGGGTTTTCCAACTTGGATCTGTTTTATCTATAGCTTGGTGAGTAATAAAACTCTCGGCTTGTTTTATTGCCGCATCGCCGCCACTACAAGCCGAGAGGGTGATTATTAAAAAAAGGCTAGCAATTATTTTATTGTTATTCTTCATATAAAAGGTCTTATGGTGTTATTTTAAGGGGTGAAAGTATTTTAACTTATCGGGTGTTGTCAGATGTTATCAGCTATCAAGTTGCAGGTAACAGTATTCCCATGATTTTTTTATGGCGGTGTTTTTACTGAGCAAAGCTGGCGTTATTCACTTTTCCTGCTGCCATCATCGCGACATCCAATAAAGCAATAGTCTAAGCAAATCATTTAGCCAGCAGCAACTCTACCAAGTTTATTGACGATATCGGCAGTTATTGGCAATGATTTAGGCTATATGTGCCAATATAAGTCACTATATTAAATAACGTTAGCAAGAATGTTTTGATTAGATTAAAATAGCTATAATGGTTAACCCCTATGTTAGCTTTTATGTTTGGCCCAGCGATAGATGTTAATACACTATTCTCAGGGTCTTAGGTGGGCGTTATTGATGAAGCCCAGGCAATGCTTAACAGGCAAATAAATACAATGATGTTGTTAAGATAAAACGTCAATAAGAGGTCGTGGTAAATCTATGGATTATTTTGAACAGTTAGGTGTAGCTAGAAATGCAACGACGGTCGAGATCAAAAAAGCCTATCGAAAACTCGCTAATCAATATCACCCAGATAAAAATACTAGCACTGAGGATGGCGAGAAATTCCAATTAATTCAAAAGGCCTATGAGGCTATTTCGGATCCTAAAAAGCGTACTTTGTATTTGAAAAGTAACTATACCGTTATAGCAGATCCCCGAGTGGTAGCAGATTCTTTTTGGCATAATGCCTTGAGTTAAGCGTTAAGTTAAACGCCAAGCGAACTTATCACTTATAAAGCAGACAATACTCTCACGTATAAAACATGTAATTAGGAAATAACCTTGCACATTGAAAAATACATACCTGATTATTTAACTGATGATTTTTCTATGTATTTAGAAAATATGACCTCGTTAACTGATCCTGAAAACCCTGAATTATTATCAACATATTTAGCTAATTTATTTACACCGTTAAATTCTACGCCGTTATTATTTAGTGGCATGGTTGATCAATTAGCCATGGCTATCACCACAAAAATTAAAATTGATAATAAAAACTTAGCGTTACTTGGCTTAATGGATGAACCTTCTTGGGCGGAGGTAAAGCCATTCGTTGGTGTACATACTGATGCCAGAGCCTGTATTACTGAACTGATGGAACATGCCGAACAGGAGTTGAAAATTGCTGTTTTACTTATTCATTTTTATAAGTGCTACGATGCCACGCCTTTAAAAGCTGCCCCAGACAATTATGAAAAAGTCGATGATTATGCATCGGATGATTTTGATGAGAACTACTAGTAGATTTACCTTCTAAGGAATAACCGTGACAAAAAATGCATTAACTCTGGCTACCGATATTATCGAAATAGCACAACAAAGCGGTAGACGCGCAGGTACTTCATTAGAGGCAATTGCTTCTGAAGAAGGTGATGAAAAAATGATGGCAGTGTTAAGCGAAATGGATATTTTAACCGTCGCTAAAATTGTCAGAGAACACGATGCCACCATTCCTTCTATCGCTACTTGGTTAATGGATGCCGAGTCTATTAAGCAGTTATTAAATGTTGAGCCCTCTTATTGGCAAAATATGGATGAAGACCATGTGTTTTGTGCGCAAACAGAAGCACAGAGTTTATTATCACAAATTTTTCTTTCTTCAGACGATGAAGAAAAACAGCTAGAAGTATTAAAAGCCATTGTTGAAGATGACTTTGGCCTATTATATTTGTCTCTGCCATTTGTTGGTCATGATTTTTCGGAACTCGAAGAAGACGAAGAGCAAGTATCAGGCAGTATTGAAGAGCTGTTAATGAAAATCAAATCCCTCGATGAAGATTCCTACCGTGAAGTTATGGTGGTTAGTAGCAATGGTACGTTAGACAATGTTGAAAAAGCGTTGAAAGATAATGCTAATAAACAAAGAGTGACATCAGTAGCAATAGATACCGATGACATGTTTGCACCACTTTGATGGGCAAAAAACTATTACCATAGCCTTAATCAACAGCTTACTATAACTAGGATTCATTAATGAGAATTGCAGAGTTAAGAAACCATCCTTTTCTACTTTTAGTGTTAAAAGACGGAGAAAATGACGGCTATTTTTCTTCAGAGTTTATCCATAAGAGCAAACAACAATTAGTCGACATGTCTTTGCGCATCGCCTCGGATAATTTATCGATAATTTATGCGGATCAAATTAAAAAAGGCTGTGAAATCGTTCTCGGTATTACCAATTTAGGTTTGTTAGATCTGTGTGATAACGATGCCGACAAAGCAAAAGAGATCATCAAAACTCAAGGCATTGTTTATTGCTTTAGAGCAGGTTGGGCTAAATATGGCCAATTAAAGCAAGTATCACCAGCATTTTTTGAAGGTATTTCGATCAGCAGTTATGCCTTAGCAATTAACGATACCGCTGACATTAGGCTTATGCATAACAATTTTTTGAAGGAAAGCTATAAAAGTGCCAAGCTATTAGATGTGTATAAAAGCATTGCCGCGCGCTATAGTGCTAATGCCCTGCTGATTGAAAATGATGAAAATATACTGATATTTGAGTTACAACGTTTTCTTAATTCCGCGCTTGCCTTATTACTGATCGATACTGATAAAAAAGTGTTTACTAGCTCTTTATATCAAACGTTTAACACTTACCTGATCAGTACAGAGAAAGACTTACTGCTGGAGAAGTTGGCGACTTGTATAGTAAAACTGACCGAGCAACTGTCGATACCCACTAGAAATTACTTGCAAGAAATTGAGTTATTAGACTTTACTGAATTTAAGAGCATCATTGATCAAAAAACTGATATCTCTATTTTTATTCAAGAAATATTAGAACTTCCTATAACCCTAGCGGCCGAATTGAATGATGACTTTGAGGGCGGCTATGATTTTCATAGTGACGATGAAGATGATATCGCTTATTTAAGGCCAGATGTAGAAGAAAACCCATAACATTATTGTGGTTTTAGGTAAGTGAGTAAGTAAGTACCAGTAAATGCAAGTTTATTCATTTATGTGTTTGTTAAAGCCGACTTGGTGTTTTTCTATGGGCTAGCCAAGTCAGCCATTCCCCCTTTTCATGCAGTCATCCCTCAGGCCGTAATGAGCACTCTTTTCTAAAGTTCACTAAAGCCCCAGCGCTCGGCCAATTAATTACTATAATTAAATTCTAATACTTGTAGCCAGTGGTTAATTGTCTAATGAAGCAGACACTGTTAACTCTCTCTCTTTTCTTGTTTTTTTCCTTTGCTTGGGCTAACTATGAGAAAAGCCTTATCGAAACATTAACCACGATAGAGTCGTTAGTCGTCTCTGAGCCTGAACAGGCACTTAGGGCAATAGAGCAACTGAAAAAGAGCAAAGTACAGTTAACGACAAAACAAAGAGTTAAGCTCATTAGGCATGAAGTGGTAGCGAATACCTACTTAAATCATCATAAAGTCGCACTTAATATTATCGAAGAGGTTAAAGAAATAGCCCATTTGGCAAGTGATAAGAGCTTTCTTTGGCATTACTACAACACCAAAGCCATTGTTTATTGGCATATGGATAGTATTGAAGAATCACTAGATTTTAACTTAAAGGCCTATGGTGTAGTAAAAAGCATTACTGAGTTCAGTCAATATCAAGCCATTAGTGAAGGCAACGTTGGTTATGCTTTTATTAAATTAGGTTTTTTTCAGCAAGCGGTTACTTATTTGGAGTCCGCGTTAGCAATAGTATTAACCCATGATAATGTTGTTATGTTGGCGTCAACCTATAACAACTTAGGTGAAGCCTACTTAGGGATTAAAAATTATCAGAAATCTTTTGAGCTACTAGAAAAGTCACTGGCGATACGACTCGAACATCAGTTGACATTTCATACATCATTTTCTTATCAGAATCTTGGACTCTTTTATTATCAACAAGAACAATATCAACCAGCAGAAATTGCTTTTAATAAAGCCATTGAAATAAGAGCGCAAGCGGGTTTTGTTAAAGGCTTACTGGTGAGTCAATTGGCCTTAGTTAAGGTTTATATTGCCAGTAATAAATATGTATTAGCACAACAAGTGATTACAGCAGTGATAGTGACAGCGAAAAAACAAAAAAATAATACTAGCTTATCAAATGCTTTTGACCTACAACGACAAATATATGCTGATAGCCAAGATTACCAAAGCGCTTATCAAGCCTCTTTACTTTATCAGCAAACCTTAGAGCAGGTGGTTTCGCGGAAAACCAGCATTAAACTGGCTAGTTACCTCAATACTTCAGAGGCCATTTCTAAAGATCTAAATATATTAGAACTAGAAAAAAATGCCGAAATTAAAGCGCTGCAAGTTAATAGTGAGCGACAAAAAACCAAAATCATGCTTATTTCTGGTTTTTGTATGGTAATTCTTCTGACTATTTTTTTATGGACCGTGCAAAAGAGTAAAAAAGTCATCGCAAAAACAAACGCCAACCTGTCTTTAACCTTAACTCAATTGCAACAAACTCAAGAGAAGTTAATTAAATCGGGTAAAATGTCGGCGCTAACGACCTTAGTTTCTAGAATGGCGCATCAAGTAAATACTCCTTTAGGCATAGCCGTTACCGGGGTATCTCATATCCATGAAAAAGTGACATGTTTTGAGACATTAATTGCGGGCGGCAAGGTGAAAAAGTCAGAGATTGATTTATTTATGACCGACTTGAACAAAGGCTGCGAGCTTTCTTCAAACGCTATGGCTAAAGTTGCCGGATTAATTAGTCAATTTAAAATGATTTCTGAAAATTTGGAGGCGGAAACGCAACAAGAGTTTGAAATTTTTGAACATGTATCTAAGCATACTGACTTAGTGTTAATCTTGCTTAAACAAGATAAACCCATCATTAATATCTCAGGCAGCAAGGTGCGGATATTAGGCTATCCAGAAGCATTGAATAAGATTTTTAGCCAATTAATTGCTAATTCTATTGACCATGCTTTTGCGGATACCCTAAGCCCAGAAATAAATATTGAGATTGCTAAAGTAAAGGATCAGCTTGAAATTACTTATCAAGACAATGGTAAAGGTATTGACTCAGCGATGGTGAATGATGTCTTTGAACCTTTTTATACCACGACTATGGGCAATAAAAATTTGGGCATTGGGCTAAGCATAGTATACAACCTAGTGGTGCAGCTTATGCAGGGCAATATTCAATGTATACCCCAAAAGGGAAAGGGCATCATGTTTTGTATCACTTTACCCCTGAAGGTAAAGTCAGCTTAGTTTAATAATAATGAGTTAAGGCGTGTGGTTTATATACCTAAATCATGACACCATTGGCTAGCGTTGAGAAACTCTTGCTGAATGGCTTGTTTGTTTAAGGCATGACTGGTAATTAATTGGTTAATATCATCATTTTTTCCTGAGATGAACGCCGTTGTTAACTTCAATAACTCGCCTAAGGGGCCTGCTTGTTTTAGTAACGCTTGTTCAATGGGGGGAGCCAAAGGCATGGTTTTGATTATTTGGGCCATGGGCATGGCCAACATCACTTCAATGGCACTGAGTAAACCGGTAATAAAAGCAAATTCACTCACCGATTGAAAGCTATTACTATGACTTAGCTCAGCCATCATTTTTCCGGTAATGAGTGCCTGTCGGCACACTTCATCCGCAGTATCCGAGGTTAAATTTGATAACGCTAAAATAGCGACAAATTGGCATAACTGATCATCACCTAAGTAGACCGCTGCTTGTTTTAGCGAAGTGATTTCAACCCTAGAGCCAGTTGAAACATTATTGACCATCTTCAGTAAAGCTATACTGAGGTTGACATCGTGACTGATGATTTTGCTCACTTGGTCGTAATTTATTGGCGTATTAAAGGTTTCACTTAATAACTGTAGCATTTGGGTTTTTTGGCTGGTTAGCTTTTGCCCGGCGACTATTTCCGGTTGATGATAAAAATAGCCCTGAAAATAAGTAAAACCGATTTCGACTAGAGCTTGTCTTTGGTATTTTGTTTCAACTCTTTCCGCGGCCAGCTTTATATTATAAGGCTTCATTCTAGGCAGGGCCGCAATTATCCGTTTAGGGTTAATTTTTTCTAAGTTTACTTTTATTATGCTTATATAGGGAAATAACACGTCCCAATGAATCGCTAAGTCATACTCAGTTAAAGCTATTTGGTAACCTTTGCCATGATAATAGCCAAGAATTTTTAATAAGTTTTTTGTCGGTTTTTTATGACCGACTAATTCAATCACTATGCTACTTTTATCAAACATTAACGGGTATTTATGAATTAACGAGTACTCAGTGAAATTGATAAAGGCGACCTTGCCCATGCTTAATGTTTGTATATCACTATAAATATGGTTTTGGATAATTAATTTAGCGCTGGCCACGTTGGGATCTATTTCTGGGAATTTATTGTCAGGGCTATCTCGAAAAAATAGCTCATAACCAATGGTTTCTAACTTATGGTTTAATATGGCTTGGCGAGCAATATAGGTTTTTTTCATGCAATATTAGTGGTTGAACTGCTTTAGTTAACTATACACTTAACCACGCGAATGAGTGATATTTTCTAGTGTTTTTACTAAAGCTGACTAGGAAATAACGAGCACAGCCATAGTTCACTTTCGTCATAGTTAATTTTCTTTATCGGATTCTGTCAGTTTATATTTAAAGGACCCGCCGGTGTCAGGATCATTATCTTTAATGTCACTTTTAGTACAGCAAAATCAACGTACCAATATCATCCATGAATTTACCTTATTAGCATGAAATATTGACCTAGTTCAATGAATTGTTAAAAAAGCAACTAGAATGATTAGGGGTTAATTAACCTAATAATTTTAATTGGAGATTTTTAACATGTCTAAGAAAAAATTAACCACAGCGGCGGGTTGTCCGGTCGCTGATAATCAAAATGTTATGACCGCAGGCCCGCGCGGGCCACAACTTTTACAAGATGTTTGGTTTTTAGAGAAATTAGCTCACTTTCATCGCGAAGTCATTCCAGAAAGGCGCATGCACGCCAAAGGCTCTGGTGCTTTTGGTAAGTTTACCGTCACCCATGACATCAGCAAGTATACCCGGGCAAAAATATTTTCGGAAATAGGCAAAGAAACTGAATTGTTTACTCGCTTTACTACCGTGGCTGGTGAACGTGGCGCCGCCGATGCCGAGCGAGATATTCGTGGCTTTGCGGTAAAGTTTTACACCGAAGAAGGCAATTGGGATTTAGTCGGCAATAACACGCCGGTATTTTTCTTAAGAGATCCGTTAAAATTTCCAGACTTAAATCATGCGGTAAAACGCGATCCTAAAACCAATATGCGCAGTGCCACTAATAATTGGGATTTTTGGACCTCACTACCCGAGGCCTTACATCAAATTACCATTGTGATGAGTGATAGGGGCATTCCGGCAACTTACCGTCATATGCATGGTTTTGGCAGTCATACCTTTAGCTTTATCAATGCCAATAACGAACGTTTCTGGGTGAAGTTTCACTTAAAATCCCAACAAGGTATTAAAAACCTCACTGATGCTGAAGCCGAAGCGGTAGTAGGTAAAGATAGAGAAAGTCATCAAAGAGATTTATTTGACGCCATTGAAAAGAATGACTTTCCTAAGTGGACTTTAAAAGTGCAAATTATGCCGGAAGCGGATGCCAATAAAGTGTCTTACCACCCCTTTGATTTAACCAAGATATGGCCACATAAAGATTACCCGCTCATTGAAGTTGGCGTAATGGAGTTAAACCGTAATCCGGAAAATTTCTTTGCCGATGTTGAGCAGTCCGCTTTTAACCCCGCCAATGTAGTACCAGGTATCGGCTTTTCACCGGATAAAATGCTGCAAGGGCGATTATTTTCATACGGCGATGCCCAGCGTTATCGCTTAGGGGTTAACCATAATCATATCCCGGTTAATGCACCGCGCTGTCCAGTACATAGTTATCACCGAGATGGTCAAATGCGCACCGAAGGTAATCAAGGGGCAACTATTGGTTATCAGCCTAATAGTCAAGGCGAGTGGGCAGAGCAGCCCGGTTTTTCTGAGCCGCCGTTAGATTTACAAGGTTATGCCGCGCATTGGGATCACCGAGAAGATGAGGATTATTTTTCTCAAGCCGGAGATTTATTCCGCTTAATGACAGTTGGGCAACAACAAGCGCTATTTAATAATACCGCCGGCTCAATGAGTGGCGTACCGGATGACATAAAGCAGCGCCATATTAAACATTGTACTGCGGCGGATGCTGCCTATGGCGCAGGGATAAAAACGGCATTAAATTTATAAGGTCGTATTGAAAAAGATTGATGAAATGAAAAAGCGAGAACAGCCAAAGGCAAGTACTCGCTTTTCATTTTAAGTTTTTTTTAACGTTATGTTAACTTTACTTTAAGTCAAAGCGATCTAATTGCATCACCTTAACCCAGGCAGCAATAAAGTCATGAATGAACTTTTTATCGGCATCGTCTGAGGCATAAACTTCGGCAATGGCTCTTAATTCTGAGCTAGAGCCAAAAATCAAATCCACCGGAGTTGCTTGCCACTTTAACTTGCCTGACGCGCGGTCATGACCTAGATAAATGCCAACGTTAGCTTCATCTTTACTCCAGACAGTCGACATATCAAGTAAGTTGACAAAGAAGTCATTGCTTAATACACCCGGTCTATTGGTGAATACCCCGTAAGATGAACCGTCATAGTTGGCAGCTAGTGAACGCATACCACCAACAAGTACTGTCATTTCAGGGACATTTAAACCGAGTAAATTGGCTTTATCCACTAACATTTCAGCGGGTGACATATAGCTCTCATCGGTGTAAAAATTACGGAAACCATCGGCTTTCGGTTTTAAGTAATTAAATGATTTAATGCTCGTTTGCGCTTGGCTAGCATCAGCACGGCCAGGAACAAAGGGCACAGTAACTTGAGTTCCACCTTGTTTGGCGGCATTTTCGATGGCAGCAGCACCACCTAAAACGATTAAGTCAGCGAGTGATACTTGGCTTGAAGACGATTGCTTGTTGTATGCCGCCTGAATACCTTCAAGTTTAGCCAATACCTGGTTTAACTCTTTTGGGTTATTTACCAGCCAACTATTTTGTGGCGCAAGATTGATACGAGCACCATTGGCGCCACCACGCATATCAGTGACTCTATGGCTAGACGCTGCCGCCCAAGCGGTTCTTACTAACTCAGCGGTGCTTAAACCCGAGTTAATAAGTTGCTTTTTAAGCTTACTGATATCTTGGGGAGTAATAAGCGGCTGCGTTACTGCTGGAATAGGGTCTTGCCAGCTTAGTACTTCACTGGGCACGTCGGCGCCAAGATATCTTGCTCTAGGGCCCATATCTCGGTGGGTTAACTTAAACCAAGCTTTAGCAAAGGCTTTATCAAATTCAGCGGGATCTTTTCTAAAACGCTCAACAATCTTACGAAAACTTGGATCTTCCTTTAAGGCAATATCGGTAGTGAACATAATAGGCGCATGACGTTTATTGGCGATATGGGCATCAGGCACTAAATTAGCCGCCGCTTTATCGTCAGGCACCCACTGTTTGGCACCAGCAGGGCTTTTAGTCAGTACCCAAGTAAAGTTCATTAGGTTGTCTAAGTAGTTAGAGGACCACTGCGTAGGGGTAACCGTCCAAGCGCCTTCTAAGCCACTGGTGATGGTATCTGCGCCAACACCTGTGGCACAGTTGTTTTTCCAGCCTAGGCCTTGCTCTTCAATATCTGCTGCTGCTGGCTCTGCGCCAATACATGCGCTCGGTTTTTTCGCGCCATGTGCCTTACCTAAGGTATGGCCACCGGCAAGTAAGGCCACTATTTCTTCATCATTCATGGCCATACGGCCAAATGACATTCTGATATCTTTAGCGGCTAACAGCGGATCAGGGTTGCCGTGTGGCCCTTCAGGGTTAACATAAATCAAGCCCATTTCTACCGCGGCCAGTGGGCCGGTTAAGTTACCTTTCTTATCTCGGCGCTTATCCGTAAGCATGACTGTTTCTGGTCCCCAGTAAACTAAATCGGCTTCCCAGTCATCCGTTCTACCACCGGCAAAACCAAAGGTTTTAAAACCCATTGACTCAAGGGCAACATTACCGGATAGCACCATTAAATCTGCCCAAGAAATTTTACGGCCGTACTTTTGTTTAACCGGCCATAATAATCGCCGTGCTTTATCTAAATTGGCATTATCTGGCCAACTGTTCAGCGGATCGAACCTTTGTTGCCCGCCAGAGGCGCCACCTCGGCCATCGTGCACGCGATAAACACCGGCACTGTGCCACGCCATGCGTATCATCAATGGACCATAATGGCCCCAATCGGCAGGCCACCAAGCTTTTGAATCGGTCAGTGTAGTTTGAATATCTTTTTTAAGCTGGGTTAAATCTAGGCTGGCAAACTCTTTGGCATAATTAAATTGCTCGCCGTATGGGTTTGATTCAGCGCCATGTTGGCGCAGTGGACTCAGGTCTAGCTGTTCAGGCCACCAAAACTGATTGGTTTTTATTTCACTGGCCGCAAACACTTTTACCGGTAGTAGCATTGATGACAGCGCAAATGTAATTGCCGCGGCAATAGGCAGAGTTTTCTTTAACATGGTAGTGTCCTCGTTTGCTAAATTAGTGATAAGTAATTTAGTTATAAATAAATTTATATAAATCATAGGGAAAGTAGCGGTAGTTGCATATTTGATTAACGTGAAGATAAGCTTCTATTTTTCTTATGGTCAAAGAGGTGACTAATTTTGCCTTTATGATTAAAATCATATTTATATTCAATAAAAGCTAACATTGAATTTTCATTAGCTTTTCATTAGGTAATCATCAAAATATGATCACATTAAAACAACTGCACTATGCCTTAGCGATTGAAAAAACCTTACACTTTAAAAAGGCGGCAGAGGCGTGCAATGTCTCTCAATCAGCATTAAGTACCGCAATCACTGAACTTGAGAAACAGTTAGGGGTTACGGTATTTGAACGCAATAATAAACAGGTATTAGTCACCAATAAGGGGCAATTAATACTCAATAAAGCCAAAAAAGTGCAGTTGGAGTTAGACCAGCTGTTACAAATAGCGCAAAGCGATCAACAAGCCTTTTCCAGCCCCATGACTCTAGGGGTGATTCCGACAATTGGCCCTTATCTGTTGCCGAAAGTCTTACCCGAAGTCAGAAAGCAGTATCCGAGCTTTAAATTAAAAATCATTGAAGAACAATCACATATATTAGTTGATAAGGTGCGTACTGGGGAAATTGATGCCGCCATATTGGCCTTACCTTACCCGTTAGCGGGCTTAATGAGTTTCGAATTTTGGCAAGAGGATTTTTATTGGGTTTGTCATAAAGATGAATGCCCGGAAAAAATTCAGGAAATTAGCAGTGAAGAATTAGAAATTGATAAGTTGATGTTGTTAAAAGATGGTCATTGCTTAAAAGAGCATGCCTTAGCGGCTTGTCGATTACAAATAAAAAAGCAAGACTCAGATTTTGATTCGGCTAGTTTACATACTTTAATTCAAATGGTTGCTGGTAAGTTAGGTACGACACTGGTACCACAAATGGCCTTAGATCAATTAATCTATAACGAATCAGAGCTGAGGGCCATTCATTTAAATGAACCTGGCCCACATAGAACCATTGCCTTAGTTATCAGACCCAATTATGTCAGAACCAATGAGTTGACCCTGCTAAAAGATATTTTTAGCCAGCAATTAACCGATAAATGTAGTTTGCCTTAGCACGACCGGTACTTTAGTTTAATCGAAGTATATATTCGATATTGTTAAATTTACTGAATGATGAAGGTGGTGCACACTAGGTGCAACTTAAATAGACCAGGTGAACACTTATGAAAAGTATAATTAATGGTGCAATTGATCAGGTGGTTAGTACTGTAACAAGCAATATAAAATTAATTTTCACTGTAACTAGTGTTAAAAAATCAGTCCTTAATTGTAACTACTCCAACAATTATTATGGCGATCAGTATTGCCAGCAAAAGAGTAAATAAAACGGCAAACTATTAAGTCTGCTCAGGTAACTAAAGTGAATAAAGCGGCTGACATGCACCATGATTTTATCTGCTGGCTGTCAGCCTTTTTGTTGAGCTAATACCAAACTGCTTGGTAATTTTACTCCTGGCCTTTAATGCGAGTGCTTAGTCATTATGTTTCGCGATTGCTGCTTAGTTATTAACGGTTAAGCAAGTGAACATAGTTTTATTCTTTGACAATTAGCCCAGATTTCATCACAAAATCAACAGTAAGTAACTCTTTGATATCTTCTAATGGGCTGTTATCCATGGCAATAATGTCGGCGATTTTACCCACTTCAATGGTACCTAACGAGTCAGATTTACCAATTAAGTCGGCGGCATTCACTGTCGCTGTTATTAAAATATCTTGCGGCGTCATGCCAGCGTTAAACATCAGCACCGCTTCTTTGGCATTGTTGCCATGTTTAGAAACACCGCTATCCGTGCCATAAGCAATTTTCACCCCAGATTGGTATGCACGTTTAAAGTTGGCAATCATATCGCCACCAACACGAATGGCCTTGGCACGAATAGCGGGCGACATAAAGTCAGTGTTTTTCGCTAAATTTACTACAGTATCGCCAGCCATCAAGGTCGGCACCAGATAAGCGCCTGTTTGCTTGAACAGTTTAATACTTTCTTCATTGGCGTAACTGCCATGTTCAATACTATCGACACCGGCTCTTAACGCCGCGTTTATACCTGCAGCGGCATGGGCATGACTGGCTACTTTTCTGCCTAAGGCATGGGCTGTGTCTATCACTTCTCTTAATTCATCATCAGACATTTGTTGGCCTGTACCGGTATTAGTATCTGATAACACACCACCAGTAGAGGTTATTTTAATAACGTCAGCGCCAAATTTTATGGCTCGGCGGGTAGCGCGGCGACAATCATAAGGGCCATCACAGATGGTTTTTGCGGTATGCATTTCTAACAGAGCAGGGCTCATGCCATCTACATCGCCGTGACCACCGGTTACGGCAACATTACTGCCAGCGGCAATTATTCTCGGTCCTTGTAGATAGCCTTTAGCAATACCATCACGTAAGGCATAGCTTTGCTCGGCATTGCCACCTAAATCTCTGACGGTAGTAAAACCAGCCATTAGCGTTTTTTTAGCAAAATAGATACTTTTAACTAATTTGTCTGCATCAGACATTCTTAGTTTTTCACTATCATTTTCAGGGCCTAACTCACCTTGCAAGTGGACGTGCATATCCATAAGGCCGGGCATGACAAAACTATTGGATAAATCTATAACTTTGGCATTGGTAGCTATTTTATTCGCGGCGATAAAGCCCGATTTAAGCGCAGTGATTATGCCATCTTTAACCACTATGGTTTGTTTCGTTAAGGGCGCTTGCCCAGGAATGGTTAAGACTTGACCCGCATGAATGACATAGGTTTGTGCGGCAAGTTGAGTGGCTACTAGAGCAGACAGTGTTAGCCCTAACAGGGTCGAGGCTTTCATTGATGATTTAATTAAAGCTTTCATAATATTCCTATTATTATTTTTATCAATTGTCACTCACCATAGCAAGCTTAGCTGCACTGGGGAATTCAAATAGCTCTAAGGCACGAAACCTATGGTTGAATAACGCCAACTGGCTTTGTCTCAAGGCCATGTTTGTTTACATGGGTAATCAGCTCAGGAAAAAATGCTAAAAATACCGCTTCTAGTTCGCCATAGTGGCGATTGATATCAGCAATGCAGCCACTAAATTGATTAGCAAAACGAATGCGCTTGGCTATATTATCAAGCGCAAAACCTATGCCTGCTACTGTTTCATATTCCTTAAACCAATCATTTTGTGTCATGGGTGTAACTACCTGCTGCATTTTACTCGGCATATAGCTAAGGTTTTCATTGAGTAGGGCATAACTGCTTTGTTTAAATTGGCGCAAAGGTGTTTGATGAAAGCGTGACCAATGCCGTATCAGGAAGTGATCAAACAGCACATCTAAGGCAATACCGGCAAAGCGTCTTCGTTCTGTAGAAAATAAGTTTTTCGCCTGTTTTACTGCGCTATGGCTATCGGTAAAGCGATCAACTAGGTAATGGTTTTCTAAGCCTAACTGAACGCCTGTCGATAGCTGCTGAGCATGAACCTTGCCGCCAAAGTCACCCAACAGATTACCAAAATGGGAATCTGCATTCGGTTGGGCGAAATATAGATGCGCTAAATAATTCAAATGTTATACCAAACTAATTGTTATATTTTATGGGACTAGGACCACATTGTTAATTGATCTAAAATATAGCACGCTTTATTTTTAACATTAATTATGAAAGAGAAAAATTTTTTTACTTCATTTTAATTAAATAAAATTAAATAAAATTAAATTTTGGCGTTATTTTATCAGCACAGCCAAGTCGAAAAACGTACTAATGATTAATGCTCACCAGTATTACCCTTTTTCAGAGGGTAAGCTAAACGCTGCTTTAGTAGATAAAGCAGCGACCATGCTGCTGGTAATGGTTATAACAGCCGAGTGGTCACTGTGGCTGATGAGTATGATGTCGACGCGCAATTAGAAAACCACATAGAACAATTAGCCGTGCGTTTCTCAATAGCATAGGGTTTAACGGTTGCACAAATACAGACGCTAGGCTTATATGTTTCAGAGCCAGGTAACCACAAAAAATGGATCATGTCATTGCTGAGCCAGGCTTTTTTGTTGTTAACAGCAGCGGAAAAATACCACTAGTTGATATTTAAAATAACCCCTTTGCTCGCTCTGAATTGCAGCTTTGCTCAATGGTATGGCTTGAATAAAAATACTGATAATAATTATCCAGTTCGTGGTATGCATAACTAATAATGAAATTGTCGATAATAAAGGTCATACCAGTGTCGAGGTTTAAGGTATAATATTTATACTTTAAATCAGCTAAGTTAATTGCTGGTTTCATGCTGAAACAACTCATTTTGGGTTAATAGTTTAATAGATAAGTAGTAGCTATGGCTGAGATACGAACAAGAATTTCATTAAAGATAGGTCCCAATAGTGACATTCCCGCTGAAATGGTGTCATTTAGGGATCTAATTTCTGATAAAGAGCATGTTGCCTTGGTTTTGGGCCAGGCAGATACCTTGCAAAAAGTCCCCCTGGTTAGAATTCACTCTGAATGTTTAACCGGCGATGTTTTTCATTCATCTCGCTGTGATTGTGGTGAGCAACTTGATGAAGCGATTGCTCTTATGGCAGCTGAAGGGGGGGTAATTATTTATCTACGCCAGGAAGGCCGTGGTATTGGTTTATATAATAAAATTGATGCTTACAAGCTGCAATCCGAAGGAATGAATACTTACCAAGCGAATAACCATTTAGGTTTTGGTGATGATCTGAGAGATTTTACCGAAGCTGGACAAATGCTCGAAGCACTCAATATTCATCATTTGAAATTACTGACCAATAACGATTTAAAAGTTAAAGCGTTAACTGATTATGGCTTAAAGGTTGCCGAAGTCATCAGTACTTCAACCTTTATTAAGGAAGATAATGTAGATTATCTGAAAGCAAAAATATCTGATGCGGGTCATAAATTGACTTTAGATTAGTATTTTAGCTAAAAATAGCGACTCAACGCCCTATTTTATAGGGTTGTGCTGTCATAATACCAGTGTTACTTTTTTTATTACTAACGCATAGCCAGTTATAAGCCTCGCTGCCATTCTTGTCTTAAGTTAGCTGTACTTGGCTGCTGTAAAGCCTGCCTTACTTGGCCCAAAAGCGCTTCCTTATCATGGCCTAAGACACCTTTGAGTACCAGATAGTTGGAGGCATGATCAGAGCGGAAAATGGTTTTTTCTAACTCAAGCTCTGATAACAGTACTTCCATTTCGCTAAATAATTCTTGCTGTGTTAATTGACGAAAAGGTTGCAGTGATGCTTGGCTGAATTTAACGGCAAAGCGTTGTTCACCTAAAGGGAAAGACACCACCAGTGTTGATAAGTAGTTAGGTTGCGCTTCATTCATCAATTTTGCTGAATTGATGGCGTGTTGGCGAGATAGTTCTGGACCGCCAAGGCCATTTAAAATCATCACCGAACTTTTTATGCCCGCTTGTTTTATTTTATTAAGGGCAATCAATGAGCTTTGATAGGTTTCGCCTTTCTCAATTAACGCCAGCACTTCATCGTCACCACTTTCACAACCGATATACATTAACTTCAACCCTAGGGTTTGCAACTCAGCTAGTTGTTCGACTGTTTTATTGGTTAAATTTCGCGGTAAGCAATAACTAGAGACCCGACCTACTTGTGGTAAATGCCGCTTTATTAACTCGAGAATTTCTTTTAAACGCTTGAACGGCAACATCATGGCGTCACCGTCAGCTAGGAATACCCGTCTGGTGGTAATGCCTGAGTTAGCAACTTTGATAATTTCTTGCTCTATCAGGTCAATTTTCTTTGGTTTGAATTTTTTATTTTCACTGGTATACATATCGCAGAAGGTACATTTATTCCAAGAGCAGCCATTAGTGACTTGTAATATTAGGCTTTTCCATTCACTTGGTGGGCGAAATACCGGTTCGATATAATTCAAAGGATACATAATTAAGGTCTACTTAGTTAGGCGCAAGCTAAATGGGCAATTAATGACTCTACTTGCTCTTGTACTTAGCTTACTTTGTTAAAAGTAGTTTATCAGATATAGCCTATTTCATTGACTAATTTAATCCTAAACTCTAGCTGTATATGATTACCCCATAATAAGATTACCAAACAATCCCCAAATCCCGCCATCACAAATGAGTTCGTTATTTGTACAGTTAATCTAATTATCATTATCATTAGACCGCCAACTCAGCTATAATGCGCGACTTGAAAAATCCATGATCACTTTTTCGTTCGGAGTATAGGCTTATCATCACAACAAGTAATATCACCATGCAATTTGGCGCAGAGCCGTTGTTTGAAAATATCTCGGCTAAATTTGGCAACGGTCACCGTTACGGTTTGATTGGCGCAAATGGCTGTGGCAAGTCTACCTTTATGAAAATACTCAGTGGTGAGTTAACACCAACTTCAGGCAATGTGTCGGTTAGTACCGGTAACAAAGTTAGTACTTTGGGCCAAGATCAGTTCGCTTTTGAAGAGTTCAATGTTATTGATACTGTGATCATGGGTGATATGCCATTGTGGAAAGTAAAGCAAGAACGTGACGCTATTTACGCACAAGAAGAAATGAGTGAAGCTGATGGCATGCGTGCAGGTGAATTAGAAAGTGAATTTGCTGAAATGGACGGTTACACCGCTGAAAGTCGCGCCGGTGAAATCTTATTAGAAGCGGGTATTGATGAGTCTTTTCATTACGGCTCCATGCAACAAGTTGCCCCAGGTTGGAAGTTACGTGTTTTGCTTGCTCAAGCATTGTTTGCCAACCCGGATATTTTATTACTCGATGAGCCGACTAACAACTTGGATATTCATACCATTACTTGGTTAGAAGGTGAGTTGAACAAACGTAAATGCACCATGATCATCATTTCTCATGATAGACATTTCCTTAATGCTGTTTGTACACATATGGCCGATATTGATTACGGTGAATTACGTATTTACCCAGGTAATTATGAGTTTTACTTAGAGCAGTCTGCTTTATTACGTGAACAGTTATTATCAGGTAATGCTAAAAAAGTGGAAGAAATTGCCGAGTTACAAGACTTTGTTAACCGCTTTGGTGCCAATGCTTCAAAAGCGAAACAAGCCAGTTCACGCGCTAAAAAAATGGACAAAATTAAATTGGATGATGTGAAAGCATCAAGTCGTATTAGCCCTAAACTTGCCTTTGCCCCAGGTAAAAAAATGCATCGCCAAGCCTTAGAGCTGGAAAACCTAGGTCATGGTTTTGATGGCAAAATGTTATTTGAAAAGGGTGACTTATTGCTAGAAGCAGGTACCAAGTTAGCCATTATCGGCGAAAACGGTGTCGGTAAAACCACCTTGTTACGCTGTTTAATGAATGAATTAGAACACAATGAAGGTGTGGTTAAGTGGTCTGAAAATGCTTCAGTGGGTTATTGCCCGCAAGATAGCGGTTCTTTTTTTGATAACGACTTAACGCTAATGGATTGGATGTCACAATGGCGTAGACCTTGTCACAACGATTTAAGCGTTCGTGGTATGTTAGGGCGTTTATTGTTTAGCGATGATGACGCCAACAAAAAAGCACGTAACTGTTCAGGTGGTGAGAAGAACCGCTTGTTATTTGGTATGTTGATGATGGCAGATATTAATGTATTGATCATGGATGAACCAACTAACCACATGGATATAGAAGCGATTGATGCTTTAAATAACGCTCTTAAAGCGTTTGAAGGTACACTAATCTTTGTTAGCCATGACCGTGAGTTTGTCTCAAGCTTGGCGACACGTATTATTGATATTAAAGATAAAAAATTAGTTAACTTCCAAGGTTCATTAGATGAATACCTTGCTAGTCAGATAGAAGCCAAAAAAGTAGCATAATAGTTAACGGTTAACGGTTAACGGTTAATTGTTAAGAAAATAACTGACACACGCTATTTTATTAGCGAGTGTCAGTTTTGACTTCAATGATACTTGAATATAGCCTTAATTTCATTGAATAACCGTGGTAAGAAAACTGCTCTATTGCTTGAGTTTTAGCTACGTTAATCAGTAAATCGATATCACCACTAGCAAGCATCAATAAAGCTCATGCCCAAGGCTTAGCTATTTAGTAGTTATTCGAACTGTTGGTATAAGAGTCTCAATTCCCTTATTCACACCATAAACATCGTTAGGATAAAACCCTAGGGTTATATGGAAGTCTTTAGCAGTTAACACTAAACTTTGACGATAACTTTTCGCCTGTGCAGATTGGGCAACAACAAAATATGCTGTTTTATGGTCAACACTTACTCGTGCTAAGCCACGTAACGATACGGATAACTTTGTTCCTATCGCGATACGTTTGCATAGGTTTTGGTATTCATAGGGATTAATTAATGTCATGTGGAAAGTGTGATGATCTCTCTTACTTTGGTACTGTCGATACAGGGTAAAGTCATCACCTAATATTTGCTTCATCTGGAATAAATATACATCGAGGTCGGCAGCATTAACTTTTCCGCCTATATAGCTTAAACCACTATTATCCGTTAATTTAACTAACTCTATTTGAATAGACTTTACGGTTGCTTCTTTTACTGCTTCTTTTACCACTTCACCAAGCTCAGTCAACTGTTTATCCGTTAATTTAACTAGCTCTATTTGAATAGACTTTACGGTTGGTTTTTTTACTGCTTCTTTTACCACTGCATCAAGCTCAGTCAACTGTATTTGTTCAATTTTATGCTCCGTATTTTCCATAGCATGCTCGGTTATTGTATGGGCAAATAAACTCGTTTGCCAAAATAAAGCAATAGTGCATAGGATAGCTTTGAAACTAGTTATATTATTGATTTTTTGCATCTATACCAACCGATTAATGAGGGTTTAACATTAGCGTTTATTTAATTTCTGCTAAAATATGAGGCAATAATAACATTAATTTTCTTTGACCAGGTCATTAGATAATGCAGGAAAAATTATCGGTAATAAACATTCTCGGTAATCCATACCTAGGCTAAAAGCATTTTAATTCTCGCCAAATGAGCAATAACTTAGCCCTATTGGTATAAATGATCTTGAACGGGTGCTAGTTAGTAGGAGGATCTTATTAAGGGGGGATCATTGTTGTCTTCGTTTTCCAGGATAAAGGTTCCCGGGCTTCAGTTTTATTAGTAGGCAGACTGGATGAATTATACTTACTTTGCTGGTAAATATAGCAGATTAGCGGGTTTTTCGGTGCTAACGTGTCACTTTGACATTAGCTTGCAGCAAGCACTTTTAAACTGCAACCCTAGAAAGTAACCGCTAACTAAACCTTAATGTATTTATCTCTAATCTTATAGACTGCTTGTTTACTGATACCAAGTGCTTTGGCTATAGTTACACCGCCATCACCACTCAATAATAATTCAATGGCTTTAACTGTTCTCGTGTTCTTATGTTCTGCTAGAAAGAGTTCTATTGCTTTCTTGTTCATGACGATTACTCTACGGATATATTTTCTAGTCTCAGATACTATGCATCGGTCAACTTATTGCCATATTACTAATGGCTCATTATATTCTGCACACACCTCGACTATTCCCTCCGTTGAAAATTCAATAAATGCTTCAGTTGCGCTAGTTGTGATGAGAAACTAAAGGCTCACCTTGATTGATTAGGTTATCTTTCTAGACTTCTTAACTATGATTGTTGCCGGCTTAGTGTTGGATGGCTCTGGTTTTACCCATTTAACTGCAGGAGCAACAAGTTTTTCCTCTTGAATCTTGTTGTATATCTCTTCACGGTGTACTGATATGTCTCTAGGTGCATCAATGCCAATGCGTACTTGGTTACCTTGTATGGCTAATATTGTTAGGGTGATATTATCACTAATGATTAGTGATTCACTGATCCTTCTGGTTAGTATTAACATTGCTTATTCCTTATTTGCTTGCCATGAAGTTAGGTGTATTTACTGGAAACTCGGTTCCTTGATAATGAATAGTATAGTGTAGACAACTAAAAGTTAACTGCTGTGTTGTGGTATTTTGTTTAGAACTGTTGTCAAATGTATATCACTTGAGTATAGCTCTTGGTTATAGCAGGGAATACCGGGATAAATACTGCCAGACTTCAGTTTTATTAATAAGCAAGTTGTATAAATGATACTCGCTTTGACTATTAATGTAGCAGATTAGCCGCCTTTGCTAGCTTTACCTTTCTTCAGACCATGGTAACTGTCTTTAGATGAGGGAGCACATTATAGATTTTCGTTTGCTAAATTTTCGCTTGATGACTCACCCTGTGGCAAGCGCTTGTTAAATTCTCGTCTTAGCAAATAAAAGCTGACCCCTGCTTGAATACATACTGTGGTTACCGAGACATACCAAAGTTGTTCAATTTGAAAGTCCTCTTGCTGTGATAACCACAGGGCTGGGAGGATAAAGGTGATTAAACGTGTGGCTGTGCTAAATAAAGCTGGCATGGTATTACCGAGGGCTTGAAACATGCCTGAGCAGGTGAAAACTAAGCCTGATGGCACAAAGTTCCAACAGATAAGCTGTAAAAAAACGACACTAATTAACAACACTTCTTGGTCATTTGAAAAGGCTTGCACCATCCATTCAGCTTGGCTTAAACAGGCTAGTGTCAGTATTGCCATTAGTGAGCAGGTCATAATGGCAGACCAAGTAAAGGTTTCTCTCACTCTTTGGTAATTTTTTGCGCCAAAATTTTGCCCAGCAATTGCTGGCGCAGCAAAAGCAATAGCCATGGCCGGTAAAAATAACGATTGCATTATGCGCGATCCTAGGCCAAATCCTGCTTGTGCATCCGCACCAAAGGGTTGAATTAACCAATAAATGGTGCCCATATAAACAAACATCAAGAAGAACTCGCCACCGGCAGGTAAGCCAATAGCGAGTAGTTTTTTTATGCGCGCTGTATCAACTCGCCAAAGAGAAAAGTCGACACTGACGTATTTCTCTGCTGTTTTAAAGTAATAACATAAAAGAATGACGGCAAAAACAACGGATATTGAACTAGCTAATCCGGCACCGGCAATCCCCATGGCATAGCCAGAGCCCCAGCCAGCAATTAATATCGGCGACAGGAGTATATTAACTAAAATAGAAAGTGTTTGAATGATCATAGTTGGCTTAACAATACCAGTGCCACGCAATGCTGAGCTAATCGAAACCATAACAAACTGCAATGCCATACAGGGAATAAACCAATGCAGGTAGGTTAAGCCCATCTGCACCGTTGCTAGGTCTTGTGAGATTAAATTGAGGTAAGCTTCGGCTCCTACGTAGCCAATAATACAAACTACTAGGCCCGTGACGGTAGATAACATCATCGACTGGTTGAACGTCAGGTTAGCATCTTCTCTGTCTTTTGCGCCTACTGCATGAGAGATAAGTGCTGCAGTACTGACATTGAGTATTTGGGTGAGCGCAAAGATTAAAAACATGGCATTACCCGCTAAACTCAATCCTGCTAGGGCAGCAGCGCCTAATTTACCAACAAAATATAAGTCAACGATAAAATATAATGTTTGGATAAACATGCCTATCATCATGGGTAATGCCATGTTAATTAGATGTTTAGGGATTGAGCCTTGAGTAAGATCTTTCATGGTCGATGAAATCCGTTGGTGATTGAAAAACTGAGAAGAACAGAGGAAAATAGCCAAGCGCTATTAAGCGTATCTAACGGAGTAACATAGCGCATTTTTTTGCTTAAATAAATGCCAAGCCCCTAATAACAGAGCTCTAGCAGTAATTAATTATCTGCTCAGGTTATTTAGAGTCAATGCCAGCAGAAACGTCAATGGTGAAGCCAGGTTACTGGCCATAATCTTTTACGGGTTAAATTCAGGTACTTTTTTAAATAGCGAATGAAATGAGCTTGATCACTAAAAGCAAACGGGTAAGCAATATCTACCCAGTTAAGGTCACTTTGCTGGCGTTGTTATAAAAACGCTAATATATCCTCCAGCTTGTTCATCGATTGACATGGTTTAAGGGTTAATCCGGTTACTTTTAAAAAGCTGCGTTCTAAAGTATGTTGGAGCAGTGCAGGGCTGCCCCTAAGTCATTAATCCCTGTATTGGCCAATAGCGGCAGCACTTACGTTGCGCAGACAACTGACGCATAGCTAATATCATCATGAGAATCATCATGCCAGTGAGTGAAACGCTACCACCATGACTATGAGTTTCTTGGTAATATTCAACATACTCAATATCATAATCACTACTCTCCAAGGGTAAAGCATATAAACTATTACTGTCATCACTGCTATAAGTAGCAATAATATTTGCGTAACCAACTTCATATAGATCGATGAGTACATCGTAATGATTAGGATTAAAGCCTTGGCTTAAGGTGCTATAGACTTCAAAAGCATCTTCTGAGCTTTCACCCTGAATAACAAAACTGTCGGTAGTGTAGTAATGCTGCCAAGGGCCGCCATTTTCGCTTAAGTATAACTCGGCATAGACAACAGCCTTATCATAAGGGTTATAGGTGATTAAATCGGCATCAAAGGTGACACTAAAAGTTTGATAGTAACCATCTAAATCAAGGTCTGCTATTAATTGTGCATAGCCTTCATAAATGACAAAAGTGCCGTCACTGAAGCTTCTACTGGTATTGTTTACTTTTGGGGTTTCAGCCATTTTCTTAAATAATCTGGCTGAGATATTTTTGTGAACTTGTTGGTTTTTTTGCTTAATAACTTCATCACGTGTGCTGGCCAAGGCTTTATTTTGTGCTTGGTCGCTATCGCCAAGTATGACTCTATGCTTGATGGCTTGCCTCAGTTGCTCTGCTGATAGCTTGTTAGAGGCGCTTGCTGATTGCCCGATAGAATAACTTTGCTCAGCAAAACTTGGCAATGTCATTAACAGCAAGGTTAACATTAAGCTTAATTGCAAACTGGTGACCAGTATGGGCGATAACCTTGAAGTTACTGGTGATGTTAGCTTTGAGCTAAGGTGTGAAGTAACTTTGACCGCCTTATTTAAGGTCACTCTGGAAGATAACTGCTTAAGTAAATTGTTCATCATTAAATCCTTGTTACGTTGCTTGCTACCATTAAAGCGCAAGTTAGATGAACTCAAGCTGAACATCTTGATAACTCCTAGAGCCGCTACTAAGAAAATGTTCAGCCCTTGTTCAGCTAGTATTTGGTATCATTAAGGGAAACTTGGTTTATTTGCGAGCAGCATTCTTTTACACTGAATGTTATATAGGATTATCTGCATTAGGGTTTGAGATGAAATTACGCATTTTTTTATTAACACTGTTTATGAGTGTGCTGACCTTGTGTGCCAGCGATGCTTGGTCGGCAGAGAAGCAGGTTCATAAACAAGGCAATAAAAAGGTTACTAGCTCAAAACAAGCGGCAAAAATAGTACAAAAACAATATGGCGGTAGGGTGTTAAAAGTTAATAAACAAAAAAACAATGCCGGTTATCGAGTTAAAATTGTTAAACCTAATGGTCAGGTGATCTCTAAAAAGGTCAATGCTAAAACTGGCAAAATAGAAAACAATTAATTTTAAAGGACGTAGCTGAAGGAAAAATTATTATGCGTTTGCTTTTAGTTGAAGACGATCCAGCCTTGCAGCAAGAGTTGCAACAACAATTAGTGCGGCAAAATTACTCGGTCGATGTCGCTGCTGATGGTGAAATTGCTTTATTTCAAGGCCTTGAATATGACTATGATATTGCTGTGATTGATTTAGGTTTACCTAAAATAGACGGTACTACAGTGGTTAAAAAATTAAGAGAAAAAGGCCGAAACTTCCCCATTTTAATTCTTACCGCCCGGGATCGCTGGCAAGATAAAGTCGCCGGTTTAGATGCTGGCGCTGATGATTACCTCACTAAACCTTTTCATATCGAAGAACTCAGCTCGCGCTTAAATGCGTTGATCAGGCGCAGCGCGGGTAAGGCGAGTTCGACCATTCATAATGGTCCCTTTAGTTTAGACACCACTACCTCGCAAGTATCAGTAGAGCAAATAAGTGTTAATTTAAGTGCTCAAGAATTTAAAGTGTTTAAATATCTTATGTTGCACATAGGGGAGGTGGTTTCGAAAACCACCTTAACTGAGCACATATACGATCAGGACTTTGATTTAGACTCTAATGTTATCGAGGTCTTTATTAGACGTTTACGGAAAAAACTTGACCCTGACAGTAAACATAATTTTATTGAAACTAAGCGTGGTCAAGGCTATCGTTTAATTGACTTTACTGCTTAGGTGTTTTCTTGCTGCCATTTTTAAAGCCTCGAATTAAAATGTATTTAAACTCTTTCTTCAATTCCCTTAAAGTACGTTTGATGGTGAGTCTACTGGCGATGGTGCTTATTATATTGCCCACCGTTGCGTTTATCATCATGAACTCTTTTGAGAAACACATGGTGGGCAGTATAAAAAATGAATTAACTGCCTACAGTTATACCATTTTGGCGGTGGCAGAAGTTGAACAAGCTAGGCTCATCATGCCGGAAGCATTAATTGAAAATCAGTTTAATGTTAGTGATTCAGGCTTATATGCTTTTATCTCGCAGCAAGAGAGCAAGCAAGCGGATACAAATAATACCCTAAATAAGAAAAGTCTACATAACAAAAGTGCCACCTTATGGCGCTCGCAATCTTTGCTTACCCTTAACTTACCCAATAAACTACCTAAACAATTAGTAACCCTGATAACGGGAGAAACAGCTTTTACTCACATTGAAATTAATAGCTTACCGCATTTTATTTATAGCTATGCAGTAAGCTTTACTGATGATAAGTACAGCTTTCCCATGACGGTTCATATCATCAAAGACAAACAAAGCTACTTACAACTCATTAATGATTTTAAACAGCAACTTTGGCTTGGTTTAGCGTTTTTAATGGTCATTATATTTTTGCTGCAATTTGTCTGGTTAATGTGGACATTAAAACCATTATCGACTTTAGAGCAAGAAGTTAAGGCGATTGAACAAGGTAAAGCACAACGGTTGACGAGTGTTTATCCAAAAGAGTTATCGCCACTAACCAGGCAGTTAAATCAGTTATTAGCAACTGAGCAAAAGCAAAGGCAACGTTATCGTAATGCTTTATCTGATCTGGCCCATAGTTTAAAAACACCCTTGGCAGTTTTACAAGCGCAAAGCGATATTTCTGTGATTAACCAAGAGCAAATTAATCGTATTAATTCCACCATTGACCATCAATTAAAGCGCGCACAAAGTGCTGGACATTCTTCTTGGCTGTTGGGCATTGCCGTAAAACCCGTGGTAGATAAGTTACTTAAGACCCTAGCTAAAATTTATCATGATGAAGATAAAAAAATAACCAGCAAGTTAACAGATAAACTGACCTTTAAAGGTGATGAAGCAGATCTGCTTGAGCTGTTAGGTAATTTATTGGATAACGCTTATAAAGCAGCAAAAAGCACTATTATGCTAACGGTTAGCCAACAAGGTGATGTGTTAGTTATTTGCATTGAAGATGATGGTGTCGGTATTAAAAAACAGCAAATCAGCCAAATACTAGAGCGCGGCGTTCGTGCAGATACTTATCCTGAAGGACATGGTGTTGGCTTAGCAATAGTGCGCGATCTAGTGGCCAGTTATCAAGGCAAGCTGCACATAGGGCGCTCTGAAAAATTAGGCGGAGCAAAGTTTACTCTGAGCTTTGCTAATAGCTAGTTTCGTGGTAAATAGATAAGCTGCAGCTGGCAAGTTATTTAATCAGCTCAGCTGCTTACTCTTCCTACCTAGCACCTAGAAAATAGCAACTAGCAAGTTGATGGCTTTTGTTCAGCCTTGGTTCAGCTAAAGGGGTTTACTCTATTCAATAAGATCAATAATGAATAAAGGTAAGCTTATGCACATACATCAACCCCCTTGGCTAATTGACTTTAAAAAAAGCGTGTTAAAGCATAGCCCTTTAAAAGCTAATGCTTTAAACTTTAGCGCTGTACAATATAGTGCCGTACTGTTCATGCTGCTGTTGGCTACTACGCTACTTTCAACTACGTTATTTTCTGCTGCAGTTTTGGCGCAAGAGCAACAAGCAGAGCAAGAGTCGATATCTGCAGCTGAACTTGCACAAACCTTAGCACCTATTGCCTTATACCCAGATACCTTACTCACACATATTCTTATTGCCTCGACTTATCCCATTGAAGTGATTGAGGCTGAACGTTGGCTCAATAAACATTCGACCTTAACCGCGGCACAAATAGAAAAAAAAGCACAGAAAAAAGATTGGGATGCCAGTATTAAAGCGCTGTTAGCTTTTCCTCGAGTGATGGCTAAATTGAGTGAAGATCTTAGCTGGATGCAAAAGCTCGGCGATGCCTTTTTACAAGATGAAGCCAGAGTGCTAGCCAGTATTCAAACGTTACGACAGCAGGCGGAGCAAGCCGGTAGTTTGGCTAATATGGACAATGTCGAGGTGATAAAAGAACAGCACATTATTATCATCGAGCCCGCACAGCCTGAGATTATTTATGTGCCTTATTATGATACCCGCGTGGTCTATGGCCGTTGGCATTGGTCCCATTACCCACCAATTTATTGGCATAATCCTTACTATTATGCCGCTCATCATGGTCACTTTTATTGGGGCCATGGCGTACATATTAGCAGTCACTTTTTCTTTAGTGCCTTTAATTGGCATAACCGCCATATAGTAGTGAATCACTATAATCGACATGCTTATCACCCAAGCAAAAAAATCGTTATTAGTCATCAGGCAAAACGTTGGAGTCATCAACCTAAACATAGACGTGGCGTGGCCTACAGTAGTGGCCGATTAACACATAAGTATTATGGCGTAGCTCCTAGTGTTCATGATACAAAAGTCGTTCGCAGCACTAAAGTTCACAGTAATAAGGTTCACCGTAATAAAGTTCACAGTACAAAAATCGTTAAGCAGACGGGCCATCATTCGACTAACAAACACTATGTGGCAGATAAACAGCCACATCTTAACCATGCCGTACATAAGCAAAGTAAGCAAAAGTCATTTTCGCAATCAAAGCAGCATAAGCAGGTGCAAAGACAGTCCGTTTATCAGCAGCCAGTGTCAAAGCCCTCACCACAACAAGCGTCAAAGCAATCAATCAGGCAGTCGAGCAGAGCAGCACCCAAACACCTAGTAAGGGCGACTAAACAGCATAAAAGCCAGCATAACTAAGGGCAAGTATTTATGGAGTACATTAGTAGGCAATAGTCGTTACTTAGCGCTTATTAATAGCGTTAATAGGGGGGAGCTAAGATCTAATGGGTAAAGTTCATTTCAGCTGTTATCCACGTAGTAAAAATGTTTAAGCGCGCTATTTTTGCGGAGTTAGCATCATAAACAAAATAGCGTTTTACCACATTTGGGTGAGGGATGTTTACTGGCATAACAAGTTGCCCCGACTTTAATTGTTCAATACATAAATACCTGGCAGCTAGGGTAAAGCCATGGCCGTTGAGTACCGCATTCAGCGCCATATCAGTGCTGTGCACCTCAGTCCATTGTTGATGCTCTTGATAACCTGGAGTATTACTGTGCTCAAACCAAGATGGCCAATCGTAGCAACCAGGATTATCTAAACTAACCAGCCATGTTTTCAGTAAATCCGCTGGGGGTTTTAAAACTCATTGATTTAGCCAGTTCAGCCGAACACACCGGATAGACAGGGTCTTCACCAAAATATTGACAAATAAGCTCCTGGTCGGTTTTTTTCTGCACCTTGTTGCCAAAGCGAATGGGTTATTTGTGCCATGTATTGTGCAAATTGAGGCGATTGCAGCCGTGGTTAATAGCACAAAGTTACCAGTTAATGTTATGTGCATGCTTGAGCTAGCTGATTTTGCTAGCTTAAAATCACTGGGTGTTAAGCGCATCAGCATGGGCAACTTCCTTTTTGATGCTTTGCAAGAGGATTTGGCAACAAGGCTCAGCAATATTGTGCAAACCAACTCATTCCAGCCAGTATTTCAGCCGAGCCATTAATCCTTATCGGCATTAATGACAGAGCAAAGTAATGGACTACAAAACTAAGGTAATTATTGTCGTCCATTACTTATAGCATTAGCTTGGCCTGTTTTCTGTTTTCTGTTTTCTGTTTTCTGTTTTCTACTTGCTTAGGCAGGTAATAACCGTTTATTAGTGTGCTGTGCTAGTGTCAGTTGAGGAACATGGCCTATCCCATGTGATTTTTGTTGCCAATAATCGTCTTGTTAGAGTGCGCTATAGCGGTGAGCAACAAGTTTTACATACTGAGCAGCAATCTTTTTTCTTCTACTGTCCTGAGCACAATAGTACCTTTAAAGGCTATTTTGATGGCGCAATTCGCGTCAGAAAAATTAAAATATTGTTTTTAGCGACTGGCCAAGAGCTTAAAGTTAATTCAGCTAAGTTCCATAATAAGGTTTACCAAGCGATTAAAGATATTTCAACAGCCATTGGTTTGGCTGAAAATGAGATTAAATTGCGTGATCATCAACATTTAACCTTTGATATCTTTGCCAAAGATAAAGGCGGAGCGAATACCCTTAGTCACACCTTTAGAGAAATTGCTGATCGTTATGAAAGTCAAAGGCAGAGTATTAGCAGTGCTCATACCTCTATTACCTACGTGATTGCCAGTATCCCCATGGCACGTCGTTTATTAAAAGGCGCTGATATTGATTATTTATCGGATGAGCCGTTTACTAAACTCTATCAAAAAATTGAAAGTGCTTTTAATAAGTCTTGTCAGGCAAATAAAATTGACCAAGCAGCATTGATTGCCAATGGGCTATCGCCATTTGTTCGTTATGATGAAAATGAAGCGGTAAAGGTTACTGGTGAGTTGATTTCTATCGGTGTTAATCCAAAGAATACTGAAACACGTTTTTGCGTGCATTGGGATGCTGATAAGTTAGTTGATACGATCCGACTGGTCTTTTTTGCCGATAAAAGTGATGAAACACACCACAATTATGGCAAGTTTGTTAATCAAGCTATTGCGGCGGTGATAGAATTTTCTGATGAAGTTGATTGGAAAAAAGAAAGTGATGACATTATTGTTCAGGTACACCAACACATCATGTTGAATGTGTAAGTATTAATAATAGCAATCCGTATAAGTCATAGTTTATTTTAAATCCTGCATTTTAATGCCGGATTTTTTTGTCAGTAATTAAGATGAGTGGGCAAGTTAGCTCACTTGCCCCTGTTTTTTGCTTTTTTTCGACGAATATAAAGCGTACGATTCAACTTAGCCACTATATCGCCTTGTTCGTCTTTTACATAGACGGTAATTTGAGGCAAGTATTTTTCACCATTGGCGGTATTAGCAATAATATCGTCAATGAGTTGTTGATTAATGGAAAAATCTGCAATGACCTTACCTTTACCCGGCTTGATAAAATCAATGTCAGCTGATTTATCCCAGACCACGTATTGATCGCCTAACTGTGCCAGGATCATCAACATACAAAAAGGGTCGGTCATAGCGAATAAAGAGCCACCAAAATGGCTACCAACTGCATTTTTATTCCACGGACGTAGTGTTAATTCTACCCGGGCCGTTTTAAAATCCGTTGAGATATGTTTAATGCGAATACCAGCAAAAAACAACGGTGGCCAGGCATTCATAATAAGGCGGAATAGCCACGCTTTTTTAAACAATAAATTCATTGATAGTCACTTAAGTGAAATAAAATTTAATTACATCGAATTGAATAATAACGTTTATATTACTCTCAACTCATTGTACCAGTAGGTTGACAGTAATATAAACGTTATAACTTGCAAAATCCAGTTAGCGCCTTGATGGTTGAACATTTAGCATACTATCCTTGCTGCAGTTATTGGCGTGTAAGCACAGATTTAACTCGAGGACGGTCATTAACATTGCTTTAGCTCAATTTTTGCATGATCACAACTAAAGGCTAGGGCGCTTAAGCAACTCTTGCAACATACCAAGCGGTTGGTTATTATTCAATAGAGTGAATAAATTGAGAAGTAGCCATGAGTGATGCTGAGCAAACCCGCCAAAATATTTTAACCGTAGCCGCCGATGAAATTCATCAGCATGGTTTTAAAGCGACTAGTCTGTCGGTTATTCTCAATCGCTGTGAAATATCAAAAGGCGCACTTTACCACCATTTCAGCAGTAAAATGGCGCTGGGTTATGCGGTATTCGAAGAAATTTATACCCCGATGTTTCTAGAACTATGGCAATCAGCTTTGGCTGTAGATGATCCCATTGAAGGTTTATGTGCTTTTTTCACTGCAATTACTGAGCAAATGTCTTGTAGTGAAGTTGTTTGTGGTTGTCCGCTTAACAACCTGTGCGAAGAAATGGCTAATGTCGATGAGGGCTTTCGTTTGCGTATTTTAGCTCTGCAAGAGCAGTTGAATCAGTTGATTGTTGATGCCCTTGAGAAAATCAGTGATGATTTACGTGCAGATTTAGCGCTTAGCCAAGTGGGTTACTTTATTGTCTCAACCTTAAATGGTGCCACTACCTTATGCAAAAGCTCGCGTAATAAAGCGCTGTTTCAACAAGTTATTGCTGAGTTATGCCTTTATATTCGAGCGTTGAAAAAATAATTCAGCTTATGGCTGTGTTCATTGTCTTACCTAGTTATTCAGCTCTTTTTACTGTATTGCACTTTGCCGACACCTAACCCGGCACAGAGCAGCATAATTTACTGAGTGCTTATGCCCATTTACACTTTTGTAAACTTTTTAGTTCTTTAAAACATCTTTCACAAACTGCTAGGTCGGTGCTATTCTCTCGCCACAAAAAAAAACAAACCGCTCGGTCGGTTTGTTTTGCTGGTAGCGCAGTACATATCTTATATTTAAGGACTTTTTATCATGCGATCATTCATAAAAAAAAGCATTTTGGCTTTAGTTTTATCTTCAACTATTACTAGTGAGGTGATGGCGACATCATCAACAGGGTCAGCTAGCTCAGTAGATTTATCAATCGCTTCTGCTACAGTAAATTCCGCTCATTATTTAGAGAGCACCTCACCTTATGTGGTCTTAAAAACAGCGGCTACTAACTTGTTTTCACGTATAGCGGCTAATCAACAAGCCATTGCTAAATTTCCACATTTAATGCGCGACATTGTTGAAGAAGAATTAATGCCAGCAATAGATTATCGCTACGCTTCCTATCGTGTTTTAGGTAAACATTTGAAAAAAATATCAACACAGCAACGTGCTGATTTTGTTGCAGCCATGCGCCATTACTTGGTACGAACTTACTCGATTGCTCTATCCAAATATACCAACCAACAAGTCATTTTTGAGCCGGAAAAACCGACTAAAGGCAAAAGAATCATTGGTATTAAAATCCAAATTATTGAGCTAGGTGCACCGACCATTAATTTGGTTTTTCAAATGCGACAAAATAAAAAAACCGGCCATTGGAAGGCATTTGATATCACGATAGAGGGCATATCGTTATTAAGTACTAAACAAGCTGAGCTTAATAAAAAAATCGCTAAGCAGGGCATAGCTCACGTTACCTTAGAATTAGCGGCTTTAGCCAAGTAATATTTCTTCAATTTAACCTATCGTAAACGGAGTTGGCTTTGTTGCAATTATTTAAAATCTTAGTATTACCTTTTATCATCGTTTCACTACTATCGGCAGGTGTTATTGTTACCATTAATATAGATTATTTTGTTTTGAAAAATAATTTGTCGGAGCGCTCACTGACTGAACTATTTCAACAACTGTTATTGCTGGCGAGTATTGGTATTTTTATTTGGTCAGCCAGCAAAGTAGCAGAGTCACGAACCTTGTTTGTCTTAGTTGCTGGCTTTTTTGGCTGTATGTTTTTACGTGAACTAGATTATTATTTTGACATGATAGTACACGGGTTTTGGCTTTATCCAACCTTGCTACTAGCCAGTTTAGTGATTATCTATAGTGTAAAAAATAGCGCTGATTTACTTAGCTCGGTGCGTTTATTTAGCCAAAGCAATGCCTATTTCAATATATTGGTTGGTTTGGTTATTATCATGATCTTTAGTCGCTTATTTGGCTCAGGCACCTTGTGGAAAGAGGTGATGAATGATGATTATCAGCATATTTATAAAACCATTATTCAAGAAGGCCTAGAGCTATTTGGCTATGTGTTTCTATTTATCGGATCTTTTCATCAACTAAGAGAAGTGCAGAGTAAAGTGGCTAATAAGGCACAAATGAAGTTAATAGCAGTATAATCGTATTTTATCTAGTAAATCAACGGTAAAGTAAGCATTATATGGGGCACAAAGCCAGTTATGCACACTGGCTTATTTACCATAAAAAACCCCATGACCCAAAATACAAAGCCATTAATTCTCACCGCCGCGGTTAATCGATTATTAAGAGAAAGTGATGTCCCGGCAACACTCACCATCGAGCAGTGTGCAACAGCATTGGCGATGAGTATGACTTCTTTTCGGCGTAAACTCAGCCAAGAAGAAGCTACCTTTAAACGTATTCAACATAAGTTTTTGAATGAGCTGTGTGTACATGCCTTATTAACTGAAAATGTTAGTATTAGCGCGTTAGTGTTGAAGCTGGGCTATTCTGAACGAGCCACATTTGAGCGCGCTTTTCGTAATAAATTTGCCATAAGCCCATCGCAGTTTCGTGAGTTAGCCCTTGTTGGTCACAACAAAAATAATCAGCATAACTTAAGTACTATCGCACAAAACATGCCGCCCTTACCCGATAGCTGCCAGCGATTACTAAGTGAAAAAGATAAAGACAGTTTTGATTTGCACCGCGTGATAGCAATCATAGCTAACGATGCTATTTTCACCGGACGTATAATGGGGCTTGCCAGTAAAGCTATTTACGGCAAAACGCCTAACAATATTGAAGAAGCGATTAGCCGAAATTTAGGCATAAATACCGTGGTTAATTTAGCCGTTATCTATGCAGTGAAAGATTCCTTAGCAGTACATGTAGAGCAAAGGGTTATTAATCAATGTACCCATGCTTTTTTGACCGCGCCTAAATTGTTTCAATTGCTGCGTAAGTCAGCCGGTATTGGGGTTAAATTTGATATAGCTCTTATTGAACAAGTGCTGGTATTTGCGTTATTAGGCATGTTATTACTGTGCCATAAAGAGGCAGTAAAACACCAACTTATGTTGCATTCACTGCAAGGAATTGATGATTTACATTCATTAAACAATCACCTTTATCAGGTAATGGATATTAGCATTTATGGCGCATCAAGCTTAATGCTCTCTTTATGGCATATCGATGCTAGGGTTATTAAGCAACTGAATCATTTAGATAAAGTGACTAAGCAAGCAACTAAAGCCAGTAGACATGATGAATTATTGTTGTTTATGTTGTCTTGTTTATACGCGTTAGCAACGGGGCGTAAGGACTATAGTGAACTGGAACTAAAAGCTGAATTGTTAAACTTAGACGGTTTTACTGAGGTTAAGGCACTATTATTTCAAGGTAAATAGCTTACCGGCCGAGACGGTTTTTTTTGTCTTATTTGCACAGCAGCTATGAATAGCAAAAGGGAAACCTCCTCAGCCACTCTTATACCAGAGGGGGGCTGACCGAGAAAGTTATAATGAGCGGGCTTTAATTTTACCTACGGCTAATATATTCGTTTTATAGTAACTGTTAGCTGGAGCTATTGACTTTTTTTATGCTGACGGCGTACTAATAGGGCAAAAGCAAACATTGATAACGCGAACACTGGAGGCTCAGGGATATCGGTTGTTGGGCCGTTATTAACTTGTACTAAAGAAACATTATCAAGTAAACCACCAAGACCATTTTGCTTACCAAAGGCGCCAAAGCTTAAAGCCATTGTTTCGGATTGCGCGGTTAACAAAACCGATTGTACCGTCCAATTTGACTGTTGGTTACTTCTGTCGTTGATGGAAAAATCAGCATCCATGTCTAAATCAAAAGCTATTGCAGCGTCATACCAAAAGACATTAATACCGTTGTCGTTTTTATTATTGGTGCGCGCCTGATAATAAAAGGTTAATAAATAGTCTGCGCCTATGGTGAGTGAAGCAAGTGTTTGCGTCATTACTGAATTTGAGGCGCCTCTACGGTGAGCATCAAGTTCAACATGGTTACTACCATCAATTGATTTAGCAACAATGTTTTTTTGTAATTCTATGCCATGACCCGCCGTGGTGACCCAACCTGGTAGGGTGTAAAAAACATCCCAGCCACTATTTTTGTTGGCAAAGTTTTGTAAATCTGTCTGATGAACTAGGCCTTTAACCGTTGAATTATCGGCAAATAGTAACTGTTCAAAACTGCCATTAGTGATCAAGGATGCACTCGCAATCGAGCTAGCAAGCAGCAGAGAAATAGTGTAAATAGTTTTACTAAGAGTTTTTAACATTGAAAATCATGTAAATAGCGTTAAGTTGCCGTTAGTATAGAGCTGCAATAGCTGGCAACATATGGCTAAAGTGTCCAGTTTTTCCACTAAGGCAAAGTTATCGCTGTTTACCGCCCTTTATTGCTACTTATTTTATCGCACTTAGCACAAGCTAATTAACATCTTATTATTAAGGCCTATATGAGTACTAAGTTATATTATCTCCATGACCCAATGTGTAGCTGGTGTTGGGGCTATCGTCCAGTTTGGCATGAGTTACAGAAAAAATTACCCACTGCAATTTCGGTGGAATATGTTGCTGGCGGTTTAGCCGCGGATTCAAATGAACCTATGCCAATAGCGCAGCAAGACATGATTCAAAACCATTGGCGCACTATTACCAAGAAACTAGGCACCAGCTTTAATCATGATTTTTGGCGCGATAATATACCCAGGCGCTCAACCTATAACGCTTGTCGAGCGGCAATTGCTGCCCATAAGCAAGCTTGCCAAAAGTCTATGATAGATGCCATTCAGCAAGGCTATTATTTACGGGCTTTAAACCCTGCTGATCTGGAGGTACTAATTGCTTTGGCAAAAGAGTTAAGCCAGCAACAATCTGTCAACCTAGATATTGCGCAATTTACCCATGATATTAGCTCTGCGGAAACCGATAAAGAATTAGCTAGGCAAGTAAATTTAGCTAGACAGTTAAGCCAGCAGGGTTTTCCTGCCTTAGTGCTTGAAAGCAAGGGTATACGCCAACAAATACCTGTTGATTATCAAGATTATCGGTCAACGTTGGCAGATATTATGGGCAAGATGAATTAGCGAGATAATAGTAACTATAGTTGCTAGGGTCGGAGGGATTTGTGCAATAAAAAAGCGATGGCGAACATCGCTTTTTTATTGGGTATGACGCTAAATATTGTGCCAGGGCAAAAAACTACATTTGCCAAGCATAACTAAACTTAGTAAAGATAGCACGCTCATCTCGGGTCAGTTGAGCTAAGCTATCATCTTGATAGCCACCATCGGAATAACCAAGGAAGAATAATGTTTGTGGGTTGATTTTATAGGAATAAATCAGCTGGCTGGAGAAAAACCTGTCTTGTGCATCGGGGCGGTCATCAGCATCTTTATCGCTATATAAAGCTACATCTCGGCTTATATCGGTATATTGCACCACAAGTTTTAGTTTACTGCGCATACTAAACTGATAACTGAGCCTGATATCTGCTTGGTGTGCGGTAAATAACCGGCCATCATCAACATCTAGGTGAGAGTAATTATAGTTAATACTGGCATTGATATGTCGATTAACATCCCATTGGGTAAATGCTTCTATGTAAAGTACATCCCCTAATTGCGCATTGGCAAAATCAATTTGTGTACCAAATTTGAAAAAGGTACCAATATTGATATTTGCCACTGGCCTCATTTCAACAAAGATTTTAAATTGTGTTTCTTTAAAGTATTGCTCTTCATACAATCTTTCTCGGTGTACTAGGCCAAAGTTAGTAAAAAACTGTTTTGTCCCTTGCATGGTGCCATGTATCTCGTACTCTTCTTCAAGTACCTGACCGTCTTGGTCGTAGGTTTTATCCCAATCGCCAAAATAGCCCCATTGCGTTAGGGCATCATTACTTTCACCGTAATAGGTACGGCGACCACCTAAGACTACTCGCTCGATATTACTGCGTGATTGAAAACCTAAATCGGCCCGAAAATCTTCGCTAATATTGGTGTAGCCGGCTTTTAAATTATAATCTCGGGTACCACGAGAATAATTCACCCTAAAAGCTGTACCTGTTTGCTTTTCACTGACATCAAAGTCTTGCATCACTGCCGCGGTATTTTTAGTATCTGATTGGGCCACTTGGTACTGAATGTTATCATTTTGACTGAGCCAGTAGGTGCCATCAAATGACGCCAAGGTGTTGTGATAATTGTCAGATTGCCTGTGAGTCATTAAGACACCGACATTGTTACGCTCACCAACATCCATTTTATAACGTGCTATAGCGATATTAGATTTTTCATCTAAAGTAGCAATATTTGAGCCTTGATTACCAGGCATTAAAAAGGAGGTGTTATTGTCATCGGCTAACATTAAGCCGTAACTGTGCTCACCGGTTTTCCCGGTTAACTTTAGCCCTACATCAGGATCAGCGATATTACGGGTATGGACAAAATTAAAATTAGTGGTATCAAAGTATGAAGCACCATCTAAGAAAAAAGGCCTTTTTTCTGGGTAAAATAATGAATAAGTATTGTTAACATCCAGTTGACCGGCATCGGCTTCCACTTGGGAAAAATCAGGGTTTAACGTCGCATTTAGTACGATATCTTGCGTTAAGCCCCAACGAACATCTAAGCCAGGCTCTACTTCAATATCACCGTTTTGCCACTCTCCGGGCAAGTCGGGTTTTTCATCTTTTCGTGATAAGGTAAGCGTTGGTGTTAATTGAAAGTTCTTACCTGGTTTAATGTGCTCAAAACCAATTAGTTGGTGAAACTGGCAGAGGTTACACTCTATATCGCGATCAAAGATATTGGTGGCCATTTGAATTTTGACATCACGGGGGTAATTTCGCAAACCGGTAATATTCCAGACCAGTTTTTCATCCGAATCAGGGAAACGTAGCGCACTAAAAGGAATGCTCATTTCAACCACATAACCAAAGTCAGTAATTTGTCCGGCACTTTCCCATATAGCATCCCACGAACTATCCTCATCCCAACCATCAGTATCGTCCATACGAACATCGGCTTGTGCCCCTAAGGGGTTGACAAAAAACTCATAACCGCTGCGTTCATCGTTAAAGGTATCGATAATGATGGCGACGCTGTCATCAGCCCATAAGCTATCCCGGTCTCGCAAGGATGCTCTAATATTTTCAGGATTGGGATCGTAGGCGATAAAGGCAACGTTAAAAGAGCTGCCGTTTTCATAGAAGAACACCTCGGTTTTTACTGGCGAGGGTGTACCATCACCAGGACTCTTTTCATATTTTAATTCCATTTTTGTCGCCGTCTGCCACACGGCTTCGTCCATGCGGCCATCAACCTTGATAACGGCTTTATTGTGGGTTAATTGGTAACGTATTCTCTCTGCTTGCTTGGCAGCAAGATTTAAGGGCAGAGTGGCAATAACAAGAAGTAATAGCGTGCGAGTCAATTTTTGGCTGTTTTTTATCAAGGACATAGAGAAATATTAAATATTTATAAATTATTTTTATTAGGGTAATTGTCGCTTGAAAGTTTGAAAAGGTTTGTTTCCATATGTAACAAAAAGTAACTGACTGGTATTTTTTATGGGCAGTATTGCTGTATATACAACAAGGCTACGACTTGTCTCGTAGTCTCATCACTTTATTTTATTTCTTAGCACTAACAAAATGTCATAAATATTGACGATTTTTACTCATTTTTGCGGTAAATATTAATAAAATAGTAACTGTTTTAACTCTTTAAGCTGAACTTTACCTAACGGGCGTTATTGAGCAAGTGCTGTTTATAGCCGAGTTGGGGGGGCATTTAGTTTTATCTCTACCGCTCTCAGGTTCTTTAAAGTGTACTCTTAGTGCGCTTGGTTAAAGGTCTGCTAGACAAGTTTGCTACTTGGGACCAAAACTGGCTTGATATTTTACTGATGGTGTTTGATTCAGCGTTAATGAGTATGGCAAAACCTAGGTCTAAATCAGGTGCATAACCTATTTCCGCCCGAAAGCCTGCCACCCAACCGGAATGATAAATTATTTTCTGGCCTTTAAATTGGTATATGCGCCAGCCATAACCGTAATGTGCATCGGTTAAATACTCACGCCAATAGCGCCGACGTAAATCTTTTTTCGTTCTGATCCTCGGTGTGGTTATTTCTGTTAACAGCGCGGGTGATAATACCTCAGGTTTATGGCCTAAATTGGCGATTAACCATTTAGCTAAGTCAGTAATACTGGCATTAATACCGGCGGCAGGCGCTACTTTATAATAATCTGGGCTAACTTTTACCGTACGCCAGACATATTCGTTAATCTCACGACCTTGCTGGTCTTTTTTACCTGTTTTGACCCGTTTTCGAAGGATATGGGGCTTGGCCGTATTTATCTGCTCTTTATAAACATCGATACCCACAGAGGCGTGCGTCATATTGAGCGGGGAAAATACGCGTTCTTGTAATAAACTGGCGTAGTCTTTATCTTGGCTAGCTTCAATCGCCCCTTGCAACATACTGTAGGCTATATTTTGGTAGCCATAACATTTTTCTGGCGGGCAAATCGGCGTAATGCGTTCAAATCGGCCGATAATTTTTTCCATGTCCCAGTTTTCATGGAGTAGATTATCAAAGGCATTTGGCATCAAGCCCGTTGAATGACTTAACAGATGTTTGAGTTGTATTTTTTGTGCTGCGCCATCAGTGGCTAACACAAAGTTCGGTACATACTTGGTAATAGGATCTGACAGGCTTAATTTATGCTCTTGCGCCAGCATGGTGGTTAGTGTGGCGGCAAATGTTTTAGATACCGAAGCTAAACGAAAAACAGTATTGCTATCAATTTGATGGGACTTAGTTTTATCGGTATGACCAAAGCTTTCTATGGCAACAATAGTATTGTTTTGTACTATGGCATAAGTACCGCCAGGAATACTATATTGCTTTAGTTGCTTACTTACTTGCAGTGAAAACTCATTATTGAACTGACTAATATTAATAGCTGATGAGGACAAAGAAAAAAATATTGCTAGTAAAGTGCAGCTCATTCGAAAAAACATAGATGGCTCTCAATATTAAAATGGCGCCAATTCTAGCCATTAAGCAGCCAAATAAAAAGGCTTTAATTTTACTGCCACTTGAGCGTTACGACAAAAGCATGATCAATAGTGGCAACTTCGCTATAATCAGCGCATTCAATTAATGAGAAGCAATGACTTATGAGCAATAATATACTGACCACCTTTTTGACTGAAGCAAAACCGACACAAGTGCTTTGGGCACTACAAGATAAAGCCAGTGAAGATTGGGTCGTCCTTGATTCGCCTAGCTTTGAAAACACCGAGGTGATGCCACTTTGGTCAAGTGCCGATTTAGCTCAGCAGCACTGTATTGATGAGTGGTGTAACTATGTTCCTTGTGAAATTTCCCTAGCAGATTGGTTTGAATTTTGGCTAGAAGACTTAAATAAAGATGGTGTTATTGTTGGTATTAACTGGCAAGGTGATGAGGAATATTTGGAAATGGAATTAAGCGACTTTACTCAAGCGCTGGCTGAAATAGAGTCGTTAAAATAAATAGCCCATGCAAGTAAAGTGATTAAACTGGCTGTTTTTAAACTTTATCTACTCAATAGTTTTACCACCACAGCTACTGGAACTTGGTAAAACTCTTTGAGATATTTTGTGCGTTCAAATAGGATTTTATTTGTTTTGTCACTTTACCCGGATTACTACATTATAATGAAAAACCACGTCTCATCACATAGACATGACCTAAGAAAATAGGGTCAGTATTTGTTGAAAATATGGTCTTTTCAGTGTTATTCATCGGTTAGATAGTCCACTTATCTTGAGCATAGTTCGTTGTTTGCTTTCACTAGTATACCGTAACTTATTTGGTAAAGTCTTTGAGCCGTTATAGTTTAAGGGGGTAACACTTATTTAACTTTTAAGTGTAACATTCTTCAACTATTAATTATATTGCATGCAGTATACAATACCTAGGTTGTAATTTTTAGGTATGCAAACATGAGAGCAAAAGGATTCACTTTAATTGAGTTAGTCACCGTCATTGTCATTCTTGGCATTTTGTCTGTTACTGCTTTACCCCGTTTTATGAATTTAAGCCAAGATGCTCACGATAGCGTTGCTCATGCTACCTTTGCTTCTTTTGAAAGTGCGGTGGATTTATACCACAGTTGCTGGTTAGTCAAATCAGCAGCAGGTCATGTTAAAGATCTAAAGTGCTTTGGCGCTGGCGATATAGATGCCACTGTTACGGGCTTTCCTTTAGGACAAGATACCGAACTTTATGGTGATAATGGTCAACAGTTAACGGGAGATTTTTGTGCTGAGCTTTGGCAAGGATTACTCGAGCAAGACTTTAACATTGCTATGCATGCCGATAGTGCTTTTGGCGGCGAAAACGATATAGTTTACTGGTATATTGGTGGTGCAATATCCAATCCTGATACCCATTGTTACTTCAATTATATCTCCGATAATCCCGCAAAAGGCCAAGAAAATTGGCAAATGCGTTATTACCCTGGTACGGGTGAAGTTACAGTAGGTAAAGCAACGCTAGGTTAATCTTCATGGTGTTAGTGATACTAGTGTGCTAATAAATCTTCTTAGCTTAAGGCAAGGCCTCAGTGTTTTTTGCGAATGAGCCTTACGTATCCTTATTTCATCTTAACGCTATACTTATAACATTGTAATTCGTTTAAGGCAGCCACAAGTGCGTGTCCCCTCATTATTTTTACTTTTTTTTATTTCTTTCCATGCCTATTCTTTAGCAAAAGAAGCCATAGTTCTCCCGCTAAATGATTGGGCTAGTCAACGATTACTATCCAAAATAGTTGGCGATAAAATTGAACAATTAGGTTATCCGGTTGAGTATTTAGTTATCAGCTCTATCAATCAAATGGGAGCGTTAAGAAAGGGGCTGGTACATATACAAGTAGAAATATGGCAAACCTATGATGACGGTACCTTCGCTCAAGCGGTTAAAGCAGGCTATATAGAAGACCTTGGTTTGCATTCCGCTCTAGGTAGGGAAGATTGGTGGTACCCAGAGTATGTTGAGCAGTTGTGTCCTGGGTTACCTGCATGGCAAGCATTAAAAAAATGTGCTGAAATTTTTAGTGGTGATAGCCAGAGCTCGAAGGGCGTCTATTATACAGGACCATGGAATTATCGCGATGCTGCCCTTATAAGGGCATTAGGGATGAATTTTACTATTGAACGGTTAGGCAATGCCGAACAGCTGTGGCAAAAATTGCGTCAAGCAGAAAAGGCTAAACAAGCGATAGTACTACTTAATTGGAGCCCTAACTGGATAGATGTGCGAATAAAAGGGCACTTTATTGAATTTCCTGAGTTTGAAAAAGCCTGTGAGCAAGACGCTTCATGGGGGGTCAACAAAGAGATGTATTTCGATTGCGGTAACCCCAAGGTTACTTATATCAAAAAAGCCGCTTGGCCAGGGCTTAAAAAGCGCTGGCCTTGTGTCTACCAACTGCTAAAAAAAGTTAATTTTACCACTGAGATGATTGCTGAAGCTTCGGCATTAAATGGCGCAGATAAAAAAACTGAGCAGCAAGCGATAACAGCATGGCTGACTAAATTTAGCGATCAAAGCCAAGACTGGTTAAGTTTTACTTGTCCTAAAAACTTGCTCGATAATTCCCCCTAATCTTAGCTCTATTTTCTCAACTGGCTGTGCTTAATACTATTTATGTCTATATTTACCTCAGTTAACAATTAATAGCTAATAAGTGAGGGCATCCCATGGCTAAAGCAATCATTGCTGATATTAAACCGATTAAAGTCAATTTGCATAAAGAGCAAGAATACTACTTTTGTACTTGTGGTCGTTCACAAAGCCAGCCTTTTTGTGATGGTTCACATAAAGGCACTGGACTTAAGTCCATGCGTTTTATTGCCCAAGATAGTGGCGATGCTTTTTTATGTCGATGTAAGCAAACTGACAATGCACCTTATTGTGATGGCAGTCATAATAAATTAAGCAAAGAGCACATTGGTAAAGAAGGCGCTGCTGGAGAAACAGCTGTAGTCGCACAGCCGATAGATATTTTACCTGCAACTACTCCTTTAAGTACTAAGCCTTTAAGCACTACACCTTTAAGTAATAATCCTGCCAGTCAAATGCCAGTTGCCAGTCCAACCAAAGAAGAGCCAACGGTTGAATTTATCCATCAACTCGCTAAAGAGGGGTTAGCCGGCGTTGGCCAGCATGGCCCGATGACCTCCATGGGTGTACCCAGACATCAATTACCACATTGGGATGATTTACAAATTATGGTGGCGCAAATGGCGCGTAAACCACTAATGGAAGATGCCACCGTTGCCACTGAACTTATTATTGGTCCAGAGGCTAAAAAACCCTTGCAGTTAAAGATCCCCTTATTTGTTTCAGATATGAGTTTTGGCGCCTTATCCGAAGAAGCTAAAATTTCTTTAGCAAAGGGCGCACAGCTTTCGGGGACTGGTATCTGCTCGGGAGAAGGTGGCATGTTGCCGGAAGAGCAGGCCGCTAATGCTCGTTATTTTTATGAGCTGGCCAGTGCCAAATTTGGTTACAATGAAAAACTATTAAAAAATGTGCAAGCCTTTCATTTTAAAGGTGGCCAAGCAGCAAAAACAGGTACCGGCGGGCATTTACCAGCCAGTAAAAATGTAGGTAAAATATCACAAGTGAGGGGCATAACACCGGGGCAAGCGGCTATATCGCCGCCAACGTTTAAAGACTTGGTTAGTGTTAACGATTTTAAAGATTTTGCCGATCATGTTAGAGAGATTACTGGCGGTATTCCTATTGGCTTTAAACTTAGTGCTAATCATATTGAGCAAGATATACAATTCGCCCTAGATGCCAGCGCAGATTACCTTATTTTAGATGGTCGTGGTGGTGGTACCGGCTCTGCTCCCGAAATGTTTCGAGATCATATCAGTGTGCCAACTATTCCAGCGCTTGCCCGAGCGAGGCGTTATCTTGATAAAGTTGGTGCTAGTGGTCGAGTAACACTTATTATAACCGGAGGACTACGGGTGCCTATGGACTTTGTTAAAGCACTCGCTCTGGGAGCCGACGGTATCGCAATTGCCAACAGTGCTATGCAATCTATAGGCTGCGTTGCCGCGCGGATTTGCCATACCAATAATTGTCCAGCGGGTATTGCCACGCAAAATGCCGATTTACGTCAACGACTCAATATTGAAAAAGCATCGCAACAATTGAGTAATTTCTTTGATGCCTCTACGCAGTTGATGCAGGTTATGGCACGTGCCTGTGGTCATCATGATTTTAAGCAATTTAACTTAAATGACTTATCGACTTGGCACCGTGACATGGCGTTACTTAGCGGGGTTAATTTTTCCGGCGTCCTTGCTCAGGGGGAAATTTATCAAGGGGAACTTCGCTAAGATGAAGGTAAAATGGCCGGCTAAAATGAATATATTTGTTATAGCCATAGGTTAACTTCTAGGCTTTGTCGATTGCTGCTATACTGCAGCAATTCTTATGCTGCCAGCCTTTATCTATCGGTAAGTTCTATAAAGTATGCTGAGCCAGTCACCTTCTTTGCTCCCGAGACACCTTATGTCCTTCGCTACCCTTAAATTATCCGCGCCAATTTTAACCGCTCTAGCGGATTTAGGTTATGAAAAACCTACCGCTATTCAAAATAAAGCCATCCCTCACGTTTTAGCCGGTAGAGATATTATTGCCGCCGCACAAACAGGCACGGGAAAAACCGCCAGTTTTGTTTTACCTTTACTTGAGCAACTCCACAGTCGTTATAAAAAAACCGACCATAAACTGCGTGGTAAACGTATTCGTGCGCTTATCTTGGTACCCACTCGAGAGTTGGCGGTGCAGGTAGAAGCAAGTATCAGTCAGTATGCTAAGCATTTAGAAATTAGCTCGATGGCAATGTACGGAGGTGTTGATGCACAAGCGCAAAAGCAACGTTTGATTTTGGGTATAGATATTCTTGTTGCTACGCCAGGACGTTTACTCGACATGGCTCATCAACGAGCTCTGTATTTTGATGAGCTTGATATGTTAGTGCTTGATGAAGCCGATAGAATGCTTGATATGGGTTTTATTGATGACATTAATAAAATTATTGAGCGTTTACCTGAGCAGCGTCAAAATTTATTGTTTTCTGCCACTATTTCTGATGATGTCCGTGGCTTAGCAAAAAGGACTATCCATAAGCCGGTGGAAATTTCCATTGGTAGGGATAGCGCTTCTAAGCCAAAAATTCAGCAGTGGTTAGTTACCGTAGATAAAAGTAATAAGTCGGCCTTGTTGAGTCATTTAATCAGCACGCAAAACTGGCAACAAGCACTTATCTTTATTGAAACTAAGCATGGCGCGGCCAAATTAGTCAGTCAGTTAGAAAAGCGCGGCATTGCCGCTGAGTGTATTCATAGCGGCAGAACTCAAGATATTCGTGAACAACTACTTAGTGATTTTAAATCAGGAAAAATTAAGTTTTTAGTGGCAACAGGTATTGCTGCTCGAGGGCTTGATATTGGTGAGCTTAGCCTGGTGGTAAATTATGATTTGCCTGGGCAAGTGGATGATTATATTCACCGTATCGGCCGTACTGGCCGGGCAGGCGCGACAGGTGAAGCAGTCTCTTTGGTTTCTAAAGATAATTTCAGAGAGCTTTGCGCCATTGAAAGTCGTTTAGGCCATATTATCGAGCGTAAGGAGTTTAGCGAATTTCCGGTGAAAAAGACTGTACCAGTGTCTATTTTAAACTTTGAGTCTAAAAATGATAAAGCGAAAGGCCGTCAAGCTGCAAGTAAACAAGCTCGAAGCTCTAAACCTCGAAGCTTTAAAGCTGGCAGTAACCAGCCGAAAGTAAACCAGGCCAAAAAGGCGCACATTAGAAGTCCGTGGCCAGCTAAATAAGTCTTTAAATCGACAGCGTATTATCAGTTAAATAAAAACCGTCTAAATGTAAATGTTTAGACGGTTTTTTGTTTTTCACTAATTGTTTTTTACTAGTAAAGAAAATAATGTATGCTTTTGAAAAATAGTATTTTTTATCATCAGGCAGCTCATATTACTTTAACACTAGCAAAATTCATTTTTGCAATCAAAGCACGCTTATCCGTTCATAGTCAGTTATAATGTTGCTATCTATTGAAAGTTATTTCAAACCGCTATATATCCGTTCAACGGCAAGCTACTCTTGAACATGTATCTTGAAGTAAAACGGGTCTATAGATAACTATTCAAGCAACTCTAGCCACGACAACCTTTAGGTTTTTTAATGATTAATAATGATATCCTTCGCCGCCTCAGTACTATTTTTGAGCTAACAGATGAAAAAGTTCGTACTATTTTTGCCTTAAGCCAATGTGAAATTAGTGAAGCGCAGTTAGCCAATTATTTAAAAGAAAAAGATGATGCCGACTATCAAGAAATACTCGATGTCGAATTTGCTAGTTTCTTAAATGGTCTGATTATTGATAAAAGAGGACCAAGTGATGGTCCGGTACGTCAAACTGAAGAGCAGTTAACCAATAACATGATTTTTAATAAAATTAAAATAGCTTTGTCTTTAAAAGCCGAAGAGGTGATTAGCATTCTAGAGCTCGCTGAGCTGCGTTTAGGTAAATATGAATTAAGTGCCTTCTTTAGAAACGCTAACAATAAACATTATAGAGATTGCTCGGATGATGTTTTATCGACTTTTTTAAAGGGCTTAAAGATTAAATTTCAATAAGTAATACCATAGCGTTTAAATAGCTGCTCTTCATTGCGAAGGAAAAATTAGCACTCGCTAAGTTTACTTATCCATATATCGGCTGGTCCGCTAACCTAGCAGGAATTAGCGGGCGCCGTCACTTAAATGTCATCTTATTTTCATCTTAGTTTCATATAACTCCCTTAAATTGCCACTTACCGTTAGTGATAGGAGAGTCATATGAATAATGAATATTGGCATGAAGCAGATTTGTTGGCAGATGATGAACTAACTAGGCTGGATAAAAAAGGCAAGGCTAAAGAGCGTAAACGGAAATGGCGTGAAATCGAAGCGATAAAAGACCAGCAGCGTTTACGCAGGGACATTGCTTGCTTTGAGCAATACTCTTATTAGTTTATTTCGCTTCCTTTATATTGGCACTGACTGGCACTGACTGGCACTGAGATTTTTCGCCCCTTATTTCTGAGTGAAGCATGCACTTGCTTAGTTCAAAAAATGTTAGGTATTCGGCGATTTACGCTCAATAAATAAAGTAATAGCGCCGATAAAAATGAGTGTCAGTACACCTTACTGTTAACGTGATAAAAGTTGGCGGTCTGCATTTCCTCGGGGGGTCTTGCTGGGGCTATTTTTTATTGTTCAAGACCGCTACTCTTGCCATTTGTAATTTATTTCTGTAACCCTATCTTGTATAGGTAATGCATCTGTTAGTAGGTCACGTCTCTGACCAACTTAAGCGACTTGTAACTGCTGCAGTTACCCTCAGTATGGGCTACCTCTGAGCGGGTCATGATAAGCTGTTGACTGTTGAGATAGCAAAAAACTACTAGTGATGGGAATTAATAGGCAGATGAGACCCGCTAAGCAGATTTTTAGCTTGATAGTCATGGCTTATAGTCAGCTCACTTTGACCAAGCCAACATGCTTAATTCGCTTATTCTCCATTCCTCTGGGTGTAAAGCAATGTTATTATTGCGTTAAAATATGATACAAATTGATACATCAGCTTAATTTGTGTTACGTCTATTGTTTCAATGCTTAGTTAATATTACGGTTATCAAACAGAGACATTCACAGGGAATTTATGAAAAACTTAATCAAAACCACCGTAGTTAGCTTAGTTGCCACCAGTGTTATTTTAACTTCATTTGCTGCGACCGCAGCAGAAGAGAGTGAAAATAAAAATGTAGCACCAATAGAGCAAGTAAAAACAGTGGCAAAAGGTGATAAGCAAACAGATAATAAAGTACTCACTAAAGAGCCAATAAAAGCACTCACAAAAGCTACTGCAGCAGAGGAAGAAAGTCATGACCATGATGGGTTTTCTTTTTGCATTGGTGACTGTGATGATGAAAAACATCAAGCGCACAGTTGTGACGATGATGACAAAGACTGTGAGACCATTCATCGCTTTTTTCAAAATCGCAGAGACGGCTTTTATGTTGATGTCAGTGCCATCAGCAGTGTTGGTGATGATTATGCTTATGCCGCCAATGCCGATACTGAGTCAGAATTTGATGTCACCATTAGTTACCGAGTGCAGTTAGTAGGCTTGTTTATTGAGTCACCAGGTATTAGTACTCGTCGAATTCAAGGTATGTACTCAATGCCTGCCTGGGGGGTTAATTTCTATAATAGTGAAGATTACTCTTTTGATTTGTTTTACCAGTATAGTACTCGCGGCATTGAGGGCTTAGCTGGTATTCAAAGCCGTAATGAAGATGAACGTGCGGGTCTTAGAATGACCGGGTTTTATGACAACAGTCAGCTACAGATGATTTACTCTCCGGTTAGTCGCAATGGTGAAGGCAGTGATGGTATTGAAGCTTCTATTTCATACAGTTATAACTGGCAGTATAGAAATACTAATTTCTATAGTAATCTTGGCATGCAATACCGTTCAAAAGAAGTAACACCTTATGGCGTACAAACGTGGACTGACGATAACTTATCAACTAAAGATGGTCTCAGCTACTCGGCCGAGTTAGGGGTTGAATACCCTTTAACTACTGATTGGGTGATAGGCAGTTATGTCGGTTATAACGCGCTGTCTGAACGCAGTATTGCCGCACGCCAAGATACCGTAGAAGACGGTTACCGTGCTGGCCTTTTACTAACATTTATTTTTTAAGGGTCCATGGCGATGCTCTCTACAAAAATGAACAAGCAGCTACAACGCTTGCTATTACCACTTAAAACCTCTTGTTTGCTACTATTGTTGTTAGTCATCAATTCGGTAGCTAATGCGACAGATATACAAGCGAGTATGCAGGTAAGTCCAGAGCAATGTGTTGCTATGCGCCAAGGGCAGGCTTGTTATGTTTCGGTGCAGTTAAGCTGGCAAGTTACTAGCCCAGGCAATTATTGCGTATATCTCTCGGCAGCGACTAAAGCACTTAATTGCTGGGAAAATACCACTGAGGGTGAATTTAAAAAATCATTTGATAGTAATATCAATTTAGAATTTTCATTAAGACGTCAAAATGACAGTTTATCGGTAGCAACCGCGGTAGTAAAAATGGCTTGGGTTCATAAGAAAAAAGGTCAGCCAAGAAAATCATGGCGTATATTTTAGCGTAAATTACTCCCTGGAGTCACTCTTTGGCATGACAGCTGCTAATGCAGCTGAAAGGCTCACTAAAACAAACTAAAACAAACTAAAACAAACTAAGACAAACATAGGATAGCTAAGACATGGTAGCGCAAACGGGTTCGCATATTTTATTAGTTGAAGATGATATCGATCTCGCCCACTGGATAGCGGACTATTTAATCGCACGTGACTTTAAAGTCACCACCTGCCACCGAGGGGATGAGGCGGTGGCTCTTATTGGCTCACTTAATCCTGATATTGTTTTACTCGATGGCATGTTACCCGGTATGGATGGACTTGATGTCTGCAAGACAGTACGAGCCAGCTTTACTAACCCTATCATTATGATCACCGCCCGTGATGAAGAAATCGATGAGGTGCTAGGGCTAGAGATGGGCGCTGATGACTATATCACTAAGCCCGTTCGAGCTAGGGTATTGCTGGCTCGGATTCGCGCTTTACTGCGTCGTGAGGAAAAGTCTCGTACAGCAAATAGCCAGCTTAGTGTTGATGAGCTGGCGTCTAATGGTGTACTCAAGTTCAGCGGTTTGCTGATTAGTGCACAGGCCCGCAGTGTCATCCTTGATGGCGAGTCGATAAAATTATCCTCTAATGAGTTTGATGTTTTATGGTTTCTTGCCAGCAAAGCAGGGCAGGTGGTGTCTCGTAAAGAGCTGGTGAGCCACTTTCGTGGCTTTGATTATGACGGTTTTGATCGCTCCATTGACTTACGCATATCAAGGTTACGAAAAAAATTAAAAGATGACTCTTCTGAGCCTTTTCGCATTAAAACCATCTGGGGTAAAGGCTACTTATTTGCCAAGGATGTTTGGTAATTAGCGCTATATGCCTTCTTTTAGACAATTTTCAGGGTTAACTCTTTATGCGTAATTTAACGCTTTCTTTACTGGCGGTAGTGCTCATCGCGACGATTGGTTTAGGTTGGATGTTTGATGGTATTTATGCGCAATACTTAACGCAATATAGTGACCAAGAGCAACAACAATCAACAACAGCACAGCAAGATGCCATCAGTGTTTTAGAGCAAGTAGGTACTCACTTGGCGGTAACGCTGTCGGCGCTTGATAACCGTCAAGAGTTTATTGATAAATGGCCTAACGAAGGTACATTGTCATTACACTTACAGCCTTTAACGAACTTTCCTTTACCACAAGCCTTACTTGACGATTTGACTGCCGGCCAGCCGTTATTACTTGAAACCGATGATAGTATTGCCTTGCATTTTTATCTTGCTCGTACTGATGAACTCTTGGTCTTAACCACGCTGCCCCACACAGGCAATCAAGGTAACTCATTATTACCTGTTTTTCTAACCAGTTTGTTTTATTTGGCGGTATTGCTCTTAATGCTATTGTGGCTTTATCCACTAGCAAAAAGATTAATGACCTTACGACAAGCGGCACAATCATTTGGCGAAGGTAATTTAAATCAGCGTATAGATGTTGGCTCTATCTCTTATATTCGTGATTTAGAATTAGAATTTAACCGTATGGCGCAGCGTATTGATGATTTAGTTACCGATATAAAGTTACTCAGTAGCGCTGTTTCTCACGATTTACGTACTCCCTTGGCACGCATTCGCTTTGGTATTGATACCATTCAAGAAGAAGATGATCCTGTTTTACGCAAACGTTTTGAGCAAAGGATTAGTGATAACGTTGATGAAATGGTTGATTTGGTCGAAAGTTTACTGAGTTACGCTCGTTTAGATCAAACCTTAATCACCCTAAATAAAGCCCCGGTAGATTTTATCGCACTGCTTAATACCTGTATTAATAATAAAAGCCAAGATGATATTGAACTGACTTTGCAGGTACCTAAACAGCAAGTGATGGTTGATGGTGAATTCTCTTATTTAATGGTGTTGATGAGTAACTTATTACAAAATGCCTATCAGTACTGCGATAGTCAAATTCAGGTAACCGTGGTCGAGCAGGGCAGTAATATTATTGTCACGGTTAGCGATGATGGTCAGGGTATTGCTATTGAGCAAAGAGAACAAATCATGAAACCTTTTATTCGCGGTCAAGGTAGCGAGAAAAAAGTAAAGGGTTACGGTATGGGGCTTGCCATCGTTAAGCGAATTGTCGAGTGGCATCACGGTAATATCACCATTGACAACTCAGCAAGCTTACACGGGGCACAATTTAGCATAACGCTGCCTAAAGCTAAAGTATAAGCAAAGCCAGTAGAGCCAAAATTATATCAACAAAAAATAGGCAAAAAAAAGCCACGTTATCCACGTGGCTGAAAATAATCAATGTAAGGGAATACAAATGATCAGGAAGTTGAGTAGCGTTTAAGCAAGTGAGTGATTTACTGACTATTAGCAAGAGGTTGACCAGCATTAATGCGCAACCCTATACCGATAAAAAAACTTTAGTAATTACTCACTCCTAACGAAGTAGAGTAATTGTACTAACTACTTCGCTGATGTAAAGTTATTTTTTGTAATTAACAGAGGTAAATATTATTTTGTGCTATTTAACTCAGGGGTTGGTAGGGTGGCAAACGACACGTTATTACGGTTCTAATCTGCTACGCTTATCGTTTGCGCCACATAAGCTTTAGTGCCCCACAATGGCACTGTTGACAGGCTATGTTTAAAACTGCCAGAGGTTTCTTTAGTGGCATAAGACAAATACATTAAGGTTTGATTTTTAGCGTCAAAAATACGTCTTACTTTCATGGTTTTTAAAAATATACTTTTAGATTTTTTAAAGACTACTTCGCCAGACTTACTTTTATCTATTTTGGCAATCATTACCGAGCTAATTAGGCCCGTTTGACGACACGATATTGAACTATCACTGGGATCCGATAAGCTAAAAGTGTCTTCAACATTTGCTATGTGACAAGTAATACCTGGCACAAGCGGGTCAATTAACGTATTGATCTTTATGTCTTTTAACGTAAACATACCTAAAGAAATATCACCGACTTCATCCTTTGATAGGCTATTTATTATGAATAAAGTGATAACTAATAAGATGAAGATCGAGCCGTAAATTTTTATTTTTTTTAACATGTTAATGTCCATTTGAATGGTTATTTTATCACTGTCACGGATGCTTGAAATGACAATGAAGTGAGTAAACGATTTCTCGCCCCCCAAGGCAGGCTAGATATTAACTGGCATTGCTCTTAGTTAAAATAAAAAACTTTATAACGGCTAAGGTTTTCAGCCCTAGCATATCCGATAGTTACTGACTTAAACGCTTAAACGGGCTTTGGTTAGCGCTTTTACCTTCCAAGGTGCTGTTCTAACGCTTGTGACTGATGCACCAAGATATAAGGTAGGACTACATGGTAACTATATGATAACTCTGGTAAATATTGTTGTTTTTATGCAATCAAACCTTTAGTCAAACTTTTAATCAAACCTTTAATCAAATAATGGTGAGTGCATGTTTGGCCCACCTTTTGTCTTGGAGTAAAACAATGCGCTTTGCCGCCGCAGTTGCGGTCAACCGGTTAAGTAAAGTACTTACCGCGGATAGTGGTTTAGGGGAAATCCCAACGCAATTTCTTGGCAGGTCATGGAAACATGTTGAGCATTACTGGCAGCGCTCACCTATGTTGTCATTATTTATTATGGTGACAACATGATAGCGACTTAACAACCAAGCCGTAACGGCTTGGTTTTTTTTGCTGTATTTTATTTTAGAAAAATGACTAACTGCCGATAACTCTATATAACTGTTAGTTTTTCATCATATGAAATTAACAGTCCGGCTATGGAAAGTATTTTAAAGAATGATTTTGCTTGGTCTATAGTTAATTTGGCTTAGTACATTAATTAAATCAGCTAAAATTATTCATAGTAGCTATATACCCAAACTAGATGAAGATGCAGCTTCAAGTAGCTTGGGGTATATGTAGTCGGATGTTGTTAAGTTATTGTAAATTTTTAGTTCTTATTTTAGTCCCAGTATCAATTCGCTTTTACTTTCAAAGGAAGAGATTTATCTATGTTGAATTTAACTATTCGCCGTAAAGTTGTACTTACTACCTTGACTGCCGTGGTGCTATCTATTGTCATCGTTAGTGCTTTCGCCCTTAGCTCAAGTCGTGCCATTATTTTGGAAGCCGCCATTGAAAGAGAATTACCCGCAGCACTGGGTGAGGTTGCCAATGATTTAAAGGCACATTTGCTGTTACCTATTACGGTATCGCAGACCATGTCGACTAACCTTTATACTCAGCAGTTTATTGCTAATGGTGAGCAAAGAGGTGAGCAGCAACAAGTTACCTCTTATTTAAAAAATATTCAGCGTGAATTTGATACCATTAGCGCTTTTATCGTCTCAGCCAACACCGGTCACTACTTCACCCAAGGTGGACTTTTTAAAACCTTATCGCGACAAGATGATAATGATCAATGGTTTTATAATTTTATCAATAGTGGCAAGCAATATGAACTTGCTCTAGATATAGATGAACAAACCAATATCCCCACCTTATTTATTAATTACTTAATGAGAGTCTCAGGTGAGCCTAGCGCTGTAGTGGGGGTGGGTTTATCATTAGAGAATATGGCGCAAACTATTAGCCAATACCGTATTGCAAAAACGGGTAAGGTCTTTTTAGTTGATGAGCAGGGTAAAATAAAACTTCATCCGAATACCCAACAAATTGGCAAGTCTTTGGCTGATATCGGCGTTGAAAATAGCCAAAGTTTGTTATCGAAAGCACAATTTACCTCAACTGAGTTTACCCGCAACGGGGTAACAACCCTTATGGCAAGTCGCTATATTGACAATATAGGCTGGTATATCGTGGCAGAGGTTCCCAAAGAAGAGGTACTTGGTGCATTAACTCAAGCGACTTGGAAACTCGTTATGATGGGGCTAATTATTGCGGTAATTTCTGCCTTGGTCAGTACTTTGCTAATCTCTCGGTTAATTTCGCCCTTTGGTCAGTTGGCTGATATGTTGGCCGAAATTGGTGAAGGTGGTGGCGACTTAACCCGTCGTTTAGATGATTCACGTCAAGACGAAGTAGGTACTATGGCAAGGGGGTATAATCAATTTGTTAGCCATTTAAGCGAAATAATGCAGCAGGTTTCAAATACCGGTAATGAACTTGCGGTTGCCATTGACGAAATAGACTCACAAGCTAAATCAATGGAAGCTGAAATTAATGAGCAAGTGAGCCGCGTTGAGCAAATTGCCACGGCGATGCATGAGATGGGAATGACCGCAGAAGAGATTGCCGGCAGTGCAAATAATGCCGCGCAAAGTGCACAATCTGCTGATGCAACGGTGCAGCAAGGTAACGACTCGGTGGTACAAACCATCTCTAGCGTTTCAGCGATGAGTGAACAGCTCATCTCTACCAGTGCTATGATCACACAATTGGCGGAAGACGCTCGCTCTATTGATACAGTTGTTGAAGTAATACGTAGTGTTTCTGAGCAAACTAACTTGTTGGCCCTTAATGCCGCTATTGAAGCTGCCCGTGCTGGCGAACAAGGACGAGGTTTTGCCGTGGTTGCAGATGAAGTCAGGACCTTGGCATCACGCAGTCATGATTCGACCGAAGAGATCAGAAGTATTATTGAAAAACTTCAAGCTAAAACAGAAGAGGTGGTTGCCGCGATTGCTCAAAGCACAGAGCTCAGTACTAACAGTCAAACCGAGGCGAGTAACTCAGGTAAACACTTAAAAAGTATTTCAGCAAGTATCGCTATTATGAATGAGATGAATTTGCAAATTGCTACGGCGACAGGAGAGCAATCGAATGTGGTCGGTGAAATTAATCCTCATGTTAGTGCCGTTGCTGATATTTCGCGCGCCAATAGCCAGATAGTGCAGCAAACCTCTATTGCTTGTAGTGAGCTTAGAGAGAAAGCCATGCATTTAAATGAGCTAGTATCACGTTTTAAGTTTAATTAATATTAATGGCCTAAATATCCAATAACGTCGTTGCTTTCAATCACAATAGCTAGCTATTGCTCAATCAAGCGCCTTGTTTTTGAACATTTATTCTCATTGAATTTAATTGCTTTAACATAAAATTCATTTATTACAGCTTTCTCTGATAATAAAATTTAAAATATCATCCTACGAAATTAAAATGCCAGTCACATTATGACTGGCATTTTTTTGTCTGCTAAAAGCTAACTATTATTACCAAATGCGCACACGCTCATCTTCTGGTAAATAAAGCGCATCACCTGGTTGTACGTCAAAGGCTTTATACCAAGCATCGTGGTTACGTGGCGCTTGTGCACGGAAACGTCCTGGTGCATGTGTACCACCACGTAATTGGTTTAACATACTCTTTTCAGTACGTTTTTCTTTCCATACTTGTGCCCATGCTAAGAAGAAACGTTGGTCACCAGTAACACCGTCAATAATAGGCGCTGCTTTACCATTTAAACTCAATTTATAAGCATGGTAAGCCATGGCTAAGCCACCAACATCACCAATATTTTCGCCCAAGCTGTTACGGCCGTTTACAAAGTTATCTGGAATGGCTTCATACTTATTGTATTGCGCCACTAATTGGTCGGTTTTTGCATCAAAAGCGTCCCGGTCTTCATCAGTCCACCAATTGCGTTGTATACCATTTTCATCAGACTTTGAACCTTGATCATCAAAGCCATGGCCCATCTCATGACCAATTACCGCACCAATGGCGCCGTAGTTAACCGCAGCATCGGCCATGGGATCGAAAAATGGCGGTTGTAATATTGCTGCAGGAAAGACAATTTCATTAAATGAACTGTTGTAGTAGGCGTTAACACGTTGTGGCGTCATACCCCAACGATCACGGTCGGTTTTCTTTAACTCTTTAGCGACGCTATCGGCATGAAAAAATTGACGTAAGTTTTTAATGTTAGCCATTAAATCATTTTTTAAAATTGTTACCCCGTCAAATTCTTGCCAGACATCAGGGTAACCAATTTTAGGGGTAAATGCGGCAAGCTTAGCATGAGCATTCACTTTCGTTGCATCACTCATCCAATCAAGCCCGTCGATACGTTGGCCCAGAGCCGTACGTAAATTTTCAACTAGCTGCGCCATTTGTAACTTTGAGCTTTCAGGGAAGTAGCGTTCAACATAGACTTTACCAATAGCAAAACCTAATGATTCGGTATCTGACATTTCACCAATAGCACGTTTCCAACGTGGACGGGGCTCTTGTTGACCATTTAATTCTTGTCCATAAAAAGCAAAATTAGCGGCATAAATGTCATCAGACAATAAACCGGCATTGCCACTAATGGTATGATAAGTTAAATAATCTTGCCAAACTGCTAGCTTCTCTGAGTTGATTAAAGCAATCATGGCTTTTACCGGCTCAGGCTGAGAAATATTAAGTTGTGGCACTTTATAACCGGATTGAGCAAAGTAAGTATCCCAGTCAAAGTCAGGGTATTGCTTAGCTAAATCAGCACGTTTTACTTGATTTAAGCTTAAATCACGATTACGACGTTTCTCACGTGGCCAGTGTCCTTGGGCTATTTTAGTTTCCAGTGCCAAAACCTGCTCGGCCCGTGCTTGGCCATTTTCAATACCGGCAAAAGCTAGCATAGTCGCAATATGCGCTGCATAGGCATTACGGATTTCTTCAAAACGTTCACTGTCTTCTAAGTAGTAAGAACGGTCTGGCAGACCTAAGCCACCAGCACCAATAGACATTTCATATTGGTTTGGATCTAAACGGTTAAACCACATATAGCCACCAATTGGCGACTTGGTCCCCGTTAACCATGCCTGACCAAAAATCTTGGTTAAATCGTTAGTGTTTTTTACTGCGCTAATTTGAGCTAAAGTCGCCTGAATCGGGCTTATGCCTAATTTATTGACCGCTTCAGTGTCCATATATGCCTGATAAAAATCTGCAATTAATTGTTCATCGGCGTTGAGATTACTGCGGCTGGTAATATCATCAATAATTTCTTTTACTTGTGCTTCACTGCGCTCAGCTAAAGCAGTAAAGGCACCAAAACGAGTTTTATCGGCAGGCATAACAAAATTGTCATACCAAGTACCGCTGGCATACATAAAGAAGTCATCACCGGGCTTTATTGCTTCATTACGGGCGCTTAAGTCGACACCAAAGCTACCAAGCTCAGCTTTGCTGACGGTAACACTTTTATTGCTGTCATTACTCGCTTCAAACATGCCACAACCACCAAGAAAGGTAGCAGCCAAGGCAATGGCTATCAAAGATTTTTTCATAAAATTGTTCTCTTTTAAATTGATTTTTGTAGTTATCTACTAACTGGCTGTCGTTAATTAGTTAGCCAAGTAAATAGCGATATTAAAACAAGCAGCTTAACTTTTGTTTTTATCGGTTATGCTTGTATTGGCTGCTTTATAACATTCTTGCTTTTTCATGAGCAGCCAATATTTATCGGCTTACCCTAGCATTCTTAACCCTACCATTTTCTCGTATGTTAAAAAAATGTCAACTAGGATGCGTTTAACGGTCGGGTTTATTCGATGAGATTATTGTCACAGCAACTTTACACCCTGGTTTCGTGCGGTAATGAAAACAAACATGGTCATGCAAGTTTGTTGTTAATAAAGTTACCTTCTGCTAAATGAATTTTGCAATTATTGCTTTGGCTAGGTATAAAGGCGACCACGATTTATTATTTTATGAGTTAGTTTTAGTGAAAACGTTTTTATTGCTATTGTTATTCCTTATCGTCGGCCCAGTGCTGGCAAAGTCTAACCTGGAAAAGTCAGGTGATATTATCCACTTACTTCTACCAGCCACGGCCTTAACTGCCAGCTTAGTGATAGAGGATAACTATCAAGGTAGTTGGCAGCTTATTAAGTCAGGGCTAGTGTCTCGTGTGGCAGTGGAAGGGATCAAGTTCACTGTAGAGAAAGACAGACCTGACGGCTCTGGGGACGATTCATTGCCTTCAGGTCATACCGCCGATAGTTTTGCCGCGGCAACATTTATTCAACAACGTTATGGCTGGCAATGGGGAATTCCCGCTTATATTGGCGCAACTTTTGTTGGCTATAGTCGCGTACAAAGTAATAAACATTATGCGGTAGATGTATTAGCTGGCGCTGCTATTGGTGTTATTTCAGGGCTATATTTTACCGAACCTTACTCGGGTATTACCATTTTACCTACCGCTAGCCTTGGTCATTATGGCTTGAGTTTTAGCGGCACTTTTTAACGATTAATATTAAAATATTAAAATATCAAAAAAACAAATAAGAGTAGCAGCAAACAATGACGAATAAAGTATCAAAAGAAACCCAAGAGCAAGCCCTAAAAGTGGCCACGGGCAGACAAAAAAAAGGCCAAAGCAAAGAACAAACTAAACTTATTGCCCAAGGCATTGAAAAGGGTATTAGTGAATATAAAAAGCTGCAAAGTAAAAAGTCTCGTGAGCGAGATAAAGACCGCAAACAGCAAGTGAAACAAAAGCAACGCGCCGCTGAAGAGCTAGCAGGGGTGGATAAGCTAAGTGACGTTAACAGTACTAATAAGCTACCTTGGCTCTTATTAGGCTTAAGTTGGCTGGGTTTTATTAGCTACTTACTGCTTAGCTAATGCCCTTCAGAGCTGCTGGGCACCATTGTGCTTTTATTTGCCGTTAAAACTATAGTTATTTTTATGCTAGTTAAAGCGACTGATATAAAAAGCGCGAACGTCGATTGCTGTCTTTTCCTTAGTAACTAGCTGACCAATAAGTTTGCCAGTAATAGCACCTTGCGTTAAGACTAAATGTTGATGACCAAGGGCAAAGAATATCTTATCGTGATTTTGTGCTTGGCAAATAACGGGTAGAGAGTCGGGCAATAATGGACGACAGCCCATCCAACTTTCTTCTTTAGTTGCTTGTTCAGCTGTTTGCTCAGGCAAGTTTTTTAAAATAAAGGCGGCTTTTGCTTTTGGAAAATTCGCTAAGAGCAACACTTAACGCTACCTGGTCAAATGTTTAGAAGAACTCAGTCAACCCGAGCCTGACATAGAATCATTACTATCTTGGGATCTAAAAACTCGGTGCCAATCCGAAGACGGACACAAAAAGCCCCGTAAAAACGGAGCTTTCTCTTTTTGAATATTTGCAAGGATCAGTCTATTAAATCCAGAAGTTCAAGTCTTTCTTTTGCTAGACTATATCTTGCGCGGACATCATCAATTTGCTGTTGAGTTAATTTCTTACCAAAGGTACGAAGCCCTCCATCGGCATCATTATGATGAATTCCCATAGCAAACTTAAGATATTCCATAAGCAGCGGCTGAGCATCAAGATATGATATGGAATTCATGGCCTGAGAAATTTTGTTTGCCTCAGCCCATTCTCCTTTTAAAACATACTCTTGCATAGTAATACTTGCTTTTGGGAAGATAGTACCTACACCTGTAATCCCACCGCATGCTCCTGCAAGTCCTGCATGTACAGTTACAGTGTCAACACCTGCCAAAATTTTTAAATCTTTGTTCTCTAACATCAGCGTTTCAATAGTTGAAACATCTGTAGTCGATATTTTAAGAGCAGTTACTTCAGGTAGAACAGAAAGTCTTCTAAGAACATCAGTTGAGAGCGCATGATAGCCGGCTGCATCAGGGTTGTTATAAGGCATAATTGTTACGCCTGCCTCTTTTGCAGTTGCTACAGCAAGCTCATAGTACGCATACATTTCTTCATCAGAAGGAACCGCCTTAGTTTTTGGCGGCATGACCATGACTGTATCCACTCCAACCGTTGCGAGTCCTTCAATGATTTTGGCAAGCTCTTCCTTCGTTTCTGCTGCAGCTCCACTGATCAACGGGACATTGTATTCTTTAGCAACCTCAGAAAGGCATGTAAGTAAAGCAAGACGCTGTTCGGTGCTCAGGTAGCTATTCTCACCCAGAGTACCTGAAGCGACAAGTCCGCCCATTCTGCTGCCGCCCTTTCCCTGAGCTTTTAAAACACCTGCAGCCTGTTTTTGTGTTGCATCAAAGTCAATTTCAAGGGCACCGGATTCTGACTCTTTTAGCCAGGTAAACACGGCCGGCATAACCGTATATCGCCAATCTGTACTATTTGTTTCCATCATATTTTCTCTTGTTTAAAAACCACATTGAATATTGAATACATTATACCATTTAAATTACCTCAGGCAAAGCCGGAGGATTATTGGCTTACGCCCAAAGCGTATTACATGCCAAACTTCAGTTGCTCCCGGAACTCATCTTTTTTCTGTTGATTTGGGATATATACCCGTTACCATACTTTCATCCAACCCTACTGTTGAAACAAAATACCCTCTAGGCCCAAAAGTTTTCTCCATTGAAGTTGCGCTGCCTACCTCTGAAGTTTTTTGCTATCGAGATCGCACTTTTACCTTTAGCTAATTCAGAAAAGTTTCACCTAAATGTTTTCTTATCGCACCATAAATCAATTTTTGCCGTTGAATTTTCCCTATTCAGTCAGCGTTCTGTGAGATTTTATACAAGTGATTTAGTTTGGTCAGGATTTTCAAAAATGAACTGTTCAATTTTTACTGTCGCAGTTGCCTGAGTTAATGCTAGTTAAAGCGACTAATACAAAAAGGACTAAGGTCAATTTCTGTCTTTTTCTTCGTGACTAATTGACCAATTAGTTTGCCGGTAATAGCTCCTTGGGTTAGACCTAAGTGCTGATGGCCAAGGGCAAAGAATATCTTATCGTGATTTGGCGCTTGGCAAATAACCGGTAAAGAGTCAGGTAATGACGGGCGACAACCCATCCAGCTTTCTTCTTTAGCTGCTTGCTCTGACTCTTGTTCAGCTTTACTTTCGGGCAGTGCCTTTAAAATAAAAGCGGCATTAGTTTTTAACATTTCAGCACGCTTATAGTTGGCTGGTGCGTCAAGGCCTGCATACTCTACTGTGCCCGCTAGTCTTAAGGTATTAGCCATTGGGGTAATGATAAAGCGGCGTTCAGCAGAAGCTACTGGTCGAGATAATAGGGCAGACTCTTGTTCATTAATAGGTAAACTCAAGCTATAACCGCGTTCTGCTTCAATAGGCAGGTGATAATCTAAGCCCTTTAGTAATTCTTTTGACCATGCACCGCAAGCAACAACGCAGTGATCAAAAGCGAGTGTTAACTTATCTGTATTCTCTGTTCCATCTGTTTTTAGCGTAACACCCGTATCGGTTTGTGTAATACCTGTTACAGCTGCTTGTTGAAAGGTCATGCCTTTGCTTTTAGCGAAGTCGGCCAATGCTCGGCTCAATGCTAAGGGATCAATGGTGTGAGCAACGTCGGTAAAATATAGCGAATAGTTAATGTTGTCACTTAAATTAGGCTCCAAGGCAAGGGTCTGCGCTCTATCTAAGAGTTTTACCGCAATGCCAGCACTTTGATAGTGCTGATGCATTGCTTCTACTTTACTCAGTTCACTTGTTTCAAACACTAACAAGGAACCCTGTAAGCTAATTAAATGTTCTGCATCGGCGGCTTTTAATAGTTCAGTATAATGGCGGATGGCATTTTTATTGAGTGCTTGTAAAGCCAGGGTGTTTTTAGCACGTAAACTCGGACGCATATTATTAAAAAACTGTACAAACCATGGAATGGCCTTAAAAAAGTGCTTAGCTGATAATGAAACGGGTCCAAGAGGATCAAGTAACATCTTCGGCATTTGCCATAATAATGAAGACTCAGCCAAAGGAAATACCTGTTCACTGGCAAAATGACCGGCATTAGCTTTCGAGCAGCCCAAACCTATACCTTCCTTATCAAGTAAAGTGACTTGATAACCTAGACTTTGTAACTCTAGCGCACAATTTATACCAATAATACCGGCGCCAATAACAGCAACTGTTTGCTGTGTTTTATCTTGTTTATGTTCTGCTGTATTCATTAGTTTACACCTTGTGATAACTAGAGGTCTAAGTGATTATTATTAATAGGTTTTGCTGCCGACTATGAAGTAAAAATAAATTATACTTGCCATCTTAAATGGATTGTATACAATATACTTAAATTTGACTAGCAATAGTTTATCAAAATTCATTTTTGTACTAAACGGAATTATTGTCGAAGTAGACGTCGGATTTAACATCGACAGAAAAATCGACATTACTAATAGTTGTAAAAAGCTACAAAAATGATTGGGATATTATCACAAAGAATTTAGCGAGTTAACGCGTGCGCCACGTATGCCATTAATTGGTGAAGAGCGTGCAAACGTTGAACGCATCTATAATGAAGCGGTTGCAAACCGCATCGATTTGAGCAAATTTAACTTAGATTAATTGCTTTATTAGCAATTGACAGGGAAGCACAGGAATTTAATTTCCGTACTTCCCTTTAGTCAGTTAAAAAGGAATTATTATTGGGGACAATATGGTTAAAGGTACATTTTTTTGTATTGACGCACACACCTGCGGTAATCCGGTTCGGTTGGTGACCAGTGGTCATCCCAACTTAGTGGGTGACACCATGAGTGAAAAGCGTCTGGATTTTATTGAACGTTTTGATTGGATCCGTAAAGGCTTGATGTTTGAACCGCGTGGCCACGATATGATGTCAGGTGCGTTTTTGTATCCACCTTGTAGTGATAATGCGGATGCGGCCATTTTATTTATTGAAACCTCGGGCTGCTTACCTATGTGTGGTCATGGCACTATCGGCACTATTACCGCGGGCTTAGAAAATGGTCTTATTACCCCGAAAATCCCAGGGAAACTTATTATAGATGTTCCCGCCGGTCAGATTGCTATTGAGTATCAAGAAAATAATGGCAAGGTCTCTAGCGTTAAAATATTTAATGTTGCCGCTTACCTAGCACATCGCGATATCAGCCTCGATATTCCAGGTTTAGGTCAGTTAATTGTTGATGTATCTTACGGTGGCAATTTTTATGTCATTGTCGAACCACAAGAAAACTTTCCCGGTATCGACCAATGGAGCGCGGCAGATATATTGAAGTGGAGCCCGATAGTACGTGAAATCGCAGGAAAATCCCTTGACTGCGTGCACCCAGAAGATGCCAGTGTTAATGGCGTCAGTCACGTTTTGTGGACCGGGCAGCCGCAAACTCCAGGCTCAGATGCCGCCAATGCGGTGTTTTATGGTGATAAAGCCATTGATCGCTCGCCATGTGGCACTGGTACCAGTGCGAGAATGGCGCAATTGTTTGCCAAAGGTAAACTAGCGGTAGGCGATACCTTTGTGCATGAAAGTTTTATTGGTAGCCAATTTACCGGCAAGATTGAAAGCGTAGTTGAGCTAAATGCCTCAGGTAAGACCATCACTGCCATTATGCCGAGCATTGAAGGCTGGGCAAAAGTATTTGGTAAAAACTGTATTACCATCGATGACGATGATCCTTATGCTTTTGGTTTTAGTGTTAAGTAGCATACCTAAGATGAATAACTCAGTCATAACGAGTTAGTAAAATTTCTGATGAAAGGATAACGAGTCCCTTCGTTAAAACCCAAATTATACCCAGTGTGCTTATTTGATAAGGGCACCTAGCAACATAAGTGAGTAAGAAGATGACAATATCAGGACAAAATTTAATTGCTGGCGAATGGTCAGGCAAAACTGAAGGTGGCTTTAAAGCATTTAATGCCCAAACTCATAAGGCGATTGATATTGAATTTGCTGATGCGACTGAGCTTGAAGTAAATACTGCCATCGAACGTGCCAATGACGCTTTCACTTCTTATAGCCAGTTAAGTGCAACAAAACGCGCTGCTTTTTTACGCGCGATTGGTGCGGAAATTCTTGCCCTAGGTGACGAATTAGTTGATACCGCTTGTGCTGAAACAGGTCTACCGGCAATGCGTATTCAAGGCGAACGCGGCAGAACCATTGGTCAACTGGCACTGTTCGCTGATCTATTGGAAGCAGGAGAGTATCAAGGTGTTATTGAGCAGGCTAATAACGATCGTCAACCGTTACCAAAACCTGATACTCGTTTAGGTTATTTACCTCTAGGTGTAGTTGGTGTTTTTGCGGCAAGTAATTTCCCGCTTGCCTTTTCTACCGCGGGTGGTGATACCGCCTCTGCGCTAGCGGCAGGTTGTCCTGTGGTAATGAAAGCACACGCGGCACATCCTGCCACGGCTGAATTGGTAGCCAGAGCAATATTGAAAGCGATTGAAAGCTGTGACTTAGATCGCGGTATATTTTCCCTTATCCAAGGTAAAAACTATGCCATCGCTACACAAATTGTTAGTCATCCATTAGTTAAAGCAGTTGGTTTTACTGGCTCTGAACGTGTCGGTATGATTTTACAAGCGCAAATTCATCAACGCCCTGAGCCTATCCCATTTTATGGTGAGCTAGGTAGCATTAACCCACAATTTATTATGCCTAATAAAGTTGCTCAAGACGGCGCTGAAATTGCACAAGGCTTAGTTGCTTCATTAATGATGGGCCAAGGCCAGTTTTGTACCAGCCCGGGCGTTTGGGTTGTAGTAGGCAGTGAAGAAAGTGAAAGTTACCAAACCTTTATCACTTCAGCTAGCGAAGCGTTAGCGCAGCAAGCAGCGGGTGTTATGTTAACGCCAGCAATGTGTGCTAGCTATAATGCTGCCGTTGCTGAGCGCAAAGCACTTAGCGGTGTTAGCTTATTATCAACAGGTAAAACAGGTAATGAGCAAGAGTGTTCAGCGTCATTATTTGCTACCGACCTAGCTACCTTTGCTAAAACACCATTACTACAAGAAGAAGTTTTTGGTTTTAGCGCTTTAGTTGTTCGCTGTGCTGATATAGCTGAAATGATGCAGTTCGTTAGCCTACTTAAAGGTAACTTAACCGCAAGTATTCATGGCTTAGACAGTGATTTAGCTACCTCGAAAGAGCTAAGTCTTAGCCTTGCCCATAAAGTGGGTCGCTTGATCTACAATCAAATGCCTACCGGTGTTGAAGTATGTGCCTCAATGAACCACGGTGGTCCATTCCCAGCATCAACTAATATCAGAACAACGTCAGTGGGCAGTGCAGCCATTACCCGCTTTAGACGTCCTATCTGTTATCAAAACATGCCGACAGAGTTGTTACCGGCCTTATTGAAAGACTAACTAAAGTTAACTTTAAAACCAAGTACATAATGTACTTGGTTTTTTTCTATCTTTAATTTTAACTTTTAATATGACTTTAAATTTCACTGTAAATAATTTCACTGTAAATATTACGTTCAACATTAATTCTGTTGATTTATGCAATGTTTAGCGTTGCGAAAATCAACAGGACTAATGTGGTTAACAAGCAATAATCAATAATTAATAATAAAAAACCTTTAATAATAAAAAACCTTTAATAATAAAAAACCTTCAATAATAAAAATGGTGGATAAGATAGTGAGCCAGACCAAACGAAGTCCTTTTCAGCAAGCCTTTTACGTTGCCAATACCATGGAAATATTCGAGCGACTTGCTTGGTATGGTATGTATACCTTGCTCGCCAGTTATATCATGACCCCCACCACTCAAGGTGGTCTAGGCTTAGGTAATACTGAGCGTGGCTTGATTATGGGGGTGGTGCCTTTCTTTCTTTATCTTTTCCCTGTGGTGTCAGGCGCACTAGCCGACCGATTTGGTTATCGCAAAATGTTTTTGCTGTCTTTTACCCTGATGGCGCCGGGTTATTACTTTTTAGGTTACGCTAAAGATCTGGGCAGTTTTATGAGCATATTTATGTTGATAGCACTAGGCGCAGGTATTTTCAAACCTGTGGTAACCGCAACCATTAGCCGAACAACCGATGATACTAACCGAGGCTTAGGTTTTGGTATTTTCTATATGATGGTCAATGTCGGTGGTTTTTTAGGGCCGTTATTGGCGCCCATTATTCAAAAAAATTATGGTTGGCAAGCGGTGTTTGTTTTTGCCTGTATTTGGATATCAGTAAACTTTATCCCGGCGTTATTTTTCTATAAAGAGCCTGAGCGTCATGGTAAAAATAAACCCTTAAAGCAAGTTTTTCATGAAATGCAGCAAGTATTAGGCAATATGCGTCTCGCCTTATTAGTAGTGCCTTTGTTGATCATACTTGTGGCCTTCTATGCGGGTTATATCGGCGGTGAATTTACCTTAATTGCCACGGTATTATTAATTGTTGGCGCCATTATTTGGGACCTTTCGGTGGCTAAGTTGCTCACTAAACCAAGCCAACAAGGTGTACTGCCATGGTATTTGCAAAAAATGACCATAGGCAATAAACCGTTTATGGCGTACTTATTAATACTGTCGGGATTTTGGACAGTATATTTTCAAATATTTATAACCTTGCCGGTTTATATTCGTGACTTTGTTGATACTTCAGATTTGGTTTCATTACTACATACCGTTAGCCCTTGGGTACATGATGTTTTAACTTCAGTGAATATTGATACCTTAAGTAGTGAAATTATGCGTTTGGCTGGCAAGTTTAATGATATTGATGCCTTGCAAGCTCAAGCTGCGCTAAAAGAGATCACTAGCACAATGGCTGCGCTAGATGTTCGTATTCCTGAGCAAGAAATTCTTAATAGCTTTGGACAAATTGCATTGTCAATCAATGCCAACGACATCACAAGTGCTCAGGGGTTGAGTCAAACAGTTGCTGAGCAATGGTCAGACAAATATCGTCAAGTTAATCCTGCGACTATCTTAAGTTTAGATTTTCTGATGATTATAATTTTTCAAATTTTAATCAGTCGTTTTATTGATAAATTTAGCCCGCTACCAGCCCTTATTGTTGGTACGGCTATTTTATCCCTGTCGATGTTAATGCAAGGTTTTGCTCACGGTGTCATTTTTGGTGGCCTATTGGTGAGTTGTTCAGTAATTGTTTTTGCTGTCGGTGAAATGACCGCAACACCGAAGAGCCAAGAATATGTCGCCTCTTTTGCCCCTAAAGACAAAGCCGCCATGTTTATGGGCTATTACTTTGTTTCTATGGCATTAGGTAGCTTATTTGCTGGTTTACTCTCTGGCTGGTTATATAGCTACTTCGCCGTAGAGTTAAATAAACCGGAACTGATGTGGGCCATAATTGCCTGCTTAGGTTTTGTTACCTGCTTGGCTTTTTATCTATTTAATAAGCACTTTGTTAGCGATATCAAGCAGCAACAGTTAGCACAAAAAGAGCCGTCAGCAGAACAATCAACATCAACAGCTTAATGACATAGCTATAAGCGGCTGTTGTGCTCGAAAGATTAACAGCCGCTAGTAAAATCAAGACAAGCAAATAGATATTTAAAGAGTACAAGCAATGACCAAGAACATCGCACAAGCGGCTGAAAAATTTGAGCAGTGGCAATCTAAAAGTGAGCAAGAAAGTTTTTTAACCATTAACACCCTTGAGTGTCATACCGGCGGTGAGCCATTACGTATTGTTACTAGCGGTTTTCCGGCCCTCAAAGGCGACACTATCTTAGCGAAAAGAGATGATTGCAAAGAAAACTATGATGAATTGCGCCGAGCATTAATGTTTGAACCACGCGGTCATGCGGATATGTATGGCGCCATTATCACCGATGCCGAGCGAGAAGATAGCCATTTTGGTGCGATTTTTATTCATAACGAAGGTTATAGCACCATGTGTGGCCATGCGGTTATAGCGTTAACCAAAACCGCGGTAGAGTCTGGCGTAGTTGCCAGAACAGGTGATGTCACTAAGGTTATTATCGATGTACCTTGTGGTCAGATTCATGCATTAGCTTACAGTGAAAATGATGTGGTAAAAAAAGTAAGTTTTCAATGTGTACCTTCATTTGTTTATGCCAAAAATCAACAAATAGAGGTTGATGGTATTGGCATGGTTCAGTTTGATATTGCCTACGGCGGCGCTTTTTATGCTTATGTGCAGGCAGCCCCCCTGGGTTTATCACTTGTTCCTGAGCAGCAAGAAAAGCTCATTGATTATGGCCAGAAAATTAAACAAGCCATTATTGAATCGTCAGCGCCAGAGTTAGCCATTAATCATCCAACAACCGCTGAACTGAGCTTTTTATATGGCGTTATTTTTATTGATGACTCACCGAATGCTGGGGTGCATTCTCGCAATGTTTGTATCTTTGCTGATGGTGAATTAGACCGAAGCCCTACAGGTAGCGGTGTTAGTGGTCGCATCGCCTTACATCATGCTAATCAGCAAGTCGCGGTAAATGAAGCCATTACCATTGAAAGTATTTTAGCCAGCTCATTTAGTGTCCGTGTTATTGAGACGCTCACCTTTGCTGGTTTTACCGCGGTGATTCCTGAGGTAACCGGTGACGCCTATATTTGTGGTAAAGCGCAGTGGCTTATTAATGCACAAGATCCATTGAAATATGGTTTTTTATTAAGATAAGCGATAGTTTAAAAATAGAGTAAATAAAAAGTACAGTCTAAATTTTGAGGATTATTATGAACTTAACTACATCACTAGGTAAATTACGAGATAAAGTACTGAACAAGCCTTACAGTGCCATGCTGATCTTTAGTGATATTAATATCAGCTACCTTTCTACCTTTACCGGCCATGCGGCAACCCTATTATTAACCAGTAAGGGGAATTATTTACTGACCGATTACCGTTATTTTGAGCAAGCTAAAGTAGAAGCAAGCGACTTTAAGGTCATTTGCCGCGATAGAGCCAATCAAAGCTTAGCGTCATTAATTGAAGATCTGCTCTTCCAAGATGATTGTCAGAGCCTCTCATTTGAAAGTGACCATATTAGCGTGATGCAATGGCAAGAAATTCATCAGCAGGTCAATCAATTAACTAAACTGAGCCAAATATCGCCGTTAAGTGGCGCGGTTGAAGAATTACGATTTATCAAATCGAGCAGTGAAATAGCGTTCATGCAGCAAGCCGCTAAAATAGCCGATACGGCACTAGCAACCATGCTTAACTCGGTTAAAGTTGGCGTTACCGAGCGTGAATTGGCCATTGAACTTGATCATCAAATGGCGTTACTTGGCTCAGAGCAAGTGTCTTTTGCCACCATTTTATTATTTGGTGAGCGTAGTGCTTTGCCCCATGGTGTACCAGGAGATAGACAATTAAAATTTGGCGATCTCATCTTAATTGACTTTGGTGCTGTAGTTAACGGTTATCGCTCTGATATGACACGTACTTTTGTGTTTGGTCAGGCGAGCGCAGAACAAAAACATGTCTATCAACTAGTACAATCCGCGCAACAAGCGGCAATTGATGAAGTAGTTTCCGGCGTCTTAGGTAGTCATCTTTATCAGCAATCGGCCAATATATTACTTAACAGTGAATATAAAGAATACGTCGGTGAGGGCTTAGGCCATGGCGTCGGTTTAGTTTTACATGAGCAACCTTTTATCGGCCCTGATTGCCATATAGCCATTGAAAAGGGTTGCGTTATTACCATAGAGCCAGGTATTTATATTCCTGGTTGGGGTGGTGTGCGCATTGAAGATGATGTGGTATTAACTGACGATGGTTTAAAAATTCTTACCAAGTCACCTAGAGGCCTGATTGAGCTGTAGCACCATAAATTATTGCACGTGCCTATGCATATGGCTCAGATTCGCCAGCCCCGTGGTGTTTTTATCGGACGTGCCATGGATGGCACTTATTAGACAATGCATGGAGCTTATTGTCCTGGAGCCAGTGTCTAAGTGGCTGTGCATCTTCGATCAGAAACATCGAAGATGACGTTTACAGCTAATCCCGAGTTCAGGGTAACGACAGAATCATTTTTTTAAAGCATTAACAGAGCATACGAGATCACCATGAAAATTATTAGCGCAGAACAAGTTCACCAACATCTAAATTTTAACGAATTGATTCCCTTACTTAAACATAGTTTCAGTCGTCCATTTAGCATGCCTCAACGTCAGGTTCATGCGCTCGCGCCAGAAGAAAGTGATAATCATGATGCATTTGCCTTATTACCCTCATGGAATGAAAAAGTTATTGGTAATAAAATGTTCACCTATTTCCCAAATAATGCAGAGAAACATGACTTACCGGGCTTGTTTTCTAAAATCATGTTATTCAAACGCCAAACAGGTGAGCCGCTGGCGCTTGTTGATGGCACCAGTGTTACTTATTGGCGCACCGCGGCAATTTCTGCCTTAGCTAGCCAGCTACTTTCTAGAGAAAACAGTCGACATTTAATGTTATTTGGTACTGGCAACTTAGCGAGTTATTTAATCAAGGCGCATTTGACTGTGCGAGATATTAAGCAAGTAACCCTTTGGGGACGTAATAGCGCAAAAGTGAATGACTTGCTTGGCAAATTTAGTGCGCTTTATCCAGGCGTTACTTTTACCGCCAGTGTTGATGTTGATATGGAAGTAGCGAGTGCTGATATCATTTGCTGCGCCACAGGCGCTAAAACGCCATTATTTGATGGCAATCTTGTTAGTGCTGGCACACATATCGATTGTTTAGGTAATCACATGACTGATGCGCGTGAGTGCGATACAGCAACGGTAACGCGCGCGCGCGTCTTTGTTGATAGCTTAACCAATACCTTAAATGAAGCCGGTGAATTACTGATACCTATGGCAGAAGGTGTCTTTAATAAAGAAGACATTGTTGGTGAATTGGCTGATATGTGTAAAGAGCCAAAGATATTAAGACAATCAGCAGATGAAATAACACTGTTTAAGTCAGTCGGTACGGCTATAAGTGACTTAGTTGCCGCACATCGCGTGGTAGAGAAATTAGCAGACTAGTTTATTAAACCATGTAGCTATTTTACTAGTATTGTTTTTAATGCTAGTAATACTATGTAAGAAGGCGCCACCTTGATTAGAGGTCGCGCCTTTTTGTTTTAAAAAATTATGCTGTTAACTTATGTGAGTAACCTAAGTCATGGGATTATCTCAATAGTAGGGAGGGGGAGGGCCGTCAACGGTTTTGGTCAATGTACTGCTTTATATTAATCGACTGTTAATGCATAAAATTTATACTTAGTTAGAAATTGTGCGGCTAAGGGAGTTAAGTGACATTATTTCTATTAGATTTTACCAATATTATCACTGAGGATATTAGCTTTTCCATAAAGTTATTGGTGCATTTTTACGTGAGTTAAACGCATAAGTCTGTCAATATTTAGGAAACTTGTTACAATGCTATTTTTGATTTTAGGTAGATTATGAATAAAAGTAATGACCCGCTACACGGCGTGAAACTTGAACAGATTCTAATTGAACTGGAGAAAAAAATTGGTTGGGATAAGATGGGTGAGTTACTTAATATTCGTTGTTTCACCAATAAACCGCGTCTTAAATCAAGTTTGAAATTTCTGCGTACAACCCCTTGGGCACGCAGTAGAGTTGAAATTTTATACCTAAAAACATTTTGTAGTAAGCATAAAGAAACGGGGAAATTAATCAGGGGGATACTCGCCCAGAATACAGCAGTAGCAGAAACGACTTCCACCAAGCCCGCTGCCTTTGTTTGGCCAACATCGAAAAAAAAATAGATTTATGCCACACTGAAGACATTAATATTTGAAAATTTTAGTATGTTTTGATCTACAGCGGACATGGCTTAACAATCACATTCCTCTAGCAGTTTCCCGATAGCTGACGTTCCCCATAGATAAAACTTTAAGCTTTTGATGATGACTTTTTACCAATAAGTCATTTAGCCTCTATGTGAACTAAGCCACCATTGCCGTCAGTCGCGAAGTTGCATTGGGATGACTTCAAAGTGCGCATTATAGTCCTTTCAGTCTGAATAAACCTATATTGGATGTTTAGATCATGTGCCTATTTCATACTTCTACGGTGCTTTGGGGCACAAACCTCCATAGGTTTAATGGCAACTTGGTGCGCTTAGCGGAAGCTAGCAAATCGTTAATCGTTGCTCAAAATCACCCCTCCAATGGATCACTTAGATACGAGATAGTCCTTGGTAGCTAGATATCAGCTTAAAAATCATTTGTTGCTTATTTTATTGATAGTGGAAATATAATCTTATATGATTAACCCTTAAATAATTAAAGTGGTTTAGTCTATGATTTTAATGAAAAAACTATTTATTTTATCTATGTTAACCTCTGCTATTTCGGCATGTGGTGGTAGTGATAAACAAAACGAAATTCAAGCAGTAAATAAAGCACCAACAGTCTCCATCGATAACATTACTGTAAACGAAAATGCTCTAATAACCTTAACAGCTTCTGTAACTGATGATGGTTCAATTGCATCCTATCTATGGAATATAAATAGCAAATACCCTATTGAACTTTCAGGTGAGACTTCTTCTACCATTAGCTTTACAGCACCTAGCATCAGTGTTGACATTGATTCTTTTAGCATTAATTTAATCGTCGTTGATGACGGAGGTTTAAGTGCGACAGGCAATGCAACTATTACTGTTAATAATATAGTCCCTACACTTGCATTAGCTGATAGCTATTCTGTGGATGAAATTAGTTCTATTGTTATATCTCCGATAATTAATAGCTTTTCAGATGAAATAGTCGATTACGCATGGAGCTTTGATAATAACGATAATATAGGAATATCTGAAGATGAGAGTGGTAATTTAACTGTCACACCTTCCAATATTTTTGATGATGTTCAATTATCTTTATCTTTAACTATAACTGATACTGATGGTGACATGGCAACAGCTGTTACTAGCCTTGATATATCACAGATTTACACTCCATTAACTATCAATGGATTTGTGACTGACTCACCTATTATCAATGCTGCTACGTCTATTTATATTGGTGAGTTACAATTACCTGTTACCCCTATCACTGATGAAAACGGTGAATATTCAGTTGACATTAAAATAGATAATTCTGATGAAAATAAACTGGTTAAGATAATTTCTCAAGGCGTAGCCAATCAAATCAATGCTAAATTGGTTTCTATTTTAGGCTCTACCCAAGATATTATTGAACAAGCCGCTAGTGATGGGGTTCTGACCTCTGATGAAAATTTTGCAACTAATGTTACCAATATTACTACGGCTCACTACGCCTTAATTACAAAAGCCAATAAAGGAATTGAAGTTTCTACTCCGGAAATATTTAATGCCTTATCTAAAGCGCTAGATATCGCCGATGTTATTCACTTAGCAACAGCTATTAAAGTTGCAATCGATAAGTCTATCGACAATCCAGAACTGTCCTTGCCAGAGGGTGTTGAAAATACTTTGCAGCTGGTTTTGAATGAAGAACTAAGCCGACAGTATGTTGCTTTAGTGTCAGGAACGGAAGAGTTTACGCAAGCTCAATCTGAGATGATGGCTGATGATAAGCTGATTGAGGCAATTGAGTTTATTGTTCCAGAAAAAATTTATTTCTATGAACTTAACTCCCGTGCTTTGACTGATAATCCTATTTATTATTTTAATAATGACGGTACGGGTGAGTTAAAGGGAAATACGTTCACTTGGACTCAAACAAGTAACTTGATTAATGCTAGTTTTATTAACCAAGAAGGCACATATACTTACGTTAACGCTACATCAAACGAAGGAAATACAAGACAATTTCAAGCGATGCGGTATCCTGAATCATTTCATTTGACAGTATTAACGTTAAATGAAAATAAATTAGGTCTTTTTGTTGAATCAATCGATAAAATCGTATTTTTAGAAGATGATAAAGTCAATAATCCTAGCTTTAACTTAGACGATCAGATGGAAAGCAACGCTGAAATATCATATGGCTTAATGAGCGGTGTTGAACTACCTATAACAAATGTCGGGGCAACTATAGCTTACCTACCTGTAGTGGAGCAAGAGACGAACAGTGGTACTGATACAGTAACGGTGAAAATTGACAAATTCTCTTTGTATAGCGATGGTACTGGATATGCAAGTATTTTAGAGCAATCAATAGCATGGGTATTAACTGATGGTTACTTAAAAATCTATCAAACCGATAGTGAACAAGTACAAACAATATCATCTTACACAAAAATTGAAGCTAATGATGGCTTAGACCAATTCGCACTTGAATCAATAACAAGCCCAGAAAAAAACAAAGTAAGCCATGGGAAAATAGTGACTACTGAATTAGTTTGGGAGGCTAGTCAAGTCACCGGAATATGGGCTTACCCTGAAACAGAACCATTAAACCATTTCTACTGGGAGTTATTGGAAAATGGCGATGCTAATACGATTTCAACTAATGATGATAATAATGACGGACAAATAACCGAAGATGAAGTTTATCGGCAGTATGGTCGTTGGGAGATTCGTGATGGTAATCTAGTTATTTCTAGAATTATGCATAAAGACACTTCTGATAGTGATGAGGATCATCGAGAAGATGATGGTATTTACTGGGTCAAATATCATGAAAGAACATGGGAGTTAATAACCTTAGAAGAGGAAAAAATAGGGATATTACATAAGCATCATTTTTTTTGGGCTGACTTATATGATGGAGGAATTAACGAGATTGACTTCAGTCCTAGAGTTTTCCATAAATTAGCTGACCACCCAGTAAAAATTAACCAATAAGTTATTTAAACTAAAATAGCCAAGTCATTTAAAAATGACTTGGCTTTATATTTTTAATAGTCATAGCAACTAATCTTGGTTACGGAAAAGTGCTACATATGATGTCAGCTTCTAGCGAGCAGAAGTTCTAAAGAACGACCGATAGCTAACGTCTGCTTTATTAGTGAAGCTGACGTTAGCATAACAGCCCCTAGTGTCTGCAATGCGGACTTTTGAAGTCATGCCAATACAAATACGTGAGCGACCGCAATGGTGGCGAAGCAGACTATTTATTGTAGTAAATTCACCTCTAAATTAGGTCGGTTTTGTGGTAATTGCCGACGTTAGCATTAATAATTACCTTATGCTTTCTAATCACTAACAAGGGAAGTTAGCGCTTATTTAGTATTACTATCCATAAAAAAATTCACCTCATCCAATGCAGTAAGATACTGACGTTTAAGGTGTTTATTTTCGGCTAACTTATCTAAATCACCAATTAACGTCATGAGTTTTTTATGAGAATGGTGGTTTGTTCGCTTAAAATCTTCAGGTGATCCTTCGTTAGCGATACGCTCTTTTTTATCCATAGTATGGCTACTTTCGGTGTTTTCAAGCCAAATATCATTAATTAGACGAATGTTGCTCTCATTCTCAATATTTTCATTAAATGCCATTTGCAGTTCATATTGATTGGTTTTAGGGTTAAATTGATAAGTTTCTTTACTAACATCCACTTGGTGTTGTTGATCAAGTCCAAGCAATGCTTGATTTTTGACGGCAGTAGCAATGTTGTAGCTTTCTGTTTTGTCATAGTAATCAGGCCGAGTAAGCTGATAATCGAAATGAGTAGCTAGCGTTTTACTTTGGCTTATCCCCGTTAATTTTCCTGATTTGTGTTGCTGAGTTACTTGCGCTAACTCAATACTGATTTTAGGGCGTAGACCTCGGCCTGGTGGCTCTTTCGAAAATGAAAATTTCGCGTCAAAATCTGCTAATTTAGAAATCCCAGCACCCAAGCTATTCTTTGTTTCGCTGCCAAGCCCTTGATAGCGAGGATCATTGCTGATCATGTTATCGACTAATTCTGCGACCATTGCTCGGCCATCAGTGAATTGTTGAGCAGCGACTGACTCTATATTACTATAACGCTGCGCTGCCGATGACATACTAGCAAAAGCGCCTTTAAAAATAGCAAAGCCTTGTTGCATTTTTAAATCGTCTTTTTTACCAAATGCTGAGGTTTTATTGTCACCTTTACTATGGTAACGGCTATCTTCGAGGTTTTTATCTAAGGTGGCTAGGTATTGCTGCATTTGCTTTACGTCTTTACCGCCAAAAGTAGACATATCTAAGGAGAAATCTATTTCATTAATTCCCGCTTGAGAGTTAAATATAAGCGCTTGTTGGTTTGACTCCTGATCGATGTGGTAACTTAGATCGAGATTATTTTCTGAGGAGCCAAATTGTTGATTTTCAGTAGTCGAAAAAGACACATCAAAACCCGATAACTGTTGATGATTAAAATCAGCCAAAAAATCTAGATTAAAATCGGCTTGACCAGCTGGAACATAGTTACTGTATGAGTTTTGGCTGACTTTGAAAAATTCATCTGCCATTTGTCCAATCCCCGCCAATACCTCGGTTAGTGCCTGATGTTCAGCTTCCGATAAGTCACCCTCAACTTGATAGCTGAGAGTAAAACCATCGACTGTTTGCCCCGTGCTTTCATCATATCCTTGCGATGAATTAAAGATGATATTGATAATATCGCCTTGCTTAGTCTTTACTGATAGTTCAAAACTGTAGTTATCGTTATCTTCATTATCTGTTCGATTGATGCTTTCCATATAAGAGCCCAGTGCTCGTTCAACGCGCTGTTCACTTGAGGCTAAAAATGATTTTTGCTCGTAACCCAGTTGCCCTAAACTAGCTAGTATATCACTAGTATTGGCGTAAGCTCCGTGAATGTATTTTACCGATTTATTCAAACGTTTCATTAGCTCATCGCTGTTTTCATTGTTGAGTAAACCTTCTTGTTGACTGCTTATCACGGTGCGTAAGGCTAATTCTGTGTCTGAATATTGGTAACCCAAGACTGTCGAACTACTTGATACCATGATGAGTGCGGTAAATTGTTGATGAAGTAATTTTGCCACTCTTTCTTGATCAAACTGGCTGAAGAGTTCTGGCACCATTTCTGGCGCAATATCTTTAAGTTCATCGGTGAGTGTATAGGATTGCTCATTGACTGGTAGGGCAAGGGATGTTTTTAAGTCAAATGGGCTGTTTAATACCTTATTAATCATGATTGTCCTTAATCGTAACCCCAGGTTAAATATATATCGGCAATAACGCTACATACTTTAATTTTCAAAAATAAGATTTAGCCAGTATGTTGCTGCGATCCATTGAATTAACCAGGTTAAATGGACGAAAATCATCAACAACAATTGCATACTTTTTATAATGTTTAATTATAAAAATGTGCTTGGCATTAAATAACAGTATTTCCTTAAAAAATAAGGAAAAACCTCGCCTTTCAACGGATAATTAAAAAATACAAACTTATAAGCTATTGATGATGTGTTAGTAAAAAGGTATTGTTGCCTCTTAACTTTCTAAGGACGTATCGTAATGAAAGAAAAAGTCACCTTGGTAGTTGATTACCTGCAGACAGTTAAGACTCGCTGCACATACAATGCTGCTGCGAAAGCGTTGGGTGTTACACCGAAGGAGCTAAAGAAACTGTTAGGTAAGCGCAGGCCTGAAAACTCTTGGTTTGTTAATACGGGAACTGGCAATCCAGTTGGGTACACTGACGAAGAAAAACATCCGGAGCTTCATCGTACAAAGCTTATTATTAAATCAGCGGAAGTTTTGACACGAAATTTAGATTTATAGAAAAGTTTACAACTTGCTCAAGCGAGACGATTTTAAGTGGGGCCTAGCCCTAAAACAGCCCCTTAGCAAAGCTAGATTATTAGCAATAAAATACACCCCTAAATTAATTCAAGAGTATTCAAATGGCGAAAACAAATTACAACTATGAGAAGAAGCAGAGGGAACTCGCGAAGAAGAAAAAGAAAGAGGAAAAACGCCTGAAAAAATTAGAAAAGGCTAGTGAAGAACTCCCATCAGATGAGCCACTATTAGCGGATGATCAAAATACATCCCTATAATTATGTAGTCTACTGTGCTCACATAAAGGTGCAACTATGCCGACATCCAAGTAGTGAACGGATGTTGATAGGGTTATGTTTTTAACCAAAACAATAGAGAGCGTAAGTTAGTGGAATCGTGTATCTACTCATTTTTCAGGGGGGTACTAGCAATTAATAAATTTAGTAAGCAAGTTAAATTAGGAGTGTTGTATTGCAAACTGTAGTCAAAAAATGGTTCCGGGATAAAGAATCTGGATTTCTGGATAACGGCAACGGCCCAGATATAATAGTACGTAAAGCCGATCTTGTTAATTGTGCTTTTTTAAAAGTTGGTGCTACTGTTGAGTTTGAATGCTACTCAGAAAAGCGAGGCTTAATAGCCAAAAAGGTTAAGCTTTCGAATATGAAGCGGGCGCAACAAGGGATTCGAGACAATAAACCCTACCGCCCAGGTGTCATGACTTAAGTAATTCAGTGCAGAACAAGGCGCTGCAATCTGATAATAAAAAATTCCAGGCAAAATGGCTGCTAATTTTTTTGCAGCTGAGCTGTGGCGTTATTAATACAAAATCTAATCCAAATTAGCTTTAAGTGCCAACCACCTAATGACCGCGTTGTGGTATTAGTGAATATTACCTAGGAAACTTAAATCTCATTGGTTGTAGCCTATTCACATTAGTCATTAATTAAACTATCAAATTAACTACTGAGTACCTTGCCCGTAAAAGGTACTTCAGAGTTAATTTAAATGGTTTGTTGCGGCGCTGTTGTCACAGCGACGCCAAGCAGAGAATAGTTGCCGTTAAAGGTTAGTTAGCTTCATAGCCAAAAGGGTCATCAATAGAGTGAGCCGGCTCACTAAACCATTTTGGTCCAGATTCAGTCATGTAGAAGTGATCTTCTAAACGCACACCAAACTCACCATAAAGACACAGCATAGGCTCATTAGAAAAACACATGCCAGCAGCTAATGGCGTTTTATCACCTCTGACTAAATATGGCCATTCATGAATGTCTAAACCAACGCCATGCCCAGTACGATGTGGCAGTCCTGGTACTTGATAATCTGGGCCATAACCTTGTGTTTCAAGGTAGTTGCGAGCAGCAATATCGACAGTTTCACAAGGGGACGCTATTTTGGCCGCAGCAAAGCCCTGCGCTTGCGCTGTTTTTTCATGTAACCAAACCGTACGTTGTTTTTCACTGGCTTCACCAAAAACATAACTGCGGGTTATATCCGAATTATAGCCCTGAACTAAGCAGCCAGTATCGATTAACACCATATCATTAGCATCGAGGTTTTTAGGCTCTTTTACCCCATGTGGGTAGGCGGTATCTTGGCCAAATAAAACAATACAAAAAGATGAACCCTTAGGGGCGCCTAATTTCATATGGGCTTTGTTGATAAAGTCAGTGACTTGTGCGGTAGTGATGCCAAGGGTTAATATTTTGGCTACGGCGCGATGTACTACCATAGTCATGTCTTTAGCGCGTTGCAATAAGGCAATTTCGCTGGCAGACTTGATCATTCTACAACCGGCGGTGATACTTTTACTGCTAGTGAACGTTAACGAGATGTTTTGATCTTTTGCAGCATTCATCATGCCATCAACCGCGAAAAATGCTGTTGATTCATCAATGGCAAGGGTTCCTTGGGCACAGTTGTTTTTCTTCAGTACCTCCATAACAAGTTGATACGGTGACTCATGTTCATGCCAGCTAGCGACTTGTGCCTCAATCTGCATAAAGCCAGATAGTGTACTTACTTCGAACCAAGGGGCGATATACACTAAATTACCTTCTGCAGGTAATATTGCGCCGACTAAGCGCTCAGATGAGTACCAAGCAGTGCCAGTAAAATAGCTTAAATTAGTGCCAGCATTAATATATAAGGCGCTAATGTTTTGTGCACGCATTAGCTGTTGCGCTTTAGCAATACGCTGTTGATATTCACCTAATGAGATAGGCGTGATATCAGTGGTCATATCGGTTAATTTATTTAATTCTATTTCAGCTGTAGAGCCACCAATACCAATGGACATATTATATTTCCTTCAAAAATAATTAACTTTATGTGAGGTGTGTTTACTCAGCACTTCGCTGAGCGGCACAGTAATAAATTCATAGGTATATTGTATACAATATTTTCACTGAGACAAGTGTTAATCTAGGCTATTTCTCGGTCGTGCTGACACTGCATGCTAATATTTCATTTAGAGCAAATGGATTAATTAATTGCTCATTTAGCGAAAATTAACAGGCTTACCGGCAGGCTGCGATAACGATTAACCTCGTTTTAAAAGTAGATAATCGGTTAAAACCAGCGATCTTTGACTTTACCGTACTGAAAGTAACCCCATTGACCAACACGTCTGAATGGCGCGAAGGGAAATGTTGTTAACGGGGTTTGGTAAATGGGTAAATTGGGCACTGTCACCCCAGCAACTTTTTGCGCCAAACGTTTACCTGCTTGTACAGAGAAAGACACGCCACTGCCACAATAACCCATGGCATAAAAAACAGTGCGCTGTTCATTTTGATAAACATGGGGCATGTCATCTAACGACATACACAACCATCCTGACCAGGCATAATCGTAACGTAAGGAGTTGAGAGCGGGAAAACTTGTTTTCAATACCGCAAGTAAGCGTTTGGCGTAGTAGGGGTCGGTAGCATTTTTACCGGTTATTGCCCCACGACCGCCAAATAAAATACGATTATCAGGTAACTTGCGATAGTAATATTTCAATGCGCGTGTATCCATGATGACATTGCTGGTTAAAAAATTACACGCGGCCAGTTGCTCAGCTGATAACGGCTGAGTAACAATTATTTGTGATAAAACGGGTAATGTTTTGCTCTTAATTAAGGGGTGAAAATTCTTGGCTGAATAACCATTCGTGGCTATAACCACCTTTTTAGCTTTGACAATGCCATTTGGCGTATGCAATACCTGCAGGGTTTGGCTTTGTTGACCCGCTTTATGGGATGTCTCTTGCTGCCAGTTCTCGACTGGACTGTCACAATAAATGCTGACACCGGCTTTTCTGGCAAGCTTTTGATAGCCCCAAGCCAGTTTTAATGGGTTAAGTCCAAAACCATCTTGATAACGAATTGCGCCATAAGCATTATGATCTGCCATATAATCCTGGTGTAACTGCTCACGTGTTAATACTTGGATATCATAGCCAAACATCTTTTTTTGCAAAGCTGCCGTCTCGATTAAATCTTTTAGCATACTTGGCTTGTGGGCCACGCGAATATAGCCACTGTCTTGTGGATCGCAATCAATGCCCTCGCTAATTAAACTTTTGACGGTATCAACACCCGCACACATTTCTTGGTAAATGCCACGCATAACCTCTTCCCCCCATTGCGATTGCATGCGGGCGTAGGGTTTTCGGCCAGAGGACTTTAAAATAAAGCCAGCATTACGGCCACTGGCCCCCCAAGCCGTTCGGTTTGCTTCTAAGACCGTGGCTTTGATACCGTGCTCACGTGCTAAGTGCAGCGCCGTTGATAAGCCGGTATAACCGGCACCGATAATGGCAACATCTACCTCAATATCTTTATTTAACTGACCATCATCTGCTGGTGCATTTCCTAAGGTATTAGCCGCTGTGACGTCAGCCCAATAACTGTTAGGGTAGGGCGCATTAGCACCAATTGATTCATCAAGAAGAGGATCGTACATTTTTTATCCTAAGTAGACTTTTCAGCTAGAGGATTTTAAACAACTCATTCGCTAAAATCAGTATAAAGTTGTTAAAGTTTATTCTTTTACCGTGATTTTACTGTAATTGTCGCCAGTATTTTGTGAATATAGTGAGCTAACATTCACCACTAAACTTTAGGCTCTGTTGTAGAACACTGTTGTCTATAATGTAACACACTGATTTAAAGGAAGATGTTGCTGATGTGATAAGAGCGAGCATCACAAGCATGACGGTATATGGATATACCCTTACTAGACAGTGCAGGAGCACACTGTCCTGATGCTTGTGTTGAGCCCCATGGAAGGGTTTATGCGTCTCGCTCGTTTACTCAACAACACCAAACTACAACAGAGCCAAACTTTAAGACAAAGGAGTGAACGTCATACCATGGGACAACAATTTTCAGAATTAAATGCCAAGCATATTGAGTTTATTACCAAACAAAAGCTTTATTTTGTCAGTACAGCCGCAGATACGGGCACGGTAAACTTGTCCCCTAAAGGCGGGGATAGTTTGCGCGTGATAAATGCCTCGACTATTGCCTGGTTAAATCATACCGGCAGTGGCAATGAATCAGCGGCGCATGTATTAATAAACCCACGAATGACGATAATGTTTTGTGCGTTTGAAGGTGCGCCTCTTATACTGCGAGCTTATGGCAAGGCCACTGTATTACATCAAGGGGATGCACAGTGGCATGAATATATAGCGCTATTTCCACAAAGCGTGGCCTCCAGACAAATATTCTTATTGGCTATTGACAAAGTTCAGTCATCTTGCGGTATGTCAGTGCCGTATTTTTCCTATGAAGCCGATCGTGACGCTCTTGCTCAGTGGTCAGATAAGCAAGGTAAAGCCGGTATTGAGCAGTACTGGCAAAAGAAAAATCAGCACAGCATTGATGGCTTTGCCACGGATATAGTGAAAAAGTCAGCTCTGTTAGTAGAATAAATTACAGGCTAGCACTTAGCGTGAGTGAGCCGTAAGTATGCCCAAGGTTTAATATCACTGTGATAAGCGCGGGTATAGCCGTTCAGGCTCCAAGTGAGGGCAAAATTTTCTTGTGTCCAAGTGAAGCCTAAACTGGCCTTTGCTTGGGTATTTTTAAGTTCAACCGATGACTCATAGGGTAAGCTACCTTCAATAGACAAGTCATTAAACCGGTAGCCAAGGCCAAGCCGCGCAAAGGTGGTCAAATTACTGCCATCAATGGCTTGCGTTATATTGCCTATATGGCCGAAGTGGTTACTGAGACGACCGAAAGTGTTCGCTAGCATTGTTCCCCAGCGAAATAGAAAACCGAGAGACGCTTGAGTATTTAGATTCCCTAAGGAGATATGACTAAAACCACTGACTTCCCATTGCCAGTCGGTAAAATAAGTGCCTTGATATTTTTGCTTTCTATACCAGAGTGAGTCTACTTCATAAGCAAACTGAGCGGTGATTTGTTCTTCTACCTGATACTGCCAACCTTGAGGTATGGTTGAGCCGGTTATCTGATGTACTTTGGTTTGTATTTTTTCAGCCCTTGCTTTAGGGCCAATAACGCCCACAGCTAACCAGTTTTTTTGTGCAAAATTTGGGCTGTAATTTGCGGTGTGACTTTCTAACTCGACTAAACCAACATAAGGTCTATCATTGCTTTGATAGTTCATTTTGCCAATATCATTAGGTGTCCACATGCGCTGGGATACTTTTACTCCCCAGGCCGTTTGATTTTTATTTACCGGAAAACGCATACCATGCTGCCATTGAAGCCATATTGGCATGCTTGAGCTGAGGTGTTGGTGATATTGTCGCAGTGCTTTACTTTCCCAAGCTAAAGCAAAGCCATTGGTATAATTACCATCACTGGTAAATAGACCATCATTGTCGAACTGAACACTTAATTGGCCAGCTTGTGCGGGAATGAGAACAACGGATAAAATTGTTAATAAAAAATAGACTGGGCAATAAACTTTTTTGCTGCTTGTGAGCGCTTTAATCATAGCAAACTCCTATTCTTTCAACACTACGAGTATAGTGCGATAAAATTAATTTTCTGAAAGTAACTTAATTTAACTGAGTATTTCCAGGCAACTAAAGCGGGGTTTTGTTAATGAAAGTAACGACAGCTAAGCAAACAGAGCCGACATTTACCGCCAATAGCTCATTATTATCAGGCTATATTGGCATGTTTTTATTACCAGTTGGCACTGAGATGTACAAAAAAATGTACTAAATATAATCGTTCTACTTTATTAAATAATGGATAAAACTTACTAATGAAAGCTCTTATGTAATAATACAGGAGTGGTAACAATTTTTTGGAGGCTATTATGGCCCATGAGGAAAGACGTAATATGTCAAAAAATACTGATGCTAGTATAGATAATGGGAATAATGAACAAAAATCAACGCTAGAACAATTAGCCGATGCAAACCATGAAATTGAAGACTTAAAGTTACAAATCGCTTGGCTTGAGCGTTCTTACGAGTAGGTTTTCTAGCATTTATTCATTTGTTTATTGCTGTTGAATAATAATTAAGTGAATGAGAATAATCACAAAAACTCAATAGATTGAAAAGGCAAATATAGGGTATATATTTGCCTTTTTTGTTGTCTGTCTGTCTGTGTTTAACTATGAAAGTCACCCTGTTGGTTTTCACTTTATAGTATTTTACCTAAAAATATCATTATTCTCTCGATAAGTTATTTGCATATCTATGTGTTCATGCTATTTTCCCTGCATTGTGTTTAAAGCAAGATTATTTATAATAAATTAGAGGAAGTCATCTTATGCCAAAGGCAAGTGATATAAAGAAAAATGCTGCGATAGAGCATAACGGTAAAGTGTTAATTGTTAGGGGTATTACTCGTTCTGTACCGCAAGGTCGAGCAGGCGGCAGTTTATATAGAATGCGTTTATACGACGTGGTTACAGGTGCTAAGGTAGACGAAACCTTTAAAGCCGACGATATGTTAAGTTTTGCCGATTTAAGTCGCCGCCCAGCAATGTTTTCATATATTGATGGTGATGAATATGTCTTTATGGATAATGAAGACTACACGCCATATAACTTAAATAAAGAGTCTATCGCCGATGAGGTTCTTTTTATTAATGAAGAAACGCAAGGGATCTCTGTCATCATAGTTGACGATTCGCCAGTGGCTATTGATCTTCCTAGCAGTGTCGAGTTAGTCATTACCGAAACAGACCCTTCGATAAAAGGCGCTTCAGCGAGTGCGCGTACTAAACCCGCTATTCTCTCTACCGGATTAACGGTGCAAGTGCCTGAGCATATCTCTACCGGTGATAAAATTAAAATTAATACCGAAGACCGCAAGTTTATGGGACGTGCTGACTCGAAATAAAGTCTTGTTGCGGTAACTTCGTGCTTAGTAGCCAATAAAAAATGTCCAAATCTTTGGGCATTTTTTTATGCGGCTGGCCGGCGTTACTAAATATCAGCTAAACAGTTATTAACATTGCTGTTTGAACAATAAGGTTAAATTATGAGTGATTCAGTTTATTCTATTGGTACGCAAGGCGAACCATGGGTGGATAAAGACAAGGCGTTATGGCTTGCTAAGCAAAATATTAAACGCTCTTACCAAGATGAAGTGCTAGCAAAGCTTGAATTATTAAGTTCTTCATTTGATATGATCCAATATGGTAGCTTGTCTATTGATGAAAGCCGTTATCCTTTATATGTCATGCAAAGTCAACATTGGCAAACGCATAATAAAACCGTGCTAGTGACGGGCGGTGTACACGGTTATGAGACCAGTGGCGTGCAAGGGGCAATTCGTTTTCTTGAAACTTGTGCTAAGGGCTTTAGCGAACAGTTTAATATTATTGTCGCGCCTTGTGTTAGCCCTTGGGGTTATGAAACCATTAATCGTTGGAATAATAAAGCGATAGACCCAAACCGTTCATTTTATGCTAATAGTCCAGCGCAAGAATCGGCGGCACTGATGGCTTTTATGGTGGAACTGGATGTTGATATTGCTATGCATATTGATTTACATGAAACCACTGATAGCGACAATAGCGAGTTTAGACCGGCACTGGCTGCCCGAGACGCTAAACAGCATGATAACTGGAATATTCCCGATGGTTTCTATTTAGTCGGGGATGCAACTAAGCCTGCCGCTGATTTCCAACGGGCGATTAACCAAGCCGTAGCAAAGGTTACTCACATTGCCCCCGCTGATAGCAAGGGTAAATTGATAGGTGTTGAACTTGAGCAAGTTGGTGTTATAAATTATGCCGCCAGAGCGTTAGGCTTATGTATGGGCTTAACAAACGCGCCCTATGTCACTACCACAGAGGTTTACCCTGATAGCGCTCGGGTTGATGATGAAAATTGTATTCAAGCACAAGTTGCGGCAATATCGGCAGCAATAACCTTTATCCAATAGTTATCTAATAGTTATCTAATATTTACTTCAGACTTAACGAATATAAAAACGCCTACTAAATTGATTCTTAGTAGGCGTTTTACTTCATAAGTAGGTCTAGCTGTTAGGCTTTATAAGTTATTAATTCTCATAACGTACCGCTAAATCATCGACTTGAATATTACCAAATAATCGGCCATCAGGTGTCGCTGCCGTTGCCGTTTGCCTGGTTAGTTTGGTTACCTTTACTTTATAGGGGCTTAAGTTAAATCCAGCATAGGATTTTCCAGAGTTGTTGGTAAAATGAGTCAGGTGTAATAAGCTAAATTCATCACCTATTTTTAACCCATGATCCCTACCTAAGTTAATGGTGACTTGGTTACCGTTCACTTGAATGATTTTGCCTCGGCTAGGCTCACACATAATATTTTCATCAATATCTTGAATAACTCTGTCGATAATATTATTAACCATTAGGCCATATTCACTGTGCCAAAATGCCTGACCATTGACATCCACTTTCATGCGCTTGCTAAATGTCCATGGCGCAGAATTTTGATAAGAATCTTGCCAAACTAATTCACCATTTAGGCCGTTATATAAATAGAAGCTAATGGCAAAATTTCTAGGGTAAATACCTTGTTGCCAAAATAACCAGCTATTAGTGGCTTGTTGATCAAAAGAAGTATTGGTGATTTCACTAAACATAATATATTGGCTATCGGTACTTTCACTTAACGATTGCGTTAATTGCGCTATTTTATCACTGGCTAAGCTGTTATTAAGGCGAGAAAATTCCGTTTTATTATTAAGTATGCTACTGGTTTTAGTATAAGCACTTTGTTGATTTAGTTGTTCAGCCAATTTACGCATAACCGCTTTATCAATGAGGTAAATCTTACCAATATTAGCTTGCTCTCTATGTAATAAATGGCTGCGGGTAATGAGCAACGATTTTTTAAAGTTTACCGCAAAGCATTTTTTATCTTGAGGAAATATATCCACGCGAATTGTGACAGTGATAAGGTTGTCGCTGTGTATTTCATCAATTAGTTCAATGGAGTTGACACTGCCACTTGCCCGAATGCTAATTTTATCTTGTGTCAGTAAGCCATTGACCACTTGTTGCAGGCTCGAGACACTGGCTCCAGAGACCAGCAGCGCTTTCTTAAGTGCATTTTCCATCGCTTTAGTGCGTGCAAGCTCGATACTTATATCATTGGTGCGAGCATGTCCCTGTGTTTCATACCACTGACTGCTAACAGAAAAACTGTACAACAAGCTGAGGAATGTTAATTGTTTGATGAGTTTGTGCATAGTTTTTTTCATCTTCCTATTTAGCTTTAACCCGATTGACTTATACTTTCGGGAAAGCGTTTCTTTATCGACTAATATCGATTATGCATATTTCATGCCTTTCATATATTCGTTAATTTAGCGGGCACTTAATTATTGGCTTAGAATGTGCATTATTTATAAGTATGAAAATTAATACAATATGGCTAAGTGCTATAATTGACGAACCTAGTATTGAAGGGGAACACCATGAAAAAATGGCTTATAGCAGTTATCATACCTGCTTTATTCTCATGTGAGGCAACGAAGAATGATGGCTTTTATCAATTAACTCAAGTCGAAAAAGGACAGATTGATAGCTTTAACTTACCTCGTCATGCCATTAATGATGTGGTTAAAGGTTTAGCGTATCAGATGTTAACTAACAGTAGCTTTGTTAACGCAAACACCCCAGTTGCTGTCGCCTCTTTTGTTAATTTAAAAGACCTTGAAACAACTAATTGGCTTGGCAATCAGCTAGCGGAAAGCTTTGTTCATGAACTGCAACGTCATGGTTTAGTGGTGATCGACTTTAAAACTACTGGCCATATTCGTGTGACAAAAGACGGTGATTATGTCTTTAGTCGAGACTGGCAAGAATTACCTGAACGTCAGATAATTGACTATGTGGTTTCTGGCACCATGGTTGAGCAAGCAAATGGTATTATAGTGAATGCTCGTATGATTGGCATTCAATCTAAAGTGGTGGTTGCTACGGCGCAATCCTTTATTCCTGCTTGGGTGTTAGGTGATGAGATGAGTCATAGTGAGAATGTGAAAATGAGAGATGGTATGATTATTCGAGATAATGCTATGTTGTATAACGATGCACGTGCGGTGACTATACAAAATTAACAACTATTTCAGTAGCTTAATTCGCTATCTAAATTTAATATCTTAATTCAGTAGGGTAATGAATAATGCAATTTTATCAGCGACTAACGCTAAAGGAGTATATATGAGTAAATCATTAATTCGTGTCATTCTTATGATCAGTGTACTTTTTTTCACTAGTGCTTGCTCCCTTGTTTACGATAAACATGTACAGTGGCAAACCGTAAAACCAGAGACTTTTCCTGTGCTTTATGCGACAGGTTTTGCACCGATAAGTCTGCAAAAATCAACACATAAAACTCAGCGGATGTTAATGGCCATCAAGGCGTCAAAAATTGCCGCTTATGCAGAGTTAGCTGAGCAAGTATATGGTCAGCAAGTTACCGGTAAGGTAACCATGGCTGACTTATTAATCGAGGATCAGCAGTTAACGGCTTCGGTACAAGGTATTATACGCGGTGCTAAAGTGGTGAAAAGTTATCCTGTTGGAGATGTTTATACCACGGAATTACTGCTAGATTTTGAAGATGTATATAATATTTATCAAGTAAATCTAAATAGAAAAGTAATTAAAACGGTAACTCACTTTTAATTTTCGAGCTTGTACTTAATATATTAGCAGACATTAAAAAAGGCGTTAATCATTATGATTAACGCCTTTTTGTTGCTGGAATAAGCTTAGGCTTTTAGCCCGATACTTGACAGTCCAGCACTTTTTTTACCCTTACTATTATAAGTAATAGCGTTTTTATTATGGCTTTCTAATAGGCTTGTTTTCATACGCTCGACAGCAAGCTGAGATTGTTGGATGATTTGGCCATTGACCAAGTTTTTCTGTTGGCAACTTTTTAACAACACGGTGATTTCTGCTAGTTGCTGCGTTAATTTCCCTGCGGCTTTATCTTGAGCGAAGCCTTGATGTTGAGATATTTTTTGGTCGAGTTGCTGAATGGCTACTAACTGGGTGTTTTTTTCCTGGCTGATAGTAAGCAGCGCTTGAGGATCGTGTTGCTGTAATATTTGTTTTTCATTCGAAATTATCTGGCCCAGAGCGGTTAACTGTTGATGTTGTTGTGTTAACAATTCATGTGACGTTAATTCTTGGGAATTTGATCCTGATAACATAAGCTTGCCTTTGATTTTTCACTAAACGATATATCTTACAGTCTATCGTTAAATAAGATTAAATTCAAAGTTAGCAATATTGGCCGCTAATTTTTCCGGATTGATTTTATAATCACCAGCACTGATAGCTTTTTTTAATTCATCAATTTTCTTTTGATTTATTACCGGTGCATCCGCTGCTTTTTTTTGTAATTCATTAAGCTGTTTTGCTTGCGGAGTAATTGACACTGAATCTTGTCCGGCACTTTTTACTTGTGCACTATTCGATGCGGTTTGAGCAGATTGCTGTTTTACCTGCTGCTGTTGAGTATGCTTAACTTGATTGTTTGTATTCAAGCTATTGATATTTATAACCATAATTTCATCCTATAACAATGAAATGATATTTTAAATGAGTTCTATTAAGTTATTATCGACCACCAGCGGGATAACTTTAGCTAAACGTACATTAAAACATAAATAACCTCACAGTGAGCTTAGCTGCAAAAATTATTTGTACCCTAGATTGTCTAAAACTAGATTATAGATGAATTATGACTTGGTTCATAGCTTTGACTCTTGGGGTAATCACTTTATTTGAGCGGGTATTTCTTACTTTGATTTGTTCATTAATATTGCCGGAGCTTAATGCTACACCTTGGCTTTTGATAGTGAAGGCATCAGAGGAGACAATAATCGTTACCATATCGCCCTTACAAATTAAGCAGATACTTTTCTTACTAATGGTTTTACCTTTACCTATACGTCTTTTCGCCTTAGCGCCAAAAACAATGGCGGTATCGGTTAGTTTATCACCACGAATTTTGTTGATGGCTATGTAAGCTAACTCAACATTACTTTCGTCAAGCCGGTCTCCTTGGCTAATTGTACTTTTTGCAATTAAAACAGCTTTAGTTATTTCTATTTTGGCCGATAAATATATTTTCCATGGTATTGATTCATCACAACTAATTTTTATATTTACATTTCGTGTACTGTTTTTATCATGTATATTTGCTGTTAAGGGTATATTACACGGTTTAATGATAATTCTAGGATCTAAGTGAGCAACCGAAATACGAACTTTTTCTTCGTTAGTTGAAGGGAATTGTTCAATTAAATAGCTGGTCGCGAAACGTTCAATAAACGCACTGTCTAGTTCGCTTGCAGCAATAGTTGCTGGCTTAATGAACAGTAAGCATAAAAAAGTTAAAAAATGTTTGGTATGTCGCATATATTTTGTTATCTATCGTTAAGTAAATGCAAATATTCGTCTATGCTTAACCTAGGTTAGTGCTATAAAATGAGGTTAAATCGTGCGTCAATTATCAGGCGCTTAGTGTGAATATCAACTCTATATTTTAAATACAATTCAAGAATTGTGCCTTTTATGTTTTATTTTTTTAAATACAATGAAGGGTACGGTGTTACATGAGGTTTATATGGCAGGCATACTCGATTCGGTAAATCAGCGCACGCAACTTGTCGGCGAAAATAGATTAGAATTGTTACTATTCAAACTTGTTGGTAGGCAACTTTTTGGCATTAATGTCTTTAAAGTGCGTGAAGTGATGCCATGCCCGAGGTTAACGGTATTACCTAAACAAGACTCCTATATTAAAGGTGTTGCTCATATTCGTGGGCAAACTATTTCTGTTATTGATTTAAGTAAATCAACGGGCGGCTTGGCAATTGAACAAACGGCTGACAGCTTTATTATTATTGCTGAATATAACCGCAGTGTGCAGGGCTTTCTCGTTGCTGGCGTTGAGCGAATAGTGACATTAAGTTGGACTGATGTAATGCCACCACCAGAAGGGGCAGGTAAATCCAGTTATCTAACCGCAGTCACTGAAATAGATGGTCAAATGGTGTCAATTTTAGATGTTGAGAAAATTTTAAATGAGATTAATCCTGTTTCAACGGAGTTAAGTGAAGATGTCATTGATGCCAGTGTTGGTGAAAGTCTAGGCGATAAGCTGGTTCTGATTGCTGATGATTCAACGGTAGCACGAAACCAAGTTAGAAGGGCATTAGAGCCATTAGGTATCAAGATGATTTTAGCTAAAAATGGTCGTGATGCTCTCGATCAGTTATTGGCGATTGAGGCAACGTGTGAACATAGTATTACTGAAAAAGTTGCGCTAATGATTTCTGATATCGAAATGCCAGTAATGGATGGCTATACCTTAACGGCAGAAGTCAAAGGAAATGACCGCATGGCTAAAATGCCCATTATCTTACATACCTCGCTAAGTGGGGTATTTAATAATGCTATGGTTAAAAAAGTGGGGGCAGATGATTTTATTGCCAAGTTTCACCCTGATGAATTAGCTACCGCTGTAAAAAAATGGCTAAAATTAGAAGATTAACTCTTTATAAAAATTAAAATAAAATTTCAAAAGCATTTGACCTGAATTTATGCACCCCAATTTTGGTGAATTTAAATGAGTACTTCGAAATAAACAGGAAGCTATTGTGTCAGCAAGACAACTTGATGAAAAAAGTTATAACCAATTTAGAACCTTTTTAGAGCAGCAATGTGGCATTGTGCTCGGTGAAAATAAGCAATATTTAGTTAAAAGCCGCCTAGCGCCACTAATGGCTAGATTTGACGTGAGTTCATTGGGTGAATTAGTCACTCGGACACTTTCCCCTGTAGAGCGGCAATTACGTGCCGCAGTCATTGATGCTATGACCACAAATGAAACCTTATGGTTTCGAGATGATTATCCCTATAAGTTACTACAGAGTAAATTGTTGCCTGATTTTGTCAACAGAAAAACGCCGGTTAAAATTTGGTCCGCCGCCAGTTCTTCTGGGCAAGAACCCTATTCTATTGCGATGTCAGTATTGGAGTTTCAACAAAAAAATCCTGGAGCATTCCCTCGTGGTGTGCAGGTCATAGGTACCGATATTTCCACGACTATGCTAGAACACTGTAAATACGGTCATTATGATAATTTAGCACTTGCTCGTGGTCTATCTGAGGAACGTAAAAAACGCTTCTTTGAAGAAGGTGATAACGGTATGTTGAAGATAAAAGAACAAGTCAAAAATATGGTCAATTTTAGGCCGCTTAATTTACTGAATAGCTATAGCTTGATGGGCCGCTTCGATATTGTTTTTTGTCGTAATGTGCTCATTTATTTCTCACCAGAAATTAAAGCACAAATCATTAGTCAAATTCATGGCGTATTAAATCCTCAAGGCTATTTGTTTTTAGGTGCATCGGAATCTCTATCAGGAATAAATCAAGATTTCACTATGTTACGTTGTAATCCTGGTATCGTTTATCAGAAAAAATAACCCTGTCAAATATTACTCATTGCTAGTGAATATAACCGCTAGCAAGCATTACCCTCATTAACTCACTTACCTTTAAAACAGCCTTGTTAAATTTTTTGGCATAAATATTGAATGTCATTTAGCTATAACGTAAATCATCGTGAGGCTATTATGGCTATAGGATTCGATCAAGGCTTTCAACTACACACCCAAGGCATGCTTATCCGTGCCCAACGTGCAGAAATCATTGCTAGCAATATTGCCAATGCGGATACCCCAGGTTACAAAGCAAAAGGGCTTGACTTCAAACAAGCACTTAGCCAAGCAGCAAATAAGCAGCAAATGGGCATGACTCGTACCAATGAAAAGCACTTTGATGTACGCACCGAACTCAATAATTCAGTCAGTTTTCGTGTACCAAATCAGCCTGATACTGGGGATGGTAATACGGTAGATGTACAAGTGGAACGAAACTTGTATCTAAAAAATTCATTGAAGTATCAAGCAAGTGTACAGTTTCTTAATGGCAAAATACAAGCCATGAAGAAAGTGATTAGTGGAGGTTAATAATTATGAGTCTTTTTAACGTATTTGATATCACGGGTAGTGGTATGAGCGCACAATCAATCCGCTTAAATACTACGGCGAGTAACATTGCCAATGCCGAAAGTGTTAGTAGTAGTGCCGATAAAACTTACCGCGCTAGACATCCCGTTTTTGCCGCTGCCATGCAAGAAGCTGCCGCAGGGCTAAGAGCAAGTGACGGTAGTAGCGTAGGGGTTACTGTTTTAGGCATTGTTGAAAGTGATAAACCGCTAAATGTTGAATATGCACCTAATCACCCCATGGCAGATAAAGACGGCTATATCTATAAGCCCAATGTTAATGTCATTGAGGAAATGACAAATATGATATCAGCATCGCGTTCCTATCAAACGAACGTGCAGTTAGCTGAATCGGCCAAAAACATGCTCAATAAAACCTTAATGTTAGGGCAAAGATAATGAGCAATATTGATAGGTCACTTAGTTTACTACATAACGTAGGAGTGGATAATGGAAACAGTTAAGGGCACTAACCTGTTAGAGGGGCTTCGTTGGCAAAAAGAAGAATATAAAGCGGCTGAAAAAGATAACGGCATGCTGACGCAAGCTGATTTCTTTGCGCTATTAACCCAAGAGCTAGCGAATCAAGATCCAACCAAACCGGTTGATAATAACGAAATTATTTCTCAAATGACCGCCTTCTCAACTACTGATGGTGTGCAAAGATTGAATGATTCATTTGATATATTTGCCAGATCTATGACGTCTAGCCAAGCACTGCAAGCTTCCTCGTTGGTTGGTCGCAGTGTTTTGGTTGAAGACAATGTATTTGGCATGGAAGAGGGGCAATCGGTAAAAGGTAAACTGGTTTCAGACAAACCAGCCAGTAACGTAAAAATTTATGTTGAAAATATTGCCGGTGAAATCATTCAAACTGTGCAAGTAGGTAAGGTCGATGCCGGCGGAATGAATTTTACTTGGGATGGTCAAACAGCAGAAGGTGAACCTGCTCCCGAAGGTGCTTACCGTTTCCGTATTGTTGGTTTGGTTGACGGTCAAGCCTCTGAATTAGAGGCGATGACATACCGTAAAGTAGATAGCGTAACCTTAGCTGGTGCTGGCGGTAATATCATACTGAATCTTAATGGCGGTAGCTCCATGGCCTTAGCCGATGTGGTTGAAATATCGGGTGGTGATAGTTAAGTTTTTAGTAACATCATTAAATAGAAAGTATAAATTTTACCTGACAGAGTAATAACAAGCATTTAACTGCCCAGATATATAGCAAAGTAGCTAATTTTAAGAGAGTTAGATTATGTCATTTAACTTTATTGGTGCATTAAGCGGTTTGTAACCGTGAAGTATTTAAGCGGGTTTACAACATCATAATTAGTTTAGTTTGTTGTCGCCGAACGATTTTTTAAGAGAGTTAGATTATGTCATTTAACTTTATTGGTGCATTAAGCGGTTTGTAACCGTGAAGTATTTAAGCGGGTTTACAACATCATAATTAGTTTAGTTTGTTGTCGCCGAACGATTTTTTAAGAGAGTTAGATTATGTCATTTAACTTTATTGGTGCATTAAGCGGTTTGTAACCGTGAAGTATCTAAGCGGGTTTACAACATTATAATTAGTTTAGTTTGTTGTTGCCGAACGATTTTTTAAGAGGATTAAATTATGTCATTTAATATTGCATTAAGCGGGTTAAACGCCGCACAAAAAGACTTAGATGTTACATCAAATAACATTGCCAATGTAAACACGGTTGGCTTTAAAGAGTCCCGAACTGAGTTTGTTGATGTTTATGCCGCATCTTTATTGGCTTCAGGTAAAACGAAAGTAGGCGATGGTGTTTTAACGGCGGATGTTGCTCAGCAGTTTTCCCAAGGTAGTATTCAATTTACCAATAACTCCCTTGATTTAGCCATTGCCGGTAATGGTTTTTTTGTCACCGTACCTGAAATTGACAGTTTAGATACCTCTTACACCCGTGCTGGTCAATTTAAATTAAACGACAGTAACTTTGTCGTTAATTCATCTGGTGGTTATTTATTAGGTTTTCCAGTCAATGCTGATGGCTCTTCTTCATCGGTAGCGATAAGTACCGCATCGCCTTTACAAATACCGACAGCTTCTGGCGCACCATCAAAAACAAATGAGGTCGATGTTAAGATGAATTTACCTGCGGGTGACTCTGTACCCGCTTTTACCTTTGATCATACTGACCCACTAACCTATAACAACTCGACCTCGGTAACCATTTTTGATTCGTTAGGCGACAGTCATGTGATGACTTATTATTTTGTAAAATCAGCGCCGAATACTTGGGATATGTACGCGGCCGTTGATAACCAATTGGTCGATATTCAAGGAGGGCCTGTTAATAATGGTGCGGGTATTAATGGCGCACAATTAACCTTTCTTGCTAATGGTGATTTCAATACTCAAGATCCCACTCTTATCCAAACCGCACCATTAGGTACGGCGATATTAAGTAATGGCGCTGATGCTAGTCAGCAGATTATTGTTGATTTTAATTTAGATCCAACGGGGCCAAATATTAATGAGCCAACACAATATGCTTCTAGTTTTGAAGTAACCTCATTAGAGCAAGATGGTTTAGCGGTAGGTCGATTAACCGGTATCGACATTGATAGCGATGGCCTTGTGCGTGCCACTTATAGTAATGGTACCTCAGAGCCTTTAGCACGTATTGCTTTAGTTAGCTTTGCCAATAATCAAGGGCTCACTCAAATTGGCAATAGTTCATGGAAAGAGAGTATTGTTTCCGGTGAAGCGTTAGCCGGTGAAGCGGGCTCAGGTACTTTTGGTACCATTAACTCCTCAGCATTAGAGCAGGCTAATGTTAATTTAACTACCGAACTTATTGATTTGATTTCTGCACAGCGAAACTTTCAAGCCAACTCGCGAGCACTGGAAGTTAGTAACCAACTAAACCAAACTATCTTACAAATTAGGTAACTTGAGCTAAATAACCTGGTGTAAAAATTACTGACAAAGCTGTTAGCTATGAGCAATAAATTACTCACAGTTAACAGCTTTTTTATTTTAGCTCTCATAAAATATATCATCATTTCCTTATCCATTTTTAGCTGTTAACCAACCCCTCTTTATAATAGCTGGCATCTTACTTGCATTTATTTCTGTATAACCTTATATTTTTTGGAAAGTCATTATGGATAAGTTGCTTTATATCGCCATGAGTGGTGCTAAACAAAACATGCAAGCCTTATCAATAAATGCTCATAACTTGGCGAATGCTAACACCACTGGTTTTAAGGCTGATTTAGCACAAGCGCGTAGTATGCAGGTCTATGGCGAAGGGATGGCTTCGCGGGTTTTTTCAATGACAGAGCGTGCTAGCCAAAATTTTGACTCAGGCGCTATTCTTCATACCGGGCGCTCACTTGATGTTGCCATAGCCGGTGACGGTTTTTTTGCGGTGCAAGCCGAGGATGGTCAAGAGGCTTATACTCGCGGTGGACATTTTCGTTTAACCGAAACAGGTGCGCTAGAAACTAACGATGGTGAATTAGTCATAGGTGAAGATGGCCCTATTATCATACCGCTACCGGTAAATAATATTCAAATATCTCGTGACGGCACCATCATGGTACAACCTGCAGGCGCGCCAAGTAGCGTGCAAGAAGAAGTGGCTCGTATCAAGTTAGTCAATCCAGATACTCGGCTGATCGAAAAAGGCAATGACGGTTTATTTCGCGCCAAAAATGGCGAGCAATTAATTGCCGATATCAATGTCAACGTCCTTGGCGGTTCACTCGAATCGAGTAATGTTAACCCCATTCATGAAATGACCGCCATGATTTCTTTACAGCGTCAATTTGAAATGCAATTGAAAATGATGAAAACCGCAGAAGAAATAGATGCTAGCGCTGCTTCGTTATTACGTGCTTTTTAATTATTAGTATCTTTCAGTTAATATTTAGCTGTTTTCAAAAACAGTTAGTACTCAATCAGAGGTGATGTATGAACGCAGCATTATGGATAAGTAAAACCGGCTTAGATGCGCAAAATAAAAATATTGCGGTAATCTCTAATAACTTAGCGAACGCTAGTACCGTAGGCTTTAAAAAGAGTAGAGCGGTTTTTGAAGACTTACTTTACCAAAATATTAATCAGCCAGGTGGTCGAACTGCACAAGATACCGAAGCGCCATCAGGTTTAATGATAGGTGCGGGTACCAAAGTGGTCGCCACGCAAAAAATTCATACTCAAGGTGACATGATTACCACAGATAACGCCCTTGATTTGATGATTCAAGGCGAAGGTTTTTTTGAAATTCTTATGCCAGATGGTAGTTCAGCTTATAGTCGCAATGGTCAATTTACCATGGATGATGAAGGTAATCTGGTTACCCCAGGTGCGGGTTACCTTATTCAACCACAAGTGACCATTCCCGAGGATGCGTTAAGTATTATTATTTCTCAAGACGGTGAAGTGTCAGTAACACTGCAAGGGCAGGCTGATCCTGCCGTGGTGGGTCAAATTAACTTAATTAACTTTGTTAACCCAACGGGTCTTCAGCCAGTGGGGCAAAATTTGTATACCGAAACTGCAGTAAGTGGCGCGCCCCAAGAAGGCGTTCCTGGTCTTGAAGGTTACGGCATGTTGATACAAGGCGCGTTAGAAACATCCAATGTAAACACTACAGAAGAGTTGGTTAACTTAATTCAGAGTCAGCGCATCTATGAAATGAACTCAAAAGTAATCTCAGCCGTTGATCAGATGTTGAGTTATATCAATCAGCAGCTGTAGTAAAAATTTATAATTTAATTGAGTGAATCATTTAATGAAAAGGCAGGAAGTAGTGATGAAAAGACCAACAACATTAAACAACGTTACTTTAAGCAAAGGGCATTTACCCCAGGTTAAGTTACTTTTAGCTTGCTTGTTAATTGCTGTTACTACCGCTTGTAGTAATACCGTTGAATTAAGTAGAGCACTACCCAATGACCCTGATTTTGCGCCGATAATGCCAGAAGAAGAAGAAGAGAGCATTGTGCCAACGGGGTCTTTATTTAAGCCCCATTACGTGAATAATATTTATTCAGACTCTAAAGCGCACCGTGTTGGCGATATTATTTTGGTCATCTTGAGTGAAAAAACCCAAGCGAAGAAAAATGCTAAAACCGAATTGAAAAAACAAAATACAACTAGCTTAGATGCCGTTACTGGCTTCGGTGGTTTCCCCGTTACCATTAATGGCGAGTCATTGCAGTTTGGTGTCAGCCAAAGTTCAAACTTTAAAGGTGATGCAAAAGCGGATCAAGGTAACAGCTTAACCGGTAATATATCAGTACATGTGCTCAGGGTTTTGCCTAATGGCAACTTAATGATCCGTGGCGAAAAATGGTTAACGTTAAATAATGGCGATGAATATATCCGCTTAACAGGGGTTATTCGCTCAAAAGATATTAATTCCAACAACACCATACTCTCAACAAAAATTGCCAATGCGCGTATTCAATATGCGGGTACGGGGAGTTTTGCTGATACTAATGAGCAAGGTTGGTTAGTTAAATTTTTCAATAGTTCTTGGTGGCCTTTTTAGTGTTCTGCAAAGGGAAAACTAGGCTTTGCTGCTAACGCATAGCCTTAGCCCTGAGGTCTAGTTCAAGGGTTAGCTTAAAATATTAGTTCAAGGTGTTAATTTAAGGTGAAAATCTAATGAAAGTAGTAACAAACACATTTATCCTTCTGGCATTATTGGCATCCTTGTCAGTAAGTGCCCAGCGTATTAAAGATTTAGCCGATGTTGCTGGGGTGCGATCAAACCAGTTAATTGGCTATGGTTTAGTGGTAGGTTTACCTGGTACCGGTGAGCAAAGTCCGTTTACCGAGCAAAGCTTTAAAACTATGTTAAGTAACTTTGGTATTACTATGCCGGCAAACCTAAAACCAAAAATAAAAAACGTTGCTGCAGTTGCGGTACATGCCGAATTAAGAGCTTTTACCAAATTAGGCCAAACGATTGATATTACTGTCTCTAGTATGGGCAGTGCTAGCAGTTTACGTGGCGGCACCTTATTACAAACAATTTTAATGGGCCTCGATGGTAATGCTTATGCAGTCGCCCAAGGCTCTTTAATCGTCAGTGGTTTAGGCGCGCAAGGTTTAGATGGCTCACAGGTATTAGTCAATATTCCCACGGTTGGTCGTATCGCCAATGGCGCTATTGTTGAGCGAGAAGTAAAGTCCCCTTTTTCCTCCGGTGATCATATAACCTTTAATTTACGTCATTCTGATTTTACTACCGCTAAATTATTGTCTGATACCATCAATGAGCTTATTGCAGGTTCAGCCAAAGCAATTGACGCCACCTCCGTGCGGGTTAGGGCTCCTCGTGATATTAGTGACCGAGTAAGTTTTTTATCGGTACTGGAAAACCTTGAATTTGAGCCCGCTACACCCGCGGCAAGAATTATTGTTAATTCACGTACTGGCACCATAGTGATTGGCTCTGAAGTGAAACTACTGGCGGCAGCAATTACTCATGGCGGTATTACGGTCACCATTAATGAGGTACTAGATGTTTCTCAGCCTAATGCCTTTGCCGAAGGCGAAACTGTGGTTACTAATCAATCAGCAATCAATGTTAGCAACGCCGATGCCCGTATGTTTGTCTTTAAACCAGGGGTTACCTTAGAAACCTTGGTGCGTGCTATCAATGAAGTTGGCGCTGGCCCTGGCGATGTTATGGCTATTTTAGAAGCGTTAGATCAAGCGGGTGCAATACAAGGCAAACTAATCATCATTTAAATTAATTATTATCCTTGTTGCTGTATCGCTCAACTTAAGCGTCTTTAAAAATGTTACTTATAGGTTACTAAAATTATGGATATCAATTTAAGCCAAAACTACAACTTTGATCAAGCGCGTAATGCCCTTGACCTAAATGGCTTAAATGCTATTCGTCAACAATCGCGCGCCACGGATGATGAATCAAAACAAGCGGCGTTAAAAGAAGCGGCGCAACAATTTGAAGCCATTTTTATGAGAATGTTGCTGTCAAGTATGCGTAAAGCACAAGATGTACTTGAATCAGACAGTCCTTTTAATTCTGAAACAAGCAAGTTCTATCGCGACATGCATGATCAGCAAATGGCGATTGAACTTTCTTCCAATGGCTCTTTAGGGTTAAGTGACTTAATTATTCGGCAACTTGGCGGTGATAGTGGCGGTTTTAAACCTAGCTCGGTGTTACGTAATGATGGTAATTTACCCTCATTTCACCAGGTTAACTCGGCCGATGATAAAGTTGCTAATAGCAGTAAAGGCGATATAGACAAACAACATAACTCCTTAGTAGAAAAAATGTTGATGGATAAAAGCCAAATTAAGCCAGATATCGATATTCCCTTTGCTGGCAGCTATCAAGCTCACAATAGTGTCAGTCGCCAAGTTATTAGTGGCGTTAGCCAACTTCCTATCAATGCGGCTAATAAAACGACGAGCAATAACATAGCGCCAAACATCGATAATATTGCTAAGCAAGCTCAAAGCGTCAATATTTCAGCGCCTATAGCCGCACAAAGCTTTGATGAACCAAAAGACTTTGTCAGCGCTTTAGTTGCGCCAGCAAAAAAAGTTCAACAACAGCTGGGTGTGCCTTTTGAAGTTATTATTGCCCAAGCGGCCCTAGAAACAGGTTGGGGACGAAAGATAATTAAAGGCCAAGATGGGGCTAGTTCAAATAATCTCTTTAATATAAAAGCTGACTCTCGTTGGTCTGGCGATAAAGTAAGCAAAGAAACTTTAGAGTTTGAGCAAGGCGCTATGGTTAAAAAATCAGCGCAATTTAGAATGTATCACTCACTCACTGACAGTGTTAATGACTACATCAACTTCCTTTCAACTAGCGAACGCTACCAAGACGCATTACAAAACTCCGGCAATGTGGAACACTTCCTGCAAGGTTTACAAAAAGCAGGTTATGCAACCGATCCTCAATATGCCGATAAAATACTCGGTACCTTGAAAACCGTTACTAACCTTTTAGCGAAGTAAGTTAGCCCAGTAAACTTTGTTGTAGGAAGGACTTATCCTATTAATGTGTGTTATTTCATAGCGCGCTAGATAAAGCTCCTACAATAAAATGTTAATTCAATTATCACGGTAATGCCTTAGCAGTTATTTCGCTGATTAACAGCGACAGTATGTTAATAACAATAGCGGCAAGGTATTACCTAGGAGAATAAATTATGACAGTAAGTTTGTACCAAACCGGTGTCAGTGGCTTAATGGCTGCTCAACAGCAACTGGCGACAACAGGTCATAACATTGCCAACGTCAATACTGAAGGCTATACCCGCCAACGAGCTGAGCAAAATTCTACCTTAGGGATAAATAACGGTAGTAATTACCTTGGCACGGGGACTTACATTCAAGATATCACCCGTCTTTACGATCAATTCTCCCATAAAGAACAGCTATTAACACAAAGCAACTTAGGTAATGCCGATTTACTACAAGCGCGGTTGACACAACTTGATCAGGTGATGTCTACTTCAGGTAATGCGGTTGTTGGTTCCTTAAATAATTTCTATCAAGCACTTAATGGTGTTGCCGATAATCCTAACGATTCAGGTTTACGCAGCATAGTGCTCAATCAAGCCGGTATTTTAAGTAATGACTTTAATGAGCTAACCGATAATTTCGATAGAATGAGCAAGGCGGTAAATGGTGAAATAGAGCAAGTAGCCAATAGGATTTCCGAAATATCACTAGAGATAGCCAAGATCAATGAAACCATTTTGCATTCGCAAAATTTAACGCAAGGTGGTCAACCTAATGACTTACTTGATAAACGTGATCAACTGATTGGTCAATTAAGTGAGTTTACCCGAGTTACCACGGTCACAGATGGCAATGGTGTGCTGACGGTAATGATAGGGCAGGGTACTACGCTTGTTGCTGGTATTACGCCGATGACCCTACGAGTAAGTGCCGGTGATCCTGATGGACAAAAGACAGAATTAAGATTAGTCAGTGGTAGTAGCAGCGTTGCTATAAGCGGTGAGAAATTAGGTGGCTCATTAGCCGCCAGTTTTGAATTTAGGGATGAACACCTCAGTCAAATTCGCACTGAAATTGACCGTTTAGCGATGGCAATATCTGCCACCTTAAATGATAGCCAAGCCAGTGGCTTAGATTTGAATGGTGTACAAGGCGCTAATATTTTTACTGATATTAATACCACGAAATTACAGCAAGGGCGGGTATTAATACCGTCTGATAACGCCCCAGGCACATTGCAGGCTCAAATTAACATTACCGATGTTTCTTTAGTGCCAACCGATGAATTTGAAGTGCGTTTTAATGGCACCAATTTAATGATGCATAATCTAACAAATCCATCAGCAGCCGTTATTACCTTAGGTATTCCAGGAGCCGGACCATTTGACACCACCTTAGGTTTTGAATTTATTGAAAACGGTGGCAACCTCGCTATTGGTGATACTTTAACTATTATCCCGACGAGAAATAGCGCCGCGTTAATGCAAACTACGTTAACCAATGGTAATGCTATTGCGGCAAGCTCGGCTGTTGCCGTGACAGCATCAACCAATAATATCAGTGATGGCCAGGTAAAAATCACCAATGTTACTAACCCTGTTGCCGCTCGAGCTTATGATGTAACTGTTGATGTTTATGAAAGTGCGCCAGGTACCTTTAGTTACCGTGTTTATGACACGGCAACACCGCCACCAGCGCCACCTATTGCCGCGGGTACTTATGCTGCCGGTGCTAGTGTTTTAGTTGATATCCCCGCAGGTACACCTGATTTTAAAATAGAGATTAGTGGTGATCTTGTTGGCTCAGGTGCCAATGCTAGGGAAACCTTTATTATTGGTGATGCCTTTGGCGTGGGTAATAGTAACAATGCCGTTACTATGGCAAAAACCCAAGAAATAGGTGTCACTAATGGTGGTAGAGAAACGTTTAGTAAAAGTTTAGCGGTATCAACCTCAGTGGTGGGCGCTAAAGCCAGTAATGCTGATTTATCTGCCGATACCGCTCAGGCACTTTTTACCCAAGCGTATAATCGAAACCAAGCAGCCTCTGGGGTTAACCTTGATGAGGAAGCCGCCAACCTGATGAGGTTTCAGCAAGCCTATCAAGCAGCATCGCAAATTATTTCTACCGCGAATACCCTTTTTGACACTATTCTAGCCGCGGTAAGGTAAGGAGTTTCTATGCGAGTCTCTACAGCGCAGTTTTACTTACAAAGTGTTCAACAAATGAGTAGTAAAGCTGCAGATATTAATGAGCAGATGGCCCATTTATCCAGTGGTAAACGTGTGCTTACCGCCAAAGATGATGCCGTGGCTTATGGCACTTTGGCGGGTTATAAAAATGACTTGGCAAATATTGAAAAATATAAACGCAATATCAACCAGGCCGAAAGTCACAACAGCTTGCAAGAAGTTTCTTTTGCTGGCGCTGAAGATATCCTAAATGATATTCAGCAACGTCTGCTACAGGCTAATAACGGTGCTATGTCTGATGAAGACTTACAAACGCTAGCTAAGCAAGTTCGCCATAGCTTTAACCAGTTATTTGATGTTGCCAATAGTCAAAATGAAAATGGCAATTATATTTTTTCTGGCTATAAAACCGATGTACAACCTTTTAGTCAACAAGTTGACGGTAGTGTTTCTTATGGCGGAGATAGCGGTGTCAGAGAGTTGCAAATAGCCAAAAACATAAAAATACCAACAAACCAAACCGGCGATGCTGCTTTTATGAATGTTGCCAATGCCATTGGCGATTTTAGTGTTAATTATCCCACTGCCCCTGCGGCAAATACCTCGGGTGTTGCCGTTGAAAGTGCCAATATAACCGATAGAAACGCCTACAACCTAGGTGCAGGGCCTTATACATTTGCTACAGATCCAATAACTAACGATTTAACGGTTACCGATAGCACTGCTACTGTTGTTTTTCCTGTACTGCCGGCACTACCTGCGCCCTATGTTGCCGGGCAAACAATTTCCTTTGATGGCATTGACGTTACCTTAAGCGGCAACCCATTGCCGGGTGAGAGTTTTGTTATCAGTGAACAAGAAGATATTAGTGTTTTTGCCACCATCAATAAGGCCATAGCTTGGATGGAGCAAGGCTCTGTTGCCACCAATGAAGAACAACATCAAGTAGATTACAACACCATTTTAGAGCAACTGAACTCGTCCATGACTCATATCACCTCAAGGCGAGTGGATTCCGGTATACGGCTGCAAGCACTTGATAGTCAGAAGGATAGACACCTTGATTTAGAGCTAAGCCTAGCGACCGGGCAAGCTAACATTGAAGATTTAGACTTTGCTAAAGCTATTTCGGAGTTTGAGCAAGCAAAAATCGCTTTGCAGGTATCACAGCAAACGTTTAGCAAGGTGCAGGGTTTAACGTTATTTAATTATATTTAATTTTTTAAAATAGTTAATAAAATTGGCACTGTTTATGCTTGTTTAATGTGCAATAGCAAAGCAGTAGCAAAAAATAACAAATAGCTGACGGTAAATATAATAACACCAGCGGTTTTTATAAAGAAAGAAAAGAGCAGAGGCTTGCCTTAACAAGCTTCTAATAACAGAAAGTAAACGTACACATTAGGAGTTTATTATGGCTTTATCAGTCGTTACTAACGTCGCATCACTAAATGCTCAACGTAACTTAACTAAATCAGGCAGTGCTTTAGCTACCTCAATGCAGCGCCTGTCATCGGGTATGCGTATTAACAGCGCCAAAGATGATGCTGCGGGATTGCAAATATCAAACCGCTTAACCTCGCAGATTAATGGTTTAGCGGTAGCACAACGAAATGCTAACGATGGTATTTCTATGGCACAAACGGCAGAGGGTGCTATGCAAGCTTCTACCGATATTTTGCAGCGTATGCGTGAGCTAGCATTACAAGCGGCTAACGGATCAAACTCAGCTGAAGATCGCGGTGCGATGCAAAAAGAAGTAGCGGCATTACAAGAAGAATTAACGCGTATTGCCGAAACCACCTCCTTTGGTGGTCAAAAATTACTGGATGGTAGTTTTGGTACCAAGGCTTTCCAAGTGGGTGCTAATGCTAATGAAACTATTAGCATGACCATGAATAATATTGCTGCTACTAGTTTAGGTAATGATATTTATGATCTGCAAGGTTCTATAGCTGGTGCCGTTATTACGGGGAGTGTTAACGGCATCACAAGTGACGCTTTGTTGACAATTTCAGGAGATGGAGGCTCAGGAACTTCAACTGGAGCTATAACTTGGGCTAATAATGCTACCAGTAAAGATATTGCAGCAGCAATCAATACAGCAACATCAGACAATAATGTCAATGTTACAGCAAAAGTTACAAATGAAGTAACCGTAGGTAGTTTTAATGCATTATCTAATGGAGCGGATATAGAGCTAACTATTGGTACGACTCAGATAGATGTCGATTCTTTTAACAGTACAGATTTAACCGCGATGGTTAGCGCTATTAATTCTAGCACAGGTACACATGGGGTTACAGCGACCCTCAATGATGACAAGTCCAAAATGGTACTATCTAGTGATGATGATATTAAATTGAATCTAGATGAAGCTACTACATCTATTGCGATTACTATGGATGTTACCGGTGATGCTGGAGGTACGACCACGGCTGCACGAGCTGCTGACACTATTGCCGTCGGTTCAATAAGTCTTTCAGGACCAGAGGGCTTTTCATTCGCTGATGCTGTTGGTACGGAAGTATTTGCAACAACGGGTGCAAATTCAACATTAGACTCTGTTAATGATATTAAGCTAACCACACAAGCAGGCTCTCAAAGTGCTATTGACGTAATTGATGCAGCGTTAGCTAGTATTGATGCAAGCCGAGCTGACTTAGGTGCAATTCAAAATCGATTTAGTTATACCATTAGTAACTTGGCTAATATTCAAGAAAATGTTTCTGCATCACGTAGTCGTATTCAAGATACTGATTTTGCCGTAGAGACCGCGATAATGACCAAGAACCAAATATTGCAACAAGCGGGTACCTCAATATTGGCGCAAGCGAACCAAATACCACAAGCAGCCATTAGCTTACTGGGTTAGTTTTATCCGCTTGTAGAGGCGACTTTAGTCGCCTCACAGGAGATGTTGAGATAATTCGGGCTGGCTGTTGCAACCCGTAGCGGCGACTTTAGTCGCCTAAATAGAGTAATGCATATAAAGCCGAACAATCATTGTTCGGCTTTTTTGTTTTTGGTGCTCGGTGTTTATTTATAAATGGGCGACTAAAGTCGCCCCTACGGTGGTCGTCGGTTGGAGGTGTTGCAATAACCCGTAGCGGCGACTTTAGTCGCCTAATCAAATGTTATCGTCTATGGTAAATTAATTACGCACTTCAAAAGGATTTGATTATGTCACGAGACAAGCTAATTAAAGGCAGAACATCCCTCAAAAATCATATTTACCACGTAACAACATGCACACAAAATCGTCAACCATTCTTTGACAACTTCCATTGTGCTCGCTTATTAATAAATGAAATGAAAAAGCTAGAGCAATCGAAGCAAGTGCTTGCTATTACGTGGGTCATTATGCCCGATCACTTACATTGGCTGTTGCAACTGTCGTGTGAAAAATCCTTATCTACTATCATGCAAAGCTTAAAAGGCTGCAGTTCAAAAACTATTAATCAATATAACCCGAAAATTAATTTTTCATGGCAACGAGGATTTTATGACCATGCCATAAGAGCAGAAGAAGATTTATTAAAGGTATCTCGTTATATTGTTGCTAATCCGTTGCGAGCCGGATTAGTTGACAATATTGGCCATTACCCTTTTTGGGATTCTATTTATATTTGATTGTATTTTATTGTTTTTTTATGAATGGGCGACTAAAGTCGCCCCTACGGTCGGGGTGGTGTTGAGATGATTTGGGGCGAGGATATTGACATAACATGTAGCGGCGACTTTAGTCGCCTTACAGGAGACGTTGAGATAATTCGGGGCAGTATGTTGCAATAACATCGTCGCCTAATCCAATGTGATTTATCATTTGTTGTTCGGTTTTATTGAGGCGTGGTGTTTATTGATGAATGGGCGACTAAAGTCGCCTCTACGGTCGGGGTGATGTTGAGATGATTTTGGGCGAGGATATTGACATAACATGTAGCGGCGACTTCAGTCGCCTTACAGGAGACGTTAAGATAATCCGGGCAGTATATTGCAATAACATCGTCGCCTAATCCAATGTGATTTATCATTTTTTGTTCGTTTTTATTGAGGTGTGGTGTTTATTTATGAATGGGCGACTAAAGTCGCCCCTACGGTCGGGGTGATGTTGAGGTGATTTTGGGCGAGGATATTGACATAACATGTAGCGGCGACTTTAGTCGCCTAACCCAATACCCAATAATGTTTTTGATAAAAAGATTAAAGTTATTTTTTGAGCTGCCGTTAAGGTGATTAGAACGGGAACTAGATGACACATTTAATAGTTCTAAATTTAAAATCTAATTAACGCATTACAAATTTGTAAGCAGGAGTTTTAACATGGCTATTTCGGTAATCACTAATGTATCATCACTAAATGCTCAACGTAACTTAACTAAATCAGGTCAGGCCCTTGCCACTTCAATGCAACGTTTATCATCAGGTATGCGTATTAACAGCGCCAAAGATGATGCGGCTGGTCTACAAATTTCAAACCGTTTAACTTCACAAATTAATGGATTAGGCGTAGCGCAACGTAATGCTAATGATGGTATATCAATGGCACAAACGGCAGAAGGTGCGATGCAAGCATCTACTGATATTTTACAACGTATGCGTGAACTAGCATTACAATCAGCTAACGGATCAAACTCAAGTGATGACCGCGCAGCAATGCAAAAAGAAGTAGTCGCTTTACAAGATGAGTTAACCCGTATTGCAGAAACTACCTCGTTTGGTGGTCAAAAATTACTAGATGGTAGTTTTGGCACCAAGGCTTTTCAAGTAGGTTCTAATGCCAATGAAACTATTGATATGACAATGACCAATATTTCTGCTGATCAATTAGGTAATGATAGGTATAATCTGCAAGGAACTATAGCTGGTGCCGTTATTACGGGGAGTGTTAACGGCATTACAGCTGACGCTGTGTTGACAATTTCAGGAGATGGAGGCTCAGGAACTTCAACTGGAGATATAACTTGGAATAGTAATGCTACCAGTAAAGATATTGCAGCAGCAATCAATACAGCAACATCAGACAATAATGTCAAAGTTACAGCAAAAGTTACAAATGAAGTAACCGTAGGTAGTTTTAATGCATTATCTAATGGAGAGGATATAGAGCTAACTATTGGTACGACTCAGATTGATATCGATTCTTTTAACAGTACAGATTTAACCGCGATGGTTAGTGCTATTAATTCTAAAACAGGTACACATGGGGTTACAGCGACCCTCAATGATGACAAGTCCAAAATGGTACTATCTAGTGATGATGATATTCTATTGAATCTAGATGAAGCTAGTACATCTATTGCGATTACTATGGATGTTACCGGTGATGCTGGAAGTACGACCACGGCTGCACGAGCTGCTGACACCATTGCCGTCGGTTCAATAAGTCTTTCAGGACCAGAGGGCTTTTCATTCGCTGCTGCTGTTGGTACGGAAGTATTTGCAACACAGGGTGCAAATTCAACATTAGACTCTGTTAATGATATTAAGCTAACCACACAAGCAGGCTCTCAAAGTGCTATTGACGTAATTGATGCAGCGTTAGCTAGTATTGATGCAAGCCGAGCTGACTTAGGTGCGTTACAAAACCGTTTTGGTCACACCATCAGTAACTTGGCTAATATTTCAGAAAATGTCTCGGCGTCACGTAGCCGTATTCAAGATACTGATTTTGCCGTAGAAACAGCAATAATGACCAAGAACCAAATCTTGCAACAAGCGGGTACGTCAATTTTAGCGCAAGCTAACCAATTACCACAAGCGGCCTTAAGTCTACTTGGCTAGGTCATCAGTATTTAAGATGACGTTGGCTTAGGCCTAGCTTAAAACGTGTAAAGGAAGAGGCCAATAGTCCTCTTCCTTTTTGTGTTTAGTTACTCGCTGGTTGCTTACGGGCAATGATTGGTTAATGGTTTATTCATAATGAGTTATTTTATCGTTAGACAAAGTTATAGTATTGGTTTGAATAACTGTTGAAATAACGTAAGGAGTCTATAATGAGTACAATAGCAAGCACTACAGATATTGCTTTGCCTAACTTAACGGCGGAGCTTAATAAGTCTGTTGACTCGGCAGTAAAGGCCGTAGAGGCAACAGTGAAAACAAGCGACTTGACGGTAAATGAACTCGCCAGTGATGAGCAGTCGTCAGCGGTTTCGCTAAGTGAGCAAGCTAAAGAGCTCAAGCAAGCGCCATTAACCACCGAACAGCTTGAAAAGGTGGCGCAACAATTGCAGGAGTTTGTTGGCAATATGAATCGCGGTTTGGAGTTTTCGGTAGACAAAGATTCTGGTCGTGATGTTATCAAAGTCATTGATAAAAACAGTGGTGAACTGGTTAAACAATTTCCTTCAGAGGAAGTATTAACTTTAGTGGCCAAACTATCTGAAATGGTGGGTGCTTTTATTGATGCTAAAGTTTAAATTTCAATAGTAGCATACTCGTTGCTATTGTAATTATTTATTGTCAGAGGAAAAGGGGGTTGTATGCCTAGTTTAACGTTTACGGGAATAGGCTCAGGTCTTCAGATTAGCGAGATTGTTGAAGCGATTGTTGGTGCCGAAAAAGCCCCTTTTATTTCTCGGGCGAACAAGCAGCAAGCCTCATATACTACCGATATTTCAGCGGTAGGTGCTTTAAAGTCGGCTTTAGTCAGTGTTAGTGAATCTATTGCTGCTTTAGCCGATGCTGATAACTATCAACTACGTACTGCCAAAGGTGCTGATAGTTTTGTTAGCCTGAGCTCTAGTCAAGATGCGCAAGTGGGTAGTTACTCGGTACAAGTTGATGCCTTAGCGCAAGCACACAAAATAATGTCTGCGGCAATTGATGGTGAAGAAGCCGTTGGTGAAGGTACCTTGACTATAGCGGTAAACGGTGAAAGTTTTGCTGTTGAGGTATCATCGACAGATACCTTAAGCCAAATTCGTGATGCGATAAATGATAGTGTCGATAATGACTTGGTTATCGCGACCATAGTTACCGATGATGACGGTCAACATCTTATTATGACCAGTAAAACAACCGGGCTTGAAAATGCTATCACTACCACGGTTACCGATACCGGTGATAGCAATGATACTGACAATTTAGGTTTGTCACGTCTTGCTTATGATGTTTCAGACCCCGATCCGCTCAATCATATTACCAATTTAGCTGAGGTTACAGCAGCACTTGATGCACAAATTACCATTGACGGCACCTTGGTGGTTACCAGTAGCACCAATGTTTTTGAAAACGTTATTGATGGCGTAGATATTACCGCTAAAAAAACGCATGACGTTGATGATGATATAAGCCAAATTAGTTTCAGTGAAAATAATGCCAATATTCAATCGGGCATCGCAGACTTTGTTAAAAGTTATAATGAATTAAAAAAGTTAAGTGATCAGTTAGGCTCATCAAGCTCGGCAGGTGGTGGTGCACTTTCCGGCGATTCCTTATTGCGTGGGGTGATGAATAAATTACGCCAACAGCTCAGTGAAAGTTTTGATGCCGGTAACGGCAGTACTTTATCCTTATCACAGCTTGGTGTGGAAAGTGACCAATACGGTGTCTTGACTTTAGATACGAAAATTTTGAATGAATACATTGATAGTGATGTTGATGGCTTACAACAATTTTTTGTTGGCACAGATGCAGCAGAAGGTTTTGCCGCTTCAATTGAAACCCTGCTTGATTTTTATACGGATGATATTGATGGTGTTATTCAAAACCGTATTGACAGTCGAACGGCACAATTAGATAGATTAGATGATGCCTATTTGGCTTTTAATGCGAGAATGGAGTCATTAGAAGCACGCTTGTATGCGCAATACAATGCCATGGATTTAATCGTGGCCCAGTTAAACTCTACCAGTAGTTATTTAATGGCGCAGCTTGATAATATGCCTGGTGTGGTGAGGCAATATCGAAAATAAAATTTTACTTTTAACCTCACTAGGCTATAACAGCGCTGCTATTTTATTATAAAGTGACGTTGCTTGACTATTGGTTAAGTTACCTACAGAACGTGCCCGCCCTATTGTTGAACTTATCCTGATAACCTTATTGGCTAGGTCTTCAATTGTTCTTGATGCTTCTATCTGCGTTGCTTTTTGTTGTTTTTCAAGACCGAGTTTTGATATGTTAACCACATCTTTAGCGTAAACACCTAAATCAGGTTTTAATGGGTTTTTCTTGATTTCTTCGGTTATTTTTGGTTTAGCAGCGCGCTGTATTATACTGCTTGCGGTCAATGGATTGGCAATTGACATAAGTTACTCCAATATCCTACCAACGGCAGTAATGCCCATTGCTATAATAGGTAATATCTTCTGCTTCTAAAGTATAGCTTTTTCTGTATAAAAATCGAACGGTACGGATTCGACGCGTTGATAAATGTTAGCGATGACGTAATTAGGAATCATAAAACTTAAATAGGGGGGGTAATTACCGGGGCGTTAATACTTTTGGTATGATTTAGTGGCTTTATTGCCCTTTTTTAGCTTAATCACTTGTGCTGCTAATGTTTGTTTGCAGAGTTGCAGGTTATCGGATAATTGCTTATCAAGTGTTGCCATTTCATTTAATAAATCTTGCTCCTGTGCTATTTCTATTGATAAATATTGTGTAAATAAATGTCGAATTAAACCATCTCTTTTAGCGAGTAACTCGGTGAGTTCAGCCATGGTTATTTCTTTATCGCCATGTGAATTATTGTCGGTTTCACTAACGGATTCCTGAGTTACTCCTACCGCCCCTTGAATTTTATTTTGCACAGCGAGTATGCACGACAGTAGTTGTCGTGATACTGCAATTATCTGCTCAAGTGCTTGTTTAATATCATTAGCCACTAAAAGCTCACTTGATCTTGTGTCTCTAGTGGGATTGAATCCCAACCAGCTTTTATCGGTAAAAGAATTTGAATTATTTCTTCCAGCTTATCAACATCGTTATTAGTACTAGCAACAAGCAGCTGTTCAGAACAAAAGCGATAAAGTGATGCTAAGTTATTTGATATTTCGCCACCTTGCTTAAAATCTAACGAGCCTTCTAATACGCCAATAATAGCAATAGCATTCGATAGCTCAGTGCCTTTTTTATCAAAGTTGTTTTGCGAAATAGCGCCTTTTGCAGTGGCGATATTGCCTAATAATTTTTGAAATAACATAGCGACTAATTGATAGGGTGAAGCTTGTTGAGCCGTGCTCTTGTTTGTTTGTTGGTATTTTTTTAGTGATGCATGTGTCATAGACACCTCCAGTAGCTCTATAACTTTAAGTATAGAAAACTAATAAAATTGAAACCATAGATTTAGTTATAACTTAACGTAAAAAAAGTATGACTAAGTTAATGGTTGATTATTAACGGTTACCGCAAAGCCTTCTTTTTTAGCTTTCTCAAAAGCTTGTTGTAGTACATTATGTGTAACCTCTTCAGTACTATTCACTACGCCATTGTTTAGTACTTCAATATTATCCCAACCGCGAGTGACTAGATATTCTTCTATTTGGGTAAGTTGCTGCTCAAAAGGCATCTCCCTTGAGAACATAGTAAACTCATGTCGAGTACCTTTGGTGAACTCTTGCTTATCATGCATTAATTCTGCAGTGCCATTTATGATCAACATTTTATTATCCTACTTTTACTAAAATATGGTTATAAGCTTACTATCATCCATTTTTAATGCTTTTTTTATGCCAACTGTATATGTTAAATATTGAACCGGTTTTATCTACTTGATTATAAAGATTTATTAATATTTAATTTTATTGATTCGGCGTTAAAATAAAATTTTATAAATCACTTTAACTACCGCTATCAATTTTTTGACATATTCATCAGCTGAGCCGGTTTACTTATGAAGTATCTTTATGTTGCACTGCATATAAGGCACTTTACCTTATATTAATGAATATCAATATTGCCTTGATGTCTAGTATATTCACAGAAAATATGTTCTGTATTTTAATATCACTTTATCGGCAAAAGACTAAATATCTTTACTTTATTTTTATTAAATCAATAGCTAGGGTCGGGGTAAATTATGGTATATGACAAATAAATGACGACTAGGCGTCAATTTTTTGTTGCTTATATTTAATTAACGGCTAAAATTGCCACTGTCGCTATAAAACGACATTAAAAATAATACCTTAGCATTAATAATAAAGAATCAGTTATGAATGAAACGGCAACATTAGTAGGCCACAAACAAATTTTAGTGGTAGATAATGACGCAGGCAGACGTGAGCAGCTTAGTACTGTACTGGCCTTTGTCGGTGAGCACTTTAGCCATTGTCCACAAGAGCAAGCGGTTGAAAAACTGGCAGATACTAGCCATATTCTTACGGTAATATTAACCGGTAATGTCAGTAGTGATTGCGCTAACTTAATTAAAACAAACCCCAGTGTCCCCTTTATTCTTCATGATGTATTAGATGCCAATGAGCTAGCGAGCAATGTTAATGTTATCGGTACGCTGTTTGCTCCGCTTAACTATGCTCAGCTGACCGAGCTTATTCATCACTGTCATCAATACCATAACAAATTACCGCGCAAGGCGATGAAATTAGGTAACAGCGTTTTGTTTCGCTCACTTATTGGTAGCAGTGAGCTGATGGCTCAGGTACGTTTTTTAATTGAACAAGTCGCAAAAACACCGGCCAGCGTTTTAGTACTCGGTGAATCAGGCACGGGTAAAGAGGTGATCGCGCGTAATATCCATAACTTATCTGAACGCGCAAAAGGGCCTTTTGTCCCCCTAAACTGTGGTGCCATTCCTGCGGAGCTATTAGAAAGTGAGTTGTTTGGTCATGAAAAGGGCGCTTTTACCGGCGCGATTTCTACCCGTAAAGGTCGTTTTGAATTAGCGGAAGGTGGCACACTCTTTTTAGATGAAATTGGTGATATGCCTCAACCTATGCAAGTAAAACTGCTCAGGGTATTACAAGAGCGAACTTTTGAGCGTGTCGGCGGTAGTAAAAGTATCAAAGCCAATGTCCGTATTATTGCGGCTACTCATCAAAATTTAGAAGCAATGATCGAAGCGGGAACGTTTAGAGAAGATTTATTTTATCGCTTGAATGTCTTTCCTATAGAGACACCCGCATTGCGTGAGCGAAAAGAAGATATTCCGCTGTTATTAAAAGAACTACTAACACGCTTTGAACATGAACAAGGGCGAACGGTGCGCTTTACTGAAAAAGCCATCGAGTCACTAATGGAGCACCCGTGGGCAGGTAATGTCCGTGAATTATCCAACTTAATTGAGCGTATGATAATTATGTACAGTGAGCAAATCGTCGATGTTGCTGAGCTGCCCTTTAAATATCAGCATATTGATGTCCAAGCTTATAACCCGGAATACCCTGAAGAGTTACAAGAGCAAGATGTTATCAATGGGCTTTTCTCTGGTTGTGATGATGACGATGATGAAATTAGTGATGAAGCTCAACCGATCCCAGCGATAAATACACAGCTAAACGCTGCTGATGCGGCCATGTTACCCTCAGACGGTTTAAATTTAAAAGAACATCTTGCTGATTTAGAAGTTTCTTTAATTAAACAATCGTTAAGTAAACATGACTATGTCGTTGCCCGAGCGGCGGAAACCTTAGGTATGCGTAGAACCACCTTAGTTGAAAAAATGCGTAAATATGATTTACAAAAAGCCAGTGAATAATTGCTCTTACATCGTACAAAAGGTCAATAGCTTGACGGCTGCTTTTAGCTTATCTTTGTTTATTGTCTTTTTATCTGTTTGAAATTTATAATGAAAATTATGGCATAGTAAATGCTTGTTAGGTATTAGATAGTTTTACTAGAGTACCTAGGTTATGGCACAAGTTATGGCACAAGCAATCCCTACAGCAACCACCCCTATGATAGAGTCAGGCGCTATTGCCGCGTTTAATGCTATTAATGTCGTTGAGGTGAATAAACCATCTTTACTCGAGCAAGAAGCGTTCCCTGGTGAATTAGCGGCTTTGAGAGCACAAAGTACTCAACATAAAGAGCCTGGTTTTTCTGTCAATACCATTGCTAGCACTAACCATGCTCATAGTTCAAGTTCAGAAAAACAGCACCCTAGTGATAGCTTATTAGCAGATCAGCTAATAGAGCTTATGCCAACAGGCTTAGTTATGCTTGACGGTAATGGCATTGTGGTCAAGATAAACCAAGTGGCGATCGACTTACTCGATGAGCCTATTCTTGGTCAACCATGGTTTAATGTTATAGCCCGTTCATTCAATCCACGTGAAGGTGATTGGCATGAAATATCACTTAAAGATGGTCGCCGTGTTAAATTAGAAATCACCAGTTTAGGCGCTCAGCCGGGGCAGTTAATTCTGATTACCGACCTTACCGAGACCCGCCTTTTACAAGATAAAATAGCGCAGATGCAGCGTCTTTCTTCATTAGGTAAAATGGTTTCAACCCTAGCTCATCAAATTCGTACGCCATTATCTGCGGCAATTTTATATGGTGAAAACTTAATCAGTAATAAATTAGCAGAATCGGCACGTGTTGATTTTCAAAAGAAATTAAACGCCCGCTTACATGATTTAGAGCAGCAAGTGAATGATATGCTGCTGTTTTCTAAAAGTGGTAAAGAACAGGTTGTTGCTCCTTTAGCCGTTAACGCCTTGATTGATGATGCGGTGCATTCTATGGATGCTTTAATAAGTAAAGCGGGTGCACAAGTCAAAGTACAGTACTGTGAAGATGAGCTTTATATCCTAGGCAATAAAAGTGCCTTAACAGGCGCTATGCAAAACTTATTGCATAACGCCTTAAATGCCATGACCGCCTTACCGGCAAGTAGTGCCGCTAAAATAGTTGCCCCCTTGATAAATATTCAAGTGTATAGCCAAGACAATCATTTATATTTAAGTGTTAAGGACAATGGCCCAGGTATAGACCTTGAAATTCGTGATAAAATTTTTCAGCCTTTCTATACCTCAAGCAGTAAAGGCACTGGGCTTGGTTTGGCTGTGGTGAAGTCTGTGGTTAACGCTCATCAAGGTGAGGTGACTTTACTTAACGAAGCTGATGCAGGTGCAGGTGCACATTTTGTGATTAAATTACCGCTGCTAGAGCAGGGTAGTGTGATGAAAAACAATCCAGAGGGAGAGTACTAATGGCTGAACATAAAGTTCTTGTGGTGGAAGATGATGCCGGTTTACGTGAAGCCTTGGTTGATACCTTATCATTAGCCGGTTATTGCTGTGTAGAGGCAGATTCTGGTGAAGCTGCTTTATTGCTGTTGAAAAAACAGCAGGTTGATATTGTTGTCAGTGATGTACAAATGGGTGGTATGTCGGGCTTATCTTTATTGAAAAGTATTAAAAATAAACAGGTAAATTTACCGGTGTTACTGATGACAGCATATGGCACCATTGATGATGCGGTACAAGCGATGCGAGATGGCGCTTGTAACTATATTGCCAAGCCCTTTGCACCGCAAGTGTTACTCAATATGGTCAGTCAATATATTCCGCCCAAAAAGGTGAATAAAAATGAGCCCATCGTGGCCGATAAACGCTCATTAGAATTACTGGTTTTGGCTAAAAAAGTCGCCAGTACCGATGCGTCGGTAATGATCCTTGGTCCCAGTGGCTCAGGTAAAGAAGTGTTAGCCCAGTATGTTCATCATCACTCTAAACGCAGTGCACAACCTTTTATCGCCATTAACTGTGCGGCCATTCCTGAAAATATGCTTGAAGCCACCTTATTTGGTTATGAGAAAGGTGCTTTTACCGGCGCCATCCAAGCCTGCCCAGGAAAGTTCGAACAAGCGCAGGGCGGCACTATTCTACTTGATGAAATAACCGAAATGGATATAGGGCTACAAGCCAAAATTTTACGGGTATTGCAAGAGCGCGAAGTAGAACGCTTAGGTGGCAGAAAAATCATAAGTCTTGATGTACGTGTTATTGCTACCACGAATAGAGACCTACAAGCCGCAGTAAAGGATGGTCTCTTTAGAGAAGACCTTTATTATCGTCTTAACGTTTTCCCACTCACTTGGCTACCCTTAGCTGAGCGCGTTGATGATATACTTGTGCTGGCGCAACACTTAATCTCTCGTCATTGTCAAAAAAATGGCGATCCCATCCCTGAGTTTTCGGGTGCTGCGCGTAGTAAACTTAATGCTTATCATTGGCCCGGTAATGTCAGAGAGTTGGATAATGTTATCCAACGGGCACTTATTTTACATACCGACAAGCTTATTGATGCGGGCGATTTAATGATTGAAAACTTTGATACCGCATTAGTGATAGAGCCAGAGCAAGTGACGAACACTGACGATAAGCTTGGTAGTGAATTAAAATTGCAAGAGCATCAAATTATTCTTGATACCTTACAAGCCTGCCATGGTAGTCGTAAAGCGGTGGCCGAGCGCTTAGGCATTAGCCCACGTACCTTACGCTATAAAATTGCCAAAATGCGCGACTCGGGTATAGAAATCCCCGCCTAGCTTATTCAGTCTAACGAGCTATTATCACTAACAGCTAGTTATAGCCAAATTACTGTTCTCCCCCGCTCTAACAAAATCAAAAGCTATTATTGCTATCCCTTAGTAAAGTAGCTTTCGATTTTTTCCTGCTCCCCTCCCCTTGGTAAAACTAAATAACGTTTTTGGCACTATGCTTGCAGTCACATTGTTATACCTAATTTAACGTAAAAAAATTGACAAAAGTGAGCGCACTATGGATATCAAAAGTAACTCTCTCTATAGCCAAATGCAAAGTATGTCGCTACAAGCTATGGGTAACAAATTACCCTCGGTTGATGCCATGGGTGTTAATGGTCTTGCTGATAGCAGCGTGGGAAAAATCAACGACTCAAGCAGTAATTTTGGTAATATGCTAACAGATGCCTTAAATAGCGTTAATGAATTACAACAAGAATCAGGGCAACTGAAAAGATCCTTTGAAATGGGCGATTCTAACGTCACCCTGGCTGAAGTGATGATTGCTTCCTCTAAATCAGGTATCGCCTTAGATGCAACGGTGCAAATACGCAATAAGTTTGTTGAAGCCTATAAAGAGATTATGAGCATGCCAGTATAATTTAACTGGCTTACATCAGTTAAATCTGAGTATCTGAATTAAGTTACCCTAAGTTATTAAATAAATTTTGTCGTAAAAAACAGTACAGCGGAGAAGTGAAGTGGCAGATACAAACGCAATGGTAGCAGCTGATAGCGATGGTGATATGATCGCCAGTGAAGCTGATAGCGCGGGAATGGAAGAGCAAAAATCCGGCTTTGCTGCATCGTTAGGTAATGTTGATATTTTAAGACAAATTACCATTGTGGTGGCCTTGGCGATTTGTTTAGCTATTGCGGTATTTGTTATTATGCTGGCCAATGAGCCTGAGTATCGTATTTTGACAAAATTACCAACGCAGCAGCTTATTAAAACCATGGATTACCTTGATGAAAATCAAGTAGAATACCGTCAAGAAAATAACACTATTTCAGTACCTACCGATGAATATCAACAGGTTAAGTTATTACTTGCTCGTGAAGGCTTAACCGATGAGGTTTCACAAGGTGAAAATATTTTAATGCAAGATATGGGCTTTGGCGTTAGTCAACGCCTTGAGCGAGAACGATTGAAATATGGCAGAGAGCAACAATTGGCTAACACGGTAGAACAACTAAATAGTATTAGCCGTGCTAGAGTTTTATTAGCTATCCCACGTGAGAATGTCTTTGCTAGGCGCGAAAAAACCCCATCCGCTACTGTAGTGTTAACTATGCGACGCGGCAAGATTTTATCCGATGAAGAAGTTGATGCCGTGGTTGATATTATTGCTTCGGCCGTGCAAGGTTTAAGGCCAAACCGGGTCACGGTTACTGATCAAAACGGTCGTTTACTTAATTCAGGTTCACAAAATTCGATTTCATCACGCTCACGTAAAGAGTTTGAAATTGAACAAAAGCGTGAACATGAGTACCTAAACAAAATTGATGGCATTCTTATCCCCATTGTTGGTTTAGGAAATTATACCGCACAAGTTGATGTCTCCATGGATTTTACCAATGTTGAAGAAACATCGCGCCGTTATAACGCTGACTTACCAGCATTGCGTAGTGAGATGAGTATTGAAAGCACTAATATAGGTGGCTTATTAGGTGGCATCCCCGGCGCGTTAACCAACCAACCTCCTATTGAATCCTCTATACCTGAAAATGCCATTGGTGGTCAAAAGAAAAGTATGCCGAGTAGAAGGCATACAGAGTCGACTAAAAATTATGAGCTTGATGAATCGATTAGTTATACTAGGTCACAAACCGGTATTATCAAGCGTGTCAGTGTTTCTGTGGCACTTGATTATGTTGCCAGCACTGCCACAGCAGCCACTGAATCTGGTGTCGATGCTCCAGTTGCTAGTTTAGTACCTCGTTCCACTGTGGAAATTGCTAGTATTCGACGATTATTACAGGGTAGTATTGGTTTTGATTTGCAACGAGGCGATGTTTTAGAAGTGCTAACCATTCATTTTAATCGTCCCGATTTTGGCGTTGTCGCTGAGATCCCTATCTGGCAACAACCTTGGTTTGTAAAAGTGCTAAAATTAGTATTAGGCGCCTTGGTTATCATCGTTTTAATATTGGCTGTTGTTCGTCCAATGCTGAAACGTTTAATCTACCCGGAACGAGCACCAGAAGATTATGGTGATAAATCACTGGATAGCCATATTGATTTAGGTGATGAAACTATGGATATGCTGACCTCAGAATTTGATGCGGGTGCGGTAGGTTTTGCACCAGATGGCAGTCTACAGTTACCTGATCTTCACCGAGACGAAGATATACTTAAAGCGGTTCGTGCGCTAGTAGCAAATGAGCCAGAATTATCATCGCAAGTAGTGAAAAGTTGGTTGAACGAAGATGAGTGATGAACAAGAAGTCGGCGAATTAGCCGCAGCCCCGGTAGGCTTCGATGTAGAAAAATTAGAAGGCGCAGAAAAAGCGGCCATTTTATTGCTTAGCCTATCTGAAGAAGATGCTGCACAAATATTAAAGCACCTTGAGCCAAAACAAGTACAGCAAGTGGGTACTGTTATGGCGGCAATGCAAGATTTTACCCAAGAAAAAATCACCGCGGTACATAAACTCTTTATTCATGAAATACAAAATTTCTCTACCATTGGTTTCAAAAGTGAAGAGTTTGTTCGAAAAGCATTAACCGCGGCACTTGGTGAAGACAAAGCCGGTAATTTAATTGATCAAATTGTCATGGGTGGTGGTGCTAAAGGTCTTGATTCATTAAAATGGATGGACTCTAAACAAGTAGCCAACATAATTCGTAATGAACATCCTCAAATTCAAACCATTGTTTTATCATACCTTGAGCCAGAGCAATCTGCTGAGATCATGAGTCAATTCACCGATAAAGTCCGTTTAGACTTAATGATGCGTATTGCTAATTTAGAAGAAGTGCAACCAGCAGCCTTGCAAGAATTAAATGAGATTATGGAGAAACAATTCGCGGGTCAAGCTGGCGCACAAGCAGCGAAAATGGGCGGCTTAAAAGCCGCTGCAGATATCATGAACTACCTAGAGACGAATGTTGAAGGTATGTTAATGGACTCCATCCGTGAAAACGATGAAGAAATGAGTCAGCAAATTCAAGACTTGATGTTTGTCTTTGAAAACCTTGCCGATGTTGATGATCGTGGCATGCAAGCTATCTTACGCGAAGTACAGCAAGAGGCCTTAATGAAAGCGATTAAAGGCACTGATGAAGCGTTAAAAGATAAGATAATGAGTAATATGTCTAAACGTGCGGCGGAAATGATGGTCGATGATCTAGAAGCTATGGGCCCTGTACGTATAAGCGAAGTGGAAGCAGCGCAAAAAGAAATTTTGGCGGTGGCACGACGATTATCCGACGCAGGCGAGATTATGCTGGGCGGTGGTGGCGGTGGCGATGAGTTTTTATAAGATGAAACTAGCTTAGCTCAGCAGAGAATAAGGGTACACTAAATGTCAAAATCACCAGTTCGTATTATAAAAGCGTCACAAGAGAGCGCCATGGACGCTTGGCCTTTGCCAAATATCCAAGGGCAAGCTAGCTCAGAAGATAAAAATATAACCAATGCTTTTGGTCAAAAAAGTCACTGGGTTTATGAACCACCAGAGTCTGAAGAAGTTGAGCCACAACCACTGACAGCGCAAGAAATTGACGATATTCGTATAGCCGCCAGTGAAGAAGGCTTTAATCAAGGTAAGGAAGAAGGCTTCACTAAAGGTTTTGAAGAAGGTAAAGCTAAAGGGTTAGCAGAGGGAACAAAACAAGGTATTGCCGAAGGTACTGAGCAAGGTTTAACCCAAGGCAAGGAGCAAATTGAACAACAAAGTGATCGTTGGCAAAAATTAATTGAACAATTACACCTACCACTAGCAAGTGTGGAAAAAAATGTCGAAGAACAGCTTCTTAATTTGGTTTTACAGCTAACAGAAGCTGTGGTTTTACATGAAGCTAAAACTAACCCTGACATTTTAATGACGGCAATAACTACTGGCATCAAAAGTTTACCTAGTAGTGATGCTCAAACACAAATATGTTTAAACCCAAACGATATTAGCCTAGTCGAAGCTCAATTTGGCGCTGAGCATATTGCCGAGCAAGGTTGGCGTTTACTGCCAGCACCCCAACTGCCTCAAGGTAGCTGCCAAATAGAAAACAGCACCTCAAATATCGACCTGCAAATGAAAGCAAGGCTAAAGCAAGTGCTGGAACCTTTCTTTCAAGATGCTTTACATCAAAGCTCTTAATTTTTTGTCGCGCTTGATTGTTTTTCGTTTTAACTTTTTATCTTAAGGTAAATAAACACTATGGTTGATAGCTTACGTCTAACCGAGCGCTTTAAAAACAGTCAAAAATTTATTCATGACTTTAAAGCGCCCGTTGCCGGTAGGTTAGTGCGTGTTGTCGGTTTAACCCTAGAAGCCGTAGGCGTGAAAGCACATGTTGGTAGTCAATGTCTTGTTGAAACAGCACACGGTGATTTACTTGCTGAGGTTGTTGGTTTTGCTCAAGACATTACCTACTTAATGCCAGAAGAAAGCCTTCGTGGTGTTATGCCTGGCGCACGAGTGTTACCTATTTCCAGTAAATTTAAAGTACCTTTATCCATGGACCTACTCGGCCGGGTAATCAACGGTGTCGGCAAACCCATTGATGGTAAAGGGCCGATAAAATCAGATGATGATTATCATCATGATAGTAAACCCATGAATCCATTATCGCGACGAGCCATCACCGAGGTACTTGATGTTGGTGTACGCTCTATCAATAGCTTTATCACCATTGGTAAAGGCCAACGCATGGGGTTGTTTGCTGGCTCAGGTGTTGGTAAAAGTGTCCTTATGGGCATGATGACACGGGGGACATCGGCCGATGTTGTTGTGGTTGGTTTAGTGGGGGAGCGTGGCCGAGAAGTAAAAGAATTTATTGAAGAAATTTTAGGTGAAGAAGGGCTTAAGCGCGCCGTTGTTGTTGCCGCTCCGGCAGATAATTCCCCTTTAATGCGCCTTAAAGGTTGTGAAACGGCAGTTCAAATAAGCGAGTATTTTCGCGATCAAGGTTTAGATGTATTGTTACTGCTTGATTCATTAACACGTTACGCGCAGGCACAGCGTGAAATTGCCTTAGCAGTAGGTGAACCACCCGCAACTAAAGGCTATCCGCCGTCAGTTTTTTCTAAATTACCGCAATTAGTTGAACGTGCCGGCAATGGCGGTGAAGGGCAAGGCTCTATAACGGCATTTTATACGGTATTAACCGAAGGTGATGACTTACAAGACCCTATTGCGGATGCGGCGCGCGCTATTTTAGATGGCCATGTGGTCTTGTCTCGAGAGTTAGCCGATGCAGGACATTACCCCGCGGTGAATATTGAAGGCTCTATATCACGGGTTATGCCTATGGTCACTGATGACGAACATCAAGATTTGGCCAAGCAATTAAAGCAAATGTATTCCCTTTATCAGCAAAATAAAGACCTTATTGCCATAGGTGCTTACACCAAGGGCAATGACCCACGCATTGATCAGGCGATAAACGTGCTACCAGTGATCAACTTTTTTTTACAGCAAAAGATTACTGAAATTATTCCTTATGAGCAAAGTATTGCTCAGATGAAAGAAATTATTGCTGCGGCACATGCGCAAAATAAACAGCAAGCAAAGAGCTAGTTGTTGGTATAGATACAAAAGTATTGACTTAAAAGAGTACAGCAGATGGCAATGAAGCAACTTGATACCATATTAAAGTTTGAAAAAGACAACGAGCAACGTTGTGCCGATCAATTGAAATTAGCTGAAAATGAGTATCAACAAAATATTACCCGTTTACAAGGTGTGGCAGACTACCGCTTAGAATACATGAAACGATTAAGTCAACGAGCAGAGCAGGGCTTAGACAGTGCCACTTATAGACATTACCATGCTTTTATCGCCAAACTTGATACCGCGGCCAAGCAGGTGGAAATTGCTATGCGACAAGCCAAAGCACTGGTTGAGCAAAGTAAAAGTATTTGGCTTAAACAAAGGCAAAAGGTGAAAGCCGTTGAGCTATTACGTGATAAACGTTTGCAAAAAATGGCGGTAGCAGCACAAAGAGCTGAACAAAAAATGTTTGATGAAATAGCCACTCAACAATTTGTTCGACGCGCTTTACGTTAGTTATTTTGGCTATAACATCCGTTATAAATTTAATAACTGGAATGATTATTGCTTTACATAGTATAGAGACCAGCTAGCAAAGCGCTAGTACAGAGTTTATATCGCGCACAGATGAAAGTTACCGTGGCAATAGTCAGTAATAGACAGTGTGGTTTTTATTATTTTAGCTAATTTCAACGATTGGAATAACTATGCAATCAGCAAACGTTTCACCTGTTTTTTTATCACAAGATACTGATTTAAAAACCAAAAGTAATTCGGTACCTTCCGGTGAACGAGCTGATGAGGCCGAATTTTCTCGTTTGGTTGCCCAACATGTCAGCGATGAAAGTAACGTCACCAGTGATAAAGAGTCTCAAGGAGAAATTGCATCAGCTTCGGCAACGCTTGGTAATGATGTTGCCGCCAACGGCAAAAATGACACAGATGAAGTCAAAAGTCGCCAAGAAAGTGACTATTCAGCGGAAGTTCTCGCTGATAGTGCCAATCAAGATAATAGCGAACACTCGTCCGCAAATAATATTTTGGTGACAGCGGATGATAAAACTACAGCAAACTCAGCTAATAATGACGCCTTAGCTGAGTCTGAGCAGTTTATTGCACTGCTTTATAATAGCGATCAAACGTTAACTAATACGGCCGAAAAATCAACAAAGAGTGAGCCCGTTAATAGCCAACAAATTATTCAAGCCAACAAGAGTAAAGTCGGTATTGCCGAGGCTAAACAGGATACCAGCGCAACAGACGCTGATGAAAAGGGTAAATTAAATGCACGAAATACTGTTGAACTTAGCTTTGAACATAAGCTCAAGGCGTTTTCAAAAGAGGAATTACTCGCTCAAAGCCAGCTAAAAAATGTTGATTTTGCGCAGCAACCAGGCGAGCAACTACTAAAAAATTACCAACAATCACTGCAAAGCATCAGCAACAATCAAAGTATAACTAGCGAGCAGTTAACGAATGCCCAGTTAACTGCAGCTCAACTGAATAATAATAAAGTAAGCGATTTAGCGGCCAGTATTTCAGCAACCAATAAAAGCCAAATTACCGAGCAAGTAGACTCGGGTTTATACCAATTGCCCGTTGAGCCTATTGGTAATGATAAGCTAACCGCCGCAGAGGTACAGCTTCTTGCTAAAGACCCATTAGCAAAAGACCCATTAGCAAAAGAGTCATTAGCTAAAACTAAAGCGCCCCTAAGTGAAAAAAATGTCACTTTATCAGCCAAACCCCCAGGTAAAAATAGTGCTGAATTGCCAGTTTCCCCATCGGATGCAACTGAAAAACAGGTACCTTCTGTTACTAAAGTAGCGAACCATACACTCGAGGCTGTGCCAAATAAAGCCAGTAAGAATGAGCAACAATTCGCTGAAAAAGCCGAGTTAGAGACTAGCTCGGTTCACTCAATATTAAGTAATATTAGTGCCGATAAAGCAATAGCAGAACGAACTACACCGGCGATAATACCGCATGAAATTACCGCTAAAGAACAGCCCGTAGCTGTTCAAGCTAAACAAGTGAACTTGAGCAATGCTCAAGTTCAAGGGTTGCAACAGGCTCAGCAGCAACAAGCAATACAACTTGTCAGTAGTGAGCAACAAGCTATTGATGATACTGAGTATGCTGAAGCTCTGCTGTTGTCACAAGAGCAACCGGTCGAGCAAGGCATGAAAACAACCAGTAAGGTTAGTGACAATCTTGCCACACGTTCTTTCTCTGAGTCACAAGCGTTAACCATGCAAGCAACACAAGCCAAACAAAGCACTGATGCCTATATTGAGCATCAAGCAGTTGAAGTGCTAAGTCATAATGTTGCCAGTGATATCGCACAAATCCAGAAAAACAAGGTGCAACTGCAGCAAGAAAGCATCGCTATTTATAGAAAAGATTTTGCCGATGCGGTAAAAGATAAAGTCATGATTATGATCAGCCAGAAGTTACAGCAATTTGATATCATCTTGGACCCACCTGAGTTTGGTAATATGCAGGTACGCGTTAATTTACAAGGTGAGCAAGCTACGGTTAATTTTGTCGTGCAAAACCAGCAAGCAAAAGAAGCATTAGAGCAGAATATGCAGAAATTAAGAGATATGTTGGCGGAGCAGGGTGTCGATGTCGGCGACGCTACTGTTGAGCAACAAAGTCAGCAGGAAAATAATGATAAGAATAATTTAAAGCAAGGTAATGACCCAGCAGCATTGTTAACTAAGGTAGACGAAGACGAGCATACGCTAGCTTTATCCGCTAAGTTGTTCGATTCTTCGACAACGGGCGTAGATTACTACGCTTAATTGACTAAAATGAAGTTAAGTTGGTGAAAACACATTGGCTCGAAGACTATTCAAGGATATAGTCTATCAATAAATACTATGTCATTCATTAGTCACTATTATTTTGACTATTAATGGCGGTAAATTTAAAGGATTCTCATGGCAGACGAAAAAGAAAATGGTAAAGAAGGTGAGTTAGAGCTAGATAACTCAGGTAAAAATAAAAAAATGATCATCATCATTATTGCTGTCGTGGTTTTACTTGTGGGCGCAGCAGCGGGTTACTTCTTTATGAGTGGTAGTGATGCAAGTCAAGCAGACATTACCGCCGCATTAGATAGTGAGGGCAGTGAAGCTAAAGTAGTTGAAGCTAGCTCAAGCGCTCATTTGGGTACCGCTTTATATGTGCCAATGCCTAGAGCCTTTCGTTTTAATGTTCCTGGCGCAGCACGCGACCGTTTTGTCGAAATACGTGTGCAATTACTTGTTCGCGGTGGTGATAATGAAGAGAATGCCAAAATGCATATTCCGTTAATTGAAAGTACTTTACTGAGTGTTTTCTCTCAAGCCAACGCTGATGATTTGGCAACAAGTGCCGGAAAAATCGCTTTAAAGCAGCAGTCATTAGCGGCTGTTCAAAAAATCATGACAGATGTCGAAGGTGATAAAACCGTAGAAAAAGTACTATTTACTGGTTTTGTCATGCAATAGCTAGCTGAGCATAGCAGCACAAGTTAGCAGTACAAATTAATAGCGTTAAAGTAATCATTCAGTAGTAAGTGAAATTGCTACTGATATTGATACTTATATTGATAACAATGAAAGAGACTATCGAGTGAGTGATTTATTATCCCAAGACGAGATTGATGCCTTATTACATGGTGTTGATGATGTTGAAGATGAGGAAATAGTTGAGGATGTCGTGCAAGACCATGACGGCCCCACTGATTATGACTTCTCTTCACAGGATCGTATTGTTCGTGGCCGAATGCCAACATTGGAAATGGTCAACGAACGTTTTGCTCGCCATATGCGTATCAGCTTATTTAATATGATGCGCCGTACGGCTGAGGTGTCTATTAATGGCATTCAGATGATTAAGTTTGGTGAGTACATACATACCTTGTTTGTGCCGACAAGTCTGAACATGGTGCGTTTTCGTCCGTTAAAAGGTACGGCATTAATTACCATGGAAGCGCGCTTAGTTTTTATTCTAGTCGATAATTTTTTTGGTGGCGATGGCCGCTATCATGCAAAAATTGAAGGTCGTGAATTTACCCCGACAGAGCGCCGTATTATTCAAATGCTGTTAAAGCTTATTTTTGAAGATTATAAAGAAGCTTGGTCACCGGTAATGGATATTTCCTTTGAGTATTTAGACTCTGAAGTTAACCCGTCTATGGCAAATATTGTCAGCCCAACAGAGGTGGTGGTTATCAGCTCCTTCCATATTGAGTTAGATGGCGGTGGTGGCGATTTCCACATCGCTTTGCCTTACTCAATGCTCGAGCCTATACGTGAGTTACTTGATGCGGGTGTGCAAAGTGATAAAGAAGACACCGATATGCGTTGGTCAAAGGCATTGCGTGATGAAATTATGGATGTGCCAGTAGCTATTAATACTAGGTTTATTGAGGTTGATATACCTTTACGTCAAATTATGGAATTACGAGTTGGGGATATTATACCCATTGAAATGCCTGAGCACATTATCGTACTCATTGAAGATCTACCGACTTTTAGAGCTAAGTTAGGACGAAGTCGAGATAATGTCGCCTTGAAAATTGTATCGAAAATCAAACGACCTGAGTCAGTTAAATCTGAATTAACCATTTTAACCAAAGGTGGTAAACGCCTTGATAGTGATGCTGAACTGCACCTGCTTGACGAAGACTTATAAACGAATAAGTCGACCTATATGAACAAAATTTATAAATTGAGGCCAGTGGTATGAGTAACGACAAAGATGAAGACCTAAGTATGTGGGATGAGGCGCTAGATGAACAAGCTGAAGCCAAAACCGCCGGTGCAAAAACGGTAGAGCTTGAAGAGCTAACCGAGGAAGAATCGCCTATTACCGGTGAAGAAAAGCGGAAGCTTGATACTATTTTAGATATACCGGTGACAATTTCTATGGAAGTAGGCCGAAGTCATATTAGCATTCGAAATTTATTGCAATTGAACCAAGGCTCAGTGGTTGAATTAGACCGGGTAGCGGGTGAGTCACTTGATGTTATGGTGAATGGCACCTTAATAGCCCACGGTGAAGTTGTTGTGGTGAATGATAAGTTTGGTATTCGCTTAACCGACGTGATTAGCCAAGTTGAACGTATCAAAAAATTAAAGTAGCTCAAATTATGAGCGTTTCCCTTGGTATGAATAAAGATATCTGCTCTATGATAATAAAAACAATACGTATATTCTTAGCTATTAGTTGTTATTTCCTCTCTTTACTGGCTTTAGCCGAAAGTAATACCACTGAAAATATCCCCAATGAAAAAATCGCGGTAGCGCAGGCTATTGCTCAAAAGTTTTTAGCGGATAATGACACTGGCCCTGAAGGGGTAACTCGACCCATTTTTTTAGACGACAAAACGGTAAATAATAGCCCTGAGGTAGGTAAGCATGTTATGGCTAACATGGATTCAGGCAGAATGATCTTATCTTTGTTGATGGTTTTAGCGTTAATTATTAGCTGTGCATTTGTACTTAAGCGCTTTAATTTTTCCCAACAAGGCATTAGTCAACTTAAACTCATCACCAGCTTGTCGTTAGGGAATAAAGAGCGGTTGATAGTAGTGCAAGTGGGTGAGCAACAATTACTGCTAGGCGTTACCGCTCAAAAAATCAGCTTGTTGGACAAGTTATCAGAGCCATTAGCTCAGCAAAGTATTAATACGGCAGATTTACCTAAAAATATATTATCTTTTTTGTTAGCTAAAAAGTCGTAGTGGCTATTGTTTTTAAAAGTTATAACAAGTGCCTTAATTGACCACTTGTTATTAGATAAAATCAACATCATATTATTTTAAAGTTTGCCGTTAACTTAGGCTTATAAATTTAGGACGTTCAGGGAACCATGAAAAGAATTTCGTTATTCATCATCATAGCTTTATCCTTACTCAGTATGAGTTTTGACGCTCTTGCCGGTGATCTATCGTTGTCGGCCTTAACGCTCACTACAAACCCTGATGGCTCGCAAGAGTATTCAGTAAATCTACAAATATTGATTTTTATGACTGCGCTAAGTTTTATCCCTGCTGCTATCATAATGATGACCTCATTTACTCGAATTGTGGTGATTATGTCCATTTTACGACAAGCTATTGGTCTTCAGCAAACACCATCGAATCAAGTGATTATTGGACTGACGCTTTTTATGACACTGTTCATAATGACGCCAGTATATAATCAAATAGATAAAACGGCCATTCAACCCTATTTAGCAGATCAGTTAACGTCCAGTGAAGCCATCAATCTGGGCAAGATACCGCTGCGTGCTTTTATGTTGCAGCAAACCCGTATTAAGGATCTTGATACCTTAGCCGGCATGGCTGGTATTGAAGCGGTAGATAAGCCAACCGATTTACCTATGACCGTCATTATCCCTGCTTTTATTATCAGTGAATTAAAAACCGCTTTTCAAATTGGTTTTATATTATTTATACCTTTTTTGATCATCGATTTGGTTGTCGCCAGTATATTGATGGCCATGGGCATGATGATGCTTTCGCCCATGATTGTCTCTTTACCTTTTAAGCTGATGTTATTTGTTTTGGTTGATGGCTGGAACCTTGTTATTGGTACCATAGCAACCAGCTATGGTATGGGTAGTTAGCGAGACTGCTAACTTGTCTTTGCTTCACTAGCATTTAAGAAAAATTGGGTATACAAGAGAGTAGCTTATGGGACCTGAAATCTATGTGGATATACTAGGTGATGCTTTATTACTCGTTATCGTACTAGTAAGTGCTATCATCTTACCCAGTCTTGCGGTGGGTTTAATTGTGGCTGTTTTTCAAGCAGCCACTTCAATTAATGAGCAAACCTTAAGCTTCTTACCAAGATTAATTGTCACTTTACTTTCTTTGATATTTGGCGGCCATTGGCTATTACAAAAAATTATGGACTATACCATTAGGCTCATTGCTAGCATACCCAGTGTCATTATCTAATGGTTAACGTGTTGTTAGTGCTAACTATTACCGATAATATACTCGATATCGGTAGCCGGTAATGGAATTTACCGAGTCCGTTATTAACCAATTTATGGCAGATCTTATTTTGCCCTTTAGTCGGATCTCTGCCTTGGTTATGACCATGATAGGCTTTAGTGCTAGAACCATTCCAATGCGGGTAAAACTTTTTTTATCCTTAGCCATAACCGTTGCTATCATGCCGGCCATCCCACCCGTTAAAGATATTGATTTACTGTCTATCAATACGGCTATCTTACTGGGGCAACAGATGATTATCGGTATTATGCTTGGCTTTGTCACCATTATGGTCGTCAACACTTTTACCTTGGCAGGGCAAATTATTGCCATGCAATCAGGTCTTGGTTTTGCTTCATTAGTTGATCCCGCTAGCGGCATGAATGTACCAGCTGTTGGCCAATTCTTTTTAATATTATCTTCACTGCTATTTTGGGTGATGGATGGACATCTGGCTTATTTACATTTTATTGTCGCCAGCTTTGACACCTTACCTATTCCGACCGAGCATTTATCCAGCATCAAATATAGAGAAATCGTTGAATGGGGCAGTTGGATGTTTGCTACTGCGCTATCTCTTGCTTTAGCACCAGTAACGGCGATGTTATTGATAAATTTTTCCTTTGGTATTATGACCAGAGCCGCACCGCAATTGAATATTTTTGCTATTGGCTTTCCCATCACCATGCTGGCAGGTTTACTTATTATGTGGCTAACCTTTGGTAATTTTCTCACTCACTTTGAACTGCAGTGGCAACGTGCACTAGATTTTAGCTGCTACCTTATTGATTGTCAGGCCACATAGATGGCTGACTCTGATAGTGGTGAAAAAAGCGAAGAACCCACGGCAAAAAAACTCACCGATGCCCGTAAAAAGGGTCAAATTGCCCGCTCTAAAGATTTAGGCACTTTTTTTGTTTTGGTTGGCAGTGCTTGCGCCATGTTACTTATGGGGAAATCTTTAGCCACCTCAATGGCTAATATGATGACTCATATGTTTAGCTTAACGAGAGAAGAGGCCATGGATATCAATGCGCTTTTTAAAGTGATAAATGATGGTATCTTTCAGCTAGTATCACCCTTAATGTGGATATTCGTTATCATTATGATCGCGGCATTTGTGGGTAATACTTTACTTGGTGGTATGAGTTTTTCGTGGGAGGCGATGATGCCTAAAGCAAGTCGGCTCTCCCCTATGGCTGGCTTTAAAAGAATGTTCGGGGTACAAGCAGCGGTCGAGTTGTTTAAATCAATTTTAAAGTTCTGTGTGGTTTTTTTTGTTGCTTATTTATTACTAAATGGTTTGTTTGAACAAATTTTAGGGTTAAGTCGAGAAACTATTCCGGCTAACTTTGAACATGCAACGACTATGCTGCTGTGGATGTTCTTAGTGTTGGCCTTATCGATAGGCATTATTGTGGCTATTGATGCGCCGTATCAAGTTTGGAATCATAACCGCCAACTAAAAATGACTAAGCAAGAAATTAAAGATGAACATAAAAGTTCAGAAGGTAGTCCTGAAATGAAAGGCCGTATTCGTCGGACGCAATATGAAATGTCACAACGACGTATGATGGCTGATGTGCCCGACTCGGATGTTGTCATCACTAATCCTACCCATTTTTCTATTGCGCTTAAATATGATGCCGCGGTAGGTGGAGCCCCAGTGTTGGTCGCTAAAGGTGTTGATGAAATGGCCATACATATCCGCACCATTGCTAAAGAGCATCAAGTTGAGATTATTCAATCAGCGGCCTTAGCACGCTCAATTTATTATACTGCCGAAGTTGGTGAAGATATCCCTGAAGAGCTGTTTGCCGCTGTTGCCCAAGTGTTGGCCTTTATCTTCCAGCTCAATGAGCATAAAAAAGGTAAGGCTAAAAAACCTATTCCTGTTGCTAAAGATCTGCCTATCCCCGATGAATTTAAATATTAGCGTCAACAGAGACAAGTAAATAGAGCCAATAAGCTCTTTTGGTATAAGAATTGCTACCTCATGATAACTGTCAAAAAAACATCATGAAGTAGTAATGCAATTAGTCGCTTATTTTAATAAATTTGATAAATCGAAGTTACGTCATCTGACTGGGCTGGGTACCCCCATTCTGGTCATGGCAGCCCTAGGCATGGTTATGTTACCTATGCCCGCTTGGTTATTAGATATCCTGTTTTCTTTTAATATAGCACTCTCTCTGGTTGTTTTACTCATTACTGTTTACACCTTAAAACCCCTTGATTTTGGCTCTTTCCCGGCCGTTTTACTCGTGGCAACTATTTTACGTTTAGCATTGAATGTCGCCAGTACCCGGATAGTGCTATTAGAAGGTCATGAAGGCCCAGATGCCGCGGGTAAAGTTATTGAAGCCTTTGGTTCCGTCGTTATTGGTGGCAATTATGCGGTCGGCTTAGTGGTATTTTTAATCTTAATTATTATCAACTTTGTTGTTATCACAAAAGGTGCGGGTCGCATTGCCGAAGTGACCGCGCGTTTTACCTTAGATGCCATGCCAGGTAAACAAATGGCCATTGATGCCGACTTAAATGCGGGTTTTATTACTCAGGAAGAAGCAAAAGAACGCCGTATAGAAGTAACCAATGAAGCCGATTTTTATGGCTCAATGGATGGTGCCAGTAAATTTGTCAAAGGTGATGCCATTGCCGGCATTCTTATCTTGTTCATTAATATTATTGGTGGCTTAATCATTGGTATGGTGCAACATGATCTAGCCTTCGGCGAGGCAGTTGAAATTTATACCGTACTGACTATTGGTGATGGCCTTGCTGCGCAAATACCAGGTTTATTATTATCTGTTGGTACCGCTATTGTTGTAACCCGTCAAAATACCTCCCAAGATATGGGCGAACAAGTTAGCAGCCAATTAGGCCAAGAAAAATCGCTTTATATTACCGCAGGGGTGATGTTTGTTATGGGGGTTATCCCCGGCATGCCACATTTTGTCTTTTTATTATTTTCGGCCATTATTGCTGCCACTGCTTTTTATGGCGCGAGAAAAAAAGAAAACAAAAAAATTGCACAAGAAAAAATAGTTGAAGAAGAACAAGTGCAGCATCAACAACAAGAAGAAGAGGTGAAAGAATTGGATTGGGATGATGTCAATCAGGTTGATATTATTGGTCTAGAAATTGGTTACCGTTTGATCCCCCTAGTGGATAAAGCGCAAGGTGGTGAACTACTGAGCCGTATTAAAGGCGTACGAAAAAAGTTATCGCAAGAATTTGGCTTTTTAGTTCCTGCTGTACATATTCGAGATAATTTAGATTTAGACCCAAACAGTTATCAAATATCACTTATGGGTGTTGTTGTTGGCAGTGCCGAAATTCGTCATGATCAGGAGCTCGCCATTAATCCTGGACAAGTTTTTGGTAAGCTTGATGGCGTCGCCACAAAAGACCCAGCTTTTGGACTTGAGGCTATTTGGATTAATCAAAATCAACGTGAACAAGCACAAACGTTAGGTTACACCGTCGTTGATTCGGCCACCGTATTAGCAACGCATTTGAGTCAGATATTAACCAATAATGCTGCTCAGTTGTTAGGGCATGAAGAAGTGCAAAACTTATTGGACTTACTTGCTAAAAGCTACCCTAAATTAGTGGAAGGCTTTATTCCTGATACCCTGACTTTAGGTACGGTTGTTAAAGTACTACAAAGCCTAATGAACGAAGGTGTTGCGGTACGTGATATGCGCTCTATAGTGCAAACCCTGGTTGAATATGGACCGAAGAGCCAAGATGCTGAAGTTCTCACCGCAGCGGTAAGAATAAGTTTAAGAAAATTTATTATCCAAGACCTGGTTGGTGCCGCAAAAGAAGTACCCGTCATAACTTTGGCTCCAGAATTGGAACAGATGTTGCATCAGTCTATGCAAATGGCAGGAGATGATGGTGCCGGAATTGAACCTGGTTTAGCGGAGCGCTTACAAAAATCATTAACTGAAGGTGCAAACCAGCAAGAAATGGCTGGAGATACGCCAATTTTATTAACGTCGGGAATTTTGCGTCAGGTTTTGGCTAAGTTTGTTAAATATACCATACCAAGTTTACGCGTGATTTCTTATCAAGAAATCCCTGATGACAAACAAATTAAAATTGTTAGTGCTATTGGGCAATAACAATAAGTTAAACGTATGCCGAGCAACGTTTTAACTAAGAGCAAAGGTAGAGGTTAGCTATGAAGATTAGACGTTTTGTTGCCAAAGATATGCGTACTGCATTAACACAGATCAAAGAAGAACTTGGCGTTGATGCAGTAATTATGTCTAATAAAAAAATTCCAGAAGGTGTGGAATTAATGGCTGCTGTTGATTATAACCAAGCCGTGCCTCCAGCAAAATTTCCTGAAAAAAGGGCTGTAGAAACTGAAGCACAGCAGAACTCATTGAGCCCAAGAGAAGTAAGTAATGATGTGGTTAGCCTTGGTCAACAAACACAGCGGCACAATAATACTTCATCTTCATCTTCCTCTACATCTACCTCTTCATCCTCAGTGGTAAGTGATAATAGCGCGGAAGATGTACCCGCTGATAGCTTATCGGCATTACTTAATCGTCAAGTGCAACATCCGACTCAGTACCAGTCAAGTCATCAAACAGCTCAGCAGCAAGAGTCCAACAGCCTTGATAAAACGACTATAAAGCAGCAACTAAAGAGTTTTACTGACCGTCTCAATCAACCCAATACTGATAGCTTGCCGCCAGCGATAGCAGAGCAAGGCGCTAACGCGGAAGATGTTCAAGATGATGACCAGATAACGGCTATCGTATCGAATAATATATCAAGCCCAAGTCCCTTAGCGGTTGATGTCAATGATGATGTCCAGGTGTCTTCACAAGATTTTGTCAAGATGCAGCAAGAGATGGCCTCAATTCGTTCGTTACTAGAACATCAAGTTTCAGGTTTAATGTGGCAAGATATGGCGCAAAAGGATCCACAACGCGCAGTACTGGTCAATCGTTTACTTGCTTTAGGGCTGAATGAACAAATCGCCGATCAAATTGCCGGCTATGTACCTGAACAGTCGACTGCAGAGGAAGCATGGGCGCAAGCAACTCAACTTATTGCTAAGCAAATTAATACCACACAAAATGATATTATCACTCGTGGCGGTGTTGTTGCGCTGGTTGGCCCAACCGGGGTAGGTAAAACTACCACCATAGCAAAACTTGCCGCAGGTTTCTCGCAAGTACATGGCAGCGATCAAGTTGCTCTTATTTCCACCGATACTTTCCGTATTGCTGGTTTTGAGCAATTAGCAACTTATGGCAAGATTATTGGCTGTCAGGTGAGCCTTGCTAAAGATAGCCAAGCGTTAGATACTCTGTTACAGCAATACTCTAAGAAGAAATTAATTTTAATTGATACTGCTGGCATGGGACAACGTGACATTCGTTTAGCAGAACAATTAACCGCCTTAGTGGCGAACGCTAGGGTTAGAATTAGAAATTATTTAGTTTTAGCGGCTAATACGCAACAAGGCGTAATGCAAGAAAACGTAGATCGCTTTAAAAAGATACCATTATCGGGTTGTATTTATACTAAACTCGATGAAAGTATCAGTATTGGTGAAATAATTACAACTTCGATTCAAAATGGCTTACCAATAGGGTATCTTACTGATGGGCAAAGAGTTCCAGAAGATATTAAAGTTGCAAATGCTGAGAAACTCGTTAATCTGGCAGATAAGATGGCAAGTAAGTCAGTAAATAACAATGTAAGTGTAATGCGGCCAATGCCAGTTGCTCCCGCCGCAATAGTATAAGGTTCTAGCTAGTAGCTAAATAGATATGATTAGAAGTAATAATTAAATGATAGATCAAGCGAGCGGCTTAAGAAAGATGCAAAATCTACAGCAAGTTAAAGTAGTGGCAGTTTCAGGCGGAAAAGGTGGCGTTGGTAAAACGAACACCGCCCTTAATACAGCCGTTGCTCTAGGGCAACAGGGTAAACGAGTTTTAGTGCTTGATGCCGATTTAGGCCTGGCTAATGTAGATGTGATGTTAGGGTTAAGAGTAAAACGTAACTTATCTCATGTATTATCAGGTGAATGTGAGCTTGATGATATTATTATTGAAGGTCCTGCAGGGATTAAGATTATTCCCGCAACATCCGGTTCACAGTCTATGGTGGATTTAACGCCATCAGAGCATGCCGGTCTCATTAGAGCCTTTAGTGAAATGAAAACGCAGTTCGATGTGTTGATAATTGATACCGCGGCTGGTATTTCCGATATGGTGTTAAGCTTTACCAGAGCTGCACAGGATGTGATGTTAGTTGTTTGTGATGAACCCACCTCTATTACTGATTGCTATGCCTTAATGAAATTACTCAGCCGTGATCACGGTGTCTTTAAATTTAAAGTTGTTGCTAATATGGTTCGTAGTCCTAGAGAAGGACAACAACTTTTTGCAAAATTAACAAAAGTAACCGATAGGTTTCTCGATGTGGCTATAGAGCTAGTCGCGGTAATACCCTTCGATGAAAATGTTCGCAGATCAGTACGTAAGCAACAACTGATTGTGGAAGCTTATCCTCAATCTCCAGCAGCGTTAGCTTATATTGATTTAGCCACTAAAGTTAGCCAATGGCCAGTTCCTAAACAAGCTTCAGGGCACCTAGAATTCTTTATTGAGCAGTTACTAGGGAACTAAATAACTGAGTAATTAAGTATGTCTTCAATGAGAGCGATAATACGTGGTAAAAGCAAATAGCTACAATAGTCTAATTGATAAAACAGCTTTGCTTGAACAACATACTGTTTTGGTCAAGCGCATTGCTTATCATTTACTGGCAAGGTTGCCAGCAAGTGTGTTAGTCGATGACTTAATTCAATCGGGTATGATTGGTTTATTTGAAGCAGCCAAAAATTTTGATAATAGCAAAGGTGCTAGTTTTGAAACATTTGCTGGCATTAGAATTCGTGGCGCTATGCTTGATGAAATACGTCGAGGCGATTGGACGCCAAGATCTGTTCACAAAAATAGCAGAATGATAAGTGAAGCCATTAAACAACTCGAAGCGCAGCGTGGTCGAGATGTTTCTGATATTGAAGTGGCTGAAAAACTTGATATTTCACTAAATGACTACCATCATATATTAAGTGAAGTCAGTACAGGAAAAATACTCGGCATTGACGATTTAGGCGTTAATGAAGATGCGATAAAATTAGCTGATAGTTGCCGTGGTGATGATCCATATCATAGTATTGAACACAGTGCTTTTAAAAAAGGCCTAGCTCAATGCATTAGCTCTTTACCAGAGAGAGAAGCTTTAGTACTGTCTCTATATTACGATGAAGAATTAAACTTACGAGAAATAGGTCAAGTTCTTGATGTAAGTGAATCTAGGGTAAGCCAAATACATAGTCAAGCGATGCATCGTCTAAAAGCACGCATGCATTCTTGGCAAAGTTAGCTAAACTTGTCAGCTGAGCGCTTGCTATAAAATAACTACCTTGTTAGGTAAAAAAAGAATAGATATAAAAAAAAATTAATTTGAATGTTTTGCCGGAGGGTGCCTTGGATAAAAATATGAAAGTGCTTGTTGTTGATGACTTTTCAACCATGAGACGTATAGTGAAAAATTTGTTGCGAGATTTAGGGTTTACCAACATTCAAGAGGCGGATGATGGCAGTACAGCTTTACCTATGCTTCAAGGTGGTGATTTTGATTTTGTGGTAACAGACTGGAACATGCCAGGCATGCAAGGTATAGATTTGCTGAAAGCAATCCGTGCTGATGCAAGCCTATCACATATCCCAGTATTACTTATTACCGCAGAAGCTAAAAAAGAACAAATCGTGATGGCAGCTCAAGCAGGTGTTAATGGCTATATTGTTAAACCTTTTACCGCCGCAACATTAAAAACTAAGATAGAGAAGATTTTTGAGCGCTTAGCTTAATGTGCGAACTTTAGTTAGCACATTAGTGCTTAGCTAAAGTAAGGTTTTGATAAATATTGTATTAAGGACTTTGCATGACTATAGCTATGACGGGGCGGATCTCATTAGAGCAAGCAAAATCTGTGGTTGAGTTTTTAGAATTAGGTCAGCAAGATGAAGCGAATGCTATTATTGCTGAGATTCAAAACCCAATCAATTCAGAACTTTTTGCTGAAATTGGTAAATTAACACGCCAGCTTCATGATTCGTTAACAAATTTCCAACTAGACTCTAGGTTGTCTGATCTCGCTACCTCAGATATCCCCGATGCCAAAGAACGGTTGAATTTTGTTATTACTAGAACAGAAGAAGCCGCTAATAAAACCATGGATGCAGTTGAGGCTATTTTTCCTGTTGTCAATACTATGGCTGAACAAGTAGCCGCCGTAAATCCGTCATGGACTAAGTTGATGAACAATGAGTTAGACTTAACCGAGTTTAAATCATTGTGCCTTGATATCGATACCTTATTAAAAAATACCGGTAAAGAAACCCAACATATACATAGTTTAATGACTGACGTGTTAATGGCACAAGATTTTCAAGATTTAACGGGGCAAGTCATTCGTAAAGTTATAGATCTAGTAATAGAAGTGGAAGAAAGTTTAATAACCATGTTAACGGCTTTTGGAATATCTGCTGAACCAGTGCAGGAGAAAGTGCTGCCTAAAGTAGGTAAAAATCTTGTTGAAGGGCCGATTATAAATAAAGAAAATAGAGATGATGTAGTAGCAGATCAAGATGATGTCGACGATCTTTTGTCAAGTTTAGGATTTTAATGGGAGTTACTGCATGTCTTTTGAAGCAGATGAAGAAATTTTACAGGACTTTTTAGTAGAAGCGGGTGAAATCTTAGAGTCACTTTCAGAAGAGCTGGTTGAGCTCGAAAATGACGTAGATAATACTGAGTTATTGAATTCGATATTCCGTGGCTTTCATACCGTCAAAGGTGGTGCCGGTTTTTTAAATCTAGGAGCACTTGTTGATGTCTGTCACGGTGCAGAAAATATATTTGATCTGTTACGTACTGGGAAACTCACGGTTAATGCTGAACTAATGGATACCATATTATCCGCATTAGACACGGTTAATGACATGTTTGTCCAGGTACAAAGTCGAGAGCCCCTTGCTCCAGCAGATGCGACTTTATTAGCTGAACTCGAGAAGTTGAGTCACCCGGAAAGCGTAAACACGCCCGCAGATAGCCCCAATGTTATTGAGTCTGAGTCAAGCTCAAATGATGAAATGAGTGAAGATGAGTTTGAGCGACTTTTAGATGAATTACATGGTTCAGGTAGTGTTCCTACGTCCCCTACTCCCTCTTCACCGCCGTCTACTAGCACCATTAGTTCAAGTGATGAGATCAGCGATGATGAATTTGAATCATTATTAGATGAATTACATGGTCAAGGTGCCTTTTCTGCTGATGCAGGGCAGACAACAAACAGTACTATTAGTAGTAGCAATGGTGATATTGACGATCTGGAATTTGAAAAGCTATTGGATGAACTCCATGGTAAAGGTAATGCACCCAAAGCTACAGTTGCCTCGATAGATCATGCTAATGTTAGTCCAGCGGCTAACATTACTAAAAAAGAAGAACCTGCAGCTGCTCCTCCCGCTAAAACTGTCGCCAAAAAATCTCCCGCGAAAGCCACTAAAAAGGCTGCGACACCTGCACCACCAAGTGAAACAACCGTCCGAGTGGACACGAAACGACTTGACCAAATAATGAACATGGTGGGGGAATTAGTTTTAGTCAGGAATCGGTTAATGAGCTTAGGCTTGGTTTCAGATGATGAAGAGTTAAATAAAGCAGTTACCAATTTAGATGCAGTAACCACCGACCTTCAGGGTGCGGTCATGAAAACACGTATGCAGCCAATTAAAAAGGTTTTTGGTCGTTTTCCTCGGGTAGTACGCGATTTAGCTCGTAGTATGAAAAAAGAAATATCACTAATTCTAGAAGGCGAAGAGACTGACTTAGATAAAAATTTAGTGGAAGCTCTTGCTGATCCTTTAGTGCATTTAGTTAGAAACTCCGTAGATCATGGCATCGAAGATCCGGATATACGTGAAGCTATGGGTAAACCAAGAGAAGGTACCATTGTCCTATCCGCCTCACAAGAGGGCGATCATATATTGCTCACCATTAAAGATGATGGTGCGGGTATGGATCCTGAAAAATTAAAAAGTATCGCGATTGACCGTGGTGTGCTTGATACCGAGTCGGCTGCTAGAATGTCAGATAAAGAAGCCTTTAGTCTTATTTTTGCTCCTGGGTTTTCTACTAAAACTGAAATTTCTGAGGTTTCGGGCCGTGGTGTTGGCATGGATGTGGTGAAAACCAAAATCACTCAACTTAACGGTACGGTAAATATTGATTCTGAGCTAGGTGTAGGGACGGTACTTGAAATTAAAGTGCCATTAACCTTAGCGATACTGCCGACATTAATGGTCGTGGTCGGTAAACAAACATTTGCTTTACCACTTTCCGCTGTTAATGAGATTTTCCACTTAGACTTATCTAAGACTAACAATGTTGATGGGCAACTGACCATTATAGTTCGAGATAAAGCTATACCCTTATTTTATCTCGATCAGTGGCTAGTGCGTAATTTTGTTGAGAAAACCCGTGATAAAGGTCATGTTGTGATCGTTCAACTGGGTAATCAACAAGTTGGCTTTGTCGTTGATAGCCTAATAGGTCAAGAAGAAGTTGTGATTAAGCCACTTGATAGGTTACTCCATGGAACGCCAGGAATGGCTGGTGCAACGATTACCAGTGATGGGGGTATTGCACTTATTTTAGATATAGGAAATCTACTAAAATTTTATGCAAAAAAATCACCTATTAATAAAAAATTACGCAGTAATGATTCCCAAAGGTAATATGTTTTTTGTATTACCAACTATGACTATACAGCGTGAATTAAGTAGCGTTATCAGAGAGGTTAAATGGTCTACAAGGTACTAGTTGTTGATGACTCTAGCTTTTTTAGACGTAGAGTTACTGATATTCTTAATAAAGATCCACAATTGAACGTTATTGATGTTGCAGTGAATGGCAAAGAAGCGGTTGAGAAAGCTATATTGCTAAAGCCTGATGTCATTACTATGGATATAGAAATGCCAGTGCTTAACGGTATTGACGCGGTGAAGCAAATTATGGCGAAGTCACCAACGGCAATATTGATGTTTTCATCTTTAACGCATCAAGGAGCTAAAGCAACCCTCGATGCGCTTGATGCCGGAGCTTTAGATTTTTTACCGAAAAAGTTTAGTGAAATTGCAAAAAATACCGATGAAGCGGGTAGTTTACTACGTCAAAGGGTTGTTGAAATAGCACGAAAACCAGGGTTTGCAAAAACCAGATCGGTGAATCAGACTGGGATTACCCGTCCTCCCTTAGCAAAAACAAGATTGACAACAAATGTTACAAAAGCGACAAGCACCACTAAACCGTCATTTTCCTCGGCACTTAAAGATAAAAAAACGCTTAGCCGTAGCTCGGGTAAAGAATATAAACTATTAGCTATTGGTACTTCTACAGGGGGACCAGTAGCACTGCAAAAAATATTGGTGCAATTGGAGCAAGATTTCCCATTACCCATTATTATTGTTCAGCATATGCCAGCGGCATTTACTGCTGCCTTTGCCAGTCGTTTAAATACCTTGTGTAAAATATCAATTAAAGAAGCGGAGGATGGCGATATACTAAAACCTGGTTGTGCTTATTTAGCTCCCGGTGGTCGGCAAATGATTATTAGTGGCAGTGAAAATTCAGCAAAAATAAAAATTCTCGATGATGACTCCCCAAAAATCACTTTTAAGCCGAGTGTTGATATCAGTTTTGGCTCAGCGGCTAAAACCTTTGCCGGTAAAGTGCTTGGGGTGATTCTTACGGGCATGGGCTCTGATGGTAAAGAGGGATCGAGGATGTTAAAAGCTAAAGGCTCGACCATTTGGTCGCAAGATGAACAATCCTGTGTCGTTTATGGTATGCCTCAAGCGGTAGTTAAAGCAGGCTTGTCTCAGTTGTCGTTGCCACTAGATTCAATGGCAGCTTCTATGGTTAAGGAAATCGGCCATGGATAAGCTGAGTGTCGCAGGTCTATTTATTGCAATTTTTGCTGTTTATATAGGCTTCACTCTTGATGGTGGTCATATATCTGCTTTATTTGAGCTACCCGCTTTTATTATTGTTTTTGGCGGCACCTTAGGTGCTGTTATGCTGCAATCGTCAATGATGCAGTTTACTCATGCTATTTCATTACTTAAATGGGTTTTTTCTCCGCCTAAATACGATATTGACCGTGGTATAAGTGAAATTGTCGACTGGGCAACTAAGGCAAGAGAGTCAGGATATCTTGCTTTAGAAGATACTGCCTTGGAAATAGAAGATAGTTATACCCAAAAGGGCCTTAACTTATTGGTTGATGGTGTTGATCTTGAAAATTTTAGAGTCGTGCTAGAGTTAGATTTAGATATTTATCGGGAACATAACTTGCGTTCTGCTAATGTATTTGAAGCGATGGGCGGCTACAGTCCTACCATTGGCATATTAGGCGCTGTACTTGGCTTAATTCATGCTATGGGTAATCTAGCTGAACCAGAATTACTAGGGCAGGGCATAGCAACCGCTTTTATTGCCACTATTTACGGGGTAGGTTTTGCTAACCTGCTCTATTTACCGATAGCAAATAAAATTCGAGTTATTATTCATCAACAAACCATGTACCGTGAAATGATTTGTGAGGGCTTGGTATCCATTGCCAATGGAGAAAATCCTCATGCGATTGAAAATAAACTATCGGCATTTAGGTTAGACCGATGAATCGGCTACGTAATCGAAGACACACCATAGAGCATGATAATGTTCATCGTTGGTTAGTTTCTTATGCAGATTATATGACCTTAATGTTTGCCTTGTTTGTGGTGTTATACGCAATGGCAATGGTGAACGAAAAGCCTTTTGATAGTCTTACTGAATCATTTGGTCGTGTCTTCCAAACGTATGAAGAGAAGAGTAAAAACCGAGGCCATGGTGATAGTGTCTTGATGGTTAATACCAGTAAAACGAATAAAAAGTTATTTGGCAATGGTATCCTAGAGGTTGCCGGGCCGGAAGTACTTAATAACGAAAGAAGCTTATCTAACATCTCTGATGCGCAAGTAGGAAATAACTTAAGTTCCTTAGAAGAAGAGTTACACACGGCTTTATATGAACTGGTTGAGTCTGGTTTTGCCCAATTACAAATAGATGGTGATTGGTTAGAGATAGAGTTAAACAGTGCTTTATTATTTCCCAGTGGTTCCTCATCAGCGACACTTTCAGCTGAGTCGATTTTATCGGCAATTTATGGTGTTATTGGTCAAGCAAGTAACTTTATTCGAGTGCGAGGTTATACCGATAACCAAGCAATAAATAATGAAATATTCTCTTCAAATTGGGAACTATCTGTTTTTCGCGCGACAGCAATTTTAAGGGTCTTAGAAAAATTAGGTCTAAACCCTGCTCGCATGGCTATTGAGGGTTATGGTCAATATTACCCCAGTGCAGATAACTTAACCGTGCAAGGCCGAGCTAAAAATAGAAAAGTGGTTGTTGCTATTTCTAAATATGGTTTAGAAAAAGCGAATTTACTCATTACTCCAACCATTGATTTACAAAGCATTGAAGCAATAACACCAATTAACGGTTCAAATGAGCAACGCGAGCAGTCGAGTAATATCAAGGTGATTCGTCTGGATAACGGTGGTATTCGTATAACTACTCGTGGTGATGATGACGTTGAACAATTACCAGAGCGTCGGCCCTTAAAAGAAATTAAAGCTAATAATGCGATAGAGTAAATTAGCCATCAATATGATTGATAATATTAAATGAATGTAAGTGAGTATTGCTCTTGATAGTCTGGACCATTGCAAATCAAAAAGGTGGTGTTGGTAAAACCACTACAACTATAGCTCTTGCCGGGGTACTAGCTGAGCAAGGCCATCGAGTATTATTAGTTGATATCGACCCTCATGCGTCATTAAGTTACTATTTTGGTATAGAATCAGAAGATTTAGATTTGAGTGTTTATAACTTATTTACTCAGGTTTCCACCAGAGAACAAATTTTACAAACCTTATGTCCTAGTAAGTACCCTAATATAGATATTTTACCCGCAACTATGGGCTTAGCGACGTTAGATCGCTCTTTAGGCACAAAAGGTGGCATGGGCTTAGTGTTAAAAAAAGCGGTGCAAAAAGTAGCTGATAGTTATGACTATGTATTAATTGATTGTCCGCCCGTACTTGGTGTCCTTATGGTAAATGCCCTAGCAGCGGCCGATCGTATTATAATTCCTGTGCAAACAGAGTTTTTGGCATTGAAAGGCTTAGACCGTATGGTCAAAACGATGGAGATTATGCAAGGCGAACAAGAAAGTGCTTTTAAATACACCATAGTGCCAACTATGTTTGACAAACGAACAAAAGCTTCTATTTTAGCGTTTAAAAAACTACAAGAAGTCTATACTAATGAAATATGGCCGGGTGTAGTGCCCGTTGATACTAACTTGAGAAATGCTAGTCTTGCTCAAAAAGTACCTTCAGATTATGCGGCAAACTCTCGAGGAACATTAGCCTATAAAAGCCTTCTGAATTATTTAGTCAAGCAAGGCCTGAAGAATAATGAGGTTGAATGCTAAATGAGTAAATCGTTACCCGCGAGTCATAATCTAATGAAAACCTACCTGTCAGAACTACTTACAGAATCTGACGTTGCTGAAGAGTTATCACACCAGCGCATTAAAGCGCCGGCTAGAAAACCTTTGGCGCATAAAGAGGATGCCGACCATAAATCATTAGAAAAATTGCTTAAAACAGTTAGTGAGCCTAAAGAAAAAACGGTTGAGGTGGCAAAGGTTGATTTAGTCCCCATTTCTACCGATAAAAGCCGTGCTGAAGTTATGGTTAATAAGCAGAAAAGCTACCGTCAAGGGGATTTTCAAGCCATGTTTTTTGATGTCGCGGGATTAACCCTTGCTGTTCCTCTGATTGAGTTAGGTGGCATTCATAAAGTTGATAAAACCAGTAGTTTAATGGGTAAGCCCAGTTGGTTTAAAGGCGTTATGCTTTATCGGGATGAAAAAATTAATGTTGTCGATACTGCTTTATGGGTTATGCCGGAAAAATGTGACGAAAAGTTAATGAATTCGCTGAATTATCAATATATTATCATGCTAAATGATAGCCCTTGGGGCTTGATGGCGGAAAACCTAATCGATACAGTTGTGTTACGTCAAGATGAAGTGAAATGGGTAGAATCTAATAATAAAAGGCCGTGGTTGGCGGGCTTAGTCAAAGAAAAAATGTGTGCCTTACTCGATGTAAGTGCTTTGATTCAATTGCTTGATAAAGGTATCGATATTTATCAAGAATAGTAAAATTATAGCTGTTTATATTGTAGACAGTCTAAAAGTAAGTAATTTGAGGGGCAAGTAATATGTCAGATGAGAGAAGAAGTAAAAGTGGTAAAGTTGACGCTAGTGATGAAGTGCTGCAATGGGTAACCTTTAAGTTACAAAATGAAACTTACGGTATTAATGTTATGCAGGTGCAAGAGGTTTTACGTTATAGTGAAATTGCTCCGGTACCTGGTGCCCCTCTTTATGTACTTGGTATCATAAATTTGCGCGGTAATGTTGTTACTGTTATTGATACCCGCTGTCGATTTGGTTTAGAGCCTTGTGATATTACCGATAATACCCGTGTGGTGGTTATCGAATCGGAAAAACAAGTGATAGGGATCTTAGTTGATAGTGTTGCTGAAGTTGTCTATTTAAAGTCTTCAGAAATAGATGATGCACCCAACGTTGGTAATGAAGAAAGTGCTCAGTTCATCCAAGGGGTATCAAACCGTGATGGTGAATTACTTATTTTAGTAGATTTAGATAAACTACTTTCAGACGATGAGTGGGATGAACTCAAGCAATTTTAATGCTATTATTTTCAGCGCTAGATATTGTTGACCTAAGTTTAAGCCGGTATATACAAAGTTTTCACTTATTCACTTATACGTTTAAATTTATTTAAGGCAAAAATCACCAATGTCATTGTTAGCGGTCCCGATAATTGCTGTGTTAGCGCTATTCCTTGTAGTGCTTTCTAGTACGGTGTTTTTTATCTATTTAACTAAGCTTAAAGGTAAATTATCTATGCTAGAAATAAAAATGCAAAGCGCTGTTTTATTCGTTGACGAATTACAAAGCTTAAATAACAAGTTACAGCAAGAGTTTGAGCTCATGGCGAGCAATAGTGAGCAGTTTGCTATCGAAAATAGTCAAGTCTCGAAACAATTAGAGCATAGTATTAAAAAACTACAGCAGCAAGCTATTGAGCAACAGCAGCTATTAAGCCAATGGCAAGAGAGCCAAGGGCAGAATAAATTTTATAATCGTGCTTTTAAATTAGCAGCAAAGGGTGCCAATATAGAGGAAATTATCAGTGAATGTGAATTACCTCGAGCAGAAGTTGAAATGTTGCTTTCAGTCTACCAACAACGTGCTCGCTCTCAGTAAATAATTGCCAGCAACGTTTACTTAATGAAAGTAAATATTGTAAAACTGCGCTGAAACGTTATTCACCCAACAATTGATTTCATGTTAAACTGCCGTCGTTTTCTCATACATATCATGTAACGGCAAGGAACTTAGCCCTGTGAGCTCAGCTATAACCCCATATTTTCGACTCTTGATACTTGTTATTATTATTACTCTTGCTGGTTGTACGTCGACACCAAAACAGCAAGAGCAAGACAATTTTTATGATGACGCTAGCTTAAGTGACTCTAGAGATCCCTTTGAAGCGATTAACAGACCCTTTTGGACTTTTACTTGGGATTATGTCGATAAGTATATTGCAAAACCCTCATCAGAAGTTTACACAACGTACACACCGCCATTTTTACGGACTGGCTTATACAATATGGCGTTAAATTTAAACGAACCTTCAAGTATTATTAATAATGTCTTGCAGTTAAAGTTTACTGCTGCGGCTAAAAACACCGGTAGATTTGTTCTTAATTCAACGATTGGTTTATTTGGCTTTTATGATCCTGCCAGTGATTATGACTGGTCTGGAGAGCAAGAAGAGTTTGGTGAAGTATTAGGTATTTACGGAATTGGCGATGGACCCTATATTGTTATCCCAGGTTTGGGGCCTAGTTCTGTTCGTGAAGAAGTGGGGGATTACGTCGATGGTCTTTATTGGCCCCTGGTTGTTATTAATTTTTGGCCTAATATTGCCCGCTTAGGCATATTAGGTTTAGAAAAGAGAGCAGCCGTCCGAGATCAAGAGCAGTTAGTTACCGAGTCCGAAGATCCCTATGAATTTATTAAAAATGCATATTTCCAAAATATGAATTATAAACTTTACGACGGTAATCCTCCTATCATCATTAATGAAGCAGAAGAAGACGAAATAGATGCCTTACTTGATGATTTTTATGAGAGCTACTAGCTCATAGTCTTTTATTAATAAATAGAATAAACGAGTACCTATGCCGATAACAATTTGTTAGAATTGCGGCAATTTTTTTAGATACACTATATTGGAATAATTAAATGAATATCATTGAAGGTTCGTTTGAAGCAAAAGGCAAAAAATTTGCTATTGTAGTATCACGTTTTAATCACTTTATTGTTGATAGTTTGTTAGACGGCGCAATTGACGCGCTAAAACGCCATGGTAATGTTAATGATAACGATATCACAGTAGTTCGTGTACCGGGGGCATATGAGTTACCGCTAGCGGCTAAAAAATTGGCAGCAAAAGATACGTTTGATGCCATTATTGCTATTGGCGCAGTTATCCGTGGTGGTACCCCTCACTTTGAATTTGTTGCTGGTGAGTGTAATAAAGGTTTAGCACAAGTTTGTTTAGACGCTGAAATTCCCGTTGCCTTTGGTGTGATTACCACCGACTCTATTGAACAAGCAATTGAACGAGCTGGTACTAAGGCCGGTAATAAAGGCGCTGAAGCAGCTCTTAGCGCATTAGAAATGGTAAATGTTTTAGCTAAAATTTAATATTCTAACTTTACCCCTAACATTATTCCTAAACTTAACAAAAGTGGCAACCTATTGTGAAACCGTCTCCTAGAAGAAAAGCCCGTGAGTTAGCCGTACAAGCTATCTATTCATGGCAAGTTAGTAAAAACCCAGTAAATGATATTGAAGCTAATTTTATTGTAGATAACAGCAAACGCCGTTTTGATACTGAATACTTTCAATTATTATTACGCGGTGTAACCGCCAATATTAGTGATATAGATGCGGCTATTTCCCCTCATGTTGATCGTCCGCTTAAGGATATTGATCAAGTGGAGAAGGCGATACTACGTGTGGCAGTGTTTGAGCTGAAAGATTGTACTGATGTACCTTATCGTGTGGTGATAAATGAAGCTATAGAGTTAGCTAAGTCATTTGCTGCTGATGATAGCCATAAGTTTGTTAACGGTGTTTTAGATAAAACCGTCAAGTTAATTCGTCCTCAAGATTAATCTATTCGTAGCAATTTATTAGTATCAATCTATTAGTAACTAAAGGCTTAGCATGAAAGAGTTCGAGTTAATTAAACATTTCTTCACCAAACAAAAAGTTAAGCGTAAAGATGTTGAGCTTGGTATAGGAGATGATTGCGCTGTTTTAGCACCTATTGAAAATCAAAATATAGTGGTAACGACAGATACATTAGTAGCTGGCGTACATTTTCCCTTTGATACTAGCCCTAGAGCCATTGGCCATAAGTCGGTAGCGGTAAATTTATCTGATATTGCCGCAATGGGGGCTAAGCCAAGTTGGTTGTCTTTAGCGTTAACGATACCGGAGGTGGATGAAAATTGGCTAAAAGAGTTTTGTGAAGGTGTCTTTGAATTATGTGAGTTTTACAATGTAGAGCTCATTGGCGGAGATACTACTCAAGGACCATTAAGTATTACTATTACCGCGCAGGGATTGACGCCTAAAGGCAGTTATTTATCACGATCTGGTGCTAAAGCGGGGGACTGGCTTTATGTTACCGGTGAACTCGGTGATGCAGCATTAGCTTTACAGCAAATTACCGGTAAAGTCGATATTGAGCCACAGTTTACTAGCATTTTAAGAAAAAAACTTGATTATCCAAAGCCAAGGATTTTGGCCGGACAAACGCTGCGTGAATATGCTTCGGCAGCGATAGATCTTTCCGATGGATTAATGGCTGATTTGGGACATATATGTCAAGCATCCAATGTCGGCGCTAATGTCGTGCTCGATGCCTTACCTATTTCGACTATCATGCGAGATAGTCTTCTCAGTGATGATGCCATCGCCTTGGCATTATCGGGAGGCGATGATTATGAACTCTTATTTACCGTATCTGAAGATAACAAGGTGGGGATGGAAACTGCAATGTCTCATGCAGGGACACCGATTACGTGTATAGGACAAATGAATGCCTCCCAAACTATTTCAACCACATTAAATAATAAAGCTATACCTATCAATACTGCTGGTTTTGAGCATTTCACCGAATAGCTTCTTTTAGCAATTTACTAATCAATCACTAATAAATTAAGCAGTTAATTATATGTCGGCTAAAAATAAACCGGTTAAGTTTAATCTTGCCAATCCAATTCAGTTTTTAGCGTTAGGTTTTGGTAGCGGTTTAGCCCCTAAAGCACCTGGAACCTTTGGTACGCTGGCCGCGGTGCCTATATTCCTACTTATGAGTGGCTTGACGCCATTAATATATGCCTTACTGGTCTTAGTTGTTTGCATCTCGGGTATTTATATCTGTGGCAAAGCGGCTAGTGATGTTGGTGTACATGATCATGGCGCAATTGTTTGGGATGAGTTCGCTGGATTTTTTATAACTATGTTCATGGTACCTGTGAGTTGGCAGAGTGTCTTGGTCGGTTTTGTTTTATTTAGAATATTTGATATTGCTAAGCCTTGGCCAATATCCATAGCAGATAAAAAGCTAACGGGTGGCTTTGGTATCATGTTTGATGATGTACTCGCAGGTTTATTTGCCCTAGTAATCATGCACCTTATTTTCTAATCATTTAAGACACTTTTAATTATCATGCTTTATCACACGCTAACGGCTAAGACTTTAGTTAGCCAGCAAGGGCTTATTTGACTATCATTACTTTAGAACAATAGTATTTTCACCACTTTTACGCTAAGTTTAAAGCAGGTAATAAGTGCAGTTGATGATAAGTAATGGCTTTTATAGCAATTCTATCAAATCTATTCCCAGTTAATAGCTATGTCAGAGCTTCACAATAGTGCTGAAATTGGTTAGAACCAGTCATCTATAATGAATTTAACGCTGTTAGTAGTGCGCTGACAACTTGAAAAAGAGCGGGTTGTTAAAGACCTAAAGGCGGCTTACTGATTGATAACAGCGGTTTATTAGTAAACAGTAACTTACCGGTAAGGCTTTAAATCCTCTTTGAGCAGGGAATAATTAAATAAACCTGCTATTACAGCAAAATATTTAGCCCAATTACTTGTTTTTTTCAGCACTGCCCTCAGGTCTATTATTAAGTAGCACATTATTTTTAAGTAAAGTGTCATTTAGGTAAAATAGTCATTAAGTAACAGTAAAAAAGGAATACCTATGAAAATAAATCTTTCTGGTCATCACGTAGAAGTTACTGATTCAATCAAAGAATATATCGAAGAAAAATTCTCAAAAATAGCCAACCATTTTCCAACATTAATAGCCTTAGACGTCATTCTTTCTAAAGAGCACCATAAACATCAAGTTGAGCTATCAACAAGTTATGAAGGCGGACGAATTTCTGCAACGGGTTTAGACGCGGTTATGTTTCCGGCTATTGCGGCTGCAGCAAAAAAATTAGACGCGGCACTAAAACACAGAAAAGGGCAACTAAAAGCCAATTTACATGAAAAACCAGGTGCGACAACCCCTGAAATAGCCCATGAAAAAATACAAGAAATGAACTTGTCATAACATTGATATCATTTAGACACCAGAAAAGCTGCTGAACCTTGTTCGCAGCTTTTTTTTTAGCATATTTCTGACTTTTTGCTAAGTAACCTGAACTCTGCATAAGCAGCACTTGCTCAATATTCCCCTTTATCCGATGCTCAGCGTTAACACGTCGATAAATAACCCGTTATTCATAAATGTTTTACCTTGATAATCGAATAAATTGAAACATTGATAGTGTATATTGCTACTTAATCTTGTATATTTTGTTCTTAACAACCGTAAGTCGTTGTTTTTACTTAACCATCAAGCACTCATTATCCAGAGTTCAGGTTAAGTAGTACAAATAATTACTGTTATGACGACTCGCTGTGTAATAATCAAAGCCATTAATATTAAAAGCATTAACCCACAAGGAATTTTTGATGCTAAAACGCTTTTTAAGACAACCCCATAGCTCTTTATTTACAACCAGTAAACTTGCATTGGTGGTATTGTTTTCCCTGACACTAAGTGCTTGTGGTAAAACAGAAGTTAAGGTAAAACCACCAGCGCCAGCTGTTTCTGTCTACTCAGTTAAAGCACAAGCCATTGGTGGATATCGTGAGTTTGTCGCACGAACAGAAGCTTTCAAAGAGGCTGACTTACGCGCCCGTGTTGAAGGGGAGTTAATTGCCCGTCATTTTAGAGAAGGCACTAATGTTGAAAAGGGTCAAGTATTATTAGAAATCGACCCCGCAGCATACAAGGCAGCATTATCAGCAGCAAAGGCAGATTTAAGCGCTAGAATATCAGGAGAAGAAAATGCCAAGCGTAACTTAAAGCGAGCCAATAAACTTATTAATGATGGTTATATTTCTCAATCTGACTATGACAGGTTAACCACAGAAGAGTCACAAGCTAAATCAGCGGTTAAAGCTGCAGCAGCGTCACTTGAAAAAGCTGAACTTGATTTGAGCTATACCACAATCAAAGCACCTTTTACTGGCCGTATCGGTAAAGTAAATTACAATATCGGCAATATTGTTGGCCCAACAAGTAGCCCTTTAGCAACCTTGATTATAAGTGACCCTATTTATGTAAGCTTCCAAGTTGAAGAAAGCTTTTACATTTCTTATTTGCAAGAAAATCAGGGCGCAAGAACTGGCAACAAAGGTGAATTTGAGCTATCGCTACGTCTGCCAAATAATTCTACCTATCAAGAAAAAGGCAAGTTCGATTTTGCCGATACTAAAATTTCCCAAGGTATGGGTACCGTTGAACTGCGAACTATTTTTCCTAATCCTAGAGATATCATATTACCAGGACTATTTGTCACCTTGATTGTTGAAACACGAGATAAAGAGCAAATGGCACTAATTCCACAAGCGGCAGTACAACAAAATCAACAAGGTAAATTTGTCTTAATTGTCGGCAAAGATAATAAGGTCAAATTACGTCACGTGGTCTTAGGGCGCCGAATTAATGCCATGTGGGTTGTTGAAAAAGGTGTTGCTATTGGTGAGCAAGTGATAGTTGAAGGCTTACAAAAAGTTCGCCCTGGTGTTGAAGTTAATGGCGTTAAAAAACAGGTTAATCCACTAACGGGCACAATCACAGATTTTAATGATAAAGCAACAAATCCTGATAAAGCCAATGATGTAAATATTAGCTCAAACGCTGCAGTCAATAAGTAAACAAGGACGATTTTATGATCAGTAAAGTTTTTATCAACCGCCCTAAATTTGCGTTTGTTATCTCTATTGTTATCACGCTTGCCGGCTTAATTGCCATGAGTGTGTTACCAGTAAATATGTATCCAGAAATAACACCAACTCAAGTTCAAATCTCTGCCATCTATCCAGGAGCCAGTGCGCAAGTGGTGGAAGAGTCAGTTATTAGGCCGATTGAAGAACAAATTAATGGTGTAGAAGATATGATGTATATCGAATCTTCTGCTTCCAATAATGGCAGTGCTATTATTACGGTATTTTTCAAAGTCGGTACCGATGGCGATATTGCCCAAGTTAACGTGCAAAATAGAGTCGCCTTAGCGAGCAGCTCTTTACCTGCCGAGGTCATTCGTCAAGGGGTTGATGTTAAGAAAAAATCTAGTTCAATGTTGTTAGGTATTAACTTGTTTTCAGAACAAGAAGGTATTGACCAACTCTTTTTAAGTAATTATGCCACTAACTATTTAACTGAGCCTTTAGGCCGTATTCCTGGTGTTGCCTCAGCAGAAATTATGGGTGAAATGACCTATAGCATGCGTGTCTGGCTAAACCCAGAACGCATGGCATCGTTAAGTATTACCGTCACTGAAGTACGGCAGGCATTAGAAGAGCAAAATATGATTGTGGCTGCCGGTAAATTTGGGGCTAGCCCATCGTTACCGAACCAACAGTTCGAGTACTCTATTCAAGCCACAGGGCGTTTACAAACGCCAGAGGAGTTTGGCCAAATCATAATCCGTGCTCAGCTTAATGGTAACTTTATTCGTTTAAGTGATATTGCTCGTTTGGAATTAGGTGCCGAAGATTACTCAACACAAGCAAGGTTAAATGGTAAAGAAACCGCCTTTCTTGTTATCTACCAACTACCTGATTCTAATGCTACTGAAGTCGCTTCGTTAGTTAAGGCAGAAATGGAGAATCTAGCGCAGCGATTCCCTGATGGCCTACAGTATATTATCCCATTCGATACCACTAAGTTTATCGATCGCTCCATGGAAGAAGTGATGGTGACGCTATTTCAAGCGATAGCCTTAGTGGTCTTAGTAGTGTTTTTATTCCTGCAAAATTGGCGTGCCGCCATCATTCCAACCTTAGCAATCCCTGTTTCACTAATAGGTACTTTTGCTTTTATGCTGCTGATGGGTTATTCAATTAACACCATTACCTTATTTGGTTTAGTCCTTGCCATCGGTATTGTGGTAGATGATGCTATTATCGTCATCGAAAATGTTGAGCGAATCTTAAAAGAAGAGCAGTTGCCCATTAAAGAAGCGGTAACCAAAGCGATGGAGCAAGTCTCAGGACCTATTATAGCGACAACCTTAGTACTGCTTGCTGTTTTTGTGCCCGTGGGTTTTATGCCAGGTATTACCGGGGAATTATATAAACAATTCTCAGTGACTATTTCATTTGCGGTAATCATTTCTTCAATTAATGCCTTAACTTTAAGCCCGGCACTTTGTATTGTGTTATTAAGCGCTGAAAAAATGAAACCCATTCGCTGGTTAATACCCTTTGAACGTCTTATTACTAAGGTCACTGGCAGCTATACCAAAGCCGTTGCTTTTATGCTTAAACGACTTACCCGAGTAGGTCTGTTTGTCGGTTTGATTTTTATTGGCGCAGGTTGGTTAACAACTTCTGTACCAACAGCATTTTTGCCTGCTGAAGATCAAGGCTACCTTTTTGTCAATGTACAGCTACCTGATGCTGCATCAAGTAATCGTACTCAGGCGGTATTGGATAAGATCACCCCCATCATTTTAAACGATGCAGCCGTTGATGATATTATTACCGTGTCAGGCTTTTCACTGCTTGGTGGCGCTGGCTCAAATAATGGTCTGGCAATTATTATCCTGAAAGACTGGGACGAGCGTACCGCGCCTGAATTAGGACTAAAGCAGTTGATTCCACGGTTAATGGGGCAATTATGGTCTATGCCTGAAGCGCAAATTATGGTGTTTAATCCGCCGCCTATTCCGGGTCTTGGTAATAGTTCAGGTTTTGAATTTAAATTACAAGACAGTGAAGGCCGAGATCCAGCCGAGTTAGCGCAAGTGATGAATGGTCTTATATATGAGGCGAATCAAAGGCCTGAATTAACACGGGTATTTAGTACCTTTAGAGCTAATGTGCCGCAGTACTTTTTAGAAGTAGACCGTAATAAAGCCAAAGCACAAGGTGTCGCTTTGTCTGATATATTCTCTACTTTACAAGCGCAATTAGGCTCTTTATATATTAATGACTTTAGTCAATTTGGCCGAACCTATCGTGTCACTATCCAAGCGGAAAGTAAGTTTCGAAAAGACCCCTCAGACTTGCGTTATTACTATGTCCGCAATAAAGATAATGAAATGGTACCATTAACAACCTTGGCAACCATTAAACCTATTTTAGGGCCAACAACTATTAGTCACTTTAACTTGTATCGTAGTGCTAGTATCACAGGTAATGCCGCTCCTGGCTTTTCATCCGGACAGGCTATTGATGTTATGGAAGAGCTAGCGAGTAAATTGCCGCAAGGTTATATTTACGAATGGGCGGGACAGTCTAAACAAGAATTAGAAGCAGGCAACTTAGCGATTATTTTATTTAGTTTAGCTATCCTCTTTGTTTACCTATTCTTAGTGGCCCAGTATGAAAGTTGGACTATTCCCTTTTCGGTCTTAGCGGCCGTACCTTTAGCGCTATTTGGTTCAATGTTGGCACTTTATACCGTGGGCATGGCAAATAACATCTATGCGCAAGTGGGTTTGGTATTATTGATCGGACTGTCGACTAAAACCGCCATTTTGATTGTTGAGTTTGCCATGGAACAAAGAGCGGCAGGTGAGACCATCATGAATTCAGCGCTTAATGCCGCAAGAATGCGTTTTCGTGCGGTATTGATGACAGCTTTTTCCTTTATTCTCGGTGTGTTACCCCTAGTCTTTGCTACCGGTGCCGGTGCAGGTAGTCGCGTCTCTCTTGGTGTCACCGTACTCTCAGGTATGATCGCAGCAACGCTGTTTGGTACCTTACTGGTACCTTATTTCTATCTAGTGATTCAGCGCATGCGAGAAAAATTTAAAGGTCATACTGATATAACTTAACGGTTTTACTAAGTTGCAGTAAGTTATAGCACTAAAAAAGGGCACCTTAATAGGTGCCCTTTTTATTTGTTTACGCTAAGTTTTAGATGAGACTCTAGCCACTAGTAAGAGATATTAACCAGATAGTGAAGCAGCTATTATTGCTCTACTATTTCACCTTGTTCAGCATTATTATCTTGCTCAGCAAGTTTAGCTCTATCGGCTTTTGATACGTATTTAGGTTTATTAGGGGTATGCAATTTAGCATTCATTTTTTTTATCTTCTTATTCAAAATATTATTCATTTTCTTTTTTCTGTTCATCTTTTTATCTCTACATATAAACTAAAATTTATTTTGGCTGTGCGTTACTAAAATTTACTACCAAGGCTAATAAGCTCTTAGTGGCAACTAACTGAATTGACTTGCTATAACTACCACAAGCATCAAAGGAATATAGGGGTATAACACCGTTGGTTTTAATGAATTACTAACATACTCGCTAATAAGTACCTTGCTAGTTGGACGATTCATTTGCCACTGTTTATACATTAAATAAGGTTGCATTGACTCAGAGGTCTGTTCAGCTTCATTTAGCACTAATTTATCTTCTATCACCATTATCGCATTTGCAGTGCGACACTGAAAGGTTTTCCAAATTCCTTCTTGTAACCAGAGCACAGCTAATAGCGTTAAGCTAACCAACATTGTTATGGCAAAGGTAAAGGTCAACAAGGTGATAGTGGTGGCAACAAGCTTGATAATTAAAGCGTAATGTTCATAATCTTCGTGATTGTTATTCAAGGTTTGCCATTGCTGGAGTAATAACTGTTTTGAAACTGTTGTCATAGGGTTGCATACCATTGTTTTTATATACTCAAACTACTTCAAACTGCATGATTCAGTTGGAATTAGAAACGTATTAGGCAAGGTATTGATTGAAGAGAATGGTTATTCCCTTGTCAAAATCAATAACGCTGGATAAAACGTTTCTAAACCAACCCTTTGGGGGCTGCTGAGTAACTCATGCCCGTCGTTGCACCTGTTTTTAAGGGAAGAATCATTAATAAAAAGGTGCGCCTTGATCATGAATTACTCAACAGTCCTGAACAAGCATTTTGAAGTCGCTTGAGTATATACTGGGGTTGAGCAAAAAATACTGTTATTATGCGCGCAATATCTTTCTCATGAAAGTTTCTTATCATTTGGCTCGCGTTTGGCAGAGCTATTTAGTCCATAGGCGGTTACCTTGAGCACAAATCCTACAACATCTTCTTTAGCTTTCTCATCATTAAGCTTAAAAGAGGAGTTAGTTAAAAACTTATCGTCCCTTGGCTATGAGAAAATGACACCCATTCAAGCGAAAACATTACCTGAATTGCTTAAGGGCAAAGATGTTATTGGCGAAGCAAAAACCGGTTCAGGTAAAACCGCAGCTTTTGGTTTAGCCTTACTTAACAAACTAGACGTTAAAAAGTTTCGCATTCAATCAATGGTGATTTGTCCAACCCGTGAACTGGCTGACCAAGTGGCGAAAGAGTTGAGAAAACTAGCACGTGGTATTCATAATATTAAAATATTGACACTTTGTGGCGGTACACCCTTTGGTCCACAAATTGGTTCTTTAGAGCATGGTGCCCATGTTATTGTTGGTACCCCGGGTCGCCTTGAAGAACACGTTATAAAAGGTACCTTACAATTAGAACATTTAAACTTGTTAGTGCTAGATGAAGCTGACCGTATGTTAGAAATGGGCTTTCAAGCGGCACTTGACAATATTGTTGGACGTACACCACTTGACCGTCAAACGTTACTTTTTAGTGCTACCTTTCCAGACCAAATTCAGTCTATTAGCGAAAGTATCATGACCGATCCAGTAATGGTTAAAATCGCTGCTAGTGAAGACCAATCAACTATCAGTCAAATGTTTTTTAAAGTCGGCAGCGATGAAGACCGTTTAGACGCGTTACGTTTGTTGTTATTAGATAAGCAAGTTGAATCGACCGTTATTTTTTGTAATACCAAAAAAGAAACCCAGCAAGTTGCCGAGAGCTTACATTTTGATGGCTTTAGCGTCTTAGCTTTACATGGTGATTTAGAGCAACGTGATAGAGATCAAACCTTATTACGCTTTGCTAATAAAAGTACTTCAATTCTTGTCGCGACTGACGTTGCCGCACGTGGTTTAGATATCGACAGTTTAGACCTAGTGATTAATTACCATATTGCCCGTGATAGTGAGGTGCATGTACACAGAATTGGTCGTACAGGGCGTGCCGGCAGTAAAGGTTTAGCTTATTCACTCTTTAGTGATAAAGAAAGCTATAAAGTCGGCTTACTTGAAGATTATCTTGACGCCGTGATCACCCCTGAGCCATTACCATCATTAGCCGTACTGGCTAATGAACGTCCACAAGCTAAAATGGCGACCATTCAAATTGATGGTGGTAAAAAGCAAAAAGTACGTCCAGGTGATATCTTAGGCGCGCTTACCGGTGATAATGGCATCAAGGGCTCACAAGTGGGAAAAATTTCAGTACACGATAACAAAGCCTATGTTGCCGTTGCTAAAGGCGCATTGAAATTAGCGTTAAGAAAATTAGCCAAAGGCAAAATGAAAGGGCGAACTTTTAATGCACGTCACTTAACGGTTTAATTAGCCAGTTAGTCAATCTATAAAGCCTAATGAAAAAAGCCTACCAAGAGCTGCTTGCTAACCAGCAGCTTGATTTTGATCCGGCTCAAACTCAAGCCATCGATGCTTTAGTTTTACTCTCCGAGCAACTTGTCACTAGAAAAAGCACAGCTAAACACCGTCAGGGCTCGGTGAGAGGTTTATATTTTCATGGCAGAGTAGGGCGGGGTAAAACTATGCTGATGGATTTATTTTATCAGCAACTTGCCATAAAAAATAAAAAGCGCATTCATTTCCATCACTTTATGGAAAGTGTTCACCAGCAACTGGCTCAGTTAACCGGACAATCAGAGCCGCTTAGCCATATTGCCAAAGCGTGGGCAAAAAACATTGATCTATTATGCTTTGATGAATTTTTTGTTACCGATATTGGTGATGCTATGCTGCTTAGTGGTTTATTTTCGGCACTATTTAGTCAAGGTGTGACGCTTGTTGCTACCTCTAATTGTCGGCCTGAGCAGCTGTATCGTAATGGCTTACAAAGAGAGCGCTTCCTACCCACTATCGCTTTGCTCAAGCAATATTGTCAGGTTATCTCTATTGATGGTGAAGTGGATCATAGACGAAGTAACCTGGCTAAAAATGCCATTTATACTAATTATTTTTTATTAGCTAACCAAGGTGAGAAAAAATTAAATGCCCGCTATAAAAGTCTAACAAAGACCGAGCAGTTAGTTGCTGGCGAAATAGAGATTAATCACCGACCGCTGAGTTATTTAGCTCAAAGTGATCAGGTTATTTTTTTCGACTTTTTTGCTCTGTGTTCAGGTCCCCGTAGTCAGCGAGACTATATGGCGCTAGCGCAAGACTTCTCCACGGTATTTATTGCTAACGTACCGCAATTTTCAGGTGAATTAGTACCGGCGGTATTTTCAGGCGTTGAAGATAGTTATCAACGTAGCGGTGTTTTAATGGGAGATTTACAGCTACTTGATGACGAAGCGCGAAGATTTATTGCCCTTGTTGATGAGTTCTACGATCAAAAGGTCAACTTAATTGTTAGTGCTGCAGTTGATATCTTTGACCTTTATCAGGGGCAGCAACTTGCCTTTGAATTTCAGCGGTGTCAGTCTCGATTAATGGAAATGCAAAACGGCTGACAATTTCCTATTAAAACTAAAAAACTAATAACTGGTCAATTTGACTAATTAGATTACATTTTATTAGCCTCCTTATATTGATTTTTCTTTATCCGTTTGATATTTATATAAAAATAAACTTGGCACTATGCTTGTAAAGCCCTACAGGTAATTGTAATCAATAGACTCGCTCAACGGGTACTAACCCCCGCTGACTTTAATTTCATAAGGATAGAAACATGACTTACTTTCATCGCACCTTACTAGCAAGTGCACTCACGGTCTCACTGGCATCATCAACGATATATGCCCACCAATCATGTGATGTTGATTTATCGGCCAGCTTCACTATCAACCCTAACGCCATTGAGTTTTTACATGATGAAGGCGAAAATGATGGTGAAATGCGTAGTTTATATAAAATTATCCAGGGTGAAAAACTTATCATTGCTAAGCAAAGTATTGCGCTAACCGATACTCAGCAAGCATTGCTGCGAAAGTATGATGAAAAAATTCGCCAGCTAGTCCCGCAAGTTAAAAGTGTTGCCATTGAAGGTGTTGATTTGGCGGTAGAAGGGGTTAATCTTGCTTTTAATGCGCTATTGGGTGAAGGTAACAGCGTCGCCGCTGATTTGACCCAAGAGTTAACCAAAATACGAGCTCAAATTGTCGCCAACCTATCCATTGAAGATGGCATTTATGTCGGTGTTGATGGTTTAGCCAGCGAAGAGTTACTTGGTAAAGATTTTGAGCAACGTATTGAGTCGGTAGTGGAAAAAGCAGTGTTAAATTCTATGGGCAGCATCTTAATTGCCCTGGGCCAGCGCATGGTAGCAGCAGAGGGTGAGCAGCAAAGTTTTGTAACACGATTGGAAAATTTTTCCGATACCATAGAGCAAGAGATGACAGCTAGGGTTGCTAAAATTGAACAAAAGGCCCTGGCACTTTGTCTCAGTATTGCTGAAGTGGATGCGCTAGAAGAGCAACTGAAAGATGAAATTAAGCTGCTTGCTCATATCAATGTTTTTACCGTGACAGTTGCCCATGATAAGGATGAGCATCATGCGAGCGCAAAGTAGCGGCTAAGTTGTGGTATAAAGGCATATAGCTCTTAGCTATGTTGTCTAATTATTGCCAGTAATTTAACCGCTAAAAGACAATATAAATATTGCTCAACACTAAGGCTCTGCACTGATATAATTGCCGAGTCTTTTTTATATTTTAATTTAGTGAAACATGCACGCTGTCCATCAATTACATCAATACCGTAAAAGCATCAGTACTACCACCTATAAAGCCAGAGGCTATAGGGTTATTCGCTGCCAACTTTGCCAGCTAGCTCAGCAGTTTTGTATCTGTGCACTAGCGCCCAGTCAAGAGCATGTACAAACAACGGCAGGATTCGTATTGCTTATGCATGACACTGAAGTATTAAAACCGAGTAACACCGGCAAACTCATTGCCGACATTATTCCGGATAGCTTTGCTTTTTTATGGTCTAGGACTAAAGTGAACCCAGAGTTATTAGCTGTGCTTAATGATGAAAAGTGGTTTCCTCTGCTGGTTTTTCCGCAAGAATATGCTGGCGATGACCGTAAAGTTTTTACTAACAAGGTTATTTGCCCTGAAGGGAAAAGGCCACTATTTATTATGCTTGATGGCAGTTGGCGTGAAGCCAAAAAAATGTTCCGTAAAAGCCCGTATTTAGACCGTTTTCCCATGGTGTCCTTTGATGCGAAAACGGCTATGCCAGCGGTACTTGGCACTTGTCATAGTGACAGTAACAAGCAAGTATCACCGGTAGGTCAAGACTCTCGCTATACCGTCAGAAAGACTGAGCTTGAGCATCAGTTTTCTACTGCAGAGGTTGGCGCTAGAGTGTTAGCTATGCATGGCGAAACTCATAATGCGGAGCTACTGGATTTATGGTTTGATGTTTTTAATTTTCAATATCAAAAAAGTGTCTGTCAGCGTAACAAAGGCAATGTTAATGCCTTAGAAAATTATCAAAGTTTTGTTAACAAGTTATACCCAAACCACCTCAATATGCCGGATTCAGCAGCCATTGAATAGTAATTAATAATCCGCAGTTAACGTTAAGGTAAACATGCACTTAGCCTTCCCTTGTAAATATTAGTTTGCAAGTATCTATTCGTTCAGCGTTTTTTCATTGCTTTAAAGCTAGCACTTAGCGAATTAAAGTCTTAAGTTAACTTTATTCTACTCAATGTGAGTGGCTATTGAACTTTCATGCAGCAAAGAGCAATAGTCGCTAATATTGTGCTAATAATTACATAAAGGCTTATTATGACTATCAAAGAAATCCCACTCATTATAAATGGTGAGAAAGTTCGCTCTAAAACCGATACTTGGTTGGATGTACTCAATCCCGCGACCCAAGAAGTTGTTGCTCGTGTACCGGTAGCAACCCGTGAAGAAGTTGCAGCTGCCATTGCTAGTGCAGAGCAAGCCTTTAAAAGCTGGTCAAAGGTTTCTTTAACAAATCGAATGCGTATTATGTTTAATTTTCAGCACTTGGTACGTGAACATAGCCAAGAGCTAGCTGAGTTAATTACCTTAGAGCATGGTAAAACCTTACCCGATGCGGAAGGTGAAGTAGGGCGTTCACTTGAAGCTATTGAAAATGCTTGTTCAATTACCCGTCTACAATTAGGAGAAATTGCCAACAATTCGGCCACAGGTATTGATACTTATACCCTGAATAAACCCCTTGGTGTTGGTGTTGGCATTACGGCCTTTAACTTCCCATTAATGTTGCCCGCTTTTATGTTTCCGCCGGCTATTGCTTGTGGTAACACTTTTATATTAAAACCATCCGAGCAAGCCCCCTCATCAACCATACGCTTTGTTGAACTTGCGTTAGAAGCGGGTATCCCTCCAGGTGTTCTTAATGTCATCCATGGTGGCCCTGACGTAGTTAACCAACTTATTGAAAGTGATGCGGTTAAAGCCGTATCGTTTATTGGCTCTACTGCGGTAGGTACCCACGTTTATAATCTTGCCTGTAAACATGGCAAACGTGCACAAGCTATGATGGGCGCTAAAAATCACATGGTGATCATGCCTGATGCTAATAAGGACAGGGCAATTAATGATTTATTAGGCTCAGCTTTTGGGGCCGCTGGTCAACGTTGTATGGCAAATCCAGTCACTATTTTAGTGGGTGAAGCACGTGAGTGGTTACCTGAAATTGTTGCCCGTGCCAAGTTGATGAAAGTTGGCCCGGGTACACAACGTGATGCTGATTTAGGTCCAGTGGTTTCGCCACAAGCTAAAGCACGCATACTTAGCCTGCTTGATTCGGGTGTTGCTCAAGGCGCAGAATTACTTGTTGATGGCAGGAACTGCAAAGTAGAGGGCTACCCTAATGGTAACTTTGTTGGGCCAACGTTATTTAGTAAAGTCACCACAGATATGGATATTTATACCCAAGAAATTTTTGGTCCGGCGTTATGTGTATTAGAAGCTGATACCTTAGATGAAGCGATAGACATTATTAATGCGAACCCTAATGGTAATGGCACCTCATTATTTACTTCTTCAGGTTGGGCCGCTCGAAAATTTGAAAATGAAGTTGATGTTGGTCAAGTCGGTATAAATGTTCCTATTCCTGTACCAGTGGCCTTCTTTAGCTTTACCGGCTCTCGTGGCTCAAAACTAGGGGATTTAGGACCTAATGGTAAGCAAGTGGTAAGTTTTTGGACCTACACTAAATCCGTAACGGCTCGCTGGTTTGAACCTGATCATCAAGACGGTTCAACCATTCATACCACCATTAGTATGAAGTAACAGCGGATTATTTAAGTTATCTCAGTAAAAATAAAAAGGGTCACTACAGTATAGTGACCCTTTTCTTATCGGTTAAGCGCTTTGTTTACCGAGCGAAATTCAAGTACCACTCTGCATGAAGTCGTTTTAATGCAGAATTCTGGCGCGAATAGTACCTTCAATTTGTTTTAATTCTTTCAATGCTTGCTCACTGTCTTGAGAGTCAATATCGATAACAACATAACCAATTTTGTCATCAGTTTGTAAGTATTGCGCGGCAATATTAATATTGTGCTCAGCAAAAGCATTGTTGATTTTAGTTAATACACCGGGTTGGTTATGGTGAATATGCAATAAGCGACTAGTGCTTGTTAGGCCCGGAATAGTGTGATCGGGTAAGGATACTTCCGGGAAGTTAACCGCAGATAAACTTGAGCCATTATCTGAATACTTAGTCAGCTTGGTTGCCACTTCTAAGCCAATATTTGCTTGTGCTTCTTTGGTGCTACCACCAATATGTGGCGTTAAAATAACATTATCAAAACCGCGTAAAGGTGAGAAAAACTCATCATCATTACTTTTTGGCTCAACAGGGAATACATCTATAGCAGCCCCTGCTATTTTTTTACACTCTAACGCTTGTGCTAAGGCGTTAATATCAACCACAGTACCACGAGAAGCATTGATAAATATTGCGCCATTTTTCATTGCTGAAAACTGGGCTTGAGCAATCATATTGTGAGTTTGTGCTGTTTCTGGTACATGTAAACTCACCACGTCGGCTTCAGCAAGTAATGACTCTAATGTTGGCGATTGGCGGGCATTACCGAGTGGTAATTTAGTTTCGATATCATAAAAGTGTACTCTCATGCCTAACGTTTCCGCCAAAATGCCTAATTGCATGCCAATATGACCGTAACCAATAATACCTAGTACTTTACCACGTGCTTCCACCGAGCCTACCGCCGATTTAAACCATTCACCGCGATGTGCTTTAGCACTTTTTTCAGGGATACCACGAAGTAATAATAGTGCTTCACCCAGCACTAACTCAGCCACAGAACGTGTATTGGAAAAGGGGGCATTAAAAACAGGTATGCCAAGATTTTGTGCTGCTTTTAAATCAACTTGGTTGGTGCCAATACAAAAACAACCAATGGCAACTAACTTATTGGCGTGGCTAAGTACTTTATCCGTTAATTGAGTGCGTGAGCGGATGCCGATAAAATGAACATCAGCAATTTTTTCAATTAACTCACTTTCTGACAGTGAGGTTTTTAACGATTCAATATTTGAATAGCCTTTTAACTTTAACTCTTCAATAGAGCTTGGGTGCAAGCCTTCAAGTAATAAAATCTTAATTTTGTCTTTTGCTAATGAATTTTTGTTGGCAATGGTCATAAACTGGTTTCGCTTATCCTGAGTTAAAAGATCAATACATATTTGTTTAGATGGCTAGATATCTAAAATAGAAGTTTAACATATCATATAGTGTATAGACTCTAAAGAACTTATTAAGCATATTTAAGAATAAATATGCTTAATAGTGAATATTCTACTTAAAAGGGGCGGGGGTAATTATTGGATTACTTTAATACCATCACTGCAGCCTAGCACGAGTATGTCAGCGCCACGAAGGGCAAACAAGCCATTAGTTACCACACCGACAATAGCATTAATCTGCATTTCTAGTGCTTTTGGATCAAGAATTGTGAGGTTGTGAACATCAATAATAACGTTGCCATTGTCCGTGACTACTCCTTGACGATAATCTGGGTCACCGCCTAGCTTAACCAATTCGCGGGCAACATAGCTACGCGCCATAGGGATAACTTCAACCGGTAAAGGGAAGTTACCCAAAACCTTTACTTGTTTTGACTCATCGGCAATACAAATAAATTTTTTGGCTACCGCAGCAACGATTTTTTCACGGGTTAATGCGGCGCCGCCACCCTTAATCATTGCCATATGGTTAGTGATTTCATCAGCACCATCAACATAGACATCTAAGACACCAACACTGTTTAAATCAAATACTTCAATACCGTGCGCTTCTAAGCGTTTAGTTGACTCTTGCGAGCTTGAAACCGCACCGGTGATTTTGTCTTTCATGGTCGCCAAGCCATCAATAAAAAAGTTAACGGTTGAACCCGTACCAACGCCGACGATAGTATTGTTTTCAATGAATTCCAATGCCTTGATGGCGGCTGCTTTTTTCATTTCATCTTGAGTCATGTTATATGCCTTATTAGCAAACTCTTGCTGTTAAAGTGAGCTTTACCAGCCCTTGGAGGATTTTTAAAATAGTAATTATAACATTAAATAATCTGATAGTTATAGCAAGCTAAAGTCTTTTTGTGCTAAGTGATTTAGCCATAATGCTTATGGCATTAGTACGGTTAGTTGGTGGTAACTTTAGCTAGGGGGAGGGACTTTGGTGAGTGATTTTGCGCCTGTTCGGTTGCTATATTGGTAAATAAAGGGCTGTTGAGTAAGTGCCGCTTATCCATAGTTCAGGGTACTTCGCTATTTCTGGCCGTTAATATTTAACTTTACTATGTGCGCTGCCTATTGGGGCATGGCACTAATGACTACGGCATTGATATCTGGCTCGATAAGCTGAGCATAATGAGAAATGACTCGATCTTGGTCATCACTGGCATTTTTTTTACCTTTAATGTCAGTACCGACGAAAGTACTATCCGGCAGATAACTTGCCTGCCGCTTGGCAAAGGCTAACATCATACGTTGATCTTCAGGCATAGGCCTGTTGAGTAAAGCAAACATTAATTGATGATCTGAAGACGCTGCTTTTTTTATTGAACCCTTATGATGGCTGGTAAAGTCACTGCGGCTAAAATTATTAGCAAAATAGTGATTCATCATCGGACTTGAATTTACTTGTGCGCTATTACTACAGCCAGTAACAAGCAGATATAGAAAAAGATAGCAGCCTATTTTAAATACTTTCATAACAAACCTAACAATAACGACAAGTAATGATTGAGTTACATTCAATAGGGCAAGTGTTATGCCAAAAAGTATTACTTATAGAGTGCGTTGATGTTATTGAGAGGCCATCATATAAAAATGCTTAACAATAACAGCTGAATAGCTGGTTATTATCCACTGAGTATTGGTTTAATATAATTTTAAGTTTACTTTTTTAGCTAATAAAAAAGCTTGCTAGGGTGTTATTATTAGCAATAACTCCTGAGCAAGCTTGATTAGCCAGACTAGTGTCAATTTTTTAGCGCTTTAGCGCATACTAAAGTTACGACTCTTCAGCAACTGAGCGTAGTAGCTCATTTATACCTACTTTGGCGAGCGTTTTAGCATCCACTTTTTTGACGATAATAGCCGCATATAAACTGTATGTACCACAAGCTGAAGGTAAGTTACCCGGTACTACAACTGAGCCTGCAGGTACGCGGCCATAATGAACTTCACCGGTTTCTCTATCGAAAATACGGGTACTTTGGCCGATATAAACGCCCATAGAAATTACCGCACCTTCTTCAACTATCACACCTTCAACAATTTCTGAACGTGCGCCAATAAAACAGTTATCTTCAATGATGGTTGGACCCGCTTGTAACGGCTCTAAGACTCCACCAATGCCGACACCACCAGATAAATGTACGTTTTTACCTATTTGTGCACATGAGCCAACGGTAGCCCAAGCATCAATCATACAACCTTCATCGATAAAAGCGCCGATATTAACAAAGCTTGGCATTACCACCACATTCTTACCAATAAAACTACCGGTGCGCACACTTGCACCCGGTACAATACGGACACCATCGGCGACAAACATAGCCTTAGTGTAACCGTCATATTTCATCGGTACCTTGTCAAAAAAAGTACTTTCTGCACCATCAATGACTTGGTTATCCCAGATACGAAAAGAAAGTAGTACCGCTTTTTTAAGCCACTGGTTAACCTGCCATTCCCCTGCTACTTTTTCGGCAACACGGGCACTACCATTATTCAATGCTGCTATAGCTTCAATTACGGCATTTCTAATCTCACTTGAAACGGTTGCTGGTGTAATACTGGCTCTTTCTTCAAAAGCTTGTTCAATCACGCTAGCTAAGTGCTTTAACTCTGTCATTAGGCTTTCCTATTTGAAATTTTAAAGGTGTTATAAAGGCGGTAACTCAATCAATCTCCTGTGTTAACCGTATGGCTAAATCTTCTTGCTCTTGACTGGTTAGCGCATTATTTTCTAGGGTAGAGATAGTAAATACATCATCAGCTTTTTCACCAAAAGTTGTTATTTTAGCTGAATGGATATTAATCTGCTCTTTCTGAAAGACTTGGCCAATATTTGATAACAAGCCGGGTCTATCTAGAGCGATTATTTCAATCATGGTACGATTCTTCGCATGTATCTTGATAAAATTAACGCGTAGCGGTACTTTAAATTGTTTGATCTGTCTGGGTAATTTAGGCTCAGGCAGGTAACAGACACCTTCTTGACCTAGCTTATCAACTAAGGCTTGGCTAATTTCTTTAGTGTAGAAACGCTCTCGTAGCGGCTTATTCCTGCTATCAAGTACGACAAAGGTATTTACCGTATAGCCTGTTTTAGTGGTAATGATTTTGGCATCATGAATAGAGAGTTTTTTAGTGTCTAAAAAGGACACGGTATTGGCGAAAGTATTGCTTTTTTCTTTAGTGAAAATAAATACTTCTGTGCCACCTCGATAGGGCTCAGGGCTAATCAGCACCAACGGCTTTTCTCTATCGTGTTTAAGTATATTTTGGCATTGCCTGGCTATTTGTTCAGGTGAATAACGTAAAAAATAATCTATTTTAAATTCATGCCATAACGCTTTAATCGCATGTTCATCGATATTGTTTTTACTTAATATAGCTAATGCTTGTTGTTGGTTTTCTCGAATTTTAGCGCGTATTTCTACGGGTTTTTCTAAGCCATGACGAAAAGCGCTTAAGGTATTAAAGTACAGTTCTTCCAGTAGATTGGCTTTCCAGTTATTCCACAGGCTTTCATTGGTGGCACGCATGTCGGCAACGGTTAAACAATAGAGGTAATTAAGATGCGCTTCATCACGGACAATTTCCCCGAAAGTGCGAATGACATTTTCATCAGTAATATCGCGGCGCTGAGCGGTAACAGACATTAATAAATGATATTCAACTAACCAGGCCACCATATTACTATCATGTTTACTCATTTGATGCGACAAACAGAAATTTAACGCATCTACCGCCCCTAATTGAGCATGATTGCCACCACGGCCTTTACCTATATCATGAAAAAATCCGGCCAGATATAGCACTTCCGGTTTACGAATTTTTTGCGCTATTTTACTACACAGAGGGAATTTATGGTTGTGCTCTTTTTGGCTGAACTGATATAAATTCTTAACCACTCGGTAGCTGTGTTCATCGACTGAATAGGCATGGAAAAGATCGAATTGCATTTGACCAACAATATTGCGCCATAAGGGCAAATAGGCACCGATAATACTGTGTTTGTGCATTAAGGTTAATGCTAAACCTAAACCTCGGGGATGACGAATAATTGCCATAAACATGCGACGACATTCAGCATAATCAATTAACCCTGAAATTAAACGTCGTCGAGCATTACGCATTAATCTGATCGTGTGTGAATGTATACCTTTAATTGCTGGCTCTTGCGCGATAATTAAAAACATTTCAATCATTTTTACTGGCCGCATAAAAATACGATCATTGCGAGTATTGATTAAGGTATCCACTAATTCAAAATCTTGATTGATAATACTAACGCTGCTTTGCTCAGGCTTTTTGATGATAGCTTGTTCAAAATGCTGTAATAGCATGGTATTTAATTCAGTCACTCGGGAAATAATCCGAAAGAAGCGCTTCATCATACGCTCAATGGGGGCTTTACCTTCATCACCAAAGCCCATCATTTTGGCTACATCAGCTTGGTAATCAAATAAAAGCCGGTTTTCATTGCGCCCAGCAACAAAGTGTAGGGCAAAACGCATGCGCCAAAGGTAATCTTGAGATTCTAATAATTCGAAAAATTCATTGGGGTAGAGATAATTATGTTCAACTAACTCTTCTAAGGAGTCGGCGGAAAAATGTCGTTTGGCCACCCAAGCAATGGTTTGGATATCACGTAACCCCCCCGGGTTTGCTTTTAAATTGGGTTCCAGTGTATAAGCCGCACCGCGATATTGTTGGTGTCTGTTTTCCTGCTCTTTACACTTAGCGAGAAAAAATTTTTCTGAGGTCCAAAAAACATCTTCATTCAGTAATGGCATTAACTGCTGGGTAAGTGTCTCATTACCGGTGATTTGTCGCATTTCCATTAAGTTTGTCGCAATAGTGACTTCTTTTACTGCTTGTTTTAAGCACTCTTTAATGGAACGAACACTATGGCCAATATCAAGTTTTATATCCCAGAGTTGGGTAATGAAACTTGAAATTTTTTCTTCTAGTTCTACGTTAATTTGTTCTTGTGTTAATAATAATATATCAATGTCTGATTGTGGGTGTAACTCACCACGACCATAGCCACCAACAGCAACTAAGCTAATTTGATATTCATCAAGGTGGTGCTGACACCAGAGCTTTGTTAAAATGGCATCAACAAAAGCAGCGCGTGCTGATAAGAGATCACTTATATCACTATCGATAAAAACGTCTTTTAACCATTCTTTAAATGCTTGGCTTAATAAGCAGATATCTCGGGTAGACAAAAAGTCAGCACTAAGGGCTAATTTTTCAATAAAATGTGCGGGCACTATATGTGCTGATACTGGCTGACTGGTCAAGAGCTTACCCTTTATCTATTCGGTTATCTGTTAGGCCTTATCTTTTTGCAGCTAATTGTTTAAATATTAGTTGTGTAATAGACGAGCAATGGTTTCTTCTTTACGCAAGGTTAATATTTCACAACCTGTTTTGGTCACGACTATGGTGTGCTCCCATTGTGCGGATTTTTTACCATCAGCAGTGAAAACAGTCCAGTTATCTGTTTTATCTAAGATTGTGTTAGCGCGACCTAGGTTAACCATAGGCTCGATAGTAAAACACATGCCAACTTCCATCTTGGTTTTGTCGTTGTTTTTATAGTGAACTATTTGTGGCTCTTCATGAAACTCTTTACCTATACCGTGACCACAATAATCTTTGACGATAGCATAGCGGCCAGATTTTTTGATGAATTTTTGAATTGTTGTGCCAATTTCACCAAAGGTAGTGCCAGGTTTTACTTTTTTTAGTGCTAGGTATAAAGACTCTTGGGTAATGCGACATAGGCGGCTATCTTCAAGAGATGCTTCACCTAGGATAAACATCTTACTGGTATCACCATGATAACCGTCTTTTATCACGGTGATATCGATGTTGATAATATCACCATCGGTTAACACGCTATCATCAGGAATACCGTGACAAACCACATGATTTATTGACGTACAAATCGACTTTGGAAAGTCATGATAATTGAGCGGCGCAGAAATGGCATGTTGTACTTTTTCAGTATATTCGGCACAGAGGGTATTTAGCTCATTAGTGCTAATGCCGGCTTTTACATGCGGCGTAATCATTTCTAACACGTCAGCGGCTAATTGCCCGGCAATACGCATTTTAGCGATTTCTTCTTGGCTTTTTATGGTGATGGCCATGTTGCTCTATCTCTTTAAGTTTGCGCTAGCGGTATTATTATGTGCCGCTAGGCTTTTAATTATTGATTGTTTCATCATGAAAGATGAATTACTTGCCGATAAGGTAGCAAGTTAACTGTGTTTATTTAACTCTAATTTTATTGCGTCAATAAAATCGTCTGGGTTTTGTAAATATAAATTATGATTAAGCAAAATCAACTCATCATTAATAGCCAGTAGCAAGGCCGGTATAGCTTTAGTTGTTATGATTTCTTGCAGCGCGTAGATCTCATGCACTTGCGCTACGGCATCATTAGTCAATTTGCTGTTATTAAAAACTTTTGCGGGTACTGATAATTTGAATTCATTAACAATATTTGTAAAATCAGCTTGTTCACTCAGTTGCTTACCGGCACCAAAGTGTGCTGCTTGTAGCGCATTTAATAAAGATAATGCTTGTTGTGAGGTTTTATTTGTCGCCCAAGTCATTAAATTGGCGCACAAGGTGGAATCTCGCCCCTGTGATAAGTTTTTCATATAGTCAGGGGAAAAGCTGACCGATGAAAGCTCTTTGACTTGCACAATCTGCTGTTTAGTAATTACATTCTCACCGTCAGCATCAGAAAAATAGGCGCAATGCCATAAATTAAGTGATACTTGGGGTAACGATTGTTTTACCGCATTAACTAAAGGGGTTGCGGCATAACTCCACGGACAGTGACTGTCATAAATAAAAAATAATTCTGCTGACATTGCTTACTCTACAAAAAAAGGGATTATTTGGTTGAAATATTTAGCTGTTAGATGATTTTAACTCGCCTTGAGTTAATATCCCACTATAAATCACCCTTTAGCGATAAATCATTTATATCTCGCTAAAGGGGCTGTTTTATGGTATAAAGTGCGGCGCTAAATTGTTAGTTGCAGCCCTTTTTCTATGTTTTTTACATTAACTTAGGGGCTTTGGCTTGGTTTAGTGACAATTTAAATCGACGAGTTAATCAAGATGCTCTTAAGCTTTTTGGTTGGTAAGTCATTATTATAAACTCACATACATCCATTAAAGGTATACCGGGGTGCTCAGCTTTAAGATTTTAGTCTTAAGCAAATAAGAGTCGTGTATATTGGGTGTATGAACGCTTAACCCCATAAAGGAAAAGACAATGTCAAACGTTTCAATGCGCGATATGCTTAAAGCTGGTGTTCACTTCGGTCACAAAACACGTTACTGGAATCCAAAAATGAAACCATTCATTTTCGGTTCTCGCGATAAAGTACATATCATCAACCTTGAAAAAACTGTGCCTATGTTTAATGAAGCCCTTGCTTTTGTAAGTAACGTTTCATCGAAAAAAGGTAAAGTGTTATTTGTCGGTACTAAACGTGCTGCAAGTGAAGCAATCAAAGACGCGGCAATTAAATCTGACCAATTCTTCGTTAACCATCGCTGGTTAGGTGGTATGTTGACTAACTGGAAAACAGTTCGTCAATCAATCAAACGTTTAAAAGATTTAGAAGCACAAAGCACTGACGGTACTTTTGAAGCTTTAACTAAAAAAGAAGCGTTAATGCGTACTCGTGAAATGGAAAAACTTGATAAAAGTTTAGGTGGTATTAAAAACATGGGTGGTTTACCTGACGTTTTATTTATCATTGATGCTGATCACGAACATATTGCTGTTAAAGAAGCAAATAATCTTGGTATCAAAATAATTTCTGTTGTTGATACTAACTCTAACCCAGATGGTATTGATTACATCGTACCGGGTAATGATGATGCTATTCGTGCAGTAAGTTTATACTGTAACGCTGTTGCTGACGCTGTAATAAGTGGTCGTGAGCAAAACATCGTTGTACAAGCTGAAAAAGACGATTTTGTTGAAGCTGAATAATCTCAGTTATTAACACGTTTTATTTAGCTATTGCCACAAAAGCGTGCTTTTGTGGCAACTTATTTAATATTTATTCCCAACGCCTACGTTATTATTAGCGCTGCGACGGGGATAACTGAAAACCGAGGAATTTACTCATGGCAATTACTGCTGCAATGGTTAAAGAATTACGTCAACGCACAGCTGCGGGCATGATGGATTGTAAAAATGCGTTAACAGAAGCTGACGGTGATATGGAACTTGCGATTGAAAATATGCGTAAGAACGGTCAAGCTAAAGCGGCTAAAAAAGCAGGTAATATTGCTGCTGAAGGCGCAATTATCATTAAAATGTCAGCAAATACAGCGGCATTAGTTGAAGTTAACTGTCAAACTGATTTCGTCGCTATGGATGAAAACTTTTTAGGTTTTGCCAATGCCGTTGCTGATGCTGCACTGGAATCAAAAGTTTCAATTACCGAGTTACAAGCACAATTTGAAGAAAAACGTGTTGCTTTAGTGACTAAAATTGGTGAAAACATCAATGTTCGTCGTGTTGAATATGTAGAAGGTACTAACTTAGCTTCTTATTCTCACGGTGCTAAAATTGGTGTAGTTGTTGCAGGTGAAGGTGATGCGGAAGCAATGAAACACATCGCTATGCACGTTGCGGCAAGCAAACCTGAATACCTTACTCCAGATTCTGTTCCGAGTGATATCGTTGAAAAAGAGAAAGCAATTCAAATTGAAATCGCAATGAACGAAGGTAAACCTCAAGAGATTGCTGAGAAAATGGTAACAGGCCGTATGCGCAAGTTTACCGGTGAAGTTTCTTTAAGTGGTCAAGCTTTCATCATGGAACCAAAGAAAACTGTTGGTGAAATATTGAAAGAAAAAGGTCTTACGATTTCTGCTTTCGTTCGTCTAGAAGTCGGCGAAGGTATTGAGAAGAAAGATGAAGATTTTGCTGCTGAAGTAGAAGCACAAATTGCTGCTGCTAAAGCATAATTCTATTTTCTTTGATGCCTTAGTTTTATTGCTATGAGCGTCTGATAAGATGAATTACTAAAAACGTCTGCCTTGGTAGACGTTTTTTTATGGCTGATTTTTAATGTTTAGGGTGAAGTTGGCTTATTTACCGAAAAAAAAAGAGTTTTTTCAGTTTAGTCTTTCGTGTCTAGGCTAAACGTATTAAAATAGCCGCGGTCTTTTGACCTTGGCTCTATTTTGCTTAATTACCTAACTGCTACAGGAATTTTTCCCTATGACAACCAATCCGAAACCTGTTTATCGACGAATATTATTAAAAATCAGTGGTGAAGCACTGATGGGAGAAGAGGGTTTTGGTATTGATCCTAAAGTACTTGACCGTATGGCTCAAGAGATAAAGGAGCTGGTGGAAATGGGCATCCAAGTGGGTCTCGTTATTGGTGGTGGTAATTTATTCCGTGGTGCAGGTTTAGCTGAAGCTGGCATGAATCGTGTTGTTGGTGATCAAATGGGTATGCTTGCCACCGTAATGAATGGTTTAGCCATGCGTGATGCCTTACATCGTGCTTTTGTTAATACCCGCTTAATGTCAGCGATAGATTTAGCGGGGGTATGTGAACGTTATAATTGGGCAAATGCAATTAGCTTGTTGAAATCTGGCCGAGTGGTTATTTTTTCTGCCGGTACCGGTAATCCATTTTTTACAACAGATTCAGCTGCGTGTTTACGTGGTATTGAAATTGAAGCCGACGTAGTATTAAAAGCGACTAAAGTTGATGGCGTCTATTCAGAAGACCCAGTTAAAAATCCAGATGCTGAGCTTTATGCCGAACTAAGTTATGATGAAGTCATTGATAAAGAATTAAAAGTAATGGACTTAGCGGCCTTTACTTTAGCACGAGATCACAACATGCCTATTCGTGTATTTAATATGAATAAACCTGGTGCGTTGAAATCTGTCATCATGGGTGGTAGCGAAGGTACAATAATTAGACACAAGTCATAACTTTTCGATACTCAGCTTAAAACTAAGTGTGAATAAGCCAAGGTAAGTAGCTTGCTGGCTTAAGTTAACATGATAATATTTAGGGAATAGAACGTGATAGATGAAATAATTGAAGATGCTCAACAACGTATGGGTAAGACTATTGATGCTTTAAAAAGCAGCTTGAATAAAATAAGAACAGGACGTGCACATGTTTCCTTATTAGATAATATTGTGGTGCAATATTACGGTATGGACACGCCGTTAAATCAAGTGGGTAATATTTCGGTTCCTGATGCACGCAGCCTTGCGATTACTGTTTTTGATAAAGGCATGATTGGTGCGGTTGAAAAAGCGATATTAAAATCTGACTTAGGTTTAAATCCACAATCAAATGGCACTTTGATACGTATTCCCTTACCACCGCTTACCGAAGAACGTCGTAAAGATTTAGTAAAAGTTGTCCGTGGCGAAGCAGAGGGCGGTAAAGTGGCCATTCGTAATATCCGCCGAGATGCTAACTCAGACTTTAAAAGTTTGTTAAAAGAAAAAGAAATCAGTGAAGATGAACATCATCAAGCTGAAGACTCAATTCAGAAAATCACCAATACTTTTGTTAAGCAAATTGATGAAGTCCTTATGAAAAAAGAAACGGAACTGATGGAAATATAAGTTAGTGCTTTTAAAACGCCAGCTTGCTGTTAAAAAACCAACTGGCGTTTTTGCTTAAGTGTGATTTAATAAATTAATCGTGACTTTAATCGGCATGATTTAAATAAGCGATGTCTTAAATAATTAATGGGTAATTGTTAAGTGGGTAATTGTTAAGTGGATAATAGTAACGTCTTAGCTGAGCAAGCTGAAAATAAAAATATTCCTCAACATGTAGCTATCATCATGGATGGTAATGGCCGTTGGGCTCAGTTACAAGGCAAAGGACGAGTGGCAGGACATAAAGCGGGTGTTAAATCAGTACGCGCTGTGGTTGCTTGTGCTCGAAAAGCTAAGGTTAAAGCACTGACGCTTTTTGCCTTTAGTAGTGAAAATTGGCAACGCCCCGCAAAAGAAGTTAGTGTGCTGATGGACTTGTTTATGTATGTACTAACTAAAGAAGTTAAACGTTTGCATAAACATAATATTCGCTTTCAAGTGATAGGTGATTTGAGTCGGTTTTCTGATAAATTACAGCAGAATATTGCTAAGTCAGAGCAACTTACTGCCGGAAATACTGGCTTGGTATTATCGGTGGCAGCAAATTATGGTGGTCGATGGGACATCGCCCAAGCAGCTAAGAAACTTGCTAGTGATGTTCAACAAGGCACAATGTCACTTGATGATATTAATGAGCAGACACTTAATGCACAAACCTGTCTAGCAGATCTACCCGTACTTGACTTATTAATCCGCACCGGTGGCGACTTTCGCATTAGTAATTTTCTTTTATGGCAAGCCGCTTATGCAGAGCTATATTTCACCGATATATTATGGCCCGACTTTAATGAAGCGCAATTTGAACAGGCAATAAACTGCTTTGACCAGCGCGAGCGCCGTTTTGGTAAAACCGGTGAACAAGCAAGAAACGAGCAAAGATAAATAATAACAGCAAGCCAGAATGATTATACTCAAAGCTTGCATGACCATCAAAGTCTATAACAACAGTCTATAAAAATAAAAGGGTAGCCCTTGTTAAAACAAAGAATTATAACGGCTTTAATATTAGCACCAACAGCAATAACAGCTATTTTCTATTTACCTATAAGCTACTTTGCTGGGCTTTTAATGGCCATTATCGCTATAGGAGCCTGGGAATGGGCTCGTTTTATCGGACTAACTAACACCATACAACGTTTAGCCTATGTATGGGTTACCACAGCATTAATTGGGCTGTTATGGTGGTATTTACCAGTAGATACCGCTTGGTTCACTGTCACTGGTTTACCCTTTGAGTTGACCTCATTATTGTGGTTAAGTGTTATTTGGTGGTTTTTTGCTGCTTTATTAATGTTTTCATACCCCAAGTCCAGCACGTTGTGGGCGAAAAACAGACTTGTTATTGGCTTGTTTGGTTGGTTAACCTTAGTGCCAACTTGGCTTGCCTTTATGATTTTGCGGACTCACAACTACACTCTTGATGAGTACCACGGCGCGCAGTTATTGATGTACTTATTTATGCTGGTGTGGAGCGCAGATGTTGGTGCTTACTTTATCGGTAAAGCAATGGGTAAACATCAACTTATGCCCAATGTTAGTCCAGGAAAAACCAGGGAAGGTTTTCTTGGCGGTGTATTTTGCGCGGTAATATTAACCCTAGTTGTCGGTATTTCATTACACTGGACTAGCAAACAGTTTATTTCTGCCTTACTGGTTACCGTATTGATTAGCTCTATTTCTGTTATAGGTGATTTAACGGAAAGTATGTTTAAACGCCAGGCAGGTGTTAAAGATAGTGGCGCAATCTTACCAGGCCATGGCGGTATTTTAGATAGAATAGATAGTTTAACGGCAACGGCACCAGTTTTTGCGCTTTGTTACATATTACTTGCTTGATAATTTTTACATTATTAGCATTTTGATTTATTGAGGTAAAAACGTGTTAAAACGTCAACTTTGTATTTTAGGTTCCACTGGCTCCATTGGTAGTAGTACTTTAGATGTGGTACGTCTTCATCCAGATAAGTTTCAAGTAATCAGTTTAGCGGCTCATGCGAGCGTTGACATTATATTTAAGCAATGTCTTGAATTCAAACCTCAGCAAGTAGTACTTGTTTCAAGTGAACATGCCGAGTTATTGTTGCAAAAGCTTGAGCACGTTAATGTTAATGACATTAAGGTATTATCAGGTGAGCAAGCCTTAATTGAACTTGCTCAATGTAAATCTACTGATACGGTAATGGCTGCCATTGTCGGCGCTGCTGGTCTATTACCCACGCTTGCGGCAGTGAATGCGGGCAAGCGGGTATTGTTGGCAAATAAGGAAGCTTTAGTGACCTCAGGCGCTATTTTTATGGCGGCGGTAAAAGCTTCAGGAGCAGAGCTACTGCCCATTGATAGTGAACATAATGCCATTTTTCAATGTTTACCCTCTCACCAGCAAGGTAATCTTGGTCAATGCCAATTGCGTGCTAGTGGCATCAGTAAAATACTGCTAACCGGCTCTGGTGGCCCTTTTAGAACAATGGCCATTGAACAACTAGAATCGGTAACGCCTGCACAAGCTTGTGCACACCCTAACTGGGATATGGGCCGTAAAATATCTGTCGACTCAGCCACTATGATGAATAAAGGCCTCGAATTTATTGAAGCTAAGTGGCTTTTTAATGTTGAAGCTGAAGATATTCAAGTGGTATTACATCCACAAAGTATCATACATTCAATGGTGCAATATAAAGACGGATCAGTTATTGCCCAAATGGGTAATCCAGATATGCGCACGCCAATTGCCCATGCTTTGAGTTTTCCGGATCGAATAGAGTCGGGCGTTGCACCGCTGGACTTCTTTCAAATAGCATCTTTTGAATTTCAAGCCGTTGATTTTGCGAGGTACCCTAATTTGAAGTTAGCTATTGATGCTTGTCAACAAGGTCAAGCTGCTTGTACAGCGCTTAATGCCGCGAATGAAATTGCTGTCGCTGCGTTTTTAGACGAAGAAATAAAGTTTACCGATATATTTAAAATAAATGAAACTTCTGTGAAAAAATTTGTCTCAGAACAGGTAGGTAATATAAATGAGGTGATTGCCCTTGATAAGCAAGTGCGAATTTTTGCACAAACATTGTTAGCTGACTTTGAGGTCAGTAAATGTCAGTAATGTTAACGGGTAATAAGTAATATGTTTGATTTTTTCTGGAACCTAGCATCGTTTGTTGTCGCCTTGGGCATACTCGTCACAGTACATGAATATGGTCACTTTTGGGTCGCAAGAAAAAATGGCGTCAAAGTTGAGCGTTTTTCTGTCGGCTTTGGCCGGGCCATCTGGCGAAAAACAGCTAAAGATGGTACTGAATATGTTTTGGCCATGATACCACTCGGTGGTTATGTCAAAATGCTGGATGAACGTGTCGACGATGTTCAGCCCGAAGATAAAGATAAAACTTTTAACAGTAAATCAGTTTATCAGCGTATAGCCATAGTGGCGGCCGGACCCTTAGCAAATTTTATCTTTGCTTTATTTGCTTTTTACCTGATGTTCTTAATTGGTGTACCCGGTGTCAAGCCGGTGATTGGTGATATAGTGCCAAGCTCAATTGCGGCTAAAGCTAAGCTAACTGACAATAGTGTAATTGTCAGTATTGCTGGTAATGTTACTCGGGATTGGCAGGAGGTTAATCTGGCGCTTATTGCTCAAATTGGCAATGAAAAAATTACCATAAAAACCAAACAAACCGATAGCCAATATGTTACAAGTTTTATTTTAGATACTCGTAATTGGCAGTTTTCACCAGATAAAACCTCAGCACTAACAAGTTTAGGTATTACCCCTTTTCGGCCTAAAGTACATAACGAATTATCAGCGATAGCAAAAGAAAGTCCTGCCGCCTTAGCTGGGCTATTGGTGGGTGATAAACTGATTGCAGTGGCTGATGTTAAAACCAGTGACTGGTTATCCTTTGCTAAGGAAATAAAAAAATTTCCATCGGCAGAAGTATTCATCACCATCGAGCGAAATGGTGACATACTGACATTATCGGTGACACCTGACAGTATTGAGCAAGCGGGAAAAACTGTTGGTTTTATCGGCGTAGCCCCTAAAGTGGATGCTTGGCCTGAGACGCTATTAATTGAATTAAAATATGGTCCTATTGAGGCGATAAAGGAAAGTGCTCTACGTACTTGGAATTTAACCACCTTAACCTTTGGTATGATAGGTAAATTGCTCACTGGTGATATATCAGTCAAAAATTTGAGTGGTCCCATCGGTATTGCTCAAGGAGCAGGTGCCAGTGCTAGTCATGGTTTTGTTTATTTTTTAGGCTTTTTAGCGCTAATTAGTATTAATTTAGGAATAATTAACCTTTTACCGCTACCAGTACTTGATGGCGGACACTTACTCTATTATGTTATAGAACTTTTAACGGGGAAAGAAGTACCCGAGAAGGTACAAGAGGCTGGCTTTAAATTTGGTGCCATAGCATTATTGATGTTAATGGCCATTGGTTTATTTAACGATTTTAGTCGGGTTCTAGGCTAACGAAGCTGATTTTAAATTTTGGCTTTAGCATTAGTGATGATTACTTGCTGTTAACACGGCAACGAGATTATTTAACGATTTTAGTCGGGTTCTAGGCTAACGAAGCTAGCTTTAAATTTGTTGCCATAAGATTATTGATGATTACTTGCTGTTAACACGGCAACGAGATTATTCAACGATTTTAGTCGGGTTCTAGGCTAACGAAGCTAGCTTTAAATTTGATGCCATAAGATTATTGATGATTATTTGCTGTTAACACGGCAACGAGATTATTTAACGATTTTAGTCGGGTTCTAGGCTAACGAAGCTAGATTTATATTTGTTGCCATAAGATTATTGATGATTACTTGCTATTAACACGGCAACGAGATTATTTAACGATTTTAGTCGGGTTCTAGGCTAACGAAGCTAGCTTTAAATTTGTTGCCATAAGATTATTGATGCTTATTTGTGATGCTTATTTGCTGTTAACACGGCAACGAGATTATTCAACGATTTTAGTCGGGTTCTAGGCTAACGAAGCTAGATTTAAATTTGTTGCCATAAGATTATTGATGATTACTTGCTGTTAACACGGCAACGAGATTATTTAACGATTTTAGTCGGGTTCTAGGCTAACGAAGCTAAGAACCGCACTTACTTTGTTGTTGGGATGCTAAGCAAAGATTTATACCGGGAAATAAGTGCCAGAAAAGGCCGATGGCAAGTAGTGTGTCTTAGTTTACTAGGTAATACCGCTTGTTATTTACGATTTTAGTTGAGAATTAGCGCAATAGTAACGTCTTGAGTGTGTAGCTAATAGTTTTTATAAAAAGAAGTAACGAAGTTTATAATATATGATCATGAAAAAAATTGCCTTTGCCCTCCTATTAGGTGCGCTAGGAACAACACAAGATGCTCAAGCTGGAAAAGGCTTTCAAGTTAAAGATATTGACGTTAAAGGTCTGCAGCGTGATGCTCTTGGAACATCAGCTGAAAATGCTCAAGCTTCGTCAAGCTTTCAAGTCGAAGATATTGAAGTTAAAGGTCTACAGCGTGTTGCTTTAGGTGCTGCGTTAACCCACATTCCCTTCAATGTTGGTGATAACCTTAATGACTTTCGGATATCACAGTCAATCAAGGCGCTTTATCAATCAGGTCACTTTAATGATATCCGTGTTTATCGTGATGGTAACCGCTTGGTCTATCGGGTAAAAGAGCGAGAGACTATCAGTGAAATTATTTTTGATGGTAATAGCGACCTTAAAGATGAGCAGTTAACTGAAAGTCTTGATGGTAGTAATATTCGTGTTGGTGAAACCCTTGATCGTACCGTAATTGCGGGTATCGAAATGGGCTTAGAAAATTTTTACCATAGTGTCGGTAAGTACAATGCTAAAGTTACCGCTAAAATTACCCATTTACCGCGAAATAGAGTTAATTTAGAGTTTACTTTTGTCGAAGGTGATTCTGCTGCCATTAAGCAAATAAATATTATCGGTAATGAAGTTTTTACCAATGCAGAAATATTAGATAAAATAGAGCTCACCTTTGATTCTCCTTGGTGGAATTTTATGGCACAAGATAGGTACCAAAAACAAGCATTGCAAGGAGATATTGAAACGATTAATAGCTATTATCTTAACCGAGGCTATTTGCGTTTTAAAATAGACTCAACCCAAGTGTCAATGACTCCGGATAAAAAGGCAGTGTATATCGCTCTAAATGTCAGTGAAGGAGAGACCTATAGCATCAGTGAAGTAGACTTTGTTGGTGATATGGCTGGTTTTGAAAATACCATACGTGCTATTAACCCTCTACAAGCGGGTGAATTGTATAACGGCGCAGAAATCACTTATACCGAAGACGTTATTAGTAAGTTTCTAGGACGCTATGGTTATGCTTATCCGAAAGTGACCACCATTCCAGAAATAGATGATGAAAACCATACGGTTAAATTATCTATATCGATTGACCCGGGTAAACGTATTTATGTTAATCGCATTAACTTTACCGGTAACCATGTGACTGCTGACCACGTATTACGCCGTGAAATGCGTCAAATGGAAGGAGCTTGGTTATCTAATGGCGTAGTAGAATCGTCGAAGTCTTGGTTGATGCGTTTGCCTTATATGGAAACCGTGGAGTTTGAAACCAAACAAATTGAGGGCGAAGACGATTTAGTTAATATCGATTTTACTGTTAAAGAGCAACCCTCGGGCTCCTTCAATGCCGGTGTTGGTTATGGCTCACAAACCAAACTAAGCTTAAATGCAGGGGTTCAGCAAAATAACTTTTTAGGGACAGGTAATCAACTTGGCTTTAATATAGCGAAGAATTATTATCAAAAAAGTGCCACCATTTCTTTTACCGACCCTTATTTTACCGTCGATGCTATTTCCCTTGGTGGACAAGTTTACTATAGCGAATACGATGCCGGTAATGCCAATATGGTTGAGTATAATAATAAAACCTTTGGTCTGGGCCTCAACTGGGGCTTTCCGGTAAATGAATATCTAAGGTTAAATTTTGGCATCGGTTGGAAGTACAACCAAATATCGCAATTACAAGCCTATGATCAAATTCAAGACTTTTACGATATTTACGCCGATCCAAATGAACCCGATGGCCAACTAGAATTTAAAACATTGGATTTAAATGCGGGCATATCTCGTAGTACTTTAAACCGAGGTACCTTCCCCACAGCCGGTTCAACGCAACGATTTAATGTTAAAATGACTTCGCCAAAATCCGATTTACAGTATTTTAAAATAAATTATGATGCGAAGTTTTATTTTCCTTTAACACGAAATCAAAAATGGTCAGTGTTAACTCGCATACAGCTTGGTTATGCCAATGGTTATGGGCAAATTGAAGGCAATGATCAACTGTTACCTTTCTGGGAGAACTTTAGTGCCGGTGGTTCGGACACCGTACGTGGTTTTGAAAATAATACTATTGGACCACGGGCAATATATCGTACCCCTCAAAAACTTTCTGATGGTAGCTGTTGTTTAGGGCCAAGTAATGATGCTATTTATGTCAATGAACGTTCGGTTGGTGGTAATGCCATGGCAATAGCAGGGATAGAGCTGATAGTACCGACACCATTTTTAGATGAAAGTTATGCGAACAGTGTTCGTACCAGTTTATTCTGGGATGTGGGAAATGTTTGGGATACCGAGTTTAATTTAGATAATTATCAAGATTTAGCTGCGAATGAATATGATAAAATTGCTGATTATGCTGATCCGACACGTTTTCGTAGTTCAGCAGGTATTTCAATTCAATGGCTTTCGCCCATGGGACCAATGATATTTAGTTTTGCTAAATCCATAAGGGAAGAAGAAGGTGACGATACTTCATTCTTTAGCTTTAATATTGGTAAAACCTTTTAAATCATTTTATAAAATAGGTTTTAGCTGCGTAATATCAATCAATCTTGCTATATTAGCCGACAGAAATAATTATCCGTGTGAATAGTAAGAAAAATAATAAATAAAGGGGAACAACGTTGAATAAAGTTATCAAAACTATGGTTATGGGCGTAGCTGCGTCAGGTATATTATTAGCAAATTCAATCATGGCTGCAGAGCAAAAAATTGCGGTAGTAAATTTTCAAGAAATAATGAGTAAAATTCCGCAAACAGCTGCTTTAATGCAAAGCTTAGAAGCCGAGTTCAAAGATGATAAAGCTATTATCACTCAGCTTGAAAAAGACATTAAATATTATCGAGAAAAACTTAAGCGTGATGGCTCATTAATGAGTGTTAAAGAAAAAGAAGAGTTAGAAGTTAAAATTAAGTCATTATTTCAAGAATACCAAGTTAAAGGTAAAGCACTACAACAAAAAGCGACTCAACGTCAAAACCAAGAGACCAATAAAATTATCGCTTTAGTACGTAAAGCGGTCGATAATATTGCGGCTAAACAAGATTATGACTTAGTACTTTCTCAACAAGCCGTTGTTTATTCTAAACCCAATGCGAGTATCACTGACCTTGTGGTAGAGCATGTTAGCAAGCTTAAATAACCGCATAAATATCATTATCATTAATATTGGTGATTGTATTTAATCATCGTGGTAAGAGGCACTGATATGACTTATACGTTAGCTGAAATAGCTATCAAGCTAGAGGCCAAATTGATAATACCAGCAGAGCTGGATGAGTCAAAGGTAGCTCTAACTCAAATAAGTAGCTTAGCAACGTTAACCAATGCGGCAACCGGGCAAGTGGCTTTTTTAGCCAATAATAAATACCAGCCACAACTGAACTCAACCAAGGCGAGTGCAGTTATTCTTGCAGCTGATGCCGCAGAATCCTGCCCAGTCAGTGTTCTAGTAATGGATAACCCCTATATGGGCTATGCTATACTGGCTAATTTGCTTGATAGCACGCCAAAAGTTGCTCTGGGTATCCATGCAAGCGCGGTTATTGCTGACAATGTTGCTATTGGTAACAATGTCAGTGTTGGCGCTAATACCGTCATTGAATCCGGGGTGAAATTAGCGGATAACGTCAGTATTGGTGCTGGCTGTTTTATCGGTCAAGGAGTCAAGATTGGTGAGGCAAGCACGCTTTGGGCAAATATTACTATTTACCATCAAGTACAAATTGGTCATCATTGTTTAATTCAAGCTAATACCGTTATTGGCTCTGATGGCTTTGGTTATGCGCCAGTTAAGGGACCATATAAATGGCATAAAATCCCACAGCTTGGTAGTGTTATTATTGGCAACCACGTTGAAATTGGTGCTAGTACCACCATTGACCGAGGTGCACTGGATAACACCGAAATACGAGACGGTGTAATTTTAGATAACCAGATACAAATTGCCCATAATGTTATTGTGGGTGAAAACACCGCTATGGCCGCTTGTAGTGTTATTGCGGGTAGTACTGTTATGGGTAAAAACTGTACCATAGCAGGCTTAGTTGGCGTAAATGGTCATATAAATATTGCCGATAACTGTGTTTTTACTGGCATGGCTATGGTCACTAAAGATATTAGCCAAGCCGGTGTTTATTCTTCTGGTATGCCAGCCGTGCCAAATAAAGAATGGAATAAAACCAATGCTAGGGTGAAGCGACTTGAACGCTTAACTAAACGGGTGAAAGAGTTAGAAAAATTACTCGCGAATAACTAGCTATTAACCCCGCCAATGCGTAAAATACGGTAAAGTTACTGCCATCATACAAGATGACTTTGACGCAAAGATAGTACACGATTAGTTATCTATTAACTAATCGTGTTAGCCAACAAGGAATATTCATTTGGACACTGTAAAAAAACCAATCGATCTTAACGAAATTAAAACACTAATACCTCACAGATACCCGATGTTATTAGTGGATAAAGTCGTTGATCATGAACCAGGGAAATCGTTACATGCCATAAAGAATGTCACAATTAACGAACCTGTTTTTAATGGCCATTTTCCAGAGTTAGCAATATTTCCGGGTGTTTTAATTTTAGAAGCCTTAGCACAGGCAACGGGTATTCTTGGCTTTAAAAGTAGTAAAGGTCGTGGTAAAAATGAAATGTACTTATTTGCCTCTATAGATAAGGCTAGGTTTAAAAAGCCAGTATATCCAGGCGATACCCTGCACTTACATGTTGAACTTCTAAAAGAACGTCAAGGAATGTGGAAGTTTTATGGTGAAGCACGTGTTGATGGCGAGGTGGTTTGTAGCGCCAATCTTATGTGTGCACGTCGTACTTTATAACGTTTATTTAATCATAAACCTACACTTATCCAGTAGAAGAGTAAACTCATGATTCATCCTCAAGCTATTATTGAGCCAGGCGCTGTTATTGGCGAAAATGTTACCATAGGTCCCTGGACTTATATTGCCGGTAATGTAGTTATTGGTGATAACTGTGAGATCAGCTCACATGTGGTTATTAATGGCCCAACTCGGTTAGGTAAAGGTAACCGAATTTTTCAATTCGCCAGTATTGGTGAAGATTGTCAAGACCTTAAATACGCTGGTGAACCAACAGAGTTGGTTATTGGTGACAATAATACCTTTCGAGAGTCTTGTACTATTCACCGTGGCACGATTCAAGATAATAGTATTACCCAAATAGGCAGTAATAATTTATTTATGGCCTATACCCATGTTGCTCACGATTGTGTGGTTGGCAGTCATTGTATTTTTGCTAATAATGCTTCTATTGCCGGTCATGTGCACGTTGGTGATCATGCTATTATTGGTGGCATGGTAGGAGTACATCAGTTCTGCCATATAGGCGCACATAGTTTTATTGCCGGTAATGCCTTAATACTTAAAGATGTGCCTGCCTATGTTATGGCGTCAGGGCAACCAGCTAAACCTTTTGGCTTAAATAGTGAAGGGCTAAGACGTCGTGGTTTTTCTAATGACACCATATTAACCATTAAACGTGCTTATAAAATAATGTACCGCCAAGGTTTATCCGTTGCCGAAGCATTAAATAAAATCAGTGAAATGCCAGCACAATCTTCAGAATTACAACTGTTTTGTGACTCAATCAAAACATCTAATCGCGGCATAATTCGTTAAAGAACTGCCGTTAATACCTGCCTTAGGACGTACCTAATGCCGGTACCGTTAACTTTAAGTACTTTTAACGCCTATGACTGCTCAGAATCAAAATGCCCGCCAACACATGGTATTTGCCATTGTTGTTGGTGAACATTCAGGTGATACTTTAGGCGCAGGCCTGATAACTTCATTACAAAAAAAACACCCTAATGCTAAATTTATTGGTATTGGTGGCCCTAAGATGCAAGCACTTGGTTTTGAAAGCCTATTTGCCATGGACGAGTTGTCTGTGATGGGCTTGGTAGAAGTTCTTGGCCGTATCCGACGTTTATTACATGTCCGTAAAACCTTAACAGATTATTTTACTAGCAATAAACCCGCTGTTTTTATTGGTATTGATGCGCCTGACTTTAATATAGGTCTTGAGCTAAAGCTTAAGGCTCAGGGGATAAAAACGGTACATTATGTTAGCCCGTCTGTCTGGGCTTGGCGGGAAAAACGGATCTTTAAAATTGCCAAAGCAACGGACATGGTGCTGGCTTTATTGCCCTTTGAAAAAGCCTTTTATGATAAACATAATGTGCCTTGTACTTTTGTCGGCCATCCTCTCGCTGATGATATCCCCATGCAAAGTGATAAAGCGCTCGCCAGAACTAAGCTAGGTTTAGCGCAAGACAAAAAAATCCTGGCACTTATGCCCGGTAGTCGCGGGGGGGAATTATCTCGTTTACTTGGCGATTTCTTTGCCAGTGCCAAGCAATTACAGGCCCAAGATAGTGACTTGGTTTTTGTCGCCCCTATGATTAGCGAGCAACGTGTTGAACAATTTAATGCCCTTAAAGCTGAGCTTGCCCCGGATTTAGCGGTTAAAGTCATCCTCAATCAAACTCAAACCGTGATGGCAGCCAGTGATTGTTTATTAACCGCATCAGGTACGGTTACCCTAGAAGCTGCTTTAATTAAAAGGCCAATGGTCATTTGTTATAAGTTTAGCCCAGTAACCTTTTATTTAGCACGCTGGTTGGTTAAATTAGAATGGTTTTCTTTACCTAATTTATTAGCAAATAAGTCTTTAGTACCTGAATTATTGCAAAAGCAAGTGTGCCCAGACAATATTGTGCCGTTAATTAAAGAGCGTTTATATCATGACCAAAGTCAGCTTAATAACAGTTACCAGAGCATTCATCTGCAATTAAAGTGTGATGCAAGTGAGCAAGCTGCCAAGGCAGTACTTGCTGTTTTATCGACAAAACCCTAGCTAATCTATAATTTCAAGCCATAGTCCTTAATAAATAATATAAGACAAAATTTATGCCGAGCAAGCAAACATTTCCTGAATTTGAGTATCCCGTCGCCTATTGTATCGCCGGTGTTGACGAAGTAGGTCGTGGTCCTTTGGTCGGCGATGTCGTTACTGCTGCCGTCATCCTAGATCCAGATAACCCCATAGCAGGATTAAAGGATTCTAAAAAGCTGTCAGAAAAGAAAAGAGCTCAACTTTCTATTGAAATAAAAGCCAAGGCAATTGCCTGGTCAATAGGACGAGCAAGCCCACAAGAAATAGACAGCCTAAATATTTTGCACGCTACCATGCTTGCCATGCAGCGTGCTGTAACCTGCCTTAGTGTCGAGCCTGATTTTGTCCTTGTTGATGGCAACCGCTGCCCAACGTTTTTAAGCTCAAATAGAGAAGGGCAAAGACTCAATGGCAAGATTGCTAGTCAAGCTGTGGTTAAAGGTGATGCCCGAGTTGCCGAAATAAGCGCGGCTTCGATTATTGCTAAAGTTGCTCGCGATGCTGAAATGATCGCCTTAGATAAACTCCACCCTGAGTATGGTTTTGCTAAACACAAAGGTTATCCAACCAAGTTGCATTTAGAGAAAATTATTGAGCATGGTGTACTTGACTGCTATCGACAAAGCTTTAAACCTGTCGCTAGGGTATTAGGTACTTACCATGAGTAAAAGCATGAGTAAAAGCATGAGTAAAAGCATGAGTAAATCCATGAATGAAGGTATGAGTAAAGGTATACAGAATTATGACTGAGATGCATACCGAAGAAATAGTAACGGAAGAGCCAAGCGTTTATCAGCCGCCTAAATTTATCCACTTACGTGTACATAGTGATTTTTCTATGTGTGATGGCTTAAAAAAGGTCAAACCGATAATTGCTCGAGCTGCTGAGTTCAATATGCCAGCGATAGCGCTGACTGACCAAACTAACTTATGTGGCTTGGTGAAATATTACCATGCGGCTCACAATGCTGGTCTCAAGCCTATTATTGGCTGTGATCTTTGGGTGAAAAGTGATGAGTTGGCAGATGAGCTCTCACGAATAGTGGTGCTTACCACCAATAATGTCGGTTATAAAAATATCACCGAACTTATCTCTAAAGCCTATTTGCGTGGACATATACAAAATAAAGCCGTTATTGATAAATCATGGCTGATAGAATATAAAGAAGGCTTACTTTTACTTTCTGGTGGTCGTGAAGGTGATATAGGTAAAGCCTTGCTAAAAGGTAATGCTGAACTTGTTAATGAGATGGTCAGTTTTTACCAGCAACATTTTGATCGTTGCTTTTTTCTTGAGTTAGTGAGAACGGGTCGCGAGGATGAAGAAAACTATATTCACCTTGCCGTTGCCCTAGCTGAACAGCAAAATTTGCCCGTGGTTGCTACCAATGAAGTGATGTTTCTTTCACCAGAAGACTTTGATGCCCATGAAATTCGTGTTGCCATTCATGATGGTTTTACCCTAGATGATAAGAGGCGTCCTAAGCGATACAGTCCTGAGCAGTATTTACGCAGCGAAGCAGAGATGTGTGAGCTGTTCAGCGATATCCCCGAAGCATTAGCCAATAGTGTCGAAATAGCAAAACGCTGTAATGTTACGGTAACTTTAGGTGAATATGTCTTACCAGACTTTCCCACCGAAGGGCTGGAAATTAATGACTTCTTCATTAAAGTATCAGAAGAAGGCTTAGAAAAACGTCTTGACCAGCTTTTTGATCGTAAGGCCGATGACTTTGCTGACATTAGAGCTCGCTATGACGAGCGTTTAAAAAGAGAACTTGAAGTGGTCAATAACATGGGTTTTCCCGGTTATTTTCTCATCGTGATGGAGTTTATCCAGTGGAGTAAGGACCACAATATTCCTGTAGGCCCTGGGCGAGGTTCAGGTGCTGGCTCTCTGATTGCCTATTCGCTTAATATTACCGATATTGATCCCTTGAAATATGACTTATTATTCGAACGCTTCTTAAACCCAGAACGTGTTTCCATGCCCGATTTCGATATCGATTTCTGTATGGACCGGCGTGATGAAGTTATTGATCATGTGGCCGAGCTTTATGGTCGTGATGCGGTTTCGCAAATTATTACCTTCGGTACTATGGCGGCGAAGGCCGTTATCCGTGATGTTGGCCGTGTATTGGGTCATCCCTACGGTTTTGTTGATAGACTTTCAAAGCTTATTCCAATGACCCCAGGCATGACCTTAGCTAAAGCCTTTGAAGAAGAACCTAAGTTACCCGAGCTCTACGCTCAAGATACTGAAGTCAAAGACCTTATTGATATGTGCCGTATACTTGAAGGCACGACACGTAATGCGGGTAAACATGCGGGTGGTGTGGTTATTTCTCCGACCACTATCACAGATTTTGCGCCACTTTATTGTGATGCCGAAGGTAAAAACCCAGTTACCCAGTTTGATAAAAACGATGTTGAAGATGCAGGTTTAGTTAAATTTGATTTCTTAGGTTTAAGAACACTGACCATTTTGCAATGGGCCATTGAAATGGCTGATGCAAAATTACTTAAAGTCGGCAAAGAGCCTATTGATATCACCAAAATAGATCTTGAAGATAGAGCCTGTTATAAGCTGTTACTTGCCTCGAAAACGACGGCAGTATTTCAGCTTGAATCTAGCGGCATGAAGTCGTTAATTGAGAAGCTAAAACCGGATTGTTTTGAAGATATCATCGCACTGGTGGCTTTATTTCGCCCAGGACCTTTGCAATCTGGCATGGTTGATAACTTTATCGAACGTAAACATGGCCGTGAAGAAGTCAGTTATCCCGATGAAAAGTGGCAGCATATTGACTTAAAACCTGTGCTCGAACCTACCTATGGCATCATCTTGTATCAAGAACAAGTGATGCAAATTGCGCAAGTACTGGCGGGGTATTCACTGGGCGGTGCCGACATGCTACGCCGTGCCATGGGTAAGAAAAAACCTGAAGAAATGGCTAAGCAACGCGCCGGTTTTGAACAAGGTGCCAGGGATCGTGGCGTTGATGGCGAATTGGCGATGAAAATCTTCGATTTAGTGGAGAAATTTGCTGGTTATGGTTTTAATAAATCTCACTCTGCCGCTTATGCCTTAGTTTCTTACCAAACATTATGGATGAAAACCCATTTTCCTGGACCTTTTCTGGCGGCGGTAATGTCGGCAGACATGGATAATACCGAGAAAATTGTTATCTTGGTTGATGAATGTAGCAATATGGGTATCGATTTATTGCCCCCAGACGTTAATGCCGGACAATACAAGTTTACCGTCAATGATGACGATCAAATTGTCTATGGTATTGGCGCTATTAAAGGGGTCGGTGAAGGCCCAATTGAAGCTATTATTGCCGCACGTCAAGCCGGTGGTCCTTTTAGTGATTTATTTGATTTATGTGCACGTTTGGACTTAAAAAAGACCAATAAACGTGTTTTACAAAAATTAATAAAATCAGGTGCCATGGACGCCTTAGGTCCCAAGTATCAAAAGGGCTCAACCAAGGAGCAAGGTGCTAACCGAGCGGCACTATTTGAAAATCTGCCTGAAGCTATTAAAGCGGCAGAGCAACATGCCAAAGCTGAGTCATTAGGCCAAAATGATTTATTTGGCTTAATTAATGATGAGCAAACTGATTCAAGACAAGCGTTTAAAGACGTTAAAGCCTGGTCTGAAGAAGTTTGGCTTGATGGTGAAAAAGAAACCTTGGGGCTTTATTTAACTGGGCACCCGATCAATCGTTATTTAAGTGAAATAAAAAAATATTCGACTAGTCGACTCGTTGGCATGCAGCCAACAGGTCGTGATAATCAAGCGGTCGCCGTTGGATTAGTCATTGGCGTACGGGTGTTAGTCAATAAGCGCGGGCGACGCTGGGCATTAGTTACCTTAGATGATAAGAGTGCCCGTATGGATATTCGCCTCTTTCCCGATGACTATGATCGCTTTGCTGAGTTGCTGGTAAATGATGCTATTTTGGTTTGTAGTGGACTGGTCAGCTTTGATGATTATTCAGGTGGTAATATAATGACCGCTCGGGATATAATGACAGTCACTGACGCGCGCGAAAATTATCTTAGCTCTATTGATATTAAAGTCGATAACAGCTTGATAGCTGATAACTTTATTGAAAAGTTTGCCCAGGTATTAACGCCTTTTAAAGAAGGTACCTGTCTGGTAAGAGTTTTTTATCAGCGCGAAGAAGCTCAAGCTATACTTGAGCTCGGCGTACAATGGCGAGTAACGCCGACCGATATGTTGTTATATGAATTAAAAACATTGCTTGGTGAAGACAATGTCACCATGGAATTTAAATAACTCGCTATTGAAATGTTATAAATTTTAATAGCTTAAAACGATTTTAAAATTAACTAGATTTATTAGGTAAAAATAAGCATGTCATTAAACTTTTTAGATTTCGAGCTGCCTATTGCTGAGCTTGATGCAAAAATAGAAGAGCTAGAGTTAGTCAATAACGGCCAAGAGCTTGATCTTGATTTAGACGATCAAATCAAGCAACTGCGCGAAAAAAATAAAGAACAAACTAAAAAAATATTTGCCAACCTTGACCCATGGCAAACCGCGCGTGTGGCACGTCATCCCCAACGTCCTTACACACTGGATTATATTCCTCGTATTTTTACCGAATTTGATGAGTTAGCTGGAGATCGCGCTTATGCTAATGATAGAGCTATTGTTGGCGGTACTGCGCGCTTAGATGGTCAACCAGTGATGATTATTGGTCATCAAAAGGGCCGAGTAACCTCTGAAAAAATCAAACGTAATTTTGGTATGCCACGTCCAGAAGGCTATCGAAAAGCCTTGCGTTTAATGGAAATGGCCGAACGCTTTAATATGCCGATCATCACCTTTATTGATACACCGGGTGCTTATCCAGGCGTTGGTGCGGAAGAGCGAGGCCAAAGTGAAGCTATTGCCCGTAACTTAAAAGTAATGGCGCGGCTAACGGTACCTATTGTTTGTACCGTTATTGGTGAAGGCGGCTCGGGTGGTGCACTGGCGATTGGTGTTGGTGACAGAGTAAACATGTTGCAATATGCTACATATTCAGTAATTTCCCCAGAAGGTTGTGCCTCTATTTTATGGAAAACAGCCGACAAAGCTCCTACTGCGGCTGCTGCAATGGGCATAACCGCAACACGTATCAAAGAATTAGATCTGATCAATAGTATTGTTGAAGAGCCATTAGGTGGAGCACATCGCGATATAGATCTGATGGCCGCTAACCTTAAACAAGCGCTTAAGAAAGATCTAGCCGAGTTAGCAGGCTTAAGTAAAGAAGAGCTTATTGAGCAACGTTATGACAGATTAATGTCATTTGGTTACTGTTAATTAATACTGCCAACGGCAACTTGCTGTTGGCTTTTCCTATGCAAAAAATATCCTCAGTCATTCACGCTACCATTAAACAATACCTCCAACCTTACGGAGATATTGAGCTTATTATTGCCTACAGTGGTGGGGTTGACTCACAAGTCCTCTTACATGCCATAGCGCATTTAAAACAAAATAAAGTTATTACTAATACGATTACGGTTTGTCATGTTAATCATGGACTCAGTGATAATGCTTCTAGCTGGCAAGAATTTGCTCAGCAAGAATGCCTTAAACTGTCATTTAACCTTATTGTTAAAAAGGTGCAGGTGCAGGTGCAAGCACAGCACTCGCTTGAAGCCTTGGCTCGAGAGGCAAGATATCAAGCGTTAAGATCAGTGAGACACAAAAAGTCATTAATTTTAACTGGCCATCATAGTGATGATCAAAGTGAGACTTTTTTATTAGCACTTAAACGTGGTGCTGGTTTGAAAGGTTTAGCGGCCATGGCAGTAGTCTCTCAACTTGGTCAGCATTTATTGCTTCGTCCTTTACTGGCTATTTCTCGTCAAGAAATAGAAGCCTATGCTAAAGCTCATCAGCTTAGTTGGGTCGAAGATGAGTCAAACCTTGATACTTGTTTTGATCGTAACTTTATCAGGCAACAGCTTATGCCCCTTTTGCGTCAACGCTGGCCCAGTATTAGTAACACTATTAATCGCAGTGCTAGCCATTGTTTAGCGGGACAAGAGTTATTAGATGAACTGGCTGAGCAAGACTTGAGCCTATGCAGAGCCAGTGAGGAAAGTTTGCATATTGAGCAGTTAACGTTGTTATCAATAGCACGCTTTAATAACCTCATTCGCTTTTTTATGGCGCAACATGCTTGCTTGATGCCAACGACTGAGCAAGTTAAGCAAGTAAGACTGCAGTTAGCGGCCGGCGATGATAAAAATCCACAAATTAAAGTTGGACTACAGGTATTTCGCCGCTTTAAAGGGCAATTATTTTTAACCCCAGATTATAACGATATTAGTGACTGGCAAGGGCAAGTCGACCTCTGCGAAGGCGTCTGCTTGCAAGGTAACCGACCTCAAGGTAATGGCCAGCAGAGCAAACCCTTATTGACTTTACCGGATAACTTGGGTGAGTTGGTTTTTAATATTAATAGCAAAAAAAATAACAATCAAGATAGGGCAATGCTCCGAATTTGCTTACCTAAGCAAGGGCAGCAAGTCAGTGTTCGTTTTAGTCATCAAAATCCTAAGTGCTTGCCTGATTTTAGACAGCATTCTCGTAAGCTCAAGAAGGTACTACAAGAGTTAAATATTGCCCCATGGCAGCGTAAACGCATTGCTTTCTTATATTATGATAGTGAGTTGGTCGCAGCGATAGGCCATTTTATTTGTCAGCCATTTATTGCCAATGACAGCGAAGCAGGCATGCTTATATCATCATCAGTTTCTGATAATCATTAAACTAATAAAGGTTAACTACATAACCTGAGCTCTGGATAATGAGTGCTTGATGGCTAAGTAAAAATAACAACTTACGATTATTAAGAATAAAATTTACCAAATCAGTCGCAATATATGTTATCAATGTTTCAATTTATTCGATTATCAAGGTAAAACGTTTATGAATAACATGTTATTAATCGACGTTTTAACGCTGATAATCAGATAAAGGGGAATATTGAGCAAGTGCTGCTTATCCATAGTTCAGGTTACATAGTGGTACTGATATAAGTAATGAGCATACCCTCCCTACCAGCTTAATATTAAAAAATAAAAGGCGGCCAGTACAACATTGTACTGGCCGCCTTTTATTTTATGGCTTGTTTAAAGTTTAGCTAAAGGGGCAATGTTTAATACGACTCTTAGCTCTTAGCTCTTAGTTATATAGTGTGATGCTGCCGCTGAAAATACTACATCCGTCGAGCTATTCAATGCTGTTTCGGCTGAGTCTTGAATAACACCAATAATAAAGCCAATAGCAACAACCTGCATAGCAATGTCATTATTTATGCCAAATAAGCTACAGGCTAAAGGAATAAGTAATAAAGAGCCACCAGCCACACCCGAAGCGCCACAAGCTGAAATAGAGGCGACCACGGAGAGTAATATCGCGGTGCCAAAACTTACTTCAATATTTAAACTATTTGCTGCCGCCAATGTTAATACGGTAATGGTAATAGCAGCGCCTGCCATGTTAATAGTTGCGCCTAATGGAATCGACACCGAGTAGGTATCTTCATGTAAATCTAACTTTTTACATAATGCCATGTTCACCGGAATATTTGCGGCTGAACTACGGGTGAAAAATGCGGTAATACCTGACTCTCTAAGGCAAGTAAAGACTAAAGGATAAGGGTTTTTCTTGGTGATGATAAAGACAATAAGAGGGTTTACTAATAAAGCAATAATTAACATAGCGCTGAGTAATACGGCAACCAAGTGCGTATATTCGCCTAGAGTACTAAAACCCGTAGTCGCAATGGTATCGGCCACTAAACCAAAGATGCCCAGTGGCGCAAAGCGTATTACCAGGCGTACAATACTAGAAATAGCTTCGCTTAAGTCATGCACCATGGCTTTACTTGACTCACTAGCATGTTTTAATGAAAAACCTAACCCCAAGCCCCAAGCAAGTACAGCGATGAAATTACCATTAGCAATAGCCGTTATTGGATTCTCAACCACTTTAAAAGCCAGCGTAGCCAGCACTTCGGTTAATTTTTGCGGCGGATTAGCGCTAGCTCCGGCTAAATCTAAGGTCAGCACAGTGGGGAAGGCAAAACTTAATAAGACCGCTATAAAGGCCGCACTTAGGGTACCTATTAAATATAAGCTAACGATAGGTTTTAATTCGGCACTACTATCGAGTTTTTGATTAGCAATAGCTGAGGTAACCAATACCAGCACTAGAATTGGAGCAACCGCTTTTAATGCGCTAACAAATAAACTGCCGAGCATGCCAAATTCCTTGGCTGACTCTGGTGATATGGTGGCAAATATACTAGCTAAAATAATTGCGATAATTATTTGGCTTACCAAACTGGTCGATTTTAATTTTTGAAAAAATGATGCATTAGGTGTTGTTGCGCGGGTCATTGTTTAGCCTGTTACTCGGTGATTATTATTTATGAGGGAGGTTTTATCATTGAAGAATAGTCATTGTCTAGATCTATTCGACCAACGAGGAGAATTAAGCGCTAAAATGACTTTAGTCATAGAAATAAAAGACCATGCGGGTATAATTGCGCCATTAATATAATGATCACCTTTGGAAACACTATGCCTGCAGAACAAGCATTAAAGAACCGTAGTAATAATAGCTGTGAACTATGTACTAGTAACGATGCCTTAGTCGTTTATCCGGTACCACCAACAAGTGATTTAAGTGCTCAGCAGTCTATTTATATCTGTCAAAATTGCTTATCACAGATTGAAGGACAAAGTGAGTTAGACCTTAACCACTGGCGCTGTTTAAATGACAGTATGTGGAATCAAGAGCCTGCAGTGCAAGTTATGTCTTATCGAATATTGCACAAACTGTCTGCGGAAAGTTGGGCACAAGATGCCTTAGAGATGATTTACATGGAAGATGAGGTGAAAAAGTGGGCTGAACAGGGCATTGCCGCAGAGCGTAGTAATGGACCTACCCGAGATAGTAATGGTACAGAATTACAAGATGGTGATAATGTTACCTTGATTAAAGATTTAAAAGTCAAAGGGGCAAACTTTACCGCCAAGCAAGGTACCATGGTACGTGGTATAACACTCACGGAGAACCCTGAACATATTGAAGGTAAGGTGAATGGTACTCGTATTGTCCTAGTATCAGCTTTCTTGAAAAAAGCCTGATATCAGCTAACGATTCAAATCGACTCAATGTTCGCGGTTGCTCTGCGAACAAGTGACGTCAAGGTATGCTTTAATTAGCCTAGGCTCAGACAATAAAAAACGCTGTGATAGTGATATCACAGCGTTTTTATGTAGATAAGGGGTAAGTTGTTAGCTAAGAGAATCATTAGCTCACTTACTCAAACGAGAAAACTATTTATTGGTGATTCTTTCTGAAAGACTCACAAGCCTCTTGATCTTCACATTCACCATAAAGGTATAAGCTATGATTGGTTAGTTTTACCTTGTTAGCAACGGCAATATCTCTTTGTCTTTGTTCAATCACGTCATCTTCAAACTCGATTACTTTACCACACTTTAAACAGACCAAATGGTCATGGTGCGCTTTATGGGCTAATTCAAATACTGACTTGCCACCTTCAAAATGGTGGCGGGTAACGATACCAGCATCATCAAATTGGTTTAATACTCGGTATACCGTAGCTAAGCCAATTTCTTCATTTTGCACTAGTAATATTTTATAAACATCTTCAGCACTGATGTGTTGATTATTTGGCTGTTGAAGAATACTAAGGATCTTTATTCTAGGTAGGGTGATTTTTAATCCAGCTCTTTTCAGTTCTTCGTTTTGTTCAGCCATATTAAGTCTCTAAGGTGATTAAGTAATGTAATATCAAAATTATAGGGGGTTATAGAGAAAGAGAAAAGCTTTAGTTTTATTCTTTGGTGAAATTATTAGTATTGTTTAAAAAGCTAAAAAAAAAGCCCATTTAATGGGCTGTATTTCTATTATATCCATGGGTAATGTAAGGTTATGCGGAAAATTCAGCCAAACACATTTCATCATTCAATTGCACGAGCCATTTATCAACACGTTCTTCAGTCAATTCACTCTGTCTATCTTCATCAATACATAAGCCGATAAAAGTATTTTCATCAACAAGGGCTTTTGATGCTTCAAACTCATAGCTTTCGGTTGGCCAGTTGCCAACAACGATGGCACCTTTACTCTCAACGATATCGCGTAATGGCTCCATTGCATCACAGAAGTATTCGGCGTAATCTTCTTGGTCGCCTAGGCCATAGATAGCAACTAATTTGTCGGTGAAATCAATTTCTTCTAAATCAGGTAAAAAGTCATCCCAATCACATTGGTTTTCGCCGTAATACCAGGTAGGAATGCCTAAAATTAGTAAATCAAACTCAGCGATTTCCTCTTTAGTACTTTTGGCGATGTCTTTAACTTCAACCAGGTTCTTGCCAAGTTTTTTCTGGATCATTTTTCCAATTGCTTCAGTATTACCGGTATCACTGCCGAAGAATAAGCCTACGATTGCCATGAATTTTTACCTTATGATGCTTTCTTAAAAAATTACTTAACGTGTGCGGCTAATGACTCTATCAGCAGCGCCTCTATTAATTCACTTCGACTCACTTGTTGAGTGTTAGCTAATTGCTCTAATTGTTCGAATAAACTGTGATGAACTTTAAACTCTACCCGCTTTAAGCCATTGTTTTTATCACGTTTAACTTGATTTCGTTTATTAATCTTTATTTGTACGCTGCGAGAATGAGGGTTCGTTTTCGGGCGGCCAGGGCGTTTTTCATTATTGAATAAATCAATAGTGGTTAAATCGGTTATTTCTTTTGCCATGAGTTAACCCATACCCTGATTTTCCCAGACAAACTGGATAATACCCTTAACCACAAAACCGAAACAGCCAAAAAATAAAACAAAGTATACGACCACTTTACCCATTTTTGGCACATCGTTTTTATTCATCAAATCATGCATGGATAAGCCAATAAAACCAAAGATAAAAAGGAAAAATAAATTCAGGCCAATAGCCTCAATAAGCTCAAAATGTTCTACTAGCATAGCGATTGATTGTTTCTTATACACTAAGGCCAAAAACATTAAGGCCAAAAAATTGGCGGGATTATAGCATATCATTTACCCCAAGCCATTAGCATTTCTAACTAACGGTTAAATAATAACAATAGTGTTTGTTGGCACTCAGTATTTTCACTTCATTAACGCTAGTAAGGTAAACTACTAAATATCATTTTATATCGATTTATCAGTCGTTAACTCTTAATAAAATCAATCACGATTTTGTTAAAAGCTAGGGTTTTTTCTGCATGTAGCCAATGTCCTGCGCCTTGAATTATTTTTGCTTTACTGTTGGGAAATAAGGCCAGAATAGCCTCTCTGTGTCCAGGCAAAATATAATCAGAATTTCCACCCTTGATAAACAAGGTTTCCCCATTATAGGGTACTTGATTAGCTGTTAATTCATTGGCTTGCATTATTTGCGGGTAGCACAAACTAATGTTGCTGAGGCTGCATTTGAAAGCGAATTCACCATGTGAATTAAGCGCTAAATTACGTAATAAAAACTGTCGAATCCCTAGGTTATCGACAAAAGGCGCAAGTTGCTCATCAGCATCTTTTCGCTTAAACACTTGCGATAAATCGATAGCTTGTAGGCCGGTTATGATCTTTAAATGGTGGGGCGGGTAACTCACTGGGGCAATATCGGCTATCAGTAATTTTCTGATCCGTTCCGGTTGCGCTAAAGCAACTTGCATGGCTATTTTTCCACCCATAGAGTGGCCAAGCAATAGACAAGTCTCAATGTTTAAATGGTCTAATAAATTGATAATATCTTGTGCTAACTCAGAGTATTTCATGCTGCTAGCATGGAACGAATTACCATGGTTTCTTACGTCAACACTGGTGACACAATAAGTCTTACTTAAAGGTTTTGCCACCATGTTGAGGTTTTCTAAGCTACCAAATAAACCGTGTATAAGCACAAGGTGTTCACCCGTGCCGGTTTGCTTATAATTCAGTATTTCGGGTTGTTTTGTCATACTCTACTTTGGTTGTTTTTGTCCATTATTGACAATAGTGTCATATTTTTAACTTATATTTGCAAATAAATGAGTTCAACAGACTCTCATTTCACTATATAATATTCCGCGAATTATTTAAGTTAAGGGTAACAATGAAAAACATCGAAATAGATGAAGAGCTTTATCAATACATTGCCACGAATACACAATATATTGGTGAAAGTGCTTCTGCCATTTTACGTCGTTTACTAAAGTTGGATTTAGCAAATGACGTTGCCGCCGTTACCGTTAATGAAATTTCAGCTGAAATTGAAGTGAAAGTTGCCATTGACTCTGAAAAACCAGTAGTGCATGTTAACACTGCCGTAGTCAAAGAGCCTGAGGCAATTAAGCGGGTGAAAGTGCTGCCTGATAGTCATGAAACAGTGTTTAACTTTATTAATAAAGAAGAGCTGGCCATGCAACGGGGCGCTGTTGGCCGTTTTTTATTAATCCTCGCTGCGTTATACCGTGCTCATCCACAACAGTTTGGGGTAGTAACCGAGATCAGTGGTCGTGATCGCTTGTATTTTGCTAACAGTGAAAATAAATTAGCAGAAAGTGGCAGTAGCACTAAACCTCGCCAAATACCCGAAAGTCCTTTTTGGGTTATCACAAACTCTAACACCACACGTAAAAAAATGATGTTAACCAAAGCCTCAATTTCACTAGGTTATAGTGACCTTGATGTTGAGAAAATTCGTGAGTTACTTTAACTAAATTGTTGAATAGACTCTAACTAATAGCCATTAATCATTAAGAAGAATATATGAGTGTCCATCCTTTTGCGGGTAAACCTGTTCGTCCTCAAGATAGAATTAATCTTGGTCAATTAGTGAGTGACTACTTTTTACAAACTCCAGATGTTAGCTTAGCAGCAGAGCAAGTGAGTTTTGGTACCTCAGGTCATCGTGGCAGTGCCAGCAAACGTAGTTTCAATGAACAACATATTATGGCTATTTGCCAGGCTATAGCTGAGTATCGCCAACAACATGCTATCCATGGTCCGTTATTTTTAGGGAAAGATACTCATGCGTTATCTGAGCCAGCTTTTGCTAGTGCCATTACCGTACTTATCGCTAATGGCGTTAATGTTGTTGTTCAAAGCGACTCTTTATCAGGAAGGGGCTTTACACCAACCCCGGTGATCTCTCGTTTAATCATTAGTCATAATAAAACACAGGCGGAACAGCTTGCTGACGGTATTATTATAACGCCTTCACATAATCCACCTAGCGATGGTGGTATTAAATATAATCCTCCTCATGGCGGCCCAGCGGAAGGCGACATCACTAAACAAATTGAGCAACGTGCCAATGAATTAATTGCCGCAGACTTAGTTGATGTTAAACGCCTTGCTTATCCAAAAGCGTTAACATCACCTTTACTTGTTAAAGAAGATTTTATTAATCATTATGTTAATCAGCTTGAACAAGTTATTGATATGGAAGCTATTGCCAAAGCTGGCATTCGTATTGGTGCGGACCCTCTTGGCGGCTCTGGTATTGATTATTGGCCTGTTATTGCTAAGCGCTATCAGTTGAATATTAAGGTTGTCAATGAAGTGGTTGACGCTAGTTTTGCTTTTATGCCTCTTGATAAAGACGGTAAAATTCGTATGGATTGCTCATCAAAATATGCCATGGCTGGCTTAATTGCCATGAAAGATGATTTTGATATCAGTGTTGGTAATGATCCAGACTTTGATCGCCATGGTATCGTCACCCCTAGTGGCGGATTAATGAACCCTAATCATTACCTCGCTGTCGCTATTCATTACTTAATGACCCATAGAAATTGGCCGAAAAGCTGTAAAATAGGCAAGACCTTAGTGTCTAGCTCACTCATTGATCGCGTTGCCAAGCAACTTGAACTACCTTTAGCAGAAGTCCCCGTTGGCTTTAAGTGGTTTGTCGAGGGTTTAGCCGATGCCAGCTATGCCTTTGGCGGGGAAGAAAGCGCCGGCGCTTCTTTCTTAGCACGTGATGGTAGTACTTGGACCACAGATAAAGATGGCTTTATCTTGGCTTTATTAGCGGCAGAAATACTCGCCGTTACCGGAAAAGATCCTTACCAATATTATCTTGAACTTGCTAAAACTTTAGGTAAACCCTGTTATGGTCGCGTTGAAGCTGTTGCCTCGCTGGAGCAAAAACGGGTATTAACCGCGCTATCAAGTGATGATGTTAAAGCCAAAACCCTTGCCGGTGATAAAATTATCCAGGTGCTTTCCCATGCACCAGGTAATAATGCGGCCATAGGTGGCATAAAAGTGGTTACCGACAATGGTTGGTTTGCTGCCCGTCCTTCAGGTACCGAAGATATTTATAAAATCTATGCCGAAAGCTTTATTGATGATAAGCACTTGCAAGTCATTATTAGCGAAGCGCAAGCTATGGTCAGTGCTTCATTCAAAGCTGCTGGTTTGTAAGTAACCTGAACTCTGGATAATGAGTGCTTGATGGTTAAGTAAAAACAACGACTTACGGTTTTTAAGAACAAAATATACAAGATTAAGTAGCAATATACACTATCAATGTTTCAATTTATTCGATTATCAAGGCAAAACGTTTATGAATAACGGGTTATTTATCGACGTGTTAACGCTGAGAATCGGATAAAGGGGAATATTGAGCAAGTGCTGCTTATCCAGAGTTCAGGTTAAGTAACAACTATCAAAGAGTTATCACTAGGCTATTGCCAAGGCCAAGTGATAACTCATCTTTATCTTAATACCTTTCTATTGCTATTCCTTAACACCAGTGTAAAGAATATTGCTCACTTTTTGTGACTCGCATGGCAACTCATTGCCGCCGTTTATTGAATGTCAGTTGACGTAAAGGTAAAGTTAAATGAGGTTATTACTTCATACTATACCTAGGTATAAATTAGCTATACTAACAAAAAATAATTAATAGTTAATAGCCATTTTCTTTAATTTACTGACCATTAAGGGTGAGTAAATCAATTTGGTATCAACTTTCGCAGACTTTAACCGCAATAGCTTGCGCGTTAGGGGAACAAGAAGAGAACATTATGAGCACAGAACTTTATAATGATGGACCCGTAGTGCATCAGCCTACTTTTATCGACGGACACAGTGTTGAAATTCCTGAATTGAGAATTTTACAACAAGACGGTACAACCTACCCCAATGCGGATTTACCAGACATTGACCAAACGTTAGCAATAAAAATTTATCATACCTTTGCCTTTCATCGGGTATTCGATGAACGCATGGTGGCATCACAGCGCCAAGGTCGTTTAAGCTTTTACATGACCGCATTGGGTGAAGAGGCTGCAAGTGTTGGTGGTGCTGCGGGATTACAACCACAAGATATGATCATGATGCAATATCGCGAACAAGGTGCATTAATGTTCCGCGGTTTTAGCCTTAAAAACTTCATGAATCAACTTTTCAGTAATGCCGACGATTTAGGTAAAGGTCGTCAAATGCCTATTCATTACGGCTCAAAAGAACTGAACTGTATGACGGTATCTTCTACGCTTGCTACGCAAATCCCACAAGCAACGGGTTATGCTTATGGACAAAAGTTACAAGGTCTTGATGCAGTAACCATTTGTTACTTTGGTGAAGGCGCGGCTTCAGAAGGCGATTTTCATGCGGGCTTAAATATGGCAGCAGTACAAGAGGTGCCGGTTATCTTTTTCTGTCGAAACAATGGTTATGCAATCTCGACGCCTGCTGATGAGCAGTTTAGAGGTAACGGTATAGCCTCTCGTGGAGTTGGTTATGGCATTAAAACCATTCGTATTGATGGCAATGATATTCTTGCTGTGCTAAAAGCCACACAAATTGCCCGTGCTTATGCGGTAAAAGAGCATAAGCCGGTATTAATTGAAGCGATGTCTTATCGTCTTGGCGCTCACTCCACTTCGGACGATCCATCAGGTTACCGTACCAAAGAAGAAGAAGCTAAGTGGCAAGCGAATGATCCTATTTTACGGATGAAAAACTGGTTAGTTAAACAAAACTGGTGGGATGAAGCGCAAGAAACCGCTTTATTTGAAAAACTCAGAGAAGAAATCTTAGCCGCGGTAAAAGTGGCTGAGGTCATTGATAAACCGCACATAGATACCATGATAACGGATGTTTATGATGTGCCATCGGCACAGCTGCAAGCTCAATTAGATGAGGTGAAAGCTCACATTAATAAGTATCCAGAAGCTTATCCATTTACTGCGGGGAAATTTTAATCATGGCGAAAATCTATATTGACCAAGTGTGTGGTATCAGCACTGACTTCCATGAAGCTTACCCAACTACAGCAGCACTGACTTTCATGAAGCTTACCCAACTACAGCAGCAGGGAAATTTTAATCATGGCACAACTTAATTTATTACATGCCATTAATAGCGCGCTAGATATTGCCATGGCGGAAAATGAGCGCACGGTTTGTTTTGGTGAAGATGTTGGGCATTTTGGTGGCGTATTTCGTGCCACCAGTGGCTTACAAGAAAAATACGGCAAAGCACGTTGTTTCAATACACCGCTAGTAGAGCAGGGCATTATTGGTTTTGCTAACGGCTTAGCTGCCCAAGGCAGCGTTGCCATTGCTGAAATTCAATTTGCCGATTACATTTTTCCTGCCTTTGATCAAATTGTTAATGAAGCGGCTAAATTCCGCTACCGTACCGGTAATGAATTTAATGTTGGTAAACTCACTATTCGTACTCCATACGGTGGTGGTATTGCCGGTGGTTTATATCATAGTCAATCGCCAGAAGCTTATTTTGCTCATACACCAGGCTTAAAAGTGGTTATCCCACGTAACCCGTATCAAGCGAAAGGTTTATTACTTGCTTCGATTCGTGATGATAACCCCGTGATATTTTTTGAGCCGAAACGTTTATATCGAGCGTCGGTTGGTGAAGTACCAGAAGAAGATTATCAGTTGCCATTAGGTAAAGCTGAAGTGGTACAAACGGGTACGGATATCACTTTACTCGCTTGGGGCGCACAAATGGAAATCATTGAAAAAGCCGCACAAATGGCCAGTAACGATGGTATTTCTTGTGAAGTGATCGATTTACGTACTATCTTGCCTTGGGATATTGAAACCATTAGCCGCTCTGTTATGAAAACCGGTCGTTTACTTATCAGTCAAGAAGCACCTTTAACCGCAGGCTTTGCCAGTGAAATTGCTGCTACCATTCAAAATGAGTGTTTCTTACACCTAGAGTCGCCTATTGCTCGTGTTTGTGGTCTAGATACGCCATACCCATTAGCGTTAGAAAAAGAGTATGTAAGCGATCACTTAAAAGTATATGAAGCTATCAAAAAAACCGTTAATTTTTAACGATAATTCCCTATTAACAGGAAACAGCACATGAGTATTGATTTTATATTACCTGATATTGGCGAAGGTATCGTTGAGTGTGAACTTGTCGAGTGGTTAGTAAAAGAAGGTGAAACTATTGTTGAAGATCAGCCTATCGCTGATGTAATGACGGATAAAGCCTTAGTCCAGATTCCTGCCATGTATTCAGGTGTTGTGGAAAAACTGTATTATAAACAAGGTGAAATTGCTAAAGTGCATTCGCCACTTTTTTCTATGATTGTTGAAGGTGAAAGTAGCAGTAATGAGGCAGAGGCAGTTACCGCTGAGCCAGAAGTCAAAGTTTCTGAGACCAAGTCACCTGCTTTAGCAGAAACACTAAGTCCAGCGACTTGCCAGGCTAGTGTTAATAACAGCAATCAACCCGCCAATGCTAAAGCCCTAGCAAGTCCCGCCGTTAGACGTGTTGCTCGTGAGCTTGATATTAACATCCACCAAGTTACCGGCAGTGGCAAAAAAGGTCGAGTTTATAAAGATGACGTAGTGGCATATAGTCAAAATGGTCAAGGTATTACACCAGCGATTGTTGTCGGTGGTACTAGAGTAGAGCCAATTCGTGGTATTAAAAAAGTGATGGCAACCGCGATGCAAAATAGTGTCAGTACTATTCCACACTTTACCTATTGTGAAGAGATTGACTTAACTGAGCTCATCGCTTTACGTGGCGAGTTAAAAGAAATTTACGCTAAGCAAGATATTAAATTAACCATGATGCCTTTCTTTATGAAGGCAATGTCATTAGCGATTAAAGAATACCCTTTGGTTAACTCAAAAGTGAATGAAGACTGTACCGAGCTTACTTACTTTGATGATCACAATATTGGTATGGCGGTAGATTCAAAAGTCGGCCTACTTGTTCCTAATATTAAGCAGGTGCAAACTAAGTCAATATTAGAGTTAGCGAACGATATTATGCGCTTAACAAATGATGCTCGTAGTGGTCGTGTCGCAAGTGAAGATTTGAAAGGTGGCACTATTACCATTTCTAACATTGGTGCAATAGGTGGCACAGTAGCGACTCCTATTATTAATAAGCCAGAAGTGGCTATAGTTGCCTTGGGGAAATTACAAAAATTACCGCGCTTTAATGACCAAGGTGAAGTAGTAGCTCGCAGTATTATGCAAGTGAGTTGGTCTGGCGACCATAGAGTTATTGATGGCGGTACTATTGCTCGTTTTTGTAACTTATGGAAGTCATTCCTAGAGAAACCGAGTCATATGTTAGTACATATGAGTTAACTGCTAAAGCGGTAGTTACTCTATAAAAGCTATAATAAGCTAATATATAAAAAGCCCCATTATCATTGGTTAATACCTGAAGATAACGGGGCTTTTTTAATGGACTAACCTTGCTCAGTTACACAAGGTTAATCAGTTTAGCGAGTGCTTAAACCTTAAAAACCACACTGTTTACCTTGGTTTTTGTTTTTCAACCAAACGTGTAATGGTGCGAAGTAATCTAAAATCGCACTAGCATCCATTTGCTCACTGCCGGTAATAACTTTGTAAGCTTGTTGCCACGGTTGGCTTGAACCCATTTCTAACATGGTATTAAGTGCTGCGCCGGCTTCTTTAGAGTTGTAAATTGAACAGCGGTGAATCGGGTCAGTATTACCTGAAATTTCACATAACGCACGATGGAATTCAAATTGTTGAATGTGTGCTAAGAAATATCGGCTATAAGGCACACCACCTGGTACGTGGTATTTAGCACCTGGGTCGAATGCATTGACATCGCGATCGATAGGGGCGGCTACACCTTGGTACTTCTCACGTAATTCCCACCATGAGCTGTTGTAGTTTTCCGGGGTGATTTCACCGGAGTAAACTTTCCAACGCCATTGATCAACCATTAAACCAAAGGGAATAAATGCAATTTTATCAAGTGCTTGCTTCATTAATAAACCAATGTCTTTTGATTCATCAGGAATGGTATCAATTAAGCCGATTTCCTTTAAGTATTTAGGGGTAACTGATAAGGCAATGGTATCGCCGATAGCTTCATGGAAACCGTCATTGGCACTGTTTTGGAAGAATACTGGTTGGTCTTTATAAGCACGTTGGTAGAAGTTATGACCTAACTCATGATGGATAACATTAAATTCCTCACCAGTTTTTTGGATACACATCTTGATGCGAATATCATCTTTAGCATCTAGATCCCAGGCACTGGCATGACAAGTTACATCCCTGTCGGCAGGTTTAGTAAATAATGAACGGCTATAAAAAGTTTCTGGTAAGGCGTCAAAACCAAGGGAGGTAAAGAACTTTTCCGCACCACGAACCATGTCTATTTCATCATAATTATGAATGGCTAATTGTTTAGTAACATCATAACCAGGATCAGCATCTTCAGGAGCGACTAAGTCGTAAATATTTCCCCAAGATTGCGCCCACATATTACCTAATAAATGAGCCGGAATAGGTTGGTCTTGCGGGACTTTATCGGTACCGTAAGTTTCACCTAACTCAGTTCTCACATAACAATGTAAGTCATCATATAGAGGTTTAACTTGACCCCAAAGTCGGTCTAATTCTTTTGCAAAATCATCGGCAGGCATATCATAATTTGAACGCCACATAGCACCTAAATCTGGGTAACCCAGGCCTTTAGCACCTTCATTAGCAAGCTCTGCTTGGCGGATATAAAGGGGTTTCATTTCTGGGCTAATTTCACGCCAGCCTGACCACATTTCAAGTAGTTCATCGTAATCGCGAGAATTGGCCATTATAGCGGTCATATCCCCTAAGCTAAGCTTTTCACCCGCTTTAGTGGTATAGCTACCTTTACTATAAATGCTGCCAAGCTTAGCGCCTATGGTGGCAAGCTCAGCTGATTTACTCGGGTCTTGTGGTGCAGGCATAACTAAGCGTTGTTTTAAAAAGTTTAGTTGACGGCGTTGTACAGCATTAACGTCTACCTGATCAAAAGTAGCGGCTTGCATGGCGTATCTCACACCAGCATCGGTAGACTTTTGATCGGCATTAGCGGCTAAAATCGCTGTGTCTTCAGTGATAAAGTTGGCATATATCCACGCGGCACGTGAACCTTCTAGGTTCATAGCTACCATTTCTTTGGCTACATCATCTAAGAATTTTTGCGCATCTGCCGAGGTTAGTGTTACTTGGCCACTAACGGAGGGCACTTTTTCTACTGAGGCTTGTTGACTTGAACCTTGATCACACGCGGTTAAAGAAGCGGCAATAATTAAAGCAAGACCGGTAAACTTAAATATTTTTTTAATCTGTTTCATTTTTATAATCATTATTAGATCAGTTGTTAGGTGGCGCTAGTATATAAAAATGTATGCTTGATACAAAGTTTATAGGGAAAATAGTTACTTAGCACTGGCATGGCGCAAATTTCGGGCAAAAAAAAGCTCATTCAAAGGAATGAGCAAACTACAACATGAAACATGGTTGGAATATAAAAACAATAATAAACAAAAACAATGATATAACAGGGAGTCAACACGACTGGGAGCTATTTAACTCACTGCGTGCTTGAAACTGAGTTAATCATAAATGCTCTGGTTGTATTTTACTGTATAGATAGGGTAACGTTTTGTACTAGAGTGCTGTTGTTAGCTGCAATTTAACCTTGTTACGGGAAGCTTAGTACTGCTAAGGTCACATTTCGGGCAAAAAAAAGCTCATTCAAAGGAATGAGCAAACTACAACATGAAACATGGTTGGAATATAAAAACAATAATAAACAAAAACAATGATATAACAGGAAGTAAACACGACCGGGAGCTATTTAACTCACTGCGTGCTTGAAACTGAGTTAATCATAAATGCTCTGGTTGTATTTTACTGTATAGATAGGGTAACGTTTTGTACTAGAGTGCTGTTGTTAGCTGCAATTTAACCTTGTTACGGGAGAACTTAGCACTGCTAAGATCAAATTTCGGGCAAAAAAAAGCTCATTCAAAGGAATGAGCAAACTACAACATGAAACAGGGTTGAAATATAAAAACAATAATAAACAAAAACAATGATATAACAGGGAGTCAACACGACCGGGAGGCATTTAACTCACTGCGTGCTTGAAACTGAGTTAATCATAAATGCTATGGTTGTATTTTACTGTATAGATAGGGTAACATTTTGTATAGAGTGCTATTGTTAGCTGTATTTTAACCTTGTTACGGGATAACTTAGCACTGCTAAAGTTAAATTTCCGGCAAAAAAAAGCTCATTCAAAGGAATGAGCAAACTACAACATGAAACAGGGTTGAAATATAAAAACAATAATAAACAAAAACAATGATATAACAGGGAGTCACACAACAGGGAGGTATTTAACTCACTGCGTGTTTGAAACTGAGTTAATCATAAATGCTCTGGTTGTGTTTTACTGTATAGATAGAGTAACATTTTGTATAGAGAATTATGATTCACTATTTTTAATGATTTTAATATCTACCTTTTTAAAAGCTTGACCTATTTACAAAAAATACGCTATTTTAAACGGGTGTTTAAACTGGCTATTTATATTTAGTGCGATTGCTATTAAATCGGCTAAAAAGCAAACATTAGAAGTTGAAGTATGAGTACCAAAAATAAAATATTAGATGCCGCCGATGTACTTTTTGCCGATAAAGGTTTTAATGGTACTTCTTTAAGAGAAATTACCAGCCAAGCTAATGTTAATTTAGCGGCTGTAAATTATCATTTTGGCTCTAAAAAAGAGTTGATCAAAGCCGTGATGTCTCGTTATATGGATGAATTATCACCGCAATTAGAGTCCGCACTGGCATTAATATGCCAAGCCGAACGTAAACCGAGCTTACAAGAGGTTTTTTATGCGTTTATAGAGCCGTTACTCAAGCTTAATGAGTTTAAAGAAAACGGTACCAGCACATTTTTGCAGTTATTAGGACGAGGCTATACCGACAGCCAAGGATTTTTACGTTGGTTCCTCACAACCCAGTACCCGGATGTGTTCACCAACTTTACCAAAGCAGTAAAAAAAGCTTACCCAGAGTTGAGTACTGAAGAAATGTTTTGGCGTTTACATTTCACCATGGGCACTATTGTTTTTACTATGTCATCAAGTGAAGCCCTGATTGATATTGCCCAAAATGATTTTAACAATCAGTTAGATATTGCTGGAGTTATCGAGCGCGTTATTCCTTATGTTGCCGCGGGTGTTGCCGCGCCGATTACTAATTATAACTAAGATTTTTATAGCGCATTAGCGGTGGTTTACTCTCAAGGGTAAACCCTCACATTAACAACCTTGGCGGAGGAACTGCTGACCTAGCGTGCCCGCCTAGCCAACAAAAGTTTAAGCTCTAAATTAACGGGCAAGCTAATAAATCAAGACTAGTTCTGTTTTTAATAAAAATATGTATTATAATCCCGCCCCATTATGCTATTTCAGTTTTTTACGCGTTTATTTAGGGTTTAGGTGACATATGAGTGTTGATACAATTGGCTTATCAGCGGATTTATTAAAAGCGGTTAAGGCCTGTGGTTATAAAAATTTAACCCCCATTCAACAAGAAGCTATTCCTGTTATTCGCCAAGGCACAGATCTTTTAGCGAGTGCACAAACGGGTACTGGAAAAACAGCAGCTTTTAGCTTACCCATTTTAGATGCCATTGCTAAAGCCAACCATGCAGCTCACAGTGCGAATACTTCAGGTAATGAAAAAAGCGCATCAGGTCAAGCACTTCGCGCGTTAATATTAACGCCAACCCGTGAGCTGGCCAAACAAGTTGCTGATAACATCAAACAATTTAGTCAATTCATGCCGATAAAAACTGCCGCTATTTATGGTGGCGGTAAAATGGCCTCACAAACTAAGGTGCTAAAACAAGGACTTGACGTTTTAGTGGCCACACCTGGTCGTCTGTTAGAGCACTTAGCCTTGCATAATGTAGATTTATCACAAGTGAAATTCCTTGTTTTAGATGAAGCCGATCGCATGCTGGATATGGGTTTTTTAACCGATATTGAAAAGTTGATGTTAGCGATTAAACATAACCATCAAACGTTAATGTTTTCCGCCACTTTTTCAGAACGGGTCAAATCATTAGCCAATAAATTGTTAAAGACGCCAAAGACCATTAGCGTTTCTAGAGAAAACACCACATCAGGTAAAATAAAGCAATCAGTTTACTGGGTAAGTGAAGCGCGCAAACGTGAATTACTTTCTGAGTTGATCGGGGTGAATAACTGGCAGCAAGTACTTGTTTTTGCTGGCACCAAAGAAAGTGCTAACCTCTTAGCAAAAGAGCTAAAACTTGACGGTATTAAAACGGCATTATGCCATGGCGATAAAACCCAAGGTGCAAGAAATAAGGCCTTAGAGCAATTTAAAGAAGGTAAAGTGCGCGTATTAGTGGCAACCGATGTTGCTGCTCGAGGCTTAGATATTGAAGATCTTCCCTATGTAGTTAACTTTCATTTACCCTTTTTACCTGAAGATTATGTCCATCGTGTTGGCCGTACGGGCCGGGCGGGAAAATCAGGAACGGCTATTTCTTTAGTAAGCCCCAAAGATGAACGTTTTTTAGGTAATATTGAAGAGCTTATTGGGCGGAAATTTGAACGTATTGTCGTACCAGGTTACGAGTTTAATCGCCAAGAAGCCGAGGCTTATCAAGAAGAAAACATTAAGCGTGAGAGTAAAAACAGATATCGTGCTACCCAAGAAAAAAATCAAAACGTAGCTAAAAAAGACGTTAAAAGTAAAGCACAGCAGAAAAATAAAATGGCGCGAACTAACAGTAAATACAATAGTAAAATTAAAAGGAAGCGCTAGCTTTTAGCTGAGCACGTCACTCAGTGTCAAATTGCCATCCCAACATGGATACCCCAATAGCACCAGTAGCAATAATTGAAACACCTTTTAGTAAAAGGCATTGTTGCTGGTTTTGCGGTGAGCCTAGCCAAGTAAGTTTTATTTTTCCAGCCATCAGTGCGACTTCTGCTAATGAGACTAAGCAATACTTGTTACGCTCATGCTCTCATCCCGTGATATCTGTGCCAACTTGCTATGAGTGTCAACAACTGGCTAAAAATAATCATGAAGAGAATATTTGGGCCGTTAAACACTTGGTAAAACGCCAATTGTTAAAGCGCTATGCAAAAGACCTTGCTATCGGTATTCAGTGGTCTGAGCAAGAATTAGCGAGTAGTGAATTTGAGCAAGGAAACTTTGCCGGTTTTGCCCGAAGCGCTTGGTTTATGTATGAAGTGGCCAAGGAGAGAGTTAACTATTTAGGCTGGCCATTAGTGGTTCATGGTATTGAACTCAATGAGGATGAGTTAGTGGCAGCTGATACCTTTAGCTTTGATGGTGTCTTGTATCCCTCATTAGCTGAGGCGATTAATCACTATGCCAAGGTGTTTTTATTAGATGAGCCGTATGTTATGGCTGTTTTACAATACATGAGTCATGGTGATATTGATGAAAAATCATTTGCCCAAGCCGTGCGTTTTTGTCGACTATTAGTGAATGCCACCGCGAATGAACGTAAAGTGGCCTTTAAGGCGCTAATGAATAACAGTGGCTAATGCTAAATAGAGATAGCCAGATCAGCTTTCTTTAGACCACACTTAAATGTGCAGTCGTTTTCATTTTACTTTGGTATAAAACTTTATCTGCACGCTCAAAGAAACTCATTTCATTATCAGCCCTATTCATAAAAGTTGAACCTAAACTGCAACTTAATTGATATTTACTTAACAATACATTGCTAGCTAATGCCAGGTTTATTCTATTTTCAATAATGGCTAAGGCGCTATCGTTAGCATTCTCGACGATAATGGCAAACTCATCGCCGCCAAATCTAAATAAGCTGTCCGAGTCACGAATACACTGACGTAATACATTGGCAAATTCTCGTAAGGCTAAATCGCCGGTTGCGTGGCCATAACAATCATTAATCGCTTTAAACTTATTTAAGTCACTTAAGACCAAACCAACCAAACTATGATGGCGGTTAGCATTATGCATGGCGCGTTTTAATTGCTCATCAAAATAGCGCCGATTTCCTAGCCCTGTTAACGCATCTTGCATGGCCAGTTGCATCGCAGCATGATAGGCAATCGCATTTTTAAGTGGGTGCAATAAACATAGGTGCAGTTGCTGTAAAACTTTATAATTAGTTAAACTGATCGGACTATTAATGCCATAGCTGAGGGTACCGATAAAATCATCGGCAATTTTCAAATCAAATCGGCGCTCTTTTTTAGCTTTCCTGCTACCACGTAATGCCTTATTGAAGCTTTGACTTTTAAAATAAAGTCCAGAAAAATCAACGTAGCGTGCCGCTTCTACGGCAAAAATATTTAATAATGTATCTATGTCCAGTGTGGTTTGTAATTGCGTCATAAAGTCTAATACTTTACGTTTATCATAAACAATATCAGTAATATTTTCTGCAACAAGCGCATCAGTGCCCAATGAACTATAGGTATTGAATGGTGAGAATCTATTATCAAGTACGTTTAGTGTTTGCATACGACAACCTCATTAACTATATCTTTTAACGCCAATTATTCAAAAATTACTGCTAAAAGAGCATATTTTGACGTTATTTTTCACTACTTATTTAAAAGCAATAAATGTACCATTTTGTTGGGATGTATCGTTTTTTAGGTCAAAGAGAGACTATTTGTGCAATCTAGTACTTTAACTAATTGAAATGTAGTTTTTTTTGTTGTTAAAATACTTTAATGCTGGCTAAACTATAATTATTGCAACTAGTTCTTGCCTTGAGTCATAGCTTAGACGGCAAAGTATTGCCGCTTGGCAAATAACGTTAAGTTTTGAGCTATTACTTGTACTTAGAAATGAACATAACAAAATAAAGGAAGTTGTGTGAGCGGTTATTTTGAAATTCTTGCGATATTAACCTGTGCTGTATTTGTCGTATGGCTATTTCGTCGGTTGAAATTACCAGCTATCTTAGCGTATTTAGTCGCGGGTATGATCGTGGGTCAACATGGCTTAAATATCGCTAATGATCAAGCCGATTATGATCACTTTGCCGAGCTAGGCATTGTTTTTTTACTCTTTACCTTAGGGCTGGAATTCTCATTACCTAGACTAATGGCCATGCGCCATCTAGTGGTCTCGGTCGGCAGCTTACAAGTGGCTATTTCTTTACTTATCTTTATGGTCGCGGGATTAGCTTTTGGCTTAAGTTTATCGGCAGCTTTTGTCGTTGGTAGTATATTAGCCCTCTCATCAACCGCGATTGTTATTAGGCAACTCAGTGAAAGTGGCGCCATGAACCGCAAGTCGGGGCAACTTTCTGTTGCTATTTTACTTTTCCAAGATGTTGCGGTAGTACCCTTATTAATTGTTATTCCTATGTTGGCACTTGATAGCCAGAGTTCCATGGTTTGGGCATTAATGCTTGCTATGGTTAAAGGGGTAGTGGTAGTCGCATTATTGTTATTTGTTGGTAAATGGTTACTGCCAAAAGTTTTTAATATTATTGCGCAAGTTCGCACCGATGAGCTTTTTGTTTTAACTACCTTGTTAGTTACCCTTTTAGCTTCTGCTTTCACCCAGTGGTTTGGTTTATCAATGGCCTTAGGCGCATTTCTTGCTGGTATGATGCTAAGTGAAAGTGAATATAAACATCAACTTGAAGCGGATATCAGACCCTACCGTGATATCTTATTAGGCTTGTTTTTTATTACCGTTGGCATGAAGCTAGATGTCGGCTTAATATTATCCTCACCTTTTAGTTTATTAAGTTTGATGCTCTGTTTTATGTTGGTCAAAGTTATGGTCATTAAAACGCTGGCAATTAGAGCGGGAGAGTCAGGTAAAGATGCTTGGGCATCTGGGTTAATGCTGGCGCAAATGGGGGAGTTTGGTTTTGTGTTAATTGCTTTAGCCAGTCAAAGTCAGGTCTTATCACTTGATGTCGCCTCTATGTTACTTGGTGCAGGAGTACTTAGCATGGCGATCACCCCTTTTATGATTAACAATGCTAGATCTTGGGCGCTATTTTTAAGTCAAGAAAAGACCGCAGAGACCTTAGATTTATCAGAATTACCGGAAAATAATGTCTTGGCTGATCACGTCATTATTTGTGGTTTTGGCCGTATTGGTCAAACAGTAAGTCGCTTCCTAAAACAAGATAAAATTGATTTTATCGCTATCGATGTCGATCCACTGCGTACACGAAAAGCCCGCGAAGCTGGTGAGAAGGTACTCTTTGGTTCCTGTCGGCAAACAGAGGTACTAAATGCTGCTAATTTAGCCCAAGCTAAACTGGTGGTTATTGCTTTTGGCAATGATAAACAATCCCTTGAGGTGATTCAAAAAGTAAGAAGTATGAATAAAAAGGTACCCATTTTAGTTAGAACACGTAACGATGACCAACTTACTGCGCTTAAAGCGGCTGGCGCCAATGAAGTTGTGCCGGAAAGCTTAGAGGGTAGTTTAATGTTGGTGTCTCAAGTCTTGTCATTATCAGGCGTACCTTTTTCTCGTATTATGCGCCGTGTGCAAAAAGAGCGTAAAAATCACTATAACCACCTGCATGGTTTTTTTCAGGGCGAGCAAACCGATATGAGCCCTGACGGCATTGACCGAATTGAATTTGCTCATGCAATACTCATCAATAATAACTCTTTTGCCTGTGGTAAATCACTTGCTACCTTAGCGCTAGATCAGCGCCGCGTGCATATTGTCGCCTTACACCGAGGTGATGTGGAAACAGAATCACCCGCATTAGACACTGTTTTACAAGATCAAGATACCCTAGTTGTTAGAGGAAAACCGCGCCGAGTGGAACGAGTTGAGCGTTACTTACAAGAAGGCGGCTAGTATCTGCCTGAGCTTATTAAGCGAGGACAATACTTGCTTCGCAAGGCGTCTATTTTTAAGCAACAACATAAAACTTGTCTATTTAAATGTCTAGAAAGGCTCTAATGGCTTGCTCTTGCTCCATGGCATCAGCGAAGCCTAACCTTATCAATTCACCGCAAAAATTTTTTTCAAATAACAAGTAACTGATGATACTCGATTCTGAGTCATTACCTATGCCAACCCCGCGTAAAAGTATGCGAATAGATAGGGGTAAATCGTAGTAATACTGACTAGCAATAGCATTAAAATCATGGCTCGGGTTAATGACAAAGCTATCTATATGCTGTAATCCTTCATTTTCCTTTCTATTTTTAGCCGATATTAGCTTGAGGGTTGAGTTAATACGGGCCATGCGTTCGAGATCGCTATGCATAGTATCAGCAAAAATAGAGTCCAGTAAATGACCAGCAATCGTTGCCGAACTCGGTGGATGGGGATTGTTTTCTCTTGCATGTAAAGGCTCTTTGGGCTGATCTACCCCAATAACAAATATTTTTTTTGCCCCTAAATGTATTGCTGGGCTTAAAGGTGATAACTGATGCACTGAGCCATCACCAAAGTGTTGATTTTTAATTTTTACCGATGGAAATACCATGGGGATTGCGGCTGAAGCCATTAAATGCTCGGTGTTTAGCTGACACAATTCCCCGCGCCTTTTTACCCGTGACCAAGGGTGTGCTAAGCCATCAGATTGATAAAAGCTAATGGAGTCACCATTGCTATAACTTGATGCGGTAATGGATACGGCGGTTAAGTAGCCACGGGCGATATTTTTATCAATACGGTTAAAATCTAGTATTTGGTCAAGTAACTTTCTTAGTGGCGCATTGTTTAGTAAACTGCGCGGTGATCTATTGGCATAATCAGCTTGAAAGCTCGCTAACATAGCTTGGCTTATGTGACTAAATACTCTAACAGGGTCACTATAGTAGATACTCGATATATTAAAGTTTTTCCATGCCCATTCTAGTTTTTTTACTCCCAAATGATAGCAGGAAGCATAACAGGCAAGTGATGTGGTATTGATGGCTCCGGCAGAGGTACCACAAAGAATAGGAAAGGGAATACCATGGTTTCTTGGGATAAACTTTGCTATCGCTGATAATACGCCAACTTGATAAGCTGCCCGGGCACCACCACCCGTTAGCACAAGAGCATTTTTACTATTAAGGTAATTTCTTTTTAGTGTCATAGATAATAAGTCGTTTTTTATGATTGTTAATGACTTGCACAAATATATTTCTTAATTGGCTTCAATGACTTAAGTGTAAGTGTTTTTTATTTACTTCGCTAGGAAATAGCTGGATTATTATAGGCGATATATTTTATTTAAGACAAAAAAAAGCCAGCAGAAGCTGACTTTTTAAATGACATAGAATTATTAAATAGTATTGCTTTTACTCATCCGTTTTTATTGCTAAAAGGTATTAACGTCTACTTTAAAATAATTTTAACTACTAACGCGAGCGTTAGCAGCGTCTATCAATGGTTGCGATCCAGTTTGCAGGAATGCTAGGTTAGCCGAAACAACTTTCTTTGGTAATTTTGAAATCATCAAAGAACCTGTTTTTACTGAGCCTGAAGTTGATGCAAACTCTAATAAGTTTTTCCCATTACACTTAATACCGTTGAAGATACGACGAATTTTTAATTTATTCGTTTTTAAAAATGAACGCATGCGTTTCTTGTCATCGGATGCCACGTACTGACATAAACTTGTCGCAATGTCAGCAGCTTGTGCCTTTGGTGTTGTTACAACAGACGCTAATGTTAAAACAGTGATGGTTGAAGCTATTAATAATTTTTTCATTTTAAAAACCTTAAATAATGGAGTTAATAAAAGAAAAAACCACGGGATGTACCTGTTAACGAGGTGACTCCGCTGTCGTAGATTAACTTGCTATAAAGCAAATCAACCCTTAGACCGGTGGTTTTGCGTAACACGTTTTCGCGTGTTTTGCCTTTTCTTTGTCAATAGCAAGTATCACGTAATTGTTAGTAAAGTGCAAGTTAAATGGGCTGATCTGTTACTGTCAGTGACATGGTGTGCGTTATTGAGTTAAATTGTTACTAGATTAAAAAAAGGCAACGGTTTGATTAATATTGCCTTTTTGTTTGTGATAAGGGGGCGCGCCTGCTTTTTTTTAATTGTGGTCTATAAAATATATATTGTTACAAAGTTGTCCGAAATTGTACAGGGTTACAGTTTCATCTCTGCTATATCACCATTAACAACAAGCTCACCTTCTGTTAACTGAATTATTTCTTCAACGGAAACACCAGGGGCACGTTCCAGTAAATGAAACTTCCCGTCCTTAATTTCCATAAAGGCTAAATCCGTTAATACTTTTTTAATACAGCCTCTACCGGTTAAAGGCAGAGTGCAGTTTTTAAGCAACTTTGATACCCCATGTTTAGACGCGTGGGTCATAGTAACAATGATATTTTCTGCCCCAGCAACTAAGTCCATTGCTCCACCCATGCCTTTGATCAATTTACCAGGAATCATGTATGAAGCGATATTACCATTAGCATCCACTTCAAAGGCGCCTAGTACAGTTAAATCGACATGGCCGCCACGTATCATGGCAAAAGAGTCCGCTGAGTCAAAGACTGAAGCACCCTTTACCATAGTAACCGTTTGTTTGCCGGCATTAATAAGATCGGCATCAATTTCATCTATCGTTGGAAACTGTCCCATACCCAGTAAGCCATTCTCTGATTGCAACATGACTTCAATATCTTGTGGAATATAATTTGCTACTAACGTCGGAATACCTATGCCTAGATTAACGTAATAACCATCTTTTAGCTCTTGGGCAACACGCTGGGCGATTTGTTCTCTTGATAAAGCCATGGTTATGCTCCTTTTACTTTATGCGGATCTGCAGGGCGAGTAGTACGTTGTTCGATGCGTTTTTCAAAAGTTCCTTGAATAAGGCGGTCTACATAGATACCTGGGGTATGAATTTGATCTGGGTCTAAGCTACCAACTTCAACAATTTCCTCTACTTCAACGACGGTAATTTTACCGGCAGTCGCCGCCAATGGGTTGAAGTTACGCGCTGTTTTTCTAAAAATCAAATTACCATACCGGTCCGCTTTCCATGCTTTTACAATGGCAAAGTCACCGATAAGGGCTTCTTCTAGAATATAATCTCTACCATTAAAACTGCGTACTTCTTTACCCTCTGCTACGGGTGTGCCGACACCTGTGGCGGTGAAAAATGCCGGTATACCAGCGCCACCAGCGCGAATTTTTTCTGCCAGTGTGCCTTGTGGGGTTAATTCTACTTCTAACTCTCCCGCCATCATTTGACGTTCAAATTCAGCATTTTCACCCACATAAGAGGCAATTATTTTTTTAATTTGACGGTTTGGTAGCAACACGCCTAAACCAAAGTCATCGACACCACAGTTATTTGACACTAAGGTTAAACCTTTAGTGCCTTTACGCTTTATTTCGCTAATTAAATTCTCTGGAATACCGCATAAGCCAAAGCCACCGGCAATCACTGTCATGTTATCGGTAAGTCCAGCCAAGGCTTCTTCATAGCTTGCTACTACTTTGTCAAATCCTGCCATCTTTATCTCCTATTACTTTACTCTGAATCGATTATTGTTGTGCTAGGTATGCGGTTGATACTTTAGAAATTGGCGGTTTGCCTAATTTTTTACTGATAAACCAACCTGCTTGCAGCAACTTATCAAAATCTATATTCGTTGTTATACCTAAACCATTAAGCAGGTAAACAACATCCTCTGTGGCAACGTTGCCTGATGCACCTTTAGCATAAGGGCAACCGCCTAAGCCGGCAATAGCGCTATCAACTACTGAAATACCAAATTGTAGAGCGGCGTAAATGTTAGTTAACGCCTGGCCATAGGTATCATGGAAGTGAACCGCTAGTTGAGCCGTTGGTACACGGGCACTTACTGCCTGTAGCATTTTAGTTACGCTGGCTGGGGTGCCAATACCTATGGTGTCACCAAGGGATATTTCGTAACAACCCATGGCATGTAACTTTTGTGCCACCATGGCAACTTGCTCTGGGGCAATATCACCTTCATAGGGACAACCGACTACACAAGAAACATAGCCTCGTACTTTAATATTACGTTGTTTAGCATCCGCTATAATAGGTGCAAAACGTGCAATGCTTTCTTCGATAGAACAATTAATATTTTTTTGACTAAAGCTTTCTGAGGCAGCAGAAAAAATGGCAATCTCATCGGCATTAACCGCCATCGCCGCCTCATAGCCTTTCATGTTGGGTGTTAAAGCCGCATAGACTACTTTGCTGTTACGCTTTATGGTGGCAAAAACCTCCGCAGAGGTTGCCATTTGTGGCACCCATTTAGGGGAAACAAAACTGCCACTTTCGATATAACTTACGCCAGCATCACTTAAAAGTTCTATTAGCGCGACTTTATCGGCAGCACTGATAGCCTTGCCATTAATGAGAGCTTCATTTTGTAAGCCATCTCTTGGCCCTACTTCAACAATCTTTACCTTAGTTGGCAATTGCGGAGCTAGGCTCATCTGTTGATTAGCCATTAATTATCCTCAGCGTCTTTTGAAAATACTAATAATTCTGTGCCACCACTCACCATGTCACCGGCACTGAAAAATACTTCATTGACTATTCCGTCACTTGGCGCTTTGATGGTGTGTTCCATTTTCATCGCTTCCATGATCATTAGCGGTTGATCTTTAGTCACGTGCTCACCAGGGGTGACCAAGACACTAATCATAGTGCCATTCATCGGTGCGGTTAAACCGCCATGGTGATCATCATCCTGATTTTGTCCATGGTCAGGCAATACTTGGCTAAAGCTAAAAACGCCGTGCTCTTGATAAAGGCTTATGCGGTTATCAGTTTTGTTATGCGTAACTGCAACAATACTTTGGCTACGATGACCATCGATAGTTACCGTAATTTTTTCACCTTCAATTTCACCCTGACAATCAACAACGTGGCTAGTGACACCATTACCCTTAATGGAGATCAAATAATAGCTAGCACTGGCTTGACGTTTTTGCTCAATGGTAACGGCGTATTCAATATCATTGTAAGCCAAGGTTAATGAGTGATTATGGGGTTCATTTAAACGCCAAGCGTTGGTTATATGCCAAGGTGAATGGCGATCATTACTTTGTCTTGCTAGCGCTTTGGTTTTATTTTCAAGGTCGAGTATTAGGTATAAGGCGGCGGTAGGTAATTGTTTGGTTAATAACTCATCATTTTGCTTTTCATTGGCTTGATGAAAAATAGCTTGGCGATTTTTTTCAATAAAACTTGTGTCTATGTCGGCATTTTTAAAAGCATCTGTGGTAACCAGGTTATATAAAAACTCGATATTGGTGGTAACGCCTTCAATGCGATATTCACGTAAGGCTTTAGCTAAACGTTGTAAGGCTTTTTCCCTACTTTCATCCCATACAATCAATTTTGCAATCATGGGATCATAAAAAACACTGACTTCATCACCTTGACGAACCCCAGTATCGATACGCACATGTTTACTTTCTACTGGCGTTTTTAATAAATTTAACTGCCCAGTAGCAGGTAAAAAATCATTACTCGGGTCTTCGGCATAAATTCTTGCTTCAAAGGCATGACCCGTTATGGTTAATTCTTGTTGTGTTTTTGGCAACTTTTCACCGGCGGCAACACGTAATTGCCACTCGACTAAATCTTGTCCCGAAATCATCTCGGTTACCGGGTGCTCTACTTGCAAGCGGGTGTTCATTTCCATAAAGTAAAATGAGCCATCAACATCAAGTAAAAACTCAACCGTGCCAGCGCCTTGATAACCAATCGCTTGAGCAGACTTAATTGCTGTTTCACCCATTTTACTGCGCAGAAATTCACTCATGCTAAATGCTGGCGCTTCTTCAATCACTTTTTGGTGACGGCGCTGTACCGAGCAATCACGCTCAAACAAATACACCGCATTCTGGTGATTGTCGCAAAAGACTTGAATTTCAACATGACGAGGTTGCGTTAAATATTTCTCAACCAACATGGTATCGTCACCAAAAGAAGACATTGCCTCACGTTTGGCCGCAGCAAAACCTGCAGAGAATTCATCTTCACTCCATACTTCGCGCATACCTTTACCACCACCACCTGCGGTGGCTTTAAGTAGTACCGGATAACCCATAGCATCGGCTGCCTGTTTTAAGGTGTGCTCATTTTGATCCTCACCATGATAGCCTGGTACTAAGGGTACTTTAGCTTTTGCCATGATGTTTTTGGCAGCAGACTTTGAACCCATGGCTTCAATGGCTGCCACAGGAGGGCCGATAAAAGTAATATTCTCTTGCTGACAAGCACGACAAAAATCTGCATTTTCTGATAAAAAGCCATAGCCAGGATGGATAGCTTGCGCGCCAGTTTTCTTGGCCGCGGCAATCACTTTCTCTATCACTAGGTAACTTTCGCGAGAGGGTGAGGCGCCAAGATAAACGGCTTCGTCGGCCATATGTACATGTAAGGCATCTTTATCGGCATCAGAATAAACGGCGACCGTTAAAATACCCATTTTTTTGGCTGTTTTTATGATGCGGCAAGCAATTTCACCACGGTTAGCAATTAATATTTTACTAAACATCTATTTATCCTTCGCTGTCTTTACTGAGGTGACTGCCGGTTGTGGCACTTTGTTGCCAAGCAGGACTACGTTTATCAAAAAAAGCGCTAAGGCCTTCTTGTCCTTCACTTGAAACTCGAATACTGGCAATACGTGCACTGGTGTCGCTGAGTAGCTGTTCGTTGATATCTTGATAAGCAACATCAAAAGCGAGTTGTTTCGCTTGTCTCATTGCTTGTGGGCTATTGTTAAGCAAGGTGGCTATCATTTTATCTACCGCTGGCGTTAACTCATCTGCCTCGACCACTTCATCAACTAAACCAAGTTGCATGGCTTTATCAGCAAAAAATCGCTCAGCAGTTTGAAAATAGCGTCGTGACGCTTTTAAACCTATGGCATTAACAACATAAGGACTTATGGTTGCAGGAATAAGCCCTAACTTAACTTCGCTTAAGCAAAAACTGGCTTTGTTGCTGGCGATAACTATGTCACAACAACTGGCTAAGCCTACAGCACCGCCAAATGCAGCGCCTTGAATTTTAGCTATGGTTGCTTGTGGCATAAAATTTAACGCTTTAAGCATTTGCGCTAATTTAGTGGCATCTTTGAGGTTATCTTCATAAGAATAACCGGCCATACGTTTCATCCACGCTAAATCAGCACCGGCACTAAAGCTTTTACCATTAGCCGCTAGTACCATGATGTTAATATCGTCGCGCTTAGCAATATCATTGAAAATATCGGTTAAGGTTTTGATAATAATGTCATCAAAAGCATTGTGTTTTTCAGTGTTATTCAAAGTAACGGTAGCTACGCCATTATCGCTTACTGTATAAAGCACTTTCTTTGACTTATTTGAGTCTGCTGTGTCAATCGACATACTTTTTCCTTTACGCTTATTACGGGGAGAGAGTATCGCTTAATAGTACCGGCACTATTAATCAATTATATTTCCCCGTGAGGGCACGTTACATTCTGAAAATACCAAATTTAGTGTCTTCAATGGGTTTGTTTAGTGACGCTGATATGGCTAAGCCTAAGACTTGACGGGTATCAGCGGGGTCTATAATGCCGTCATCCCATAAACGGGCAGAGGCATAATAAGGGTGACCTTGGTGTTCATAGTCGGCAATAATCGGTTGTTTAAAGGCTTCTTCTTCTGCCGCAGACCAAGTTTCGCCATTACGTTCTTTTTTATCTCGGGTAACTTGTGCCATCACACCCGCAGCTTGTTCGCCACCCATTACCGAAATCCTGGCATTTGGCCACATAAATAAGAAACGTGGATCATAGGCTCGGCCACACATACCGTAATTGCCGGCGCCAAAGCTGCCACCAATTAAAATAGTAAATTTGGGGACTTTCGCGGTGGCAACTGCGGTTACCATTTTTGCCCCGTGTTTTGCAATACCACCTGCTTCATACTGTTTTCCGACCATAAAACCGGTAATATTTTGTAAAAACACTAGTGGTATTTTACGTTGCGCACACAGTTGAATAAAATGAGCACCTTTTTCAGCTGACTCACCAAATAACACGCCATTGTTTGCCACGATTCCCACCGGGTAACCAAAGATACTGGCAAAACCACATACCAGGGTAGTACCATAAAGTGCTTTAAACTCATCCAAATTACTGCCATCAACTATACGGGCAATAACTTCACGTACATCATAAGGCTGGCGGGTATCTTTCGGAATAATGCCGTAGATTTCATCGGCTTGGTAAGCCGGCTCTACTACATTATTAAGTGATTCAACATTAAGATTTATCGGTTTTACTCTATTTAAGTTTTTAATCGCAGCGCGGGCAATATCAAGGGCATGATGGTCGTTTTGGGCGTAATGATCGGTTACCCCAGAGGTACGACAATGTACATCTGCACCCCCTAATTCTTCTGCGCTAACTATTTCACCGGTCGCGGCCTTAACCAATGGTGGACCAGCTAAAAAAATAGTACCTTGCTCTTTAACAATGATTGATTCATCCGCCATAGCAGGAACATAAGCACCACCCGCAGTACAGGAACCCATCACCACAGCAATTTGAGGGATATTGTTGGCCGACATATTGGCTTGATTAAAGAAAATTCGACCAAAGTGCTCTTTATCTGGGAAAACATCATCTTGGTTGGGTAAATTTGCACCACCTGAGTCTACGAGATAGATACAAGGCAAGTTGTTTTCTTGTGCTATAGCCTGGGCTCTAAGATGTTTTTTTACCGTTAACGGGTAGTAAGTACCGCCTTTAACGGTGGCATCATTAGCAACAATGACACACTCTTGTCCGGAAACGCGACCAATACCGGTAATAATGCCGGCACAGGGTACGTAGTCGTCATAGACTTTATAAGCTGCTAATTGTGATAATTCGAGAAAAGCGGAACCAGGGTCAAGTAGTGCGTTAACTCGGTCACGCGGCAACAACTTACCTCTGTCTAAATGTCGTTGACGACTTTTTTCACCGCCACCTAGTTTTACTTCACTGAGTTTTTCACGCAAATCATCAATTTGACTTTGCATATGAGCCGCGTTATCGACAAAGTCTTGGCTGCGAGTGTTTATTTTACTTACTATTTTTGCCACGGGAGAGCCTTATAAATTAGTTTATTAATGTAGGAGGGCTTTATTCCCGATTTTTATAAACAATCGCGATTGAAACTGCTCCTACATAATTGCCTTTATTTCAATGGCAATTGCTGAAAAAATCGCTATTTAGATTCGTTAAACAATTCACGACCTATCAACATTCTACGGATCTCTGACGTACCAGCACCTATTTCATACAATTTAGCATCACGTAATAAACGCCCAACCGGGAACTCATTGATATAGCCATTGCCACCTAATATTTGAATCGCATCTAATGCCATTTTTGTCGCCAATTCTGCGCTATATAAAATAACTCCAGCAGAATCTTTACGGGTGGTTTCACCACGGTCACAAGCTTGAGCTACGTTATAAACATATGAACGAGCAGCATTCATTTGTGTATACATATCGGCAATTTTTCCTTGAATTAATTGAAATTCACCAATGGCTTGACCAAACTGTTTTCTGTCATGAATATAAGGAACAACATTGTCCATACAGGCAGTCATAATACCTAGCGGACCACCAGAAAGTACTACACGCTCATAATCTAAACCGCTCATGAGCACTTTTACGCCACTGCCGACTTCACCTAAGACATTTTCTGCGGGTACTTCACAGTCTTGAAACACTAATTCACAGGTGTTTGAACCGCGCATACCTAGTTTGTCTAATTTTTGATGGCGAGAAAAACCGGGGTAATCACGTTCGACAATAAACGCTGTTATGCCTTTTGAACCGGCATGGATATCTGTTTTTGCATAAATAACAAAAGTGTGCGCATCAGGACCATTAGTAATCCACATTTTGGTGCCATTTAAGACGTATTTATCACCTTTTTTAATGGCACTAAGTTTCATGCTTACTACATCTGAACCGGCATTGGGCTCACTCATGGCTAATGCGCCAATATGTTCACCTGAACATAACTTAGGTAAATATTTTTCTTTTTGTGCTTGGGTACCATTACGGTTAATTTGATTAACACAAAGGTTAGAATGCGCGCCATAACTTAATCCAACCGAGGCACTTGCGCGGCTGATCTCTTCAAGGGCAATCACATGTTCCATATAACCTAAGCCACTACCGCCAAACTCTTCCGCAACGGTTATGCCTAATAAACCCATATCACCAAACTTACGCCATAAATCATTTGGAAATTCATTATCAATATCTATTTGTGCTGCGCGTGGCGCTATTTCATCACGGGCAAAAGCATTCACCTGATCGCGAATCATGTCGGTTGTTTCACCTAAATTAAAGTTAAGTGAATTGTATCGTGAAATCATGATTTTTCCTCTTGTTGAACTCAGCCAGACAATGAACAACAGTGCCGAGCAGGTAACGTTAAATGGGCTTGGTTTTATTTATATTTTTTATAATTCATTGTGCTGTTAAATAAATTTTTCTACAGGGTTTTGAGGATGCTATTACAGTTATCCTCTAAGTCATCAAGTTCAATTAAAACCGCATTAATATCATTAAGTTGTTGCTTTAAATCACCTTTCTTATTAGTGATCAATGTCATTATGCTAGTTAACTGTATCGCACTGGTTTTATCAACATCATAAAGCTCAAACAAACGACCGGTTTCCGCTAACGAAAACCCTAGTCGTTTACCACGGAGAATCAACTTTAGTCGAACTTTATCTCGTTGGTTATAAATTCGAGTCTGACCTTTTCTTGCCGGAGAAAGTAATCCTTGGTCTTCATAAAAACGTATGCTGCGGGTGGTGATATCAAACTCTTTCGATAAATCACTGATTGAAAACTTTATCGAAGTCAGTTTCTGGCTCATGCAATATTTACTCAATAAAATTATTTATTGATTTATCTTATATGAAGTTTACGTTAACGTAAAGGTTGTTGAAGTTATACCTTGTCGCTAAAGTTAAGCTGACACTTGCTCTATGATTAGCCATACCCTGATGATTTTATAGCTATCTAGTATAGGAAAGTCTGTAGCTAGTTGCTGTAATTAACTGCTTACACTTTATCAATTGCATGGAACATAAGCCTTTAAGTTTACGTTGGCGTAAAGCAATTATTAAGTTAGGCTTGAACAATTACTAATTATTATTTCTGATTAAATGTGTTGGAGAACCGAATGTCATCATCTGATCCTATTGTTATTGTTTCCGCGGTAAGAACCCCTATGGGCGGTTTTGGCGGGTGCTTTGCCAGCGTTACTGCGCCTGACCTAGGTGCTAATGCAATTAAAGCTGCAGTCGCTCAAGCTAACTTAGCCGCTGACCAAATTGACGAGGTCATTATGGGCTGTGTTTTACCTGCTGGTTTAAAACAAGCACCGGCTAGACAAGCTGCAATTGCTGCAGATTTATCTTTATCAACCGTTTGTACCACTATCAATAAAGTGTGTGGTTCAGGTATGAAAGCGGTTATGCAAGCACACGATGCTTTACTTGCTGGCTCTATCGATACAGCAGTGGCCGGCGGTATGGAAAGTATGAGTAATGCGCCTTATATTTTACCTAAAGCAAGAACAGGTTTGCGTATGGGCCATGGCCAAGTCATTGATCATATGATGCAAGACGGTTTAGAAAATGCGTATGACGGCATTGCTATGGGCTGTTTTGCCCAAGATACTGCTGATGAAGCAAACTTTACTCGTGAAGCTATGGATGAATTTGCCATACGTTCACTTAGTCGAGCTAACCAAGCGATTGAATCGGGTGCTTTTAAAAATGAAATAACAGCCGTGACGGTGAAAAATCGTCGTAGCGAAGTGGTTATTGATACCGATGAGCAACCGGGTAATGCACGCCCAGATAAGATTCCTTCGTTACGTGCAGTCTTTAAAAAGGACGGTACTATTACTGCCGCTAACTCTAGCTCCATTTCTGACGGCGCAGCAGCGCTGGTTATGATGAAACTATCTGAAGCAAAATCTCGTGATTTAACACCACTTTGTAAAATAGTTGCCCATGCCACTCACGCACAAGCACCAAGCGAGTTTACTGTGGCACCGGTAGGGGCTATGAGTAAAGTGTTAGCTAAGGCTAATTGGTCTACCGATGATGTTGATTTGTTTGAAATTAATGAAGCCTTTGCTATGGTAACTATGTTAGCGGTTAAAGAAATGTCATTAGATATTAATAAAGTAAATATTCATGGCGGCGCCTGTGCGCTCGGTCATCCATTAGGTGCAAGTGGCGCCCGTATTATGGTGACCTTAATTCACGCTTTAAAAAATAAAGGTTTATCTAAAGGGGTAGCTTCCCTTTGTATTGGCGGCGGTGAAGCAACTGCTATTGCCTTAGAAATGCTGTAACTGACCACCTTCATGCTTGTATAGCCCAATTTATGTGGGGAAATTTTCCCAGTCAAAGATTGGCGACAAAGGTGTAAACACGATGTTTGGGCTAATGACTCGCGTCAGCGCCGTGCTTTTTCCTTTAACATGAACCATACAACGTAAAGCTGAACATATAGAGATGCCTTTTAAGATAGGAATTACTGATGAATTTTGATTTGACTGAAGACCAGAAAATGTTTGCTGAAACCGCCAAGCAATTTAGCGACAGCGAATTATTACCGAATGCTGCCAAGTGGGACCGAGAGCATACCTTTCCAAAAGATGTCATTACTAAAGCTGGGGCGTTAGGTTTTTGTGGCTTATATGCACCAGAAGAGGCCGGTGGTTTAGGGCTTAGTCGATTAGACTCATCAATAATCTTTGAACAACTATCCATGGGTTGTACCACTACAACGGCCATGATGACTATTCATAATATGGCAACATGGATGATTGCAACATGGGGCACTGCAACAATAAAAGCGGCTTGGTGCCCAGCGTTAGTTACTGGTGAGAAGTTAGCATCCTATTGTTTAACAGAGCCAGGCTCTGGCTCTGATGCAGCATCACTTAGTACCAGTGCAAAAATTGACGGTGACCATTATATTATCAATGGCTCGAAAATGTTTATTTCAGGTGCCGGTGAAACTGATGTTTTAGTTGTGATGGTGCGCACAGGTGAAGCGGGTGCCAAAGGTATTTCTGCCGTGGTTATTCCCGCTGACGCCGAAGGTGTTATTTATGGTAAGGCAGAAGAAAAAATGGGTTGGAATGCCCAACCGACTAAGCAAATTACGTTTGATAATGTCAAAATTCCACGAGAAAATTTACTTGCCAAAGAAGGTGAGGGCTTTTCTCTTGCCATGAAGGGACTTGATGGCGGTCGTATTAATATAGCTACTTGCTCGATTGGTACTGCGCAACAAGCACTAAATACTGCCACGACTTATATGCAAGAACGTCAACAGTTTGGTAAACCCATTGCTGCTTTTCAAGGTTTACAATTTAAACTAGCCGATATGGCAACTGAGTTGGTCGCAGCAAGACAACTTGTGCGCTTAGCTGCTTATAAATTAGATCAAAACGATCCCGAGAAAACCGCCTATTGTGCTATGGCAAAACGGTTTGCTACAGATATAGGTTTCCAAGTTTGTGATGCAGCCCTACAAATTCATGGCGGCTATGGCTATATGAAAGAGTTTCCATTAGAGCGTCACTTTAGAGATGTTCGTGTTCATCAAATTCTTGAAGGTACCAATGAAATCATGCGGGTGATTATTGCCCGCCGACTATTAACTGAAGGGGCAGGACAAATACTTTAGGCAAAGTCTCCCGATAAGGGCGTTTAACGTCCTTTTTGTTCTAACTATAGATTTAAGTTAAAGCCCAAATAAGACTCAAATCAAAGTTAATATAACAGCCCATATATAAAGTACTAAGCAAAGTACCTAGTAGAGGAAAGAAAATGTCTGATTATTCATCACAGTTTTTAACTGTAGAAGTTATTGCCCATACCGCCGTTGTTACCTTTAATAATCCACCCGCGCACACTTGGACGGCACAGAGCTTGGCAGACTTACGAGATTTGGTGTTGTCGCTCAATGAAGATAAAAATATTTATGCCTTGGTCTTAACGGGAGATGGCGGTAAATTTTTCTCAGCCGGCGCTGATCTTAATGTTTTCGCCGATGGCGATAAACAAGTTGCGAGAGATATGAGTGATATTTTTGCTCAGGCATTTGAAACGCTAGCTACTTTTCGCGGTGTTTCAATATCAGCGATTAATGGCTACGCTATGGGCGGAGGGCTTGAAGTCGCCTTGGCTTGCGATATTCGTATTGCCGAAGAGCATGCAGTAATGGCATTACCTGAAGCAAGTGTTGGTTTATTACCTTGTGCTGGTGGTACACAAAACCTTGCCTTACTGGTCGGGGAAGGTTGGACCAAACGCATGATCTTGTGTGGTGAGCGAGTTAACGCTGATAAAGCACTAGCCATTAATTTGGTTGAAGAAGTTGTTGCTAAAGGTGAAGGCAAGCGTGCTGCCATCGCTTTAGCTGAAAAGGTTGCCAAGCAAAGTCCGGTCGCAGTAGCTGCTTGTAAACAATTAATACAAAAGAATCGCGTTATGCCCATTGAGCAAGCCCTGCCACAAGAGCGGCAAGCGTTTGTCGACTTGTTTGACTCACTTGATCAAAAAGAAGGCGTACAAGCTTTTCTAGATAAACGTAAGCCTGTCTGGCTAAATAAGTAGTATTGATACTTTAAAACCTAAACAGCATATAAACAGGAAAAATTATGACGGACGTAGTTCTTTTTCATGAACTTAATTGTGATAACGGTAAAAAGGTTGGCGTGATCACCCTTAATTCTCCTAAATCACTCAATGCCCTCAGTGGCAAGATGATTGGCCTACTTTACCCACAGTTGCTTATCTGGCAGCAGCAACAAAACATTGCTGCGGTGTTTTTGCAAGGCGAAGGTGAGAAAGCCTTTTGTGCCGGCGGTGATATCGTCCATTTATTTGATGCGATGAAAGGTAATGCCATAAAAGCTAGCACCAGTAATAAAGATAAAACGACAGAACGGATTGCCGATAAAAACTTCGCGCCAGAAATTGAAGAATATTTTACCCAAGAATACCAATTAGATTATTTAATTCATACCTTTAACAAACCTTTTATTGTTTGGGGTAGTGGTATTGTCATGGGGGGGGGCTTAGGTATGCTTGTTGGTGGCAGTCATCGAATTGTCACCGAAAATTCACGTATTGCTATGCCGGAAATTAGTATTGGTTTATTCCCTGATGTCGGTGGCAGTTACTTTCTCAATAAAATGCCTGCTGGCTGTGGTTTATTTCTTGCGTTAACCGGGGCATCAATAAATGCTGCCGATGCCAAGTATTGCCAGCTGGCCGATTATTTTATTGAACAACAACAGAAGGATAACTTTCTCAATCAACTTAAAATGATTAATTGGGGAGAGACAATCCCATTAAATCACGACAAAGCATCACAATTATTGCAAGAGTTTGAACAAGGCTCAATCAGTAAACTGCCCACGTCACTATTAAGAGAACATCAAATACTCATAAGCCAGGTTGTGGATAACCAAGGCTTAAGTGAAATTATTGCTGCTATCTTAACTATTGAAAATGAAGATAAATGGCTAAGTAGAGCGAAAAAATCGTTGCAAAAGGGCAGTGCCTTGAGTGCTCAACTGGCTTATACGCAATTTAAATTAGGCAAAGGCCTGTCACTGGCAGAGTGTTTTCGCATGGAATTGAATTTAGCGGTTAAATGTGGACACTTCGGCGAGTTCCTTGAAGGTGTCAGGGCATTATTAATTGATAAAGATAATAGTCCACAATGGCGATATCCATCTGTTGAGTCAATTGACAGCAAGGTGCTTGCTTGGTTTTTCGAGTCTAAATGGTCAAAAGCAGCACATCCACTGGCTAAACTTGGCTAAACTTGCTTAACACCGACTAAGGCACAGACCAAGTGCTGAGTTAGCACTTGGTTCATCGATAAGATATAACAACATATATAACAACGATAATGACAATAATAATTTAAAAGGAATACCCATGGCAAATATCGCTTTTATTGGTTTAGGTAATATGGGCGGCCCAATGGCTATTAACTTAGCTAAAGCGGGTCACCAAGTTTGTGTTTTTGATCTTTCAGCAGATGCTGTGGCTCATGTTGTTGCCGCAGGAGCTAGTACTAAAGCCAGTGCTATAGCATGTGTGCAAGGAGCACAATTTGTTATCTCAATGCTACCAGCAGGTAAACATGTTGACGCGGTATACCTGGCAGAAAATACCGGACTGATTAATCATATTGAAGCGGGCTGTTTAGTTATTGACTCATCAACAATTGATGCTGCTACTTCGTGTAAAGTCGCTAAAGCTTTAGCAACAAAGGATATCAACTTTGTTGATGCGCCGGTTTCTGGAGGTGTTGGTGGTGCGGTTGCCGGTACTTTAAGTTTTATGGTCGGTGGCAGCACTGAAGAGTTTGCTCAAGCTGAGCCGATCCTTATGGCTATGGGTAAGAATATTTTTCATGCCGGTGTTCATGGTGCCGGACAAATTGCCAAAGTATGCAATAACATGCTGTTGTCGGTATTAATGGTCGGTACCAGTGAGGCATTACAATTAGGGCTTGCCAATGGCTTAGACCCCAAGGTGCTATCAAACATCATGAGTAAAAGTTCAGGCAGTAACTGGACCCTTGATGGTTATAACCCTTGTCCAGGTGTTATGGACAATGTACCTGCCTCGAATGATTACCAGGGTGGTTTTATGGTGGATTTAATGGCTAAAGATTTAGGCTTAGCCATGGAAACCTCCTTAGCAAGTCAATCTTCTACCCCTATGGGGGCGTTAGCGCGAAGCTTATACGCTATGCATGCAGCCTCGGGCAATGGTAGTAAAGATTTTTCCAGTATATTTAAACTATTTAATAAAAAGTAAGTTGAGACAAATGAAATTACAAGATAAAACAATCGTGATTACGGGTGGTGGTCAAGGACTTGGTTTGACTATGGCTATGAGCTTTGCCCAAAGTGGCGCAAATATCGCGTTGATCGATTTAAACGAACAGCAACTAAAAGAAAGTGCTGAACAAGTTAAAGCTGCTGGCCATAACAGCGTAAAAGTTAACTATTACCTAGCTAATGTCTGTAAAGAAGCTGAAGTAGAGCAAACTTTTCAACAGATCAATGAAGATTTTGGCGGCATTGACGGCTTAGTTAATAATGCGGGTATTTTACGTGATGGTATGTTTGTAAAAGCAAAAGATGGTGTTGTCGTTAAGAAGATGTCTTTAGCAAGCTTCCAAGCAGTGATTGACGTTAATCTTACCGGCGTATTTTTATGTGGCCGTGAAGCGGCAGTTCACATGATTGAAGGTGGCAAAGCCGGTGTTATCATTAATATGTCATCAATTGCCCGTGGTGGGAATATAGGCCAAACCAACTATGCTGCAGCAAAAGCGGGTGTGGTTGCTATGACAACAACTTGGGCAAGAGAACTAGGTCGTCACGGTATCCGAGTAGCTGCTATTGCTCCAGGGGTGATCCGCACAGCAATGACAGATGCGATGAAGCCTGAGATGCGCGATCGATTAGAGAAAATGAAACCCGTTGGCCGTTTAGGTGAAGCAGAAGAAATTGCCCATACGGCGAAATATATCTTTGAAAATGAATTTTTCACCGGGCGTGTCATTGAAATTGATGGTGGTCTTTGCATGTAGCTTGATGTTTTAGTCTATACAGCCTGTTTTTTAGCGCGATACTTAGCCGATTAGTCACTACTTTGTATGATATTTATGCGAACGAAGCCTTGTTAGTAAAAAAATAAAAATAAGTATTGTACTAAATGAAAAACTCTATAGAATGCGCATCCAGTTCCAAGGGGTTCAGGCAAATAGCTTAACCAACTGGACGTTATCTACAGGATGTAGTGTATTAAGTTAACGCAGGACGCAGTTAACTGTTTTGATAAGTTATCTGCTTCCTTTTAAGGTAAGTCAGCTAACTTAAGCTAACGTTTTAAAGTGTTTTTAAATACTTTATTTTTAATTAAGAAAAACGTTGACATCAAAACTCGGAGGCGTACAATGCGCATCCTACTTCGGGCAAACGGCAACGTTAGCAAGGAGCCAAGGTACTTAGCGAATGCGACTAAGACCTCTTTTCTTTAACAATTAGTTATCATGCAATTTGTGTGGGCACTCACATTAATGTTGTTTTACATAGTTTTCCTTTCGGGGAGAACAAAAACGCTTAATGAATGATGTTCATGCAAATAAATATAGTTACTTATTTCTAGCGAGATAGGTAGCGACTATGTAATGCTTCTTTTACTTGTAGGCGGGAACTTGTTCGCGCAGTACTTTTAAAAGGAACGACAGAATTCATTGAGCAGTAACACATCACTTGTGATGAGGTTACACAAACGATTTTTAATTGAAGAGTTTGATCATGGCTCAGATTGAACGCTGGCGGCAGGCTTAACACATGCAAGTCGAACGGTAACATGAACTAGCTTGCTAGTTTGATGACGAGTGGCGGACGGGTGAGTAATGCTTGGGAATATGCCTTGGAGTGGGGAACAACAGTTGGAAACGACTGCTAATACCGCATAACGTGCTTTTTGTAGTGAAAAGTACCAAAGGGGGGGATCTTCGGACCTCCCGCTTCTTGATTAGCCCAAGTGAGATTAGCTAGTTGGTAAGGTAAAGGCTTACCAAGGCGACGATCTCTAGCTGGTTTGAGAGGATGATCAGCCACACTGGGACTGAGACACGGCCCAGACTCCTACGGGAGGCAGCAGTGGGGAATATTGCACAATGGGCGAAAGCCTGATGCAGCCATGCCGCGTGTGTGAAGAAGGCCTTCGGGTTGTAAAGCACTTTCAGTTGTGAGGAAAGGTGGTGATTTAATAAATCATCACTGTGACGTTAGCAACAGAAGAAGCACCGGCTAACTTCGTGCCAGCAGCCGCGGTAATACGAGGGGTGCAAGCGTTAATCGGAATTACTGGGCGTAAAGCGTTCGTAGGCGGTTATTTAAGCAAGATGTGAAAGCCCAGGGCTCAACCTTGGAACTGCATTTTGAACTGGGTAACTAGAGTACTGTAGAGGGTGGTGGAATTTCCAGTGTAGCGGTGAAATGCGTAGAGATTGGAAGGAACATCAGTGGCGAAGGCGGCCACCTGGACAGATACTGACGCTGAGGAACGAAAGCGTGGGGAGCGAACAGGATTAGATACCCTGGTAGTCCACGCCGTAAACGATGTCAACTAGCCGTTCGTGGACTTGATCCGTGAGTGGCGCAGCTAACGCACTAAGTTGACCGCCTGGGGAGTACGGCCGCAAGGTTAAAACTCAAATGAATTGACGGGGGCCCGCACAAGCGGTGGAGCATGTGGTTTAATTCGATGCAACGCGAAGAACCTTACCATCCCTTGACATCCTCAGAAGCCAGTAGAGATACAGGCGTGCCTTCGGGAACTGAGTGACAGGTGCTGCATGGCTGTCGTCAGCTCGTGTTGTGAAATGTTGGGTTAAGTCCCGCAACGAGCGCAACCCCTATCCTTATTTGCCAGCGCGTTATGGCGGGAACTCTAAGGAGACTGCCGGTGATAAACCGGAGGAAGGTGGGGACGACGTCAAGTCATCATGGCCCTTACGGGATGGGCTACACACGTGCTACAATGGCAGGTACAGAGGGCTGCAATACCGCGAGGTGGAGCGAATCCCACAAAGCCTGTCGTAGTCCGGATCGGAGTCTGCAACTCGACTCCGTGAAGTCGGAATCGCTAGTAATCGTGGATCAGAACGCCACGGTGAATACGTTCCCGGGCCTTGTACACACCGCCCGTCACACCATGGGAGTGGGATGCAAAAGAAGTGGCTAGTTTAACCTTCGGGAGGACGGTCACCACTTTGTGTTTCATGACTGGGGTGAAGTCGTAACAAGGTAACCCTAGGGGAACCTGGGGTTGGATCACCTCCTTATCTTGAAGTAAAATTGCTTAATGAGAGCTTCGGTTCTACGAGTGTTCACACAAATTACATGATAACAAATATGAAGAAACTTGTTTTTTTAGCTTAGCTGGTTAGAACGTACCCATTCCTGATGAAAGCAGGGTGAGGGCGGCGCCGACGAGTTAGATAAAGCATAACCATGATAGGTCTGTAGCTCAGCTGGTTAGAGCGCACCCCTGATAAGGGTGAGGTCGGCAGTTCAAGTCTGCCCAGACCTACCAATTTTGTTTTTATCGGCGTTACTTGCCAACTCGTGTAGGAGTAACTACACGTTGTTACCAAGTGCCTTGATATAAAACGAAATGGTATTGTTTCTCTGTATAAAGAAAGAAGCCAAATTTAAGCTTAACTTTTAAAGTTATTTTAAATTTGGTTTTTTTAAACCACTTTTTAAGCGAATGTGCCTTAAATTGAAGTTCTTTAACAATCTGGAAAGCTGATATAAATATCGGTATTTATGTCGTAACGAACGGTGTCGCGCTGAACGTTGCAATGATATAAATACCAACAAAAGCGATACAATCTCTCCCAAGAGGTTGTATCAACATTCGATTGATGTCTACTCGACATTGATTGTCTTATCAAGTAACTCATCTTATATGAACCTTTCGAGGTAAGTATATTGAGTACGTGAAAATGTCAGACTTTACAATTAGTTCGGATTAGTCTCCGAACATTCTAGTAAAATGTTTTATCTTTTGTTCTTACAATAAATAATTCATTTCGACGGGATTTGTGCTTTAAACAAGGCGCTTAGATATGAAGTGTAGTTTGTTCTACACGAATATTTAAGCAACGAAGTATAAAGGTCAAATAACAAGAAACTACTTAGGGTTGTATGGTTAAGTGACTAAGCGTATGTGGTGGATGCCTTGGCAGTTAGAGGCGATGAAGGACGTGTTAATCTGCGAAAAGCTCAGGTAAGGTGATAACAACCGTTATAGCCTGAGATGTCCGAATGGGGAAACCCACTTAGCATAAGCTAGGTATCGTTAACTGAATACATAGGTTAACGAGGCAAACCGGGAGAACTGAAACATCTAAGTACCCCGAGGAAAAGAAATCAACCGAGATTTCGTTAGTAGCGGCGAGCGAACGCGAATCAGCCCTTAAGCTTATTGGGCGCTAGTGGAATCTACTGGAAAGTAGAACGATACAGGGTGATAGTCCCGTACACAAAAGCAACCTTTAAGTGAAATCGAGTAGGACGGAGCACGTGAAACTTTGTCTGAATATGGGGGGACCATCCTCCAAGGCTAAATACTACTAACTGACCGATAGTGAACCAGTACCGTGAGGGAAAGGCGAAAAGAACCCCTGTGAGGGGAGTGAAATAGAACCTGAAACCGCATACGTACAAGCAGTGGGAGCCAAATTTAGTTTGGTGACTGCGTACCTTTTGTATAATGGGTCAGCGACTTATATTCTGTAGCAAGGTTAACCGATTAGGGGAGCCGTAGCGAAAGCGAGTGTTAACTGCGCGTTTAGTTGCAGGGTATAGACCCGAAACCCGGCGATCTACCCATGGGCAGGTTGAAGGTTGAGTAACATCAACTGGAGGACCGAACACACGTATGTTGAAAAATGCGGTGATGACTTGTGGGTCGGAGTGAAAGGCTAATCAAGCCGGGAGATAGCTGGTTCTCCCCGAAATCTATTTAGGTAGAGCCTCGGACGAATACCATTGGGGGTAGAGCACTGTTAAGGCTAGGGGGTCATCCCGACTTACCAACCCTTTGCAAACTCCGAATACCAATGAGTACTATCCGGGAGACACACTGTGGGTGCTAACGTCCATTGTGAAGAGGGAAACAACCCAGACCGCCAGCTAAGGTCCCAAAGTACTAGTTAAGTGGGAAACGATGTGGAAAGGCATAGACAGCTAGGAGGTTGGCTTAGAAGCAGCCATCCTTTAAAGAAAGCGTAATAGCTCACTAGTCGAGTCGGTCTGCGCGGAAGATGTAACGGGGCTAAACTAGTCACCGAAGCTGCGGATTTGCAATTTATTGCAAGTGGTAGGGGAGCGTTCTGTAAGCCGTTGAAGGTAGATTGAGAAGTCTGCTGGAGGTATCAGAAGTGCGAATGCTGACATGAGTAACGATAAGGGGAGTGAAAAACTCCCCCGCCGAAAGACCAAGGTTTCCTGTCCCATGTTAATCAGGGCAGGGTAAGTCGGCCCCTAAGGCGAGGCGGAAACGCGTAGTCGATGGGAAACAGATTAATATTTCTGTACTTCATTATATTGCGAAGGAGGGACGGAGTAGGCTAGGTGAGCACGGCGTTGGTAGTCCGTGTGAAAGGCTGAAGGTTGGGAGATTAGGTAAATCCGGTCTCCTCCTTTTATTAGGAAAACTGAGAGCTGAGACGAGTCACTACGGTGATGAAGTCATTGATGCCACACTTCCAGGAAAAGCTTCTAAGCTTCAGATATAGTGGAACCGTACCCCAAACCGACACAGGTGGTTGGGTAGAGAATACTAAGGCGCTTGAGAGAACTCGGGTGAAGGAACTAGGCAAAATAGTACCGTAACTTCGGGAGAAGGTACGCTGGTATAGGGTGAAGGAACTTGCTTCCGGAGCCTAAACCAGTCGAAGTAACCAGGTGGCTGGAACTGTTTATTAAAAACACAGCACTGTGCAAAATCGAAAGATGACGTATACGGTGTGACGCCTGCCCGGTGCCGGAAGGTTAATTGATTCGGTTAGACTTAGGTCGAAGCTGATGATCGAAGCCCCGGTAAACGGCGGCCGTAACTATAACGGTCCTAAGGTAGCGAAATTCCTTGTCGGGTAAGTTCCGACCTGCACGAATGGCGTAATCATGGCCACACTGTCTCCACCCGAGACTCAGTGAAATTGAATTTGCGGTTAAGATGCCGTATACCCGCGGCTAGACGGAAAGACCCCGTGAACCTTTACTATAGCTTGACAGTGAACATTGCTCCTACATGTGTAGGATAGGTGGGAGGCTATGAAACCATGTCGCTAGATGTGGTGGAGCCAACCTTGAAATACCACCCTTGTATGCGTGATGTTCTAACCTAGGGCCGTAATCCGGCTTGGGGACACTGTCTGGTGGGTAGTTTGACTGGGGCGGTCTCCTCCCAAAGAGTAACGGAGGAGCACGAAGGTTGGCTAAGTACGGTCGGACATCGTACGGTTAGTGCAATGGCATAAGCCAGCTTAACTGCGAGACAGACACGTCGAGCAGGTACGAAAGTAGGTCATAGTGATCCGGTGGTTCTGTATGGAAGGGCCATCGCTCAACGGATAAAAGGTACTCCGGGGATAACAGGCTGATACCGCCCAAGAGTTCATATCGACGGCGGTGTTTGGCACCTCGATGTCGGCTCATCACATCCTGGGGCTGAAGTCGGTCCCAAGGGTATGGCTGTTCGCCATTTAAAGTGGTACGCGAGCTGGGTTTAGAACGTCGTGAGACAGTTCGGTCCCTATCTGCCGTGGGCGTTTGAGAATTGAAGAGGGCTGCTCCTAGTACGAGAGGACCGGAGTGGACGAACCACTGGTGTTCGGGTTGTCATGCCAATGGCATTGCCCGGTAGCTACGTTCGGAACTGATAACCGCTGAAAGCATCTAAGCGGGAAGCAGGCTTTGAGATGAGTTCTCACTGGGACTTTAAGTCCCCTAAAGGGTCGTTGGAGACTACAACGTTGATAGGTCAGGTGTGTAAGGACTGCGAGGTCTTGAGCTAACTGATACTAATTGCCCGTGAGGCTTAACCATACAACACCCAAGTGGTTTTTGACTATAAAGTGTGTGTGAAGACTGACATAAATATATAAAACACGTACTCGTGTTACTTGAATTGCTTTTGTAAACTTTTTATATCAAATTTCTAGATTGACCCTTTTTTGTTTAGCGACCATAGCGCTGTGGCCCCACCTGATCCCATTCCGAACTCAGAAGTGAAACGCAGTTGCGCCGATGGTAGTGTGGGAGTTCCCATGTGAGAGTAGGACATTGCTAAACTCCTATTTAAGTTTCGATAATGAAACGCAAACGCCGATGGACGTGTGACTTATGTTGCAGTTAAGCCCATGTGAGAGCGTAGCGGGACATTGCTAAACTTCTATTTGTGCTTAGGCACTGAAAAGCCCGTTACGAAAGTAACGGGCTTTTTGCTTTATATAAACCCGTAGTTAACACTGCGGGTTTTCTATTTATTTTCGTCAATTTATGCTGATCTAATTTCTGGAGTTGTATTCGTAAATGAGAAAGTTTTTATCTTCCCCTGTGAAAATGGCACTAAGTGATGCCGAAAATGCTTCGTACCAAAATGCTTTAAAGCATGTTACTGAATTAAGTTTAAACCTTACTGCTGTCAAAGTGGAAAATAGACCGGAAGATTTTCTTGGTTGGTGTACAGAATTAATTGATGTCTGTCGTAACCGTATAAATATGAATCTGCTTGAAGAACAGCAACTACCCATTCTAAAAAAGCTAGAGCAAGTACTTGTATTAGGTGCAAGTGTTAGCCAGTTTAAAATGGCACGTATTGCGCCCTGGCCAATATTCACTGCTTTTATCGAACAGCAAGCCAGTTTACATGCACTAGAAGAACGGTTAGCTTTACTTGATTATATTCAACTGATAAAAGTAAAAAGTTTAACCGAAATGACTGAGCTAGAGCGTCTTGCCTTTGCCGGTAAACATACTAATCAGCATTGTCACACCCAATTTAATTTTGATGTTGAATGGTTTGCTTCAACCAAAGGCGCTAAAGTGTTTCATACTTTATTAGCCCAGCAACCTGAAAGCTTTGATCTAGCATTAAGTCATATTCCAGAGTCTGGTGATGTCACACCCAAGCAGTATCAAAAATTTGTCAGTGCCTACAAAAAAATATTCACCCGTTACACCGTTGAAAAGAAAAGCGGTGAAAAGGCGCCATTAGCACCGGCGACTCGTTTATTAGCCATGAAGCGTCCGGATCAATTTATTGCCTTAACAAATGCAAAAATAGATGTGCTTTGCCAAGGGTTATCGATAGCCAAGTTTAATGCTTTTGATTTTGACAGTTATTGGCGAGATATGATTGGTACATTGAGGACTTTTGCCTGGTGGCATCAAATAGAGCCTGAAGATGAACGTGAAGCCAAACTTTGGCAAGTTCGTGCCGTATTAGTCGACTTATTTATGTTTGCCGATGAAGACTTTGCCTTTGGCTCTAATTACCTTCGCATTCGTGACAAAAAATTAAATAGTGTTAAAAGTACCTACAAGTCAACTCGTCGAAGTCGTGTTAAATTAACGCATGAAGAAGTGGTTGAGCAAGCACTGGCACAAGAGGGTATACCTGACTATGTTCAAACCAATCGAGATACCATTCTTAAACAAGTTAAAGCCGGTAAGGATGTAGAACACGTAATTGGTTTAATGCGAGCCATCTTTGGCTAGATTGCCATTTAACAGCGGGATAAAGAATTTTTATCTCGCTAAGTTAATTTTCATTCTTTACTTCACTCATTCGAATTAACTTAGGGGCTTACTGCCCTTTAGGTGCTTTCAGTAAACATCATTCTACTCAGAAGCAAATATAATTAACTTAATTCACATTTGATCTATTCAACTGAGTCAGTAAGCACAAGGTAGTTCGCCACCAATCTCGCTAATACAGCTCTAACTTGGCTACTTAATTAATCCGTTTGCTATAAGTAGCAAGCTGTTCTTTTATTGGAATTGTCCTTATTTTGATAATGCTGGCTTTTCTAAACAAATACAGCACAGATACTCCAGCAAATAAATGCCCTAGCATTAACGCAGGGTAAAGTGAGTATTCACCATCACTGAATCCCAACCATGTAAGGGTATTAGCAGTAATAGACGGTATATGATAGCTAATACACTGGCGTTGATGGATCTTTGGCGTTCAATGTTGATTGATAAACAATGACGCAGCCTGCGCCAATATAACCCCAAGGTAACCAGGTAAGATAATGTTTTAAGTGTATGGTTACGCTATCGTGTTGACATAATGAGTTTGCCCAAAAATCAACTGTGTAGTTTAACACTAGGGCAATAACAAGTTGTGCGATTAGCACAGTGGCAAACATATATCGGTATGCCTGTTTTACTCTATCGTGATGACCTGTCCAGTAATTAAAGCCAATTATTGCTGGCATTGATGTTGTTAACGCCATAGGGATTAACAAAATTATGGCTTCGAGTTTGAAGATTAACGCAAATGCGGCGACATAAGTGTGATTATAACTAGTGGCAATTATCGTTAATATCGCTAAACTTAAGGGGGGTAATCAACTGTTGGCCAATAACTAGAAAGCTGGTTAGTTTAGGTTGGTTACATTGAGTTTTAAATGCTTTGACTGAAGGCCAACTAAGTTTTACTTTTTTATGCAATATATAACAAGAAATAAGGGTAAAGCTAATATCACTGATAGGGCGACTAAACTGTCGTAATAGCAAGGGCTTTGTGGCAGCAATAGCAATAGGATTAACATTACCATGTATAACAAAAAGAAAAATATCGAGCCTGAAGATATTTCTTATAAACGCGTCTTATCTTATATGCAGTGGCTGATCGAGCGGTATGGTGCTTACTCAGCTAAAACATTGCTGCAAAAGGCTAATTTACTGTTTAAGGCCGATACACAATTCAATGAACCGGCACTAGATTATCTAATAGAGCGAGGAATTGTCGATGATCTTCGCTACGCGGAACGTTTAACGCTTAGTTTATCAGAGAAAAAAATAGGCCCTAATAAAATAAAAGAGAAACTGTATGCAAAAGGATTATCATCGCAAACAATTAATGAGTGCGTTAGTGCCATAGCAACAACCGAGGAAGAGTATTTTGATAAAGCACTAATCCTAAAAACAAGAAAATTTGGTGACGAGCCCATTGACGATATAAAGCTAAAACAGAAAGCGTTACGGCATTTGATATCTAAAGGATTTTCATATTCAATCGCCAATAAAGCGGTCAGCTATTCATCTAACGAAGACTAGTTCCGCACAGTTTTTGATAACAAAAGCCCACGCTAATGTGCCGGAAAAGTGTTATTATGAGCTATATTCCGCTTTATTAGATTATCAATTAAATGTTAGTTTTACCTGCTAAGAAAGCATGTCGTTGAGCCAAGCCCAAACAACTCATTCTGGTGGTGACAAATCACTGTTTGAATTAATAGCCAATGACATTGTTGAAAAGGGTTACAGTATTCACCCTCATGCTTTGCCTAAAAATTTAAGTGAGCTGTTATTACAACATATTAGCAAACTGTCAGATGACGACTTTAAACGTGCAGGTATTGGTCGCAGCAAAGACCATATTATTGACGATCTTATTCGTACAGACGAAATTAGCTGGATCACCAGCAACAGCGAAGCAGGTTGCTCTTGGATAAAATGGTCTGAGTCACTACAAGCTTATTTAAATAGCCACTTGTTTCTTGGTTTATTCTCTTTTGAAAGCCATTTTTCTCATTACGCTAAAGGCGATTTTTATAAGAAGCACAAAGACGCTTTTAAAGGTGAAGGTAACCGTGTGTTATCTATTGTGGTGTATCTTAATCAAAATTGGTCTGCAGATGATGGCGGCGAGTTAGTTATTTATGATGAGAGTTCGCCCGATTCTCCCGTTGGTGATAACAATCATATTAGCGTAACACCTACTTTTGGTACGGTTGTGGTATTTTTAAGTGAAGAATTTCCTCATGAAGTATTACCCGCTAGGCGAGACCGATATGCTATTGCCGGCTGGTTTCGCTTAAATAACAGTATTGCCAATAATATTGACCCAGTAAGTTAATGTTATTTTATGGGAAAGTATCCTTTGTCTAAATTGCAAAATAAGCTTCATTTACTCAGTGAATTAAATGAGATTAATGAAAAAATAATTCCTTTAAAAGCATTAGCAGATAGAGAGCTTGCCTCTATTTATGGTTTAACAGGAATGGTTTATACCCCATACCTAGATGATTATATGCAGGTCAGTATTGAGAAGGCAGCGATATTAGCGTGTTTAAAAAGACAAAAAATATTGCCATTATCAGAGGTTGAGTTAATAACTACAGCCTTAGATAGCTTACATAAGAGCGCCAAAAGTAATGCTATTGTTGAGTATGAAGGTAATTGTTATCAACGTCGATTTTCGCCGCTAAAGTTAAACAAGTCAGGAAAAACGGTGCGTAAATGGGCTAGATATTGGCTTTTACAATCGGCTGATGGCCGCGTTGAGCCTAATTGGCAAGCTCAAGTTCGAGAAATTTGGCCATCTTATTTTTTAATTAGAACAGTCGGTTTGTAGTTATCTAAGCTTTATTAATTCGCTAAGAATTTTTAAGCTACTATAAGAATATTAGGTGTCTATGACTTGCCTATTTACCGCTTTGATCTATGGTTAAACGAAAAATCGTTACAACTTTGCTTTTAATTTTTAACCCTCAACACGGAAATGACGATATGAATTTACGTGTGATACTTGAAAAGGAAATAATATGTTTATAGTGGCAAATCGCATCCCAGTAGCAGAAGAATGGCAAGATGAGTTTGAAAATCGTTTCCGCAAGCGTGCTGGAGAAATTGATAAGCAGCCAGGCTTTGTCTCCATGCAAATATTAAAACCATTAAGTGCTGATGCCCCCTATGTAGTACTTACTCATTGGCAGGATGAAAACGTTTTTAAAGAATGGATTAACAGTGACGATTTTAAACTGGCGCATCAAAATCCTTTACCAAGAGAAGCTTTTACCGGTAAACCTGTTATGGAAAAACACCAAGTAGTTATTTCTACTCAATAAAAATCGGCGTAAAATAATTACTTATGCACAACAAGTTTACCCTTTAACGGATAGGTGTTGCTCAGGGCAATAAATAGTTCTTAACTCTGAAGAGAGAATTATCAATATATTGCGAGATAAATTTAATATTTATTTACCCTGAAGGCGAACTTTGGACGATTCACTTACCTCGTCGGGCAGGGTGTTATCAGCTATGAGTGAATTAATTATAAAAAGCCGCCTTGAAAAAACTGAGTAAATTAATATTGAATTCGTCAGGTTTGATACAGCAATCAATCTGATCTTTATACTTAGTCTGGCTAAGATCTAGTTCTTCCATGGCAATGGCTTGATTAAGCCGAGTGTTATAAAACACTCGGACAAAGGGTAGTAAAGGCTTACTTTTATTTAAGCGACTTATCAGGCCCAGTTTACCACTGGTAAGTTTTACTAATGTTCCTATTGGGTAGATGCCAAGGCAGTTGACAAATTGTTCAACTAGAACATTATCATAACTATTTGGCGCATCTTTCATTAAAAGATTAAAGGCTTTGATTGGATGCATACCGGCCTTATAAACTCGCTCTGCCGTCATAGCATCATAGCTATCGACAATAGCTATCATACGGCCATATTGGGTGATTTGTTGGTCATTTAGCTGTTTAGGATAGCCTTTACCATCGAGACGTTCATGATGTTGTTGCACTACTTCTATGATAAGTTCAGACAACTCTGAACTCTCCTTTAGCACTTCCATGCCTAGGTCAACATGGCTTTTCATCACGGTAAATTCTTGGGCAGTGAGTTTTCCGGGTTTGTTTAATATTTCTGGCGGGACTAATACCTTACCGATATCATGTAAAAATGCCCCGAGTGCCAGTTGTTCAATAATTTCACGGTCAAAGGCTAAATGTTTAGCAAATAAAGTCATTAAAATGGCAACATTGAGAGAATGTTCTACTAAATACTCATCTTTTATACGTAGTCGTGTCATGCAAGCTAAGGCATCTTGATTTCGAAAGATGGAGTCGACGATGGCATCGGTAGACTCCTTTGCTTCTACTACATTAATGGTTTTGTGTTCGGTAAGGCTACTCAGCATTTTATGTTGTAATTTTTTTGCGTCAGCATACAGTTTACTGGCCTTGGCCATTTCCTGATCTAATGAAATACCCTTACTGGTTTTTTTTGACTCGTTTGGCGTTTCTTTTTCCTTAACTTCAGGCATGATTTTATCTACTTGTTTTTGCCGGTTGGCATCTATAGTTAAGTGAGTAATGCCAGCTTTAATCAGTTTTAGGATACTTTCTTTAGAACTTACATAGCCTTCAGATTTTACGCTGACAGTTTTACCTTTAGTACGAACAGACAAAACATACATGCCAGGCTCAAGCTGATGGACTGTTATTTTCTGTACTGAGGACTCAGGTTTTTTGTTCATAAGATGTTGCTCATAAATTTGTACTTAGGAAAAGTAAACGATAAAATCCACAGCATATGCGTTTAGTAATCATAGCCAAAGTACCTATTATTAACCAGAGGCATAGTTGACAACTTTAATGGTGTAGCAAATTAATATGCTTGATTTAGGTAAAATGAAGTTTAAGAAGTCTTGGACTTAGAATATAAGCGTTCACTGTTTACATTGTTTACTAAAATAAGATAACCAGACAACGGGAGAAAATATCATATCAAGTTGCGCTTTTATCAGTTGATGGTCATGTTTAGCCGAAAACCATAAAACGATATCGGTATGCTCACCAACCTCAACCACTTTGATAGTGGTTATCGGTCCCCATTGCTGATGGTGAATAACGTCCAAGCCAACAACTTCAAATTTATAACGTTCAACCTTACTACTTGCTTGGCGAAATAAGGTAAAGTGTGTTTTTCCTTGGATTAAATTGAGTCGTATTTGTGCCCCTAAGGTATCTAGATCATATAAGGGCTGGTCTTCATTGTTTTGTTGGTAGTGAGAAACCTCAGTATTTAATGTCACCCTTGATGAAAGGCCATTAGCCGACATTTCCGCTTTCATTACTCTGGCTTTAATACCGGTTAGTTGTTGTGAAAAACTAGTGGTTAAAAAGTGCTGATACTGAGGCGAGTATTGCATAGTACTTTTTTGCTGGTAAGTAGAGTCAAGCCAAAGGAAACTTACCTCGCCGTAAGAGCTTACTACTGCCTGAGCCGAGGATGAGTTCTTATGCCATTGTATCGTGCGATGTAAATAGCCAACATTTTTCCCCATAAAATAAATATCATAGGCAAACTTTTTATCACATTGATGAAGTTCGCTAAACTGTTCTGCGGTTAACGTGCTAGGCACAAGCGTTTGTGCTTTTACTATAAATACCATCAAGCTACAGCTAAATACTGTTAACAGTGTTAATACATGCTTAGTAAAAAAGGTTAATCCGCTCAATTCAATCACCATGGTCTGTTAGAGGTATGTTGGTTAGCCGTGGCACAGCAATATTTACCACAATAGTAAGCCAATAGCTTATTTTAAAGTAGCAAAAGCTAACAGGTAAACCACACTTAAAAAATTGCCAACACTTTATCCAAGCGCCATTAAACTGATGTTTAGTTATACATGTTAGTTATACAAGATGATGATGTCGTCAATTGTATTTAATTGTTTTGGTAATAACTAGCATAAACGTTAGATAAATAATAAGGACATTTGCTAGCGAGCATAAGCAAAAGGTGCCACGCTTTATTCATGCTATTTTTGGTAATAACGTTGGTCTTTTTGTTTAGTTAGCGCAATTTTTTGGCTAGTTTAGTCGGTATAGGTTGCTAAAAGTTGTCAGTTCAACTAATTTTTAAAGTAAGGGGAATTATTAAGGTTATTGTCTAAGTTAATAGGGATGTTTATTAAAGCACTTTTATTTAGGTGCTTGATACTTAGGAGAAAATTATGAAATCAATTGACAAAATTTTGGTGGTTATGGACTCTAGTTCTGATCACCAAGCCGCATTAGTGCAAGCTATTAATATAGCGAAGAAAACCTCAGCAAGTATCGAGCTTTTTTTAGTCGCCTATAATAGTGAGTTTGTTAGTCATTGGAACTTTAATCAATCGCAATTAGCGGCTTTGCAAAAAGAATACATAGCCTCTAAATTACGTTGGTTAGAAACGTATTTACCTGAGGTTAAATTATATGATATAGACGTTAGCATGGCTGTTGTTTGGCATGCTGATGTTAGTTGTGCCGTGTTGGCTCAGGTAGCAAGTAATGGCGTGTCACTGGTGGTTAAGTCAACCAAGCAAAACTCAATAATCAATAAAATATTTTTTACTCCTTGTGATTGGCAGTTACTGGAACATTGCCCAGTGCCTTTATTATTAACTAAAAATATTAGCGACTATTCGTACCGTAGGGTTATGGCGGCGGTTGATCCGGAAAGAAGTCACAATAAAACCGAAAAATTAGATGCTGAAATCATCCAAGCTGGCTTGGTCATGGCTGAGCTATTTGACGGGAAACCCCTTATTTGTCATTGCTATCAGCCAATAGGAGTAGAACTATGGCAAGGCATGAGCTCTGTGGGTATGGATCATAGTTTAATGAATGGTGATTTTCATGAGTATAGCGATGCAATTAAGCATCATCACCAAGTAGCTTTTAATGAATTACTGAGTGACTATGCCTTTGATGAAAAGTCGACTCATCTTGTTGCTGGCTCTGCCGAGTTTGAATTACCTGAGTTGGTTAAAACGCAGCAGGTGGACTTATTAGTGATGGGCATGGCTAATAACGGTAAATTTATTGGCAATACCGTAGAAAAAATACTCGATAATGTCGGTTGTGATATTTTATCGATAAAGGGTTAAAACAAGACTCGTTGTCATTGCCCTAGTCACTTAGTCGGCAATGACACTTTTTTAAACTACTTAAAAATAAATGTTTACTTTTTCAACGAAGTATTGTAGATTTGCCTTGTTGTTTAGCAATCCTCGGCTAAATAACGTTAATCCTCAGTGATTTTTCGTGTTTTGTCTTTCCCTTTCACAGTCAGCCAACACCTTATAAAAGTTATTTAATTAAAGCTTTTTGCTGTATGAAATTCCGAATTTATTTCGGTCAATTCATGGTATTATTTTCGTTTTACACTGTACAGCTATAGAGCTTTTTAATATTGCGTTTCTACGCAATCATACCTCTCAGCATAAAGAAGTTCACCCTTTTTTATACGGAGCGTTATAAAGGAGTTATATTATGTCTTATACTTATCAAGGTAAGGTTTATGCCATTACAACACCAGTAAAGTCTATTTCAATCAACAAATTCAATGTTGTTGTTAAAGACCAAGCGGGCTCGCAATTGTTTAAATTTACCAAAGTGAATGAGTCTAAAGATTTTCTAGCTATGTTATATCAAGCATAACTAGCATAAATCAAAACCGTCAGTAAAACCGACGGTTTATACAAAAAACCAGAGTTACCTTAATAAGGTATTCTGGTTTTTTCGTTTTAAGGTCTTTTTTTCTTGCTAAAGGTAGATTGGCTGAGCGATAACACCAGGCGTTAATCTACCTTAGTAACCGTCACTTCTAGATACTTACTATTACCCGCATACCATTTTTGTACATAAATAGTGCCTAAAATGGGTGGCATGCCATCTTTGGGGATTTCTTTATAACGAACACTGTTTTTGTTTTCTTTTTCTAGTTCAAACTTGATTTTAGTTTCAGACATTTTGATTGTTTAGCTAAGCGAAAGTGCCGTTATTGTAATCTATATAAAGTAGCTGTCGAGGTTTAAGCTAAAAACTTCCGTGCCATCGATTTTGACCTTATGCCCCTCAGGCTAATTGAGACATTTATCTTCTATACTGTTTAAGTGCTTGCTATTTAGCGATTATTTTTATGTTAAACATAAATACCAACACCCATGAACTTTATGTTGTTAACTGTTTTTATGCTCTTAAAGTTATTTAGTTGCTCATTGTATATTTTTAACGACTCATCCTTTAAATATAGCCTTCCAATGTTGGGGCTGATGCCAATTTTGAATGGCATGTGCTTGGTATTGTACTTGTAAACCTTTATAAAAATTATATTACAACAAATAGAAGGATTTAAGTTCATGAGAGATAAACATCAAAAGACAAAGGTACTTTTCACCCCGAAAAGTAGAATCGCTAGTGTAAGTGTAGCGCTAGCGGTGGCTATGGCATTACCTATGGTTGCACAAGCGAATGAAAGTACTGAAGTAAAAAAACTTCAACAACAAATTGCAGAACTAAGCATAGCGGTAGCAGAAATCAAACAAGCGCCCAAAGTTAAAACCCAAGGCGGTGGTGTTAAGATTAAAAGCAATGATGGTAACAAATCTTTTAAAATAGGAGGCCGATTCCAACTGGACTATAACCGTTTTGATGGTGCCTATAATGCGGATAATAATGGTAAAACAGGTTCAGACCTTTTCCCGCGTCGTGTTCGAACTTATGTTCAAGGTCAGGTCGATAATTGGGATTACAAGCTATTGCTTGATTTTTCTGAAGACAAAGGTGAAATTACTTTAGCTCGCTTACGTTATAAGGGTTTTGAAAATGGCCCAACCATAAAGTTAGGTAAAATTCGTGAAGATATCAGTTTAGAAGCGTTAACGAGTAGTAAACACATTACTGCTATTTCTCGACCTATGTTGGCTAACGTAATGTCACCTTATTTTAAATATGGTGCTTCTGCATATCAATACTTTAAAAGCACAGGTCTTCGTTATGCTGTTGGCGCATACAAAGGTGGCAGTTTTGGTACTAACGGACAAGATGAAAATGGCGATCTTAATTTGTCATTGACCGGTCGTTTTACTTGGTCACCAATTCATAATAAAGGTGAAACCTTACACTTTGGTGTTTGGGGATCACAACGTGACATGGGTGGTGATAAACTGAGTGCCAAATTCGCTCGTGGTGAAGTGCGTAATACCAATGTTCGTTTGGTTAACTATGCCGCCGGTGGTGATACTTTTGCGGTAGATAACATGACTCAATTTGGCTTGGAGTTTGCTGGAGTTTACGGACCTTTGTCTATTCAGGCGGAATATGCCGTGCGAGATGTCGATGCCGTTGAGAGTATTAATGACAGCAGCTACGATGGTTATTATGTTACCGCCAGTTACTTCTTAACGGGTGAGCATAGAGTATATAAGAAACGTGGTGTTTTCAATTCACCAACACCTATTGCCGACAGTGGCGCTTGGGAAGTATTTGCCCGTATTAGTCAATTTGATGCCACATCAAATAACCAAGGTACTGAGACAGAAGTGCTGACCTTGGGTACTACTTATTACCTCAATAAAAAAATAAAATTCATGGTCAATTACTTGCTCTCTGATGTTTCTGGCCCTGGCGCTGCAGATTTAGTTGGCGAGATCACTGATGGTAAAGCCTTGACCGCTCGTGTGCAGTACTTATTTTAGCGGTACTTGTTTACCAGAAAATGATTATTTGGGCTTAGCAATAAGTGCAAGTTAACCTTAATTAAAAATTTTAGGATTCAATATGAATATTAAACAACTTACCTTAGCCTCAATGGCTATTGGTCTTCTTTCATTTGTGTCAACTTCAGTAGTGGCGAACGAAAAAATAGATATCACAAAGATACATTTTCTTATTCCAGGTGGCCCTGGTGGCGGTTGGGATGGTACGGCTCGTGGTACCGGCGAAGCCTTGATGAAATCGGGGAAGCTAGAAAATGCCTCTTATCAAAACATGTCTGGCGGAGGCGGTGGTAAAGCCATCGCTTATATGATTGAAACCGCAGAAAAACAAAAAAACACCTTGATGGTGAGTTCTACCCCCATTGTCGTGCGTTCATTAAGTGGTGTTTTCCCGCAATCATTCCGTGATCTTAAGCCTGTTGCCGGTACTATTGCTGACTTTGGTGCCTTTGTGGTACGTAAAGATTCTAAATACTATGATTGGCGCGATGTATTAGCTGATTTTAAGCAAAACCCTCGTAAAGTGAAGTTCTCTGGTGGTTCATCACGTGGCAGCTTAGATCATCTAGTCGCGGCCATGGCAATTAAAGCCGGTCGCGCAAAACCACGTAAATTAGTTTATGTTGCCTATGATGGCGGTGGTAAAGCCATGGCCGCTTTACTTTCAGGTGAGACAGCCATTCTTTCTACTGGTGTTGGTGAAGCACTTACCATGGCAAAAAGTGGTGATGTGCGCATACTCGCTATTACTTCAAAAGAGCGCCTGAAGGTATTACCTGATACCCCGACCTTAACTGAAATGGGCTATAACGTAGTCTTTGCCAACTGGCGTGGTTTTTTTGCGGCACCTACAATGTCTGATGAAAAAGTTGCCGCTTATGCAAAGTTATTGGGTGATGTACAAGAGACACCTGAGTGGACCGAAATCCAAGAGCGTAACGGCTGGGTTAATATGTACAACCCAGACAGTGAGTTCTATGCCTTCTTAGAGCAGCAAGAAAAAGATCTGGGTGTACTAATGCGTGAATTAGGCTTTTTGAAGTAACGTTTGTTGCAATAACGTTTTAGTTGACTGCTGTATTATTCGGTTTTATCGGTTTAGCCGGGTAATGCAGTTTGAGGTGAATTATGAAAATCAGTAAAAATGTCATTGGCGCATTAATATTTTTTATTTTTAGCGTCAGTTATGGCTACCATGCCTACCAAATTCCTTTATATCCAGGTGAAGAATATGATGTCTTTACATCACAAACCATGCCTAAACTCTACGCATTATTAGGGATTCTAGTCTCAGTTTTAGCCATTATCATGTCTATTCTTAACGATAGTCGCACGACTAATGACACAGAGAAAACAGTCGATGATTTTGACAAGAAAAGCTGGCTTCAGGTAGCAAGTCTTATTGGGTTAATGGTGTATTACGGCGCAACCTTAGAGCAGTTTGGCTTTATTTTATCAACCATTTCTTTTCTTATATTTGGTTTTCTTATACTGGGTGAGCGAAGTAAAAAACGACTTTTTCTTGCCTCCGTACCCGTTGTCATTGTCTTTTGGGCAATTATGACGCAACTGCTGGGGATTTATTTATCACCCGGCGACCTTTGGGGATAATACTATGTTAGACGGCTTAATTATCGGTTTTCAAACCGCGATGTCAATGCAAAACATAATGTTTGTTATTTTTGGCTGTTTTGTTGGCACTTTTATTGGTATGTTGCCGGGCTTAGGGCCTATCACTGCCATTGCCTTAATGATTCCTATTACGTATGGTATTGACCCTTCATCGGGTATGATCTTAATGGCAGGTGTTTATTACGGTGCTATTTTTGGTGGTTCTACCTCATCTATTTTGATTAATGCGCCAGGTGTTGCGGGCACAGTAGCGACATCATTTGATGGCTACCCTATGGCTTGTAAAGGTCAAGCAGGCAAGGCGCTTGCTATTGCCGCTTATGCTTCATTTAGTGGTGGCACTATTGCCGCCGTCTTTTTACTTGTGGCAGCACCTATGTTAGCGAAAGTTTCTTTAAGCTTTCAATCGCCGGACTATTTTGCCTTATTATTATTGGGTTTAACTGCTATTGCGGCTTTTTCTAATAAAGGTAGCTTCCTTAAATCAATCATGATGACCTTATTTGGTTTAATGTTATCAACGGTTGGTACGGATCAAGCTTCTGGCGTAGAGCGCTTTACCTTTGGTCAAATTGACTTACTTGATGGTATTAGTTTCTTATTAATAGCTATGTCTATGTTTGCTTTGTCAGAGGCATTACTCTCTATCATCAGTAATAATAGAGATAAAAAGTTAGGTATTGCTTCGGTTACTACAGAAGTAGGTAGCTTAAAACTCACTCGAGCTGAAATAAAAGAGATGGCGCCTACCGTTGCTAGGTCATCAGTGTTAGGCTTCTTTGTTGGTGTGTTACCCGGTGCCGGTGCTACGATAGCTTCATTTCTTGCTTATGGTATGGAACGACACTTAGCTTCAGCGAAAGAGAAACTAAAATTTGGTAAAGGCAGTTTACGTGGCCTAGCCGCTCCTGAAACCGCAAATAATGCTGCTTGTAGTGGCTCATTTGTGCCTTTACTTACCTTAGGTATTCCAGGCTCTGGTACTACCGCGGTAATGTTAGGTGCGTTAATGTCCTATGGCATTGAGCCAGGTCCACGCTTATTTGTTGATAACCCAGAAGTGTTTTGGTCAGTCATTGTTTCTATGTATATTGGCAACGTCGTCTTATTGTTTATCAACTTACCCTTGATTCCTTATATTGCTAAAGCATTGACCTTACCTAAGCAATTATTAACCGTGTTAATTCTGTTCTTCTCACTGATTGGTGTTTATTTAGTATCATTTAATGCCTTTGATATCTTTATGATGGCCGGTTTTGCCGTAATAGCCATTGGTTTACGTTTATTGAACTTTAGTATGTCTCCGTTGATCCTTGGTTTCATTTTAGGTGGTATGTTAGAGCAAAATCTACGTCGTTCATTAACCTTATATGATGGTTCAATCTCTTTCTTATGGGATAGACCTATTACCCTTGGTATATTAACGCTAACGGCCTTAGTGTTACTTATGCCCGTTATCTCGACCCTGAGAAACGGTCGTAGCTCAACTAGCCAAGAGAAGGTGGCTGAAATTTAAATGAATTAGTTTTAACATGTGTAAAGCTGATACGCGCAGCAATGGTATACTGCTACGCGTATCAGTATAAACTATATTTAAAGTACTATCGATGGATGCTATTATGTGCCTATTTAAAAGAAACACCGATGAAAATCGCCAATAAGTTAAAAAAATTGGGCTTGCATAACAAGTTAGCCTTAGTGTCGGTATTATTGGTTATGTTACAGATCATTTTTTTGGGTATGTTCAGCGTTTCCTATCTTGAGCAAGAGTTTGAACAGCAACTCGGTGAAAAAGCACTTGCCGTGGCACAAACGTTGGCTAAAAACCCTATTATTCAGCAAGCGCTGCTCGATAAAAAAAGCCAACCTATTCAATCCTATGTAGAACCCATTCGCCAAGCTATAGCCGCTTCTTTTATTGTTGTTGGCGATAGTCAGGGTATTCGATATTCTCACCCTGATCCGAACAAAATAAACCATGCCATGATAGGTGGCGATAATATTAGAGCACTTAGGTTCGGACAGTCCTATATTTCCAAAGCCGAGGGCTCATTAGGGGTATCTATTCGTGGGAAAACGCCCATTGTATTAGACGACGGTACCATCATCGGCTTGGTTTCGGTCGGTTATTTAGAGCACGGTATGATGCTCAGTATTAGTAATTATCGTGATACTTTCTTATGGGTTTTTGGTATTACCTTGATCGCCGGTTGTTGTTTGGTTTTGTATATTGCTAAACGTTATCGTGATGAAATATTTGGCTTAGAGCCCGAGGAAATTTCACGGGTTTATAGTGAACGAAAAGCGGTACTCGAATCAATTCTTGAAGGTGTGGTGGTTATTAATGAACAAGGTATCATTACCAGTTGCAACCCCATCGCGATTGAGATTTTAGCCAATATTACCGAGCAGAACTTAATTGGCTCCGCGGTACATGACCTCTTACCCGATTACCAGTTTATTTTTGCCAGTAACTCTTCCCGAATATGGCGAGATGTAGAAGTTGATATTGAAGCTGGAACGATAATATTAACAAAAACGCCTTTAATGATTGGTGATAAACAACACGGCGTGGTTGTTTCCTTTCGCCGTAAAGATGACCTGGTTGATTTAAGTGAGAAGCTGTCGCAAGTAAAACAGTTCTCCACCATGTTAAGAGTTCAGACCCATGAATATTCGAACAAATTAAATACCATAGGGGGTCTTATTCAAATTGGCTCTTATGAAGATGCTTTAGACTTGATTATGGTGGAAAATTCAGGTTATCAGGAGATAATTGCCTTTTTAATGCGCATTGTGCCAGACCCGATAATCGCCGGGCTTATTCTGGGTAAATATGATGTAGCTAAGGAACGAAAAATTGAGCTAATTATTGATCATGAAAGCAGTTTGCTGCAAGTACCGAGTAAGCTACCACGCTCAAAATTGGTGACTATACTCGGTAATATACTGGAAAATGCCTTTGATGCCGCCAGTAGTAATAAAGCGCAACCGGCTCAGGTGACATTATCGTTTACCGATATGGGTGAAGATATCATCTTTGAAATCGAAGACTCTGGCGTCGGGATGAGTGATGCTGCTATTAAAGATATTTTTACCTTTGGTCAAACTACAAAACATGCCATGGGTCACGGCATAGGTATGTTTTTAGTTAAAAATTGCTTAGATCAAGTGGACGGTACTTTAGCCATAACCCGGGCAAAAACAGGTGGCACAATTATGACGGTTTATATACCTAAATAGCCCAATAAAAACGAATAATAATAACTAAAAGTAGCTATCGAACAGGAGTGAATTAGGTGATAAAAACAAACAGTGTACTGATTGTTGAAGATGATATGCGTATTGCTAACATCATCTCGAAGACTATTAATAATGAAGAGGGCTTTGAGGTCATTGGTATCGCGCAAAATACCGCTGAGGCAAAAGACCTACTTGACAGCTTTAAGCCGGAACTTATTTTTCTTGATGTCAGCTTAGTAGATAGTAATGGCTTGGACGTATTAAAATATGTCAGGCAAGACTTAAGTGCCGCAGATATCAGTATTGTTATGTTAACAGCAGCCAAAGATAGCGAAGTGATTCAAGAGGCTATGTCATACGGAGCCTTTGATTATATTTTAAAACCATTAGCCTTTTCTCGGTTAAAGTTAACACTAAAACGTTATTTGCAATACCGTGAGCGTTTAAGTACTGATCAGCCCTTTGAACAAGATGATCTTGATGAATTATTTCATAATAAGGGCAAGTTAATTAGTCAGTCAAAACCAGCAATAATCATCAATGAGCAAGCATCATTACCTAAGGGAATTGACTCGTTAACGCTAGATAAAATTCGTACTGTGTTAAGTGATAATGCTGCTACTGCTTATACCGCTGAGTCTATGTCTGAATGTATTGGCACTAGCCGTACCACAGCAAGGCGCTATTTAGAGTACTTGTTAAGCTGTAATGATATTATCGCCGATATTGAATATGGCACAGTCGGACGACCTGAGCGTCATTACCTATTAACATAAACCTATTGAAATAAAAGTAGTTGAAATAGCCGCTAAGGAAATAGAGCAACGAATGCTCCGTACGGCTAAGATGTTTTTTTCATATCAATCCACATCATTTGCACCGCTGAACTAGTTATAGCCCAGAATAAAGCTTGGGCTATCTAAGTCAACTTGCTGCATTTTTGCTACCTTATCTGCTGATAACGTGGCTTTATTTTGCTCACTCTTATCCGTCATTGGTAAGTCATCACTAGACTCTACTTGTTTAGTACTTATCGCCACTGCCTGCATTGAAGCTTGGGTTGATGTATCGCTATTCTTAATCATGGTTAATATTCCTTAGTAATCATAAGTTCTGCTACTCACTCAGGAATATCATGTGGGGAATCTCAATTGAAGTAAATAATTTCGCCATAATGAACTTTAGCTGAATAAAGTTCATTTTGGTTACGGGGTAGCTTGTTGCTCTGCATGGGGTTTTAAACAAGAAGATAGTTGCTGCTGGCTTTCTTTATTTTCAAAGATTTGAAGGTAGGGCGTAATGCCATACTCTTGGTAAATGCTATCAATGGTCCCGGCATTACGCAGCTTAAATAATTTACAATTGAGTTGATGGAATCTAGCCGCTAAGGGGGAATCTTTAGGAATACTGATGTATTTAGCACTGACAAAGGACTCCTTAAACTCTGCTATTTGATAATGTAGCCCGGTATGTAAATGCCTGACTTGTTGGTAAGCCGCTTCAGCCCAACTTAGCTTTTGGATTGGCATTACATCTATACGGCCCGTCAATAATAATGACATCAATTGATTAATATCATGTGCATAAATGGTACTGACCTTGGTACTGACCTTGGTATTGAACTTGTCAATATAAGGTCCGTAATATGACCCTCGTAACAAACCAAAAATTAAATGGCCAAACTGTTTGGGCGAGTGATACCGTGCTATGTTTTTGATAGTAGGCGCTAGTAAGTAATGAATACTTCGTTGTTCGTAGCCTAACAACATAGGTAATAAATACCGCTCTCTTTCCGCAGTCATTGAGTGGCGGGGAATGATATCGACCTGACCCAATTTAGCTCTGAGTAAGGTTCTTGGCCAAGGTATTACTAACCATTGTGGCTCTAGGTTAGCATCAAGGAGTAAAAGCTTAATAATATCGATTAAAGGGCCATAATATTTATTATCAACTATCGACATTTCGGGGGGGCGGTGGCGAAGGTCAATTTGCACTGGCTCGGTAAAACCACTGCTGGACAGTAACAGTAAACATAGAGTTATCGACTTCATACCCATAACAAGATGAGCCTTTGGATTAGCTAAATCTTAAGTATAGCGGGTGAAAGAGCCTTTGTTGGTCATCACTCTCACCCTAGATAAGCTGTTCGCTAATAATGTGGGTTTGTTCAGCGGAAATGCTAGCTAATTCGTCTAAGTGGGTGAGGTAAATGCGCAGGTCTAATTCTAATTGGTGATAATCAGGCAGCATGCTTTGGCATAACTTATAAAACGCTTTGTTATGCTCCTTTTCCTTTAAGTGAGCTAATTCATGAACAACGATCATAGCTAAAAAATCTTCTGGCGCTTTTTTAAATAGACTACCAATGCGGATTTCATGTTTACTTTTAAGTTTATTACCTTGTACGCGTGACACATAGCTGTGTAGGCCTAAGGCATTATTGATAATATGAATTTTATCATCGTATTTGATTTGGCTTAAAGGCGCTGTTTTTTTCAAATATTGGTTTTTGAATGTCATTACATAAGTGCGTAAAGCTTTGTCATTACTTATCTGATGAGTATTTGGGTATTTAGTTAATAGGTATTGCGCTAATTTCTTTTGCTCAAGCATCTGCATAACTTGTGTTTGTACTTGTGCAGAGTAGGCAGATAAATACTTCAATGTGGGTCGCTCCAATACAAGAGGTTTAAATTTTGAGGGCATAATTTTTCATAGATAGTTAGCAAGGTTAGCGTTGAGATTTAGCATTAACTCAAGGGGTTTTTAATTTAACCTGGGTCGGTGCCACGCTATTATACTTTTTCTTTACTAAGAGTGTAACTAATGAGTTTTCTCAGCGGATGTTGGCTTTATTAATCGACCGTTGCCAGTGTTTCTGCTCAGGCCATTCGACTTTTTGGAGAGAAAAATCCTTATTGCTTTTTTAGTGATGTTAGTTTATCCACTTGTTTGGCTGTCATCATGATTGACTCGCTTTGTTAGCCATAAAAATAAAGCTGTTGTTACCCGTCTTCCTGTTTATGATGGTGCTATTGATAATATAAGTGGCGTAATTATTAAAGCGAATTTGTATGAAAGTGAAAGACAGGGGAAGGGGATGACAGTCTTGAGTGTATCAGCAAGCCGATTGGCAGAGTGTCAGAAAGCTTGCCTGTTTTAAACCTTCTTGATCTCTTTATCAAAAGGCATGAGCATATTTTATCGTAGAGGATCACTTTGCTCAAACCGCTGGCGCGGTAACACTTGAAGATGCCATCGAAACTTTTCTTGGGCGAGAAATTGTCGATGAAAGCGATCAAGTTGCAGGTTTACAAAAGCTCGCCAAAGAAAATTACCGACAAGGTTTAAAAGCCAATGCGAATTCTACAGAAAAAATGAAATAGATAATAACTAACAAGCAATTTTTTGATAAGTGCTCTTTAGTCTTTATCAATGCGTTATATTTGTTAACATAGCCCCAAATGAATACAGAACTTAAGTTCGGTATTTTATTATGTCCTAATACGAGATTGTTAAATGAATCCAATTATTCAAATTTTAAAAGAACTAAATATCAGTGATGACAAAATTAGCGAGTTGTTTCAGGCGCTGACAGAAAACCCTATGATGGCCATGGCATTTATTGGTCAACTTGCTATTCCACCAGAAAAACTACAAGCCATTATGAGTTTAGTGATGGCAGATCCGGGACTTATTGAACAGGCTGTTAATGAACTAGGTTTAGACTTCTCTAAAGTTGAGGAAGCAAAAGCTAAATTAAAAGCTGGTGATGCTTAGTGGCTAGCGCACAGCAAAACATGACCTTGGCACACTTACTTAGCCAATTAAGCTTAAATTCAGATGAAGTTACCTTTGAGCAAGTGATGCAAGTAATTGCTGAAAACTACAGCTATACGCCAGTAGGCTTTAGTAATGGTGATTTGCTTAATGAAACCGGCACTAATGAAGGCTCTTGTAAGATCTTTTACTTTGCCAGATTAAATGAATTAACAGAGCAACAAACATTGGCGTGTTTTGGCCGTTATTATCATGAGGACGTTTTACAAAACCCTCAGGGCAATGATCACAGTAATATTCGTAATTTTATTAAAAGTGGTTGGAGTAAGGTTAACTTTAACTCTGCTGCACTGACTGCTGTAGTAAAAGTCCAGTAGTTAAAATCTCTAAGCCCTATGTAGTTAGTGTCCTTTACGTTAACCGAAGCGCTTAAGTGCTACCTTACGCGCTGCGTTTAACTGCCCCCGAAATTCCTAGTGATTAACCTTACCTAAAGAGAAGTACCGTTGAAATATATCCAGGTCGATAACCAACAATCATTACTACTGAGTAAAACTTCTTTGCCTGAAATAGCGGCAGATGAATGTTTGCTAAAGGTTAAGGCTATTGGTGTTAATCGGGCGGATTTATTGCAGCGTGCGGGTAAGTATCCGCCGCCTGCGGGAGATTCCTTAATTCTTGGTTTAGAAGTTTCGGGTGAAATTGTTCAATGTGGTGAGCACACGGGCGTAAATCATATCGGTAAACCATGGCAAGCTGGCGATAAGGTGTTTGCGTTAGTTGCCGGTGGTGGTTATGCCGAGTACGTTAAAGTTAAGGCAGCACAACTGTTCACTTTACCTCAAATGTTCAGCTATGAACAAGGCGCGGCCTGTGCGGAAGTATTTCTAACCGCCTATCAAAGCTTATTTACTATTGCTAAGCTCAGGTCTAACAGCAAGGTACTTATTCATGCAGGAGCTAGTGGTGTCGGCAGCGCGGCTATTCAACTTGCGAAAGCGAAACAATGCCATGTCACGGTAACTGTTGGCAGTGAGTTAAAAGTACAAGCATGTTTAACCCTTGGTGCCGATGTAGCGATAAACTACCAAAAAACTGATTTTGTTGGTTACGCTAAAGCGAATATGCCATCAGGTTTTGACGTTATCATTGATGTGGTTGCGGGTGAGTATGTCGCTAAAAACATCAATGTTGCCGCGTTAGATGGTCATATCGTTATTTTATCAATGCTGGGCGGGCGATATTGCTCGCAACTTGATATCGCGAAGCTGTTGGCAAAACGGTTAACGCTGTCTGCTTCAACGTTAAGAAACCGCAGTGATGATTATAAAGCCAATTTAGTTACTAGTTTCATTAGCGACTTTTACCCTGAGCTGGTCAATGGACGAATCAAGCCAGTAATCGATTCGGTTTATCCTTGGCAACAAGCAGAGCAGGCTCATGAAAAAATGGCTAATAATGAAAATATAGGTAAATTAATCTTACTTGTTACTTAGGCAGAATTAATAAATATGTGATAAGACAATGACGACTTTCGGCTAGTTATTTATGTTGATAGAGAATACAGCCCGACGAGCTTATGCTTGGAGTAAATACTAAGGATATATATGAATTGGTTGCTGGAGCCCTTATCTTATGAAGAGGGAACTGACGACCTTATTCTTGGAGTCAAATACTAAGGATATATATGAATTGGTTGCGGGAGCCAGATTTGAACTGACGACCTTCGGGTTATGAGCCCGACGAGCTACCAGGCTGCTCCATCCCGCGTCCGAATGACCTACGTTAAGTAGGAAGCCAAGTCGTTTTAATTCAAACTTAAGAATTACTCTTTATACTTGAGTAAAGTTGGTTGTTGGAGCCCTTATCTTATGAAGAGGGAACTGACGACCTTATTCTTGGAGTCAAATATTAAGGATATATATGAATTGGTTGCGGGAGCCAGATTTGAACTGACGACCTTCGGGTTATGAGCCCGACGAGCTACCAGGCTGCTCCATCCCGCGTCCGAATGACTTGATGTAAAATCAAGAAAGCCTATAACGTTTTAATTCTGTTATAAAAGAATTGGTTGCGGGAGCCAGATTTGAACTGACGACCTTCGGGTTATGAGCCCGACGAGCTACCAGGCTGCTCCATCCCGCGTCCGAATGACATACGTTAAGTAGGAAGCCAAGTTGTTTTAATTCAAACTTAAGAATTACTCTTTATACTTGAGTGAAGTTGGTTGCGGGAGCCAGATTTGAACTGACGACCTTCGGGTTATGAGCCCGACGAGCTACCAGGCTGCTCCATCCCGCGTCCGAATGGTTTAAGTGCACTATTTCTAGGTACGTTAAACAAGCCAATAATTGCTTTAATTCTATTATCAGAGAATTGGTTGCGGAAGCCAGATTTTTAAAAAAAACTTGACGACCTTCGGCTATTTATAATGAACAGCCCGACGAGGTTGAACTTTTAGGCTGCTCCATCCCGTGTCCGAATGGTTTAAGTATTACTATTGCTAGCGACACTTAAACAAGCCACAATATTTTACTTCTTATTGCGAGAAGTTTCTTTTAGAGAGGTTACTCCCTGAAAGCGAGGCGTATAGTAAGGATAGCGCATCGATAAAGCAAGCGCTTTTATTAAAATAATACTGTTCGGTTGAATGTTATGCGTTACGAGTAAAAAACAGGCGGTTTAAGCTAGTTAAGGTTAACTTTTGTTTATGTGCTTTGTGTTTGTGTATATAATCGCGCCCATAGTTTACTCTGCTGTTTACTCCGGAAATGCACCATGAAAGAATCCATGCACCAATTTTTAGCTTTAACCTCTCCAGGTATTGAAGTTTTACTGTTCGATGAAATAATAAACCTCGGCGCCGATCGCGTTGTACAAAAACCGGAAGGCGTTTATTTTCAAGCTTCTTTAGCCTTGGGATATAAAATATCTCTTTGGACGCGCCTTGCTACCCGTATCATGCTTAAACTGGGAGACGGTGAAGCGAAAGACAAAGATGAATTATTCAAAGCGGCCAGTAGTATTCATTGGCCAGATATTTTTGACTCAACAACTACCTTTGCCATTGACTTTGTGGGTTACAGTGAAGAAATTCGAAATAGCCAGTTTGGCGGTTTAACGATTAAAGATGCGATAGTTGATCAATTTAGAGAGCAAGGTTTTGAGCGTCCAAATGTCGATAAAAAATCCCCACAAATTAGTTTCCAAGCTCGGCTATTAAGAGACCACATTCACATATATCTTGATTTTTCTGGTCGAGGTTTATTCCAACGAGGCTATCGTGAACATAGTGGCGCGGCACCGTTAAAAGAAAACCTAGCTGCTGCCCTTATAATACGCTCGGGTTGGTTAGCTGATACCAGCAAGCCATTAGTTGATCCTATGTGTGGCTCAGGCACAATTCTAATTGAAGCTGTTGCAATGGCTGCTAAGCAAGCACCGGCACTTAATAGATCGTCATGGGGCTTTGAATCTTGGTTAACCCATGATAATGACATCTGGGAAGAGCAATTAGCGCAAGCCATAGCAAGCTCGGAACAATCACTCGCTACGCTTAAAAACGTTAAAGTCTTTGGTATCGATATTGATGCACGGGTATTAAAAACGGCACAACAAAATGCCCGTAATGCGCATTTACAACAATATATAGAGTTCTCTTGTAAAAATACTAACGACATGAATAACACCTTTGGCGGGCCGGGTACTGTGTTATTTAACCCGCCTTATGGCGAACGTATAGGTGAATTACCTGAGCTAGTAGAAAATTTTGTCTTATTTGGTCAAAAACTTAAAACGCAGTTTATGGATTGGCGTGTGGCAATATTAACGGCAAATGTCGACTTGCTCTCTATGTTAAAATTGTCGAGCTTTAAACGTTACAAGTTCAAAAATGGCCCGTTAGATTGTCAATTAGCCTTATATAATGTTGATGAAAGACAAATGGCCAAAGATGCGGTTAACCCGCAATCTGACTTTGCCGAGCAAGATAGCGCTTTTGCTAACCGTCTTAAGAAGAACCGTAAAAATTTAAAGGGCTGGTTAAAATCCAATGACATTGAAGCTTACCGCTTATATGACGGTGATATTCCTGAATATAATGTTGCTATAGATATTTATGGTGAGTACTTGGTGATTCAAGAATATGCTGCGCCAAAAACCATTGAAGAACAAAAAGCTAAGAAGCGTCTACAAGAAGTGATTTATTGGGCGCCTAAGGTTTTGGGTATTCCAACCGATAAAGTGGTTTTAAAAACCCGATCTAAGCAAAAGGGTAGTAATCAATATCAACGGCTAAATAAATCGAAACAATCGATCATTATTACTGAACATGGTGCTCAGTTTAAAATTAACTTATGGGATTACCTTGATACGGGGTTATTTTTAGATCATCGAAAAACACGGCAAATTATCGCCAAAAAATCTCAAGGTAAGACATTGCTGAACTTATTTGCCTATACCGGCTCGGTTTCAGTGCAAGCAGCAATGCATGGTGCTTTGTCGGTTACCACAGTTGATATGTCAAATACCTATCTTAACTGGGCGCAAGATAACTTTGCTTTGAATAAGTTGAGCGGTCACAAATATCAATTTATTCAAGCCGACTGTTTAGATTGGTTGAAAAAGAATACCAACAAGTTTGATGTGATTTTTATCGATCCACCAACGTTTTCGAATTCAAAACGTATGGAAGATAGCTTTGATGTGCAACGAGATCATATCGCCTTATTAACCGATGCACTGAAGGCTCTCAATAGAGGTGGCGAAATATTTTTCACAAATAACAAGCGCAATTTTAAAATTGACTTTGATGCGTTAGATACACTGGGCTTAACGGCACAAGCGATGTCAGATGTTACTCGTGATAAAGATTTTGCCCGTAATAAACATATTCATAATAGCTGGTCTATTACTAGAAAAAAAACCTAGTAGTAATTATGAATAAATATAATTTATATGGCAGCGAAGGTTGTCATTTATGTGAGCAAGCTTTGGCTCTCTGTTTGGCGGTACTGCCCAGAGAGCAGCTAACAGAAATTGATATTATCGAACAAGATAGTGTTGCTCATGAAACGCAAACCCTGGTCGAGTTGTATGGGGTACATATTCCCGTACTCGAAAAGTTAGCGCAAGACAGCAGTAAAAATATTAAGTTGTTTTGGCCTTTTACCCAAGCACAAGTTGAACAATTAAGCCTGTAGCAATTATTAGCAAGTTATTAGAACTTATTAAAAGTTAAGAAGAATTATGGAATTATTAAGAATAGCCAATGGTGAACTAGCCTTTGGCGAAGATAAAATATTAGATAAAGCAGAATTAAGTATACAAACCGGTGAACGTATTTGTTTAGTGGGTCGCAATGGTGCGGGTAAGTCTACTTTAATGAAAATATTAATGGGCTTTCAAAATCTAGATGATGGTCAAATATTAAAGTCTAGCACCATGCAAATGTCTATGTTGCAGCAAGATCCGCCAGAATCATCTGAAATCAGTGTCTTTGATTTTGTCGCTGAGGGGGTAAAAGAAAATGCCGAACTCCTCCGCCGTTATCACGCCATAATTCATTTGATTGGCGAAGATCCCAGTGAAAAAAACCTTAACAAGCTAGCCAGTGTGCAAGAAAGTCTTGAACAAGCAAATGCTTGGCAAGATGAACAACGTATTGAGCAAGCCATGAGCACGCTATCGTTAGATCCAGATGCAAGGATTTGCGATTTATCGGGTGGTTGGTTACGTAAAGTTGCCTTGGCTAAAGCCTTAGTAATTAACCCTGATATTTTATTACTGGATGAACCTACCAACCACTTGGATATTGAAAGTGTATTATGGCTGGAGAAGTTCCTAAAAGACTTCGGCGGCACTATCATCTTTATTAGCCATGACCGGGCGTTTATTCGTGGTTTATCTACCCGTATTTTAGATCTTGATCGCGGTAAATTGAAAAGCTACCCAGGTGATTATGATTTATATATCGAACAAAAGCAGCATGACTTACAAGTAGAAATGCAACAAAATGCGTTATTTGATAAAAAACTAGCTGAAGAAGAAGTGTGGATACGTCAAGGCGTTAAAGCCCGTCGTACTCGTAATGAAGGTCGAGTACGCTCTTTAGAGAAGCTACGTAACGAACGTACCGCACGTCGAGAGGTGCGTAATCAAAGTACCATGAATGTTACTCATGGTGATCGCTCGGGCAAGTTGGTCTTTGAAGCTGAAGACGTAACAGTAGCCTTTGGTGATAACGTTGTTATTAAAAACCTTAATTTACTTATTTCTCGTAATGACAGGTTAGCGTTAATAGGCGCTAACGGTACGGGTAAATCAACCTTAATTAAACTCATCATGGAACAGCAAGCGGCAACCAGTGGTAAAATGCGCTCGGGTGTTAATTTAGAGATCGCTTATTTTGATCAGCATAGAGAAGCTCTTGATTTAAACCTAACCGTGCAAGAAATTGTCGGCGAAGGTAAACAAGAGGTTATGGTGAACGGTAAATCTCGCCATGTATTGGGTTATTTACAAGACTTCTTATTTAGTCCTAAACGTGCTCGGACACCAGTTCGTGCCTTATCGGGTGGAGAGAAGAATAGACTATTACTTGCGCGCTTATTTTTGCGTCCAAGTAACTTACTTATTCTCGATGAGCCAACCAACGACCTTGATATTGAAACCTTAGAGCTACTTGAAGAAGTTGTGGCAAATTATGCGGGAACCGTTATTTTAGTGAGCCATGATCGTGATTTTGTTAATAACTGTGTCAATACCTGCTTGTATTTTGATGGTACCGGACAGGTAAATCAGATTGTCGGTGGTTATGATGATGTTGATAGTTATCTCGCTTTAAAAGAAAAACAACGCCAAAATATGGCCGATGGCGCGCAACAAAAAACAAAATCAGTAGATGATAAAAGTAAGCAAGAACAAAGTTCGTCGCAAGTCGAGGTTGCTAAGAAAAAACTCTCCTTTAAAGATGCCCGTGAACTGGAAACTTTGCCTGAAAAAATTGATGAAATAGAAAACTTGATTGATTCATTGCAAGCACAAGTGAATGACGCTGACTTTTTTAGTCAAGATGACGATATAACGAAAAAAGTTTTGAACCAGCTGAACGATTGTGAGTCAAACCTTGAGATTGTCTATGCCAGATGGCAAGAGCTTGATGAGCAGTAATCAACAATAGGTCATTAATTTTCTTTAGGGCACGCCTTAAATTTTAGATTTTAACTCACCTTAACTTATATAAGTTAAGGTGAGTTAAATAGAACAACCAAAAAGAGTTAATCAGTAGTATGAAGCAATTTTCAAAAAATATATTGGTGTTAGCGGTAACAAGTGCCTTAAGCCTTAGTGTCCTTAGCTTTAGCCAAGCAGCTACTTATAAAGTAGTTGAAGTTGATAAAAATGCTAAAGGATACACTTACGGTGGCAAGCTAAATATCAAAGGTGAAATGGCCGTATCGGGGGGGAATTCTTATAACTTTCCAGTACAATTTGACTACTTAGATGAACAAGATTTTAATGATATTGTTTATTTAGCACTTACCCGACATGATTATTACTTTGGTCTTGAAGAGATTGAAGATGTTGATGGATTTGAAGAACGTGCTAAAGCAGGTAACGCAACGGCCAATGACCTAGTTTGGTCAAAGATGTACCTGCAAGGCAAAAATACATCTACGACTAACCTAAACTTTGAATACCAAATAGTTGCCGATGCTGCCGCTCTGCTTAACCTAGATCCAGGCAGCAGAGCATCTGAAAAAGTCTGTATTTTTGATACTGATTTTGATGGTACTCCATGTGCTGAGGTAGTAACACGTTCAACCGTCAATATTATACAAGGAATTACTAACAGTGGCTTAATCTTTGGTACGGGCTCTGCGCCTTACTTACCCATAGAGGGTCCCGCTACTGAAAGTGATGGAACTTTTAAAACCCACTGGGTACGTGAACATGGTCAACGTGGCTTTTACATCGATGCCAGTAGTGGCGAAATAATCTCAGTGGAACCAGAGGTAATGGAATATGGGGGTGGTATTTCTGCCCTTTTTGATATGAATGATAACGGTACTGCTGTTGGTTATACTAGCTATGGGCTAAGTGATGCTCGGGTAGAATATATAAAGGATACCAGTGGTGGTTGTGCCGATACTGATGTACTCGCCACTATACCTTATAAAATATGTGTACAAAAAAATCAAAGTGGCATGTACTATATTCAGGCCTCTAAGGCAACAATATCAGCTGGCAGCAAGCCGGTAACAGAGCTGTTGGGCTTATTAATTTCTCCGCATGACGATGATGATAGAGCCTTTTCTAGCCAAGCGTTAGCGGTCAATAATCACGGTGTTGCCGTCGGTTATGCCCAGGGTTGGGATGATAGCAATGTCACTACGGCTGCAGTTGATGAGCGCATGACCGGCTCCTATGCAGTACTGTATAAAGATGGCAAGGTGTTAGACTTTAATCAAAAGCATTACTATTTTCGTTACGGTTATGTTTATTCTTTTTCTCGTGCTAATGATATTAACGATAACGGTTTAGTGGTTGGTTATACCCATGATATCAATAATTCTGTCAAAAAACTTTTTTATGTTAAGACTACTAATGTTCTAGAGAGTGAGATGGAAATTGTTATTCCAAAAGGATTTTTTAATAGCTCAGTTAGTACAGCTTTTGCGGTAAATTCTGCCGGTGTTATCGTCGGTGAAGCGCAAATTGAAACTCATAATGAAAGTTCGCAAAACCCTCGCCGGACAGTGGGCTTTATTTACGATACCGCCAGTGATTCAGCAGTGATAATTGATGTCAATACGCTGTTAAAATGTGAATCTGATTATTACATTCTTAAAGCCAGTGACATTAATGATGCTGGCCAAATATCAGCTACCGCCATAGTCAAAGTAGAAAGCTATGATGCTAAGGGCAACGCCATACTTGATGATAGCGGTGAACCGGTGATGATAGATGTCGCCCGAGCCGTTTTACTCGAGCCTATCCCCGATGACGGAATTACTTGTGAGGCATTTGAATATAAAGTTGAACGACAAGGTGCGAGTTTTGGCAGCATTGGCTTACTATCACTGTTAGCGGTATTTGGACTTCGTCGGAGGAAGTTCAACAGCTAACGCTAACTACCGTTTAAGTACTGCTCTTAAAGCATAAAAAAAGCACTCTTGGAGTGCTTTTTTTATGCTTGTCGTTTATCCATTTAAGCCATTGTATTTTGATTTTTTTGAACTATGCTTAAAGAAGTTGTGCAATATCAGTGAGCGAATGATGTTTACTAGTAAGCAATTATTTATCGCCACTGCTATTGGTATTTCTATTAAGAAGAACCAAGGAGCGTGTATTTATGATGAAGCGGCAAAAACGCGATCGTCAAGACAGGGCACATACAAGAGGTTACCAAGCAGGTATATCTGGTCGTTCTAAGGAACATTGCCCGTACCAAAATGATGCAATAAAGTCACAATGGCTTGGTGGATGGCGAGAAGCCATAGAAGATAAACATCAAGGGCTGTTTAAATAAACAATTGCTTGTTTTATCAACAACAGTTCAACCGAAATTGAAGTAAATGAATTGAATTGAAAAGTTAAAAAGCCCAGCAAGTTGCGGGGCTTTTTTTAATTTTAATTAGTGTTAAATTATAATTAATATATTACTAAAGCTAGCACTAGCTTGCTCTAAAATTTACTGGTATCAGTAAATAAACCTACTTTAAGATCTTTGGCGGTATAAATTTCACGACCGTCAACACTGACAGTACCGTTAGCAATACCCATGTAAAGTCTACGTTTAATCACGCGTGTGAAATCTATCCTAAAGGTAACTTTTTTATCGGTTGGTAGTATTTGACCGGTAAACTTCACTTCACCGACACCTAAAGCTCTGCCTTTACCTGGACCACCCCCCCAAGACAAGAAAAAGCCAACTAATTGCCACATAGCATCTAAACCTAAACAGCCGGGCATTACCGGATCACCTTTAAAGTGGCAATCAAAAAACCATAAGTCTGGCGTTATATCTAATTCGGCTATTATATAACCTTTACCGTTTTCACCACCTTCTTCAGAAATGGTAACAATGCGATCCATCATTAGCATATTACCTGAAGGCAGTTTTGAGTTACCTTCCCCAAATAATTCTCCTGTTCCTGCCTTTACTAAATCTTCTTTACTGTATGAGTTTTGTTGTGGCATCGCCATAATAAGCTGAAATCCGATAATATATTTTAGGGAGCTACTTTAGCTTACACTTGTACACTAAACAACTGCGAACAGTTAAAAGATAAAATTAATTTGTCATGATCAAATGAACAAGCTTCCTTGATTACACACTCGTTATGCGTGATTATAGGCTTATAGAGCTAGGGATAAATTGAAACGACATGAAAGAATCTGAGCAAGTGAATGAACAACCGTTAAAGAAAGTTGCTATGAGTAATGCCGAAAAACAAAAGCGTTACCGTGAGCGGCAAAAAGCCCGCGGCTTGCAGGAAATGCGCGGTTATATGTCACCCGAGGCAAAACATTGTTATGAGTTAATCAGTGAACAAACTAATTGGTCTGACAGTGTAATTTTGAGCAACGCCGTTCGATTAACCTATGCCGCTTATAAAAATGGCCAAATAGGTCTGTTAAATAGCTGGCTGAAAAATAATAAGCTCTAAAGCTGGCTAATTTTGTTATGCACCTAGTTATTAGGCTTTTCGCTGATATTGGGTTCATAAGTCCATTAAAGTACATTTAATGGCATGTTCAACTTGTGCCCTAGTCAGAGCGGACAATAAATTTAATCAGGTAATTATTCGGTAATATTCAATTGAATAGTCAGCGTTTTCGCTATATTCTTGCTACTTCTCATCTTTAACTAAGGTTGTCTTGCGTGATAAATGTTTTATTGGTTGATGATCATCACCTTGTTCGTGTCGGTATTAGTAAAATTTTAGGCTGCGTTAAGGGATTAAGTGTTGTCGGCGAATGTGAAACAGGTGAAGAGGCAATTAAGTTCTGTCGACAAAAAGAACCGGATGTATTACTCATGGATATGGATATGCCAGGTATGGGCGGTCTTGAGGCGACAAAAAAAATATTACGTTTTGCGCCCGATGTCAAAATTATAGTATTAACTGCGCATTCCGAAGACCCGTTCCCAAGTAAAGTGATGCAAATGGGTGCTGCTGGGTATTTAACAAAAGATGCTGGCCCTGATGAAATGGTGAATGCTATTCGCGCCGTTAATAGTGGCCAACGTTATTTACCTTCTGCTATTGCGCAAAAGATGGCGTTAAGCCAATTTAAATCGGTTGACGATAACCCTTTTAGTTCCTTATCCGATAGAGAGTTACAGATTATGATTATGATAACTCGTGGTGATAAAGTACCAAATATTTCAGAACATCTGAATTTAAGTACTAAAACGATTAATAGCTATCGTTATCGAATGTTTGACAAGCTTGCTGTTAGCAATGATGTCGAGTTAACGCATTTAGCTATCCGCTATGGCATGATAAAAACAGAAAAGCTATAGATATCCTTAAGAAGCTTAAACTTAATGTCGCCAAAGAATACCGAAAAATCAGCCAGTAAACAATTAGGTCAAAACCCAGCAGCCTCAACTTTTGACAGTGAGGCTTTTTTGCGTGTAGTGACCGAACAAGCTGGTGTCTATCGAATGTATAATAGTCAGCAAGTGATTATTTATGTCGGTAAAGCCAAACAGCTTAGAAAACGTCTAACAAGTTATTTTCGCAAAGATGTTGGCTCAGTTAAAACACAAGTATTAGTGCAGCAAATTGCCGCCATTGAAGTCACCGTTACCCATACCGAAGGTGAGGCGCTGATACTTGAAAATAACTATATCAAAAAGTATCAACCTAAATACAATATTTTATTACGTGATGATAAGTCATACCCTTATTTACTTATTACCGATCATAAGCACCCTAAGCTAGGCCTACACCGTGGTGGTAAAAAAGTAAAAGGTGAATATTTCGGCCCATTTCCGACGGTTGGCGCCGTTTGGGAAAGCTTGCGCTTAATGCAAAAAATATTTCCTATTAGACAGTGTGAAGATAGCTATTACCGAGCACGGTCAAGACCCTGTTTACAATACCAGTTAGGCCGCTGCTCAGCCCCCTGTGTTAATAAAATATCGGTTGATGATTACCAAGTGCAAGTGAATTTAGCCAAGCTTTTTCTACAGGGGAAAAGCTCTGCTGTGATTGAACAGTTAGTGACAAAAATGGAATTAGCCAGTAATAAGTTACACTTTGAGCTCGCGGCAAAATATCGCGATCAAATAGCCACATTACGTAAAGTTCAACAACAACAACATGTCAGCGGTCATATCGCCGAGCTTGATGTTGTCGGCTTATATCGTGATAAATCACAAGTGTGCATACATTTACTCTTTATTAGACAACATAAAATATTAGGCAGTAAAAGTTATTTCCCTACAGTGCCTAGTGAAAGTAGTGACAGTGACATATTACAGGCATTTATTGCTCAGCATTACTTAACAAATGATTCACAAAGTCATGGTAAAATCCAAGGTAATATTCCCAAAGAGATAGTCATCAAAGAATCTATTGAGCAGGTAGTAGAGTTAGCGGCACTACTGAGTGAACAAGCAGAGTATGACGTTAAAATATCAACAAATACCCGCAGTGAACGAGCTCAATATTTAAAGTTAGCGAGTACTAACGCACAAACGGCCCTTGTTACTCAAACTAGTCATAAAGAGTCTATGCAAGCACGTTTTGTGGCGTTAAATGAAGTATTTGAGTTGAAAAATGGTATTCATCGTATTGAATGTTTTGATATTAGTCATACCATGGGCCAACAAACAGTAGCCTCCAATGTGGTCTTTAACCAAGATGGGCCACTCAAAAGTGATTATCGCAGGTATAATGTCCATGGCATCACGCCTGGCGATGATTATGCTGCTATGGCCTTTGCTTTAAACAAGCGCTATGGCAAATTAAAAGCGAATCCGAGCAACCAGATCGAGCATAGTGCCTTAGAAAAGTTGCCCGATATTGTCTTTATTGATGGTGGCAAAGGCCAGTTGGCCAAAGCTGAAGAGTTTTTTAGTCAGCTGGCATTAACTAGAACGCCACTACTCGTTGGTGTTGCGAAAGGGGCGTCACGTAAACCGGGCTTAGAAACCTTAATTTTGGCAGGTAGTCATCAGCTACTTTCCTTACCCGCGACATCACCCGCTTTACATCTGGTGCAACACATTCGCGATGAATCACACCGTTTTGCTATAACAGGGCACAGAGCAAAGAGGCAAAAGGTGAGTAAAAAGTCTCGTTTAGAGTCAATTGAAGGTATAGGCGCGAAAAAACGGCAAAGTTTATTAAATTTTTTGGGTGGTTTACAAGAGGTCATGCAAGCGGATGTTACCGCCTTAGCGAAAGTACCTGGCATAAGCCATGTATTAGCAAATAAAATCCATGAGGCTTTACATGAAAAGTAATAAATCATAGCACCATATTTATCTATCCCTCGAAAAATCAAATAAGCTTTTGCTAAGTAAGCCTTTAACCCAAGCTTTTAGCTTCACTTGTCATATTCAGCCGTAGCACTGCTATAACAACTTGTGTAAACTAGAGAAAAATACTTGTAGTGAAAAGTAAATGTGGACAATACCTAACCAAATAACCCTGTTTCGGATCATCTTGATCCCTATTTTCTTGATAATTTTCTATTTACCACTTTCATGGAGCCACTTTGGCGCATTTGCTGTTTTTTGGTTAGCTGCCGTTAGTGACATCTTAGATGGCTATCTTGCTCGTAAGCTCAATCAATCTTCTGCGTTTGGCGCATTTTTAGACCCAGTAGCCGATAAACTCATGGTCGTTGTTGCCTTGGTGATGATTGCTCAAGATTATAGCTCATGGCTGGTTTCTGTTGCGGCGATTATTATGATAGCGCGAGAAGTCTTTATTAGCGCCTTGCGTGAGTTTATGTCTTCTATAGGAAAACGTGATGTGATTGCCGTCTCTAATATGGGGAAATATAAAACTGCCGCGCAAATGCTTGGTATTATGGGGCTCATTTGGCAACCTGATTATGATATTCCGTTAATATTATTTTCCTTGCCTCATGAAGTCATTAATTACCTTTCTTATGGCTTTTATTTTATTGCTACCGTGCTAACCGTTACTACCTGGGTAAGTTACTTCAAAGCGGCTTGGCCTGAGTTAAAGCAGCAATAAACTCTTTTCAAAGACTCGTTTATAACTAATGGGACGATTAACAAGCCATTTAGTTAAAAATGGAACAAACAACTCGCTTTTTAAGCAGTTAGGATAAAAAGTTAATTTAATAGTTGACTGGAAAATATTTAGATGTAGAATGCGTTTTCGTTGACAGGGAGTCAGCAAGTAAAGTGAAGTTGGCTAAGTTGATGTTACATCATCTGTCATTTCTTTTACTGAAGTTTGTAATTTTTAATTTTAAATGAAGCGGCTGTAGCTCAGCTGGTAGAGCGTCACGTTGCCAACGTGAATGTCACGAGTTCGAGTCTCGTTAGCCGCTCCAATTTAACTTAAAAAGCAAAGTTCATTGATAATGATATCACTGATACATCGTTGACAAAATGGCGGGTTGGCAGAGTGGTTATGCAGCGGATTGCAAATCCGTGTACACCAGTTCGATTCTGGTATCCGCCTCCATTTTGCCCGGGTGGTGGAATTGGTAGACACAAGGGATTTAAAATCCCTCGCCGAAAAGCGTGCCGGTTCAAGTCCGGCTCCGGGTACCATATCATCAACGATAGTTGGGAAGTAAAAAGTAAAGCTCTCATGAAGCGGCTGTAGCTCAGCTGGTAGAGCGTCACGTTGCCAACGTGAATGTCACGAGTTCGAGTCTCGTTAGCCGCTCCAATTTTAGCTGTAACGCTGGAAGAAGTTTTACCTAGTAGTAAGCAGTAAGTAAAAGTAAAGCTCTAATGAAGCGGCTGGTGTCAGCTGGTAGAGCATCACGTTGCCAAAAGCGAAGTGAATGCCACGACTTATGTTGATGAGAGTAGTCTCGTTAGCCGCTCCAGAAAACCTGTAAAAGTAAAGCTCTAATGAAGCGGCTGGTGTCAGCTGGTAGAGCATCACGTTGCCAAAAGCGAAGTGAATGCCACGACTTATGTTGATGAGAGTAGTCTCGTTAGCCGCTCCAGAAAGTAAGTAAAAGTAAAGCTCTAATGAAGCGGCTGTAGCTCAGCTGGTAGAGCATCACGTTGCCAACGTGAATGTCACGAGTTCGAGTCTCGTTAGCCGCTCCAAATTTTTATAAGTTTATGACAGTTGTCAGTCATGTTTTTTTACAAAATATGATAAATAAATTTATAAAGAGTAGGTACCAACCTACTATAAAAATACTCCCTTATCGAAAGATACAATGCCCGGGTGGTGGAATTGGTAGACACAAGGGATTTAAAATCCCTCGCCGAAAAGCGTGCCGGTTCAAGTCCGGCTCCGGGTACCATCTTATTAAAAAGATAGGTAGTAAATAAAGCTCTAATGAAGCGGCTGGTGTCAGCTGGTAGAGCATCACGTTGCCAAAAGCGAAGTGAATGCCACGACTTATGTTGATGAGAGTAGTCTCGTTAGCCGCTCCAGAAAACCTGTAAAAGTAAAGCTCTAATGAAGCGGCTGGTGTCAGCTGGTGTCAGCTGGTAGAGCATCACGTTGCCAAAAAGCGAAGTGAATGCCACGACTTATGTTGATGAGAGTAGTCTCGTTAGCCGCTCCAGAAAACCTGTAAAAGTAAAGCTCTAATGAAGCGGCTGTAGCTCAGCTGGTAGAGCATCACGTTGCCAACGTGAATGTCACGAGTTCGAGTCTCGTTAGCCGCTCCAAATTTTTATAAGTTTATGACAGTTGTCAGTCATGTTTTTTACAAAATATGATAAATAAATTTATAAAGAGTAGGTACCAACCTACTATAAAAATACTCCCTTATCGAAAGATACAATGCCCGGGTGGTGGAATTGGTAGACACAAGGGATTTAAAATCCCTCGCCGAAAAGCGTGCCGGTTCAAGTCCGGCTCCGGGTACCATTTTAGTCATGTCTTCTTGCTAGTTATAATGACAATATTATAGATTAGTACTATTAATTTTATTCTTGATCTGTTCTTTAATTATACCTTTCTCCCCCCTTATTTTATAATAAATATCTTTTGTTGCACCACAATAAAATTTTAAATCTCAATATTTGCTTTGAAATCTGCATAGACATAAGCTAAATAATATTTAGTAAGTGATCAGTAGTACTGCAATTGTGCCATTTTTATATTTTTAGTCTATTTACACCGCATATTTAAAATGGCTCTGTTCCTAATACTGTTGTCTATATTATAATCCTATGATTATTATGTGGAGTATTGCTTGAAGTGATAAAGGCGAGCTTCACAAACATGGATGCTTATGTAGAGCCTCATGGATGGGTTAACGCGTATCGCTTGTTTACTCAGCAAAACTAAACTACAACAGAGCCATAGAATAGTATGATTAATCTGTTAAAGTGATAACTTCACTATAATGAATAAGACAAGTATGTCATTAATTAATAAAAGGATACGCTATGTTTTTTAGTAAATATGTATTTGCATCTTTATATTTTTCCTGCCTTATCTTACTCACTACTTATACTGCAGATGTTCATGCTCAGCAAAAATATACTATTTATCTTGATGCTGATTTTAGTGGTGCTAAAGCTTCGAGTTTAGCTATACAGCAAGGTATCAATACTGCATTGGCTGAGGTTGATTATCAACTTCAGGGAATTAATTTTGATGTCATTACTAAAGATCACCGGGCTAACTCATTAAGAAGTAGACGTAATTTAGAAGATTTTTTGCTAGATAAACAAGCATTAATGGTGTTTTCTGGTCTCCATTCGCCGCCCCTATTAGCGAATAAAGATTTCATTAATGAAAATAAAATTCTTCTTTTAGATCCCTGGGCAGCCGCTGGGCCAATCACTCGCAGCAGCTCAGCGCAAAACTGGATATTTCGCTTGTCGATTGATGACAGTAATGCCGGTAGCTTTATTAGCCAAAAAGCCATTGAGCAAGGTTTTCGTAAACCTTACTTATTATTAGAGGACACCGGTTGGGGTCGCTCAAATGAAAAAACAATGACACAAGCCCTTAAGGAAGCATCGATAACACCTGTGGGTTTGTCTTGGTTTAATTGGGGCACTGGGAAAAATCATGCCAAAGTCTTACTTCGAGATATTAAAGCCAGTGGTGCTGATGTAATATTTTTTGTGGGTAACTCTGCTGAAGGCGCTACCTTCACTCATGCCATGGTTGAATTACCACAAAACATTCGTTTACCTATTAGGAGCCATTGGGGGATAACTGGCGGGGATTTTACTGAAAAAGTGTCCGCAAGTCAGCGGGAAAAAATAGATTTACAGTTTATCCAAACCAATTTTTCATTTCTAAATGAAGATTTATCAATGTTTGCTAAAAACGTGTTAGCGTTAGCCATTAAGTCAAATAAGGAGCTAAAGCACAAAGGGGACATAAAGGCACAAACAGGCTTTATTCACGCTTATGATCTGACTAAAATTGTCATATCTGCCATCAGACAAGTTAAATTAACTGGGGATAAAGATAAAGATAAAATACTGATTCATCATGCCTTAGAGCATTTAGCCAAGCCGGTGCTAGGACTGTTGAAAAACTATCAGCGACCATTTTCCCCTTATAATAAGCAACAATTTAATGCTCATGAAGCACTAACTATTGACGATTACTCTATGGGGAAATTTAACCATAAAGATGAAATTGTCTTACTTAACTAGTAAATAACACCTAATCGGCATAGTGAAAATTATATTGATGAAACTAATAATAATGAAAATATTGGGTGAAATAAATGGTTAAGACTGGGGTGTCTTTTGCTTTAGCACGATTTGTCTTTATAAGTTGCTTAGCTTTAGCGGTAATAATTACCAGCTTAGTGGTCAATCATGTGGTTGAATCAGTGAACACTGAATATGAAAAAATAGCCCATAGAGAAATTAATACGTTAAGTAATAATTACCGAGTGTTTATTAATCATCATTTAATTTTATTAGAAGAGCAAGCTCGTGCTTCGCTGTTTATACAAGCATTGATGCAACCAAAAAGTAACCTTGGCAAGATACAAGATTACATGGCAGGATTAACATTATTAGGTCAAAAATATGATGAAACCTTACTCGATTTTGAAGGTAGTACGTTATATTCCACCTCGCAATCTGGTATTAATTATAGAGAATACCCCTGGCTTAAAAGTATCCTGAGTGGCGAGGTTTCCAGTTCTATCAAAGTCTTAAATATTGATGGCAAATACTTTTGGTGTTTAGCTTATCCTGTTGTTTATAATCAGTATGTTGAAGGTGTTTTGTTAGCCAATATACCGTTAAAAGCTATTCACGCTAGGCAAGGTGATGTTGAATTACTTGATGGTTTAATGATTGAAGTGGTGCAGGCGGGGCAAACTATTGCGACTTTTGGCAAGCAAGTCATTGGCACTAAGCAAATGATGCAATGGCAAGATGCTGGAGTGAGCTTTGCCTTTACTATCGATGAATCCTATCGAAATGAAGCCTTGTCAAAATTAGTTATTCAGCTAGCCAGCCTTATTATTGTTGCCATTGTATTGACGACACTCTTGGCTTATTTCTATGGTTATCGCTATTTTGTTAAACCTATACTGGCCCTTTCTCAGTTAACGTCAAGCCTTGAACAAGGCAATGAGCCGCAAGCCTTGCAAGAAGATCTAAGGTTCAAGGAATTTGCCGATTTATTTAAACAGTTTAATCATATGAGTGAAAAAGTAGCCAAACGTGAGCGCGCGTTAAGGCAAAGTTATGAAAAACTTTCAAATACCAATGAGGAATTAAAACAGAGTGAATCACAATTAGTACACTCTGAAAAAATGGCCAGCATAGGTGTATTAGCCGCAGGTGTTGCTCATGAAATTAACAACCCCATTGGTTTTATTCGCAGTAATTTAGAGGTGTTAGCCGATTATTTTAGTGATATTGAAAAATACTATCATGAATTTAACGAAACGCTTGCTAGTGACGAAGATAAAGAAAACCATAAGAGATTAGCAAAGAAATATGAGCTTGAATTTCTTTTTAAGGACTCACCGCCTTTAATCAAAAGTAGTATTTCTGGCGTAGATAGAGTGACCGAGATAGTAAAAAGCTTAAAGACTTTTGCGCGTGTTGATCACTCAGAAAAAGTACTGATCGATGTCAATGAAGGGTTAAGGGCCACCTTAAATATGGTTCACAATGAACTTAAATACTGTTGTCAGGTACATGTCGACTTACAGCCTTTGCCAGCCATACGTGTTTTTCCGGGAAAATTGAATCAAGTATTTATGAACTTGTTGATTAATGCGGGCCAAGCTATAACGGATAAAGGCGATATCTATGTCAGGAGTTTTGTTGAGGAGAACAGTATTATTATTGAAATTGAAGACACTGGCATGGGAATAGATGCCGATAACATAGCACAAATATTTACTCCTTTTTACACCAGTAAACCTGTTGGAGAGGGAACTGGTTTAGGTCTGTCCATTAGCCATCAAATCATTGAACAACATGACGGTAAAATTATGGTCAAGTCCGAAATAGGCAAGGGCAGTTGTTTTTCTGTGCACCTACCGATAAATTGACCGGCAGGGCGCTAGTATTAGCATTGAGCGCAACCGGTGTTGGTAAAACTCGTTACTGTTGATTTTAGCAAGCCATAGTGGCTAAATATTTATGCAGACTGCCAGTAAGTACAAATTCAACGTTGTTAGCTTTCCTAGCACATTACTAAGTAACGTTGCACATCCATTGCTCTATTCTCCCATGATTCATCTTTTACGCATGCCTTTCGACATTGTTTTACTTGAGTCAGCGCAAGCAGGTCATTTATATCCTCTAGCTTATCAAAGTTAACTACTGGAGTTATCTCAGCATTTGCTAGCAGTATCGCCTGATAAAATGGCTTAGCCGAACTCGATATTTGCAGATACTTTCGATAACCATTTAAAGCATTAAAATCAGTGGTGACAATGGGGGTGCCGCTAGCTATATACTCTCTTAACTTTAACGGGTTACACATTTGAATTTGCTTATTGTTTACAAAAGGTAAGATGGCAACATTCCAATTTTGAATATACTTAGGTAATTCTGTATGGGGTTTTTCCCCAAGAAAATATACATTAGGAAAGTGCTTTAATTTATCTACATTACAGCTTAGCTCGCCAATAAAAACAAAACTCCAATGGGGTAGTGCTGTGATCGTTTGCACTAATAAATTTTGATCTAACCAGGTTGAAATGCTGCCATAAAATCCGGCTATAGGCTTACCTTGTGGTAAATCACTCGGGGTAATATTAACCCGCTCACTAAAGAGTGAAAAGTTTACCCCATGAGGAATATTGACTACTTTATCACGAGGGAATTTCTCTTGCAGTTTTTCACTGGCGGTAAAAATGTAGTTTGATTTTTCAATTAACTCAAGCTCTTTTTTTGCCACAAATTCGTGATCTACACCGGCAAGACTACTAAAGTCATCCCCACAATAATACACACAAGGAGCATTGCCAAATAGTTCTAAATAGTCGACCGAAGTGGGTAACGATGTCCAAATAATAGGATTGCTAATGGCCAATTTTTTGCAGGCTATGCGGAATTGATACTGTAAAATATATTTACTCACTTTCAAAGCAAGCCAGCTATCTGCACAAGGGATCACCAGAGGATTAATAATAACGAAATGACTACTATTGTGCACATTGACTTCATCATGCTTGTTTTGAGCAAATAAAAAAGATTTCACTTTATTATAAAGTCTGAACAAGTCATGCCGAGTAAACTTTGGCTTTCTTAAGCCAATAGAATTAAACCATATAATGGATCGAGTTTGTCCAAGTACCTTAATTAAATGTTGAGTAGAGCTGGGGTGTGCGCCCCAATCTTCACCAAAAACCACAATAGGTCTATTTTTACCTGCAGATACTGAAGACGTTGAATTAATCATGATTATCCGCCTCAATTGACTTTATAACTCTTGCTGGTACACCCGCAGCGAGGACAAAACTGGGTAAACTTTTGGTGACCACACTGCCTGCAGCTACTATGGTACCTCGGCCTATAGTCACGCCGGGCATCACTTTTACCCCGGTGGCTAACCAGACATCATCTTGTAAAGTAATATCGCCTACTTGCGATTCATGGTCTGGTTTGCCTAGCGCCCGTAATTTGGCATTAATGGGGTGTCCAGGATAACCCGCTAAGTAGCAATCACCAGCAATTCGGACGTTATTACCTAGGGTTATTTTATTGCCCACGGATATTGAGGTACGCCAGGCAATACCAACATTATTGCCAATAACTAATAGCGGGATAGTATTACCAACGGCTCGACCACTTATTGTGGTCATAGCCGCTAACCTGACTTTGTCGCCCATAATTATGTCTAGACTGCCGATAACAACGGGTAAACCACCATACAGATAAAGCTGTTTAGGCTGGTTTTTTAGCCTAGATTTAAATAAAGGTGTGTAATAAAAAATGCGTAGTACATCCGCTATAATCTGCTTTAAAACTATATGAATGATATAAAGCAGCTTAAATATAACGGGAATGTTTGGCATTTCTATGGTCTTGATGGTGAACCAAAGTTTTTTTATCAGTTGAGCTGAAACACTATCACTTGTTTTAGCCCACTGTTTTGCGTGGTTAATGTTAAAAGTAATCATTCTACTGTCACCGATTTAGCTAAATTTCTGGGTTGGTCAACATTTTTTCCTAGCGTTTGAGCACAGTATAATGCGAGCAATTGCATTGGGATAACAGTGATAATGGGCTGTATGGACTCTGGCGCTGGGGGTAACTCAAAAAATTCATCTTCTTTTAAGTTGATATAATCCCTGATAGAAGCATCGCCAATAATAAATAATGGCGCGTTACGAGCTTGTACCTCTTGAATGTTTGACAGTAATTTATCGGTCAAACTGTCCTTAGGTGCTATGACGACCACGGGCATTTGCTCATCAAGCAAGGCTATTGGTCCATGCTTTAATTCCCCTGCCGCGTAAGCTTCGGCATGAATATAACTAATTTCTTTCAGTTTTAACGCGCCTTCATGTGCTATGGGCGTTTGTATACCGCGACCGATAAATAGTATATTTGAGTATCTGCTGAGTTTTATCGCCAGTAATTTGATTTCTGTACAGCGTTGTAAAATTTTTTCAATTAAGTAAGGTAGTTGCAGAAAGTTTTGTTGTAATTGTTTTAACTCATCGAACTTTATAAAGGCTCTTTGTTGTGCTGCTTCAAGACACATTTTATAAAATATGGCTAACTGACAAGTAAAAGCCTTGGTTGAGGCTACGCCAATTTCTGGACCGGCATAAATTTCAAAGGTAAAATGGGCTTCTCTCGCTATGCTACTATTCGCGACGTTGACTAACGCTAATGTTTGTACTTTATTCGCTTTGGCATACTTTAATGCTGCTAAGGTGTCTGCTGTTTCTCCCGATTGAGAAACAAAAATGGCTAACTCTTTATGGGTCATTACCGGCGAACGATAGCGATATTCAGAGGCTATATCGACTTCAACTAAAATATTAGCGTACTTTTCAAACCAAAATTTTGCCACCGAGGCTGCGTAATATGAAGAGCCACAGGCAATGATAGTAATTTTATTGAAGTCGTTAAAATTTATCGTTGAATAGTCGCTGGCGTGACGATCAACTGACAAGCTATTAAGTAGATCAACTTGTTCAAAAATTTCCTTTTCCATAAAGGAGCTATGTTCACCTTTGGATACTATCTTTGAGCAATAGCTATTGTTTACATAATGGATTTTTCTATTGGCGCTTGGGTTGCAAAGCTTGATGCCGTGACTCGTTAGCTTGATTAATTCATTGTCTTTAGGATAATAGATTTTACTGCTATCCGGCCCTAAAGCCATGGCGTCTGATGCCAGATAAGCGCCGTTAACCCCCTGTGAGATAACTAAGGGACTGCCTTGTTTGATGGCATAAAGGTTATTACTGTCACCATCGATTAGTACACCCAAGGCATAACTGCCTTTTAATTGTAAAATGGCTTTCGCTATGGCATCTTCTTCAGACAGGTGTTGCGATAAATAATGATTTATTAAGTGAGGAATCACTTCACTGTCGGTTGAACTGTTAAAATGGTGGCCCCATTGCAGTAACTTTTCTTTTAAGTGTAAGTAGTTTTCAATGATGCCATTATGGACAACAGCCACTCGCCCACATTGATGTGGGTGGGCGTTGCTTACCGTGGCTTTTCCGTGTGTAGCCCAACGGGTATGACCGATACAACATTTACCCTCTAAAGGCTGTTCTAATAGTAAACGTTTTAACTGATTAAGTTTACCCTGTACTTTTCGTGTTTTAATTTCGTTATCGGCTAAAATTGAAATACCAGAAGAGTCATAACCGCGATATTCAAGCCGACTTAAACCCTCTAATACTGGTTTTATTGCTGAGTCTGCTACTGCCCCAATAATGCCACACATAACAAATACCTCTTTACATTGTTATCCTACTATTGATTACTAAGCATTTATTATGCCAATGAATATATTCAATAAAATCAAATTGATATATTGGGAAATATTGTATTTTTGCACTTTGACAAGGCTATTTTGTTAATTGCGAATGCTTTTGAGAATGTGGGCATAACAACTACGATGGGAATAGTGTTGGACCCTAAGTTTAGCTTGCTGAGCAATGTTCAATAATAAAGTGGGATCATTTATTAGTCGGGTTAACACTTGCACTAAACTTTCCATGTTATTAGGACTATATTTTAGGCAATCGTAGTTATTTGTTAGCTGTTGATCCCAATAAGCATTATCAGCGGGAATTACGATGGCTAGTCCAGCAGCCATGGATTCTAAAATTGATAGGCCAAAAGGCTCATGTTCAGCAGTAGAGATAAATACCGATGAGTTTGCTCTAATTTCATTTAAATTGTTAGGGTCCGCATACCAGTGAATATTATCAACCTTAGCAAAGTCAGCTATATCTAAATAGCTGTCATTTTTTGGCTCAATATAGCAAACGCTGGCAAAATATTTATTAACATCTTCATAGCTACTATTTAGCTTGGTTATAGCCGCGATAAAAAGTTCTATATGCTTCCATTTTAATAAAGAGGCAGCCCATAAAAAGCCAATTTTATCGCTACTTTTATTATTAGTATCCTTTACTTTGATGGTTGAGCAGTTAATACCATTCACAAAAGGGATATACTTATTGTTCGCTATATTTTCCTTATTACTATGGCATTTTAAGGCATGGAAAATGGAGGCATAAGTGGATGGTAAGTAAAACACCTGTTTTGCTCGCGTTAAACCAAAACCAGCAACTTTAGAGTTAGCAATATCACCTTGAATAAGTTGAATAATATCTATGTTAATTATCTCAGTGAGCAGATATAGTGAAAAATCAACGTTTGGCCCGGAAAAGCCGATTATTTTGCTGAATCTTTTCAGTTTCATCATCTTGGTGATTAACGAAAACAAATAAACAAAGTGCTTTAGAAAGTAAAGCATGCCAGTGGTTTTATTTTGCAGGTAAAGAGGAGAAAACAATGGAACGAAGTGTACATTGAAGTTACACCAAGAGTCGCTGTCATTGGAAATAACCCATACCTCAATATCGCTAGGTAATTCAGCGACTATTGTTTTCATCACTATTTTAGAGCCCCCCTTAAAAGGCACAGGATCATAAATTAACACACGTTTAATCATGACTCTTCCCCGATGAAAGCTTTAACAGTATGTGGGTATAGCCTTTAGTTAAAAATGCTATTAGCAAGGTCTTAGTGTGTAAAAATATAAGTTTCGTCATACTGTGCTTGCTGTCACGCTGTAACAAGGATTGATAAACAAGATTGAAGGCAATGAACTGTCGCTTTAAAGAGAACATTTTTATTATATGTTTTTGTGCCTTGCTAGCGAGGTTCTTTCTTAAAAGTGGCCTGTCAATTAAGGACTTTATTGCGTTAACGAGCTCATCAGTGTTGTTAGGTGATACTAATAGCGCATTTACCTGGTCGGTATATATTTCATTAATTCCAGGGATATTACTGGTGATGATGGGCAGTTTAGCAAGACTTGCTTCGGCCAGCGTTAGGCCAAAAACCTCTTCCAACGGCACTGAAATAAAACAATCGGCATTGCTTGAGTATATTTCAGCGACCTTATCGCTCGCTGAAAAGAATTTAACGTTATGCGTTAAATTTAACTGAGTAACTAAATGAGTTAACTTGGCTGCTTCACTGCCAGAGCCAACAATGGCAAGTTTTACTTGATAGTGATTTTTTAATTTAGCTAGTGCATACAGTAATTGCTCTACTGCTTTTCTAGGAATTAATGAGCCTAGGTATAATATGACAAAGTCAGTATCTTTTGCCGATAACTCAGCTCTAATATTCCTCGGGCAAGGGCTTAATATTCGCTGTGGGTTAATGCCATTATAGATAACTGCCACTGGTTGGCTGTTAAACTCATTATGCTTAAATATGTCAATGACTGATTGGCTAACACCTATGACGCTATCGGCCCCGTGAAACAATAACGTTAGCCTGTCTCTATACATATACCTAGCATGTAAATGCAGCAGTAAGGGCATAGCCATAAATTTGCAAACAGGTACCATCCATTGGCAAGGTGCACCATTATTGCAGTGTACCAAGGAAATTTTATAGTGCTGTAATAACTTTTTCGCTTTAAAAAGTAATTTAAAATACTGGTGGAAGTTCCACCGTGGTGTGGTCCAATAACCAAGACAAACGAAGTTATCAATAATTACCTCAATACCTAGTTTTGTCGCCTGCTTTGCTAATACCTCACTATTGCACCACAATACGGGTGAATAGTGATGCTGTTTCGCTGTGTTAAGTAAATCTAACAGGACAATTTCACTGCCTCTGAGCCAGTTTTCGCCATAGTGAACGTATAAAATTCGGCTATTAACCCTGTTATCTTGTCTACTAAAAGCTGTCATGTTTATTTCCTCAGATGTGCTGAACATCACAGTGATTGCCAAGCTGATTTTAGTTGAACCCTGCCTCTTCAGGTCGTTCGGCTGCCACTCATCGACTGCAGATAACGATTTAAAGCAATGACTAAAGCAACTTGTAAATATATTGGCCAGATAAAGCCTTGAGTTAAGAAGGTGCCAGAAACGATAAAGCCAATAATTCCAGCAGGAGCAGCATTGAGTGCTACACGTATGCCAGGAGTATGCTCTTCAACCTTGATTGTATTCAACATTTTTAAAGACATAAGTAAAGTGCTGACAATTAAAGTAACAAATAGTATTAGCCCAACAAAGCCGGACTCGGCCAGTACACCAAACCAAGTAGAATGAACGGCATGGTTTAAACCGTCCCAATGACTGCTATAGAAAAAATAATTGTAATAAAAATTATTAATGCCTACTCCTAGAATCGGATTATCCAGCGCCATATTCCATGCTGCTTGCCAGGCGTAAAGTCGCCCCATGGCCGACTCGTCTATCCCCGCTTCAGCAGCTCCACCTGATGCTCTTTCACTGATCTTTGCGACGGTAAATAAAACAGTTAGGGCCATTGCGCCCCCGGTAAACAATAATACTTTCGAACGTATGCGCTTATAGGCAAATAAACTTATTACCGCTAAAAAGCCCAGTAAGCCGCCACGACTTTGCGTCGCTAATAGGGCATAGAGTAAAATGCAAAAAGTAGTCAAGCTAAATAACCGTTCAAATTTAGATAATGATTGCTCTAAAAAAGTGGCTATAGCGAAGGCCATAGGATACAAAAGCACCAGGGCTAAATCATTTGGGTCGCCAAGTAAAGACCCTATATCTCGGCCAATTGTGACCCGCGTTCCCTCCACTAAGCCGATACCGTTGAATTTGTTATATAGGGCAACAAGTCCAACAACAGCACCAGCAAAGATAAAGACACGGCTTGCGCTAATAAAGTGACTCTCCTTACGCATCATCCAAGCAATAATAAAGGTAATTAATATAATTTTGCTGTAAACCCCTGTCCATGCTTTTGTTGCCACCGCGACATTACTGGCAAAGGGGACAGCAATAGTTACCAACAAAGAAAAGAGAATTAAATAGGTAAATTGAGGGCACCAATAAGCATGAAGGTTCTGCAGGATGCTAGCTCGTAAAAAAACGATAAATATCGCTGATAATGCCAATAGTAAAGGTAGTTTCAACGGTTCTAAAATAGGAAAAACTTCATGAATTCGAAAAAATGAAAAAATAATAAAAGCTAAGACAATCGCAAAAGAGAAGTTGACCATGCCCCACAGAACAAAGGGAGCTAGCCCGATAATAATTAGGATAATAGGGTGTGGAAATAAGTATAATGTCAAGGTTGACAGCATTAATAAAATTGCCAGGCCGGTAATATTTAAGGGGGTATAAGTCATAAGTCACCTTAGTTTATTTGACCAATGCAAGTCACAACAAAAGCGGCACTGATTGCTGAAAATAAATAACCCAATTTATAGGGTAGATAGACTTGTCGTTGACTGAAATAATAGAAAAGTGCCATACGTATAGCATTAGCTATAATGAGCGCTGCAAGTGCGCCTTTAATCATAAATAAGGGCACTAAAATAATAAGCAATAGTCCACCAAAGCCACTGGCCACTAAGTTAATATTCATTTGCACTTTGGAGCTTTTTTCGACAAAACAGCCAAGGTTTAATAAGTCGGCTAACATTTTCAATAGGGTGCATAGCAATAGCCAAGGTAATATACCTATGGCAGCGTGATAGCTAACAGGGGTTAACCATTGAATTAATACCGGGCCTAATAAGCCAATGACACCACAAATGAGTACCGAAATAATGGCACCAAGTACGGCAAAGTGAGCATTTAAGGCCTTACCATTATGCTCTTTTAGTAGCGAAAATCGTTTAGGAAACCACCAGAGGGTAAAAGGTTGAATAAGCAGAGTTGGTACTAAGGCGAACTTGATCGCTATAGCATAGGTGGCAATTTCTGTGGCACCAAAATGATCTGCCAATAACCATCTATCCATACCTGATAAAGTAAATGTGGCGACACCACCAATAAAAATAGGCCCGGCATAGGAGAGTATGTTGCTCATTTGCTGCAGTGAAAAACTGATTTTTGTTTCCTTTAATTGAATAACCGATAAAATAAGCGCGACAATTACAGCAGACACTGCTCCTGCGGCTAAAATACTGGTGATGCCCCAACCATTGACTAACCAATAAAAAGTGAGTGTGACTTGCAGCACTACCTTCAACATGGAGATACAAAAGAATAGCCCAGCTCGATCCGTGATCCGTAACCAAGCCAAAGGAATATTGATTAAACCACCGACACAAAGCGCAATGCCTAATAAATAGAGTTCATTTTCGGTAATGATGCCAGGTAAAAACAAAGCCAAGTCTTTAGAGTAAAAGTGAAAAAAGGCATATGAAAGAATCGCTATAATGCCGGCAATAAATAAACATTCAGCGGCATGGCGTTGCTTTTTTTCGATGCCATCGGCTAAGCCAACAAATCGATATAATGCTTCTACTAAGCCAAAACCTAATATAATCGAGACCACATTAGAAAATACTACTAACACTTCGAGTCGGCCATAATCTTCGGGCGTCAGGTAATGGGTATATACAGGCAGCATGAGCAAGGAAATACCTTTCATCAGAAAAATGCTTAAGCCATAGAGTGCCGATTGGTTTAATAGGTTTTTATAGCGACTAATGTTCATGTGAACCTCCTATTAAGGCTTTACGGTAAACCTTGAAAATTTGAGGAATAATGGCGTGAGAAGAAAAATTGTTTTTAATATGTTGATAAGCAGACCAGGACATTTTTTTTCGTTGCTCACTTGACAACATTTGTCCCTGTTTAACGGCGTCAATAAAGGCTACTTCGTTTAAGGGTGGTATTAGCCAGCCATTGATATTATTGATAACGACAGCTGAGATGCCACCAATATCATAACTAATTACGGGTATCCCTCTCACCAAAGCTTCAAGGGCAACCAGCGGTAAACCTTCTTCACGGCTGGTAATACACAACAAGTTTATCTTGCACCAGTGTTGCTGCATGGAATTAACGTGCCCCATTAACATCACGTTATTTGTTGCCGCCATGCTGATTTCTTTTAACATAGGGCCGTTGCCATATATTGAAAATTGGTACTGTGGTAATTGCTCGGCTAGGCGTAAAAACAAATCAGGACCTTTTTCATAGCTTAATCGCCCAACAAAGGCTATCTGGCTAGCGAGTGTTGTCTCTGTTAAGGTTTTCTCTGGTAATTCGACAAAATTTTCAATCACCTCGGCGGTTAAATTGGCCGACTTTTTGATTTGTTTAGAGACACAAATACAAGGGCTATAATGGGCTGTCATACGGTCAAGCCAGCGGTATAGTCTAATTTTAATACTACCTTTCTCGCCAGAGTGAAAAGTTGAAACGACCGCTTTATTCGCTAATTTGCCAGTAAGTCGACCAATAATTCCCGCTTTGTAACCATGGGTGTGTACTAAATTAATGGCTGAATATTTAATTAATTTATAAAGTGTCGCTGGGTTACCGTCTAGTTTTACCAATATTGAACGCAGGAATTTATCTGACTCAAATACCGGATGTTTACCATAATTGTTTAGCAAAATAATTTGCACATTATGACCTGATTTATGCAGGCCTCTAGCAAGATTGACTACATGAGTTTCTATGCCACCATAGTTTCTACTATCAAGCAGTAAAGCTATGGTTAGGGTTTTAGTGGCCATATTAAACCTAAAATTCAAAGTGTCATAACTTTAAAATGCATAAAACAGGCCAGTTGAAAATATAGCTTACTAGCCCCCGTGTCAGAATAGTTAGTGGCTAAAAGTACGACTTTAATCGCAATATGCATAGCCAGTTAGAGCTTTGCAAAGCAAATTAGTAATTTGACGATATTGTTCGCTTTAACTTAGCAGCGGGTGAGCTATCCAGTGAAGTATGGTATTTTGCGCTAACATTTAAGGATGAAAGTCACAATTATTCAGTCAAAAGGGCAAGTATCTATGGAGATAACGCTAGTTATTGCGTCAATACTCATATTTTTGCCAAGCATTATTTGGTACTTATTGAAACAGGCGCACTCACCTTGGTGGCTTGAGAATACTTTTTCAACGCCTTTTATTGTCTTGCCAATATACATTGTCCTAATGTTCGTGCTTATTAGCTTACTCTCCTGGCAAGATTGCCTGGGCTATTTATTGATTAATTTCATTGTTGCACTTTGTTTAAATAGCAGCGGCAGCTTTAATAATAAAACCTGTGTTGATCCCGTTAGTTTTTTTCAATTTAACATCAAGTACCATGAGGGGGAAAATGAGCTAGCTGAGTTAATAGCTCATCTTAAAGCGGAACACTATCATTTAATTACCTTACAAGGCGTTAGTCAGCAAGCAAAGAGGCAACTGATAGCGCAGTTAACGCCGTATTTTCCTTATTTTGTCAGTGGTGAAAGTCAGCGACAGCAGATTTTTAGCGATCAGCTATTGTTTAGTCGCTACCCATTTACGCATATTAAATATTATAAAAGTGGCCATAGTGCTTTTTTAATCACCAGCCGATGGCAACTGCCGGTTAACGACATTAACTTGCTTACTTTACATCCGCCTTCGCCACGTAATGAAAAATTATGGCAAACCAGGAATAAAACTTTATACCAATTAAAGCAATCACTTAAAACTACCCCATTGACAAAGTCGTTAGTGATAGGGGATTTGAATTTATCAAAACATTCAAGACGAATGGATAAACTGATGGTGGGCATGAAGAGCGAATTTGTTAATTCATGGCCTAATATACCTTACAGTTTGCCTGTTTTTGGTTTAGCCATTGATCACTTTTGGCTTTCAGCACCAGCAAATATTTGCTCTCGACAGCGTATTAGCCAGTTTAGTTGGTCAGATCATTATGCGGTTAAAACTCAGGTTGATTTTAGCAAGTAATAATAGCCAGTCTATTAAGTTAGTAGTCAATCATAGCTTGTCAGCGGCTTGATAATAAGTATGTTTTTTTGTACTTAGTCATTCTATATTAAATAGATTGTGGACTATGTTCGATGCGCTGACAAGGCTCTAAATGACGATTTTATCAGGCTTAGCGTCTAGGTTGTTATTTTGAACTGGGAGTAACCATTCACATTAAGCAATGCTTAACTTTAATATTTTACCCCGTCGCTGAGTGGCAATAAAGGTATTATAATTACTCTGATATCTTTAAATTGGCAGGAATAAAAATAGTCTCTCTTTAGATCGAAACATTGAGTAAAACGGTGGACGCTAATTTTTTTCTTAGCTTGCTCATCAATACCGGGCATAGCCAGTTAAGTCGATGGCTTTCTCGCTGCAACTCGACTAATAACGAAGGGTTACTTTTATCATTCAATACGGAACCGATTAAATTAACTTTTTTATTTTTAAGTTTTTCAATGCTCTCTTGTATTGAACTTGCGGGGGTTCTGCCCGCTTCTATGACCAATATAGTACCCTGACAAACTTCACTAATGATCTCTGCGGCTATATTACTTTGATTTAATGATGTTAATGCTGAAGTATCAAAAATAATACAGTCAAAATCTACCAACCAACGCTTGATCGCGGCAAGCAGAAATTTGCTTTCCCTATACTGTAAGACATCGCGGATATTTTGCGGGGCTGGCAGCAAGCTATAACCTTTACTTTCGATGGCAATAATTTCATTTTCAGCGACGTGGTTGTTCATCGACATCAATAATTTTTCAGACAATGCTGGATTAAAAGTGTTCATTTCAACGAGTAATACTTTTTTACCAACAACTTGCGCGCGTTCAACAATCGCTTGCGCTATGGTGGTTTTTCCTTCGCCTGCTATAGCAGAAGTGACGGCTAAGGTTTTATAGCCTGAGCCAATTGTTTGATTATAGATAGCTTCAACTTCAGCATAATGAATAGGTAGCACGGACATGTTATAGCGCTCCCACAATGGCCACGAGTGAAACGATACTAACGATGTCTTTGACATTAGCCATAAATATATTCCAGTTACTTTGCGATAAATCGGGGACAAAAACAGTATCGCCAGCACGCACTAAGGGTAAAGTGTTAAAATCTGGATGTTCAATAAATTCTTCTAAGTTAAATATATGACTAACATTTTCTTGTGTTTGACTGCGAGATATATTAACCACCATTATTTTTTCTAAATAGGCCGTTTTTGTCGGACCGCCTGATTCAGCCAGTAAGTCTAACAATGTCATATCAGGGCTAAATAAATAACGGCCAGGCTTGGCCACGGCACCTATGATGCGCACCGTTTGTTCTTTTTTATAATCTAACCAGGGTCGGTCCCTTTCTGGCACATAGATACTGTCCCCTGATTTGACTATGGGTAATAAGGTCTCATCACCTGTTTCAAAGTACAAGCCTAAATCAAGCGTTGTTACTTTGCTTTGCACGCTATTGCGGTGGGTAATTTTAATATTATGAATATCTGCTCGTTGATTTGGCCCATCAGCGGCGGAAAGTATATCTAAAAAATGCATTTTATTATTAAAAGCATATCGACCGGGTTGTCCTACTTGGCCAAAAACATAAATAGACGATGCTTGAGATTGGCGCAACCATCGTGCCTTGTTATCAATAACATCACGAGGCCGCTCACTGACATAAATAGTGTCTCCTGCGCCTACTTTAGGCAAAAGAGAGAAGTCACCACCTTCAGTAAAGAAGTGTTCCAAGTCGAAGGGCTTCATCCGTTTACTTTGGCCTTTTTTTATTATTCTAATTTGCGACATATCGGCATCTTGCGTTGGGCCGCCAGCATGAGCTAGGATATCAAGAAAACTCATTTCGTCGCCCCATTCATATCGGCCGGGTTTGTTCACGGCACCTATCACTCTTATGGCTCTATCAGGGGTGATTTTAAGCCATGACTTTTCATTCATATCCGTTTTTTCAGGTACAAAGATAGCGTCACCTGGGTACACTTTTGGTATAGCTGCTTGGGTTAACCCTTCGGTAAATGCCTGTAAATCGAAAGCATCCACTTGACCCGTAGCGCGTATAATTCTGATTTTTCTTGAGTCGGCGAAACGAGTGGGCCCACCCGCATTGGCTAGAATATCAAAAAACTCAGTGCCGGCTGGCGCTTCATATGCTCCAGGCTTGAACACCTCCCCCATAACATAGACGGTTCGTAAGCCACGTTTAACTTCTTCTTCCCGTATGGGCACAAATAAAGTTGCGCCCGCGGTGATTTTTGGTATAAGAGAGGCATCACCCGTATCTAAATATCTCTTTAGGTCAAACAGTTGCGGAGTGCCATTATTAATGACTCTGATATGTTCTACACCGGCATAGCGAGTGACGCCACCAGCTCTCATCAGCATGTCAACAATGGTATTGCCTTCTTTATATGAAAATATGCCGGGTTTGATCACTTCACCAAACACCTTGATTGCCGTTTCTGCGGCTGAGCCATCGCCACTGGCGGATAATGTCGCGGCATCAAAATCCATTTGTACATTACCAATCAAGGGGGATGCTGGGACAAAAATAATATCTAATGGGCTTATATCCGGTAAAATTGAAAAGTCGCCGGTGTCTAAATATTTTTTATAATCAAAAATGGTGATTACACCCTGGCGATTTAATTGTAATCTGTCTAGCTGGGCACCTGAACTGGCGCCACCTGCTTTTTGTAGCGCCATTTGTACATTCGCCCCCTCAGGTAAATCGACCATGCCGGGATTATTAACAAAACCTAATACCTGGATAGGTATGCGTCTTTCAATTAAGTACAGTTGAAAGTTGTTGATGGCCCGATATTCTTGACCTAATAGGTGAGCTAGGTCTAGGCTGGCTTGCTTTAGTGTTTTACCGGCAATGGATATTTTACCTATCTCAGGTAAGTGTAAAGTACCATCTCTTTTCACTTGGAAGGGCTTTTCAAATTCTATTTCACCAGGGATTTCAATTTGTAGTACGTCGCCAGGGCGAATGGTAATGTCACTTGCTTGCACATAACTCGTCATAACAAATAAGCAAGTTAAAAAAAACATTGATAATTTACCCATGAGCAACCTCCTAGATTGTGCGTTTATCGCTAACAATTTAAAAAACTAAGGTAATAGAAGTAAAGCGATTAAACACTCGGGCAACATCACTACGCTCTAATTCCCTGAGGCTCCGCTCTCCTTGGCTTTCAATAATTATTTTTGATGCCTCAATGCCATGGTCAGTAAAAAATTTTGCCACATTATCGGCCCGTTTTTGACTTAATTTACTGTTATAGGCTGTGCTTCCTTTGCTATCTGTATGGCCAATAATATGTAATTTTGCACTAGGGTAGTTTTTAATTAAATCAATAAGCCTATTGAGGGATTGATAATATATCGGTTTAATTTTGTCTTGGTCAAAGTCATGTAGTGTTTCGGTGATAAAAGTGTGCTTTATATCAATGCTGCTTTTAGCCATCGATGGGTTTTTACATTGCTCAAAATCTGCTTCACGATACCAGCGTTTAAGCACTGTGCTTTTATTGGTATAACCGCAGCCTATGTGGCCATTAATATATTGATTGATACAACGAATCTTGCGTATTTGCCGGTCGAGTTCAACTAAGGTTATAAAAGCATCCTTCTCCATCTCTGCGTTATGCTCTTGGGTGGCTAGCGCTAGCAATGATTCGGCTATGGTTAATTGTCCCAATATACAATTTTTAGAGCCCTGTTGTTCTAATGCCAATAGCCGAGACTCAGCGCTAACAATATAGTTATGCATACGCGTTTTCTCACTGCTCTTTGAATAAGTAACCTCTGAAAGTAAGCTGGTCTTGTTATCAAGTGTTGTTGATGAACTACAAGCTGACACTGCTATGGCAGTGCTGAGTAACAATAAAATAGGCCGAATCAGCATTAGCTGGCAACGAGTATATTTGTGGTACTCGCTAGGTAATCGTCGAGAGTTTCATAGCAATTTATGGTTTTATCTAGAAACAACATTTGAAAGAGCTCCAAAGGTTGTTGTGCTAAGCCAATAACATATACGCTATAACCTTTAGTGATCATTCTTTTATATAAAAAGACAATGGCACCAATGCCGGAGGAGTCAATAAAGTTAACATGCTCAAGATCAAATATGATGTTAGTAGCGAATTTACTGTACCTTTCTATATCATCTTTCATGATCTTTACTGCCTCAGCATCAAAGTTATCATGTAGTTTAATAATAAAATCGTTATTGAATTCATAGGTTTTATTTAACATAACTAATCTCACAAATTAAGTTAACACATTTATATAATGGCAATGTTTATGCCATGTATTTTTAAGTTAAAATACAATGGCTTATGTTTTGTAGATTTTTATGTTTGTCTTTAATTGCAAATTAGATTGCAAATTGCAACCGAAAAAAAATCAGGAGAAATACTAGGGTTTTAGTAAGGCAAGTAACTGATTCCGGTAGAATCTATATTGGTGTTTACCATGTATATCGGCAGGCAGTTCGGCGATTGTGTATGGCTGACATAATTCGATAGACTTAGGTACTCTATGGCGAGGAATCAAGGAATGGATCTTTTTGACTAGTCCAAGCTTTCGAATAAATTCAAGATGATAATGTATTTCATCGTATTGATTGTTAAATTCATCTTTAACATTGGCGATAAAATACACGGTCAAATTATTGTTGCGGTTAATGACATCAACTACGGCGGTCATTAATAGGCTTGGTAAAGTGCTGGTATAGAAACTGCCAGGACCAAGAAATAAAACATCGGCATTTTTCAAATTTTGTAATACTTCTTTACTTGGTTTTACCATAGGGGTTAAACCAAGTTTATTGATCTCTTGACTAACATTATCATCAACCTCTACTTCACCAATATAGCAATGTTCGGATGAATGACTTACTAGTTGGGTTATGGCATCGGACATAGGTAAAATATTTGTTTTAATACCTAAATACTCTCGCATTACTTGTACCGTTTCTGTTGGTCTAATGCATAAAGAATCAACGGCGCAAAACATCAAATTACCTAAGCTATGTCCTGATAAGTCACCTAGGTTATCGAAGCGATATTCAAATAACAGTGATTTAGTCGATGCCTGCTTGGTTAATCTTGATAAACAATAACGAATATCCCCCCAGGAAATTGTCGCGCAGCTATCCCTTAAGCGGCCGGTAGAACCGCCATTGTCGGTAGTACTGACAATGCCGGTTAAATTGACAAAGTCAAAATCATCAATAATTGCTAAAAGGTGGCCTAAGCCGTGGCCGCCACCAATGCAAGTCACATTAATCTTTGTCATAGGCTTAACAAGCTCTTTTATTGTGGTGGCTAGATTATTGTCCACGTCCCAGTACCATTATAAGCAAGGTTTTGAAAAGTATCCTTATATCCATTAATAACCAACTACCTAGTTTAGTGAGTGATAGCGAGTAGGCAAAGTCATAAGCTATTTTAGTTTTAACGTCGTCAATACAGGTATCATAGCCCTGAGAAACCTGTGCTAAGCCGGTAATTCCAGGAGTCATCTGATAAGTTCTCTCAGAATAAAAGGGGATTTGTTTTTCTAGGTTTTTGACTATTTCAGGCCGTTCAGGTCGAGGACCGATCAGCGACATTTCACCTTTAATGACATTAATAAATTGCGGTAGTTCATCTAGTCGGGTTTTTCTCAGTAACTTGCCTACATAGGTAAGCCTTTTATCATTAGCGATAGCCCAAACAGCACCCGTTTCTGCCTCGGCATCATTAATCATGGTGCGAAACTTGATCATGTAGAAATGTTCTACTTTTCTTGATTTAACTTTACCTACCCTTAATTGGCAATAAAAAATGGGACCTGGCGTTGATAGTTTTATCATCAGGGCTATAACCACAGCCAAGGGGCAGGTGAGTACCAAGCATATGATGGCAAAAACTATGTCGATACTTCGTTTCAGAAAAGAAATTCCGGGGTGAATAAAACTGGTTTGTTTCATGGTAGCTCCTAAATTTTAGTCCAAACTTTTTCTTGTCGCCCAAAGATAAACTTTAAACAACCTTTAAGGGCGACCCAATAGCCGGTGATTAAATAACAGAGTAGTTTTAATACTTTTAACTTGGGTGCTAGGTGAAAGACATTTATTAACCAGACCATACCGTATAACAATACTTGGCAGACAAATAGCGCCAGAAAAAAGCTGTAAAAGGCAGCTAGGTACATATTGCTGATAAAGATAAGCACTAAAATAAAAGGCGTTATTGCTCTTAACGCCTTGCCTGAAGCAAAGTTTATTGCATTCCAGCCATACTTTGGTGATAACAAGGGCAGTAAATAGATGAGTTGTTGGAAGTTACCCGCCGCTATTCTTAAACGTCGGGTCATATCTTGTTCTAAATTGACTTGCTCTAATTCAATGGCCACGACTCGAGGTTCGTAAATTACTCGATAGCCCTGCTTAATAACATTCATGGGGATCAAAAAATCATCATTAATAGTGTCCGCTGGAATGTCTTCATAACATGACTTCCTTAATGCATAAAAAGCACCGTGAGCACCCAACACACTAGCCAGAGAGCTTTCTCTTGTTTTGACCATGGATTGATATTGCCAGTAATATTGCTCACCTGCGGTGCCTTTCTTGATGAATTTATAGCCACCAGAGACCGCACCCACTAGGGTATTGGTAAAGTGGCTATCTAACATAAGTAAACAATTCACCGGCAATAATGCCGAAACATCACTAAAGACAATGTTATCAAACTTGGCTTTTATTACCCCTTCTTTGAGCACCGCCACTTTTCCTCGATTGTCTTGGAAATTTATCAATTGGCAGTTCAAATCTTGGCAAGCAAGCTCAGAAAGGGTTTGCTTGGCAATGTTATAAGTTTCATCATGGCAACCATCGCATAATAAAATCAGTTCATATTTGTCACTTGGATAGTCAATAAAGCTTAAGTTTCTAATTTTCTCAGCAATGAATTTAGCTTCATTAAAGGCGGGAATAACAATTGAAAAACTATTCAATTTTTGGTCCTCGGCACTAAAAATGTAACGACGTTTTTTTATGCTAGGGGGGCGGACTTTATTATTTCTAGTGGCTAATTTGAGCAGCACCGGATACAGTAGGTGGTGATAAATCACTAAAAATATTGCCATTGCGAAGATAGTTATCATTATCATGTCTAACATAGCTTACACCTTAACTCTAGTTGGATTAATGAAAGGTATTGCTTGATCATATTATTGATAGAACGGTGGTTTTTGATGAATTGTCTGGGTGAATGATTACTTTTTTGGTTTAGTGAGCGTATTAATGCTTGTGCTAATAAAGTGGGATTATTGGCTTTAACCATAATGCCGGTTTTACGACAAACGGCTTCCTTGCAGCCACCAACATCAGTTAACACCACGGGCACCCCACACGCCTGAGCTTCCATCGGCGATAAAGGTAAACCTTCGTTATTCGACGATAGACAAAAAACATCAAGTAACGGATAGAATGAGGTCATATCACTAATATGACCTAAGAAGAAAACTCTATTTTCTAAATGTAATTGCAGCACTAATTGCTCTAATTGTGCTTGTAAACTACCGGTACCAGCAAGTAATAACGCAATATTATTGGGCAGTTTAGCCAAGGCTTTAATAAGAACTTCATGTGATTTAACGGACTCTAACCTTGCTGCGCAACCAATAAACTTGAACTGGCTTGGTAAGCCAGCCTGTTGCCGTAGTTTGTTTTTATTGAGCACCGAGGGTTTAAATTTATCAGTATCTACGCCGTTGGTAATGACGATAGGATTTAATGACGGCATTAAACGCTTAACTTGTTTAGCAACAAAGTTGGCATCAGCGACATAAATAGGGCGAACCAAGGTGATAAAAAGTTGTTGCAGCAACCTAGGCCGAAACTCTGCTAGGTGCCAGGCATCATGTTCGGTATGAATAATATGATTAATATTGGCTAGTCTTGCCGCGATACCACCATAAATCAGTGGGCCTATATGATGAGTATGCACATAGATAGGCTTAATTTGTTCAAATAATGTTTTTAGTTGCATGAAAATATTAGCTTGCCACCCCGGCTTTTTGTCTAATATATGGATAAATTTTTGACCACAATCAATATTATGCCAATAATCTTTAACGTGGTGATTTTCTAGAGAAATAATATGGACATCAAAAAAGGGTTGCGCGGCACGTTGAAATTCTAGCGCAAAACTTTCTATACCACCTGGTTTTAAGTGTTGTACTACATGAACAATGACAGGTTTCATCGGGCTTCTCCTATACTTTATTGACGCCAATATGGGGTAATCGCGTTATGACGGGAGCTGAGGTGATTAATTCCAGTTGATATTTTCCGCGGATTGAGGTGTCAGCTATTTCAGCAAATAGCACTAAGCCACCACCTAAACTAATGCCACCGATAATGCCGGCTAAGAGAAAAATAGACAGCGGGAAGTTGGTCGGAGAGCTAGGTCTAAAGGGTTCATCGATTATTTTGATTCTCTCAGGCTGTTCAAACCGGCCGAGGGCACCCGTTATTTTTGCCTTTTCAAAGCGGTATAGTAAATCACTGTACAGATTCCGTTTTACCGTAAGGTTTCTTTCAAGTTCTAACAGTTGTCTTTCCATTTCCCCGGTACCGGCAAGAGACGCTTTTAACCGTTGTGTTTGTCTTTCGATGGAATGTATTTCTTCTTTTATCTGCTCTACGTGACCATCGGCGAGTTGCAGTTCTTGCAGTTGTGACACCAGTAATAAATGGTGATTATTATCAACCTTGCCATCCTGCATATTGCTGGCTATTTCCCATAAACGATTTAGGTCGACCTCGTTTATTTTGTATGATGCTTTACTTTGAATTACCCGTTCATTTTCCAGTTGGGTTAATTTTCTCAGTGCTATTTCTACTCGGCTATGTCTGTCAGTGTAACGCGACCTCAATATGGCCAATTCACTTTTTGTATTCACTATGCTTTGTTCTATCTCACTCATTACGGGGTCAACCTGAGCGAGTCTGGTACGAATGGTTCTTTTGGCGGCAATGGCTCCTGATAAGGCGATTCTTCGTTGCTCAAGCAAATCACTTAATTGGCCAAAACGGCTGCTATTGGTATTATAAAGTCGAGGTAAATGCTCAGCATTAAATTGTTTAAACTCAGCTAAACGATATTCTGCTGCTTGTAAGTCAACTATTTTTATTTTTAGTTGGCCAGTTAAAAATGTTTCTGATGCGTCTAGTGCCGATAATTCGGGCGCTAAAAGGGTCTCTAAGAATCGTTTCCTCACCATAAGTAAAACATTGACTATATTTTCAGGTGAGTCGGTAAGGTAAATAAGTTTAACCAGATCTTTGCCGATAAGTTTTACCTTAAGCGCCGCAGACAATTCCTTCACTAAGTTCTCTTTTTGTAAGTCACTTGAGTCTTCATCAATCAGTCCTAAATCTAGCGCAACATTGATCAACATATGTCGACTATGAAGTAGGGTATCTAATGTGGTTATTCTATTTTCTAAATCTGTTGATACCGATAAGTCTTTAAGGAATGGATTCATTTTGGCACTTTCTTGCACCAATATTGTGGTGTGCGCTTGCCAATTTCTTGGGGTAATGAAGCAGGCGATGACGGCAATAAGTGGTAATGTTATTATTGGAAAAATAACCAAATAACGATGACGCCATATCGCCGCTAAAATCAGGTGAATATTTATAATTATTGATGTCTGCATCTTAGGCACCAATACTTAAGTGAATAGTGTCAGTTGATAGGTCAGGGGCAAAGATGATAGTTACCCCTTTATTCAAGCGTTCAACGTATTGACGAAGTATTGTCGCGCGTTTCATCGCAAGGCTTAATTGCTGTAGTTGACTTTCTCCTTTAGCCGGGGCGATATTAATGATGATAGGGTGTTTATTTTGTACTAGTATTTTTGCCAGTTTGATTCTATTGCGGTAGTTTAATTCTTTATCATGCAATTCATAAGTGAAAGTATAAGTGGTGATATGAATGTGCTGGGCCATTTTTTGCGCTGCTCGTAAGGCTTGAATACTCATTAAAACTTTTGTATTAACCACTTGGCTATTTTCTCGGTTTTCCTCGCGCTCAATTATGGCTAATGAATCACTGATGAACGTTGAAGTACAGCCAGTACAGGTGAGTAAGCTAAGCGAAAAAATGCAGTTTAAGAAAGTTTTATTCATGTGCTATCACCTTATATATGCAACCATACCTTCTGATATACAAGTTACGAGCCATGTTTTAAGTTGTTGTTAATTATTATATTTACTGGCTGTGTTGTTTTTTTATCGCGATTACTGAATCGTTTTTGCGTTTTGCTTGTTAAAATGCAATTAGGCTCGGTAAATACCTTAGTGGCAATAAAGTAAAGCCTTTGTAAGAGCGACTAATTTCCTTAAGGAATAATCTCTCAGCCAGGTCCTTTATACTGCCCATCAAAATCAAAGATAGAGGCAGAACTCAGTGCTAACTTTTTTAGAAAGTAATTTGCCAGTTATTGCCTGATGCAGCGATATGCCAGTAGGTAGTTATTGGTTGGGCGTCATTTTCAATGGGCCAAATCTGGGCGATTAATACTTGCTCGGTCACGCTTAAAGACAAAGTGAATTGTTGCTGTTGTCTGGTGAGGCGTGCTCTTAACTTGCAACTTTTATAATTGATGGTAACAACATCATTTTCATTAGAAAAGTCGGTGCATATATTAATAAAGTAGTTAATTTCTTCGGTGGGCGAGGCGGGTAACGTTAGCTGTAACTTAACAACAGAGATAAAGTTAAACTCTGGCGTGCTAATTAACTCACTGGTGCTTATCACTGCTTGGGGTTGACTAGCTGTTGATGGACTCGTGGCGGGGATTTCTTGTGGCACGACATTACTTTCTTCACTGTCTGCCTCATCACCGCCACAACCAAACATTGTCAGTGTTACCAGTACAAGGGTAATTAAAGTCGTTTTCATCAGGTGAACTCCTCTTGGTATTGTCAATGGTATTGTTAATCGTTATGTTAATAAAGCTTAGAATTAACCGCATTACTTTGTGCAAACCAGCTAGTGGCTTTATTACCATTACTTTCGATGAATTTTTGAAAGTCTGGGTATGCGTGTAAAATGTCGACCATTTCACTGGGGTGCTGCCACTCTTCTTGTGAGCCAGGGTTTATTGCCAATGCCCAGGGTAAACCCGTGCTGGTTTGATAGGTATTTTCGCCACTAACTTGAGTTCTGTCGTCGGCCAGGCCAAAAAGAGAGACATCAGCTTTAGAGCTTGGCATTTTATTTTTTAGATGAATTTCTAATGCTCTACCTGGATGGAAAAAGAGCTCGCCATGGTAGGTACTTTCTTGAGCAAATATAAAGGGGTTATAAGGTGCTTGAGGGAATTGTTCAAGGGCAATAGCAGTGATAAACGGCACCGTTACGCTAAAGGTCATCAGGGATGAGTTACTACAGTTACTCTCGGTCCGATAATATAAGCAGTCTTGGCTTAATTGAATGTGATTGCGTAAATCATCAGTAATGTTAATCACTAAATATTGAGTACCCTCTTCAATGGCGCTGCTCTCTTGTAACACACCATTGATTTCAAAACGAACTAAGCTGGTGTCGACATTGCTAGCGAGTATATTATCTAGTTGAATGGCAAAGCCATTATGATAAGAAGCACCTAGCGCTTTTACTTCCCCTTGAAATTCTATTTGTTTTACTGCGTAGGTGTCTGTTAATAATAATGATGAGTTCTGCAGGATAACTACGTCATTCATATCGTAATCACCTTGCTCTGGCCAGCTGTCCTCAAAAGCAAGGTAATAAGGGGTATCTTGAATTTGGCTATTGCCTGGATTAGTCACAAGTACGCGGTAGTCCTCTACTTCACCGTCACTGACACCGCCACTGGCAACTACAGCAGCTACTGTGGTAAATCGCGCTCGGGTCCAAGTAAAACCATTTAAGGCCGTTAAAGGAGTATTGACCAAAATCACTTCTGTGGTGTCAGCCATATATTTATCAGAGATGAGCTTTTCATCGGCGGTAAATTGACCGTCACGATCCCAATCAGCCCAAATATTAAGGTAGCCAGCCCCGGTGACTTGCACCTGAATCAAGCTATCACTGCCGGCCAATAAGGGCGTTAAGAAAATTATGCCATCATCTTCATCTGTTTTAGGGTAGACCTTGGCATTATGCTCAGTGGTTATACTAGTACCTAAGTAATTATCACTAACGCTATGTCTAGCACCATTACTAAACAAAGTCGTACCATAACTGTCTGGGGCATCACCGTAATCTGTGGTGGCGGCTACGGATTCATCAACAATAGGGGCAAGAGCACAGCGGGCGCCATCGTTTTGCGAGGCACTGGGGCCATAGGCGAAAAAGGTTGCTTGTGGATTTGAGTCAGCAACATCAATAATAAAGACATAGCCATCACTATTTCGACTGATATATAAGTAGCCATCAATATCAAAATAAACAGCACCAAATGTACCTTGCTCGCCGACATTAGCCAGCGCAGTCGCGACTCCGCTAGTGACATTAATTTGGTATAGTTGACCATCTCTATCAACGGTGTACAGCAGGTTATTAGTAGGATGAAAAGCAAAATCAAAAATGGTTAACGACAGGGCTTGGCCATCAATGACTTTAATTACTTGCATATAATCGTCTGATTGCACATCAAGCGACACCTTGTATAAACCATAACTGGCACCTTTTTTATAAAAATAATAACTATTTTCATTGAGTGCGATATCACCGACATAAAAGTTTACCCCAGGATTATAGAGTAAGGTAATGGGTGTCGCTTGGTAGTCGCTGCCAATACGCACTAAGGTGCCCCATTCGTAGCCCCAGCCGTAAAGGTAATTGTCGTGAAAGTTAAAACCAATGGCGTTTATTTTACCCGTGGTACCTAAATCATCGGATAGCAGTGAGTAATTGCCGGTCACTAGGTTTACCCCGTAAAGTTTCGCAACTTGCTGTTGCATTAAAAACGCTTTAGAAGGACAACTTTCAAAAGGAGCGGCGTTTAATGATAAGTGAAATATCATTAAACCCGCGAAAGATAAAATACGAATTTTTTTCAGATAGATCATGAAAAACTCCCTCAACCCTGTTTATGAACAATTAAGCAAGGAGCGATCCGTTTGTTTTTTTATTTTAAAATTTTAAGATATATCTTAGGGCAACCCCGGTCTTTAAAGGTTTAGTCAGCTAGCTTTTTTTGTTCTAAGCGCTCAGCCAGCGTTAAAATCACTAGTGTATTTAATTTATTGCAATAAAGGATTATTTTGCAAAATAGTTCTTTATTTGCCATGTACAAAATAATAATTAATCATAACTAATTGATTTGTTATTATTATATTTTTGGCATGTAGTTTGCTCTTTAAACCGTAAGGCTGTTGGTTATGGCGGCGTTAGTTATGAGAATAACCAGAGAGAACCTTGTCAACGCCGCCATCATAGAGTGTCAGCTCCATTGTTCGTTAGTGTTAACCAACAGCCTTACTTAATGCAAGTGAGCAAAGCCAGCTCTTTGTCTCGGCTTTATCATCGCTTGGCAAAGAGGCTATGAGCTTTGATATATTGGCAGAGTCATTATTTACCAGTTAAGCTTTTTTCTATAAATGGTTGAAGGGCTGACTTCTAATAAGGCCGCCGCTTTGGGGATATTGCCCTGGCAATGCAATACTGCCGCTTCGATAGCTTGTTTTTCAACTTGCCAAAGTGGTTGAATAGCGGTGTTTTGGCTTACTTGTGGCTTATCCGCACTATAGATGTTTTTTATATTTTCAATAGGAGAAGTTGGTTGAATGGCACTATAGCTCCTTACCGTCGTTGATAACGACTTAATGATCATTTCGGAGGTTATTTGCTCACCACTGTTGAGGATCACCATGCCATGAATTACATTTTCTAATTGACGTATATTTCCCGGCCAGTCATAAGAGCAGATAATTTGAATAGCATTACGAGAGAATTTTTTAAAATGCTTATATTCTACTTTGTTGTATTTTTTTAAAAAAAAGCTGGCGATATGGACCAGGTCACCGCCTCGTTCTCTTAAAGGAGGTAAAGCCATGGTAATAACGTTTAAGCGATAATATAAATCCTCTCTAAAATCGCCATTTATTACCGATTGTCCAATAGAGTTCGAGGAGGCAGATATAATTTGCGCATGAAATTTTATTACTTCATTTGTGCCTAGCGGGGAAAACTCCCGCTCTTGCACTACTCGTAACAATTTTGCTTGCAGCGGCTTTGATAAGGTGGTTATCTCATCTAAAAACAAGCTGCCTTGCTTAGCGGCAGAAAATAAACCTTCTTGATTGGAAATTGCGCCAGTAAAGGCACCTTTAGTATGACCAAAAAGTTGCGATTCCATTAAGTTTTCACTAAAATTTGCGCAGTTAACCGCAATAAATGGTTGATCTTTATGGTAACTTTCATAATGACAAGCTTTAGCAACTAACTCCTTACCCGTACCTGTTTCACCGGTAATAAAAATGGGCGCATTAGTACTTGAAGCATGTCTAATACTGTCAAATAGTTCATGCATGCTTTCATCTTCTGCAACCATGCCGTGAAAGTTAATTAAGCCAGTCACGGGTATATTTCCGTCATTAGTAGCAGACACACTAATATTTTTTTGTCTACTAAGGGCTTTATCGACGACAAACTTTAGTTCTTTATTTATCCAAGGTTTACAAATGTACTTTTCGACCACGCCAGAGCTAAAAGCAGCGGAGATAAGGTCAAAGTCTTGATAGGCAGATAAAATAATACGCTGGGAGTTAGGCCAGCGTTTTTTAATATGCTCTAATAGTTCGCAACCATTCATTTCCGGCATTTGTTGATCTGAAATAATGACATCAGGCTGATTTACTTGGCAATACTCTAGTGCGGCAAGTGGTGAGTTAAAGTCAATGATAGTAGCCTGAACACTGTGTAAAGCTCTTTTTAATGCTTGTAATATATTGATGTCATCATCAACAAGCAATAAAATTGGTAGCGGGGAAGTGTTATTGTCATTTTCCATAATAAATGCCCGATTAAAAAAGTTTATCTTTTAATCATAGAAGATATTTGCAATATCATAGGTGTTATTTGCAATTTGCATCTTTTTTTAAAATGCTTAAACTATAGTTATAATTTTAAGGCCATGATAAAGACGGTAGCGGTTTGAAAACCGTATTCACCAGCTAGGGACTAATAAATGGACAAACCTTCATTACTAATACTTGATGATGAAAAGGAAGTGCTTAACGCGTTAAACCGTGTGTTACGTAAACATTTTCAATTGTATTTGTTTTCAGATGCGAATGAAGCCATTGGCTTTTTCCAAGATAATCCTAATATTCCGCTCATACTTACCGATATGAGAATGCCGATTATGGACGGTGCGACATTCTTAGGGAAAATTATTGATATAAACCCTCACTGTAAGCGATTTTTACTCACCGGACATGCCGATATTAATTTAACGGTAACCGCCGTTAATGAAGGGAAAATATGTCATTATTTTTCAAAGCCATGGCATAATGAAGAATTGATCACTGAGCTAACAAGTGCTTATGAACTGTACTTAAATGAAAGAAAAACTAAGCAGTTATTAAAAATAAATTTGGCTAAAAATGCCGAACTGTCGCTTATTAATAGCTCTCTGGAATTAGAAACCAATAAAAGCAAAAAAAAATTACTGCTTGTTTCCACGCGAGAAGCCAATGGTTTTGTTCGGCTCAAAAAAACTTTTTCGACCTTTATTGATATTTATGCGGAAACCATTTGTTTACATACTCAAGATGTTACTCGCCATAATTTTCGTGTTGCCGCTCATGCTAGGTTAATCGCAGAAAGTCAATCTTGCGATAAACTCACCACGTTTCAAATTTATATTGCTGGCTTGTTGTATGAAACGGGAAAATTAGCACTCGAGCAAAGTTTGCTGAAAAAGCCTATTGATACTATGTCGCAACATGAAAAAAATCTCTACAGTGGCTTTTATCAAAAAAGTTATGACTTACTCAATAAGGTTGATGAGCTTTCGTTTGTTGCCGACATCATAAAACACATTCCGGAAAACTTTAATGGCAGCACTGCACCTGAACATTTAGCGGCTGACGAAATTCCGTTAGGCTCGCGTATTATTGCTATCGTTTCAATGTACGATAATTTAATCAATGGTCGTCAATCACCGGCTAAAATGACAACAGTACAGGCCAAACATCGTGTTAAAGAATTAGCGAAAACCATGTTTGACCCAAGGTTGCTTGACCATTACTTGACCCTTTTAGATGAACAGCCAAATTCAGCAGAAGGGCGAGTTGAGTATTTATTAAATAGTAGTGATTTACGTGTCGGCATGGTGTTAACCCAGGATATTGTTAATACCGATAAAAATCCTATGTTGACTAATGGCACAAAAATAGAGCAGTACCATATTGATAAACTACTTGCCATTGAAAAAGAGCAAGTAGAAAGTTTTTTGATTTATGCATATTAATATAGCCACTAACCTTGCTCAGAATAGCATGGTTTTCGGCTATATTTAGGGCGTTTCTACCTAGTTAATAGGCACCTTTGACTAAAAGCACAAAAATAGAGCAGTACCATATTGATAAACTACTTGCCATTGAAAAAGAGCAAGTAGAAAGTTTTTTGATTTATGCACATTAATATAGCCACTAACCTTGCTCAGAATAGCATGGTTTTCGGCTATATTTAGGGCGTTTCTACCTAGTTAATAGGCACCTTTGACTAAAAGCACAAAAATAGAGCAGTACCATATTGATAAACTACTTGCCATTGAAAAAGAGCAAGTAGAAAGTTTTTTGATTTATGCACATTAATATAGCCACTAACCTTGCTCAGAATAGCATGATTTGCGGCTATATTTAGGGCGTTTCTACCTAGTTAATAGGCACCTAGTACCACAGAATATCAGCAGGTGAATATTACCGCCCCTAGGCAATATACTCTTATCTAACGCTATTCTCCCTAGTAAACACTTGCTATAATGCGGCTATCTTGGTGCGCAAAATGCACTTTATATAGTAAATAGATGAGTAAGTTTGTCTGCTTGCTATTCGTTTTTTTCAGAGGTTTATTTTCATGTCGGATGCCGAAAACCGCCCAACAAACTTTATTCGTAATATCATTGATGCTGATTTGGCTAGCGGTAAACACACCAGTGTGCAAACACGCTTTCCACCAGAGCCAAATGGCTTTTTACATATTGGCCATGCAAAAGCTATTTGTTTGAGTTTTGGTATCGCCCAAGATTATAACGGAAAATGTAATTTGCGTTTTGATGATACCAACCCTGAAAAAGAAGATATTGATTATGTGCATGCCATTCAAAAAGATGTTCTGTGGTTAGGGTTTGAGTGGGCAGGTGAAGTTCGCTATTCCTCTAATTATTTTGAGCAGTTACATGGTTTTGCCATTGAGCTTATTGAAAAAGGCTTAGCGTATGTGTGTTTCTTAACTGCGGATGAAACCCGTGAATATCGCGGCACTTTAAATAAACCAGGTAAAAACAGTCCTTACCGTGAAACGTCTATCGCAGAGAATTTAGCTTTATTTGCCAAAATGAAAAATGGCGAAGTCAAAGAAGGCGAATGTGCACTACGTGCTAAAATTGATATGAGCTCAAGCTTTATCTGTTTACGTGACCCTATTATTTATCGAGTACGTTTTGCTCATCATCATCAAACGGGAGATAAGTGGTGCATTTATCCTATGTACGATTTCACTCATTGTTTGTCAGATGCCATAGAAGGCATTACCCATTCTATTTGTACCTTAGAGTTTCAAGATAACCGCCGTTTATACGATTGGGTTATTGAAAACGTCTCCGTACCGTCTACGCCACATCAATACGAATTTTCTCGCTTAAACCTTGAATATACTCTGATGAGTAAACGTAAGCTAAATACCTTGGTCGAAGAAAACTTGGTTGAAGGCTGGGATGATCCTCGTATGCCAACGATTGCAGGTTTTCGACGACGTGGTTATACCCCGGCTTCAATTCGTGAGTTTACTAAGCGAATTGGTGTGACTAAAATGGAAAACACCATTGAAATGAGTGTTTTAGAAGCTTGTATCCGTGAAGATTTAAATGATAATGCCTCACGTGCTATGGCTGTACTTGCTCCGATCAAACTGGTTATTGAAAACTACCCAGAGGATAAAAGCGAAGACTTAGTTGTTAAAAATCATCCCAGTGATGAAAGTCAGGGCACACGGATTGTCCCTTTTAGCAAAGAACTTTACATAGAAGCAGAAGACTTTAGAGAAGAAGCCAATAAGAAATATAAACGTTTGGTTATTGATAAAGCGGTACGTTTACGTGGCGCCTATGTAGTCACAGCGACACGCTGTGATAAAGATGAGCAAGGTAATGTTACTACCGTCTACTGTACTTACAATGAAGATACTTTAGGTAAAAACCCAACAGATGGTACTAAACCTAAAGGGGTAATTCACTGGGTTGATGCGGCTAAGTCTCTTGATGCTACGGTGCGTTTATACGATAGATTATTTACCGTGGCAAACCCAGCCGCAGAAGATGACTTTCATGCGGTAATTAACCCTGATTCTCTAATCGAGATTACCGGGGTAAAAGTTGAGCCTTCATTAGCGGATGCCAAAGCTGAAATTGCTGTTCAGTTTGAGCGTCAGGGGTATTTTTGTTTAGATAATGATATTAAAGAGCCAGGGGCGCTAATTTTTAATCGTACGGTTGGTCTGCGAGATACCTGGGCTAAAATCAGTAAATAGCCTGAACGTATTGCTAAAAGCATCAGCCAAAGTAGGGTAAAGCAATTGCGCGCATTGACTGTGTATTGAGTGTTATTGAGCTGAGTTCTTTTTACCTAAAGCCAGTAGTAAGTTATTTAAACTTACTACTGGCTTTTTTTTTGTTAAATCTGTTAACCTTATATAAATAATTATACTCCATTAATTAGGGCTTATTTAATGAATAACCAGTTAGCTGCATCAGTATTTTTAGGTGTTTTTTTGCTACTTGCCTTAGCCGGCTGTCAAGAGCCGCCCTCAGTAGCCGCAGATGCTAAAACAGCGCTAAATAGCCAAGATAGCCCGAATGCTAGCAAAGATGAGTTAAACTTACTGGCTCAAAAAGTCGCAAAAAAAAGTATAAGCGCTAGATCCTGGTCCCAAATCAAAGCCTCAGGTTACATTAATGCGGTAAAACTTGATTGGCAGTTAGAATCGGCATTACCTCGCGCAGGCTCGACCAGTGCCTATCATTCTATCTTATTGCAGCGTTTTGCCGATGAGCGCGGCTTAAAGATTAACTGGCTGCGAGTGAGTAACTTAGCCGCTATGTTTAGCAAACTAGCCACTTTTGACGTTGACATTATTCCTCGGCATTTAACCATAACCGCGACACGTTTAGAAAAATTTAGTTTTTCCTATCCCTTGTTACGTGATAGAGAAGTGGTGATCGCTAAAGCGGGTAACGATAGCTTTAATAGCAAAGACGATATTACTATTACTCTACCTATCGGCTCAGCTTATATCGACAGTGTCAGTAAACAGTTCCCCCATTGGCACATTAATATTGTTGAGGAGAAAGTCAGCTCACAAGAAATGGCTGACACTATTGTCGATGGAGCAATGAAATATACCCTGATTGATGTTTTTGCTTTAGAAACATTGCAGCAATATCGTGATGATATTCAAAGTGTCTTTATCCTACCGAAAGCAATCACTCTCGCTTGGGCGGTTAATTTAGATAATGATAGTTTTTTACATGAATTAAATGACTTTATCTCGGTTCATCATGTTATGCAGGTAGTTGAGCCAGAACGTGAAATTGACTTTGATCAGTTAAAAAAAGACAAGCTTACTTTACGGGTTATCACACGAAATAGTCCGGAAACCTATTTTTTATGGCGTGGTGAATTACTCGGTTTTGAATATGAATTGATGCGTAAATTTGCTGATATCAACAAGGTGAAATTGGTTATTGTTGTGGCCGATACTTATGACGAAATGCTGACATTATTAGCCGAGGGTAAAGGCGATATCATTGCTGCCGGTCTGTCTCGAACACAAGCACGAACAAAAAAAATAGCTCAAGCCGGCTTAGCCATTAGTATTCGTTATAACCGGGTAAAAGAACAATTAGTGGCTCATCAAGATAGTTTAGCTATCAATGAGCTAGCTGATCTTAATGGTCGCACTATCACCATAAGGAAAAGCAGTAGTTTTTGGACAACGGCGCAAAGATTAGCGCAAGACTTTGGCGCTAACATTGTTATCGCCAACGAAAATATCGCCACAGAGATATTAATCAGTCAGGTGGCCGATAAAGAAATTGATTTAACCATAGCCGATAGTAATTTAATCGCTATTGAGAGCAGCTTTCGAACAGAAATTATTACTCCGTTAACGTTTAAAGAAGATGTGCCTTATGCCTATTTGGTTAGGAAAAACAATCCGCAATTACTTGCCAATTTAAATGAGTTTGTTAGAAAATACTACCGCGGGACTTTTTACAATGTCGTCAAAAATAAGTATTTTCACAATAAAAAATCAAAAGAAAGTCATAAAAAACACCGTTTACTATCAGGTTCAAGCTTGTCGCCCTATGATGATATTGTCCGCTCTTATGTCAAACCCTATAACTTCGATTGGCGTCTGATTGTCTCGCAAATGTATCAAGAAAGCCGCTTTGATCCACTCGCCAGTAATGCCTCCGGTGCTTTTGGTTTAATGCAAATGTTACCTCGCACTGCCGCAGAGCTTGGTGTCGAGGATTTAAAAGACCCAGAGCAAGCCATAGCGTCCGGTGTGCAATATTTAAACTGGACCCGTGACCGATTTTCTAAGGACTTACCGGTACAAGAGCAAATATTTTTCTCCTTGGCATCCTATAATGCGGGTTATGGGCATGTAAAAGATGCGCAGCGCCTGGCAAGACAGCTCGGCTTAAGAAGTGATCGGTGGTTTAACAATGTTGAAAAAGCTATGTTACTCCTGCAGCGCCGCCAGTATTATCAAAAGGCCAGATTTGGCTACGTTAGAGGCCGAGAGCCAGTAAATTATGTGCGTGATATTCATCAACGCTATTTAAGTTATATTCGCATTACAGGTTAGCATCTTTACTGTATTAGGCATTACTTTTGAGCGTATTATTATTTATGAACGTCAGACTATTTACCTTTATCATACTATTTTTTTGCACAAATTCCTTCGTCAATGCTGACGAAATAGAGCCAGTGCATTATGCCTATGCTAATTATTTAGGCAGTGGTATCTATCGAACCACAGGGCAAAATGCTAGCTTGATCAGTATGCCGTTCTCCTATGAGCTTGGGCATAAGGGCAAGCTAAGTTATGGCTTACGCTTACCGGTTTCAATTGGTTTTTTTGACTTTGATTTTGCCGACTTACCTAACCTAGATTTACCCGATGAAGTCGGCACGATAACCTTTACTCCCGGCATAGCCTTTAACTATCAATACAGTAAGAACTTGCTGATAGAAAGCTATATTGATGTCGGCTATGGCCGCAACCTAACCACCAATAAAGGCGTTAATATTCATTCTTCAGGTGTTTCTGCGCTCTATCATTTTGAAATAAAAAAGTATGACTCTATTTGGGCCAATAGAATTTATATTGCTCGTTATGATGGTAATGGTTATGATGCCCAAGACTCTTATGCCGCGTTGCAAATAGGGTTAGACACAGGGTTGCCAGTGCAATATCAAATATTAGGTTATCAATTTCAGCCAAGAATTTTTGCCACGGCTTTTTGGTATTTTAGCGAAGTTGATTTTTTCATGCCGCGCACTCAGGCCCTTGATGAGGGTAAAAATATTAGCCTAACTAATAGTATAGAATTAGGTTTTACTTTGAAATTTGCCAAAACCCTCGGCTATTCTTGGGCGGGCATTGATAGACTCGGCTTGAGTTATCGTTATAGCAAAAACTTTAGCGCCGTGCGTTTGTTGTTTAGTTTTCCTATATAAAGTGGGGGCTTACAGCTTAGCTGCCAAGGTCATAAAAAATCCATTATCAATGAAGGAGTAATGGATTTTCCCAGACGTTAAGTATCGCTGTACGGCTCATGTTCTTAATTGAGCCGCATTAGCCAGAAAGACTCTTTTTAGTGAATAACTTTATCGGTTATACCCGGAGCGCTTTATCACCACGCGCCATACCGACACAACCTGAACGAGCTGTTTCAATAATTTCCGTCTCATTTTTAAGGGCATCAATAAAGGCATTGAGCTTGTCAGCATTACCGGTAAGTTGTACGGTATAAACCTGCTTGCCAAGGTCAATAATATTGCCACGAAAGATATCCGTTATGCGTTTTACTTCAGTGCGAGTTTTATCATTCATAGCACCAACTTTTACTAGCAGTAATTCACGTTCAATATGTTTTCTGTCGGTAATGTCAGTGATTTTAATGACATCAATAAGCTTATTAACTTGTTTAACAATTTGCTCTAATACCTTGTCATCGCCCTTAGTCGCAATGGTCATACGGGATAAACTATTATCATCAGTTGGGGCTACCGTTAAGCTTTCAATATTAAAAGCACGTTGAGAGAATAGCCCAACAATACGTGATAATGAGCCGGGTTCATTCTCCATCAAAATAGCTAAAATTCTACGCATTAAGATTTACTCCTTTATTCGCTGACTTTTGATTGAACAACAGGAAGTAGTTACAACTGTGGGGTAGTGAACAGACTTCATTTTCCACTAACATAAGAAACATAGCTAAAATTCTAGGCATTATGCTTTTACTCCTTTTTTAAGCCACATTTCATCAATAGCACCCGTGCGAATTTGCATAGGGTAAACATGCTCATTCTCATCAATCATGACATCGACAAAAACTAAGCGATTTTTAATACTAAAGGCTTGGCTTAGTTTTTCATCCAACTCATCTAAAGTATTGATTTGAATACCCACATGACCATAAGCCTCGGCAAGTTTAACAAAGTCAGGTAGAGATTCCATATAAGAAGAGGAGTGACGGCCGCCATAAACCATGTCTTGCCATTGGCGTACCATGCCAAGAGAGCGGTTATTTAAGGTGATAATAACCACGGATAAGTTATATTGTGAGCAGGTAGAAAGCTCTTGGATATTCATTTGAATCGAGCCATCACCGGTGATGCAAATAACATCTTTATCGGGGAAAGCGAGTTTTACCCCCATAGCCGCTGGCAAGCCAAACCCCATTGTGCCTAAACCACCTGAATTGATCCATTGTCGTGGTTTGGCAAAGGGATAGTATTGCGCAGCAAACATTTGATGTTGGCCAACATCAGAGCAAACATAAGCTTCCCCCTTGGTTATCTTATACATGGCTTCTATCACACGTTGTGGTTTTATTTTTTCACCGGCAATTTGCTCATAACTATTACTTTTGACCGCACGCCATAAGTTGATTTGTTGCCACCATTGGCTTAACGCACTTTCATCTGGGGTGAATTTAATTTCATTGAGTTCATCGAGCAGTTGCTGCATAACTATTTCCACTAAACCAACCACAGGGATATGGGCATTAATGGTTTTAGAAATAGACGTTGGGTCAATATCTACATGAATGATGGTTGCGTTGGGGCAGAATTTTTCAACATTGTTAGTCACTCTGTCATCAAAACGAGCACCTAGCGCTAAAATAACATCAGCATTTGCCATGGTTTTATTTGCTTCAAGACTGCCGTGCAGGCCCAGCATACCAACAAACTGTTTATGAGTACCTGATATACCACCCAGTCCCATTAAGGTGTTTGTTATAGGAGCCTTAAGTGTTTCTACCAGCTTAGTTAGTAATTCGGAGGCATTAGCTATGATAATGCCACCACCAGAATAGACCACCAATTTTTTTGCCTTAGCAATGGTTTGCGCCGCTTTTCTAATTTGCTTAGGATGGCCCTTAACATTTGGGTTATAAGAGCGCATTTTAATCTCAGTATTGATATTAAAAGGTGCCTTGTTTTGTGGGGTTAATATATCCTTAGGTAGCTCTATTACTACGGGACCAGGTCTACCTGTGCTTGCGATATAGAAGGCCTTAGCGATGGCATCAGGTATATCAGTTAGGCTTCGACAGTTAAAACTGTGTTTAATTATAGGGCGAGTACAACCAACGATATCCGTTTCTTGAAAAGCATCATTACCTATTAGCGACGTGGCAACTTGCCCAGCAAGAATAACCATGGGGATAGAGTCCATATAAGCCGTTGCTATGCCAGTAATACAGTTCGTTGCCCCGGGACCTGACGTTGCTAACACCACACCGACTTCTCCCGTTGCTCTAGTATAACCATCAGCCATATGAGTGGCCGCTTGTTCATGACGTACTAGAATATGTTCAATCTCATCTTGTTGAAATATAGCGTCATATATATCTAAAACGGAGCCGCCGGGGTAGCCAAAAATGTACTTAACTTTAAGTGCTGATAGTGATTTAACTACCATTTCAGCACCGGTAAAAAGTTCTGTTGTCATACCATCACCTTGTTTATTTTAATTTTGCTTATTGAAAATGAAGTTTATTGTTTAGGTTGAATAAATAAATGTTGAGCAAATAAAAAACCCCCGGTCTTATAAAGAGCGAGGGTTTGTTAATATGCTTACTTAATCGTTGTTGTTAAGCACCAGACATCCTCGCTAGCGATGAAAGCACCACTAGGACTATGAGGACGACATTGAGGACTATTTTTTTAATTATCATACTAATTTTAACAAAAACGTAAATATTTTAATGGCTACTATTGTTAAAGACTTTACTCGTTGGTGTCAATCAAAAATTACAAAACAACGAAAAAAGTATCTTTATTCTTTTGTTCTACCCCTTGACTGTAACTTTATATAACGTGCTGTTACGAGAAATCGTACTTTAAAACAATTTAAATCACTGTTTTACCTATATTAGTAATACGTTTTGATTTATATTAACGGTCAGGTTATCCCGCAGACCAATTGACTTAAAACACCGGTCTTACTACAAAATGGAACAGATATGACCCCACTTAAATTATTAATTATTGCCTGCTTAATTGCTTTTACCGCAGGTTGTGCCACACATTCAGCTAAAGTTGACTTTGACCGAAATACTGACATTGAAACCATGCACTATAAAACCTTTGCTTGGTTAACCAAAGGGAAAATTATGGCGCCAGCAGTTGATATCAACCCCGTGATGAAACAACGAGTTGATAACAGCATAGAGCAAGCTTTTATTGCTAAAGGTTATCAGTTAGTGGCTAATGCTGAAAATGCGGATTTTACTATTTCTTATACGGTTGGCAGTCGCGATAAAATTAAAGTAAATAGCTATCCAGCGACTTATAATACCGGCTTTGGCTGGGGTCGAGGTTACTATGGTGGTCGTGGCTATTACGGTAGTATGTCTATGGGCACTGAAACCAGTGTTAGACAATATACCGAAGGCAAGTTAGCGATTGATATCTATGATGTTAAAACTCACCAGCCAGTATGGCATGGTTGGGCGACCAAGCGTTTAACCTCAGATGATAAAGAAGCACCATCAGCAATGTTGAATGATATTGTTGTGAAAGTTGTGAGTCAGTTCAACTAAATAATAACGTTCTATATCGGGTATAAAAAAACGGCGCTAAGCCGTTTTTTTTTGTTTAAAATAAGTAATTTAAGCTAGGTAAGGTTACGCTAATAAAGGGACTTTTTTGTAATATTCCTAGTAATTTAGCTGTTCTGAATTACACTCATATTATGGTCTCCCTCAACATAATAGACATCAATGAGTAACTTTATTTTTCAAGACGAAATTGAAGATGAAATTAACGATAAACCGCATAAAACCGATAAAGTTTGGCGTATTTTAGTTATTGATGATGATGAATCTGTTCACCAAGTAACTAAACTAGTACTTGCTGATGCTGAAATTGAGCATAGAAAATTAGAAATCGTCTCCGCTTTTTCTAGTAAACAAGCGAAAGAAATTATGTTAAATGATAATTCTTTTTGCATGGCTTTTGTTGATGTAGTGATGGAAACTGACCATGCTGGTTTAGAGCTGGTTGAATGGATTAGAAAAGACCTTAAAAATCAAGCTATTCGCTTAATATTACGTACTGGTCAAGCTGGCTCGGCCCCAGAGGCAAAAGTCATTAAAGAGTTTGATATTAATGACTATAAAGAAAAAACTGATTTTACTGCCAATAAAATGATCACCACAGTGTATGCCAGTATTCGTGCCTATCGTGACATTATGACTATTCAGCGCAGTCTGGATGCCTTTAAAAAACTTATTGCCACGACTCATGATTTATTAAAAATCAATCAATTAAAGAATTTTGGCTCAGCAGCACTTGCTCACTTACTTACCTTGATGAATGTTGAAAGCTCTGCCCTCTATATTGCTAGAACTCAAGTTGATTTTGCCAAACAAACCACTAGTTCAATTATTGCTTGTACGGGCAAGTATGTTTGTGAGTCAGATTCTTTGGAAGCCTCTAATATTGATAAACAAGTAAAAGCTAGAATTCAGCAAGTATTTATTGATAAAAGTCACTATCGCGATGACAGCTGTTTTGTTGGTTATTATCAGGCGTCGAGTAATTCTGCCTCAGTACTCTATATTGAGTTTGAAGATGATAATGAGCACTTTAAAGCCAGTTTAGCTGAGTTATTTGCCACCAATGTAGCCCTTGTTCTTGAAAGCTTAACAAAGCAACAAGAAATAGAGAAAACCCAAAGAGAGTTACTCTTTATTGTTGGTGAGGCGGTGGAAGCTCGAAGTAAAGAAACCGGCGCCCATGTGCGCCGTGTAGCTATTATTTGCGATATACTGGCAAAAAAATTCGGTTTAGAAGACAGCTTTGTTGAAGCAATCCGCTTAGCTGCGCCATTACATGATTTAGGCAAGATAGCCATCCCGGAACATATTTTACATAAGCCTGGCAAGTTAGAGGGCGAAGATTGGGAAATAATGAAATCTCATGCGCAAATTGGTGCTGATATTTTAGAAAAATCTACGGTAAGTATTTCTAAATTAGCCGCTCGACTGGCAAATTATCATCATGAAAATTGGGATGGCAGTGGTTACCCCAAAGGCTTAAAAGGAGAAGAGATACCGGTTGAGGCTCGAATTATGGCGGTAGCAGATGTCTTTGATGCCTTGGGTTCAAAGCGTTGTTATAAAGAGCCCTGGCCAGCTGAAAAAATAAAAGAGTTCTTATTATCACAAAGAGGTATAAAATTTGAGGCGAAATTAGTCAATATAATGGTTGAGGATTTTGATGAGTTTTTACAAGTAAGGCTAGATTACCCTGACTATGCAGATCCAGAACATTAATTAGGGTTCAGTTGTAGTTTAGTGTGGGTGAGTAAACAAGCGAGACGCATAAACCCATCCATGGGGCTCTGCACAAGCATCAGGACAATATGCTCCATGCATTGTCTTATAAGGTACGTCCTTTACCGTCATGCTTGTGAAGCTCGCTTTTATCACACTAACAACAATAACTGTAAAATCAATAGGTTACGATGTTGGCAACAGCCAACTACAACACAGCCTTAATTAGTGCTCGTTAATTTGTACTCGCTTATTAGTCAATCATGCGCCTTGTAGCAAAAAAATTAAGCCATGCTCAAACTCACGTATTAACAATGGTCACGGGGCTAAATAAATTTTGCCTGAGCACTCGTTATTATAATAACGAGTGCAAACAACTATGACTTATTTAGCTATGCGGTAACTTGTTTGTAAGTAGAAAAAAAGTTTTTTATTTTATCAATGGCTGGAATTAACTCATCAACATGAGGTAAAAATACTATGCGGAAGTAGTTCTGCTCTTTAATGTTAAAGGCGCTGCCGTGAACCAGTAATATCTTTTCTTGTTTGAGCAAGTCTAAAATCATTTGCTCATCATTTTTAATATTAAATTTTTCTTGGTTTACTTTAACAAAAAGATATAAAGCGCCCATGGCTGGGTGACAAGATAAACCATCAATGTCGTTGATCATTTTGGCGGCAATATTTCGCTGCTTTAATAAACGACCATCACCTTCAATAAGTTCATTAATACTTTGGTAGCCACCCAGTGCGGTTTGAATAGCATGCTGGCAAGGGACATTGGCACAAAGACGCATAGAAGAAAGCATAGAGAGTCCTTCAATATAATCTTCAGCATGTATTTTTGGCCCTGATATCACCAACCAACCGGCTCTAAAACCAGCAACACGATAGTTTTTAGACAGACCGCCCATGGTAATTATTAACACATCTTGAGCCAGACTTGCGGTGGGAATATGTTTGGCTTGATCATATAAAATTTTATCGTAAATTTCATCACTGAAAATGATTAAATCATGTTGACGAGCCAGAGTAATAATTCCCTGTAAAACTTCTTCTGGGTAAACCGCGCCAGTTGGGTTGTTTGGGTTAATCAATACAATGGCTTTGGTCTTTTTAGTGATCTTTGCCGCCATATCTTTAAGGTTTGGATACCAGAAATTTTCATCATCACAATGATAATGTACCGGGGTACCACCGGAAAGTGACACTGCAGCTGTCCATAAGGGATAGTCTGGCGCTGGAATTAACACTTCATCGTCATTATTAAGTAAGGCTTGCATAGCCATAACAATTAATTCACTGACACCGTTGCCCAGATAAATATCATCAACACTGACATCTTTAATGCCTTGTTGTTGAAAATACTGCATCACGGCAACTCGTGCTGAATAGATTCCCTGAGACTCGGCATAACCTTGAGAGTTTGGTAGGTTGTGAATAACATCTTTTAAAATATCATCAGGTGCTTCAAAACCAAATGGGGCAGGATTACCAATATTGAGTTTAAGAATTTTATGACCTTCATCTTCAAGGTGCTTCGCCGCCGCTGCTATTTGCCCTCTAATTTGGTAACGGACATTGTTGAGTTTAGAGGACTTGGTAATAGCTTTCATCAGTAGGGTACTTCTTAAGTAAATGGATAAAAAAGAGAACATGTCATTGTTGCCAATAATTCGCTGTTTTGAAAGCCTTAATTTGGCTTTTTTTAAGGCTAAATTGTCAGCGTTTATCTCTAAATGGCATATTGCCATGATTGCTTAGGGCTAATAAAATAATTAGCCGATGAAAAAGGTTGCAAAGTGTTAGCTTACTCGTTCGTCCAAACTGATAGTCGAGCCGATTATTAAGGTGTTCGCTGTGAAGGGTATGAACGTACATCAACGTGGCACCTCGAAGTACTTGATTGAATGACAGACTAGGTTTTATTCGCAGTACCGAGAGAATCCACAGAGTTTAACTTCGGCGTAACGCGCTAGCCGTGCTAAGTAACTTGGTTAAAACAAAAAGGGGCCTAAGCCCCTTATTATCTACATTACTGGTTATTTAATGCCACTAATTTAGTTATTTTAACTTAGTTAAATAAAGCCAAAACGTCATCAATAGCGATTAATGATTTTTCACCGGTAATACGGTTTTTAAGCTCTACTTGTTGAGCATCTAGATTACGTTCACCAATGATAACTAATAATGGTGTACCTATTAATTCGTGGTCAGCAAACATAACACCTGGGCGCTCTTTTCTGTCATCAAACAATACTTCAATACCAGCCTGAAGCATAGACTCATATAAGGCTTCCGCCGTTTCTTTTACTCGAGCTGACTTGGCCATGTTCATTGGTACAATCGCTACTTGAAATGGTGCAATCGCCTTAGGCCATTTAATGCCGTATTTATCGTGGTTTTGTTCGATAGCGGCGGCGACAATACGTGAAACACCAATACCGTAACAACCCATGGTTAAGGTTTGGTTTTTACCATTCTCATTGAGTACCGAACACTTCATCGCCTCGGCATATTTACGGCCTAATTGGAAAATATGACCCACTTCAATACCACGTTTTATTTCGATAGTCCCTTGACCACATGGGCTAGGGTCGCCAGCAACAACATTACGGATATCTTGTATATTAATTTCGCCACAATCACGTTGCCAGTTAACACCAGTAAAAGAGCGACCATTCTCGTTGGCACCACAGACAAAATCGCTTAAGTGAGCGGCACTACGATCAACAATCACCTCAATAGTTAAGCCTTTAGGTCCTAATGAACTGCTATGGCAGTTAGCAATAGCGGATACTTGTTCGTCCGTCGCGAATGTTAACGGTGCAGCAATTCCTGCTAAGTTCTCAACTTTAACTTCATTGAGTTGATGATCGCCTCGCAGCACTAGTGCAACTATTTTTATCGGTTCACCTTCTGCCGTTGCGCCAACAACTAACCAAGTTTTTACGGTGGTTTTTACATCTAGCTCTAAGGTTTTTATTAAACGCTCAAGTTTTAACTCTACTGTTTCTATATCTTGAGTCGGCTCGGCACGTTCACCTTTTGGTGCTAATGCTTCGGCTTTTTCAATGTTTGCGGCGTAATCGCTGGCATCACTAAAAGCAATATCATCTTCACCTGAATCAGCAAGTACATGGAATTCATGTGATTTTTCACCACCAATTGAACCGGCATCCGCTATAACCGGACGGAAGTCTAGTTCAAGACGTTCAAATATACGGCAATAAGCATCAAACATAATTTGATAGGTCTTTTCTAAACACTCGTCTTCTAAATGAAAAGAATAAGCATCTTTCATTAAGAATTCACGGCCACGCATCACACCAAAACGAGGACGAATTTCATCACGGAATTTTGTTTGAATTTGAAATACAGTTACAGGTAATTGCTTGTAACTGCTCAGTTCGTTAGCGACTAGCTTAGTGACTACTTCTTCATGGGTTGGCCCCAAAACAAAATCACGTTGATGACGATCTTTTAGCCGTAATAACTCCGGGCCATAATCGTCTAAACGACCAGACTCTTGCCATAAATCTGCAGGTTGCACCATAGGCATTAATATTTCGTTAGCGCCTGCACGTTGCATTTCTTCACGGATAATGTTCTCCACTTTTTTCAACACGCGTAAACCTGTTGGTAACCAAGTATATAAGCCTGAAGCAAGGCTACGAACAAGACCTGCTCGTAACATCAATTGATGACTGATAACTTCTGCACTGGCAGGGGTTTCTTTAAGGGTAGACAGTAAATATTGACTGGTACGCATGGCTTATGATTTCCGTAAGAATAGGGGGGAATATAAAATTGCCGTTATTCTATCAGGGGGTCAGCCTATGAAAAAGTAATAAATGTATTATTTATGACTTAGTGACTATATTAGGCGTGATAACAACGGCTAAAAGCTTAGCGGGTCATTTTCTTAACAAAAACCACCACAAACAGGGCGATAGTAAAACTGCCGGTAAACGCTTCTAGCGCTGCAATGGCGCGGGATATGCCTACTGGGGTAAAGTCGCCATAACCTAAGGTGGTAAAGGTCACCACCGAATAGTAAAGCGAAGAAAAGAAGAAGGCTACATTTTCTTCCATTGACTGTTCGCTGCTGACCGCTTGAATCTCACCGTTATAACTTAGGCCAGTAAAAGTATAGAGGATGGCGCAGACAAGAATTATCGCCATAGATAAGCCGATAATGCGTAGAGGTGCTTCCCCGTAACCACAAAATATATCAACCAGCTTAGAAATGGAGCGTTTTACACTATAAGGTGGTAGTTGCAAACGGCGCATGGTCAGCTCTTTTTGAATAAAATAGCCAGATAGGGTGAAAATACCTTCATGCTCAGCATGTTTACGTAAATCGCGGTAAATTTCTTCGGCTTGCTCTAATAAATCAACATTTTCCTGCTCATCTTTAGCTAACAAAGCCGCTCTGGCATCATGTTCCTGTTTGATTCTTTTACCTATATTAACGTTTTCGAATTTACTGCCCATCCACTTTACCCCAAGCATATTAGCGCCAGCCAAGTTGGCACAGTTGAGGTTCGAGTCACGCAAATCAGCTTTCATAACACTGGCATGTTGTAAGTTAATATTAAATAAGTGGCCACTTCGTAGGTTAGCGTGATAAAAATCGGCGAAGGAAAAATCATAGCCCAATTTCTTACCATGGTTGACTAAATCTATGCCTTGGAGTTGAGCACGAGTTAGTATGATACCGCGCAACATGCCACCTTCTTGCGCGTACTTCTCTAAACGCTGTTTTACCTCTGCGCCGGTTTTATCGATCGCCTGATCATGCCAGTAACAATAGCCCGAGCCATTGGCTTCACCCTGACAGCAGTAGGCTTGTTGCTCGGTGCTATCGGGGTCTTGATATTGGCACAATAACTTTATTTTATTCATTTAAAGAGTATAGTGCGCTGCATCAAAAAGTAAAAATAGGAACTGGTGTGCAAATAACATTAATTCAAGCAGATTACCATAATGAGCAACACGGCAAAGATTTAGTGATGTTGTTAAATGCCTATGCCCTCGACCCTATGGGCGGAGGGGAAGCACTCTCTGATGAGGTTCAACAAAACTTGGTTGCTACCTTAGCAGAGCGCAATGATTTTTTAACCTTACTTTGTTATGTTGATGGTAAACCCGCAGGTATACTTAATTGTATTGAAGGTTTCTCAACTTTTAAATGCAAACCTTTACTGAATATCCATGATTGTGGCGTGTTAAAAGAATATCGAGGCTTAGGTCTAAGTCAAAAGCTGTTTGTTGAGGTAGAAAAAATATCGCGGGCACGTGGCTACTGTAAACTAACCCTTGAAGTGTTAGAGGGAAATGTTATCGCGCAAAATGCCTATAAAAAATTAGGTTTTACCGGCTATGAACTTGATGAAAAAACGGGTAAAGCGATGTTCTGGGAAAAAGTGTTATAACTCTATTTTTATCAGTAAATGTTTTATAAGTAAGTTTTTATAAATAAGTATGTAGTAAAGGTTAATGAGTGCTTAGTCGCGGTTGTACAAATTTCTCATTAACCATAGTTGAATAATTATTAAGTTAAGTTATTCACTTAAATTATTAAAAGGAAATAGGCCGTCTTTTTTTCGGCATCATTTCTTGTTCATTATTCGCCTTAACCAGAGCTGGAGTATTATTTTTACTCGCTTGTTTTGCCGGTTTATTTTTAGCCGGCTTATCTTTGCAATGGGCCTTTTTCTTTGGCAATGGATGAGCAGCAACTTTGCTTGCTTGGGCATGTGTATCTTCTGCAAGTTGCTCGGTTTCAGCTAATTCCTCATTGATGATTAACTGTACCACTTCGCCATTAAACTCAATTACATCTTGATGATAAACTTTTTTACGCTTTTGGTATTCCACTTCACCATTAAGTAAAACATAACCTTCGCTGATCACGACTTTTGCTTCACCGCCACCACTGACCAAGTTAGCTATTTTAAGTAACTTACATAGCTCAATGGGTTGCTGGTTTAATTCAATAACTAAGTAACTTTCTGACATAGATTTCTCGTAAACTCATTGATTACTTAGTTAGTTGCGTTAATAGCTCAGTGATTTCAGTTTTCAACTCTTCGCTATCAATGGTTTGTGCGGCATCATTCGCTTTATTAGCAAAAACCAGTGCCTTGTCTTTTTCTTCAAATTCAACTTGACGTTGTGCCATTGCTAAATAAGCTGAGGCGGTAAAAGTAGCTAAGCTTAACTTTTCTGCTATTGCTAAAGCGACTTGATAAATATCCATGGCTTGCTCGCCATCTTCGGTAAAGTCAGCAAGTGCTTCCCATTGTAGCGGATGATCTTTTTGTGAGCCTTGGTTGGTCGCACAAAGCACTTGTAACTTTTTACAGCTAGCAAGTCTTAATTCTTCATTGTCAGTTGCGGATGCGTCAGCGATTTCTTGGCAAATGGCAAGAATTTCAGTATATAAAGGGGCTTTCATAGATAATCCTAGTGTATATAAGTAGTTACCGGTTTAATTTTTAATGTAATTATATTTACAGCGGCATAATTTCAGGCAATATTAGCATACCCGTACTTTTTGTACATTAGACAGTACACACAATACAGGATGGTAGAATGAATATTCGCTTTAATGTACAGGCACTAAGGTCTGCTAAAACAAGCTAGCTAGTATTGTTTTCGCTACTTTTATCTTTGGCTAGAGTTGCCGCTGATTGGTGCAAGAGCTAACAAGTGATAGGCACCATTGTGGTGTATCAACCGCAACAGGAAACGCTGGTGGGCAATGTCGCTGGAGCTAAAAGATGAGTCGGTACTTATTTTAGATGTTACCGCACCCGATATTAACTTGGCAATTAACGTTAAACGCTATGCCAGTGACGCTGGCCAAACAACGCTGTTTTTAGAACTTTACGACGGAGTTAGTAGTGAGATTTTAGCGCGTATTGTTAGCACGTCCGTGGCTGGCGATGAGAGTTGTTATCACTGGGCAACACGGTTTTCTAATCGAGCCGATGCCAAGTATATGATAAGAAAGTGGGCGAAAGCATTGCGAACAAAGTATGATGAAGTTCACATGTTAAAAACGAATTAAGCTAAATGAGTAAAGTATATAGATGAAAATAGTTGTTAATTGTTATTTTGTAAAAACTTCAGTATCGTTGTTTTTAATTAACGCTATGCTAATGGTTACTATCAGTGCTGTACAAGCTAAGCCACCAAGTCAGGTTAAGTTTTCGGTCCAGCGGCAAGAAAACACTAAGCCGCGTGAAAGCTTAATATTGCCTTATGCCTTTAGTACCGATGATATGGGTACTGTCATTGGTGTAGGGGCGATGGCAACAGGTCTTTACCAAAAACAAATGACAGTGGCTGGCACCCTTTATGGTGGTGGAGAGTCTACTGGGCTAGCTTTAAGTGTGTGGGACTATCGTGTTTTAGATAGTGAGCGCTTCTTTTTAAGCGCTATCGGTATGGTGGGCGAGTATCCATTACTACGGGCATATGCACCTTTGCCGGGTGAATCATCATCACCAACTTCGCCGCGAGCAGGCGCAAATGACTCAAGCTTTGATGATTTTATTCAAGCCAGTGGGTCAAGTAACTGGTGGGAGGTCAAATTAGAGTATGTATTACCCTGGGGTAGTGCTGAAAAGTACAGTATGGCTCGTTATCAATTACAGGGCGGGTTATTAACCGAAGAAGTAGAACAAGCTGACTGGCACCCGTTTAACACAGGTACCAGTATTTTAATTGCTCGGCAGTTCAATCGTTACCAGCAATATAGAAATGAAGAGGGGGAACTCTCTGGTGCTGTTCATGGGCTCGAGTTAGGCCTGCTTTATGATAATACCGACTTTCCTGTTAACCCAAGTCAAGGTAGTTCACAATATATCGCCTTTAGTTATAACCCTCAGTGGTTAGAGTCAAAGAATGATTGGACCTTTATTGAACTTGAAGCGAGTAAATATTTTTCCTTAGGGGCTACTTCATTTGCTAAACAAAATATTATTGCTGTTAATGCTTGGCTTGGTTACTCGCCAAGCTGGCAAAATACCCTAGATGATGCAGGAAATAGCCTAGTCAGCAATAATGCACCTTTTCTTGAAGGGGCAACATTAGGTGGTATGTATCGGCTACGCGGGTATAGGCAAAATCGCTTTCATGATAAAGCTGTTATCTATGTCACCGCAGAATATCGGATGACCTTGGACTATAACCCCATAGCCAATGTACGCTGGCTAAATTTTTTACATCTTGATTGGCTACAAACGGTATTTTATGTTGAAGGGGGTAGGGTATCGCCTACTTTTCATCGAGATACGCTGCTCTCTGATTGGAAAACTGATGTCGGTATATCATTACGAGCACTAACCGCAGGTATTGTCGTGCGACTAGACTTTACCCGTTCAAATGAAGGCACAAGTACTTGGTTGATGGTAGGTCACCCATTTTAACCTGATAAAGTTAACCTGACTTAAGAACGGTTTTTATGCATACTAATGCAGCGTTCTGGCTGAAAAGAAATCAAACGTATGATTTTTTGAAATAAATTAGTGATTTTAGAGCTTTTCTGTTGACAGATTTTACGAACTGCCTATAATACGCCCCCGAAGAGACGGACGATTAGCTCAGTTGGGAGAGCACCGCCCTTACAAGGCGGGGGTCACTGGTTCAAGCCCAGTATCGTCCACCACTTTTTCTTTCCATTAGAAATAAGTGTGAAGTAAAACTATAAATGGACGATTAGCTCAGTTGGGAGAGCACCGCCCTTACAAGGCGGGGGTCACTGGTTCAAGCCCAGTATCGTCCACCAATTTTCTTACCAAGAAAATCACCATAGTAAAGATATACATTCTTTTTCCATAAAGAATTAAAACTCAAAATGGACGATTAGCTCAGTTGGGAGAGCACCGCCCTTACAAGGCGGGGGTCACTGGTTCAAGCCCAGTATCGTCCACCAATTTTCTTACCAAGAAAATTACCATAGTAAAAGATATACATTCTTTTCCATAAAGAATTAAAACTCAAAATGGACGATTAGCTCAGTTGGGAGAGCACCGCCCTTACAAGGCGGGGGTCACTGGTTCAAGCCCAGTATCGTCCACCAATTTTCTTACCAAGAAAATTACCATAGTAAAAGATATACATTCTTTTCCATAAAGAATTAAAACTCAAAATGGACGATTAGCTCAGTTGGGAGAGCACCGCCCTTACAAGGCGGGGGTCACTGGTTCAAGCCCAGTATCGTCCACCACTTTATTGTTATTTAACTATGAAAGTAAATAACAATAGCAATAGCAATGTTTATGATTCGAAAAGCTTCAAGCCCGCTCTTATCAAGAAACATCCAGCACTCTTAATACCTTTCTTTATATTATATATTTTTACAAGCTGTGCAGATTCACTGATTCAAGTCCACTATTTTATTAAATACTCTCTACCTGCTAATTTTTATCAGCCGCAGATATCTGCTAATAAAGAGAAATTTACCAGTGTATTTTAAGCACTGTCATTGTTTTCAAAGATAAGCTATTTAATTACATCAAAGTGATGAATTAACTTACCCTCAGTGGTAAAATGCCGTCAATTTTTTAGACTTACCTTACTTATGCCATGTTCTTTCGACAATCAAAGTACGGCTTTAGTTACTTTATATTGAGACTTTTATGACTTTAACAACACGTTTTGCCCCAAGCCCAACAGGTTATTTACATGTTGGTGGTGCTCGTACTGCCTTATATAGCTGGTTATATGCCCAAAAAAATGGTGGTGATTTTATACTTCGTATCGAAGATACCGATTTAGAGCGTTCAACCCAAGCTTCAGTTGATGCCATTATGGATGGTATGAACTGGTTAAATCTTAAGTGGACTCATGGTCCCTATTTTCAAACAGAACGTTTTGATCGTTATAAAGAAGTCATCGAACAACTACTTGCCTCGGGTAATGCGTATCGTTGTTACAGCACAGCGGAAGAAGTTGATGTGATGCGTGAGGAAGCTAAAGCGAAAGGCGGTATTGAAAAATACAATGGCTTATGGCGTGACCGTACTGACCACCCAACAGATAAACCTTTTGTTATTCGTTTTAAAAATCCGCTTGAAGGCGTCGTGGTAATTAAAGACATAGTTAAAGGTGACATTACCATTAGTAATGAGCAGTTAGATGATTTAATCATTGCGCGCTCTGATGGTACACCAACATACAACTTAACTGTGGTTGTTGATGACTGGGATATGAAGGTTTCTCATGTTGTCCGTGGTGATGATCATATTAGTAATACCCCGAGACAAATTAATATTTTTCGTGCTTTAGGTGCCCCCGTACCTGAATATGCCCACCTGCCAATGATTTTAGGTGAAGATGGTAAGCGTTTATCTAAACGCCATGGCGCTGTTAGTGTGATGCAATATCGCGATGATGGTTACTTACCTGAAGCGCTGCTAAACTATTTAGTGCGTTTAGGTTGGTCACACGGCGATAAAGAAATATTCTCTCGTGAAGAGATGATTGAGTTATTTGATTTAAAAGATTGTAATCGTGCACCGTCTGGTTTTAATACCGATAAACTTATCTGGGTAAACCAGCACTACATGAAAACCTTAGACCCTGCTTATGTTGCTGAGCACTTAGCGTGGCACATGAAAGAGCAAGGCATTGACACCACTAAGGGGCCTGCTTTAGCTGATATTGTTAAAATTCAAGCAGACAGAGTGAAAACTCTGAAAGAAATGGCTGAAATTTCACGTTATTTCTATGAAGACTTTACCGAGCTTGATGCAAAAGCGGTTAAAAAACATTTACGTCCAGTGGTTAAAGAGCCAATGTTATTAGTAAAAGAAAAACTAGCCGCATTAACTGATTGGTCACCAGAGCCTATTCACGCCGCAATTAACGATACTGCGGTTGAATTAGAACTTGGTATGGGTAAAGTCGGTATGCCACTACGTGTTGCGGCCACAGGCGGCGGTAACTCACCATCACTTGATATTACTTTAGCCTTGTTAGATCAAAAGAAAGTGTTAGAGCGAATTGACCAAGCCTTAGTGCTTGTTGAAGCAAGAATTGCTGCGAGTTAATGACAATTTTAATCACGTTAAATAAACGTAGGAGAGTGCCTAGTGCAATTTAGTGATTTTGGTTTAGACAGATGTTTGATAGATACCGTTAATCATCTTGGTTTTAGCGAGCCAACACAAATTCAGCAACAGGCTATTCCTGCGGCGATGGCGGGGCATGATTTAATTGCTTCATCGAAAACCGGCTCGGGTAAAACGTTAGCTTTTATCCTGCCAGCGATACAAAGGTTAATTAAAAACCGTGCTTTATCTAAGCGTGATCCACGGGTAGTTATTTTAACGCCAACACGTGAATTAGCTAAGCAGGTCTTTAGTCAATTACGTTTGTTTACTGCCAATACCCAATTTAAGGCAGTGCTGATTTTAGGCGGTGAAAACTTTAACGACCAAGTGAAAGTGTTAGAGAAAGACCCACATTTTATTGTCGCCACCCCGGGTCGTTTAGCGGATCATTTAAAGCAAGGTCATTTCTATTTAAATGGCTTAGAGCTGCTTATTTTAGATGAAGCCGATCGCATGCTGGATTTAGGTTTTAGTAAACAGCTCACGCAAATAAATAATGCTGCCGATCACCGTAAACGCCAAACCTTATTGTTTTCAGCAACTTTAGACCATGCGCAAGTGAATGACTTTGCCAAAGAGTTATTAAAAAAACCGAAACGTATTGCCATAGCATCAGCTCATACCGAACATGAAGATATTACCAAACGTTTCTTTTTAGCAGACAATCTCAGTCAAAAAGAAGTACTTTTGCAGCATTTCTTAACGACAGAAATTTCGCAGCAAATCATTATCTTCACGGCAACACGAAGTGATACTGAACGTTTAGCTACCATGTTAACCAAGCAAGATCTTAATGCGGTCGCCTTAAGTGGTGACTTAAATCAAGGCCAACGTAATCAAATTATGGACAGTTTTGCTAAAGGTAAACACAAGATATTGGTTACCACAGATTTAGCTTCACGTGGCCTTGATTTAATCAATGTTTCGCATGTGATTAACTTTGATATGCCAAAACATGCGGAAGAATTTGTCCATCGTATTGGTCGGACGGGTCGTGCAGGAAGCAAAGGGGATGCGATTTCATTAGTCGGGCCAAATGATTGGTTAAGCTTTAAAAACGTTGAAGCTTTCTTGCAGAAAAAAATAAGCTTTACTAAAGTTGCTGGTATTAAAGTCAAATTTAAAGGCTTAAAACCGAGAAAAGAAAAAGTGGTAAAAGCTAAAGTGACTAGCACGATAGAGCAAAAACCGCTGGCTAAGAAACCGAGAAAAGTCATTAAGAAGACATTTCTTGATATAGAAGATGCTGGCGCCATGAAAATTATTAAGCGTACGAAAGCATTAACACCTGAGCAAATTGAAAATTCGTCCAAAAAAGAACAGGATTAGCATTTTTCGCTAATAAATAGCTAAAAGGCAACTTCGGTTGCTTTTTTTATGCCAAAAGTAACGTGTTTTGAGTAAGTTAGCATTATGTTGGCAGTAAGTTGGACGTAAGTTGGATTTATTCTACTCGAGCCCGCTATGCCGACAAACTTGCCATTAGAATCAATGCTTAGATTATGTTTTCTGTTCGCTAAAAAGCCAAATCGAAATCCCCCGCAAATAAATGACTTAGAAGCTATAAAGCCGTGGTCAGTTTCACTCAAGCATAACACTTAGCAGACGCAGTGCATCTAACCCCGACTAACGGTATAATGTGATACCAGTCAGACTTTACCAGCAAAGCTATGTTTAATGCCAACCACTAACCCAACCAGTTTAACAGAGCTCGCTGAGCCAAACCAAGATCAGCAGCACCAGCACTTCAAAATATTTAAGCCATATGGTTTTTTAAGCCAGTTTTTACCCGAAGCACGAAAGAAGAAAAACCTGCTAGGTGAGCTATTTAACTTTCCCGAGCAAACGATGGCGATTGGCCGATTAGATCACGACTCTGAAGGCTTATTGTTACTGACAACCGACGGTATGATGAGCTACAAAGTCAGAGACAAAGCTATAGAGAAAGAGTACTACGTGCAAGTTGATGGCGTGATCACGGTAGAAGTCATGTCACAGCTGCAAAATGGTGTTGAGATTGCTATTAATGGCACTAAATATCTAACCCTGCCTTGTAAAGTGTTCAAGTTAGACGGTGAGCCACAACTGCCCACTCGTGGTCGTAAAATTCGCGATTCGAGACATGGCCCTACTAGCTGGATATCTATCACTCTGTGTGAAGGCAAAAATCGTCAGATAAGAAAAATGACGGCGGCTGTGGGCTTTGCCACATTAAGACTGGTAAGAGTTCGGATTGGCGACATCCATATAGATAGCTTGATTGCCGGTGATGTTGTTACGCTAGCTAATTTTGACGCCGCACTTAAGCGCTAATGCCAAGCACAGCGGCTGTGGTAAGGCTGACTGAGGTGTCTTGTTAACTGTATCTCTCTAATCGCTTTGAGGCTTTTTGTGCTATTTCGAAACTTGATCCGATTTTTCTGTATAATTCATTAGGGTGGAAGCCTTGAGGATATTCTTCACCATTACTGTGATGATAGCTCTCAGCCATCTTGTGATGCTCAGGACAGAGAGAAATACCATTTTCCTTAATATAGCCACCAAATGGCATTAGATTTCTTTCCGTAATGTGATGGACGATCAAATTGTCAGTCTGTCGACAGAATACGCATTTATTTCTATCCCGCTTAAAGACAGAGTCCCTGAAGTTTTGACGTACCAGTTTTTTGTTGCCACTCATAGAACCTCCCCAATTTGTAACCTTCAATATTCAGTTAACGCCCTAATAATGACTTTAAGAAAAGTAACTAGTTTATTGGTAGCACATGTATAGCGTTTTGATTTGAAAATTTATTATTTAAAGAATAACACCAAAATGTCTGTTAATACCACAATATAGTCTTTTACACCTGATTCATACCATACTTATATTGGTTCAGGTCAGTGCTCTACATTCCTCACCAGTCCTTTATTGAATGGACATCAAAAAAAGTTTATTCATCATATTGGGCTGGAGTATACTCGGTGCAACAAGGTCAAAAAGGAAACTCACATCAATCAGCATTAGAACTTTATCCTTTTAATGGCTCAGAATTTATGGATCAGAATACTGTTTCGATGCTGGCAGACAAGCAAGCGCTATAGTGAAGCTAAATATCTGAAGACACTGAGAGATAGAAAATCACCTTTATTATTGTGAGAAAAGGTTGGCTAAAAGACTCAGGGCGTGAAGAAGAAGTTAGGGGGTTAGGTGGTGAAGCTAAATTGGATTGGTTTTTCTATCGATAACAATGAAGTAAGTGAGTGCGTGTAACGCATCCGCTTACTTCATTGTTATGTGCTACGGTTTAAACAGCAACAACTTTATTTGCACATGGACCTTTCTGTCCTTGACCTACTTCGTACTCAACGGCTTGACCATCAGCCAATGTTGCATATTCACCGCCTGATTGAATTTCTGAATGATGAACAAACAAATCTTTACTTCCGTCTTCTGGAGTAATGAAGCCGAAACCTTTATCTGAATTAAACCACTTAACTATACCTTTACTCATAACGTTCTCTTTATTTTTGGTGAAAAATATAATTCTGATTTGCTATCACCATTACAAAATCAGATTTTGAATTTAATTAAGCCACTTTAAGCTGCAACTTGTATTGCGGATTAACGATGTTTACCTTTTTTATTTTTCATACTAGCCACCTTTCGCGCAATAACAAGTAACTCAGATGAAATATCATCGGCTCGATCTTTTATTAATTAGCTCATATCACCCGATGAAAATAGTAAACCTCGCTCAGGTTTTATGCCTAACGATGGAATGAAATTTTTTGTTTTACCCGTACTACCAGTATCAATATAGTAAAAAAAATTTCTTCATTAAAGCTCTGAAGCACTTTTTTGAAGATAATAACTTGTTCGGTAATTGATCTTATTTGAGACTATAACGTTTCAACTAATTCCGGCAATATTTGAAGATGGTTTAATTACGTAATTTAGCTCTTATAGGCTTATCGTGACAATGTCGAAAGGCACTCACTTTACCGTAGCAGCAAATCAGTATTAACCATCAGGTTAAAACATCATTGTACAGTGAAAAGAAGCGAGTAAATAGCCTTTAGACTTCTTATACTTTGTTAAATACTAAATATGTAAGGCAGGGAGCTTCAATCCCAGCATTAATTAGCATGTTAGCTGAGAGCCATCAATAATTTTCCGATGTTTTTTATAGTAGCCATAGTTTTAATCGTATTTACCCATAGCTGATTAAGCGACGTTACTCGGCAATAAGTTGCTTAAGGCTATAATGGCTATCATTACTACCTAATTTAGTTTTCATATAAGGTAATATTTCTTCGAGTTGTGTTGTTAATTGCCACGGCGGGTTAACAATAAACAAACCAGTGCCGGTCATGCCATATTCGTCAGTATCCGCTGTCATGCAAAATTCAACTTGCAGCACATTTTTAACCGCACTTGCTGTGAATGCTTGCTGCATTTCTTCAACTAGCTCACGCTTAACCACCGGATACCAAAGAATGTAAGTACCAGTAGAAAACTTAGCATAGGCCTTGATGATGGTCTTGACCGCTTTTTGATAATCTTCTTTAAGCTCATAAGGCGGATCAATAAGTACTACACCACGGCGACTTGGTGGTGGTAATAAGCCGAGTACACCTTTATAACCATCAGACTGCTTAACAAATACTTTACGCCAGCGCTGACAAAAATCTTCTAAGTGTTTAATATCCGTTGGATGTAATTCAAATAAATGACTGCTGTCTTGGCGACGAACAAAGGCTTTAGCTATGCCAGGAGAGCCAGGATAAACCTTAAGTTCACTACTTGCTTCGCTATCAGGACTGAGGTTAAGACTGTTGATTAGCGATAAATAAGGTGCAAGTGCTTCAGGTGCATGGTCATCGTTAATTATCTTGGCAATACCGTCTTTATACTCCCCCGTTTTTTGCGCATACTCTTCGGCCAATTGATACATGCCCGCGCCAGAGTGACTATCTATATAACAAAAGCCTTTTTCTTTACGAGTCATATAATCAAGTACCAGCGATAAAACACTGTGTTTGAGTACATCGGCAAAATTGCCAGCATGAAAAGCGTGACGATAACTAAGCATAAAAAATATCTTCTTCAGTAGGCGCGGTTTTAACCGCGCAAATAAGGGGGGTAGCAATATTTAGCGCGACTGAAGTCACGCCTACGTTATGCTTGGCTAGCTAAGTACTCATCATAAGTACCGGCAAAGTCGATATAACCGTCTTTGGTTAATTCAATAATACGAGTGGCGATAGTTGAAACAAACTCTCGGTCATGGCTAACGAATAAAAGCGTACCCTCATATTGCTCTAACGCCATATTTAATGATTCTATGGATTCCATGTCCATGTGGTTGGTTGGTTCATCAAGCAGTAAAATATTAGGCTGTTGCATCATTAACTTACCAAATAACATCCGACCTTTTTCACCACCGGATAACACTTTAATTGATTTTTTAATGTCATCAGCGGAGAACAGTAAACGCCCTAAATAACCACGAATCGCTTGCTCGTCATCAGTGGGTTGACGCCACTGGCTCATCCAGTCAAATAAGGTCATGTCATTTTCAAACTCAAATTCATGATCTTGTGCGTAATAACCAATATTTACATTTTCAGACCAAGTAAACTCACCTGAATCTTGCTCATAAGCGACTTCGTTCATTAACATGCGTAAAAAGGTTGTTTTACCAATACCATTTTCACCAATAATAGCGATGCGTTCACCTACTTCAATTAATAATGAAATATCTTTAAGAATATGATTACCATCAAAGCTCTTATTTAGTTTCTCAACCACTAGCGCATTACGGAATAATTTCTTTTCTTGCTCAAAGCGAATAAACGGGTTACTACGACTGGATGCTTTCACTTCTTCTAACTGAATTTTATCAATGCGCTTAGCACGAGAGGTGGCTTGTTTTGCTTTTGAAGCGTTAGCTGAGAAACGCGCCACGAAGGCTTGCAGTTCGCCAATTTGTGCTTTTTTCTTGGCGTTATCGGATAATAAACGTGCTCTTGCTTGCGTGGCTGCCAACATGTATTCGTCATAGTTACCCGGGAAAACACGTAGCTCACCGTAATCTAAATCGGCCATATGGGTACAAACACTGTTCAAAAAATGTCTATCATGAGAAATGATGATCATAGTTGAATTACGTTCATTTAACGTTTCTTCTAACCATTGGATAGTGTGAATATCCAAGTTGTTGGTTGGCTCATCTAATAATAAAATATCAGGATCTGAAAACAGTGCTTGCGCTAGTAATATACGTAACTTAAAACCCGGCGCTATTTCACTCATTAAACCGTAATGTTGCTCTACTGGGATACCCACGCCAATTAACAACTCACCAGCACGAGCTTCTGCGCTGTAACCATCCATTTCGGCATATTCAGACTCTAAATCGCCTACTTTCATGCCATCGGCTTCGCTCATTTCAGGTAAAGCATAGATGCGGTCACGTTCTTCTTTAACTGCCCAAAGTTCGGTATGACCCATAATTACGGTGTCAATCACGCTGTAGTTTTCAAAGGCGAATTGGTCTTGACTTAATTTACCTAAACGTTCACCGGTATCAAGGGTAACATTGCCACCGGTTTGCTCTAAATCACCGCCTAATATTTTCATAAAGGTAGATTTACCACAACCATTGGCGCCAATTAAGCCGTAACGATTACCGTCACCAAATTTTTGTGAGATGTTTTCAAACAATGGCTTAGCGCCAAATTGTTGGGTTATGTTATTTGCTGATAGCATATGTGTTCCGTCGAATGTTGAGGTTTACTGAGTCAAATGTGCCAGTAATTTTACCGATAATTACCGAACAAGACGTAGTTACCGGACAAGTAATACGCGCGATTATACACTAGTGTTTAAAAACCGCATACGATAATTTCCAGATTAGCTATGTTCAAATAAACTAGTTTATGGATATGCAACCTTAGGGCTATTTCAGCAAAACTAATATATTCACAAATAATAAAGAGGTCGGGCTAAAGTTATCTTCAGATAAAGCCACATGGCTAACCGCTAAAATAGTGCTCAAAGTAAAAACGTTAAAAGCCTTTATGCAAAGCCAAGATAACCCTGATCCTAGCCATGAAAAAGCGGTGTCATTAACGGATGACGTTAATGATCTTGTTGAAGCACTAGTTGTTGAAAACAAAAGTAGCTATATCTATCGGTGTTTTGTCCGGTTTACCTAAAATTAATGCCTAGAATAAAAGCCAATTTTTATGCATAACGCCATAAGTCACTTTTCAATGGTTCACCTCACAAGGTCTTTATCTTTAAGGCTAATGACGCTATTTTTATTGATTAGCTTGATAAAAACCAAGTCCCTGCATAAGCTTTCTAGCAACTTTATGCTATTTCAGGATTTAACGTTTAGGGGGCACAATGAGTAAAACAATTTTAGTGGTTGATGACAGCATAGTTTCACGCATGATGATAAAAACAATTATAGAAGCCCATGTACAAGGGGTGGATATTATTGAAGCTGGTAATGGCGAGCAAGCACTCGACAAAGTAGCTCAAGGTAAGTCGATTGATATCGCCTTTGTTGATTACAATATGCCGGGCATGACCGGACTTGAGTTAATCAGTGCTTTAGCGGATAAGCTGACCATTCCAAAAATCGCTTTACTGACCGCAAATATTCAAGATGAAATCAAAGCTCAAGCATTAGCGGCTGGAGTAACATTTATGAATAAACCTATTGATGAAGAGGTTATTGCAACTTTTTTACATAACTAGCAGTAAGAATAACAAACGAGTATTTATTATATGCCAGATAAATTGACTCCCCTTGAAATAGACGCTTTAACGGAAATTTTCAATATTGGTATTGGTCGAGCTGCTAGATCCTTGAATCAAATGGTTTCACAAACGGTTGACTTAACTATTCCTGAAATCGAGATATTACCCAATAATGAGGCTAAACAAAGGCTTGATTTTGATACTTCTATGGAAATTAGTGCCGTTACCCAACGTTTTTCCGGGGACTTTCAAGGGCAGGCTTTATTAATGTTTAGTAAAGATAATGGTTTGCAGCTGGTTAAGTTATTACTTGGTAATAAAATACCGATTGAGGACTTATCAGAGTTAGAGCAAGATTCTTTAGTTGAAATAGGCAATGTTATCTTAAATGCTTGTTTTGGTACTGTGATTAATTTTTTACAAGCGTCTATCTCAATCGATATGCCTGAGTTTATCCAAGGAAATCTTGATCAGGTTTTTACCTACAGTAGTGAATACGACTGGTCACTGTATATTAAGGTGAAATTTTCTTTACCCAGTGTTGATATTACCGGGTATATTTCCTTTATTATGGATATTACTTCATTAGAAGTTTTTCAAGAATCAGTGCGGAAATTTGTTTATGGAATCACGAATGCTGCTCACAGCTAAGGTGATGATATGGCAACGTTAAGCAATGATATTCTTTATGCCTCCTTAAACCAGCTTTCTGTTGGCATTATTATCATTGATAAGCAGCAAAGGTTGGTCTTTTTTAATCAATGGGTAAGTGATTATGCCGGTAAGTCCTTAGCTGAAAATCAAGGTAAATATTTAGGCTTGGTATTCAAAAAGTATCAAGACTCCCGGCTGAGTGATGCCTGTGAGTCTGCTTTGACCTTGGGTTTACCGGCAAGACTATCAAATACCTTTAATCCGACACCTTTACCGCTTTATCAAAAAAATGCTTTGGGCGATGAAACTGCCTTAATTCAACAACAAATTAGTGTTAAAAAAATTGCGGTTGAGTCAGCAAGCCCTCTTTGCCAAATAGTTATTGATAATGTTACCCATACGGTTAAAAAGGAGCAAACCTTACAAAAATTAGCCGATGAAAATAAGCTTCAGCAGCAAAAGGCTGAAGTAGCAAATCGCTCAAAATCTGAATTTCTTGCCAATATGAGCCACGAAATAAGAACACCCATTAATGGTGTACTTGGCATGCTAACGTTATTAGCGGATACTGAGTTAAGTAAAAATCAACGCCATTTCTCAAAACTTGCTCGGGTTAGCGCGGAAACCTTATTGCATTTAATCAACGATATATTAGACTTTTCTAAAATTGAAGCAGGTAAGCTGGAGATTGAAAAAATAGTATTTAATCTGCCTGACTGCATCGTTGAAACGGTACAAGCTATGGCTATTAAAGCACAACACCAAGGTCTTGAAGTTATTATTGATACCACAGCGTTGACCGAAGGCTTGGTCGTGGGCGATCCTAGCCGATTAAAACAAATAATGACTAACTTGCTAAGTAATGCGATTAAGTTCACCAATAAAGGTGAAATTAGTATTACTGTTACCGCGCAAGAGGACAGCTCAGCAGGTGTTAAATTAGTGGTTGTTATTGCAGATACCGGCATAGGTATCCCCGCAACAAAATGTAGTGGGCTTTTTCATGCGTTTACTCAAGCTGACGCCTCGACCACCAGAAAATATGGCGGAACAGGATTAGGACTGACTATCGTTAAGCAGTTATGTCAATTGATGGGTGGGAATATAAAGGTTAATAGTCAGTTGGGACAGGGCAGTCAATTTACTTTTAATCTAAGCCTAGGGAAGAGTGGCCGATCAATAAAGCCGTACCAAGGTTTTAGCGAGCAGCCTATTTTATTAATTGACGGTAATGAAAAAAGTGGACTGAGCATTAGTAAACAATTACAGCTATGGGGGCTTAATGTTGTGATGAAAACAGCAACAGATGCAGCAATCACCATGGGTGATAAAATTGAAAATAATGATTTTTCCGTCATTATACTTGATAGTAATTTAGGTAAAGTGGCACTGGATCATATTGCTAATTTATTGCGGAAAAATAATAAACTAGGCTCGAAAACCGTGCCTATTATTATGCTGACCTCAATGGCTCATAGCTGTACTGAAACAAACAGCATGCTTTTGACCTTGGACCATGCTGGCAACACCTATCAGTTAGCAAAACCTATTAGTGCGGCCATGTTTTATCAAGTATTAACGAGCGCTTTTGCTAGTGAAAACCGCAAGTCAGCCCAGGGCGATTTACCGGTAAGCCCCGCAAAAGTGCCACCAAAAAATAATATCAATAAACAAGCAAGAATACTCTTGGTTGAAGATAATAGAATTAATCAAGAAGTTGCTTTAGGGCTATTACGTATGATGGGCCATAGTGCGGATGTTGCTATCAATGGTGTACATGCGTTAGAGCTAATATTACAGCGGCAATTTTCGCAGCCGTATCAGTTAGTGTTAATGGATTGTCAAATGCCGAAAATGGACGGATATCAAGCGACGAAAACTATTCGCTCTGATGAGGCCTATCAGCATGTTAATCAGGTGAGTATCATTGCCATGACGGCAAATACCATGAGCGGTGATCAGCAAAAATGTTTGGATTCTGGTATGAATGATTATTTAGCCAAGCCGATTAATCCACAATTATTAGCAGAAAAAGTAGCCTTTTGGCTCGCTAAGGCGTAGGTAACCTATATACCCGTGACCAATCAAAGTGCAGGGTTTCAGTGGGAATTAAAATGGCTTTAGGCAAGGAGAATCATTCTATGGTTTGATTATTTAACGCGGTATAAAGTCATTTTAAACCCATCGAAGAAGCGTTTGAGCAACATCACTTCATCGTTGCTGTAACTCATAATGACGCTGCACGGATGCAGCTTATTAGAGAATGCAGGAGCATATTCTCCTGAACAACCATTATTTCATCACAGCGCCTTGAATTGAAATTGCTCAAGCACTCTGAAACATGCCTCTTGAATAGTCACGGGTATATTTGTGATTATCTACAGCCCGAGCGCTAAGGTATACTTACTTCGGGTTTTTCCTATCATCAAACTGATTGTCTGAAAAACGCGTCAAGCCTTTTTTGTGTGTTGGCGTTTTCTTATTTTTACCATAGCCTGATTTAAGACGATTTTGACCTGGACTGGTTTTAAATCCTTGTGCGTTGTTTTTCCCTTGTCGGTTTCTATTGGCTAGTTGCTGCTCATTACGGGTCTCTCTGGGAACTAAACAGCTAGGCGCAGAGCCAATCAGTTTAGTTAAGCCCATTTTTGTTAACGCTTGACGAATTTGCGGCCAGTTTACTGGATCATGATAACGCAGCATGGCTTTGTGTAAGCGTCGTTGAATGGTGCCTTTGGGCACGATTATTTTACCATCGTCCTTAGCTAAATTCTTGGTGGTCACGTTACGCAAAGAGTTTAGTCCGGTATGGTATAAGGTGGTGGCATTCGCTAATGGTGACGGATAAAAATTTTGTACCTGATCTAACTTAAAATCATTTTCTTTTAGCCAAAGTGCTAAATTAACCATATCTCTGTCCGTGGTACCTGGATGAGCCGAGATAAAGTAAGGGATCAAATATTGCTTCTTACCGGCAAGTTTAGAGTAATGATCGAACATTTCCTTAAATTTGTCATAGGTACCCATACCTGGTTTCATCATCTTATCAAGTGGCCCTTGCTCGGTATGTTCAGGGGCGATTTTTAAATATCCGCCAACATGATGGGTTGCTAATTCTTTAATATATTCAGGGTGCTCTATGGCTAAATCGTAACGAACACCCGAAGCGATTAATACCTTTTTAATCCCTTTCACTTTACGCGCTTTACGGTAAAGCTCGATGGTGGGGGTATGATCGGTATCCAAGTGGCCACAAATAGTCGGCCAAACACAAGAAGGTTTACGACAAGTGGCTTCGGCTTTTTCACTTTTACAATTGAGCTGATACATATTAGCCGTTGGGCCACCAAGATCTGATATTACGCCAGTAAAGCCTGGGACCATGTCTCTGATGTTTTCTATTTCTTTGATGATAGATTCATGGGAACGACTTTGAATAATGCGGCCTTCATGCTCAGTAATTGAGCAGAAAGTACAACCACCAAAACAACCGCGCATGATATTAATCGATGTTTTTATCATGTCATATGCGGGTATTTTTGCATTACCATAACTTGGGTGTGGTACTCGCTTATATTCAAGATCAAATACGCCATCCATTTCCGCAGTTGAAAGTGGTTTCGCCGGTGGATTTAGCCAAATAAGGCGCGTGCCGTGGCTTTGAACTAAGGGCTTAGCGGAGGTTGGGTTCACTTCTTGATGAAAAATACGCGATGCATGCGCATAAAGAATCTTGTTGTCTTTTACCTGCTCAAAGGTGGGTAAATAAATATAAGTGTTCTCCCAAGGTTTGGACTTTTTCTCCCAGGTCTTATTACGGTAGTCAGCCATTACGATAGGCTGTGCCGTTTTAGTAATATCATTAGCCTTATTTTCTGCTGCCGATTTTGCTTCGTTATCACTACAGCTTTCTGGGGTGATTTCTGCGTAAGGGTTAGCGATGGCGTCAATTTTACCAGGCCGGTCGATATCGCGGGAATCTATGCCTTTCCAGCCGGGCAGTGCCTGATTGGTTAAGAAAGCACTACCGCGAACATCGGTGATGTTTTTAATATCTTCACCGCGAGCAATACGATGAGCAATTTCAACTAATGGCCGCTCGGCATTGCCAAACACTAATAAATCTGCTTTTGAATCGAACAATACTGAGCGACGCACTTTATCTGACCAGTAATCATAATGGGCTATACGGCGTAAGCTGGCTTCAATACCGCCAATAATAACAGGTACACCTTTATAGGCTTCTTTACAGCGTTGAGTGTAAGCTGTTACTGCGCGATCTGGACGTTTACCACCTTCATCATTTGGCGTATAGGCATCATCATGACGCATTCTTCGCTCAGAGGTATATCGGTTAATCATGGAGTCCATATTACCGGAGGTGACACCAAAAAATAAATTAGGCTGACCCAGTTGCATAAAGGCATCTTTTGAATGCCAGGCTGGCTGGGCGATTATGCCAACTCTAAAACCTTGTGCTTCAAGCATACGACCAATAATAGCCATACCAAAACTGGGGTGATCAACATAAGCGTCACCGGTGACAATAATTATATCGCAACTATCCCAGCCTAATATGTCCATTTCTTTTCGCGACATAGGCAAAAAAGGCGCGGTGCCGTAGCACTCAGCCCAGTATTTTGGATAATCAAATAATCCCTGCTGTTTTTTCGATATTATTTGCTGCTTTGCTGAAGTCATATACCATTCCCATTGGGGTTAACCGATTCAAAATTACTGAGCCGCAAAAATTCCAAAATAGTATCACTAAGCAAGTATTACTAAACCGAGAATAGCGGGCGCGGGATTATAGCAGAATTTAAGAGAAAGCTCTAAATTTATAGGGGGCGTTTTTAATACAACTTAACAGCCAACTCGCTAAAATAAGGATTGTATAATGTTTACAATCTTAAGCGCATTTGCTCTAATCTAAGTTACTCATATTAAGTTAAGTCATATTAAGTTACATGGCTATGTAGTTAGCTCAGGACGTCGTTGTAAACGTCATCTTCGAAGTCTCTGATCGAAGATCCATTGCTTTTAGAAGCTGGATCCCCGATTAAGAGACCACGGGGATGACGATCCTGAACCATGTACATAGGCATGTTAAGTTAAGTCATATTAAGTCAAAATGATTTAAACAAATTTTTTATCATAAAATAACAAAAATGAGACAAAGCAAAAATAATAAATAATAATTGTGTTAATTATCCTAGAGGAAGCTATGAATAAGAACCTAAAAAACAGCTTACTAGCCAGTGCCATTGTCGCCGCACTTGGCTTGAGTGCTTGTGATAAAGCAAGCGATACTGTAGCCGTAAATAAAGCAACGCCAGCGACAACGTCTACTGAAAAAATGACTCTTCCTAGCGCAGAACAAACCTTAACGGCGCTTTATCAGCAAGCTAAACAAAGCCTTTTTAAACAACGTGCTTTATCAGCGACTATGTATGGTTTGTCTGCACAGGATGTTGGTCAAGCCATTAGTGATAAGATGGAGCTTTATGGCGTTGAAAATGAAGCCAAACTGCGCGCTGATTTATTATCGATATCGAATCAAATTGCCAGCGTTAAGCTTGAAGGGGCTGATATCAAGGCGAAAAATAATCAACAAGTGATGGCTGGGTTAACGCGATATTTTGCCGGGGAGCCAAACTTTAGCGTTGGTTTTATTGATACTTGGATGGGACTTTCACCCTTTATTGTCAATCAAATTAATGGCCCTTTGATTGATATCCCACGAATTATGCAAAACGATCAACCCATTACCACAGAGCAAGAAGCATTAGACTACATCACACGTTTAGCGGCATTTGGCCGTCTTGCCAGTAGTATTATTGAAAAACAAGCTTTTGATGCTGCACAGAACTGGTTACCACCGAAAGTAACGTTACAAGGTGCAATTAAGTACCTTAACGGTTTTACCCGTGTTGCCGCCGACCAGCATACTTTTGTTAGTGTCTTTACCGACAAAATTGCAAAGGTTGACGCCCTTACCGCCGAGCAAAAGCAAGACTTAATACAACAGGTTATTGTGCAAGTTAGTCAGGTGGTTTATCCCGCTTACCAATCGGTAGCAAAAGCCAGCGAACAATTATTAGCTAAATCTCGTGATGAGTCGGGTATATGGGCACAGCCAAAAGGCAGTGATTATTACCGTGATGCGATTAAACAATTAGCTGATAGTGAACTAACGCCAAGTGAAATACATCAAGTTGGCCTAGATGAAGTCGCTCGTATTAGTATTGCTATGGATATCATATTACAAGAGCAAGGTTATAAACAAGGCTCTGTTGGCGAGCGTATGGTAGCGTTAAATGAAGAGCCGCGTTTTTTATATGAAGATTCAAAAGCAGGGCGGGAAGAGCTATTAAGTGATATTAATGGTTATATCACTGAAATTACCACAAAAATGGCTCCTTTTTTTAAAACTACGCCTAGTTATCAAGTTGAAGTTAAAGCCTTTCCTGTTGAGCTACAAGATGGTGCGCCGGGTGGTCAATATACTTCACCGGCTGTCGATGGTAGTAAACCAGGTATTTATTGGATTAACTTGCGTGATATGAAAGCCAATCCTAAGTTTGGTTTGAAAACATTAACCTATCATGAAGCAAACCCTGGCCATCATTGGCAAATAGCCTTGAACTTAGATCAAGCAGAGTTGCCTTTTTTACGCAGAATTGCCCCTTACAATGCTTATGCAGAAGGCTGGGCTTTATACAGTGAGCAAGTCGCTTTTGAATTAGGCATGTATGAAAACGATCCCTTTGGTAATTTAGGTCGCTTACAAGCAGAATTATTTAGAGCGGTGCGTTTGGTAGTTGATACTGGCTTACATGATAAACGCTGGACACGAGAGCAAGCTATTAGCTATATGTCAGAGCAAACGGGTACCGCTGAGTCTGATGTTATTGCCGAAATTGAACGTTATATGGCCTGGCCTGGGCAAGCACTTGGCTATAAATTAGGGATGCTAAAAATATTAAGTTTAAGAGAGCAAGCACAAAAACGTTTAGGTGATGCCTTTGATTTAGCCGAGTTTCATGATGTTGTGCTGTTAAATGGCGCCGTGCCTATGGCAGTGTTATCACGAAATGTAAATCATTGGTTAGACAGCAAGTCATAAGTGAACGCATCTAGTCGATAAAAATCCGTATTGTTGTGAACAATACGGCTTAATTTTAGCTAAGTAAAATAACGGCTATTCGTTATCACACTTGCCGGTATTTTGCTTACTTAAGCTTAGTGGCTGTGTCGATAATGTCTCGTTAGTTCATTTTTACGCAGGTTTTTAAGCAGCACACACTGAGTTTTCCCTAGACGTGCGCAGCTATCGAGCTCGGCAATTTCATCGTCTCTAAACGAGGCATTTGACAGGATAACTGCTGAGCAGTTACCTCGGCATAAAACACGTTTTATTTGCTCAATATCTAAGTGAGCAGAATTTTTATCAAGTAAGCGATTCACTTTATTTTTGCCTTTAAAACTAACACAAAGCACTTTTGAAATATCAACACCGTGGGTGTGCGCTAATTGCTCTAAGGATGCTTCTTCAGGGTTAATAAATAATACCCATTTTTTTTGTTGCGTATGTTGCTGACAAATATCGGCATAGAGGCATGACAATTCTTGATGATTGGCCACATTGGCTAGTTTTAACCAAGTCTGCTGTGCAAGGGGAGTATTGAAAGCTTTGTTTATGACATTGCTATTAAGGGTATCGGTGGTGTACATAGTTCTGCCTTGAGTTGGATAGTGACGAGTACTGTATGTTTGTACAGTATATGGGTTTTGCTGGTTATTCAAGCATTATTTGTTGTTTTTTACACATTGTTGAGGTGTTTATTTTGAAATATAGCTATTGAATATGTGTCTCTGCTGAAAGCAAAGAAGAATAAAACGCTGGACGTTGGCTTAGGCGGTGGTGATGGTGGTTTTTAGCTAGGGAACTAGTAGTAATGTGTTAGATGAAATGAATTGCAAGCTATTAATTAAGTGAATAGCTAAGTGAATAGCTAAGTTAAATGAGCATAGCTATGCTCATTTAGTGGTGACTAACAAGCTAAAGGACGTTATTAAATACTTGCTAAGGTTTATTACTCTAATGCTGATAATTGTGCTTCAAATTGTTCCGTGCCGTCTTTCACTTGATAGAGCTTAACCATTAAAAAGTTTAACTCTGGGGCAAACCAAACGTAGGTGATACGTTTTTTTTCAACAATTTCACGCTTCAAACGGATAGTTTTGACTAAGCCAAAAGGAAGTATTAGTTCCTCATCACCATCATAGATATATTGATAATTTTTGATCGAGCCGCGAGTACTGATCACCGGGTAAACAAACTTTTTTTGTGCTGGGTTGTTAATTAGGTCGATGCGATTTTGCAGATGGTAGCTAAGTTTATCTAACAAACCATCAGTGAACTCTAAAGTGATCTCTTTATTATTTTTAATATCGGTTGCCGTTTTTCCCGCTAGATCATACTGCCATTGGTAGTATTTATCGCGACCTGTGCCCTCGCGTTTATAATCATAACTCAACGGTATCACTTGATTGTTTTCTATCTTAACTATGGCGGTTTCACTGCGTTTATCAGAAAAGATGAACCAATGTATATCCGTTTCATAATGGTATTTAATTTTATTATCAGCAAGGTAACTCAGCTGTCTGACTGCGGTACCTACGGGATCTGATTTATGTAATAAGGTATAAGTTGCCCGATAAGCAGGGATGACTGCTGCGAAGGACTCTTTTTTCTGTTGAGCGCTTGCTGGCTTTTGTGTATCAATATTAGTATCAGCCGTATTGGCTGAAACCAGGAAAGGTAATATGAATAACAGTAGGGAAAAGTGTTTGCGCATAATAAGCAAAGAGTCCAGCAGCAAGAGTATATTTAAGGATACTAACAGCTTCTGTAGAGAGTTTATAAAAAACACTAATCTATTTTTTGTGCTATTTATGCCCAGTTAAGCCCAGTTAAGCGAGTTAGCTATCAATATTAATCGTTAGCATAACCTGAGGCTGGCAGTATATTACCATCGAGTATTGCATGGTCGCCCTGCATGTTAAGTCTTTGTTCAGTGAACCACTTTACCACTAAGGGGTAGATACGGTGTTCTTGCTGATGAACACGGGCCGCAAGATCTTCACTGCTATCACCTTCAAATACGGGTACTTTCGCCTGAAGAATTACTGGACCACCATCGAGTTCTTCAGTAACAAAGTGCACACTAACACCGTGTACATCATCACCGGCATCAATAGCACGTTGATGCGTATTTAACCCTTGGTATTTGGGTAATAGCGATGGGTGTATGTTGAGCAGTTTGCCTTGAAAATGTTGGACAAAGCTGGGTGTAAGAATTCTCATAAAGCCTGCTAATACGATTAAATCAACAGCAAAGCCATCAATTATTTTGATCAGTGCTTGATCGTAATCTTCACGGCTAGAAAATTCTTTATGTGAAAGAGCTAGGTTGGTAATGCCAGCATTTTGAGCGCGAGTTAGGCCATAAGCATCGGCTTTATTTGATACTACCGCAACAACCTCTCCAGGAAAATTGTCATTGGTACAAGCATCAATAATGGCTTGTAAGTTTGTGCCACCACCAGAGATCAATACAAGGATACGACTCGACATCTTTGTTCCTCAATTTTTAGATAAATTAAAGGGGCTAATAAATAGCCCCTTTATAATATTTTTTTGCTTAGCAACGTTGTTATTTAGTTAAAAACAACTTGCTCTTCACCGTCAGCTTTATCGGCTATTTCGCCTATATGCCAAGCATTTTCGCCATGTGCGGTTAGCACTTCGATGCTTTGTGCTACTTTATCAGCAGGTACAACGATAATCATACCAACACCACAGTTGAACGTGCGGTACATTTCATGTTCGGTGATATTGCCTTGCTCTTTTAACCAAGTAAAGATGCTCGGCCATTGCCAGCTGTCACCTTTAATAACGGCTTGTGCTGTTTCAGGTAATACCCGCGGGATATTTTCCCAGAAACCACCACCAGTGATATGAGAAAGTGCGTGCACATCAACATTTTTAATTAACTCAAGCACAGATTTTACGTATATCTTAGTTGGCTCAAGTAAATGGTCAGCGATTTTTTTACCGTCAAGTAATTCATTAGTATCGGTATTGTTTACTTCTAATACTTTACGAATTAATGAGAAACCATTTGAGTGCGGGCCAGAAGCACCAAGGGCAATAAGTTGGTCACCGGCAGCAACGTTAGTACCGTCAATTAAGCGCGACTTTTCCGCAATACCAACACAAAATCCAGCGATATCGTAATCGCCTTTATGGTACATACCTGGCATTTCAGCCGTTTCGCCACCAACAAGAGAACAACCAGCCTGTATACAGCCTTCAGCAATACCTTCTATAACTGAGGCAGCAACATCAATATCAAGTTTGGCAGTAGCATAATAATCAAGGAAGAATAATGGTTCAGCACCTTGGACGATAAGGTCATTAACACACATAGCCACTAAATCGATACCAACCGTATCGTGTCTACCTAAATCGATAGCTAAACGCAATTTAGTGCCGACACCATCGGTACCAGCAACTAATACAGGCTCTTTATAACCGGTAGGTAATTGAAATACCGAACCAAAACCACCTAACCCCCCCATAACTTCAGGGCGTTTTGTACGTTTTACCGCACCTTTAATTTTCTCAACTAGGGCATTACCAGCATCAATATCAACACCAGCATCTTTATAGCTTAACGATTGTTTTTGTTCGCTCACGGGAGACCTCAGAAATTACCGACAGTATTTTATGGGGCGTATTCTACCAGTGCCAAGGCTCATACTCAAGTTGATAACCGTATCTTAGCTTGTTTTATTTTTTGAGGGTATTTATCAATATTTGCGGGTATTAATTACTGTCATTGTGATAAGATAATAGTTATGAAGTCATGGAGTTTATGAAGTTTTTAGTTGATATGTTTAGATTTCCTTTTGTTATAATTTTCCTTATATTTACACTTTTTAGCACTAATCTACTGGCCCTGGAAGTAGATGATTTATACCAAGCTAATGTTGTTGTTGATTCACAAGCGAAAGAACAGCGTCAGCAGGCAATAAAACAAGCACTGCAAGGGGTGTTTTTAAAAGTTGGTGGTAAAAAGAGTGTTTTAACACATCCAGTGTTACAACAAGCACAAAAAAGAGCCAGTCGCTATGTTAGCCAGTATCGTTATCAACGAAAAGACGCTGAGCTAAGCTTAGTTGTCAGTTTTGATGAAGATAAAGTTAATCAATTGTTTAAAGACGCCAAGTTAGCGCGCTGGGGCAGCTTACGCCCACAAGTGCTTTTATGGTTAATCGATGAGCAAGGTGCAAGCCGTACTATGGTTGCCTCCGATGCGGATAGTATTATTCCCGCAAGTGTTCATGATTTTTCGATACAACGTGGTTTGCCTATTATCATGCCGTTAATGGACCTAACCGATAGTGAACATGTGGTGGTAAGTGACTTTTGGGGCTATTTTCCTGAACAAATTCAACAAGCCTCGCTGCGTTATTTTGCTGATACCATTATCGTGATGAGAGTGTCTGATTCAAGTTTAGTGAATAAAGAAGATATAGCTAAAGCAGCAAGTGCGGTAGATAATATTTCTTGTGGTTTATTGTGCCAACCAGCAGAAGTTGACCGCCCTAAAGTGCTAGATTGGCGGGTTTATAGCCAAGGCACACTGTATACGCAAACATACCAAGGTGATAATAAAATCAGTTTGATTCATCAGGGTTTATCCGATATCACCGAGTTGATTTATCAGTCTTATGCTTTATCAACCTCAGCAGAAAATAATTTTGTCATTGAAGTGAACAATGTCACGTCATTAAAACATGATATGCAATTATTTCAATTTTTAGCAGATTTATCAGCGGTTAAGAATGTTACTTTAATCAGTGCCCAAGGTAATGTTCGTCGTTTTAAATTAGACTTGCTGGGTTCAAAGGCTTCATTCCTAGCGTCCTTAAAATTAAACAATAAGTTAACGCAACAAATGAATACTCAGCTTGATAGTTTTTCTCAGCGTCAGCCATTTAAGCCTCAAAAGACTGCTCAAGCTGAACTAAACGACAGCAATAACTCAGTAAAGTTTACTGTCCTCGGCGAAATAGATACCGCTGGTGTTGAACTTTCTCAGGGGAATTTAAAGGCTAATAAAATAGTGTTTATTGATGAAAATGTGGCGGTTAGCAACTCAGTTCAAGATAAGGGTAACAATCTAGACGTTAAATCTGCCATTGAACTGGCAATAAATACGTCATTGCCGACAGTATTTGCGGCCAAACCACAGTTAACGCGGGTGCCATCTGTCCCGGTTTTTTATTGGGAGCAAGGATGAAACAAGTTGCTCAACTCACCTTGAAGGTGCAATTACCTGATGATGAAACATTCGATAACTATAAAAGTGATGATAATCTAGCGATTGTCAGCCAATTAAAATCCTATATTGATCAGCAACAGGATAGCCCACATAGTTTTTATTTGTTTGGCTCATCTAGTGTTGGTAAGTCACATCTACTTCATGCTAGTAGTACTTATGCTGCACACGTTGGCAAATCTTCAGTGTGTTTATCTTGTGCCGAATTAAAACGATTACCCGTGGAAGTCTTAGATGGCTTAGAGCAAATGGATTTAATTTGCCTAGACGATATTCACTTAATTGCCGGTGATGAGCGTTGGCAACAAGCTATTTTTGATTTGTATAACCGGGTGTTTGAACAAAACAATTACTTATTAATTACCGGGGATGAAAGTGCCCAACAACTAGGTATTAGTTTACCTGATCTTGTCTCTAGACTTTCTTGGGGTTTAACGGAGCAAGTTAAACCACTTGACGATGAAGAGAAAATCATTGCTATCCAACATCGTGCCACGCAACGCGGTTTGTTCTTGTCAGACGATGTGGTTAAGTTTTTACTTAATCGTTTGAGTCGAGATATGGGCAGCTTAATTAGCTCACTGGATGTCTTAGATAAAGCCTCTATTCAAGAGCAAAGAAAAATTACTATTCCCTTTATCAAGCAAGTGCTTAACCTGAAATAGTTAGCCGATGGCGTTAGTAACGTCATCACCAAGGAAAACATGCTCAATAAAAACAAAAAGCACGATTAAATCAATGGTGCTTTTTTTTTGGTAGGCATGACTAAAACTATTAACTATGCCTATTGCATTAGAGCTATTGAATTAGGCGTTTGCTATTAATGATTAGGTAAAGGTTTTTGGTAATAACGATTAAAGTTTTCTAGCGTTTCAGTTACCGGCGCAATGCTGGCCTTTTCTGTTGCTGGCTGAGGGATAGCATAGCCATTTAGCTGTTTCATCAAATTATCCATATTAGGTTCGCTTGGGCTGATGGTTAAATTATCCAACCAACTATCCCCGACAACCATGGTTATGGGAGCTGGTACTAAGTTTATGGCGGCTTGACTGTCAAATTCAGCTAATACCCTACTGGCACTAAAAAGTACTCGTTCTGTTAATTTATCGTCGCCAATCCGGCCACGTTGCCCCCAAGTGACGATATAATCAGCAGCGGAAATATTATTGCCAGAAGGTTGGTTGGTGATGGCAACATCGCGAATAACGCCAAAGCGGTTTTGCATCATTAACTCTTCAAATAACATGGCGTAATCTTCACGTTTACTTGAATAAGCATAATAATCTGTCGCTCTGTCTGGGCTAAAGAAGCTTTCAATGTCAGTAGGTAAGTAATTCTTTTGTGTTGAGTTGGCTGTTTCACCGGCAAAGCTAACTTGTGCTAAATTACGCATTTCTTGGCTGGCTAATGGTAGAGCAAGAGCAAGTTCATCGGATTCAAAATCAGTACTAAGGGCCGCATCAAGCACACGTTGGTCACTATGATGAACATACCACTCATTACTGGGGAAGAAGTCATTAGCATGGGCAAGTTCATGATACATTAAGGACGTTAAGCGATATAAAGCCGCTGTTGCTGTACGAGTTACTCGTGCCGACTTACTAAAGCTTTGGCTCGCATAGGCATTATCTTTAATATAACGCCAAGGCATAACAAATTGTAAATCATTACCAAAGTCGGCTCTAAAATCGGCGGCCTCATTTATGGTATCTCGCTCTTGGGGGCTTAACCAGAAATTTTCTGCATCTAAATATATTGCGCCCGTGGCAGCCCAATAAAAAGAAGGGCGAATATCATAAGCGATAACAATCGCCGTGGTAGCCCTTAATAAGTTTTTTATATCGTCATTGTCATCATTATTTGTTAAAAAATCTTTAAACCTATCACCCATCCACTGATGAGATACCAGCACTCTGTCCATAATGCTTGCCACAGAAGGTGTCGCCGACGAGTCATTTACTTCCTCAGCAAGTAACGGTGTTTGAGCTAGGGTACAAGAGCTGCTTAAGCTATTGTCATACACGCAATGAACTAAATTTTCAGCGTAAGGGCTATTGGCGTTATAGGCGAAAACATTGGCTTTACGATCGGAAAAATAAGCATTGCTCCTAATCGCGTCAGCGGGCTCGACTAATACCGCCACTTGGTCGTGATAGGTTATATTAGTGTTAGCGTCAGTTGCTGAGACATTAAAAGCAATAATGGTATCAAAACTAACCTTAGGTGCATCAAAGAATATTGTTAAGGCTCCCTTACTATTGTCTGTTGTTAACGTGACACTAGGTCCCTCTATTTGCTGCCATATCAGAGTGCTGGCGTCTATCGATAGCTGTATTTCAGTGCGAAATGAGACTTTATTCCCTGTTAAGGCGGTATGAGATAAGCGGGCAGTGATTGCATGGTAATCATCACTGACAGTAATATTCTTCTCTAAGGTTTGTGTCAGGTTATCGTTTAGGGTAAAAGAGACGCTAAAGCTATAACTGCCGGCGCTTGTCGGAGTAAAAGAGATAACTTTACTTGTCTTTGCTAACAGGGTTACTGGCTCACCAGTTAATTGTTGCCAGCGAATATTACTGACAGTGTCATAGGGAAAATGAAGAAGAAGATCAATGCTTTGATTGATATTTTGTCTTTCATCAAGCTGTACTATGCTATTGAGTGAGTAATCCGTTTGGATCCGATTGGAGTTACTATCACAAGCCGTTAATAAAGTGACTAGTGACATTGATAGCAGTAAGTTGATCTTGACAAAATTTAATCGCATTGACATCTTCCTTGTTATTGCAGCGTGATTAAGCGTTGAGCTATTTGTCTTCTTTCTTTTTTCGTATACTCAGCCCAAGCTCTTGACCACGGAATTTAGCGTAATAACTAGCACCAAAAAACATTGCACTAGCAAAAATCAACTCTAATATCGCCCATATTCTGTCTGCTGGCAATACCCAAAGTGTGGTTAAGCTATGTAAAAAGTAGATTAAAACAATAAAATTAGACCAAGCATAGGTAAAAGGGTTGCCTTGTAACATACCTTTTAATGGTAATAATAACGGTAGAGTAAACATCAATAAAGACGTTGACGTACTTAAACTTTCACTCGGGCTGAGTACTATTAACCATAATGGCATAAATAAAAGTAATGAAAAATAGCCCGCCAAGGCTATTTTTTTGTAGGTGTCGGTTGAAAACATTTGTTTATTCATTGGGTTACTTATTGGTAATGGTGGATATAATTGACATTTAGCCTTTAAAAAAACTTAAGACATTTTCAGGAGGGCGACCAATAATAGCCTTGCTACCGTCGGTTACAATAGGGCGCTCAACTAGCTTGGCCGTGTTTGCCATGGCGTTAATTAGCTCGTCTTCACTAGCACCTTTTAAGTTTTGTTCAGTAAACTCAGCTTCTTTGGTACGCATCATCTCAATAGCGGAGCAATTAAGTTGCGCGAGTAGCTGTTTAATTTGCTCATGATCAAGGGGTGATTTTAAGTACTCAATGATAGTGACTGCTTGCTTTGTCTGTTGCACCTGCTCTTCAAGTAAAGCCAGTGTTTGACGACTTTTTGAGCATCTTGGATTGTGATAAATAGTATACATAGGGTTACCTTTAAAATAGCCTGCTATAAAAATGCTAACAGGCAGAAATGTTGACACGATAAATGGCTTATAAGCGTTTTAAGCGATTCTCTTGTTCTTGAAATTGTAAAATACGGGCCTTTATCCTTTTTTGTATTAAAGGCTGATCTTCAAGAAAAGTATAACCGGTTTGTAACTCATCGGCAGCCTTGGCGTATGCACCTAACAAGGCATAGACCTCTGCTTTATTCATGTGCATTAAACCCTTTTTTCCTTGTGAACGATATAAGGTGGTTAATATATCATAAGCGATAAAGTTACCTGGATTGACCAATAAAAAGTCCTGCAGTATTTCCGCAGCGAGATCATAATTTTTTACCGAAAGTAGGGCGTTGGCGTAATTTAAACTCACCACTTGGTTATTGGGCATAAATAAATTTAATTGCTCAAGCATCTTAATGGCTGATGATGCTTGGTCATTTGCTAAATACACATCCGTTAAGGCATCAATATAAAATAGATTATTGTTGTCCTGTTGTTTTAATGTTTCTAAAAGTTGTAATGCTTGTTTCGTTTGTTTATTTTCAAAATACGATAAGGCTAAACCGTACTGTGCCGCGGCTTTTATCGCATAGCGATTTTTCTTTAATTGATGTTGATAATAAATAATATTTGACTTGGCATCGCCCTGGTATCTTGCTTTCAATCTCGCCTTAGTGAGTTCAAAGTCTAAACTGGGTGGCAAAGGCCTGGCTGGATAATTTAATGCCCGTTGCCTAGCATCAGCGATGCGCGATTCAGGTAAGGGGTGGGTTAGCAGCATGGCTGGCGGCTTACTGGCATAGCGGTATTTTGCTGACATCTTGCTAAAGAAATTGGATGCGCCTTGTGGATTAAAACCACTATTGGCTAACAAAGTGATACCGACTCTATCGGCTTCTTTTTCATTACCTCGAGTGTAGTTGATACTTGCCTGTTGTGTCGCGGCCATACTAGCGCTAAGCGCTGCCATACCAACGGTGGGGTTGATTAAGGTCAGTAATACACTGGATAACATAGCAGCCATAGTTAAACTTTGAGTTTGGCTTTGTGACTCAAGTCGGCGGGCTAGATGGCGTTGGGTAACGTGAGATATTTCATGGGCAATAACAGACGCTAGCTCACTCTCTGTATCCGCTGTGGTAATTAAACCACTATGAATGCCTACATGGCCGCCAAAAAAGGCAAAAGCGTTTAATTCATTATTATTGATGAGAAAAAATTCAAAGGCATAATTAACCCCTTGGGCATTTTTCACCAAGGTATTACCTAAGTGATTAATGTATTCAAGTAGAACCGGGTCTTGAATTAATGGCTGTGAAGCACGTAATTGGCGCATCATCGCCTGGCCAATTTGTAGCTCTTTATCTATAGATAAAACGCTATAGGCTGAAATGCCAATATCGGGTAATTTATTTTTATTGTTATAGTTATTAATGGCACTGGCATTAAAGCTCGTCGCCACAGCAGTACCTAATGTCAGCAATAATGCGATAAGCATGGGTTTTAGGTTAAACAATATTACATCCTACATTTATGATCGAAATATACATGGTGATTAAAAGGTGATTTTACCTACTTAGCTTTCTTGGCTAAGGATATTACCATTTTTATTGGCGATTTCTTGATAAAACTCGGCAATACTATAACCTTTGACCGCAATAATTTGAAAAGATTCGCTTAATGTTGTAATTAACGTTTCGACTTTGTCATGGGCAAACTTTAATAACGCTTTATCGGCTTCGTCACCGCTTTGGAAGCAGTATATTGCAAAGGCGACTAAGCTATTTATGCGAAAAAGCATTTGTGTTTTTTCGGGTAGCCAAGTATGAAAAGGGCAGTTGCCTTGATTAATCATGTTTTGAGTGACATTTTCGCCATCAACAACTGGGTAACAATGTAACTCATAACCCATATCATTAAATTCATGCCGTAAGCTAATTTGTGCTTTGTTTTTTACTTGCATAGCACCATCAAGACTTTTACTTGCACCTAATAGGGCTAAATTCCATGTGTTTGGCTTTAATACCTCTTTGTAGGCACTATCAAAACCATGGGTAAGTATGCCATCTAAATCCCCTAAAGAAGAAGAAAACATATGGTAAATCGTAGAGACATCGCCCCAATTGATTTGTTTTTTATAAGCATTAATTTCTTTTAAGCTAGCTTCTGGGCCTAATGAACTCATTTAGTTAATATTCCTAGTATTTAAGTTGTCTTTACATAAGACATACCTATAGAGGTACGCTATGATAACTTTAATTAGTACCATGGATTAATTGTCGCAAATTAGTGAATTAAACTAAAGCGCTGTTTTTATAATTAGATGATTTATAAATATGATGGTATAGGCGAAAAGTGTCCGCTACCTTTAATTAACCTGCGTTTATTGTTAAAAAAAATGCAGGTGGGTGATGAGTGTATCATTCGTATAAATGATGTCGGCTCATTAAATGACATCCCTAAGCTGTTAGATAAACAGGGCTATCAACACAGTAAAAAAAATCTTGGTAATGGTACGGTAGAGATCAGTATTAGTATATAAAATTAAGCAAGAGCAACAGCCTCTTGGCTAAGCAAAATAAAAAATAGGACGTTATGTTTAAGTTATTCAGTGATTGGTATACCCGTAAATTTTCAGATCCCCATGCCGTAACCCTCGTTGTCATTTTGATATGTATTGCCTTGTTTATTGCTTTATTTAGTAGTTTATTAATGCCGGTCTTTGTTGCTATCTCCTTAGCCTTTTTATTAGATCTTCCGGTTAATAAACTGATGCATAGCTCCATGTCACGTTTGAGTGCCACGATAGTAGTGATCGTGGCTTTTATTGGCTTTGCCTTATTGGCGGTTTTGGGACTTATGCCCATTATTTGGACGCAAAGCAGTAATTTATTGCAAGAAGTCCCTAATATGATCACTCAAGGACAGGTGTATTTATTGACCCTACCAGAAAAGTACCCAGAACTAGTACATGAGTCTCAAATTGAAAGCTTTATTGTTATGGTCAATGATAATCTACTTGAATGGGGTCAGGTCGCGCTGAAAGCGTCATTAAACTCTATTTCTGACATTGTCGCTTTAATGGTTTATTTAATTCTTGTTCCCTTAATGATGTTTTTCTTCTTAAAAGATAAAATTGAATTAATGAACAGCGTCGCGTATTTCTTACCTAAAGAACGCCGCATGGCAAAGAAAGTAAGTAAAGAAATGAACCAACAAATTTTAAATTATATCCGTGGTAAAGTGATTGAAATTATTATTGTTGGCACAGCAACGACCATAGCTTTTATGTTTCTTGATTTGCAATATGCATTATTATTAGGTGTTTTGGTTGGTTTGTCGGTACTGGTCCCTTATGTGGGAGCAACGGTTGTTACTTTTCCGGTCATGTTAGTAGCGCTTTTCCAATTTGGCTTTGGCAGTGAATTTGGCTACGTTATGCTTGCCTATGGCATAATTCAAGCAATCGATGGTAATGTTATTGTGCCTTTACTTTTCTCTGAAGCGGTTAACCTTCATCCAGTTGTCATTATTATCGCGGTGATATTTTTTGGTGGTTTATGGGGCTTCTGGGGGGTGTTTTTTGCCATCCCTTTAGCAACGCTGGTAAAAGCTGTCATTAATGCTTGGCCTTCAGTGCCCGAAACAGACGAGACAAATGAAGCCCCTGAACTGTAAAACAATGGAAATAATTGCAAAAAATCCTCGCTAGTTAAAGGAACTAAAATGGAATTATTGTACACCCAACGAATGATGCCAGCGCATAAACGCATGGCACTAGTGGCCCATGATAATAAAAAAGCCGATTTAATTGCTTGGGCGAAAAAGCGTAGTGAGGATTTAAAATTCCACCATTTATTTGCTACTGGCACTACGGGTTATTTATTGAGCAGCGCCATTGCTTTACCGATAAAGTGTCTGTTGTCAGGGCCCATGGGTGGCGATCAACAACTTGGTGCATTAATCGCAGAAGGGGAGATTGATGTGCTAATATTTTTCTGGGACCCGCTTGATGCGGTACCCCATGATCCTGATGTTAAAGCACTGTTAAGATTAGCCGCGGTATGGAATATTCCGGTAGCGACTAATAAATCTACCGCTAATTTTTTGATGGACTCGGAGCTGATGACCGAAGAGAGTGCTATTGAAATTCCAGACTATGCGGGTTACTTAGCGGCACGTATCAAGTCAATGGACTAAATACCTTAGTAAGGTATTTAGTCCATTGCTAGCTAAATTAATAGTACTTAACTTAATAGTGTTAATTCAATAGTATTAATTCAATAGCAATAACTAAAAAGCCCTAAGCTAATATTATTTAGCTTAGGGCTATTCTTTTTTACTTTAAGGGCAAGCACCTTTAACGCTTACGGTAACTAGCTATTAAGTTACTGACTTAACTCGTTTAATACAGCTAAAACCACATCGTGATGTTCTTTAGTTTTGAATTTATTAAAAACGTGGCTGATCTTGCCATCAAGGCCAATTAAAAAGCTTAAACGATGAATGCCGTCGTACTCTCTGCCCATAAACTTCTTTAAACCCCAAACACCAAATTGCTCGGCTACTTGGTGATCAACATCAGCTAACAAGGAGAAGTTTAGTTCATCCCGTTGGCAGAATTTAGTTAAGCGCTTTACTTCGTCAGGGCTGATACCAAAAACAACCGTGTTTAATTCATTCAGCTCAGCTTTAATATCACGTAGACCTTGTGCTTGCACGGTACAACCCGGAGTCATTGCTTTCGGGTAGAAATATACTAGCACCTGTTTTTTGCCGATATAATCAGCTAATGATACTGACTCATCATTTTCATTAGCTAGGGTAAATAGTGGCGCGGTATCACCAACGTTTAGAGTATTCATTATAAACTCACTGTTAAAAAGGGATGAAAGTCATTTACTTGATTTTAAGGGTAACTATGTCTTACTCATTGAACGCTATGCTTATTACTATAATAAGTTAGTATTGGCTTTTTTAATACAGCCTTGGACGTCAGTTTGCTGACAAAGCTCTAAGAAGTCACGCTCAATCTCATCAATACTAATTTTCTCCGTTAAAGCAAATAATATCTTGGCACTCATATGGTTAGTTTTGGGATCTATAGCTGATTTCAACGAAGAAATGTCTATTTTTCGTGTGGCAAAAAAGGCGGTCATTGCTTTTAAAATACCCGGTTGATCAATACCACAATATTCAGCTTGGTAGTGTTGTACCAAGTTAAAGGTTCTATGACCAGATGTTCGCTTCATCATAGTAATTAAATCTAAAGTATGAGCAAGTTTAGGGATCCTCGCTTCAATCTTATTAATTGCTCTGCTTTCACCATTAAGTAACATAATGAAGGTAAATTCAGAGCCAAAAAGGGCCATTCGGCTGTCCAATATATTACATTCGCATTCACTTGCTAATTTAGTTAACTCACTAACACAACCTGTTCGGTCCGATCCCATTGCGGTTAGTACTAAATATTGTGACATTCATTACGCCTAAGTTGTCAATAAAGACGTATTGTAACTGATCATGATTAAAGTTGGAATCATCTTACATTTTTGTGGTCATATAACTTGTGTTTGTAAAATCAGCCAAGTACCATGGGGCGCAATGTTTAGCCCTATTTTAGTTTTTTAGTGAGCTTAGTTGGGTTTTGACTATCAATAACCTAAGCCACAGGAGTTTTAATGAGTTGTAGAGTATTTTATTTATCACTGTTAGCCTTGTCACTAACAGCTTGTGGTTCTGTTAATAATAAACAAGCGCAGGGGAGCTTTGCTTATCAGTATAAACCTGAAGCTAACGCTCTAGTGATTCCTGCCAATTTGAATAAACCCAAACAAGCGCAGGACTTCTTTGTCTCCGATAAAATAAATCATCAAGGCCCTATTGGTGAAGATATGGATATTCGAGCACCTTCACTGGTTATGCCTGTTGCCGCCTCTTCAAGAGTTGTTGATGAGTCTACTGTCGCGATTATTTGGTTTGATAAGGTTTTAGAAGATAAAGATTTATTGGAATTTATCGAAAAAGTTGTCATAGAAAAGTTAGTTGAAGACAAAATCACCTATAACTATATTGAAGAAGATGTTGAGGTTACCTTAAGTAAAGTCATTGAGGGGGCGACCAGCTTAAAAGAAACCAGTATTAAGCGTGAAGGCATTAAGACGGCCATCATAGAATCAGATTGGTATCATAATGAGGTTGATGTTGGTTGGATTTATACCGACATACAATTTTCCAAGAGTTTACGTTTCCGCTATCAATTATTAGCTAAACCTCATGGTCGCAGTGTCTCATTACGTGTTTCATTAGTTGATTTTTTACAAACGGATGAAACCGGTGGTAGCAAAAGCATGGATCCCATTGATAAGCAACGTGCTGAAAAAGCTATGCTTAATGAGCTAATTGCCGCTGTTGATTATAATTACCGTCTTCAACAGCGCTCGGATCGCTTAACTCGTGCCAATCAAAAGCTAGTAACAATAGGACAAAACATTGAAGAAGAAGCCGGCTATGTTGTTGAGATGGGCTTAGACGACTTATGGGACAATATGCCTTTATTCTTCGAAAAACATGGTTTTACCATTAGCGATTTAAACGAAGATAAGAAAATTTACTATGTCGACTTTGTTAAACCTGATAGTAGTGTTTGGGATAGTATTTGGGGTCAAGATGTACCGGTTATCGATGTTAATGATGCCAACTACCAATTTGTTTTAGCGCCTCTGGATGAACTTAATCAAAAAACCGCAGTAACCATATATAATGCTGCCGGAGAGCCGTTACCGTTAGCAACCTTAGAGCGAATTTTCCCGGTATTCGAGCAAGGTTTATCGTTTAGAAACGTTTTTTAATATAGTTGTTACGATAAAGTTTACCCGCTCTTTGTCGAAATAAGACAGAGGTAAAGTTGGCATAAAAAAACTCCACACTTTTTATATCTAGTGTTGGAGTTTTTTTATGTTTTGAATTTGTCAGCTCTTTAGGGCTTGTTTTTTTCATATGTTGCCAATTTATGAGCACTTTTGTTACTTCTTGGCAGGGTTTCTTTTAAGTCATTTAAATTGTGTTTGCGCATTTTTTGTTTAGCGTTTTTTTGCAGGGTACTCAAGTTACCTATGATAATAGCTAGCGCTATTACTATCATGAAAATAGCTACGCCATTGTCCATTGGAATGCCTCTTAATAAGTTTGTTAAGTTAGTTAATGCTAAGTAATATCTCTCAGCTTACTGTTTAGTGAGTATAACATTTGTCGGCGCAGCACAGACATTATTAATATAACGCTTTGCTATGTCATCTAAATTTTTAATAATGACGTCCTTGCCCAATATAGTGCTGTTATTTAATGCCTTGGCTAACCGTTCAATATCAAAAGCTTGCTGATATTGTTGTGCTAATGGTGCGTAAGATAAATGCCAAGGCTCACTGGCAACACCACCTTGGAAGCTAGCATAAGGCAGGAAAAAGCCAAATTGATGGGCGTATTTAACCAACCAAGCAGATAATTTTGCTAAAGGCCCTTGGGCACTATATTCCCATGGTTCAAGCTGTAGTTGATAGTCATCAGCTAGCAAATTTGGCGCGTAAACATCAATGTCACAGCCCCAATGGTGCCTACTAGCGCCGGGTAGGGCGGAATAAAGTAAAATACTGTGGGTCAACTCAAGTGGTGATAAACTCGCGGCTAAAATACTTTCTCCGGCAATATTCTTAATCGGTGTTTTTCCAGAAAACTTATTGTTCCATAACATAAGCTGTCGGTCAAAAGATCGAAAGCCACTGGCAATGCTTAAGTCAATATTAGCGGTGCTAGCCGCAGCAACTAAAGCATTAAAGGCATTTTTCATTTCTTGGTGAATGGCCACTCGCTCATTGAGATAATACAGGTGTTGCTCGGTTTGACCGAGTACTTGAGCGGAATGGCTTTCATTGCTAGTAGGCATGGTTAAATGACACCTTAGAACTAAAGACGTTAGCCATTAATGTTTTTGTGTGTGCATAAAACATTAACCAAGCAGTGATAATATATATCAACGAGTTGTTCTAAATCGTGACAAGAAACAGACTCATTAACTTGATGGATAGTGGCGTTACATGGACCTAGTTCAATGACTTGGGCACCCGTTGGCGCGATAAAACGCCCATCTGAAGTGCCACCTGCGGTAGAAAGCTGGGTTTTTTTACCGGTAACAGAGAGTATGGCTTGGCTAACGGCATTGAGGAAACCGTGTTCAGAGTTAGCATGCTTGGTAATAAAAGGTTTACCATTAAAAGTCCACTTTATCTCATAATCCAGTTGATGTTTGTTAAGGATTGACTCGACTTGCTCAACAATCATTTGATCGGTTAATTCTGTGCTATAGCGTAAATTAAATAATGCCGTTAAATGCCCAGGGACAACATTACTGGCACCTGTGCCGGCATTAATATTTGATAATTGAAAGCTAGTCGCCGGGAAATATTCATTGCCCTGATCCCACTCTATTTGGCTGAGCTCTGTTAATGCGGGCATAGCTAAATGAATCGGGTTTCTGACATGCTCAGGATAGGCAACGTGACCTTGTTTACCCTTAATGATTACTTCAGCAGTAATTGAACCACGGCGACCATTTTTTACGACATCGCCAACAGTATGAGTACTTGAAGGCTCACCGACAATACAATAAGTGATTTTTTCATTGCGTGCTTCTAGGGTATCAATAACTCGAGTGGTGCCATTAATAAAGGGTCCTTCTTCATCACTGGTAATCAAATAAGTGATAGCACCTTGATGATCTGGGTGGTCTTTAACAAAACGCTCGGTCGCCACTATCATTGCCGCTAGGCTACCTTTCATATCTGCTGCGCCACGGCCATATAACATGCCATCAATTATTGTTGGCTCAAAGGGCGGCGTATGCCATAGTTCAAGGTTACCTGCCGGCACCACATCGGTGTGGCCAGCAAAACAAAAAACTAAATCATTGTTTATTTTACCCGTGTTTTTCTTATTGTCTGGGCCCAGGCTACCGTCTCGGCGTGACCAAAGGTTAGTGGTATCAGCAAAAATCATTGTTTCATTATTAAAGCCAAGTTTAGCAAGGCGCTCTGCCATCAGTTTTTGACAACCTGCATCTTCAGGGGTAACTGAAGCTCTACTCATAAGATCTATTGCCAGTTTAATAACGGCGCTTTCATATTTTTGTTCAGTTTGACTCACAAGAACTACCTTTAGTTAATTTTTAATACATGACTATAAAGACATGGCTTTTAAATGTTGATCTTTACTGTCTGTTTTACTTATTTGTTTCGAAAATATTTTGATACTGTTCAGCTTTAAAACCGAGGTTTAGTTCATCATTCAATGGTAATAGCGGTCTCTTAAGTAACGTAGGTTGTTCAAGCACAGCGGCAAACATAACTTCATCTGTTAAATTGTTTTTTATCTCATCAGGCAGGTTACGAAAGGTGGTACTGCGTTTGTTTAATAATAAAGACCAATCACTTTGCTTAACAAATTGTGTTAATAATTCGGCAGTTAACGGTTGTTTCTTAAAATCATAAAGTTGATGTGTTATGTTATTTTCAGCAAGCCATTTAGTTGCTTTTCTCACGGTATCGCAATTCTTAATGCCATAAAGTGTAATCATATTTGAGCAGTATCCAATAGTTAATAATCAATGCTTAAGATGATATCAGAATCAGTAGGCTATATCCGCTAGTAATAGGCAATGTGTTAGCTAGATCTAAGGATTAAGTGTTTTTTCTCGATCATGTAAATATTTTACCCAATACACCCTTTAGATAATGTTTTTTTATATAAACTAGAGGATTCATTGAGGTGTGAATTTTAATTGCTTACATTTTGTTGCAATAGTTATGCTCACTATTATGTCTATTACTCCAAGGGTAACCGACATTAATATAGTTACTCAAATGACCTAAAACCAGCTCATGTGACGGTATTTATAGATAAAAACCATTTTGTCTAAAATTGCATCACCCAATTATTTGTGCTATCTTGCGCGCCTTAAAAAAAGTAGGGCGTCAAAATCGATCGAATATACCTTGATGATTACCCTGTTTTTTTGAAAAGGTCAATTGTCTGTCGTTGATAAAGCAATTTCATTTAACGAGAAAATGCTAAAATTATAACCATTGGCCAGCCAATTTAAGCAATAACCTTTATTATCCCAATTCAGGTTATATAGGAAACAGTTTACTGATGAATATACCAAGAACTATTTTAACACTATTCTTGTTGGTGTTAACGCTATGCATTTCTGGTTGTGGCGGCGAAAAAAAATCCACTGCTACTCCTGAAACTCCTGTTGCTATCAGTGATAAACCTATCACCAATGCTGTTAATGGTCAGACATATACTTACCGCGCTGATTTTGCTGACTGGAATAATAATACCGACGTTACTTTTACCATTAAAAACAAACCTGACTGGTTAAGCTTTAATGAAAAGTATGGCGCTATTACCGGATTGGCCAAGCCATTTATCAATATTCATAAAAATGTTGAATATGTCTATTTTGATATTGAAATTATTGCCACACTCAACGGCCAAGTGAAAAGCACTAAGCCGTTTAATATCGTTATCACCAATGAAGCGGGTAAAATAGTCACTAAGCACATCGTCTTTAGTGTGACCTATGCAGACAGTGAAACGAGCATTAACCAAGCGGATATCGACCAACATTACCACAGTGTTGCAGCTTATGTTAACTACCTCTCTAACGGCAAACACCAAGTCAAATTTGATGTTGTTCATTTAGAGCCGATGACAGTATCTCGTGAACAAATGAGAACAATCAGATTAAGCCAAACGGCTTTAAGTAATGTTTATCTAGATAATGCGGCTGATTTATCCAGCAAGTGTGATCTAACGGTGATGATGCCCTTAGCACGTACTTGGTATGATGAGAATAAAGAAGGTGAACACGTTAGCGCCGAGCCAGATTTTTCATTTACCGAAAAACTTGGCGATATCAATAAATGTGAATCTTTTTTCATAGGTACAATGGCTACCCATTACCTCAACATTCCTGAAAATATAAACATCGACGATTACCATAGCATGATCTTTACCTTCTATGATGACGAGATTTGGCACCAGCCTTTTGCTAGTAATTTCGAGCCGGGCTTTAACCTTAAGCAAGGTGAAAAAGGGCTAGACGGTTATCATTTCGCCACAACGAATATGAATGACGATGATTTTAATGAAGCGCTTTATCTCGACATAGATTCTACCGATAGACCGTGGGCTGAACTCGAGATACTCCGTAACAATCCCAGTATTATGTCTGAGTTCTATACTCAAGAGCAAGCACCACTGACATCCAGTGAAAAGAGCACTACGCATGAGCTTTTTCACCTGCTGGGGCTTTTAAATCATGACGATGGCATAAATAGATACAATGTTGATAAAAGTATTTTCAAAACGTTAGCAACACACTTGAAAAAAGGTTATTGGCCGGCCGTTAATTATGGTGATCTATTTAGTATTATGGGCTCAAAAGCTTTTAGTCTTGGTTTAGCCCCATCATCACGAGAGCTTTTAGGTTGGGTAGATAGTAATGATATTCACGCTATTGATAGCAGCAGTGAGGCCGTCATTATTAATGACATTTACAGCACACAAGGGAAAACCCTTGCTAAAGTAAAAGTTGAAGGTGGTTATTTATACCTGAGTTATCATGCAGGTAATAGTTATGATGAACCCCTTAAACATCCATTATTACAAGAGCATAGCCAAGGTATTCAAATTCACTATACCAATGAAAGAACCCCAGCAAAAATGTCTGAGTATCCAACAAGCTCAACATTGCTAGACCCTGATGAAGATCTATTCAATGACAGCTACGCGCTAAAAGCCGGTGAAAGTTACACTATTTTTAATGTTGAAATAACCACTGTTTCGGTTGACGGTGAGCAAGCGATTTTTGATGTGAAGTATATCAAAAATTAACTATTTTAACCTCAAGGGGTTCATTAATAGCAAACATCACCTTTAGCTGAATCATACTTTATCGGCTCTGTTGTAGTTTAGTGTTGTTGAGTAAACAAGCGATACGCGTAAACCCATCCATGGGGCTCGGCACAAACATCAGGACAATATGCTCCATGCATTGTCTTATAAGGTACATCCTGTACCGTCATGCTTGTGAAGCTCGCTTTTATCACTTCAGCAACACTTCCTATTAAGTCATATAGTTGCCATGTGGACAACAGTATGATGGAACAGAGCCACTTTATCGGAGTTAAAAAAGTGATGATAGTCAGCAAAAACTAAAGCCCTATCATTACTTTAGGGCTAGTTTTTTTAGCATTTAATACCTTAATTACTGTTTGATATCGGCGCTAATATTCGCCACCACCCATATAAAACCTAACCCCTAAGCCAACATTGGTACTATATTCCTAAGGCGCTATGAGCCCCTGAACGCCACAGAAGTATGAAGTGGAAATGTCAGCTTTATAAATGGAAAGCTGCCCCTCGTTGCCTCTGATTTTATAAGCCAACAGAACAAATTCAGTATTAAAATAGAGTTTTAATAAGGTCAGCTATCGTATCAAAGTGGTCATTATACTGGATGATTTTGAACAACAAATTTAGACCTGTTTGTGGTAATAGCAGAACTAAAACTTCACCTAATTTATAAGTGAATGATCGTCTTTCTTAGGGGGGAGGTCTGTTCTGGGGTGATGACAGTTTACGGCACTAGTAATAAGGTGATCATAGTTTTCCAATATGCAGGTTATTTATTGCTTTGGCATTATATGATTATATATTGATTAGCCCGTAGCGCTGCAATGGCTTGGTTGATAAATTCTTCTTTAACCAGGATATAATCGGTATCGAAAGTGGAAATGGCAAAAATACTAATTTTCTCATTGGCTAATACCGTGGAAATTTTCGATAAAATGCCGGTCATTGTTAAAGCTAAAGGGCCAACAACCTCTAGAGCCTGCCAATTTAATTCCACTTCATCACTGTCAATAGTAATATTTTGCGGTAAAACGATGGATATTTCATCGAAAGTTTTGGCGATAAAAAAGATACTGGCGCTAAATACTTCACTTGGGATAATCGCACTTTTGGATAAACTATGAATGGCAAAGTGCTCGTTAATCAGTCTAAGCGTTAACTGTGTCATTAAGGCCCTTAAATTGTTATATGACCTTAACTATAGCACTTGTTAGTTATCGTCAGGCTTAATTTATCCTGATTGTTTTGCATGCCATTGATAGTAGCATTTGAAAATGGCAAGCTCTCACTGAAAGTTATTTATAGTGGCCATTTACGAAGCTTTTACTAGGTTTCCTTTGGGTAATGTTAACAGTTATCTTGATATTTTCTATCCACAAAACCTGTGGATAGAATTGTTAGTAATCTTGTGGTAACTAGCTTTGCCATTGAAAAATAAGGAAAAAACCAGTAGCTCATTTTTTGACTAGTTAGGTGGTAAATACAAATAAATAAGATAAGTTATCAAAATAGCCTGTTGGATCCTTTTCACGGTGAAATTAAGGTTTTATTGCGGTTAAATAGGTTAAAAGTCACTTTAAGCTCAGGTTGAACCTTGCTAATAGGTACTTATTAACAAAGTTCATTAAGCTGGCTACGTTATTGTGTCGCCTGTATTGCCGTTAAGGCTATGGTATAAACAATATCATCCACTAATGCTCCGCGTGATAGATCGTTAACGGGTTTATTCATGCCTTGTAGCATAGGGCCTATGCTTAATAGACCAGCTGAGCGCTGTACCGCCTTATAGGTGGTATTGCCAGTATTTAAATCTGGGAATATAAACACCGTCGCTTTCCCTGCTACCGGACTGTTTGGCGCTTTTTTCCGGGCGACATTCTCCATAATGGCGGCATCATATTGTAGAGGTCCATCAATAATAAGATCAGGGCGCTTAGCCTTGGCTATTTCAGTTGCCTTAGCGACTTTTTCTACATCAGCCCCATGTCCGGAACGGCCAGTACTGTAACTGATCATGGCAACTATGGGTTCAATACCAAACGCTTTGGCTGAGTCCGCAGATTGAATAGCAATATCGGCTAACTGTTCGGCATTAGGATCTGGGTTAATGGCACAGTCGCCATAAACAAGCACTTGCTCAGGAAGTAACATGAAAAATATCGATGAAACTAAAGCGCTATTGGCAGCGGTTTTAATTAATTGTAATGCGGGTCTTATGGTGTTTGCGGTGGTATTAACCGCCCCTGAAACTAGGCCGTCAACTTGACCAAGTTGTAACATCATAGTAGCTAAAACAACATTATCTTTGAGGTTTTCCAGTGCAATAACATCCGTTAAACCTTTATGTTTACGCAACTCGACCAAAGGGCCAACATAATTTTCTCTAATGGTATCGGGATCCGTTATTAATAAGTTATCAGGAAGGGTAATACCTTGATGCTCGGCTATTTGCAGAATTTCTTCTTTATTACCCATAAGTTGACAGCGCGCAATATTACGTTCACAGCAAATTGCTGCCGCTTTGATTGTGCGTATGTCGTTTCCTTCAGGTAGGACTATTAGTTTGTTTGCCTTGCGAGCAAGTTCGGTTAATTTATGCCTAAAGGCAGGGGGTGATAATAAATTATAACTATTGTTTTTTGAGGTAAGGCTTTCGAGCCAATGACTACTTAAATTATCGGCAACATGCTGCTTTACTTTATCTTGACGTTGGATATCATCTTGCGGTATTTCTGGGTTAAAACTCATGATGTGACGTGATGTTTGCCAAGTGTCCCAGGGTACAGATAATACCGGTAAACCTGCTTCAAGCGCTTGTTTACATAAGTCCCAAACTTGCTTTGATGGTTCAAAGCCATTGGTTAATATCATGCCGCCTAATTTAGTACCATTTAATGCTGATAAACAGGTGGCAATAATAATATCGGTGCGGTCGCCAGGGGTAACAATAAGGCGGCCAGGGACTAAATAACTGACTAAATTAGACACGGTTCGTGCACAAAAGGCAACGCTGCGAAAGCGGCGATGTGCCATATCACCGTGATTAAGGACTTTGGCATCAAGGTAGTTACTTATGTCACAGATGCGCGGAGCAATGAGGTCTATATCCCACATTATGGTGCCAAGTAAATCAAAGTTCCGGTCTTTAAAAATGGCTAAATCTAACCAGTCTTTTAGTTTGAAATCACTTTCTATCTCTTCTTCTTTTGGCAATAAACCGTATTCGTCTTGATCTGGGCAATTGAGTTTATTGATAACACAGCCAATGAGCTGCTTGTTTTTGATACCGCCATAGGTTTCAGCAGTGACTAGCAGTCGGTCTTCAAACTCTTCGGCACTGTCATTGCCAGGGCTAGCAACCAATACTATGTTGGCACCGAGCGCTTGGGCGACATCACGGTTAATACGCCCAGCATAGGGTTGTCTTGCTGTGGGTACTAAGCCTTCAATAATGACTACGTCGTGATCTTTTTTAAAGGCATTAAAATTGGCAACAATTTCTTCTAACACGGCATCGTGCAGGCCATCGGCCATTTTTTCTTCGACATAACTAAGTGATATGCTAGTGCTATTTTGCGATAAGCTAATGGCATCAATGGCTTTATTCTTTTTAGCTAAGCTATTACGCGAAGGTTGGCTAATGGGTTTGAAGTGTCCAACTTTAATACCTTTTTGTTGACAAGCATGTAATAAACCGAGTGAGACACTGGTTAAACCGACGCCTGAGCCAACAGGGATTAACATAATTCTATGGGGCATAAATTAAATCCTACTTAACGTGATATGGAGCATTTACTTGGCTAAATTTTTTAATAACAGCGCTGATTGTTCGGCTATTACCCATTCTTCATTGGTGGCAATAACCCAAATAGCTCTGGCGTTTTTTGTGGCAATATTAGCTGAGGCGCCAAAGCGAGTTGCTTGGTTCTTATCTTCATCTAAAGAAAAGTTTAATAAGCCAAGTTGTTTCACTATTTCAGTACGTACCCAACTTGAGTTTTCACCTATACCACCGGTAAAAATAAGGCCGTCTAGTTGAGTTAAGCTGGCGCTATATGAGGCGATGCTTTTAGCAATACGGTAACAAAATACCGTCAGTGCTAACGTGGCTTGCACATGATTATCTTCTAACATGGCCTTTTCTAAGGTACGGCAATCATTACTTAAACCGGAAACACCTAATAAGCCACTTTCCTTATTGACTAATTTATCGACATCATTAATGGCGTAACCTAAATTATCTACTAGATGAAAGAGAATGCCGGCATCGATATCGCCACAACGAGTGCCCATCATCACGCCTTCGCCAGGTGTCATGCCCATACTAGTATCAACACTCTTACCATTTTTAATAACGGTAACACTACAACCATTGCCTAAATGGGCACTGATCAAGTTACATTGCTCTAGCGGCTTATTTAAGTATTTTGCTGCTTGTTTAGCGACAAAATAATGGCTGGTACCGTGAAAACCATAACGTCTTATGCCGTGTTCCTTGTACAGTGAATAGGGTAGCCCATAGAGGTAGGCTTTTTCTGGCATACTTTGATGAAACGCCGTATCAAATACTGCTACTTGCGGTAAGTCGGCAAAAGCTTGCTGGCATGATTTAATACCAATAAGGTTCGCCGGATTATGTAAGGGAGCTAGTTTTGCCAATTGAGCAATCGCTTGCTCTACCACCTCAGTAATTAACCTAGGCTCTGAATAATGTTCGCCACCATGAACAACCCTATGACCAATGGCACTGATATATTGAACTAAATTAAGTTGTCGTAAGTGCTCTACTAAGACAGTCAGTGCTACTTGGTGATTAAAGGGAGCGGTTAGTTTATAAGACTGTTTATCCTCACCCTGCTTGATGGTGATTCTAGCCGTTGAGCTGAGTAGACATTCGGCTAAACCTGATAATAGCGTTTCGCCAGTCAATGGCCTGATTAAGGAAAACTTAACGGAAGAGCTGCCACAATTAATCACTAAAATGGCAGTTGTATTAACTGATACTTGGCTGGGCGATTTTTGTTGGGTCATGTATGTTGTCTTTTAAAAAAGTGAAAAGGTTTAGAGATAATAGATGCAATAATATTAGTGTCTTCATTATAGCGCTGGACTTGCTTAAAAATCTTGATGCAAAGTAATAAAAGACTGTTTTATTGGCGTTTTAATGATTACTATTCGTACTCATTAGTTAGTTACATTTCTGACTGTTGCTTATAAGCTCTAACTGCTATAGTAGTGATATGAATATCTCCGTTGTAGAACTCATTAAATTGGGGCAAAAATATTTAGCACTTTGGCCTGACAAGCCAGAACTAATGCAGTATTTTGAGGATTATCGAGCAGTACAAAGCGCCCGCTTTATTTGTCGATATTTCCCTGCCTTAGCCATGTTTACTGTCATTATGCAGCTTTATTTAGCCTCAGGGTATCCATTGGGCCAAGGCTCGATAAATAATGCCATAAATGCACTACCGCAAGCGCTGGTCTATGGTTTGTTTTTAATCAGTATGCCAGTACAGGCCTTAGTTTTATCTGGGGTAAAAGCCGATAAGTTGTTACCACCATCACTGGCTTCTTGGTATCACAGTGGTTTAGAAAAGGTAAAGCAGCAGGGTAAAGAGAAAACTGCTGAGCAAGTCGGTTATAGCAATGATCGTAACAATGAGCAAAGTAATGGTCGTAGCTATAGTCACAGTAATAAAAATGCGATTGCTAGCTTAGCAACCTATAAACCACGCTATATCGATCTTGCGCAACTTTTACAATTAACCTTTGCAACGACAAAGTAACTCTCGCTACTTTGTTTATTGTTAGCGTAAACGTTTGTTGTGATAAAAGTGACTTCCCCGATTATCCATGCTGTTGATTATTATTACTTTTGATATAAGCGCAGAACAAAATCAGCTTGGCAACTGAATTCTTTTTGTTGCTTTAATTTGTTAATTAACTCTTTACTGGCTTTAAAGGCAAAGGGTGTCATTGCTAATAAATTCAACACATCGTCACTATTAGAGAAGTTCATCGGGTAATTTAAGCGTTGTTCTTCAATCAAGGTTAATTGCTTAATTACTTGTTTTGCAGTGTCATGTTTATTCGCCTGGCGATATATCAGTGCTTTAAGCTCAAATAAATGGTTATCGGCCGGTGTAACCGTCAACAAATAACCCTTGTCTTGTAAAATACGAGTAAACTCATTTTCTAAAATGGGGGCGTAAACACTATATAGCCAGCCAAAATGGCCATCATTAAAAGGCAAGTCAGCAAGTGTTGCCACGCTATAAAAACAATCTTGATAGCGTTTTGCGGCTATTTTTATCGTTTCTTTGGCAATATCAACGCCGTAGACACTATTATGCTCAGTTTTATGCTGATGAGTATAAAAACCTTCACCACAGCCAGCATCAAAAACGGCGGCGGTTTTATCACCATACTTTTGATAGAGCGCTAACATACTGTCAAGCAAGGGCTGGTAATAGCCTTTATCTAAAAATGCCCGTCTAGCTTGTACCATTGCCTTGTTATCGCCAGGCTCTTTTGAGTGCTTAAATTGAACCGGTAATAAGTTTACATAGCCTTGTTTTGCTTGATCAAAGCTGTGCTTATTTATACAACGGTAGCTCTTTTCAGTAAGTAACAAGGCTTGTTGGCAAAGCGGGCATCGGTATTGCGCTAGGTTTTCAGTATGCATGTAGAGTGAACCTTAAGAAAATGTTGACCAAATAGGTGCATGATCTGACGGTTTCTCAATGCCGCGTAATTCATAATCAATATCAGCTTCAATACATTGTGCTGCCATATCTTTAGTTGCTAGAACAACATCAATACGAAGGCCGCGGTTATCATCAAAGCCACGTGAGCGATAATCAAACCAAGAATATCGTTCACTAGTATCAGGGTGTAATTTTCTAAAAGTATCAATAAAACCCCAATCCATTAAGGTTTTTAGCCATTGACGTTCTTCGTCTTGGAAAGAACATTTACCACTTTTTAACCAACGTTTACGGTTAACTTCGCCAATACCTATATCAAGGTCAAGTGGTGAAATATTGATATCGCCCATGACGATGACATTTTCATCATTAGTGTGGTTGTCATTAAGGTAGTTCATTAAATCTTGGTAGAATTTGCGCTTGTAGGGATATTTAGTTTCGTGGCTAATATTTTCGCCTTGTGGAAAATAGCCATTTAATACCGTAACTTTCTCACCTTTATCGTTGGTAGTTGTTACCATAATCATTCTGCGTTGTGCTTCATCATCATCGCTAGGGAAACCGCGCTGCACGGTATCTGCTGCTTTTTTACATAACATAGCGACGCCATAATGTGCTTTTTGACCATGGAAATATACATGGTAACCCATGGCTTCAACCGCTGCTAAAGGGAAAACTTCATCATGTACCTTAATTTCTTGTAAGCCAATAATATCGGGTTGATGTTTATCGATAATCGCTTGCAGTTGGTGAAGACGGGCACGAAGGCCGTTAATATTAAAACTGATAATTTTCATAGAATTCCTAATGAATTTTAGCGAACAATATCGATATGTATTGCTGGGTAAATTAAGCGGTTGATCTTGCGTGTTTATCTATCGTCTCGCAAGGTTTATTTTACCAAGGTGCGGTGGGATTTTCATTTTAGTCTCTGCTATTGAGCAATTTTGAGATAACAAGGCGCAAAGAGTGTGCTGTGCTCCTGAATATGCAACGGGTATATATGCTTAAGCATGGTCTGACAAACTGCCTGATGTAGCGCGATTTTGACGTTTTTTAACTCCGTTAGTGTGAACGTTAGCCACAGCCCTTGATGTTATAAAGTGTAATTTAAACGTAACAACTGGTAGAGGCTATTGTTTAACCGTAATAACTTGTTTAAGCTAAGCCTAAATGAGCAACACAACATAACTGTTAATACAGTTATCAGTACCGTTATTCGTACCGTTATTTATCAATAGCATAAATAACACGTATTAAATAAGGAAATGTATATGCCAGATAGTAACCCAAACGTAAAAAAAATATTATTGGTTGAAGATGATCGTCAATTATCCGATTTAGTCACCGACTTTTTAACCAATGAAGGCTTTCATGTTAAGCAAGAGTATCGTGGTGATACCGTTGCTAAACGGGTAAAGCTTTTCTCGCCAGATATCATTATTTTAGATGTAATGTTACCCGGTAAAGATGGCTTTGGTGTTTGCCGTGATTTACGCCCAGAATTTACCGGCCCGATATTAATGTTAACAGCAAAAAGTACTGATTTTGACCAAGTGTTAGGCTTAGAAATTGGCGCTGATGATTATGTTATCAAGCCAGTTGAACCGCGAGTATTATTAGCGCGAGTTAACGCCTTATTACGTCGCGGCGATTTACCTAACCAAAATGAAGAAAAAGCTGAAATTAACTGTGGTGGTTTATTTATCAGTAAAGCCTCACGTAAAGTGACTTTGCAAGGTGAAAATATTGACCTAACCAGCCAAGAATTTGATTTATTATGGTTACTGGCCAGTAAATCCGGTGAAGTACAAAATCGAGATTATATCTATAAAGCGGTAATTGGCCGTGAATATGATGGCTTAGACAGAAGTGTTGATGTGCGAATTTCTCGCTTACGTAAAAAATTACATGACAGCACTGAAACGCCATTTAGGATCAAGACTATTTGGGGCCAGGGTTACTTATTTGTGCCAGACGCATGGGGCTAGCTCTAGGGGATAGGTCACTGTAGCCATTAGCTATTTGCACTCAAAGTGCAGGTTTTACTGGTAATTGCTATATAACCACTAAAATATCAAGGCTTTGTTTACTTCTTGCCAGTGACAAAGCCTTTTTCTTAAGCTTACTTTTACTCCATTCTGTTAATTAAGGCACATTAATGAAATTAGGTCGTTCGTTTTTTAATCTCTATTTCTTTATCATATCCACTTTTATCATTTTTTCTTGGGCACTCGATGAAGTGTGGGCATCTTATCTAGAGCAAGATATTGAATCCTATACCGGTTATAAAACCATGATGATGGCCTTAGGGGATTATGTTCAAAAGCATCCAGAAAACGAATGGCAGGATATAGTTTCGGGTGCCGGAGAAAAATGGGAACTACCTTTAAAACTCATGTCTTTAGCAGAAGTTGATGCCATAGATCACACCGAACATAATTCGTTAACACATACTAATACCCATATTTATTATTTTGATGGTAATGTCGTACTGCATTATTTACTTAAAGGCTCCGACTCTGTTCTTACCTTAGGTCCGGTAAAAATGCCAACTAGGCCCAGATTAAAGGCCATTTACCGCGTGTTAATATTAGCCTGTTTTGGCGTTATCATTTTTATTTGGTTATGGCCGATGTCACGGGATTTAGAATTATTAAAAAAAGCGACCAAGGAGTTTGGTCAAGGAAATTTTGATAGTAAGGCCCCTGCGGCAAAATCAACCATGATAGCGCCGATGATTTCCTCCTTTAATATGATGGCAGCGCGTATTCGACGTTTAATTGAAGCCCATAAAGAGTTAACCAATGCCGTGTCCCATGAGTTACGAACGCCTTTAGCGCGAACCAAATTTGCTTTACAGATGCTTGACACAATTAAAGATGATGAAAAAAGAAAAAAGTACCAGCAACAAATTAGTAATGATGTGCGTGAATTAGAAGAGCTGATCAATGAAATGCTTATATATGCTGCTTTTGATAATGACAAACCTGAACTGAACTTTAGCCGTACTGACTTGAACGAGTTAGTGAGCTTACAAATAGCCAGTCATGATCAGTTTGTCAGCTCGATAGAGTTTATTAATAAACTGCCGAATAACCTTGTTTGCTGTGATGACCACTTTATCGATAGGGCGGTTAATAACTTTATTAGCAACGCCATTAAGTATGGTAATGGCCAAGTGAGAGTGACTCTGTCATTAGAAAATGAACAATGCCAAATTTGTGTTGAAGATAACGGGGATGGTGTTTCTGATGAATTTAAGCAAGTTATTTTTGATGCGTTTTCACGTGGCGATCAATCAAGAAACCGTGAAACCGGTGGTTTTGGTTTAGGTTTAGCTATTGTTGCTCGCATTATGGAGTGGCATCAAGGGCATGCAGCTATCGGCGATAGTGAGCTTGGTGGTGCGTCCTTCACACTTACGTGGCCAATAAAGCAAGTGACTTAACTTAACTATTATCAGCGGTAAGTAAAAGTAGTACTTAAACGTAGTGCTCAAAGGCAATAATTATTGGCAATAAAATCGCTTAATAAAGCAGTGTAATAATTAATTGTAAATTTATGCTCTTATCGGCTAAATGTTTTTTACTTTTAGCCGATAACTTATTTATCAAGGCATAAATAAGAGCATAGCGCAGTGGCCGTAGAGCTATCACCACAGTTTTCAAGCAATAATTTCGCTCCAGATAATGAAGTGAGTAAGAGCAGTGCTGAGCATTTGGTCACTGATTTTTCAGTCACTAATGTATTGCTACATGAATTGCAACTTGGTGAGCAGTTGAATGAAAGTGTTGGACAAACACGTCGTGCAGACTTTACCTTGATGCTGGCAATGTTAACGGATGATGTCCGTGAACAAAGCCAATTTTTATTACCTCAAGCAGCCGAGCCTATAACGGCAGACTTAAGTAATATTGCCTTGAGAAAACAATTCAACCTAGCTGCATCAGCACCTTTAGCACTGTCTGCACCAGAGGATGTTAAGCAATTCAACCAAGTACAAACGATTGTCGATAACGATTTAGCTAACATACATTTAACTAACGCGATGAAAGCTAAACCGTTAGCTTTTCGTGATGATAAAAGCCATATCGACACGCAAGTGCTGCAAAATACCAGTTTATTTACTCAGCTTAAGCACAGGCAAATTACCGCAGCGGCAACACCAGTTAAGCCTGGATCGAGTAACGAGGCGGATAAACCGCTTAGTCAGCCACTGAACTTCAATGCTCAGGCCTGGTTAGATGGCATTCAGCAAGCACTCATTAAAGCACCACTACTTAACTAAGCCTAGTTAGAATGATCGAACCTGCGATTTAGCACAGCACTGTTTAAACTTTTTGCCTTTTTTAGCGGACCAATCCGTTGCATATTGGTTACATGGGCATAGTTCATTGCGTTTAATTTTCTTTATCTGGTTATGCTCAGTAATGTCACCATCAAGGTAGCGCCACTGGTTTTCTTCAACAGTAAAATTAGACTTTTCTCGTAATTCCCATAAGGTATTATCGACGACATAATAGGCTGAAAATTCTACCGTATTTTTACTACTGGCATGTATTTTTAACGCCAACCACAAACATTCATCCGCCCACGCTTGAATTTCTCCTAGCGACTGCTTTAGTTGCTGAGCAGCGCCATAGGTAGCAAAAATATATTGACCATTTTTTGTTGCGTAGGCACTAAAGCGTGAGCGCATCAATTGCTCAGCCGAGCTGGGTTGCTGCTGTTGTGTAATATAAAGTTGGCAACAAGCATTAAATAATAAGGTTGAACCGCACGGGCAAAGCATAACAAAGTGTCCAATGATGGTAGTATCAGTAAAGCCTGTTATTTTAGCGTTTTTTTAACGCAGATAAAACGGTATTGGTCGTTTTATCTTACCCTTTATTTTATTTTATTTTATTTTCTTTTCGATTAGGATAACGCCTCAGAGTAAAGCTAACTTAATTACACTAATTTAATATAACAGCAGAGCAGTCAGTGTGTGCGTTAACTTGGCACTCTGCATTTATTCTTTAACAAAAAAACTCAACAAAAGAATTTATTTTATGAAAATACAACTCATTGCCGTAGCGCTTAGCTTTTCATTAGCCGCTTGTAGTAATACTCAGCTTAGTGAACAGCTTAATACCTCTGCGCCAGACAAAGTGCCCAGTATTGTGGCAGTTAACGCACAAGCAAGCACTATTATTACCTTAGAGCAAGTGATGGCAGACCCTGATTGGTTTGGTCGTGCACCAGAATCATGGTATTGGGGCGATGATAGTAACACTGTCTATTATCAGCAAAAACAATTAGGCAACCCTTTACGTGATTTGTATGCCCTGGATCTGGCTAATAGTAGTAAGACCTCGCCAGTAGATTTATCGATTAAGCATAAAGTTGCCGATAAAAATGCCAAGTTCAATCAAGCGCGTACCCATAAAGTTTATACTTTTAATGGTGATGTTTTTGTTAAAACCTTAGCGAGTAATACGGTAAAACAGCTAACATTCACCTCAAACACTGAGCGTAAGGCATTCTTTTTGACCAATGGCGATATTGCCTATCAAGTGGCTAATGTTTTTTATCGCCACAATAGCCAAACAGGTCAAATTAAAGAATTGGCAAGTTTGCACATGTCAGACAAACCCGCGGGCGTCACCGAGCCAAAAAGCTACCTAGCTAAAGAACAGCATAAGCTCATTGCATATATTGCCTTACAGCAGAGAAATGCGCAGTTAAAACACGCGCAAAAACAGCGTTTAGCCGCTGAAAACTCTGCGGTAACCGACAGTAAATTTTATTTTGGTAAAGATAATAAAGTAGCCTATGCTAGCCTGTCACCAGCAGGTGATAAATTATTGGTCAGCATAGCCTTGGCAAAATCTAGCCGTGATAAAAGCGATATTATGCCTAATTACATTACTAAAGAGGGTGTTATTGTCGCTAAAAAAGTACGTGCTCGTGTAGCCAACAACCGACAGTATAAAGAACAACTTTTTATACTTGATTTAGTAACAGGGACACAACAAGCTTTAAGTTATGACAGCCTACCGGGTTTTGATGAAGATGTTTTAGCGAGTGTTAAAGCGGAAAACTATGCTCGTGCTGGCAAGAAATATAAGTCGGAGAAAAAAGCGCGTAACATTCATGTGCTTGGTATGTATAACCCCATTAAGTGGAGCGAAAATGGTCAACATCTGGCGATAATGTTAGAGGCTTGGGACAACAAAACACGTTGGTTAACCACGGTTAATTTCTCTGATAATACCTTAGTTAGCCAACATAAACTCCATGATGATGCTTGGATTAACTGGAACTTTAATGAATTTGGTTGGTTAAATGCTGATAATAACGCCAGCCTTTATTACTTATCGGAAGAGTCTGGCTATTCTCATTTATATCACAAAAATTTAAACGCTAAGGCGGTTAAGCTAACGTCTGGTGCCTTTGAAGTGAGCAGTGTTACGCTAACGCAAGATAATCAGCACTTTATTTTTAAAGCCAATAAAAAACACCCAGGTATTTATGAAATATACCAAGTGGATATGGCTAAGAATCTAATTGCATTAACAGACTTAGGGGGTAAAAACGATTATGTGCTTAGCCCAGATGAATCAAAACTGTTAATTGAGCATTCTACCGTTACTATGCCGCCTGAGCTATATGTGCAAAATATAAATGCGGCAGGCACGGCTAAGCGCATTACTTATACGGTATCTAAGCAATTTTTGGCTATGCCTTGGGCGGCACCAACGGTTGTTGCTATTCCTTCAAGTAAACAAAAACAACCAATTTATTCAAAAGTATATTTACCTAAAAACTTTGATAAAACTGCCGATAAAAATCGTGCTGTTATGTTTACTCATGGTGCCGGCTACCTACAAAATTCTCACTTGGGTTGGTCAGGTTATTTCCGTGAATATATGTTCCATTCCATGTTAGTTCAACAAGGTTATGTGGTTATTGACATGGATTACCGCGCCTCAGCCGGTTATGGACGAGATTGGCGTACCGCGATATACCGTCATATGGGCAAAGTGGAAGTAGAAGATATGCGTGATGGTGTTAATTGGCTCATTGAAAATGCCAATGTTGATGCCAAGCGTGTTGGTACTTATGGTGGCTCTTATGGTGGCTTCTTAACGCTGATGTCTCTATTTACCGACCCTGATTTATTTGCTTCAGGGGCGGCAATTCGCTTAGTGTCTGACTGGGCTTATTATAACCATGGTTATACTGCCAATATTTTAAATACTCCTGAAGATGATGCCATAGCCTATGAACGCAGTTCACCGATTTATTTTGCTGAAGGACTGAATAAACCCTTACTCATCAATGCGCCTATGGTTGATGACAATGTCTTTTTTGAAGATACCGTACGTTTAGTACAACGCTTGATTGAACTTGAGAAAGAAGATTTTGAAACAGCTATTTATCCGGTAGAGCCACATGGTTTTGTGCAACCAAGCTCGTGGTTAGATGAGTACCGTCGTATCTATAAGTTATTTGAAAACACGTTATAGACTAGTTTTTGTGCTGTGCATAAGTCATATGTTTGACTTTTGTACCGCGCTTTTTGTACCGCACTTATAAACACGACCATTCTAATCGTCGTATGATGAAGACAAAAAAGCCCTGCTATCACTGTTAATAAGACAGCGACAGCAGGGCTTTTTTATTGCAAGATTAAATAAGCCAAGACACAGTTTCACTGATTTTTTGTTGCCATTGTCCTAAAGACTCATTTTTATCAGCAACGACAATAATATTACTGTGAGTAAACTCAAGCGAGCTACCAAACAATTTTTTGTCATTAAAATGAGGGCTAAAGCTTAATTGCTCATTTTTAGGGACAATAAAGACAGTAACAGGGCTGGTTTTACCTTGATAAACTAAGTGCAAACTTTTCATACCATCAAAACGGCAATAATCGGCAAATAACAACTTGCCTAGGGATTGACTGAAGTTGCCATCAAACGTCGCCATCTTCTGGTTTAATGACGCTAAGGTCACTTGGCTAGTAGCATTGTTAGCAAAACTGCCTTGCTCATGATAAACATGGGCTAGGGCATAATCCCCTAAATTGTTATAAGCACTGGAAAACTGCATAAAGTTAAGCATTAAGCCACCAACAATGGCGACAGAGGCCGCTATCGCTAAATGCACACGCGTTTTACGCTTTTGCACTTGGTGACTTGCCAAGGTTTGACGTAAGATCAGTTTTTCGGCTAAACCTTCAGGTACGGGCACCTGTAATGCGCGCATGATTTTTTCATCTAATTGACAAATTTCTTGGGCAAATTGTTTTTTGCTTGGATCTTGTTGCTGCGCCGCGATAGTGTCAGCATCTTGGTTATTGGGATCGGCATATATAGCACGTCGAAATTGCAAATCATCCATTGTACATACCTCGTTTTACCGGTTGTGCCGCTAACACTTCTTTTAATTGGTTTCTGGCTCTAAATAAACGTGTCATCACAGTGTTTTTATTTAGATTTAACATGGTGGCAATATCGGCGCCACTAAAACCACCTAATACTTGTAAAACTAACGGCTCTGAATATTCTGGCGGCAGTTGCGCTATTTTTTCTCTTAACCAGTGGTTTTCAAGCTCCTGCTCTGTGGTCACTGATTGAGTATCTGTTATGTTTGCCTCTTCATACTCACTCATCTCAAAACGCTTTCTTTCGAAGCGCCGGGCATTCTCTCGTCGTAATATAGTGATTAACCAGGACTTGGCGGCTTTTTCATCTTTTAACGAATCAAGGGCTCGCCAAGCACGTAAAAAGGTTTCTTGCACCAAGTCTTCCGCCACTTGTTTTTCGTGGCAGAGCCAATAGGCATAACGGTATAAATCACCGTGTAGCGCCTTTACTAGCGCCTCATATCTAACTTGTTTTGTCATCATATGGTTATAGACCCTAGCATAGGCAAGTTTATTTCAAGCGCCGGTAAATTTTTTAATTTATGCAATTTATTATAGCTAATGCTTAACCTTTAAAATTAGCTATGTTGTAGTTAGGTGTTGGTAATATAGTAAGCTATTGATTTTACAGTGAGTGTTGGTGGTGTGATAAAAGCGAGCGTCACAAGCATGACGGTAAAGGACGTACCTTATAAGACAATGCATGGAGCATATTGTCCTGATGCTTGTGCAGAGCCCCATGGATGGGTTTATGCGTCTCGCTTGTTTACTCGCCCACACTAAACAACAACAGAGCCTTAAAATTAGCTTACAAATATGCGCTTTTAAGGGTTAAGTGCTAATAAGTGCTTGGTATTATTTTTTTCACCTTGCTGCTTCTGCACCGTTTGAATGGCGGTGAGTAAAGTCAAACCTTGCCATGACGGTGCGCCATCAATAGCACTCTTGCCATAAAGGTGCTGCTGTAAATCATTCAATGCGGTGGCAAAGCTTTGCTCTTGAATACACTCTTGAGCCTGGGCAATATTATGGATTTTTAGTCCAGGTCTATCACTGGTGAGTAATTGTCTTAGCCAAGGCAAGATCAAATGTAGCGCTTGCTCGGCATTATTTTTCTTACAGGCGGCTAACAGAGCAAGATAGTGGCTACCCGAAGTAAAGACTTTTGTTGCCTTATTAAATTGAGCCGGCTTATTTTTATGACGGATTTGCCGTAAATAAATACTTTGAATAAGCCATGCTAAGCTCGTTAATAGCCATAAGCTAAGAAATAGCCATTGCCAGCGCTTATCTTGCACAGCTGCTACTGAGGTGGCGAGGGCAGTCTGTTCAGAAGAATTTCCAGTATTCTTAGCTGAGTTATTAGCCGCGTTATGGCCAGGAAAATCGGCCGTGTTAGCGGTGTCGTTTATTGCTTTTGTAGGATCATTGAACGGGTCGCTAGCAAAACTGCCTTCTGCTGCTTGTACCGAGATAGTTTGTGTTGGCAGGGTGGCATATTCAATTTTATTGGTGATGGTATTGAACCAAGTAATACTCATAGCGGGTAAGACAAAGTCCCCCACCATACTTGGTACTAGGGCAAAATTTTGTACCTTTTGGCTGACCAAGCGATTGTTGCTTAGGTTGGCATGTAACTCAGCTTGATCTGGGTATATTTTCAAACCAGGGCTACTTTGCATTTCAAGCTTGGGCAGTTGTGCTTTTGAAAGGCCAGCAGCAGTTAAAGTGATAGTACGAGTAATAGGCTCGCCGACGGTAAATTGTGCATTACCTGCTTGCCATTCTTGATGTAAGGTTAATATATCAGTCGGTAACCATGGGGTGTCGCTTGGGTAGTTGGCCGGTATGGGTAAGACAGTTAAGTGAAGTTCATCGCCTACAATTCTCACTGGTTTCGTTTGCGCAAAGCTTAAAAAACTTGAACGCCGAGTCGATGCTTGCAATATCTCACCGGAAAATAGCGGTGCTTTTAACCTAAGTTCACCACTTTGTTCCGGGGTAATAGCATAAGTTTGTTCAATTACCCGGTAACGTTTACCATTGATAATGCTATCAGACTGCTTGTCTTTGCCTATTTTTTCAATGGTAGCACCGCGTAAACTGGGCTCAGTTAAGTTGCCACTTTTAAGATCTACGGCAAAATGTAGCTTTATTGATAGGGTCAATAACTGTTGTACATATACCTCAGCACTGGATAACTCACTGGTGACAAAAATATCAGCTTGTGCCTTGCTACTGGCATCATTTGTTGCCACCACGGTCAGCTCAATGGGGTCACTTTGTCGGTCTGCAACCTTAAGGGCAGGGATGATAAATTGCCCAGGGTTACGGGCAATTAAAATTATTTGCCATTTAGTGATACGGGTGGTTTTAAAGTTGATCATACTGGTTTGTGAGCTAACCGATGTTTGACCGATAATAAAATCATCAAGTAAGGGACGGGTATCTAAAGCTTTCGGGCCGACATCGTCATCAGCAATTACCGTTAATATTATCGACTCATTAATCATCGCTGGATTTTTATCAATAGTGGCAGTCACTTTTGATAAAGCGTAGGCATTATTGCTTAACAAGAGTGTCGCCATAAGTAACAGGGACAGCATGAGGCTCTGTAAAAGAAATAAGGGCACCTTAGCTGTTACAGGCATTGAAGAATTACTTACCACTTTTTAGTTACTCCTTGAGGCGAACCCTCATGTCGGCGCTTTTGATATTCGAGGCGCATTTTATTTCGTAATAGTAAATAAGGATCGTCAGTGACCTTATTTAAAAGTTGTTGATGTTTTTGCTCAAGTTCTTGTGCTTTGTTATCGCTGGCTTGTTGATCTAGCGATTTTTCATCGCTTGGCTGTTGTTCATCGTCGGCAGCTTTACTTTGCTCTGCTGGTTGTTTTTTTTGCTGTTCTTCTTGTTGTTTACTTTGTTCGTTTTGTTGCTCTTGCTTATTCTCCTCAGCAGCTTGTTGGCTTTCTTGTTGCTCGCTTTGCGGTTGCTGCCCTTGTGAGTCCTTATTTTCTTGGCCCCCTTGCTGTTCTTGTTCTTTATCGCCAGGTGATTGTTCTTGTGAGTCCTGATCTTTCTTATCACCTTCAGACTGTTGTTCTTGTTGCTCTTGCTGTTTTTTCAGCGCTTCAAGTATGGCTAAATTCTCTTTGGCATCGGTCAAGTTAGCCTCTTTTGCTAGCGCCTTTTTATAAGTTTCGATAGCCTCATCAACTTTTTGTAACTGTGCTAGGGCATTGCCCTGATTATACAATGCTTGTGCGCTGTCGCTTGCTTTAAATGCTTGTAATGCTTGTTCATAATCACCGGCTTTGTAGTGAGCACTGCCTTGCCATTGACTATCTTCAAATTGCTCAGCCGCTTGTTGATAATCTTTTTGTTGATAGTATTGTTGCGCTTGTTGGTCTGAGGTTTGCCATAAATCTCGCCAAAATTGATTTGCACCACTGATGGTCGCATTGGCGTAGACATCACTCTTGCTATTAGTGCCAGTGGTGGTGTGCAAACTAGATGTTGTCGGCTCTTGCTTGGTGTTCAGCTCAGCAGCATAACTGCGTGGACTTAGGCTGGTTAAACTCAATACTAACGTCAGTGGCATTAGCCATGTTATTGCTAATATACTGGTGCCGCGGCGAAAGTAGCTTAATAGCAAGGGCACAATAATGATGAGTAACCAAGGGCCTTGCTCTTGGTATTGGTCGCCTAACAATGCTTGATTACTTTGAGCTGTACCTAGTTGTTTATTGTCTGAGCCAACCTTGTCCTCCAGGCTATTACTTAAATGAGCCGTCAGTGCTTTGATATCCGTGTCATCGTTGGTCATGGTATGATAAACCCCTCGGCTACGCTTACTAATCGCCGCCAGTCTAGCCGCGGGTAATTTGGGCACCACGATAGCGCCTTTATGATCTTTGAGTAACTTGCCGCTACTTAGTTTTATCGGGGCACCATTTTTACTACCGACACCTAAAATATTCACTTTATGGCTGTTGCCATTTGCCCAAGCGTAAATATCAGACATTTCTTCATTATCAATATCATCAGTCAACCAATAAATATCACCGCTAATATGACCGGCATTCTTAAGAGTTTGATCAGCTAAGATTAAGGCTGCCAAAGCATTTGCCCCATAAACAGGCATAATGTCAGGTGACAATGCCGGTAACAGTAGCTCGATATTTCTAATATCTTGCGTTAATGGACTAATAATAAAGGCATCACCTGCATAGGCAATTAAACCAATATCACCTTCGTTGATTACTTTCAGTAAATCGAAGGCTTTATAGCGAGCACGGGTCAATCTATTGGGTTTTACATCGGTAGCAAGCATGGAGTAAGACATATCCATGATAAGTACCGAGCCACGATCTAGTTGATAAACCGGTTGTGGCAATTTTTGCCAAGCAGGTCCTGCTAGGGCAAAAATAATAGCACTGCCAATAACAAAAGGTTTTAACCAATAAGAGCTTTGGGATGAGGTAACTGATGTTGTTTGGCTGTGCGTATTTTCCAATAAGGCGTTGGCTAAATGCGCAGGGAGGAAATGCTGCCAAGGTGATTGGTAATAGCGGATCTTTTTCAGCAGAAATAACACCACTAATAAAGCGAAAAAGGCGAGTAACCACCAAGGTCGAATAAAGTGAAAGTTATTGACTATGCCTTCGAAGCTGAGACTATCTAAAGTAAAATTGCTAGCTACTTGGCTTAAATCAGTTGATAAATTAGTTTGTTGTGCTGACATATTATTTACCACCCTCAGCATAGGACTTAGCGTGAACATCATTTTTATTCATGGTTTTGTGGTGTAATAAAAAATTGGGCAATAAAAAGCTGACATGTAAACTGAGTAAATAAACAAAACAAATGAGCGCGGCTAATGCTAGTGGCCAATAGTATAACGCGCTCAGCGGACGCATTTTTTGCTGCTCTTGCTTAACAGGCTCTAGCTGATCTAACAAACTATATATTTCACTCATGGCTTGACTATCACGAGCACGAAAATATTGACCACCGGTTTTTTCGGCGATGTTAGCTAAGCTTTGCTCGTCTAAATCACTTGAAGGATTAATGTGTTGTGTGCCCCAAAGTGATTGTTGCAGCATACTATCTGCGCCAATACCGACGGTGTAAATAGTGATTCCTTTCGCAACGGCTAATTCTAATGCTTGTTCAGGTGTTATTTTACCCGCGGTATTTTGACCGTCAGTTAATAATAACAAGACTTTATTAGAGTCTTGCTTGGTATCAAAACGCTTAACCGCGAGCGCGATGGCATCGCCAATGGCTGTTTTTCTACCGACAAGATTGAGTTCACTTTCATCGAGCATTTGCTTAACGGTTTTTCTATCAAAGGTCATCGGCGTTTGCATGTAGGCATCATCGGCAAATAAGATTAAACCGAGACGGTCACTAACACGGCGCTCGATAAAATCGCCAAGGACAACTTTAAGCATTTGCAAACGATTGACATTGCGACCATTAAGTCTCATGTCTTCTATTTCCATACTGCCAGAAAGATCAACGGCAATCATCATTTCACGGCCTTCACTGGGTATATCAATAGCTTCACCCAGCCATTGTGGTCGGCTAATAGCCATAACCAGCAACAGCCAACAAAGTGATAAAACAATTAATGGCGTATTACTTTTTTGCTGAACCCTCACTGTATTGCTTGAGACATTAATTAGCGTCGGCATGATCAGGGCACTTTCTTGCTTGCCATTCTTTTTAGCGGGTAAAAAATAGATAACCAGGGGCAGAGGTAATAAGGCAAATAGCCAAGGCCAAGCAAAACTTATCATTGGCTAATCTCCTCTTCTTTATTAAGGGCAGAAGATTTTTCTGCAAGTACAGGTTTATTATATGTAGAGGTTTTTTCTGTAGGCACAGGTTTATTAACAGCAAAGGGTTTCTCTACTGGCACAAGTTTATTGAGGGCGGAGGGTTTTTCTATCGGTAAAACCTTAGCACTGCTTAGCGATTTATTAACGGGGAGTGCATGAGTTAGCCATAATTTGGTTGCTTGCTGGCAATCGCTATCGATATCAGTATTTGTGCCTTGTTCCGCTTGATATTGCTGTTGAAAAGCGGCTGTACTGAGTTGAGTAAACTTCACTTGGTATTTTTCCGGTAATTGTTGCATTAAAAAAGTTTGAAAATTATCACCATATAATTGTGCTAATTGTTGACGACTAAAATATTGCATAGCCGCCCATTTTAATAAGTTAAGACACGCTTTAGCGCTCATTGTTTGATTGTTAGCAAGCACGGCTAGTGCTTGCTGTTTACTGGCATTTAACTGTCTATTTTGTTTACGCTTTTTATAAGACCACCAAGCCGCAATAACGATAAGTGCCAGCAGTAGCCACCAACCTGGTGCGATAGGCAAGTTACTCACTTGCTCTGGTACATGGATATCGTGCAATTGTAATGGTGATGATTGCTCAGGTAAAGGTTGACCTGTTGGCACCGAGGCATTGTTTATAGTCATTATAAAGAGACCCCACTGTATTTTAATTGTTGCTCAAGGGAATTTCCAGCGCTAAAGTGTACTATGCGAGCCCCCGTTGCTTGTAACAGCAACTGCAATTTCTCCGCCTGTTTACGGGCTTGTTGCTGGTATTGCTCGGCGGTTTTTTTATCGCCCAAGGTTAACTGCTGACGATTAAAGCCATCGGTAATGGTTACCGCTAACTTCCTAGTGCTTTGAGGAAGCTCTTGCTCGAGCGGATCACTAATTAAACACACGACTAATTCACAATGTTGACTAATTTGGCTTAGATGTCGTAAGGCATGTGGACAGTTTTTTTCATCGCTAAGGGCTTGACCATCGGTGATCAAATAAACCAGTGAACCGGGTTTAGCAAGATATCTTAAACGGGCACAGTGTTCATCGAAGTAATGACTTTTCTGTCGTCCTGTCACGCTTTGATTTTCAGCTTTATTGCCTTCTTGGCTGCAGGGGACTTCAGGGTCTAATGAGACCGTTTGAGCGGCATTGGCCGTTGGCTTTTTTTGATTATTTAAGGTGGTTAAGGCATGTAAATAATGCAGCACACCCGCTTTACGACTACGGGGTTTTAATTCTATATGCTGTTCATCACAAAATACTAGCCCACCGATACGATCACCACGACTTTTTGCATGCCAAGCAACGAGAGCTGCTAAATGGCCAGCTTGTACCGCTTTAAAGAGCAATTTACTACCAAAACACATATTCTGGCTTAAATCCGTAGCTATCAGTACTGGTCTTTCAATTTCTTCACGAAAAAGTTTAGTGTGAGTTGTGCCCGTGCGTGCAGTTACCCGCCAGTCAATGGCGCGAACATCATCACCGCTTTGGTAATGACGTACTTCGTCAAACTCCATGCCGCGACCCTTGCTACGCGACAGATAATTACCAGATTGTTTACCTTGAATATTTTTTTTACCCACCAAGTCAATTAAGCGGCTTTTACTTTGATACTGTAATAACTCCTGCATAGATAAATCAATACCATTGCTATACAAACTTGCCAGTATGGATTGATAAGAATCGGTACTGGCGTTAATTGCAGGTGATTGTTTTTGACGATTAAACCACATAAAGTAACTCTACTTGATAATTCGATTTGGATTAACAGTGATTGCGCTAATTATTAGCCACTCAGCTATTACGGCTAGGCATTAGTAACTAGGCAACAGCAACCTGAGTTAAAATATGATCTAGTACCTGATTCGTGGTAATTCCTTCAGCTTCAGCTTGATAACTGAGTATAATTCTGTGTCTAAGGACATTATGGAACACCGCTTGAATATCTTCAGGGCTGACAAAATCTCGATTATGTAACCAAGCACGAGCGCGGGAACAACGATCAAGCGCAATAGTGGCACGTGGGCTAGCACCATACGCTAACCAAGAACTTAACTTGTCATCATACTTTTCTGGCTGGCGAGTGGCGATAATTAAATCGACTATATAGTCCTCTAAAGTAGGAGCCATATGTATATTTAGCACTTGCTCACGCGCTGAAAATATTTCGCTTTGACTTAATACCCGTAAAGTCGATTTTTCAGTCGCTGTATCCTGGCCGTCATTGGCATTGGCTTTTAACGCTTCGCTACGATTTAGTTTCAGGATTTCTAACTCGGCTTTTGCGTCTGGGTAACCAATTTCAACATGCATCAAGAAACGATCTAATTGTGCTTCAGGCAGTGGATAAGTACCTTCTTGCTCAATGGGGTTTTGTGTTGCCATCACTAAAAACAACTTAGGTAAGTCATAGGTTTTACGACCAACGGTGATTTGACCTTCTCCCATCGCTTCTAATAAAGCCGATTGTACTTTGGCGGGTGCTCGGTTAATTTCATCGGCAAGCACTAAGTTTTGAAACAAAGGGCCTGGTTGAAAGACAAAGGTACCATCGTCTGGACGATAAATATCGCTACCGGTTAAATCGGCAGGTAATAAATCAGGGGTAAACTGGATGCGGTGAAAATCAGCCTCTAATCCTTGCGCCAAGGCGTTAATGGCGCGAGTCTTGGCTAAACCCGGAGGTCCTTCAACAATTAAATGACCATTAGCCAGTAAGGCAATAAGCAAACTCTCAACTAACGCTTCTTGACCAATGATTTGTGAAGATAAATGTTGTTTTAACGTAGAAAAATGTTCAATTGCCATACTGATAAATTCTTTTTAATATTGTTGGTTATAAAGTGAAACTTAGTGATAATCTGGCTTAGACTCGCTTTACAGCACATTTTTGTCAAGCGGTTATACTAAGTAAACGTTGTTCTCGGTGCTGTTGGCCTAGCGTAAAGCTTTATTGCTTAATGATGTATTTGTTATCAGCAAACGTACTTAACCGCCTCGGCTGCCATCTTTTTCAAGCACAATAGCTTTATAAACGACAGCTTTAACAACACCTGGTATTTTATATTAGGTTTTTGTGAAAGAAAACAAGTGATAGGTAACAAAATTTTAATACTAATTGTTATCAACTAAGGGAAAAAATGTTATTTGTCGTGGTTGATGTCAGGTAATGATTGAATTTTCCCGCTAGTTAGTTAAAATCAAGGGAGTTTCATGAGGTCAGACCTCTTGGGTTTTTAATTAAAAATTACATTATAACTAAGCGTGTGGAGTAATAAATGACAATAAGAAAACTAACAACCTCGAGCGGTGAGCGCATAGCAATCGTTGCTGGCTTGCGTACACCGTTTACTAAACAGGCAACGGCTTTTCATGGTGTACCAGCCGTTGACTTGGGTAAAATCGTTGTTAACGAATTATTGCAAAAACACGATATTGACCCTGCTATAATTGACCAACTTGTTTTTGGTCAAGTAGTGCAAATGCCGGAAGCGCCAAACATTGCTCGCGAAATCGTCTTGGGTACGGGTATGAAGGTCACTACCGATGCCTATAGTGTTTCTCGCGCTTGTGCCACCAGTTTTCAATCAACGGTCAATGTTGTTGAATCTATTATGGCTGGCCACGTAGATGTGGGTATTGCGGGCGGCGCCGACTCTTCATCCGTAGCGCCAATAGGTGTTTCTAAAAGGCTTGCTCGTACTTTAGTCGACTTGACCAAAGCAAAAAGCTTAGGACAAAAGCTTTCGTTACTTAGTCGCCTTGGCTTTAAAGATTTATTCCCAGTATCTCCTGCCGTGGCAGAATACTCTACTGGTATTTCAATGGGCGAAACCGCGGAGCAAATGGCGAAAACTTATAATATATCTCGTCAAGACCAAGATGCTTTAGCGCATAGGTCGCACACCTTAGCGACAAAAAGCTGGCAAGATGGCAAATTAGATGGTGAAGTGATGACGGCTCATGCCGCACCTTATAAAAACTTTATTGATAAAGATAACTGTATTCGAGAAAACTCTGATTTAGCAAGTTATGCTAAATTAAAGCCAATATTTGATCGTAAACATGGCACAGTGACCGCAGCAACAAGTACGCCGTTAACCGATGGTGGTGCTGCTATTTTATTAATGCGTGAAGGCAGAGCCAAAGAGTTAGGTTATAAGCCATTAGGTTATATTCGTAGCTTTGCCTTTACTGCTATCGATGTTTGGCAAGACATGTTGATGGGTCCAAGTTATGCTACCCCCCTTGCTTTGCAGCGTGCGGGCATGAATTTAGCCGACTTAGATCTTATTGAAATGCATGAAGCCTTTGCCGCTCAGGCGTTAGCGAATATGAAAATGTTCGCTAGTACCAAATTTGCTAAAGAACACCTTGGCCGTGATAAAGCTATTGGTGAGATTGATATGGATAAGTTTAATGTTATGGGCGGCTCACTCGCTTACGGTCATCCGTTTGCCGCAACAGGCGCTAGACTTATCACCCAAACACTTAATGAATTAAATCGCCGTGGTGGTGGAGTTGGTTTAACAACGGCTTGTGCCGCAGGTGGTTTAGGCGCAGCAATGATTTTGGAGACAGATTAATGACTGAAAAAACTCATTCAAATGATAGTGAACACAATAACGAGGCCTTAAACGTTGAAGCGAAGGTTTCTGCTGACGATGTTGCAACTAGTGTCGTGACTGAAGTCGCCACTAATGGTAATGCTACGCCAGAAGAATCAGTGGTCAGTGCTTTTACTTTAGTACGTCACGACAATGGTATTGCCCATTTAGTGATTGATGTTATTGGTGAAAAGGTTAATACCCTTAAACCTGAGTTTGCTGAGCAAATTAATGCGGTATTAGCTGAAGTTAAAGCCGATAAAACCATCACTGGCATAGTGTTATGTAGTGGTAAGCAAGACTCTTTTGTGGCTGGCGCCGATATTAATATGCTGGCAGCATGTCAAAGCCGTGAAGAAGTTGTCGCTTTATCTCGACAGGGGCAACGTATTTTTGCTCTGCTAGAGCAATTTCCTATTCCTATTGTTGCCGCTATCGATGGTACCTGTTTAGGCGGTGGTTTAGAGCTAGCTATGGCATGTCATGCTAGAGTTTGTAGTGATAATAGCAAAACAGCCTTGGGTTTACCTGAAGTTCAGCTAGGGTTATTACCAGGTAGCGGCGGTACTCAGCGTTTACCTAAATTAGTCGGCTTACAAAAAGCGTTAGACATGATGCTTACCGGTAAGCAATTACGCGCCAAGCAAGCGCTAAAATATGGCTTAGTTGACGATGTTGTGCCTAGCACTGTTTTACTGCACGTTGCCGAGCAACTGGCGATAACTTTGCAGCAACAGGGTAAAAAAATCGTTAAGCGTAAACAAGGCCTAGTGGATAAATTGTTAGAGAATAATGCTGTTGGGCGAAATATTGTCTATCAACAAGCACAAAAATCTGTGCTGGCTAAAACCCAAGGTAATTATCCTGCCCCCGCTAAAATCATTGATTGTATCCGCACAGGTATCGAGGTTTCATCTGAAAGTGGCTATAAATTAGAAGCAGAGCATTTTGCCGATCTGGTCATGAGTGATGAATCAGCGCAACTGCGTCAGTTATTTTTTGCCACCACAGCAATGAAAAAAGAGCAGGGCGTTGCCGATGTTATGCCGGAAAAAATAGCCAAAGCCGGTGTGCTTGGTGGCGGTTTAATGGGCGGTGGTATTGCGTTTGTCACCGCAACTAAAGCGCACATACCGGTGCGAGTTAAAGACATTAACCACAAAGGTATTGGCCAAGCATTAAAGTACAGCTATCAACTACTCAATAAAAAAGTGAAACGTCGTTTTTTACTTAACAGTGAGATGCAAAAGCAGTTAGCCATGATCACGGGTAGTATTGACTACACTGGTTTTAAAGCGCTTGATATTGTTGTAGAAGCGGTATTTGAAGATTTAACCTTAAAGCAAAATATGGTGGCAGAAGTTGAAAAACATGGCCATGATAAAACGATTTTTGCCAGTAATACTTCTAGCATACCTATAGGGCAAATTGCTGCTAAGGCAAAGCGTCCGGAAAATGTTATTGGCCTACATTATTTTTCGCCGGTTGATAAAATGCCGTTAGTGGAAATAATCCCCCATGATAAAACCTCTGATCAAACTATCTCCAATACGGTAGCCTTTGCTAAAAAGCAGGGTAAAACACCTATTGTTGTTAAAGATAAAGCCGGTTTTTATGTCAATCGTATTTTGGCGCCCTACATGAATGAAGCGGCTATTTTACTGCTTGCGGGCGAACCCATTGATAAAATCGACAAGGCGCTAGTGAAGTTTGGTTTCCCTGTGGGTCCTATGCAATTGCTTGATGAAGTTGGTATTGATGTCGGCGCTAAAATTGGGCCAATTTTACAGGCAGAACTTGGTGAGCGTTTTGCCGCACCTGCGGCTTTTGATAAATTACTCGCCGATGGTCGTTTAGGTAAAAAAGTGAAGAAAGGCTTTTACCTCTATCAAAAGAAAAGCTTGGCAAAAACCTTACTTAATACCCTTAAAGGTATTAAGTCGGGACACAAACAAGTGGATGAAACTATCTATGACTTATTAAATATTAAACCAGCGGGAAGTTTAACTGCGGCGGAAATTAGTAAACGTTGTACTTATATGATGCTAAATGAAGCAGCACGCTGTGTTGATGAAGGCATAGTGCGTAATGCCAGAGATGGTGATATTGGCGCAATCTTCGGCATTGGTTTTCCACCATTCTTAGGTGGTCCACTACGCTATATTGATAAAATTGGTGCTAAGTCTGTGGTTGCACAATTAAGCCAATGGGCAGAGCAACATGGTGAACGCTATAGTCCTTGTCAGGCGTTAGTCACTATGGCTGAAAATGATCAAAGTTACTACGGATAAAGTTACCCTAAATAAAGGCTGTGACTTATAAAATAGCTTAAGCTGTTTTAAGTAACTAAAAGGCTGTTGAGTACTTTGAACGTCATGGTTCAATTTTACCCAACAGCCTTTTTTATTTGCTTGTTAAGCTCTAGTTAAGCTCTAGGTATGCGCGAGTAATCAGGTGATTATGCTGCTGCTATAGCCGGTTAGAATTTTGTCGGACTCGTTTGAATAAAGGCATCAATATCCGTGATTGTTTCGCCTTTGGGTTTTTTCGCCTGTGCCAGCAAATCACTTTCGGAATATAGAATAAACCTATCGGGCTGACAAGCACTGACTAAGTTTGTTTCTACAAAGTTTTTTACCTGGGCTAAGGTTAAATCTAGCACTGCCTGCAGTAATTTTTCTTTTTGCTGAAATGCTTCATCTTTATTACAAATTGCGGCCCAAAAGCGTTGGCTTTTAATACGTAAATTATGATCTTTTTCTTGTAATTGACTGGCTAAACCCTGTAGCAAATGTTGCCACTGCTCCGTGCCAATATCATTGAGTACGCTAATACTGTCACTGATAAATTCATCCATGGCTTGTGCTAAGGTAAAGGCATCACAATGGGGCGACTGGATATAAAAAGCAATACCAGGATAGCAATTGATAGGCACATAACCAACACCAACTAAATAGCCATATTGTTTGTCTGTGCGCATTTGCTGAAAAAATAACGGTGATAATATATGGCTAGTGATCATAGCAAGGGCGACAGTGTTATCGTCTTTATGTGCAAAGGCTGTATAAATCACACTAGCATGATCGTGATCAGGTAAGCTAATAGGCAAGAGTAGCGTTTCTTTAGCTGATATATCGGTTACAGGGCATTTTATGGCATGACTTTTATTAACCTTGCCGTGGAAAGCCTGCTCAATGCTCTGGCATAATTGTTGTGCATGTTCAAGCAACCAGTTGCCATGAATGAGCACCTCTATAGTTACTTGTTCAAACAGTTGTAAACTAAAGCGCTGGTATTGACTAAAGCTTACCTGACTAAGCGCTTGTGCTAAGGCTTTACTTGCCGGGTTATTGGGTTGCATGACTGAGCTTAAGGTAGCAAATAGCTGTGATATTGATTTACTTTTATCACTGTTTTGCCAATGTTTTATCAGCTGTTGCTGTAGTAAATTAAAATGTTCCTCGCACACTTGATGATTTTTCAATCGCTGTAATAATTTACTTAATAGTAAATGCTGATTTTCACTATAACCTGATAATTGTACGGTAACGCCACCTTGATGAGCGTACAAATGATAATGAATACCCGCCAACTCGGCATCATAGTTCTCTTCAATGACAGTATCTGTATATAAATCGACAAATAAACGCGTCATGGCAATATTGGCTATGCTGGCAACCACAAAAGGTGAGTCGATACCTATATATAAGTAACCCTTGGGTACTTTGAAGGTCCTGTCTTGTTTATACCAAGCCACTAAACCATTTTTATTGATGATTTTTTCAGGAATATTTGCTTTGACTGCAGCCGTTTCAATAAGGGGCTCACTGGGGTAAACAGTGGGTTTTTCAACAATGTAAGCATTGGCCTTAGGTAAATATAAACCCTGAATATGGGCACTATTTGTTGCGGCAATAGCTCGCCAAGAGGATAATTGTTGCTCAGAGATTGGTGTAACATGGTAAGGCACTTGGTACCAAAAGCTATGTTTGGAAAAATTATTTTTCTGGCTAACATGCATCAGTCGCATATTATCGACGCTTAAATAGCCGAGTAATTTTTTTATGTTCGCTCGCGACATACCCGACATAACATAATCACCAAAAATATAATCTTCTTCTGGGTAATACTGCATGTTGATGACGAGTTGACTAACGCTGTCTAGTGGACGCATTTTTTCATGATAAATAAAGGCTAATTTACTGATTTTCTGTTTTTCTTGATAGTAGTGTGCTGCTATTTCGCTATGTTTTAGCAAGGCAATATAAGCAAATACTATATCGATCACTGCATTAAGGTGGGCTTCACCTAATTCAGTTAAGGCAATGCTGATATTAAAGTCTTTAAAATTAGAGCCATTAATACCTGAGCCAGCAGTCAATGATAAGGCCCATTGATGCTTTTTGAGCAAGGACAAAACACTGCCTTCACCTTCATGACCTAATAAATAGGCAAGTATCGACTCAGGTTTGTCTTGATAATATTGGTCAATGCTTTCCATGGCAAAACTAATAATTAGCTGATGATCATTTTTCACTGGGCAGACATCAATTTTAATTTTTTGCTGTGACGGTAAATACAAAGGTTGTTCAATTTTCGGCAGCGCAGTGTCGGCTGCTTTTATCCCACCAAAAAGTTGCTCAGCAAGGTCTTTCAGCTCGGTCAAGCTTTGTGGACCTTCCAAGGCCAAGGTCATGTACTGAGCACGATAATAGTGGTGGAAAAAGGCTCGTACTTCTTGGCTAATATTGTCACCGTCTCGATCGGCTAAGGTATCAAGGTTACCAACAGAAAACTGCGAAAAAGGGTGCTTAGGGTTAACCGTATCTTTGTGAACATCATATAAACGTCTGATGTCATCTTTTAACTTTAAGGTGAATTCGGCATCAATATTTTCGCGTTCTTTAATAACAAAGTCATCGGATAATAAAGGCGCGATAAAAAACTCACTAAAACGCTCTAGGGCTGCGGTGAAGTGTGTCGCAGTGATATCGAAGAAAAAACAGGTATGCTCAGTGCCAGTCCAAGCATTATGATTGCCACCATGTTGACTAATGAATTTTTGATACTCACTACCATCAGGGAAGTTTTTTGTCCCTAAAAAAAGCATGTGTTCTAAAAAATGTGCTAACCCTTGCCTATCTTTGGGATCATTAAAATGACCGACGTTTACCGCCAATGCTGCTGCCGATTTAGCGGTATCATCATTGTGGATAAGTAGTACTCGTAAACCATTGTTTAGAGTAATGGCTTGATATTGTTTAAAATCATTGGGACTTTGCTTCAACACTAAGGCTCCTAAGAACACTTTAAACTGCAAAGCGTATAACGAGAATTGGATAGCTTATGAAATTAACAGGGAGATAAAGTAATGTCTTAATTACTTAAAGGAATAAATAAAACTATTTATTCTTAACTGTTGTTACTAAAGCGAGTTCATTTCTATTACTATAGCCGGAAAAATAACTCAGACTCAATACTTTAGCTAATAAAATTTATAAAAAAAGTTAAAATTTGAATTTATCCGCGAACATAATCTGCCAAGTTATCTATTAAGTAACGGGCGGGAGAATTAATGCAACTTTTTATAATGCGCCATGGTGAAGCTAAAAATTTTGTTGAGCAGGGCAGTCGTGATGACAGTCAAAGAGCGTTAACCACAGAAGGTAAGCTAGAAGTAAAAATGATGGCGACTTGGTTGCAAAAAATGAAAATCAAGCCAAGGCAAGTTTTTGTTAGCCCCTATGTTAGGGCTCAGCAAACCTGTGCTATAACAACGGCTATGATGCAAACGGCTATTACCACCCTAGATTTTATTACCCCTGAAGGTGATGCTAAACAAGTACATGATTTTATTGATGGCTGGTGTAGTGAGCAAGGGCAGGTAGTAAAGCTGCAGGATGAAAGCCTATTAATTATTGCTCATATGCCTTTAGTTAGCTACTTAGTGGCCCAGCTAACGCACTCGAATAATACCCCCATTTTCGCCACTGCCGGTATTGCTCATATAGATTATGATATTGACGCCATGCAGGGCCAGTTGCTCGCCATGGTGTCGCCATTAGACCTATGTTAACTAAGCGCATGTTATAGGATAAAATGGCCTAGTATAGTTTGCCTATTGCAGGCTTAAGTTTGACGGCGCAATTTTTTAGGTAATATGTGCAACAGAGTTTTAATCGCGATTAAATTTATCTTTTAATTCAATTAAGGCGAGTAGGGCACCATTACCACCCCATTCTAAAGGTGCTTGGTGAAAAGCCATGACATCGGGGTGTTGTACTAACCAATGTGGTACCTTGTTTTTTAAAATATGTGAGCCTATGCCATGAACTATGCAGACACATTGAGCGTGTTCTTTTTGACAGGCAAAGAGCAGAGCCGCTAGTTCTTTTTTCGCTTGGTGTTGATCTAAGCCGTGTAAATCAAGGATTAAGTCGGGTTGGTAATGGCCGCGGCGTAGGTTTTTCACTTCAAAGCTATCGACACCCTCACGAACATATTTCATTGGGCCTTGCTTATTTAAGTTAGGCTCAAATTCATCGGAAAAATGAAATTGTGCAATGGCTTGATTTGCCTGGTTATGCCCTTGGTCATTTTTTAGGGAAGTGTTAGACTTGTGAGCACTTTTTACTAACCGAACTTTGTCGTTGATTAACGGCTTAACTTGCCTGACAACATCAGCAAAAAGTTGCTGGTCACTTGGCACTTCTTTAGCTGACTCCGCCACTTTAGTTAACGACTCAGCCGTTTTTTTTTGCTGCTTGATACTTTGCGCACGCAGCTTAGCTTTTATGGTCGAGAGTTTGGTTTTTAAGGCTTTGTTATTCATCCGCGCAGTGTAAAACATTTTAGTATCAATACATATCAATTAATCTTGATATGGCGTCATCGAGACCGTAATAGCAAAGTAAGATAACTGTGATACAAAACAGCTCAAACCTAGGCATTTAAAGCGGTTTTTACCAACAGCCAGAGTGCCTAGTAGGCAATATATAGAAATCTCCATGAAGACATTTCGGGAGAATACCAGATAAGGAAAATAATGTGAGCAGTACCGATTTCGAAGACATCACCGAGCAACTACATACCATTGCAGATTATTGTCGTTATGGCGCCAGTTTGTTTAACCAAGCTGAACTTTTTTATGGCCATGGCAATGACAATGCCTTAAGTGAAGCCTTTACCTTAGTGATGTTTGCCATCTCCTTGCCTAAGGAAATGAGTGAAGATGTGATGAACTGTCGTCTACTCAAGCAAGAGAAACAGGACATCTTGGCCTTTTTCCAACAACGCGTTGATACTCAGAAACCTGTGGCCTACATCACCAATCTTGCTTACTTTGCGAAATTACCTTTTTACGTTGATGAACGTGTTTTAGTGCCACGATCACCTATTGCTGAACTGATTGAAAAATACTTTGAACCCTATTTTAGTGAGAAAAATCCGCCACAAAAGATATTAGACTTGTGTACTGGCAGTGGTTGTATTGCCATTGCTTGCGCCAGTTATTTTCCTGAGGCGGAAGTTGATGCCGTTGATTTATCGCTTGATGCGTTAGATGTTGCCCAAATGAATATTGAAAACCATGGTTTTAGTGCACAAGTTATGCCAATTCAATCTGATGTTTTCTCTGGGGTTGTTGGCCAAAGGTATGATTTAATTGTCACTAATCCGCCTTATGTTGATCAAGAAGATATTGATAGTCTGCCGACGGAGTTTACCCATGAACCAGAAATGGGCTTAGGCTGTGGTGACGATGGCTTAGATATTGTACGAGTAATATTGGCGGAGAGTGCTCAGCACCTCAATGATGATGGCATACTCATTTGCGAAGTAGGTAACTCACAATATCATGTTGAAGCACTCTACCCTGAGGTGGATTTCACGTGGTTAAGCTTTGAGCGTGGGGGTCACGGGGTGTTTATGTTAAACAAAGCACAGTTAGAAAAACATGCAAAATTATTTACTGGCGCTGTCATAGCTGAGTAATAAGTCAGCAGTAAAGCACCGAATAAATAAAATAATAGTCACAATAAACGCTAGAGTAATAGTAAAATTCTAACAATAAATTAATAGGCGGTAATGTTTAATGTCAGGTAATACCTTCGGAAAATTATTCACAGTGACATCATTTGGCGAAAGTCATGGTTTAGGTCTAGGCGCAATTATCGATGGTTGTCCGCCAGGGCTTGAGTTATCTGAGGCTGATTTACAAATCGATTTAGACCGACGCCGTCCAGGCACCTCACGTTACACTACCGCACGTAGAGAAGCTGATGAAGTCAAAATTCTCTCGGGTGTATTTGAAGGGAAAACCACCGGCACACCCATAGGTTTAATGATTGAAAATACCGACCAACGCTCAAAAGACTATGGCAACATTGCCCAAAGCTTCCGCCCAGGCCATGCAGATTATACCTACTGGCAAAAATACGGCTTACGAGATTATCGTGGTGGTGGTCGCTCTTCTGCCCGAGAAACCGCTATGCGTGTTGCGGCTGGCGCCATAGCAAAAAAATATTTAGCGGAAAAATTTGGCATGACCATTAAAGCGTGTGTCACGCAAATTGGTGATATTGTCGCCAGTGGTCCTAATGGCACACCGTTTGATGTTAATTTGGTTGATTGGCAAAGCGTCGAAGAAAACCCATTTTTCTTTGCCGATAATACTAAGCTTGAACAACTTGGTGAGTACCTTAGGGCCATTATTAAAGCGAAAGACTCTATTGGCGCTAAAGTGACTGTGGTGGCGACTAATGTCCCTGTCGGCTTAGGTGAACCCATCTTCGACCGTTTAGATGCGGATATTGCCCATGGCTTAATGAGTATCAATGCGGTAAAAGGTGTTGAAGTAGGTGATGGTTTTTCCGTGGTAAATCAAAGAGGCTCAGAGCATAGAGATGAGCTGACACCAGCAGGTTTTTCAAGCAATCATGCCGGTGGTATTCTTGGCGGGATTTCATCAGGGCAGCAGATCATTGCTCATTTAGCACTTAAACCGACCTCAAGTATTGGTATAAGTGGTAAAACAGTTGATTTAACAGGCAAAGCGACTGAGATCATTACTAAAGGTCGTCATGATCCCTGTGTCGGTATTCGCGCTGTGCCTATTGCTGAAGCAATGTTAGCACTAACGCTGATGGATCATTTTTTACGTCACCGTGGACAAAATGCTGATGTGCAATGTAGCACTCCAGACATTGAAGCCTAATATGGCAATACTATAGTTGAGCAAGTAAGAGCAGCGATTGAGGGTAATCTTATGATAAAACACCCTCAAGCTGTTTTTAGATAATTCACTATATTTATTAACCGATTATCACCAAGATGTTAATCGGTTAATACTCAGCTATCAATCAGCTATCTATTAGTTATCACTCATTATAAGGCTCACTAGCTTGGCACTTTTTAAGATGATGTTTGTGCGATTATCATCAAATTACTTTTTTTATTTTGCCTTACTTGGCCTCATTTCACCTTTTTTATCAATATACCTCGATGGTAAGGGCTTTAACTCCCGGCAAGTAGGTGAAATTCTTGCCATTATCACCGCGACAAAAATCGTCGCCCCTAGTTTGTGGGCAATGCTGGCAGATAAAACCGCCAAGCCGTTGTTTATTATTCGACTGGGTGCCTTTTTAGCGCTACTGAGTTTTAGCTTACTGTTTTGGCTTAATCACTATTGGCCAATTACCTTTTGTTTGGCTCTTTTTACCCTATTTTGGACCGCTATTTTACCGCAACTGGAAGTACATACCTTAACGTCTTTGCGGCACAGTAATAAAATATATGCCCGAGTACGTTTATGGGGCAGTTTGGGTTTTATTGCGTTAGCAATCATCGCTGGTGAGGTAATGAGTGTATTTGGCTATCAAAGCTTTACTGGTATTGGCATGGTAATATTGGCTGGTTTATTTGTTAGTACCTTAATGTTAACACCGTTAAAGACAGTAACCGCTGTTAAAGATAAGGTGAACAAACAGGGCGCCATTTTGCCTAAACTCATGGACAGGCATTTTATGTGCTTTTTCATTGCCGGTTTATTATTACAAATTAGTTTTGCGCCCTATTATGGTTTTTTTGCACTATTTTTACGTGACTTTCATTACTCTGGTTTAGCGATTGGCTTATTTATATCTATGGGCGTTGTCGCCGAAGTCATTGCCTTTATTTATATGGGCAAGCTGTTTAAACGTTTCGCTTTAACTAGCTTACTGGTCTTTAGTTTAGCTATTACCGCCTTACGATGGTTTTTAATGCCAGAAGTGGCTGGCTCAGTGTTATGGCTCGGACTGATTCAATTAAGCCATGCGGCGAGCTTTGCTATTTATCATTGTGCCAGCATGCAATTTATCTCTTCGCACTTTAGTAAAACAGAACAAAGCCGCGGGCAGGGCATCTATTTAGGTGGTGTTTATGGCGTTGGTGGTGCTATTGGAGCTTATATTACCGGTATAATATGGTTAGATGGCTTAGGCGCAGGAACCGCTTTTATGATGGCGGGCGCAAGTGCGTTGCTGGGGGCTATCATTATGATGTTTAGTAACAAAAATCGAGTCATTAAACTCAAGTAGGCAATTGCCCCTAGAGTGTTGCCACTACGCTAAAACTATTTTCTCAATAATGAATAGTGGCGATATTGTTAACTGTTATTTGCTTTCTTTTGACGTTAGTACCGAGTTAAGACGTTAACAGTATTTTTATTGACATCATAATCAAGGTGATACCGCCAACAAACTCAGCTTTACTCTCTAGCCATGTGCCCCCCTTAATGCCCACCAATACACCAAGCCAGCTAAAGAAAAAGGTAATTATCCCAATAATAAAACAAGCAAGGAAAGGGTTTACCGGCAAAAGGTTTAAGCTAAAGCCCGCTGCCATCGCATCAATACTGGTGGCAATGGCAAGAATTAATAAAACGCGATGGGTAATTTTGCTTAAATTTCCTTCTATCCCTGCTGAGAAAGACTCATAAATCATTTTTGTACCAATAAGAAAAAGCAATAAAAATGCAATCCACTGGGTATAGGAGTCGGTCCAACTTAACAGCCCTTTACCGCCTAGAAAACCTATTATTGGCATGACTCCTTGAAGTAGGCCAAAATACAGGGCAACTATTATCCCTAAAGGAGCGATTTTACCGTGCTGTTTGCTTGCGCCTAAGCCAATGGATACCGCAAAAGAATCCATACTTAATGCTAAGGCTAAAATAAATACTTCTATCATTGGAAAATACTCTAATTCGAACAACAACAAAGCCGTGAACTAATTAAGTGACGGACTTTTATTTGATTAGCTAACTCTTGACCACTTAATCAGGGACTAGTTAAGTTTTGAAAATAAATATTCATCAAGAAGCTGGCCATTATTAATATGCCATCCCGGCCAAATTACCATCAAGTGCAATAGCTTTGATATGGGGTCAGCTTGGCTGCCAATGTTTACCCAGCAAAGAGCATCATCAGCCGTGTAGGGTTAAGGGATGGCGGCGGTAATATATTGTGTTACTTGTTGATCATTTAAATAAGCAAGTAACAAGGGGATATCGGCATGATTAAAAGGTCTTAGCTTGGTTAGTCAGTTAAGAATACTAGCCAATAAAGTTCTACGGTTCATATTGCCAGATTAGCGGATGATCTCTGTAACAATTTGTGTTATTACTGAATTAGCGATAAAAAATTGCTTATGCGCTTGCTGGTGAATTTGCTCATCGAAACATTACCTTGCACAGAGTAGGGCAGGGGAACAACGTGAGGTTAAGGCTATCGCCCCATTATTTTTATGGTATTTGCTTTAGTTATACCAAATACTGACCACAATGGTTGCTGGCTGAAAGGAACCACCACTTTGTGATTGAGTGATATTATGAACTTTGATATTTTGCTGTGTGGCTAACCAAAGATTAATTTCACCCTCTAAACCATGATCGGTTGCGACATCAGATTTAGGCAGAAAACCTATTTTAGCTCGTAAAATTTTAGTAAATATTTTAACTTCCATAATATTCCCTTATAAAAAGTGTGTTGAGTACTCGGTAGTATCAGTGGCTTTATTCACCCGGTATTGTTCGTTGCAAAGGGGCAGATACCAGTAGAACTAAGTATCAGTAATAATGTCACCGCGCCCTTTTATACTATTATTTCTGTGCAGTGACGCCCATCAAATGTTCTACCTTTACCACACGCTTGAAGCCTGCCGCTTTGAGCCGTCGGATGACACCATCGACAAAACTGCTGCCTTTCTTTACTACGTGTGGATTGCCAGTGTAATGAAAAAGCCGTCCGTTCCGATGCAGTACTCGGAAAATCTGCCGGTAGAACTCTTCACTATAAAGTTCTCCAGCGAGGGAAAAACGCGGTGGATCGTGAATGACTGAATCGAAGGAAGTTGCCGGCATTGTAGTTATAAGCTCAAAGCTATTGCCCTGACGTTGCACAATTCCCTCTAGGGCCAAATCTTTTGACCAAGGGTTCTGCGCGCGCAGCCCCATTACTTCACGGCTCAGTTCGATGCTAAGTACCTCGCTTGCACCTAGTCGAAGGGCAGCAATGGCCGCATAACCCAGTCCGCTGCAGCAGTCCAATACCTTATCACCCTTACGTACCGCCTGTTGAGCCATCGCAGAGGCACTGACAAAGGGGTCGGTTCCCTTAGATATGTGCATCTTAACACCACTAATTTCTAGCAGAGGTGCACCAGCTGTGGGAACAAGCTTGTAGTAGCCAGAGCTGCGGTCTTCAAGTGGGGTCATATCGCCATCGCGACAGAGGTAGATCCTCTGTGTCTTCTTGACGATTTTTTTAAGTTGCTCAATGGACAGTTGATTGTCTTGGTCGAGCACTAGGCTCTGATCACTTAAGGAAAAGTCCCGTTCTGAAAGGTTCAGATCAGTGGATAGCCTGACGCAGGATAGTCCTTGGGCTATGGCCTCCAGCGCCTGTTGGGCATTTATGCTATGAAGGTAGTACTCGGGCATATTGTTGGTCTATCTAGTTAAAAATACTGACGCTACTATACACCTTCAGCGTTGCTGGAGCTTACTTAAATCAGCCCTTAGGTGTGCTGGTTTATTTTTTGTTATGCTTTTTGTGCCACGCCATACATATTAATAAAGCAACTAGGCCGCTAATATAGGTGGCGAACAAAGGAATGAATGTCGGCTGAGAGGCAAGTTCATACCCTTCAGGGTAATGTGAATTACCGGCTAAATCCCAAGCAGCAATAAGTCCTACAATTAACCAAACGACGGATGCTAATTGTTTATGGCTAGGTGCGGTGACATAACCAGCAATAACCACACAAAAAGCAGCAGTAGCACCAATAACGGGTTTTTTCCAAATACCAGCTAAATCAGCAAGTATTCCCGCCGCTATGGCGGACACTAAAAATGAAATAATGACTATCACAAACGAAAAAGCAAAACCTTTGACTTGATTCATACTAAGACCTATTGAAAATATAACGCTTATATTAAGCGGCTAAAGTGAGATCGTTACTTAATGCGCGGTTAGTCAGTCGTATTGGTACTCTCAATTTTATCCAAACACCATTTACCCGCACCTTTACTCGCTATAAACAAAAACAGAAAAGAATAAAGTATTGCAGCATCACCATGATTAATTAGAGGAAAAAAGTTTTCATCAAACCGGAAAGCCCAATGGAATTGTAGGTAAGCTACAGCCATTGTACCGCTAGATAAAAAAGCTGCAATGCGAGTTTGAAATCCTAGTATTAAACATAAACCACAGACTAATTCTATCAGTCCACCAAACCACATTTGAGAGCCTAAAACAGTTTCGTGGCTAGCAAGCCAACCGAATATTTTCTGTGCACCGTGAGAGGCAAATAAAGCACCTGAAACAATTCTCAATAAGACATAAATGGTCTCTGAGTTTTTTGAAAGTAAGTTCATGTTATTATCTCGTTATTTGTTGATTTTATTATAGATACAGATTGTTACTAATATGGATTATGCTATATTCTGTAATACAGTGTAACCCTTTTTTAAGGAAATATATTAACGATTGTTAGCCGCGGGGATACCGAAAAAAATAGCAATAATAGCCTTGCATTGATTTACTTAGCTGCCTTTTACTGAGTCATTATCATACCAAATACCATACTTATCACCTTGCCATTTTAACCAATGGTATAAATAAGCAGTAGCAAGCATGAGTAGCCCACCAACAAGTGCAGCTTCACTTATGAGCCCTAAGCAACAAAAAATAAAACCACTTATGTGACCGATAGTTTCAACTCTAGATACTGATTTTCTGCTCGGTCGAGTTTGTAAAAAGTTAAAGACAAACCAACACTTCAATAGTAAAGGTAAAGCTTTCCAATTATCTGATTTTTTATCAATGATAAGTTTCTCCTGATTCAAAGTTGATACATCAACCTCAAGTGCAGCAGCAAGACATTTAAGGGACTCTAAACTAGCGTTTGCACCACTTTCAATCCGTTGAATTGTCCTACATTTAATCCAGACATTTGAGCTAATTGATCTTGTGAAAGGTGATGGCTAATACGTAGTTCTTTAAGAATCATTAAACTTACCTCTGTACTTAAGAATCACAAGTATTCATTGATTTTGTTAATGTCGGTTACGAATTTCCCCCGACATTCCCCCGACAGTGCAATATACGTTACTTATTGGCCAGCTAACGCTATTTTAAGCGGCAAATTGCAGTTAGCTAAAATAAGTGAGGCAAGAACAAAAAGCCAACTGTATTATGTCCTGATTCATTTTTTTATATGAAAATCACACCGAAGTTTCAATATTTGATTTTGGTACAACGTCATTTTTTAACATTAAAACAATTAGGTAGACAATATTTAGTGGCGGCGTAATACATAATAAAACACCAATTAGTGTTGCCACTTTAGGTTTTTCAGTTTTGCGTTTACCTAAGTAATAGCTTAAGCCACCAACGATAAACATAGAGTAAAAAACTATCTTACCGAACAGTGTTACATTGATATCCATGTGCAGAAGTTCCTTTTGCATATAACGCCCAAATAACAGGCTAAGTAATGGTTAGCTAAAATTGTGTAGCGAGGCGAAACGTAGCCCACTGTTACGTGTCCGTCTTGATTACCTTGTGTACGCCCAGCATGGGCATGAACTAATGAGGTAAAAGTCCTCTGTAGGAAGGTCACCGTTACTCTTTTCGATAAGAGAATAACATGTTGTTATTAAACGCTAACTACTAGCGAATGGCAAGGGCTTATCCGTGAGGATTGATCTGAAGGACAGATATATTGCTCCTGCAATATCTGCATTTTACCATCCATGACGGTCAAGCCGCTAGCCCTCCCTATTGGTAAAGCAGGCGAGCTGATGAACAAAAACATCAGATGAGGCGTCTGACCAACCGAAATTGGGGTGTTAGTATGGGTTATCAATTGTTTAAAGTGAGTCAGTACCTGCGAGGCTGGATCAACTATTTTGGTATTGCTAACGCTTATCAAACTTGTGTAGAGCTAGAACACTAGCTCCGCCGTCGAGTAAGAATGTGCTACTGGCGTCAATGGCGAAGCTCGAAAACACCGGGTATTCAACAAGCATTGAATAACGACTATTTGGCTAAAGCGGGTTTATATTCACTAAGAGAGGGATGGGTCAAGGTTCACTACCCTAATCAGAGTGTTTAGATTAGGGGTTCTAAATGAACCGCTCTGTGCGGCGGCGCATGCAGGGTGGTGTGGGGGCTGGAGGTTATATACCTCTGGCTACCAGATTAGCTTGAAATTTAGACAAGGTTATATTTTAGAGAAATTTTGATCAAGTTCAAGAGGTCTAAAATATCCTTTTATGCAGTTTGGGTTTCTAACGCAAAGTTGTATATGGTTTTTTTCTTTAAATCCAGCTCCAGGATAAAGGTCATCGCCTTCCCAGAAAGCACCTCGAGTAGTATCAAAAGGTATATCATTTTGAGATGAAATTTCAGAATGCATATATTGAATAACAGCGCAATCAAGCTTTCTATAAAGCTTATCGCTATCCCCAATAAATGCGGTTTCATTATTTGGCATTGATATATTAGCTGTTGAATGCAATTTTTCGAGAGCTTTGTAATGAGCTTGGAGGACATCTAAACAATTTGATTCAAGTAAGTCAAAACATCGACCTAAATGAATTACAGCACCAATTACCATTGGGTCTTGAAGTTTTTTTCGTTTTTCTTTTAATTCGATACCGTAGGCCTCGGCTCTAGCGGGACTATTTTCCCAGAAATACATTCCAGATCCCAACCAGTCAAAATCATTTTCACTAGCTTTGAAGCCTTTAGTGCCGTTTAATATTTCTTCACCTATTTTACGTTCACAGGCATGAAAACCTAGAACAAGAGTTGGGTGGTATTTATACACTATAAGGTTCTTCAGGAGTCCCGTCTTGTTTCACAATACCCGCGGCAACTAAAACAGCTAAAGCTTTTTCAGCACTTGATGTACTTTCTATAGTATGTTCGTTTAATTTTTCAATCATTAAACGCGCTTCTTCTTGGCTCATATTAAGCTCCTAAGAAAAGGGAAAGATATAATGCCACGTTAAGCGGCTAAATATTATTGAAGTATACACAAACTTTGACTTGAAAGCTAACGCCTCATTAAGCGGAAATTAATGGTTTGCTATAATCGCGAAGCGATAGCCAACTGTTAATTTTCCATTTAAATGACTTGTGTACGCCCAGCATGGGCATGAACTAATGAGGTAAAAGTCCTCTGTAGGAAGGTCACCGTTACTCTTTTCGATAAGAGAATAACATGTTGTTATTAAACGCTAACTACTAGCTAATGGCAAGGGCTTATCCATGAGGATTGGTCTGAAGGACAGATATATTGCTCCTGCAATATCTGCATTTTTACCATCCATGGCGGTCAAGCCGCTAGCCCTCCCTATTGGTAAAGCAGGCGAGCTGATGAACAAAAACATCAGATGAGGCGTCTGACCAACCGAAATTGGGGTGTCAGTATGGGTTATCAATTGTTTAAAGTGAGTCAGTATCTGCGAGGCTGGATCAACTATTTTGGTATTGCTAACGCTTATCAAACTTGTGTAGAGCTAGATCACTGGCTCCGCCGTCGAGTAAGAATGTGCTACTCGACGGCGGAGCTCGAAAACACCGGGTATTCAACAAGCATTGAATAACGACTATTTGGCTAAAGCGGGTTTATATTCACTAAGAGAGGGATGGGTCAAGGTTCACTACCCTAATCAGAGTGTTTAGATTAGGGGTTCTAAATGAACCGCCCTGTGCGGAACCGCATGCAGGGTGGTGTGGGGGCTGGAGGTTAGATACCTCTGGCTACCCGATTATTTTTTGTTTACGCTAAAGCTCGAATAACAGCACTTGGGTTTTTAGATAACACTGTTAATAAAACCAATGCTGGGCCTCTAGGTGTTCTATCACCGCGCTCCCAGTGCCGAAGTGTACCTAAACTGATACCGAAATTTGAGGCGAACTCAGTCTGGGTCATGTGTACATTTGATCGGATTGCTTTAACATCAACAGGATCAAACTTATGAACAGTGGCTTGTTTAATATTGCCTTCACTGAAGTCTACCGCTTCAGTTAACCCCTGCTTAATACTTTCAAAGATGCTACTCATTTTAGCCTCCGTAGTTTTTAATTAATTTAAGAGTAAATTTAGCTAGCAAGTTGCGCTCAGAATGGGATAAATTAGCTTTTTCATTTTTTCCAAAAAGTGAAAGAAGAAATAATGGCATTGATTCACTATGAAAGTAATATATTACTCTCACACCACCACTTTTTCCTCCTCCGCTTTTAGACCATCTTAATTTTCGGATTCCGCCAGTGCCTTGCATAAGGTACCAGCTTTAGGGTGCTCTGCTAGATAATTTATTAAAAGTTCAGAATCACTTTTAGATAGGTGTTTTTGAACTTGCTTTTTATATTCTGGTAATTCAACTATTGTTTGCATGAGAACAATTATAATCCAATGGATTACTTTTAGCTAGCGCCAAAATTAGATACAAAACTAACGCCTTACTAAGCGGCGATAAATAGTTGGTTAAAATGTGTAGCGGAGCGGAACCTAGCCAACGGTTAATTTTCCATTTAAATGACTTGTGTACGCCTAGCATGGGCATGAACTAATGAGGTGAAAGTCCTCTGTAGGAAGGTCACCGTTACTCTTTTCGATAAGAGAATAACATGTTGTTATTAAACGCTAACTACTAGCGAATGGCAAGGGCTTATCCGTGGCGGTCAAGCCGCTAGCCCTCCCTATTGGTAAAGCAGGCGAGCTGATGAACAAAAACATCATATGAGGCGTAGGCTAGAGGTGAGTTGGCACAAGACGACGAAACCACGTGATCTAATGGCCACCGTAAATGATGATGCAGTGCAAAGAAAGTACATGTTCTTCTTATTCTGGTAGAGTGGGGGGAGATCTGTTTAACATGCGATCGAAAAGTTACCAGTAAGGCTCTGGTTAATAAGTGTCTTGGCTTTTGGCTGTCATCGAACCAAAAGAGCGAACCAGATGGCAGATATATTGCTCCTGCAATATCTGCATTTCCGCCATCCGTGGAGGTCAAAATCGATAGCGCATGATTGGGCAACTAGGCATGTGATTAACGATGTCAGCAGACGGCACTTATTATTTAGGTAATAGCGCCCAATGTCCTCTCTCTTTTGTAATGGTTGGGACAGGGTGAAGGCCTGAACTTGAAGATCAGTGAGGAGACTGTGCAACTCAATATTCCATGCCAGACCGGGATTTAGAAATAGTGGCGTTGATAATATAGCAACTAGCACTGGAATAAGTAGGAGCTAATCGGCCAATTTATTCTAAACATCTTTGGCAACCGCCCTGTGCGGAGCCGCATGCAGGGTGGTGTGGGGGCTGGTGGCTAGAAACCTCCGGCTACCCGATTAGAGGTTTGAAAACACTACCATTTATTGAATTGTTTCTCGCATGGAATACCATCATTATCACCGTCCATTTTGGTATTAGGACAATGCTGAATAAAGTATTTTGCTTCTTCATACGAGGTCATTTGAGAACAATGTTGCCTACCATCGCATTTATAAATAACTTTAGGTTTAGCTATTTCTTTGGCTTTAGCTAAAGTTTGCATTGCACTACTATTTGAAAACGCATTTACCGCAGATTTTTTAGAAGATTCTACTACGGTATTATCTTTTAAAAAGAATAGCCAAGCCCCGAAACAAATAACTATGAAAATTAATAAATTTTTCAATTTAACTCCATTATTGATAAAACTTCTAACGAGCTTGTAGAATAACTCGTTTATTATGAATTACCCCCTAAAATCGGGGTGGTAAAATACATTACCTATATCGAGTTAATCCTCTACAGTTCGATACAGGAGCACAAAATTTTAGTCCTTTTTGAATGGTTTGTTATGTAATCATTCTGCCCAAACTGCAAATTCATTTCCATTTGGATCACCAAAGTGAAATCTTCTTCCACCAGGAAATGAAAAAATAGGCTTAATTATTTCACCACCTGCTTTCTCAATTTTTTCTTGAGTTGTTTCAAGCGAATTACTATAAAGAACAATTAACGGACTTCCATTCTTAGTAGAAACAACTAAATCTGATTTGAAGAACCCACCATCTACCCCTTGAGCAGTGAAACTAGAATAATCTGGACCATAATCCACAAATGACCAACCGAAAACATCACTGAAGAAAACCTTTGTGGCTTCAATATTTTTAGCTGGAATTTCAATATAATTAATTTTATTGTGCTTCGTCATTTCGGTGTTTCCATTCTTAATCTCTCCTAAGTTTTCTGCGCTAGTGCTAGCAAAAAATAAAGATAGTACCAATACTAAAATACATCTCATAAACACTCCTGATTTATTAGCTTATGTTTTCACACCACTAATGTAAGACCAACGAGATCTGATACCTGCGGCATAAAACAAACCAATTACTAACCAAACCATTGAACTCGCTACCCAAAACCAAACGCCCAAATTTATGACGTATGGAGTATTAAACAGTAGAGGTATAAAAAAACCGTACAATCCTCGAACGATACATAAGCCAGCGATTAGTATTAGAAAAAGTTTTAAAAATGGAAGCCTACGTATTATACCTGCTCCAGAGAGTGCGTACAAAGACCACCCGAAGAAGATGCACACCAAAATTGAGCCAACAAAAGCTGGATACATAGAATCAGATTTAGCTAGTGTAGCCATATTTTCACCGGCTCCTGAAGCTAAATACCAATCTGGACCGCCAATAATTATAGCTATATGAAGTAGACTACCGAGAAAAGTTAATACAGCACCAAAAATAAAACTCTGCTTAATCATACGACTCCTTCCTAGATTGAAAACATAATGAGCTCGTAGAATAACTCGTTTATTATGAATTACCCCCTAAAATCGGGGTGGTAAATGCATTACCTATATCGAGTTAATCCTCTACAGATCAATACAGGAGCACAATATTTTAGTAGTTTTGGCTGAATTAGTTATTCTACAGCCTCAACGCCTTAATAAGCGGATAAAAATGGTTGGTTAAAATCGCGAAGCGATGACCAACTGTTTTTATTCCGTTTAATTAACTTGTGTACGCCCAGCATGGGCATGAACTAATGAGGTGAAAGTTCCTCTGTAGGAAGGTCACCGTTTAATTAACATGTTGTTATTAAACGCTAACTACTAGCGAATGGCAAGGGCTTATCCGTGAGGATTGGTCTGAAGGAAGCCGCTAGCAAACTTGCGAGCTGATGAACAAAAACATCATATGAGGCGTAGGCTAGAGGTGAGTTGGCACAAGACGACGAAACCACGTGATCTAATGGCCACCGTAAATGATGCAGCAGTGCATAGAAAGTACATGTTCTTATCTGGGGAGATCTGTTTAACACGCGATCGAAAAGCAACCAGTAAGGCTCTGGTTAATAAGTGCCTTGGCTTTTGGCGGTCATCGAGCCAAAAGAGCGAACCGATGAAAACCGATAGCGCATGACTGGGCAACTAGGCATGTGATTAAACAGAAGTCAGCAGACGGTATAGTAGCCAAATGCCCATCGTAATGGTTGGGACAAGGTGAAGGCCTGAACATTTAGAAGAAAGAGGAGTCTTGTTTAACTTGCCTATACCCACTACGCCGTCAGGCGATTACTATAAGCAGCGTAATAACCCGCAGCCAGCTTTCAACCAAGATCTATTTCAACAACTTCTTGAACCGATGAATTTACAACGCGCTTGGCAACGAGTTAAAGCTAATAAAGGAGCCGCAGGTATTGATGACATGTCCATTGATGCTTTCAGCTTATGGGCACAACAAGGTGGCTGGCAAACATGTAAAACTCAATTGGAACAAGGTGAATATCAACCGAATGCAGTCAGACGAGTGGAAATTGATAAACCTGATGGTGGTAAATAAAAACATCAGACATCCCTTTAAAATAATCACCATAGGTTATCACAAGTCATTAAATTCTCATCATTTACATCACCTGTTATTGAGGGGTTTCACGTAAAAACAATGAATTGTTGGCTGTAGAGGATGAAATCAGCTGCTCGGTAAATTTCAGTCATGCTAAAGCCTTAAGTCTCAAAAATATGCTTAATTGGTTATGACTTTTTGTTACGAGTTTGGTTATGAAGTGATGCTAAGCGAATAGCTTTTGGCAAACAGAGACTGCCGCACGTTTTTTAAGGTGTTGATGCTGACAAAACTCAGTTAACGCTTGAGGATTACCCACCGCGCCATGAAATAATGTTCTAAATTGTGTGGTCAATACTAACCAGTTTTCAGTACTTATGTTTAATCGAGTGAGTATATTGGGCAGGTTATTGTCAATGTAGCCGCATTTGTCTTCCCTAATACAACGACCTGTTAAATCAACTAATTCAATATACTCTGTTAGCTCAAAAGCTAAACCTTTAGGCGCGTTTTGTCTTGGATTGCCAATAAAAGGGAAAAGTACTTTCGGTTGCTTTGCTTTTTTGGCAAAAACATCAGACATCCCTTTAAAATAATCACCATAGGTTATCACAAGTCATTAAATTCTCATCATTTACATCACCTGTTATTGAGGGGTTTCACGTAAAAAAAATGAATTGTTGGCTGTAGAGGATGAAATCAGCTGCTCGGTAAATTTCAGTCATGCTAAAGCCTTAAGTCTCAAAAATATGCTTAATTGGTTATGACTTTTTGTTACGAGTTTGGTTATGAAGTGATGCTAAGCGAATAGCTTTTGGCAAACAGAGACTGCCGCACGTTTTTTAAGGTGTTGATGCTGACAAAACTCAGTTAACGCTTTAGGATTACCCACCGCGCCATGAAATAATGTTCTAAATTGTGTGGTCAATACTAACCAGTTTTCAGTACTGATGTTTAATCGAGTGAGTATATTGGGCAGGTTATTGTCAATGTAGCCGCATTTGTCTTCCCTAATACAACGACCTGTTAAATCAACTAATTCAATATACTCTGTTAGCTCAAAAGCTAAACCTTTAGGCGCGTTTTGTCTTGGATTGCCAATAAAAGGGAAAAGTACTTTCGGTTGCTTTGCTTTTTTGGCTGAATGAATGCGTTGTTGAATACTGGTGTGGTTTGAGGTTTCGGGGGTTGTAGCTATGTTGGCTCTTATCGGGTTTAAATCAACATACGCCATACAGGCGATAACAGCAGCTTCATCTAATAAGGCTTGGGATTTAAAGCGACCTTCCCAGAACCTGCCTGTGCATCCATCTTCTTTGTTGGCTTGTACAGCAATACTTTCATTTAGAATGCGCATAAACCAGCTGATATCAATTAACCTTGCTCGATACACCTCTGCGGTTTCTTCCAGTATTTGTTGTAGAGGTTTAATCAGTTTTTCGCCGCGTAAATATTGTTGTGTGATTAATGTGCCTTTAAATAATTGATGCCAACGAGTAACAACTTCATGCATTGACCATGCTTTGGCTTGCTCAACATCAACATGTAAAACAAGATGAGTATGATTACTCATTACCGCGTAAGCACATACATCAATAGCAAAGGTTTGGCTTAACGCTAATAGTTTATCTTTGACCCAACCGCGCCTATGTTCAAAGCTTTGCCCGGTTAACTTATCTTCGCCACATAGAAAAGCACGACGAACACAACGAGAGATACAGTGATAATAACAGGTATCAATTAAACTGACTTGCTGTTTTCTTGCCGTTGCCATAGTGATCTCAACTGGTTTTATTGCTGATTAAATAAGCATAGTTGAGGTTTTTGTTTAGTTCCATTGAAAGGGGTGTCTGCTATATTCTACCGCGCCTATGTTCAAAGCTTTGCCCGGTTAACTTATCTTCGCCACATAGAAAAGCACGACGAACACAACGAGAGATACAGTGATAATAACAGGTATCAATTAAACTGACTTGCTGTTTTCTTGCCGTTGCCATAGTGACCTCAACTGGTTTTATTGCTGATTAAATAAGCATAGTTGAGGTTTTTGTTTAGTTCAATTGAAAGGGGTGTCTGCTATATTTTGTGGGTTAAAATATGTAGCGAAGCGAAACGTAACCCACTGTTTTTGTTCCGTTTAAATTCCTTGTTATGTGCGTTACACGACAGCGCCAGTAAGCATGAGGAAAACTCCGGGTAAAAATAAGCACTTAAACAACATAGGACGAATTACTTCAACCAAACTTGTTCCACCTCTCGTTTTCATACCACTACCTAGCTCTATCACGGTTGCCCAACTGGCTAAAAACGTACCAATAAAGCCAGATAACTTTGCTATATCAAATCTATATTCAAGAGACAAGTTGCCTTTAAACAGCCCTAAAGAAATAACTAATAAAACCATCAGCCCTACATATATAAAAGAGGTATAGACATCTTTACGATAGATACACAAACCTTCTTTAAACTGTTGTGTGTGCCTATTTCTAATGGTGTCCTCACCTATTTCTGTATGCAACAACACAGCATTTTTCACTTCTAATTCAACAAACTTACTTTCACTAAAAAATGAAATAATTAGAGCGTATAATTTTCGATACCACTGAACCATTTATATTCCTAGCACATAACGAGCTTGTAGAATAACTCGTTTATTATGAATTACCCCCTAAAATCGGGGTGGTAAATGCATTACCTATATCGAGTTAATCCTCTGCAGTTCGATACAGGAGCACAAAATTTTAGTAGTTTTGGCTGAATTAGTTATTCTACAGCCTCAACGCCTCACTAAGAGGCAAATAATAGTTGGTTAAAATAAGCGACGAAGGAGCAAAAACCAACTGTTATTTGTCCTTTTGAGTGACTTGTATGGCTTATCCTCTAGCACCTCTGCCTGGTTCATCTTCAGGAACTCTAAATCGCCAATACTTTCCAGCATTAACCCAAACAACATTTGTCTCAGTTAGTTTCTTGAAAGCATTAAGTAACACTCGATTAAGAACTAGATTCCCATCACTATTTTCACGCAATAAATCTTCGCTTGCTGATTTAACTAATTTATCAACTACATCATCCTGATAAATACACCCGTCTTTTTCGAGTAATAAAATCATCCATGATAAAGTTTCATTAACATCCATTATTTAACTTCTTGAGCAACAAGTTCTAAAGAACCTTCAGGAAAATGACCAATTTCAAGCTTCTTTCCTGCAAACCATTGGCAGTAATAGTATGAGTTTCTCTGTGAAGGCATCGTTTGTATTGTCATATCTGGACCTCCAGATTTTATTTTTACTATATCGCCAACTTTAAATTTATTTTCTACTTGCATGTGTAACTCCATTATTGATTGGTAAGCCTAACGCCTCGTTAAGAGGCAAAAAATTGTTGGCTAAAATTAGCTACGAAGGAGCAAAAGCCAACTGTTTTTTGTCCTTTTAAACGACTTGTGTACGCCCAGCATGGGCATGAACTAATGAGGTGAAAGTCCTCTGTAGGAAGGTCACCGTTTAATTAACATGTTGTTATTAAACGCTAACTACTAGCGAATGGCAAGGGCTTATCCGTGAGGATTGGTCTGAAGGAAGCCGCTAGCAAATTTGCGAGCTGATGAACAAAAACATCATATGAGGCGTAGGCTAGAGGTGAGTTGGCACAAGACGACGAAACCACGTGATCTAATGGCCACCGTAAATGATGCAGCAGTGCAAAGAAAGTGCATGCTCTTATCTGGGGAGATCTGTTTAACGCGCGATCACCAAGCAACCAGTATGGCTCTGGTTAATAAGTGCCTTGGCTTTTGGCGGTCATCGAGCCAAAAGAGCGAACCGATGAAAACGATAGCGCATGATTAGGTAACTAGGCATGTGATTAAACAGAAGTCAGCAGACGGTATAGTAGCCAAATGCCCATCGTAATGGTTGGGACAAGGTGAAGGCCTGAACATTTAGAAGAAAGAGGAGTCTTGTTTAACTTGCCTATACCCACTACGACGTCAGGCGATTACTATAAGCAGCGTAATAACCCGCAGCCAGCTTTCAACCAAGATCTATTTCAACAACTTCTTGAACCGATGAATTTACAACGCGCTTGGCAACGAGTTAAAGCCAATAAAGGAGCCGCAGGTATTGATGACATGTCCATTGATGCTTTCAGCTTATGGGCACAACAAGGTGGCTGGCAAACATGTAAAACTCAATTGGAACAAGGTGAATATCAACCGAATGCAGTCAGACGAGTGGAAATTGATAAACCTGATGGTGGTAAACGCCAATTGGGCATACCCACTGTGCTTGACCGTATTATTCAGCAAGCAATAGCCCAAGTGCTAACGCCCTTGTTTGATCCATTCTTCTCAGTGAACAGCTTCGGCTTTCGTCCGAATAAGAATGCTCAACAAGCGGTGTATCAAGTGCGAGAAATCATCAAGACGAAAAGGACATTCGCCGTCGATGTTGATCTATCAAAATTCTTTGACAGAGTAAATCACGACTTATTGATGACACAGCTAAAGCGTAAGGTGCAAGATAAACGCCTATTGGCGTTGATTGGCAAATACCTACGTGCTGGTGTGATGGTGAATGGTAAGTTATTGCCCAGTCATGAAGGTGTGCCTCAAGGAGGTCCACTCTCGCCTTTATTATCGAACATTATGTTAGATAATTTAGATAAAGAGTTGGAAAGCCGAGGGCATAAATTCGCCCGTTACGCGGATGACTTTATCATCTTGGTCAAGTCAAAACGTGCGGGGAAACGGGTGCTAACCAGCATTACTCGCTACCTAGCCACGAAGCTTAAACTGGTAGTTAATGAACAGAAAAGCCAAGTGGTTAAGGTAGGCGAAAGTAAATTTCTCGGTTTTACCTTTAAACGAGGCAAGATCCAGTGGCATGCTAAAACACTGCACATTTTCAAACAAAAGATGAGGCGTCTGACGAACCGAAATTGGGGCGTCAGTATGGGTTATCAATTATTTAAAGTGAGTCAGTACTTGCGAGGCTGGATCAATTACTTTGGCATAGCGAATGCGTATCAAGCCTGTGTTGAACTCGACCACTGGATCCGCCGTCGAGTAAGAATGTGTTATTGGCGTCAATGGCGTAAGCCTCGGACTAAGGTACAAAACTTACTCAGACGGGGCGTTAAGATCCAAGCAGCGGTTGCTTGTGGTATCACCAGCAAAGGGCCGTGGCGAAGTTCTAAAACGCCGGGTATCCAGCAAGCACTGAGCAATAGTTATCTGGATAAAGCGGGTTTGTATTCACTAAGAAATGGATGGATAAAGGTTCACTACCCTAACCAGTGTGTTTAAGTTAGGGGTTCTAAATGAACCGCCCTGTGCGGAGCCGCATGCAGGGTGGTGTGGGGGCTGGAGGTTAGAGACCTCCGGCTACCCGATTAGGCATTTTAAAATGGTATATCGTCACTTACCGTACTTGATCCTTTATTGGGGTACGGATCTACATATTGCTCTTTAAGATATATAGCAATCTGTTCTTGATAGAATTTCAATTTCATCAATTCTTCATCAATACTCATAAATATTCCAACTTTATCAACCATTGGATGGAGATGTTTACTGCCATTATTCAAAGCCATTAAATCATTTTGGTATTCAGTTATAGCTTGGCGACTTGAACTTATAAGCGCAGTAAGTGCACTTATATATGTTTGTTTTTTTTGTTCATCTGCTGATGACGCCAATTCACTTTTTAAATGTTGTAGCTCTACTTTCTGTAAGTGCACAGAAATCATTAACCAGACAACAGCAAGACAAGCGGCTAATACTCCAATTGTACCACTTATATAGCTACCAAAAGCTCCCCAGTCTTGTTGACTATTTGACACTTCGCCATTGAAATTAGAAAAAAACATTCCTAAAAAAGTTATTACGGCTCCGATCAAAATAATGAAACTAGAGGTAATAGCAAAGTTTTTTTTGAAATAGGTGAACATTTGTAACTCCAACTTGATGCCTAACGCCTAATTAACAGGCTAAGTAATAGTTGGCTAAAATGTGTAGCGAAGCGAAACGTAGCCAACTGTTACGTGTCCTTGTTTAATTTCTTGTTAGGTTAATCTTTTGATTTCAAACGTGTTAATAAACCAGCTACTAATCCACTAACAATTCCCGTAATAAGATACCTCGGAATATCCTCGATGGATATAAAAGGAATAATAAATTCATCCGTTAAATAATTTGCAGCAATAATTAAAACCACGAAAAGTAAAATGTTAATATCTGTTGCAATTTTTCCATTGCAACCCGGGCACCTTTTATCACTTGATAAATTATTAATTGATTTAGAGAATATACTGATTCTTTCGTCACAATGCGGACATTTCATGCGATCATCCTTGATTAACCTAACGCCCAATTAACGGGCTAAGTAATAGTTGGCCATACTTGTGAACGGAGTGAACGCGGCCAACTGTTGCGTGTCACGTTGAATTGCTTGTTAGATGCAACCGTAGTTGAATCAAACGCTTAACGTATTTAAATACACCGTTATTAAAACGGCAAGCTTTGAACTTGAGCCACAATACTAACCCTTTTTGAGCGAATGGTTTTGCTAATCTTAGCCCGGAGAGTTTCCCAAACAGTGAATAAACCTATTCGCGGTTACCACCAAAACCTAAACTGGTGAAACTTATTTGTTCCGCCCTTAGATCTAGTTTTTAAAAGCAACTAACGCCCAAATAACGGGCTAAGTAATACTTGCTAAAATGTGAAACGAAGTGGAACCGAGCAAGTGTTACGTGTCCCAGTTGATTTGCTTGTTAGTTGCAACATACTTTCACCATGTACAACAATAACTTAAACGCACCGTAATGAAAATACCAAACCGTGAATTTGAGCCATTACACTCACTATTTAGAGTGAATAGTTACGCTAATACACCTTTCAGAAACGTGATGAAAGTGACTAACTTATTCGCGGTAAAGCACCAAACAGTGAATTGGTGAAACTGAATTATTTAGCACTTAGACGATCTTTTTTATTAGCCAACTAACGCCCAAATAACGGGCTAAGTAATACTTGCTAAAATGTGAAACGAAGTGGAACCGAGCAAGTGTTACGTGTCCCAGTTGATTTGCTTGTTAGTTGCAACATACTTTCACCAAGTACAACAATAACTTAAATGCACCGTAATGAAAATACCAAACCGTGAATTTGAGCCATTACACTCACTATTTAGAGCGAATAGTTACGCTAATACACCTTTCATAAACGTGATAAAAGTGACTAACTTATTCGCGGTAAAGCACCAAACAGTGAATTGGTGAAACTGAATTATTTAGCACTTAGACGATATTTTTTATTAGCCAACTAACGCCCAAATAACAGGCTAAGTAATAGTTGGCTAAAATGTGCAGCGAAGCGAAACGCAGCCAACTGTTGCGTGTCCTTGTTGATTTGACTTGTTATGTGTAATTACTGTTTAACACCACAAGATGCTGTAAAAGCCACCCACTTTTTTGTAATGGACTCGCCTGAAGCTCCGGCTATAAATGAGTAACCATGTCCACGAATTTCAGTTTTAACTAAATCGTGGATAGATGAAATATCATGAGTTTTATGTAACAACGCATACATTTCAGCAGCGAAAGCTAAATGCTTAGTCAGAATTGGGCGATCATTGGCATTACCATCATTAGCTAATGCTTCTGACATTGCGCATACATACTCTGTTAATTTAACTAATGCTTCATCCATACTCATTTACACATAACGCCCAAATAACGGGCTAAGTAATACTTGCTAAAATGTGAAACGAAGTGGAACCGAGCAAGTGTTACGTGTCCCAGTTGATTTGCTTGTTAGTTGCAACATACTTTCACCAAGTACAACAATAACTTAAACGCACCGTAATGAAAATACCAAACCGTGAATTTGAGCCATTACACTCACTATTTAGAGCGAATAGTTACGCTAATACACCTTTCATAAACGTGATGAAAGTGACTAACTTATTCGCGGTAAAGCACCAAACAGTGAATTGGTGAAACTGAATTATTTAGCACTTAGACGATCTTTTTTATTAGCCAACTAACGCCCAAATAACGGGCTAAGTAATACTTGCTAAAATGTGAAACGAAGTGGAACCGAGCAAGTGTTACGTGTCCCAGTTGATTTGCTTGTTAGTTGCAACATACTTTCACCAAGTACAACAATAACTTAAACGCGCCGTAATGAAAATACCAAACCGTGAATTTGAGCCATTACACTCACTATTTAGAGCGAATAGTTACACTAATACACCTTTCAGAAACATGATAAAAGTGACTAACTTATTCGCGGTAAAGCACCAAACAGTGAATTGGTGAAACTGAATTATTTAGCACTTAGTAAATAGTTTTTGATAGCCAACTAACGCCCAAATAACGGGCTAAGTAATACTTGCTAAAATGTGAAACGAAGTGGAACCGAGCAAGTGTTACGTGTCCCAGTTGATTTGCTTGTTAGTTGCAACACACTTTAACCAAATACAACAATAACTTAAACGCACAGTAATGAAAATACCAAACCGTGAATTTGAGCCATTACACTCACTATTTAGAGTGAATAGTTACGCTAATACACCTTTCAGAAACGTGATGAAAGTGACTAACTTATTCGCGGTAAAGCACCAAACAGTGAATTGGTGAAACTGAATTATTTAGTACTTAGACGATTTTTTTTATTAGCCAACTAACGCTTTGCTAAGCGGCAATAAAATTGTTGGCTAAAATTAGCGAGGAACGAGCAAAAGCCAACTGTTTTTTGTCCGTTTAAGCAACTTGTGTACGCCCAGCATGGGCATGAACTAATGAGGTGAAAGTCCTCTGTAGGAAGGTCACCGTTTAATTAACATGTTGTTATTAAACGCTAACTACTAGCGAATGGCAAGGGCTTATCCGTGAGGATTGGTCTGAAGGAAGCCGCTAGCAAATTTGCGAGCTGATGAACAAAAACATCATATGAGGCGTAGGCTAGAGGTGAGTTGGCACAAGACGACGAAACCACGTGATCTAATGGCCACCGTAAATGATGCAGCAGTGCAAAGAAAGTACATGTTCTTATCTGGGGAGATCTGTTTAACACGCGATCGAAAAGCAACCAGTAAGGCTCTGGTTAATAAGTGCCTTGGCTTTTGGCGGTCATCGAGCCAAAAGAGCGAACCGATGAAAACGATAGCGCATGATTAGGTAACTAGGCATGTGATTAAACAGAAGTCAGCAGACGGTATAGTAGCCAAATGCCCATCGTAATGGTTGGGACAAGGTGAAGGCCTGAACATTTAGAAGAAAGAGGAGTCTTGTTTAACTTGCCTATACCCACTACGCCGTCAGGCGATTACTATAAGCAGCGTAATAACCCGCAGCCAGCTTTCAACCAAGATCTATTTCAACAACTTCTTGAACCGATGAATTTACAACGCGCTTGGCAACGAGTTAAAGCCAATAAAGGAGCCGCAGGTATTGATGACATGTCCATTGATGCTTTCAGCTTATGGGCACAACAAGGTGGCTGGCAAACATGTAAAACTCAATTGGAACAAGGAGAATATCAACCGAATGCAGTCAGACGAGTGGACATTGATAAACCTGATGGTGGTAAACGCCAATTGGGCATACCCACTGTGCTTGACCGTATTATTCAGCAAGCAATAGCCCAAGTGCTAACGCCCTTGTTTGATCCATTCTTCTCAGTGAACAGCTTCGGCTTTCGTCCTAATAAGAATGCTCAACAAGCGGTGTATCAAGTGCGAGAAATCATCAAGACGAAAAGGAAATTCGCCGTCGATGTTGATCTGTCTAAGTTCTTTGACAGAGTAAACCACGACTTATTGATGACACAGCTAAAGCGTAAGGTGCAAGATAAACGCCTATTGGCGTTGATTGGCAAATACCTACGTGCTGGTGTGATGGTGAATGGTAAGTTATTGCCCAGTCATGAAGGTGTGCCTCAAGGAGGTCCACTCTCGCCTTTATTATCGAACATTATGTTAGATAATTTAGATAAAGAGTTGGAAAGCCGAGGGCATAAATTCGCCCGTTACGCGGATGACTTTATCATCTTGGTCAAGTCAAAACGTGCGGGGAAACGGGTGCTAACCAGCATTACTCGCTACCTAGCCACGAAGCTTAAACTGGTAGTTAATGAACAGAAAAGCCAAGTGGTTAAGGTAGGCGAAAGTAAATTTCTCGGTTTTACCTTTAAACGAGGCAAGATCCAGTGGCATGCTAAAACACTGCACATTTTCAAACAAAAGATGAGGCGTCTGACGAACCGAAATTGGGGCGTCAGTATGGGTTATCAATTATTTAAAGTGAGTCAGTACTTGCGAGGCTGGATCAATTACTTTGGCATAGCGAATGCGTATCAAGCCTGTGTTGAACTCGACCACTGGATCCGCCGTCGAGTAAGAATGTGTTATTGGCGTCAATGGCGTAAGCCTCGGACTAAGGTACAAAACTTACTCAGACGGGGCGTTAAGATCCAAGCAGCGGTTGCTTGTGGTATCACCAGCAAAGGGCCGTGGCGAAGTTCTAAAACGCCGGGTATCCAGCAAGCACTGAGCAATAGTTATCTGGATAAAGCGGGTTTGTATTCACTAAGAAATGGATGGATAAAGGTTCACTACCCTAACCAGTGTGTTTAAGTTAGGGGTTCTAAATGAACCGCCCTGTGCGGAGCCGCATGCAGGGTGGTGTGGGGGCTGGAGGTTAGAGACCTCCGGCTACCCGATTAGCCGTTTGTACACGCTTCATTAGGTTTCTTTCTTCGAATAATAGACATGACAATTAGAAGAATATAGCCAACAAGTGACATTATGCATGGTGATAAAACAACTGCGAAAAAGCCAATAATGGAGTTAGTTACCATCTTATTTGAGGTTAACGCTAACCAATATGCGACCACCCAAATAAGAACATATGAAATATTTGCCCCCGTTGCTTGAGCTCCAAACTCCGCTTGCATAGATACATATAACATGTAGCGCGTAGCAATCAGAAAAACTAAAGCCAACATCATTAATAGGTGGCAAGTAAGCTTCCCCTTATTAATCTTCGCCTCCAAACTTCTTTTTAAAAGCTATACACATTTCACCATTAGGCGATTTATCACATTCTTTTATAACCATTCCACACCCCATTTCAACACCTTTGTGAACAGAATACCTATCACTTTCTTCCATTCCTTGCATTTGCTCTTCCATTCCAATACTCAGGCATCCGGCAAGCAACGGCTCTTTAGTATCTGAACATGCTGAAATTAATAATATTACAGTACTAATTAGTAAAATTCTTTTCATTTTATTTCCTTATATTTATGTAATTAAATTTTAAAATTTAAACTCGGTGATACGATAAACGGCTAACGCCCAATTAACGGGCTAAAAATAGTGGGCTAAAATGGAGCGAAGCGAAAAGCCCGCTGTTTTTAGTCCTGTTGAATTGCTTGTTATAGGGTTGTTTCACGCTTCTTCTTTTTTAAGCGCTTTATTGCTTCTTTTTGTAAATCACTATCAAGTTCAACACCTTTAGTACGGGTACTATCACTTGTTCCATTTGCTAAATGTTCAATGAGTGATTCATCGGCAAATTTTTTCCATTGGTTTCTAGGTTGCTCACTTAGCTCAATATCTAATTCTTCTAAATCATCAATTGACTGATTTAGAATATTTGACTCTTCTCTCCGAAAGCTACGATTGACCTGAGCTTTGCGTTTTTTGATAGCTTTACGTGAGCTTTTATCATTTTCACCATAAGAATTCTTAGTTTGATTTACATAATCGAGAATCTTATTTTCTTGTGGAGTATTTCTGCGATCCATCGGAAACCCTATAACGCCCCATTAAGCGGCAAATTGCAGTTGGCTAAAATAAGTGAGGCACGAACAAAAAGCCAACTGTAATTTGTCCGTTTGAATGGCTTGTGTACGCCCAGCATGGGCATGAACTAATGAGGTGAAAGTCCTCTGTAGGAAGGTCACCGTTTAATTAACATGTTGTTATTAAACGCTAACTACTAGCGAATGGCAAGGGCTTATCCGTGAGGATTGGTCTGAAGGAAGCCGCTAGCAAATTTGCGAGCTGATGAACAAAAACATCATATGAGGCGTAGGCTAGAGGTGAGTTGGCACAAGACGACGAAACCACGTGATCTAATGGCCACCGTAAATGATGCAGCAGTGCAAAGAAAGTACATGTTCTTATCTGGGGAGATCTGTTTAACACGCGATCGAAAAGCAACCAGTAAGGCTCTGGTTAATAAGTGCCTTGGCTTTTGGCGGTCATCGAGCCAAAAGAGCGAACCGATGAAAACGATAGCGCATGATTAGGTAACTAGGCATGTGATTAAACAGAAGTCAGCAGACGGTATAGTAGCCAAATGCCCATCGTAATGGTTGGGACAAGGTGAAGGCCTGAACATTTAGAAGAAAGAGGAGTCTTGTTTAACTTGCCTATACCCACTACGCCGTCAGGCGATTACTATAAGCAGCGTAATAACCCGCAGCCAGCTTTCAACCAAGATCTATTTCAACAACTTCTTGAACCGATGAATTTACAACGCGCTTGGCAACGAGTTAAAGCCAATAAAGGAGCCGCAGGTATTGATGACATGTCCATTGATGCTTTCAGCTTATGGGCACAACAAGGTGGCTGGCAAACATGTAAAACTCAATTGGAACAAGGAGAATATCAACCGAATGCAGTCAGACGAGTGGACATTGATAAACCTGATGGTGGTAAACGCCAATTGGGCATACCCACTGTGCTTGACCGTATTATTCAGCAAGCAATAGCCCAAGTGCTAACGCCCTTGTTTGATCCATTCTTCTCAGTGAACAGCTTCGGCTTTCGTCCTAATAAGAATGCTCAACAAGCGGTGTATCAAGTGCGAGAAATCATCAAGACGAAAAGGAAATTCGCCGTCGATGTTGATCTGTCTAAGTTCTTTGACAGAGTAAACCACGACTTATTGATGACACAGCTAAAGCGTAAGGTGCAAGATAAACGCCTATTGGCGTTGATTGGCAAATACCTACGTGCTGGTGTGATGGTGAATGGTAAGTTATTGCCCAGTCATGAAGGTGTGCCTCAAGGAGGTCCACTCTCGCCTTTATTATCGAACATTATGTTAGATAATTTAGATAAAGAGTTGGAAAGCCGAGGGCATAAATTCGCCCGTTACGCGGATGACTTTATCATCTTGGTCAAGTCAAAACGTGCGGGGAAACGGGTGCTAACCAGCATTACTCGCTACCTAGCCACGAAGCTTAAACTGGTAGTTAATGAACAGAAAAGCCAAGTGGTTAAGGTAGGCGAAAGTAAATTTCTCGGTTTTACCTTTAAACGAGGCAAGATCCAGTGGCATGCTAAAACACTGCACATTTTCAAACAAAAGATGAGGCGTCTGACGAACCGAAATTGGGGCGTCAGTATGGGTTATCAATTATTTAAAGTGAGTCAGTACTTGCGAGGCTGGATCAATTACTTTGGCATAGCGAATGCGTATCAAGCCTGTGTTGAACTCGACCACTGGATCCGCCGTCGAGTAAGAATGTGTTATTGGCGTCAATGGCGTAAGCCTCGGACTAAGGTACAAAACTTACTCAGACGGGGCGTTAAGATCCAAGCAGCGGTTGCTTGTGGTATCACCAGCAAAGGGCCGTGGCGAAGTTCTAAAACGCCGGGTATCCAGCAAGCACTGAGCAATAGTTATCTGGATAAAGCGGGTTTGTATTCACTAAGAAATGGATGGATAAAGGTTCACTACCCTAACCAGTGTGTTTAAGTTAGGGGTTCTAAATGAACCGCCCTGTGCGGAGCCGCATGCAGGGTGGTGTGGGGGCTGGAGGTTAGAGACCTCCGGCTACCCGATTAGTTGTTTTTTATTAAATACGTTAAACTAACAACAAGTTACCATGGTTGCGTGGTTTAACGGAAGAGTTAAAAAACGCACCAGTACCGCTACTGCACAAAAGGTTGAACTTTGAGCCACTCAATTAACCTTATTGAAACGAATAAACCCTAATGGCGAAAACTCTCCGAAACACATGCCAAGCCAATTTATAAAATACCGTTTTTACAATAAAACTTTACTTGAATTAGCGGTGCCTACTAACGCCCTAATAATGGGCAAAAAATTGTTGGCTAAAATGTTGAGGAACGAAAACAGCCAACTGTTTTTTGTCCTTATTAATTAGCTTGTTAGCTATACTTTACACTAAACCTGAGTCTTGGTTTATAAATAAACCACCAACCATTAATAGCATAAAACCAGGTATTGAATGACAAAGTAATGCTGGGAATTTCTTAACATTATTATACGAAGGAACAAAAAAATACGGATCTAATTGCTGTATTATTTTATATATTGGAAATAATACAGGCTTAAAGAAAGAATTAAATGCATTAGCTAAAAATAGTTTTAAACCAGTAACATACATCAATACGAATGTTGAAGCTCCAAGGATTTCTATTAGTACCATGAGCTCCATACTGATTAATATTTCTGGCCCAGCCAAACACGCAGTAATTAGAACTGCTAATAAATACCAAATGCCTTTTGAGGTTATTTTTTTGATCCAATCAAGCACAAAACTCTCCTTGTATAGCTAACGCCCAAATAACGGGCTAAGTAAGACTTGCTAAAATGTGAAACGAAGTGGAACCGAGCAAGTGTTACGTGTCCCAGTTGATTTGCTTGTTAGTTGCAACATACTTTCACCAAGTACAACAATAACTTAAACGCACCGTAATGAAAATACCAAACCGTGAATTTGAGCCATTACACTCACTATTTAGAGCGAATAGTTACGCTAATACACCTTTCAGAAACGTGATAAAAGTGACTAACTTATTCGCGGTAAAGCAGCAAACAGTGAATTGGTGAAACTGAATTATTTAGCACTTAGACGATCTTTTTTATTAGCCAACTAACGCCCTAATAATGGGCAAAAAATTGTTGGCTAAAATGTTGAGGAACGAAAACAGCCAACTGTTTTTTGTCCTTATTAATTAGCTTGTTATGTTTAATTGTTAGCACCCAAAATTTTAGCTTTCATTGTTTCAAATTCAGCTTTGGAAATTATACCTTTTTCAAGTAAGTCATTAATTTTAATTAACTCTGAATAAGTATCTTTTGTTGTTTGAGTATATTTTGAATTAATATCAATTTTGACATTTTGATCGACTACATGATCCGCACGTTTTTTTAAAGATGTTCTAACTGCTTCTTCATCTTCTTTATTTACGACTCTAAATTGATATTCGAAAGATGCCCATTGTCCAGGTCCGTTACCTATAGGTGTATATGTAGATGAAACAGGAATGGCAATTTTTCCTTTTGATTTAGCAAATTTATTAGCATCTCTAATCACATCGGCTCTTAATGCTCCAGCGTTACCAAAAATACCACCGTGATCATCTCTAAATAGGACATATGTATCTGGCGATATTTCAACAACACCAGGATTAGCACATGCGGTTAGAACAAGACAGAAAAGCAAAATTATTTGCTTCATTTTAAGAGAACTCCAATTGTTGATTATTAAACATAACGCCATTTTAAGCGGCAAATTACAGTTGGCTAAAATAAGTGAGGCACGAACAAAAAGCCAACTGTAATTTGTCCGTCTTGAAAATTCTTGTTATGTTTCTTTACGCTTAGCAATTTCTTTGTGGTATTTTCGCTCTGTAAAAAACCATGTAGTAGTACCAAATAATAAACCACCAATAGTCCAAACTACGCCATTTATTACAACGTGAGAGGTTATAAGGCCTGATTCATCAAATGCTTCATTTACTATAAATGTCATCACAATAAACATTGGTAATCCCCAAGCTAATAAACCACTCAATAAGGTGAAATTTAGCTTTCCTTTTTTGCGAGTATCAGACCACGCATTAAAATCCTTTTCTTTCATATACTCCAAACCTTATGAGAAACATAACGCCCGCTTAAGCGGAAAAATGTAGTTGGCTAAAATGTTGAACGGAGTGAAAACAGCCAACTGTATTTTTTCCGTTTGAAGCGCTTGTTATGTTACAAGTTTCGTTGCATCTCTCTTAGCTTCATCGCTGTAGAACAAAACTCTCTTGCGAGCTTACTAGTTTCATCTGAAATTTGAATCCAATATGATTCAGGGATATCTGGGTTGTAACGACGAAACTCAGAAATGTTAATATAATCATATCCACCAACTGCACCAGCTGATTGTTGGGCGAAATGCCTATTAAAACACCAGGCTTGTTGAAGAAGTAGAGTTCTAAGTCCTTCGAGCTCCACATTAATAAAGTGGTAAACTGGGTCATTTTCATAATAGATTAGGTCATGGAATGGCTTAATTACACAATCTGGAACATATCTACCAAAAGGTTCATCGTTAATTTTCTGAATTACTTCATAAGGTAGGATACCATTTAGAAAGTCGAAAACTCGACGATCTTGCTCTGAATATGAACTTACAGCGGGCGCTAAATTGCTTGGATTTGCAAGCATAGTGTAGGCAAAATTTTCTGCCTGAACTTTCCACTCTTTCAGTTGTTCAACAGTATATGTAGAAAAATCTGCATCAATTAAATTCCCATGGTTTCTGCACATCCAAATCCCATTATCTAAACTTTTTCTTTGTTCAGGCGTCATGTTCGGATCATATCTAGGACCATTTTCTGCAGCAGCACAAATGTGCGCCGCTATTCCATTATTTATTTTTTTATCTAGGTCTGTATTGGAAGGACCTAGTGTAAACTGCCCGCAATTAGGGAATGAGCAGCGCCAACCTGCACGGTCGGCTAATATTCTTTTAGTTCCCTCTAAAAATTCATCTCTACCTTTACTCATATCACCTAACCTAATTTTTGTAACATAACGCCCACATTAACGGGCTAAGTAATAGTTGGCCATAATTGTGAACGTAGTGAGCGCGGCCAACTGTTACGTGTCACGTTGAATTGCTTGTTAGTTGCAACATACTTTCACCAAGTACAACAATAACTTAAACGCACCGTAATGAAAATACCAAACCGTGAATTTGAGCCATTACACTCACTATTTAGAGCGAATAGTTACGCTAATACACCTTTCAGAAACGTGATAAAAGTAACTAACTTATTCGCGGTAAAGTACCAAACAATGAATTGGTGAAACTGAATTATTTAGCACTTAGACGATCTTTTTTATTAGCCAACTAACGCCCAAATAACGGGCTAAGTAATACTTGCTAAAATGTGAAACGAAGTGGAACCGAGCAAGTGTTACGTGTCCCAGTTGATTTGCTTGTTAGTTGCAACATACTTTCACCAAGTACAACAATAACTTAAACGCACCGTCATGAAAATACCAAACCGTGAATTTGAGCCATTACACTCACTATTTAGAGTGAATAGTTACGCTAATACACCTTTCAGAAACGTGATGAAAGTGACTAACTTATTCGCGGTAAAGCACCAAACAGTGAATTGGTGAAACTGAATTATTTAGCACTTAGACGATCTTTTTTATTAGCCAACTAACGCCGTTTTAAGCGGCAAATTGCAGTTGGCTAAAATAAGTGAGGCACGAACAAAAAGCCAACTGTAATTTGTCCGACTTGAAAACTCTTGTTATGTTTACGTTACTACTTTTGCGTAACTTACACGATCTATGTCTACAACCTCAACCGACAGAGAACAACTACTTAATTTCAATGTTTTTAGTTGCTCTAACACTGATTGAGACAATAGTGATTTTTGTTCGGTATTGCGCCCAGACAGTATTTTTAATGTTATGTGTGCAAAGGACGTTATCTCATCACCTGATTGATGATCAGTGAAAGACAATGCTCTTACCTTAATATCTTTACCATCCATTTCAAATAACTCAGACTTTAACGCACCGGAAAACACTAGTGGAATTAATGCTTTTCCATCTATATTTTTAGAATGCTCAATTATGCAATGTGGCAATGAATACTCCTGTAAACATAACGCCCAAATAACAGGCTAAGTAATAGTTGGCTAAAATTGTGTAGCAAAGCGAAACGTAGCCAACTGTTGCGTGTCCTTGTTGATTTGCTTGTTATATGCCTATCCGTAGAACAAGCCATCGTGAAATAACCAGCCATCAATATGCTCACCACTTGGGTCATTATGAGTCCAGTGAATTAAGCCACCTTCATCGTTCCATTCATACTCCCCATAAAATTCAATAGCATCACCTATTTTTAATGAATTAATCATAGGGGCTAAATCAATATTGTGAGAAACCAGTAATGTTTGCCCAGAAGCTAATTGAATAATAAATTTTTGATGTTGTGTACCTGATGTGTCGGTTTCTAGCAATACAGTGACAGTCCCTTTACCGTTAACTTGTAAGTTATTTTCTTTATTTTGAAAAGCGGTTAAAAGCATCTGATCATCCGAACTTATTTCATTCTGAATTTCCTCAGTAATTTCATGTTGAACATCTTCCCCTGAATCGCCTCCACATCCTTGTAACATGGTCGCTAAGAATAATGTGAATATTACTTTTTTCATAAACATTTAATTACACCTACTGAAATTATTGTGACACTGGCATATAACGCCTAAATAACAGGCTAAGTAATGGTTGGCTAAAATTGTGTAGCGTAGCGAAACGTAGCCAACTGTTACGTGTCCTTGTTAATTTTCTTGTTATATTTCACAGTACTCGGACTGAATTAATCCAAAGCATTTAAGATCATGAAACTGATTTTTCCAGTAACCACTTTGACGCCTAATGCCTTCCTCTTTGAACCCAACTTTTAGTAGGAGTGATTCAGATGCAGAGTTTCCCGGAACAGTATCGCCTTGTATACGATTAAGTTTACCGCAAGATAAGTCACCTGAAAATGCCGATTTAACTATTCGATGAACTGCTTCAGTGGTAAAACCCTTACCCCAATATTTAGGCAGTAAATCATATCCAAGAACAGCGTTTTTCATTTTAGGACTCCAAGTATTAAAGCCACAAGTACCGATAAGTTGATTTGTTTCTTTTAGCCGAATAGCCCAACGTATACCAGAATTTTCTTTAAAACGAGAGTTAAAAAATTCAATCAAATTGCTTGCTTGTGACAGTTCAGTAAATGCCTCTAAATCATAATATTCAACAACTGAATTGTCCGAGAATATTTCAAATAAACTATTTGAATCTTCTTTTGATAATTGATCTAACCTTAATCGATTTGTCTCTAAAGTGGGAAATGACAACCTAAATCCTCCGTGAAATATAACGCCTTACTAAGCGGCGCGAAATAGTTTGCTAAAATAGCGAGGAACGAGCGCTAGCAAACTGTTTCGCGTCCGTTTGAGTAACTTGTTAGGCATTTTCAATTAGATTCCACTTTCCATTTTTGTATACTAAGCGGTGATCGATAATTCCATTAATTAACTCTAATAATGAACAAGAAAATAAACCGGGTGCCTTAATGGTATTTTGATCTCCTTCTCTTAATAGATTTAGTATTGGTAACTCTGGGAGGCATGGGAATAGACCTCTTTCAGGGCATTTATTATTAAACTCATTTTTAATACGATATTTCCCTATAGAATTACAAATAGTTTTATAACGTGGTGAGTAAAGTAACCAATACGATTCAACACCTGACTCTTTATATCGCTCTTGTCTTTTAAAGTAATCTCTTAAATTTTGATAAGAGTGCTGTATTTCAATTGCAACTTTTCTATCACCCAACTCAAAATATACATCTGCTTGCCATCTTTTATTTGATAGTCCCCCAGAAACTTCGAGCTCTGATTTAATATTAAGTGATCTAAGAATGAGCAATACAGCTACTTTCGATTCAAGGTGCCAAATAGATTCTTCGGAAGAAGCGCATTCATCAGAGTAATGCGCAAAGAAATGCTTGAAATTGGAACTTGTTTTAGGAATAGCAGGAGAATCACAACAAGGCATTTTAAAGTCACCAATATTGTATTTTACTTTTAAATTTTCCCATGAATTAGAATCAAAATCGGAAGCAAAGACAATAGTGTCATTTTGATTTATTGCATACTCAGCCATGATACTCCTTAATGCCTAACGCCCAAATAATGGGCAAATTACAGTTGGTTAAAATAGGCGACGCAGGAGCAAAAACCAACTGTTATTTGTCCTGATTAATTTGCTTGTTATATGCTCAGTACTCTTGCTGAAACTGCTCATGTAAATCGTAGAACTTTTCAGCTATTTTTGAGCCTGTAGAATTACGGATGGTCCTTAAAGTATTGGAAACGGCACCATCAACTGGCTTACCTGCAGAGTTTTTTCTTGGGCCATTCTTACGCATCATATTTTTAATATCTAGCCACTGAGGTAATAAATCATCTGGAAAATGATTATCATTAAGACTACTTGTTAAATCATTTGCAATGAGTAATCTACTTCGTGCATCTCCCGGAGCAATACATAATTCTTTAATTGCCTCTGAGATTCTATTTTTCGCATAATCGTATTGCATGGTACAAACCTTCAAGAGCATATAACAGCGTATTAGTAGGAATTTTTCCTGATTTAAACACGGAAAAGTTCCTACTTTCATGCTTTTTATTAAAAAACAACAATACAACAGATTTATCGGATAATCAATAACTTATACATTAAACTACCAAGCTGGTTGATGTGTGAAAGCAGGAATTATTCCCGCTTTCTTGTAGAAAGAAACAAGTAGGGGGTTGCTGTTTATTTGTACAGTACATTTGCGTTGTTTATTAAGATTATTTGGTTATTAAAAATTATTTTTTAGAATACGTTAAACAGCTTTACTAAAACTTGAGCAACAACAGGACGAATTTACCTAAGTCAGTATTTAGTTAACTCTTAAGTAGCGGTATATCAATATATGCACGTTCAACCATCCAAGTAGGGAGGTAATACCGCTAGAAAATAAGTAGCTAACAGTGTAAACCACTATTCGTGCCTATATTTCTCGGTAACCAAGCAAGGGTAGGGTGTTGAAGAAGCGTAATTGGTAATCAGCCTTTTGATTATCGCCTTTTTCGGTTAACTTTTTAGTCCTTAAAGAGATGGCTATACGGTGCTCTTGTTTTTCATCCATTGCTGCTGTTGGATAAACTAACCAACTGCGCCAAATTTGTGGTTCATCGACGCGATGCTCGGCAAAACTTAAGCTAATATTCTGCTTGATGGTAAATAGGTCTTTATGATTGTGTTCGGTGTCGGTAATACTGAAACTGAAATCTTTAAGTGGTATCGCTAAACCTAAGCCCCAAGCTTTGATATAAGACTCTTTTAAGGTCCAATAATCAAAAAATCGATTGCGTTGTTGTGCTAATGGCAGTGCGAATAGTTCCTGGCTTTCTTTAGGGGAAAAATAACGTTCGGCAATGGCTAATACGTCATTGCTACGACCGGTATTTTCAACGTCACAACCAATATCATCTTCAAGTGTTATCACACAAATAATGAGGTTTTTGGTATGGCTGATATTAAAGCGTAATGGCAGCGGGCAATTAACGATTTCCGGTTTATCTTTTTCACCTTTTTCAAATTGCCAATCCTGTGGTGCTACATCCGCATAATAAGACAATAAATCACGAATAAATGCACGAGTGATTAGGGCATCGTGCCTGTCTTTAGCAAACATATATCGTTGTTGTTTTGCTGTTTCTTTACTGGTTAATAAGGTGCTGTAAGTTGCTAACAGCTCATCTTTACCCAATAACTCTTCTGGCTTGGTCATCCATAAATGAATTTCATTGTTAGCTAGGGTAAGCCTTTTTTTTGATCTAGTTGAAAGTTCAGTTTGAGAAAATGAGGTCATAGAAGTATCGGTAGCTTGTGTTGTTTATTTAACGTGTGGTTAATGCTTACTGAGAGGTGATTTTATCATAAAGAGTTTAGGGTAAATTTGTTTTTATCAGTTTATTTAAACTTGCTTGAACTATAACAAAATGGCTAGCTGGTATGAGGAGTCGCTATTTAAAGAAAATAGCTATGAAGAGTACAGATTTCTTGCCAACTGGTCGAACAGATGAGGGCAGACCTTAGTCTATTTTAACAAAAAGTATGTATCGGGTGATTGTGTTGGGTTTGAAACCTGTGTATATTAGCCGCGATAAGATATTGATTGTACCTATGTACTCATGAAAATTTACCGAGAAGAGTCTACGGATAAAAATGAGCAAACAACCTACAAGCACTACTAAGCAACATGCTAATGCGATTAGCACGCTCCTTGAACATAAGCTGCGAGCTGTTATTCATGTGAACTTGACCTTAAATGAACTTAAGGTCAAAAATGATTAAGCAACATGCTAATGCGACGACTACGCCCGAAATGAGGGCGTTTATCCACGAGTCAGCGCTACCTACAGCTGTGCTTGCCCGTTTATTAAAAATTTCCGAATCAACCGTACGTAAATGGCGTAAACGAGAATCTCTTGCCGATGCGTCTCACGTACCTAAGCAGTTAAATACCACCTTAAGCGAAGCACAAGAGTATGTTGTGGTTGAGTTGAGAACACGTTTATTACTGTCCCTTGATGAATTGCTTGCGGTGAGCAAACAGTTTATTAACGTCAATGTATCCCGTGCTGGTTTGCAACGCTGTTTAAAACGTCATGGTGTTTCACGCCTTGCTGATATGCAAGAGGGTGGCGAAATGCGCGATGCCGATAGTGTTGCTGATGAAACAGTGGCCGTGGCAATTGAAGACACCAAAGAAAATAAGCGACTTGTCTCTCAGCTATCACCCTCAGCTATGCGTGAGGTCTTAAATAAAAGTAATAATTTATCACCCGATGAAGTGGTACAGATAAAAGTTACCCAATTACCTCACTTTGCAGATGAAAGCAAAGTCAAAACAGCAACGGCAGGTAAAAGTCCAGAGCACCGCCGTTTATTAATTGCCAATGATCCAAGTTCCAATTGGGTTTATGTGGATATTTATGATGGCAATGAGCGAGAAGCCGCCAGCCGTTACATGAGTTACGTACTCACCAAAGCCCCATTTCATATTCGCCGCATTTTAGCGGGGAACTATGCCGAATTTTTAAGTCGTTTTCGTTTATTAAATGAAAGTCCAGATGAAGCCAGTGCGCTGTCTTCCCGCTGTGATGATCAAAATATCGATAGCGAAAATGCAAATAAATACTAACAGTAGAGTAATATTAATGGCTAAAAAACAGCAAAAATCATCAAAAACTGTATCAAATACAACAAGTATCGACAACGAGGAAAAAATATTTAATTCTCGTTTACAAGAATGTCCTATCGCCATTATTGGTATGGCTTCTATTTTTGCCGATGCAAAAAACCTAGAAAATTATTGGGATAACATTTTTGAGTCAGTAGATGGAATTAAAGATGTGCCTAGTGATCGCTGGGCCATTGATGATTATTACTCAAGCAATCCAAAAGATGAGGATAAAACCTACTGTAAGCGTGGTGGTTTTTTACCAGAAATTGATTTTGATCCGATGGAATTTGGTTTACCACCAAATATTTTAGAATTAACCGATATCGCGCAATTATTATCACTAGTGGTTGCTCGTGATGTGTTAAATGATGCCGGCATTGGTGATGGCTCAGGTTATGATCGCGATAAAATCGGTATTACTTTAGGTGTCGGTGGTGGTCAAAAACAAATTTCACCCTTAACGTCTCGTCTACAAGGGCCGGTGTTAGAAAAAGTATTAAAAGCGTCAGGAGTTGACGCCGAAGATCGCGCCATGATCATCGAAAAATTCAAGAAAGCTTATATTGGTTGGGAAGAAAACTCATTCCCAGGCATGTTAGGTAACGTTATTGCCGGTCGTATTGCTAACCGTTTTGATTTTGGTGGTACTAACTGTGTAGTTGATGCGGCTTGTGCTGGCTCATTAGCGGCGATTAAATTAGCCGTATCTGATTTATTAGAATATCGCTCAGAAGTGATGATCTCTGGTGGTGTTTGTTGTGATAACTCACCCTTTATGTATATGTCGTTCTCAAAAACACCGGCTTTCACCACAGGTGAAGATATTCGTCCCTTTGATAATGACTCAAAAGGCATGATGATAGGTGAAGGTATCGGCATGATGGCCTTTAAACGCTTAGAAGATGCTGAGCGTGATGGCGATAAAATTTATGCGGTACTTAAAGGTATTGGTACCTCTTCAGATGGTCGTTTTAAATCTATCTACGCACCGCGTCCAGACGGACAAGCTAAAGCGTTAAAACGTGCTTATGATGATGCCGGATTTGACCCGCGTACTTGTGGTTTAATTGAAGCGCATGGCACGGGTACTAAAGCTGGTGATGCGGCTGAATTTGGTGGTTTAATTAAACATTTTGGTTTGAACAACAAACAAACTCAACATATAGCCATGGGCTCGGTAAAGTCACAAATTGGCCATACCAAAGCAGCTGCGGGCTCTGCGGGTATGATTAAAGCGGTGTTAGCACTACATCATAAAGTATTGCCAGCGACCATTCATATCGACCAACCCAATACGTCGCTAGACATAGAAAATAGCCCAATGTATTTGAACAATGAAACTCGTCCATGGATGACGCGCGAAGATGGTTTACCACGTCGCGCCGGTGTTAGTTCATTCGGTTTTGGTGGCACTAACTACCACATAGTATTAGAAGAATATACGCCAACAGCACAAGGCCAGTATCGTTTAAATGCCGTAGCACAAACTATTTTAGTGACGGCGAGCAATGAACAAGGCTTAGTAAGCACCTTAACCGAATGGAAAAGTAAGTTAACCATTGATAGTGATGCTCAGCCTTATGTATTTAATGCCTTAGTGACCGAAAACACTTTATCAACACCTGCTAGCGATCTAGCCCGTTGTGGTTTTGTTGCTAAAAATGCCGATGAAGCCATTAAGATGATTGATAGCGCATTAAAACAGTTTGCTGACAAAGCAGGTAGTAAAGACTGGTCAGTACCAACCGGCATTTATTACCGACAATCTGCTTTAGCGTTAACCGGTAAAGTGGTGGCACTTTTCTCAGGTCAAGGTTCACAATACGTTAACATGGGTCGCGAGTTAGCCTGTAATTTCCCCAGTGTTATGCAAGCAGCGCAAGATATGGACGTGGAATTTGCTAATGCAGGTTTAGGTCAATTAACCCCAACCACTTATCCTATTCCAGTTTTTAGTGATGATGCCCGTAAAGCACAAGATGAAGCGTTACGTTTAACGCAACACGCGCAACCTGCTATTGGCACGTTAAGTGTTGGCCTATATAAAACCTTTATTAATGCCGGTTTTAAAGCTGACTTTACTGCCGGACATAGTTTTGGTGAATTAACAGCGCTTTGGGCCGCGGGTGTATTAAACGAGCAAGATTACATGATGTTGGCTCGTAGTCGCGGTCAAGCCATGGCAGCACCGAAAGACAGCTCGGTTGATACCGGTACCATGATTGCTGTCGTTGGAGCAGCGGATAAAGTAGCGGCTGACATCAAAGACATTAAAGATATTTCAATTGCTAATTACAATTCAAATAACCAAGTAGTGGTTGCCGGGGTAACCAGTCAAATAGCCATTGCCATTACAGAGCTTAAAGCTAAAGGTTATAAGGTTGTGCCTTTACCGGTATCGGCGGCGTTCCATACACCACTGGTTGGTCATGCACAAAAACCTTTTAGCGACGCAATCGATAAGGCTAAGTTCAATAAGCCGGTTGTGCCAGTTTATTCAAATGGCACGGCAAAAGTCCATTCAAATAAAGCCGCGGATATTAAAAAGGCACTGAAAAAGCATATTTTAGAAGCAGTACATTTTAATGAAGAAATTGACAATATTTACGCGGATGGCGGTCGAATCTTTGTTGAGTTTGGACCAAAAAATGTGTTAACCAAACTGGTTGAAAATATCTTAAAAGATAAAGACGATGTTGTTGCTATCGCCGTTAATGCCAATCCTAAAAAATCAGCCGATATGCAAATGCGCCAAGCCGCAGTACAAATGGCAGTATTAGGTTTAGCGCTTAATGAGATAGACCCGTACAGCGCGATAAAACGCCCATTAAAGCCAGTTAAAATGTCGCCGTTAGCAATGAAGTTAACCGGTGCCTCTTATGTTAGCGCTAAAACCAAGAAAGCCTTTGAAGATTCACTAAACGATGGTTGGAAAATTAAACAAGCAACGTCTGTCCCTGTTGCTGTGCCAGCGCCGCAAGTAGTAGAGAAAATTGTCGAAAAAATTGTTGAAGTAGAACGTATTGTTGAAGTTGAGAAAATTGTTTACCTCAATGTTGATGGTTCAGTGGCCGATAGTGCGCAAGTTGCTGCGTCAAAACTGGGTCATCATGGCGATTTAGGTGCGAGTATTGAACGCAGTGTTAGCCAGTTTGTTGAACATCAACAACAGTTGTTAAACGTACATGAACAATATATGCAAGGTCCAAAAGAATACGCGAAAACGTTTGATGCGGTACTTACTGCTCAAGAGCCAGGTGAATTACCTGAAAGTTTAGATCGCACCTTAGGCATGTACCATGAGTTCCAATCAGAAACCTTACGTGTGCATGAGCAATATCTAAATAATCAAACCGATAATATGGCCGCCATGTTGTCGACTGCTGCACCTGAAACGTCAGTAGCTAAGCCAACAATCCCTGCGGTCTCAAAAACATTGGTCTCAAAAGCATTGGTGTCAAAACCAGTAGAACAAGCGCCAGTAGCTCCCGCAGCTTTACCAGTAGCTGCTGTTAGAGAAAATATACCAGCACCAATTCAAACAGTGGCAACCGCGGCTGCATTAGCACCTGTGGCTGAAACTGTTGTTGCCGTTGCAGTTGACACTGCTCCAGTAGCATCGCTTGAGTTACCGGCTATTGATTTACAAAAGATTCAAACAGTGATGTTGGACGTAGTTGCTGACAAAACCGGCTATCCAACGGAAATGCTTGAGCTTGAAATGGACATGGAAGCCGATTTAGGTATCGACTCTATTAAACGTGTTGAAATCTTAGGTGCGGTGCAAGAATTAATTCCTGACTTACCTGAGCTTAACCCAGAAGATTTAGCTGAATTACGCACCTTAGGTGAAATTGTTGACTATATGAAGTCGAAAGCTGAATCAGTTGCGCCAAGTGCGTCAGCTAATGAAAGCGCACCAGCACTGCACTTAGTTGAGACAGATACTGCCAGTGTTCCAGCCAGTGCTCCAGCCATTGATTTAAAACATATCCAAAGCGTGATGATGGACGTAGTCGCCGAAAAAACCGGTTACCCAACGGAAATGCTTGAGCTTGACATGGATATGGAAGCAGATTTAGGTATCGACTCAATTAAACGTGTTGAAATCTTAGGTGCTGTGCAAGAAACTATCCCTGATTTACCTGAGCTTAACCCAGAAGATTTAGCCGAATTAAGAACCTTAGGCGAAATTGTAAGTTACATGCAATCTAAAGTATCAGCGGCTCCAGTAGCGGTTGCTGCAAGTGCGCCAGCGTCAATATCAGCAGCTGCACCAGCAATCGATTTAGCGCATATCCAAAGCGTGATGATGGACGTAGTAGCTGAGAAAACCGGTTACCCAACGGAAATGTTAGAACTTGACATGGATATGGAAGCAGACTTAGGTATCGACTCCATTAAACGTGTTGAAATCTTAGGTGCTGTGCAAGAAACTATCCCTGATTTACCTGAGCTTAACCCAGAAGATTTAGCCGAATTAAGAACCTTAGGCGAAATTGTAAGTTACATGCAATCTAAAGTAGCAGCGGCTCCTGTAGCTAATGAAACTGCAAGCACCGCAGCCAACGCGCAAGCTAATGATAGCGCACCAGTCATTGACCTTGAACACATTCAGTCTGTAATGATGACAGTAGTAGCTGAGAAAACTGGTTACCCAACTGAAATGTTAGAGCTTGATATGGATATGGAAGCCGATTTGGGTATCGACTCCATCAAACGTGTTGAAATCTTAGGTGCTGTACAAGAAACCATCCCAGATTTGCCAGAGCTTAATCCAGAAGATTTAGCTGAATTAAGAACCTTAGGCGAAATTGTTAGCTATATGCAGTCTAAAGTTGCAGCGACGCCTGTAGCTAATGAAACTGCAAGCACAGCAGCTAGTGCGCCAGCCAATGAAAGTGCACCAACAAATACAGTTACACCAACAATTGACCTTGAACACATTCAGTCAGTAATGATGACAGTGGTAGCGGAGAAAACTGGTTATCCCACGGAAATGTTAGAGCTTGAAATGGATATGGAAGCAGACTTAGGGATTGACTCAATTAAACGTGTTGAAATCTTAGGTGCTGTACAAGAGACTATTCCTGACCTTCCTGAATTAAATCCAGAAGATTTAGCTGAGCTTCGTACCTTGGGTGAAATCGTAAGTTACATGCAATCTAAAGTTGCTCCAACTGAACAAACTTCCGTTGAAAATAGTGTAGTAGGGAGTACTGCCGACTCAAGCACTCCGGCGATTGATGCTGACTATATTCAAAGCGTAATGATGACAGTAGTGGCCGAGAAAACTGGTTACCCAACTGAAATGCTTGAACTTGCCATGGATATGGAAGCAGATTTGGGTATCGACTCAATCAAACGTGTTGAAATTCTAGGCGCGGTGCAAGAAACTATTCCTGATTTACCTGAGCTTAACCCAGAAGATTTAGCAGAGCTGCGCACTTTAGGCGAAATCGTTAGTTATATGCAGTCTAAAGTTGCACCGACCGAGCCGACTGACCCAAAAGGTCCTGGTACTAAAACAGCGTTACCAGTAGCTGAAAAATCTAGCGATGTTAGTGCCAGCTTTCAAGGGGCACCCAGTGCCACAGTGGCGTTAACTGCCTTATCTTCAATTAATAAAATTGTGCAAACCTTCGCTAGTAAAGAGCAAGGAGCCAACGCACTAATCGTCGATGACGGTACTGGTGCAGCAGTAGCACTAAGCGCCAAGCTTATTAAACAAGGTTGGCAGGTTACCGCCTTAAAACCTAACTGGCTGGTTAGTAGCTCGAAAAAAGCCTTTAGCAAAGCAGTTAATGTTATTGAAATTGGTAGCAGCGAAAAAACCCTTGATGAAGGACAAATTAAAGACATCATCGAGAATAACGAACAACTTGATGCGGTTATTTATCTGCAAAGCCCTAGCATTAAAGGAACTGACTCTAAAGGTAAAAATACCGTTAATGCTATTGAATACCCTGAAGCGGCAAAACAAGGCTTAATGTTAGCTTTTGTTTTAGCCAAGCTGTGTAAGGTTAAGAATGCAACTAAAGCACGTGCTTCATTTGTTGTGGTAACACGTCAAGGTGGCGCGTTAGGTTTTGTCAATGCCGAGGGCGCGAATCAAGTTAAGGCTGATGTTAAAGCAGATTTAGTACAAGCGGGTTTAGCTGGTTTAGTTAAAACTCTGTCTCATGAATGGGGCTCTTCTCAAGGTGAAGGCGATAATGCAGTTTTCTGTCGTATCGTTGATTTATCAACTAAGTTAGCTGCAGATAAAGCGGCAACTATCATCAGTGATGAATTACTTGATATCGATACCAGCATAGTAGAAGTAGCTCATGATACGGATAACCTAAGTAACAACATTGGCGCACGTTTAACGCTAACTGGTGTGGCTACCGACAGTTATGCACTTGCAGCTGGCTCAAGTATTGATAACAAGTCAGTATTTTTAGTCAGTGGTGGCGCAAAAGGCGTAACCGCTCATTGTGTTATCGAAATTGCTAAACAATACCAGTCTACCTTTATCCTACTAGGTCGTAGTGTCTTTGACGAAAACGAGCCAAGCTGGGCACAAGGTATTACCGAAGAAGTAGCGCTGAAAAAAGCCGCGATGCAAGCCTTGATAGCTGCAGGTGATAAACCAACACCGGTGAAAGTGACGCAATTTGTTGGTCCAGTATTGGCAAATCGTGAAATTGCGCAAACCTTAACGGCAATTAAAGCCGCTGGCGGTCAAGCACAATATGCTGCTGCAGATGTTACTAACAGTGATAGTGTTACTACTGCTGTTGCGACCATTATTAAAGACTTTGGCGCTGACTATGCAAAAATTACCGGCATTATCCATGGCGCTGGCGTATTAGCCGATAAGTTTATCGAGCAAAAAACGCTAGCAGAATTTAATGCGGTATACAGCACAAAAATTGATGGTCTGTTATCGCTACTTGCAGTGACTGAAGAAAAAAACATTAAACACTTGGTTTTATTCTCCTCAGCTGCAGGTTTCTACGGTAATCCAGGTCAGTCTGATTACTCAATTGCCAATGATATTTTAAATAAAACCGCTTATCGCTTTAAAGCGTTAAACCCCAGTGCGCAAGTACTTAGTTTTAACTGGGGTCCTTGGGATGGCGGCATGGTAACACCTGAGCTTAAACGTATGTTTAACGACCGTGGTGTGTACATTATTCCGCTTGATGCGGGCGCAAAACTATTGGTTAGTGAATTAGCGGCGGACAATAACCGTTGTGCACAAATCCTAGTCGGTAATGACTTATCTAAAGATAAAAGTAAAGACCAAGCAGCAGGTGACTCTGTAAAAAAGCCACAAGTTAGTCGCTTAACAATAAGTGTTAGTAAAACACTTTTAGCGACTAACAATGCTTTTTTAGCTGACCACACTATTGGTGATGAACAAGTATTACCAACCGTGTGTGCTATTGCCTGGATGAAAGATGCCAGCGAACAAGCTTATCAAGGTTATCACTACCAAGGTTTAGACAATTACAAACTCTTTAAAGGCATCATCTTTGATGGCAATGAAGCGAGTGATTATAAAATTGACATGAACGCTGAAGTGTTTGACGATGGCGTTCGTTTAGTGGTTGAAACTAAGATCTCAAGCATCAACGCCCAAGGTAAAACCGTCTTTCATTATGGCGCACAGCTGACGTTAGTGAACAAGCTAGCAGTTAGTCCAACGGTTGAGTTAACAGTACCGGCAACAGGTGAAAGTGCCGCGGCACTTTATAGCAACGGCACATTATTCCATGGCCCAAGCTTACAAGGCATAAGTGAAATACTTGAGTGTAACGAGCAAGGGTTATTATTAAGTTGCCAAGTACCGGAAGTCGCCAGTGTTAAGCAAGGTGAATTCGCGCTGCCATGTTTAGGCAATATCATTGGCAAAAACCAAAGTAACATTTTCGCCAATGACCTTGCTTACCAAGCGATGTTAGTTTGGGTGAAAAAACAACTCGGTTTAGGCAGTTTGCCCTCAAGTACGCAAAGCTGGACGGTATACCGTGAAGTAGCGCTAGGTGAGCGTTTTTACTTGCAGTTAACCGTAGTTAAAAGCTCAGCAAAAGGCAAACAACGTGGTTCGTTAGTGGCAGACATACAATTTATTGCTGAAAATAAGCAGCTATTGTCTGAGTTAAAATCCGCTAAAGTGACCGCCAGTGCCAACTTAAATGGTTTGTTCTTGCCTAAAGCTGCGGCTAAAAAGGGCAACGATGAGGCAAGTGCTTAATGGCGAAAGGTAATTATAGCAGCGCCATTATTGGTTTAGATGCTCAGTTTGAAAATCAATTCACTGTGCAAAATAATATTGATAATGTCGAGCGAGCGCTTTACTTAGGTAAAGTGCAAGGTAAAAGTTTAGGTAAAAGTTTAGGTAAAACGCAAGGCCAAGAGCAAGATAAAGCGCTCTTGATAAGCGTTAAAGCCTCTGTTGAGCGAATGGCGCTTGCTAATAAAGTAAACAGCGCTGATATCAAGGTTATCGTCCTTGCTGAAAACGCTGCCAGCGAAATGGTCGACATTGATGTTGATGTAGATGTTGATAGTGCAATTGTGGTGAGTTCATTCGCTCAGGCCATGTTACAACTTGATGTGCTTATTGGTCAACATGCTTTAGTGGCATTAGTTGGTGTCAACTTAGCAGAAATTCTTAGCCACGCTTTGTCAGCAGAGCCAGAACAACAAAGTTCTGCTGGGAATGACTTAGCCGTAGAACCAGTAACTACTATCAGTTTTGATGAGACATTTACCGGTTATCAACACTGTCATGGCATAGCCGCGATATTATTTGCCTCGATAAGTTTTGCGCAAAGCAATAACAGTTATGTTTACTCATGGTTAAAAGGTTTTGCCGTTGGTGATGAGGTAACTAATTTTACTGAGGTGACCGAGGTTACTGCATCTGCACTCGATAATGCTCAAGTTAGCGCTAATGATATTGGTTTGTTAGAAGTTTCAGCATTAGCGGATAACAAGCTTTCCTTAGCAGAGTCTAGTGGTTTAATTGCCAGTTATGCTCATCAGAAAAAACTAAACACGGCAGTTTCTTGTGCCCGTAGTCTTACCGGTGAAGGGGCGGGTTTTTCGCAAGTATTTGGACTGTTACGCACTATTATTGCTTTGCAGCAGCGATATATTCCTGCTATCACTGATTGGCAACAGCCAGCAGAACATGAGCTAATAGACTGGCAAAACTCAAGTTTTTATCTTGCTACTGAGGCTCGACCTTGGTATCCACATCCAGAGGGTAATGCTCATCTGGCTGCGTATAGTTGTTTGGCGGCTAACAATGACTACTGCCATGTGATATTGGCAGAAAACAAAATTATTGTTGCCGGTGAAAAACATCCCTTGGTGGATATTCGTGACAATGGTTTTATTGCTTGCAGTGATTTGAAAATGGTACTGGTGGCAGCAGATGACCAGCAAAGCTTATTATCAAAGCTCACTGAGCTTGAAAACGATTTACAAAGCAATTTAGTAATGCCGGCGCAATCAATTCAAGCTATTGCGCTCAGTTATTACCAGCAAGCTAAATCTATAAAAAACACCTACAGCATTGTGTTGTTATGTGAATCAAAAACCGAGTTATTAAAAGAAGTAGCTTCTGCTAAGTCAGGCATTGTTACTGCACTTGCAACGGGTAAAGAATGGCGAACGCCAAAAGGCAGTTATTTTACCCCTAAGCCAGTAAATAGAGATTTAACTGTAAGTGAAGACTCCAACAATGTCTCGTTTTTATATCCGGGTATTGGCGCGACTTATATCGGTTTAGGTCGCGATTTATTGCACTTATTTCCTGAAATACATCAAGATGTTGCCAATTTAGCTGATGATATTGGCGCCAGTTTAAAAGATACCTTATTAAATCCCCGCTCGGTTGTTAGACCTAGTTTTAAAGCCCTTAAACAGCTTGATTTAGACTTGCGCGGTAATTTAGCCGATATCGCTGAAGCCGGGGTTGGTTTTGCTTGTGTCTTCACCAAAGTTTTTGAAAATGTCTTTAAACTTAAAGCTGACTTTGCCACAGGTTATAGCATGGGCGAAGTGAGTATGTATGCGGCGTTAGGTGCGTGGCAGCAACCGGGTTTAATGAGCGCACGTTTAGCCAATTCTGACACCTTTAATGAACGTTTATGTGGAGATTTATTAACCCTGCGTGAACATTGGGGCTTGCCTGAACTTAGCGAAACGACCGGTAAAAATGATGAGTTTATTTGGGAAACCTACACCATTAAAGCCACGTTAGCTGAAGTTATAGCTGCCAGTGAAGGTGAAGACCGAGTTTATTGCACCATAATCAACACCCCAGACAGCTTATTAATTGCCGGCTACCCAGAAGATTGCCTACGGGTCATTAAAAAGTTAGGTGTGCGCGCTATGGCGTTAAACATGGCTAATGCGATTCATAGTGCACCGGCAAATATCGAATATGATGATATGGTTGAACTTTATACCATGGATGTGACGAGTCGTTTGCCCACCAAAATGTACTCAAGCTCGTGTTACTTACCGATACCACAGTTGAGTAAAGCCATTGCTCACAGTGTTGCTAAGTGCTTGTGTGAACGCGTTGATTTTCCTCGTTTGATTAATACCATGTATGACCAAGGTGCACGGGTCTTTATTGAAATGGGGCCTGGTCGTTCATTGTGTAGTTGGACGGATAAGATTTTAGATTTTGACCTTAACGGTAAGGGTAATGGCCAGCGTAAACCACGTGTTGCTGTGCCAGTTAATGCCAAAGGCACCAGTGATGAATTAACCTATTTTAGAGCCGTGGCAAAATTGATAAGCCATGGCGTGACGCTAGATCTACAGCGCTTATTTTATGGTTCAATAATCGTGCAGAAAAAATAAAGTAAGTGGATATCCGACAAGTGAACTCGGATATGACGAAAACATGGTGGTTATACCGTAAGTGTGTGAGGCACTGGTCTCACAGCCGTCAATAACGAATGTGAAGTATGGTGAGGTGAATTTCCTCTAGTCGTCATCCCCGAAGTGTCTAATCGGGGAGCCATGTTGGTGATGTTTAGAATAATAACGAATGTGAAGTATGGTGAGGTGAATTTCCTCTAGCCGTCTTCCCCGAAGTGTCTAATCGGGGAACCATGTTGGTGATGTTTAGAACAATAACGAATGTGAAGTATGGTGAGGTGAATTTCCTCTAGCCGTCATCCCCGAAGTGTCTAATCGGGGAGCCATGTTGGTGATGTTTAGAACAATAGAATTGTAAATAAAATTGACTACAGGACAATGGGTTGCAGGCATTGTCTATTAAATGACGTCCATGCCAGGTCCGACAAAAGACTCGGCTGTGACGTTAAAAAGAATTATAAAATTTTTCGAGGAAAGTATGGAAAATATTGCTGTTGTAGGTATTGCTAATTTATTCCCTGGCTCAAGTGCGCCGGAAGAATTTTGGCAAAAATTACTTAAGAAACAAGATTGTCGAAGCCAAGCCACTAAAGAGCAAATGGGTGTTGATCCGGCCAAGTACACCGGCAAGAAGGGTGATACTGATAAGTTTTACTGTGTGCAAGGTGGTTATATCCGAGGTTTCGACTTTGATGCCACATCGTTTGTGCAAGCCAAAAATGGTTTAACCGCTGATTATCTCAATCAATTGGATGATTTAAACCAATGGGCGCTTTATGTTACCCAGCAAGCGTTAACCGATGCCGGCTATTGGCGCAGTGATAAACTTGCACAATGTGGGGTGATTTTAGGCAACTTATCGTTCCCAACCAAGTCATCTAATCACCTGTTTATGCCGCTTTATCATCAAGTTGTTGATAGTGCATTAAAAAACATCCTGCATAAAGATTTTCAGTTAAGCCATTTTTCACCTCTGCAACAAGCCAACTTAGCGGAAAACCTTCATGCGGATAATGCTTTAGTTGCCGGTTATCCGTCGGCGTTATTAGCCAAAGCGGCCGGTTTAGGTGGCACACACTTTTCTCTTGATGCTGCTTGTGCGTCAAGTTGTTATTCAGTGAAATTAGCCTGTGATTACTTGCATACTGGCAAGGCTGATATGATGTTAGCCGGCGCAGTTTCTGGCGCTGATCCTATGTTTGTTAATATGGGTTTCTCCATTTTTCAAGCGTATCCAGCCAACAATATTCACGCGCCCTTTGATAAAAACTCACAAGGTTTATTTGCTGGCGAAGGCGCTGGCATGATGGTGCTTAAACGCCACAGTGACGCGGTGCGTGATGGCGATAAAATTCATGCCATTATCAAAGGCGGTGCTTTATCAAATGATGGTAAAGGTGAGTTTGTCCTTAGTCCAAATACCAAAGGGCAGGTTTTGGTTTATGAACGTGCCTATGACAATGCCGGTGTTGACCCTCGTGATGTTGATTACCTTGAATGCCATGCCACAGGCACGCCCAAAGGTGATAACGTTGAGCTTGGCTCGATGGATACATTTTTTAGTCGTTTTCCCCGAGAAAACGGCAATAAACCTTTGCTTGGCTCGGTAAAATCTAACTTAGGTCACTTGCTCACTGCCGCGGGAATGCCGGGCATGACCAAGGCAATTTGGGCACTGAAAGAAGGCAAAATTCCAGCAACGATAAACCTAAATGAGCCACTCACGTCAAAAAATGGCTATTTAGGGGCAGAGCAAATGCCTACGGACACTATTGATTGGCCGATAAAAGCTAATAACAAACCGAGAACAGCAGGGGTGAGCGTATTTGGTTTTGGTGGCTCTAATGCGCATTTGGTTTTGCAAGAGCCAACACAAACATTAACACCGGTAACTAACACAGTGAAAGCCCGTCAACCGCTAGCTATTATTGGTATGGACGCACACTTTGGTGGCGCTAAAGATTTGGCCAGTTTTAACACGCTGATTCAGACTAATGGCAATACCTTTCGTGAATTGCCGACTAAGCGCTGGAAAGGCATTGAAAAGAACAGCGACGTGATGAACGCCTTATCTTTAACTAAAGCACCTATGGGTGGCTATGTTGAAGATTTTGATATCGATTTTCTCCGTTTTAAAGTACCACCCAATGAGCAAGACTGTTTAATACCACAACAGCTAATGATGATGAAAGTGGCTGACAATGCCGCTAAAGATGCTGGCCTTAAAGAAGGTAGTAATGTTGCGGTCTTAGTTGCTATGGGCATTGAGTTAGAGCTGCATCAATACCGTGGTCGAGTTAATTTAACGACGCAAATTGAAGAAAGCTTATTACAACAAGGTATTAGCTTAAGTGATGAACAGCGCGAAACCTTAACCAATATTGCCAAAGATGGTGTTGCCCACGCTGCCCAGCTTAATCAATATACCTCCTTTATTGGTAATATTATGGCGTCACGTATCTCAGCGTTATGGGACTTCTCTGGCCCCGCCATTACCTTGTCGGCGGAAGAAAATTCTGTTTATCGCTGTATTGAATTAGCGGAAAATTTATTCCAAACCTCAGATGTCGATGCGGTGATTATCGCTTCGGTTGATTTAGCCGGTTCGATAGAAAATATCACCTTAAGACAGCACTTTGGTAAGGTATCTGTTGATGCCGAAAGTGCCACTAATACATTGGATCAAGAGCAATGGTTAGTAGGTGAGGGCGCGGCGGCTTTTGTTATTATTCCTGAGTCAAAAGTACCGCAATCAAAAGTTGGAGAGCGCAGCGTCTACGCCACAATCGACAGCATTAGTTTTGCTAACGGCTGTGATGAACAGGCCATTGTTAAAGCCGCTAACAAATCATTAGCGCTTGCCGGCATTCAAGCCGCAGATATTAGCCAGGTAGAAGCCCATGCCAGTGGTTTTATTGCCGAGAATAGTGCAGAAAAGCAAGCGTTACCAAAACTGTACTCAGGCAAGACTATCAGCTCGGTTAAAAGCAATATCGGTCATACCTTTAATGCTTCAGGTGTTGCCAGTATTGTTAAAAGTGCGCTGCTTTTAGATGAGCGATCAGCTAAAACGAATACCGCGACTGATATTGCCCGTTCTCACATTGCAGTGAATGGTTTAGGAAAAGATGGCAGTTGTGCTCACCTTATTTTATCTTCAAGTAAATATGCTCATCAGTCAGCACCGGTATCTACTTTGACACTAGCCGGTAAGCCAAAACCTAAATTAATTAAAACCATTACCCTAGGTGGTAATGCCATTTTCGATGCTATTGTCGCCAAAGGGCAATTAAGCGACATGGTGAGTATTAAACACGCTTTTACTGGCAAAGTATTAACACCAGTAAAAGTAGGAATTACCTTAAATAATGTCAAGCCTAAGCTGCTTGCGCAACTAGCGGGGCAAGAAAAACATCATAGACCAATTCAAACCCTAGCTAATGTTCAAACTCAAGCCAAAGCCCGATCAACAATCGTAACTGGAGCACAAGTGAAAAGTACCTCTCAAGCGACTATTAAAAACAATGTAAAACATAAGGTCAGTAAAGAAATTTATCAAGAATCTGCTACGCATCAGGCATTTTTGACCACTCGTCAAGTAGCAGGTCAGCAAATTTCTAAGCTGATAGCAATGCAAGCCAACGCCAGTGCCGGCCAACCCGCTTATAGCGCCGAGCCTCAGCCGGTAAGTATTGTCCATACACCTGAACTTGCTGTTGTTAGCTCAACGGTTAACACCGCAACTTTAGCTGTGGTTAATGATAACTGGGCAGAGCAAACTGGTTTTAAAATTAAAGGTCCTAAAGGTTATAACTATCAACCACTGCAATTAAAAGAGCAATTTAGCCAACCGGAAAAAATCATTTGGGATACTGCTGATTTAGTTGAATTTGCTGAAGGTGATATTGCTAATGTTTTTGGTGAAGAATATAAAATTATTGACAGTTACTCACGTCGGGTACGTTTACCCACCACAGATTATTTGTTGGTATCACGGGTAACTGAGCTTGACGCGACCATCAATGAATATAAAAAATCATATATGTGTACTGAGTATGATATTCCTGTCGATGCACCTTTTTTAATTGATGGCCAGATTCCATGGTCGGTATCGGTTGAATCAGGCCAATGTGATTTATTATTAATTTCTTATATCGGTATTGATTTTCAAGCCAAAGGTGAGCGTGTTTACCGACTACTGGATTGTGAATTAACCTTCTTGGAAGAAATGCCCTTTGGTGGCGAAACCCTGCGTTATGAAATTCACATTGACTCTTATGCGAGAAATGGCGAACAACTATTATTCTTCTTTCACTATGACTGTTATGTTGGTGATAAAAAGGTATTAATCATGCGTAAAGGTTGTGCCGGCTTCTTTACTGACGACGAATTAAAAGACGGTAAAGGTGTTATTCATAACGATAAAGACAAAACGGAATTTGCCAATGCAGTTAAAAGTTCATTTACACCCTTATTAAATCGTCCACGTGATCAATACGATTACGCTGATATGATGAAGTTAGTGAATGGCGATGTTGCCGGTTGTTTTGGCGCTGATTATGATCAAAAAGGCCGTAACCCGTCATTAAAATTCTCCTCAGAAAAGTTCTTAATGATCGAACGTATTATTAATATTGATGCCAGTGGCGGTCATTGGGGTCTAGGAATTATTGAAGGTCAGAAAGATTTAGCCCCTGATCATTGGTACTTCCCTTGTCACTTTAAAGGTGATGAAGTGATGGCTGGCTCATTAATGAGTGAAGGTTGTGGTCAAATGGCGATGTTCTTGATGTTGTCATTAGGCATGCACGCCAATATGAACAATGCGCGTTTCCAACCTATGCCGGGTGAGTCGCAAACGGTTCGTTGTCGTGGTCAAGTTCAGCCGCAACATAATACCCTGACTTATCGCATGGAAGTCACGGAAATGGGCATGCAGCCATATCCGTATCTTAAAGCCAATATTGATATTATTCTTGATGGCAAAGTAGTGGTTGATTTTAAAAACTTGGCGATGATGATCATCGAGCAAGATGACAACTCGCCGTACCCAGTTACCTTACCTGACAATGTCGCCTTAGTAAGTGAAGTTGCTGCCACAGTAACCAGTGCAGCAGCAAGTACTGAAGTTACGGATAAAGTAAGTAACGAGCTTGACGAGCGTGGCATTAACCCGTTTAAACATATTGAACGCCCGTTAATGAAAGTAATGTCTGACTTTGATGCGCCAAAAGAAAAGGGTGTAACCCCGCTGCTGCATTTTGAAGCGCCAATGGTTGCCGGGCAAAATCGCGTGCCTGATACCGCGCCGTTTACCCCGTGGCATATGTTTGAATTTGCTACCGGTAATATCTCAAAATGTTTTGGCGCTGATTTTGACGTCTACAAGGGCAGAATTCCTCCGCGTACACCTTGTGGCGATTTACAAGTTGTCACGCAAGTGGTTGAAGTTACTGGCACACGTTTAGAGCTGAAAAAATCATCCAGCTGTATTGCTGAATATTATGTACCTGAAGATGCTTGGTACTTTACTAAAAACAGCGTCAATAACTGGATGCCATATTCATTAATTATGGAAATAGCGCTACAACCTAATGGCTTTATTTCAGGTTACATGGGCACTACCTTAGTTTACCCAGAAAAAGATTTATTTTTCCGTAACCTAGATGGCAGTGGTGACTTGCTTAAACAAGTGGATTTACGCGGTAAAACTATCGTCAATAAGTCGGTATTGTTAAGTACTACCATGGCTGGCGGTATGATCATTCAAAGCTTCACTTTTGAGCTTTATGTTAAAGATGATAGCCAAGCGGCACAAGCGCTTGATAGTCACGATTTATTTTATAAAGGCACGGCAGTATTTGGTTACTTTGGCGCAGATGCCTTAACGAACCAATTAGGCATAGATAACGGTAAAGTCACTTATCCGTGGTTTGTTGATAACAATACCCCGAAAGCAGATATTGAAGTGTTTGACCTAACGGATAAAACGTTAGCGTTATACCAAGCTCCTGCTAATAAGCCGCATTATAAACTTGCTGGCGGACAAATGAACTTTATCGATACCGTCTCTATTGTTGAAGGTGGCGGTAAAGCCGGTGTCGCTTATGTACATGGACTACGCACCATAGATGCCAATGATTGGTTCTTCCGTTACCATTTCCATCAAGACCCAGTTATGCCAGGCTCATTAGGTGTTGAAGCGATTATTGAATTAATGCAAACCTACGCGCTGAAAAATGATTTAGGTGCCCAGTTCACTAATCCAAGATTTATTGCACCAGCAACCTTAGTGAAATGGAAATACCGTGGTCAAATCACGCCACTCAATAAACAAATGTCACTTGATGTGCATATCACTGATATCGTTAAATCGGATGGTGAAGTACGTTTAATTGGTGATGCTAATTTATCGAAAGATGGTTTACGTATTTACGAAGTGAAGGATATTGTATTATCTATCATCGAAGCTTAAGTCAAAGCTCAATAGCACTGCACTAGCACCTCAATCGTCATTCCCGCGTTGTCTTGGCGGGAATCCATTGTTTTTAATGCACTGCGGCAAACTGGATACAGGACAATGTGCTCCATGCATTGTCTAAGTAAGTGGCATCCGTGCCACGTCCGACAATAGATTTCGGGTATGACGGAAATGAGATAGATCACTGCTAATAGTGAGGCGCTAATTTCTCAGCCGTCATCCTCGAAGTGTCTAATCGAGGATCCAGTGTCACTAATGACATAAGGATCAGTTATCAAGGAAGATAATATGAAAAAACCTGCGGTATATATACTAGCAAGTAAAAGGAATGGTACTTTATATATAGGTGTTACCAGTGATTTAGTTAAGCGTATTTGGCAACATAGGAATCATGTTATTAGCGGTTTTACCGATCTGCATGAAGTAAATCGCTTAGTGTATTTTGAGCAGCTTGATGATATGTATGCAGCTTTAACTCGTGAAAAACAGTTAAAAACATGGCATAGGGCTTGGAAAATCAGCTTAATAGAAAAAACTAATCCTAGCTGGCAAGACCTATACGATGACACTAGATAGTTAGAAAATGGATACTCGATCAGACATTTCGAGTATGACGATAAATGAGAGTTGTAAAGCGATAGGCAGCAGTCTCTTGCCAATATTAATCAACTTACCTTACAACCGTCATCCCGTGTTGTCTTGGCGGGAAGCCATGGGTAGCAGTGAAGAATTATAAGAAGTAGCAAACTGGATACAGGACAATGTGCTCCATGCATGGTCTAATAAGTGGCATCCGTGCCACGTCCGACAAGAGACTTCGGGTATGACGTAATCAGTAGCGAGTTTGCTTGATTGCGAGGCACTAGCCTCTCAGCCGTCATCCTCGAAGTGTCTAATCGAGGATCCAGTGCTCTTATCTTTAAAATATGCAGTTATCAAGGAAGATAATATGAAAAAACCTGCGGTATATATACTCGCGAGTAAAAGGAATGGTACTTTATATATAGGTGTTACCAGTGATTTTGTTAAGCGTATTTGGCAACATAGGAATCATGTTATTAGCGGTTTTACCGACCTGCATGAAGTAAATCGCTTAGTGTATTTTGAGCAGCTTGATGATATGTATGCAGCTTTAACTCGTGAAAAACAGTTGAAAACATGGCATAGGGCTTGGAAAATTAGCTTAATAGAAAAAACCAATCCTAGCTGGCAAGACCTATACGATGACACTAGATAGTTAGAAAATGGATACTCGATCAGACATTTCGAGTATGACGATAAATGAGAGTTGTAAAGCGATAGGCAGCAGTATCTTGCCAATATTAATCAACTTAATAGAAAAACCAATCCTAGCTGGCAAGAGCTATACGATGACACTAGATAGTTAGAAAATGGATACTCGATCAGACATTTCGAGTATGACGATAAATAAGAGTTGTAAAGCGATAGGCAGCAGTATCTTGCCAATATTAATCAATTTAATAGAAAAAACTAATCCTAGCTGGCAAGAGCTATACGATGACACTAGATAGTTAGAAAATGGATACTCGATCAGACATTTCGAGTATGACGATAAATAAGAGTTGTAAAGCGATAGGCAGCAGTCTCTTGCCAATATTAATCAACTTACCTTATAACTCGTCATCCTCGAGTTCACTTAATCGAGGATCCAGCACTAGGTACCAATGTAAGAATAATATTAAATAAAAGAATTAGGAAATAACATGTCGAATTTAAGTTTTAATAATAACAATGCCATCGATTGGGCATGGAAAGTGGATGCCAAAGACGTTAAAAGTAACAATGTTGAAATTAAATCAGCCTTACTGGATTTAAGTAAACCAGTGTACCTGGCTAAAAAAGGCAATGATTTTGGTGTCGCCAATGTCACTTCAACGTCAGGTGTTACTGATGTCTTAGCTTTTGCACAAAAGTTAAACCCTGAAGATTTAGGTGATGATGCTTATAAAAAGCAACATGGCGTTAAATACGCTTACCATGGCGGCGCTATGGCTAATGGTATTGCCTCGGTTGAGCTAGTAGTTGCTCTGGGTAAAGCCGGATTTTTATGTTCATTTGGCGCAGCAGGTTTAGTACCCGATGCGGTGGAAGATGCCATTAAACGTATTCAAGCTGAATTGCCTAATGGTCCTTACGCGGTCAACCTTATTCATGCACCAAGCGAAGAAGCATTAGAGCGTGGCGCGGTTGAGCGATTTTTAAAGTTGGGTGTTAACACCGTAGAGGCTTCAGCTTACTTAGGTTTGACCGAGCATATTGTTTGGTATCGCCTTGCAGGTTTAAGTAAAAATGCTGATGGTAGTGTTAACATTGGCAATAAGGTCATAGCCAAAGTATCACGTACCGAAGTAGGGCGCCGCTTTATGGAGCCGGCACCACAAAAGTTGATTGATAAATTATTGGCTCAAGGTAAAGTTACCCAAGAGCAAGCCGAGCTCTCCAAGCTTGTTCCTATGGCTGATGATATTACCGCTGAGGCAGACTCTGGCGGCCATACCGATAACCGCCCCTTCTTAACGCTATTACCAACCATTATTGCCCTACGTGATGAAGTGCAAGCTCAATATAACTTCTCACCCGCATTGCGCGTCGGCGCTGGTGGTGGTATCGGAACGCCTGAAGCCGCACTAGCAGCCTTTAACATGGGCGCAGCCTACATAGTGCTTGGTTCAGTAAACCAAGCCTGTGTTGAAGCTGGCGCCTCTGAATATACCCGTGAATTATTATCAAAAGTAGAAATGGCCGACGTTACTATGGCACCTGCGGCAGATATGTTTGAAATGGGCGTTAAATTACAAGTAGTTAAACGTGGTTCAATGTTTGCCATGCGCGCTAAAAAATTATACGAGCTCTATGTTGCTTATGATTCAATTGAAGCTATTCCTGCGGATGAGCGTTTAAAAATTGAGAAACAAATTTTCCGGGCAAACTTAGACGAAGTTTGGTCTGGCACGGAAGCATTTTTCCAAGAGCGTGATCCCGCCATGTTAACACGTGCACAATCGAGCCCTAAACGTAAAATGGCACTTATATTCCGTTGGTATTTAGGCTTAAGTTCTCGCTGGTCTAATACCGGCGAAAAAGGCCGTGAAATGGATTATCAAATTTGGGCAGGTCCAAGTCTTGGCGCTTTTAATACCTGGGTCAAAGGCACTTATTTGGAAGATTATACTCGTCGTGGCGCAGTAGATGTTGCTTTGCATATGTTAAAAGGTGCGGCTTATTTACAACGGGTTAACCAGTTAAAGTTACAAGGAGTTAGCTTAACGACTGAATTGGCCAGTTATCGCACGGATGATTAGTCAGCTGGTATGTAATCTTTACGGGTCTAATTCCCCGTCGCTTGCGGCGTAAAGGATTTTGGCCTTCGATTAATTTAGATGCCCCTGTTCGCGTAGCGAATTTAAGCCGAAGCGAACAGCCTTGGCGTGGGGGTATTTATTAAAGGAATTTATATGCCCACATGTACCGAATTTGCCGTGTTTGAGGTCAAACATGCTAATTTAGCGCGAGTTCTCGCCTTAAGTGAGTCGCTTTTTGCTGAAATTAATACTGAGCAAAAGAACATTGTTGCCCATGAAATATTAGTGAAAACTGCTGTTGCAAAAGGGCCTTTAAAAGAGCAGTTAAAAGAGAATTCAGTCGAGGGTGTACAAGAAGTTTGTTGGCATCTCACTTGGGCAAACGTTGCCGCTGTTGAGGCAAGTTCGAGCAAATGGTCAACCTACCCAAGCGCAGCGGAAATAGAGCGTTTAGTGGGTAAAAAGCTCTATTACGGACACTTTGTTAGTGTGATAGCAAAATAATACTCTTGCTGATATACCCATGTTACTTCAGTGACTAAAATCATCTTGCTTTGAAAAGTTTTGTAAAGCACCCGTTTGATAATAAACAAAGGACACGGCTCTCACTTTGATATCGCTACCGTCTTGTTCAAATAATGCTGATTCTAGGCTAGCGTTAAAAACTAAAGGCACTAACGTATTACTGTCTATCGTTGATGAATGCTCAATCACGCAATGAGGCATACTTTTCTCCGTTATTTAAGCTAGTTACTTAATATCGTTACTTAGTGAGTTTTTCGATTTTAATGTCATTTTATTTAAATAACTTGTCACGACACTGAAAAATGCTATACCAATAAAATCGGCCGACAAGTCAATTAAATCAAAAGTTCTATGGGGAATAAAGTACTGACTAAACTCTTCAATAACGACAAAGATAAACACCAAAATACTGCCTAGAAAGAGTTCCCTTGAAAAGAGAGGGAATGATTTAAACCTAAAGGCAATATTTGTCGCCAGGGTTAATAGACCAAATAAAAAAAAGTGGCCAAATTTATCCCCATAGGGAATACGGGCGACTAATTGAAAGAAAACACTATTCTGTCCGGTATTTGCTAAGTAAATAACCCAAAGAATAAAGCCGAAGAAAGCGACCGCAGCCAGAGGGATGAGTGTCTTTAAAAGGTGGCTCATATACCAATGAACCTTGGTATATAACCATCAGCGCTTGTCGCTGTATAGAGGGAATATTTCATCGTTTTATATTGCTCCTGCGTAAATATTACATCTATTGAATTAGCACAATTCTTGACTGCTTTTTAGTCATTTTACCCTCTCGGCAAAGGCAGGCCATCAGCTCGGTGTGGCTTACCTTTACCGTAAGGGTAAATAAAGTTACTTAGTCTGCGGTAAACTATGAGATAATTGAGATCGAAATCACATACTACATGGTCCATTATGAAACTTTTAGTTCGTAACCTTTCCCGTTCAACCACTGAACAAGAAATCCGTATTTTATTTTCTGAACATGGCTCAGTCACTGAATGTAACTTAGTTTTAGATCAAGCAACAGCTAAATCAAAAGGTTTTGCTTTTGTCGAAATGCCTAATGAAAAGGAAGCAGCCGCGGCACTGTCTGCTTTACATGAAAGTAGAGTTGCAAAGAATAAAATTAGAGTGAAAATAGCGCAAAGCTAGCGCCAAAAAGATAAAGTAAAAGCAAAGCCAGCGTTAAGTTAATGTTGGCTTTTTTGTCGGTTAGGTGTTCTTGTTCGTCCTATAACTACTCTAATCTTGTTTTTTCTTAGGTCTAGCAAAGTTTGCATAAATTGTTACCGCTACACCCGTAATAAGAGCAAGCATGGCAAAGCCAAACATGGCATCATCTTGGGCTTCGAAAGCAAAAAGGTATATAGCTAAGGCAACCAAGAGCAAACCCACTAGCACAAAAAGTTTTGGGTGTGCAGAGATGAGCCCCAATGAGTGAATATTTTTCACTGCTTTAAATTTTACCTTGGTTGACGCTTTTCGTTTGTGCTTATTTGTTGGCATCATCAATTCCTCAGATGTTATATCGCTGTTTTAAGTGGCTCAAATATGGAATGGCGTGATTTGCACCGCATATAAAAACACTAAGTAAAAACCTTAGTTTATTTCACTAGCTTAATCAAATACTTAATAACTATTATAGGGGTAAAATAGCCTGTTGAACGAAAATAAGATTATCAAAGGTAAGAAACTTAGCTAGCTATTAACCTAAAAAGTTGCAACCACAGTGACGCAGCAACCCATCAGCCTCAACACGTTCTTGATAAGTCCCTCCCACCCAGTATGCAAAATCATTAGCTGTACAACAAGAAAGTCATAACTCTTTATCTTTAAGAGTAGGGTCTAGAAATGAACTACAGCCATCAGATGTGCACGGTTTAATCTCATCTTCTGCATATACCGAGGTTGAGGCAATGCCTAAGTAGTATGATGAGGAGCCAGAATTTGATGCTGACACTGCCATATAAAGTCCGTTTAAATGGAAAAATAATTATTTAAAATGAATTAATTTAAAATGAATTAATTGAGGAAATTCATTTCCATCATGGCGAGTATTTGCTTCACGCTAACGTCTTTTAATACATGCTCTGATGAAGAGTGCACTACACCAGCTTTATCACCAAAGGCAATATTGACAGAGTCAGGCTTGCTATCATGTAGCACTAAGACGATTTTTTTATCCATAGTGATGCAGTCAATGGTTATCGCATCCGCATTCATGCCTTGCTTACGTAATGTTTTATCCATAATACCCATCAAGGTATCGACCTTTTTATTGCGGTCATAAAATAAATCATTGGCGGTGGCGACTATATCTGAGAGCAGTGTTAAGGATTCTTTCATTTTATTCTTATAAGTAAGGTGGCTGTTTAAACTGACAGGCGAGAGAACGGCTTACTGTAAACTAGCGAGTAGCTAAAATCTATCGCTAAGTAAAGCTATCGCTTTACCTTTGTGGCAACGGTGCGTGACAGTTAACGTACCTTGACCTGTGTTGATTTACCTATCCATACTGGTTAGTTGTTTTGAGAACATTTATACTGCGACCATCTTTTTCACAGTATAAGTATACTTATTATGATAAAAAAAATTGCATTATCACTTCTTTCGGTCGCCGTGCTGGTAGGTTGTGTGGCAACAACGTCTGATGACTCTTCTCAAGCTAACTCTTCACCAGTTAGCTCTTCACCAGTGAACAGTGCTCAAGACATTAGTGCTAGCTATGACAGTATCAATACCGCGCAATTAATTAAGCATATCAAAGTGTTATCATCAGATGAATTCGGCGGTCGTGCGCCATCAAGTGAAGGTGAAAAACTGACCCTTGCCTACTTAACGGAACAATTTAAAGCTTTAGGTTTTAAGCCAGGTAATGGTGATAGCTTTTTACAAGAAGTACCACTGGTATCTATTGAAGCATCAAGTGATATGACCTTGGCTATTGGCGGTAAAAACTACCAATACGGTACTGAGATGGTCATGGGCAGTGCGCGAATTAGTAATTTTGAGCAGCTTAAAAACTCTGAATTGGTTTTTGTTGGTTACGGTATTAATGCGCCAGAATATAATTGGAATGATTATAAAGACCTTGATGTTAAGGGTAAAACGGTTGTCATTTTAGTTAATGACCCGGGTTTTGCTACGCAAGATGCTGAGTTATTTACCGGTAATGCCATGACTTACTACGGTCGTTGGACTTACAAGTATGAAGAAGCAAGTCGTCAAGGCGCTGAAGGGGCCATTATCATTCATGAAACGGCACCCGCATCATACGGTTGGTCGGTGATAAAAAACTCGTGGACAGGTCCTCAGTTTAGTTTTCAACGTGATGATTTAAATAAAGACCGCGTTGCCGTAGAAGGGTGGATCAGCCGTAATGTTGCCATTGAGTTGTTTGACAAAGCCGGTCTAGATTTTACTAAAATGAAGGAACGTGCCGCCCAAGGCAGTTTCAACATAGATATGGGTGATTTAGATGCCTCTATTACCATTAAAAATACCATCAAAAAGTCAATATCGTACAACTTTATTGCGACCTTACCTGGACAGAAAAATGCCGATGAGCATATTATATATTCTGCCCATTGGGATCACCTAGGTACTGATTTATCTAAAAAGGGTGACCAAATTTATAATGGTGCTCGTGATAATGCCACCGGCACTGCCGCATTGATTGAAGTCGCTGAAGCGTTTGCAAAATTACCTCATAGACCTGAGCGTTCAATCACCTTTTTAGCGGTAACGGCGGAAGAGCAGGGTTTACTTGGTTCTAAGTTCTATGCAGCAAATCCCATTATCCCAGTGGCGAAAACCGTGGCTAATATTAATATGGATGCCTTGAATGTAAATGGTAAGAGTAAAGATGTTGCTGTTTATGGTTTAGGGCAATCAGAGCTTGATAACTTTTTAACTAAAGCGGCGTTAAAGCAAAACCGTGTGATCTCGGGCGATCCAAGACCTGCAGCAGGCATTTATTACCGCTCTGATCACTTTGCTTTTGCTAACGTTGGTATTCCAGCGTTATATGCAAAAGGTGGAACTATACCCGCCGACCAAGCAACAGCAGATTTAAGAGCGAAGTTAGACCCCATTTTAGCTAAGTGTTATCACGGTCTTTGTGATGAATACAGCGAAGAGTGGGACTTAACCGGTGCTGTTGAAGATATGCAATTGTTCTTTGACGTGGGCGTAGAGTTATCTAAATCTGGCGTATGGCCACAATGGAGCAAAACTTCTGAGTTCAAGCGTTAAGAAAAGGTGTTAAGAGTAGCCTTAAAATTATTATCTACTATAAGGTTAGGGCGACTCATCGACATGAATACTCATTGGTCCTTAGAAGTATTCATTAAGAAAATGGTAGTGTCATAGGGTACTACCATTTTTTTTCGCTATATTTTCGGGATAAATTTACTGACAAATGTCCGCCATCGTTGCCTGAGTTATGCCAGCCAGATCATTGGGACTTAATTCTATTTCTAAGCCTCTTTTGCCAGCACTAACAAAAATGGTAGTAAATTGTTTTGCCGTTGCATCAATAAAAGTGCGCAAGCGCTTTTTTTGTCCCAGCGGACTAACACCGCCAAGTACATAACCGGTTGAGCGTTCAACATCTATTTTTACTGCCATTATGGCTTTTTTTCCTGAATATGCCTTGGCTATCAGTTTCATGCTTAACATGGCTGATACCGGTATTACAGCGACAGCCAAGGCTTTATTATCAATACTCACCACTAAGGTCTTAAAAACTCTATTTTCAGCTATGCCAAGTTTTTGTGCTGCTTCACCACCATAAGACTCACTTGTAGAATCATGCTGGTACTCATGTAGATGATAAATAACCTTATGCTGTTTGGCGGCATTAATTGCGGGTGTCATTTTAATCTCTTTAGGGGAAGGTTATTGAATCAGTTTGAATATTGCCAGCTAGAACGCTATTTTAGGTGAGCATTTACTGGTGTGGGAATACTTCACTTAAAAAGACACTATTAAAGGCAACATAACGTTAGCTAGGTAATTTTTATTTACTGTTTCTAGCAACATCCTTTGTATAAAGTACATTTCCTCTTTTTTCGAATAATTCAGTTGAAAAAGGAATCACACATGAACGCCCATGTTGTTTAGCATAATATAACGCTTTATCTGCATTATTAAGTAGTACATCAAGGGTAGTGCCATCTTTTCCATATTCAGATACCCCAGCACTAAAGGATATATAGACCGTTTTGTCAGTTGGTGTATCTAATTGCATATCCTTTATGGATGCTAGTATTTTTTGAATATTACTAGTGCTAGTTTCTTTATCACTTTTATGTTGAATAAGACAAAACTCCTCGCCGCCAATGCGAGCAAAAAAAGACATAGGTGTGATTATTTTCTTTATCTGCTGACAAAACCGCTCTAACACATAATCACCAAATTCATGACCATAGCTATCGTTAAATTCTTTGAAATAGTCTATATCAAGAATACTAATGGAACATTTTAACGTGGGGTTAGCATTTTTTAATTCGTTAAATTTGGTAAACAATGCGCGCCGATTTGCTGTTTTTGTCAGTTGATCCGTATGGGCCAACATAAACATTTCATTACTATATTCTTCAAGCATAGCGCTTGAGCTCTTTAATAAGTATTGAGTTTTTTTCAGTTTACTAACATCTTGTACGTGGACAATAATAAGTTCATTATTCTTATAGGCGTTAAATTCATAAATATATTTTTGTCTTACTCTTATGACTTCTAGCTCAAATAAGTGAGCTTCGGTTTTACCTTGGTAGATGCAAGTTATTTCATTGAGTAACTTTATTACTAATTCATTTACTACATTAATGCTGCCATTAGCATTGCATAGTTCATCGAAGCTTTTATTCTTGAAGAGCAATTCTTTTTTAATCCCAGAAAATAAAGCTATCGGCATCATAAGTAAATCAAATGAATTGAATTGGCTTTGATTATCCATTACTGTTGAGTGCATAAAATAGTCTCTTTTTATTAGAAAGTGTATTTATAATCATTTCTGCATCAATTCTCTCCATACCAAACTCCAATAAAGAAAGCTTCAATAAAGTAATAACCTCATTCCACACCTCTTCATTAATATTTAAGTGCTGATGCACTGACTTTAAGTGCAGGTCAGTAAAGGATGTGGGACCACCTAATAAGGATGTTATAAAACGGGTTTGATGATCTATCAGTGTTTCCATATTACTATGCTCAAAATATACTCCTACGAGCACTGAATCGAGCATTTTTTCATAAAAATTTTCAATCAAGTTATGGATCGAAGCAAAACCGCCGTATTTAACAAATAATGAAGAGTGCACTAGTGAATCCTTATACTATGATGCTAATTATTATTAGAAAGTTCATCAGCCAGATACATTCCTTTTCATCTAAGGACGTTAAGCCGTTTTAATCATAGAACAAAAATAAACATCGTGTATTTTAATGCAGCTAGCTAAATGAAGTATGTTGATGATTAATCAATCATATAACTAAAACTATTCATTAAAAATATAGGTGAAATTTTGATTGCTGGTGGCTTGTTTTACCGCCGAAGTAAGGGGTTCAGCATACTTAATAGAGCAAAAGAGTCATTAAGTAATGGTGTATTTCATCATGAAAGTAACCCTATAGATAAATTCTTGAAATTAACTTAACTTAAGTAGTAAGTAGTAAGTAGTAAGTAAGTGAAGCGACGATAAGTGCCAATTTTCTAGTGGCAATATTTTAAAAATGCCAATGTTTGAGGTTGGCAAAGTGAATGCTGGGTTAGGATGATAAGTATAATTGTTATATTGTTCTTTATTTTTTGCTGAAAAAAACAGACAATAAAATTATCAATCTACTCCCGCGCAGCTGAAATACTGTTTGCTGCTATAGCTAGTGGGAAAATTCAGTAAACTACTCGATAATGGTGCTAAAAATGTCTAACAGTATAAACATAAAGGGAATTAACTTAGTATTATTTATCTGTATGGGCAACATACGCAAGTACTTATAAATCAATAACTTAAAATCATTCTCCAACGATTCCCCAACGATACCCCAATTCAGCTCCATCCAACCGACAAATATCAGGTAATAACAAGCCACTCAATCGAGGGGGGTTATAGTCTTGTAAATATTTGAAATATTGATGACTAACTATATAAAGCAAAAGACATTACCATCAACTCATAATTGAGAATAATCAAGTCTTTGGTGTTAATGTAATGTCGTATAAATAAAAGTTTGTCTGATAAATTATTTTATGAGACAATGCCGTATAAACCAATAATTGTCCGATAAAAATTCTTATGCGACAAAATAATACTGAAAAAGAACTCGTGTTAAATTACATAAGTTCGGCCAACAAAGCTGTAACCATCAGTGATATTAAAACAGCTACAGATTTCCAAGTTGACAATCGTACAGTACAACGGTGGCTGAATAGTGCGGCTAAGCAGGGTTTAATTTTAATTACAGGCGAGAGAAAGGCTCGTAAATACGTAAGCATGCCGGTGAAGAGTAAACCGACCTTTAAATTTTTAGAGGGCTTACCTAGCTCAAAACAACAAGAGTTACTGAGCATGTTGCGTACTATGTGGACGTACAACTCAACAGCACTTGAAGGTAACACACTAAACTTAGGTGAAACGCAGTTTATATTAAATGAAGGATTAACCGTATCGGGTAAGCCTTTAAAAGATCATAAAGAAGTCATGGGGCACGCGACAGCTATAGACTTACTTTACGATATGGTCAGTAGTGAGCTGACGTTAAGTAAAATCAAACTACTACATAAAGCCGTTCAGACTGACATTATATTCGATATAGATAAACCTTATGGCGATTTCAAAGTCGTACCTAATGGAACCTATTTAATACTTGATGATTTACTTGAAGGTAAGTCAAGTGTATACCATGCGTACTCACGACCATTTGAGGTGCCAAAACTTATCCTTGGTTTAGTCGAGTACATTGAGTCATGCAAGCCCCATAGTATTGACGAAGCGATCACTATGTATGCAACTGCTCATTTAATCTTTGGTCAGATACACCCATTTTGGGATGGAAATGGTCGTATTGCACGTTTAATAGCTAACCTTATTTTACTGAGAGCGGGCTTCGCTCCTCTTGTTATACCAGCCACACGTAGGCTGGATTATATAAATATTCTTTCTAAATACAGTGCTAAATATGAAGCACCTAGTGTTGGGAAACCGCTATATCACCTTGGAAATGAGCTTAAAGCTTTCATTGATTTTTCCAAAGAATGCTATCAAAATACGATAAATCTTATTGAGAATATCAAGTAAGATAAACTAAAGCTGACATTTTTGTCCGATTATAGGAGATGAAATAATAAGGCAATCATTCATACTTACCGCTCGAGCAGTTAGTTCTCCGTAGGATGAACTTTCGTTAAAAAGTTAGCCATAAGCGTATTCTATTCGCACAAAGTGCTCATAACTTCTATGGCGGTATGTGCCCCCATTGCGCCATAGGAATATAAAATTTAGGTCTGCTTTATGATCGGAAAGCTGCCCCTCGTTACATCTAATTATTTATGCCACCAACAACAGATTAATGATTAAAGTCGAGCTTTTAATAAGGTCCACTTTCGTATCAAAGTGGTCGTTAGCTGGGATGATGTTGACAGGTGAATTTAGACCGCTTTGTGGTAATAGTTATCGTTCATAGATAACGAACCACTGGCGGCTTTGAGCTTAAGTGTAAACCATATTATGACATAGCCCCTTCAACTGCCAATGGCTGCAAAGAGTATAGAGGGAACAAAGATGATGCTATAGTTATAAGATTGTAATTTTCTCTTTGTGATCGTGAAATGAGTCACACAACCTATTTTCGCAACGTCGGCTAAGCCTTAAGTTCTAAAGATACTTATCGTCCAGCTAAAGTCAACTAACTGGTGAGCATTTGACCTAGATAAACACACTAGATTTCAAAACCCAACTTCCGCAATGCGGTGTGATTTTAAATGGTCCGTGCAGTTTTTCTGGAAGAATTTGATGCCGACTATTTTCTAAAAACAGAACCAAGTATTGTATTTAATGAATACTGAATAATTGAAAAAACAACTATGAAAAAACAACAACCTAAATCGGTGCTCGATCGAATTGAATCTGAAACACTCGACCATTATGAACAGAATGCACTGTCGTTTTGGGAGGGGACTCGCGACCATGATGTCACTCAGAATATCGAGGCTTTTATTGCAGCGCTTCCCGTAACAAAGCCGCTTAATATTTTAGATTTTGGTTGTGGACCTGGCAGAGATTTAATGACGTTTAAATTAATGGGTCATAACCCCATAGGTTTAGATGGGAGTAAAGCCTTTTGTTTGATGGCTAAAAAGTACAGCGACTGTAATACACTCAACCAACAATTTTTGCATTTAGACCTTAAAGCTCATAAGTTTGATGGGATTTTTGCCAATGCTTCTCTGTTTCATATTCCTAGTCAGGAATTGGTCAGTGTTTTAAAAGTGTTACACCATAGTTTACGACCCAATGGTATTTTATTTTCGTCTAACCCTAGAGGTAATCAAGAAGGTTGGTCTGGTCAGCGTTATGGTCATTATATGGAGTTAAAAATTTTCGAATATTATTTAGCGCAAGCTGGCTTTAAAGTGCTTAATCATTATTATCGACCCGCTGGTAAACCGCGCGAACAACAACCTTGGTTAGCTGTTATCAGTCAACGGGAAGAGAAAATTAATTAACAGACACCCAGACTTATCAAGTATTCCAAAAGCAGTTTTTCGTTGGACATTGATTACAAGTTAATGCTCACTTCCACCACACAGCGGAAGTTTTTACACAGAGATATGGGGTCAACCAGAGGTCAGCTTTGCCAACACAACAGTCGTTCACGTAATTGTATCGGCATGACTTCAAAGTGCGCATTCCGGACGTTAGCGGTAGTCATAGCTAACGTCCGCTTCAAGCTCATACCTGTCATTGGTATTTTACCTCTTAACGCTAACTAATGCCACACATCGGAAGTTAGCATTTGAGAATTTACATTGAAATGATTTGTATTTTTTGATCTACAACAGACATGGCTGAACAATCACATTAGGCTACAAGTTTTCTGAAAGCAGACGTTACCCATAGATAAAAACATGAGTCTTTTGATGACGATTTTTATCTATGAGTCGTTCTGCCTGAGAAGTACTACCACTCAGTACTATACTAGTGCCTATGATTATTAGCGTGTTCCAGTGTCCAGGTTACATGTGTAATCCGTTTATTGTTGTTACCTAGGTCCATTTCGAAAACTTCCATTGGCCCGTGCTTGGAAACAAGACGACCCCATCCAGGGGGAACTGCAGCAGGATTACATTTTGGAGATTTTGGATTACAACTACTTCCGCCACCGTCACTACCACTAGCGATGTCAAGATCGTAATAAATATCTTCTAACTCGGAGTAGTCATGCGCGTTTGGATGTTGATTACTAATAGGATCTATTGTGTAATCCATGCAAGTGCCTAGGTTGCGATTACTAAAATTCACATCTTGATGACCTAAACCAAAGGTATGACCAATTTCCTGGCAAGTAACCATTTGTCGCCATTCAGGCGTATCATAACGTGCAGTATCAAAATAACTATCGTTTAATTTTACGTATCCGGCGGTTATATGACCACTGCTTACTGATATACCCGCTATTCCTAGCCAACCGTTATTGCCATACCTGAGATTACATACCTGCACATTACCTGTTTGAGTCTTACAGCGTCTCGCGCTTGTAGATCCATCGACAATGATTGTGGTAATGACTGAAGACACGTTCCAGTCACTTGATGCGAGAGCTAAATGACCGAACCACTTCTCGGTAACATTGTTACCTAAATCCAAAAAAAATGGATTACTAGATCGTTCCCAATGGTATGTGCTCCAAGCATGGCCCGCTAATGCGCTCGATGTGAATGCGATTGTAGATAAGATGAGTAGTGTATTAATTGTCTTCATTTTAATGCGCTCCTAAAATCTTTACAGCGATAATATCAAGTATAGATTCTTGTCTAATAACTATAGCAAAAATTTATTAACAGGCTAGTGTGTGTTACTTGCATTTTATGGTCATAAAATGGCGCTCAAAAGCGATTTCGGCAACGTCTACTAAGTTGAATGTTGAAGGTAGCTGTAGACCCGCTTAAGTCAACTACTGGTATACAGTTGACCACGAAAAACATTCACAATTTTTAACTCTTACTTCTTCTTTGCGTACTAAGTGATCATTAAAAATTAGATGATGAATGACCGCTTTGGTGGCTAAGCGGACTATTTATTGTGATGAATACCTGTCTAAATTAGGTCGGCTTTGTGGTACTAGTTGTCACTATAGAAATGAGATTTTTAATTTAAACAGCTTCAACTTTGGACCAATCACAACCACGTATATCGTTATAAACTTCTGTCATAGCTTCATGTTTATGGCCTAGTAATTTCTTGGTGTTAATTCCTTGCTCTCGATATTCACGCTCAGCTAATGATCTCAGCTCATGAAAAGTTGGTGGTGTTAAAATATATTCTAGACCAGTTGCTTTAATGGCTTTGGCGAAAGTTCTCGATACTGTATCGGCATGTAACGGATCACCAACTTTATTTGTTGAACGAGCAACTACATGGTGTAAGACGAAAGGCGAAAATTTAAAAATGTTAGCCTGGTTAATTACATCACCCACAGACAAGCCTAATTTATTCATTTTTAGAGATAATGGTATTCTCAATAAATTCCCTGTTTTCAATTGAAAAACACAAAGGTCATCATTTTCAATAAAGGAATAGGGAGCATGCTGAACTAACTTGGCGAAACTGGTGTATTCGCCTGTAACAAAGTGATTAGGGTTTATTCTATAGGCTTTGTACCGTTCATCCCAATCTTTACCCTTTCTTTTACGCATCAAACATAAATCTGTACGGCGCTGGGCTGTTACTACCGCAAGCAAGGCCGATAATCTATGAGGCTCATATTTATAGGCATCAATCGTTTGCTTGAAGTGTTCATAGGTTAAGCGTTCACGCTGTACTTTTGCAGTTGGGTTTAACGTTTTACTAGCAACATTTTCATTCAGGTAAGAGATCCCTTTACCTAGCGCAATTTTGTAAATGTCGATATAGGTAGAGCGAACGGACTGTGCCATTCTATTTTTGCCAGCCTTTACATAACTAGTGATCAACTCGTCAACTTGAGAAACGCTGATATCAGCAAAAAACAAATCTCCATGAGCCTTTTCGATCGCTAAAACGATATTCTTTTTAGTCCTGTAAGTATTGGGCTTCATGTAGCCTTGTTTCAATTTGTCCTGACAGTATGAAATATATTGCTCTATCCACTCTTTTAACTGAATCCCAGTACAAGTATTACTAGGCAGAGCAAGGATCTTACTCACCTTAGCATTGGCAATTTGGCCATATAAAACAGCATTTAAAGCAATAGCTTCTTCTTTAGCTGTTACAACATTAGATCCAAGACTATGAAACTGTTTGGTAGATTCAGGGAAGCGAGGATCACCAAAGCGAGGGTCTTTATACTGACAACTGAAACCTGTTTTACTGCGCTTATCACGTTTTATATACAGGTTTTTGATGTTGTGCCTATTCAACTCATTACGCAGCTTTGGAGTCATTATTGATAATCCTTAAAATTTTATCGTTCAATACTATATTGCTTGATTGATTTTCTTTTAATTCATTTTGTGCATGATCAGTTCGTTGTGCTTCGATAGTTTTTTCAACGTATTTAGCGTCAGGGTGTACTAACCATCTATTTCCAATTTTTTTTGGAGCAGGGTTTATTAAACCCTCACGTGACCATTTAGTTAAAGTAGCCATGGAAAAATGCACATCGTATGATTTTCCAGCCCAATCTTCTAATGTAATTAATTTCATTGCTATTCCTTGAGTTAAGTTAATTAGTACTTGTTCACTGTTATTCTAAGCTAGAAGTGACATAGCTCTACGTTGCATTATCCTTTTTTTAGCTAAAAAAAGGATGGCTAGCGCACTTTGATATGTTCGTAAGTATTTGACTCAACTTCACAGCTTTAGAGCAAACAGTCGTTGAAGCTTAGGATGATTGATAATGGCAAAACAGTAGTAAATATTCTGACAAGGTGCTCATAAAACGCATGAGTAGGTATTGAATAATCAATAAAAAATAGAATTGGGTAAGTAAAGTGGTACTTATAGTGTTCCTTTTTTGCCTGAGCATCTTCGGGCGTATTGACTAACTCTAAATAAATGATGTGCTCAGAAACTCTTAGTTCAAAGTTAATTGTGAGGTCTTGAACATACAAGTTAACGACTTGCTTTTGATAAGTAGTGTCAACGTCGCACGCTATTAAATAATTAGCGAGTAGTTTATCGTTGTTACTTTGATACTCTGTTATTTGTAAGGGTTCATTCGTTGATATATTGGACATAGTAAATACCTAGTTGATTAGAGTATTTACTATTTGATCACGAACGTGAAAACGCGCAACTAGAATAACAGTGGCTTACTCATGAATGTGATAACCTCAGCTCATTCGGAGCAAGCATCGAGAATGTCATTATATCCTTGAAAACACCAATTCGCTAAATGATGTTGGCGTAACCAACTCCGTACTTGTTCTATTGGATTCAGTTCGGGATGAATAAGGCGGTAACTTAATGATCGTTAAGTTGTTAATTTATCGGCTAGGGAAGTTTTTGACCAACCAGTTTTTCTTTATTCCAGCTAGCTTTTGGGGTGTATGGAATCATGTTATACATAATAGTGCTCCTAGGGGTAAAGGGACTATAAGTATGGCTGTGAGCTAATGTTCAAAGTTGTGCGCTAAGCGGACGTTAGCATTGGTTTCACTAACGACAGTTCTTCCGACAAAGCAGTCGTTAATAACTCAAAAAGTAATAGCTGCAATGTGGTAAAGGTCGAGGAGTCAAATGACTTACTTCGGATTTTTGTTGCTAAAATGGTGACTTTAGTTGTTCAGGATAACTAAGCTTAAATTAAAATCATATCGGCAATTTGTTGAATTTTATTGATTGAATCTACCAGACAAAACTTAAAATCAGCGTATATAAAGTAGCAAATCTTATGGCGTGTCTATTTTATAGTAGTTAATATTGGTAACTTCCCCTTGTAAAATCATAATTAATAATGAACTCACTATATAAAGTTAAGGGGCTAAGTCGAGTTGTTATATTTTCTAGCTCAATGATCCCAATATAGTGCTGGTTGCATCTATTTTTACCGTTAACTTCTGAAATGGACAGCAAATAAGCCTCGGCTGCTGATGTTAAGAACATAACTTTAGCGAAACCATGGTAAGCGTATAGCTAACGATGCCGCGCAGAAATTGTTGAGTTAATAACCCCATCAAAATAAATACTTCTTAACCTCATCTAAATTTTCAAGAATAACAGAATGCGGCATGTCAGCACTATAATCACGAAAGGGAATATGCATAAGCTGCAAATAATATTGAGCAAGTGGTGCTCTTATATTTATCACTTGTTTCATACCATCCATACCACGCTCTCGGGCAAATAATTTTTGTTGATCTGCTGTGTAACTAGGGTTTGGCACAATGACCAAGTCAATAAAGGTATGCCACAGTTTATCCTCTGGAACTTTGTGATTTAGTTTTTCATAAATCGTTTCTATATCACCCAAGAATCGACCTAAAACAAAATCTTTGTATTTTTTATCTTTTTCACAGTAAGCGCGAACGTGCCAGCGGTAACCACTGGTCACAAGTGTATGGGGAATAATATTTCTTTCTTCGCCTAATGGATTTTTTACCGAGGCATATTTAACATCTATGCGCTCTTTGTTACGGCAAGCTTTAATCAATGCCCTGATAATTTTAGGTTCAACAGCTCTGTTTGGTGGTGTTATTAATTCAATAGGTGTGTTTACTTGAGTTATTGAGGATACGTGTGAAGATGCATCTTTATTGAAGGATAGAAACTTAAGGTATTCATCAAGACTGCCATCGGTGTATTTAGCTTTGAAATACTTAGTGGTTTTGTAGCCTTTTAACTTAGTATCATACTCTAAATTTTCAGGGCAAAGGTTTCGATAATAGGTAATATCCTTTGATGCCTGTTGCCGTTTTATGCCGAAAGCTTGCATCATGCTCTTAGATGTAAGTCTTCCCTCCCAAAGGGCGATCATTTCAATCAGCCTAAGGCGCTGATATAGATCTAACTTTAATTCTCTATCTAAATTTCGCTTAATATTCACAATTAACCTGCCTGAAAAGTGTACATGTATATGTATACATTTATTGCATGTATCAAAAAGATACATATACTAGTTGTTATTGTCAATTAACTATTTCACTTAAATGGAGAGCGGTTATGTACACCAACCATGCACTAGTCAGAATGCAGCAAAGAGCTATTTCTCAAAGTACCATTGAAGCCTTGTTAGAGTTTGGTGAAATTGAATTTCATCGGGGCTGTGAAGTTTTTAGTTTACGAAAGTCTATTTGTAAAAAGCTAATAAAGCTAAAGATTATTTCAAAATCTTTATTTGAAAAGCTAAATGGCACTTACGTGATAATGAAAGGTGATTTAGTGATTACTGTTGGTCACCGTTACCGTAGATTTAAAAGGAGCAGAAAATGAGTCTATTAATCAATGTTGTTTTTGTCTACTTCGCGGTAGCTATTGCCAAGTTTATATTGCTGCTGCCAGTTACCTACAAGCAGGCACGATTTATTGCGCAGATATGTGAGAGTGAACAAAATTTTGTTCTTCTTAATATTCAGATGGTAATGTCATATGTTTTGGTAGTTTTAATCTGGCCTTATTGTCTTATGTCAGAGAAGTGGCAGTTTTTTTGTTTTCAACCATTTAATCGTGAAGCAAAAGCTGCGATAGCTTCGGCGCTAGATATTGATCTAGAAAATATAAATCAAGAGGGATCTGATGATGAATAAAGCTTTATTTAACGAGTTAGAAAAGATTGGTCGAATTCAACTCTCTGATAATTTCTTTATGCGTGAGTTTTTATATTCTGAAATAGCAATCGCTAACAACATCAGCAATTTGCCAGATGATTTAGACAAAGCAATAGAGGCCGGCACACAATTATGTGAGCAGATCCTTGAGCCGATGCAAAAAGCCTGGGGGCGAATTCATATTCGTTCGGGTTATCGCTCAAGTGCTGTTAACGACTTTGGTAATAAAAATAAAATGAATTGTGCTTCAAATAATACTAATTTTGGTGCACATATATGGGATGTTGCGGATGGCAATGGTTTTATTGGCGCTAGTGCCTGTATTGTTATTCCGCGTTTTTTACCCTATTTTCAAAAAACAGGTGACTGGGCAGTATTAGCTTGGTGGTTACATGAACATTTACCTAACTACGCTGATATGTGTTTTTTTAATACTAATGCGGCTTTTAATATTAGATGGTCACAAAACCCAAATGTGAAACAAAACATTAAGTCATTTTTAGTTAATCCAGATACCGGTAATAAAGAGGCGTTAGTTAAAAATGGCATTGAGCACGAAAAATATAAAAATGTTTTGCCTCTAGTGCGCTTTACAAATATCACCAATCTTGTAAGTTAAGTTAAGTTTAGTAAGTTAAGGAGTAACCTATGGAAAACATTATTCATTGTCCTAAATGTAATGAGAAAATTGATGTTTCTGATGCTATGTCACAACAAATGGAACAGCAGTTAAACGACAAGTATCAACAACAGTTGAAAAAACAAGATGAAGCGATTGCAGCAAAAAAAAATAAAATGGATGAAGCTGCGCGGCAGTTAGCCTTAGACAAAAAATCATTTCAACAAGATATTGACCTTAAAGTTGCCCAACAACTAAAAGCGGATAAAGTAGCATTAACTAAACAATTAAAAAGCCAGTTCGAACAAGATAACCAACTAGCTATTTCTGCGTTGCAAGATGATTTGACAGAAAAGTCGAAAAAACTAAAACTAATTCAAAAAATTGAAATAGAAAATGAACGGCTAAAACGAGAAAAAGATGAAGCCGTGCATGAAGCAAACCTCGCCGCTGAAAAAGCCATGTCTGTCCAGCTTAAAATTGAAAGAACAAAAATTAATGAGCAAGTTCATACCGAGCATGAATTAAAGCTTAAAGAACACCAGTCGCTTATCAATTCACTAAAAGAACAAATAGATATAACAAAACGTAAAGCAGAGCAGGGTTCTATGCAATTACAAGGTGAAGTACAAGAGTTAGCCATAGAAGAGTGGCTAGAAGCTCAGTATCCCTTTGACCAAATCGAAGAAATCAAAAAAGGTGCGCAAGGAGCCGATTGCCTGCAACATGTGGTTAATTCACTAGGCACTGAATGCGGCACTATTTATTATGAGAGTAAGCGAACCAAAAGCTTTCAGCCCAGTTGGATAGAGAAATTTAAACAAGACATACGTGATAAAAATGCCAGTGTTGGTGTATTAGTTACTGCGGTAATGCCCAAAGACATGAAACACATGGGGCAAGTTAACGGTGTATGGATTTGCACCTTTGAAGAGTTCAAGGGCTTAAGTTTAGTGCTAAGAGAGTCACTGATTAAATTATCAAAAGCGATAGCGGTACAAGAAAATCGCGGCGACAAAATGGTGATGATGTACAACTACTTAACCAGTAACGACTTTTCTTCGCGTGTAGAAGCTATAGTTGAAGGTTTTACCGAATTGCAAACTGATCTTAATAAAGAAAAACTAGCCATGGCAAGACTTTGGAAGAAACGTGAAAAGAACATTGAAAAAGTGCTGCTCAATACTACTGAAATGTTTGGTTCAGTGAAGGGTATTGCCGGTTCTTCGGTTGCTGATATAGGGTTGTTGGAGCTAGCGGAAGACTAAGTCTGTTACATAAGTTATTTTGATTTTATTAAATATAATAATTAACTAAACCTTACAAGGATAAAAAATGGAATTCCTATGTGATTCTAACGCTATTTTAAAAGCAATCAGTAATTTAATTGAAGGGCATTTGTCTGAAAATCCTATTGAAATAGCCGTAGCGTTTTGGGGGAAAGAATCCTCTGTCATTCTTAATGAGAATAAAAAGTTTAGTCTAATTTGTAATTTGAATATGGGAGGCACTAACCCTAATGAAGTTAAAAAAATATTAAAATTATCAGGTGTAAATATGCTTCAGCATGACAAGCTTCATGCAAAAGTGGTCATATCAAGTGAAGGAGCAATTATTTCTTCAGCTAATTTATCTTCTGCGGGGCTAGCATTTGATGGCAAGAAGGCTTCAAGTTGGAGAGAAGCGGGAATATATGTAAGTAATAAAAACCCTGAATATCACAAAATAAAAAAGTGGTTTCTTAATATAAAACAAGAGTCTAGAAAAATATTATCCGAAGATATCATCAAAGCACAAAAAAAGTGGGCAAAAAGAACATTTGAAGCTAACTGTGAGGGAGATGATATTAAAGTGAGTAAATCAGTTTTGCCAAAAACAAAACTTCAGACGTTTAACACCCTTAATAAACCAGGAAATGGTTTGCCTTTATATTTACGCTCAGCTGCTGCAGTAGTCGCTCTTAAGGGGGAAGGGGGAGGGGCTATGCCATATGATGCTTTTGTTTTTCTCTTTTCTGGGGACGGTGGTAGGGCATTTACTACTCACAAAAAAAGATTCAACATTAACTGTGATACGCAGAGTGTTAGTTTAGAGCCTGACTCTATTGGGTATTTCATTGGTGCTAATGGAAGTGTCGAAACAGCAACTGATAAAAAAAGAAAGAAACTGGATAATGATATTGTAAATGCTCTTGCTAATTGGATGATTAATGAAGGCCGAATACCAGAAGAAGCTAAGGGAAGGATTACAACTTGTGATTTTGAGGTGTAATAATTTTTTATTTGTAATTTACTAAATTTCTATGTTTATTTATCTAAAACAATAAAAAAGAAAGGAATCTCTATGTTTAAAGAAAACAACAACATCATCTTCTCGCCTACCGACTTAACTACCTTCATGAGTAGTCCTTTCGCCAGTTGGATGAATCGCTTTAAAATGGAATTTCCAGCTGACGCACCTCAATGCGATGAAGTTGATGCTTTATCTAGCTTGTTGTCTAAAAAAGGATTAGAACACGAAGACAATATGCTTACTCTGTTGCAAGAGCAGGGGAAGAGTGTTTGTGTTATTAAAAGTGAAGTTGATGGCAAAAAATTAACCATAGATAAGCAAAAATCAGCCAGTATTGCCGCCATGCAACAGGGCGTTGATGTTATTTTTCAAGCTGTGCTAGAGCATGCCTCTTTTCGTGGTCATGCGGATTTCTTAATTAAAGTGCCAGGTAGCAGTACCTTAGGTGACTATCATTATGAAGTATGGGACACAAAACTTGCCAATAAAGTAAAACCTTATTTTGTTATTCAACTTTGTTGTTATGCTGAAATGCTAGAGGCTATCCAGGGGGTATTACCACAAAATATCGTCGTAGCACTGGGTAACGGTGAGAATGAAAGCTTACGCACCGAAGATTACTATTTTTACTATAAAGCACTAAAAACGCAATTTATTGACTATCAATCCAAATTTAACCCGAGTAATCACCCTGATCCATCAGACTCAAAAGAGTATGGCCGTTGGTCAAACTATGCAGAGCAATTATTTGTAGACAAAGATCACCTTATCCAAGTCGCCAATATCACTCGTTCACAGATAAAAAAATTAAACCAAGCGGGAATTATTACTTGCGAACAACTAGTTGCAACTAAACTTGAGCGTGTTTCTGGCCTAAATTCCAGCATACTTAGCGCGCTTAAAGCTCAAGCAAATATCCAAAAACAAAGCAATGGCCAAATGCCACCGTTATTCGAAATTAAACACCATGAAAAGCATAAACAACAAGGCTTAGCATTACTACCTCCACACTCAGACCTAGATGTGTTTTTTGATATTGAAGGCTATCCCTTAGACGAAGGCGGTTTAGAATATTTATGGGGAAATACTTATTTTGATGAGCAAGGTACCAGACAATTTATCGATTTTTGGGCGCACGATGCCGAGCAAGAAAAAGTATGTTTTAAAGCCTTTATTGATTGGGTATATGCCAGATGGCAACAAGATCCCTCCATGCATATTTATCACTATGCCAGTTACGAAATAACCGCATGTCGTAAATTAATGAGCCGTTATGGTATTTGCGAAAATGAGGTAGACCAGCTGCTACGCAATGAAGTGTTTATTGATTTATACAAAGTGGTTAAAGGTGGCCTGTTAGTGGGTGAGCCCAAATATTCCATTAAAAATGTTGAGCATTTATACCGTGGCAAACGTGAAACCGAAGTGGGTAGTGGTGGTGACTCAGTAGTTGTTTATGAGCACTGGCGCGATAATTTTCAAAAAGGCTTGGATGGCGGAACTTGGCAAACATCAAAGACTTTAAACGCTATACGCGATTATAATATTGACGATTGTGATTCAACCCAAGAACTTGTGGCATGGTTAAGATTACAGCAAGCCAATAATGCCATTGAATTTGTGGGTAAAACTGACGTTGTTGAACCTGAAATATCAGAAGAAGTAAGCGAGCGAACCCAACTTAGAGACAGGCTATTACAACGGGCAGAGCAAGAGCGTATCGCCGGGAAAGAAAGTGAAGCCAAGATCAGCGAAAATTTAGCCTGGACGCTTGAATTTCATCGCAGAGAAGCCAAACCGGTATTTTGGAAGCTATTTGACCGATTAGGCAGTGAAATTGACGTACTAATGGATGACATGGACTGTTTAGCTAATTGTGTTCGCACATCATTAGCGCCTTTTAAGCCATCTGCCAGAGCTAGAAACTTAGCTTATGAATATACCTTTGATATTGAACAAGAGTTTAAAAATAGTTCGTCAAACTATTATGTACTGGGTGAAGTAGATGAGAACGGAAAAAATATTAGCGTTTCTACAAACAAAGAACACAGTGATTTAGAGAAAGGCACAATAGTATTAACTTCCAGGCATGAACTGCCTTCACTAGTTACTCTAATCCCAAATGAATATGTACGGCCTGAACCCATTCCTAGCGCAATTACTGCAGTCATTAAAGAATATGAAAACGGAATTTTTGAAGGCACTGCTATTGCTGACTTTTTATTAAAACGCTCACCTCGCATTAAAGGGCGTAAGCACAATAAAGAAGCGATAGTGACTGCAGATAATGCTCAAGAGCGTTTGGCACAAATTATTAATGCAGTAGAAAATTTAGATAATAGCTATTTAGCTATTCAAGGGCCTCCGGGGACTGGTAAAACCTACACAGGTAAGCACATTATTGCGGCACTGGTAAAAAGTGGCAAACGAGTAGGTATTGCCAGTAACAGCCATAAAGCCATCAATAATTTATTAGCGGGTGTAGCCCAATACTGCAACGAACAGAATATTGCCGCCAATTGTTATTGCACCAAAGATACTGGTAACGAAATATCAGAAAATCAAATAACTGTAATCAAAAATGCTGAAATAGCTAAAAATGCAACGCAAGGTTGTGTTATTGGCACCACGGCATGGGGGTTCTGTAAAGATGAAGTCGAAAATTGTTTTGACTACTTATTTATAGATGAAGCAGGGCAAGTTTCCGTTGCCAACCTTATAGGCATGAGTAGGGCAACTAACAATATAGTATTGATGGGCGACCAAATGCAGTTGGGTCAACCATCACAGGGTACTCATCCGGGTGAAAGTGGCTTATCTATTTTAGATTACCTACTTAATGATACCCCTATTATGCCTGCACATATGGGCGTGTTTTTAGATACAACTTATCGTATGCATTCAAAAGTGAATCATTATATTAGTAATGCAATTTATGAAGGTCAGCTTAAAACCGATGTTGATAATGATAAACAATGTATTGAAGTACCTGATAATTATCAAGGCGCTTTAAACCAAACAGCCGGTGTTATTTTAGTACCTGTTGAGCATCAAGGTAATACTCAAGCAAGCATTGAAGAAGTTAATGTTATTAAGTTGCATGCTAACGAACTACTAGGGAGAAGGTATACTAACAAAGAAGGAAAGACTAGCCATATAACCTGGGATGATATGTTATTTGTAGCCCCTTATAATCACCAGGTAAGCAAATTAAAAATAGCACTAGGCGAGCAAGCCAAAGTGGGTAGCGTTGATAAGTTTCAAGGGCAAGAAGCACCCATTGTATTTTTCAGTTTATGTTCAAGCGATGCATCAGAATCTGCCAGAGGCATAGACTTCTTGTTTGATAAACACCGTATAAACGTAGCTATATCACGAGCACAATCCATGGCCATAGTGGTGGCTAACCCAAGTTTATTTAACACGCCAGTTAACTCAATAAAACAATTGGCCAAGGTAAATGTATTGTCGAGGTTGTTGTTCGAATAACTCTAAGTTCTACGACTAACCAACGTTAGTTCAATTTATATTTGAAGAGTATAAAATGGATTTAATCTGGTATTAGTATCTTTATAGTGAAGTTATTGTGGGGCGTATTTCATTGGAACTTTCCTGATGAATAATGGTTTATATATGGTTAGTCAAACTATGTTGATTTGAATTAAGTCAATCTCTTCAAACATAAGGCTAGCAATCGTCTGAGTATTGAATGGCATGTCAGAAATTGATGTTCACTAAATAAAATTAAACATCCCATGATTTAACTGTAAGCGTATAGCTAACGACACCTGCCTCTAGCGTTTGATCTCATCTACATTATCTCCTCACTTAATTTAGGAGATAAGCATGAGAATTTCGCGTAGCCAAGAACAATGGCAAACCATCATTGAAGATCAACAAACCAGCGGCTTAGCCATTATTGATTATTGCCAACAGTAGCAATTATCAACGTCGAGCTTTTATGCCCTAGGAAGAAACTCAGCGTGTCGTCAGGTAACTTTGTTCGCGCCAAAATAACACAACAGGTCGAACTCGTTGAAGAGTATGAACAACTCAAACAAATGCTGCTTGAGTTGCAGCAACGCATGGAAAGTGAATTAGCCGAAAAAGACGTAGCTTATCAACTATTGCTTGAACGTTACAATCTCAAACTTGCCCAAGAATACGGCAAGAAATCAGAAAAGATGCCGGGTGCTGATGAAGTATTTAATGAAGTAGAGTTCGTGCTTGATGAACACGATAAAAAACTTCTGGCCAAAGAAAACGCTGACGTGACAACGAAAATCAAGCCAAAACGTAAGCCTTTACCTCAAGCACTGCCGCGTAAAGTAGTGGTGGTAGATATTGACGAAAGCGACAAAATTTGTGATTGCTGCCAAAGCCCGTTGCACAAAATGGGTGAAAGTAGCAGCGAAGCCTTAGAGTTTGTGCCCGCTCATATCAAAGTCATTAAGACCATTCGCCCCAAATACACCTGTCGCCAATGTGAGCGTAATGGCATTGAAAGTGTGGTAAAAACCGCCTTGATGCCAGCAACGCCAATACCAAAAAGTATTGCGACACCGAGTTTACTCAGCCAAATAATCACCTGTAAATATCAATTTGGCTTGCCGTTAAATCGCCAAGAAACGATGTTTAGTGATATTGGACTTGAATTAAGCCGTCAAACCATGTCGAGTTGGATGCTGCGCAGTGCGCAATTACTTGAGCCACTGTATAGGCGCTTGAAAGAAATACTGCTGGCAGAGTCAGTCATTTTTGCGGATGAAACACCCTTGAAAGTTATCAAGGCAGAAAAGGCGACCAGTTATATGTGGGTGTATTGCTGCGGCAGTGATAGAGCAAGTGGAAAAACCAATATTGTTTTATATGATTACCATAACAGCCGCGCAGCACAATGTACGATTGACTTTCTTGATGGTTACCAAGGTTATATGCATGTTGATGGTTATGCAGTTTATGGGCTAACCGAGGCCAAATTAGTCGCCTGTCTTGCCCATATCCGTCGTAAGTTCGTTGATGCGAAGAAGATACATGCCAAAGCGAAAACAGGTAAAGTTGATGTGGTATTAAACTTAATCGGCAAGCTCTACGGCATAGAACAACGTATTAAAGGAAAGTCGAGTGAAGATAAGTTCAACATCCGGCAGTCACACGCTAAGCCAATCGTAAAAGAACTACATCACTGGCTGATAAAGCACAAAGATAAAATCCCGCCTAAAAGTAAACTTGGCGAGGCCATAAGCTACAGTTTAAATCAGTTTGATAAATTCCAACGCTACCTTGAAGATGGCAGACTCTCGATTGATAACAATCGAGCAGAGCGAGCAATAAAACCGTTTGTGATAGGTCGCAAGGCATGGCTGTTTTCAAATACCTGCAATGGCGCTCATGCGAGTGCTATTCTCTATAGTCTCGTTGAAACGGCTAAGGCTAATGGCCTAGTCGTGCATGATTATATCTCAAGATGCTTGCAACATATTGCTGAGCAACCAAACAACCTTGAACCGCTGTTACCATGGAATATTGAGCGCGGCTAGGTGCCGATCCCTATACGCTTACCTTGAACGGGGAACTATTCATCGATTAAAGCTATTTTGTAAAAATACATTAATATAAAAGTTACCTATAAAATAGATAATTGTGGTATTTTTTAATGAGTTAAGAAAAGGCTTAAGGATACAGTATGGTTTTGGCTAAAAAAGACGAATGTTTAATTGTACTCAGCGAAGATAGTTCTATTAATCAAAAAAAGCTTATAGATAACAACGGAAATACGATTTTAATTGTTGATAAATCTTGGAGTGATGAACAAATTTGGCAAGCATTGGACATCGCCAATCAAGCCTTTAATTCAGGTATAATGGTTGCCAATGAGAATAAATCTAATGAAATACAACGAGCTATCAATGTAAAGACTAGTGAGTTAAGTCAACAAATAAGAGATAATGAAAGATCGGAATTATTACTTAAGTCTTTATACCGTATATCAGAATTAACTAATGGATCTTTATTGGATATCGATACGTTTTACGGACAGATCCATAATATTGTAGGTAAATTAATTAATACTTCGAATTTTTACATTGCTAAATATGACAAAAAAACTGACTATTTATATTTTGAATATTATAGAGATGGCTTTACAGATGAAGCGGCAAAAAAATTCTTTAAACCGAGGGAATTAAGTAACCATTACACAGAGTTGGTCATACGCTCCGGCGAGATAGTGTTACTGTCTCGTGATGAAATGGAAGAGCTGTATAGAAAAGGAGAGGTAGTAAAGGCTAGAGCAGCCGTTCGTTCATGGTTAGGTGTTCCTCTTATTCACTCTGGAGAAGTACATGGCGCTATGGTAGTTCAAAGTTATCAGAAAGATTTTATCTATAATCAGTCGGATGCAGAACTGTTGAACTTTGTTTCTCAGCATGTTTCTACAGCAATTAAACGTCGAGAAGTTGCTGACTTTGAGCTTCAAAATCGAAATTTATTAGAACATACCGCTTCACATGACAGCTTGACTAATCTTCCTAATCGAGCGTCGTTCTTTGGAACACTTAGTCAAGAAATCGCTTATATGAAACTTAATAATAATTACGATTTTGCTATCTTATTTCTTGATCTAGATGGCTTTAAAGCTGTTAATGATACTTATGGACATCATGTTGGAGATTCTCTCCTTAAAATAGTCGCAAAGAAATTAAAGGGCTTTGTTCGGAATAATGACACTGTTGCTCGTTTAGGTGGGGATGAGTTTGTAATCATTATTAAAGAGTTAATTGAAAAGGAAACAGCTTTTGAAATTGCTAAACGAATCACAAAGACTCTTGCTTTGCCAATAATGATAGAAAATAACACAGTAATTATTGGTACTAGTATCGGAATACTTTTTAGTGACGACAGTTACGATAGCGCCGACATCATGCTAAGAGATGCTGATGCAGCCATGTACAGGGCAAAAGAAAAAGGAAAAGGGCGTTTCGAGGTTTTTACAGCTATTGAAAGTTAGTAACTTAATAGTGTAGAGGACTAGTTAATTTGTCCTTTTAGCTAGAGATATCATCGATTAAAAAATAAAATGCTGTGGTCAATATTAGTTAGCCACAACCAAGCTATTCTGACAATAAACAACATGAAGGGGTAATAGAGCTATTCGTTACAGTGTTATAAACTTGATGCTTGGGGCCCTTCGCATCTCATTTTAAAAAATTAGTAAATTTCCAATGAAGTAGCCATTTTGTTAATGGCTACTTGGTGCGCATCAATGTCATTAACTTAAGGTTAAATTATGCATTTACAATGGTTTAGCTAGTTGCTAACCTAGCTATGAATTAAAAATAGAGAGAATTAACCAATGAGCTGTTCAGTATTTAATTCAAATAGTACAAAAATTAACCGATAAGATTCATTCTACTGAGTTTTTAGAAAATCACCGTAAGACACCTGCCAATTTCACCCGAAATCGAACCCTTACTTTCCCTCGTTTAATTAGTTTTATGTTGAATGCTCTTAACGGTTCAATTCAGGCAGAGCTCGTTCGATTTTTTAATGTTATCGATGATAGTTACTTATCAACAACGTCAGTTAGCACCGCTGCTTTTTGTAAAGCGAGAATGAAATTATCTCATCAGGCATTTGTTGAGCTAAACGATGATTTAGTTCAGGAGTTTTATGAGGTTGCAAACATTAATAAATGGCAAGGTCATCGTCTGTTAGCTGTTGATGGCTCTGTCACACAACTCCCAGATTCTGACGAGTTGCTGCAACGCTTCGGTAAAGCTCATACACAGACTAAAAGGCCTTGTGTTCGGCTTTCTCAGTTATACGATGTTAAAAATAATATAACGCTAGATTTACAGGTAGACAGCTATTCAACAGGTGAGCGTGACATGGCACTGAAACATCTAAATAAAACTCAGGCAGGTGACTTAGTGCTTTATGACAGAGGTTATCCTGCCGTTTGGTTTTATAAATATCATCTGCTGAAAAACATTGATTTCTGCATGCGTATTGTTAAAAGCTCTAATGTTGTTAAAGCTTTCTTAGAAAGTGGGAAATATAGCGATATTATCGATTTCCCTTGTGTTGAAAAGTCTCTTCGTCGATGCAGAAAAGATAAAATATCAACAGAATCGCTAAGTTTAAGATTAGTGCGAGTTGATTTACCCTCAGGTGTTCCTGAGGTACTGGTCACGTCACTTATTGATGAGCAAACATATCCTACTTCTATCTTTTCTGGTTTGTATCACCAACGTTGGGGGATTGAAGAAGATTATAAAGTGTTGAAAAGCCGCCTCACCATTGAGAATTTCTCTAGTGTTTCCACTGAAGGTGTTTTACAAGATTTACACGCTAAGCTATTAACTAAGAACCTTGCTGCTTCTGCGATCCATGATGCAAAACGAAAAATAGAAAAACCTAAAAAGAATAGGCGCTATGATTATAAAATCAATTTCACCTTTGCGATAAATCAGCTCAAAGATAATATTGTTCGGTTCACAATGAAGCTAGCTGATCTTGAGCTATATGAATTACTGATAAGTAAAATATCAAAGAATTTAAGTGTTATTCGACCCAACTGTAAGTTTGTTCGACAAGACCGTAGAAACAAGACAAATAAATACCCTATGAATTATAAACGTATGTGCTAAATCCTTAAGTTAATGACATTGTTGTGCGCATTGAAGACATAAAACCCTCCTGAATATTAAGGTCAACTTTCTGATCATAAAGCTGACATTACTTTCGTATTTCTATCTCGCTATGGGGCATAAACCGCCTTAGAATATTCTAAATTAATACTGGGTCACTTCGCCACTACAAAGCCATAAATTTAGCCTTTTAAAAAGAGGTCTCTGGATTTAAACTAACGTTGATGCCATCAAGTGCAAGCGATTTAGAAAGTTTTTATCCGCAGAGTTGATGGTGCTTTATTTATCATTCAAGAGTATCTGGGCAACTTAGGTTATATTAAATATATTTTGATCGAAGAGGCAGTGTAGGCAATTTAAACAACTATCGTGCCTATATATATTAATACAACTCCTATCCTCACAAACATATGCGCCACTAAATATTGCCCTTCACGAGCATAAGATCTCGCAATTTAATTTTAAATTAAATGTTAACTTTCACATCAATAGCTAGTTTTACTATATGAACATGAAAACTTATGTGATTGAACGAATGAGACAAGCTTGTCCATACCTTAGTTTTGGTCAAGTCGTTAGGTTAAGTGATGCTAGTAAAATCATTGGTTACAAGGCTATAGGCTTCAAACGTACTGGCGAAGTTATCTGGCAAAGAGGGCTATTATAAAGCACTAACCCTCTATGTTAAGAATGGTATAACGTATTCCATTTGAATGAACTCTTTAATGTCATATAATTATCTTTTATCAGTATTATTTAAATGAATAAGGATAGTAATTTCATGGGAGCGAACAATAAAGAGATAGCAAAATATTTGTTGTTAATAAAAAAAATAACTGCTTGGAAAATAAAATCTCCAGACCACAAATATTTAGTTGATGATGTTGTTCAAGAGGTCTTCCTTAAGTTATTTAAACAGAATTTTTTTGATGAAAATAAGTTTGAATCTGAAGATGATCGAAAAATGATAACCAGTTACATAAGGCGAACTGTCCATTCTTGTTATCTGGATCAGTTGATAGTATTGGGCTTTATCCGAAGGTTAACTAAAGCAGAAAGGTTATCTTTGGTTGGTCCGTATGAAAACATTAAAAAGAAAAAAATAGAAGATACTTGTGAAGGTGACATAGCACTTCCACCAATTGAAAGCCCAGAACAATATATTTTTGTAAAAGAAGCATATCAATGGATAAAAAGTTGTTTTGATAAATTACTGCTTAATATATCTAATTTTGATAGACAAAAATTTTTTGAGGCTGCCTTTTGGGATTTTAATGAATATGATTTGCCATTAAATAAATTGGCTGTTCATATTGGCTATAGTTCTAGTAACCCAACGCAAGAATTAAAACGTTTTATTGATAAAATATCTTTGTGTACCCAACCTCATGGTGTTGTCGTAACTAATCCGCATGAGCAAATCCAATTTTTACGAGAATTAATAGCACATTCAGAGGAAAGAACATGAAAAATATAGATATAACTAAGCAGATTTTATTAATGCATGAAAGCGATGTTTTTAACGATATGGTAAATGAGGTAGAAAAAGAATTAGCTGAAGGAGTACCTAAATCATTGCAGGATGAACTTGATAAATTTATTGCGAAAGCAAACTTATCCGCTGACAAACCTACAGATAATATAATCCCTTTTAATAGAAAAAAGAAAGAAAACATATATGAATTTGCTGAGACGGTGTTGCTTGCAGCATCAGGAACTTCATTAGCCGAATGGTTCTCTCAACCGATTAACTTTGGTGGCGCTGGCTTTATATTAGATGTAAGACGTGTGATAGGCTCAGATAATGAAGTTGACTTATATCTTACTCCCAATACAGATAACAGCGCTCAAATGAGGAGTTCATTATCATCATATCTTGGTAAGTCATTAGATATTTCTATTCTAAATGACGGTGAATATCTATTAACGGCCACTATATATGTTGATGAAGAAGGCACGGCTGCTGAAGGAAGTGGCTATTTGAGTAATAGTGAAAACATGAAAGGGATCAAAGGTAAAATCAGCATAAATATTCTTATGAACGACAATTGAAATTGTAAAAAACTCCATCGATGGAGGGATAATTTTTGCTCTTATATTCATGATATTTCGTCCCCCCCTATCTATTTCACCTGTTGGCTTTATGTGATTTTGTATACTCGAATTACATAAAGACAATCAACACCTGAAAAATATACTCCCAAACATTAATTTCCTTATTTTTATAAATCAACAGCTCTAAACATCACTAAATTCCCCTTAGTCAAAAAGTCACCCTGTTTTATAACAATCTTTAAATAAACCCGTAATAAGTACCTTAATTACAATACCTTAATGGGTATTTCTAATACTTTTAAATTAATTTGTTAATTCTTACCAATGTAGGTTGTTTACATATACAGAACATAAAGAAATTAACTAACTATAAGTTTCAACTCAAAAAGAGCACTGAAACTATTTAAAAATATTAAGGAAGTAAATATGTGTAATTCTCATAATCATAGTGCTGGTTGTACTTGCGGATTTGGCGGTGAAGGTCATTTAGGCGGGGGCGGTGGCTCATTAACTGAAAGCTACGCTTTCCAACCCAGAACGTACAATAGTACCGTACAGGAATACAAGCATGATGATATATGTGCGCCAACAACTTGCCAGTATTGCCAGAGCGAAATTTACTTTGTCAGACATAACGGCGGCAGTGTTTGGCTTGATGAGCTAGGCGCACCTTGGCATAAACACCAATGCTTTTACCCTGATGATATTACCCCTGTTATAAGCACAAAATATGTGCCTGATGAGTGGTCAGTTGGCATAATTTCCCGCATTCAAATTATCAAAAAGGGAGAGGCAAAAATTACCCTTAACACGCTTGCTGGTAAGGAAAGTGAGCATGATTACACTTACCCTGATTATTATGATTTTATAGCTGAGTATTTGGGCAGCTTGGTGATGATCAATAACCAAAATTTCACCTTGAAAAAAGTGCATACACCAAAGCCAAAAAAGCAACATCTTGAAATAATGAGGGTAAAATAATGCAAACAACTTTTAGATTATGTAATGGCTTAACAGCAAGCCAAGTAAAGGCAGCCCCTTTTGTGATTTATGCTCATAAGATTAATGGGCAGGTATACATTGGGAAAACTAAAGATCCCGTTTACCGCTGGAATGCTCACTATGATGCATGCAGCAGCACAACAAATAGCGAATATAACAACCCCTTTCAGGTGGCATTAAGAAACGCACAATGCGCATGGACTGCAACAGATCATTACATTTTAGCCGTTAGCGATTGCGCCAACGAGATCAGAATATTTGAAAACATAGCTATCTGCAAATATAAAAGCTCACTTAATGCAACAGGGCACTGGGGTTATCGTGATACTGCGGGCATGTTTAAACCGCTCAGCCAGTGGAATAATACGGTAACATTGTTTAGGGATGAAAGCCGTGATGTTGAGTGGGGGCTTGCTAAAACTGATGCTGAGCGTGATGTATGTATTGCCCGTGTTGAGCGTGGCAGGACTAGCCCAACAAGCTTAGTTTCAACGGGTAAAGATGGTAATTTTCCCGCTGGTTATAAAATAAATTGCTCAAGACCAGCACGTAAAGGGCACCCAGTTGGCTCACACGTTAAGGTATTGGTCAGTTGGCATGCTAGTGGCAATCAATTAGTTGGAAAAAAGCATGATGTTTTTGTACCTGTTAATATTAATTAAAATAACACCTAAATTTGAGCGCATTGTTGGCTAGGATTTATCTAATATGTAGTTAAATGATCTACTTTGTTAGGTGGCGGCATTAAATCTTTATAGCGTTGATACAATAGCGCTATAATTTTATCCTGTTTTAGCAAAATTGACTTGTTTAGTCCTAGAGGTCAAAGATAGTGAGTAATTAAAACCACTAGAGAGAAGTCAGCTCATGGTAATGTAGGTAATGATATACAAATTTAAGGTTAAAGTTTTAAGCTAATGATTTACATACTCACCAATACAACAACAGTTTTGCAAACTGAGGTTCGACCACAAGAAAGTCAAATTGGTGACCCTTCAGTTAAAGCGCAGTTAAATTTAACGCTTAAACAAAAATTAACTCCCCAATCTTTTCAAGATCAGCAGCGCTATTTAAATAGTAGTGCTATTGCCGCTTATGTTTCATTAAATAAATTGGACCAGCGCCAGCGTTTTCGTGCTGGTATCAATTTAACAACACAACATAATGATAGTTTCAATTTCAGCCAAGGAAGTTCTAGCAGTGGTTTAGGCTATGCACTCGCTCTTTTTGAAAGCTGGTGGCGAGTTGTTTTAAAAAAGCCAGGTAAGTTTGAGTTCCCAATTTTTGCAACAGGCGAGATATTAACATCAGGACATGTACAACCGATAAGCCATATATGCGAGAAGATTGATTCTGTTTGTGCTTATGTAGAAACAAACCAAGACCAATTTACCCAATTCTCTATATGTTATCCAATACAAAACGATGATGACATAACAAAAGAGCAACGTAAAAAAATTGCGGACTTAGGTGGGGTTTTAGTAACAGTAACACGGCTACAAAATTTAATTGGTGAACTATTAGGTGATAGTTACGATGGTGATCCTCTTGGTCGCTGGGCACCATTTAAAGGGTTAAGTAGTTTTGAATATGAAGACAGTGTTCGTTTTTTTGGCAGAAGCAAAGACGTTAATCGTTTGTATGATGATTTAAAACAAAACCAAGGTTTGCTGATTGTTAGTGGTGCAAGTGGTACGGGAAAATCATCATTAATTAAAGCAGGATTAATCCCCAAACTAGAGCAAGAAAATAATCAGTTTAGCTGGGCTTATACTACGCCATCAAAAGTACCGGAAAATATTGGGATAATCGGCTTTCTTTTTGAAGAGTTAAATAAAGCTTGGCAGATTGAGAAAAAAGGGCTGTCGATCACTGAGTTAATATCAACCTTTGCTAGGTCGCCAAATAAAGCAATTGAGAAAATTAGCACTATCGTTGACGATAAAACACCTCCATGCTTAATCTTCTTTGATCAGTTTGAGGAGGTGTTTAGCCAAGCAAACGAAAGTATTGTTATTATCCTAAAAGTTTTAAATGAGCTAGCAAATCAACTGAAGCCGTTATATATAGTGTTGGCGCTTCGTAATGAATACCTAGGTCGTTTATTAGATAATCAGGCACTTAGTTCACCCGTTATATCTAATGTGGCATCACAGCTTGAACTAGACGATTGGCAAGCAATCATTCATGAACAATCAGCATTTTCTGGGATTACTTTCGAGCATGATAGCGAGGGTGGTGCCTTAGATAAAGTCATCATAGATGAGGCATCTAAAACACCTTATGCACTTCCTATGGTGGAGTTTCTATTAGAGCAGCTTTACCTCAAAGCTACGTTAGAAAATCCAAATGCAACGGAACTAAAGTACCTACATTATAAAGAGTTAGGTGGTCTTACTGGTGCCATTGCTTATAGAGCAACTCAAGTATTAAAAGACAATCAAGCCAACGAAAAATTAATCGCTCAGCTTTTTGATACTTTCGTGGGTTTAAATGGCGATTTTTTACCTTATGCTAAACAAGTTGATCTAAATAAACTAGAGGCAGACTCACCCCAAACTTTTAAACTGGCTCAACAATTTATTGATGCGAATTTAATTGTCAGCGTAAACAATAATGCTGACAACACTACTGTTAAATTGGTACATGATAGTTTGTTTAATAACTGGAATGAACTGAAGCAATGGGTTACAAATAATAAAGATTATCTAGAGTGGCGCTACAGTGTTGATGGTCAATTTTTACGTTGGTGTTCGGAACAAAAAAATAATTACCTAATTAAGGATAACAGGTTACTCAAAGAAGGCTGGCGTTATTATAAAAATGGCATTGTTAGTGATAACCGTTTAGCAAAATACCTTAAATTATCTAAACGGTATAAAACTAATGTTAGATTTAGCTTTTCCTTTATTTTTATTATATTACCTCTATTACTTAGTTCGATTTACTATTGGGACCAACAGCGAGTTAAGAGTAAGTACTTTGCTAATATCGTTGAAGTACAGAGTGTGCCAAAAGGTATTTATGAGTTAACAGAAGAGGAACAGAAACATTTAGGAAAATACTATCGATTTGATTTCCAAGGAGGCGTGTTAAAAAAACTTAGCTATCAAAATAGTGTTGGAATATTGATAACAAACCCCCATAAGGATAAAGCTGCCATTTGGGAGTATAAGTATACTGCCGATGGTAAGTTATTGTCAGTAGATATAAAAACTAATGCCAAGAAACGAAAGAGAGTCGATACTTATCAATTCAATAAAAACCAATCATTAGTCACTATAGGTAAAAATCATGGTGATGGTGATTCTTATAGTTATTTGTTGAGGGACAGTTTTAAAAAACTTGAAACAGAAATTTCTGGTACACATAAGTACAAATATTTTTATAATGAATCAGGATTTATCACTAAAAAGTATTATTTGAATGCATTTGGTAATAGAGTTTTACATTCCGGCCTCTCATGGTTTGGAGAAGAGTTTACCTATACAAAGGCAGGACAAGTCGCAACTCAATTGTTTTTAGACCTGAACGGTCAACAAATTAAATCTACTGCTAATAACTCTGTACCTACCTCTGTAAAGTACGAACATGACGAAAAAGGATTTAATATTAAGGAAGAGAGTGTATTTGAGAGAGACTCTATTATAAAAGTTAGAAAATATGATAACTGGGGTAATAATAAAGAAATTAGACAGACTAATAAACTTAAAGAATTAATCGGAAATACGAATAAGCCAGCTCGTACTGTTTTTAAATACGATAGCTCAGGTAATATGGTAGAAAAGCTTACGTATAATCCAAAAGGTTCTCTAGTAGAAGGTCTAGGGGGATATTCAAGGAGAGTTATTAAATATGACAAAAATGGCAGGGCAAGCCAGCTAAATGATTATGTTCAAGATTTTAACTCCCCAAATAACACTGTTGATGGTTGGAAAAAGCTCTCTACCATAAACTTTTTATATGATAAAGATGGAAATTTTAAAGAAATCAGTAATGCCCCTTCGTTAGGTGATAATTATATAAGAACAAGGTTTATCTATGATGATAAAGGAAATGCAATTGAACAACGAGTTTTAGATCAATCAGGGGTGTTTTTAAGTGTAAGTGGTAATCATTCATACGTTAAATATAAATACAATGATTTAGGAAACATTATAGAGCAGGCGTCCTTTGTAGGTGAAGAGGAAGTAGCTCTTTATGATGATGATTATCACAAATTGGTATTATCTTACAATGACGCAGGTATTAATACTGGGCGAGCATATTTTGGTAAAAAGGGTGAACCTGTTGCAAATAAAGATGGTATCTGGAGATATGTTTATGATTATGATGATAACAATCGATTGAAATCAACAAGTCATTATTATCCCAATAAAAATTCTAAAATGATATTGAAGAATGATCAGTCTGGAAACCAAACTGAGACCATCTACTTTGATGAAAATGGTAAAAGAGCACTAGGCGAACATGGTTTTTCTAAGCGAGTGTATCGTTATGATGATTCTAATAACAAGATAGAAACTTCATACCTGAACGAAATGGACCAGCTTATGATGTCTTCTGAGGGGTTTGCAAAACAAGTCATTGAATATGATCCATCGGGGCTTTTTATTAAGAGAATATTAAATTATAAAAATACGGATAAGCTGGTTGATTATATAAGCTTAATTAAGCCCAAAAACCTTCCAAAAAATCAATATAAGAAGAATAAGGTAAAACTAAAGCTTTCATCTAATGTATTGGGAGCTAAAGTGTTTATCAACGGTGTTTTTCAGGGAACTACTGATTATGCTCTAGAGGTTATTCCTGGTGAAATTGAATTAAGAATTGAATTAGAAAAGTACACGACTTATAAAAAAACAATTGAATTATATAATGACCAAATAATTGATGTGCAATTAACCCTAAGGCCCAAGCTTTCCTTTGATGAGTTAATGATTAAGGCTAAAAATGGGCAAGCCCTTGAACAAAAACTGTTGGGGGACTACCTTGTAGCTCTATCTCTAAAGTCTAAAAAAAGAAACGGTGCGCTTAATTGGTATAAAATGTCTGCAAAACAAGGCTTTGCTCCAGCAATGCGTTTGATGGCAAGTTGGTATTTAGGTTCCGAAATATCTAAAGGAGACTTTTCAAAAATAGCAAAAAAAGACCTCATTCAAGGTGTAGATTGGCTTAAAGGATCAGCCAAACAAGGGTCTGGGGAATCACAATATGATCTTGGCTATTTGTATGAACATGGTCATATAGGTGCAAAAAACATAGATACCGCATTAAATTGGTACGAAAAGTCTGCCGAGCAAGGTGATTCACGTGCTCTTTCTAGACTAGGAAGACTTTATTTTCTTGGGAATACAGTTAAGCAAGATCGTAGTAAAGGACTCCACATGTTGGAGCTAGCGGCACAGTTAGGTGTTAAAGAATTATTTACTATTATTACTTCTGCATATAACGGAGCATGGGGAGAAGAGTTTAATGATTTTGCTAAATCATATTATTGGACTAAAAAAGCTGTAGATATAGGTAATATAGAAGCTTATTCATATCTTGGTTATGCATACTATGAAGGGATAGGTGTAGATTTTGACCAAAAAACAGCAATGAAATGGCTTATGAAATCCGTTGATAGCAAGGCTAAAAATGCTTCAACATCCATTGCAACGATGGGGCTTATTTATGAAAAAGGCAGAAATGGTATCAAAAATTATGAAAAAGCTTTTGATTGTTTCAAAAAAGGAGCTGCTTCAGGTAATGCTTTATCAATGTATAAACTGGGAGTTTATTATTCAACGGGTTACGGAACTCCAGTTGATAAAAACCAGGCATCGTATTGGTTTGAAAAAGCAAAAACTAATGGCTATAAATAATCAAAGTAACGTTGTTAATGGTTAAAAAACATCTATTGTTATCAATAGTGGACAAAAAATGAGGAAGACAATAATTCACAAAACAATGGCTATGTTATTTCTAATGAAGCCTTTCATAAATTTCAATAACTGACTTATAAACCCCCTAGCTTATAACTCAACCACCACGTCTAATCGCAGATTACACTTCTAATTTAACCTTACGCTCCTAAGGTTAAATTAGTGAATTAAATTATTTTTCAACTAATTTAAATTAAATGTTAATTCCCTCAGTTTATCTCCGTTTATTTAAATGAAGGCAGAAAACCTGCATTTAAATAGACACTCAGGAGATAGAGTTATGAGCCACCTACAAAACAACAATCGATGGATTTTCCGCCCTCTAACCAGCCAAGAGGATGCACCATGTTCCACTTAGCATTTCCAATATTCATATTAGGTTTACTTTTTTGCTTTTACTTTTTGTTTACACAGGACAGTGAGAAGGCCGTTGGATTAGTAATTAACACCGTAGGCGTATTGGTGGCTCTGGTAATATTCGGCTTGTTATCCTTATTGGTTTTATAGCTTTTAAAAAACACATTCGTTGGATTTTAAAATTTATTCCGAATCCAAGCCAGACAAATTCTAAGGATAATATGATGAGTAGAGAAATAAACAAAAACGACCTTGCGGTTGTGAAGAAGAAAATTAATAAATATTTAGCACTTGCAGCTAGGAATTCTAGTGAGCATGAAGCAACTCAAGCTATGATTCGAGCAAGTAAGATGATGGAAGCTTATGGTCTGATTGAACTTGACTTAGATAAAGCTAAAGAAGATATGAATGAGGTTGAACATCTCCTTATATTTAATCTTCAAAGAGAGAGAAGTTTAGTCAATGCTATAGCTAGGAACTTAGGGATATTTACGCTGTATATGCCAATGAACGAGTCGGAAAATAAATGGAGTTGTATAACTACTTTTGTTGGTGAGCAATTTGGAATCGATACCGCGCTAGTTACTTTTGAAGCTGCTCAAAATATTATACAAACAATGAGATATAAATACTTGGAGGATAAGTTGAAGACAAATGAGCCATTCAATGATAAAACAATATTGGACTACGGTGACGGTCTTATCAGTGGTCTTATTAAGAGGTTTGATGTGCTTACTAATAAAAGAGCTACCACTAATATTCAGACAGGTGAAGCAAGGGAAAGCTTGGATGGTAAAGGCTTAGTTCCAGTAAATCAAATGTACAGTACTGCTGTAAAATGGAGTGAAGCACAAAATGGTGGTGTTCATGATACATCCCCTAGTATTGAATATAATGTTAATGATGATTACCGTAACGGTGTTGTTGATTCTAAAAAAATAAATCTGAACAATGCTTTAAATTAATAAAAGAATTTGTTGGAGGATTTATGAATAAGGCAGATATTCTTAAAATGCTTGATGAGGAGGATGAAATAGATAACCCTTCACCTCCTAAGGCTTTTACATATACAGCCCCTCCTACTAATCCTTCAAAAAAGGAAGTTGATAGGCTGAAATCTGAAAATGCTAGGCTTAATAGCTTCTGGGTATCTTCTGAGAATAGGTATAACAGTCTTGAGATTACAAAAAATCGTCTTAAGAGAGAACATGACTCTTTAAGAGAGAAATATAAAGATCTTCAGAGTGTAAACTTAAATATTATCAAGGAAAAGGAAGTTTTAAAGAAAAGATATGAAGATATACTAGAGGAAAATATTCATTTGAATATGACAGAGGAAACTATAGAAGAAAAGATTGAACCTACTAAATCTAGCAATACTTTTATGGACAAAGTTTTAATTTCTATAATTTGGTCTCCAATTATATTTTCGGTATTTATATTCTTAGGTTATTTCTATAATGCATTGCCAGAGCAGAAATACGCATCACAGACAATAAGTGCACCTTTAAAGGTGAAATCTGCACCTCTAAAAGTAAAAGCTGCACCTTTTAAAGAACCTGTGAAAAAGGTTTTAAAGTCTATAGAGCTTATATCTACTCAAGACTGTATAAGCAATATAAAATATCTTGATAAAAATCATGATATACATGAAGAACTAATTTGGGAATGGACTGAATACGCTGGTTTTGAAAATACTAAAAGTAGGTATTTAGTGGATGGTCGTGACAACTGGAAATATAATATAGAAAGAAATATATCCATAGATAATTATATTGTAATGCAATGTGAAAATCACCCTCCATTAAGAACAAATAACCCAAATCTAAATGATAGGTACAGAAGAGCCACTGAAAAAATGAGCAAATAACAGACTTTGTGAAACCGGTGTTTTTCAAGGCAGTTGTCGCCTAAATTGTTAAGCAGCTTCTTTGTATTGCTCTGGATTTAGCTCCACAGCGCCTATTGGCTGCCAGTTTATTTCACTTTTTGACCATCGCTCTGGATGCTCTTTTCTTTTTTCTTGATACAACGCTTTTCGTTTCGCTAATATTTCGACATCAAGGCCTTCATGCCTTTGGTTTGGCGTGACAAACCTGATCCGACTATGGCGATGTTCATTGTTGTACCAGTAAACGAACTCTTTTACCCACTTACGTGCCTCATCTAAAGATTTAAAACCTTTACCAGGCCAGCTAGGATGATACTTAACCGTTCTAAAGAGTGCTTCTGAGTACGGATTATCATTACTTACCCTTGGGCGACTTCGCGGGCGAGGTAATAACACCTAAATCATACATCTTGGCTCGCATCGTCAAACTTTTCATGGGCGCACCATTATCCGAGTGCAATACTAAGTCTGTTTTCAAACATTTTTCGCTCCAAACACTACGCTCTAATAACGCTGCCGCTTGCTCACCTGTTTCATTGGTATGAACTTCCCAACCAACCACTTTACGGCTGTAAATATCTTCAATCATATACAGGTAATAATGTTGGCCTATCACGGTTGTTGGCATATAGCTGATATCCCAACTCCATACTTCTTTGGGCTTTTTAGCGGTATAACTCGTTGGCCTTTTATGGCTATTTCTCGGTTTAGCTTTACCTCTGTGATGCAGCATGTTCTCCGCTTTTAATAGGCGATAAAAACTCGACTCAGAAGCAATATATTCACCTCTGTCTGCCAGTATGGGTACTATCTGGCTTGGTGGCAATGAGGCAAACTCTTCCACATTACAAACGTCAATAACGGCTTGTCGCTCTTTTGCACTTAGCTTGTTCAGCGGCTCTGGCCTAATAGCTGTTGGTCTTTTATCTTCACCAATAGCACCATCAATACGCCAACGCTGTAAAGTTCTTGTTGATAAGCCAATAACCTCACAGGCCTTATCTTGCCTCGCACCTGATGCTACTGCTTTGCTAACCAACTTTGCCTGGTTTTGCCTATCGGTCAGCGGTATTAGCTGTCTTCTTTTTCCTTCCAATAGGCATCGAACTTTTTTCCTAATACGAGCAATGCAGCAGTTTCTGCTAAGGCCTTGTCTTTTCGGTGCAGCTCACGCTCTAATTCTTTAATACGTTTTTTATCTGCTTTTTGCTCTGGTGTGCTCTTTGTTTTTTTTGTCGACTTAGCAGTACTCCCTGCGATGAAAGCTTGTTTCCATACTTTTATTTGCTCAGGATACAAACCTTTGGTTCGACAATATTCACTTAAATCAACCTCCGATAATGTGGAGGTTTCGATCACAACAGCAAACTTCTCTTCGCTTGACCACTTATCTGACGAACTAACTTTTGACACACTAAAACCTGAGACATTGAATTGCTTTTGCCAACTATACATTGTTGAAATATTAATGCCTTCTTGCTCAGCAAACTTTCTGACCGACAAACCACTTTGACTTAGCTTATTTAATATTGCTTCTTTAAACTGGCTTGAATACCTTTGATAATCCACTAACTTAAACTTACCGCACCCTGTTTATTTATAAAATTAATTGAGGCGACAACAACCCTGACACAGGGGGAAAACAAGAAAATGACAACTAAAATAGTTTGTGATTGAGCACCTAATTTACCTACACTCATAAGGTTAAATTAGCTAATTAAATTGTTTTACAAAATAATTTTAATTAAATGTTAATTCCAGCGGCTTATCTCCGTTTGTTTAAATGAAGGCAGAAAATCTGCATTTAAATAAACACTCAGGAGATAGAGTTATGAGCTACCTACAAAACAACAATCAATGGATTCCCCATCCTTTTCATCGAGCAGAAAATAGACCTATGACGTTTGTTAAATGGCTATTTATTACTTTGTTATTTATGCCTGCTTGCTTTGCACAGACTTCATTTGAACAAACAATGATTGCTGCTAAAAGTGGGGTCGTAGAGTCTCAGTACGAACTCGCGCTGATGTACTTTAACGGTGATACAACAAGAAAAGATTATAAAAAAGCTTTGTTTTGGAACACAAAAGCCGCTGCACAAAACTCTATTAAAGCAAAATACCATTTAGCCCTAATGCACCATAGTGGTCTAGGTACTGACCAAAGCTACGAGAAGGCAATACAGTGGTATACAGCACCTGCTAGGAATGGACTTGTTCAAGCTCAATTTAATTTAGCTCATATATATGATGATGTTGATAGCGGTTTTGAGGATACATCAGAAGCAATCTATTGGTATAAAAAATCCGCTGAACAAGGTGACTCTGATGCCCAATTTAATTTAGCGCTTATATATGATGATGTTAATGGCGATTTCGAAGATACATCAGAAGCAATCTATTGGTACAGAAAAGCCGCTGGACAAGGGGATGCTGATGCGCAATTTTATTTAGCGCTTATATATGATGATGTTAATTGCAGTTTTGAAGATATATCAGAAGCAATCTATTGGTACAAAAAAGCCGCTGAACAAGGAGATGCTGATGCTCAATTTAATTTAGCGCTTATATATGATGGTGTTAATGGGGGTTTTGAAGATCTATCAGAAGCAATCTATTGGTACAAAAAAGCCGCTGAACAAGGGGATGCTGATGCTCAATTTAATTTAGCTCATATATATGATGATGTTAATGGCGGTTTCGAAGATACATCAGAAGCAATCTATTGGTACAAAAAAGCCGCTGAACAAGGGGATACTGATGCTCAATTTAATTTAGCGCTTATATATGATGGTGTTAAGGGGGGTTTTGAAGATCTATCAGAAGCAATCTATTGGTACAAAAAAGCCGCTGAACAAGGGGATGCTGATGCCATTTGAATATTCTAGAGTGACAGAACATTACATTTACACTGCTATTATATGCAAAAGACTCACAGGAAAGCTATATGCAGATAAAGGTTATATCGGTAAAAAGTTAAGTGAAACCCTGAAAAATTTAATGTTGATTTGATAACAACGGTTAGAAAAGACATGAAAGTTAAATTTAATTTCTGGAATCGTGGCTTATTGTTTAAAAAATAAAAGCCACGTATTAAGCTGTATCCTAGTGGGTTTTGACTGATGGCAACCTAATAAAAATATGCTGCTTTTCCAGATCTCAGGTTACTTTTCTCTAGATAATGGTAAATCAAATGTACTGTCAGATAGCATGCAAGAACCACCGACTAAGATTCTATTTTTCCATTGATTAATTAAGTTTTCGTAAGTATTTGTTGCAGCATTATTATGTAAACTTTCAGAGCAGATTGACAAGCCTGAGTCAGTTAAACTGACAAGGGCTTCCGCAAAGTGGTAGAAGTGATCATAAACCGACTGTCCCCCAAGCTGCTTAATTTTTGGCACTAATCCTAACCTAGTGCCAATGTTCCATTAGTGGTAAAAGTTGACTCCCAGATTCCACTAGATAGTTTGTAGTTCAGAAAGTGTTTTTCAAAAATCACTCTTGACACATATTATGGGATGAAAGAAAATTCACAAACGACTCATCTTAAATACACTACATAACTCTTTTAAAGTTAAGGTTGGACCGTAGTTATCACTTAAATTCATACTATTCTCCTTTAATTTCAGTATTTACTAAAGCCATGATATATGAATAAAAAAGGTGAAATCACCAAATAACGGAGCTTTTTTCTATTACTTATCATCAATTCACTGTTTTTTTTACTCGATTTTATAGATATAGTTAAAGTTTACTTTGTTAAGAAGACGGGTTTATCTGGAATAATTGTGTACGGAAAAACCTGTGTAAAAATCATTACAATATGATCAAAAAATGCTTCTGCTGGCATTGCTGAATCGATACAGAATAATACGAAATGTGTAAATTTATTTTTATAATCATTCAGTTTTCTAAAGCCTTCCTCGGGTGTTGCTACGAGTTCTATATATACCTTTCGTCCATCAATAATTAACATGAAATTATTTTCTTCTTTATTAATTACACTTTTACCAAAGGTAAAGCTAATTTCACTGGCAGATAGATAGTATGCAAATAGCTTTTCATTTTTGGTTTTATGTTGTGCTTCAGGGAGTTGTTTATTTTTTCTTACGTTCGTTGATTTCATGGTTAGTACCTTATTAACTTTTAGTACCACCTATTTGATCATGAATTTTAAAATGGGCAACTTGACTAACATTTTTAACTTTATTGCTTTATTTATATAAGCGTCAACAAATTAAAAGAACGTGGAAGTAGTGGTTGTGAGCACTGTTGCGGACATTAATATAGCCTCTATTACTCTTCATGACCCTATTGGAAGAGGAAAGTCATGAATTCTGTGACAGTACAGCAGTACTACCGAAATAGCCCTAGTAGCTAAAGTGTTTTTACAGTTGATCGTTCTTAAATAGGTGGTATTTTCATAAGAGAAGAGTGGATGGCAATTATTCATGCTTATTTAATTAGATGGTCTATAAGGAAGTAAAAGGCTAACAACACCACTCGAACAGGAGCTTATAGTCTTTTAAGGATTTCAGTATTTATGAATACTGTTTGGGCTTTTCATACAGAACAAAAAGTAATTTTAAAAAGGGTAGCTGATGAAAATAATGATTGTTTATTTGTTATTTAGCGTCTTAGCGTTGGGTTACGGAGCATACCAAGACGGTTATACAGCGCTAACATTTATCATTGTTAGCTTTTTGATAATATCTGTTGTTACCTATGTTGGAGTGCTTTTGATTGATAGGTATAAAGCCAAAAACATAGTTATGAATAGGAATAAAAAGTGAGGGTTTATTGCTTTTATAAGTTAAAAACCAATAACGATTAAATAGGCCTACTGTGACATATAAAGGGTATACCGAGTGAATGAACTTAATAAAGATAAGGTACTCATACAGGCGGTGAAAAATATTTGTAATATATTACTTATTGAAAAAAAATCAGTTATTTATATCGTTTGGAATTGAGCATGATCTTAAAATGCAAAGTAGATGCCAACTTAACGATGATGAAATTGAAGTTCTAATGCAGTTACTCCAAATCCATCGATTCTTAGGTTCTTTTTGTTGTGAGATATTAAGTTTATCCATCACTGGCTTGATTGTGAAAATAAGCATTTCGACACAACACCTAGGCAACTACTTTATAGCAGGACAGGGATTCAACGCTTGTGTGATTATTTTAAAATCATTTTGAAACATTGAATAAAAGAACTAAAGCAAGGTGTATGAACCAAGTGGTTGGAACAACATGGCTAATATATGTTGGTCGCATTACAGTATTTCAATTTAGCTACAGTCAAAATGTAACACTTACATTTATTGAAAATCGTTTCATTTAACTTCAGTTGCGCGATTAACTTTCACAGTTACAGTCTTGTTTAAGAAGTTAAATGAGGCAGTAACATGAAATTAGGCAATATCCGTGTATCGACCATCGAACAAAATACCGCTCGCCAATTAGATGGTATTGAACTAGACAAAAGATTCGAAGACAAATGTTCAGGATCTAATTCCGATCGACCAGCGCTTAATCAATTAAAAGATTATGCAAGAGAAGGGGATACAGTACTGGTTCACGACATTAGCCGTTTGGCTCGAAACATCGAAGATCTCATAAACTTGATAAAATTCTTCAATGACAAATATGTGACCATTCAGTTTGTTAAAGAAAATCTGATTTTCAGCCATGACTTATCAAACCCAATAAACAACTTAATGCTTACCTTGCTTGGTGCTGTCTATCAGTTTGAACGAGAGATGATTTTAGAAAGACAAAAAGAGGGGATAGCACAAGCTAAGTTAGCCGGTAAGTATAAAGGAAAACCAAATACGATTAATCGCCAGGCGGTTTGGGCGTTATTAGATCAAGATTTATCAATTCGTAAAGTAGCTAAAGAATTAGGAATTAGCCCCGTATCTGTTCAAAAAATTAAATTTGAAAGATAATAAAGTGCTTTTTATTAATGACTCTCCCACAGGTGTTCAGCGGAGACTAAATCGGGTTTCTTAATGATTTTATATGATTTAGCCAATGTAGTGGTTGAAGTGGTCAAGTAAAATTGGCCACGGATTTGTAGTTTAGCCAGTACATTCGTTCAGATTCATTTGGACTTAATCCTGCGTTGTACATATACGGCCTAGTCTGATTGTAATAAGTCATGATGTAATTAATGATCGCTTGTTTGGCTTCAGTACAATTCTTATAGCCTATCGTTGGTACCCATTCTGTTTTCAAACTTCTAAAGAAGCGTTCCATTGGTGCTTTATCCCAACAATTTCCTCGACGACTCATACTTTTTTTATTTGATAACGCCAAAAGCGCTGTCTAAACTTCCTGCTCGTATAATGCGTCCCTTGGTCTGAATGAAAGATAACACCTTTTTGTCGTGCTCTTGATGCAAATGCCATAGTTAATGCTTTCGCTGTTAGCTTAGTATCAGGCGAATTACACTCAGAACGCCTGCAGGAGACTAGATTGTTAAAGCATGATAATAAATAATTTTGAACACACCCAATGGCCGATAAGCGATCCTTTTTATGATACTTAGTCATATTTAAGGGGTGTTTAATAAATAATTCGAGAAATTCAGCTGTCAATCGTTCCAAGATTGGAGGCCCTAGAGGGCGGATTCTTGGACATTGCGAATAAAACAGAAGAAAAAAAACAATTGTCTTGGCATTTTCCTCCCTACAAACGCGCAACTACTAATGTTTTTAATAAAGTATTGATTATTGCCTTGGCATTGTCCTCCCTACAAACGCGCGCAACTACTAATATTTTTAAAAAATCCCTAATTTGCGTCTTGGCATATTCCTCCCTACAAACGCGCAACTACTAATATTTTTAAAAAATCCCTAATTTGCGTCTTGGCATATTCCTCCCTACAAACGCGCGTTACTAATAATATTTTTAAAACAGCACTAAATATTTATGCTTTGGCATTTACTTCCCTACAAACGCGAGAAAGGCCAACTTCTGCCTCCCTATAATAGGCCATGGCAATGTTTGCCCTACAACCAACCCTTAGGGAGAACCCTATACTTAAAAGCGGTGCGGGGTATATTCTTGTAGTTCATGTTGAACTTACCGTAGTGGCGGAATCGTTTTTTATTTCGATACTCTTGGATAAGACAGTTTATATCTAAGTGTAGTCTCCTTGCATTTGGCCTTTATCAATGTGTCTGCTTGCCTTTAACTTGGCGTTGTTAGTCGTATCCTTTACATTCGCTTGGGGGTTCCTTTGATAGGCTTACGTCTTAACTTTAACTAATCATACGACGTGGATATAAAACCATTACCTGAGTCACATATTACTAAGCACTTTTTTCTTTTAAGTCAGTAGCGGTCGAGAACCATGCCTTACCATTCGCGTGGGTGCCTCACCATCAGTCCGTAGATTATCCCGCCTGTAATAAAAACTTTAAACAGGCCGAAGGATCCTCTAATTGATTTTGTTTTGCTGCGGCACTAAACCGCTGTAGTACTGCATTGACACCAAAGTCCATTTGAATTCCCTAATTCAGTACTGGTTCGGAACTCTTGTACATAGAGATATTCGTCTTTAGTTAGGTTTAGTGTTCGTTAAGACAGAGCGTTATTCATTAATTGCTTGGGTTTGTTGCAGTCAAAAGCCCCTTACCGGCTTCGATGGTTACTAAGAGTGCTAAAACTCAACGCTTAGTGGGTAATGACTTATATGGGCAACTGATATATTAGATAAAACAATAATCGGGAGAGAAATGTGAAAGTTAGTGCTGTTGATGCCGTGTCAGCGGTTGATATGACAGATGTCGAACTGATCGCGAATGACCTTAACCAAGCAGCATATGTCGCAAGAGAAGCGCTAATCAATAAGGCTGAGGAAATCAAACAAACCTATTGGGACTGGTGGAAGGTGGTGAACAGGGAAATACTCACCGCAATATCTCAAGGTGATCAAACAAAAAAGACTGGTCGTATTACACCTAGGATAAGGACGGATAAAGGGAAAGTGATAATATTTTGGGAGAAGAGACCTAGGATTGCATTTGGATCTCCGGGCTCACCCAAAAGGTCGTATGCAACATATATTGCGCCGACCCAAAGGAGGGGGTACACGAAAACTCAGCTTGCCAATATGTGTCAGAGTTGGGAGTGGCAGGCGGTATGGGATGCTGAATTAAAGTTCCAGCAGGTCCGGGAATTGTTGGATATTAATAACGAAACTCTGAAGAGTTTAAGGGGCTATTTTAAGAAAACACAATCAAGTTAACTGGGGTAATTATACATGACTTTGGACTCTTTGAGTGATAGTAAAACGGCAGGTCACCTTGCCAAGTTGATCCTATTAGACATAGCTGCTGTGACCGGTAAACCATACTGGCACCGAGGCTCTAAGATGGGTTTCTATCTTTGTTGATGAAGTTCACGCCGCTGTGGCAGGTAATGACGCGTTAATTAATTTACTGGCTTAGGGGCGTGCAGCTGATATTCCGGCTTTAGTTCAAGTAAAATAAATGCTCCCTGAAAGTTGGGGCGGTATAGGTAATAATATGTCATTTCATTGTATAAAAAACACTCATAGTAGTTATGAGTACCTTGATACTTATATGGGTATACCTGCATTTTTACGAAGAAGTGTTGATGAGCCTAAACTGTTTGATAATGCTCCAATAACCTATCGAATCAATCAACCTGAGTACTTGTGACATAGCATTCAAAAACAATGTCGAGTATTAACCAAACAATTGCCGTGTAACAGCATAGTTAAATTAGAAAAATTTGGCTTGCCCATGGGGTTTGTCAAAGCGCTGACATTAGTACTAAATCAACACCAGAAAAATGAATGCTCAGAGTACGATATTATTTGTGGCTTTATCTTGGCGCTCGCTAAAACGTTTAACTGGAAATTATCATTTAATTTCAAACGCTGCCTAACAAGGGATGTAAACTACCTAATAAAGTAGAGAATCGAATTAAGGATATTGTGAGTATTGTGAACAGTAATTCTTGGCATGACAAATTTATACAGTAACCTAAAGATGAACAACAGTGATATATACAATCGATTAAAAGGAAGGTTAAATGGACGTTTCTACCCCGTATGTAAAAAATAGACTAGATCATTTTGAGGATTGTGCTTCTGCTATTGATTCACTTTTTGTTCAGGCATACTCAAAAATAGGCAACGAGAGTTTTAATGAATTCTTAAACTTTATAGAGCGCTTTAATCACCTGTCTGTATACAACGCTATGTTGGTAAGAATTCAAAGACCAGGCACTTCGGCTGTTGGTACGCTCAGGCAGTGGCAGAAACTTGAGCGTTATATTAAACCAACAGCGGTGCCAATTGTTATTCTCCAAGCCTTTGGACCAGTATCATTTCTTTACGATTATGCAGATACTTATGGAGACGTTATCTTTGATGACTCTCAAAACCCACTGAGATCCAAGGGGCTAACACCTAAAAATGCCCTGAAACAAACGATAGAGAAGGCTAAAACTTTTGGCATAAAGGTAAATCTAGTCCTTAACTATGGTGCTTTTTTAGCGGGAAATGCCACAAGGTTTACCGAAACCATCAAGAACGAAGATAAAAAGGTAATCTATAAGTTTGAAATTAATATTAATGCCAACCTTGATGAAGCCACACAGTATTCGACATTAGCTCATGAACTAGCCCATATTTATTGCGGTCATTTAGGTCAAGATAACAAAGGACGTTGGCCAAATAGAAATCATTTATCAACGGCATGTAAAGAATTAGAAGCTGAGGCTACATCATGGCTTGTCAGTAAACGTTTAGCACTAACGACCAACTCAGATGCATATTTAATCATTAAATTAAGTAGAGGGCGTGGACGAATTGTGAAACATTATTCAGCACAAAGAAAAGAATCGGCACTTCAGAAGATGATGCCACCGAGTAATATATCGATCACCCAATTATCTATCGAGATGGGTATTGGTGAATCAACCTTGTATAATTGGCGTAAACAAGCAGTTAATAAGGGGCATTTAGTGCCAGGTGATGGAAAGAATACTGAACAATGGTCTTCAGCAAATAAGTTCTCTGTAGTGTTGGAAACAGCGTCGTTAAATCAAGCAGAATTGGCGGAGTATTGCCGTAATAAAGGCCTTTATGCAGAACAGATCGTAGCTTGGCGAAGTGCTTGTATGGATGCTAATGCCAATGTTAAAGAGCAGGAAAAATCCTTCCTAATTGAAGTAAAAAAAAACAAAAAACAGATTAACCAATTAGAAAAAGAATTGCTTAGAAAAGACAGGGCGCTAGCTGAAACAGCGGCGTTATTGGTGCTAAGAAAAAAAGCAAATGCGATCTGGGGGGAAATCGAGGACGAATGATCCTCGACTCAGTTCGCATTCAAGCAGTTGAATTAATTAACGAGGCCGTTGCTTCTGGCGCGGCAAGGTTTAGAGCCTGTGCCGAGCTTGAGATCAGTGTTAGAACTTATCAACGCTGGATTGTTGATGGGAATATAAAAACAGATGGTAGGCCAAGTGCCCAGCGTCCTGAGCCTAAAAACAAACTGTCAGAAGTGGAACGAGGCAACTTGTTAGCCGTGTTTAATAGCGACGAATTCAAGAGTTTGCCACCAAGTCAAATCGTCCCAGCATTGGCTGATAGAGGCGTTTATATTGCTTCTGAATCGACTTGTTATCGCGTTCTTCATGAAAAGAAACTGCAAAACTCTCGTGGTCGCAGTCAGATAAAAGAAAGGAAATCGCCTACGACACATTGCGCGACTGGGCCTAATCAAGTGTGGTGTTGGGATATCACTTGGTTGCCTGGTCCCGTGAAAGGGCTACATTTTTACCTATATTTGATATTAGATATATTTAGTCGAAAGATTGTTGGCTGGGAAATTCATGATGACGAATCAGCAGAAAATGCGTCGACATTGATCAGAAAGACCCATTTAAAAGAAAGTGTTAGAAATAATCCGCTTGTGCTGCACTCGGATAATGGCAGCCCAATGAAAGGCTCATCAATGCTTGAAACACTTTATAGTTTAGGCGTAGCATCGTCATTTAGTCGTCCTCGTGTGAGTAATGATAATGCCTACGCCGAGTCGATTTTTAAAACGTGTAAATATAGACCTGATTATCCTTATAAAGGATTTTTAACGATTGATGAAGCACGTGATTGGGTATTGAAATTTAGCCACTGGTATAATTTTAACCACAAACATAGCGGGATTAAGTACGTCACTCCTAACCAAAGGCATTCGGGGTTGGCGGACAAAGTGTAGTGGTCAACTAATTTTGGCCACGGATTTGTATTCAAGCCAGTATCTTTTCTCTGACTCATTTTGTGTTAGTCCTCCGTTATAGCTGTGGGGTCTAACCTGGCAGTAATATCCAATAATGTATTTAACAACCGCATTTTCAGCTTCAGTAAATGAACGATAACCTATTGTCGGTATCCATTCTATTTTCAAGCTCCTAAAGAACCGTTTCATCGGGCTATTATCCCAACAATTACCACGGCGACTCATGCTTTGCTCAATTTGATAACGCCATAACAACTGACGGTAATTTCTGCTCGTATATGTGCTTCCTTGATCCGAATGAAACATGACGCCTTTTGGTCGTTCTCTCGATTCAAATGCCATCGATAATGCTTTCGTTGCTAGCTTTGTGTCTGGCGAATATGACATTGCCCAACCCACTAACTTTCGTGCAAATAAGTCCATCACAGCGGCTAAGTAAGCCCGACGAGTTCCAGTCCAAATAAACGTAATATAACCACACCAAACTTGATCAGGCTCTGCTACTGTAAACTGACGTTCAAGGGTGTTCGGTATAGCAACATGTTCTTGTGCTGTCTTTTTATATTTATGGCTAGGAATCTGACAGCTCACTAGTCCTCGCTCCAGCGGAGCTGTTACTTTCAGAGTAAATGCTTTTGACCATAGCCAATGCCTCAACCTCTTCAGGTTTAATGCTTCTAGCTTGCTTTGCCCAATACTTGTAGCTGCTACGATGTATCTCAAATACTTCACAGCAACGTTTAACTGCATGACTCCCTTTAAGGGCTTTGATTATCGTGAACTGTTCAGCGAGTCCGACATCAAGAGAGCCGTAGCCTTTTTTAGATTTCCTTCTCTTCTTCAATACGTGCAATGAGTCTTTTGAGTTCACGGATTTTAAGTTGGTCTGGTGTTAATGGCATAGCTTTGCTTGTGATGCCATTTCCCTCGTTTCTTAACTGACGAACCCATTTATCGAGTGATGTATTTACCGACATTCATAGCCTGTGAAGCTTCGACTACTGAGTAGCCTTTATCAACGACTAATTGAGCGCATTCAAGTCTGAATTCGGGAGCGAAATTGGGTCTTGTTCTTTTTGTCATGATGTCACCTAAAGTTTGATGAGGTGCATAATAGCACCTCTAATTAGGTGGCCAAAATCACTGTACCACTACAAACACGTTAGATATCTAGGTGTTATCTTGGATACAAAGCAGTGGTCAAAAGGAGTTGACCACTGTAGATAGTGATAATACTGTTTTAATTATGTTAATATTTTGTTGATTATTACCTGTATCATCTAACCAGAAGCAATTATGAAAAAAGAATTAACCTATAAAATAAACGAAATTTTTGAAACGCTCCAAGGTGAAGGTTCTTTTACCGGTCAACCTTCAATATTTATAAGGCTACAAGGGTGTCCTGTAGGGTGTTCCTGGTGTGATACTAAGCATACATGGCTTGTATCACCTGAACAGGAAGTAGAACGAAAAAACATCGTGGCTAAAAAAGTAGAAAATGAAAATTGGGGAGTCTTTACAATTGAACAGTTAAAGGCGTTATTTCTCTCTGAAGGTTATCAAGCTAAACACATTGTGATAACAGGCGGTGAACCATGTATGTATGATTTATCACCTCTTTGCATAGAACTTGAGGCAGTTGGTTATAGTTGTCAGGTTGAAACATCAGGTACTTTTGAAATCCAAGTCTCAGAAAAATGTTGGGTCACTGTTTCTCCAAAGGTAAATATGAAAGGTGGTTATAAAGTATTGAAGTCAGCACTGTTACGAGCTAATGAAATAAAGCACCCTGTTGCAACGGAGCAACATATAGATGACTTAAAAGCTTTGCTAATTGAACATGCAATTGTGAATAAGCAGATTTATATCCAACCAATAAGCCAAAAGAAGAGAGCTACAGAATTAGCTATTCGATCATGCATTGAAAATAATTGGAGATTATCAGTACAAATGCATAAATACATTGGAATTGAATAGCTTCAATTGTTTGATATAGAACAACTTGTTTGTAATATGAATATAATATAGTGTAGTTGTACAAACAAAGTGTAATTATGATTTATGGCTTTTTTTCTTCGAGCATGGAAGTGTCAATAGTACATAAATTTACAGTATCGTTGCTTAATTTTAATTACACTCATTTCATATATAGGGTCTGTGAACTCAGGTTGTTTTTAATTATCACAAGGAGTAAAGAGTGAAGATAGGTGTAGGTTCTTTAGTTGAAAGTGAAAGCGCTTTCAAAGGCGTTGGTAAAGTGGTTTCTATTTCTAGCGAGAGAAAAAGTGCGACAGTGGGGTTCTTTACTTCACCGCTATCTCCAAGTTCGAATCAAATTGAAGTTGCCGGTTCTGAGCTCATTGGTAAATCAAAATTATTCGAACAAACCTTAGTTTATTGTAAGGTCGGTAAGTCTCAGAATTGGCGAGCAGGTTTTTATGATGGACAAAGACCGAATGACCAACACTTAATTAAATATAACTATGCAGATTCAGATGTGGTTTCTATAGAAGAAATATTTGTACCCAATTTAGTAGGAAGCCCTCAATTTTGTCCTGCTGACTTCTTAGCTGGAAGAGCAACAACTTCCCCTATGTACATTAACGATCGAACATTATTTTTTAATTCTTATTTAAACCAACGAGCCTCTTGCGCCTCAATATCCTCTATTCCTAGTAGTGCCGTTAATTTAGAAATACATCAACTATCTGTTGTTCTCCAAGTGTTGAATGATGATGTGCAAAAATACCTTCTTGGTGATGAAGTTGGTTTAGGCAAAACTATTGAAGCTGGTTTTTTGGTTCGTGAACATATATTAGAATATAAAGACAATGCTTGCGTTCTCATTTTAACCCCTCCTTCTCTTGTTCAGCAGTGGCGGGGTGAAATGATTCAGAAATTTCATTTAGAAGATGTAATGGATGAGATCCTTGATGAAGGAGATCAAAAAGTTTTTATAGGAAGCTTCCAAGATATTCTGACAGCTAAATTCATTAGTAAAAAACCTACAATGGTTGTTATCGATGAAGGTCACCAGTTAGGTGAGTTTGCTTGGGGAAAAGAAAATAAAGATATATTTGAAAAAATAGCATCTGCTTGCCATAACTCTATATCGACAATTGTTCTTTCAGGCACACCCATTACAGGAAATACTAAAAACTTCTTAGCGATGCTGCATTGCTTGAACCAGGATGCTTACCCGTTAAATGACGAAGGAATAACTTCATTTAATAACAAGATTGAAGAAAGAGAAAAATACTCAGGAATATATGGTGCATTAGTTCCAGAAAGTGATGATTTTACATTGGAAGGTATTGTTGAGCAGATAGATAATTTTGATTTTAAAGACAATGAATTAAATTTGCTAATTGATAACCTGAAACCTCATATTGACTACTTCTCAGAAGATAAAGATGAAAATCTCCGTAAGTTGGCGATAAAGGCAGTACAAGATTACTTTGGGGATAAATATAGACTATTCCAACGTTTTATAAGAAACAGAAGAGGAGCCAAAAATAGCTATATTGAGCAAATGTTTCCGGGTTTGGGCGAAAGTAAGGTAGTAACATGGAAGATAGGCAATGAATTTGTTTCATTAGATGAGCAATTAGACGATTACCGTAATAGTTTAATGCATACGGAGTATAACTTTGTAGGAATTACACAGAAGAATTATTTCCAATGGATAGATGCTTTACTCATATCTCCATCCTCAGTTATAGCTAAAGCCCAGGCTGTAATCGCATCTGAAACTAACATTGCAGATGAAGAAAAATTGATTTTGACAACAATGATTGAAATGGGTCATGTTGAACAATCAAATAAAGATGAGTTATTACTGGAAGAGATTACTGAATGGTTGAAAAAAAATAATAATGGAAAAATAGTTGTTTTTTGTGGAAATAAGGATGTAGCTGATAATGTTTATAAATTTATAGAACAACACCTGGATTCAGTTGAAAGACATATAGATGGGAAGTTCCCTGCCTTTAATACTTCATCTCTATACAATATTCTCATTTGTGATCAATCAGGAGAGGATGGTCTAAACCTACAAGGAAAACAGCGCCTAGCAGTCCATTATAGTTTACCCAGAACTGTAATGAGAATTGAGCAACGAATTGGTCGCTTAAATAGATATAGTGCAAGCAGTACTGGAGTACTTCCTGTTGAGAACTTAGTGCTTATTCCATATCGAGAAGGATTTTATAGTTCTTGGGCTAAGTTATTAAAAGAAGATATTGGTATTTTTAATCAAAATTGCTCAAGTATTCAACTGGTACTAGATTCGAAAATTGAATCTTACAGTGAAAAGATCATTAATCAGGGATTTTCACAATTATCACAACTTTCTGAAGAGATTGCAGGTGAATCAGGGATAGTTGCAAAAGAAAGAAAGAAAGTTGCAGATCAGGAAGTATGGAATGGAATGCAGGTAGATCTTTCTGAAATAAAAACATTCTCAGAAAGGCTAAGAATTGTTGATGAAAATGCAGATGATTTAAGTAAAGAAATGCAAGGTTGGATTAAAAACAGCCTTAGATTTGACTCTAGAACAACTGAGGATGATAACTTTGTTTTTCAATATAAAGTAGGACGAACCCGATTAAATATTGATGAGTTTATAAGTCATTGTATTTTAGGAATGGATTTTGATAGCGGCTTAAACAGTCCTTCCACCAAACCCATGAGTGCATCTAGAGATCAGAGCGCGAAAACCGGTTCATATCCATTTAGGTATGGGCAACCTTTTGTTGATACTATTTATTCATTTTCCCAAAAAACTACGTTAGGTATATCTAATGCGATTATTAGAGAAATAAATGTAGCCTTAAGCGAGCCTAAAACATTCTTTAAATTAGATTGGGTTTGTACATTAGAAAGTGGTTGTCAAACAAGGGTTAATCAACGGAACAAGGATCGAAAATTTGCCCCTATGGTTCTCGAACGTTGGGTAGATGAATTGGGAAATGAAGTAAAAAAAGAGGCATTATTAAATATACTGAATAAACCTTATGAAAAATCACGAGATTCAACGAAAGGGTTGTATAAGGATTACAATGTTAGCGTAGGCTTTGAACGTGATCTGTGGGATTTAGTTGATTCATTTTTAAACAAAGATGAATGGCGAGATTTAGTATTGAGTGTTGCCTCAGATTGCAAAGAAAAAGTAAGAGTTGAACTTAATCAACAATATGATTTATCTTCAAGTGAAGAGTTTGGAATAAATTTATCTACTATGAGGTCTGTTACTTTGGTAGGTAAATCGTAATGAATAATTCAATGATTTCCTCATTATTTTCTGATGCAGAGTTAGATGCTTTGCATCAGACTGTTGATTTTATAACAGTCCATTACCCTGAGAACCATTTTGCACAGAGACTAAAAAAAGTAGTTCATGGTGATAAAACCAGCTTGCTTGACCTACTCTTATCAATCAAAGATTACTTGTATTCATCTCGAAAAAAACTTGATTGTAAACATAATAACTTTCAAATACCTAGAAGGTTTACTAGTGAAGAAGAACACCTTTGCTCCAAAGCTTTGTTGAGTTATCAAGTTGGCTCGAATTTACTTACGCTAGTTGTTCCAAAAACATCAAAAAAGTTAAGTGAAGTATACGAGCAGAAACAAAAACGCAAAGTAAAAAAAGTAGAAATGGACTTAGCGTTAATTTCAAGATTATCAGATGATGAATATACCCATTACTCAAGTGCAGGCCAAAGAATGGCCGTAAGAGTAGCCTTAACATGCTCACAAAATTCGACTATTTTCATTAACTTGCCTACAGGGTGCGGTAAAACATTAGTCGCCCATGCTTGTATGTTATTTAGTCAAAGTAAAAAACTAACAATAGTTATTGTGCCTACCGTTGGATTAGCTATAGAGCAAGGTAAAAGAGCAAAGCAATTACTTGAAAAAGCAGATGATTTTTCTGTTCAAAATTATGCTTGGCATGGACAATTGTCTGATGGTGAAAAATCTGAAATTCGGGAAAATATTAATAATGGGGTTCAAAAAGTAATTTTCACTTCTCCTGAATCAGTTACTGGAAGTTTACTACCTCTATTATTTCGATTAGCTAAGCAAAACTCTATTGCGAATATCATAATTGATGAAGCGCATTTGATTGACACTTGGGGGAGTAATTTTCGCTCAGAATTTCAACGTTTTGGCGCTTTAGTGGCATCCTTAAGGCAAGTAAGTGAGTCACCTTTTAAAACTATTCTTATGTCAGCTACTTTCACTCAAAGCAACATAGACTCTCTAACTACCTTGTATTGTGAGCCAAATATCGATCCTATTGTTGTAAATGGAAATTTCTTACGACCTGAGGTTAGCTCATCATATGAAAATGTAGATGAGAGTAGTCATATTCAAGCTGTTGTTGATCGAGTTATTGCTTTACCGAAGCCGCTGATTCTATATACAACACTTGTTCAGGATTCTAAGGATTTAAAGAGTAAGTTGAATGATATAGGACTTAATAGAATTGCTCTGTTTAATGGTAAAACGGATATTCCCTCAAGAGAAAAGATAATTGAGCAATGGCAAAATGACGAGTTAGATATAATTATTGCCACTTCAGCATTTGGTGTGGGAATGGACAAGTCAAATGTAAAAAGCGTAATTCATGCCTGTATTCCTGACAACATTGACCGTTATTATCAAGAAATAGGTCGTGCAGGTAGAAACGGTAAAGCAGCGACTTCTGAAGTGATTTACTACAATAAGCAACTAGCTAAAGCAAAAAAAATAAATAGTGAAATAATCATCTCTACTGAGTTAGGGTTTAAAAAATGGAAAGGGATGTGGGATAGTAAAATTGATATATCTTCTCATTCCGTGCTGAAAGGTGATTTATATCAATTGGATACTTCGTATTACCATGACGGACTCAGTAAAAAGAGCGATAGAAATGAAGATTGGAATTGGTTAACACTTTTGTTCATGCAGCGAGCGGGTCTAATTAGAATTTTTTATGATATACCGGAGATTGAGGATGAAAGTGAATTAAACGACTTTGAAAAAAATGCTAAGCGAAAAGAGTATTGGAAGAGATATAACAACAACGTTTTAGTTCAAATCCTAAATGAGCAATATCACTCTATTCCATATTGGGAATCAAATATTCAAAAACATCGTGAAAAAGAAATTAAAACTCAAGATAAGGGCTTTATAACCTTATCTGAGAATATTACTTCCCTTGACAAGCCAATTTGCAAAGAGTTAGTTAAATATTACACACTGAATGGTCTTAGCCCACAAAGGGCTTGTGGGGGATGTATGATGTGTGATGGTTTTTTACCTTCATTAGGTGATAATGTGTTTGTCGATAATTATAGTTTTTCAAATTCATTTCCTTCATCTTTAACTGAGTATGTATCCTTCGACAATGTATGTAGTGTTTATTACGACAAAAACGAAGAGCTTTCCACTGATTTACAATGGTCTAAGTTCATTAAAACCATGCTTGATAAAAAGTATATCTACTCTGTTAAAGGTGACTTGACCTTTTTAAAAAAAATACAAAATAAACTTCCCAAAGGTTTTAACTCATTTTGGATATCTCAAGAAGTTACAGATAACAGTAATATATGGCCCACTCTATATATCGCCTCACTAAATGATTCAGAAGTATCAATCCCTGTTTTAGAAGAGCAAACAACATTCTTTATAGCCGAGCGCCAAAAAAAAACAAAATCAAGTAAGTATCGCTTGTGGTGGCAAGATAATAATAGATCAATTCCATTAACAAACTTCATTAAAATGGCGGAGAAGAATACGTGTCAGTAATTAATAATGCCAGTCCAGGCAGTCATATCCCATCCCTAATTTTTATTGATCGTATATTAAATCGAAAAATCACTAAATCTTCAGATTTTATGACTTTTGAATCGATAAATAATCAAAATGCCCCAGGTAGTTTATTTATTGATGAGAATAAGGATGAGAAAGGGAGCTTTAAAATAAAAGGTAACCCTAAAAAGAAGTTGCCAGAAACTCTTAAATTCTGGACAGAACAAGGCCTTTGGGACATTTCTGACGAAGGGGTTAAAGCTTTTTCAGCACTATCTAATAATTCTAATATATCTTCTAGGATCGTACGTTCTATTTTCAATAAAAAATATGACATTCAAACAGGTTCATCAATAGAACCACTGATTAGAGGGATATGTTTATTTTTGGCGTTAGATAAATATACTTTTGCAGGGGAAAACTTTTTTAAATCGACGGATACGCCTTCAATAAGTGCCCGATATATACCAGATAGGGCGGAAGATGATACTCGTTTAACTATTAATGATTCGGAAAGCCTTACATTTACTGAATATGGTTTACTTCTTGGGTATATGGAGAAAGTAAGTAAAGATAAATATGTTGTAGATCCAACTCGACTAATTAAAGTTTTTCTTATGGATATTTTTACTGATGTAAGTGAAGAGAGTATCAGTATCCAGACTTTTATCGAACGATTGAATTGTCATATACCTATTTTCGATGGAGGAAAGTATAGAGTAGAAATCGAGGCTATGATGCAGTCGAAAAAAAGTAATTGGCAACCAAACCCTCCCCACACATTATCTAAAAGCCTAAGTCATGCTTTGTATCGGCTAAATTTAGAAGGGTTCATTTATTTAGACCGACTTTCTGACTCTTTAGATGCTGTCACTCTATCATTACCAAATGGCGAAATCAGAACGGTAAGCCATATTCGTATTGTTGGAGAGAAATAATGAATTTACAAAGCTATTGGCCAACTAAAAAAAATATTTTTGAATGCATAAAGACTGAAGCAGAAGAATTGTCCGATCATACATTATTAGCCGTTCATGAACCTATGCATTTAAAAAAGTATGATGAAAAAGGGACTAAAGACAATGCAACGGAGAATGATCTACTAAAACATTTTTTAAAAATAGAAAGACCTATTCCTATTGTTGCCTCGGCAGGTATGGGGAAATCACATTTAATCAGATGGCTACATGCTAAATTAAAGGTTCAGAAAGTTGTCACTGATGAAAAGTGGCAAATTGTTCGACTGCCTAAAAATGCAAGTTTAAGGCAAACATTAAATTTACTACTTGATGGCTTAGAAGGAGACGTCTTTGACCAAGCCAGAAAAAGAATTGAACAAGTTGGTAGTGCGCTAACTGAAACTGAGGTGGCAGATCTATTTGTTACATTTACCTCTCACAGAATAAAAGATATTGGAAATGAAGCTTTAGATGCTCTTAGAGAAGACAGAAAAAATGCTGTTTTAAAAGATAAAATTTGCATGTCTAAGTTACTTCCTAAATTAATCACTGACCCTCATTTTAAGACTCAATTATTGGATAAAAAAGGTTCTGTATATAGTATCGCCACCAGATGGATTAAAGGGGCCTCAGACGAAGATATATATAACACTGAATATGAAATTACTTTAGATAACTTTGAGTCAATGCTTGATGGAATAGAAGTTGATGATTTATCTTTACCAGCGAGAGATTGTATACGTGAACTAAGGTTAGGTAAGGATGCAGGTGATGTAGAGCAAAGAAAAAAAGTGGTAAGTATATTAAATGAAGCAGTAGGTAAGGCAACTCAAACAGCTTTTCAACAGTTATTTCAGTTTAACAATGGCAATTTTCAAGATTTGTTCAAAGAGATTAGAAAACATCTAAAAAAATTAGGTCGAACGTTAGTTATTTTGGTAGAAGATTTAGCGGCAATATCAGCAATAGAAGATGTATTGATTGATTGCCTTTTGGAAGAACGTCAAGAAGATCTTTGTGTACTAAGATCGGTTATTGCTGTGACAACTGGTTACCATGGTTATATGCGTAGACAAACTACGATTAGATCAAGAGCACTTTTTGAATGGCATATTGAACAAGATAGTGACACCCAAGATAACATTCCTAAACGAATTGTTGATTTTTGTAGTCGGTATATAAATGCTGCAAGGTTTGGTAGTACCTTACTTAATACCAAAGTTAGTTTAGAAAATCAAAATGATGAGATACCAATTTGGGGATGTGAACTTTCAGAAAGTGAATCTGAAAAATTAAATGCTTTTGGCAGTTCATCACTAGGAATCCCTTTATTTCCGTATAATCAACAAGCACTTAATACTTTAACAAAATGGTACTGTATAGATCAGGATAAAAATGTCGTATTTAACCCGAGAGATATCATAAATGGGATACTCCTAAATTTACTTCGTGATCATAGGGATGAATATTTAGAAGGAAGTTTTCCACAAAACCTTTCTATCAAAGAAACAATTACAACGTTAAATAGCGAAATACAAAACTTAGGGTTAGTCTCACCGAGAAAAGCACAGGTTCTTTCCACCATATGGGGAGAAGGGGTGAACCTCAAATCTGTTCAAGAGTCATTGAATAGCAATGTGGCTTTAGCTTTTTCAATGGAAGACTTTGCACAAAAATTATCTTCAGATATCAAAATAGATATTCTTGACGCACCCGAAGGTCCTACTTCAGGTGATGTGGAAATACCATTTACAACTAAAGTGAAAGATGATGTTATTTTGAAAGAAATACAGCTTTGGTTTAATGGTGAAGCACCTATATCTATTGAATCAGCTAAAAGAATAAGGACTCAACTTTTAGAAATGATTGAAAATTTTCAACCTTCATCGTGGTCTGGTTTTGAAAATGCAACAATATTTGCAGATAGAAAAAATAAAAATGTCTATGAGTCTGTATTTAAAAGAGCGAATCTGTATTTAATAGATATACCTTATGCTGAAAATAACCCCACTGGATGTATTCATTATTTTTGTACTGACAATGATTTTAAAGACGATAAAAAGTCAATGTTCTTTCAACGTTCTGCATTAGCAATTCTTCGTTATCATAGTTTTAATAAAAAAGAGGAAACTAAGGATTGGAATTACCCTGAAGGGTATGATGATTTTATTTACTACACTAAATTTTCAGAGTTTTGGGTTCCCAATGTTATTCAATTAATGCTTAAAGATATTAGAAGTAAATATTTAGTAGACTCAATAGCTAAACACATATTACTAATGAAAGGGTTAGGCATAAAAACTGAAGGTACTCTACAGAGTACCTTGCTCAAAAAATCTATACATATTGCAGATGCATTGAAGCCTGCTATAAATGATAAATATCATGCGTTTAGAAAAGAATTATTGAGTCAATGGGATAATACGCAACAAATATGGTTGAGTTTGATACAAATTAGTAATGTCGCGTTTGATAATGATATTTTTAATTTCGCTCAGAAAAAAGCAAAAAAACTAAATCAAGAATTATTAACACCATTACAGAAAAAACTTAAGAACGAATCTGTTTTGGAATTAAAACCAGACATTGACTTGATAGAAAATCATCTTATCGATTGCACTAATTTAGAAGAGTTTTTCAACCTGTTAGAGGATATAAAGTCTATTTATAAATCCATATCAGATATGGGACTTTATCCCAAAGACTTTATTACAAGACCTATTTTAAGTAAGGATATCAAAAAAGTTACCGATGGTTGTAAATGGGTTGAAGTTCAAAATACTATAAAACTATTAACTGCTAAGGATGAATTGACGCAATTGGAAATTCTTTCATCTTTGGATGGTGAAATCATTAAAAATGTATGTAAAGTCTTAAGGAATTGGCAACAATTTAATACTAACGTATTGCCAAAAATAATTCAGGAAAACAATACAACCAGCACCCAGCAAGTAGATAAAATTAATAAAGACATAAAAGCATCGTTTGCTTCCATTGAAAAGAGTCTGGATGAATTCAGCGAGTATGTATTGGAGGTAGTGAAATGAGCACAATAAAATTACAGGTTAAAGAACTGCAAGAGCAAATATCTCTATCTGCAAACGCTCAAAAAAATGAAACTATTATTAATGCCAATTCAAATATATTAAAACGTTTGAATGCCTCTTTAATTAAATTAGAACGAGCAAAAACTAAATTCAATACTATGCCGCTTATCAGTTCACTCGATAGCCAATTAATTCCTCATCGTGAGGGTGATGAAAGCAATGGATATTTAATCAGTGAAGATAAAGAATTCATACTAGGTAATGATATTGAAAGTTTATTAGAAGGCTCTAAAGATTCCATGTGTACTTTTTCTGAAAAATGGAATGACATGAATTATAAAGCTCAACAGGATGAATCCTTAAACAATTCAATACATTCTCTTGAAAGTTTTACAAAAATAATCAGTAGTTTAAACAATATTTATTGGGAAAAGTGGGTGATTAATTTAGAGAATGACTTTGTTGTAGAAGACGTTGTTTTAGAACAACAAACTAGTCTTGGCAAGAAAGAGGTTTATAAAGATTATAATAAGCTTAAAGCTACATTTGATGTAGAGAAGCTTTCAAAAGCTGTTAATTCCGGTTTAGTTTCTTCTCTAAATTACATGAAAGAAGAGTTGATTAAGTTGCGTGACCAAATGGACAAATCTGAACTACCTGAAGATGTCGTCAAGTTCTTAAAAGAACTTGACGCTCCGTGGTCAACTCCAACTTTGGAACTTGTAACTCCCGCTGTTTTTGAGTGGTTAAGCAAACAAGGTCTACTTCAAAAATTAAAAATTTCACGTTAGTAAGCTAATTAGTAGTATAGAGGGAATTATGATCGAACAGAGCCTACTTTTGTCATGTCTTGATTTAATTGAAGAAAAAGAAATTAAATTATTAACATGGGGTGATACAAGTTTCTATTTTAATAAGAGTGAAATTATAGAGCTTATAAAATTAAAAATATCCTCCGATTGGGAAGATGTTTTCGAAGAGTTATGTGACCAGAGCCTAATTGTTGAGGTGAAATCTTCTTATACGGTTGATTGTTATCGCTCTCGAATGGCAGAAGCAATTTATCTTTATAGCAACTTGAGACAGTGGTTTCATGGGCAAGATTTAAGAAATGCTAAAACTTTAGTTTCCGATTTTCGTTTTATTCGTCGCCCACGACAATATCCCAACAGAAACATATCGTCTTCAATTGCGATTAGCCAACTGAAAGAAGAATTAAAGCTGTCTAATGAGTACAGTAAGGTGATGTTCTCATTATTAGGGGAAGGCAGTAGTTCATTTAATCTTTCAGGGTTTCAAATAAGGGCGACAGAAAGAATATTAGAAAAATACTCACATCACTTGTCTACTCCAAAGCTGAATCAATCTACGGGGACTATTGTTTGCTCTGGTACAGGTAGTGGTAAAACACTTGCCTTTTATTTGCCCGCTTTAACACAACTTTCACAAAATATTTGTAGTGATCAAAGTAACCGTGTTCAAATACTAGCGATCTATCCACGTAAAGAGTTACTTAAAGATCAGTTTAATGAAACCTTTAAGCAAGCAAGATTGTTAGATGATTATTTGTTAAGTAATAATAAGCGAAAAATTAAAATAGGTACATTTTTTGGTGACACATTAGATGGCGAATATTTAAATGAAAAAATAAAGTTTAGTGCCATTGAGTTTGAGTTATTAAAGTGCAAATGCTCTGGAAAGTTAAAGTGGTTAGAAGAGGATGTAAAATTAAAGAAAGAAATACTGACTTGCAGTCGCTGCGGAAATAAAATCAATGAAGATGAGGTTGGTCTAACACGCCAGTCTCCAGCCCCTGACATTCTGTTTACAACGACAGAGATGTTAAACCAACATCTAGCAAACAGTAAATATAATCACCTTTTCGGTGTAGATACAAACAACCCTATCCCACTTGTTTTACTTGATGAAGTTCATACTTATGAAGGCACAACCGGTGCTCAAACGTCATACCTACTAAAACGATGGATGAAGCGTTCAGAAAACAAACCTCATTTTGTTGGACTATCAGCAACCCTTAGTGATGCGGTAGGATTTTTTGGCAGTTTAACGGGAACCGCAAAACATAATATAGAATTAATTGAGCCACTATCTTCCGAAATGATTGAAGAAGGTGCTGAATACCTATTAGCCTTACGAGGTGACCCGGTATCCCAATCAGCTCTTCTATCGACAACCATTCAAACGGCAATGCTGACTCGGCGTATGTTAGATAGTAATAATAAAGAACCAGTATCAAAAGGTACTTTTGGAACAAAAACATTTGTTTTTACAGATGATTTGGATGTTAATAATCGACTTTTCGAGATGATTGCAGATGCTGAGGGTTGGAGTCACGCATTTAAAAAACTAACTCCAGAAGCTGAGCCTTTAGCATTTCTAAGAAGCGAAAAACACCCTGATTACCACACTAATAAAGAACAAATTCAGTTACTTGGGCAAGACTGGTCAAATTGTGAATATATTGGTCACAGTACTGAAGAAGACGACCGTGCAGACGTAGGGCGTACTTCAAGTCAAGATTCAGGGGTAAGTGAAACTGCTGAGATTATCGTTGCAACAGCTTCTTTAGAAGTCGGTTACAACGATTCTAAAGTTGGAGCAGTTATTCAACACAAAGCCCCAAGAGGTGTAGCTTCATATCTACAACGTAAGGGACGTGCAGGGCGGTCAAGAGGAATGAGACCTTGGATGATAACTGTTCTTTCGGATTATGGCCGTGACAGAATAGCTTTCCATCGATATGAAAACTTGGTTGATCCGGAAATTAAAGTAAACAAACTACCTGTAGGAAATAGCCATATTCAAAAGATGCAAGCAAGCTTGGCCACATTAGAGTGGTTAGGAAAGGAAATTGGTTATGGCAGTATTTGGTATTACCTGAGGAACCCCAATAAGCACTCGAATAATAAAAAATACCTTACTAAATTAGAAAAAATTATAAATGCCTTATTAGATGATTCAGGTAAAAAAACCTCATTAACAGCATACTTAGTGTCATCACTTGGGATTAATAGACTGGAAGTTGAAAAACTTTGTTGGCAACCTCCCCGCTCTTTATTAATGGATTTTTTACCTAGTTTATTGCAAAAATTACGGACTAATTGGTCAATAAATGGTCAGGAGTGGTTAGGTGTTCAAAGTAAAGGCTCTCCGATGCCGGAATTTATACCTGCTACATTATTTAGTGAATTAATCCTCCCATCACTCGATATATCACTACTTAGAGGTAATAAATCGGATAGAACTCAGGAATGGCAAAATATGGGCTTCTTTCAAGGATTAAAGGAATATGCTCCTGGAAGAATTTCGAAAAGATTTACATTAAATAATCGTTATGAAACTGACTGGTTGGTTCCTGAAAGTTTCGAACCTACCGCTGGAGATGATGAAGAGATAGGATTTGAAGTTGATGATGCTTTTGGACTAAACCGAGACTTTCTTAAAGAAATTGTTTCTATGTCTGGTGAACCGATAAAAATCTATCAGCCAAGGCAAATATTAACTAAACGACTTGAATTAAAAAATGTTACAGAAACAAGTAATGCTTTCTTGAATTGGGAAAGCCTATTCGAAATTGATGAAGACAAACAGCAATTAACGCCTCCTGTTAATTGTGATTGGAAAGGATATTTGAGTAATGTGTGCTTTTTTGAGCACAAACATATGCAACCCGTTGAGGTAACAAGGTATACAACAGGTTCTAATGCACAGATTAAATTTAAGACTAAAGAGACATCTAATATTAAATTTAATTGGCAAGAGCAAGGTTGTTTCGTTGGTATTGGCACTATCCAATTTGTAGATGGAATGAGATGGCGTTTCAACTTTTCTGATGAGCAGTTACTCAGTTTGGGATCAAATGAAAAAGTTGAATCTTCCTTACGTTTGTCCTTTGTCCAAGATAGTTTTAGTAACTCGTCAATTTTTAATAATACTTTCCAAGCAAATTGGATTTTTGAATGTGTAACTACAACAGTTATGTTCATTTCAACGCAAAAAAACTTATCCCTTCAAGACTCAATTAAATATATGAGGTCTAAAGAGGGGCGAGAGTTATTAAATGTTATTCCTTTAGAGTTATTTCAATTAAATGTTTTGAGTGAGGATGAAGATGAGGAGCAAGCTTTACAAAGTGAATTAATTTCATTTTTATCGAATGATTTAATTATTGATGAAATTAGCGGTTTATTAACCCCTTTATATGCTGAGTTATCAGGTGAGTTTTATATTTCTTGGCTGAGAATATTAATGTCGAATACTCTCTCTGGAGGTATTAATCAATTGGTAAGTACGGTATTGCCCGATGTTGGTGATAATGATTTAAATGTTGATCCTGTATGGGTCGGTGATGAATTAACTATTTGGCTAACTGAAAATGAGTCCGGTGGGGTTGGTATAATTAATAGATTTGAGAATGTATACAGTAACGATCCTCTCAATATTCTAAATCATTTTTCTAGGAGTTTTCAGGCTGGCGATTATGAACATGTTGACTTTGATATTCATCAATTATTGTCAAAGCTAGAATGTGACGAAAATTTAGAATCTTCTTTTAAAACTCACCGAGAGTCCCAAAATTTTAGTGCACGAGTTGAAGCAAATACAACAATTAACGACAATTTAAGAAAAATGGGAATCATTTTATCTCATAGCTTCAATAGTATTTTGCATACGAGAATATTAAAGGCAGGTAGTTCAAAAGAAACAGATAGAGATTTAAAAAATTGGATGGATAGATGGAAAGCAATCGAAAATGAGTTAAAGATTGAGATCCCTTTAAATATTGCATCTTTTCTGATTGCCAAAGAAATTACATCTGATACGAATGTAACTATAAACAAACTTAAAGATAAAGTAATTGGGCAGTTATGGCCTAGAGGTAATGTTATACGCCAGTCCAGTACACAGTTTTATAATCGTTTCATGAGTGGGAATAATAGAACAGAAAGACTAATTGTAGAACAAATGATATCTGATAATGGTGAAATAATTAATTATGGAGATAATTGGGTGATCGAATTACAGAAAGGAATTATTACTAAAGGAATAGTTAAATTTGTAATCCCACCTGAACACATTTCCAAATTAAATCAAATTATTTTAAAAATAAATACAATTCAGATAGATCAATTAGGTATGTTTTTCCACATTAGGCTTAATCGAATTGATAGACAATTAGGTGAGATAATATTATTTGTCGAACTGGTGGAGGCTATTCAATGATTGACCAAAATACTCGTAAGATACTAACAAACACACCATTGGGTAAGCGACATTTAAAGGAAGTATTAGGGAGTACTTTTGCAGGATTAATTTTATCACCACAAGAAATTTGGTTAGTAACTGCCTGGTTTACTGATTTTGAGATATTAGACAATCGTTCTGGGAACTGGAGTTACCTTAATGCCAGTTGGGGTAATCGAATGATTACTTTTATAGAATTATTAGAAACAGCGGTACTGAACGGATGTAAACTTAATCTTGTAGTCAATGAGACTAAAACGAATGAACCTGCGCTTAATTCTTTGAAAAACAAGCTGGTTAATGAAGATGATTTTAGATTTGAAATATCAAATAAAGTACATATTAAAGGGCTAGTTACAGAGTCGTGTTTTTTTGATGGGTCAATGAACTTTACCTTCTCTGGGGCAAACAAAAATGATGAGTTAGTAACTATTTCTGGTGACATGCATCAAATTTCAACTACTAGAATTGATTTCAATAATCTTTATTTCAAAAACCACCAACAAAAACCGAAAACGATAGAAAACCAAATTGTTGAAATTGAAGAAGATGAGGATGATGAACATGACTTTTTCTAGCTATCCATCTTGGCTTTTAGGTTTCTTTACAAATGAAAATGCAATTGAATTAGAAAAACAGTCTGAAGAAGTCTCTGGTTCTATAAATTTATTAATATTGAAGTCAATACGGAATCTGGAATCTAGCACCCCATACTTTTTACCAGCTTATGTTAACGGTAAATTATATTTCTATGGTATGTGTCCAGACATTAAATCATTAAATGAGTTAAAGAATTGTTTATATTACGGGTTAGGTTCATCACATACTTCTTCATATGAAATAATAAAGTCACCCGATCTTAAGTTTGAAAAGTCGTTATTATTTAATCAATCGCACGGCGTAATTAGGTTTTCTCAAATTATTACCGACAAGTTCAAGGAAGATACTAATTATATAGTTAAAACGTTAAATGAAGTCTCTACACGATTTGAAGCCAAACCTAACTTTGCCAGTGTAAGGCTACGTCCAATAGGACGAATTCTACGTGATTTCTTTTTAGCAAGTCGTGAAGGTGATGGAGAAAGTGCATTAGCTTTTTATAATGAAGCTAAGGGCTCAGGTAAGTTAAGTCATAGAAACCTAGTTGGTCTTGAACTTCAATCCTTGGCTATTAACGCTTCATGGCATGAAATACTTGAACATGAAAATTTACCTGATTATTTAGCGGGTATAATCCCAACGAGAATCTACCACTTATTAATTCGTGCATTGAGGCATGTAAATAATTTAGATTTAACAGATTTATCAAATGTAGACTGGGTTGGTTTAAAGTCTAATTTAGTCGATTATGAATCGTTTATACTTTCAAAACCTAGGCTGAAGGTAGAAGATAAATACAAAGGAGACTGGGAAACTTGGTCTGCTTTGGCTGTAAGTATTGGAATCGATAAAAACGACATCATTTCATTTTCACCTAGCTTTATTTCAGAAGAGTGGGTGAGCGAGTTATTTGGAAAGGTTGAATCCTTCATTGAAACTCGTAATACTTTATCAATAGAGTCTTCACAACTTCAAGCTTTATTTGATACCCCTATAAGTCTTGATGTAGTTGCTCAAGTTCTGGACTACTCAAAAGCCTGTATGCCCTCTGAGGTTAGTGAAATATTCAGTTGGCTAGAAGAGCTTCCTTTTGAAATTCGTCAAAAAACAAAAGCATCTGCTCCCTTTAGGAAGTTATGGAGTTCATTAGAAGATTATATATATGGTAGTAATAATGAAGCTGTAATTATTGACGAAAGTGAGGTTGTTGATACAACAGCAGAGAGCCCTAAAGGTTCTGTCATTAACTCTTGGAATGACTGGTTTAAACACTACGCTAGTGGAGAGCTTATTAATTTTGATTTAATAAGTGAGTGGCAACCATGTGAGTTCGACATTAAATTTATTACCGAGGCAATATCAACTTCAGCAGATGCCGAGAGTATTCGAAATATAGCCCCTCATTTACTAAGTTGGCTAGATGATAACAAGGTAGAAACCACTAGCACTTTTTGGTTAGGACTTATTGAGTTAATTGCAATGGATGATGAAACTTCATACATAACAATTGGCTTGATGAGAGATTTAATTCAAGGCTTACTCAATACACCTCACTCTAAAGAGCAGTACTCGTCTGCAATAGAAGCTTTTGAGGTTGTTGTGAAGGTAGAAATAAGTCGAAAGTCACTACCTATCATTATTGAATTTAGCGAAATGTTATTTGATTATGCGATAAAGTCACAGGAAGTAGTGAGATATTCACTGTGGAATGGCATATGCCAATATTCGATAACTCATTGGTCTGATATTGATTTCGAACTACAAACAGTACTTATTTGGTTGGATAAAAATATAGCGCCAGAAGATAAGTCTTTTGAGCACTTAATCAGTGAGGATAATTCTTCTGATGAAGGTGCAACAATTTCTTTAAAAGATAAGTTAATCGGCATATCAACACTTACCGAGAAGGCAGGACAACGAGCCGCTGAAATGCTACAGAGTTTGTTTCCTGGAGTTGTTGTTAAGCTTAACCATGATAAAGTCGCCACAGACAAATTAAAGAACCTTGCTTCTAGCGCTGATTACTTTATTTTTTGCAATAAGAGTGCTGCGCACCAATCATATTATGCCGTTAAGGCAATTAATAAAGATATTATCTATTGCGATGGAAAAGGAAGTTCTTCAATATTAAGAGCAATGTTGGATAAGTTAAATGGGCGTTGAAAGTAAATTTTTTATCAAATTAGAAAGATAACAAAGACAGTCATATTAGTTAATTCATTTCTCATAGTAAATAGATAACTTAAGTAATTAATTTATAGTTTTAGAAATGTCATCTAGCAATATCTAAAACTTAATAATAAGGAAAATATAAAAATGGCAAAAATAAAATTAAGATTATTAGATGATCTAAATAAAAGTAATAGAGGCACACAAAAATCTCTTGTCCCAAAATATATTGTAAAAATAACAGCTAGTGAGCTAAATAATTACTTTAAATATGACTCTTCAGGTAAGAAGCACCCTTATAAAGTTGCAAACGACTCGCTTATTGTCTTGGATGAGAATGTTCAAAGAGGTATTACTGATTTAGGGCGTATTCGACAAGAAGAAAATAAAGTAAAAGATATAAAAAATTCTCTACTAGGATTAAACACCTTAGCACCTAAAGCGTTTATGGGAAACCTTGTTTGGAATATTAGAGAGCAAGGTGGAGAGATCTTTGAAATATCAACAAGCCTTAGAGAGAACAAAGCTGCAATACAAGAAATTCAAATTAATACTAAAAAAATCTATTTACCAGATTCTGCACATCGCCATTTAGGTATCTGTGAAGCTTATAGAGAATATTTAAAATCAGATGAAACTTTTGATAAGTTTGATGAGGATTTTGAGTTTGCTATTGATGTATATAATTTAAGCTTACAAGATGAAAAACTTCTATTCAATGAATTAAATTCAAAGCAGAAAAAAATAACGGCCGCTAAAGCAAAAGAGTTGGATACCACCTCACCTATCGGTAATTTGAAAGATAATATTTTAGCGTATGACCAAGCTAATGAACGATTGTTTTTTCAGAATATTGAAGTTAATTCAAATACTAATGATCGACATACATTGATGACCATGTCGGTATTTACAGCCTCTATTAAAGCGATGTTTGGTTTGCTGCGTAATACCATGATGCCGATCGGTCGATACTATTCAAGCCGATCACTTTTTTGTTAATTCAGTAGACCTTCGTAAATCTAACTTGAGTGATCGCCATCAGTCAAGGAATTTAGTTTTTTTCGCATTGATTCACCTTTTAATTCTAACTTAATTGCCCCGTGAACAAGCCGATCTAAAATGGCATCAGCATGAGTCGATTCTCCGATCATTTCATACCAATTTTCTATCGGTAATTGACTGGCAATTAAGGTCGATTTTGTATCGTATCTAGCATCAATTAATTCCAGTAAATCACTCCGTTGTTGAGCCGTTAATGGCTCTAACCCCCAATCATCTAAGATCAGTAAACTGGCCGAGCTAAGCTTGTTAATTAGCTTGCGATAACTGCCATCTGCCTGTGCCAGAAACATTTTTTCTAATAGCTCTTTGAGCCTAAAATAGTAAACGCTATTCCCTTGTTGGCAGTGGTTTTGACCAAGCGCGCAAGCGAGATACGTTTTGCCACAGCCAGTTGCTCCTGTGATCAAGATATTTTGATGAAGGCGAAGCCATTCCCCTTGCTTGTGCCAATGAGCGGATCTGTGTTTTATCTAGTTGTCGTTCTGCGCCATAATTTAACTGGCTAAGCGTGCCGCCAACTCTGAATTTAGCTTGTCGAGTTAAGCGATCAATTTTTCGTTGATCACGTTGTGTTATCTCAACATCAAGCAGTAAACTTAACCGCTCTTCGAAGCTCTGTTCTACGTATAGATTGGGCTGTTCATACTGTTGCTGTAGCGCATCACGTATGCCGCTTAGCTTTAAGTTACTTAATTGACTATTGACTTGTTGAGTTATATTTTGCATAGGATTTCCTTTGTTTTATTGAGTGTTAGGTTTAATGGTAATAGTGGTTGCCACGGATATTTTGATGGTCAATATCTTGGAGTAAATCACCTTGGGCTTCTGGCAAGGGCTGTTTATCCAAGCCCTTTTCTAAGATGGTCTTTACTTGTTTTACACGGGTAACGCCTGTGGCTAAGGCACGATAACAAGCCGCTTCAAGCCGTTGTTCGGTATATTTCTTACCTAAGTTCAATAACCCCATACAAGCGCGATAGCTTTGCTCTGGATGCTTTTTAGCTTGCATCAATTGTATGACAAACTGCTCAGTTGATGCGCCGAACTTACTTGCCCAACGTTCAAACCGTTGTGGCGTCCATTGCTGCTGTTTTTGATGAGCGACTGGCATATGCAAATCAAGTGTAGTGTGAGCACCTTGTCGGTGGGATCTTGGGTGAACAGCGACTTGAACGCCTTGATGGTAAAGTGTCACCAATTGTCCTGTGGCATGGGCTTCAAGCTTTTGTTTTATCAAGGTATACGGCACTGAGTAATAGTGTTTTTCAACTTCAACATGGTAATCAATATGCACGCTAACTTGTTTGACCAAGGTGTAACTGTAAGCCTGCGTAGGTAGCGGTTTTAACGCAGGTTTGTCAATGGCTTCAAACTGGCTAAGCCTTGAACCAGGGTGCTTTTTCATTTGCCGCTGGTTTAAATCGACCAGTAATTCTTGTATTTTTACGTTGAGTTGGCGCAAGCTAAAGAAGCTTTCATTACGAAGCCGTGCCATGATCCAGCGTTCGACAATTTGCACACCTACCTCTGCTTTGGCTTTATCCTTGGGCTTATATGGTCTAGCAGGCACAATGACCGTATTGTAATGTGTCGCCAATTGCTGGTAGGTTGGATTTATGTCAGGCTCATACCGACAGGGTTTTGTTACCGCACTTTTGAGGTTGTCAGGAATAACTAGCGCTGGCACACCCCCCAGAAACTCAAAACAACGGGCGTGACTCATCACCCAATCTTCGAGTTTTTGACTATAGGTAGCCTCAGCATACGTATAATTAGATGCGCCCATCACGGCGACAAACACCTGTGCCGTGCGGCATTCACCTGTACTCGCATCAACAATATTCATTGTTGGCCCGCAGTAATCGACAAACAGTTTTTCACCTGCTTTATGGTTTTGGCGCATGGAAGGTTTTTGACATTTAAGCCATGCTTTGTACTGTCGGCAGAAGTGGGTGTAACTGTAAAAGCCCTCTTCGTGTCGCTCTTTGTATTCTTGCCAAAGCAGTAATAGCGTCATCGTTTTGGGCCGCAGCTCCTGCTGAACTAATGACCAGTCAGGAATGGTAAAACCTTTTAATCTAGGTTTTGTTTTGAAGAACGCTTGTTGCAGGGAGTGATCATCCCACTTCTCATCAAGCGGCCAGCAAGTGATCCCTAGCTTTGCTGATTTACAGGCATATTTAGACACAATTGACGGTGAAATTGATAAGCTGTTTGCTATCTTTCGATGACTGAGTTTACAGTCGTATTTTAGTCTTAAAATCTCTTTAAGTTTACGCATTGAAATAGGTGCCGTTGGCATGGTTATTCTCATCATCAAAAATGAAAAGGATAACGGTTAAAAACACCTACTGGTTAGACAAAAAAGTGTAAAAATTGAACGATACCATTCAAGCCGATCACTCAATACCATTTTGACCGAAAAGTGATCGGCATCGATGGTATTGAGTGATCGCGATGGATAGTATTAGGTGATCGGCTTAGATGGTATTAGGTGATCGCTATGCATGAGAATATGCAGTTTGCCACTTATTAAAGAATGTAAAGATGATGAGGATTTGAAAAATGAACTAGCTCAATATTTTTGTGATTTCTTTTACAAACTAAAGAGTGAAATAGTTATTAACTGTAAAGTTAGAAATAAAGATATAGAAATTAGTCCTTTTGACAGTTTATATTTAAAGTATATATATCAAGTCGAAAATAGAGACTACGATAGTGAAGAAGATTTGGAGGATGCGCTAAAAAACGCTAGAGAAGTTGCTTGCGAATTCAATGAAAACCTTAGATCTCAAGATAAAGTTAATAGTAACCCAGTTATAAAAACCTTAGCAAAAATTGGCGGTTTAATTCGAAAGATGGAAGACTGGGAGGAGGTCATTGAAAATCTACAAAGTAAAATTTTATCTCAAAAAGATGGTAAGTTTTTTCAAGTTGGTAATGATGAGTTACTTGAAATAAGAGAATCAACAGGTGAACCTATAGCGACACTTAATACAGATAATAAGAGCATAAATATTCAGGTAATGACAGCCACTCTTAAAACAATAGAAGACTTTTTTTTACAAGAGTTGTCATTAAATCGAGAATCAAAAATCACCTTATGTATCAATGATAAATTTAAAAAAGACTGGGTAGATGGTGAGCTTAATTATACTCATAGTGTATCTCGGAAGGATAAAAATTATCTAGATATAAATGTCCAGTTTGATGTCGGTTATAAAGTAGACCTAAAACCACAAGAACTATCACTTAGAGTGGAACCAAGTATCGCTTGGAAAGGTTCGAAGTTTAATGGAAAAAAAAGTATTAAGGCAAAAAAAATTGAGAAGTTTAAAGGCTATCAAGATGAATTTTATGGTAGTGGAATTAAGAGACTAGAAGCACAATTTGAAGTTACTCTTCCTGCTTATGATAATAATGATGACGATATGTTTGATATTAAATTTTATTGTAGTATCCCTATGCTAAATGGGTTGCTAGAAATTGTAACTTTTACCTTAAGAGTTCAGCCTGAACTTATGGCTATAGTAGAATAATATGTCGTTAATGAATATTGATTCGATACTCAAAAAGTTAAATAAAGGAAAATGTTTAATTTCTGGTAGGACACTCGAGGATTTATCTGAGTATGTTGTTTCAAAGAGTCAATTTCCACTGCTTTATAAAGGTTTAATGGATAAGGAGGAAAAAAAAGTTTACTTTTAATAGTTAAAACAATGGTTGCTAATAGAGTGAGTATCTTGGAGTTAGATAATTTGTTTTTAACCAAAATATCTATTTTTTTTAGTTTAATTTTAAATGCAAATTATAAAGGTGGAGATGAATTATTTCTGCAAGCATACATTTTTATTTTATGGAACCAAATTAAATTTCATGATTCACTCATCAACGTTAAAGGCGATATTTTTTGGATTTCGAATAATATAGATAATATTGGTGAAAAATCGCATTACCATGAACTCTTAAAAAATATTTGTGCAGTTGCACGAGTTGATTTGATAGCAATCGACCAAAAATTAGGAGTTCTATATTTAATTGAGATAAAACGTAATGAAGTTGACGACAGATGCATAGGTCAAATTATGAGATACTATGAGTCTAGTAATGAGATTTTATATAAATTAAGTAGAAAGCTTAATATTAATTATATTAGGCCAATGGTAGTATGTCAGAAGGTTTCAGTTAACATTTGGAATTTGGAAAGGGTTACCTTCTTGTTATAGAGATATAATTGATTTTTATAGTTACAAAAAAGTAGATGATCTTACAAATAATGTTAGATCTATTGAGTTTAAAAACTCTAGAAAGAGCCTTTTATCTAGTTGGGTGAATAATTAAAAAAACCTTCATATATTCTGGTCAAAATTATTTGACCAGAATATTAAAAATACCTTTCTCTAAAAATATTTAATTGGATCTTGAGTTTTATTTTTCTCAAATGCCTCTAATCTCTCAACACATGACCCACATGTACCACAGGATTTTTCTAGACCTTTATAACAAGTCCATGTTTGAGAGTAATCTAGTCCCATTGATATCCCATCTTTAAGAATACCAATCTTATCTGTCTCTAAATACGGAGCATGAACATAAATAGGTTCAAAATTTGCCACTTTAGACGCTTGATCCATTACTTTTACAAACTCTGGTCGACAGTCTGGATAAATCATATGGTCACCCGAGTGAGCACCATACCAAACACCTTCGGCCTCTATATCTACAGCGTAAGCAATGGCTAACGATATCAGAATCATATTACGGTTGGGCACGACAGTCGATTTCATGTTATCGGCTTCGTAATGCCCATCAGGTACCTTAATATCGTCAGAAACTAGTGACGAACTGGTAAATAATGTAGAGATAGATTTTATATCTAAAATTTTATGTGGAATGCCAAGATCACTACATACATCACTTGCGTAAATTAGTTCTTTATTATGCTTTTGGCCATAATCGAAAGATAAAGCATATACATCAAAACCCTCTTTTACGGCTTTATTTAAAGCCGTAAAAGAGTCCATGCCGCCTGAATATATAACAACAAGTTTTTTCATTTCTTAAATCTCCTTAATTGCAGTGATCAAGTAAGACTTAGCTAAAGTACACATCGTATTCAGCCTTAAACTCTTTCTCTACTTCATAAATCTTTAATAAGTTACCGGCAAATAATTGTTTCTCTGATGTTGTGTTTTGGAAGTCATGCCACCTACGTGAAAATTTTATATCATCACCACCTTCTTCTTCGCTTCTTATTAGTCCCAGGCTCCAAGATGTTTTACTGAAATGGCATTTATGAGCAATAAGCTTTAACTCTTGAACAAAAAATTCAATTGAAGGGGTGTTTACTGTATTTGACGGCTTGTCTTCGAGAAATACTCTTATCATATGACGACATAAAAAAGAAAAACCAAATATGCTAGTTCCATGGATGATGTATGTATCTTTCATGCTTTTAGATATGTTTTTCCATTCACTTTCAAATACAATTGTGACTGCTATCCAAAAATTATTAATTATTTGGGTAAACAACTGTTTTGATTCTTTAGTTAAGTCTTGATGCACTCGAACGTTGATAGACTTCAATATCATTCGCTCAACATTTGAAATAAATTCTGTAATTGATGATTCAGCAATTTTTCCTTGAGGGTTGCCATTTGACTTTATGAGGTCCTTTAAAGGGGGGGTTCCATTATTATTATCACCGAACCCTAGTTCTTCAGAAATTGATAAAGGAAAAGCCTTTATTGCTAATGCTGGCGGTTTATAAATATTTTCATTGAGTGCTAGAGCATTTAATTGCACTGATGTTAAGGGCTTACCAAGGTTAAGAATCAGAAATTGCTGAATATAGTCATTTTCATCCTCAGAGATAAAAATTGAAACAGGCAAAGGGTAGCTTACATGAAAGCTGTTTTTAACTCCTCCTGAACGCTGTTGGCCATCTACAATTGAACCAGGTAACTCCATTGAAGGGGAGCCAGGAGAGTATGGAACTTCTAAATATCCAAAGTCGCTGCCTTCTTCTATAGGTGTAAAAGTTACTGATTTATTAAAGCCAATAACCAGGTTAGCTAATATAGTAGATTTGGGCGATTCTACATAATCTTTAATTGATTCAATGTGTTTAGGTAGTTCACTTCTTTGATATCCATGGATATATTTGCCTTCCCTTGTTATATGAACAATCTTAGCAATATCTCTTACTTTCTTACCTTCTACCCAGCCACAGAATACTTCGACCTGATTAACGATTTTTTTAATTACTTGAATTCTTAAAATAACTTTTTCCATTATTTGTTAACCTTAATCACAATATTTTTCATATCATCAATAACTTTATCTTTATGCTTTGTCACCATAGCTAAATTATGAATACCTCTGCGACGGTTTGTTTGATTTGAACGAAAAATAATATTCATTATTCCATTCTCGCAAACACCGCAAGTACAGGTTTTCCATGGCCTTTCTAATAAGAATTTTTTTATTCTTAGTTTGTCTTTGTTAAGTAGAGACTGTTTAACAGGCGTGATTTCTTTTGCTAAATAATCGGCAGTAGTTACTTTTTCATAAGCCATAAGAGCCTTAAACGTAGCGTCAAAATGTTCGCCTGTTGCGTCATACTGTATTAATTTTTCAATACAGTCTGTTTCAAGCCTTTTAACACATTCATTTGTAGATAGCGCATTGTTGGATAGGTCTATATCAATTTCATTATTGTTAAGCATTTTAGCTACTAGGCTTCGAATTTCATGACGATGCTTATCAATTAACTTTTGAACATTATCATGATCACATTGACGAATTCTTATTGATAAAGACTGGATTATTTCATGAGCGTCATCATTAAATTCAAAGTATTTACCTGCTTTAATGCCTTGCATAAGTGGAGATGTACTATCGGCACTAGTTACACCATATTTTACATATGCAGGAATATTCTCAAATCTACATATTCCTAGCAGATGAAATTGTGTCTCTTTCTTTTTATTTAAAGAAAGCGTTTCTAGCAAGTCTAGCAAGTCTGGGGTTTTGGACTTAATCATACCGCCGATTGTAATATGCGTATATCCGATCTCTTCTAGTTTCTTTACGGAGCTAATAAATGATTCCTTGCTAAAACCATGAGCTACACCATAAGGAATAAATGATTTGTCTTTAGAGCGCTCTAAGAATAGTTCTGCGTTATCTAAGGTTATTTTTATTCTGCGTTCAGCTTCCCTAATATCTGCATATGGCATGGCTTTTAATGCCTCATCATCTTTAGCATATTGAAAAACGATGTGATCGAGAGATATTCCACAATGAAATCCACCTCTATCATAAAACTCAACTAACTCATCGATGGTGAATGGCGGTTCTGGTTCGTTAACATAATCAAATGCGCCACAATCGCCCATTAGTAATACATTTTTAAACTTATCTTGGGTTAATCTTAGGAATTTCTTCGCGCCATAGTAATAGAAGTCCTCAGTGAGTTCTTGAGTGTAGTACTTCCCTTTTTTTTGCATTGTTCCAATACCAGCCAGTGAAACAAGCATACCGTTATATGGAAGCTCATTTAAAATTTCATGAGGGTAGGCGTCATCATCATACTTTCGATGATTCTTTGTTTTTTCATTGGTAATGCCATTAAAATTAGGATCGACAAAATCTAAATTGTCTGGGAAATAATAATTAAAAGTTGTCACGTAAAACCTATGTATTATGGATAGTTGTATATAATTAATTGAAGTTTTCTATTATTAAATAGCAATATTAAATCAAGTCTTTGAATAGCCGAGTAAATCGCTTTTGTTCACATGCTAAGTTTTTACTTCTTAGTCTTTTTAGCAACATTGAAGCCGACATTTTGGGCCCTTGCTGAAATTTTAACTCTTTTGTAATAAAGCTGTTAATCTCATCATCTGAAAGCTTTTGACGATTATTAACTAATAGTTTTTCAGATGTATTTTTTAGGTGATTGTATTTATCAATTACCTTTTTATGGCTAAACCCATTAACTTCATCTTGTTCTAGCAAGTACTTTGCTAATCTTATGTTTAAAGATACTCGCCCACCTTTTAGCGTGCGACAAAAACTAGCACTGGACTCTAAAAAAAAAGGTGTGAGTTTTTCATCTATATTATGCTTACTTGAAACAATAAAAAGGTTTTTATGTGTAAGCTTTTTATTGAAAACTAGTTCTTTTAGCTCAGCTTGTATTACTCGTAAATAATCAGGAGAGGCAGCTATAAAAAAAACATCATCAGCATTAGTTGAAACCAATGAGTGAAGCGAGTGGCACTTCAAATTCACACTATTTCTTATCTGGTGCAAAGCCTTCCACCATTCGTTATTCGTTAATCCTGTTTTATTAATTGAGTTTTCACTTCCATTTGAAAACGTCGCATCATAAGAGCCAATGTTTGATGAGCTATGAATTAATCCATAACCTGCTGATAGAACCCACAAGTCTAGATTTGGAATTATAATGCTCTTAGCAACTTTCCAATGGTCACCAGCATAAAGTTCAATTGCGGGAACCTTTTGTTCTGCATTTTCAAGGTGCTTACACCAAGAGTTAACTATAGTTTGAGAACTATGCTTTTTTGTCAGGCTTTCTAATGCTACTTTACCTTGAATATTTCTTTTCTTAAGGTTTGTACAATTAGTGATTAAGTGGATTTTCAAAAATTACTTACCTTTATAAATAACACCACATGTGCAGGTTTCCATCAATTCAATCGCAGAAAGCTCTGATAAATTTGGTTTTAATTTTTCCCAGATCCATTTTGAAATAATTTCAGCTGTAGGGTTTTCTAAGCCTTCAATGTCGTTTAGGTAATGATGATCTAATTGGTTATAAATTGGTTTGAAAATTGTTTTTATGTCTGAAAAGTCTATAAACCAGCCCGAATCTTTATTTATAGCTCCTTCTAAATGAATTCTAACTTTATATGAATGTCCGTGAAGCCTCGCACATTTATGTCCAGTGGGAACATTGGGTAATTTGTGTGCTGCTTCGAACGTAAAGTCCTTATATATGGCTGTATTCATGGTTTTCTAGGTAATTCCACTGTCAATAAAATCAGCATTATACACTAGAAGCATGTCTGCAGCCACTACTATCGATTGTTTAATTATAATGTCTTGCTATAGTGTCCTAGCACTAAGGTGGAAATAAATTAAGTGGTGAAAATATGAAAATAGAACAAAAAAAATTACTCGTTAAAGTTATTTTGACTTTGCAAAGTGATCATAACGGTTGTAAAGAAGAAGCCATAAATATGGCAAAAGAAGCGCTAGGCATTGATGTTGAGCATAACTCGATTCGGGAAATGATTAATAAAATATCTGAAGAGCAAATTGAGAAGTTTATGGCGTTACTTTAAATGAATAACAAAGCATGGATCTGCTAGGTATACGCTTCAAATGTTGGTTTGTGAAGAGGGTTCTCAGCAATCAATTGAAACTACACTATCAAAGTTTCAAAGCGATTATTAAGTTAACATACCTATTTGTGATTAATGTAAATCTTTTCGATAGAACAACGATGTTAACTATTTAATGAAACTTAGAGACCTCATTAAGGAATAAATAGTAATACAGAGTGCTAAATAGTTATCGAGAGGAGAAATTTATTTTAATGGTCGAGCATTTTATGCCTTTAAACAAAGTGGTTGGCTAATGTACCTAATTATTAAAGATAGAGTTAATTTTAGCGGTTGGGTGTTATGTGTTGATGGAATTTCCATTGATAATATATCAATGGATGAAAAGCTTGAGTTTGACGGACTTACTTTTACAAGTTTCATAAGTATGCGGAATACTTAAGCAAATCTTTTTCATTCAACAAGGGGGTCCTAAGAAAAACATTATCTGTTTATGGAAATAATCGAGCAATAGAAGTAGTAAAGTTGTGTAGGTTAATTCCTAATCATAACGGTAAAAATGTATTTGATTACTTATGTATAATCTTTTCGAGAAAGGAAGTACTAGATTTAAAAATAAGAAACAGAGTGCGTTTGAGTTAAACATCAATAATGCCTGATAATATAAGGAACATAACTATTCCCGTTGTATCTATCCATTGGGCAATTATTAATGGGGTTACTGACTTTGATACTCTTGATATATTAGAAGACAATTTTATTTAAACTTTTTCTTCTGAAGGTGATGAAAAATCTTTTCAGTTGTTCAATGCTTTAGAAATCTATTTAGATAAACATCTATCCTCCACTATATTTGTAGTGGTCAATTGATTCTGGCCACGGATTTGCATTAAAGCCAGTATATATGACCTTCACAATGAGAACGATAGCATGCCATTATAGACAATGTTTTGAGCATTAACTTCACCAGAGTAACTCAGAAAATAGCTAAAGGATCATTTTGAAATGCTAAAACCGTTTTATCGACACATTGAGCTAGTCAAATGTGTCTGAAAGCGATTATTTAGTCAATATAGATGATTATTCGGAAGATATAAGACAAAAAGGTGTATTTAATATCCAATAAGGTTCCTAGGCATTGCAAAACGTTACCAAGAAATTCTTTTAGTTAGATAACGAATAGTAATTACAATAAATGGCAACTTCTGGTCTTAAAGTTAAAGGTCATTAACTATCTTTAAGCAAAACTATTAGACTTAAACATATTGTTCTGCGGTAGTTATAGGTATTTAAAGTAGGGGATATAGCGTTACTCTTATTATAAGAACGATAAACTGCCGCATAACATCCAACATGTTGAAAACAATATCCTGCTCTCTATTATTACTATTTTAAGGTGTGTACATAGTTGCGTACATATAATTAATTGATAGCCTGTAAGTCAATTAAAGTAAGTGGGTTTCATAATCGTGCCAATTCCTAGATCTTTTATCGTCCTAGTTATTCTCAAATAGTACTGCTGTATCATTATATAACCCTCATTGTATGGGAGCAGAATTGATATTTTCTTAAATAATATCGTTGGCTCTCCATCGAATCAATGGTTAGTTTAAATTCAGTTTTGTTGATTTTACTTTGTTATATTAAACTATGTTTTTATTTTGAAAATTGAGTTACTATTTCAGCCTAGCGTTTGAATTTAGGGTATATAATCCTCTAAATATTCCCCAAAACAAAACTACAAGTTGTTGATTTTATTAGGGTGTAAATACTCAAAAACCAACAGGTAACGGAAGGTAAAATGACTAATAAGACGTTGAATATTAAGGGAATTAACTCGGTATTATTTATCTGTATGGGTAATATTTGCCGCTCGCCCAGTGCCGAAGCGGTTTTTAGACATAAAATGAAAGCGCAAGGCCTAAGTCTGAAAGTCGATTCTGCGGGGACACTGGGTGCTCATGCCAAAGAAAAACCCGACCATCGTGCGCAAAAAGCGGGTATTGCCCGTGGATATTCCTTTGACGGTATTAAAGCACGTCAGGTGACGGTGCAAGATTTTAGCGATTTTGATCTCATTCTAGCGATGGACCATGACAATATTGACGAATTAAAAAAAATAGCACCACCGGCTATGTTAGATAAAATACACTTAATGTTAGATTTTGCTGTTGGCCATGAAGAAGAGCAGGTACCCGATCCGTATTATGGTGGCGCTAAAGGTTTTGACTATGTACTTGATTTGGTTGAAGCGGCCAGTGATGGTTTATTAGCAAAAATGTAAAGCGGTGTAGTTATCCAACCTGCGTGACTATCTACAGTCGTAGTTAAATTATCTCTATTTACAGCAGTAAATTAACGCAACATGTCATAGAGATATAAAAAAACCTTAGTCAAAAGCTAAGGGTTTTTTATCTAGCTAATAGCTTTTTCTCGGTGGAGGAGTAGACAAAGCCCGATAGTTTAACTGGCGAAGCGCGTTTTCACCGAATCAGCCAGTAAGGCTAAAATATCATCACTGACCGTTAAATCAACACAGGCATCGGTAATACTTTGTCCATAAGTTAACGGTATTTCTTTTTTCACCGCTTGTTTGCCCTCAACTAGAAAGCTTTCAATCATCACACCAAAAATACTCTCTTCACCCTGGCAGATTTGCTCAGCAATAGAGCGAGCGACATCTATTTGCTTATTATGGTCTTTATTGCTATTACCGTGGCTACAATCAACCATAATGCTTTGCGATAATGATGCTTTTTCAAGTTGTTGACAGGTCTCTTTAATATCAGCCTTATGATAGTTAGGGACCTTGCCGCCGCGTAAAATCACATGGGCGAAGGGGTTGCCATGGGTTTGGTAAATACACATCTGGCCACTTTTATCCGGCGAATATAAGACATGCGGTACTCTTGACGCCTGAATCGCATCAAGGGCTATCTTAACGTTACCATCAGTGCCATTTTTAAAACCCACCGGGCAAGACAGCGCAGAAGCTAATTCACGGTGAACTTGGCTTTCAGTAGTACGTGCGCCAATAGCGCCCCAACTGATCAGATCTGAAATATACTGACCGGTAACCATATCTAAAAACTCAGTACCAGCCGCGAGTCCTAAGTCATTAATAGCGACTAATAAGCCGCGTGCTAATTTTAGCCCTTTGGCAACGTGAAACGATTTATCTAAGTCAGGATCACTAATTAAACCTTTCCAACCCACGGTAGTACGTGGCTTTTCAAAGTAAACACGCATAACAATGAGTAATTCATTTTGATACTTGTCACGCAATACTGCCAATTTTTTAGCGTAATCAATGGCGGCAGTGGTATCGTGAATAGAGCAAGGGCCGATAATTACCAGTAAACGTTTGTCTTCACCACGAATAATGGCTTCAATTTCTTTGCGGCTTTGCATAATAAAAGCGGCGGTGACCGCACTTAGGGGAATTTGTTCAGCAAGCTCAGCGGGAGAGGTTAAGTTTTCAATTAGCGTGGTGCGTAGTTCATCGGTTTTAATGGTCATGAAATTCTAATGTTTTTGGTTTTAGTTTGGCTTTAGTTTGGTTCGCAATAGGGCGCGCATAAACTAATTTATGCGCGCTAACATAGCTAAATTAGCCGCTAATGTGAACTGTTATTACTAATAAAAAGCGATAAAAGCAATAATATCACCATAAGTTGATATTAGCGTGCGATTAGTTCGCTGAAATTAATATTTGTAACGCTGTAAGCCTGTTTCAGACAGTATTTTAGCGGTTATCTCTTCCACCGAAAACTTGGTGGTATTGATGAAAGGTATCTTTTCATTCTTATAGAGTTTTTCTACTTCTCTGACTTCCATGCGACACTGTCTGGCCGACGCATATTTACTGTTAGACATACGACCTTCTCTTATATCCATTAGCCGCTGTGCATTGATGGTTAGGCCAAATAGTTTTTTCTTGAATGGCATTAAAAATACTGGGATTTTTAACTCTTCCATATCATCATCAGTAAAAGGGTAATTTGCCGCTTTAATGCCATATTGCAGTGCTAAATACAGCGCGCTTGGTGTTTTACCTGAGCGGGAAACACCGACTAAAATAACATCCGCTTCTTCATAATTATTTATATTAGAGCCATCATCATTGGCCAGTGCGTAGTTCACCGCTTCTATCCGATAATCGTAGGTTTTTTCATGAATACTATGAGTTCTATGGGTTTTAGGTTTAGCTTTAAGGGCTAATTCTTGTTCAAGTGGCGCCACGAACGGTTCTAAAAAATCATAAAGCACAGCATCACAACTCTCAATGATTTCTCGGATATCATTATTAACAAAAGTATGAAAAACCAAGGCCGGTTTGCCTGCACGGCGTGTTGCTTTATCTATACGTATTTTTGCTTCTTGCGCTTTTTCAGTGCTTTCAACAAATGAAATGGTATGGTGCTCAAATTCAGTAGGAAAGAGAGATAGCAGTGCATGACCAAAAACTTCAGAAGTGATGGCGGTGCCATCAGAGATGTAAAAAGCTGAACGCATAATTTAATTGTCTTAATTGAATAGTGAATTTATTGTGTAAGTGAGTATGAAAACTTTTAACTTATATTTTATTATGACTTTTATTTACTATAACTGGCAGTGTAGAATGTACTTAACTACAAAAATACCAAGTCTATCAAGTGGCTTCACTCAGTGATAATTAAAAGGCTTTGCGGCAAGGCATTGATTTGCAGGTAATGATTATTCTCTTATCAAAATCAATAATGCTGCATGGTAATGCTTTTAAATTCACGAATGAAGCTTTGAGTTGAGAATTAACTTAATAGAATTAGTATGATTAAACAAATTTATTTTTTAATTGGAGAAGTGTCGTGCAAGAAAATGTTCTTTGGTATCAAAACTTAGGCATGAATGATGTTGACCGCGTCGGTGGTAAAAATGCATCACTTGGTGAAATGATTTCGAATCTAGCGAGTGTTGGTGTGCAAGTGCCTACGGGTTTTGCGACTACGTCATTTGCCTTTAATGAGTTTTTAGAGCAAAGCGGAATTAATGAAAAAATTTACCAATTACTGGATGGTTTAGATGTTGACGATGTTAATGCGCTAGCCAAATGTGGCGCTACTATTCGCCAATGGATTATTGACACACCATTTCTCCCGCAAATGCAGCAAGATATTGCCGCGGCTTACGCAAAACTTGCCGGTGATTTCTCCGATGATGCCTCTTTTGCGGTACGCTCTTCAGCCACCGCTGAAGATATGCCGGATGCTTCTTTTGCCGGCCAACAAGAAACCTTCTTAAATGTACGGGGTTTTGACGCGGTAATGGTTGCCATTAAACATGTATTTGCCTCATTGTTTAATAATAGAGCTATTTCATACCGTGTTCACCAGGGTTATGACCATCGTGGCGTGGCACTGTCTGCGGGTATTCAGCGTATGGTGCGTAGTGATATTTCATCCTCAGGGGTGATGTTCTCTATTGATACTGAGTCTGGCTTTGACCAAGTGGTCTTTATCACTTCAAGCTTTGGCTTAGGTGAAATGGTGGTACAAGGGGCAGTAAACCCTGATGAATTTTATGTTCATAAACCAACACTTGCTAAAGGTAAACCTGCGGTAATACGTCGTAATATTGGTAGCAAAGCCATTAAAATGGTGTTCACAGACAGCCAAGAGCATTCAAAGCAAGTTGAAATTGTTGATATTGATGCGGCGGACTCTAACCGTTTTTCATTAACCGATAGCGAAGTTGAAGAGCTAGCTAGACAAGCGGTAATCATTGAGAAACATTATGGTCGTCCAATGGATATTGAATGGGCAAAAGATGGCTTAGATGGCAAGTTATATATTGTGCAAGCGCGTCCTGAAACGGTTAAGAGTCGTGAAAATGCTAATATCATGGAGCAGTTCCACTTACAAAAAGATGACAATATTACCGTGGTTTGTGAAGGACGCTCAATTGGTCATAAAATAGGTAGTGGTGTAGCGAAAGTATTATCGTCACTGGCTGACATGGATCAAATCTTACCCGGAGATGTGTTAGTTACCGATATGACTGACCCTGATTGGGAGCCTATCATGAAACGCGCCTCAGCGATTGTTACTAATCGTGGTGGTAGAACCTGTCATGCCGCCATTATTGCCCGTGAAATGGGTATTCCTGCGGTTGTCGGTTGTGGTAATGCCACTGAATTGATTAAAACGGGCGATAAGATAACTGTATCGTGCGCCGAAGGTGATACCGGTTTTATTTATAGTGGCGAATTAGATTATCAGGTGAAGAGATCTGAAATTAATGATATGCCAGAGCTACCGCTTAAAATCATGATGAATGTTGGTAATCCAGACCGAGCTTTTTCTTTTGCTCGTTTACCACATGCGGGTATTGGTTTGGCGCGTTTAGAGTTTATCATCAATAAAATGATTGGTATTCACCCGAAAGCCTTACTTAATTTTGATGAACAGCCGGCTGAGTTACAAGATGAAATTAATGACATTATCGCCGGTTATGACAGTCCAATTGAGTTTTATATCGCCAAATTGACTGAGGGTATCTCAACCTTAGCGGCAGCATTCTCACCAGAAAAAGTGATAGTGCGCATGTCTGATTTTAAATCAAACGAATACGCTAACCTTGTTGGCGGTGCAGCGTATGAACCGCACGAAGAAAACCCTATGATAGGTTATCGCGGTGCAGCACGTTATATTTCTAAAGATTTCAGAGCGTGTTTTGCCCTGGAATGTGAAGCAATAAAACGTGTTCGTAATGACATGGACTTAACCAATGTTGAAGTGATGATCCCGTTTGTTCGTACCCTAGAAGAAGCGGCTCAGGTTATTGATATTCTGGCTGAAAATGGCTTAAAACGTGGTGAAAATGGTTTACGCATCATTATGATGTGTGAGTTACCATCAAACGCTTTATTAGCCGATCAATTTCTTGATTACTTTGATGGTTTCTCTATCGGTTCAAATGATTTAACGCAATTAACACTGGGTTTAGATAGAGATTCAGGTTTAATTGCCCATTTATTTGATGAGCGTGATCCAGCAATAAAAATGTTGTTATCTATGGCCATTAAAGCCTGTAAAAAACGCGGTAAATACGTGGGTATATGTGGTCAAGGACCTTCAGATCATGAAGATTTTGCTGCTTGGTTAGTGGAGCAGGGCATCGATAGTATATCGTTAAACCCTGATACCGTATTGCCAACCTGGTTATACCTGGCGGAACAATTAGCCAATAAAGCTAAAAGTTAGCTTTTGCTGAGCAAAAACAATTGAAAATAAGCGGCTTACTCGGGTTACTGACTAAGTCGCTTTTTTATGTTCATTTGTTAAAACTTACCCTTGCTGTGGGTTAAATAAACGCTAACATCGTAATGTAAATAAAAATCTTAATAATCAGAGAAATGTTTTTTGCATGGAATATAGCAAACTATTCATTTTAGTTACCATATATTGAATATAGGCTCGTTTTTAGGGTAAAAAGCCATTTCTTCCATGATATACTCAGGCCACTGTCCTGTTTTATTTTAAAGTTAAGTCGTTATGCTTCCCCATATTAGTCATCAAAATCATCTTCCGCCCTTATATGACGATTTTATCCGCTCATTAAAAGGTGATAATTTTACTGGTGATATTAATGCCAGTTACAGCGCTCGCCTAGCTGTCGCCACCGATAACAGTATTTATCAACAGTTACCGCAACTTGTTATTCACCCGCGCACAAAAGCCGATATTGTTTTATTGGCTAAAACAGCCAGTGATGAGCAATACCTGACTATTAAATTCAGTGCTCGTGGTGGTGGTACTGGCACTAACGGGCAAAGTTTAACCCCAGGTGTGGTGGTTGATTTATCTAAATACATGAATAAGGTGTTAGAGATAAATGTTGAGGAAAAATGGGTCCGTGTTGAAGCCGGTGTCATTAAAGATCAACTGAATGATTATTTACGCCCTTATGGTTTTTTCTTTGCCCCTGATTTATCTACCTCAAATCGCGCTACCGTAGGCGGTATGATCAATACCGATGCTTCAGGACAAGGCTCGTTAGTTTATGGCAAAACGTCAAACCATGTTTTATCGCTTGAGTCGGTACTTGCTAATGGCGAGGAATTTAATACGGAGCCGATGGATTTAGCGCAAGCACAGGACTTAGCTGGATTGGAAAGTAGTCATGGCCAGACTTATGCTAAAATAATGGCGCAAGTACTTGAGTCATGTATTGAAAATCGTGTCTTGGTGTTAGAGAAGTTTCCCCGCTTAAATCGTTTTTTAACCGGTTATGATTTAGAACATGTCTTAACGGCCAATGATGACGGCGATATTATTGGCGTTGATTTATCACGTTTGATCACCGGCTCCGAAGGCTCATTGGCTTTTGTCTGTTCAGCCAAGCTAAACATTAATGTTATCCGTGTTGCTAAAACACTCATTAATATAAAATACGACAGTTTTGATTCGGCCTTGCGTCACTCCCCAGCCTTGGTTAAAGCCAAGGCAACTTCGGTTGAAACTATAGATTCACGGGTATTGGATCTGGCTAAGCAAGACATCGTTTGGCATAGTGTTCGTGATTTAATCACCGATGTGCCAGGAAAAGTCATGGATGGCATTAATATCGTTGAATATAACGGCGATAGTATTGCCGATTTAGCCGAACAGGTTAGCGAGCTTACCTCGGTATTGGATGATTTGATTGCTAAAGGTGACAGTGCTGATAGCGCTTTATCAGATTCCTTATCAGATTCTTTATCAGGGAAGTCATCAGCTAACTCTGCAGGTAATTGTGGCGTAATTGGTTATCAAGTGACTTCAGACTTAGCCAGTATTAACAAAATTTATGCCATGCGTAAAAAAGCGGTTGGCCTATTAGGTAAAACCGCCGGTAGTCAAAAACCTCTTGCCTTTGCCGAAGATACGGCCGTGCCGCCAGAAAATCTTGCCGATTATATTGTTGAATTTCGCGCGCTACTAGATGGCTATAAATTAAATTATGGCATGTTTGGTCATGTCGATGCGGGAGTGTTACATGTGCGTCCAGCACTTGATATGTGTGATCCAGAGCAAGAAAAGCTCTTACGGATCATCTCTGATAAAGTGGTTAAATTAACGGCCAAATATGGTGGTTTGATGTGGGGCGAACACGGTAGAGGTTACCGCTCTGAATATGGGCCAGAATTTTTTGGCGATAAATTATTTACTGAGCTGAGAAAAATCAAAGCGGTTTTTGATCCACATAATAAAATGAATCCAGGTAAAATTTGTACGCCATTTGCTTCTAATGAGCAATTAGTTAGTGTAGATGATACCAAACGTGGCTTCTTTGATAGACAAATTCCGGTCACGGTTAAAGAGTCATTTACCGCTGCCATGGACTGTAATGGTAATGGTTTATGTTTTAACTATGATGCCGATAGTACCATGTGTCCGTCGAGCAAAATTACTGGCGATAGACGACATTCACCTAAAGGTCGTGCTGGCTTAATGCGTGAATGGTTACGTTTATTAGAGAAACAAGGTGTTGATATTCTTGCCCTGGAAGACAAGATTAATTCCTCGAAAAGTTTTTGGTCGATAAAAGAGATACTGAGTAGTGCCGCGGAAAAATTGCGCATTAATTTTATCAGTAAACCACAGCAAGATGACAACGGTAATGGCGATTTTTCCCATGAAGTAATGGACGCGATGCAAGGCTGTTTAGCCTGTAAAGCCTGTGCCAGTCAATGTCCGGTAAAAGTAGATGTACCTGACTTTAGGTCGCGTTTTATCAATATATATTATTCACGTTACGCTAGACCCTTAAAAGATCATCTAGTGGCTAATGTGGAAATACTTGCGCCGCTAATGGCGAAAGTACCAAGAATTGTTAATGCGGTACTGAGCACTAAGCTCTATGACAAGCTATCTGCGAAAACCATTGGCTATGTTAATACGCCGTTGTTGTCGGTACCGACCTTGAAAAAACAAGTGAAAAAAGCCGGTTTTTCAGGCTTTGACTTAGCTAGGTTACAAGCGTTAACCCCAGCACAACGTAAAGGTTATGTACTGATAGTACAAGACCCATTCACTTCATTTTACGATGCCAATACGGTACAAAGTATGATGAGCTTGATTAAAAAACTGGGCTTAGAGCCAATATTATTGCCTTTTAAACCCAATGGTAAAGCGCAACATGTCAAAGGCTTTTTAGCGCGTTTCGCTAAAACGGCAAAATCAAGCAGTGAGTTTTTAAATCAACTGGCAACACTTAATATCCCAATGCTGGGCATGGATGCGTCCATGGTGCTGTGTTATCGCGATGAATACGCTAAAACCTTGCAAGAAAAACGCGGCGACTTTTCGGTGTTACTGGCCCATGAATGGTTATTAGACTTTATTCAGCAAGATAGCACTTTTAAATCGACATTGCTCTCAACTGAGCTCTCAAAAGGTAAGCCATTCAAACTGTTTGCTCATTGCACCGAGAAAACCGCCTTGGTAAACAGTGAAAATGAATGGCAAAGCATTTTTGCTCATTTTGGTTTAGCCTTAGAAAAAGTGAGTGTGGGTTGCTGTGGTATGGCTGGGACTTATGGTCATGAAAAAGTCAACTTAGAGAACTCTAAAGGTATATATGAGTTAAGTTGGCAAACTAAAGTAGAGGCTTTAGATAGCGAACAAATATTAGTGACTGGTTTTTCATGTCGTTCGCAAGTGAAGCGTTTTAGCGCGTTAAAAGCTAGACACCCGGTAGCCGCAATACTTGCCGCTATGTAAAAAAATTCAGATAAATAACTAGATAATCAACACATACACCTAAGGATTTCAATCAATGCACAAGATAACCTCGTTAACAACGGTGGCCTTATTAGCCAGTTTTATGCCAGTTGCCCAAGGACTTGAACTTTTTAATAATGACAAGAGTCGCTTAGACTTTAAAGGTAACTTATCGGTTTATTATATTAATAGTGGCGAAACAGCGGAAATCAATGATGGCTTCTCTCGTTATACTTTTTCTCTGTCGCATCAAATGAAAGACAACTGGCAAGCAGTCGGTTTGCTTGAATGGGGCATACAAATATCAAATACTGCTGATCACATATATGTCGGTAATAATGGTTTAACCAGTACCGGACCCACTACGGATACCACATGGCTAAGGTTGGGCTATGTTGGTTTTGAGCATGAAACCTATGGTCGCTTTACTATGGGTAAGCAGTGGGGCGTTAGCTTTGATGTTGCCGGCGTTACTGATCATTTTGAAATTTTCGGCGCTGATGCACAAGGGACGTTTAATTTTGGTACCGATGGTGGTTTCTCAGGCTCAGGTCGTGCAGAGCAAGCTATCCAATATAAAGTTAATTATCAAAAGTTTAGTTTTGCTGCTCAGTACTTGGTTTCTGACGATGAAGTTAGAACCAGTGAAATCCCCGGTGCAGAAGATGCCTTTGGCGTTAAATTTAATGATTCATATGGTTTAGCTGTTATCTATCAAGCACCGTTTGATCTCGGTTTCGGCCTAGCTTATAACAAAGCGAAAATAAGCTTAATTGCGGATATTGATAAAGTAAATGATTACCGCCAGTCAGCGAAAGCTGATGATCAACTTATCACGGCACATATTACTTATCGACCTTATGGCAGCCTTGGTTTACATGTTGCAGTCGTTTTTACTGATATGACTTATCATGAAGTTAATGATATCGGTACAGTTATGGCTAAATCGAGCGGTGTCGAGCTATTTGCTGCTTATCGATTTGATAACAATATTTCTGTTATTGTTGGTTATAACTCGTTGACCGACGATTCACCAACATCAATCGACTCAGTTAGTGATTATCATCTGAAATATTATATTCTTAGTGCTAAATACCATTGGGATGAAAATTTTTATTTTTATATCGAAAGTAAAATTGATGACTCTATCTTGGTTGCAGCAGGCAGTAACCAAGGTGAAAATGCAACGGGAGTTGGCATGATGTTTGTTTTCTAAAGACTGGTCTGCTAACGTTTGCTCACTGTATCCTAAAAGATAATAACTTTGTCTGAGCGGCGCTTAATTTTATTGTTAAAAATCTCTATGGTGTTAGGTTTCTGCCTATTACTGATAGGGATTTATTTGCATATATTCAGTGCTTATACCCGTTACCATTCAAAGTGCTCGATTTCAGTGGGAATTAAAAGGGCTTTAGGCAAGGGAAATAATTGAAGCATAGTCATTCTATGGTTTAATTATTTAACGCGGTTTAAAGTCTTTTTAAACACATCGAAGAAGCGTTTGAGCAATATCACTTCATCGTTGCTGTAACTCATAATGACGCGACATGGATGTAGCTTATTAGAGAATGCAGACGGTACAGGAAGTACCTTATACGGATAATGCAGGAGCAATTATCCTGAGCATATTCTCCTGAACAACCATTATTTCATCACAGCGCCTTGAATTGAAATTTCTCAAGCACTCTGAAACATGCATCTTGAATGGTACCGGGTATATATATGACCTCACTGGGGGTGACCGGTATTCTCATTAGCGCCACATGTTTCGCCTTTGGTATGGTTTTTTCTTTGCCCACTAAAATGTATTTGACCTTTATTTTAATGCAGCGAGAAGCGGAACATAACGCTAAGGTGGCGAAGAAAAATAAGAGCAACTCCTAAATAGCGAGGTATAACTGCCACTATTTATCCAGCAGACAAAAGTGTGTTTTACCTCTATAGCGCATAAACATACTATTTATTAGCATTTATTCATTAAAAATCCGCTATTTCCCCTACCTAACAACGTGTTTTCGTGTAAAATCAATGGCATTTTTATTATATGAATTAGTCTATTGGTAAATACTTTACCTCGCTGGCCTTTTCATAAGAAAGCTAATTAAAGTCGTTTATCTACCCCCGTTTTAGAGGAAATCATGAGCTTAGACACCACCACTATAGATGCTATTGTTGCAGAGGCAGAAATTGCCATTGCGGCAGCGTCAGATCCAACTGCACTTGATCAAGTGCGCGTTCACTTTTTAGGGAAGAAAGGTTCATTCACCGAGCAGATGAAAGGCTTAGGTAAATTACCCAAAGAAGAAAAGCCTAAAATGGGACAAGTAATTAATACGGCTAAACAAGCCGTACTTAAATTACTTAACGACCGTGGTGAATTATTACGTGCCCAAGAGATTAAAGAAAAACTAGCGGCAGAGTCTATCGATGTCACTTTACCAGGTCGCGGTACTAAAATAGGTGGCTTACATCCAGTAACGCGCACTATTGCCCGTATTGAAAGCTTCTTTGGTGATTTAGGTTTTGAAGTTAAAGTCGGTCCAGAAGTTGAAGATGATTATCACAACTTTGATGCCTTAAATATTCCAGAGCATCACCCGGCCCGTCAAGACCATGATACTTTCTATTTCAATCCAAAATTAGTATTACGTACTCAAACATCCGGTGTACAAATTCGTACCATGGAAGTTGAAAAGCCGCCACTACGCATTATTTCTCCAGGTAAAGTGTATCGTAATGATTATGACCAAACACATACACCAATGTTTCATCAAGTAGAAGGCTTGATGGTCGATAAAGACGTTAGCTTTACTCACCTTAAAGGCATTTTGCATGACTTCTTGCATCACTTCTTTGAAGAAGACGTAGAAATTCGTTTCCGCCCTTCATATTTCCCCTTCACTGAACCTTCTGCTGAAGTAGATATCATGGGTAAAAATGGTAAATGGTTAGAAGTATTAGGTTGTGGCATGGTACACCCAAATGTTTTACGTAGTGTTGGTATCGACCCGGAAATTTATACCGGCTTTGCTTTTGGTATGGGGGTTGAGCGTCTAACTATGTTGCGTTATGGCGTAAATGATTTACGTGCATTCTTTGAAAACGATCTTCGTTTCTTAAAACAGTTCAAGTAGGAAAACTCATAATGAAATTTAGTGAATCTTGGTTACGTGAGTGGGTTAATCCTGCACTTTCTTCTGCTGAATTAGCGCATCAAATTACCATGGCCGGTCTAGAGGTTGACAGTGTTGACCCAGTAGCGGGCGAGTTTAGTGGTGTTATTATTGGTGAAGTGGTTGAATGTGGCCCACATCCCGATGCGGATAAGTTGCAAGTAACAAAAATTAGTTTAGGCGATTACAGCTCTGCTACCGTAGAAAAAGGCGAGTTGGTTACTATCGTCTGTGGTGCTAAAAACTGTCGTAAAGGCTTAAAAGTTGCGGTAGCAACAGTCGGCGCGGTACTGCCAGGCGATTTTAACATTAAGAAAGCAAAATTACGCGGTGTTGCCTCTTTTGGTATGTTGTGTAGTGAATCGGAAATTGGTTTAGCCGATGACTCAGCGGGCATTATGGAATTAGCTCAGGATGCACCAGTAGGTAGCTGTGTTCGTGAATATTTAGATTTAAATGACGTTACCATTGACGTTGATTTAACGGCTAACCGTGGTGATTGCCTAGGCATTAAAGGTTTAGCCCGTGAAGTAGGTGTGTTGAACTCTTTAGCCGTTACCGAGCCAACCATTACCGCAGTAGTGCCAACGATTGATGATGTGCTTACTATCAATGTTGAAGCGAAGCAAGCTTGTCCTCGTTACTTAGGTCGTGTGATTAAAGGCATTAACCCAAAAGCAACCACGCCACTGTGGATGGTGGAAAAACTTCGCCGTTGTGGTACCCGCTCAATCGACCCTGTTGTTGATGTCACCAACTATATATTGCTTGAATTGGGTCACCCAATGCATGCCTTTGATTTAGCCAAACTTGGTAGTGGTATCAATGTTCGTTTTGCTAACCAAGACGAAAAGCTCACCTTATTAGATGAGAAGGAAGTAACGCTAAAAGAAGGTACTTTAGTTATAGCTGATGACGGTGTTTTAGGTAAAGGCAACGCATTAGCCATGGCTGGTATCTTTGGTGGTCTTGATTCAGGTGTTACCAGTAACACTACCGATATATTTTTAGAAAGTGCCTTTTTTGCGCCGCTAGCTATCTTAGGTAAAGCACGTCAATACGGTTTGCATACCGACTCTTCCCATCGTTATGAACGTGGCATAGACCCAACGTTACAACATGATGCCATAGAGCGTGCTACAGAGTTATTGCTCAGTATTGTTGGTGGTCAAGCCGGTCCAGTGGTAGAAGCTAAATCTGAGGCTGACATTCCGCAAACAAAAGACGTAAGTTTACGTCGTGAAAAGTTAGATAGCCGTATTGGTCATCACATTGATGATGAGCAAGTTAGCGAAATTCTTACCCGTTTTGGTTTTACTGTTAGCACCACGGGTGACGGCGTTGCTAGGGTGTGGCAGGTGATTGTGCCCGCTTACCGTTTTGATATTAAAATTGAAGTCGATTTAATAGAAGAAGTTGCCCGCATCTATGGTTATAACAATATCCCCAATGTTGCGCCCAAAGCAATGTTGAAAATGCGTGAGCAAAAAGAAGCCAAGCTTTCTTTAATGAACCTAAAACTAGTCTTAGTCAATCGTGATTATCAAGAAGCGATTACCTACAGTTTTGTTGACCCGAAAGTACAAACATTATTACATCCAGGGGCCGAGGTGATGACGTTACCACACCCTATTTCTTCTGAAATGTCGGTAATGCGCTTAAGTTTATGGACGGGTTTGTTACAGTCTATGGTTTATAACCAAAACCGTCAGCAAGGTCGCGTGCGTTTATTTGAAGCAGGTTTGCGTTTTGTGCCCGATGAAAGTGTTGAAAACGGTGTTCGTCAGCAAAACATGTTAGCCGGTGTTATTGGTGGTCTTCGTGTTGATGAACATTGGAGCATGGAAAAAGCAGCCAGCGACTTTTATGATATTAAAGGTGATGTTGAAGCTTTATTAGCACTTACGGGTGATGCTCAAGCTTATGAGTTTTCAAAAGCTGAAGTTGAGGCCTTACATCCAGGTCAAACCGCACAAATTACTAAGAATGGTGTTTTTGTAGGTCATGTTGGAACCTTACACCCTGAATTAGAAAGAAAATTAGGCTTAAACGGCCGTACTTTAGTTTTCGAGCTATTATTATCAGAAGTACTGGTGCAAAAAATCCCTGAAGCCAGCGACATATCTCGCTTTCCTGCCAATCGCCGCGACCTAGCGATAGTGGTTAAAGAAGACGTTGATGCAAAAAAAGTGTTACAACTTATTGAAAAGGTTGGCGGAAATTATTTAATTGATCTAAACTTATTCGATGTATACCAAGGTCAAGGAATTGAAGAGGGTTATAAGAGTTTAGCCATCACCTTAGTATTACAAGATACCAGTAAAACTCTTGAAGAAAAAGACATCACCGATGTTATCGATAGGGTTGTTGAAACCTTAAAAACAGAGTTAAATGCATCACTGAGGGACTAAGCAATGGCGCTTACAAAAGCAGAAGTAGCAGAACATTTATTTGAAAAAGTTGGGCTGAGCAAGCGTGACGCAAAAGATATGGTTGAAATATTTTTTGAAGAAATTCGCGAGACCTTAGAAAGTGGCGATCAAGTTAAACTTTCGGGTTTTGGTAATTTCGACTTGCGACAAAAAAGCGAACGTCCTGGCCGTAATCCTAAAACTGGTGAAGATATTCCAATTTCTGCCCGTAAAGTCGTTACCTTTAGACCAGGACAGAAACTGAAAAGCCGTGTAGAAGCAGGAAATAGCAAATAATCTAGTGACAAATACACGGAATGTATGTTGGGCTAGTTTAAGCTGAGCGAGCTTTGTTGCTCGCTGTTTCTGCTTTGTTTTGAGCGAAATTCAGTAGCTACTGAGCCAAAACGGTAGCTAACAACTAATACCGAATAAAGAATAAAGAACAAAACCCGCATTAGCGAAAGCTGATGCGGGTTTTTTATGTTTAACTTGCTCTGCACAGCTATTAATCACTGTTTAGGTTAATACGCTCGTGTACCCTGAAATTATCGACTTTTACTTTTACGGTTACTCTGGTGTCAATTTGTTCAATAAAGGCTTTAGCGTCGCGAATAGAATAGCTCAGTGTGGTATTTTCCGGTCATGCAGTGTTGTCATCGTTAAAAATCAATGGATGCAACTTTTCAGCGAGGTAGCAAAGCCGATAATAAAAGCCCCGATAATGAATTCTGCAATAGCAAAACGTTTGGCAATGCTAATAGCGCCAGTAACAAGTATTTTTGCTGAAAAAACAGCTAAGATAATGGCGACAATTAATATACCGGCTGGTATTAACATTTCTATTCCTTAGAACGTTATCAGGGATGTTTTGTGACGTTACTTGGAACTTAGTCGTAGTTGAGGGATAACGTATTTTTAATATCTGAATTCTAAGGAAAAAATCCCTATGAAAGTAAGATATATTACATAATAGGTAGGTTATATTGCCTTTATATTTTATCATAGCCTTTTCTTTTATAAGCTTTTCATACATAAGCTTTTCTTTCATAAACATTCACTCATAAGGTAAGCTATGCGCCCCTCTAGTTATCCCGACCAAGAAGTCCGCTCTATTAACTGGCAAGCTTTTAAACTGATTTTACCTTACTTGTTTGAGTATAAAAAACGCATCGCCTTCGCTATGTTGTGTCTAATATTCACTAAAATTGCCAGTGTTTATTTACCTTTTATCCTCAAAGATATTGTTGATAGCTTAGATGCTAATAACACCGATAAGCAAAATTCTGCCCTGATGATTGTGCCGCTAGCCTTAGTTGCCACCTATGGGGTAGTACGCTTTTCGATAGTGGTCTTTGCTGAGATCAGAGATACATTATTTGGCCGGGTTACTGAGCGCGCTATTCGGCGCATAGGTTTAAAGGTATTTCGCCACCTTCATGCGCTTGACTTAGATTTTCACTTAAATAGACAAACGGGTGGTTTATCCCGAGATATCGAGCGGGGCACCACAGGCATCAACTTTTTAATGCGTTTTATGGTGTTTAATATTGTGCCGACCTTGCTTGAAATCGTTATGGTGGTAACCATTCTCTTTGTTAATTACGGCATATGGTTTGCTGCAATTACCTTGACTTCGATTATTAGCTATATCGCCTTTTCTGTTTACGTCACTGAGCTGCGTACACGTTATGTCCGCGAGGCAAATCAAGCTGACTCATCAAGTAATACCCGCGCTATTGATAGTTTACTGAATTACGAAACGGTAAAATATTTCACTAATGAAGAGTATGAAGCGCAGGCGTATGATAAGCATCTGTCAGTTTGGGAGCAGGCTAAAATTAAAAACCGTTTATCATTGTTTGCCCTTAACGGAGGGCAAGCGTTGATTATAGCCTTTGCCATAACGGCTATGTTGGCCTTGGCTGCCAAGGAAGTTGCTGCTGGCGTGATGACTTTAGGTGATTTTGTCTTGATTAATGCCTTTATGATGCAATTATTTATACCACTAAATTTTTTAGGCTTTGTCTACCGTGAGATCAAGGGGTCTTTGGCTAACATTGAAAATTTGTTTGGCTTACTCGCTAAAAAAGCCAAGGTGCAAGATGTTCCGCAAGCCCCAGCGTTAAGCTTGGCCGAGCTAGGGGATAATACCAGCAGTCAAGCCAGTATCGTCTTTGATAATATTACTTTTGCCTATAATGAAAAACGGCCGATCATTAAAGGTATTTCATTTGAAATCAAAGCGGGAGAAAAAGTCGCCGTGGTGGGACAAAGTGGCTCGGGTAAATCAACCTTAGTGAAATTATTGTTTCGTTTTTATGATGTTGACTCAGGCGCTATTCGCATTAATGGCCAAGATATTAGTCAAGTGAGCCAACATTCACTGCGTGCTCATATTGGTATTGTGCCGCAAGACACGGTACTTTTTAACGATACTTTATTTAATAATGTGCAATATGGTTGTCCAACGGCAAGTAAAGAGCAGGTATTAAAAGCCATTGATCTCGCACATTTATCGGAATTTATCGCCAGTTTACCTGATGGTTTAGTAACAAAGGTGGGCGAGCGTGGTTTAAAACTTTCCGGTGGTGAAAAACAGCGGGTAGCTATTGCGCGTACCATTTTGAAAAACCCACAAATATTGGTCTTTGATGAAGCAACTTCATCCCTTGATAGTCATTCCGAGCAAGCCATTTTAACGGCCATTAATGAAGTGGCAAAGAACCGCACCAGTTTAGTGATTGCCCATCGGCTATCAACCATAGTTGATAGCGATAACATTATTGTGATGAGTCATGGTGAAATAGTAGAGCAGGGCAATCATCAACAATTACTCGCTCTGCAAGGGCAATACAGTAAAATGTGGCAGTTACAGCAATCCTGAACTAAAAATAACACTAACACCTAGAGTTCCGTGATGAATAAAGAAGATAAACAAAGTGCACCTCAGCAAGCCGTACCTCTGAAAACACTACCTGAGCAAGGATCAGCAGCAGTGAGTGCCACCAAACAGTGGTTAGATGAAATTATTATCGGCTTAAATTTTTGTCCCTTTGCAAAAAAAGAATTTGTTAATAATACCATTCGTTACCATCAGTCGACGCTTGAGCAAGTTAAGCCCGCACTAGCAGAGTTCATAGAGCAATGTCATTATTTACAACAACACGATGATATTGAAACCACCTTAATCATCTATAGCGATGGTTTTCGTGGTTTTGAACGTTACCTTGACTTAGTTGATTATGCTAATGATTTACTGATTGATTCAGGTTTTGAGGGCATATTTCAACTAGCAACTATGCATCCAGAATACTGTTTTGCTGATGATGATTTTGATGCCGCCAGTAATTTCACCAATCGCTCTCCTTATCCAATGCTTCATATCATTCGTGAAGCAAGTATGGCCAGAGTGCTGGCTGTATATAAGGAGCCAGAAAAAATTCCTGAAAATAATATCGCTTTAGCAGAGCAAAAAGGCAGTCATTTTTTTCAAGATGTTTTGAAGCGTATTCATCAAACACACCGGCCAACATAGTGCGATTAAAACCTTATCCAATAGTGGCTGATAAAGTCGTTAAGTAAACTCTTTCTTGATAACGAATCAAGATGGAAAATTACTCTTAGTAGTTAATTGCTTACAGAAGGCATTGATACTTTTATTGGCCTTAGGTCGCTTTATTTGCTTTCTTAGGTAAAATGACGCATGTTTCATTAACCTCCTCGTGGTCATATGCCTGCTTTAGAACAGTTTTTACTCATTGCTATGGTACATTTTTTGGCCGTAGCAAGTCCTGGTCCCGACTTTGCGCTTATTTTAAAGCAAAGTATCCGTTATAACCGACGTATCGCTATCTACACTAGTTTTGGTATCGCCGCAGGCATTGTTGTCCATGTAACTTATTCATTGGTGGGTATAGGGCTATTAATTGCTAGCGATGAACGTTTATTTACCGCACTAAAATACCTAGCCGCCAGTTATTTTTGTTACATAGCATGGCATTGTTTTAAGGCTAAAAAGCCTGATAACGACTTATCCATATCCGCAGGCAAAGATAGCGATAAAAATATACCTTTATCGGCTGGTGAAACAAAAGTCGATAAGGCTGCCAATAGCACTTCGGCTAAAAAAGCCTTTCTTACTGGTTTTTTAATTAATGCTTTAAATGTCAAAGCGACGTTATTTTTTGTCAGTTTGTTTTCTGTGGTTATTGCCCCTGAAACATTGTTGAGTATTAAAATTGCCTATGGCGTTTATCTAGTCGCGGCAACAGCAGTCTGGTTTTGCTTCCTCTCGTATATCCTGACTCAAGAAAGAGTGCGTTATGTCTTAGAGCGTAAAGGCTATATTCTTGATCGTGTTATGGGCTTCATCCTATTGGCATTAGCCTTTCAGCTGGTACTAAGTGATCTTCAATAAGCTGATTTTTACTTCGCTTGCGGCTTAAATCTGTCGTTAATTTACCCGATGAGCAATCTGTTGGTTTTTCCAGTATAATAGTGCGCAAATCTAGTATTAATGTATTTAAAGGGTCAGCTTTGCCAGAAAAAAATATAATTACATCCATTGGTGGTAGTCTTGAGCGCGCAGTAAAAGGCGAATACGCAATTGATGTGAAAGCTGTGCTTAGTGAAGCATGGCAGCACACGTTAAAGTCGAGAATGTCGATTAATCTAGCGATTTTATTTGTTTTAATTTTTGGCATGATAGTGTCATATATTGTCAGTAGCTTCTTTGGTGGCATCGAACAGGTTATCGCCGATCCGCAGACCATGCAGTTGCTCAATGTCATTGTTACTATGGCTGTTTGGCCATTTATCGCCGGCATTGAAATGATGGGCGTGTACCACGCCGTTAATAAACCAACCCAGATCAAAATGGTACTGTCTTTCTTACATCGCGGTAGTTGGGTAGCGCTCTGTGCGTTGTTAAGCTCTATTCTCATCAGTATTGGCTTTCAATTACTCCTTATCCCTGGGGTATTGTTAGGTGTATTGTTGTCATTAACCATACCTTTAGTGGTAGAGAAAAAGCTAACGCCAATGCAAGCTATTATTCTCTCGGTCAAAGCATTACGTTTTAAAATCATGCCTTTGTTAGGTGTTTATTTAGTGCTATTTATGTCATTAATCGCTCTGCTCGTTCCCATCGTTTTATTAATGGAGTCGAGTTTGGCCCCTGTCGCTATTATGGTGTTTTTATTTGGTTTTTCATATTTAGCACCCTGGTATTACAACGTTAAAGGCATATTGTATCGGGAAATATTTGGCGTCTATACCGATGGCAGTGGCTCTGAGAACGACGTAGGCAAGCATTCGACTAAAGACACTGACCATAATGGCTCAGATGATACTTTTTCTGCTTAATTTTTATCATAAATAAGGAGCTTTTATGAAAAGCATGTTATTTGTTCGCTTTATCTTAGGTCTTGCGTTAGTTGTCATGATGCTCGCACCTTTTACTTTTCTAGTGCCTAAGCCCGTAGCGATAGTTACTGAGGCAGAAGTAGTACCAGCAGTGGTTGTGGTGCCGGTAGTTGCGTCAGTAAAAATCATTGAACAACCGCTACATAAGGTCGATTTACCTGACTTTGGCGCTATATATGATATAGCCACTAAAAAACGTCAATTTTTTGATTTTATCCGCCCGGCCATTGAAGCTAAAAATAATCAGTTATCACAAGAGAGAAGTGAGCTTGAATATTGGCATGAACAGATATCGTTAGGTTTAGGACTGAGCACCGAGCAGCAAACATCCCTGCAAGCGCTGAGCAAGGCTTATCGTATTAATAAGGATGCTTCTACTTTTCAGCAGATAAATGATTTGTTGGTGCGGGTTGATATTATCCCAACCTCATTGGTATTAGTACAAGCGGCAAATGAGTCTGCTTGGGGTACATCTCGCTTTGCTCGTATCGGTTTAAACTTCTTTGGTATTTGGTGTTATAAAGAGGGTTGTGGCATGGTCCCTAGTGGCCGTAATGCAGGTGCCCAACATGAAGTAGCAGCCTTTGAAAGTGTTGATGCTGCGGTTTCAGGCTATTTTAATAATATCAATAAGCATAATGCTTATCATGTTTTTAGAACGATAAGAGCTGAATTAAGGGGGCAAGATCAACCGCTTGATGCTGAAATATTAGCAGCAGGCTTATTACCTTATTCAGAGCGTGGAGCTCATTATGTGTTAGACATCACCGATATGTTACGCCATAACCAGCGTTATTTTTTTGAGCCTGATGGTCAACAGACGGCTTTAGCAGATTAGCGTAAATAACGGTTTAGATAAGGCACAACATAAAAAGCCCAATAGCTATGATATTGGGCTTTTTTATTATCTTAATTACCTTGATATAACTGATATTTATCCGCTTGCTATTACTTTACTTCAACAACATTGAGTTGCTGAGCATCGTTAAGATAATCTTTAGTCGATACATCTTTTGGCGTTTCAATCGCAACTTGATCAAAAGCGGTGTCACCACCATTAATAATACCGGAACTACTATTGATACTTTTAAAATCAAACAAATTACCGTCACACAAGTGAGAAGGTACTACGTTTTGTATTGCGGTAAACATAGACTCAATTCGGCCCGGAAACTGTTCATGCCAATCGTTTAACATGCGTTTAATATTTTGCCTCTGCATGTTCGGCTGAGAGCCACATAAGTTGCATGGAATAATAGGGAATTTTTTCAACTCACTGTATTGAATAAGCTCACTTTCTTTGCAAAAAGCTAAAGGGCGAATAACAACGTGCTCACCATTATCAGAGACCAGCTTAGCTGGCATTGCTTTGATCTTACCGCCATAAAACATATTCAGCATTAGCGTTTCAAGCATGTCATCTCTATGATGTCCTAGCGCGATTTTAGTGGCACCAAGCTTTTTTGCTGTTTTATATAAAATAGCTCGGCGTAAGCGAGAGCATAAGCTGCAAGTGGTTTTACCTTCAGGTACTTTCTCTTTAACAATGCTGTAGGTGTTTTCTTCAACAATATGATATTCAATGCCGAGTTTATCTAAGTACTCCGGCAAAATATGCTCAGGAAAACCCGGTTGTTTTTGATCTAAATTAACGGCAATGAGGTCAAAATGAATAGGAGCAGATTCTTTTAACAGCATTAATATGCTGAGCATGGCATAACTGTCTTTGCCACCGGACAAACAAACCATGACCTTATCGCCGTCTTCAATCATATTGTATTGGGCAATTGCTTTACCAACATGATGTCTAAGCTTTTTTTCTAATTTAGTAAATTGTACCTTTTGAGAAGGTGTTAGTTCAGCCGTGGTTAACGTTGGCGATATTGCAGTCATGTAGGATACTTTTTTGATTGAAATTGACGGCGCGAATTATAGCAGCTTGATAAATAATACCAAGAGGATTAATACTAGCGTCTGAGACAGCTAGAAAATAAGGGCATTGGGCGCAGGTAAATAGCAGGCAATAAAAAAGTTGCTAGCTTACAGTTTCTGACACTTCTACCACATTAACTAAACAGTAAAGCGCATGTCATCGTTACAGGAAAACGTATAATAGTTACAAGTTTTATCAATAGACATTAACAATAGGTAGGCACATATGCCGATAAAATTGAAAAGTATACTTGGACTAAGTTTGTTAGTTGTTGGTGGCTGTAGTCAACTTCATCATGTTCATATTGGCGAGATAGATCAGTCACAAGGAACATTAACCCCATTTACTATCGTAGTGAATGAACTTGGCTTTGATGCTGCTAAGGCTGTAGAGATAGCAGCAGGAGCGGCAAAGTCAGCTGCAACCAGTGAAGATTTAGAGTTAGTGGCTTTCATTTTAGCAATAAGTAATTTTGGTCCGAAGACAGGTAATCCAGTATATAACGATGCTTATGCCGACAAAATACTTGCTGAGGTAATCAAAGCATGTCCAAGTAAAAAGATAACTGGGTTAACGTCAGTTCGAGAAGCAACCAATGTCGGCCCAGTAAGTGGTGAAGTTGTACGTATCACTGGTTACTGTATTAACTTAATCTAATCAAATCTAATTTAGGAAGATCACATGTTAAAAAAGACCCTGTTATTGCCATTATTAGCACTTTCACTCGGCGGTTGTGTTGGTTTAAATACCGTGTCTATGACACAGGTTCCAGCAGAAAGAGATAATAAAATCACCACAAATTCTTCTAGCTGGAATTTCATCGGCATAAATTTTAGCAATGCTTTTGTTGATGAAACCATTGAGAATCTTAAAGCACAATGCCCAACAGGAAAAATTGAAGGTATATATACTAAACACCAAACTACGGGTTATGTACTTGTGTTTAAAAGAGAAATTATTGTATCTGCTTACTGCAATGAGGTGTAGTGATGAAAAAGATATTTTTGTTACTTACATTACTAATGTTAGCATTGCTTGGCGGGTGTACTAGTAGCATTCATATGTCACAAGTCGATATTGATAGTAATTACCATGAACTTGATAGTTACAAGGTCATCGAGATTGAGGAATCACAAAAAAACATGCTCGGCTTTGTTTTCCATACTGACTATGTTGATCAAGCTTACACAAATCTTTTGCGTCAATGCCCCAATGGCACGGCTATCATTAACGTCGAATATTTAACAAATCATGGCTTTCTCAGTTGGACAGATATAATCCGTATTAAAGCAATATGTCGTTAAATTACTTGAACAAAGTGTGAGAGCAAAGAAACAAAGTGGGACATCCATAAACTGGTTTATTAAAAGTCAGGCTCTATAGTTAATAAATTCGCACAAACTTATGAACTAAGGTAGCCGAAATGACTCAATCTCGCAGTCAGCAAGTTTCCTTGCAAGATACCCGTTATTATCACTTGATTTCACGCTGTGTTCGCCGTGCTTACCTCTGTGGTGTTGGCCCTTACAGCCAACAAAATTATGAAAGAAAAACTGCCATCCATACATTGCCTTTAGTTTTGTTTTTTAAATATGAATATCACAATTTCTGTTTTAAACTTTGATTTATATGAGGATTATTTGAATTTTTATTGACAAAGAACAATGATTAGGTGATTCTCTTCGTATCAAAATAGAAAAATAGCACACTCAAAATACCACCGCGAAAGGGCCACGCGCTTGCCAGCCAAATTTTATAATGAAAACGCCACTGAATTATCCCAGCAATACCTGTCAAAATCATTTGATCAGGTACATCAAAGCTGGCGTCATTTTTTGCCGTCCATAATAGCAAACCCAAATGCACGTATTCTCGATATAGGCGCTGGCTCAGGCCGAGATGCTAAACATATAGCGCAACTAGCGGCTAAAACCCATGGTGATGAAAATAACAGCCAAGTGTTTGCGGTCGAGCCCGCGAAACTACTGGCAGAGCTTGGCGTACAACAAACCACTGGACTTAAAGTAAAGTGGCTGACTGATTCATTACCCGCATTAAGCACTATTACCAAACAAGAAGTTAGCTTTGACTTAATCTTACTAAGCGCGGTGTGGATGCATATTCCGCTAAGTGATCGCGCACGCTCAATGCGTAAATTGGCTAACCTACTTAAACCGGGCGGAAAACTGGTTATTTCACTTCGTCATTCATCAGGTAGTGAGCAAGCAGAGCAAGAGCGCAAGGAACGAAAAATGCATACCGTATGCGCAGATGAATTAAAGCGCTTAGCAAGCGATGTTGGCTTATTCACTAAGTTAGCCACGGAAAAAGAAAACGATATACTCGGTAGAGATCATGTCACTTGGCAAACAGTGGTATTGCAGTTGCCTGATGATGGCACAGGCGCGTTTCCTTTTATTCGTCATGTGGCAATGAATGACGGTAAATCAGCCACCCACAAACTTGCCCTGCTGCGAGTATTACTGCGTATTGCTGATGGTCACCCAGGAGCCGTACTAAGGCGAGAATCAGGCGTAGGTGGCGATAGAGTTATTTTACCGGTCGGTTTAGTGGCGCTATATTGGTGTCATCAATACAAAGACTTAATAGATGACCATAAGTTATACCAAACACCTAATAAAAACCCCAATATGGGTTTTATGAAGCCTGATGGTTGGCATAAGTTAACCAAGCTAAAGTCGTCAGATTACCGCATTGGTAATTTGTTCTCCGGTGATGATGCTATAGCACTGCATAAAACACTCTCTGCGGCAGTGAACAATATTAAAACCATGCCATGTCGTTATATAAAACTGCCCAATAGTGATAACACAGTATTTGAAGTGGCAAGTAAAACAGTAAAAGCCAAAGACAGTATCTTCCTTGATTTACAAACTCTCGAGCAGTGGGGCGAATTTTCATTGCCCGAATCAACGTGGCTAGCGTTCAATCGCTATGCTTGCTGGATTGAACCGGTACTGGTCAGTGAATGGGTAAAAACCATGGCGAGTTATGCAGGAAATAGCCAATATAAATCACCTGAAAATCAATATAAATTACATCAAGCGTTAAATTGGGAAGAGCCTAAACGCACAACTGTTGAGGTGCGTAAACGTTTTGAACAGTTGCAGGAGCACTTCTCTAATAAAGAGCCAAAGCAAGAACAAATACGCTGTGTTTGGTCAGAAAAATCATTAAACCAAAGTTATGAAATAGATCACAGCTTGCCTTTTTCCCGTTGGCCTAATAACGACTTATGGAATTTACTGCCGACAGATAGCACAGTGAACAATCAAAAAAGCGACCGTCTGCCAACAGAGCACAAACTAAAACAGGCAAAAGAAAGAATTCAACACTGGTGGCAAGTAGCTTGGCTTAATGAGCCTTCAGCTTCAGAGTCGTCAACCTCTCTTTTAAGAACAGCGCCTTCAGCCTCACTAACCAACAACCATAAGCGATTTTTCGCCGAAGCGAATATTGCACTGCCGGGGTTAAGTTCTGATAACTCGTCAGTTGATGATTTGTTTGAGGCGTTGGTGATGCAACGTGGGCGATTGAAAGAAATGCAACAGTTGAGAGAGTGGTGAGTGTTTTACTCTGATCACAGCATTCGTCATTAATAAGTCGTGTTATTTTTAAATAAGATTATTCGTAAGGAAATATTATGATCATAAAAGACAAAGTAATAATAAGTAGTTCAAGCCCGATAATTAAAGCTGGCCAGAAACAAGAACTAGATGTTGCCTTCTATTTACGTCGTGCCTTTAAGGATCATGATCAGGTTTTTGTATTTAACGATATTAAGCTCAATCATAATAATGAAACAGCACAGCTAGACCACCTTATTGTCCATACTTTTGGCTTTATATTAATTGAATCTAAAAGCATTACCGGCGAAGTTACCGTTAATAAATATGAAGAATGGAGTAGGAGTTATAACGGGAAATGGAGTGGTATGTCGTCACCTATTAAACAGGTTGAATTACAAAAAGATTTATTAAAGAAATTATTAAGAGATCATGATTCTACCTTGCTCGATAGATTATTTGGTTTTGAAAAACTACAAAAAGGTTTTGGTGGGCGACAATGGGAACACCTTTGCGCGATATCTAGCAATGCAATAATTAATAGGGATGACGCTCCAGAGCACATAGCAAAAAAGCTTGTTAAATCTGAATTTATTGTCGACAGCGTTACAACGCTCATGAATTTATCTTCATCGAAACCTAGAGCCTTAAGCTTTTTTAAAGCCGAGACTCGGCCTTGGTTTAATGCTGATGAAATAACAAGACTTTGTGATTTCATTTTGCAGAAAGGTACCTCAGAAAAAAAATCAGAAGAACAAACTGATAAAAAATCACTTAAAAAAACTATCCCTGAACAAATTATAAAGCAGACACGTTCTTTAAAAATCACTCCTTCTAAAGAACAAGCGAAGCTGAACATAAAATGCAAGAAATGTAATACACAAGATACTTTAGAGGCATGCTGGGGCAAGTTTGGTTACTTTGTGAAATGTAACAGTTGCTCTATCAACACACCGATGAAAGCACTGTGTACTGCTTGTAATAGTAAAAAAACTAAAGTGAGTAAGAAAAAGGAAGTCTATACACTTATCTGTCAAGATTGTGAAATAAGTAGCCAATTGATTTATAAGACATAAGCATTTTAAACAATTAGTTATATTATTTTACCAGAAAAAATGTAGCCACTACATGCCATAAATATTTTGGCATGTGGTGTTTAAGTTACCAATGTTTTGAGAGGGGGTGTCTTCTGTTTCTTAAAATGGCTACTTCGGTTAATAGCGCGCAATATACCTCCATATTTGAGCGTATTCACGATAAAGCCAGTGATAACGATGATAAAAACCAATTGCCATTTACCGTTAAACCCTTGCTGGATTTTATCGGTAATGAGCATAAACAACGCCCTAAAGGTATTGCCTTTTCATTACTAGATTACTTAACGTTAGTAGAAGAAACCGGCAAAATAATGAGGGAAGATAAGCGTGGTTATATTAACCCACAAGTGTTGCCACTATTGCAGCAATTAGGCTTCAGCAGTGATGACTGGTTACAACTAGCCCAGCATTTTGGTAAGCAATACCATCAAGCGGTAGGCTCGGTAAATGAGCTATCAGCATTTGCTGCCCATACGAATAAAAAGTGGATAGGCGGTCACCGACAGCAAACACAAATTTTTCAATAAACGCTATTTTTTAAAGACAATGACACTGTTTTCACTAACGGTGAAATTTATGTACCTAAAATATAGTAATATTGTGCTTTATGCGTATTAATTTCAGTTAGTAGCTGGCATGTTGATTAACTGCTCTAATTAAGCCTAATATGTTGTGTGTTTTTACATTTTTAAGTTTGAGAAAAGTTATTGGATGTCCCCGGTTTTTCCGTTGACGGCACTCGGGAAAAACCTCATTTTAATGTAACTGACATTGACGTGATACTCGGTAAAAAGTATAATCGCGCCTCGCTTGAAGCCATTGTGCATCAGCCAACCTAAAGAATAAAGGAGAGTACGACATGTTTAGCAACACTAGAGAAAAAGTTAAGTCTACACCTTTTTCTGAATTCGTACGTAACGCTTCATCTAAAGAAAAGCGTAAATTTTTTGATAAAGTCATTAAAGAAACCGTTGCTGTTCAACGTGCTATGATTGAAGAGTCTAAAGTTTGTAGTTGATTTTATTTGTTACAGATATTATCGACCAAAAGCCGCACTTTAAAAGCGGCTTTTTTGATCTTAAAAAATGGATTTATTTCTAATTTTTGTTGATGTTATACCAATTACATTAATTAAGTTCCCACTTTTATCCAGTCTCGATCACACAATTCCATTACTCTCGACACATCAGATATAAAGTGCATGTGCACACAAAACTAAATAAGTGGTTGATGTTATTGTTATACGCACAAGAAAGTGTAAAAATGTGTGCAGACGTTAGACACGTGCACAACAAAGCAGGTATTCAGTGAATTGTAACTATAACTTTGTCCCGCTTGAGCAATTAGGCGACATTGAAAGCAAAGCGGTATTAAAAGCTACCGCCAAAGCTCACCAAGCGTTGGGCGAATTAAAAGGCCTGGCGATGACCATGCCCAATCAATATATTTTATTGGCGACCCTTTCTCTGCAAGAAGCCAAAGAAAGCTCAGAAATTGAAAATATTATTACCACTCAAGACGATCTATACCGGAGTTATTATCCAACGCAGCAGTTTATTTCTACCAGCGCCAAAGAAGTACATAACTACGCCAAGGCATTAACAACAGGGTTTGATACCATCACCACCACCGGCTTGTTAACTAACAATACTATTATTGATATTCAACAAATCATTGAAAGCAACAACGCGGGCTTTAGAACCCAAGGGGGCACGCAATTAGTTGACCAACAAAATAAAAAAACAGTGTATACACCCCCACAAACAGGTCAACAAATTATTGCCTTAATGAGCGATCTCGAACGATTTATTAATGACGACCAACTCAGCGATTACGACGATCTAGTGAAAATGGCGTTAATACATCATCAGTTTGAAAGCATTCACCCTTTTTATGACGGCAATGGCCGTACCGGGCGTATTTTAAATATTCTGTTTTTAAGTAAACAAAAGTTACTCGGCGCGCCTATTTTGTATTTATCACGTTACCTTAATCGCCACAAAACTGAATATTATCAGCTATTACAGCAGGTGCGCGACCAGGGCGAATGGCAACCATGGTTACTATTTATGTTAAAAGCATTACAAGTGACCAGTCAAGATACCTTAAAAACCATTAAAGGCATTATTGCCTTAATGCAAAATTGCAAACAAACCATTAAAGCCAAGCTGCCGAAAATTTATAGTCACGAACTGATTAATAATTTATTTACCCATCCCTATACCAAGGTTGAGTTTGTTACCGATGAACTGGGTATTCATCGCAATACCGCCAGCAAGTATTTAAATCAATTGGTCGATATTGGTTTGTTGACCAAACACAAACTTGGCAAAGACAACTATTACCTTAACCGCGAGTTATACGACTTACTTTCGAGCTAATTTATCAGGCATTAAGCCTACAGGGAAAAGCATTATGAGCACCCAAGACCTAGTCGCAAAACTCTGGAATCTCTGTAATTTGTTACGAGATGAGGGCGTAACCTAGTACAAATATCTAAACGCACTCACCTACCTTGTTTTCTTGGAAATAGTGCAAGAAACCGACACCCACTCAAATGGAAAGGCAGCAGTTCGCTAGTTAAGTTAGTTAGCTATTGCTTGGTTGTATTTACATGTTAGGAAAACACCTGTTTTTGTACCTTGATTTTAATGTCCTCTTTGTCATCACAATTATAGTGAAATTCTGCCTGATGTTAGACAGTTATTGTTGGTTTTTTTATCGATAATTATGAGTGGGTGTCTTCTATATTTATATGTTTTTGTGAACTATCATCTGCTGGGAGGCCATTGTCTTTTATGGGAGGAACCCCTAGTATTTCTCTTTTAGCATTTACTTTATCAGTATAAGTTTGGCTCATAGGATTTTCGCCACGCTTTCTTTCCTTGGCATCTACATTCGAGTCCATCATAAAGTCTGTTTCTTCAGGAAAAAAGTGACCATGTAATTGTGTTAGTAATGCTGAACGTTCGTCTTTAGCCTCTATTTGCTTAATGGATAAACCTTCTATTTCTTTCGCTCTTTTCTTAGTTGCTTCTTTTTTAAATTTATTCATAAAATCCTTATGTAATTCGAGATAAATGATGCGTATAATCATTATCATACGGTACAATGCGACAAATAGTGTCGCTGCGTTTGTTAATAGTTTGAGAGTAAAATCTCTTTAGTGTATTGTGCCTTAGTGTAATGAAAATAATAGGAAATTTATGAGCCGCAGCACAACCCTTAGGCATATTTGTATGCTTAAGCTTATCCCTAAATACCCTTCATTTGTTTTAACTAAATCAATAAAACAACAATTATCTGAGCAAGGCTTTGAAGTTACTTTAAGAACGATTCAAAGAGACCTCGATAACTTATCCAGCATAATGGGAATATCCTCATCAGAAAGCCCTGAAGGGCTTAAATGGTGTTATGTTAATTCAGGACACGAAATATTACCGGCACTGCAACCTTGTGAAGCCTTATTATTATGCATAGCTAAAGCACAGTTATCGACTCAACTTCCTATTGCCAGTTTAAATCAGCTAGAGCCGAGGTTTAGCAAAGCAGAGCGAACTTTAGAGAGTTCAACAAAATTTAAAAACTGGCGAGAGCGAGTTAAAGTAGTCCCCTACGGATTTCCGTTAACGGCAAAACCGATTAACGAGGAGGTCCGAACAATTGTTTACGATGCTGTGCTTAATCAACAACAGATAGCACTTAGCTATCAAAAACAGCCAGGTGAACGTAAAGATTACTTACTAAATGCCCATGGGCTTATTATTCGTACAAATAGCCATTACCTAGTTGCGACTAAAACGCATAGCCCAGATGTTTTTCAACTATTCAAGTTATCAAAGATTTTAGCAGTATCAAATAACCTGGAAGATAATCAATTCTGTGCCAATGACATTAAGGAGTACTTAAGTTCAAATGCTACGGGATATTTATTATCTAAAAAATTAATCAAACTCGAACTTCTTGCTACAGGACCTGCTTTATTAATCTTTGAAGAGGCGATGCTATCAGAAAATCAGAAAATTGATCTAATTGAAAACAGTATGGTGCGCACAGCAAAGGTAAAAGTTAGTGTGGAGTTTACTCATGAACTTGTGCACTTTTTGTTAGGGTTTGGTGGATATGTCAAGGTGCTACAACCCACCGAGTTAATTGAAAAAATTGAAGAACGAAAATCATATTTAATGGGTTAGGGCGACATCAGCTGTCGCTGCGGTGGTTATACTAGAACCATAGATATTTTATAGGAGAGGTAATGAAGCAAAAAAGTTGGGTAAATAAGAAGCCAGATTTAGTTTTTATAGGTGATTTACATGGTCAGATTAAAAAATTAAATAACTTGCTTGAAGATATTAACTTTGATGTAACCAACGCTCAATCACTGGTAAGTAGCACAAAACTCGTATTTATTGGGGATTTAATTGATAATGCCCCCTCATCGGATGTTGATCATGTTGCCCTTTTAACAAAAGTTAAGCAGCTTATCGATAATGGATTTGCCTATTGCCTTATGGGTAATCATGAATTTAATGCCATAGGTTGGGCAACCAAACACCCTGAAACTGCTCAATGGCTTCGCCCACATAATGTTAATAATACTAAGCAGCATCAAGGTTTTTTAGATAGTGTTATAGAAGGCAGCGAAGTACATCATTACTGGGTGACTTGGTTTAAATCTTTACCACTTTATCTCGACTTTGGTGGTATTAGAGCAATACATGCATGCTGGCAGCAAGCATCAGTTGATCAGTTAGCTCAGTATTTAAATAAAGATAAACAGCTTAAAGCAGAATGTTTTCTAAATGCCTTTGATAAATCAACAGAGCTTTATCAGTTAATAGAAACGCTATTAAAAGGCCCTGAAATCACCTTACCAGTAGGCTATAGTTTTCAAGATAAAACAGGTATAAAAAGAACTCAAATACGTTCTAAATGGTGGTTATCTAAGGCTCAAACTTATCGGGATATTGCTCAAGTTCAACCTGAAGTTATTGATGATATTCCTAACATCGATTTACCCGTAAACCAAACGCCAGAGCTTCTTGAATTACCTGTGATTGTGGGTCACTACACATTTAATGGTGTGCCAAGTACATTGTCTAATAAGGTTGCTTGTGTTGATTACAATGAGGCACAAGAAGAAAACCCTTTAGTTGCTTATTATTGGCAACAAGAAACCGAACTTACCAATAAGCATTTTTTATACAAAGCAGAGCAGGTAAAATGATTACCCCAAAAATATCTACAGAAGCAGAGTTAAAAAAAATTTGGTGTCAAAGCTATCAGGAACAAGATTGCTTTTATGACTTTGCTGAGCAAGGAAAACTCAGTGATGCCATGGATAAAATTAACCGTTTGGCCTCAACCGAGGACTTACCTGAAAGTGTGAATGTATTACATGAAAGAGTAAATGAAGTTTTGTGGCAAGAATGGGATCCTATAGGCGTAAACATAATGGAAGAGTGCCGAAGTGAATATGACTATTATTCTTGGCAAATAACACTTGTGGCTCTTTATTATGGTGCAAAAACAATTGCTGCAGAATTGTACTTTATTGAAAAGTACCTCATAGCGATGCCAAATGATGATGTGGTCAGTCGAAGTCTCGACGTAGCTAAAAAAATTGTTAACATTGTTGTTGAAATGAACCTGTTTTTAGGATGTGAGAAAGTTGACTAAAAAACAATTATTATCAAAGGCATATATTGTAATGGTTATTATAGTTTTTATTCCTGGTGTTGCTCTTTTTGGTGCAACCTTTTATGGATTATTCATTTATGCAAAATATCTTGGGGCAAGTAGCTTTGAAGCAATAGTCGCAATTTTTTTGTTTGTCGGTAGTTGTGGCTCGATTGCGGAAAGAGTTGATAGAAAAAGAAAAGTGCAAAATAAAAACAAGTAACTATTAGGTAAAACAGGAATACAAATGAAACAAAAATTAGTGATAGAGCTCAGTGAAGAAGCAACTGAAAAATATTTAAATTGGATAACTGCTCAAACTGAAGCAGAAGTGGATGCTGACTGTGAACCGTCAGGCGCTTTGATAATGGTTGAGTTATCTTCCTTAGGTGCAGAGGTGTATGCGCAGGGTAATAAGAAAACTATCGAATTTGGCGATGCTAATGTGTTTTTGAAAGATTGCTAGGAATACATAAAAATTGGAAATAAATAAAGGATAATTAATGGAGCATATGAATAAATCGACATGTAAGCAGCATCTGGATGATTCTATAGAGCTAAAATTAAGTAGTCTTCTGTTTTCTGCTGAGCTAGAAGAGCTTGAAGACTCATTAAATGGTTTCAATATTTTTGAAGCCATAGGCGCTGTCAACAGCGAACTGAGGCATTCTAATTTTTTAGGGTTTCTTCTTGATCCTTCTCAAAATCATGGTCTGATGAGTAAATGTCTATCAAATTTTCTTTATCATTTCTTTAATGAATTTGATGTAAATAATGCCCCCTCGTTAATAGATGTTGGTTGCTATGATTACAGTGATTTTTCCGTTGAAAGGGAATGGAGAAATATTGACATATTAATAGTATCTGAGCGGTATAGATTTGTTTTGGCTATTGAAAACAAAATTTGGTCAGGAGAACATTCAGATCAGTTAACCCGATATCAAAAAATTATTGAAGAGCAATACCCCTCATACAAAAGGTATTACGCTCTTCTAACCCCTTCAGGGCTACCACCAGAAAACAATGAAGATTGGGTAGCTATTTCTTATGAAGATATTTCAGAAATATTACATAAAACATTGAAAAAAGTTAAGTCAACGTCGAGTAATTCCGTTGTATTTGCCATTGAACAATACTTACAAATGATAGAGAGACATATTTTGGAAGATACAGATATTAGCAAATTGTGTAAGAAAATTTATAAACAACACAAACAAGCATTGGATTTAATATTTGAACATAGGCCAGATAAGGCTAGTGAAACTTATGATTTACTCTCAAAATATTTAGAAAAAAATCAAGAGACCTTAAATATTGACTTAGCTCATTCGTCTAAATCATACGTTAGATTTTCACCGAAAGAATGGGGAGAATTTGATATTCAAAAGTCTGGGACAGGTGAATGGGCGAGTACTGAACGTACTTTGTTATTTGAATTTGTTAATAGAGTTGATTCAATTATTTTGGTTCTAATAATTGGCCCAAATGATGGCGAACAGCGCAATATTATTTTTGAACATGCCTGTGATAACAAGCAAATATTTAAAAATGTTAGATCTAAAAAATTAGCAAACAAATGGCATCGGATATATAACATATCAATCTCTAAAAAATCAAAATCCGTAAACCATGATGAAGATGAAGAGGCGTTTAACAATCAAATAATTAAAAATATTGATGAATTTTTTGCTGGTGATTACAAAAAAATTAAAGAATCGATTGTACGTGTACTATCTGATAATAGTTAAGGTATGTTGGAGATCTTTAATTGGAACACCCTGGTTTCATAATTCAAGAGATTATGAGGCCAAATTCCAGATAAACCTGAATTATTATTTAATTAATTGAAAAGCTTAAAAATAAATACCTTTAGAAAACAGTGCATTTTCATACGTTCAGCAGGAATAACCCACAATTTATTCTCTAAATCTATTTCTGACCACTCGGCTTTAGCACTTTTACTGGGTCGAGTCATGGTGTGAAGTTGCCACTCAATTAAACATCTGGTGACTAGCTTAATGCTGGCGTAACTGATGTCTTTCATTAGTTTACCTAATTCATTAGGCTTAATGGTTGGCATATTAGTTACTTTTGGAGCGGAAAATGCGCTACGAATACCAGACAAGGGGTTGTGCTGTAATATCCCTGTATTAAGAGCATGGGTCATTACATTGTTTAAGTGACCAATGATCTTCCCTGTAGTTTCTAAATTACCTTTAGCGGCTAAGGGCTTTAATGCTTCAATAGTTTCTGGTGCTAAGATTTTATCAATAGGGCGGTGGCCTAACTTGGGGAACACGTGATTTTCAAATTTCCGCCATAAACTTGTTGCGGTATTTTCTGCGATAGTTGTTTTTTTAACATGCCTATGTAGTTTACTCAGGAACTCTTTGTAAACGTCATCTTCGAAGTCTCTGGTCGGAACGTAGCATGGATGCTACTTGTTAGACAATGCAGGACGCATATTGTCCGGATCTATTGTTCTTTATACACTGGATCCCCGATTAAAACACCACGGGGATGACGATCCTGAGCCAAGTGCATAGGCATGTTTTTTAATAACAAACCAATCGGTAGCTACACTTTTTAAGGTATGACTAGCAGCAAGTATTTGTTCGCGGTGTTTATCGTCTTTGTATTCTTTAGGATCTATATTATTGGCTAACAGTTCGCGTGCATGCTCACGTTTTTTTCTGGCATTAGCTAGTGACGTTTCAGGGTATGAACCTAGGCTGATTGAAGTACGCTTTTTATTATAAGGTTTAAGATAATCTAATAACCATTGTTTTGAGCCATTAGGCATAACGCGGAGCTGTAAACCATTACCATCAGATAACTTATACATTTTATCTTTGTGCTTTGCTTGTTTAACTTCTGTATTGGTAAGTGGTTTAGTTCTTATAGCCATTTTAAGTAGTACAACTTTTATCAAATAAAATCGGTACTACATACCGTACTACTAAAAAGTGTGGATTTCAAAGAACAGCATAAAATAGCTTTGGACATAAAAAAACCCGTAAAACCTTTGGTTATGGGCTTTACGGGTTTTCTTAGAGGGTTATTAAACCCTAATATGGTGCTCGCTACGGGACTCGAACCTGTGACACCTTGCATGTCATGCAAGTACTCTAACCAACTGAGCTAAGCGAGCAGCTGTTGATAACTCAACGAGGGCTATGTTAGCTTCTGATTAATCACCTTGCAAGTAGTTTTGTGTAATTCATTGAGAAATAAGTACTACTTGCTGATTAAAGCAACAAAGTGATTGAATATGGCACTATCACTTTAAGTTGAGCCTACTGGGCTGGTCTCTTCTTATACGAGTATGGCCTTTTTAATTCGCTGTTGAATGACGTGTAAGCGCCAAGCCAGTAATATTGCCGCGGTAGTTAAACCAATAATAAAACCTACCCAAAAGCCATATGGACCCATTTTAGGGACAATCCAATCGGTTATTCCTAACATTAAACCCACAGATAAACCAACGACCCAATAAGAAACAAAGGTAATATATAAAATGGATTTAGTGTCTTTATAACCGCGTAAGGCACCTGCGGAAATGACTTGAATGGTATCTGAGAATTGATAAAGGCTAGCAAGTAACATTAAACTGGCCGCTAATTCTATCACGGGGGCCTCTGTACTATAAATACCGGCGATTTGTGTTCTAAAAAGTACGGTTATTAACGCAGTAAAGCACGCGAGTGCTAGGCCAAGCACTATTGAATACTTGGTATAGTCTCTCGCTTGTTTAAAGTTTCCATTACCAATAGCGTAACCTACTTTGATGGTTGTCGCCATGGCAATGCTTAGCGGCACCATAAACACTAAGCCAGTAAAGTTTAAGGCAACTTGGTGACTGGCGACAACTTGTGCGCCAAAAGGGACCAATATGATAGCGACAATGGCAAAGAGACTGACTTCAAACAGTAATGACAATGCAATTGGAATGCCCAAGGCAAGGATGGCTTTTATCTCAGCTAACACTGGCCAATAAAAAGTATTAAATAAATTGGCTTGTTTTAGCACCTTTGAATAAAAGCAATAAATAAGCATACTGATACACATAGACCAGTAGACTAATGCGGTTGCTAGCCCACATCCAGCGCCACCAAGGGCTGGCATACCAAACTTACCATAGATGAATATATAGTTTGCTGGAATATTTACCAGTAAACCAATGATACTAATAATCATGGTTGGCTTAGTATACGACAGACCTTCAGAGTAGTTTCTTAGCACTAAATAGATGCAATAGCCTGGTGCGCCCCAAACAATATAGCCTAGGTAGTCAAACATTAATGCTTCAAGGTTACCCTCTAATGTAACGAGTGGCGCTAAAATAGGGGTGAGGATGTAGTAAAGGCCGATTAACGATATACCGAGCAGCAAAGCTATCCAGCCTGTTTGATAGGTTTGCTCGACCACATCCTTATACTTGTTGGCACCGGCAAGCTGAGAAACAATAGCTGCCAGAGCCATAATTAAGCCGTAAATGGTCAATATTAGTGGTAGCCAAATACTATTGGCCACGGCCACGGCGGCTAAATCAGTCGCGCTAACACGTCCCGCCATGACAATATCAACAAAGCCCATTAAGTTTTGAATTAATTGGGCTATTAAAATGGGGTAAGTCAATTTTAATAAGCTTTTACTATGGGTGCGGAAGTCAGCTAGGTTCATGTTATCGGTAACTTTAATAAAGGGGGCAGGGGAAAACGAATATTAACTATCGTTAAATGCAAAGCATGATAGAGGAGATGGCTTGTGCAAACAAGGCAAAAAATGTCTTAAAATAAAGTCAAGCTAGTTTATAGATGAGCTGTTTAGTGAGCAGTGAATTTACGTGTTTAAGGCGTGGTTAGAATACTTGTTCATCATCACTATCAATGGTTAAGTGAATCTTTTTTCTATATTCATCGACGTGTAAATGGTAGTGAATTTCCATGCAACAAGATGGGCATTCATCGTAATAGTCTTGATCGCCCCCTGAAGCATCTAGGGTCGCGTGTAAGTGGTGGCCACAGTGGGGACAAGAAATGCGTTTTTCACTGAGTTTATTAATCATATAGCCTGCCATAACAAAAGGGAAAAGGGTTTTATATCTTCTTTATTAAGTATGACTATTTTTAATTAAATTACCAAAAATAGCGGTTAATTCTAGTGCTTATTAACGAAAACTTTGCTCTATATCTTAAATTATTAGTGTAAGGGTAGAGACATAATTCGTGATAATGCTGCTTTGGCTTGGTCTATATAGATACCACCAAAAATATTAGCATGATTGAGAATATGGTAAAAATTATAGACTAGCTTTCTTTGGCTATAGCCATCATCTAACGGGTACTCTGCTTGGTAGCCATGATAAAAATCGTCAGGAAAATGACCAAATAATTCTGTCATAGCAATATCAACTTCTCGGTCACCATAATAGCAAGCGGGATCAAAAATCATCGCTTGCTCACCGGTAAAACCGGTATTACCTTGCCATAAGTCACCATGAACTAAACAGGGGGTCACTTGATGATGAAGTAAGGCATCGTGACAAACTTGGGCTATGTGTTCAATATTCCCTAGCATAATGGAACGTTCGGACAGTAATTGTAATTGCCAAGCAATGCGTTGGTCAGCAAAGAAGGTGGTCCAGTTACTGCTCCAATGATTAGGCTGAATTGTGCTACCAATGTAATTATCATGTTGCCAACCAAACTGGCCATGGCTAGTTTCATAATGCATTTGTGCAAGTTGTTGACCTAGTTGGTACCAAAGCATAGGTTTAGCGGTACTAAAGTCGATATAATCGAGCACTAAAAAACTTTTATCTAAGCTGGTTCCTAGGGTCGTTACCCTTGGACTGGCAATATTGGTTAGTGTGTTCAGTTGCTTTAATGAATAAGCTTCGGCTTGAAAATTATCTAGATAATCTTTGCTATTTATTTTTAAAAAATAACAACGCTGGCCATCAGAAATTTTAAAAGAGAGATTTAATGGCGGCTCTTTATTATTAAGTAAACTAGTGAATGAAGAGGCTCTAGTACCACTGATAGAAATTTCTTGCGTTTCTGAAATATGAAATGGCTGGCCAGTTTCAATGCTAATGGCTTGTTCAATGCAATGCCACATAGTTATCCCCAAGGGTTGTAATATCTTTTTTAGTATAGCTGCTTTCCTATCGACTGTAGCTTACTTAAGGGGGGCGAGCGTTAGTCATCTGCTTGTGTTGCTAAATACTGGATTTTATCGGTTACCCCATCCCATTTTTCTGCTTGTGCTAAAGCCGGCTTTACTTCGGTAATTCTCGGCCAGTTTTTGGATAATTCAGCATTAAGCTCAATAAATTCTTTCTGATCTTCGGGCACAGCATCTTCTTGAAAAATAGCATCAACAGGGCACTCAACCGGACATAAATCACAATCAATACAATCATCGGGGTTAATAACCAAAAAATTAGGCCCTTCATAAAAAGCATCAACAGGGCACACTGCTACACAGTCAGTGTATTTACATAAAATACAGTTATCGGTTACCACAAATGTCATAGTGTTATCTAAAATCGTTAATGTTGGTGTTAAAAGTGCTGTTGATCATACCTTTGTTGAGCGCAATTTCAATCTCTTGTTTATAAAATGATAGCGTACAGGTAAAATAGTGAAAAATATTACTCTTCCTATGCTGGATCTTAAAGAATGATTCGTTTAACTAATATTAAACTCGCCCTTGACCATCAAGAGCACGAAATTGAACAAGCTATTTTAACTAAATTAGCCATTAAAAAGGTTCAGTTAGTCAATTTTACTGTGTTTAAACGTGGTTATGATGCCCGTAAGAAAAATAATATTTTTCTTATTTACACCTTAGATGTGGAAACAAAGGTTAATGATGAGCTGTTGGCACAATTTTCTGATGATACTCAGGTAAAAGTAACGCCAGATATGAGTTATAACTTTGTTAGTCAAGCTCCCCAAGACCTTACTAGTCGTCCTGTTGTTATCGGTATGGGACCTTGTGGTTTGTTTGTTGGATTATTATTAGCGCAAATGGGTTTTAAGCCCATTATCCTTGAGCGCGGCCAAGATGTGCGACAACGTACCAAAGATACCTTTGGCTTTTGGCGGAAAAAGATTTTAAATACTGAATCTAATGTGCAATTTGGTGAAGGTGGTGCCGGAACTTTTTCAGATGGTAAGCTCTATAGTCAGGTTAAAGACCCGAAGCATTACAGTCGTAAAGTTCTGCATGAATTTGTTAAAGCAGGTGCTCCGGAAGAAATCCTTTTTGTCAGCAAACCGCATATAGGTACCTTTAAACTAGTGACTATGGTTGAGAAAATGCGCGCTGAAATTTTTGCACTCGGCGGCGAAGTTCGATTTAACCAGCGGGTAGATAAAATTCACTTTACCGATGTTGACGGTAATGCCTGTACAACCCAAGGTATTGAAGGCTACCAAAATAAAAAAGTCACCGGTGTAACTCTCTCCAATGGCGATCATATTGAAACAAGTTATATCGCTTTAGCGATTGGCCATAGCGCTCGTGATACCTTTGAAATGTTATTTGATGCAGGTGTTTACATTAAACCTAAGCCATTTTCCGTTGGTTTTCGTATTGAACATGAGCAATCGGTCATTGATGAAGCACGCTTTGGTGATAATGCCGGTAATGAAATTTTAGGCTCTGCAGATTATAAATTAGTTCATCACTGTAGTAATGGTCGCTCGGTTTATAGCTTTTGTATGTGCCCTGGCGGCACCGTTGTTGCCGCTGCATCTGAAGAAGGTCGCCTCGTGACTAATGGTATGAGTCAATACTCTCGTCATGAGCGTAATGCCAATAGTGCGATTGTTGTGGGCATTGAACCGGCAGATTTTAGTAATAAGAGTGCCAGTGGCGAATTTGCTAGTGAACGTGACCACGTTCTTGCTGGCATCGATTTTCAGCGGAAATTAGAAGAAAAAGCCTTTAGACTTGGCGGTGAAAACTATGACGCGCCAGTACAACTGGTTGGTGATTTCCTCGCCGGACGTAAAAGTGGTAAACACGGCAGTGTCACGCCGTCGTATAAACCTGGGGTTACTTATTGCGATTTAAGTGAATCGTTACCCGATTATGCCATCGCGGCAATTAGAGAGGCATTACCTGCTTTTGAAAAGAAAATTAAGGGTTTTTCCATGGCAGAGGCAACACTAACGGCAGTAGAAACTCGAACTTCATCACCTATTCAAATTACTCGTGATAAAGAAACCATGCAAAGTCTTAATAGCCAAGGGTTGTATCCAGCGGGCGAAGGGGCCGGTTATGCTGGTGGTATTTTATCTGCCGCTATTGATGGTATTAAAATCGCAGAAGCCATGGCGTTAGCGATTACCGCTGAACAATAAAATTAAGGCTCTGTTGTAGAACACTGTTGTCTATAATGTAACACACTGATTTAAAGGAAGGTGTTGCTGATGTGATAAGAGCGAGCATCACAAGCATGGATGCTTGTGTTGAGCCCCATGGAGGGGATTATGTTCAGGACGAACGGTATATCGCGGTGACAGGATGTCAATGAGCGTGTATGCGTCTCGCTCGTTTACTCAACAACACCAAACTACAACAGAGCCAAAATTAATGTTTTGTTAAGGTTGAAGGAATATTCGTTAAGGTTTATTTATTAAGGTATTACCGATAATTCAGTAATACCTTTAATGGCTTGTTGTTGCCATTTTTCTTCGGGCAACTGACGCCTAATATTGCGCATACTTTTCCAAATTGATTTAAGCGCTATATGATCAGCCAGCCATTTTGGTGTGTTACCCCGACCATCGGCGGTAAAAATATACTCAATATATAGTTCGGTTAGTTTTATTGACGCATCATTATCTTCTGGTCGCTTAGGTGTTATTTTCCAATGGGCATGATGAACTTTTACTTTTAAATAATCTTCTATATTGGTTAGCGCTAGTGGACTTCTTTTATCAGTTTTCATCGCGCTTATATCGGTTATGTTGATTTCAACACTGAGATCATCGTTTTGCCAATAGCTGGAATTGAGTATTAAGATTCTGGGCATAAATGGCCATATTTTTGCTAATTTTATATAAAAGCTATGTTCTTTGGCTGAATATTGCTTAATTATTTCACTTTCACTGGCGTTAACTAACCAATTTGGTGTGTTACTGACATCTTGTAAAAACAGTAAAAATCCGGCAATGCTTGAATGGACAGTCGCGGTGGCTCTAATTTCGATGAGATTTTTATCCGTTTTACCTGTGTGGGCAGCTGTACGATAACTAACACTTTGCTCACTAGTCTGTTTCCATGTTTTCCAAGGGTTTTGTGAGGCAAGGACAAATTGTTGAGCTGGCCAGACAATAAGAGCAGTAAGGAATAGTAATCTTTTCACTTAAATCAACTAGTTGTTAATTGCTTTAACAATATTATTACTGATTTACCGGTAAAGTGCTATGCAGATTTCTTTTAATAGCAGGGTCATCTCTTCAGCAGTAATCGGTTTGCTACTTATAGGCAACCTCGAGCCAAATCTAAATTAAAGCATTTTTTATGGCTCAAATTTTTGCTTAGTTTCAATCCTTTCAACAACACTAGTGCCCGGTATAGACTGTGCTGTTAAGGCGGTAAAACTTTTATTGGCAGGGCCAAAGACTTTTTTTTATATTTTTAAAGATAAAAAAGTATTGAGATGCTGTTGAAAATCCTTGTTTTAACAGGGCAAGGCTTTTACAATCAGCACATTAAAAAAGAGCTCATAGCTCTTTCTATGTTCAGGACGAACGGAGTTATCTTAAAGTTAGCTAAGCACATGCAGCAGCATAGGTGCTGTTATGTTCAGGATGAACGGAGCTATTTTTAAAGTTAGCTAAGCACATGCAGACGTGGCATGGATGTCACTTAATAGAGAATGCAGACGGTACAGGAAGTACCTTATTAGATAATGCAGGAGCAATTATCCTGAGCACATTCTCCTGAGCAAGGTGCTGTTATGTTCAGGATGAACGGTATTAAGCACATGCAGGAGCATAGGTGCTGTCATGTTCACTATGAACACATATAAGTTATGCTTTTGTCATGGCTTAATCATTTAAATACACTATTAAAATTCAAGCGACGCTTTGTGTGCGCCGCCACTGATAAGGAAACACATGCCGGTAATTACTCTCCCTGATGGTTCAACTCGTTCATTTGATAATAACGTCTCTGTAATGGACGTCGCGCTTGATATCGGCCCAGGTCTTGCTAAAGCGACCATTGCTGGCCGTATCAATGGTGAATTAGTTGATGCGTGTGAATTGATAACAGAAGATGCTTCCTTACAAATTATCACCAGTAAAGATAGCGAAGGTTTAGAAATTATTCGTCACTCTTGTGCACATTTATTAGGGCATGCTATTAAGCAACTATGGCCAGATACGAAAATGGCGATTGGTCCTACTATCGATAATGGTTTTTATTATGATGTCGATTTAGAGCACACCATTACTACAGATGATTTGCTTAAGCTTGAAAAACGTATGACTGAACTTGCCCGTACTAATTATCAAGTGGTGAAAAAAGTGGGGTCGTGGCAAACCGCTCGTGATGCCTTTGCTGAGCGCGGCGAAAGTTACAAAATTGAAATTTTAGATGAAAATATCTCTCGAGATGATATGCCTGCTTTGTATCATCATGAAGAATATATCGATATGTGTCGAGGCCCACATGTGCCGAGCATGCGTCATTGTCATCACTTTAAATTAATGAAGCTCGCCGGTGCTTATTGGCGTGGCAATAGCGACAATAAAATGTTGCAACGTGTCTACGGCACAGCATGGGCAGATAAAAAGCAACTTAAAGCCTATATCGTGCGTTTAGCAGAAGCGGAAAAACGTGATCACCGTAAAATTGGTAAAGCCTTAGATTTATTTCATTGGCAAGAAGAAGCGCCGGGTATGGTGTTTTGGCATAATGATGGTTGGGTTATTTATACTGAGTTAGAGAAGTTTATGCGTGAGAAATTACGCGAGTACGATTATGACGAAGTAAAAGCGCCGATGATGATGGACAGAAGTTTGTGGGAAAAGTCTGGTCATTGGGAAAAATATAAAGATAGTATGTTTACCACTACCTCTGAAAAGCGTGAATACGCGATTAAACCAATGAACTGTCCAGGTCATGTACAAATCTTTAACCAAGGTTTAAAATCATACCGCGATTTACCTTTACGTATTGCCGAGTTTGGTTGTTGTCATCGTAATGAGCCTTCAGGCTCGTTACACGGTTTAATGCGCGTACGTGGTTTCACTCAAGATGATGCCCATATTTTCTGTATGGAATCGCAAGTTCAAGACGAAGTGAAAAAATGTATCGAGATGGTTTACGATATTTATGGTTCATTTGGCTTTAAAGATATTATTGTTAAATTATCGACACGTCCGGAAAGTCGTATTGGTAGTGATGAAATTTGGGATAAAGCGGAAGCGGGCTTAGCACAAGCATTAACCGACAGTAATATTGACTTTGAATACTTACCTGGTGAAGGTGCTTTTTACGGTCCTAAGATTGAATTTACCTTAATGGATTGTTTAGGACGAGCTTGGCAATGTGGCACAGTGCAACTTGATTTTGCTTTGCCAGAGCGTTTAGGTGCCACTTATGTTGGTGAAGACAACGAAAGATATACTCCGGTGATGATTCATCGAGCTATTTTAGGTTCATTAGAGCGCTTTATTGGTATTTTAATTGAAGAGTATTCGGGTAAATTCCCAACATGGTTATCACCGACTCAAGCCATAATTATGAATATTACCGATAAACAAGGTGATTATTGTAAAGAAATCGTTAAAAAACTGAAAGAAAATGGCTTTAGAGCAAAACAAGACTTGAGAAATGAGAAGATAGGCTTTAAAATCCGCGAACATACTTTGAAGCGTATTCCTTATTTGTTGGTTATTGGTGACAAAGAAATGGAATCCGGCGAAATTTCCGTTCGGACTCGAAGTGGTGAAGATTTAGGAAAAATGTCTGTTGATGATTTTATCGCTAAGTTATCTGATGAAGTGAAAACGCGTCAGTCATAGTTTAAGCAGCGATAAATTTATAATGGATATTATAAATTTAAAAATAGTCTGCCTTTTTTGTAATTAAACATTAAAGGCAGATATTCAATAAACAGCTAAAAAAGAGTTCTTTGGAGGAACATGGCTATTAAAGGTGGACAACGAGGCGGGCGTAAAGAGCCAGCTCATCGTTTAAATGAGTTAATTACAGATATCTCAGGCAATGAAGTTCGTTTAATTAAGTTTGACGGAGAAGCCGGTGGCATCGTTACATTAGATGAAGCAATGGACCAAGCATATGATGCTGGTGTGGATCTGGTTGAAATTAGCCCTACTGCTAAACCACCCGTTTGTCGTGTCATGGATTACGGCAAGTTTATCTATGAAAAAGCTAAAGAGCAGAAAGAACAACGTAAAAATCAGAAACAAATTCAGGTTAAGGAAATTAAATTCCGTCCTGGTACAGATGAAGGCGATTATCAGGTAAAACTACGCAACCTGAAACGCTTTTTAGAAAGTGGCGATAAGGTCAAGGTTACATTACGTTTCCGTGGCCGTGAAATGGCCCACCAAGAGATTGGTTTAGCGCTACTAACTCGTGTTAAAAACGATTTAGCTGAGCTTACTGTGCTCGAGTTCTTCCCGCGTCGTGCGGAAGGGCGTCAAATGGTGATGGTCTTAGCCCCTAAAAATAGATAAAACTTGGTTTGACAAGTAATAGGGGATTTTCGGATTTCCTATTCACCAACTTTATCTTTACGCTGGTAGTAAAGGCTTACAAGTAAAGTGACCGACTTTAGTTAAATAAAGAAAATTACTTTCGCCCTCGCTACTTAATATTTGGCATATACCCAAAGGGTATAAATGCGGAGTTATTCACATGCCTAAAATGAAAACCAATAAAGGTGCTGCAAAGCGCTTTAAAAAAACAGCCAATGGCTACAAGTTCAAACAAGCTGGCCTTCGTCATATCCTGACTAAGCGTCGTACTAAAGTTAAGCGTCATCTTCGTGCTAAAAGCATGATCGCCGCAGCTGACATTAAGTCAGTTAAAAAACTTTTACGTCACGGTTAATTAGGAGATATAGAAAATGGCTAGAGTAAAACGTGGTGTACAAGCTCGTGCACGTCACAAAAAGGTTCTAAAGCAAGCTAAAGGTTATTACGGAGCACGTAGTCGTGTTTATCGTGTTGCTTTTCAAGCAGTAACTAAAGCAGGTCAATACGCTTACCGCGATCGTCGTCAACGTAAACGTCAATTCCGTCAACTTTGGATCGCTCGTATTAACGCAGCAGCTCGTATAAATGGTTTATCTTACAGCAAATTCATTAATGGTCTTAAAAAGGCTACTATTGAAATTGATCGTAAGATCCTAGCTGATATCGCAGTATACGATAAAGTAGCATTCACTTTCTTAGTTGAAAAAGCGCAAGCTTCTTTAGCTGCTTAAGTATAAGAATGTAAGCTTAACTAAGGGTTAGTTAGGCTTGAAAAAAGGACGCTTTATAGCGTCCTTTTTACTTTTAAGCGATTACGATTTAACTAAAATTATTTGATTGCACCAGCCCGCTAATTATTACTTAAGATCAGAGTGCGGATTAACGGTATAAGTAGTTTTAGTTAAGTGGTATTTTTTCTAAAAAGCTGAAAATATTTGTGAATATATAAGAGAATTAATTATGAACCTAGCTGATAAAGTTTTAGCCGTTAATAACGACCTGCCAATCCGGACGGATGCTCCTGTACACAGTGGTAAAGTACGCTCTGTTTATTGGTTAACTGAAGCAGATAGCAAGCGCCTTATTAAAGAGAAAGGCTATGATGTCCCGAGTGATACCGCTTTAGCTATTATGGTGATCAGCGATCGGATTTCAGCTTTTGATTGCATTTGGACGGGTAAAGATGGCATGCGCGGAGTGCCTGGCAAAGGTGCGGCATTGAATGCCATTTCAAATCATTGGTTTAAGTTGTTTAAAGCGCAGGGACTTGCCGATAGTCATATTTTAGATATACCTCATCCTTTTGTCTGGATTGTACAAAAAGCTAAACCGGTTATGATTGAAGCCATTTGTCGTCAGTATATTACCGGCTCTATGTGGCGCAGTTATGTTAAAGGCGAACGTGAATTTTGTGGCATTGAGCTTGCTGATGGCTTAGTAAAAGATAGTAAGCTAACAGAGCTGCTACAAACCCCCTCAACCAAGGGTGTCTTGCAAGGCATACCCGGTGTGCCAGCGGTTGATGATGTCAATATAACACGTAAAAATATCGAAGATAATTTCGCTGCCTTTAATTTTAAATCGGTTGATGATATAGCCTTATATGAAAAATTACTGACCGAAGGTTTTGATGTTATTTCCACGGCGTTAGCTGACATAGACCAGGTCTTTGTTGATACTAAGTTTGAATTTGGTTATGTGAAAGATATTGACGGTAATGATAAACTGATTTATATGGATGAAGTAGGCACACCAGACTCATCACGTATATGGGATGGTGCGCAATACCGTGCGGGTAACGTCGTTGAAAACTCGAAAGAAGGTTTCCGTCAGTGGTTATTGAATCACTTTGCAGATGCAGATATTTTACTCAATAAAGATCGTATGAACGAGCGTTTAGCACTTGCTGCGGATAATGAATTACCAGTAGATGTCTTAATGCACGTTTCTAAAACATATATAGATCTTGCTGAGAAAATTACCGGTGAAAAAATTATCTTATCTGATAACCCCAAAGCAGAAATAATTACAATATTACGTGAGCAATATCAATTGATTGATTAGTTTTTTATTTGAAAATCACTTACTCAATACCATAAAACCCAGCTTGTCGCTGGGTTTTTTTATTTACCACTGGGCCAAGTTAAACCAAACTTAGCCAATTCTTTTTGCTTAATATTAGGGTTCTCTAATTTGATTACTCTTGAATTTTTAAATTTACTTAGTGGAAAAGCATATTGGGTTAAGGGATGTTTTTGCATGTAATACTCATACGCGCCGGAATCATAAAGGCGTTGTAAGCCTAAAGTTAATCGGTTGGCTAACTGTTTATTATTGCTTTTGACAAAAAAATGCATGGTAAGCGGGTATTGAATAATTAAGTCTTGATAAAATATAAGGTTTGGAAAGCTGCTTTGAACTAGGTCAAGTTCAGCTTGGCCTTCAAAAATACTTAAGGGTAAATAATCACAACGCTTTAACTCGACCATATGTAACATAGCATCAAAGTAGCCAACACGTGCTACAGCAAGACCAGCATGCTCTAATATATCTGCATCTGGCCAGTGTCGCCCCTGGCAAGCAATTACCTTGCTTAAGTCTTTGACTGAATGATATGCGGAGAACTTATTTTTGTCTTGTTGACGTATTATCATACCGCGCCAACCTAAACCGCCACGGAATAAAGGGAAAGCGACCTTATGAAGGTCAGACTGACGAATATCTGAATTACCAGCCCAGACAACATCGTAAAAAGCACCTAATGCTAATAACTTTAACATTCGCTCTTGCCCAGGGTAAGGGACTGTTTGTAAAACCGCGTAACCATACTCATCTGCGGTTTCAATTAAGGCAAGGCGAAGTAAGCCGACAAAATAATCGTGACTGGCATCATCAGGCTTTTGTTTTCCCGTTGTTGTTACCGTCGTTATGGCAAAACAATGGGCTGAAAAAAGTAACAACAAAATGAGCAAGGCTTTCATTGCTATTCCCTATGAATGGTTGTAGCAATTATAGTGTAGCCTGGAAAATCTTGTTGATTACTTGAATGTAGCTTGCCAAGCTAACCGCTATTTACCACCATTTTTAATGATTTTTCGCGCCATTTTATCAGCAATAATACCGGTAGGTCTATTTTGTGCATCAGCCTTAGCATAAATATCTAATAGGGTATGATAGATTTCTTTAACTTTTAGAGTCGATTTTTTAGCATCGTAATCCTCTTCAAAAGAGACATTAATGATACCACCGGCATTAATTACATAATCGGGTGCGTATAAAATGCCATGCTCTACTAAAGCTTGATCATGGCGCGGCTCGGCTAATTGATTATTTGCACAACCAGCAACAATACCGGCTTTTAAACGACTGATGGTTTTATCATTAATGGTGGCACCTAATGCACAGGGGGCATAGATATCAACATCTTGATCATAAATTTCATCTAAACCTACCACCTCGGCATTAAACTCAGTTGCGGCAATATCTAAAGCCGTTTGATTGATATCCGTGATAACAAGTTTTACCCCAGCATTATGGAGGTGTTCGCATAAAAGATAACCGACACTGCCTAGCCCTTGTACGGCAACTTTGAGGCCAGTTAAGTCATCACGATTAAGTTTATGTTTGACCGATGCTTTGATGCCGAGGAAGGTTCCAAGGGCGGTAAAGGGGGCAGGGTTACCGCTTTTACCTTCAGTGCCGGTGACAAAAGGGGTGACAGTGTTAGCAATAGCGATATCACTTGTGGTGATATTGACATCTTCTGCACTTAAATAACGGCCATTTAAGTTATTTAATGCTGCACCAAAGGCTTTAAATAGCGCTTCGGATTTAAGTGTTTTTGCATCACCAATAATGACCGACTTACCACCACCCATACTTAAGCCTGCTAAAGCATTTTTATAAGTCATGCCTTTAGATAGTCTTAAAACATCAATGAGAGCTTCTTCATCACTAGCATAGTCCCACATTCTACAGCCGCCGACAGCAGCACCAAGTTTAGTGCTATGGATGGCAATAATTGCCTTTAGTCCACTTGCTTTATCGCTGCAATAAACAACTTGTTCGTGATCGTCAAAATCAGGTAAATCAAATAAAGCCATCTTTTTATCTCCATTTTTTCTTGCTAGAAAAGGCAATTTAAATGTGTTGTAATGTTTTAAGAGAACCATAGCACCTAGAAAATTGCCAAGCTAGTCACGAGTAACATTAAGTATTTACTATTAGGATGCTAGCTGTAAGCGAAAAGCTACAACTGCACATTATTGGTGACATACTAGCCCCTGGCTGTAAATCAACAATCCAAGATGAATTTGAATAAGTAGAGAGATAAAATGAACGAAGCAGTAAAGATGACAGAAGAGCAACAGCAGCAATGGATAAGAGAGCAATATCAAACAGCCACTAAGTATCTAGCAGAGAAAGGTATTGTCACCAATAGTGTTAAAACGGAAGATAGCCGTTACTTAGTGCCATTGTTAGCACTGTGGAAATTAACCTCCCTTGAAGGGAAAAGTTACTGGGTTTTATGTGGTGATTTACCAAGCGATCACAGCAGTGCTGAGGTTGCCACTAATGCACGTGATGCATTGAGACATTTCTCGCTAAAATGGCAAATGCAGGCAGAAAATCTTTTACAAGCAAAAAGTGAAGAGCAGCATGACTTTGCTCAGTTATTAATTGGCCGCGCGGAAGGTTTGTATAAATTGTATGAAGATGAGTCTCTGTGGCAAGCTAAATAGTTATAACTTCAACGAAAAATATTAGTGATTTAGGTAGTACTTGGCTTTTTCTGCATGTTTTACTGCCTGAGAAATTGCGCATGCCATCCGTTGTTTTGGCATGCCAGCCACCATATAAACGGAGCCAATCGGGTAAAAATCATGTTGAGTAAAGTACTCTACTTTATCTAATGGACTGGAAATAAATACTTCCTTTAGCATGAGTTTATGGGCAATATGGAATAAACCCTGCATAATAAACTTGTCTATTTTTTCATTTCTATAGCCCATAACCACGGCAATACGGCTTATTTCTCCTTGTGGAGAAATACGTCCGGTTGCAATAGGCTGTTGATTTTTATCGTCACATACTAGCATGTGATATGCGGTACGATCACCTTGATCAAATTCAATTTTTTTAGGGATGCGTCTTTCACAGACAAAGACTTTTTCACGAATATTTTTAAGTAGCGGAGCAGCTTGTTGCCAATGATTGGCGAGTTTTATTTGTTTTTATGTATTTTTATTTATCAATTAGGTGATTTGAGGCATTACTGAGGGCTTTTAAGCTTTAAGTATGGGGGCTATAAGCAAAAAAGAAGGCATAGCGCCTTCTTTTTAATGTCAGTGCTTAAAAGTAACTTATTTTAGCTCATCAATAAAAGCAACAGCACGGCCAATATAGCTAGCAGGAGTCATTTCACATAACTGCGCTTTGGCATGATCAGGTAGCTCAAGGGTCATAATAAATTCGCGCATAGAGTCACCGTTGACACGTTTACCACGGGTGAGCTCTTTTAATTTTTCGTATGGTTTTTCAATGCCGTAACGACGCATCACTGTTTGTACTGGCTCGGCTAACACTTCCCAGTTATTGTCTAATTCTGCTGCTAGGTTTGCTTCGTTAACTTGTAACTTGCTAATACCTTTTAGGGTTGCGCCGTAAGCGATCATCGCATGGGCAAAACCAACGCCTAGGTTACGTAACACTGTTGAGTCAGTTAGGTCACGTTGCCAACGAGAAATAGGTAATTTCTGTGCTAGGTGAGTGAAAAGTGCATTAGCAATACCTAGGTTACCTTCTGAGTTTTCAAAATCAATCGGGTTAACTTTATGTGGCATGGTTGATGAGCCAATTTCACCGGCAATAGTTCTTTGCTTGAAGTGACCTAGAGCGATGTAACCCCAGATATCACGATCAAAATCGATTAAAATGGTATTAAAACGAGCGATAGCATCAAATAGCTCAGCAATATAGTCATGTGGCTCAATTTGCGTGGTAAACGGGTTGAATGATAAACCTAATGAGGTAACAAATTCATTAGCGTATTCATGCCAGTCAATGTCAGGGTAAGCGCTAAGGTGAGCATTGTAATTACCTACGGCGCCGTTAATTTTACCTAACAACTCCACCTTGGCGATTTGCTCACGTTGACGCTGTAAACGTACATATACGTTAGCCATTTCTTTACCTAGGGTGCTTGGCGAAGCAGGTTGTCCGTGAGTACGACACATCATAGGTATAGTTTTGTATTCAACCGCTAGCCCTTTGATAGCAGCTAGAATTTTGTCCATTTCTGGTAATAATACTTTTTCACGACAGTCATTCAACATTAAACCATGGGATAAGTTGTTGATGTCTTCAGAGGTACAAGCAAAGTGAATAAATTCAGTGACTGCATGCAATTCAGCATTATCAGCAATTTTGTCTTTTAAGAAGTATTCAACCGCTTTAACATCATGATTGGTTATCGCTTCAATTTTTTTAATGCTTAACGCATCTTCTTCACTGAAGTCAGTGATAATGGCATTTAAAGCAGCATTCGCTTCGGTGGAAAATGCTGGAACTTCAGCAATAGCACTTGTTTCAGCAAGCTTTTGTAACCAACGTACTTCTACGGTTACGCGGTATTTAATTAGACCAAATTCACTAAAAATAGGGCGTAATGATTTTACTTTGCTGCCATAACGACCATCTACTGGTGATATTGCACTTAATGCTGAAAGTTCCATAATCTTTTCCTAGGTTATATGTAGGTTATATTAATATGCTCTGTAACTAAGCTGTTAAGTTACAGAGCTAAATAGAGGGTAAATTTTTATCAAATTCTGTTGAGTAAGGCTTTAGCGGTATCAACTATTTTTTTACGACTAAATAATATATGACGTCTTTTACCGCCCGTTTGTCGCCATAAGACTGCCGCACGTATGCCGGCTAACAATAACGCTCGAATTTTATATTGATTTACGTTTTGCTTTAAAATACTGGGCTCGCCAGTGACCTGAATTTTATTACCTAAGGGACTAATAATATCACTATAAATACTGGCAAAACTGGCAATTAAGGTCTCGCTTGTTATTGGATAATGGGCAAGCTGTCGCTCAGTTGCATTGATACGTTCACCCAAGGCGTTGAGCTGTTTAGGTTGTTTAGCAAGGCGTCTTTCTAAGTTTATTAAGCTAATGATATAGCGAGTAAACTCAGGGTCTTTTTGTTTGCTAGCACTGCTTGTCTCTTTATCACTGCCTAAATGCTGAATTAACAACTCCAGACCCTTTTTGATATTACTGAGTTTGCCACCGTAAACCGCTAAGGTATTATCGGGGGAGGTTTCTATAATACTTTGCAGTAACACACGGAATTCTTCATCCGTGATATGACCTGATCGTGAGACTTGTTGTACTTGATAAGCAACTTGGCAAATAGCGGCAAAAGTAATGGTTTGATCTTTCATTTTATCTCTTGTTTTTGGCTTGTATTGGCTTAAACGATGTTAATTTTAACGAATGAGGGTATCAATAATACCACCACCTAAACAGACATCACCTTGATAAAATACCACCGATTGCCCAGGGGTAACTGAGCTTTGTTTTTCATTAAAATCAATTTGGTATTCTTGCTTTTCTACACTAACATTTACGTCACTCGTTAAAGGGGTTACCGTACAAGAGACATCTTCTTGGCGATAACGCGTTTTAACGGTACATTGGATACTGTTACTGAGTGCTTTTCTATCAACCCAGTGTAATTGATTTGCTATGACACCTTTAGAAAATAGGCGAGGGTGGTTGTGACCTTGACCAACAATTAAAACATTACGTAATAAATCTTTTTCGACCACGTACCAAGGTGCTTCACCTGCATCAGCTAGACCGCCGATACGTAAGCCTTTTCGTTGCCCCAGGGTATGATACATAAGGCCGTCGTGATGGCCGATAGCCACGCCTTCGGCTGATTCAATAATGCCTGGTTTTGCCGGTAAATATTGACCAAGAAAATCTTTGAATTTACGCTCACCGATAAAACAAATACCCGTGCTATCTTTTTTATTATGGGTAACTAAGCCAGCCTTTTCGGCGATAGCGCGTACTTTCGGTTTTTCAATATGGCCGACCGGAAACAAGGTTTTAGATAATTGCTTTTCGTCTAAAGTGTAAAGAAAGTAACTTTGATCTTTATTACTATCGAGGCCTCGTATCATCTTCCAGCCATTATCACGAAACTCACGTTGCACGTAATGGCCAGTGGCAATATAGTCGGCGCCTAAATCTTCACAAGCAAACTCTAAAAAAGCTTTAAATTTTATTTCTTTATTACACATGATATCGGGATTAGGGGTACGTCCGGCTTTATATTCAGCAAGAAAATACTCAAATACATTATCCCAATATTCGGTAGCAAAATTGATGGTGTGTAATTTAATATCTAGTTTGTCACAAATAGCTTGGGCATCTTCTAAGTCTTGAGCAGCAGCACAATACTCATCAGTATCATCTTCTTCCCAGTTTTTCATAAACAAACCTTCTACTTGATAACCTTGCTCTTTAAGCAAGTAAGCAGAGACCGATGAGTCGACACCACCAGACATACCAACAATAACTTTGGTTTGCTCTGGGGGGGTATTATTTGTGGCTGTTAACATATTTGTTTGACCAATAGACTTTAAAAATTAAGCGTACTAACTATCTATAACTAAAAATAAGTGTACTAAAATAAGAGGCGCAAAATTATAACACGCACAACTAACAGGATATAGATTAAAGATTAGATTTTAGTTGTGATAAGGGGATTTTATTACCCGCTAAGTAATCTTCAATGCACTCTAATACCATGGAACTACGTAATTGCAGACCTTTTGCTTTTATTTGCTCAAGGCTAAGCCAATGAGTGGCTATTATTTCGCTATCTTGTGGCTGGCCGGTTAAATATTGATCCAATTCGATGACAAAACAAAAACGTAAAAAATACAGTTGCAGATCTGGTCGATGAAAGTAGTAAATACCACACAGGTATTCGGGCTCTACGCTTAAGCCCGTTTCTTCGAGTACTTCACGTTTAATGGCCGACGTAAGGCTTTCATTTTCCTCTAAGTGCCCAGCAGGCTGATTGAATACTACTTGGTTATTATCTAATTCTTCAACAAATAAGAATTTACCTTTATGGTGGATAATCGCCGCAACCGTGGTATTGGGCTTAAATTGGCTTGAGCCGTGCTCATTGCTCGTTGATATATCGGCGTTACTCTTCAACTTTAAAATCCCCATTGGCTATATTATCTAAAGTCCAATTGCCGATGCGGTATCTAATGAGTCGCAAGGTAGGAAAACCAATGTTTGCCGTCATGCGTCTAACTTGCCTATTACGACCTTCAGTTATGGTGATTTCCAGCCAGGTGGTGGCAATATTGGCGCGTTCCCTTATCGGGGGAATACGTGGCCAAATTTTAGGTGCCAGCATAATGGCTACTTTAGCTGGTTTAGTCATACCATCTTTTAATTCAACACCTTGTCGTAACTTAGCTAAATCATGCTCTGTTGGCGCACCTTCAACTTGCACCCAATAGGTTTTCTCGGTTTTTTTAACCGGATTGGCTATTTGATGCTGTAACTTACCATCATTGGTTAATAACAATAAACCCTCACTGTCCCTATCAAGTCGTCCTGCTGCATATACATTAGGTATAGTGATAAAATCTTTTAAGGTTTGGCGATTATTCTCATCGGTAAATTGGCATAAAACATCAAAGGGTTTATTGAAAAGTACAATTATTCGCTTTTCGCTAAGTGGTCGTACCTGCTGTTGGTTTTTAGCGCTATGTCTTGTATAGCCTTTACTCTGCTTCATTTTTAGACTAAATATCCTTAAAAATATGTGATGGCTCGCCGCTTGGCTATATTAATACGCTTTGAATTACTATACTATGCGCGCGAAAAATAAATTTTAGCTTGAGTGAATTTTAATTAATTTTTAGTGAATCTTTATACGAACACTCGAGCGTTTAGCTAATTAACGTAGGAATCTCAATGAGCACTGATAACTCAAAAATCATTTATACTATTACCGACGAAGCGCCTGCCTTAGCAACGTATTCTTTATTGCCAATCATTCAAGCTTATACCGCTTCTTCAGGCATTAATGTTGAAACACGTGATATCTCATTAGCGGCTCGTATCTTAGCTAACTTTCCAAAATACTTAACTGAAGAGCAACGTGTTGATGATGCATTGGCTGAGTTAGGTGAATTAGCGAAAAAACCAGAAGCAAATATTATCAAATTGCCAAATGTTTCAGCATCTATTCCACAGTTAGAATTGGCTATTAAAGAATTACAAACAAAAGGTTTCGACTTACCTAATTACCCGGCTGAGCCACAAAATGAAGCGGAAGAGTCTATTAAGTTAACTTACGCTAAAGTATTAGGTTCAGCGGTTAATCCGGTATTACGTGAAGGTAACTCTGATCGTCGTGCTCCGGCTTCTGTTAAGCAATACGTGCGTAATAACCCTCACTCAATGGGCGTTTGGTCTAGCGAGTCAAAATCTCATGTGGCTCATATGAGCTCAGGTGATTTTTATGGCAGTGAAAAGTCAGTAACACTTACTGGTGCAACCGAGGTAAATATTGAATTTGTTGCTCAAAACGGTGAGGTGACTTTATTAAAATCAAAGTTGCCATTACTGGATAAAGAAATTATTGATACTTCAGTGATGAGTAAATCAGCATTGGTCGAATTCTTTGAAACGGAAATAAATAAAGCCAAAGAAGAAGATGTTTTACTTTCATTACATTTAAAAGCAACCATGATGAAAGTTTCAGACCCAATCATGTTTGGCCACGCAGTAAAAGTATTCTATAAAGATGTCTTTGCTAAACATGCGGCTACTTTTGAACAGTTAGGTGTTGACGCTGATAACGGTATTGGTGATGTTTACGCTAAAATCGCCCGTTTACCGGCTGAGCAAAAAGCAGAAATTGAAGCAGACATACAAGCTGTTTATGCTACTCGCCCAGAAATAGCCATGGTTGACTCAGATAAAGGCATTACCAACTTACATGTGCCAAGTGATGTCATTATTGATGCGTCAATGCCGGCAGCGATCCGTGCCTCAGGTATGATGTGGGGACCTGATGGAAAGCAAAAAGACACTAAATTTATGATCCCCGACCGTAACTATGCGGGTGTTTTCTCGGCTGTAGTTGATTTTTGTCGTGAAAATGGTGCTTTCGATCCAACAACAATGGGTACAGTACCTAATGTTGGCTTAATGGCGCAAAAAGCGGAAGAATATGGTTCACACGATAAAACGTTCACCATGTCAGGTACCGGTGTTGTTCGTGTTGTAAATGATAAGGGTGAAACACTGATTGAACAAAATGTTGCTCAAGGTGATATTTTCAGAATGTGTCAGGTTAAAGATGCCCCTATTCAAGACTGGGTTAAATTAGCGGTAACTCGTGCTAGAGCAACGGGAATTCCGACGGTATTTTGGTTAGATGAAGATCGCGGTCATGATGCACAAATGATCAAAAAAGTTAATACTTATTTAGCTGACCATGATACTAGCGGTTTAGATATCCAAATTCTTGAGCCAGTAAAAGCCTGTCAATATACCCTTGCCCGTATTGCTAAAGGTGAAGATGCAATATCTGTTACCGGTAATGTATTACGTGATTATTTAACGGATTTATTTCCAATTCTTGAGCTTGGTACTAGTGCCAAAATGCTTTCGATTGTGCCATTAATGAATGGTGGTGGTTTATTCGAAACGGGTGCTGGTGGCTCTGCACCTAAACATGTACAACAATTCGTAAAAGAAAACCATTTACGTTGGGACTCTTTAGGTGAATTTTTAGCACTTGCTGCCTCACTAGAGCATGTTGCGGTAACGACGGGTAATACTAAAGCTCAAATATTAGCGGATACTTTAGATGCAGCCACGGGTAAGTTTTTAGCTACCAACAAATCACCATCACGTAAAGTGGGTGAATTAGATAACCGCGGTAGCCATTTTTACCTTGCCATGTTTTGGGCGCAAGCACTAGCAGAGCAAACAACGGATACTGAGCTTAAAGACAACTTTACTGGTATAGCGCAAGCGCTGACCAAGCAGGAAGAAAAGATTATTGCTGAGTTAAATGCCGTTCAAGGTCCAGCGGTTGATCTCAATGGTTATTATTTTGCGGATACTCAGCTGGTCGAAAAAGCAATGCGTCCTAGTGAGACCTTTAATACTATTTTATCGGCACTGTTATAAAATAGTTAGCAAAATTCAGGGTAAACAAAGAGTTAAGTTGTTTACCAAGCGCACCGAAATAAAAAGCTAAGTAGTAATACTTAGCTTTTTTTTGTTTTTTTTACCGATATTCCTTATTAGACTTTGGTCTAAAGGATATTTATTCATTTTAGTGATAACGAATATAATCCAAAAGTGATTAGTGACTTGAACTTTTTTGATTTAGTTTAGTAGTGCAACATTTTTATTCTTGCTTAATGTGGAGCTAACTTTATGACGAATCTAATCACCATTCCAACCACTGGAGATAAAATAACTTTTATTGACGGTAAGTTAATAGTGCCAAATAATCCGATAATCCCGTTCATCGAAGGCGATGGTATAGGTGTGGATGTGACACCACCTATGTTAAAAGTTGTAAATGCTGCTGTCGCTAAAGCTTACAGTGGCGATAGGAAGATAGTATGGCTGGAAGTCTATGCTGGTGAGAAAGCGACCAAAATGTATGATAGTGAAACGTGGCTGCCAGATGAGACACTTGCCATACTACAGGAATATAAGGTTTCCATAAAAGGACCGCTGACAACACCTGTAGGGGGTGGCATGAGCTCTTTGAATGTCGCCATAAGACAAATGCTTGACCTTTATGTTTGTCAACGTCCAGTACGATGGTTTACCGGTGTGCCAAGCCCGGTAAAAAGACCGGCTGAAGTCGATATGGTTATCTTTAGAGAAAACACTGAAGATATTTATGCCGGTATTGAATTTAAAGCCGGGAGTGATAAGGCTAAAGCCATGATTGATTTTCTGATTAATGAAATGGGCGCTAGTAATATTCGTTTTACTGAAAATTGTGGTATTGGTATAAAGCCAGTATCTAAAGAAGGCACACAACGTCTGGTCAGACAAGCAATTCAATATGCAATTGATAATGATAAAGATTCGGTAACTCTGGTTCATAAAGGTAATATTATGAAGTTTACCGAGGGCGCGTTTAAAGAATGGGGTTATGAACTGGCGCGAGAAGAATTCGGCGCAAGCTTAATCGATGGTGGTCCTTGGTGCACCCTTAAAAACCCTAATACAGGTCGAGATATCATCATTAAAGATGTTATAGCCGATTCTATGTTACAGCAAATATTATTACGACCAGCAGAGTATAGCGTCATTGCTACTTTAAATTTGAATGGTGATTACTTATCAGATGCTCTTGCGGCTCAGGTTGGTGGTATAGGTATTGCTCCTGGGGCAAATTTGGGCGATGAAGTTGCGGTGTTTGAAGCAACTCATGGCACAGCGCCAAAATACGCCGGTAAAAACAAAGTAAACCCTGGCTCAGTGATTCTTTCCGCTGAAATGATGTTAAGACATATGGGCTGGCTTGATGCGGCTGATCTACTCCTTAAAGGGATGTCGGGAGCCATTAAAGCGAAAACAGTAACATACGATTTTGAGCGATTGATGGATGATGCCACTTTAGTTTCTTGTTCAGCATTTGGTGATTGTATTATTGAACATATGTAGCTGAAGGCGGTAAGAGCATAAAAAAACACAGCTAAATAGCTGTGTTTTTTTGTGTTACTTTAGCGCTAAGGTTTTTTATTCTAGTTCGTCTTCAGCTAATTTAATACTAGCTGCGTGGTGACCTTTAGGGCCTTCATTTAGTTCGTAATTGACATCTTGTCCGGCTTTTAATGTTCGATACCCATCCATTTCGATTGTTGAATAGTGCGCGAAAATATCTTCTCCACCACTATCTGGACGAATAAAGCCAAAACCTTTTGCATTATTAAACCATTTAACTGTACCGTGTGCCATACTTCAACTTCCTTATATCCTTTAGTATTTAATTATGTTTAACTTATCGTTGCAGCGTATATCCCCAAAGGGATAGGCAAATGATAAGTTAGTGCATAGACCACAAACTAAGCGACTAAATATTAGTCGCCTATAGAATCGTAGATAAGTTATGGAATTAGTCAAGTTAAAAAGATGTTTTATTACCGTTCTTTAGGCTTAATTCCACAAAAAGTTACAGCAAAAGTGAAAAGTAGAGACTAAGATAAACATATGAGCACTAGGAAAGAGTTATTTGACACCCAAACCATTGTTGAAGAGGCAGTTAAAGAGCAAATAGAAGAACCGGCTAAATACCATGTTTTTTTACTTAATGATGACTATACCCCGATGGACTTTGTTGTAGATGTATTGTGTAATTTTTTTAACAAAACAGCAGAACAAGCAACAGATATTATGTTAACCATTCACAATCAAGGAAAGGGTCTTTGCGGCATATATACTGCAGAGATAGCAGAAACAAAAGTAGAACATGTTGTCCAGTACGCTTTTGAACATCAGCACCCATTAAAGTGCGTGATGAAAAAAGCCTAAAGTAAAAGTTGGAGTAGTTATGCTAAACAAAGACTTAGAAATATCACTTAATTTAGCTTTTCGCCAAGCTAAAGAATCTCGCCACGAATTTATGACAGTAGAACATTTACTGCTGGCCTTATTAGATAACCCCTCAGCGATTGAAGCACTTGGAGCTTGCGGTGCTGATTTGGCTAAACTTCGTAAAAGCTTATTAGACTTTATTGGTGAAACAACGCCAATGATCCCTGTAGGGGAAGAAGAACGTGAAACCCAGCCAACGTTAGGATTTCAACGTGTGCTACAACGAGCTGTTTTTCATGTGCAATCCTCGGGTAAAAATGAAGTCAGTGGCTCGAATGTATTAGTCGCTATTTTCAGCGAACAAGAATCGCAAGCCGCTTATATTTTGAAAAAATCAGATATTAGTCGCCTTGATATTGTTAATTATATCTCTCACGGCATCGCGAAAATTGATGAAAGTTCCACCCAAACATTCGATGGTGAACCACAAAGTGAAGATGAACCCCGTACTATTGAAAACTTTTCAGTTAACCTTAACGAAGAAGCTCGCAAAGGCAATATAGACCCTTTAATCGGTCGTGATGAGGAGCTTGAACGTACCTTACAAGTATTGAGTCGAAGGCGAAAAAACAACCCTCTTTTAGTTGGTGAAGCAGGTGTTGGTAAAACCGCCATTGCTGAAGGTTTAGCCAATATGATTGTCAATAAACAGGTGCCTGAGTTTTTAGCCGATGCGACCATTTACTCTCTTGATATGGGCGCTTTATTAGCGGGTACTAAATACCGTGGCGACTTCGAGAAACGCTTTAAATCTTTATTGAAAGAACTTGAAGCAGAAAAAAATGCGGTACTGTTTATTGATGAAATCCATACTATTATAGGTGCGGGAGCAGCCTCTGGTGGCATGATGGATGCCTCTAACCTGCTCAAACCGCTACTTTCTGCTGGTAAGGTTCGCTGTTTAGGCTCTACTACTTATCAAGAATATCAAAGTATTTTTGAAAAAGATCGCGCATTAGCTCGTCGCTTCCAAAAAATTGATATTAGCGAGCCTAGCGTTGCCGATACCACTAAAATACTGCACGGCCTAAAAGAGAAGTATGAAAACCATCATGGTATTCGTTATACCAATAAAGCGCTACAGGCTGCTGCGGAACTATCTGCTAAATATATTAACGAAAGATTTTTGCCAGACAAGGCCATTGATGTCATTGATGAAGCGGGAGCCAAGCAGCAACTTGTTCCGGCTAATAAGCGGAAAAAAGTCATTGATAATACTGATATTGAAAGCATTGTCGCTAAAATGGCTAGAATTCCTGAAAAATCAGTATCACTCGCTGAAAAGGATAGTCTTAAAAATCTTGATCGTGACTTAAAGCTGGTTGTTTTTGGTCAAGACCAAGCTATTAGTGAGCTTTCATCCGTTATTCGTTTATCTCGAGCTGGCCTAGGCAGTGAAGAAAAGCCCGTTGGCTCTTTCCTCTTTGCCGGTCCTACTGGAGTGGGGAAGACGGAAGTAACTCAACAATTAGCTAAAATTTTAGGCGTTGAATTGCTGCGTTTTGATATGTCGGAATATATGGAGAAACATGCCGTTAGCCGTCTTATTGGAGCACCTCCTGGGTACGTTGGTTATGAACAAGGTGGTCTACTTACCGATGCGGTGTTAAAACATCCATATGCCGTGGTCTTGTTAGATGAGATTGAAAAAGCACATGAAGATGTATACAACATTTTACTACAAGTCATGGACCATGGTACTTTAACGGATAATAATGGTCGAAAAGCTGATTTTAGAAATATTATTTTAGTGTTAACAACCAATGCCGGCGTACAAGAGACAGTGCGTCAATCCATTGGCTTTAAACAACAAGACCACAGTCTTGATGGCTTAAGTGAAATTAATAAGATATTTTCACCTGAGTTTAGAAATCGCTTAGATAATATTGTTTGGTTTAATCATTTAGATCACATTGTAATTCAGCAAGTGGTTGATAAATTCATTGTTGAATTACAAGTACAACTGGATGACAAAGGTGTTTCACTTGAATTGAGTAAAGAAGCGAGGCAGTGGTTAGCTGATAATGGCTACGACAAGACTATGGGTGCTAGACCTATGGCTCGCCTGATTCAAGAGCATTTGAAAAAGACATTGGCTAATGAGTTACTCTTTGGTGAGTTAACACAGGGTGGCGTAGCTAAAGTTGATGTTAAGAAAGATAAGCTGGTGTTTAACTACGAAAGTAAAAAGGAATTGATTACCGTAAAAGAATAATTCACAGTAATTAATCTAGAGCCCTACAAGGAAACTTAGTAGGGCTTTTTTATGCGAGTCTCTTGTACGTCTGTAGCTAATACCAAGTACATTAATTAGGCTCTGTTGTAGAACACTGTTGTCTATAATGTAACACACTGATTTAAAGGAAGGTGTTGCTGATGTGATAAGAGCGAGCTTCACCAGCATGACGGTATATGGATATACCCTTACTAGACAGTGCAGACGTCACATGGATGTGACTTATGAGATAATGCAGGAGCTATTATCCTGAGCACACTGTCCTGATGCTTGTGTAGAGCCCCATGGAGGCTAACGAACGGTATATCGCGGTGGCAGACGTTACATGGATGTCACTTATTAGACAATGCAGACGGTACAGGACGTACCTTATAAGATAATGCAGGAGCAATTATCCTGAGCATATTGTCCTGATGTCAATGAGCGTGTATGCGTCTCGCTCGTTTACTCAACAACACCAAACTACCACAGAGCCATTAATTAAGTGAGCTATTTTATACGTAGGAAAAATGGCAAAATACCAGGTATTTGTCGATTGAGACATATACCTGGTAATAAAAACCGCTAACGGTAGCTTGTTAGTTAAATCTAGCGGCCAACGCCCGATTTAAGTGGCTTGACCGTAACACATGCCCTTTATTGTCGTTGATAGTAGTCCATTACTTTACCATCGGTGCTATTAGCTCATACGTCTGTTATATCAGTGCAATAGTTTTCTCTAGATGAAAAAAACCTGCAAAAACAGGTTTTTCCATGTGCTAATGTGGCAGCCATATTTTTGGCTGACCTTGGCTAGAGGCAGTGAATGCCATCGTGCTAGCAAGTAAGCGATAGGGGGAATATATTCTTACCAGTTTATACCATCGGTTCAATAGGCTTTCTACAGGCGAAAAAAAACCTACGTAAAGTAGGTTTCTTTTGTTCTTATGTGGCTCCCCAAACTGGGCTCGAACCAGTGACACATGGATTAACAGTCCATCGCTCTACCAACTGAGCTATTGGGGAATAAACTTTTTAACTTCTGTTTATCAATGAAGTTGAAACTTATTTCTAAGTTAGACTTAGAAAACCAATTAACGATACTTGGTTATTATCGCTAATGGTAAATGTGGCTCCCCAAACTGGGCTCGAACCAGTGACACATGGATTAACAGTCCATCGCTCTACCAACTGAGCTATTGGGGAATAAACTTTTTAACTTCTGTTTATCAATGAAGTTGAAACTTATTTCTAAGTTAGACTTAGAAAACCAATTAACGATACTTGGTTATTATCGCTAATGGTAAATGTGGCTCCCCAAACTGGGCTCGAACCAGTGACACATGGATTAACAGTCCATCGCTCTACCAACTGAGCTATTGGGGAATCTCGCGTTAACCTCAGTGGCTAACGGGGCGGAATATTAAAGACCTGTGGCCTAAGTGTCAACACAAAAACAATAAAAATCTAAAAATATATTTGTTTGTTGAAAATGTACTCAGAAGTGTGGCTTTTACAACAGTTTCAGGGTGTTTTTTAAACACGTCGATTATTCAAATGCTTTCCATAAGCCAAAGTGGTTAAATAATTTCAATTACTTATAGGATTTAGTTATCCACGATTCCTGTGGATAACTATGTGAGTTAAAGTGTAAAGTAGCATAACCATAACGTTTTGTTTGACTTGGCTCGATGTCAACGTATTTGACGTTATATAATTACCTTTTTATTTTCAATGACTTAGCTGGTATTGGTGTTTTTTTGTTAATTTAGAGTAAATTTTGAACAACTAGTCCGCTAATGATTTTTACTGGCTGTGGTTTTATTTACTCATTTACTTTAACGAGACGCTTATTGTCTTTTAAGTTATCGAATTTCAGCTTTAAGACCCAGTAGGGTTATTAAAAATAATTCTTATTGGCGGCTACTTGCTCATCAATCAAAGTTAAACGAATAAATCTACACTAGGTAAAAGTAAGTTAATCTTTTACAATACATCACTGCATATAATTTACCTTGTCTTACCATTAGAATCACGATAGTAACCAAATGACCAAAACAGATTTATCCCAACGAAATAGCAAGCAAGTTAACCTACTTGAAGACCCCGTTGCTAACACGCTAAAGCGTATGACCATTCCAATGATTTATGGCATGGTGATGTTGATGACATTCAACTTAGTCGATACGTTTTTTGTCAGTCTTCTCGGCACTCAATCCCTAGCAGCAATAAGTTTTACTTTTCCTGTTACTTTCACCGTACTAAGTTTTACTATTGGTTTGGGAATAGGGACATCTGCCGTTATCGCCAAATGTATAGGTAAAAAAGATACCAAGTCGGCAAAAAATGTCGCCACAGCAGCTATGTATTTAACCGCTATTATCGTGGCATGTTTATCTTTACTCGGCTATTTCATTACCGATCCTTTATTTACTCTACTGGGTGCTCAGCCGTCTTTATTACCTTTAATCCATCAGTATATGGATATTTGGTATATAGGTAGTGTTTGCTTAATTGGCCCTATGATAGGTAATGCTGTTTTACGTGCCTCAGGAGATACTAAAACACCCAGTATCATTATGGGCAGTGCGGGCCTGATTAACGCAGTACTTGACCCCATTTTTATTTTTGGTTTCGGTCCAGTACCGGCGATGGGAATACAAGGGGCGGCAATTGCGACCCTGATCTCTTGGCTTTTTGGTTTATGCTTTGTACTGTACATTTTAACTAAAAAATATGATCTTATTCATACTAGTATGCTGCCTTTAAAAGAGTTGCTCAGTGCTTGTCGAGATATCTTGAAAATTGGTTTACCTGCAGCAGGGGCAAATATGTTAACGCCCCTTGCTGCCGCTATAATGACCACCATAGTAGCCACCTATGGTGAATCAGCTGTCGCTGCTTTTGGTGTTGGTTCAAGACTTGAATCAATCGCTTGTTTAATAGTCCTGGCTCTTTCGATGACTTTACCGCCCTTTATTAGCCAAAACTTCGGCGCTGGTCAATTGCATCGTGTCGAACAAGCTTATAAAGTCGCGATAAAATTTATCCTAGTTTGGCAAATTTTAATTTATTTTTTATTGGCTGTTTGCGCACATTGGATCGCGAGTGTGTTTACCAAAGAGGCAGAAGTTGCAGACTTAATTAAACTCTATATTTGGATACTACCCTTGGGCTATGGCTTGCAAGGCATTATCATCTTAACAAATTCTTCCTTTAATGCTTTGCATAAACCCATGATAGCTTTAGCTTTAAGTTTTGTAAGACTCTTTGTTTGTTATTTACCCTTAGCCTATTTAGGTAGTTTATTTTACGGTTTAGCGGGCCTTTTCGCCGGAGCATTACTCGGCAATGTATTTATGGCTATGATTTCATATCGACTGTTTACCAAGCAATTCATCCCTCTTGAGCCTGGGACAACGGAGCAAGTGCTATGAAAAATCTAACCCTTTGCTCGAATTACAGCCCAAGCGGAGATCAACCCAAGGCAATAAAACAACTTTTAGACGGTATTGAATCGGGTCTAGCCTATCAAACTCTTTTAGGCGTAACTGGCTCAGGGAAAACCTTTACCATTGCTAACGTGATTGAAAAACTTAATCGACCCACCATGATCTTAGCGCCGAATAAAACCTTGGCAGCTCAGCTTTATGGTGAGATGAAAGAGTTTTTTCCTAACAATGCGGTTGAGTATTTTGTTTCTTATTATGATTATTATCAGCCTGAAGCTTATGTGCCAGCTACTGATACCTTTATCGAAAAAGATGCCTCGGTAAATGAACATATCGAGCAAATGCGTTTATCGGCTACTAAAGCGTTGTTAGAACGTCGAGACGTTATTATTATTGCGTCAGTCTCTGCTATTTATGGCTTGGGTGATCCTGACTCCTATTTAAAAATGATGTTACATATTAGCCAAGGTGACATTATTAATCAGCGTGACATTTTACGCCGACTTGCTGAGTTGCAATATACTCGTAATGATATCGCTTTTGCGCGAGCAACCTACAGAGTACGTGGAGATGTCATTGATATATTTCCAGCCGAGTCAGACCGGCTAGCCTTACGTATTGAGCTCTTTGATGAAGAAGTAGAGCGCATTAGTCAATTCGATCCACTAACGGGACAAGTGGAAAAAATACTGGCTCGTGTTACTGTCTACCCTAAAACACACTATGCGACACCAAGAGAAAAAGTTGTTGCGGCAGTTGAGAAAATTAAAGTTGAGCTTAAACACCGAACACAGCAACTCAGAGATGCTAATAGGTTAGTTGAAGAGCAGCGTCTTACCCAACGAACCCTGTTTGATATTGAGATGATGACAGAGCTTGGTTATTGCTCTGGTATAGAGAATTATTCTCGCTATTTATCGGGTAGAGAACAAGGCGATGCGCCACCAACGTTATTCGATTATTTACCTGATGATGGTTTACTTATCATTGATGAATCTCATGTTACCGTGCCTCAAATTGGTGCCATGTATAAAGGCGATAGGTCGCGTAAAGAAAACTTAGTGGAATATGGTTTTCGCCTACCATCGGCTCTAGATAACAGGCCAATGAAGTTTGAGGAATTTGAAGCGCTTTCGCCACAAACCATTTACGTCTCGGCTACGCCAAGTCAATATGAATTAGACAAATGCGCCGGTGATATTGCGGAGCAAGTGGTGAGGCCGACCGGTTTACTTGATCCGCAAATTGAAGTTAGACCAGTTGAAACACAAGTAGATGACTTGTTATCAGAAATACACAAACGTTTACCTCTTAATGAAAGGGTATTGGCAACCACATTAACAAAACGCATGGCCGAAGATTTAACCGATTACCTGGATGAGCACGGTATCAAAGCCCGCTACTTACATTCAGATATTGATACGGTTGAACGGGTCGAGATTATACGGGACTTTAGGTTGGGTAAGTTTGATGTCTTAGTTGGTATCAATTTACTTCGAGAAGGCTTAGATATGCCGGAAGTCTCTTTAGTTGCCATTCTAGATGCAGATAAAGAAGGTTTCTTACGCTCTGAACGCTCTTTGATTCAAACGATTGGCCGAGCTGCACGTAATATCAATGGCCGAGCAATTTTATATGCAGGAAGAGTAACGGGTTCAATGCAACGGGCTATAGATGAAACCGATCGACGTAGAGAGAAACAGCACCAATATAATTTAGATAATAATATTACTCCCAAAGGTATTATTAGTAAAATCACCGATGTAATGGATGTTGGCAGTTATAGTGATGCCAAAGCACTTGATAAGGTAGCAGCAGCTAATGCACATTATCATATTAGCCAGCAAGCAGAAGAGCCCCTGTTAACCACTGCGCAAATAGATACTAAAATAGTCGGGCTTGAAAAAGTAATGCTGAATCACGCGCAAAATTTAGAGTTTGAACAAGCTGCCGCGGTACGTGACAAAATTGCCAAACTGCGAATACAGCAATTATCAAGCTAATTTATGACCATAAATATCTGCCATAATCTAGTTAAAGTAGCTTTGCAGCTACTTTAACTCCTGTATTGAATATTGGCCAAGAATATTAGCAACCGCATCACTATTGCAGTGAGGGAGGTGACTAATATCTTCTATTATTTTATCTTGAATATCGAGGGGAAATAATAATAGCCGCTCCATATAAAGGTGAGCTTGAGTTTCATTATTTGCATCAATCATCTGCTTCAAACGTCGTGCTTGATGCTTCCACGTAGCACTCATAAGACAACCTCAACTTTTCATTGAACACCTTATAAGTCTAGGGCTAAAATGTGCTAGTGGTTATACGTTTTTTATCTTAAAAAAAAATCAATGGAAGATAATAATCTATATTCAGTTAAGTTATTCAAAAGCATTATGTTAATTATTTGAAACTCATTTAGCTTTGAGTGTTTTCTTTACAATTTTATCATGAGGGCACGTGCTTCGGTGATTTTCCGGTTTATTAGCGTAACTTTAGTGGGGAATTCCCGCGCCAAGCTATCCTTACCGTGGATTATTCTGAGCAAAAAGTTAAGGCTGCTTAGGGGAAATAAGCTACCTTGAACAGATGATTTAATCGATATGAGTCGAGTTACTTTAAGGCGCTACTTTTACTTTCAACAAGTATATCGATGCCTAAAGCTCAAAGTATATCTTTACACCAGACAATACGCTGTTTGTTGCCACAGCAGCTAAAATCATTCCCATAACCCGACTAATAATACTTGAGCCGCTATTGCCTATAAATCGGTGTATCCAACTTGCTGCTAACATAAATATAAAAGCAATCGCTAAAACAGAAATCATTACACCAGCAGTCTGGACTTGTTCAAGAATGCTAAACGTTGAATTTTTGGTTAATAGTACAGCAGCAAGCATTGCTCCAGGGCTAGCAAGCGAAGGTATCGCTAGAGGAAATATAGCGGTCTCACTATCATTTCTTACCATGCCAATTTCCTCATCAGGTTTACTATCACCAAATATCATGGTTATGGCAAACATGAATAAAATAATTCCTCCGGCTATTTCAAAGGCAGGCAAAGGTATTTCAATCGCAGTTAAAATTACTTCACCAGCAATAATAAAAAACAATAAAACTCCAGTTGCGACAAGCACTGCCTTTAGTGCTATTTTACGTTTAACTTTTTCATCAAAGCGACTGGTAACCGCAATGAATACCGGAATAGTGCCGACAGGGTCAATAACCGCAAAGAAAAAGATAAACACTGAAACATAGTCGATCATAATAATCACCGTAAAAATGGTAAATTCCTGATATATATAAATTTAATCCGATACATATCACTGATTTAATGGTCATTATTTTATACTAAGTAAGGTTCTAGAATAAGATCATTTTGTAGTCGCCAGCATAATTTAACTCTGACACGAGATAGTGAGTAAGAATTGTTTATAATTTTATCCGCAAAATACCCTTAGCCAACAGAGCATTAATTACGTCAATGTTGTTGATGAAATTAATGCCGGGATAATGTTATTAAGGCGTTTTATTCGTAGGGAATTGGGTCGGTGATATTATTTTCAGAAAAAGCTTCTAAGCGCTCTTGGCATGCGCCACACTTGCCACAGGCTTTATCTCGACCGTTATAACAGGTCCAAGTATTACTGTAATCAAGACCCATAGCAATACCATCAGCGAGGATTGCGGTTTTATTCACGGTTAAATAGGGGCTGAAAATTTCTACACTTTCATAATTCGCTATTTTACAAACATCATTCATCTTTTCGACAAACTCAGGGCGACAATCTGGGTAGATGGCATGATCACCTGAATGGGCACCATAATAAACTTGCTCAGCACCAACCGACACCGCATAAGCTACGGCTAAAGAAAGTAAAATCATATTACGGTTGGGTACTAGGGTTGACTTCATACTATCAGCCTCATAGTGGCCTTCGGGAATATCGATATCATCGGTGAGAGAAGAACCAGCAAATAATTGATTTATTGCCGAAATATCAATTACCTTATGGTTGATACCGAGCCCATTACAGACAGTACTAGCGCACTGCAATTCTTTTACATGACGTTGTCCATAATTAAATGACAAAGCAAAAACTTGTTTACCGTCTTTTCGAGCACGGTTTAATACAGTAAAGGAATCCATGCCACCAGAATAAATAACAACAACTTTTTCAGTCATTTGAAGCTCTCTTAATTGATCTAAGGTATAATATAAAACGCCTGTTATTTTACTTGAAATAGACAATGGGCTAAAGCAGAAAGTGAGCACTATGCCTAATAAAACACACCACCATGTAGCAGAGAAAACCATAATACCCATGAACTATAAAATTAATGAGCTTTTTGAAACCATTCAAGGTGAAGGTTCTTTTACCGGACAACCGTCAATTTTCATTCGATTACAAGGCTGTCCTGTAGGATGTTCGTGGTGTGATACTAAACATACTTGGCAAATTGAGCTTGATGATCAAGTTAGTCCTGACATTATGTTAGCTAAAAAAGCGGAGACCTCTCAATGGTCTAGTTTTACTGTTGCTGAAATTTTCGCCTTAGTGCAAGATAAGAACTTTCAAGCGAAACACATAGTTATCACTGGCGGTGAACCTTGTATGGTTGATTTAACGCCATTATGTCAGTTGTTTGAACAACAAGGTTATAGTACACAAATTGAAACTTCTGGCACGTTTGAGATTATTACCACAGAAAAATGTTGGGTAACCGTTTCGCCTAAAATTAATATGCGCGGTGGCTATAAAATTTTAGCAAGCGCTATGTCACGTGCCAATGAAATAAAGCATCCTATTGCGACAGAGCAACATGTCGATGACTTGAAAGCTTTATTGGCCTTGCATAAGGTAGAAAATACCGCTATTTACTTACAGCCGATTAGCCAAAAGAAGCGAGCAACAGAGTTAGCGATAGCAACATGTATTGCTAATAACTGGCGTTTATCGATACAAGTACACAAATATATCGGTATTGAATAAGTGCTATGGCTCGTTTTGCTGTTAAGGTGATTAACCTTAACCGGTAACCACTTTGGGGACACGCTTTGACACTCGGGTTAATAATTCATAATTAATGCTATCACTGTGTTGAGCAACGATATCAATACTGATATTTTTACCCCATAACTCAACAGTATCGCCAATATTTATGTTGGTTAAATCGGTGATATCTACGGTGATCATATCCATTGAAACTCGACCCACAAGTGGGGCAACTTTACCCTTAATGAAGACCGGAGTGCCAAGTTTTGCATTGCGCGGATAACCATCGGCATAGCCAATAGCAACGGTTGCTATGGTAGATTTTCTTTTCGCTTGCCAAATGTCGCCATAACCAACGGTTTCGCCAATTTTTAAGGTATGTATTGCAATAATATTGGCTTGTAAGGTCATCACTGGGATGAGTGGTTGGCTTAGTGGACTCTTGCCAATAGGAGAAATACCATAAAGCGCTAAGCCTAATCGAGTGTGATCGCCATGACTTGCGGGCCAATTTAAAATACCCGCGGAATTCGCCATACTAAATTGACAATGATATTTTTCGACTAAGCTCATTAACTTAGCCAATTGCTCTACCGGTTTTACACTATCAAGCTGTTCAGCCGAAGAAAAGTGCGAGCACAATACCAGCTTACTTCTTTGTTGCTGGCTTAACTGTGTCATGATGTGGTCGACTTGCTCAAGATGAAAACCTAAGCGGTTCATGCCAGTCTCTACTTTTAACCAAATATCACCAGAAAATTCAACGTTAAGAGATCTCAGCCACGCTATTTGATAATCACTGTGCAGCATTAATGAAAAATTATGCAGTTGTGCCAACTGAAAGTCATTTTCTTTAAAAGGTCCTTCAAGAATAAGCACAGTATTATTAATACCCGCACTGCGCAGCGCCATTGCCTCATCAATAAAACCGACAGCAAAAGTATTAACGGTTGCGCTTAGCGCATGGGCAACTTTATTCGCGTCATGACCATAAGCATCGGCTTTAATCACCGCAATGGTATTGCTGTTAGGGGCGAGGCTATCAATATATTGGTAGTTTTTAACTAAGGCATCTAGGTCGATAACGGCTTGCGTAAGTCTGGAGATATAGCTCATATAATAGGGTGATAACTAACGGATGAAAAGTGGCGAAAAAAATCAATTCGACTATGAAAAAGGTCGTTAATTTCTCTATTTATTATTAGTTATCAGTGTACCATGATAACTATAGTGCACCTTATCTTAATCGTGTTTTTATCATTAGTTGACAAATTTCAGCTGAATTTAGTCAATGAAATGAAGTAACCATTAGGCCAGATAACCACAACGAGATGATTCCATGAACAGGCAAGCAGATTTAGTTGATGAGCTTAAAAACATTAGCACTGAAGGGCAAAACCCCAATACCTTAGATATTGATTTACTTGATTCACTTGGTGTTGTCAAAAAAATAAACACAGAAGATCAAAAAGTAGCGGTTATTGTCGGTCAATTGTTACCCGAAATTGCGCAAGGGGTTGATCTTATCGTTGAGGCTTTTGCCTGTGGTGGTCGACTTATATATATTGGCGCCGGTACCAGCGGTCGATTAGGAGTACTTGATTCGGTTGAATGCCCACCTACTTTTAGTGTGTCGAGTGAGCAAGTTATTGGCATTCTTGCTGGTGGTGCTGGCGCTATGTATAAAGCTGTTGAAGGTGCTGAAGATAATAGACAACTGGCAATAGATGATTTGAAAGCGGTGCATTTATCTAGCAAAGATGTCTTAGTGGGCATCGCTGCCAGTGGTCGAACGCCTTACGTGTTATCAGCAATGGCATTTGCTAAGGAGCAGGGCGCTGCAGTTATCGGTATTAGCTGTAGTGTTAACAGTAGTTATGGACAAAATAGTGATGTTGATATTTGTGCGGTAGTTGGTGCCGAGGTGCTAACAGGCTCTACTCGAATGAAGTCAGGAACTGCACAAAAACTCATTTTAAATATGCTCAGTACTGCCAGTATGATCCGTAGTGGCAAAAGCTATAAAAACCTAATGATAGATGTCAATGCCAGTAACGAAAAGTTATATGCTCGAGCCATCCGCATTGTCATGCAGGCAACTGAGTGTGATTTTTCTACCGCAGAGCACGCCCTTGGCCAAGCAAATAATCAGACAAAACTTGCCAGTTTAATGGTCTTAACTGGTTTAGACCTTAGCCAAGCTAAAGCAGCACTATTGGCAAATAAAGGCTTTTTGCGTAAAGCTATTGAGCAACAAGGCTGTTAATGCTGTGTTTATGATGTTTATAAAAAGGCTGACGTTATTGTTTTACTGCTCGCTATTCTTAGTTAATTTACCGGCGAGTGCGATGACAGAAAAACCTATAATCGTTGGCGCCGAGCAAGTATCGCGGTACTTACCAAAACTAAAAGGCAAAAGAGTTGCTTTAGTGGTCAATCAGACCTCTAAGGTTTTTGATGAGCATTTAGTGGACTTTTTGTTAAAAAAGCATATAGATATTAAATTTATCTTTGCCCCCGAACATGGTTTCCGCGGTAATCGAGATGCCGGTGAAAAGTTTGCTTCAAGCCTTGATAGTCAAACAGGTATCCCTCTGGTTTCTCTGTATGGTAAAACCCGTAAACCCTCATTAAGTATCATGAAACAATTTGATGTCATTGTGTTTGATATTCAAGATGTTGGTGTGCGTTTTTATACTTATATCAGTACTATGCATTACATGATGGAAGCGGCAGCGGATGCGGGTATTGAATTTATCGTCTTAGACCGACCTAATCCTAATGGTAGTTTTATTGATGGTCCCGTACTTGAAAAAGAATTCCGCTCATTTGTTGGCATGCACCCGATACCTATTCTACACGGGCTGACGGTAGCAGAGCTTGCACAAATGATTAAAGGAGAAGCTTGGTTAACCAGTAAAAAGCACTTGGCGCTTACGGTAGTTAAAGTGAAAAATTATCAGAGAGATTTCGCCTATAGCTTACCGGTAAAACCAAGCCCTAATTTACCGAATGATCAGGCCATCGCTTTATATCCTTCATTAACCTTCTTTGAAGCCACACCGGTAAGTATTGGTCGGGGCACGCCATTTCCCTTTCAGGTGATCGGTCATGATAAAGTTAATCTAGGCAGTTTCACCTTTACCCCAGTGTCAACGTTAGGGGCCGCAACTAAGCCAAAATTAATGCAGGTAAAGCTACAGGGAGAAGATCTTCGCCATGTTGCTAGCCAAGGTTTAAATTTACATTATTTACTGGCTTGGTATCAAGCCTTTGCAAAAAAAGGCCTCATTTTCTTTAACAGTCCAAAATTTATGGATAAATTAGCAGGCACGGATAAATTAAGAAAAGCGATTATTTCGGGACAAAGTGCTCAACAAATAAAACAAAGTTGGCAGGCTGATATCGATAGCTTTAGAGTAAAGCGTCGGCCTTATTTGCTCTATCCCGATATTAATTAGCGAAGAATTTTTTATGGAACTACCGCTTTATAAGGAAAATTTTGATGGCTAGTGCGAAGCAAACCGTAGCGGCAAGCGCATTTATAGAATTTAGTCAGGCTGTTGCCAAAATCCTACCAAAAGACAATGTAATTGAGCGCTATTTGCAACGCTTTGCTTATGGCACCGATGCGAGTTTTTACCGCTTAGTACCAAAAGTTGTCTTGCAACTTGATAGCGATATTCAGGTACGCCAAGTGATAAAACTGGCTAATAAATATCAAGTCGCCATCACTTTTCGTGCGGCTGGGACTAGCTTGTCCGGTCAAGCCATTAGTGATTCAGTGTTGATAATTTTATCAAGCCTTTGGCAGGGAATCAAAATTTTAGACCAAGGAGAAAAAATTTCTCTACAGCCAGGCGTTATTGGCGCTCACGCAAATAAAGCACTACAGGTGTATGCCCGTAAAATAGGTCCTGATCCCGCCTCGATCAATAGTTGCAAAATAGGTGGCATAGCCGCTAATAATTCTTCGGGCATGTGTTGTGGGGTAAAAGACAATAGTTATCATACCCTGGCGGATATAGATTTGATATTTGCTGATGGCAGCCAGTTAAATACCGCTGATAGTCAATCAAGGGAAACATTTCTTCAGCAAAACAAAAGTTTTACTACTCGCTTGATGAAAATTGTTGACTACGTCAATGCGGATCACGCTTTAGTCACTAAAATTAAGCATAAATACCGCTTAAAAAACACTACCGGCTACGGCTTAAATGCGCTGGTTGATTATAGCGATGTTATCGACATTATTAGTCACTTAATTATAGGCTCAGAAGGAACACTGGCTTTTATTAATAACATTACTTTCCACACGATCGAGGTCTTGCCTCATAAATCTGCCGGGCTATTTATTTTTGATAATATGGATATTGCCTGTAATCTTGTTTTGTCCTTAGCTCAAGAACGTGTTGATGCAGTAGAAATTATGGATGCTCGGGCGTTAAACAGTGTCCACAGTCAACTTGCTTCGATTGTAAATATTGATAAGCCTTTAAACGCAGAAAGCGTGGCCTTGTTAATTGAAATAAGTGCCGATACCGTCGAACAACTGCAAGTCAATGAGCAGCAATTATTGGTCCATATTAAAATTGTGGAAAAGTCTATTCAAGCACAAAAAGCCTTTACTATTGATAAAGACGAAATCGAGGCGTTATGGAAAATACGCAAGGGCATGTTTCCTGCCGTTGGCTCAGTCCGCCCAAAGGGAACCACAGTAATCATTGAAGATATTGCTCTGCCACTGGCAAGGCTGGCAGAAGGTGTTAACGATTTACAGCAATTATTTAAGCAATTTGGTTATGATGAAGCGATTATTTTTGGTCATGCTTTAGCCGGAAATTTACATTTTGTTTTTACTCAAACGTTTGCCAGTGACAAGGAAATCAGTCGTTATCGTGACTTTATGGCCAAGGTAACTAAAATGGTTGCCATTGACTATCAAGGCTCGCTTAAAGCTGAGCATGGTACGGGTCGAAATATGGCGCCATTTGTGGAAATGGAGTGGGGCGGGGACTTATATCAAGTGATGAAACAAATAAAAATATTGTTTGATCCTAAAGGCATACTTAACCCTGGCGTTATCATCAATGACGATAGCGAGGCCCATCTACGCCACTTAAAAACCATGATAGCGACAGATGACATTATTGATACCTGCATTGAATGTGGCTTTTGTGAACCCGTGTGCCCTTCGAAAGATTTCACCCTCACCCCACGTCAACGCATTGCGTTATGGCGACAAAAAGCCCTATTAAGCCAACAAATTACGCATGCTAATGACTCGGAAAAAATAGCGTTAACCGCTCAGTTAAGAGCTTTAGAAAAAGATTATCAGTTTTTTGCAATCGATAGTTGTGCGGCCACTGGGCTATGTGGTCAACAATGCCCAGTGGGTATTGATACCGGCATGTTTATCAAGTCGCTAAGAGAAAAGAAAAATACTGGCAGTAAGATAAAAACCTTTTCGGCTAAAGTGATCGCAGATAATTTTTCTGCGGTGTCGAGTATTGCTAGGTTGGGTTTAAATACAGTGGCTACGATAAATTATATCGCCGGTAATAAGTTCACTAAAAAGTCCTTTAAGGCTGTTAGTACCTTGAGTAATAATGCCATACCTTTATGGTTTCAAGCTTGGCCAGCAGGGGCTAAAGTCATTGCTGAAGGTGAGTTTAATGGTCAAAACCATCTGCTCTCAGCACCTGTTGCCAGCAATATTGCAACTCAGGTAGCAACACCGGTAGCAACACCGGTAGCAACAACTAAGGCGGCAAACAAAGTTGTCTATATCCCTTCATGTGCCAATCGTATATTTGGTTGTGATGAACAAGCACCAGATAAACGCAGTTTAGTTGCAGTCGTCTTGTCACTATGTAAAAAAGCCAATATTACCGTCATTATTCCAAAGGGCAGTGGTGAATTATGTTGTGGCATGCCATGGCAGTCAAAAGGCTTAGCACAGATTGCTCGAGATAAAAGGCAGCAATTTTTAGCAAAAGTAGTCACGGCTTCAGAGCAAGGTAAATGGCCGGTCATCACCGATGCTAGTCCATGTGCACTGACCTTGAATCAAGGGGCAGACAGTGATAATTCTGCCACTAGGTTGGTAATATTTGAAGCGACTGAGTTTATCGCCAAGTATGTGGTGGATAAATTACAGATTAATAAAAGCGATGAATGTTTTATGCTACACAATAGCTGTAGCAGTGAAAAAATGGACCAGGGCCGTTATTTAAAGCAACTTGCTAAGCTATGTAGTGACAATATTGTTGAACCAGAAAATATCAGTTGTTGTGGTTTTGCCGGAGATAAAGGTTTTTATTTACCGGAACTCAATAAAAGTGCCTTGGCGCCTTTAAAAGCTCAAATACCACCGGGTTGTCAACGAGGTTTGAGTAACTCTCGCACGTGTGAAATAGGGCTAACCGAGCATTCTGGCATATCTTATCAATCGATACTGTATTTATTAGATCAGTGCAGTGATTAAGGTATAAATTAAGCGGCCGCCGTGCGATTACTGCCGGTGTTTTTTGCCTTATAAAGCGCTTTATTAGCTCGAGCAATAAGATCATTTAAATCTTCATCGTGCATTTGTGCAACACCTGAGCTGCAAGATAGTTGAATGTCGTTTGGCCAAGCAGTCGCTAAAATACTGGCTCTAATTTTATCCGCTACTGCCATGGCTTGTGCCAGGCTGGTATCGGGGCAGACCAATAAAAATTCTTCGCTATTCCAGCGAGCTATCGTGTCGCTAGAGCGGCAGGAGCTATTAATTTGCTTGACAAATTGTTGTAAAAGCTTATCTACCATTTGCTGACCGTATTTCGGGTATAAATCTGAAAAGTCATCTAGATTGAAAAAGATAATACTTAAATTTTGTAAGTCAGTTGGCGCCAGTTGATCAAAACATTTTCTTAAACCAATACGATTAAGTGCGCCCGTTAAGGCATCAGTCTGAGCACCAAAGGCTATTGCTGGTGCAGGTTGAGCTGAAACTTCCGCTGCACGCTCTTTCGGGCGACTAGCACGATGGATTAAATAACCTAGCGCTAAACTCCATATGGCAATTAATATTGAAATCAGCGTGGTTGAACTGACATATTTACCTTTAAACTCAATACGTTCCAGGGTTATTTTATAGTTACCTGCTGCTACTGTTGTACTGGGTGCTATGACTATACTATAGATGTTGGCAAAATCGGTGCCGCCATGAGTTAACGCTAAATTATGGCTATTATGCCACCATTGAGGGATATAAAAATCATTGAGTGTTAACCAAACGGGGTTACTAACGTAAGCTTCTAAATACTCTAAACTATTATATTTTAGGCTTTTTTCTTCAGCATTGAGCGAGTAATCCGCATTAAAGTTGCGTAATTCTATACGGGTACCGGGTTGTGTTGGATGATTATGCTGTATCCATAAACCAATTTGCTCATAACTAGATAAGTCTAAGCCGGTGAAGGGGGCTTGTTTACTTAAATCCTGTACATTAATAATTAACTGACAATAAGGTTGATCTAGATGCGATTTTTTTAATTGACATGAAAATTCAAGTCCTTGATTGGTCTTTACTACCTTGGCGATTGAGGCACCTAGCACGCTACTATCATCAATAACCTTAATGTCAGCTGAGTGTAAATCAATGCTTTTAACTTTTTCTATGTTGAGAAATAACAAGACTGAGATGATTAACGTTAACAATAGCAGTGACATAACACCATAAAGTTCACCACTTCCCTGAGTCTCCTTTACTTTTTGCATAGAAAATATCCCTTAAAGTAGCTAAGTAGTTGCAAACATCTATAGCAAAATAAATGAGTGTTAACGTTAATTTATTCGCTTGAGAGACTAGCAGGTAAAAATATTACTCCTTTAAACGTAATACAGCATGAGCAATTAAACAACTTTTAGCCGCTCAGCAACATAATCAGCGATGGCCAAGCTAGAGGTTAAGCCTGGTGAATCAATACCAAATAAATTTATTAGGCCTTTAAGTTGGTGTACTTGACTTGTTTGAATAACAAAATCCTTAAAAGCGTCATTAGGCCCCTGTAATTTAGGGCGAATACCCGCGTAAGCCGGTTGTAACTTATCGATTGCTAACGTGGGAAAATATTGCGATACCTGCGTTATAAACTTGTCTTTGAGTTTCTCTGGAAAGTCATAATCCAAATGGTCAATATATTGAGTATCAGGGCCGAACTTTAACTGTCCACCCATATCTAGTGAGGCATGAATACCTAAGCCATTGTCACGCGGGATAGGATATATCAACTGTTTAAAAGGACTTTTTCCTTGATAAGAGAAGTAATGACCACGACACCAATGTAGCTGGGGAATAAATTTTTTATCTAAGCCCTTGATGGCATGTGCTAACGATACACTGTGTAATCCCGCGCAATTAATTAAATATTTGCAGTGAATGGATAGCCGCTCACCTTGGCTATCTAAGCTAACGTCAAAACCATCTGGTGTAGCTAGGGCAGTAATCATTTTGGTTTGGGCAACAAACATAGCGTTATTTTGTTCAGCTTGTGCTAATAAACTTTGCATATAAGCATGACTGTCAATGATGCCCGTTGACGGAGAATGTAAAGCCGCCGTTGCTCTTAGTTCAGGTTCAAGCTGTTTTAATTGGGCTTGAGCAATCCAGATAAGATCATCAACGCCATTTTTGCTAGCGCTGAGCATGGTTTTTTTAAGGTAAGCTTCTTCTACTGGGCCTTGGGCAACCAATAACTTGCCGATTTTATTAACGGGAATATGGCGCTCTTGGCAATATTGATAAAGCAAGGTTTTGCCTTGCACACAGAAGGTTGCTTTTAAGCTGTTTTGTGGATAGTAAATACCCGCATGAATTACTTCACTGTTGCGACTACTGGTTTCTTCACCAAAACTAGCATTTTTATCAATCACTAACACATCATCTAACTGTTGACTGAGTTTTGCTGCGATGGCTAAACCAATAACACCCGCGCCAACAATAAGCACATCTACTTTATCCATACTATCCTACGTAATAACAAGCACACTTTACCTTGGTGGTAAGTGTGACCCTAAGTGTGCTAATTATAGCGATAAAACAAACATCTACTCTATTTTTTAGTAAATTTTACCTAGGCTCGATAGACAAAAGATAATTTAGCCTGAATAAATTGTTATGCAACAAAAGCTAGACCATATTTTAACTATTATTCGTTAATCAAGGTAACTAGCGCTTTCCTGTTTTAAGGTTAGGCGGTAAACTTTACTCATTAAGCACCCTTAAAATAGTAATACAATTTCATATGGAAAATACTGCAAGCGCTCTACGTTCAACAAAAACCATCAACAAGGTAAGCTACTCCTTTAGCCCAGGAGGAACGGGGAAAAGTGCCGTTTTAGCTGCTGTTACAGAAAAGAATCAGCGCACACTGATAAGGAAAACCAGTACCGATACGGTTATTGTTGAACAACCCTTGCAGATCACTTTATCTTGGCTAGCACAAGGCGTGGTGGAAAACAGAGTATTCACTATTACCATGCGCACACCGGGACACGATTACTTATTGATAATCGGCTTATTGCATAGTGAAGGGGTGATAAAGCAACTTAGTGATATTGAGTCAATAAAACTAGAGTCTGACGATATAACGGGGCAAGGCGGGCAAAATGAGTGGTTAGTACTCTTTAATGCCGGGGTTATCCCCGACTTATCCTCATTAGAACGATATATGATGAGCTATTCTAGTTGTGGCCTTTGTGGCACTACCTCCTTAAAAACACTAGAGCTTAAAACGGTAATAAATTTATCTTTTGTTGAACATAAAAATGTTCTGGTGGCACATTCATTACTTTTATTATCCAGTAAAATGCGTGGTCAACAAGGTCTATTTGATAAAACGGGTGGTGTACATGGCGTAGCCTTATTTGGGCTAGAGTGTAACAGAGAGCAGGGAGGAGCAGCTGAGCTACCGTTAGCTCGCTCATTGCATCAAAAGCTAAATTTACAACATATCTATGAAGATATCGGTCGTCATAACGCGGTAGATAAGGTGATTGGCGCTTTATTAACATCCAACGACGTGCAAAATAAGTCAGTGCATGGTAACTCTGCAAAATCGTCGCAACAAGCAAGGTTATGTTTACTGCTTGTTAGTGGACGAATAAGCTTTGAAATAGTACAAAAGACCATCATGGCCGGTATTCATGTTTTAGTCGGTGTTGGAGCACCTTCTGATCTTGCCATACAAGCAGCTAAGCAATTTGATTTAACCTTGATTGGTTTTGTTAGTGATAAAGGCTTTAATGTCTATCATGGTGATTGGCGCTTAACTAATGCTTAACTGATGCTTAACTAATTATATCGAATAAATATGGAGTAAAGCTAGAGTAAAAATAATCAAGCAGCGCCAGCACGCGCCCTGCTGTATTCCAGTTAAATCAACGGTGGTTTTAGCGCTTTGTTGATGATCACCGCCACCGATTTTGAGGTGGGTGTATAAGAGCGATCACCATAACTGTCCAGTGGCACCAGCGGGTTGGTTTCTGGGTAATAAGCGGCCAGATTACTGCGTGGAATGTCATAAAAACATAAGATGAAGTTAGTTACCGTACGATCTTGGTTATCCGACCAAATAGAGGTGATGTCGACATAGTCGTTATCTTTAAGCCCTTGTTTTAAAGCATCTTTTTCGTTGATAAATAATACATTTCTGGCGTTACTAACGCCACGGTATCTATCGTCCATGCCATAGATGGTGGTATTGAATTGATCGTGTGAACGTAAAGATTGTAAGGTATAAAGTGGCTGATTCTTTTTTTGCAGTTCGTTTACTTGCTCTGTAGATATGTTGATAATACTTGTTGGCAGACAATTAGCAGTAAACAAGGCTTTTTCTTGAGGATTGTGCCATTGAAGTTGTGCGGCACTGTTACCAAGATAAAAGCCACCAGGTTGTTCAAGCTGTTGATTAAAATTACTAAATCCTGGGATGGCTTGTTCGATTAAATCACGAATAAGATCATAATTGCCTTTTAGCTGTTGCCAGTTTATCGTGGAGTTAGTTAAGGTAGCATCAGCAATATCCGCGACAATGGCGGTTTCAGAGTGCATGGTCTTTGCTAGGGGCACTACGCTACCTTGTGATGCATGCACCATGCTAAAAGTATCTTCCACGGTAATAAACTGCTCACCAGTGGCTTGATTATCTATTTCAGTGCGGCCTAAACAGGGCAGAATGAGCGCGTCTTCACCGATGCATAAATGACTACGGTTGAGTTTTGTACTTATTTGCACATTCAACTCGGTATTTTTTAATGCTTGATGGGTTTGTTTGGTATCGGGCGCGGCTTGCGCGATATTACCGCCTAAACAAATCAATACCTTACTGGTTTTCTGTAAAAAAGCATTTAAGGCATAATAAACATTATGACCTTTTTCTTTGGGTAGTTGAGCATTAACGGCTTGTGAAAGTTGCTCGATAAACGCCGCCGTAGGCTTTTCATTGATGCCCATGGTGCGATTACCTTGCACATTGGAATGACCACGCACCGGACACAAACCGGCACCTTTTTTACCAATATTGCCAGACAACAATTGTAAATTAACAATTTCTTGAATGGTCGCGACAGAATGTTTATGTTGGGTGATGCCCATGGCCCAAGTACAAATTACCGTGTCTGCGTGCAAAAATATATCCGTCGCTTGCGACAATTCTTTAAACGATAGTCCAGATTGTTGTTCAATTTGTTGCCATGAGGTGTCGTTAACTACTTGCTGATATTGGTCAAATTGCTGGCAATGTTGTTTGATAAAGTCATTATCGATTAGTGCGGGCTTGCCGTTTTCTATTTGCTTGCTGTTACGGGCGAGAATTATTTTGACCATGCCACGAACAGCCGCCATATCACCGCCTAATTTAGGGGTGAAATAAGCGTGGCTGATAGTTGTTGCCTTGGGGGTAAAAAGCTCGATAGGATCTTGCGGGCTGGCAAAACGTTCCAGTGCGACTTCTTTTAAATTGTTAAAGCTTACTATCTTACAACCGCCTCGTGCGGCCTTACGCAAGGCATTCATCATCCTAGGGTGATTGGTGCCCGGGTTTTGTCCAAAAACAAATATCGCCTCGGCGTGGTTAAAGTCGTCTAATATTACCGTACCTTTACCAATACCTATCGCTTCATTTAACGCGATACCACTGGCTTCGTGACACATATTTGAGCAGTCAGGAAAGTTATTAGTGCCGTAGAGTCGGCCAAATAATTGATAAAGGAACGAGGCTTCATTGCTGGCGCGGCCAGAAGTATAAAATTCTGCTTCATTGGGCGAAGATAAACTGTTGAGTTTATTTGCTATCAGCTGATTGGCATCTTGCCAGCTAATAGGCTCATAATGATCAGTGTCTTTATTGTACTTCATCGGCTCAGTTAACCGACCTTGATACTCTAACCAATAATCACTTTGTTTTTGTAACTGGCGGACACTATATTGGGCGAAAAAATTGGCATCAACTTTTTTACTGGTAGATTCCCACGCAATGGCTTTGGCGCCATTTTCACAAAACTGCAGTAAACCTTCTTTTTCATCGCCCCAAGCACAGCCCGGACAATCAAAGCCTTTATCCTTATTTGCTCTTAATAAATTTTTGACATTAGTCTGTGGTTGCTGGCTTTGCATGATGTGTTTTAAGGTCGAGGTTAATGAGGAAAAACCACCGGCTTTGTTGGGCTTTTTACTGAAATGTTTAGACACAAAATACACCTTGAAATAACGACGCAGACCATTGAAAAATATCAACTGATATTCATTGGTATTATATACGGAGGCAGAGGTTAGACGCCAGTCATTCAACTGGCTTGCGTTCAGTGTTATTGGGCTTTTGTGTGCTGAAATGAATACAGCTAGCCCTTCTTAGCATAGAGCTGTTCAGCTTTGTTATACATTAGCCATGAAGTCACCACGTATTTCTCATCCGACAAAGGAATATGACCTTTATGGGTATGAGTAAAACCGGCAGGGAAAATAATTAATGAGCCTTTTTTAGGTTTAACCTTTATGCCTTGATAATGAAATTCTGTTTCGCCACCTTCATCAACATCATTTAAGTAATACAAAAATGCTAATACCCGGTGTAATGGCTTATTGTGTGGTAACTGCGGGAAAATTTCTGAATGCCAGTAATGATAGCCACCAACCCCTTGCTCGTAGCGTTGCACGGTGAAATTGTCGTAACAAAAAACGTACTGGATCAACTGGTCTAAGTAAGCTGTGCCTAAACGGTCAAAATTCTCTTTCGTTACCGAGGTAGGTAAGCCTGTTTCGGGATCTGTGACTGTTGGGTTTAAAGCTGAGATTAACGCCATGTAATGCTTAGTCAAATAAGCTTTGACATGGGGATAACTGGCGTTAATAAGCTCAAGCTGTAGTGCTTGCCATTCTTTTTCAACCATAGTGACATCCATGCTATCTTTAAGATGTGTCATCACCCCATGACCTACACGACCTTTTACTACTTTATCACTGCTTTGATGACCTTTGATTAGTTTGTCGCACAGATCATCGGATAGTGCGTGGTCAAACACACCTATAAATTGGCTCATTATTAATCCTTAAAGCTATTTTGCGTAAATTTAACTGACATTTTTATATGACATACTAGGGGTAATTTAACTTAACCATAAATATTTTGTAACATACTTGTAATATTTGTTGCATTAATGTTATGTTTGTCTGGCTTTGATTTATATCATTGTGTACTGAATTTGTATAAAAAAATCAATAAATATCATTTAACGTACAGGAAAAAGTCATGTCAAACAATATAAAACGCAACAAAATATCGCTACATAAGGCCGCAATAATAACAACGGTAAGTGTCTTGTCGCTATCAATATCAACCGCTTTATATGCAGCGCAACCCGTTGGAGTGCAGACCACAGATAATATATTATCAGCCGTGGCCAGCTCACCTTTGCCAAAACGCTTTATTGTCAAATATAAGCAATCCGCTAACGCTCAATCAACGATGCAAGCGACGATAAGTAATTTTAGCACTGTGAGCGATATGGCTAGCCCTATGGCTTTTAATCGTTTGGCAGCGCTTAAGAAAAAATTTAAAATTCTAGGCGTTAAAGTTGGCGCTGAATTTCCTAATATGAATATCATCACCGCTGAGTTATCACCAGCAGATGTGATGAGTTTAGCGATGGATGATAATGTTGAATACGTAGAAGAAGATTTACCACGTCGTTTTATGGCGCAAAACGTACCTTATGGTATTGGTATGGTACAAGCGGACCAAGTTGATGACAGTATTGCTTCAGCGAACGCCGGTGGTAAGAAAATTTGTATCATTGACTCAGGTCTAAATATGCCTCATGAAGATATGGGCGCGCAAGGCGGTACGGTTAATGGTACTAATGATAGTGGTACGGGTAATTGGTTTGATCATGGCGGCCCACACGGTACTCATGTAGCTGGTACCATTGCTGCCCTTAATAATGGTATTGGTGTTCGTGGTGTTATTGGTTCCGATCCTAACTTGCATATTGTTAAAGTATTTAATGAATCAGGTTGGGGCTATTCCTCCAGTTTAGTCAGCGCTATTAATACCTGTGTCAGCAATGGCGCAGATGTTATTAATATGAGCTTAGGTGGTGCGGGCTCAAGTACCAGTGAAGCTAATGCCATGCAAGCCGCTTATGATGCTGGCGTATTACTTATCGCTGCGGCGGGTAATAGTGGTGTTGCTACCAGTACAACTGACGCTGAAAGTTTTCCTGCTTCGTATGACTCAGTGATGTCAGTGGCCGCTATTGATAGCAATAAAGTCTTAGCTGATTTTTCACAGAAAAATAGTCAGGTTGAGATATCAGGCCCAGGTGTTGATGTTTACTCTACTTACCCGGAAGGTTTGGGTTCAGTGGTCGAAGTGTCGGTTGCCGGTATTGGCTATTCGGCTAATGCCATGGCAAACCAGGGCAGTGCCACAGGTGCTATATATAACTTTGGCACGGGTGAGTCGATTGATTCGGGTGCTAACGGTAATGTGTGTTTAATTGCTCGTGGTAGCATTTCATTTCACGATAAAGTCAAAGCTTGTCAAGACAGCGGCGGTGTTGGCGCTATTATTTATAATAACGTAGCGGGCAGTTTTGGTGGCACCTTAGGTAGCACCAACGCGACTAGCATTCCGAGTGTTACTATTTCAGATACTGATGGTGCAGCCATGTTAAGTAACTTAGGCGCGAGTGCAACGGTAAATATTGGCGCGGGTAATTATGGCAAGATGAGTGGTACCTCAATGGCATCACCTCATGTTGCTGGTGTCGCTGCCTTAGTATGGAGTCATCATCCTAGCTGTACTAACGTCGAAATTCGTAATGTACTTAATGCCACGGCACAAGATCTTGGTGCAACTGGCCGGGATGTTAAATTTGGTTATGGATTAGTACAAACTAAAGATGCCATTGATTACATCAGCGCGAATGGTTGTGATGGTAGTGGTACAGGTGGCGGCGGTGGTACAAGCCCAGACGATACCGTACTTGAAAATGGTGTCGTTAAAACAGAGCTAGCCGCTACTACGGGTAATGAACTTGTTTTCACTATGGAAGTACCCGTGGGTGCAACCGATATTAACTTTGCCATCACAGGTGGTAGTGGTGATGCGGATTTATATGTGAAATTTGGTGCTGAGCCAACGGACAGTGTTTATGACTGTCGTCCATATAGAGCAGGTAATGTTGAATCTTGTGCAAGTACACAAGCTGGCGGAAGCTATTATGTGAAAATCAAAGCTTATAGTGATTTTACTGGCGTTAGTTTAACCGCTAGTTACATTGAGCCAAGTACGGGTGGTGGCGGTGCTGTTAACCCCATTGATAGCACAGTGAACAACATCTCAGTGGCAAGAAGACAATGGACTCGTTATACCCTTGATTTAGCAGCGGGTTACGCCGACCTAACGGTTAGCCTTTCTGGCGGTAGTGGTGATGCAGACTTGTATGTTACTCAAGGTAAGCAATCAACATCGTCTACTTATGATTGTCGCCCTTATAAAAATGGCAACAATGAAAGCTGTAACTTTACTGACCCAGCACAGGGTACTTGGTATGTTGATATCTACGGGTATTCAGCCGCATCAGGGGTAACGTTAAACATACAAGCTACACCACAGTAATTGGTATGCTAGCTAAGTAAAATAGCTTGATAAAATAAGCGAGTAAGCAAAAAAATATAAGGGTAACGAAAGTTACCCTTTTTTTTGCAACAATGGACTTATACCAATTTGATTAAATTTCTTCCCAACTCAGAGTTATGCTCGATGTTCAATAACAAGGTAAATTCGTTTCGGTTTAGTCACTCTAAATCAAATGAATTTAACGAAGTTAGTGGTCATCGAGTAAGCTCCCGAGGGCGAGTTTAAAAGGATTACACACAGCGTTATTGATTTTGAGAAGGGAGTAACCATTCTCTTCAATCAATGCCTTGTCTCTAAGCCTTTTAATTCTCGCTGAGTGGGAAAGAACTTAATCAATTTGGTATTAAGTTAAAATACTAGTGAGATAAAAAAAGCGATCAACCAAAATGCGGAGCAAGCTTGCCAAAATAACAGCGGATTTTTGTCCATTAATACCGCGTTGTGGTTACTTTTGTATTTAGGATTGGGCTTTTGTAATTCATGTAAAAACTCTAATACATCTTCATGACGACGTTCGGCTTTAAAGCGTAGGCCCTTTTTTATCGCGCAGTCGATCCAGATAGGCACCAAGGGATTGATATCAAAACAGGGAATGTATTTGGTTTTCATATAGGCTTTAACGGTTCGACATTTATTGAGCTTGCCAGAAAACGGCTCTTTGCCAGTTAACATTTCATAGGCGAGCACAGCTAATGAAAAAACTTCAGATTGCACCGTACTCTTTCCTGTGATGACGACTTCTGGCGCAGAGTAGCCGGCAGTGCCTAAAATACCCGGTTGGTCCAGCGGCGTGGCTATTTCAGCAATACCTTTGCTATAACATGAGCCAAAATCAATGATTTTAACTTCGCCATTATGATCAATCATAATATTGCCTGGTTTGATATCCTGATGCAAAATCTCGCGCTTGTGCATTGCCCGTAGACCTTTTTCAATTTGAGCCAGAATATAGACTACATCTTGCACCGCAGGTATTGGGTGTTCTTTTATCCATTGCTCTAGGGTTATGCCTTCAATATATTCAGTTAAATAATAAAGCCAATTCTTTGCTCTATTACCTTCAATTACTTTAACTACATGAGGGCTATTGATGCGACTACCCATCCAACTTTCCATAATAAAACGTTCGATATAAGGCAAATCATCGTCAAAATTAACCGACGGTGTTTTCATGCAATAACGTGCGCCGCTGTCAACATCTCGCACCACATACACTTGACTGCGGGTATTGACATGTAAGACCTTTTCCACCTTGTATCCGTCCAATATCATCTCAGGCTCTAAATAAGGCGGAAAAGGTAATTCTGACAGCTTGCGGCCAACTTCATTGATGGTTTGTGCCGGCAGGCTATCAAGTCGTAAGATTTGACAACTTAAGTTATCACCACTGCTGTTGGTTAGCGCTAGAGCAATAAAATTTTCGCATGCCAGCTCAAAGCAGGCTTCATCACTTTCTGGTGTTAGCTTAGCTAAAATAGCGGCTAACTCTTTGTGTTTAACAAAGTCATGGATGCCATCGGTAGTTAACAAGTAAATGTCTGCTACTTCTACCGCTAAGCTGTGACAGTCGACATCAAGCTTTACATCTAAACCCATGGCTCGAGATAAATAGCTTTGTTTTGCATTGATATAAGTGCTGTGATCTCGGGTTATTTGTTCTAATTCACCGTGGCGAAAACGATAGATACGGCTATCACCCACATGAAAAACATGGGCAGTTTGTGATTTGAAAATAATACAGCTGAAGGTACTAATATAGCCTTTTTGTACGTCATTGAATTGTTGCCCTTGACCATATAACCAACGATTAAGCGCGGTTAACACCTGCGACGTTGATTTTTTAACACTCCAACTATCGGGCGTAGAATAATAGTCATATAAAAAATTATGCACACAGGTTTCACTGGCTTCTTTACCTGCTTCTGCGGCACTGACACCGTCAGCAATTACCGCTACAGCGCCTTTGTTGGTTAATAACGAATCTTTAGGAAGTCGTATACCAATGGCATCTTCGTTCTGAGCTTTTTTACCTGCTACTGAACGTTGTGCCACAGTAAAGCTTAATTCACTGGCCAAATCGCCCCATCCTGTTTTTATCTAGGTTAAAAATCGCTTAAATATTATACCGGTAAGAGTTAAGCGACCATAAAATATTATCAAATAATCAGTGTTAATGTACTTCAATCATTTGCACTGTGCCATCAGGCATCACTTCGGCCATGGTACTTTTTGGCTCATCTAAAAATAGCGAACAACAAACGGCAAAGGCGACCCCAGCACCGATAGTAGCAAAAAACACCGAGGGTGAAACAAAGGAAAAGACCAGTAAAAATACTACAGCACCAACGTTACCATAGGCACCAACCGTACCGGCAATTTGTCCGGTTAATTTGCGTTTGACTAGGGGCACTACCGCAAAAATACATCCGGCTGCCGAGCCTAAAAAGAATGAGCAAATCATCATGGTGGCAACCACTGCCGCAAGAGGCCATGCTGGGGTGATCAATGACATAACAAAAAAGCCTAATGATGCGCCGCTTAATAAAAAGATCAAGGGAAGTTTACGACCAAACTTATCACTGAACATACCACCTGAGGGACAAGAAAATACATCAACGGCGGCGAAACAAGCACCAAATATACCGGCAGCAGCAGCAGCGACTAAAAATTGACTTTCAAAGTATTGCGCTAACATGGATATCACCGATAATTCAGCACCAAAGGTTACCGCATAACCAATACTTAAGATGGCTACTTGTTTGAACTTATACTGCAAGATTTCATCCATAGGCGGTGATTGCAACATGTCTTTATTCACCTGATACAATTTCCACGATTGATAAAGGGTCAATGCCAGTAATAAGCCATAAATAACATAGGCAGCAAAATCACTGAGTAAACCGGCACCAATAATTAATTCGGCACCTGTACCAGCAACCACGCCAGCATCGGTTACTCGCCACGTTAAGATGGCCAATGCCGCCACCATAGGAATATTAAACAATAGACAGAAAACAAAATCTCGCTTGCTAGTTAGCTCAAGACCACCGGACTTATTAGGTTTGAAATAAGTAGAGCCTACCGGTGTATCTGTTACGGCAAAATAGTAAAAAACTGAATATAACAGTGCCAATACGCCGGTTGAGGCAATGGCATAACGCCAGCCATCTTCGCCGCCAAATAAACTGGCGATATACACTAAAGTACCAGCACCAACGGCAGAGCCTACGTTACCCATGCCCTTATATATACCTTCGGCTAAACCTAATTGCTTTGCTGGATACCATTCACTGATCATGCGAATGCCAATGACAAAACCCGCACCAACAAAACCCATTAAAAACTTAGCTAACGCTAAGGTTTCAAAACTTTGCGCAGAGGCAAAGAAAAAACATAATAGTGCCGTAGCCACCAACATGGCGGTATAAGAATTACGCGGACCATATTTATCAACCAACATACCCGTGACAATTCGGGCCGGTATCGTTAATGCCACATTTAAAATCAATAATATTTTAGCTTCAATATCTGTTAAGCCCATACTAGTTTGTATGGTAGACATGAGTGGTGCATGGCTAAACCATACAAGGAAAGTGATAAAAAAAGCTAGCCAGGTACTATGGAGAATTCTGGCTCGGCCCTGAAAGGATAAAAAATTATGTGTTAACGATGATTGACTCATACAAAACCTTGATTTAGTTAGGGTGAATTTTCAAACAATAGTAAATTATCAGCAAAAAACGAGCCATCATTTAACGTGTTGATATTTATGGTTATTTATTATATTTAAAGCGTGAGGAAGGTTGGTATGCACCATAGTGCAGCTTAATAAGTGATAAAATGTAGCAAGTTTACAAAAGTGTAACAAATAGATATGTTCAGTGATAATAACCCTAGCTAATTCAATGCGGCAGTCAGGATTCTACCTTATTATGAATTTTTCTCGTCTAACACGGCCGGTGACAATCACTGATAGTTTTATTGTCCATCAGTTAGCACTATTTAATGATAAATCCAATCGCTTAGTTTTTATTGTGCTGCTGATGGCCATTATGTCAATAGGCATGGTTTGGCTTATTAACGTGCTTGGTGATTTTTATTGCCTGTTTGTCTGCTGCTATTATCGGTGTTAAAAAACAGAAAACTGCTGCTGGTTATTATTTAGCTGCCACCATTATGTTTTTTGTTATGGCTAGTATCATGGCTTTATCCGCGGGAAATATAATTGACAACATGTTGGCGAATGCAACTGTTTTGACAGCAGAGAAAATAATGATCACGCTAAGGTGAAGTTGGCTTAGGGCTTAGGCCTTAATGGCTAATTGGCTAAATGGGTCTATGCTAAATGCTAATGCATTGTAAATTTCATCTCCACTTTTTTCAATCTTGAGACGCTAAAATATGTTTGGCTTAGAATTTATAGATAATAATACCGATCTCTTGCTAACATTAACTACCGATTATAATTACTTTGTTGTCTTTGCTTCTTATATCGTTGCTTGGATTGGTGTGTACGCAGGGTTATCTACCATTCCCTCTATGCGTCATGCTGAGTCTGTTGCCACTAAGCGCTTCTGGCATATCGGCGGCTCTATCGCCATGGGGTGCGCAATATGGTCGATGCACTTTGTTGGTATGCTGGCGTTATCATTACCCGTAGCCGTGCACCATCATCTTGTGCTCACCGCATTATCTGTTCTGCCTGCTATTGCGGCCAGTTACATCGCGTTGTTTTTTATTGACCGTGATAAATATGATATTTGGCAGCTTATCGGCGCCGGAATTATCTTAGGCGCTGGCATTGGCACCATGCATTATATGGGCATGGAAGCAATGTATGGCAATTTTATTTTAGTTTACCACCCCTGGTTTTTTCTGCTCTCTATCATGGTTGCCGTGGTCTTAGCTATCTTTGCTCTGTATGTTGGGAAATTTACTGTTAATTCTGCCAGGGAGGTGAATTACCAAATGATACGCTCTGCGGCGTTAGTTGGTGCCGCTATTACCGGTATGCATTATATGGGTATGCAAGCATCGAACTTTTTGGCGACAGGGCAGCTTACCCACGCAGAATCTAGTAATTCACATGCCATGATGACGGTTATATTGACCGCTGCCACACTTTTTTTATCTACCTTAGCGGTAGTCTCTAACATCATTAACAAAATTTTTAACAAGCTCATACTGGCCAAAGCTGATGCCGAAGCTTCAACCCTGGCAAAGGCAGAATTTTTAGCTAGCATGAGTCATGAAATTCGAACACCAATGAATGGTGTTATCGGTATGTTAGATTTATTAATGAGGTCAAAACTTGATGAAAGTCAACTGTATAAGGCTGAAATAGCACGTTCTAGCGCTAAGTCATTATTAGTTTTACTGAATGATATTTTAGATTTTTCAAAAGTGGATGCGGGGAAACTAGATTTAGAAATACTGGACTTTGACCTGCGCAGTTTATTAATTGAACTTGCTCAATCTGTGGCCTTACAAGTTGAAAGTAAAGGCTTAGAAATTATTCTCGATATTACTCGCATTGAACATTCCATGGTCAAAGGTGATCCAGACCGCATTAGACAAATCATTGCAAATTTAGTCTCAAACGCAATAAAGTTTACCGAAAAGGGCGAGATTATCGTGAGGGCGGAACTGATTGAAGGTGAAAATTCAGCACTAATCTTTACTTGTACCGTGCAGGATAGCGGCATAGGTATTCCGAAAAAAGCCATTAATAAGCTTTTTCAACTATTTACCCAAGTTGACTCTTCCACTACCCGCAAATATGGCGGCACTGGGCTCGGTTTATCCATTGCCAAACAATTATGTGAATTGATGCAAGGTTCAATATCGGTTACTAGCACCTTGGCTAAGGGCAGTTGTTTTAAATTTAATATTACCTTGTTAAAAAGCAATCAATCTAAACAGGTAATACCCCATATTGATGTCAGCAAGTTATCCTTATTAGTGATAGATGATAACGCCACCAATAGGGAAGTATTAAGAGGACAATTGGAACTCTGGGGCTGCTACGTAGAAGAAGTGGACAGTGCTGCAGCGGCGTTATTAAAATTGGCTCAGTATTATGACAATGAGCAGGCTTTGTTTGATGTGATTTTTGTTGATATGCAGATGCCGGAAATGGACGGTGCCACTTTTGCTAAGAAAATAAAAAACGATAAGCGTTTTAATCAACTGCCCATGGTCATGATGACATCCATGTCTACACAAGGTGATAAGCAATATTTTACCGATTTAGGTTTTAGTGCTTATTTCTCAAAACCCGTTACCGGAGCCGATATTTTAGATGCGTTAGCCATAATAAAATCCACCGCCAGTCATACTGACGGCTCGCAACCTATTATTACCCATCAATATTTAGCTTCATTTTCCCATGAAAATAATGAATTAGCTGAAAATTACAGCGCTATCAGTGAAAACGAGGTCGAGCCTATAAGTAGGTTAGCTAAGGTTAGAATTTTATTGGTCGAAGATAACCGAATTAATACTGTGGTAGCAACGCAAATGCTGCATGAAATTGGCCTTGATGTGACCGCGGCAAAGAATGGCCAAGAAGCCTTACATATTTTGGCTAACGCCCATGCAGACGACCCCTTCACTTTGGTGTTAATGGATTGCCAAATGCCAACCATGGATGGCTATCAAGCTACCAGAGAAATTCGTTTAGGCGAAGCAGGGGATAACTATAAAGATATTCCAATTATTGCCATGACAGCTAACGCTATGATTGGCGATGATGAGAAATGTTTTGCTGCGGGTATGAGTGACTATTTAACTAAGCCAATTGAGTTAGAAATATTAACGGATACGGTTAATAAGTGGCTAAATAAGACAAAACAACCTTCATTAATTGAGTAAATTCGATTCAGCTTTAGTGATTTAAATTGTATTAATCGCTATTTGTAATGGTATAGCGGGTGATAAGTTTGAGTTTTTTGGTCGTCACTATCAATTAGCCTTAAAGGATGGGGAAACTGCCTACACTTAATTTACTTGTTCAGGTAAACTACGGCCACGTCTTCATTGCACAGTTTTTCCCGTTTTATGCGCATTATCCATACCTCAGATTGGCACCTTGGCCAATATTTTTACGGCAAAAGCCGCGCCAATGAACATCAACAATTTCTTAGCTGGTTGATAGCACAAGTTAGCAAGCATAATATTGATGCCATTATTGTTGCCGGTGATATTTTTGATACCTCAACCCCGCCAAGTTATGCCCGTGAAATGTATTATGATTTTATTGCCAAGCTACATCTTACTGCTTGCCAACTGGTTATATTGGCTGGAAATCATGACTCAGTGGCGATGTTGTCTGAGTCGCAAGCGGTATTAGCCAGTTTATCTACCCGCGTTATTACCCAAGTAATACCTGTGTCACTTGCTGAAGATGATTTAAGCAATGAAAAAAGTGCGGCAGCTAAGGCCTTGGCACAGCAAGTTTTTCCGTTAATGAATGCCAAAGGGCAAGCATCGGCCATTATTTGTGCCATCCCTTTTGTCCGTCCACGTGATGTTATTAAAAGCCGTGCTGGTCAGTCGGCCAGTGATAAACAGCAAAATTTACAACAAGCGATCAGTGCTCATTATCAGCACCTTTATCAACACGCGGTTGTATTAGCTAAAAAGCTATTCAAAGAGCAAGCCAAAACACAATCGAAAGAAGTGGAGCCGGGCGAGCAACTGCCAATTATTGCTACGGGTCACCTTACTGCGCTTGGCGTATCGTTAAATGATAGTAAAAGTGACTCGGTCAGAGATATTTATATTGGCTCGTTAGAAGCTTTTCCTGCCAGCGCTTTTCCGCCAGCAGACTATATCGCTCTGGGCCATATTCATCGAGCGCAAAAAATAGCGAAATCAGAGCACATTCGTTATTGCGGCTCACCAATCGCGCTTAGTTTTGATGAAGCAAAACAGGAAAAACGGGTACTTATGGTTGAGTTTATCTCGGGCAAACTTGCGCAGGTTAACGATATTATGGTGCCGTGTTTTCAAGCGTTATATATGGTAAAAACTTCTGTGGATGAGCTTGAGTGCAACTTAAAAAAGACCCTGGTAGAGTTTGAATTGTTTAAAGAGCAGGGTGCGCAAACCGAGCTAGCGCTTGAGAGTAAAGCTTGGCTGGATATTGAAATTGATAATGGCGATCACTTGAGCGATTTATCACAAAGAGTCAGTGAGCTTGTTGTTGATATGCCGTTTGAAGTGTTATTGGTGCGTCGTTGTAAAAAAGCACGGCAACGTCTGCAAGCACAACTATCACAGCAAGATAACAGTACTTTAAGCGAATTATCGTTGGCAGAAGTATTTGATTCGCGTTTGTCACAACTGGATTGGCAAACGGAGGAGGAATTAGCCCGTAAAGAGCGCTTAAAATTATTGTTTACTGAGCTATCGGTGGAGCTTTCCGCTAAGCGCTCAGCTGAAGTTAAGCAAGGTGAGGCTGAAAAGCAAGGACAAAGCGAGGCTTGTGATAGTGATGCGGGCAAGGAAAATGGCAAGGTTGAAGAGGTTGAGCAAGACAATTTATGAGAATTTTAACTTTACGCTTTGAGAACATTAATTCTCTCAAAGGCAGTTGGAAAATAGATTTTAGTGCCGCGCCTTTTGATAGCAGCGGTTTATTCGCCATTACCGGTCCTACTGGGGCCGGAAAAACCACCATACTCGATGCTATTTGTTTAGCGCTTTATCATCAAACACCGCGTTTAACTGTTTCTAAAAAACAAAACCAGTTAATGACCCGCCATACTAGTCACTGTATGGCTGAGGTTGAATTTGAAGTAAAAGGTCAAGGATATCGGGCCTTTTGGAGCCAAAAAAGAGCCCGCAATAAGCTTGATGGCAATTTATTAGAGCCTGTGGCGGAACTCGCTAAACTCGATGGCACCATAATGTCAAATAAGCTTAAAACAGTGCGCAGTGATATTAGCGATTTAACTGGGCTTAACTTTTCACGTTTTACCAAATCAATGATGCTTTCCCAAGGGGAGTTTGCCGCCTTTTTAAATGCTCCGGCCAATGAGCGCGCACAATTACTTGAACAACTCACCGGTACCGAAATTTACGGCGATATTTCCCAACAAGTTTTTGATAATCACCGCAGTGCCAGTGAAGAATTGAAGTTATTACAAGCTCAGAGCCAAGGTGTCGCCTTACTTGATGAAGAGCAGGTCAGTGAGCTTGAGCGACAACTTGTGCAAACCACAAGTGAAGAAAAACAGTTAAATGAACAAGTGCAGCAGGCGCAACAAGTAAAAAATTGGTGCTCGAATTTATCGACTAATGCACAAGCACAACAAGAGGCGAAGCAGCAGTTAACAGCGATAGAGATGCAAGAGCAGCAAGCAAAAGCGGATCTTGATTTACTCACCCAGTCGACTTTGGCTGAGCCGCTGCGCGCGCCTTATGAGCAAATGGCGCATTATCGTCAGCAATACCAGCAAAGTTTGCAGCAAGTGACTAGTCAAACCGAGCAATTAGCAACACTGGAGCAAGCGGTTTTAGCCAGTGATAGTGTCTTAACCCAGCTAAAAACCAGCCAAATTACGGCAGAAAAACAACGTAACGTTATTGAGCAAGTATTGCAGGAAAAGATCCAACCGCTTGAACATGCCATTACTCACCAACAAGCAGCTTGGCAAGAGACTAACAATAGGGTCGCTGGACAAAGCCAGGAATTAACGGTTAACGAAGCGGCTTTAGTCACGGCTCAAACAGAGCAAGAGCAAATATTACAGACAGTGGTGCAGCAACAAGAAGCGTTAGCTCAAGGCCATGCCTTGCAGCAACTGCCGGAAAAACTACCCTTATGGCAAAATCAATATCAGCAATTAACGCAACAGCAAGTGAGTGTGCAGGGCTTATTAACCGAGCAAAGTAAGCTTGAGCAAACGCTGCTTGGTTTACAAACTCAACATCAAACACAACAGCAGCACATTACGCAGAGTGAAGGGCTGTTACTCGCGCTTAATGAACAACAGCAAGCCCTGGTCGACCAAGCACAGCAAGGGGTGCAAAACAGCCAAGCGGCGCAGGCTATCTTTGCTCACCTTAGTGATGATAACGCAGAGGATAAGGGCGTAAATCAGGCAGCAGCGATAACTGAGGTAACCAGTGAGACCCTTAATCAAGCGGTTGTTGATAGCCAAGAGCAACAACTAAGCTTAAAACAAGCCCTGCAGTTAGCACAGCGGTTTCAGGTGTTGGCCGCTGAGCAACAAGGTTTGTCACGACAACAAGTAAAAGATAAGCAACAACTGACCATAACAGAGCAAGAGCTAATACAGTTACGCATAAGTTATGGTGCTAATCAGCAACAGAAAAAAGACGTTGAACGTTTACTTGCTCAGCAGCAAACTATTATGGCGCTCAGTGAGCACAGAGCAAAACTACAAGCCGAAGACGCTTGCCCCTTATGTGGCTCATGTGAACACCCTGCGATAAATGATTATCAAGCACTTGATAGTGATGAGCAGCAACAGCGTTTATCACGGCTCAATGATGAATTATCGCAATTAGAACAACAAGGTAAAGCCCTTAATAGTGTGCAAGCGCAGTTAACGGCGCAACTTGCCATGCAACATTCTCGCCTACAAGGCATCACTAACGAGCAACAGAGTCTTGAGCAAAATTGGCAGTCGTTAACGGTTAAGCAATTTATCAGGGAAGATATTACTAGCAAGCAAAATGAACAGCAGATTTCATTAATAGATGCAGGCACTGCGCAAGCGTTAACTCAGCAATTAAATACCTTGAGTCAGCAGCTTGATGAGTTATTGTCTTTGCAACAAGTACTGCAGCAAAACAGTCAAGCTCAGCAACAAAACCTTGAGCAGTTAACCCTTGGTGATAAGCAATTATCTAGTCAGAAAAATCAATTACAACTATTACACGAACAAGGCAATTTTCAGCGTGACATTAAGATAAAGATAGCCAAGGATTTAGCCTTAGCACAGCAAGCTATGGTCACCCTCAATGGACAATTATTAGCCGACATCACTGTGAGTGGAATTGCTAGTAAAATAGCCTTGCCTAATGTTTCGGTAAGTGATGAGGCTAGCGGACAAGTTCAGTCAATATGTATTGATGAAACTTGGCTAGGCTCTGTGCAGAAACAGCAACAAGAATACCAACAAATTGCCAGTAACCAGCAAGCTGCACAAGAGCACTTAACTAGCATTGAACACACGCTAGGTTTACTAAAACAGCAGGTTGAACAACAGCAGCACTTATATAGCCAAGCCAAAGTACAATTAAGTGGTCTGCAAAGTGAAATTTCCGCTCAAAACACCTTACGTGTCACCTTGTTTGTTGAGCTTGGTATCACCGATAAACAGATGCAAGATACGGTTATATTGACAGAAAAAATAACTGTTGAGCGACTGGCTGATGATAAAGAACTTGAACAGGCGAAACGTCTGCATCAGGCGGAAATATCAGCACAACAGGAAAATAAAGGCCAACTAAGCACGGCAACAACACAATTAGAGACGGTGAGTAAGCAAAGTAACAGCGTAACCAGTGATTGGACAAAACTGCTAGCAGCCAGTGATTTTACCGATGAACAACAGGTTTTATCAGCTTTGCTTAGTCCCGATAAAAAGCAGCAACTGAGCAAACTTGCCGATGATATTGGTGATAGTAAAAAACAAGCACAAGTATTGATAAACCAAGCTGAAAAAGTCACCCTGGAATTGAACCTGCAAAAGGCTAGGTTAAAGGAGAATGGTGCTGTCGATTTTGATGAAAAATCAGTGTCACAAAGCTTAATGAAAATGTCGGACCTGTTGAAAGAGTGCCAGCAAAAAACAGGTCAGCTCGGTCAACAAATCAGCCAAGATCAAGCCAATAAAACTCAGCAAAAAAATCTACTTACGCAGATCAAACAAGCGCAGTTCTCCTTGGATGATCTTAGTCACCTTAATGCACTTATTGGCTCAGCCGATGGCGCCAAATTTAGACGCTTCGCCCAAGGCTTAACGTTAGCCAATTTAGTACATCTAGCCAACACACAACTCGATAGACTATTTAGCCGCTATCAACTGCAATGTCAGCAAAGCGATACTTTAGCTTTAGAAGTGGTTGATACCTGGCAAGGAGATACTGCTCGCGATATTAAAACCTTATCTGGCGGTGAAAGCTTTTTGATAAGTTTGGCACTGGCCTTGGCACTATCAGATTTAGTCAGTAATAAAACCAGTATTGACTCTTTATTTCTTGATGAAGGCTTTGGCACCTTAGATAACAATACCTTAGAAGTGGCGCTTGATGCTCTTGATAATTTAAACGCCAGTGGCAAAATGATTGGTGTTATTAGCCATGTTGAGGCATTAAAAGAGCGCATTGGTGTGCAGATTAAAGTAAGAAAACTCAGTGGTTTGGGGATAAGCAGCTTAGATAAACAATATGAATTTCATGCTGAGACAGCTACTGAATTGAAGCAATAAGATAGCTTGTTTAAGTGGTCGATATTGAAAACTTATTTAGTGATATTAAAGGATTAATCTGTGGAAATTTGGATTTATTTCACCCTCTTAGCGGCGACTATGCAGGCGGTAAGAACCGCAGGACAAAAAAAGTTATCCGCTAAACTCAACTCAATGGCGACCACAGGAGTACGTTACTTTTATGCTTTACCGTTTGCCTGGTGCTACCTTTGGTGGCTGCTTGATTTTAGGGACGTAGCAGTACCCGCATTAAATACCTCATTTTTACAATATGCCTTAGTGGCCTGTGTCATGCAAATATGGGGCACCGCCTGTTTAGTGGCTGCTTTTCGCTACCGTAATTTTGCTGTTGCTACCAGTTTGGCTAAAACGGAGGCCATTCAAGTAGCCATTGTCGGCGCTTTATTTTTTGGTGCGACGCTTTCCGGTTTAGGCTGGCTCAGTGTTGTTGTTGGTGTTGTTGGTGTGTTCTTTGTATCGAAAGTGAAGTTGAGATTGAGAGATATCTTAGCCGATTCACAAGGTCTTATTGGTATGGGGTATGGCCTAGCAGCTGGCTTAGGTTTAGCGATCACCACCTTGTTAATTCGTGAGTCGAGTTTGGCGCTTAATATTGACTTAATGGTCAGTGCTGCCGTCACCTTGGTGTTTATGATCACGGTGCAATCAGTTATGTCATTTATTTATATTTACCTGCAAGACAAATCACAATTAGCCTTAATGCTTAAACATTGGCGTTTATGTTTATTTGTTGGCATTACCAGTGTACTAGGCTCAATTGGTTGGTTTACCGGCGCCAGTTATCAAAATGCCGCCTATGTAAAAGCATTAGGGCAGGTTGAGTTCTTTATTACCTTGGCATTGACCTATCGGGTATTTAAAGAAACGGTAAGCTTAAAAGAGTACCTTGGTATGTTCTTAATAATCTTAAGTGTGGTTATCTTACTGGTATGGGCGTAGCTCGCTAGATATAAAAGTACGGGCATAACAGTATGGCCGTAAATTGACTTGCTTAGAGACTAAAGCCGTGGCATTGCCCTTTAAATATATTTTATTACCGAGTAAAGCAAGGTAAACTGCCCGATATAACATTAAGTATTAATTATACTCATACGGGTATTAACGAAGAGATCACTATGATAATTGCTGAAAAAACTGTTGCTCACTTTCATTACACCCTTAAAAATGAAGCGGGTGAAGAATTAGAATCATCAAACGGTCATGAGCCTCTAACCTATTTACATGGCGCTAATAATACCTTAGCTGGCTTAGAGAAAGCTTTAACGGGTAGAACAACCGGAGATAAGTTTTCCGTAACCTTACAACCAGATGAAGCTTACGGTGAGTATCAAGAAGGTTTAGAGCAACGTGTACCAGTTAAACACTTACAAGGCTTAGTGAGCAAAAGTGCTAAATGGAAAAAGGGCATGACTGCTGTTATACAAACTGAACAAGGTCAACGCCAAGTTACCGTCATTAAAGTAGGTAAATTTATGGTAACGGTTGATATTAACCCACCGCTAGCAGGTAAAGTACTTACTTTTGACCTTAATATCGTTGCCGTGCGTGAAGCGACAGAAGACGAAGTGAAACACGGCCATGTACATAGTGCTGATAGCAGCTGTGGTCACGATCACTAGGTTAACGTTAGTTAATTAGTTTTTGCTGCTGATAAGCTTAATTATAAGTTAGTAGATAAGTAATCGATATAAAAAACGCTAAGCAGATACCCTGCTTAGCGTTTTTTTATATATGGATGGTCATAAATTATGGGATTTATTTACCATAGAATAGAAGGGCTAATATTCGCGCATTATTTTGAAGTTTTCAGGTCAATCTGTGGCCGTATATTGATGATATAGAAAATGCCTTGTTAGTAAAATGGTTGCCTGGCTTGGAGGCCTAGACTCTGCTTCACCCTTTTTAACTTTATTTTTTCAGCTGTTCTTAACAAGTTTTATAAATCACTCATTACTCATGGGTATAGATAGCGTTAGAACGTTATTTTTGCATACCGTTTAGTCCATATTTGTTCTTTGATGTAGGATAAAAAAACAGATTTCATATCGACTTTATTTTCTTTGGTTGCTGTAATTATGCACAGTACCATGACAAAAAAGACCATTTGTATGAAAGCGGGAATAATTCCTGCTTTCACACGTCAACCAGTTTGGTAGTTGACGGTATAAGTTATTGATTATCCGATAAATATATTGTACTGTTGTTTTTTAATAAAAAGCATGAAAGTAGGAACTTTTCCGTGTTTAAATCAGGAAAAATTCCTACTAATACGCTGTTATGCAAAAATACTCTGCTGTTATAATGGAGGTTTATTATGAATGATAAAATTGGAAGAAATGATCCATGTCCATGTGGTAGCGGTCATAAGTACAAGAAGTGCTGCATGCTAAAAAACGCTTCAGAATTACCAGTTACATGGTCCGATGAAGAAGGCATGCATATTATTTCTCAAGGTGTGAAACCCACTTCATCTGAAATTGATCAAATGACGAAAGAATACCAAAATCAAATTAGAAACTCTCCAATGTGGGATGAGATGGTAAATGAATTTGGCAAAGAAAAAGCTGAAGAATTATTAAAGGAATGCAAGGCTGAGGTTAAGTGATACTGGCCTGTTTTCTATTTTAAAATTTTGCATAACAAGCACTTCAAACGGAACAAAAACAGTTGGTTAGGTTCCGCTTCGCTTCACATTATAACCAACTATTTTTGTCCGCTTAAGTGGGCGTTAGTTGGCTAATAAAAAAGATCGTCTAAGTGCTAAATAATTCAGTTTCACCAATTCACTGTTTGGTGCTTTACCGCGAATAAGTTAGTCACTTTTATCACGTTTCTGAAAGGTGTATTAGCGTAACTATTCACTCTAAATAGTGAGTGTAATGGCTCAAATTCACGGTTTGGTATTTTCATTACGGTGCGTTTAAGTTATTGTTGTATTTGGTTAAAGTGTGTTGCAACTAACAAGCAAAGCAACTGGGACACGTAACACTTGCTCGGTTCCACTTCGTTTCACATTTTAGCAAGTATTACTTAGCCCGTTATTTGGGCGTTAGTTGGCTAATAAAAAAGATCGTCTAAGTGCTAAATAATTCAGTTTCACCAATTCACTGTTTGGTACTTTACCGCGAATAAGTTAGTCACTTTTATCACGTTTCTGAAAGGTGTATTAGCGTAACTATTCGCTCTAAATAGTGAGTGTAATGGCTCAAATTCACGGTTTGGTATTTTCATTACGGTGCGTTTAAGTTATTGTTGTACTTGGTGAAAGTATGTTGCAACTAACAAGCAAATCAACTGGGACACGTAACACTTGCTCGGTTCCACTTCGTTTCACATTGTAGCAAGTATTACTTAGCCCGTTATTTGGGCGTTAGTTGGCACCGCTAATCCAAGTAATATTTTATTGTAAAAGCGGTGTTTTATAAACTGGCTTGGCATGTGTATCGGTGAGTTTTCGCCATTAGCTTTCAAATGTTAACCAGCGAAAATCAGCCTCATTTGTCAATTATAGGTTTGTCGTGTTCGCTTCAATTCATTCAATTGAGTGGCTCAAAGTTCAAGCTTTTGAGTGTAACGGTACTGGGTGGTTTTTGACTCTTCCGTTCAACCAATAAACATGGTAACTTATTGTTAGTTTAGCGCTTTTAAACTCAAACAACTAACAAGGCAATTCAAACGGACAAATTACAGTTGGCTTTTTGTTCGTGCCTCACCTATTTTAGCCAACTGCAATTTGCCGCTTAATTGAGCGTTATGTGGTACTCGAGTTTAGTGATGTTAAATAATTATGAGTAAAGAAAAAAGTCTATATCCAGAAATTCTATTCCACTTTTGTGGTAGAGAAGCAATGTTTGATATCTTAAAGGATACATTTAGGGTTTCATATGCTAGAGAAAAAATCATCGGAACAAGTCGGTTAAGAGAGATCGGAGTCCCTATGGTTTCTTTTTGCGACCTTAAATTATCTGAAGTTAGTAGCCATATGAGTAAATATGGCCATTATGGTATTGGTTTAACTAAAGAGTGGGCAAATCGAAAAGGACTTAATCCTGTTCTTTATATTAGCCAGCATTCTCCGTTTACAGAAGGGCTTATCAAAGGTTTAGATGGTATTCACGCTCACCGAAGAAAATTCGAAGAAAGTGGTGATTATAATGAGCTGACTACTGATTATATGAATATTTTTAATACTTATCGTTATATTAAAAATTATGAGGCTCCTCTTCAGAGAAAGGGTCATAAAAAAATAGAGAAGTATAGATTTGCTGATGAACGAGAATGGCGTTACGTACCGCCACTTGATAATAGTTCGTTATCTCTTTCTCTTAACAATAGTTCGATAACTCCATTTGTTCCTATTAGTTCAATTAAGACCGAAAAACAGAAAAGTGAATTAAATGCCTCAATTAATCATATTAGACTTCACTTTGAGCCTGAAGATATTAGGTATTTAATTGTTGAGCGAGATGAGGAGATTTCGGGATTAATCACTCATCTTGAGCATGTCAAAGGACGTTTTAATAAACAAGTTCTAGATCGCCTCAAAAGTCGTATTTTAACCGCTGAGCAAATCAACTTGGATATTTAGATCAACCACATAACAAGTATTTTCAAGACGGACAATTAACAGTGGGCTGTTGTTCGTGCCTCACACATTTTAGCCCACTGTTAATTGCCGCTTAAAATGGCGTTAGTTGGCACCGATAATTCAAGTGAAGTTTAATTGTAAGAGCCGTGTTTTATAAATTGGCTTTGCATGTGTATCGGAGAGTTTTCGCCATTAGTTTTCAAAGGTTAACCAGCGAAAATCAGCCTCATTTGTCAATTGCAGGTTTAGCGAGTTCGCTTCAATTCATTCAATTGAGTGGCTCAAAGTTCAACCTTTTGAGTGTAACGGTGCTGGGTGGTTTTTGACTCTTCCGTACAACCAATAAACATGGTAACTTGTTGTTAGTTTGTTACTTTTAAACACCAACAACTAACAAGGCAATTTAAACGGACAAATTACAGTTGGCTTTTTGTTCGTGCCTCACCTATTTTAGCCAACTGCAATTTGCCGCTTAATTGGGGCGTTATAAGCTTTATCCAACTTTAGAGTCATACGATGAGTGATTATCAAGATTTATGTGAAATGTACGGAAGAGATGCAAGTGATCCTGACTTTATAGATGATTTGATTGATGAGGTGTCGAGAGAATCTAATTTAGATGATGATGATTATGACTGGTATGAAGAAAATGAGAGTAAGAAACATCATGATTTATTAATAGAACAACTAAATAGCGTTGATCAAATTTTGGATTTGGCAGTCCCTGACAATGCAGAGTTTAGTTTTCTTGTAATGATTCATGCACATGTGGTTTCTGCTATAGAGGGTTATCTTGCAGGGGTTTTTATTCATCAAGTATGTAATTCTGAAGTACTCACTCGCAAGTTAATTGAAAGTGATCCTGAATTTTCTAAACGAAAATTTACATTAAGAGAAATATATCAAGAGCAGGATGCCTTAAAAGTTACGGTAGCAAGTTATTTAAAAGGTTTAATATTTCATGATTTGAAAAAAATCATACCAATGTATAAGTCGGTTCTTGAACATGAGTTGAAAAATTTATCATGGTTGTTTAAAGCTGTTGAATTACGTCATCACTGTGTTCATCGAGCGGGCTATGACAAAGATGGTAATAAAATTGATATTTCAGTTGAATCTGTTTCGGATTTGTTAGAGCTAGTCAATACGTTAGGTGATGACATTAATGAAACTATAAAAACATTAGCTGACAGCTTATAACAAGCTAATTAATAAGGACAAAAAACAGTTGGCTGTTTTCGTTCCTCAACATTTTAGCCAACAATTTTTCGCCCATTATTAGGGCGTTAGTTGGCTATCAAAAACTATTTCCTAAGTGCTAAATAATTCAGTTTCACCAATTCACTGTTTTGTGCTTTACTGCGAATAAGTTAGCCATCTTTTGTGTGTTTCTGAAAGGTGTATTAGCGTAACTATTCGCTCTAAATAGTGAGTGTAATGGCTCAAATTCACGGCTTGGTATTTTCATTACGGTGCGTTTAAGTTATTGTTGTACTTATTGAAAGTGTGTTGCAACTAACAAGCAATTCAACGTGACACGCAACAGTTGGCCGCGTTCACTACGTTCACAATTATGGCCAACTATTACTTAGCCCGTTAATTGGGCGTTAGCAGTTTAATCAATGTAGGTATTATGATTCCGAGTAAAAAAATATCTCAAACTATCTTGGAGTTTGGGAAAAGCATCATTGCAGGGTTACCTGTTGGTTATAAAAAAGAAGAGTTTGAGGCAACAATGAAAGTAGTTGTAACTGCTTGGAATGCTGTTGTAATGGATTCGTGGGAAAATGGTGTAAAATTCGAATCAGAGTTACTGGCACTTATGGAAACAGCACCAAAAATTGCAAAATTAGAAATCAAACGCTTAATTAAGCGTAAAAAAGCCAAATTTGCCAATGATCCAAGAGCTGTTGGGGATTTTTGGGTTAGAGAAAATAACGGAGAAATTGTTTTTGGTTGTGAGGCGCGTTTAAATGTTGGTAACGCTCCAGTAAGTAATACGAAACATTAGTGTAAACAACTGCTAACAAGAAAATCAACAAGGACAAAAAACAGTTGGCTTTTGCTCCTTCGTCGCTTATTTTAGCCAACTATTTTTTGCCTGTTATTTAGGCGTTATATGGTTCTCAAGTTTTGGAGTTTAATTAAATAAATGTTCGATCTAAATGATGATTTGAAAAAAATAAAAACTAAAGTTTTAGTTATGTCTGGGATTTCGCTATTTATTGCCTTAACCCAAGCCTTACCTCAGAAAGTGGCGATCCTTGGTTTGGATTTATCTAATAATGAAACTATGGCAGGTTGGTTTGTTTTGGCTGTTACCGCCTATTTTTTAATAAGTTTTATTGTTTTTTCAATTATTGAAATAATTCAGTATTACCTTCCAGCTTTGATTGGTCGAAAAACTGCAAAAACCACAGGGGATACAATCGGCTTAACAGCAGATGAATGCTTTCCTGATCACGAACATGAATACTATGATCAAGATGCCGGTACAACGAGCGGTGAAATGAACGATATAAAGAGAAAGAACCAAGAAATTACGTATAAATACAAAAGTAACTTTGTTCGAGTTTCTAATTTAGTTAAATTGACTACTGATGTTCTATTTCCAATTGTATTTAGTTTTATAAGCTTAAAGCTGTTATCTTGCTTTTTAATAAGTCTTCAATAAAACCATATAATAAATAAAGGATAGGTTGCGCGCAGCCGCAACTTGATCCTGTTGTTGAACAAGCCCGATATTGATGAGTACTCTTTATAAGTAAATAAATAAAATTGAGGTTGGCGGTGTTTTGGTGGTTTTGTTATGGGTAAACTTCAGGCCAAACTTAGCCATTATCACTAAACTGAGTTTGGTAATAGCGTCACTCACCCTATATTTTCTCTTGTTGTTAAAACCCTCGGTTAGTTAATATTTAGCACGCAACAATTCCCTCTGCTTAAGCACCTCCTTGTTTTAAATCGACTGGCCACTAATAATTCGATGCCCTATTCGCATTAGAGCTAAGGTCATTATCGTCTTACAGTGAGGGCAGCAGACGCCTTTTTTATCCGATATGACGATGGGCGGCAGTACAACTTTTAGCATTAACTGTAACCAATGTAATGTTTGTTTAGCATTGCCGTGTAAAAAACCATAATTACGCGCTCGCCTGAATCCTTTGGGCAAAACATGTTGCAGCACTCGCCATAAAAATTCCGTCGCTGGCTCCGTTATGGTTGTAAACTCCTTGGTGTTACTTTCTTGGTATTGAAACGTTACTTGGCCATTTGTCAGTGACAAGATATTTTTTTCGCTCACCACCCCACGATAAAGGTATCTGGCCAGATAGGTTAAGGCACTATCCCCTTTACCAGCATACTGACAATCACTCACCCAAGAGGTGGGTGTATTCGCGGGTAAGTAATAATGCGTATTACACATCTTTTCGATAAATTTACCTCGAAATACTTTTGCTAAGTTATTCGCGTTAAACAGGTACGTTCCCGTTTTTTTCTTCCAACACTTGTGTTTTTTATCTACACCTCCCGCAGGCACAACAAAGTGGAGATGAGGATGAAACTTCAGTTGTCGTGAGTGCGTGTGCAATACCGCGAGTAAGCCATTGACGTCACCTAAACGTTTATCACGTTTAAAGAAGGCGTCGAGGGTGTGTTTCGCGGCTTCAAACATTGCTTGATAAGCCCATTTTTGATGAGTCCAAACAAAGTGGCGCAATTGATAAGGTAAGGTGAAGGTCACCAGATAATAATCAACGGGCAATAACTTTTGTCGTTGTAAATCAAGCCAATTACTGTTGGCTTGGTGCTGGCAAGCAGGGCAATGTCGGTGACCACAGGAGGGGTATAATGTGCTATTCGCCCCGCAATTGTCACAATGATATAACATGGCTCCTGCTTGTGGTGTATGGCAGGAAATTATTTGCCTGAGCGCACGATGATGCACTGCTTGCATTGTGTGACCATACTGAGACACCAATTGGTCTTGATAGCCTTTGGCAATAGTGGCAAGTTCAATCATGAGTGTGCTCCTGCCAGTGAATATCAAGCGAGTCGACAATATCATTCAGCAGCAATTGACTATTGTGAGCGACCTCCTCAGTCATACGGGTATAAAGTGCGGTTGTTTTGGGACAAGCATGACCTAAGAATACTTGAATTGAGCGCAAACTCGCGCCACGCTCAAGCATGTGAGTAGCAATCGAATGTCGCAGGGTATGAACGTGAACATTTTTAGTGATACCACAGGCTTTAGCCACGATTTTAATGGTTTTTTGTACGCCGCCTTTATCCATCACCAGCGTTTTACCTTCGCGACTATGTGGCGGTTTACCACCAGGGAATAATAAGTTGGGATGGCGATGTGTTTTCCAGTAATGCCGCAATGCCAGTAAGGTGGCTTGTGGCAAAGGAACAAAGCGGTCTTTTTTACTTTTAGTGAAGCGTAAATGAACTTGCATCAAATGGCTGTCAATATCAGCGACCTGTAAATTTAAGGTTTCAGATAATCTTAAGCCTAAACTGTAGGTGGCTAAGTAATACACTTGGTAGCGCAATTGGCGTGTGGTATTAATAATGGCGGCTACTTCAGCTAAAGATAAAACGTCTTGAAGTGCTTGTACTTTGGGTGGTTTGACGATATCCACCCACTGCCAAGGGCGTTGTAGCACATGGGTATAGAAAAATTGAATGGCACAACGGGTGATCTTAACGTGACTCCATGACTTATGCTCAACAAGGTGCAGGAAGTAAGTTTTAAGATCCTCAATGGTTAATTGGTCCGGGCAGAGATCAAAGAACGACGCTGTTTGTCGAAGACATCGACTATAACACTCGATAGTTTTATCACTTTTTCCTTGTAAGGTCAGTTCGTTAAGGTAAGATTGAGCCAATAAATTGAAACGTGTTTGCTCAGTAATATTCATCATATACTCCTCAAAGCTGCCGACATTGGCCGCTAAGGTAAGTACAGATTATTTTATTGTATTCTGCCGCAAAGCGGCTTCGTTCAACAAGCAATTCAAACGGAACAAAAACAGTTGGTTAGGTTCCGCTTCGCTACACATTTTAACCCACTATTTTTATCCGCTTAAGTGGGCGTTGAGGCTGTAGAATAACTAATTCAGTAAAAACCACTAAAACTTTGTGCTCCTATATCGAACTGTAGACGATTAACTCGATATAGGTAATACATTTACCACCCCGATTTTAGGGGGTAATTCATAATAAACGAGTTATTCTACAAGCTCGTTAGCTTTGCTGTGCACACTATCAGTTTTAGTGATTTTAATTTAAAAGTTGCATTGAAGAGAACTCGCGTGGATAATGAGTATATATATTGGAGGTATTTTATGTCTATTACAGAATTAACAGCACGCGTTCAAAGCGCAGGAAAAAATAGAGATCACGCTCAACGTGTCCAATTACTAAAGAAAGCTCATGTTTTGGATTCAAAAGGTGATTTTGATCAACGCTTTTTTCAACATGATAAAAAATATTCTAATACAATTAAATAATGTATTCTTCTAAACCATCCATTGTTTATGGCTTCCACGGCCTAGATAAAAAAATCGGACTAAAAATTCTCAATAATGAAGATAACTTCCATCATAGTAATAATAAATATGACTGGCTTGGAAGTGGCATTTACTTTTGGGAAAATAATCTCGAAAGAGCAAAACAGTATGCTGTCGAAGACAGCAGCCGTAGTACAAGTTCAATAAGTGAACCTTTTGTTTTAGGTGCTGTTCTTGAGCTTGGTAATTGTCTAGATCTCCTTGATCAAAAATATAATGACTTCTTAAAGGAAGCTTATCGTCAATTAAAACAGGATTTGGAAGCTGAAGGAAAAGAACTTCCTAAAAACACTCATTTTGGCTCTACTGACTTTGACTTTAAAGCTAGAGAGTTAGACTGTGCCGTAATAAGGTATGCCTGTGCGCTGGCTGAGGAGCTCGGTGAACCCTTTGATTCAATAAGATCAGCTTTTATTGAGGGGGCTCCTTTATATGAAGGTGCTAAATTTCATTCTGAAAACCACATTCAATTAGCAATAATTAACCCTAACTGTATCAAAGGTATATTCTTACCAAGAATAAAGCAAAGCTAATAAATAAAGGATAGGTTGCGCGCAGCCGCAACTTGATCCTGTTGTTGAACAAGCACTTCAAACGGAACAAAAACAGTTGGTTAGGTTCCGCTTCGCTACACATTTTAACCCACTATTTTTATCCGCTTAATGCGGCGTTAGCTTTTTAAAGGACTATTAGTGCAATTTCTTTTTAATACACAACAACCAAAATATTTGTATGTACTTAAATCATTCATACTTGCCCTTTGTATGGTATTACCTGCTTCGTACATTGTTTCTAATTTTGTATCACCTTCAGAAAGCCCTGATATAAAAATAAACGTGATAGGGTTTCTTGGTGTTGTTATTATCTCTCCGCTTGGAGAAACACTATTAATGACATTAAGCTTTTTTGTAATAAAATTATTTACTAATAAATTTAGTGTCATTTGTTTTGTTAGCGCTTTCTTTTGGGCTAGCTTACATTCATTATTAATACCAGCTTGGGGACTTGTTACATTTTTTACTTTTTTAGTGTTTTCAATTGCTTTTCAAGTTTGGGATAAAGTTTCGAGAAAAGATGCTTACATAATAGTTTTTTCAATTCATGCTTTAGTAAATTTTTTTGCTTTTACTTTATCGGTGTAAGCAAAATAAAATTAATCAGGACAAAAAACAGTTGGTTTTTGCTCCTTCGTCGCTATTTTAACCAACTATTTTTTGCCTGTTAATTGGGCGTTGAGGCTGTAGAATAACTAATTCCGCCAAAACTACTAAAATTTTGTGCTCCTGTATCGAACTGTAGAGGGTAAACTCGATATAGGTAATGCATTTACCACCCCGATTTTAGGGGGTAATTCATAATAAACGAGTTATTCTACAAGTTCGTTATGCTTTACGTCAAAAATCTTAATATGGAGTTCATTACAATGGATGTGTTTATAAAAATTTTAATTTTCATTCTATCAATTATTATCGGAGTTGAAGTTATAGCATTAGTAGGCTTTGATTCTAGCCAGATTAGCCCTATATCGTCCGATCAATTTTCATTTAAAACTGCCTTTCTATTTTTAGTATTTTTTGCTATTTCTACATTTATATTACAGAAAGGAATTAAAAAATTAAATTTGGTCAAATCAGCACCAAAAGCATAACAAGCTGTTAAACAAGGACAATGATATAGTTGGCTTTTACTCCTTCGTCGCTTATTCTAGCCAACTCTATTTGGATTGATATTGCCGAGCCAATTTTGTAATGGCTGCTTTGGTGGTTTTTATTTTGCCATAATGAACGGGCTTTGCGCCACAATGGTCTTCTATGTATGCCACTTCTGTTGATACTTTATGGGTATCTAGACCAATGAAAAGTATGTTATGTTTGTACATGCTAGTCTCCAATTTTAGTTGTTTAACACACTAATTATGGCTCTGGTTTTACTAACCCACGAATCTGGAGGCTAGCACCTCGTGGGAGTCATTATGTATATGTTTTTTATATATTTCATTGTATTACCACTTATCATTCTAACAAGGTCTCATTGATGAAAAAATTATTACTATTTTTACTCTTACTAAATGGCTGTGCAACTCAAGGTGTGGATAGATCAGAACTTAACGTGATCAAAAAAGAATTTTATGCATCCATTATATCTATGAAAGAAGTTAAACTTTCGTCTGAAGTTAATACTGGCATTGTTGGTGGTGCTAGTATTGGCGTTATTGATGAATTGGATGGCAATCATGAAGATATGATTGCAGGGGCATTGGCAGGAGCAATAGTTGGAGGTTTATTTACGGCTATTTTTGAAGGAAGCAACAAAGCTTTTGAGTACACTCTACGTACAGAAAACAATGACCTTATTACTATTATTCAAAAAGAAAAAGTTAGTGTTTTATCGGAGTGCGTAAAAGTTAAGATAGCAAGTAAAGTATCAGTAGTTTCAGCTTCAAAAGAAAAATGTCAATTTATATAAATTACTGTGTTACAAAAACATAATAAGCTGTTATGTACCAGTGTTTCGGCTATAGGGGAATCATGAAAAATTGGCTTAAAGAAGCTGAGGAATCTCTAGAAGAAGCACTTATTGCAATTGCTGATGGTTCTATTCCTCCTGAACATATGTATATGTTAGCATCCGTTTTTTATTCAAAGTGGCAAAACACTAATAATTCAGAGTTACTTGAAGAAATGAATGAAGTTACAGAAGAACAGGTTCAACACGATTGGTCTTGTGATGAAAAATCTAAATACCAATACAAATTTTATTTCGTTTCAGCTTATTTGTATTGCTTTGTAGTCGCAGGTAAAGTTGATGAATTAAAACATGATCAAATAATGGAATATGTTTGTAGTCAATTGGACTTGTTTACGGAAGACTATTCAAGTTAGAAAAGCACGTAATAAGCTAATTAATAAGGACAAAAAACAGTTGTCTATTTTCTTTCCTCAACATTTTAGCCAACAATTTTTTGCCCATTATTAGGGCGTTGAGGTTTTATCAAGGATGGTGTTCATTTGAAAAATTTACTTATTCTCATAGTTATTTGTGCCGCAGCTTGGCAGTTCTATTTTAAAGACAGCACTCTAGTCGAATCAACTCGTACAAAAGCTGTATCTGAATTTTCAAATAGTGATGCTATGAAAACATTAGCTCTAGCTAAAGAGTTAGCTAAACCTAAAGTCACCTATAAATGCGATGGCAGACAGCATTGTTCTCAAATGAAATCATATGAAGAAGCGAAATACTTTATCCGCTATTGCCCTAATACAAAAATGGACGGGGATGGTGATGGCATTCCGTGCGAAAGACAATTTAATAAGTAGAGGAGCTTTCAAACCTCTAAGGGTTTTCAAGTCGGACAAATTACAGTTGGCTTTTTGTTCGTGCCTCACTTATTTTAGCCAACTGCAATTTGCCGCTTAATAGCAGCGTTATGTGCTTAGTCACTGCCAAATCTCATATCATGAAAAGGAAGTCAAATGTTTATAGTTTCACTTAATTATACGTCTACTCTTGAAGAGATAGATGAGTATATAGCAGAGCATCTCATACATCTTGATAAGCAATACTCACTTGGTAATTTTATAGCATCTGGGAGGAAAGAGCCGAGAACGGGTGGTTTCATTCTGGCAACAGTTGCGACTAAAGTAGAATTGGAAAGTATTTTAGCTAACGATCCTTTTCATCGGGAAAAATTAGCTGAGTTTGTTGTAACCGAATTTATCCCGACTAAAACATCTCCAGAGTTGAGTTTTTTACTTAGTACTTAAAAGCACATAAGAAATTAAACAAGGACAAAAAACAGATAATTGGACTGTTTTTGTTCCTCAACATTTTAGCAAACCATTACTTAGCCTGTTATTTGGGCGTTAAATGGACACCCACACTCATAAATGGAATTCATATGCATCGCGGTATCAGATATCTCATAATTACAACTTATCTTGTAATTTTCAATTCAAATGCTACAGAAGTTAATCTACAAAAATATGAAAATATTATTTCGGGTGTTAAATATAGTCTTAAATCCTTAGAGCTAGATGAAAACCGACAAATTTTTATATCATTACCCGAAAGTTATAAACACTCAGCCCATCATTATCCTGTTATTTATGTTATGGATGGTGAATTTCTTTTTGACTTAACACGCTCAATGGTTAAAATTCGAGCTGCCAGAAATTATATGCCTGAAAGCATCATCGTGGGGATACCCAATAACACAGGTAAACGGATCGAGATGGCATTAGAGCTGTTCGACGATAAAGGAAATCCTTTTTTTTATGGGAACGGGTTGGGACAAACAGGCAAGTACCTTAAATTTTTTAGAAATGAACTTATACCACAAATCGAAGAAAAATTTAGGGTTAACTCCCATCGAACCATCATAGGGATGTCACCTTCCTTCGGTCCTGTCTTACAGGCTTTTTGGTCTGAACCTGACTTATTTAGTGGCTATATAGTACTGGCTGCAGAAATTGGTAAAAAGCTTAAATCAGGAAAGAGCATTGGAGAGAAACTTATTGACGCAATTTCAGATAAAAAGCGTTCTAAGGCAGGTATCTATATTGGTATCGGCAGCAGGGATATCATAAAAAGAGGACTAAAAGAAGCTGCACTCTATGTAGATATCCCCAAAAAGCTAAAGAATATTGCAAATCCAAAAATCAGATACAAATTTGAAATAATTCATGATGAAGATCACTATGGTATGTCAATTCCTGGTATACAACATGGCTTAGAAACAATTTACGCTAGAGAAGTCTGGGACATAGATTATAGAAAAATGTGGAACAGCCCTGACCCTGCACAAGCCTTATCGGATAGGTATCAACAACTATCTGATCATTATGGTTTTAAAATTATTCCTTTAGAAAAGTCTTTTAACTTTATTCATAATATTATGAAAACAGCAGAGATACTATATAGACAAAATAAAATTGAAAAATTAATACCTTGGCTACAGCTTGCGATTGAATATTATCCGTACTCACCTGCGATATATAGTCAGTTATCAAAAGCATATACACAAGCAGGTAAAAACTCGCTTGCAATAAGCACCGCAGAAAAAGCAGTTAAACTAGCTGAAGGTAGCGAGGATATAAACATCTATAAATCATTATTAAAAACTTTAGCGCATTAACCATTTAACAAATTGCTTAAACGGAAAAATAACAGTTGGCCATCGCTTCGCGATTATAGCCAACTATATTTTTCCGCTTAAGTTAAGCGGTTAGAGGGAACGGAGTGTATATTATTAAACTTGAAGCTCACAATATTATTAAATTACATGCCTATGCACTTGGCTCAGGATCGTCATCCCCGTGGTGTTTTAATCGGGGATCCAGTGTATAAAGAGCAATGGATCCGGACAATATGCGTCCTGCATTGTCTAACAAGTAGCATCCATGCTACGTTCCGATTAGAAACTTCGAAGATGACGTTTACAAAGAGTTCCTGAGTAAACTACATAGCCATGTTAAATTATTAGCTGTAGCATCACTTGTATTGGTAGGGATTAAATATTGGCTTTTGGGTATTATAGGTATTACTATTTTGCTAATCCCATACTTAGTTGTATTTTACTTGGCTCGAGAGAATAACTATAGAAACCAAAAGTTATTATTCTTAAGAGTTATTCCAGCGGCCATTGTTTTCGTTATTGCTATTCAATTATTGTTCGTTAGTCTAGAGTATGATCCGCTAGAAGGCCTTACTCTATTGATTGGCGTTGGAATACAATTATCTGCTATCAGTGTTTCAGAATTATTCATTTCATTTTTCTGCAAGGATAAAAGCACATAAGTATTTTCAAGACGGACATAAAAAAGTTGGTTTTTTGTTCTTGTCTCACAATTATAGCCAACCATTATTTGCCTCTTAACAAGGCGTTATATTTTTATCGATAACTGATGCGCATCACGCTACACTCATTGCATGATATAAATATTTCAAACACAAAGGCCTTAAGAATTACTTCCAGACGGGTAGTATTTCAGGTATTCAGGCAAAGCATCAACGTAAATTACGTATGCAACTTACCGCTATTGATACCGCACAAGAAATTGATGATATCAATTTGCCCAGTTTTAAATTACATCATTTAAAAGGTAATCGGGATGGGATTTGGTCTATTACTGTAAATGGTAACTGGCGCATTACTTTTGAGTTTATCGATGGTAATGCATATATTCTCAACTATGAGGACTATCACTAATGAGTATGCATAATCCGCCACACCCTGGAGAGTTTATCTACGACGTTTATCTAGAGCCGGCTGGTTTTAGCTGTCGTTATTTAGCTAAACAGTTAGATGTTGCATCGTCTACTTTAAATCGAGTTCTAAAAGGTCAAAGTGGCATCTCTCCTGAAATGGCATTGCGCTTATCTAAAGCAATCGGCAGAACTCCCGAGAGTTGGCTATCAATGCAAGATAACTACGATCTTTGGCATGCTAAACAGCAAATAAATTTAACCAATGTCCACTTAGTAAACTTTGCAGTGGCAATAAAAGGCTAACAAATAAGAATAGGTGTCGCGCAGCCGACACCTTATTCGGGTGTTGGACAAGCCCGGAGTCTGCTTTATAGTGTAAATAGTGAGTTGCTATGTGAAGAGATTGTTATCAATTACCTGATCGCAAGACGTACGAAGTTAAGTCGAAAAAGCGTATACTTTTTCGCCGAGTCATTATTTAGTGTTTCATTGGTTGTTTTTCTCCTTATTCCTCATTACTTACCGTTGCCATTATCCTTATTATGTTTGCCTTTCGGCTAGGGCGTTCGTGTGACCTCAATGCAGTGCATTTCATGTTGGCAGCACGGGCAAAGGCACTAGCCGGTCTTTCCGCCTTTACCATCTCGAATATGCACCTGCATTGTTGAACTATCAATATCGTGTACGGTTAAATTAAGTCCTTCACTTAATCGTAACCCCATAGAATACAGCGTCATAAAAAACACGTTGATAACGTAGCTGCTTGACGGGATAGCAAGCCACTGCCATTGTTTATTGAGGGTCTAACGATAAAAGAATTGTAAAGCGTTACGGTCAATTTTTACGGTACTCCATGAATGTTTTTGGATAAAACTATTGAAATATTGTTTTAGCTCATCAATACCAAGGTCGTCCGGTGATTTATCAAAGAATGCCGTAATACGGCGTACTGCGCGTGAATAACCGTCAATGGTTGAAGGGCGTTTACCTTGTAAGGACAGGTTGATAAGATGTTGTTCATAAAGATAATTGTAGCGTTGAGCTTGTGATGTATTCATGGGTATACTCTAATAACGCATCATCGAAGTGACAATGTTGTTATTGCATGAAAGGTTGTTTTAACGTTACTCTGTCGCAAAGCGACTTCGTTCAACAAGGCATTTAAACGGAAAATTTACAGTTGGCTCGGCTCCGCTTCGCTACACCTTTTAGCCAACCATTACTTAGCCGCTTATTGCGGCGGTTAGCACTCAATGAGAATCTAGCATGTCATCTATACCTGAAAAAGATTGGAAACTATTTCGAAAGCTTCAAAATGATTTAACTGCAAAAGCTTGTGAACTAATATTTGTTAAAGTTGATGAGCTAGCTAAAAATAGAGCTGGTTCAGAGCATACGTCATACTTAGAGCTATATGGATTAATTCAAGATGAAGATGTAAAAATTGCTGAGATGTTCAACAACCCAACTCGCAATAACGTATTATTGAAATTGGTTGCCTTAAAAAGTTATGGTGTTTTTACTGATGATCAATTTCAAATGTTCAGTCAAGAAACACAAGATAGGGTTGATAGTATGCTCGAGTTGAGATGCTAACAAGCAATAATTCATTGTTCCTTTTACTATTTCCGCTTTGTTTGTTTTTTAACCTTGTACCACGATCTTGTCTGTGATCTAATAGATATTATTCATCCATTGTAAAACCTTATTGCGAACTACAAGCCCGATTTATCTTGTCAAAGTAAGTTCATTCCCATTGATTTCTCTGCCCAAATTATTCCCGGCACCTTCGAACACGCACTTGCGCATATTATCGATAATCATCTCGATTTATCAGGGTTCCCTTTCTGTCAGGCTAGTTGTCGACGACAATACAGTAAACGATTAGGTGCAATAGAGCCTGTTTTTGGCAATATCACCGTGAATAAAGGCATGAATAAATTCACCTTGCGCGGACAAGAGAAAGTGAATACGCAATGGCAAATGTACTGCTTAGTACATAATATTGAAAAGCTAAGAAATAGCCTGCATTTAGCCGAACCCCGCCCGTATATATGCTCGAAAACAGCCGTAAAAGACGAAAGCCAGTAAAACTCCCGCCAGTATTTAAACCCCATTGATGAAAAATAAAAATAGCCAAAAACGTAAATGTTTTTGATTGTTAAAAGAAAATAATCCAGTTAGAGTATTTCGATTATACATAAAGTTAAAAAACGAGTTATTCTACAGGCTCGTTAGAGGCCTAAGAGATATTTGTGTTGAAATCTATTCCTGAGTTAAAAACTGAAAATATGATTATTTCTGTTTTAAATCCTATCGACTTTGAGTTGTTAGTAAAATATGAAAATGAAAATCGCATTTATTTATCTCAATGGGAGCCTACAAGATCACCAACGTATTTTAGTTTGGAATACACTCATAAACGCGTAGAAAGCAACTTTAAAAAATTTAAATCTGGCTCTTCTATTTCTCTTGTCGGTTTTGACAAAGAACAATCAAAAATAATTTGTCTGTGTACCTTTTCAAACATTGTTCATGGCCCCTTTCAAGCGTGTAGTCTGGGATATTCAATCAGCGAAAAAGAACAAGGTAAAGGTCTAATGTTTGAAATGCTTCAAACATCAATTCAATACGTCTTTGATGAATATCAATTACACAGAATTATGGCTAACTTTATTCCATCAAATATACGGTCAAAGAAACTATTAAATAGATTGGGCTTTCAAAAAGAAGGATTTGCTAAGTCTTATTTAAAAATAGCTGGCTCATGGCAAGATCATGTTTTAACATCCAAATTAAATCCGAGTTAGACGGCATATAAGCAAATTAATTAGGACCAAAACAGTTGGTTTTTGCTCATTCGTCGCTTATTTTAGCCAACCATTACTTAGCCGCTTAATTGTGGCGCTATGTGCTAGAAAGAGGTGGAATATGAAAGTACATTCAAGACTGTTAAATGAAACAGATTTTAAACAAATGAGGAAGATTCTACTCAGAGATGGTCCAAACGAGTGGAATTACATTACAGATGAAAGTATTGATAAACAGTTTCAGCTAATACGTGATGGAAAGGCGCTTGCTGTTTTGGCTGAGGAAAATGAAATTGCTGGGTTCGCCATTTTGATTTTTAAGGATGCATGTCCCTCAATGCTAGGTAAATACTCAGATTTATCCACTATCGCATACATTAATGATGTGGTAGTTAGTATGAGTCATAGTGGAAAAGGAATTGGCAGCTCGCTTTTACAAAAGGCAATCGTATTGGCTCAAAATGAGCAATGCGAAAAGGTATATATTGAACGACACGAAGAAAACCTAGCATCCGCAGGAATGATGCGAAAAGCTTCCTTTAAAGTTATTGATACCTTTCATGATCCAAAAAAGAGAACTACAGGGTCAAGAAATACATCGGTGCTAGTCAAAAGCACTCAAACATTTTAGCAAACTGTAATTTTCCGCTTAAAACGGCGTTGAGGCTGTAGAATAACTAATTCAGCCAAAACAGCTAAAACTTTGTGCTCCTATATCGCACTGTAGATTATTAACTCGATATAGGTAATGCATTTGTTACCTCGATTTTAAGGGGGTAATTCATAACAAACGAGTTATTCTACAGGCTCGTGATGTGTTTAGTCATTTTCAGGTGTATAAAAGGATTTTTAGGTGTTTAAATTTCAAGTTGTTATTATTTTGTCCCTAATCTTAGGTGGTTGTGCTTCAAGCTCGGACCTTAAAGAAATGTCTAGTCGTAATGCTAAAGCCGGTCGTTATTATGAGTCAATAGGACAACCACAAGCGGCGCAAAGAGAGTATGAATTAGCCGCTAAGCATCAAAAAAAAATCAGAAGATGATGATTTTTTTTGGATTAACATCTTATGGGAAATTATTACTGGTAATTAAATACATACAAGCCGTTCAAGAGGGAAAATTTACAGTTGGCTGTTTTCGTTCTTTAATATTTAGCCAACTCTATTTTCGCTTAAGTAGGTGTTATGGGTAACAGGGTGTTGTCATGTCGGTAGGTATGAGCCTAGCATTGAGAGCTAAGCAGCCAAAACAAAAACGGTGTGACAGGTGTGAATTATATTACCCTGAGTCATTAGATAAATGTGACCATTGCGCTGAGCTTAATAACTCACAATTGGCGCAACTCAAAGCACAGCATCAAGAGACTATGGAAGAAAATACCACCTTTGGTAAGTACCTATTATTTGGTGCAGCAATTATAGGTTTACTATTGTTACTTAGTTTTTTATAGTTATTATATCAGCACTTTACACATAATAAGTATTTTTAAGTCGGACAATTAACAGCGGGCTGTTGTTCGTATCTCACACATTTTAGCCCACTATTAATTGCCGCTTAAAATGGCGATAGGTAAATACAAAGGGGTATTAGCAATGCAATGGTTGTGGACATGGAAAGGAAAGTCTTTTGGCTTTCGAAATAATGATGAATTAAGGTTGCAAGATGGTACTCATGTAGCTACTTTTCGTGGGGATGAAGTTTTTGATTTTCAAGGACATTATCTTGGTGAAATTCGTAGCGAAAACCGCCTAATTACTAAAAAATCATCTAAACGCAAAAAAAGATCTCGTAGCTCTAAAAAAATGAAAATGGTAGCTCGTGTTGGTAGAGTTAACTATGTGGCTAATGTAAATATTATTGGCCATGAAAATTTTCCAGAAAAAGATAGCTTTGGTAGATAAATTCACCTACGAGAACATCAAACGGAAAATTTACAGTTGGCTGTTTTTTGTTCCTCAAACATTATAGCCAACTATATTTTTCCGCTTAAGTAGGCGTTGGTCTGCCATCTACGGTGAATAATTTACCGTAGAGGTATTTCAAAATAGCATTAAAGGATTATTTAAGATGTTTGTTAATGATGTAGTCATAAAGGCAATTCATATAAGATTGCCATCTATTCCACAACTTTTTAAACTTATCATAATACTTGCCGTTATATTATTTGGTTATTTTAAATTTCATTCATACCAAAAAGACAAAATTCAAACGTTTAAAATAATTTCCCAACCAAAAGTGAATGACATATATTTTTTAGATTTCAGATTGTTAAGCGGTAAATTAAGGCCTCAAGAAAAATATAGAATAGCTAAGGTTGTCGATATTACCGGGGACATTATTACTTTAATTTATGGAGGGTTTTATTATTTAAGGCAACATGCCGTAGAAAACAGCATTCGCTATGGGCATTTAAGCTTTAAAGATTACTTTGAAGCTAAAAGATACGACTTGCCAATCAAAGCAATAAAAGAAATGCATCAATCTGGCGCTATTTACTTAGCTAAAAGACCAATAAGAAATAAGCTCTTTGGTCATTTAGTTGGTCCAGAAAAAATAATTCATGGTAAAGGTCTTTTTCTCCCTGGGAAAAAAGAAAATGTCTATGGTGAAGCTTCCCTTATGCAACTATATAGTGAAACTAACTTAAAAGAAGCTTTTGATCTTTTTCAGCGCTCAGCTAATTATGGATATTCACTTGGACAAGTAAACCTTGCAGAAATGTACATAAATGGCCAGCATGTCAAAAAAGATTTTAATCAAGCACTTTATTGGCTTAAGAAAGCATCGTTACAAAGTGATAAACCTGCAATTTTAAAATATGGCATAATTTGTAAGCAAATTAAGTCATGCAATATCGTCGATTTTTATCAAGAACTAACGGCCTTTGGTGTTAATATTAAAGTAAGAAATTTAGATTTTAAACTTAGTAAATAAAATATAATCGGGTAGCTGGAGGTCTCTGCCCCCAGACCCACACCACCCTGCATGTGGCACCGCCCAGGGCGGTTCATTTAAACCCCTCTAATCTAAATACTGTGCTTAGGATAGTGAACCTTGAAGCATACGGAATAAATCTTCAAGGTAAAGCCGGCTCATATCAAGATAGCCTTTTAAATTGGTCAAACTTAAAACAAGCAATTAATTTTGCTAAAAGCTGGAAAACGCATAACAAATAAAAACAGCTGTCGCACAGCCGCGACCTTATTCGGGTGTTGGACAAGCCGGGCACCTGTTTTATAGGGTAAATAGCTAACCAATTTTCGCCACCTTCAGCGTTCAGCCATGGCGGTGGATCTATTTTATAACGAGGAGAAACAAAATGTTCAGTCATATTATGATTGGTGCAAATGATGTACAAGAATCGAAAATATTTTATGATGCAATTTTAGCCGCTATGGGTTATGAACCAGGAGTAATTGATGAAAAAGGACGTTGCTTTTATTTTACTAAAAGTGGTGTTTTTGCCCTCAGTAAACCTATAAATGGCGAGCCTGCTTGTCATGGTAATGGCTCTACTATTGGTTTTTCAGCAAAGACCGCAGATATAGTTGATGCTTGGCATGCAGCTGGTATCGCGCATGGCGGCACTGCTTGTGAGGATCTTCCCGGGGTACGTGAGGGAACTATTGGGAAATTATATTTAGCGTATTTACGTGATCCGTCCAATAATAAAATTTGTGCACTTCATCGACTAGGTTGATGTTGAATTAATGCAAAAATGGCGATATGTTGTTACTGGCAGCAACATGTTAACCAACTATGAGTTACTTAAGCAGGCGCTTGTTTCCCTCCGTTTTAACGGACAGCAGTATCATTATTTATTGCGAGCCAGATACCTTGGTAGGATATTGATATAAACGCTATTTAAAGGTTAAATAAATACTAATTCACCAAAGTGCTCAGGTCTATGATAATCCGGCTCTGGCACATCGATATTATGCCATACCGCGTATTGTGGCTCAGTTCTGCCGCCACATCGGTAGAAGTTGCCAAACCATTTATCTTTATTCACTTTTTCGCCTGTCAGTTGCTCGATAGCGGCAAAGGGCAGGGCAATTTCAACCGTCCATTCATTATCGTGGTCAGTTTCGAATTTTACCGGACTAGTAATACTTGTGATACGTTGTATTAAGCTGGCTGCTTCGAGGCTGATAAATTGACGTTTATCCCGGCCAGGGCCATAAGCTAGGTGCAAGGTGCCGCAACAATTTACTTCTAAATTAACGTAACTACTGCCCAATACACCTGAAGGGCTGAAGAAAAACTCCACACAAGAATCTTGACAAATTAACATATGGTTGAGTTCAGTTTGCTTGGCATAGCTGTAGTTGTCTTGGGCGGTAATTTGTATAAATAAGGTATCGTTATTGGCGCTTAGCTTTATTTGTGTCTCTTGTTTAGCACCTGATTGATACCAGGGAAACTTGTTAATGGCGATGGTATCTATGGCTTGCCAATCGGGGCTTAAACTAGCTGTTTTTATAATGGTATATTGGCTCATGGCGGTCTCTTTAAAGTAAGTATTTAAGTTAACTCTTTACCTTAGCTTACTATCTTCTGATTTTTAGTAATGTTTAACACTAATACGGTATGCAAAGCGGTTAATTGCCACTGGATGTTTAAGTCATATAAACTCATGCCATAAACCTTATCATCTGTTTTACCCTGTTTATAGGCAGGCCGAGGATCTTGTGCCAGCACCTGTTCTATCAATAAGGCTAACTCGCTATACTTTTCTTCAGGTCTTGCTTGGTATTGCGTTAGATCAGCTTGTGCTTGCTTACTAAATACCACGCTTAAGCCAGCATCAGGTTGCTGCTGAGCAAAGCCCGCATCGGCATCAATAATTGCATCGGAATAAGGTAAATAAGGCTTTATATCAATAATTGGAGTGCCGTGTAGTAAGTCTAAGCCTGAAATATGTAAAATAGTTTGTTTGTGTGCCACGGTAACTTTATCAAGTTTAACCACAGACATGCCAATCGGGTTTGGCCTAAAGGTTGATCGTGTTGCCAATACACCTGTTTTTACATTGCCGCCAAGACGCGGCGGTCGAACTAATGGTTTCCAGCCTTGCGCTTGCGTACCATGAAAAATAAAAAGCAGCCATAAATGACTAAATTGCTCAATATCTCGGACTAATTCACTATTATTGGCAGCTCCAAGGAGTACAACCTTGCCTTTTGCGGCACTCACTAAGTTTGGCTGACGTGGTATGGCAAATTTTTCTTGATAAGGTGATTCTATTGTCGCTATGGCCTCAAATTTAAAGCTTTGTACTTGATGAGTGCTATCACACGTTTTTGACATTTTATTGCTCCATTTCCTTATAAGGAGCGCCTAGTCGATAGGCTTTACCGTAACAAACCACTTGCGCGACACAGTGCTTAGTTTCTATATCGACACAGCTGGTGAAAATAACAGCGTTTGCTTGTTGTAAAAAAGCGGCTTGTCTTGCTTGTGTTCGAGCATTAATGGCATCAGGTGGCGCTAGATATGACTTCTTTTGACAATCATCACCTTCAACTAGACCAATATATTGAAAGGCGGAGTTAAACTCACTTTCATCATTAAAAATTTTAACTTTACTGGCACTAAAGTATTGCTCGGCATTGTCAGGCGTAACATTACTTTTAAAGGTGTAGTTACCACTACAACTGGCTAATAAAGGCAGTAAAGCGAATAATGGCAAGTTTGTTAACCGGTGTTTGTTCATCTCATGCCTCTGGCATTTTTTGATTAATGGATTCCCGATCAGACACTTCGGGAATGACGATGTTCGCCACTTCGGCAATGACGATGTTTGCCACTTCGGCAATGACGATGTTCGACACTTCGGCAATGACGATGCTCGCCACTTCGGCAAGGATCTTGATTGAAATAAAAAAGGTACAGTGCAATACCGTACCTTTTAAAACACTCTTTTTTACCTAAGTTGCGTACACGTCGGCTAAAGTCCTAGCGATACATTATTTAACCCGCATACCTGCTTTAGCACCATCATCTGGATTTAATATCCATAGGTCTTTACCGCCAGGACCTGCAGCGAGTACCATGCCTTCAGACATGCCAAAGCGCATTTTACGAGGCGCTAAGTTGGCGACCATGACCGTATGTTTACCAATAAGGTCTTCCGGTTGATAAGCTGATTTAATGCCGGCAAAAACTTGACGAGTTTCACAGCCATCTTCATCACCAAGCGCTAGGGTTAATTTAAGTAATTTATCGGCTTTTTCAACATGCTCAGCATTGATGATTTTGACAATGCGTAAATCAATTTTGGCAAAATCCTCAAACTGAATTTCTTCAGAGATAGGGTCGACCGCTACCGGGTCAGCTAATGCCGCACTATTATCAACGACTTTCGCTGGTTTTGCTTTCTTCGGTTTTTTCTTTTCATCTTTCGGCGCTAAGCTGTCTTTTGATGCTTCGGTCATGGCATTGACTTTATCCATATCAACACGTTGTAACAAGGCCTTAAATTTATTGATTTTATGACCGGTTAATAAGGTTTTGTGGCCTTCCCAGGTGAGTTCATCATTTAAGAAAGCCGCCGTGTTTTCGGCAAGTACTGGCAGTACCGGTTTTAAGTAAATCATTAACGTGCGGAACATGTTTATGCCTAGCGAGCAAATATCTTGTACTTCTTGTTGCTTACTGTCGTCTTTAATTAACTGCCATGGTTCTTTTATGGCGATATATTCATTCACTTTATCCGCTAGCGCCATGATTTCGCGCATACCACGACTAAATTCACGTGACTCATAATGGGCGGCAATACTATCACCCGCTGCCATTACTTCATCGGCCAGTGCTTGGTCGTCAATAGTAGTTGATAACATGCCATCAAAGCGTTTATAAATAAAGCTGGCACAGCGTGAGGCGATATTAACCACTTTACCGACCAAGTCTGAATTAACCCGTTGAGCAAAATCTTCAAGGTTAAGATCTAAATCATCAATGCGATTGGTTAATTTAGCCGCGTAGTAATAACGTAAATACTCTGGGTTTAAATGATCTAGGTAGGTACGACCTTTGATAAAGGTACCTTTTGATTTAGACATTTTAGCGCCGTTAACGGTAACAAAACCATGAGCGAATACTGCCGTTGGTTTACGGTAACCAGCACCTTCAAGTACGGCCGGCCAAAATAAACTATGGAAATAAATGATATCTTTACCAATAAAGTGATAAAGCTCAGCATCAGAGTCTTCCTTCCAGAAGCTATCAAAATCTATGCTGCTATCTTTATTACATAAGTTTTTAAAACTGCCCATATAGCCAATAGGTGCGTCTAACCACACATAGAAGAACTTGCCTGGTGCATTTGGAATTTCAAAACCAAAATAAGGTGCATCGCGACTGATATCCCACTGTCTTAAACCTTGATCGAACCATTCGGATAATTTATTGGCCATTTCTTCTTGCAAAGCGCCAGAGCGAATCCACTCTTGTAACATGCCTTCAAAAGCGGGTAAGTCAAAGAAATAATGTTCAGAGTCTTTTAATATCGGTGTTGCGCCTGAAATAACCGAACGTGGGTTTAATACTTCGGTGGGTGAATAGGTAGCACCACAATTATCACAGCTATCACCGTTTTCATCTTCGCTTTTACATTTAGGGCAAGTGCCTTTAATAAAACGGTCTGGCAGGAACATGCCTTTTTCTGGATCATAAAGCTGAGAGATAGTACGGGTTTTAATATGGCCCTTAGCGTGTAATTTATTATAAATTTCATTGGCTAAGATTTTATTTTCTTCAGAATGGGTCGAGTGATAGTTATCAAAGCTGATATGAAAATCAGCAAAATCCGCCATATGCTCTTCACGTACGCCATTGATCATTTCTTCAGGGGTAATACCAAGCTCTTGTGCTTTAAGCATAATCGGTGTGCCGTGCGCATCATCCGCACAAACAAAATAGATTTCATGGCCACGCATGCGTTGAAATCGTACCCAAATATCCGTTTGAATATGTTCAAGTAAGTGACCTAAATGAATAGAGCCATTGGCATAGGGTAGGGCACAAGTAACTAAAATTTTACGTTTTTGTAGTGAAGAGTTTGCTGTAGCTGCAGATAAAGTAGTGTCAGACATGAAAAATAGTTGTTTTTTGATGGTAATAATGTCGGCAATAGTACAGAATTTAGTAATGATTTTCATTAGTTGAATGCAACTAATTTCGTAATTTCTCTTATTAAGGTCTGCAAGTCACTATGTTTAGTAAAAAGTTTGGTAAATTTTTCTCGAAACTAACCGCAAAAACGGACGTAAAATCAAATGACGAAACACTTAACGCGATTGAAATAGAGCAACTGATTAAAGAGTCCTTAACGCATTATATTTCTGATAACTTTCCACAGGGTGTGCTCGCGGTTTGTTTACAGTTTAGCGTTACTCAAAGTCAAAAGCCGAAGCATAAAAATATTATCATCGATCTCCTCATGCCCTTTGTCTGCCAAGGTGAGTTAGATCTAATCGCACAATCGTTAAGTGATAATTTGGCTCGCACAGTGACGGTTAAGGTAGAATTAGCGATAAAGCCGGTGCGCCAATTCTGTCTGGGTAGCGATAAAAATAAAGCTGAGCAAGGCAGTACGTCACAAGGTAACATTGCCAATATTATTGCCATCGCCTCAGGCAAGGGTGGGGTAGGGAAATCGACCACCACGGTTAATATTGCTTATGCCTTAATGGCTGAAGGCGCTAAGGTGGGCATTTTAGATGCTGATATATACGGCCCGTCAATACCCACTATGCTTGGCCTTAAAAATGAAAAACCTAGCTCGAGTGATGGCAAGCTGATGATGCCACTTAATGCCAATGGCATAAGTGCCATGTCGATTGGTTTTTTAGTCGATGAAGCTGATGCCACCGTTTGGCGTGGCCCAATGGCCAGCACTGCGTTTAATCAGCTATTGAATGAAACCGATTGGCCAGAGCTTGATTACTTATTAATTGATATGCCACCAGGTACTGGGGATATTCAATTAACGTTAGCGCAAAAAGTGCCGGTAGCCGCTGCGGTGATAGTGACAACACCACAAGATATAGCCTTAATTGATGCGGTAAAAGGCATTGCCATGTTTGATAAGGTTAAAGTACCGGTATTAGGCATTATTGAGAACATGAGCTACCACATCTGTGAACACTGCGGTCATCAAAGTTATATTTTTGGTGAAGCCGGTGCTGAGCAGATGGCAAAAGATCAGCAAAGTAAATTATTAGGGCAAATACCTTTAGATATTGCCATTCGACAGGACGCTGATTTTGGTGAATCAGACGTTTTTGAACATAGCACGGGTGAAATCGCCAGTTATTACCGTAAAATAGCGCGTAATATTTCGGCGCAGTTATTTTTACAGTGTGATAATGCCAGCCCATTAACCGCAACAGTAACCACAAAAGCAATATAAGCTTCAGTGTAATAAGGTAAATAAAAGCCATTATGAGATTAAGTGATAAAGATATAGAAAAATGCCTTGATGAGGGAAAGATCATTATTGAGCCAAGACCTGACCCGTCGATGATCTCTGGCGTCAGTGTTGATATTCGCTTAGGCAATGAATTTAGAGTTTTTCAAGATCATACCGCGCCTTATATTGATTTGAGTGCACCAAAAGCCGAAGTGCAAAAAGCGCTGGATGCGGTTATGAGTGATGAAATTTATATTGCCGATGGTGATGCGTTCTTTTTACACCCAGGTGAGTTGGCCTTAGCCGTGACTTATGAATCAGTAACCCTACCGGATAATATTGTGGGTTGGCTGGACGGTCGTTCATCATTAGCACGTTTAGGGCTGATGGTGCACGTGACAGCGCATCGCATCGATCCCGGTTGGTCTGGTCAAATCGTACTAGAGTTTTTTAACAGTGGCAAATTACCGCTAGCGCTGCGCCCAAAAATGACGATAGCCGCATTAAACTTTGAGACCATGTCATCCAGTGCTGCCCGTCCCTATAACAAACGTGCAGATGCGAAATATAAAAACCAAAAAGGAGCTGTGGCCAGCCGTATCAGTGAAGATGATGTCGTTTAGGGCGCTTAAAAGCACTTAAACGGCCAGCATAAACAATAAGAAACAGCGAGTTATTAACTCGCTGTTTCTATTTTAGCCGCACTAGTAAATTGTTTTACGCATGTTTCTAGGGCGTGAATCAGCTTTTCATTGTCATGGTGATGGGCCACTTTATTGTGGGCTAAATCTTGGCAAATCACATTGACCTTGTCTGAATGTATACGCTCATCTTGACAAATTACACTGTCAATTGGCAAACAGCCAATATTATGTTCAATCCAGCTAAGTCTTTCATCTAGAGTTAATTTAGCGGCTGGACTTTGCTCAGCGACTATATTATCAATAAAAACACAATGTCCTTTACGCTTATCTAATGCTTTGGCGATATCTCTGACTAACAGCGGTGGCACAATACTGGTCAAGAAGCTACCTGGACCTAAAATGATCAGGTCAGCATTAGCAATGGCCTCAATACAGGGCGTAACTGACTTAACTAAGGGTGCTAACATTAGGTCTGTTGGCATTATCGGCATTTCATCAACAGAAAGCTCACCGAGACGACAGCGCCCCTCAGGATAGAAAGCCATTAAATCTGTTGGCGTTTCAGACATAGGTAATACTTGTGTTTTTACCCGCAAAATACGGCGCACTAATTTGATAGAGTCCATCGGGCTTGATTGTACTTTACCTAACCCGTACAGAATTAAGTTACCTAGGTTATGACCACCTAACTCATCATTACCGTCAAAGCGAAAATTGAATAGTTGACTACCAATAGAGTTATCATCGACTAGCTCGGTTAAACAGTTACGTAAGTCACCCCAAGCAATAGTGCTACTTCTTTTTCTTAATCGGCCAGTTGAGCCGCCATTATCTGTGGTGGTGACAATCCCAGTGAGTTTATGGCCCATAAAGGATAGGGTGGATAATACACGTCCTAAACCGTGTCCGCCGCCAATAGCGACTATGTTAAGTTTTTTGAGCTGCATACGGTTTTCGTTATGGTATGGCTAAGTTATATAAACCATACCGCTAAATAACAAAAAGATAAAGTAACTAAAGCTAGGTTATATAATCTCTCTATAGTCAGATGATGGCAATAGGGTGAGTTAACCTGAAAAAGTAAGGGCAGTAATGCTTAACTACCGCCAATGCTTTTTATGTGGTTAATAATTATACCGACATTACAGAGAGTTAGTTAAAATAAGGCAATAAATAAGCAGCTTGCTCATTATGCGATCAGTTTAGGCCTTACTTACTAATTAAATGCTATTTTTTACAAATAAGTGTTGACAGTTTCTTAGCTGCTGCTCATAATGCGCCTCGTTTTCAGCAAGTGTTAGGTCCACTGGTTGAGAACATAATTTAATGGCTATTAGGCCAGTTATTAAATTGCTCGAATATTTCGGGGCTATAGCTCAGCTGGGAGAGCGCTTCGCTGGCAGCGAAGAGGTCTGCGGTTCGATCCCGCATAGCTCCACCATATTAGGTTTTTTGTTAAGGTTAACTGTCAAGTTATCACTAGCGAAAAATAGATAGTTTAATTGGTTTGTTAATATTATTTATAATGTAAACACTAATTTGTGTCCCTATCGTCTAGAGGCCTAGGACACTGCCCTTTCACGGCGGTAACAGGGGTTCGAATCCCCTTAGGGATACCACTATTTTCTTTATCTTTTGGTTTGTTATATAAATCATCAGTAAAGGCAATTAAGTTTGCTTAAACTTATAAAACATTAAGCGTTGTTCTGAAATAGCAGCACGAAGTTTACTTCGGCAAGCTAGTTCTTTGTCCCTATCGTCTAGAGGCCTAGGACACTGCCCTTTCACGGCGGTAACAGGGGTTCGAATCCCCTTAGGGATACCACTTTTATTCATATCTGTTAAAGGCATGATGAAAGAGAGCATAAATAAGTTGCTTAAACTTATAAAAAATTAAGCGTTGTTCTGAAATAGCAGCACGAAGTTTACTTCGGCAAGCTAGTTCTTTGTCCCTATCGTCTAGAGGCCTAGGACACTGCCCTTTCACGGCGGTAACAGGGGTTCGAATCCCCTTAGGGATACCACTTTTATTCATATCTGTTAAAGGCATGATAAAAGAGAGCATAAATAAGTTGCTTAACTTATAAAACATTAAGCGTTGTTCTGAAATAGCTATTAGCTAGTTCTTTGTCCCTATCGTCTAGAGGCCTAGGACACTGCCCTTTCACGGCGGTAACAGGGGTTCGAATCCCCTTAGGGATACCACTTTTATTCATATCTGATAAAGGCATGATGAAAGAGAACATGCAGTTATCTTATTACTGTGCGTCTTGTTTATATGAGGCGCTTGAAATAAGGATTTAGAGTTTTAGTTTTTCCAATTTTACTTCTATGATAAAAGTTCTACTATTGAAGTCTTGGTCTAATTAACTCAGCGGAGAAATCTGCTAGATAGTTTGAAATTATTTTTATTACTTGTAAAAGTAATAGTTAAATAAATCATTGTCCCTATCGTCTAGAGGCCTAGGACACTGCCCTTTCACGGCGGTAACAGGGGTTCGAATCCCCTTAGGGATACCACTTCCTTTTAATGTACTAAAAGAGCAGTGAACTATATGAGAAAATCCACGCAATATGTAAATATTGCGTGGGTTTTTTTTTGCTTAAAATTTAGTAATTATTTTTTTGTTGGTGTTGGCAGAATATTTTTTAACTTTGTAATCTTACTTTGGTTAATACTTATTTAAATTTAAAATAAATAAGGACCTAATGTGAACGAAATTAACTATCCTATTAAGGGCGCTTGCCAGGGTGAGCCGGTTGCTCAGCATTTAACACGTTTAGGTATTGATGTTGAGCCGATAAGAGTGGATGAATATACCGGTAAAAAGTTTACCTTTTTTAGTGACCCAGATGGCTTGCCGTTAGAGTTATATCAGCAAAGCGAAGAGAAAAACGCTGAATAAGTCGCTAAGCGTAATATTAAATAAAACAAGGATAGTTAGATGACCTATCAAGCCGTGCTCGATTTTTGGTTTAGAGAGATAAAATCTGCCAGTTGGTGGCTGAAAGATATTGCTTTTGATAATACCATAACAGAAAAATTTCTTGGTATTCATAATGCAGCAAAACAATGTGAGTTAGCACCTTGGCGGGAAACAGCACATGGACGACTGGCTGAAATAATTATTCTCGATCAGTTCTCGCGTAATATGTACCGAGATACGGCACAAGCCTTTGCCTATGATGGCCTTGCCTTAGCGCTTGCCCAAGAAGCCATTACGGTTGGTGCCGATAAAGTCCTCAAGCCAATAGAGAAGAGCTTTTTATATATGCCATTTATGCACAGTGAATCGTTATCAATACATCGGGATGCGGTTGAACTCTACACAGCTAATGGCATTGCTAACAATGTTGAATTTGAATTAAAACATCAAGACATTATTGAGCGATTTGGCCGCTATCCACACCGTAACCGTATCTTAAACCGACAATCGACGGCGGAAGAACTTAAATTTTTAAGCCAAGCTAATTCATCATTTTAAGTTTTGAGTCAGCTAATTAGTTACCACTGGCTGTCGAAAAGGAAAGTCTTGTTGATAATCGATAATCATTGACCAGAGCCTATACCCTATTGCTATCAGTAGGGCAGTGCTAGTCCAATAGCATTAAATAGTGAAATAAGCCCATTAAGGCATGAGTTTTATTTACTTGTTATCATTTTTTTCCTTAGCTCTAACCCTCACTTTTAGCTCAGCTCTGCTCAGAAAAATTTACAGTTAAGCAATACCACTCTTAAGAATTGTCGACAATTATACTTAGGTCCACTTGATTAATCCGATATTTACGATATTATTGATTTATATTGTGATGTTTGTCGACAATAGTTGTGTTTCGACAATGTATGTTAACTATTATATCTAGGCTTAAAAGACAGACTATGTTCTTACAAAACCCAACAAAACAAGCGGCAGTGACCACAGCCGACAAGGTCTTTGAACAGCTGCAACATGCCATTGTTGAAGGTGATATGGCCGCCGGTAGCAAAATTAGTGAGCCTGAGCTTGCTAAGCACTATAAAATTAGTCGCTCAACTTTGCGTGAAGCATTAAATCGTCTGGAAAAATGTCACTTAATAGAGCGCAAGGCCAATATAGGCTCACGCGTAGTGGCTTGCACCATAGAGGGTTTACTCGAGTTATATATCACGCGAGAAGCGCTTGAAGGCATGGCGTGTCGACAAGCTGCGCTGAATATGACCGATGAAGAGATAGCGCATATGAAAAATATGCTCACTCAACATGCCGGCGATAAAGCCCTGCAAGACGGTGTGTCTTACTACCAAGAAGAAGGGGATGTTGATTTTCACTATAAAGTTATTCTGGGCAGTCATAATCAGCAGCTAATCAATCTTATTTGTGGCCAGTTATATCATTTAGTTCGTATGTATCGTTGTCAATTTGGTATGCATAGCCCAAGAGCTACCCGTGCATTTACCGAGCACTCAAATATAATTCAAGCAATCAGTGATAGAGATGGTGAGCTTGCCGAGTTATTAATGCGCCGTCATATTGCGGCTTCACGTAAAAATATTGAAAATAAAATTGCTCTGCAAAAAGCCGAGCAAGAATCACAGGAGACCTAAGATGTCAGAACGTCTATCAACAAAAACTGTTTCACCGGGTAAAAAATTTCGTCTTGCCCTAGAAAACAATAAACCTTTACAAGTCGTTGGTACCATAAACGCCTATTGCGCCATGATGGCTGAGCAACTTGGTCACCAGGCTATTTATTTATCGGGTGGCGGGGTTGCCAATGCGTCTTACGGTTTACCTGATCTAGGTATGACATCATTGAATGATGTTATTGCAGATGTACAAAGAATTACCAGTGCTTCGAGCTTACCTCTATTGGTGGATATTGATACCGGCTGGGGTGGCGCATTTAATATTGCTAAAACGATTCGTGATATGGAAAAAGCCGGTGCTGCTGCTGTGCACATTGAAGATCAAGTTGCGCAAAAACGCTGTGGCCACCGACCAAATAAAGAAATTGTCTCAACCCAAGAAATGGTTGACCGTATTAAAGCGGCTGTAGATGCTCGCATAGACAGTGATTTTTTTATCATGGCGAGAACTGACTCATTTGCTAAGGAAGGCTTAGAAGCTGCCATTGAACGTGCGAAAGCATATGTTGCTGCCGGTGCTGATGGTATTTTTGCTGAAGCGATAAAAACCGAAGCGCATTACCGTGCTTTTACTGAAGCCCTTGATGTACCTGTACTGGCTAATATCACTGAATTTGGTCAAACCGAGTTATGGAATAAAGAACAACTAGGCGAGTGGGGCTGTGCCATGGTGCTTTATCCACTTTCAGCCTTTCGTGCGATGAACAAAGCGGCAGAGTCTGTTTATAAAACCATACTAGCCGATGGCGATCAAAAAGCTGAAATTGATAACATGCAAACCCGTATGGATTTATATGACTACCTAGGTTATCACGACTACGAACAAAAGCTTGATGCGCTTTTTGCTCAAGAGAAAGCTCAGAAATAATTACTCGCACCTTACCAAGCTAAAAACTGACCCAAGAGTGCTTATAAGCTCCAATAATGTCAGCAGTGCGTACATAAAAAATTGCTAAAATATTATCAAATGAGGAAAAAATCATGACAGAGACAACTGAAGAGAAAAGTGTTGCGAAAAAACCGAACAGTGGCGCTGGCCTTCGTGGACAAAGTGCCGGTGAAACCGCCCTTTGTACGGTAGGAAAATCAGGCTCAGGCTTAACCTATTGTGGTTATGATATTGCAGATTTAGCCGAAAATTCAACCTTTGAAGAAGTTGCCTATTTATTATTCAACGGTGAATTACCAAACCAAACACAATTAACTGCATATCAAGCAGAGCTAAAATCGTTACGTGATTTACCCGAGGCATTAAAAGCGGTATTAAAACTTATCCCTAAAGATACTCACCCAATGGATGTTATGCGTACGGGTTGTTCTTTTTTAGGTAACTTAGAGCCAGAAGGTGACTTTAGCCAGCAAAATAACGCAGCAAATCGCTTATTAGCCGCTTTCCCAGCGATCATGTGTTACTGGTATAAATACAGCCATGATGGCGTAGAAATTGATTGTCAATCCTCTGAAACTTCCCTTGCTGGACACTTTCTCCGTTTATTAAAGGGTGAAAGTCCGTCCAAGCAACATCAACGGGTTATGGATGTATCATTGATTTTATATGCTGAGCATGAATTTAACGCCTCAACATTTACTGCCCGGGTCTGTGCTTCTACCTTATCTGATATGTTTTCTTGTATCACTGCTGCGATAGGTACGTTACGTGGACCACTTCATGGTGGTGCTAATGAAGCGGCTATGGATATGATTCTGAGCTTTACTTCACCGAGTGATGCTAAAGAGAAAATGGCCGGCATGTTAGCGCGAAAAGAGAAAATCATGGGCTTTGGTCATGCGATATACCGCACGAGTGACCCACGTAATGTCATTATTAAAGCCTGGTCTGAAAAGCTGGCTGAAGAAAATGGAGATACTTCACTTTATGATATTTCTGTCGCGTGTGAAGAATATATGTGGGATAGCAAGAAACTCTTCTGTAATGCTGATTTCTTCCATGCCTCAACCTATAATTACATGGGTATACCAACAAAATTATTTACCCCTATTTTTGTCTGTTCACGATTAACCGGTTGGGCAGCACACGTAATGGAACAGCGCTCAAATAACCGTATCATCAGACCCAGTGCTGATTACACTGGCAGTGAGCCACGTAAGGTTGTCGCTATCGAAAAGAGGTAGGAGAGACTGGGTATTTGCTCTGATTTTGTCGTTGCTTATTTTTAAGTAAAGGCAACTCGGATAGTGCACTATACGTCGTATTATCCGCCTTGAACTCAAAGCAAATTCCGTCGTCTAGATTATATATAAAGGTATTTGTTCTGTTTTGAATTAATGCCTTTATTTTTTAACAATTGTTTATTAGCAATGTTTCCTGGATTTAATTATGAATTACCAATACCGCAAACCGTTGCCCGGTTATAAAAATAAGGGCGCGACCATAGATTTTTATGATACGCGTGCAGCTATCGAAGCCATTAAACCAGGCTCTTACGTTAAATTACCTTACACTTCACGCATACTTGCTGAGCAATTAGTGCGTAAATGTGATCCGGCGATACTTACCGATTCATTAAAGCAAATTATCGAAGTTAAGCAAGACCTTGATTTTCCATGGTATCCGGCAAGAGTTGTTTGTCATGATATTTTAGGACAAACCGCCTTAGTCGATTTGGCTGGTCTTCGTGACGCTATTGCCGAGCAAGGTGGCGATCCCTCAAAAGTAAACCCAGTGGTACCGACACAATTAATAGTCGATCACTCTTTAGCCGTTGAGGCTTCTGGCTCTGATCCTCAAGCGTTGGCTAAAAACCGTGCCATTGAAGATCGCCGTAATGAACAGCGTTTTCATTTCATTGAATGGACTAAAACAGCCTTTAAAAACGTTGATGTTATTCCCGCTGGTAACGGTATTATGCATCAAATCAACTTAGAAAAAATGTCGCCAGTTATTCAAGCGCGTGACGGCATTGCTTTCCCTGATACTTGTGTTGGCACCGATTCTCATACACCACATATAGATTGTCTCGGGGTTCTTGCCATTGGTGTTGGTGGCCTAGAAGCTGAAACAGTTATGCTGGGTCAACCCTCTATGATGCGTTTACCCGACATTATTGGTGTTAAGTTAACGGGCAAGTGTCAGCCCGGTATTACGGCGACCGATATGGTCTTAGCCATCACAGAATTTTTACGTAATGAGAAAGTTGTCTCTGCTTACTTAGAGTTTTTCGGTGAAGGTACTAAAAACTTAACCATAGGTGACCGGGCAACACTCTCAAACATGACGCCAGAGTACGGTGCCTCAGCCGGTATGTTCTACATTGATGAACAAACCATTGATTACTTGAAAATTACCGGTCGTGATCCAGAGCAAATCAAACTGGTTGAAATTTATGCTAAACATACCGGTCTTTGGGCTGATGACCTAAAAGAAGTACAGTACCCTCGTGTTATCGAATTTGATTTATCAACTGTCTGTCGTAACTTAGCCGGACCTTCAAATCCGCATCGTCGTTTAGCGACCGCTGATCTAGTGTCGAAAGACATTGCGAAAAATTTAGATGTTTGTAAAGCACAAGAAGCCAATGGTCAACTGCCGGATGGTGCGGTAATTATCGCTGCGATCACCTCATGTACCAATACCTCAAATCCACGTAACGTTGTTGCCGCGGGTCTGGTGGCTAAACGGGCTAATGAATTAGGTTTAGTAAGTAAACCTTGGGTAAAAACATCATTTGCGCCGGGCTCTAAAGTAGCGAAACTGTATTTAGAAGAAGCAGGTCTGCTCAGTGAAATGGAAAAATTAGGCTTTGGTATAGTAGGTTACGCCTGTACTACCTGTAATGGTATGAGTGGCGCGTTAGAGCCAAAAATTCAGCAAGAAATTATCGACCGTGATTTATACACTACCGCGGTATTATCAGGTAACCGTAACTTTGATGGTCGTATTCATCCGCATGCAAAACAAGCTTTCTTAGCATCACCGCCATTAGTTGTTGCTTATGCTATTGCCGGTACCATACGTTTTGATATTGAAAAAGACATTCTAGGTCAAGATCAACAGGGTAACGATATTACCTTGAAAGATATTTGGCCAGCGGATGAAGAAATTGATGCAATTGTTGCTTCATGTGTCAAGCCTGAGCAATTCAAGAAGGTTTATGAACCCATGTTTGATTTAGGTGCCTTTGAACCAGCTGAAAGCCCATTATATGATTGGGATGAAACCAGTACTTATATTCGTCGTCCTCCTTACTGGAATACCGAGGGGCCGGGTGCATTGGCCGGTGTTCGCACCATGAAAGGTATGGTGCCATTAGCGGTGCTTGGCGATAACATCACTACAGATCATTTATCACCCTCAAATGCTATTCAATTAGACAGTGCTGCGGGTGCCTACCTCGCTAAAATGGGTCTACCTGAAGCCGACTTTAACTCATACGCCACTCACAGGGGCGATCACTTAACGGCACAACGTGCCACCTTTGCCAACCCGAAACTTTTCAATGAAATGTGTAGGGACGAAAACGGTAAAGTCAAGCAAGGCTCTCTCACTCGTATTGAGCCTGAAGGCACTGAATCACGCATGTGGGAAGCCATTGAAATCTACATGGAACGCAAACAGCCATTAATCATAATTGCCGGTGCTGACTACGGTCAAGGCTCTTCACGTGATTGGGCGGCAAAAGGTGTGCGTTTAGCCGGTGTTGAAGTTATCATTTCTGAAGGTTTCGAGCGTATTCACCGCACTAACCTAGTGGGTATGGGGATATTACCTTTAGAATTTACCAACGGTGATACTCGCCATAGCTATAACATTGACGGCAGCGAAACGTACGATGTTGAAGACACTCATGTTAAAGGTATTTCACCAGGTGGGGCAATGACTGTCATTATGACGCGTCGAAATGGTGAAATAATTAACATCCCAGTGAAATGTCGTTTAGATACCGCTGACGAAGTTTCGGTATACGCCGCCGGTGGGGTATTGCAAAAGTTTGCCAATGATTTTCTTAAATCTAATGCCTAAATGGTCTTTTAGCGTTTTAACTACGTTAGAAGTGCTCATTGACGTTCGTCAATTCCGCGCTTTAGCCTTGTTAAAACACTAAAACCCCTCTTATGAAAATCAACTCTGTATGATTTTCTTTAAGCAGTAATAAAAGTTGCAGCTTTTTATATTAAATTAATGGCTATGTTCTCTATAACTGAAGTCAAAAGCTCCGGTGGTAGATTTGTTTTAGTGTTGCGGATGCAAATAAGCAAGCTTCACAAGCATGGATGCTTGTGTCGAGCCTCATGGAAGAGTTCATGCGTCTTGCGTGTTTGCGCAGAAATACTAAAGCTAACAGAGCCAAAATTATTTCAGGAGTGAGCTATGTCATTAGTCACTAAAATACATGCGCCACAAATAAAAATCCCAGCAACCTACATGCGTGGTGGTACATCAAAAGGTGTATTTTTTAATTTAACCGACTTGCCTGAAGATTGTCAGGTAGCTGGCAGTGCTCGTGATGCCTTGTTATTACGCGTTATCGGTAGCCCTGATCCCTACGGTAAACAAACCGATGGTATGGGCGGCGCAACCTCAAGTACCAGTAAAACTGCTATTATTTCAATCAGTGAACAAGCAGATCACGATGTTGATTATCTATTTGGCCAGGTTGCTATTGATAAACCCTTTGTCGATTGGTCAGGTAATTGCGGTAACTTAACCGCAGCGGTTGGCTCTTTCGCGATAAGTTCGGGATTGGTGGCAGCAAGCCGAATTCCCGATAATGGTGTTTGTACTGTACGTATTTGGCAGAAGAACATCCAAAAAACCATTATTGCCCATGTACCTATCAGTAATGGACAAGTGCAAGAAACCGGTGACTTTGAGCTTGATGGCGTGACGTTTCCTGCGGCAGAGGTGCCGGTTGAATTCATTGCACCGGTTGACCCCTCTGAAGCTATGTTTCCTACCGGTAACTTAGTTGATGAACTTGAAGTGCCGGGCATTGGTACTTTTCAAGCAACCATGATCACTGCTGGCATTCCGACCATATTCTTAAATGCTGAGGCGTTAGGTTATACCGGTACAGAGCTGCAAGACGCGATTAACTCCGATGAAGAGGCACTAGCGCGTTTTGAAACTATTCGTGCCTATGGTGCGGTTAAAATGGGTTTGATTAGTGATATTGCTGAGGCGAAAACACGTCAGCATACCCCTAAAATAGCCTTTGTTGCCCCCGCTCAAGATTATGTTACTTCAAGCGGTAAGAACATCGCAGCAGATGAGATTGATTTACAAGTACGGGCATTGTCTATGGGGAAATTACATCATGCCATGATGGGCACGGCTGCTGTCGCCATTGCCTCGGCGGCATCAATTCCAGGCACTTTAGTTGCGCTTGCTACCGGTAAAACTGATATTAGTTCGGTAACTTTTGCTCATCCATCAGGTACCTTGACAGTAGGCGCTGAAGCAAGCTTAGAACATGATAAATGGACGGTGAGCAAGGTTGTTATGAGTCGTAGTGCCAGAGTGTTAATGGAAGGTTGGGTAAGGGTGCCAGCGCTGTCTGATTAGCTTGCAGTTGCGGTATATTCATTCAAGACTTAAGCAAATAATAGCGCAGCTTTCGCTGCGCTTGTGCTATTTATAACCGCTAATAAATAACTCGATAAGGCTAGAACTTAAATTCAGCGCCAGCATAGTAAAAGGCACCATTAAAACCAAACGGTGCCGAGCGACGTGAATAAGTAAAGACCCCAGGGCTACTAACAATAACGTTGCCATCAGCATCTACTATAGTGCCTGAACGTGAGTTACCTATGGTGTTTTTATCCGGGTAAACATCAAAGATGTTATTGCCACCAAGGTTAAATGATAGCTGTTCAGTTACTTGGTAATTAATACGAAAATCTGTTAATACTTCCGCGCCGTAGGTTTGTGTGCCACCATCAGTGATAGTATATTCACCATAGCGGTTAAAGGCTAAATTGATACTAATATCGCCGATAGTATAGAAACCGTTTAAGCTGATCCTATCTTGTGGCTGCCATTCTTCGATAATAGAGACCGCTTGTTTTGAAAAAACGTCACTAGGCTCGATACTGCCCAAAGCACTGTCTGCGGGTGTATAAATATTTACCACATCGGTTTCAGTAAAGTTAGCCGCTGCGGTTAGGCTAAAATCACCGCCCATTAACTCAGTGTTCCAGGTGGCAATGATATCTATGCCTCTGGTTTCAGTATCGGCACCATTAAGGAAAAACTGACCTGCACCAGCGCCTGAGGCAATGAGCGCTGCATCTAAAGCCGGTGACAAACCTTGCCCTAATGAGTTACTCAACACGATACGATCATCTATATCGATTGAATACCAATCAATGGTTAGGTTTATTTCGTCAGTAATGTGGATTATCGTACCTAAACTGAAGTTGCTAGCTTCCTCTTCTTTTAATTCAGGAATACCAATGGCTTTGGCTAGGTTTGAGTCATTACGAAAAGTGCCCACTTGTACGGCAATTTGATCGCCGTTAGGGTTGTTAGGATCGGTTTGAAATTGCGTACTGATGTTATCGGTATACAATTGCTGCATTGACGGAGCACGGAAACCGGTACTTATAGCACCACGTAGAGCTATCCACTCAGTAACGGACCAATTAGCGGCAAGTTTGAAGTTAGTACTGTCACCAAAACCTTGGTAATCATCATAACGTACCGCGCCGCTAATAATTAAATCATCAATAATTTCAGTTTCTGCATCAAGATAAAAAGAGATAACATCACGGCTTTCATCTACTTCTTGCATAGGAGCAGTGCCGCCAAACCCTTGGGTACCGGCAGAGCGGTCATCGGGATATTTGCTACTGCCGTCCTCATTGGTATCATAGTCACGATAGGAGTATTCATCGCCAGCAGTGACTTTAAATTCATCGGTTCTAATTTCGGTGCCCATGGCAAATGAAAACAAATCAAAGTCTTGGGTATAATCGAGGTTTAAGGTTTGCAGTGATAACTCAAGGCCATAAGCCGATGCTTGGCGTGGAATAGCGGCGCGAATTTCATCTGCGGTTAAACTTGAGGTATAGCGTAGCGCATTAGCAAAAGAAGAGTTAATGGTATCGCTGGTCACATAATCAATATTATTTTTCCCATAGGTATAAGAAAAATCTAAAGTTGAGCCATCGGAGAATTCTGTTTGATAACCTAAGTTATAAGAAATATCTTTAATATCGGTATTTATTTTCGGTAAAAAACCCGCCAAAATGGTAGCCTCACCATCTTGTAGCTGTGCATTACCACCGGCATTATTGTTGTGACGGAAAAATGCGGCTGATTCATTCTCGCGCTTTGAATAAGTCAAGAAACCGTACAGTTCACCATCACCTAGGTCATAGCCGGTATTAATGATTAACGCAAATTGACTTGAATCGGCATCGCCAATTCTAAAGGTTGAACGGGTCGCTGTTGCCTCGCGTGGGTCGCCTAATAATAAGTCACCGTTAGCTAAGTCGGTACACCCTGAAAATTGACATGAGCCATGTAAGCCAGAGCGATCAGTAAAACCACGGTTTCTAAAGTTTAGGGTGGTATTTAAAAAGCCCTTATCACCTAAGCTAAACCCCTTGGAAATATCGACATTGGTGGTTTCACCATCACCTTCTGAATATTCGCCATAAGATAGTGCGACTTTACCGCCTTCACTGGCATCATTAAGGACGATGTTAATAACACCAGCAATAGCATCAGAGCCATATTGTGCCGCGGCGCCATCACGTAATACCTCAATGCGTTTTATTGAAGCCGCAGGAATAGCGTTCATATCCGTACCCGCAGTGCCTCGACCCACAGAGGTATTGAGATGAATTAAACTGGCTTGATGGCGGCGACGACCATTGATGAGTACCAAGGTTTGATCTGGGCCTAGACCCCTTAATGTTGCGGGACGTAAGGCATCGGTACCATCACTGATCGATGAACTCGAGAAGTTAAATGATGGTGCTATGGCTTGTAACATACGACCGACTTCTGTTTGACCGGTATTGGCCAAGGCTTCTGCCGTTAAAATATCAACGGGTACGGGTAAGTCTTCGACCGAGCGACCGGCCACTCGGCTACCGACAATGGCTATTTTTTCTATTTCCTCTTCTTGTACTTGTACAGTTTGTTGAGCTAATACTGTTTGACTAGCGGCACCAAGTAAAATGGGGACTAGCGCGGCGTGTAAGCTTTTATTTTTCATTGTTATATATCTCTTATTATGTGAATCAACTTGAATGCTCAGTTGACCAGAGTTATTAACAACAGCGACTAGACCAGAGCCATGTAATAATTTTTTTAGGCCGAAGGTAATAGGATAATAACCTTTTAATGAATTTGCTTGATGTTGCTTGGTCAAATCAAAAGAAAATATAATGGTTTGATTGACCTTTTGGGCAAATGCAATTAAGGCTTTATCAGCTCGTTGTTTATTAATATCAAAGCGAATAAAATCCTCAGCATTGACATGGCTTGTTGTTAATAACATTACCACTAGGGTGAAATTCACTAACAAGGCATGTCTGAGCGAGGTTTGATTCAGACGAAATTGCTTTCGCCAACTGCGCAATAGTAATAAACAGCTAAGCAGGGGGAAATCCTCTAATTTATTTTATTATTTTTAATATTAGTTTTATCTTGTTGCATGTTTGGCTAAATAGCCAGCGATATATAGCGGCTATTTAACTGATAAACAGAGAATAAATAGCAAGTTTTTAAGAAATAGCGATGGTTAGTTAGCCGCAGTGAGTAAAATTGTACCATCGGGTTTTTTACTAAAATTAATACCGAAATTACTCTGTAAGGATGATAGTAGACCGTCAATATCATCGGCTTTAAAATAGCCCGCGACTTTTATCTCAGCTAGCTCGCTATCAACAATTTCAAAACTACTGGTGGTATAACGGCTAATTTCAGCCAGTGCCATGGACAAAGGCTCCCCTTCGAAAATTAGCATGCCCTGTTGCCAGGCCAAATCACGGTGAATTTGATCTAAAGAGACTTTCTCTATGGGGGTTGTGCTAGTTGACGTTGCATGCTCGGCTATTAGCGCTTTTTCACCGGAAACAACTAACGTTGCCGCTAGTTGCTCGGGAGCAAAGCTAGTGTTAGCCTGTTTTAAGGTTTCTTTAAGGTCATTTACCGATGTTGTTGCTTGGGTGATTAAGACTTTACCTTCGGTGACCACTAATTCCATCGCTTGGTTATTATGCCATTGGACATTAAAAACGGTACCCAGTGCGGTGAATGATGTTGCCCCAACAATTACCGTGAAAGGCCGATTATTATCTTTAGTAACATCAAAGCGAGCTTCGCCTTTTACTAAAGTAACAAGGCGTTGTTCGGCGTTGTAGGCAACTTCTATATGGCTGTTGGTATTGAGTTGGATCAGTGAGCCATCTTGTAAAGTAAAACTTTTTTGTTCACCTATTTTAGTTTTTAAGGTCTGAATTTGGCTTAAACTTTGCTCATTCAATGAGGGCAAGAAGGGTAAGAAAGATTCATTAACTAGGGTATTGATACTTATTAGAGAGACCAGGGCAAAACTGGCTACTAGGGCAATAGTTGCCAAAGAATGGCGTTTACCGGCTACTTTTGCCTGGGCTAACGGAAATAAAGCGCTTAACTCATGTAAAACACTTAAATCATCCCAAAAAGAAGCCATTTCAAGCAGAGTACTATGATGCTGAGAATTTTGATTACACCAAACAACAAGTTGTTGCTGTTCAACCGCAGTTAAACCACGGTCCATACGACTTATCCAAAGACAAGCAAGTTCTTGGATATTATTATCATTATTTTTCTGTTTGCACTCTTGACTAAAGAGTTGGCTGACATTACCCATTCATTTTTCTCGATTTACCGACGGAGGTTTTTACTAGAGCGCTTGGTGTTGGTTGTGCTACTTTTTTATCCTTAGCACTGAGACTATGACCATGGGGATGGTTCATTCGTTCCATAAACCGGGCACTTTTTAGTAGCCCCTGTGCTATGTGCTTTTCTACTGTGCTTTCACTTAACTTTAAGTAACTGGCAATTTCTTTTTGGCTTAAGCCATAAACCTTCTTTAGTATAAAACATTTACGCACTGAACCTGACAGTTGCTCGGTTGCTCGACAAAAAAATAAAAACTGCTCTTTACTTTCATAATCGTCTTCAACTTTAGTGCTAGTTAATTGCACAGGTGGATCTACAAAATCCTCTAACGAGTCTTTATATTTATTATCCCACTTAGCCACATGATTTAAGGCCAGATTTTTTGCGGTTTTTAGCATATAGCTGCGCACATATTTAATTTCTTGCTTTAAATCAGCTTCATAGGTTTTAACAAAGGTTTCTTGAACGATATCATCAATATCGTCAGGCTTGACGATATGACTAATTAAGAAGCTGATATGTTTGCTGGTACTAATAAATAGTTTTGCTAAGGTCGAGTTACTTGCCATCCATGTTTGCTCGTTACATATTAACTTAATTCGATAATAACCATGAGATTGAGTTAATGTCGAACTTAATCACATCTTTTTACTTTAATTTATTTGCTAGGCAGTTTATAAAGAGTCATTACTTATTATCACTAACAAGGGAGGCAAGCTTGTTTCACATCAGCCGCCGTACAGCTTTTTTCAACAACACACCGGTAAACTATCTTTGTGTCTGTGTCTTGTTCTCCAGTTTATTTACCTTTAACGTCAGTGCAACTAAGCTAACCATCGCTGATAATCTGCTAGTACGGGATATTGATGATAAAGCCGTTGAGCATGGTTTCTTTTCAAGTAAACAAATCATGGAATTATCGCAAGGAAAACATGTATTAGTGGTTAAATATAAAGATGTTTTTGAAGATCTGGACTTTGCTGAAGAAAGGCTAGTGCAGTCGGATTACTTTGTGGTTAAATTTACCGTTGATAAACAGCTAACACTAGTGTTATCGACTAACAATATTGCTGATTTAGCCGCAGCCGAACGTTTTGTTAAAACACCAGAACTCATCTTAGTAGATGAAGAAAAAGAAGAAGTTGTGTTAGCGCTAGAAAAGTTAACTGACTATGAGTTGACTAAAAAGGTCAATCAAGTGATTACTACTTTGTCATTGCCCGTTGTTAGCACGCAGGGTGGTAACACCGCAATTAAACTTGATACAATTGAGTACGATTTCAACAAAAAAGTGCTTAATCAAGTCGACGCTGTGCCCATGCTTAAATACTGGTGGCAAAAGGCAAGTCGTGACGAAAAAGAACAGTTTATTGATTTTATCGATGAAACTAAGCCATGAGAGCAGCGCGCTGCTCTGTAATAAGTGTCTACTTTAACCGCTTAATTTAAGGAACAAACATGCAGGTGTTATCTTTTATTCATTCTTGGATTCAAATAAAAAGTGCTTTTGTCGCACTTAAACGATTGCCGTCTTATTTTGCCTTCGTAGTGTGTATATTGCTGCCCAGTCAGTCTTATGCTTTTGAGCAGGCAGGCATAGAGGTGTCAGGTCAGGGCAGTGTTGTAGTTATCCCGGATCAATTCTCAATAACTTTAACCATTACCGAACGGGGTCGCCTGCCTAGTAAATTAAAGGCTTTAGTGGATAAAAAAAGTAATTTAGTGGTCAATGCCGCGAAAAACCTAGCAGTTAAAGAGACAAATATTTCTTCGGCCCGCGTTAATTTACGTATTGTGGTAGAAAAGCCCTCAATTCAAGTGCAAGGCATTGAATTGCATAAAGCGCGGCAAGCTAATATTTATATCGATGGTCAAACTGTGAATCAGCAGACTAACAAGGCTAATCTTCATAAACAGCCATTATTTGAATTAAGCCGACAAATTACGGTGAAATTCAATGAACTAGCGGATTATGATAGCTTTTTAACACAAATTATTAAAATAAAGGTTAGTCATATATCATCGCTGTCTATGACGGTAGCGGGACAAGATGAATTTTATCAACAGGCTTTATTAAAAGCCATTAGCCATGCACAACAAAAAGCACAGCGTATGGTCAAACAAGCAGGGCGGAGTTTAGGGCAAATATTACTGCTTAAAGAGCTGGCAAGTAACCATTATCGACCTATGTACGCTGAAGCAATGATGAGTGATGCAAGCCCTAGAGCACATACATCATTAATTGGTAGCCAAACAATTACGGCTCGTGTTTTGGTTAAATTTAGCCTTGAAGATTAGAAAAACAGTGATTAACTGATAATAGTTAGCTAATTATTCGATAAAAGCTTTAATTACCGCGTGTTTTTAGGTATGTTAGCGCTTTTTATTATAGCTTTCTTTAATGGTGCGTTTTAATGAGTAACCAAGCTGAGTTTTATCATGAGTTATTAGGGCAAACTAAAGCACTAATAAGTAATGAATCTGATATTATTGCTAATATGGCCAATGTCAGTGCCTTACTCTTTGAACGTTTAGCTGAAGTGAATTGGGTTGGCTTTTATCGCCTTGTTGGTGATGAACTTGTGCTGGGTCCTTTTCAAGGTAAGGTTGCTTGTCTTCGAATTCCACTAGGGCAAGGCGTTTGTGGTACCTGTGCATTAACGGGTGAAGTGCAGCGTATTGCTGATGTACATCAATTTGATGGCCATATTGCCTGTGATGCAAGTAGTAATGCGGAACTGGTTGTGCCGGTGAAAGTAGCGGGTAAGGTGGTTGCTATTTTAGATATTGATAGCACCGCATTTGCACGCTTTGATCAGCAAGATGAACAAGGTATTATGTCAATAGTCAAAATATTTGAGCAGAATATAACGGCTCAAAATGATACTAAAAGGTAATTTTATTAAAAGTAACATCAAAGTAATATTGAAAATCATACCGACAGTAAAAACATAAAAGTGAAGTTTTAATGAAAGAATTTGTGGTCATTCATGACTATCTAGTTACCCAAGAACTTGTTGGCGACTGGGATGGTCAAGCAGAAGAAGTTACTGAGAATATGAATGAGTTTTATCATACTATGTATGATTTAGCTGACGAAGATATCGAAACGGAACTTTTAGAACAGTTATTGGATCTGATTTGGGATACTTGGATATGCCAAGACGTGATTGTTGATATCGAAACTGAAGATATATATGATTGGTGTAAGCATGTGATTGATAATCCAGAGCAACATCTTAAATCTGAAGAATAAAGAAAGATAAACATGGCGCTATTTTCTTGTTAGAGTGCTCTTATCAGAGTGATTCTAGTTGATAATTAAGTTAGCTTAATTTAATTTAAATTGTAAAAAAAGTGTATTTATGGAAACTGAAATTAAACGTACAAGTACAAAAGATATTATTGCCTATTTAGCCGAAAAATTTCCCGAGTGTTTTTCGATTAAAGGCCCGGTTAAGCCGCTTAAGATTGGTATATTCCAAGACCTAGCAGCAAAGCTTAACGATGATGAAACTGTTAGTAAAACACGTTTACGTCAAGCACTTAGACATTATACCAGTAGTTGGCGTTACCTTAAAACCATCAAGCTTGGTACTTCTCGTGTTGATGTTGACGGTAATGACGTCGCTGAAATAGATGCTGAGCAAGCAGCTTATGCCAGCAAAACGCTAAAAGAAAGCCAAGAAAAGTTTGGTAACAAAAAAGCGACAGACAGCGAGGGTAAAAAGTCATATAAAGGTAAGCAAGGCTCTACAGATGCCGCGAGTGCTAAGTCAGCGGATAAAAAACCTGATGCAGCTAAGTTTAAATCGGTGAAGTCTGCCAGTAAAACAGCGGTTAAAAAAGCCGTTGCGCCACTTAAACCGGTTGAATCAGCTACAATCAAAGTAGGTAGTAGCATTAGAGTGCAGTTAGGTAATTCACCAATGAAAGCCACTATCACTGAAATTTCTGGTAAAGATGTTAGTGTGCAACTCGACTCTGGTATGATTATTAAGACTCAGCTAAAAAATATCTACATATAGCAGTAAAAATGTCGTCACTGCTAACGTGGCGGCAGGCTTAGCAAGATAGTTAAGTCACATAGAAATTGAATAGGAAGTAAATGCATGCAAAAATTTCGTCGTATCGCACTCGCCGTATCTATATCGTTAGGTTTGTCAGTCAGCGCCATTGCGTTTGAAAAACCACATACCCCGGAAGAGCTGCCTGTGCTGATGCCTGAATCTCAGCATGCGACAGCAAGCAAGCGTATTACGGCACGATTTACCCGTGCACATTATAAGAAAGTTGTCATTGACGATGCCCTGTCAGCGGAGGTATTCGATCGCTATATAAAACAGCTTGATTATGCCCGTAATGTTTTCTTAGCGACGGATATCGATGACTTTCAAAAATATCGGCTTGAATTTGACACTGTACTTACCCGTGGAAAGTTAGCTATAGCTTATGATATTTATAATTTAAATATGCAAAGGCGTCTAGAGCGATATCAGTATGCGCTTAGCTTATTGGCTGTTAAAGATGATAAAAACCCGTTCGATTTCACCAAAGAAGAGCTTTACTCTTTTGATCGTGAAAAATCTCCTTGGCCGGCAAGTGTGGCTGAGCTGGATGAATTATGGCGCTTAAAGGTGAAATCAGATGTGTTAAATCTGACACTAACCAATAAAAAATGGCCAAAGATCAAAGAAGTGTTAAATAAACGTTATAATTACGCGATAAAGCGTTTAAAGCAGAGTGAAAGTGAAGATGTCTTTCAACTGGTGATGAATAGCTTTGCTCGGGTAGTTGAACCCCATACTTCTTATTTATCACCTCGTAATGCCGAACGTTTTCAAGTTGATATGAATTTATCCCTTGAGGGCATAGGTGCAGAGTTGCGTTCAATTGAAGATTATACTGTCATCCACCGTATTGTTAGCGGTGGTCCAGCGGATAAATCAAAGCAGCTAAAAGCAAAAGATAAAATTGTTGGCGTTGCTCAAGGTGAAAAAGATTTTGAAGACGTCATTGGTTGGCGCTTAGATGATGTGGTTGAGTTAATCAAAGGCTCAAAGGGGACCACAGTACGCTTACAAATATTATCAGGCGACAGTGATGATGAAGCGAATATTAAGGTGGTCTCTATTGTTCGTGATATCATTAAACTAGAAGACAGAGCAGCAAAATCTGAGCTTTACTTAGAAAATTCAGATGATGCCAACAGCAAAAAATTGGGTGTTATCACCATTCCAAGTTTCTATAACAACTTGTCTAAAGACGTTAAAAAAGAAATCGCCAAACTCCAAGAACAGGGAGTAGAGGGGATTATCGTTGATTTACGTGGCAATGGTGGCGGTTCATTACCTGAAGCAACCTTACTTACTGGCTTATTCATCGATAAAGGTCCCGTTGTTCAAATTAGGGATGGTGCCAACCGTATTCAGGTACAAAGTGATAGAGATGGCATTAGTTTTTTTGATGGCCCGTTAACGGTTATGGTAGATCGCTACAGTGCTTCTGCTTCTGAAATATTTTCTGCCGCCATTCAAGATTATGGTCGAGGTGTTATTATTGGTGAACATACCTTTGGTAAAGGTACGGTTCAGCAACACCGAGGTTTAGGTCGTGTCTATGACTTATATGACAAGCCATTAGGCAGTATTCAATATACCATTGCAAAATTCTATCGCATTAATGGTGGTAGTACACAACATCGGGGTGTTTTACCCGATATTGCTTTTCCTACAGCGATTGACCCAGAAGACTGGGGTGAGAGTAAAGAAGAAAACGCCTTGCCTTGGGATCAAATTGAGCGAGCTAAATATACGCCGTTAAATGACTTAGGTAGCGATATCGACTATTTAACGTCACTGTATCAGCAGCGTATAAAGGATAACCCTGAATTTAATTATTTACTCGAAGATATTACTATATACCAAGCAGAAAAAGATAATAAAACAATTTCATTAAATTTTGCTACCCGTCAAGCTGAACGTCTACAACGAAAAAGTAAACGTTTAGTGCGTGTTAATGAGCAACTTGCGCTTTTAGGTAAAGCTAAAATAACCGATTTAGATGATTTATCGGATGAACTCGATGATCTAGACCCATTTTTAGATGAAGCGGCTCGTATAACCTTTGATTTTATCTCTTTGGGTAAAATTGCCAAAAAATAACCTGAACAACAACAGCAAAGCCGCCCATTGAGGCGGCTTTGCTTTTTCACTTCCTATCGATAATCAAATCACTTTACCGTTAAATAACTACAATAAGAAAGGGTTTACATTTCATGTCCGAGTTAAATCAAAATAAAAAGCCCACTATGTTAGATGCTTTTATTCCTGTTATCACCTTGATTGCTTTACTTACTTTAGCGGTAACTTACTTTGGTGATAGCTCTTCATATGGGCCTAATCAAATAGCACTGCTTATTTCCATGGGCGTAGCCGTAGTGATAGGGATAAAAAATGGTTATAACTGGCACGAGCTTGAAAAAGCCATTATCCATGGTATCTCTCTGTCATTAGGGGCAATTCTTATTTTGTTCGCCGTTGGTTCACTCATTGGTACCTGGTTGTTATCCGGAACAGTTCCTACCATGATTTATTATGGTTTGATGATATTAGACCCTGCCTGGTTTTATGCTGCGGCATGTGTCATGTGTGCGGTAGTGTCAATGAGTATTGGTAGCTCTTGGACCACAGCGGCAACTATTGGTGTTGCCTTGATTGGTATAGCGCAAGGTTTAGGTTTATCACCAGCCATCACCGCGGGTGCGGTTATTTCTGGCGCTTACTTTGGTGATAAAATTTCACCTTTATCAGAGACCACCAACTTAGCTCCTGCGATTGCCGGTAGTGAGTTGTTTGCCCACATACGTTATATGTTTTGGACCACTATGCCCTCTATTGCCACGGCATTGATAATTTTTCTATTTTTAGGCTTTAATGAAACTACCAGCAGTAACGATCAGTCCATTGACTTATTAAGCCAACAACTTAGTGAGCAGTTCAATTTGTCTTTGTTTAACTTAGTGCCTTTATTGGTTTTACTTGTTTTAGCCATTAAAAAAGTTCCGGCATTTCCTGCGGTGGCTATTGGTGCCTTGGTTGGTGGCTTATGGGCGGTAATTTTTCAACAAGAGCTTATTTTACGTTTAGCCAATGGAGAAACGAACGTACTTACCGCTAATATCATGGTGGTATGGACCGCCTTTTTTGATGGTGTCAGTATTGAAACCGGTAATAGTGAATTGAATGACCTACTCAGTGGTGGTGGTATGTCTAGCATGTTAAATACGGTGTGGTTAATCATGTGTGCATTAAGTTTTGGTGCGGTGTTAGAGCATTTAGGCATGCTGAAAAAATTTGTTGATGTGATTTTAGCGTCTGCTAAATCAACGGGTAGTCTTATAGCCAGTACCGTTGCCACCTGTATCGGTACTAACTTATTAACGGCTGATCAATACATGGCTATTGTTATGCCCGGTCGCATGTATAAAGATGAATATGAAAAAAGAGGTTTAGATCCCTTAGTACTGAGTCGTACCCTTGAAGATGCGGGTACCATTACTTCACCGCTTATTCCGTGGAATACCTGTGCGGTTTATATGTCGGGTGTCTTGATGGTCAGCCCACTGGATTATATGTTTTATTGTTTCTTTAACTGGATTAATCCTATTCTTGCGGTTGTTTATGGCTTTATTGGTTTTAATATCAAGACACTCTCTAAAAAAGTAAGCCAAACAGTAACTAGCACGTCATAGCTGTAACGCGACGGCTTAATTTTAATTTATCTTTCCACAGCAGGGCTCTATTATGTCATCTTCTTTATCAGACACCGCACCACGATTTTTAGCTGACTATCGACCAGCTGACTTTATGATTAAGACAGTAAACCTAATCATTACCTTAGATGATACTTGTAGCCAAGTTATTAGTGAGCTGAGCATAGAGCGACAAAGCAATAATAAACAAGCGTTGCAACTCAATGGTGAGCATTTAACGCTAGTATCCGTAGTGCTTGATAAACAAGCCTTGAGTAAAGAACAATATCAGCTCAGTGATACGTTACTGACCATACCGGCCACTAGCTTACCGGACGGTAATAAATTTACTCTCACTATTACTACCGAGATTAATCCCCAGGAAAATACCGCATTAGAAGGGCTGTTTAAATCTGGCGAGGCATTTTGTACTCAATGTGAAGCCGAAGGCTTCCGTCGGATCACCTATTATCTGGATAGACCCGATGTCATGGCGACGTTCACCACTAAAGTTATCGCCGATAAAACGTTATATCCCACTTTATTATCAAACGGTAATAAAGTGGCCGCGGGTGACTTAGCGAATAACAAACACTTTGTTACTTGGCACGACCCCTTTCCCAAACCTTGCTATTTGTTTGCTTTGGTTGCCGGAGTTTTTGACTTACTTGCCGATACCTTTACCACGGCATCAGGACGTGAAGTTGCCCTAGAGATCTTTGTTGATAAAGGTAATTTAGCCAAAGCTAAACATGCCATGGTGTCATTACAAAAATCTATGGCTTGGGACGAAGAGACTTTTGGTCTTGAATACGACTTAGACATCTACATGATTGTCGCGGTAGATTTTTTCAATATGGGTGCGATGGAAAATAAAGGCTTAAATGTTTTTAATTCCAAATATGTGCTGGCAGATAGTCAATGCGCGACAGATACCGACTATTTTAATATTGAAGCTGTGATTGCCCATGAATATTTTCATAACTGGACTGGCAATCGCGTCACCTGTCGTGATTGGTTTCAATTGAGTTTAAAAGAAGGCTTAACGGTTTTTAGGGATCAGCAATTTAGTGCACAAATGCATTCAAGTGCAGTGACCCGTATTCAAAATGTGCGGGTATTACGTTCGCAACAGTTTGCTGAAGATGCTGGGCCCATGGCGCACCCGATACGACCTGAAAAAGTCGTGGAAATGAATAACTTTTATACCTTAACTGTTTATGAGAAGGGCGCAGAAGTTATTCGTATGCTGCATACGTTAATTGGTGTAGATAACTTTAGAAAAGGCATGGATTTATACTTTGCTCGTTTTGATGGCATGGCTGTCACTTGTGATGATTTTATCAACGCTATGAGCGATGCCAGTGCTAAGGATCTATCTCAATTTAAATTATGGTATAGCCAGTCGGGTACTCCGGTAATTAAAGTACAAGAAAGCTATGATGAACAAACAAAGCTTTATAGCTTAACTTTATCACAGCAATCACCGGTAACTAAGAGCCAACAAAACCCACAAGCGTTACATATACCTATTAAAATTGAATTAATCAGTGAAAACCATGCAGGGCAAAGTGAATTACTAGAGTTGACACAAACAGAGCAAAGTTGGCAATTTAACGGCTTTAGCAGTAAACCGACTTTAGCCATGCTTAGCGACTTTAGTGCGCCGGTTAAATTGATTTTTCAGCAAGACGATGCCAGTTTACTCACCATTATTAAGCAAGCTAATAATAGTTTTTGTCGCTGGGACGCAGGGCAAAAACTGTTAATGTCATATATCCAACAACTAACCTTTGATGCTGATTATGTCATCCCTAATGAGTTACTTATTGCCATTAACGAGATGTTAACGGGCGATGGTGATCGTGCTTTTATTGCGGAACAATTATTATTACCTAGTTTTGATGAAGCCGCTAGCTTGATGATTGAGGTTGACCCCATTGCGCTGACTAGGGCAATAACGGCATTATCATTATTTATTGCCCAAGGCAGCCAAGAAAAATTACTGGCTAGCTATCAAGCATGCCAACAGCTAGACCAGTCATCAGCTAACCTAGTTGCTAATCGAGCCTTAAAAAATGTTTGTTTAGCTTTATTAAGTTATTTACCTGAATATCAGTATTTAGTCACTCAGCAATATCAGCAAGCGACGAATAATGATGACATTCTCCAAGAAAATATGACGGATAGTTTGGCCGCGTTAACGTGCTCAGCAAAACACAACTTAGTGGACTTAAAGCAGCAACTGCAACATTTTGAGATGAAGTGGCTACAAACGACATTAGTGATGGACAAATGGTTCGCCTTAAATGCTAGTGTGGTGAGTGAGGATATTTTTTCGCAACTTGATGACTTATTGATGCATGCACAATTTAGTTTGAAAAATCCAAACCGCTCTCGCTCTTTAATTGGCGCTTTTACGATGAATAACCCTAAGTATTTTCATTGTCCAACAGGGCGAGGTTATCAATTTTTAGCCGAGCAAATTGCAAAATTAAATGAAATTAATCCACAAGTTGCTTCAAGACTGATCACCCCACTTATTCAATATAAAAGTTTTGCACCAAGACATCAAAAATTAATGAGATCAGAGTTAGTTAAATTGCAGTCATTGCCTAAGTTATCAAATGACTTAAAAGAAAAATTGGATGCTGCGCTACAAGACTAAACAACTTAACTGCCCGTATATCACGGCTTAGTAACGTGCTTATCACTGCAGGTGAGTGCGTTACTGCTATATAGTATAAAGATATGAAATATTACTTCTCACTCAATTTATCCACAAGTGAATTCCTGCCTTATTATCAAGGCACTGTGCAAAATGTCGTGGTGACTACGACCCAAGGTATTAAAGTCCAATTCCCTGCCATGCACCTACGAAAGTACCTTAGTGCCACTGGTATCAAAGGTGACTTTTGTCTACAAACGCAACAAAACAAGTTTTTAGCCTTAACTAAAGTTAAATAAACGCACTTAAACATCCTTTAATAGAGTAAACACTTGAAACAGTGGTCAGACCATTCCTTGTTTGTTTATAAGCCATGAAGATAAACAAAATATCGTTATTTCATGAACTTATAAAACAAACAGGGATTTGTATTGTTTTGTTTTTAAACGCTAGTTTTAAACGCGGTATTAAAACCCTAAGGGCTATCAATGCAAGTCCTTAAATTATAGCGCTTTAACTCTAACCTTTACGCTTGCTACCTAAGTCAAATGATGTAATTATTGTTACCGTTAGATAAACAATAAAACAAAAACTAACTTTTGATTACATTTATAAAGATGAAATTTCACTGATATTTTATCTTTAGCATGATGTTCGAAACAGGGGAGAGAATAGATGAAACACAAGCTTCAACATGGCTTTGCCAAAAAACCTTTAGCTGTAGGTGTTGCTGCTGCGCTTTCGATATCATTGTTAACCTCAGTGGTTAATAATGCTGAAGCAGCAAGATTTGAGTTGGGTGATGTAGAGATCAGTTTTGATTCTACCTTTAGCATTGGCTCAAGCTGGCGCACCGAAAATAGAAACTGGAATGACAATGTAGGTAAGTCTAACAATGCCAATAATGGCCTTGATTTCAGTAATTATAATATATTCTCTCCGGCGATACCGAAAGAGGATATTTGGGCACAAGGTGCTGGCGGTTACTCCACTAATGGTGACGCGGGCAACTTGAACTACAATGCTGGTGAAAGTTTCTCTCAAATATTTAAAGGTGTGCATGAATTAGACATTCACTATCAAAATGTCGGTATTTTTCTTCGTGGTATGTATTTTTATGATTATGCCATGATGGATGGGGATAGAGCTTCATCTAATTCGCTTACTGGTAATGTATTTGACCCCTGTCGTGACAGCGAAGCTAAAAAGCAGGTCTGTAAAGATGTTCGCTTACTCGATGCTTATATATACGGCGACTTCGAAATAGGTGAAATGCCTTTTTCAGTACGCTTAGGTGATCAAGTGATCAGCTGGGGTGAAAGTACCCTTATTTCTCATGGTATTAGTGAGATAAATCCCGTTGATATTGCTCGTTTACGTGCACCCGGTGCTGAGTTAAAAGAAGCCTTTATTCCGGTTGGTTCCTTATGGGGCTCGCTAGGGGTTACCGATAACTTCAATATTGAAGCCTTTTATCAGTACACTTGGGAAAAAACCATACTACCACCGCCAGGTAGTTATTTTTCTACCAATGATTTTGCCGGTGATGGTGGTCAATATAATAATGTCCAGTTAGGTTTCGGCGGTAATCCTGATATGAATTTAGATTACCTCATGGTAGGTCTAAATGAAATTGGCGCTGCGCTTAGAGCAAAACAGATTTCACCCGAGCAAGCGGGGGCCATGTATGCAGCTTATGCGGGCAACATTACGTTAAGAGCACCTGGCTCAAAAGCGGAAAATGAACCCGATGGCGGTGGCCAATATGGTTTGCGCTTATCTTGGTTTGTCCCTGAGCTAAATGACACCGAATTTAGTTTGTATCATGTTAATTATCATAGTCGCCGCCCAATTTTCTCTGGCATCACGGCAGACTTTAGCCCGGAAACAATTGCTGGTGATATTGGTATGCTAGCAAGCACAATAATCACGGAAGATAACTACACCGATTTAAACACCTTCTCTCGTGTTGAACTGGATTATCCAGAAGACATTAAAATGTATGCGTTAAGTTTTAATACTACCGTAGGCACTACTGCGGTTGCTGGTGAAGTGACCTATCGTCAAGACGAGCCGTTGCAAATTGATGATGTAGAATTGCTATTTGCCGCTGTGCCACAGCAGCTTTATAATTCAGGCAATCCAGCATATGACTCTTTAGACAATGTCTCGCAAATGAAGAGAGTTGATGGCTCAAACTATGGTCCAGGTGAAACGGCGCAAGGCTACATTTTATCCGATACGGTGCAAGCACAAGTGACCCTAACCCATTTGTTTGGCCCTACCATTGGTGCCAGTCAGTTAGTTGGTCTAATTGAAGTGGGCGGCATTAATATTAATGATATGCCTGATCAAAGTACATTGCGCTTAAATGGCCCCGGTACCGGGCGTAGTGGCGGTATTACGGATAGTGACGGTAATCTGTCTGGTCTTAATATGGTTTTACAAGGCGGTGTTGAGAGTAATCCTTTCCCAACTGAGTTTGCTTGGGGTTATCGTGCCGTTGCCAAACTGGACTACACCAATGTTATTGCTGGTATCAATATTTCACCACGAGTAGTATTTGCTCACGATGTCAAAGGTATCACGCCCGACCCACTGTTTATGTTTATTGAAGGCAGAAAATCGTTGTCTTTGGGCTTAACCTTTGATTACCAAAGTCGTTGGTCAGCCGATTTAAACTACAACAGTTTCTTCGGTGGTGTCGGCACTACCAATAAGATGGAAGATCGCGATTATGTATCTTTCAGCGTCAAATATTCAATCTAATTTAAGGCAGAAATCATGAGAAATAACATGAATAAAGTCACAATATTATCATTGACCATCGCCATGGTCTTATCCACAGGTGCTTTAGCAAAAATACCTAGCGAGCAAGCGGCAAAGTTATCAGCGGAATTAACGCCAATGGGCGCAATACGTGCAGGGAATAAAGACGGTTCAATTCCTGAGTGGACGGGGGGCATTACTAAAGCTCCGGCGGGATATACCGTTGGTGATCATCACCTTGACCCATATCCTAATGACAAAATAGAGTTTACCATTACCGCCGGTAATCTTGATAAATACAAAACATTGTTAACACCAGGTCAAATTAAATTATTTGAAACTTATCCTGATACTTATAAGATGAATATTTATCAAACACATCGTAGTGCCTCTTACCCTGAACATGTATATCAAGCGGTTAGAAAAAATGCCACACGTTCAGAATTAGTTGAAAATGGTAATGGCATCAAACAAGCGGCAGTGGGCATTCCATTTCCTGTGCCAGCTAATGGCCTAGAAGCAATTTGGAACCATACCTTACGCTACCGTGGTGAAAATGTTACTCGTCAAGCGGGCCAAGCTTCGCCAACTGCATCAGGTAGTTATACGTATGTGGGTTTAAAAGAAACGTTATTATTACCATATAATGTTAAAGGTGCTTCTCCCGAGGAGCTGCAAAAAACGAATATTTTGTTTAAATTTAAGCAGAAAGTAACAGAGCCTGCTCGCTTAGCTGGTACGGCACTATTAGTACATGAAACCATGGACCAAGTGAAAACACCTCGACAAGCTTGGACTTATAATACTGGTCAACGCCGTGTTCGTCGTGCACCAAATGTTGCTTATGATGCGCCAGGTACAGCGTCAGATGGTTTAAGAACCACAGATGATTTTGACATGTATAACGGGGCACCAAATCGTTATAACTGGACCTTAAAAGGTAAGCAAGAATTATACATTCCTTATAATGACTATCGACTGCATAGTGATAAAGTTAAATATGATGATATTTTACAGGCGGGCCATATCAACCCAGACCTAGTGCGATATGAAAAACATCGTGTCTGGGTAGTTGAAGCTAACCTTAAAGACAATACTCGTCATATCTACAAGAAACGTGTCTTTTATATCGATGAAGATAGCTGGCAAGTGGTGGTAACGGATATTTATGACAACCGTGATGAGCTGTATCGTGTAGGTGTTTCTCATACCATCAATTATTATGAAGTACCAACACTTTGGTCGACTCTTGATGTCTTTCACGATATTCAATCACGCCGTTATATAGCTTTAGGTTTAGACAACGAAGAGAAAATGTATGATTTCTCGACCAAGCTTAAAGAGCGAGACTTTACTCCCGCCGCGCTAAGACGCGAAGGTCGGAGATAATCAGTAACAAGGAAACGGCTGACAAATGTTAGCCGTTTTTTTTAGTACTATATTTAGTGCTTGATATGGTATTAGTTAAGTTTTGCATTGTTTTTATTTTAAGAAAAATCAAAAAAAGAGTTTTTTATGCGTTTACTAGTTGCTTTTGCAGTTATTTTTATTAGTTCCCTTTTCCCCGTATGTGCTGATGACACCTCGGCAACGTTTGCTAGCTTAGCACCAGCAACTGAATCTGCTTTAGCAAGTAAATCACTATTATTAGACATTGCGCCTATTGGCGCAAACAAACTGGTTGCCGTAGGCCAGCATGGACATATCTTACTGTCTATGGATGGGATTAATTGGCAGCAAGCCAATGTTCCGGTACAGGCAACGTTAACCAGTGTCTATTTTTTAAATGAGCAGTTAGGCTGGGCTGTTGGTCATGATGCCACGATTCTACATAGTCAAGATGGTGGCCTTAACTGGCAAGTTCAACAATATTTGCCGGCCCTTGAAAAACCCTTGCTAGATATTTATTTTAAGAATGCACAGCAGGGGTTAGCTGTTGGTGCCTATGGACAATTTTTTCGCAGTAATGATGGTGGCACGACGTGGCAGAGTGAGTTTCATCAGGAATTTTTATTAGCAGATGATGTCGATTACCTTAAGGAACTTAAAGCCGAAGATGAAGAGGCATATCTCGATGAAATATCCTTCATTTTACCGCATTTCAATGGCTTAGTGCAGGATGGCCGGACTTTATTCCTATTAGGGGAGGCAGGCTTACTGGCTAAAAGTAATGATTTTGGCCTGACTTGGCAACAATTTGATAGCTTTTATCAGGGCTCATTTTTTTCTATGGGCAGAACTAAGCAGGGTAATATTTTAGTCGCTGGTCTACGAGGGCATGTTTTTCGTAGTTTAAATAATGGTCTGCAATGGCAAGAAATTGCTACTAATACCACGGCATTACTCAATGATATTGTCTTTACCGATGATGAACGTATTTTTGTGCTTGGCAATAATGGCATGTTACTTATTAGTAGCGATGATGGGGAAAGTTTTCATCAAAGACCGCAACAAGACGGTAAAACCTTAATTTCAGGTGTCTGGTTCAAGGGGAAATTGGTGGCGGTATCAGATGTTGGCATTAAGGTTCTGGATTTACCTAAACAGTAACAAACACACACATATAAACAAATTTAATCATTAAAATATAATAAAGTTCGGAATGATATCACTATGAAAATTTCTCTGGCTAGTCGTCTTGAAATAGGCCTATTTCGTCATAAACTCTTGGTGCTAATGCTCTTCGTAATCACCAGCGCATTTTTTATTTTTCAAGCAACACAAATTAGGCTCGACGCTTCGTTTACCAAAAATATACCGTTAAATCATAGCTACATGAAAACCTATTTAAAACATAGGGCGAATTTTGGTGGCGCAAATAATATCCTTATTTCTGTCTGTGATAGTGGTGGTGATATTTTTAATGCTGACTTCTTTAATGCGTTAAAAGGCGTTCATGACAAATTATTCTTTATTCCTGGTGTTGATAGGATCCAAGTAAAGTCGCTATTTTCACCTAATACCCGTTTTGTTGAGGTGGTTGAAGATGGTTTTGCTGGCGGACCAGTTATTCCTGCGGATTTTCAAGCAACTGCCCAAGGCCTAGCTATCGTAAAGGGCAATATTGAAAAAGCAGGTATAGTCGGCAGTATTGTTGCTGATGACTACAGTTGTGCCATGGTTAAGGCGGCTTTATTAGACATTAACCCTGATACCGGAGATAAATTAGATATTCTAGAAATCGCCGAACAGCTGGAACAGCAAATTCGTCAAGAGTTTGAGCACGACAATATAACGATACACATTATTGGCTTTGCTAAAATGGTCGGCGATGTTGCCCAAGGCGCGAAAGGGGTGGTGTTATTCTTTGCCCTTGCCATCGCCATTACTGCGGTGATGGTCTACCTTTTTTGTCATTCAATTCGTTTAACTATTCTACCTATCATGTGTTCATTAGTAGCTGTTGTCTGGCAACTGGGCATGTTATCGACGCTGGGTTTTGGCCTCGACCCTATGTCGATATTGATCCCCTTCTTGGTGTTTGCTATTGGCGTTAGTCATGGTGTACAGATGATAAACTCTGTCGTTAAAAAGGTCGCCATAGGGCTAACACCCGCATCCGCGGCGCAAGCAAGTTTTCGAGTCTTATTGATCCCAGGGGGGGTTGCCTTACTCTCAGATACCGTCGGTTTTTTAACCTTACTATCCATTGATATTGGCATTATTAAAGAGTTGGCTATCACCGCTTCGATTGGTGTGGCGATGATCATTTTGACCAATCTTATTCTCTTGCCGATATTACTATCTTATACCAAAATAAAAACACCGCCAAAAGCCGAGCAGTCAACTGAAGAAAATGTAGTTTGGTCTTTCATGGCGAGCTTTGCCACTAAAGGTCCTGCCACCGTGATATTGGTCCTTACCAGCATTTTATTTGCGGTAGGCTTTTATCAAGGGCAGGATTTGAAAATTGGTGAGTTACATGCAGGAGCTCCTGCGTTACACGAATCTTCACGTTATAATCAAGATACTTTCTTAATCACTGACAGGTATGCCATCAGTGTCGATTATATGTCGGTTATTATTGAAACAACTGAAAATGCCTGTACCGACTACGATATCATGGCGACAATAGATAGATTCCAATGGCATATGGAAAACGTTGCCGGTGTACAATCTGCGGTTAGCTTATCGTCTATCTCTAAATTGGTGAATGCCGGCTATAACGAGGGTAATCCCAAATGGCGAGTTATTCCTCGTAATCAACACACCCTAGTACAGTCTATTGCCCGTGTCCCTTCGTCTAGTGGCTTGTTAAATAATGATTGTAGTGTTATGCCAGTTATCTTGTTCTTAGAAGATCACAAAGCACAGACCATCAATACTGTTATTGCTGCGGTGAACGCAGCGGCAAAAGAATTGGGCAGTGAACAGGTACAATTTAAGTTGGCTTCTGGCCCCGTTGGCGTGATGGCAGCAACCAATGAAGCCGTTGCCGAAGCACAATTGCCTATGATGCTTTATGTTTATGGTGCGGTGATTTCGTTATGTTTACTGAGCTTTAGAAGTATTAGAGCAACATTAGTGGTGGTATTGCCTTTATTTGTGGTCTCTACCTTAGCTCAGTGGTTAATGACAGTACTTGATATCGGTTTAACGGTATCCACTCTGCCGGTTATTGCCTTGGGGGTTGGTATTGGTGTTGATTATGGTATTTATATACTCTCCACCATGAGCACTAAGCTTAACGAAGGCTTCAATGTCCATGATGCTTACCTTGCGGCTTTAAAAGAACGAGGCAGTGCGGTACTTATCACGGGTTTAACGTTAGCGATAGGTGTTTCAACCTGGTTTTTCTCTGATTTGAAATTTCAAGTTGATATGGGCATATTATTAACCTTTATGTTCTTGGTTAATATGTTAGCCGCTATTATTATTTTACCGGCACTGTCAGCCTTCTTATGGGCAAATAAAAATATTGATAAAAACTAGGCTTTTGCGCAACCCTAAATTACCCCAGGTGATTTAGCGCAATGATAGTAGCTGACTGAAGGCTAAAATAAGGGCATTTTTATTTTAATACTCAGTTCAGCTAACCCTAAGCACTTAATTAAATACCAACGGGTATAATTAAGTGCTTTTTTTTTGCTAAATTTAAACAACTTTCACTTAAAGATATTGCATAAATAAACAATAAAAAAGCCATTTAGTCAGTATCTATTTATCATAACTGCATAAACATAGCTAACGGTAAACTAAAGGACTCCTTTACTCATCCACCTCTTTAAAATTAAGCCAATAAAATACAAAATAACACTCGCAATAGCCTAAGTTTATTCATAAAATCCACTGCATAGTCTATTCTGATAGACAAAATATAAATAAAAAAGATTAAGGTTTATGCTTCTAACATCTTTAGTTAAAAGTAAGAGACTGTGTCAAAACAAAAAATCAATTATTTCAAGCTTTCTTTTTAAAAGGAAAAGGAAACATTCATGGCGTTAGTAAACGGTTCACCCTCGGTTATTCTTAGCAATGTAGCAAAACTTATTCAGCAAAAAGTAGATGAAAATACTGCTCCCTTAGTTGAGAAATTTGCCCATTTACTTTATGGCAATATGTCATCATTAGATCTTGATCACCGTAATGAAAGTGATATGTATGGTGCGGCGCTTAGCTTGTGGAGTTCACTTAATGAGCATAAAGATAATGCACCTGTTATCCATGTGTTTAATCCTTCGGTAAGCAAAAATGGCTGGAAATCTAGCCATACGATTATAGAAGTTATTATTCAGGATATGCCGTTTTTAGTGGACTCTATTCGTATAGCATTAAACCGTTTAGGCTTATCTCCACACCTGATGCTAAATGCACCATTAAAAATAATTCGCGATAAAAATTTAGAAGTGATTGAATTAGCTCCTATTATCGATAACCAATTAGTAGCAAGCTCGGAAGAAACTATATTTTTAATTGAAATTGATCGTCAAACGACCGATGAAGAGTTAAGTAGTATTAAAAATACCCTGCTTTCTGTCGTTGAAGATATCCGCTTAACTGTCAGTGATTGGCAGCCAATGTTATCTTGTTTAAAAAAGGTCATTGATGATGTTAGCAAAGCCAAGTTACCGGGCACTAAAGCGGATAAAGAAGACACCTTAAGTTTTCTAAACTGGCTCGCGGCGAATAATTTCACCTTAATGGGCTATCGATCATATGATGTAAAAGCGGTCAAGGGCGATATTTCCTTAGAGGCCAATGTTGAATCAAGCCTTGGTTTAATGAAAAACTCGCCAGGAAATAAGTCACGTTTAGTGTCGAGTTTAAGTGCCACAGGCCGAGAAGTAGCACTTGGACCAAACCACCTAATTTTAACTAAAACCAATTCAAACTCACGTGTGCATCGTCCGGCGCAACTTGATTACATCGGTATTAAACGGTTTGACGATAAGGGCGTTGTTATTGGTGAAGAACGTTTTATTGGGCTTTTTGGCTCTGCGTATTACACCAACAGTGCGCTAGACCTACCGCTTATTAGCTCTAAAGTCATGGACGTTTGTAAATCGTCACCTTTTGCCAAGGGTACTCATAATTACAAAACGCTCATTAATATTTTAGAAACTTATCCAAGGGATGAAATATTACAGTCGTCGGTAGCCGAGCTACTACACAATGTAACCGGTATTTTGCAGATGCAGGAACGTGATTACACTGGTTTGTTTGTGCGTCGTGATGCCTTTGACCGTTTCTATTCCTGTATGGTTTATGTACCAAGAGAGCGTTACAACACCAAATTACGTATCGAAACACAAAACTTACTTAAAGAAGTATTTAATAGTGATGAAGATGTTGAATTTACCACTTTCTTCTCAGAATCAGTTCATGCTAGAACCCATTATATTGTTCGAGTCAACTCCACTAAAGCAGATATAGACGTGAAAGAAATTGAAAAGAATTTAAACGAAGCCGCTCGTAATTGGGACGACAAATTAATGAGTGCTTTAGGTGCTAACCGCGGTGAATCAGCGGCGAAAGCACTTGGCCGTAAATATATTAAATTTCCACAAGCTTATAAAGATGAAGTATTACCCGGCTCTGCCATTGTAGATATTGAAAAGCTAGAAAATATTACTAACGAAAAAGATTTAGAAATGCTTTTTTATCAACCACTGGAAGAGAAGACGGGTAGCCGTTTTGTTAAATTAAAATTATTCCATAAAGGCGAGCCTATTCACTTAAGTGATGTGTTGCCAATGCTGGAAAATTTTGGTCTTCGTGTTATTGGTGAAAGACCTTATGCAATCAAAGCCTCTGATGGCGAAACCTACTGGATATTAGATTTTTCCATGTACCTAACCGGTGAAGGTAAGTTTGATGTCTATAAAGTTAGGACCCTTTTCCAAGATGCTTTTGTCAAAGTCTGGCATGGTGATTTAGAAGATGATGGCTTTAACCGCCTTATTTTAGGTGCGGGTATTGAAGGTCGTGCCGTTTCTATTTTACGGGCCTTTGCTAAATATGAACGGCAAATTGGTGGTCGTTTTAGCCAGAGTTATATTGAAAATACCTTTTCTCGCTACCCTGAAATTGCGCAATTACTGATTGATTTATTCAGCTTACGTTTCGATCCTAAAAGCAAGGCAACTGAGAGCGCGAAAGAAAAAGCAAACAATAAGCTATTAGCCGAAATTGAGAGTTCACTCGATAACGTTGCCAACTTAGACGATGACCGTATTATTCGCCGTTTTGTCGAAATGATTACGGCGACTATTCGTACTAACTACTTCCAAGCAGACCCGATTAAAGGTGATAAATCCTACATTTCATTTAAAATCCTTCCCGGTAAAATCAGTGAAATGCCTCAGCCAGTACCAAAATTTGAAATTTTTGTCTATTCACCACAAATTGAAGGTGTACATTTACGTGGTGGTAAAGTTGCTCGTGGTGGCTTACGTTGGTCGGATAGAAGTGAAGATTTCCGCACCGAAGTGCTTGGTTTAGTTAAAGCGCAGCAAGTTAAAAATACCATTATTGTCCCGGTAGGTGCTAAAGGTGGCTTTGTTTGTAAACAGTTACCTGATGGCACACGTGAAGAAATTTTTGAAGCGGGTAAAGAATGTTACCGTACTTTTATTCGCGCCTTGCTAGATATTACTGATAATATTGTTGCCGGTGAAGTTGTACCGCCAAAAGATGTGGTACGTTTAGATGGTGATGACGCATACCTCGTGGTAGCAGCTGATAAAGGTACGGCGACTTTCTCAGATATTGCCAACGCCATCGCTGAGGAATACAATTTCTGGTTAGGTGATGCTTTTGCTTCAGGTGGTAGTGTTGGCTACGATCATAAAGCCATGGGTATTACCGCTAAAGGTGCTTGGGAGTCAGTTAAACGTCATTTCAGAGAAATGGATATTGATTGTCAAACTACAGATTTTACCTGTATTGCCATTGGTGATATGGCGGGTGATGTGTTTGGTAATGGTATGTTATTGTCAAAACATATTCGCTTACAAGCTGCGTTTAACCACATGCATATCTTTATTGACCCAAATCCTGAAGCCGCGAGTTCCTTTGTTGAGCGTGAACGTTTATTTAATTTACCTGGTTGTACTTGGGACGATTACAATAAAGAACTTATTTCCCAAGGTGGTGGTATTTTCAGTCGCCATGTGAAATCAATCAAGCTAACGCCTGAAATTAAGAAAATGATCGGCACGCAAAAACAAAGCATGGCACCCACTGACTTGATGCAAGCCCTTTTATCTATGAAGGTAGACCTACTTTGGAATGGTGGTATAGGAACCTATGTTAAAGCGACTAAAGAAACACATTTAGAAGTAGGTGACCGAGCTAACGATACCTTACGTATTAACGGTGTCGATCTTCAGGCCAAGGTGGTCGGTGAGGGCGGTAATTTAGGTTTCACCCAATTAGGCCGTATTGAATATGCTGCCAATGGTGGCCGTATTAATACCGATGCGGTTGATAATGCCGGTGGTGTTGATTGCTCGGATAATGAAGTAAACATTAAGATATTACTCAATACCTTAGTTCAAAATGGTGATTTAACCATTAAGCAACGTAATAAGCTACTTCATGATATGACTGAAGAAGTAGGTAATATTGTTATTGAGGATTGTTATCGCCAAACTCACTCATTGTCTATCACGGCAATGCGTGGTGCTAGCCAACTAAAAGAGCAAGTTCGCTTTATTCATGAGCTGGAAAGAGCGGGCAAACTAAATCGCGCGCTAGAGTTTATTCCTGATGACGAAGAAATTGCTGATAGATTAGCACAAGGTAAAGGTTTAACCCGTCCTGAACTTTCAGTCTTGCTTGCCTACAGTAAAATGGTTCTTAAAGATGATTTAGTGCATGTGGAAATTACTGAGAACCCTTACCACAACAGTTTATTGATTGAAGCTTTCCCTAAGCAGTTACGTGAACTCTATCAAGATGAAATGCAACAGCATCCATTGCGTGCACAAATTATAGCAACCAAACTTGCCAACAAAATTGGTAATGATATGGGCTTTAACTTTGTCAATCGTATGCAAGAAGAAACCGGTGCTAGTATTGCCGAGATTGCTAATTGTTATACCATCGCCAGTGCAGTCTTTGAGTTAGATGACTTTTGGCAGAAAATTGAAGTTTTAAATAATCAAATATCTACGGCTATTCAAACTGAAATGTTGTTTCAATACCGCAGAACGGTACGTCGAGTAACTCGTTGGTTCTTGCGTCATCGTAACAAGTCGCTGTCAATTGCTGAATCCATTGCCTTGTATCAACCTACATTTACCATTATGTCAGAAAAACTTTTTAGTTTTATGATCAGTGATGAAGTTGAATCCATAGCAAGGGTTGCTAGTGATCTAGTTGATGCGGGTGTACCTAAAGTGGTTGCTACTCGTATTTCTCAGTTAAGCACTCTATTCTCGACCATGGATATTGCAGAAATTGCTCAGGAAAATAACTGTACGGTTGAGCATGCCGCAATTTTATACTTCGCACTAGGTGCACGTTTAGAGTTACATTGGTTCTTAGATCAAATTACTCGCCAACCCGTGGCAAATCACTGGCAAGCACTTGCTCGTTCTTCCTTTAGAGAAGAATTAGATTGGCAGCAACGTTCACTAACTTCAGTGGTATTACGTTGCCAATGTGATGCCCAGTTTACTGATTTAGATCAGTTGCTTACTGAGTGGATTGACGTTAATGAGCAACCTTTGGGACGCTGGAAACATATTTTAGCTGATTTTAAAGTAGGCCAGTCGCACGATTTTGCTAAATTCTCAGTAGCATTGCGTGAATTAATGTTATTGAGCCTTAATTGCCAACCGGTTTCAGCGAAAGAAAATCTAAAATAACCGTGCACTAAGTTTATTTTGCTCAAACAGAGCTAGCATATTGTAATGCTCGCTTTAACTGATAAAATCCTCGCCCAGCGGGGATTTTTTATTTTAATAATTTACAAGCCGAGGCACTATGTTTTATCCAGCCATTCGTAAAGTACTTTTTCAGTTTGACGCTGAAACCATCCATGAGTTGACTATAAAAGGCTTAAAAAGCACGGGAAAATCACCTTTAAATATTTTTTATAAGCAACAAGTAGCAGATAAACCGGTAACCGTTATGGGGATAAAATTTCCTAATCCCCTTGGTTTAGCGGCCGGTCTTGATAAAAATGGTGAGTGTATTAATGCTTTCGCTGCTATGGGCTTTGGTTTTATTGAAGTAGGCACAGTAACACCTCGTCCACAGCCGGGTAATGATAAACCACGTATCTTTAGATTACCTCAAGCCAACGCGATTATTAATCGTATGGGCTTTAACAATAAAGGTGTTGATTACCTAGTATCACAAGTACAAGCGGCTAATTTTAAAGGTGTTTTAGGCATCAATATTGGTAAAAATAAAGATACCCCAGAAGAAAATGCGAAAGATGACTACCTTTACTGCATGCGTAAGGTTTATGACTTAGCGACTTATATTACCGTGAATATATCATCGCCTAATACCCCAGGTTTGCGCTCGCTACAATACGGTGATGCATTGAATGATTTATTGATAGTTTTGAAGGCTGAGCAGAAAATACTTGCTGATAAATACGGTAAATATATCCCGCTTACGGTTAAAATCGCGCCAGACTTATCTGAAGATGAAGTCAAATCTATCGCTAAATCATTAATTGATAACGGTATTGATGGCGTGATTGCTACTAATACTACCTTATCTCGTGAAGGTGTTGAAGGTCTTGAATTTGGCGGCGAACAAGGTGGCTTAAGCGGTCAACCGGTGAAAGATAAAAGTACTCAGGTGATCAAGATATTAAGTGAAGCGCTTGATAATAAATTACCCATTATTGGTGTTGGCGGCATAGCATCGAGTGACGATGCCAATGAAAAATTAGCCGCTGGCGCAAGTTTAGTGCAAGTGTACACTGGCTTTATTTATCAAGGACCGCCGTTAGTTAAAGATATAATTAATGGTTTGTAAGTGATAAAAAATAAAGTGGCACTTTGTAGTATTTAACTTTTTGTTTTTGTTACAAAATGCCGCTTGCTGTCAAGTGAGATTAAGCTACACTAGCCGAGTAAAGTCTTTAAATAACATGCCTATGTACATGGTTCAGGATCGTCATCCCCGTGGTGTCTTAATCGGGGATCCAGCTTCTAAAAGCAATGGATCTTCGATCAGAGACTTCGAAGATGACGTTTACAACGACGTCCTGAGCTAACTACATAGCCATGTTAAATAATCATTATTAAGAGAGATATGATGTCGATAAATGTCCTGAAAAAAAGTTTATTAGCTATTACCGTGGCAACGAGTTTAGTAGCTGCTACTGCCGTTGTGGCGCAACCAGCCAGCTCTGAAAAACATGCAATCAAAGCAACTGAGTTACGTCAATCAGTGTTCAAATTACTGGGTAGTAATATGGGTACGTTAGGCGCTATGGCGAAGGGTAAAATCCCCCTTGATGCCGTTGTTGTTGAAAAAAACGCCACTCGCATACAGCAACTATCCTTGATGATTGCCGATTATACCCGTACTGATACCTCGAAGTTTAACGTTAAAACAGAGGCATTAGCCAAAGTTTGGCAAGAAAATGATCACTTCAATAAAGATATCGAAAAATTAACCTTAGCTTCCACTACGTTAATTGCCGCGGCAAAATCTAACGATGAAAGTGCCATTAAAAAAGCGATTGGCGGTGTTGGTAAAACTTGCGGCGGTTGTCATAATGACTTTAAGAAAGATTAATTGATAGAGTTCTCTGCCCAGCTCATTTTTTAAAAGCCCTTGCCAGTTGCAAGGGCTTTTTTGTGGCACTTAATAAATCAGTAAGTAACTATTTAACGGTTAAAAGTCTAATAAGGCTTTACTCGCACTAGGCTGAATTTCTCCAGTAATTAATGACTTAAACGCTAGAATTAATAAAATTTATGTATTAAACTTGTTTGGCTTAATTTTAACAATAAGTAACATTTAACAAAAAATACAGGGATTTATCATGAAAAAGTTATTAATAGCCGCAACATTATTAGTATCAACTTCTGCACTTGCAGATGCACCGGGTAGCCAATCTTGTGGTTGGGGTAACATGCTTTTCGCGGGTCAATCTGGTACTCCTAGCCATGTGTTAGCTGCGACAACTAATAATTCAACAGGTAACAATACTTTTGGTATGACATTCGGTACTAACGGCTGTTCAACTAAAGGTACATTGACTTACGGTGGTAAGGAAATGATTGATGTTAGCATGATTATGGATGAGTTCAGTGAAGACGTTGCTCGTGGTGATGGTGAAGCATTAACCGCCGTTGCTGTTTCTTTAGGTGTATCAGAGGCTGACCGTGCTTTATTTAAGTCGACGCTACATAACAACTTCAATACATTATTCCCTTCAGAAAATGCAACTACTGAGCATGTTGTTAGCTCAATGTTCACCTTGATGAAAAATAACGAAATTTTAGCTAAATACACTGTTTAGTATTTAACTTTTTTCGAAGACAAAAGGCTGCTTTAAGTAGCCTTTTTTAATTAGTGAATTTATATCTTCAGTCTTCATTTAACGCCAGCACATTCTTAGCAAGAAAACTCTATGAACTTTAAAGCATCGCTATTATTACCCTTATTTTTTTTATTGGCTGTGAAAGCTAATGCACAGCAGCCAAATAATATTACTCAATTGGCGCAAACAGAGCAGTGGCAAGCATTATTACATATCAATACGCAAACAGAGGGTAGTGATATTGAAAGCTATGTTGATGACGCTAGTTTCTTTTTAGCGAACGATGGCGCAACAAATCCGATAAATGAATTATTAGCGACGATTTCTGCTTTGAAAAATCAAAGCGAAACTCAATGTAAATTTCCGGCCAGAACCCTGTTTTTATTAGAAAATATTCAAGGGCTTGCCCAAGAAGTTAAACCCTTTGTTTGTCAGGAGTATCTAGACTGGCGAAAAAAACTCAATACCACGAGTGTAGTGTTGGTCTTTGCCTCAGCACAATTAAATAGTCCCTCCTCTATGTATGGTCACACTTTTTTTCGCTTTGACCCTGAAAATGTTGAGCAAAATTCTACTTACCTTTCTTATGCCTTGAACTTCGGCGCGACAGTACCTGCAGGTGATGGCGGTTTTTTATATGCGGCCAGAGGGTTAACCGGTGGTTACCCAGGTAAATTTGCCGCTAACCCCTACTTTGAAAAAATCAAAGAGTATAACCGCTTGGAAAATCGTGATTTATGGGAATATAAATTAAATTTAAAGCCCGATGAAATTGATGCAATGTTAGCCCATATTTGGGAGTTACAAGGCATTAGCTTTGAATATTATTTCTTTGATGAAAACTGCTCCTTTCGTTTGCTTGAATTACTTGATGTTGCTCGGCCCGGTTTATACCTAGCGAATAATTTTCCGGTTACCGCTATGCCACTAGATACGGTAAGGGTAGTACAAGAAGCTGATTTAATAGCGGATACTCATTACCGACCGTCAATTTTAACTGAGCTAAAAGCGCAATTAGCTATGTTAAGTGATGATGAAAATGCCTTGGCACTGGCTTTATCTAAAGATATTGAGCTATTAAATAAAGACGAATTTATCAGTTTAACAATTAAGCAGCAACAACTCATTGTTGATAGTGCTTATCGGTATTTACGTTATCAAAATACATTTAATGGCCGTGCTAAAGCCACCACGCGTCGAAGCTTTTTACTATTGAGGCGCTTAAGCGAAAATCCAAGCAAGCTAACTATCACCATTGAACAACCAGTGCGCCCTGATCTTGGCCATAAAACGTCGATGCTGGCTGTTAGCTTTGGTCAAAACCTAGACCAAGGCTTTGTCGAATTTAAATACCGAGGCAGTTATCATGACTTACTTGACCCTATTGGCGGTTATTACCAAGGTATGTCATTAAATATGGTTAATGTCATGATCCGAGCCTATCAAGGGGGTAAGGTTAAACTCGAAAAAGCGGAGTTACTTGATATCGTCTCTTTATCAGCAAGGAATAATTATTTTTCACCTTGGTCATGGAAAGCTAATATAAGCGTAGAGCAACAATGGACAGTTGATAAGGAAGTATTAGTCACTCAAGGCTCAGGAGGCGGCGGTGTTAGTTACCAAGTACTTGACAATACCCATGTTTTTGGCTTTGTCACCGGACGATTAGAGTTTAATCGTAAGCTGGATAGTTTTGCCGCCGTTGCACCGGGAGTACATGTTGGCTTGTTACATTATTGGCCAAAAAGCACGGTAATGATTGACGCCGAGCATTATCAATTTTTATTTGATCAAAGCCAACGTAGTCGGTTCAGTTTGCAACACAGTATGCAACTTAGTAATAAGGATAGCTTGAGGATTTCCGCTGACTTTCACCGTGTCGAAGGTAAGGACCATGCCCGTAATAGTTTTCAAGAATTCAAAGTGGAATATCGCCATTATTTCTAGTGCTTGTTAATGGTTGGCGCTCTATTGCTATTATAAAATTGAGTTAAGCCAAGGGTATAAAAACACAAAAAGGTTAGCCAAGTGGCTAACCTTTTCATATCAACACTGCTGTATAGCGATAGCTTGTAACAAGCATTTAATAGTAAAATTCTTCTAGTACCGGTGCATTGATGATAACAAGCCAATAAACAAAACCAAGACAAAAAATGGCAACAATGCCACCGAGAATAAGCTTCGAATGTGGAATAGCATCAATAGCGTTTACTTGCTTAGCGGATTTTTTTCCGGTGATCATAGGCAATACTAAATTTTGTTTTTTTATGCACCAATAGTAAGTAATGGCCCCAAGGTGCAAAGCAATGGCGGCAATCATAAAGTCAAAGGTGTTGTGATGTAAAAAAAACATTATTTTCTCTAAATCATTACCAATACTGCCGTAGTATGGCCCGGAGGAAAAAATATCATCATTGATAAATAAGCCGCTAACGGCTTGTAAAGTGATTAATACAATCATCAATACCACCATCAAGGCACCTAAGGGATTATGACCAGGGGTATTTTTACTCTCCTTTGCCGGGTGTAAATAGTGAATAAGCGTCTTGGGCGAGGGGATAAACTGAGCAAAGCGTGCATGTTTTGGCCCGATAATGCCCCAGAGAATGCGAAATGCGATTAAAGCTAAGGCAACGAAACCCAATTGCATATGTAGTTCAATCATTTCCCCTTCTTGCTCCGAGGTATACCAAGACGCTAGGATGGTTATGGCAAAGCTCCAATGAAAAATGCGCAAGGGTAAATCCCAAATAAGATGTTTTTCTGTCACGTAATCGCCTTTAATTGCCCGAGTGAATAGTCATTGATGGCGCTATTTTACCCTAAGTTACTAGGTAATGTTAAGCCGCTAAATGTTACAAAATCATCATTTTTTTTGTGTTTAGTTTTGATATTTATTTTTTGTCTGTTATTGAGGCATGTTAAAGTGTACTTATTAGGGCTCAACTTAACAAAATAACCATATAAATATCATGAAGAAACTTCAAATTATTAGTGTCATTAGTGCCATTACATCACTGTTAATCGCTACGCCCCTTATGGCGCAGACAACGATAATAAAAAATGTCAATGGTTACACTCTCAGTGGTGAGACCTTAATAAAATTTTCTGCTATATCGTTCACTAACGACACCATCAATAAAACATATCAACCAGGTGAAACTATTGATATAGCGAATGATGTGGAGGTTATTGATGGTCATGGTCAAACGATGCTGCCAGGATTAATTGACGCACATGGCCACGTTCTTGGTTATGGGCACAGTTTACTGCGGGTTGACTTGGTTAATAGCGCATCAGAAGCCGATGCCGTTAACCGGACAATAGTTTATGCCAAAGATAATCCTTCCCAGCACTGGGTGCTTGGTCGAGGCTGGAATCAGGTGCAATGGCTTAATAATAGTTACCCCAGTGCTAAAAGTTTAGATAAGGCTTTTCCTGACAAACCTGTATGGCTCAAACGAGTTGATGGTCATGCTGGTTGGGCAAACTCTAAAGCTATGGCCTTAGCGGGGATCACTGCAGCGAGCAAAGCCCCCGCTGGCGGGGAGATAATAAGAGATGAACATGGCCAGCCTACTGGGGTGTTTATTGATAATGCTATGGAGTTAATCACCGTGAGCATTGCCCCACCATCACGTAGTGAAGATAAGTTAGCTTTAACCAAAGCAATGCATTCATTGGCAAGTTTGGGATTAACCAGTGTTCATGACGCCGGCATAGATCAAAATAATATTAACTTATATAAAGAGCTAGCCAGTGAAAATAATATGACCATTCGTATTAATGGCATGTTGTATTTACCCAGCGAAAACTGGCAGCAACAATTAGCACAGGGCCCTTTTAAAACTCACGATGACATGTTTATTTTTAACAGTGTAAAAATTCAAGCAGATGGTGCTTTAGGCAGTAGGGGAGCCTCATTAATTAACGATTATAGCGATCACGCGGGTTATAAGGGCTTGTTATTACATGATAAAGAAACCTTACAACACTATATTGATTTTGCTATGAATGCTGGTTTTCAAGTGAACACCCATGCTATTGGTGATAATGCCAATAAATTGATATTGGATCTGTATCAGCAAGCCATTGCTAAAAGTAACACTAAGTCATTACGGCATAGAATAGAGCACGCACAAGTACTGCGCTTAGTTGATATCCCTCGCTTTTCCTCACTCAATGTTATTGCCTCAATGCAAGCGACACATGCCACTAGTGATAAAAACATGGCAGTTACTCGTCTTGGCGAACAACGGATTTTAGGTGCCTATGCATGGCGAAAGTTGCTTGATAGTAATGCTGTTATTGCTGCTGGCTCAGATTTCCCGGTAGAGTCGCCCAATCCATTTTATGGTTTACATGCGGCCATTACTAGGCAAGATCACAACAACTCACCCCAAGGCGGTTGGTATGGTGATCAAAAGATGACACCAGTTGAAGCGTTTAGAAGTTTTACTCTAGATGCCGCTTATGCAGCTCATCAAGAAAAGCTAATAGGCAGCTTAGAGGCCGGTAAAAAAGCCGATTTCATTCTGCTTAGCGATGATATATTTACTATGCCAGCAAGCCAAATATGGCAAAGTCAGGTGTTACAAACCTGGGTAGCAGGTAAAAAGGTTTTTTCTTTAGCCGAGCCATCCGTAGCTAAATAGCATCTGCTGAATAGGCTCGATAAAAAATACAAAAGCCGATATTAGCTAATATCGGCTTTTTATGATCTTGCTCGTTAAACAAGCGCGTTACCAACGGTTATTAATAACTTTCGTTATGTACACTTAATACCGCACGACCGGATGGATCAGCATTATTTCGAAAGCTTTCATCCCAAGCTAGCGCTTCTTCGGTACTACAAGCAACAGATTTACCACCCATTACACATTCAGCAGCCGTAACTAACGGGAACTTTTCTTCAAAAATTGTACGGTAGTAATAACCTTCTTTGTTATCAGGGGTATTTATCGGGAATCTAATGTGAGCATTTTCAAGCTGTTGCTCGGTAACCAGTGTTTCAACATGGGCTTTTAAACCGTCAATCCACGAATAACCAACACCATCAGAAAACTGCTCTTTTTGACGCCATAAAATTTCTTTCGGTAAATAACCTTCAAAAGACTCACGTAAAATAGCTTTTTCCATTTTACCGTTACCACATAACTTATCTTCAGGGTTGATGCGCATAGCAACATCCATAAAGTGTTTATCTAAGAAGGGTACACGTGCCTCAATACCCCAAGCCGACATAGACTTGTTAGCACGTAGACAATCAAACTTATGTAAGCGGTCAAGTTTACGAATTAACTCTTCATGAAAGGCTTGTGCATTTGGTGCTTTATGGAAATATAAGTAACCACCAAATAGTTCATCCGCGCCTTCACCCGAAAGCACCATTTTAATGCCCATGGCTTTAATCTTACGTGCCATTAAGTACATCGGCGTAGAAGCACGAATTGTGGTGACATCGTAAGTTTCTAAGTGATAAATAACTTCTTTAAGGGCATCAATACCTTCTTGCTCGGTAAAAATAATGCTGTGGTGGGTAGTACCAATATCATCAGCAACGGTTTGCGCGGCAATCAAATCAGGAGAGTCCGCTAAACCACAAGCAAAGGAGTGAACTTTTGGCCACCATGCCTCGCTTAAATCATTATCTTCGATTCTACGGGCGGCAAATTTTTTGGTAATGGCTGCGATTAAGGAAGAGTCTAAACCACCAGACAATAATACCCCGTAAGGTACATCTGTCATTAAGTGACTCTTAACAGACTCTTCCAAGGCTTCACGAATTTTAGTGGTGCTGGTGGTATTGTCTTTTATTGCACCATATTCTTGCCAGTTACGTTTATAATATTGTTGTAATTTACCCACACGGCTATCTAAGATATGGCCAGGAGGAAATTCAGAGACTGTTTTACAAATAGGCATTAACGCTTTCATTTCTGAAGCGACATAAAAGTTACCTTCGCTATCATAACCGGTATAAAGTGGAATAATACCAATATGATCACGGGCGATTAGGTAAGAATTGTCTTTTTCGTTATATAAAATAAAGGCGAACATACCTTGTAGTTTATCAATAAAATCAACACCAAACTCTTCATAAAGTGGCAAGATGACTTCACAATCAGACGCCGTTTGAAAGGTGTAATCTACATTTAATTCATTGGCTAAGGCTTTATGGTTATATATTTCACCATTTACCGCCAAAACATTGCTTTTATCCTTGTTATATAACGGTTGAGCGCCATGCTCAGTATCAACAATAGATAAACGCTCATGTACTAAGATAGCATGGTCGTTGCTGTAAATTCCTGACCAATCAGGACCACGGTGACGTAAAAGACGAGAATATTCTAACGCTTGAGGACGAAGTGCTGCTGCACCTGTTTTTATATCTAATATACCAAAGATCGAACACATTGAAGCGCTACTCCTTTATTAATATTGTTATGTAAACTAATTATATTGACTCTTTAAGTCACATAATTAGTTTGAGCCGAATTGTAAGTCAGGTTTTTTTGTAAGAGGGTAACCTGACCATACCTCTGCTAGTTATCTATCTCTCAATGAATCATTAAAAGTGAGAATAAACAAGCACATTCACTTTGACAGCTTTCATCGAAAGATCAATATCAAATAATAAAGTTTTTACACTAAAGGTAATAAGCATAGCAATGTTAGTGACGGTATTGGTTTACCCATGGGCAATGAGCTTTAATGCCATGATGTTTCCTCATATTCATTAGGCTATATAAACTATGCTGGCATTAGGGAACTATTTCAGTAGGTAATTATGTGTGACTGCGCATAATGTTTGAGACTAGCACTCACCAAATGAGATTGAGTCTTAAGGGTCACTTTTACCACAAAGCGGTCTTAATTTGATGCTCAAAATCAGCCTGTCTAATGACAACTTTGATACGAAACCGGACGTTAGCCTTGGCTTATCTAACGACAAGTGATCCGACTAAGCAGACATTAGGATTAAGAGTTTTATTAGTGGTTTATTGCACTAAAATTAAATAGATCAGCCTCCATTCTTACAGTCGTCAAAGCCAATGTAGCAGTCGTTCAGTGTTCACAAAAACTAATCTTTTATTAGAGTGAATAGCTCAACTTTAAACACCTTAATAGTCTCTCATATTTTTACATGTTGAAATAATGACAGGCACTATTAAATGATAAGTTTATCTTGAAAAATTATTGAAAATCAATGTTGTAGGCAATGTTATTGTATACTACAGTAATTAGCTTTGTATTTAGAATAAATACGTTTTAGTTTTCTAAAGCTTATTTAACGGTAGTTGTCACCATTTTCATTCTGAAATATGATGAAAGTAAGATTTTCTTTATAAACAAGCTTTAAAACATGGAGATTCAATTATGAAGTTAAAAGAAGCAAGGTTAGACGATAAAAATGATGGTACACATAATATAGTAACAATAGCCTCCTCATTTGATGTTGAAATATTAAAAGAAAAAGGTCTAACATTGGCTCGATCAGATCATAATTCTGCTACCGCCTCATGGGTAGATGATAAAAGTGTTATTACGAACATTTTAAATAATAAGGCCAGGTGCTTTATGTTGTTACCGAATGACTCATTTTTATTTATCGAATAATTATGCATCGGTATTTTAACTACAAACTGTGTTATTACTATTGCCAAAAAGAGAAGTAATTGTGAAGAAATATACCCTAAAAGTTATCTTAATTATTGGATCTTTATTCTTTTTATTATCAGCAAATTCAGCAGAGATATATTACAAAAAAACAACACAGGTACATGATATTTTTATTGACGGAAAAATTGAAAAAGGGGATTACGATAAGTTTTTAAAAATACTTAACGATATTTTTGATATTACCAATGAGGAGTTTTTAGGGTTAAAAAGTCGTAAAGGCTTTGATGAATGGAAAGATAAATTTGAATTAGGTAATCTACATGGTTTAGCACGAATAACGGTCAACTTAAATTCGATAGGTGGGGATGTTATTGAAGCAGTAAAAATAGGAAAAACCGCTAGAGACATGTTGTTGGAAACAAGTACAGGCAATGCTTTTATAGATAATGAAGATAATTTTAAATATCAAAAATGCTGGAGTGCATGTTTTTTTATATGGGTATCGGGCATTGAACGTACAGCGTTTTCTGAAAAAGGTATCACGTTAGGGATTCATCGTTTACGTTTCTCACATGACTCTTATAAAAAATTAACGTCCGAGCAAGCCCAACTGAAATATAAAGAGATGCAAAAAAACGCTAAATCAATATTGAGAGAAATGGACGTTCCAGATAAATTCTATAATAAAATGTTTAATACTTCATCAAATGAAATGTACTACTTAAGTGGAACAGAAAGGCAAGAGTTATGGGGGATAACGCCATATTTTGAAGAATTAATAAATTCTAAATGTCGTGAATTTTCTGAAACGGAAATCAAGCGTTGTAAAAGAGTTAACGTCGGAAAGGAGAGGTGGGAACGAATGAGTAAATATTTTTCTGTTAAAAAGAATATTAAACCGAAATTTGATCTTAGTAAATACTACGATTAATTCATAATGTGACATCACATTAAAAGTGAAGTTGTAGCGTTTTACACAATTTTAGAAATTTACAAAGGATGGTGATTACAAAGTCTGATGGGAGATGTTCTGGTGTCTACAGTGGACAAGGGAGATAGCTACTGTTACCAATGAATCGGCTTTGTTTTAAGCTCTTAGGTTATGACCGCTTATGGCTAGCAGTTGACCTTACGAACAACCGATAGCTAACTTCCGCTAAGCGCACAAAGTGATCCTAAATATTGCTGACTGAGTCTTAGATATTATGATTAAAAACGCGTTTTTCATATAAATGAATTTGACGGATGCCTTTTAAAAACAAACTATCGTAAATGAGGTTAATGTCAATAATTCTAAGGGGGCACAGTGAACGTTATAGCAAGATATGCATAACGTTCACTGCTCGTTACCTTGAGTAGGGGGGATACAGTGAGTGGCTGCTATTTTTTAGCCAATTAGCCAATTAGCCGCGAAATAGACACCGATATAACCCACGGTATAGGCGATAATCAAAGCGAAAATATTTTGCAAGTAACTGATGAAGTTCAATTCGTTAATTTTGCTCATGGCAATAATACCTGCGGCTGAGCCTATAACGAGAATAGAGCCACCGACACCCGTGGCATAGGTGAGCATTAGCCACTCGGTGACTTTCATATCAACGCCAGATTTTAATAACGCGGCAGTTAAAGGGACGTTGTCAATTACAGAGGACATAAATCCAACTAAATAGTTAACTGTTATGGCGGGTAAGTACTGATAGAGTTCAGTAAAACCCTGTAGTACGCCAATTTCTTTTAAAATCCCGACCAGTAATAACACCCCTAAAAAGAACAGTAGGGCATCATATTCTACTTCGCGTATATAGTTTAAAGCATCTTGGTTATTTTTATTGGGTAGCATATTAGCCACTAAAAACATCACAGATAAACCAAACAAAAAAGTCAATACAGGTGGAATATGAAACAAGACATTGGCGAGTAAAGTACCTGAAATAGTTAAAACAAAAATTAGGGCGATAATGATATCCCCTTTATCAATCTGAATACGTGTTTGCGCTAATTTAACTTCGCCGGTGAGTTTGAATGATAATAAAGTCGCTAAGGTTAATACCCCCAAAAATGCCGGTAGAATTAAAATAAGCAAGTTAGCAATGGTGACTTTGTTTTCCATGAATATCATTAAGGTAGTGACATCACCGGTGATCAGCGAAACACCACCACTGTTAACGGCAAATATTATTAGGGTGGCATATTTTAAGCGTTTTTTTACTTCTAATTGTAAATTCACCACCACAGTAATAGACACCAGTGTTGCGGTGACATTATCGGCGAAAGAAGAGAAGACAAAAGCAAAAATGGCAATGACAAACATCAAACCACGTTCAGAAATGGTTTCCGGCAATATCCGTTGCACTAGCGCGGAGATAAAACCTTTGCTATTTAAATAAGCAACAAAGGTCATTGCCGACATCAGAAATAACCACAGGGTGGCAATTTCAAGTAAATTTTCATTCAGTTGCTGAGTTGTTTCACTGGTCAGGCTTTGGTTTATTGGAAAGATAAATGCGAGTATCCAACAAAGGGTGCCAAAAAACAGGGTTGTTTTTGCCTTGTTGATGTGAATTAAGTCTTCAAAAATGATCATCAAAAAACTGATGACCACTAGGGTGAGAATAACGGTATTAATCATAATAATGGGCTGCTAGGACAATAAGAGTTTGTTATCACCATTAAAAAATAGTGACAAGAAGTCTCCAAAAAAGAGAAAACACTATGCTTTATGCGGTTTATTTATCGCTTGGCTGATAGTATTGAGTGCTGTTTTTGTAACGTTTAAGAGGCCGGTGGGTCACGATTACAGCAAGGTAATCTTTGCAGGTTTAGGCTTTCTAAGGGGGGATGAACAATGAGTAGGCTAGGTTTGTCAAACCTTTTTAGAGTAAGGTGACTGCATAAAAGCGCACTAGGCTCATGATTATCTTCTAACTCAAGTTGGCCATAATAGCCGTTGTTTACGTTAGTTTCTGCTAAGCAGGGCTGAGCTAAGCTTGTGCTTAAAAAGCAAAAGCATAATAAAAAACACAATAAGGCATAGGGCTTATTGAAGGTCATTTTTTTATCATTAATTAACACCATGGCGGCGCATTATATACGCAAGTTTACTCTAAGGAAACGTTAATTTACTGGTCTAAGTGAATAAGACAAGCACGCTGAGGCAGGGCCACATAGTTAAGTATTTTCCCATTAAGCCGAGTAAAACTAGCGTAATAAAAGCGGATGGTGAGATTAAATATCGCCATAGTGGTTTGTTTTAAGGTAAAATAACCCCTATGGAAATTGGATTTAACCTTGATTAAGCCATCATCAGTCACTCTTTCGAACAAGGTTAATATCAAGATAATTAAAGGCAATAATGAAATCGATGCAAGCCACCGTTAAAAAATCACTGCAATTACACCAGGATAAATTAACAGCTAAATTTAAGCTTGTTTTGTTAGTTGTTGTTCTTAGTAACCTTAGTGCTTGCAGTAGTTTGGGAGTAGAGCCGTGGCAGCGGGATTTATTGGCAAAAAAATCAATGGCGCTAACATCCAGCTCTATTGATGCTGCTTTGGACGATCATATTTATTTTTCCAAAGAAGCCTCTAGCGGAGGCAAGAGCTTTGGTGGCGGCGGCTGTGGCTGCAATTAATTTTTAGACAATAAGCACTAAGTATAATAATCGATGAGTTATTCAGACACTAAACAACATAACCAGCATAAAAAAACCAATCTCAAAACCGCTTTATCTATGGCAGCGGGCGCTTTATTAGGTACTGGCGCTATAGTGCATGAGGCAAAAGCTGAAATTTTAACAGATTGGCAATTTGATAGTGCCTTTTTATATTATTCCGAAGCCGATCGGGTCACTGCGGCTGAGATCATTGTCAGCGCTAACAAAACCTTTGCCAACGATGAAGTATTAAATGTAAAGCTGACTATCGATTCCTTAACGGGCGCTTCAGCTAATGGTGCTGTGGTACAAGCTCAAGCGCAAACTTTTACTCGCCCCTCAGGTGAGGGTCAATATGTTAGCCAAGCAGGGGATACCCCCCTTGATGACACCTTCAAAGATACTCGAGTGCAGTTAAACGCCCAGTGGACACAACCCGTAGCTGAACATTACACCGCCAGTATTGGTGGCCATTTATCGAAAGAGTTTGATTATTTATCCCTAGGCCTTAATGGTAATTTAGCGCTGGATTTTTATAATAAAAACTCAACAATTTCATTAGGTTTTAGTCATTTTCAAGATAGATTTACCCCTATTGGTGGCATACCTAAACCTTATGCCTCTATGCTTATTGGTGATAGCAATTCACCTAGTTGGCATGAAGATTTTGCGGCAACGCGAATAGCCAGTGGCGATAATAAGATCACCAGTGATGTTTTAGTGGGTTTTACCCAAGTTATTAATCGCCGGATGATCACCCAGTTTAACTACTCTTATTCTATGGTGCGGGGTTATTTAACCGATCCCTTTAAAATTGTCAGTGTGTTGAACCAAGCGGGCACGGCCCAAGATTATATTTATGAACACCGGCCGGATGAGCGCAAAAAGCAAAGTGTCTTTGCGCAAACTAAATACCATTTTGACCAAGGCCTGTTGAATAGTGTGCTGGATTTTTCTTATCGTTATATGTGGGATGACTGGCAAATTAACTCGCACACTCTGGATAGCACTTTGCATATACCTCTTGCTAGTCGCTTTGGTAAAGCAAGCTATCTACAGCCACATATTCGCTATTATCAACAAAGTGCCGCTGGTTTTTATCGCCCCTATACTTTTGTGGAGCAAGTAAGTAATGGCTCATCAGAAGAAAACTTTATCAGTGCTGATTACCGCATAGGGGCAATGACCGCGGTAACTCTTGGACTGAAATATGGTTTCAGTCTCAATAACGGTAACGATTTTTCCGTAAGGTTAGAATATTATCGACAAATGCCAAACAATGCTGGTTTTGACCAACCTAGCGAGCTGGCTAACTTAACTGTCTATCCCGTGGTGCAAGCCGTTATATTCCAGTTAAGCTATTCGTTTTTATAATTGCTTACCTAGAAGGTGCTATGGCACTTTATATGAGAATTGCGATGAAATTTTACCCTGCTAATAACCTTAATGAATAAAGCCATTAATAAAACAAATAACAACAGCAAGCGAACGCTATCGCTCCAAGCTCAAGAGCAAGGCTATGTAATATCTTTTAACGCTATGGCAAGCCCCTGTGAAGTACTGATCCAAACAAAGGATCATCGTTTGGCAAAACAGGTCGCCAGCGCGGTCAGTGATGAGGTTTGGCGTATTGAAGATAAGTTTAGTCGCTATACCAAAGACAGTGTCTGTTACCAAATCAATAATAGTGCTGGGCAGAGCATGGCCATCGATGAAGAATGCTACTTGTTATTAAACTTTGCTGAGCAGTGTTATCAGCTCAGTGAGGGGTTATTTGATATTAGCGCCGGTATTCTAAATCAAGTGTGGCACTTTGATGGCAGTGATAATATCGCCACAAAAAAGCAAGTTGCCAGTGTTTTACCTTTAGTTGGCTGGCATAAAGTGAGCTATCAGCACAACAGCATTACCTTACCCCAAGGTATGGCGCTTGATTTTGGTGGTATTGGTAAAGAATATGCGGTTGACCGCGGTATTTTATTAAGCCAGCAAATAACCGCTCTGCCAGTACTGGTGAACCTTGGTGGCGACTTGGCCGTCACTGGGCCCAGATTAAACGATTTACCCTGGCAAGTTGCCATCGAGTCAACGGAGCACACTAAGCCAAACAGTGATAATAACAAAGCAATGATAGTGGCCTTAACTCACGGCGCCCTAGCAACAAGCGGAGATAGTAAGCGCTTTCTCGTTAAAGATGGCCAGCGATATAGCCATGTACTTAACGCCTTAACAGGCTGGCCCATCGAGCAAGCGCCAAGATCAATTACCACGCTAGCACCGCAATGCCTTCAAGCAGGTATGTTAGCTACCCTAGCCTTGCTGCAAGGAAAGGGCGCAGAGCAGTTTTTGTCTGAGCAAGAGGTTACTTATTGGGCGCGAAGATAGTCATAAGCCAATAAACGACAACAGAGCCATTAAAAATATTCGTTATGCTTAATTATTCGGTTTTTTGCTGTGTTGATCGTTTTTGAGCTCTGGCTTATCACCTTGATTAAATATACCCTTCATTAACTCCATCGGCATGGGAAATAAAATGGTCGAATTTTTTTCTCCAGCAATCTCAGTCAATGTTTGCAAGTAGCGTAATAAAATAGCATTGGGCTCCTTGGCTAAATTATTAGCAGCCTCAACTAATTTAGTGGAAGCTTCCATTTCCCCCGAGGCATGAATGATCTTAGCTCGCCTAGTTCGTTCCGCTTCGGCTTGTCGAGCAATAGCCCGGATCATGGTTTCATTTAAGTCGACATGTTTGATTTCGACATTTGATACTTTAATGCCCCAACCGTCGGTACGTGCATCCAATATCGCTTGTATATCGGTATTAAGCATATCTCGGTTGGCAAGCATCTCATCTAACTCATGTTGACCCAGCACCGAGCGCAACGTTGTTTGTGCTAATTGTGACGTTGCTTGCAAGAAATTCTCGACATTAATGATGGCCTTTTGAGGGTCGATAACGCGAAAATAAATGACCGCATTAACCCGCACCGAAACATTATCGCGACTGATGACATCTTGACTGGGCACATCCATAACCACAGTACGTAAATCTACTCGTACCATTTGTTGAATGATCGGAATAACAATGATTAAGCCCGGGCCTTTTACTTTTTCAAAGCGGCCTAAAAAAAATATTACCCCACGTTCGTATTCTCTTAAAACACGGAACATACTAAACGCAAATAATAACAATAAACTTATGATTGCTATTGGCATCAGCATGCTGGTATTAATTAAAATTTCCATTGTGTTGTTACCTCATATCTTGCTGGCTATTTTTTCTGCGGTTCTGATGATCTTGAGACGCTGACAGTTAAGCCAGTAAAGCTATTCACTGTCACTAACTGCCCTTGTTTAAGTGGCTCTGTGCTGATTGCCGCCCAATGCTCGCCTTTTAATAAAATAACCCCTTCAGGGGTGAAATCCTCAAGTACGGTACCTTGTGCACCAATAAGCGCGGCCAAGCCACTAACAACTTGATTACTACGCATACGCCATATATAGCCTAGAATAAAAACAATAAATGAGCCGCTGGCAATGGCGAGGGAAAAAATGAGCGTTAAGGACACTTGAAACTGTTGCTGATCGGTATCTATTAGAAAAATAGAACCTAAGATAAAGGCGACTAAGCCACCCATGCCAAAGACGCCAAAACTCGGTATCATAGACTCAACAATGAGTAAGCTGATACCAAGTAATAATAACGCAAAACCTGCGTAGTTAATCGGTAACAGCTGAAAGGCATAAAGAGCAATAAACAACGAAATAGCCCCAGTAACACCAGCAATGCCAATACCAGGGCTATAGAATTCCAGTAATAAGCCATAGATACCAATTAGCATTAACAGATAAGCAATATTCGGATCGGTAATGGTGGCAATAAATTTACTGCGCCAATCGGGTTGGCGGTAAACCAACTGCGCACCTGCGAGCTGTAGTAGGTATTCTTGCTGTTTAACTATGATGGTTTTACCATCAAGTACTTGTAATAATTTTTCAGGACTCTCAACTAAATAGTCAATAACATTTTTTTCCAACGCTTCTTTCGCAGATAAAGTGGCTCCTTCGCTAACGGCCAGCTCAGCCCATTTGACATTGCGCCCCCTTAATTGTGCTAAAGAGCGAATGTAGGCGATGGCATCATTGAGGACTTTTATCTCCATGGCGGATTTTTGTCGGCTTGCTTCTTTGTCTTGTTGCTTAGGGGCGAAACCACCCGCGATATTAACTGGCGTAGCTGCGCCCAATGTGGTCGCTGAAGACATTGCCGCGACGTGACAAGCATAAAGTATATAGGTGCCTGCACTAGCGGCGCGTGCTCCTTGTGGAAAAACTAAGCACAATAGCGGTATGTCTGAATCAAGTATGCGCTGATTTATATCGCGCAAACTACTGCTTAAACCACCGGGAGTATCGATAATAAGTATGATAGCCGAGGCTTGTGCTTGTTGATTGGCTCGGCTGATTTCTTTGGCAATATAATCACTCACTGCAGGGCCAATAGCACCTTTTATCGTTAACACTGGGATATGTTGTTGAGTAGCAGGGCGGTGTTCTGCTGCCAGTAGCTCGCCGAGCAATAAAGGGCTGCTAAGTATAATAAACAATAATAAGCGCAACATAACTGCACACCCAAGTTAATCACCACTTGTATTTATTTTAGCTCAAATAATGAACAGCTGCTGCATAGAATTAACCTTAAAGAAAAAGCTAAATAGAAGAAAGTAATAATGTCAGCAAGCGGATGTTCAGCCGAGTTTTAGCATGGAGGTTTACTGCAGGAAAATCTAGCCGCGCTAAGGTCTAATAGAGCGAATAGAAACGGGGGAGGTAATTGCTATCTCCCCCTTAGCAATGTCAGTGTCGATGTGCACGTTAGTAATTTGTTGTTAACGATATATTATGGCCAAGGTTACTTCTTATGAACACGGTAATTTGGGTCGGTCCAGCACTTAGGTAAGTCTTCACCGGATAAAAACACCAGCTCTGATTTCTTAAATTCTTGTGGGTCTTGTACCTCTTCCCCCACTTGATAACATCCCAAAACCTTTTCATGATACAAATTGGTTAAATCTCGGATTTTATCGACATCGACCATATCGCCATTTTTTCTGTTTTTTAAAAACATAATAACCTCCAGAAAGCGTAACCCCTGTGTTTACTAGTATAACCGCTAATAGGATTGATGACGGGTAAACTGGCTTTAAAAACCTAGGCGGACACAATAGATTGTTACCTCAATAGCTAGCAACCTATTAAAATATGTAATTGCTTGTTTATTGGTCACATTTGGTGTGTTAGGCCGGTGTTTATGTCAGTAGTTAAGCTTGTATTTAGACGTCATTTAACGCATGGTAATAACAATCAGATTGCTACCAGGTCGATATTCAATGAAAAAATTAAAAAATGAAGCTGAATTGCTAAAAAAAGCGTTAAGCATTGGTGAAAATTACGCGGTTAACCGTGGCTACAATAGTTTCGCCGCGACAAACTCCGCCAAAGATAAAATAGAAAGTCTTTATCGCTTATTGGTGAATGATAAGCTCATTCAACCCTTAGCTATCGATAATGAAGACCAACCCAATATGAAGCATAAATTGGCACTTTGGATAGCAAAACAGTTACCCGAGGGGCATGAATTACTTAAATAATGATGTCGCTGTACAGTGTTTATTCATCGGAGGTGTTAGTTAATATTTACTGCATTTGTCGTTATGTTTCAATATTAGAATATTTATTCTAAAAACCAGCCTATAACAGCAGTTTTTCATGGTATTCAACCAGCAACACTGCTAGATTGTTTTTGGGATTCTAATTAGGAATTAATAATAAGGTACTTAGCGGACGTTATTTTACTACAGCCATAACTAACGATATGGCAAAGCTAAAAGTAACATAAACACCACTGAGTATCGTCAACATTCAGGCTAAATGAATTAGTCATGAATAAGCAACAAATAGCAGTAGAGAGCCAACTATGTACCAAACTGACGATGTACGCATCAATAAAATTAAAGACTTATTACCTCCAATTGCCTTATTGGAGCGATTTCCTGCGTCAGAGCAAGCCACTAAATCCGTTGTTGCCGGCAGAACTGCTATTCACAATATTCTCAACGGTAAAGATGATCGCTTACTGGTGATTATTGGACCTTGCTCTATTCACGACCCTAAAGCTGCGCTTGAGTATGGCCAGCGTTTGGTTAAGTTACGTGAAAAGTATAAAGATAGTCTTGAAATAGTGATGCGGGTTTATTTTGAAAAACCACGGACCACGGTCGGTTGGAAAGGCTTGATCAATGACCCTTATATGGATAACAGCTTTCAATTAAATGATGGTTTACGTTTAGGTCGGAAATTATTGCTGGATCTTAATAATATTGGTTTACCAACCGCGGGTGAGTTCTTAGATATGATCACGCCACAATATATAGCGGACTTTATGTGTTGGGGGGCTATAGGTGCGCGTACCACAGAATCACAAGTTCATCGTGAATTAGCTTCAGGGCTTTCTTGTCCGGTTGGCTTTAAAAACGGTACTGACGGTACCATTAAAATTGCTATCGATGCTATTGGCTCTGCCGCTGCATCTCATCACTTTTTATCGGTGACAAAATTTGGTCATGCGGCCATAGTCGAAACGACAGGTAATGGTGATTGCCATATTATTTTACGTGGCGGAAAAACCACTAACTTTGATGCGGACAGTGTTAAATCGGTCACCGAGCAGTTATCTTCGTGTGATTTAAACCCTAAGGTGATGATTGACTTTAGTCATGCTAACTCGAACAAAAAATTTGAAAATCAAATGTTAGTCGCTACTGATGTAAGTCAGCAAATAAGCCAAGGCAATGACAATATCTTCGGTGTTATGGTTGAAAGCCATTTAGTGGAAGGTAATCAAAGCCTAGTTAACGGTAAAGCTGAAGTCTATGGACAAAGTATTACCGATGCTTGTATTGGTTGGCCTGATACCGAGCAGTTATTAAGTCAGTTAAATGAAGCGGTTGCTAATCGACGTTATATTAACGACTAAGCTGGCCTAATCGAAGCTAATAAGGGTTAGCAATTCCCTTTCTCGTCAATTCATGATAAAACGTCTAATTAACTCATTATAATTAGACGTTTTTTTATGCCGCAAACGCCGCCAGTTGTAGATATAGTGCAAGCCAGTCAAGCAGCCATCACTGCCATTTTAAATAAAATTGAAAGCGTGGTATTAGGTAAACCGAACGAGTGCCGTTTAGCGCTGGCTTGTTTACTTGCTCAAGGACATTTATTAATAGAAGATTTACCGGGTATGGGCAAAACGACACTGGCCCATGTGCTAGCCACCACCTTGGGTTTAACTTATCAGCGCACACAATTTACCAATGATTTATTACCGGCGGATATAGTTGGTTTTTCCATTTTCGATCAGAAAACTAATCGTTTTGAGTTGCACAAAGGCCCTATCTTCAATCAAGTGGTCTTGGCCGATGAAATTAACCGGGCGAGTCCTAAAACCCAAAGTGCTCTGCTTGAAGCCATGGCTGAGCAACAAGTCAGTATTGATGGTATTACCCATGAATTACCAAGACCATTTTTTGTTATTGCTACGCAGAATCCTTTATTTCACGCCGGTACCTATCCATTACCTGAGTCGCAACTGGATCGGTTTATGATGCGTTTATCCCTCGGCTTCCCTGATATAAAAGCGGAAAAGCAGATTTTATTAACTAGCTCTCAGCGGACTAATCAGAAGACCGCAGATAATCAGGCGGCAGTGGTTAGTCAAGATGAGCTTATTGCCATGCAAGATGCCGTCAGTCAAATAAGTGTTTCAAATGACGTGCTTGAGTATATTATTGCGTTAAGTCATGTCAGTAGACGGGCTTATAGTAGTCACACTAGCCAGGTAAATAATAGCGGAGAAACTGCCGCTATTATTAGCTGCAAGCCATTATCACCAAGGGCATCAAAAGCACTGTTACAAGCCGCTAAAGCGATGGCTTTTATTGATAACCGTGATTATATTTTACCTGATGATGTACAAGCGGTATTTTATGTGGTGTGCCAACATCGATTAGAAATGCAAGCTAACCAACAGCTAGACCCAAGTCAACAGGAGTCTACCAGCGTGGCTAGGCAAATACTCAATAGTGTTGATGTGCTTAATCCGCTTGGTTACTAAGTAGATCGCTAACGGGTATCATTATGGCAATAACTTCATTTTCATTGGTTAAACCCCTGAGACGTTTCCTTGATAAAAACTTTGAGCGTTGGCTCTCTCATCGGATCCCAACTCGGCGAGAGCATCAACTAAACAGCCGAAATATAATGATATACCCAACCCGTTTTGGCCTTACCTACGTAGGTTTTGTCGTCTTGGTGTTTTTATTAGGCACCAACTACCAAAATAATATCATTTTATTGTTTAGCTATTTATTAGCGAGTTTGTTTATTAGTGTCATGCTGCATAGTTTTTATAACTTTTCACAATTGCGTTTTTATAGCAGCGAAAAACAACAAGGTTATGCTGATGCCACCTTATATTATGTCATTAAAATTACGGCTAAAAAAACGCATTATGATATCAATGCTCATTTTAGTGATGTCAGCTTAAACAGCCCCATTGTCAACCTGGGGCAATGTAAACAGGGGACACAAGAGTTAATCCTAGCCTATAAACCCTCTAAACGAGGCCAATATAAATTAGGACGAGTCACTGTATTTAGCGAATATTCTTTAGGGCTATTTAAAAGTAAAGCCATGTTAGATTTTGGCCACTATGCCATTATTTATCCTAAAGCTAAAAGTTTCATTGCTGGTCAATATCAATTATCAGGGCAAGTAGATGAGCCAAACAGAGAAAGTTATCAAACGACGAATAGTGTGGGCAGCGATGATTTTTCAGAATTAAAGAGCTTTGTTCGCGGTGAGTCCAAAGCCAGAACAGCTTGGAAACAGTTAGCAAAGGGGCAAGGGCACTACTCAAAACACTATCAAGCAAGCCAAGGGCAATTAACATGGTTAAAACTTAGCGACATGCCCAGTAATGACCTAGAAATACAATTGGCCTATTTAAGCTTTCTTATTGGTGAATTGACGGCAGCTAAGCAAAGCTTTGGTTTAGCGCTTTGCCCTGATATGACCAATACAGCAATGAACATTCCACCTAATTCTGGTTTTCATCACCAACAAGCTTGTTTGACGGCACTGGCTTTATATTGATGATGTTATTTAACAAGAAAAAGAAGCTGGTGTCACAAAACACTAGCGGGAACGTTAACGGTAAAACCATGAGTAACTTTTACTTAAGCCGACAAAATAGCTGGCTACTTTGCTTGTGCCAATGTTTAAATATCGCCGTCGTTGCCTTGGAACTAAGCACCTGGATGTTGATAATAATTGCTTTATCATTGGCATGGCAGGCACTTTTATTACAGCAAAATAGAGCTATGGCTAACAGTAGCAGGGGGAAACATCCTGGCACAGTTCAGAGTAACTTAGCGAGTAAGCGCCACAGTCATGGCCCAAGTAAACAACTAGCGACTAATATCTCTCCCGTGGTACTGGGCATATTTGCACTATTGGGCTGCGTCGCAATCGCGCTTACCGCCAAGCAGGTCGGTATTCTGCTTAGTATGGTGCATTTACTTTGTTTTTCTTATGCACTTAAAGGTTTTGAATTAAGAACACGTAGGGATTTTTATCAACTGTTATTATTGGGTTTGTTCATTTTAGCCGCGGCACTTATTTTTAGGCAAGACTTGGCTTTTTCCCTGATAATATTCAGCTTATTAATCCTTAATTTAACGGTATTATTACAGTTTTTCTCCTCGGAAAATGCTTTTGTCACTAATCTCAAGGTGGTGGTGGTTTTATTGGGGCAAAGTGCTCTTTTGGCTGTGGTACTCTTTTTAGTTTTTCCTCGGCTGTCACCTTTTTGGCAAGTACCATTCGCTAAGTCTGCTAAAACGGGATTGTCCGATACCGTTAAACCAGGTGATATTGCCAATTTAACCCGCTCCACTAAATTGGCCTTTCGCGCTGATTTTGGCGGACAAAAAATACCCAATTATGCACAGTTATACTGGCGGGCCATGGTGCTAGAAAATTACGATGGTAGGCAGTGGCGCAGACAAGATAAAGTTACCCAAAACAAAACTGATGGGCCAGGAGCTAAAAGCCTTATTTTTGATGCCAGTAACACTGAGGTTTTACCCTTAACTTATCAAGTATTTGTTGAAGCGAGTTTCCAAAAATATTTATTTGCTTTAGCGCCGGCGGTTGTGACCGGCAATGCCAGTGGTATTACTGCTCAAACTGATTACACCATCCAGAGCTCAACCATTATTAGCCAAGCTAAGTCTTATCGGTTAACTAGCTATTTAACCGCGCCATTAGCACTTGAGTTATCGCCGCAGAGTAGACAAATAAATTTGAGCTACCCTCAGGGGAGTAATCCTAGGCTTGAGCAATTGGCGCTACAGTTACAACATAACTATGTCGATGTGCAGGCGCGTGCACAGGCGGTATTAACGCTAATTAACCAACAAAATTATTCTTATACCTTACAACCGCCCTTATTGGTAAATAACAGCTTAGATCAATTCTTTTTTGATAGCCAAGCCGGTTTTTGTGTACATTATGCCAGCGCATTTACTTTTCTTATGCGCGCTTCAGGAATACCGGCACGACTGGTTACTGGCTATTTAGGTGGTGAATATAATGGTGTGACGAATGAGGTAAATAGTGCCGGAAAAATAGTGAATAAAGGCCATTTAAGTATTTATCAATATGACGCTCATGCTTGGTCTGAGATATGGGTGGCAGGTAAAGGATGGTTGCGTATTGACCCAACGGGTGCGGTAGACCCGCAGCGGGTAAATATTGGTTGGTCAAATCAGTTACTGCAAGAGCAAGCTGAGCTGAATAATACCTTCTTTAGCTTATATCGTATGAAGAATATTACTTGGCTAAATACTTTACGTTTACAATTTGATGCCCTCGACTATCAATGGACCCGCTGGGTTATTGGTTTTACCAGCCAGCAACAATATGACTTATTGAAACACTGGTTTGGCAAGATGGTCCCGTGGAAATTAGCATTAATTATAGCCGTGACCTTGGTGCTCAGTATGCTGATGCTGATGTTGTTGTTACACGGGTTAAATCGTCCAAAGGTAAAAAAACAAGCCTTTGCTCAGTGGCAAATAATTTATCATAAAGCCATCGACAGATTAGCAAAACAAGGCATGGAAAAACCTTTAGCCATGACGGTTAATGATTTTGCTAAACAGATCAGGCAGCAATATCCAGAGTTAGCCCTTGTTTTTACCCAACTCAGTGCTAGTTATAATCGATTGTGCTACCAGACGTTATCAATAAGTGAACAAGAAAAGCAGACAGTAACAATGCAGCAACAATATCATCACTTTATCCAAGTATTAAAAAATAGCGATAAAAAACATTTATAGGCTTTATTGATAAAATTTAACTCCTTAGTCGTTATGTTAAATGGCAGGACAGAAAGTTTTCTTGTTGAATGGCATTATTTTTCCTAAATTTAGGTATAAGTCTAAGTAACTAATTTAAGCTGAAACTTACATTCGTTACTCAGGCGGTTCCCCTAAACATTAGTTACGGAGTGTCTGTTATGCCACATATACCAAGTGATTATGATAATGTTTTTGAAAAGAAAATGAGTTGGGCCGAGCAACATAAAATGGCAACACTCGTTGCGGTTATTAGTTATTTCACCCTAATAGGTTGGGTGGTGGCTATGGTTATCTATGATAAACATCAATCCTCATTAGCCAGTTTTCATTTACGGCAATCTTTAGGCTTAATTATTACCGGTGCCATACTTTCTTTGATCCCTCTCGTTGGCTGGATTCTTAATATAGCAGTCATACTGGCATGGGCCGTAGGACTATATTGTGCGATTAAAGGGCGTGAATATAAAGTGCCTTTACTCGGTGATTCGTATCAACAACATCTAGATTTTATTAAGTGATGCTAGTAGTTGCCAAGATGAATTTATGCTAACCGTCAATGCTGTTGGCATTTACTTGCAAGCAAGCAGCAATATTGCTCGAGCAAGCAAGCTTGTTACCACCACTTAACCACTTTTTTGGTGCAGTGCGTGGTAATAACCTGCTTTGGCGAGTAGCTCTAGATGAGTGCCTTGTTCGACCAATTCGCCTTTGTTGAGCACGATAATTTCATCGGCATTTCTTATGCTTGATAACTTATGGGCAATAATCAATAAGGTTTTGTTTTTGCTTAGCCGGGTGAAAGCTTCCTGTATATGTTGTTCACTGTGGTTGTCTAAGGCGGAAGTCGCTTCATCTAAGATGATAATGCTGGCATCACGTAACATGGCACGAGCAATGGCTATTCGTTGGCGTTGCCCTCCCGATAAATTGCGCCCATTTTCTCCTATTGGTGTATTTAAACCTAAGGCTAGCTCTTTAGCAAAAACGGTGACATTGGCATCAAGTGCAGCTTGCGCAACTTCTTCGTTTGATACGGGGCGATTACAGCCAAAACGGATATTGTTTGCTAGGGTATCATCTATTAACACAATATCTTGTGAGACAAAAGCAAACTGTGCCCTAAGTGATGCTAAGCTATAATTTTCAATGGCTATGTCATTAATGAAAATGGACTGTGGCGGCGATTGATATAAACGTAATAATAAGCGGGCTAGGGTGCTTTTACCGCTGCCGGATTCACCGACAAAAGCAACACTGCTACCGGCTTTTATCTTCACTGAAAAATGTTTTAACGCGGGTTGAGCCTTACCTTGATAAGAGAAAGATAAATTGTTAAAGGTAATGTTTGAGCATTGTGCTAATAAATGCTTGCTACCAGTATCATGCTCTTCTTTTTCATCTAGAAAACTAAACAAACTGCTTGCTGCAGTTAAACCTTTTTGTAAGTGTTGATTAATATTACTTAGTTGCTTAAGTGGTTTGAGCAATGAGCCCATGGCAATTAAAATCAGCGTGAAACTGCCAGGGCTTAATTGATTGAGCACCTGCTCATTACTGGCAAGTAGTAGTACCGCAGCAATAGCAAACGAGGCAATAAGTTGAATGACTGGATTAGTTATGGCACTTGTTGCTTGTAACTTCATATTTTGTTGACGGTTATGGTTGTTTATTTGCTCGAACTGAGCGCTTATTTGGCTAGCTGTATTGAGTAATATTATTTCTTGTTGATTTGAAATTGCTTGCTCTGTTGCCTTACTTACTTGCCCCATACTTTTTTGTAATGCGCGGCTAATCATTTTAAAGCGCTGCGATACCTTGTTAATAATTAACGCGATAATGGGTGCTATCACCAAGAAAATTAGTGTTAATTGCCAACTGTGGTAAAACATCATAGTGAGTAATACTAAGATGATGACAGACTCTCGGATGACAATAACGACAGCCGTTGCAAAGGTCTGAGATACTTGCTCGCTATCATAGATGAGTTTAGCAATAAGGCTGCCACGGCTATTGTTATCAAAAAAGGTTCGAGGTAAAAATAATAACTTATCAAAAGCTTGTTGCCGTATTTGATAGGTTACCTTGCTACTGACGTAGGCAATGGCATAGTTTGAGATAAAACTTGCGCTACCACGTAGCAAAAAAATCCCGATGATTAATAAAGCGCCTAGTTGTAAGGTGTTGCTATTGGTTTTTCCTAAACCTTGGTCAATAAGTGGCTTGACCAAATAAATCATACCTGCATCGACCAAACTAAATAAACATAGAGCTAGCAAGGCAATGAAAATAAGCTTTTTGTGTAGCAGATAATAGGAGAGTAATCTGCGGTATAAACTTGGATTTTTATTGGCAAACGGGTCTGATGATATTTCTAGACTATTGATATTACTTAACATGATTAGTAGTTTTTCCAACGGTTATATGACCAATACCATTGGCTTGGATATTGTCTAATTATTTGCTCAAATCGTTGGTAAATTTGTGCCATCACTTGTTCAACGTTTTGCTCAATTTCTTGCTCTGCTGGTTTTTTTTCAGATATTTCTTGTGGCAAGGTTTCAAAAAACACTTGTACTTGGCCGTCGTCTTGATAAACCGCATAGGCCAGTAAGAGCGGTTTTTTAGTCATTTTTGCCAGTAAAACTACGCCGGAGGGCGCTTTAGTTTTTTGTCCAAAAAAGGTTACTTCAGTTTGGTTGGCGTACAGATCGCAATGCAAAGAAATATAGCCATTATTGCCCGCTTGGATTAATAAATGGCTAAAAGCATGTGCAGATTTTTTATTGATGGCGGTAATATTGACGGCAGAATAAAAGTCCATTTCATCGGCTAAAAAATCAGGGATGTTAGTTAAAGTGACTGAATTATTGGCAAATTTTGCCACAGCAAGCGGCACTGCTTCGTAGCAGCCTAGATGCATGGTGGCAATGCAAGCCCCGGTTCCTGATTGCAAAATTTGTAAGGTTTCTTCATCACAAAAAATATCAGGCTCTACTTGTGATAACCAAAAAGACTCGGCCACGCCATAGGCACAATTACCATAAGCTTCAAAGGCCAAGTCAGTTGCTTCTTTAATACTGAGTTCTGGCATGGCTCGAACAATATTATTGATGGCACGTTTTCTGGTTTTTGTAGCAAAACGTAGTATTATTTTGCCAATATTGTTGATTAATTTCTTACGTCGTTTTTTAGTTAACTTCATTAAAGTACTCAGCAAAAATCTTATGCCGAGACTCATGGTTTTATGCTTTATTAAGGCTCGTGGCGAAGGTGTTATCGCTTTGGCTGTAGACTTGTTGGAGAGTTTAACGTTCATGGTGCTGCTCAACCCAAAAAATAAACTCATCGATTTGTCTTAAATTAGCGGTAAGTGCCTGCTCAAAGGGCAGTGTTAGCTTGAATTTCTGTTCAAGCTCTAGCATGAGCATCATGAAATCGAATGATTTTATCGTGCCAAGTAAGTTGTCCGTTAGGTCTATTAACGGGCAATGGGTCTTTTCTTCAATGAACTGAATGATACTTTGTTGTATTAACATTATAGGGTCTCCTTAGGAGTAGTTATTTTATTATGATCAGCACTAAGTAGTGCTTTGATATCCACTTTGCCACTGATATTACGGGGTAATAATGGCTGAAAATTAAACTCATCAGGCACCATGTAAGTGGGTAAATGCTGTAAACAATGCTTTCTTAATGCGCCAAGAGTGTGTTGGTAATTGTCTAAGACTGAAGTTGAGCTTGAAGCCGAGTTTGACTTTGAACTTGACGGTAAGTTTTGTTGGTATTCAATAAAGGCGATGATCCTAGTATTGCCGCTATGATCAACGTGTGCAGCAACAACACACCAAGTGATATCGTTGGAAAAGCTAACAATGGCAGTTTCAATCTCGGCAGCTTCAACCCGGTGACCTGATACTTTAAATTGCTGATCGTTACGACCATGAAAAACAATGTTTTTTTGTTGGTCATAATAGACAATATCGCCGGTACGGTAGAAACGTGTTGCGCTTTGAGCTAACGGGCTTGCTAGTGTGATAAAAGCTTGCGCTGTTTTCTTACTGTCTTGGTAGTAACCGTCAACAAGTTGATCACCGGCTAGATACAATTCAGCTAAGGTATTGCTGGTCGTTATCTCTTTATTATCTTTGACCAGTATGGCCGTTAATCCAGGTAATGCTTGACCTATGGGTACTGATGCTGAGGTGATTTCTTGCTGGTCACTTAATTCAAAATAAGTGGCGGTAATTGTGCACTCTGTTGGACCGTAGAGATTGATTACCCGACTATTATGAGCACATTTTTGCCACTTTAACGCTTGGCTGGTGAGTAGTTTTTCACCACCAAAACAGCTTAGTCTCAAGCTAGGTAATTGCTGAGGTTTTAATAAGCGCATTTTATCCATAAAAGATAACGCTGAAGCAACGGCGGAAAAAACAGATAATTGATGCTTTTTAATAAATGCCATCGGGCAGATAAGCTGTTCATTAGGAATAATATAGAGCGCCGCGCCTTTGTGCCAGCAACTGAACATATCATGTACGGATAAATCAAAAGATAATTCAAAAAACTGACTGACTTTATCCCTTGCCGTTATCTTTAAAAGCTTATCGAGCCGGTGCAGGTGACTGATAATGTTTTTATGACTAACGGCAATGCCTTTTGGTGTGCCGGTACTACCCGAAGTAAATAAGATATATGCATAAGGGTATGCCGTTAATGATGCTATGTTCGTTGTAGTTGTTGCCGTTGTATTTGCTCTTAGGTCAGCGCTGCTTATTGAAATCGCATCGTCAATGTTAAAATACTGATGGCGTTTGTTATTTAGGCACCAATTAGGCGTATTTGTGCCTAAATACAAGACCACTAATGGCTGTTTAGTGTGTTGCAATAACTCCGATGGGTCTTCGTTAGCAGCAACCAAGAGTACCTGGCTATTTATTGCTGACAATATCTGGCTATTTCGCTTGGCCGGTTGTTTGATATTAAGCGGTACATAGGCATTATTACTGGCCAGAATGGCGAGTATGCCGGCGTACATCTGCCATTGTCGGCCACCATAAATAGCCACTGGGCATGACGCATCATTAAAATAACGAATGCTGTTCGCCCATTGTTGACTCAGTGCAAATAAAGCGTGGTAGGTAAAGGTTTTTACCTGTCCTTTTTTGCCTTTGACACTGTTATTTTTTGTGGCACTAGCGTCAACATAAAGGGCGATATTATTGGGAAACTGCTTTGCGGATGTGGCAAAGCTTGCTTGATATAAATTCATTCGTTGTCGTTGGGCTGCTGATTTGATGAAAGCTAATGTAACCAATAACACGATTATCTTCGGTAACTGTTTTGTCGATAAAATGTCACAACTATGGGTAAATTTGTAAAAAAGTGTCAAGGTAAGGGGAAAAATAGCAGAGCTTTCTTCGTTAGCTAACTAATTTTACTCGTATTCTTTAACGCCTTATGGTTAAATTTAAGGTAATTTTATTCGTTGATTTCTCAGGTCATAATGAGTGGTTTTTAGCCACTGGCAATCATAGTCATTTACAATTAAGGCATTATCTTGATCCATCTTTATCCTGCCAACAAAATGGAAAATTTGTTGCTCTTACTCAACAAAATATCGCAACTTTCCCCTCTAGGTGTATTTAATCAAGAAGTCATTGTCGTGCAAAATGCGGGTATGCAGCATTGGCTTAACTTAGCGATCGCTAAAGAGCGTGGTATAAGCATGAATATGCGTTACGCGTTACCAGCTCAATTCCTGTGGAAATTAATAAGGTCACTGGCTAGCGAAGATAAAGTGCCTGATCAGTCACCTTACTCCAGAGAAGTGCTTTGTTGGCGTATACATGCACTTTTAGCACTCGATTCAGTGGTCGATGATGATGATTTTAGTCAAGCTAGCCACTATTGGCGTGGTGATATATCGGCAGATTCAGTAGATGGCAGTGGTTATACTGAAGACAAACAAGCGCAATTAAAACGTTATCAATTAGCCACACAATTAGCTGATTTATATGAGCAGTATTTGATTTTTAGACCACAGTGGTTAGACAGTTGGCAACAAGGAAATTTTGAACTGCAAGGTCTTGAAAAAATTGCTGCCAGTGAACATAAATGGCAAGGGAAATTATGGCGCTTGTTAATTGAGCAATTACCTTATAACCCAGTTGAATTACTCAAGGATGCTATTGCCAATATTGCCAACAAAAAAGATCTTATTCCGCCACGCATTAGTTTCTTCGGTCTTAATACTATGGCGCCGATGTGGCTTGATTTTATTAATGCCTTGAGTGAGCATGTTGAAGTACATTTCTTTCATCTTAATCCGTGTTTCTCCTATTGGGGCGATATAGTGACTGAAAAACAGGCGCTCAATAAGTTATCACAATGGTCCGATGGTGTTTCAGCCGATGAGAGCGAGGTACAAAACTTTGTCGGCAATCCTCTATTAGCTAACTTAGGCCAACAGGGCCGAGAGTTTATCTCCATGTTGCAAGATTACAGCACCATAGATGTTGAATTGTTTGAACACGCTAAAAATGACCCGCCGAGCATGGCAGCAGCGGAAAAAACCAGTGTTTTACATCAGCTGCAAAATGATATTCTTTCCCTTACTGATGCCAGGATTGACGGCAAAAGTGAGGCTAGCGATGATGACAAGGATGCGCTAAATACGGCTGGTCAAGATGATTCTATTGTCATCACTAGTTGTCATAGTGCTTTACGAGAAGTGCAAGCGTTGCATGACTACTTATTACATCAATTTAACCAAGATAGCAGCTTAACGCCAAAAGATATCTTGGTGATGTGTCCACAAGTGGAACAATATGCCCCTTATGTTAATGCTGTTTTTACTCGGGGTTGGCAAGATATAGCCGGTGAAGTACCGCCACTGCCTTGCTCTATTGCTGATCGCAGCGCTAAAGATAGTGATCCCTTAGTCGCCGCTTTTACCGAGTTACTGACCTTACCTGATAGCCGATTTGGTGTCGCACAATTGTTATCGTTTTTACGCTTACCCGCCATGGCAAATAAATTTTCCATTAACACAGAAGACTTGGCTAAGATCTCTGCTTGGCTTGAACAAGCAACGGTGCATTGGGGCATTGATTTAAGTCATAAACAGGCATTGTTAGGGCAACACGCCAGTGTTGCTTTTACTTGGCAACAAGGCTTAGCACGACTATTACGTGGCTTTGCTTTTGCCGACAGTGAACAAATTTATCAAGAGCAACTGTTATTGAGTAATGTTGAAGGCAGTGATGGCGTGTTACTGGGTCAGTTAATGCTTTTTATTGAACAGTTACAATATTTTAGTGAAAACCTGCAACGCTCTCGTAGCGCAATACAATGGCAAAGTTTTTTACTTGCACAACTAGAGGGTTTATTTAGTCGAGTCGATGCTGATAATGTCAGTAATGAAAGCAGCCTAATGGTGATTGAGCAAGCCATTGCCGGTTTGGTAGAGCATTGTCACCATGCTCATTTTGACGATGACATTTGCTGGTTAATTATCGTTGATTACCTAAGCCAACATTTTAGTCAGGGTGATGCCAGTAAGCAGTTTATGGTTGGTCAGGTCACCTTTTGTTCCATGTTACCTATGCGCAGTATCCCCTTTAAAATTATCGCGGTATTGGGCTTAAATGATGGCGAATTCCCTCGGCAACGCCAAGCCTTAGGCTTTGATCTTATGTCGCTGTCTAAGGCTCAATTAGGCGATAGATCGCGCCGTGGTGATGACAGGTACTTATTTTTGGAAGCGATTATTTCCGCCAGAAATTCCTTGTACCTTAGCTATCAAGGGCGAAATATAAAAAATAATAATGAAAGACAACCCTCATTGGTGGTTAAAGAGTTGATGGAATATTTAGCTCAAGGTTATGGTTGGAATTTCTGTGAACAAGATAGCAGTAGTCATAATGAAGCGCAGCCAACGGGTATCTATCAATTAGCCATGCAAGCGTTTAGTGCCGATAATTATCAAGGTAAATGGTCCAGTTTCGATGCCAATTGGTTGGCGTTAGGGCAACGTCCTGTTGTTGATGCTGGCTCAGTTGCCGATTCAATCGATAACAGTGCACAGTTAGCCATACAGGCACACGATAATAATAAAGAGGTGAGTTTATCTTGCCAGCAAATAATACGCTTTTATCAACACCCAGCAAAAATGTTTGCCCAACAGCAGCTGAATTTATATTTTGATAATGATCATAGCTTGTTAGAAGATGTTGAGCCTTTTAGTGTTAATCACTTAGAAAGCTACTTATTACGCCAAGACTTGCTCAACGCAGCATTAAATAGCGCAGCATCAGCGGAGGTGTTAACCCGTGCCCACTTATCGGGTAAATTCCCCGATTTACCGACTACAGCAAGCTTGTTTAAAGATTATCAGCAAGATGTGCAGCAATTCAGTGAGGAAATAAGCAAGCTTAATTGTGTTAATCCTGAGATCATTGATTGTCATCTTGTCCTTGATGTTGACTGCTTAAGCGGTAATAAGGTTAAGGTAACACTGAATACTCAATTAGCGGTTAAAAACAACTTATTGGTGCACTATCGTAGCTCAAGCGCTAAAGCGAAAGATAAATTTACCATGTACTTTCAGCAACTCGTGGTACAGGTCTGGCAAGATCAACTTATTGCTAATGAACAGATGGCCAATGAAACGATAATTAACGCTGTCGACTCGGTAAAACTACAACAAGTGACTGAAACTATTGGCTTATATTTTAATACCAAAGCGCAGAAGGTAGAGCAGTTTTCGGTCGCTAATATCATTGATGCAAAAGCAAAACTCATTAAGCTCATTAAGATTTTTTTTAAAGGTCAACAACAAGCCTTACTGTTAAACGGTGAATTGGCCGACAAAGTGTTTACCAAAAAACGCGGCCAGCTAACAGAAATGACACAAGGGCGTTTTGAAGGTTTGTGGCAAGGAGATATGAGTACACGTGGCTTGGCTGATGATGATTATTTGAGTTATTTTTGGCCTGAGTGTCCGCAATACGCTAAACACCAGGCGGACATTGATTTTATTTACCAGGATTTATATCAAGTGGTCGTTAAACAGGCAGCCAAACAAGCAGCAAAAAAGACCGCCACTAAAACGGCTAAGGAGAGCAAATAATGACCCACCTTAATACTCCTGACGCTAACCAAGTAGTTAACAACCTTGATAACAAGGTAGCTAGCGCAACACTAACGCTGAAAAATCTTGATGCGGCTACTATCCCATTAAGTGGTAAACATCTAATCGAAGCCAGTGCCGGTACTGGCAAAACCTATAATATTACTCGAATCTATTTACGGTTATTACTTGAGCGCGAGCTAACGGTTGAACAAATATTATTGATGACCTTCACCAAAGATGCCACGCAAGAGTTACGAGGGCGCATTGATAGCTTTATTCGCCTTGCCTTGAGTGATTGGCAGGTATTGTGTGTTGATGACCCTTATTTTACCGCCCTCGATAAACGCATCGACAAAAGCAAGCGCGAATTTTTATTAAAACGTGCGTTACTTTTTTTAGATGAAGCGGCCATTTTTACCATCCATGGCTTTTGCCAACGGGTATTAAATCAATATGCTTTTACCAGTGGTTTACCTTTCAATGCCAATATGGCGGCGAACTCAACAGAAATCACCTTGCAAGTGTGCCAAGACTGGTATCGCAGTTTAGCTAAAAGCGATGCTGATAGTTTTATGCTGTTGGCGAGCTTTTGGGCGACACCGGAAAGCTTTTTATCAAGCTTTAGTAAAGCCATAGGGCACAGCAGTACTTTATCGGTTATCGATGTTGAAAGTATTGCCGCTGAATTTATTACCCTAGTACGCCAGGCTCACGAAAATTTAACCACACACAGCGATTTATTTGAAAATGCGCTGATCCTGGTTAAAAAGGGCGCAGAGCAAGATAAAAGGCGCAGCGAGCTGGCGCAATTAAACACTTGGCTGGTAAGTATTATCGACCAAGAGTTATCACTGATGGCTGTCGGTGAAGGCAAAGTTAAAATGCCCGATGCTTTTTTTGATGGTAAACGTTATGCCAGATCCACTTATAAAGCTGAATTGCTTGTCGCTTTTGCACCGGTAAAACAAGTGAAAGAGCAGGTTAAGAAAATTGCCAATAAAATCAATAAAGCGAAAGCTTATACCATTGTTAAATCAGGTATTTATAACATTCGCCAGCAAGTGATCACACAAAAGCAAGCGCTTAATTTACTCGATTTTGACGATCTAATTAATACCTTAGCCTATTGTCTTAGCTCTGCTTGTTTGACTGATAAAGGTGCCAACAAAGAATGTTCCAACGATGAAAGCTCAAGTGATGACAATACCAATCAACTGGCTAAACAATTACTGGCGCAATACCCGGTCGCTTTAATTGATGAGTTTCAAGATACCGACCCTAAACAGTTTGGTATTTTGCAAGCTATCTATTATGGCGATAACGCGGTAAAAGCCAATGCAGCTTTATTTCTTATTGGCGATCCTAAGCAAGCTATCTATGGTTTTCGTGGCGGTGATATTTTTGCCTACTTAAATGCCCGTAGTGGCTGTGACTACCATTGGTTGATGGATACTAATTGGCGCTCAACGCCTGAAATGATTGCCGGTTATAATCAGCTTTTTAGCAAGAAGGCTAAAGCAGCAAGGCCTGAAGATGCTACTGGCAAACTAAGCGAGAGTGTCTTTGGTTTTGGTATTCCTTATTTACCTGTGCTGGCCGGTAAAAAATCAGCTAGTGCCAACCAAGAAAATGCTGAGAGCGGACAAGTGTTAGCAGACAGTGATAAAGCGCTGCAGTTTATTCATTTTACTGACCATGAACAACCAGATAGCAAGGTTAGTCAAGGCTCTCGGCCTATGATGGCTAACTGGTGTGCCAATGAAATAGTGACCTTGCTCACCTCGAACGAGCATGCGGCCAAGCCGAAAGATATTGCCATATTAGTCAGAGATGGCGCTGAAGCGCGTGATATAAAACAAGCCCTTGAGCAAGCGGGTCTTGATAGTGTCTTTCTATCTGACCGAGCCAATTTATTTCATTCCGAGCAAGCCAGGCAATTGTTATGTTTACTTAAAGGTGTACTGTTACCCGAAAATGAACGCTTGTTTGTTGCGGCATTATCATGTGGTTTATTGGGCTATGATGCACAAAAACTGTATCAGCTGCAGCAAGATGAACTGGCCTATCAAACCATGAAATTTGCTTTTGTCGATTACCGTAGCCAATGGCAACGACAAGGTTTTATTACCATGGCCATTACTTTAATGCACAATCTGCTTGATGTACCGCTACGCAATAAAGATCGTTGTTTAACCAATATTTTACATTTATTTGAAATATTACAGGCGGCGAGTGTGCGCTTAAGTCAGGGGCAAGAGCTGTTACATTGGTTTGAACAGCAATGTCATGCCGAGTCGAATGACGTTGAAGCCGAGCTGCGTTTAGAAAGTGACGGCGACCTTATTCGTTTAATTACCCAGCATGGCTCGAAAGGCATGGAATATCCTTATGTGTTTATTCCGTTTGCTTGTCGTCATAAAGATCCTCTCAAATTTGGTAATAAAGCGGTTAGTTATCTTGAGTACCATGATAAACACGGTAATTTGTGTTTAAGCCTAGATGGCTCCAAAGAAGCTAAACAAGCCATGAGTAATGAAGCTTATGCAGAAAGTATTCGTTTACTGTATGTAGCGATAACGAGGGCAGAGCGACGTTGTTATATCCTCTGTTGTGCTTTTGATGGCTATCATTTATCACCTTTAGGTAAAACGCTACAACTACAAGAGCAAGACAGCATTATTAAGGGGCTAGCAGTAGTTAAAGCAGGTGCTGAGCATGCCATTGGTATTCGTCAGGTCTCACTTGATTGTCCCCTTGATGATAATGGGCAGGTGTTAAAACAATTGGAAAATAACAGTCAAGAGTCGGTCAATAGCGCGGTTAGTCAATTCACCGGGACCATAGAGCGAGATTGGTGGTTGAGTTCTTTTACTGCCTTAAGCCGCAATATTCGTCATGCCGGTGTTTCTAATCCTGACCGAGATACGGATACTACCCAGAGCCAGCTAGCCACCTTGAGCAATAGCCCGCTAGGTAATAGCGAGCTTGCCGCGTTAACTCACGGGCAACAAATTTGTTTCAAATTAGCTAAGGGTGCTCATACCGGTAACTTATTACATGATATTTTAGAGCAAACTGATTTTACTGCACCCAACTGGCAAGAAAGTGTAGAAAAACCGTTGTTAGTTTATGGTGAGTTAACTAGTGGCGGGGTAAATACCAGTGACAATACCTCCTTTACTGAAGATGATTTAATTGCCTGGTTAGAGCAAGTGCTTAATAGCGCTTTTATTAGCAATGATGATAATGACAATTATGCCAGTCTTAGCGATCTGGACTTGAATAAAACCTTGCGTGAAAGTGAGTTCTATTTTCCCATGCAAGGCGAGGGCACCAGTGCCTTAGCTAAATTGCTAACCGATCACCGAAATAGCGCGGAACGTAATATTAATAGCAGTGACAGCAAGACATCAACTAGCAGCTCTACTAATACCTCAACTCTAACGTTAAAGTATCCAGTGATGTTACCTAGCCATAAAAAGCTTAGCGGCATGATGCATGGTTTTATCGATTTGATTTTTGAATACCAAGGTAAATATTACTTGTGTGATTATAAATCTAGCCACCTAGGTGATAGCTTTCAAGACTATCAGTATGATGCTTTACTCGATAATGTGGAAAAAAACTATTATGACTTACAATATCTGATTTACTCCTTAGCACTACATCGCTATTTAAAGCAGACCCTTAGTGATTATCAGCCCAGTAAACATTTTGGTGGTGTCTATTATTTATATCTTCGTGGTATGACGACAGAGCCGGAGCATCAAGGTGCTGGGGTGTATTATCGTAAAATTTCGGTGCAAGAATTAAATAATTTAGATGCACTATTTGCACATGAAAATAGCGAGGCAGCGCAAGATGACTGAGATTAGAGTGAATAGTAGGAGCGAGCAAGTGTATAGCCACTTTAATCAAGTCAAAGACGCTATTCAAGGTGTTGAAGCCATTGATTATTTTTTTGCCAAAGAAATGTTTGCTGCCTTAATTCATCAGACAAATACTGAGACCGCCGTTGATATCGAGCCGCAAAAAACTTTATATCATGTATTTTTAGCCTTAAGTGCTAGCCTACGCGCCGGACATACGTGTTTGCCCTTGGCAGAAATTGCTGAGCAACATTGGGGCAAAGGCGTGCCAGTAAAAAATGGCGATAACTATGATTTCAGCCATGCTGGTTTTGTTTTTGCTCCCTTAACTGAACTGCAAAGCCTATTAACTGAGTTAACTATTCAAGCCGGTGATCAACAATTACTGGTGCTGCATAAGGATAAGTTATATTTGCGCCGTTACTTTCAGTTTGAACGTGACTTAGGACATGCCATTAACAACCGCTTAAGTCAGCAATGTCAGTATGATAATGGACAAATTCAACAGTGTATTTCGGCCTTATTCCCTAAGGAGCAAGGCCTAGCATCGTTAGACATTGATTGGCAAAAAGTGGCGGTCGCTAATGCCATCAATAAAAAATTTAGTGTTATTGCTGGCGGCCCAGGTACGGGTAAAACCTATACTGTCACTAAATTATTAGCCGCGCTGGTGATGTTAGCGCAGTTAAGAGCAAAGCCGTTAGCTGTAGCAGCGCAAAGTAGACAGGGCACACCGACGCTTAATATTGCCCTTGTTGCTCCCACAGGTAAAGCAGCACAACGTTTGTCAGAGTCCATTGTTACTGCCATTTCTGGTTTTAAAGACTTAATCGATGCCGAGGTGTTAGCGGAAATTCCGAGCCAAGCACAAACCATTCACCGCTTGTTAGGGGTATTGCCCAATTCGCCTAATTTCAAACACCATGAAGATAATCTCTTAGCGTATGACATTATCTTAATAGATGAAGTCTCTATGGTGGATTTACCCCTAATGACTCGGATATTTCGCGCGCTCAAGGATACAGCGAAAGTCATTTTATTAGGTGATGCCGATCAATTACCCTCGGTCGCAGCTGGCAGTGTGTTAGCGGATATAGCGCCACGACCACATGGCGGCTTTAGCTCGGATAATGTGCAATATTTACGGCAAGTTTGCCAACTCTCGGCTGAGCAAGCTAGCGAATTTTTATCTGGGCAGTTAACAGGTCATACTAGCAATGTTGATTACTTATCGTTTCTGCTTAAATCAAGACGTTTTGACGGTAAAGGCGGTATTGGTTTGCTCGCCAATAGTGTTATTCAAGGTGATGTTAAGCGTAGTTGGCAGCTACTGTGTGATGCACATTCTCAGCAAGCGGGTCAATTATCATTGGCACAAGGTGAGCTTGCTAACTGGTTAGCGCCTTTAGTGAAACAGTATTACCAGCCGATTGAATTTTGCGCCAATGTTAGCGATGCCTTTGCCTTGTTAGCACAATTTCGGGTACTTTGTGCTACCCGGCAAGGAGATTATGGGGTAGAGCGTCTCAATGAGGTGATTAAACACTATTTAGGGAAAAATAAAGCCCTTTATCAGCAAAATGAGCCGGCGCTTTATCATGGTCAGCCCATTATGATTAATGAAAACGACTACCGTTTAGGTTTGTATAATGGCGATATCGGCATTATCTGGCGAGTAATAGACCAAGCAGGTAAGACACATCTTATGGCGTGTTTTGAAGACACAAGTCTTGAAAGTAATACGGCTGAGGACACTGACACCGGGCAGCAAGCGATAAGACAAATATTGCCATCACGCTTACCGAAATTTGAAAGTGTTTATGCCATGACCATTCACAAAACCCAAGGCAGTGAGTTTGCTCATGTTGCTCTGGTTATTTCAGCGACACAGAGTGCAGCACACCATAAGCAGCAAAGAGCGAGTAAACTGTTATCACGAGAGTTACTCTACACGGGCATCACTCGGGCGAAAACACAGCTGACTATTGCCGCCCACCAAGGGATTTGGCAGCAAGGTGTTAGCGCACAAGTTAAGCGTCATTCGGGTTTAGTTTTATGCGCAACGCGTGAAAAGTGATAACATAGCCCCTGCTCACTACTTTTTATTTTTACCTTTTACGGTTGATTTTTATTTCTAATAAATACCCAAGGATTTCAGTAAACACATGCAATTAATTGATATAGACAAAGCACGATATAGAAAACATTTAAATATTGTTATTGTGGGCTTTATCAGCTCATTATTAGTGATGTCATTGCTTTTTGGTACTCTGCTGATCAGCCTGTTTTCCAATGTTGGTGAAGTGACTGCGCTAGTGCAAGCGACCATTGATTCGGTAGCGGAAGAGCCAGAGACTAATTTTAGCTACAACCTAATTGGCGTTATTTTGGCACTCGTTGTCAATGGTGTCTTTTTGTATAAGGTTAAAAACAGTGATTTTTTTACTGAGATATATTACGTGTGGCGGGTAAAACAGCTACAAAATTTAGTGTATCGTAAGTTTAAAAAAATTAAGCTTGCCGGTAAAAATGGTGAAGAAACCGCGCTGATCATTTTATCATTTTACTATCAGAGTCAATTACAAGTGTATCAACTAGATGATAATACCATTACCTTATCGACCATCGAAAAAAGATTACAACAGCTCAATGAAACCATTGCTAACACAGGCTTAACTATTAGTGCTGAGCAATTCGAAAAAAAGCTGATAGCTTGTTATTAGAACGCAAAAACAAACGACTATAGCTAATATCACTAATATCACTAATATCGTTCAAAAAAGGCCCAAGGCAGCTTAATTAAAGAACAAAGATGATAGCATAGCTGCCAGTCTACTTTTAGAAAATGAGCAATTTGTTGCTTGCTCAACAGGCATGGAGCACGCAGTGATTTTCAATCACTAAACCTTTTGCTGGTAAAGCCTAAAGGTTTACGGGTAAAGCAAGGCGTTCAAAGTAAGACTGAAGTTAAAACGTAGACAATAAAAAACCAGCGAGCTAAAAGAGCGCTGGTTTTTTTATATTGGTTCGAAATAACCTAAGGTTAATAGGTGTTTTCTGGCTTATCTAGCGCGGAAAATAATGCGACCTTTTGATAAGTCGTATGGCGTTAATTCAACCGTTACTTTATCGCCCGTTAAGATACGTATGTAGTTCTTACGCATTTTACCAGAAATATGTGCAGTGACGACGTGGCCATTCTCAAGTTCAACTCGGAACATAGTGTTAGGTAATGTATCTAAAACAGTACCTTGCATTTCAATATTTTCTTCTTTCGCCATGGGGCGCTAAACCTCTAATGTTGTGCAAATAGCCAAGAAATTATTCTAGAATAGTAATATTTTCTGGCAGATAAAAAAGCTGCGCGAATCATGCCTAATTGCTTGACCAATGTAAAGGCTTGCTGCACTTTATTTAGTGATTTTAGCGTTATTAACGACAGCTTTGCTGTTTAATTGCCATTGACTGTTAATAAAGCGCTCAAAGGGGAAATATCGGTCTTTATAATTCATTTTTTGACAATCATCAATTTGATAACCCAAATATAAATAGGGTAATGACATTTGTTGGCAAAAGTTTAATTGGGTGAGAATAGAAAACACCCCTAAACCATAGGCTTTATATTCTGGGTGATAAAAGGTATAAACAGCGGATAAGCCGTTACTTAAGACATCAGTTACGGCAACACAGACGAGTTTCTCTTGCTCTTGCTCATTTGCCGGTGCCCAGGTTTCAATAAATAATTGTTGGGTTAAATTGCAGCTTAAAAACCCCTGGTATTGCTCAAAAGAAGCGGGGTACATACTGCCTTCTTGATGAAAGGTATTAATATAAGCTTCAAACAAGGGGTAATAGCTGTCTTTTAATTGTGAAGATTGTTTAATAATAAAATGATTATTACGCTTTTTTGATCTTCTTTGGCTTTTAGACGGGCTAAATTCTTTGCTTAATACACGAATTGACTGACAAGCATTACACTGAGGGCAGTGTGGTCGATAGCTTTGTTCACCGCTACGGCGAAAGCCTTGGGTCATTAACCAAGCATAACTCTCACTGTTGGCTAATCGTTCATCAACGGCAATCAGTAGCCGCTCTTCTTTATCAGGTAAATAATTACAGGGAAATATTTTACTTATACCCAGTTTATAGGAAATTTCATTCATTGATAATTTACCAATTTCACATCAGTATCAAGGTTAATTATAACTAAAATTATGACGCTCTGTCTTAACATCAGTCATTTAATTTGGCTCTGTTGTAGTTTGGTGTTGTTGAGTAAACGACCGAGACGCATAAACCCCTCCATGGGACTCTTCACAAGCATCCATGCTTGTGAAGCTCGATCTTATCACATCAGCAACACCTTCCTTTAAATCAGTGTGTTACATTATAGACAACAGTGTTCTACAACAAAGACTTTAATTTAGGGTTAAGGTTCGGGCTTGCCAAAAATCATCGGGCACTCGCGTAGTTATCGCCTGTTGGTGTTTTTGTAGAAAAGCCACACGGCTTATTTCTTTGGCGCCCATGTCTGCGAGAAAGGGGTTGAGCAACTGACAATCAATAAAATTAATACCGATACTCTGGAGTAATTGTCCTAGGGCAATAAGGGCAAATTTTGAGGTGTTACTGCGTTTATAGAACATAGACTCACCCGAAAAAAAACCGTTAATAGCGACACCGTATAAACCACCAACTAACTGATTATTATTATTTTCGTCTGTCTGCCAAATCTCAATAGAATGCGCATGACCTTGTTGATGCAAACCAATATAGGCAGCCTGCATATCATCCAGTATCCAAGTCTCGTCTTGGCGAAAGGGCGCATCGGCACAAAGCTGTATAACCTGAGTAAAGTCTTGGTTGAGAGTGATGGTATAGGGCGCTTTACGTATTGCTTTGGCCAAGGTGCGATTAATTCGTAATTGGCTAAGGTCTATGATGGCTCTAGGATTGGGTGACCACCACATTAATGGGTCATCTTCGCTATACCAAGGGAAGATACCTTGGGAATACGCACTCAGTAACCTAGCACTAGATAAGTCACCACCGACCGCTAGTAAACCATTTGGCTCGGTTAGTGCAGAATTAAGGGGCGGAAACGCTAAACTGGCATCATCAAGTTGATACAGTAATTGACTCATATCTGACTCTTACTATTACTTTTTTCGGCGGAGGAACACAAATAAATAAACCACTTAAACGGTTAAAGCTCAAGTGGTTTATTAAGGTACAATAAGTAAATGCAGTGCTAAAGAAGTCTATTTATTCTAGTGCATCTAAATAGCGCTCAGCATCCAATGCCGCCATACAACCTGCACCTGCAGACGTGATTGCTTGACGATAAATATGATCAGCAACATCACCGGCAGCAAAGACACCTTCAACACTGGTTTGTGTTGCGTTCCCTTGTGTGCCACTTTGAATGGTTAAATAACCATTTTTCATGTCGAGTTGACCCTTAAATATATCGGTGTTTGGTTTGTGGCCAATAGCAATAAATACGCCTGATACATCAAGGTCTTCCGTGGCATCCGATTTGGTTTCTTTTAAACGTAAACCGGTCACACCCATATTATCGCCTAATACTTCGTCTAAAGTACGGTGGGTATGTAAAGTGATATTACCGTTCGCCACTTTGGCATGTAAACGGTCGGTTAAAATCTTTTCGCTACGGAAGGTATCACGACGGTGAATTAAATGAACTTCACTGGCAATATTTGATAAATAAAGTGCTTCTTCAACAGCGGTATTACCACCACCAACAACGGCAACTTTTTGGTTTTTATAGAAGAAACCATCACAGGTAGCACACGCTGAAACACCGCGACCCATAAAGGCTTCTTCTGACGGTAAACCTAGGTATTGTGCTGAAGCACCGGTACAAATAATTAACGCGTCACAGGTGTATTCACTGCTGCCGGTTAATTTAAAAGGCTTAGACGAAAAATCTACTGATTCGATATGGTCGAAAATAATTTCAGTATCAAACTTCTCCGCATGTTTTTGCATACGTTCCATTAAGGCAGGACCGGTTAAGTCATCCGCATCGCCTGGCCAGTTTTCTACCTCAGTGGTTGTGGTTAATTGACCACCTTGTTGCATACCAGTAATCATTACTGGTTTTAAATTTGCGCGGGCAGCATATACAGCAGCAGTATAACCAGCAGGGCCTGAGCCTAAAATTAGTAGGGGACAGTGTCTTACGTCACTCATGGGTTCTCCAAGAAAATTGATTACTTCGAAGCAGTTAAGCTTTAACTACTTATTTATAGTAAATCGGACTAATTGATTGCTCGGTTAGTCCGATTGGTATTATGTATTAATTGGCATGATAAGGAAATAAAGCAAGGGGGTAAATAATTACTTCGTTATAAGATAAATTAAAAAAAACGCACTTTAGCTTAACTGTAAGCAAAAGTGCGCTATTTACGGTAAAAGACTAATCTAGCGAAAAGATTGTCCTAATGTTTACCGCATTGTTTTTTAGCTAAGGCTAAGTTCAGCCTTATGCGTTTAGGGCAACGCTTGGCTCTACGTATTCATAACCTAATACATCGGCAACTGGCTTGTAAGTGATTTTACCGTGCGCTACATTTAAGCCAGCCATTAAATGTTCATCATCTAATAAAGCTTGTTTAGCACCTTTGTTTGCTATGGTTAGTGCAAAGGGCATTGTGGCATTCGTTAACGCCATTGTTGACGTACGAGCGACACCACCTGGCATGTTAGCAACACAATAATGGACAACTTCATCAACAACATAGGTTGGATCTTGATGTGTAGTCGCTTTTGATGTTTCAAAACAACCACCTTGGTCGATAGCAACATCAACGACAACAGCACCTTTTTTCATCGATTTGATGTGTGCTCTAGTGACTAATTTAGGTGCAGCTGCACCTGGAATTAATACTGCGCCAATGACTAAGTCAGCTTCAACAATTAGGTGATCCATAGCATCGGCAGTGGAATAAACAGTCTTTAAACGACCATCAAACTCAGTATCTAATTGACGTAAACGCGGTAAAGAACGGTCTAAAATAGTCACGTCTGCGCCCATACCTACTGCCATACGTGCAGCTTGAGTACCAACAACACCACCACCAATAATAAGTACTTTAGCGGGAGCAACACCGGGAACGCCACCTAATAATGCGCCTAAACCACCTTGTGCTTTTTCTAATGCATGGGCACCAGCTTGGATAGACATACGACCAGCCACTTCCGACATAGGTGCTAATAAAGGTAAACCACCCGTTGCAGCGGTAACTGTTTCATAAGCAATACAAATTGCTCCTGAAGCTACTAATAACTCGGTTTGCTTAGGATCTGGTGCCAAATGTAGGTAAGTGAACAAAATTTGGCCTGGACGAAGCATACTACACTCAACCGGCTGTGGCTCTTTCACTTTGATGATCATATCGGCAGTGGCAAATATTTCTGCTGCGTTATCAACGATTTTTGCACCGGCGGTAATATATTGCTCATTATCAAAGCCAATAGAGGCACCGCCATTATGTTCAACAATTACTTGGTGACCATTAACGATTAATTCTTTAACACCTGCAGGTGTTAAGCCAATACGGTATTCGTGGTTTTTAATTTCTTTTGGTACACCAATAATCATATCAATCTCTCTTAAGCAAAGTTTGTGGTAGCACATTGTGCTGTTATCAAAGTGTTAACTGCGTGTGCTTCTCATATTTGCGACTAGTATAGTCACAATATAGTAGAATAACCTGTCGTTATTTGTATACTTACGATATATAATGCTGCAAAAGGCCAATAAAACAGAGTAATATAAAATGAGTGATTTATTAGGCAAACCTTTAGACCGTATCGACAAAAATATTTTAGTAGAATTACAAATCAATGGTCGGCTTTCTAATGTTGAGCTATCTAAGCAAGTTGGTTTAAGTCCAACTCCTTGTTTAGAAAGGGTAAAGCGGCTAGAGAAAGAAAAATATATTAGTGGTTATAAAGCGATATTGAATCCTCATAAGCTTGACGCTGCCTTATTAGTGTTTGTTGAAATTACCTTAACCAAAACCAGCCCGGATGTATTTGATGATTTTGCTAAAGCGGTTGATGAACTTGATGTTATTCAAGAATGTCATCTGGTCTCCGGTGACTTTGATTTTCTGCTAAAAACGCGAGTGAAAGATATGTTGGCGTATCGGCAGCTTTTAGGTGATACCTTATTAAGGTTGCCAGCGGTCAGTGCCAGCCGCACCTATGTAGTGATGGATGAGATAAAGTCCAGTAATATGCTACCCATTAACCGTTAACATGACTATTAAACCCTAGTTGATGGAAATATCGTACCCTAATGGTAATTTGTTGCTGTCAACTAAGCGCTAATTTGATACTTTAGTTGCTCTATGGGTAATTTTTACCTATTTATTTTCGATGGTACTTTTAATTGTCTTCAGATCTTACAGAAAACACCGATGTCTCTCTTGATATATTGAGCAATAATCAGCTAACAGGCGTACAACGTTTGTTGGAAGCTGGCTTATTGTTTTTCACCGTTTTTGCCATGTTTATTATGTTGGCACTCTTTAGTTTTGATCCCGCCGATCCCGGCTGGGCACAAACAGGTTATCAAACACAAGTACGCAACTTAGGTGGCGCGGTTGGCGCTTACCTAGCAGATTTGTTTTTAAATCTTTTTGGACTTATCGCCTATAGCTTACCTTTTGTTATTGCTATTGTCGGTTGGCTATTGTTTCAACGTTTTCATCAGTTAATGCAGCTAGACTATTTAACTTTAGGGCTAAAGTTGATTGGCTTTTTCATGTTCTATCTCGGTGTAACATCACTGGCGAGCATGAACTTTGATGATGTTTTTTACTTCTCTGCCGGTGGTATTTTAGGGGATGTGCTCAGTAAAACTTTATTGCCGTACTTTTCTTTTGTTGGCTCTACCTTATTGTTTCTGCTATTTACCTGTGCTGGTTTTGTCTTATTAACGGGTTTTTCTTGGCTTAAGTTTATTGACAGTGTTGGTCAATACGCCATTGTTGGCGCACTGTGGCTAGTAAACGCTCCTAAGCTTATTAAAACGCATTTTGCCAGCAGTGATGATAAAGACGATGAAGCAGTAGGTCATGGTAAAAACCACTCGGTAGAAAATAAAGCCAGTGATAAAGAAGCACTTAGTCCGGCAGAACCGTTACCTACTGCAAAGCATGCCAAAACAGCTAGCATTGAATTGCCTGAGTCTTTTCGTATTGACGAAGAGGAGCTTGCTAATGTACAGCCCGTTGATGATAAGTGTGAGCCCTTTATTGATATTGCTGATCTAATGGGTGAAGCCAGTATTGGTAACGTGCAAGAGCATGTTAGCGAAAAAGAAATCACCGCCGCTTTCGCTGAAGTTGATAAACCCAATGTTGCGGATGACTTGCAAGCACCAACTATTGCGCCCGTTGAGCAAAATATAACCAGCGAGAATGGCCAGGTTAATTTAGTTGCTGTTGCCCCAAGTAAGTTTAAGGGTATGCCCTCTATTGATTTACTTGACCGACCAGATAAAGCGAAAAATCCGATTAATCAAGATGAATTGGATCAAGTTAGCCGCTTAGTAGAAGCCAAGTTACTCGACTTTGGTATCCAAGCCCAGGTAGTTTCGGTTTATCCAGGGCCTGTTATAACGCGCTTTGAATTAGACTTAGCGCCGGGTATTAAAGTAAGTAGAATTACCAGTTTATCGAAAGATTTAGCCCGTGCCCTATCGGCCATTAGTGTCCGTGTGGTTGAAGTCATCCCGGGTAAATCGGTTATTGGCTTAGAGCTGCCAAATAAACACCGGGAAATTGTTTATTTGAGTGAAGTTATCTCATGTGCTGAATTTAAAGAATCAACATCGCCTCTTGCTATGGTCTTGGGTAAAGATATTGCCGGTGATCCTGTGGTGGTCGATTTAGGTAAAATGCCCCATTTATTAGTTGCGGGTACGACCGGCTCAGGTAAATCTGTTGGTGTTAATGCCATGATTGTCAGCTTGCTGTATAAATCGACGCCAGAAGATGTGCGTATGATCATGATAGATCCAAAAATGTTGGAGCTGTCTGTTTATGAAGGCATTCCGCATTTACTGACTGAAGTGGTTACCGATATGAAAGATGCCGCTAATGCCTTACGTTGGTGTGTCGGTGAAATGGAGCGACGTTACAAGGTGATGTCAGCGGTGGGTGTGCGTAACCTTAAAGGCTACAACAAGAAAGTGCTTGAGGCGATTGCTAAGGGTGAACCTATTATTGACCCTTTATGGCAGCCAACCGATAGTTTGGATCAAACACCACCGACCTTAGAAAAACTGCCAAGCATTGTCGTTATTGTTGATGAATTTGCTGACATGATGATGATAGTGGGTAAAAAAGTTGAAGAGCTTATCGCCCGTATTGCGCAAAAAGCCCGTGCTGCCGGTATTCATTTAATACTGGCGACACAGCGGCCATCGGTTGATGTTATTACCGGCTTAATTAAAGCCAATATTCCCACCCGTATGGCGTTCCAAGTATCGTCGGGTCTAAACTCTCGTACCATATTAGATCAACAAGGGGCAGAGCAGTTATTAGGTATGGGCGATATGCTTTATTTACCACCAGGTACCGGTATACCAACACGTGTGCATGGCGCTTTTGTTGATGATCATGAAGTACATGCTGTGGTTAAAGATTGGAAATCGCGCGGCGAGCCTAATTATATTGATGAAATACTCTCAGGGGAAAACGAGCAAGATATTTTATTACCCGGTGAACAAGCCGAAGGCAGCGATGCTGAAGAGGTTGATGCCCTATATGATGACGCGGTTAACTTTGTTACTGAAAAACGTCGAGTGTCTATTTCTAGTGTACAAAGACAATTTAGAATTGGCTATAACCGCTCGGCAAGAATTGTGGAACAAATGGAAAATCAAGGTATCGTCTCAACACCAGGTAATAACGGCGCTCGTGAAGTATTGGCGCCACCGCCAGTTCGTGATGTATAACGATTTACCCTGACAATACATTAACTATTATCTGCACTTATTAACTCTATCTGTACTAGCAACCGTGCTGGTACATTTCATTCTATTAGAAGTAAAACTATGCCAAATACATTGATGCCAAACCCCTTAATGCAAAATAAGTCAACGAAACAGCCTGTTATCAGAACACTTATATTGGCAAGTTTATTAATGCCAATACTACATTTTTCTCAAGGCTTGGTTTATGCCGCTCAACCTCTGGCTGATGAAGCTAAGGTTAGCGATGTCAAGTTAGAAAAAAGTGCCTCGTCAGCAGAGTATTCAAGCGCAGCGAAACAACGTTTAATGACTAAACTGGGTAAATTGGCTTTTTTTAGCGCTAATTTCAGCCAAAAAATTCTCAATGAGCAAGGTAAATTATTACAACAAGGCACAGGTAAACTGGCTATTAGTAAACCTAACCTGGTGTATTGGCAGACCGTTACTCCGGATGAAACCTTAATTGTTAGTGATGGTAATACCTTGTGGTTTTATGACCCCTTCATTGAACAAGCCAGTGCGTATAGCTTAGCTAAATCCATTCATAATACGCCCATTTTATTGTTAATCAGTGATGACGCGACACTTTGGCAACAGTACACTGTTGTTCAAGAACGTACTGTTGCTTTGGCACAGGATGCTGACCCGCAAACTAATAAGCCGTTGGTTGAACGTTTTATTGTCACGCCAAAAGATAAAAACAGCCAAATTAAGCGGTTAACCATCAGCTTTACTGTTGTGGATAGTGCGGGTGAAAAAACTGAGCAATTAAGCGAATTTTCATTTCAAGATGCAACCGGACAAATTAGTCAAATTAGCTTAAGTCAGTTTAATAGTACAGATAAGCCAGAAGCCTCATTGTTTAGCTTTAGCTTACCTCAAGGTGTAAGACTTGAAGACCAGCGATAATTCATCTTTAGGCTTAGGGCAAAGTGATGATCAGCAAAATTCACTGTTTGACCTTACCAGCGAAGCCGATGGCCTAGCCGCTACTGAAAGCCATTCCAGCAGTGGTTATGCTACCAGGGGTGAGAATACTGCTGCTGTGCAGTGTTTTATGCCGCTTGCCGCGAAAATGCGACCAAAAACCTTAGCCGATTATGTCGGACAGCAACACATCCTTGCTGAGGGCTCTCCTTTAGCGCTAGCCATTAGCCAAGGCCATTGTCACTCGCTTATCTTTTGGGGACCGCCGGGCAGTGGCAAAACCACCTTGGCTGAAATCATTGCCGAGCATGCTAACGCTGAAATAGAGCGAGTATCGGCGGTAACTTCGGGTATAAAAGAGATCCGTATTGCCATTGATAAAGCTAAACTACGTGCCCAAGGTCAGGGGAAAAATAAACGTCGTACGGTACTCTTTGTTGATGAGGTACATCGCTTTAATAAAGCACAGCAAGATGCGTTTTTACCACATATTGAAGATGGCACCATTATATTTATTGGTGCGACCACAGAAAACCCTGCGTTTGAGTTAAACCAAGCCTTGTTATCGCGAGCACGTTTATACACCTTAAAAAAATTAACGGCAGATGACTTAGTACAAGTTTTACAACGCGCCATTAGTTTTTGTGAGAAAGAACAAGGATTAGTAATAGAGCTTTGCGAAGATGCTAGACAAAGTTTACTTAATCGCAGTGATGGTGACGCTAGACGCTTGCTTAATTTACTGGAAAATTGCCTTGATAGCGCTGTCGTTAAATCCATTGCCAGTAAAGAAACCAATAACGCGACTAAACAAGCAAGTCAGCCAGTTGCTGTGCAAGAAGGTGAGCAACAAAGTGAGCAGAGCAGGCTTGGCAAAGAAAAAACCTTGGTGAAAAGTATTTCTGTGGCACTCATTGCCCAAGTCGCCGGTAGTAAAATTGCCCTTTATGATAAGGGTGGTGATGCTTTTTATGATTTAATCAGTGCCTTTCATAAATCAGTGCGTGGCTCTTGTCCTGATGCTGCACTTTATTGGTATGCCCGAATTCTTACCGCCGGTGGTGATGCCCTTTATGTCGCCAGACGTTTGCTTGCCATTGCCAGTGAAGATATTGGTAATGCCGATCCTCGGGCGATGCAACTGGCACTTAATGCGTGGGATACTTTTCATCGCGTTGGCCCCAGTGAAGGTGAGCGGGCCATTGCTCAAGCTATCGTTTATATGGCACTAGCCCCTAAAAGTAATGCGGTGTACCAAGCCTTTAATAAAGCAAAAATATTAGCGCAGCAAACCTGTACTTTAGAGGTACCTTTACATTTAAAAAACGCTACCAGCAGTATCACCAAAGAACTTGGCCATGGTAGTGAGTATCGCTATGCCCATGATGAAATGAATGCCTTTGCCGCCGGAGAAAACTATTTTCCAGAAGCGCTAGCTAAAGGGGATAGCTCACACACTAGTTTGTATCAGCCAACTGAACGCGGCCTAGAGAAAAAACTCAAAGAAAAACTCGATTACTTGAATCAGCTTAATAGGGATAGCCATGAGCAGCGCTATTAGTAACTTTACTTTATATGCTTTTGTTGCCATTGGTGGTGCCTGTGGGGCCAGCTTACGCTTTTATATTTCACAATTAGTGCTAAATTGGCTTGGAAAAGGTTTCCCTTTTGCTACATTGATGGTTAATATCAGCGGCTCATTTATTATGGGTTTGTTATATCAGCTAATCGAGCGCGAAATTATCGATATTAGTGTTCATAGAACCTTAATAGGAATAGGTTTTTTGGGTGCATTTACCACCTTTTCTACATTTTCATTAGACTCCTTGTTATTATTGCAGCAAGGCGACGTGTTAAAAGCGGCGATAAATATTTTACTGAATGTGGCACTGTGTATTGGCGCCGCAGGCTTGGGAATGTTTATGGTGACCGCTTTAACTAAATAACCGCAGATATACCTTATGCGCGGGTTGAATAGCCATAGCTTATATAGAACAAACGTGGCTTATACTTAAAAAAATACGATTTTAATAACTTTATAAACAAGAATGTGAACAATTATGCTTGATGCAAAACTGCTTAGAACTGATTTAGACAATATCGCTCAACAACTGGCTAAACGTGGCTTTGAATTAGATACCGCGACGTTAAGTGCATTAGAAGAGCAACGTAAAGCACTGCAAATAAAAACGCAAGAGCTGCAAGGTGAGCGTAACTCACGTTCAAAATCTATTGGCCAAGCGAAAGCCCGTGGCGAAGACATTGCGCCCTTGCTTGCTCATGTAAGTCAGCTAGGTGAGTCACTTGATGCGACAAAAGCGGAGCAAGATGACGTATTAGCTAAAATTGATGCTATCGCTAGCGCGATACCAAATTTACTCGATGAATCAGTGCCCGATGGTAAAGATGAAGATGACAACGTAGAGTTAAAGCGTTGGGGCACACCACGCACTTTTGATTTTGAAATTAAAGATCATGTGGATTTAGGCTTCGCTATCGATAAAGGTTTAGATTTTGAAAGTGGTGCCAAATTAGCGGGAACACGTTTTGTTGTTCTGCGTGGTAAAATCGCCAAATTACACCGTGCTTTAGCGCAATTTATGCTCGATGTACATACCGAAGAACATGGTTATGTAGAAATGTACGTACCGTATTTAGTGAATGCGGCCTCGTTATATGGTACGGGACAATTACCTAAATTTGGTGAGGATTTATTCCATACCGAGTTGTCAGGTAAAAAATTCTCATTAATTCCCACTTCAGAAGTGCCTTTGACTAATATTTATCGCGATGAAATTGTTGATGAGAGTGAATTACCGATTAAAATGACCGCACACACACCTTGTTTTCGCAGTGAAGCGGGCTCTGGTGGTCGTGATATTCGTGGACTTATTCGCCAACATCAATTTGATAAAGTTGAAATGGTGCAATTGGTTAAACCTGAAAACTCAATGGCCGCTCTTGAAGAATTAACGGGCCACGCTGAAGCTATTTTAGAAAAGCTAGAGTTACCGTACCGTACCATGGCATTATGTAGTGGTGATGTTGGCTTTAGTGCCATGAAAACCTTCGACTTAGAAGTATGGTTGCCGGCACAAGATACGTATCGTGAAATTTCATCTTGTTCGAATATGGGCACTTTCCAAGCACGCCGTATGCAAGCACGCTTTAGAAATAGTGAAACCAATAAACCAGAATTATTACATACCCTTAACGGCTCAGGCTTAGCCGTAGGGCGTACCCTAGTTGCCCTTTTAGAAAACTACCAGCAAGCCGATGGTAGTATTAATATCCCAACGGTACTACAACCCTATATGGCTGGTGTAACTAACATAGCTTAATACCCTTTTAGTTATGTTAGCTAGCTAGGTACGTTAGCTAAAAACCAAAACGCGACTCAGTTATCTGGGTCGCGTTTTTTTGTGATTTATACCAAGTCCATTAAGTTAGTTCCCACTCAGAACTTGCCAGCGGTTTGAGAACAAATAGAATTTTTTTGCATATAGTCACTCTATATGAAAGAAATTCTGTGCGGTTACCGAATCGCTGGAAAGCTCCCGAAGGGCGAGTTTAAAAGGCTTACATGCTGCGTTATTGATTTTGATAAGGGAGTAACCATTATCTACAATCAATGCCTAGCCTCTAAGACTTTTAATTCTCGCTGAGTGGGAAGAAACTTATTGGAATTGGTATTACCTTCATCTACATTGCACTATTACTTAGCCCTGCGAATTTATCATCACTGACTATAAATCAGATAAAGGGCTACGGACACCATTGGCTCCCGATTGAATCACATGAGTATAAATTTGTGTTGTGCGAATATCACTATGGCCTAATTGTTCTTGTACTGTTCTAATATCAGCGCCACGTTGCAATAAATGGGTGGCAAATGAATGGCGTAGTGTGTGGCATGAGACGACCTTTTCGATGTGTGCTAATTTAGCAGATTTCTTAATTGCTTTTTGTAATGAGCTTTCGTCAATATGATGTCGACGAACTTTATTATTGTCGTGAGGATCACGACTTAATCTTGCTGAAGGGAATAAATAATGCCAACCAAACTCTTTAGCCGCTGTTGGATATTTTTTCTTTAAAGCAAAGGGCAGCCAAACTCCTTGATAATGCGTCGAATTGCTATCTAATTCGAAATATTTTTTACAGAGATCTATTTGTAATTTTAATGGCTCCACTAATTCTTTTGCTAAAGTCACCCTGCGATTTTTGCCGCCTTTTCCTTGCCAAACCAAAACTGACATATAGTCAAAATCTATATCTTGTACTCGTAACCTAACAGTTTCCATAAGTCTTAACCCGCTACCATACATAATATTGGCTAATAGCCAATGTTGAGTATCAACCAAGCTGAGCAAAGATGCGGTTTCACTTTTAGTTAATACCACGGGTAATTTAGCTTGTCGCTGCGATTTATTAAAATTTAATGACAATGACAGAGGGGATCCTAAAAACTCACGATATAGAAATACTAATGAATTAAGGGCAATTGTTTGTGTCCCTGGTGCAACATTTTCTTCGTTGGATAAGTAAGTTAAATATTGTTCAACTTCTTTATTACCCAGTTTTGATGGATGTTGCTTGTTGTTGAAAATAATATATCGCTTGATCCAATAAATGTAAGTTTGAATAGTCCTTTTAGCAAATCTACGTGTGATCATAAATTCACCGATGCTATTTAAAAGTAAAGATTCAGACATAGTAAAAATAAATATTTAATAGCTGTGTTTGTATACAGTATAGCTGGAATTATAAATGTGTCTTTGATAGACAGAATATTTCCGTAATGTACGCAATAATGAAAAAGTTAAAACTTTATTAAAGTCTTTGATATTAAATATGAAAGAGAGTATTTTAGTATGAATTAAATATCATGATAGATGGAAAAAGTCCGTGTTTAAATACGGAATTATTCTCTATATTAAGCTGTTATGTTTATACAGCACTAGCTGTATACGTTACGATTTTTTCATCATAAAAAAGCAGGAGCTTTGAATAAATGCAAATTACTGCAATAAAAATACCAGCAACCATTAAATTGTTGCGCCTCTTTAAGAGCAATCTTGTTCTAGCTAACGCCTTATCTCTTCTCATAATTGCAATACACATGGGGATGTCTTTGTCCTCTGGGGATTTTTCAATATTATCCGCAGGAGGTGGGTTATTGTCCCTCATATCTCTATTACTCTTCCTAAGTTACACAATACCTACTGATGAAAATGAGTACCTAAGCTACTTAAAGATAATTTACCCCTTAGACCACGAAAAAGGTGTGTTAGGAGAACAGAAAACTACTATAAGCTTACTACAAGAGGAAAGACGTAGTGTCTTAGGTAATAAACTTATGTCAGTACAATCCTACTACCTTGTATGGTCTATTATAGGCACTTTAATATGGGCTTATGGTGGTTTCTTAAAAACAGAACACTTCCAAGCAATATTTAACTGTGGTGGTTAAAATAAACATAACAAGAAAATCAACAAGGACACGTAACAGTTGACTACGTTTCGCTTCGCTACACAATTTTAGCCAACCATTACTTAGCCTGTTATTTAGGCGTTAGTTGTACACGCATTAAGGAGTTTTTGTGCATCAATCAAATGTTTCAAAGTGGATTTTGTTAGCGACCTGTTTAATCGCGATTCTAGCTGGCATTTTTCAAATAGGTAAGTTACTTGGTCTTGCTATTTACTCCAATGCTTTTAGTGTCAATTCAATCGAAATTTGGCAAGTAGGCCTAATTAGCTCTGGTATTTGGGGCGTATTTGAGTTTGTAAGAACTATGAAAAAGCTGCAAACTTCACCCAAGTACAACTAACAAGGGTTTTCAAGACGGACAAATTACAGTTGGCTTTTTGTTCGTGCCTCACTTATTTTAGCCAACAGCAATTTGCCGCTTAAAACGGCGTTATAGCTCAATCATATCCCATCTTGTTTTCTATACGCGATTTGCGTATACTTTCCTCATGAAATGTATATTTGTAGAATCAAAAATATTTGAGAAATACCGAGATGACCACCTCAGTGATGAAGAGTTTAGACTGTTTCAAGCTGAGCTAATGTCAAACCCGAAGAAGGGTGATGTGATTCAAGGTACTGGTGGTTTGCGGAAGGTTCGAGTTGCAAGTAAGGGTAAAGGAAAACGTGGTGGTTCCCGTGTTATTTATTACTTCCTTGATAAAAAGCGACGTTGCTATTTACTTCCTATTTATGGAAAAAGTGAAATGTCGGATTTAACCGCAGATCAAAAGAAACAGTTAAAGGTTTTTATGGAGGTATGGCGTAATGAGCAATCGTGATTTATTTACAGAATTAAGTTCCGCTCTTGTTGAAGCAAAAGAACATTCAGAGGGGAAAATCACCCTTAAAACGCATCATGTCAACGATGTAAGTGAACTTGATATTTCACCTAATGAAATTGTACATATTAGAGAAAAATTTAATATGTCACGTGGTGTGTTTGCTAGTTTGCTTCATACATCTTCTCGTACGTTAGAGAACTGGGAGCAAGGACGCAGTGCTCCAAATGGGCAAGCAATAACACTTTTGAAATTAGTGCAACGTCATCCAGAAACTCTCACGCACATTGCAGAGCTATAACAAGCAATTCAACGTGACACGCAACAGTTGGCCGCGTTCACTCCGTTCACAAGTATGGCCAACTATTACTTAGCCCGTTAATTGGGCGTTAGTTGGCTAATAAAAAAGATCGTCTAAGTGCTAAATAATTCAGTTTCACCAATTCACTGTTTGGTGCTTTACCGCGAATAAGTTAGTCACTTTCATCACGTTTCTGAAAGGTGTATTAGCGTAACTATTCACTCTAAATAGTGAGTGTAATGGCTCAAATTCACGGTTTGGTATTTTCATTACGGTGCGTTTAAGTTATTGTTGTATTTGGTGAAAGTGTGTTGCAACTAACAAGCAAATCAACTGGGACACGTAACACTTGCTCGGTTCCACTTCGTTTCACATTGTAGCAAGTATTACTTAGCCCGTTATTTGGGCGTTAGTTGGCTAATAAAAAAGATCGTCTAAGTGCTAAATAATTCAGTTTCACCAATTCACTGTTTGGTGCTTTACCGCGAATAAGTTAGTCACTTTCATCACGTTTCTGAAAGGTGTATTAGCGTAACTATTCACTCTAAATAGTGAGTGTAATGGCTCAAATTCACGGTTTGGTATTTTCATTACGGTGCGTTTAAGTTATTGTTGTATTTGGTTAAAGTGTGTTGCAACTAACAAGCAAATCAACTGGGACACGTAACACTTGCTCGGTTCCACTTCGTTTCACATTTTAGCAAGTATTACTTAGCCCGTTATTTGGGCGTTAGCTATACAAGGAGAGTTTGGTGTTTGATTGGATCAAAAAAAGAACGTCAAAAAGCATTTGGTATTTATTAGCAACTATAGTTGTTGCCTGTGCAGCTGGACCAGAAATTATAATAAGTATGGAGCTCATGGTATTGGTGGAGTTTCTTGGTGCTTCAACATTCGTATTCATGTATGTAACAGGATTAAAACTATTCTTCTCAAATTTACTCAATAAATTAAATCAATTCGAGTCAGGGACTTTCTTTTTCATTCCGTCACTGGATACATTAAAACAAATGCCTGCTATAGCTATTCATGCAATGCCTGAACGTACTACAAGTATTGGGTTTGTTGGCTTTACTTCTTTGACCGCATTATATGTATTATTAAGGTAGGTTTTGGCGGCTCAGTATAGCTAATAAACAAGGATAGGTTGCGCGCAGCCGCAACTTTATCCTGTTGTTGAACAAGCTCGGTCGATTAGCTGTACTCTTTATAGGAAATATATAAATACTGAGGTAGGTGGCTTTTAATGCCATGGTTGTTGGTGTTTTTTTAGGGCGAGTACCGCCACAATCGCAACATAACCCTTTGCAATTTTCGGTACAAAACCTGGTTGTTTTTACATCGCTAACCCTCAATTCATTCATATTGATGCTGGTGAATAAACAGCATTACGCACACAAATCCCTCTGTTAATACACATCCTTGTTTTATCTCGTTCCATCTAAGATGATTTTATTGGCAATGCGCATTAGGTAAAGCTCCATCGGTTGATGGCATTTGTCACAACACACCGGTTTTTTAATCACTGGCTGCAGCGGTGGCAAGTTAACGTTTAATTGCAGCTGCAAACGTTTTAATGTTGCTTTGGCATTGCCGTGTAAAAAACCATAATTACGCGCTCGCCTGAATCCTTTGGGCAAAACATGTTGTATTACTCGCCACAAAAACTTACAAGCATGCTCGGTGATGGTTTTAAACGTTTTACTCTTACTGTCTTTATACTGAAAACTGACCTCATCATTTTCAAGTGCGAGAATATTGTTTTCGCTAATCACGCCGCGATATAAATACCGAGCGAGGTAGGTTAAGGCTTCATTGCCTTTGCCGACATATTCGCAGTCAGCATTCCATTCGCTGGGCGTTTTGCTTGGTAGGTAGTACGAGGCATCTTTCATCATCGCTATAAACTTACCGCGAAAGACCTTTGCTAAGTTATCCGCAGTAAAAAGGTATTTACCTGTTTTGGTTAGCCAGCACGTTTTACTTTTGTTTAAACCTCCAGCGGGCACAATAAAATGCACGTGGGGATGAAAATCAAGCTGCCGAGAATGCGTATGTAATACCGCGACTAAGCCGTTGCATTCACCGAGTTTTTTATCGTTCTTAAAGAACGCATCCAGCGTTTCTTTTGCCGCAAGAAACATGGCCTGATACGCCCACTTTTGATGAGACCAAACAAAAGGGCGTAACTGTGCTGGTAAGGTAAAGGTGGCGAGGTAGTAATCGATCGGCAATAGTTTTTGTTGCTGCATCGCTAACCAATGACTGTTGCACTTATGTTGACACGATGGGCAATGACGATGACCGCAAGAGGGCAAAAGGGTTTTATCTTCATGGCAATCACCGCAGTGGTATAACATCGCTCCCGCAGCAGATGTATGACAGGCTATAATTTGTTTAAGCGCGTAGTGGTGTTTGGCTTGTAACTTTTTACCGTAGCGCTGTTCAAACATAACGTGATATTTATTGGCAATGGTTGCTAAGTTAATCATGGTTTTGCTCCTGCCAATGAATACTCAACGTATTGATAATGCTATTAAGCATTATCGCACTGTTGTGTTTGGCTTCTTGGGTCATGCGGGTATACCTGGCGGTAGTGATTGGACTTGCGTGACCCAGGAACACTTGAATAGCACGTAAACTCAAACCGTGCTCAAACAGGTGTGTCGCAATGGAATGGCGCAGGGTATGGACATGAACATTCTTACTAATACCGCAGTCTTTCGCGACAATTTTAATGGTTTTTTGTACGCCCCCCTTGTCCATCAGCCAAGGTTTGTCGGTATTATTCTTAGGGTCAACCCTGCCAGGAAACAGTAAACTTGGATGGCGGTGAGTTTGCCAATAGCGTCGTAAGGCCAATAAGGTTGTTTGCGGTAAAGGCACTAGTCGGTCACGTTTAGATTTAGTATTACGTACATGCACCTGCATTAATTCACTGTCGATATCGGCAATGGTCAAGTTGAGCGATTCACTTAAGCGTAAACCTAAGCTGTAGGTAGTGAGGTAAAATACCTGATAGCGGAATTTACGGGTGGTATTGATAATCGCCGCCACTTCGTTAAGGGATAATACTGCTTGAATGACTTGTTGTTTGGGCGGTTTAACAATGTTAACCCAGACCCAAGGCCGACCTAAAACATGGCGATATAAAAACTGAATGGCGCAACGACTAATTTTAACCATGCTCCAGGATTTATGTAGCACTAGGTAGTGAAAATAAGTCTTAAGTTGCTCGGTGGTTAAGTTAACAGGGCAGACATCAAAGAAGGTGGCCACTTGGCGAATACAGCGACTATAACTGTCGATGGTTTTATTACTTTTTCCTTGTAAGGTCAGTTCGTTAAGGTAAGATTGGTAGATTGAATTAAAGTGAGCTTGCTCTTGTGTATTCATCATGAATACCTCCAGTTAATCACCGCCTTTGTTGACGGATAGTTTAAGTAGAGACGAGGTTTGCTTTTTCTGCCGCATAGCGGCTTCGTTCAACAAGCAAATTAATCAGGACAAATAACAGTTGGTTTTTGCTCCTGCGTCGCTTATTTTAACCAACTGATATTTGCCCATTATTAGGGCGTTAGTTGGCTAATAAAAAATATGGTCTAAGTGCTAAATAATTCAGTTTCACCAATTCACTGTTTGGTGCTTTACCGCGAATAAGTTAGTCACTTTTATCACGTTTCTGAAAGGTGTATTAGCGTAACTATTCGCTCTAAATAGTGAGTGTAATGGCTCAAATTCAGGGTTTGGTATTTTCATTACGGTGCGTTTAAGTTATTGTTGTATTTGGTTAAAGTGTGTTGCAACTAACAAGTAAATCAACTGGGACACGTAACACTTGCTCGGTTCCACTTCGTTTCACATTTTAGCAAGTATTACTTAGCCCGTTATTTGGGCGTTAGCATTCTTTATTGGAGTATCATTATTAATAGTATTACGGTAATAAAAAGCATTAGTGATTTAATTGACATAGCTGATAAATTACCATCGGATGATTATGTTAGAGGTTGGTTTTATCGTGGACAAGCTGATGCAAATTGGGAGTTAGAACCAAAAGCTCATCGAGCTCCACATAATCTAGGTGATAAGTTTACATTTAAATTTAAAATGTGGTTAAAACAAGCTTATAAGTATCCAGAAATGGAATATGAAAATGACCTAGAGGCAATGGCAATAGCTCAACATCATGGCTTTGCAACCAAACTCTTAGATTGGTCTTCAAATATATTAACTGCTGCATTTTTTGCATGTAATAATAGTTTCGATAAAGATGCAAAAATTTATGCATATTATCCAACGCAATATGCATATTTAGAGCCTGATGTTCTTGTTCCTGGTGGTGAGCCAGAAAGAGTAATTGGGTATCAACCTAAAGGCGTTGCTTCTAGACTTCAAGCTCAGTCTGGTTATTTTACATATCATAAAGATCCAGAGTTCAAAATTGAAAACTCATTTTTTGAGCCTGAAGGCCACTACACTTTATATGAATGGGTAATACCAGCTGAATTTAAAACTTCAATAATTCTTATGCTTGATCGCTTATCGGTTAACTATAAAACCTTGTTTCCAGATTTAGACGGTTTGTCTAAGCATCATTGTTTACTGGATGAAGTTAAGGCAATTGTTAAGCGAAATAGTTAATTTAGACGAATGCTAACAAGGCATTTAAACGGAACAAAAACAGTGGGTTATGTTTCGCTTCGCTACACATTTTAACCCACTGTTTTTGTCCGCTTAATGCGGCGTTATTGGGCACCGCTAATTCAAGTGAATTTTTTATTGTAAAAGCGGTGTTTATTAAATTGGTTTGGCATGTGTTTCGGTGAGTTTTCGCCATTATCTTTTAGGTAGTAACCAGCGAAAGTAGACCTCATTTGTCCATTTAAGGTTTGGTGAGTTCGCTTCAATAAGGTAATTTGAGTGGCTCAAAGTTCAACCTTTAAAGTGTAGCGGCGCTGGGCACTTTTTAGAACTAGGCTCGGGCTGCCATAAACGGTAATGTGTTTGGTGGTGTTGGCACTTTGCCTCAACCATCCACTAACAAGGGCATTCAAACGGACAAATAACAGTTGGCTTTTGTTCGTGCCTCACAATTTTAGCCAACTATTAACTTGCCGCTTAATAGCAGCGTTAGATTTAATCACGGAATATTTATCTGCATGAGTACAAATAAACACCCTTTAGAGATCGGAGCTTGGTTAGCTACAATTATTAGTTCAGGAATAGCATTGTATTTTCTTTTCCCGCTATCGAATTCAGAAGTTATAAAAGTCGACAAACCAAGAGTTGAATTACATCAACAAGCCCCATCACAGGAGAAGAATCCTTCTAGTGGTAACGTAAATAAAATAAAACAAGTTAAATCCCATGTTAAATTTATAACGGAAAAAGAATGTTCCACGAAAGAAGCATTGATATCAAAATATAAACTATCAAGAACATTATCAACATATGACAAAAGAGATTCCGCTTATGCTTATTTAATTGATGAGTACCTTTGTCACAATGACTTTGAAGAAGCCATGAATATCGCATCAAAATTATCTACTTATGATTTACGTGACGATAACTACATGAAGATAATCAAGTCACTAGTATTGGTAAAAATCACACCACTAGCAATTGAGCTATCATCAAAATTGAGTACATATGATAAAAGAGATGAAGCTAAGAGAATTATAATTAATGGGGTATAAATCTAACAAGTTGCTCAAACGGACACGTAACAGTTGGCCATCGCTCCGCGATTATAGCCAACATTACTTAGCCGCTTAGCAAAGCGTTATGTTTTTATATATTATTTGTTCTTGTATCATTGAGGATAACTATTTGATATTATTTTTGAAATGGTAAAATTAGCACTCAGCCTATTGTGTAAAGGGACAACCTTTTACAGAGTTGGCAGAGTGGCTTATCGCACTGGCTTTATAACCCAGCGAGGGGAAACCCTCCACAGGTTCGAATCCTGTACTCTCCGCCAAGCCTCTTTCAGATTCGTTTGAAGGAGGCTTGTTCGGTTCTGGCAGCCCCAAAACATAACAAGAAATTAAACAAGGACTAAAAACAGCGGGCTGTTCGCTCCGCTCCATTTTAGCCCACTATTTTTAGCCTGTTAATTGGGCGTTAGTTGGCTAATAAAAAATATCTTATAAGTGCTAAATAATTCAGTTTCACCAATTCACTGTTTGGTGCTTTACCGCGAATAAGTTAGTCACTTTCATCACGTTTATGAAAGGTGTATTAGCGTAACTATTCGCTCTAAATAGTGAGTGTAATGGCTCAAATTCAGGGTTTGGTATTTTCATTACGGTGCGTTTAAGTTATTGTTGTACTTGGTGAAAGTGTGTTGCAACTAACAAGCAAATCAACAGGGACACGTAACACTTGCTCGGTTCCACTTCGTTTCACATTGTAGCAAGTATTACTTAGCCCGTTATTTGGGCGTTAGTTGGCAATCAAAAACTATTTCCTAAGTGCTAAATAATTCAGTTTCACCAATTCACTGTTTAGTGCTTTACCGCGAATAAGTTAGTCACTTTCATCACGTTTCTGAAAGGTGTATTAGCGTAACTATTCACTCTAAATAGTGAGTGTAATGGCTCAAATTCACGGTTTGGTATTTTCATTACGGTGCGTTTAAGTTATTGTTGTACTTGGTGAAAGTGTGTTGCAACTAACAAGCAAATCAACTGGGACACGTAACACTTGCTCGGTTCCACTTCGTTTCACATTTTAGCAAGTATTACTTAGCCCGTTATTTGGGCGTTATATGTTCATTCATAGAAAGGAGTTCTTTTGAAATATTTATTAATACCAACAATTTTATTTTTTACACCCGTTACTTTATACGCAATGGACCATAGCGGCCAGACTGGCGGATTAGGCTATTCCACATCAAATGTAAATAATATTGATACTTCTCTTGTGGTAGCTTTTGTGGATAATGCAAAGCTAGCTTGTCAAACCAAAGATAAATCGAAATTTTTTAATCTATTTTCTTATAAAGTAAATCATGAACTTTATCGCGATAAAGTTGATCGTAATAAAAGGTACGGCATAAGCTCCCATACAGGTAAAAAACTTGAACGGTATATGTCCGTATTGTGTAAAGGATTCAGTGATATTAGCGCTATTGGCTATGAAATTAACTTTTTCTCAAACCCAACTATGTATAATTACGGTATTCTTGATTTTAAAAAAAAGCTAGATTCTAAAGTAGAGGAACCAGTGTGGTTCACGCGGCTATGTGTTTACAAAGAGGGTCTTTGTACTCTTTCTCTTAGAGCTATTGTGGAGAAAGGGGCACTTAGAATTGACGAACATTAATAGGTTAAGTGGCTTGAACATATAATAAACAAGGATAGGTTGCGCGCAGCCGCAACTTTATCCTGTTGTTGAACAAGCTCGGTCGATTAGCTGTACTCTTTATAGGAAATATATAAATACTGAGGTAGGTGGCTTTTAATGCCATGGTTGTTGGTGTTTTTTTAGGGCGAGTACCGCCACAATCGCAACATAACCCTTTGCAATTTTCGGTACAAAACCTGGTTGTTTTTACATCGCTAACCCTCAATTCATTCATATTGATGCTGGTGAATAAACAGCATTACGCACACAAATCCCTCTGTTAATACACATCCTTGTTTTATCTCGTTCCATCTAAGATGATTTTATTGGCAATGCGCATTAGGTAAAGCTCCATCGGTTGATGGCATTTGTCACAACACACCGGTTTTTTAATCACTGGCTGCAGCGGTGGCAAGTTAACGTTTAATTGCAGCTGCAAACGTTTTAATGTTGCTTTGGCATTGCCGTGTAAAAAACCATAATTACGCGCTCGCCTGAATCCTTTGGGCAAAACATGTTGTATTACTCGCCACAAAAACTTACAAGCATGCTCGGTGATGGTTTTAAACGTTTTACTCTTACTGTCTTTATACTGAAAACTGACCTCATCATTTTCAAGTGCGAGAATATTGTTTTCGCTAATCACGCCGCGATATAAATACCGAGCGAGGTAGGTTAAGGCTTCATTGCCTTTGCCGACATATTCGCAGTCAGCATTCCATTCGCTGGGCGTTTTGCTTGGTAGGTAGTACGAGGCATCTTTCATCATCGCTATAAACTTACCGCGAAAGACCTTTGCTAAGTTATCCGCAGTAAAAAGGTATTTACCTGTTTTGGTTAGCCAGCACGTTTTACTTTTGTTTAAACCTCCAGCGGGCACAATAAAATGCACATGGGGATGAAAATCAAGCTGCCGAGAATGCGTATGTAATACCGCGACTAAGCCGTTGCATTCACCGAGTTTTTTATCGTTCTTAAAGAACGCATCCAGCGTTTCTTTTGCCGCAAGAAACATGGCCTGATACGCCCACTTTTGATGAGACCAAACAAAAGGGCGTAACTGTGCTGGTAAGGTAAAGGTGGCGAGGTAGTAATCGAGCGGCAATAGTTTTTGTTGCTGCATCGCTAACCAATGACTGTTGCACTTATGTTGACACGATGGGCAATGACGATGACCGCAAGAGGGCAAAAGGGTTTTATCTTCATGGCAATCACCGCAGTGGTATAACATCGCTCCCGCAGCAGGTGTATGACAAGCTATAATTTGTTTAAGCGCGTAGTGGTGTTTGGCTTGTAACTTTTTACCGTAGCGCTGTTCAAACATAACGTGATATTTATGGGCAATGGTTGCTAAGTTAATCATGGTTTTGCTCCTGCCAATGAATACTCAACGTATTGATAATGCTATTAAGCATTATCGCACTGTTGTGTTTGGCTTCTTGGGTCATGCGGGTATACCTGGCGGTAGTGATTGGACTTGCGTGACCCAGGAACACTTGAATAGCACGTAAACTCAAACCGTGCTCAAACAGGTGTGTCGCAATGGAATGGCGCAGGGTATGGACATGAACATTCTTACTAATACCGCAGTCTTTCGCGACAATTTTAATGGTTTTTTGTACGCCCCCCTTGTCCATCAGCCAAGGTTTGTCGGTATTATTCTTAGGGTCAACCCTGCCAGGAAACAGTAAACTTGGATGGCGGTGAGTTTGCCAATAGCGTCGTAAGGCCAATAAGGTTGTTTGCGGTAAAGGCACTAGTCGGTCACGTTTAGATTTAGTATTACGTACATGCACCTGCATTAATTCACTGTCGATATCGGCAATGGTCAAGTTGAGCGATTCACTTAAGCGTAAACCTAAGCTGTAGGTAGTGAGGTAAAATACCTGATAGCGGAATTTACGGGTGGTATTGATAATCGCCGCCACTTCGTTAAGGGATAATACTGCTTGAATGACTTGTTGTTTGGGCGGTTTAACAATGTTAACCCAGACCCAAGGCCGACCTAAAACATGGCGATATAAAAACTGAATGGCGCAACGACTAATTTTAACCATGCTCCAGGATTTATGTAGCACTAGGTAGTGAAAATAAGTCTTAAGTTGCTCGGTGGTTAAGTTAACAGGGCAGACATCAAAGAAGGTGGCCACTTGGCGAATACAGCGACTATAACTGTCGATGGTTTTATTACTTTTTCCTTGTAAGGTCAGTTCGTTAAGGTAAGATTGGTAGATTGAATTAAAGTGAGCTTGCTCTTGTGTATTCATCATGAATACCTCCAGTTAATCACCGCCTTTGTTGACGGATAGTTTAAGTAGAGACGAGGTTTGCTTTTTCTGCCGCATAGCGGCTTCGTTCAACAAGCAAATCAACAGGGACACGTAACACTTGCTCGGTTCCACTTCGTTTCACATTTTAGCAAGTCTTACTTAGCCCGTTATTTGGGCGTTGAGGCTGTAGAATAACTAATTCCGCCAAAACTACTAAAATTTTGTGCTCCTGTATCGAACTGTAGAGGATTAACTCGATATAGGTAATGCATTTACCACCCCGATTTTAGGGGGTAATTCATAATAAACGAGTTATTCTACAAGCTCGTTATGTTTTTCCAGTAATTTGAGGATTATTTATGTCTAATGAATTTGAAATAATGGCACAAAGGCACGTGTGTCCAATCTTTCTGAAAGATGAACTTGGAGGGTTTGAGTTCTCTTCAACAACTACCTTTATAAAAAGACAGAATAAGTATTTCTGCGTTTTTGCTGGTCATGCTGTTCCGAGAGGGGTTACGACATTAGAAAATATTGGAGTATTAAAAACTGATGGTACATTTGTGTCCCTAAACGACATATCTGTCAATTACTTCATAGATCGTGATAATGACTTGGTCATTTGTGAAACTCTAGCTCCATTTGAGCAGAAAAACTACTTTGATTTGGATACTGAAAGTACAAGTACAGTGTTTAAAGAAGATGGAATGGGTTGGATTGGTTTCCCAAAAAAGAAAGCTAAAGCTAAATACCATCGTACGAAAGCTTCTCCCGAACATGTTAAAGCTGATATAGACTCATTCGAGGATGGTAGGTTGAAGTGGACAAATGCAAATTATCTGCTGTTAGGTGTGGATCAAATCCGAAAGGAGGGGCACGTCGTCTCTGCATTTTTTGATGATAAAAATGTGACGTACGATAAAGATGGCTTTAAAGAGCAAGCTTACTCACTCAAAGGAATGAGTGGTGGGGCGCTCTTTCATGCCCCAAGTAGTTTTACCTCTAATCCTCAATATCTTAGTGATTATTTCAAGTTTGTCGGCATCGGACTTGAGCATCACACATCAGAGAAAACTATTAAAGGGGCGAGTTCAGAGCTTGTAAAAGAACTTATTGATGTACAGTTAGCCCAAACATAACAAGCAATTCAACAGGACACTGGCTTTTTGTTCGTGCCTCACTTATTTTAGCCAACTGCAATTTTCCGCTTAATGCGGCGTTGAGGCTGTAGAATAACTAATTCCGCCAAAACTACTAAAATTTTGTGCTCCTGTATCGAACTGTAGAGGATTAACTCGATATAGGTAATGCATTTACCACCCCGATTTTAGGGGGTAATTCATAATAAACGAGTTATTCTACAAGCTCGTTAGCAGTACTATCATATTTGTGCATCTTTCTAAAAGTTCACTTGTATGTTAACCTCCTTCTATGAAAAAAATTAATTTCTACACCGCTGAAGATGGCAAATGTCCTGTATCTGATTTTCTTGATTCACTTTCAGGAAAACAAATGCAAAAAGTTGCGTGGGTTTTTCAATTAATTGAAGATCTCGATGTGATTCCAAGTACTTATTTAAAAAAGTTAACAAATACTGATGGTATTTGGGAAGTAAGAATTTTAGTCAGTGGCAATATTTTCAGATTATTAGGCTTCTTCGACGGAGATAACCTTGTAGTGTTAAACCATGGGTTTCAAAAGAAAACTCAAAAAACACCAGCAAAAGAAATCAAAGTTGCAGAAAAACGTCGTAAAGACTATTTGTTGAGGAAAAGACCATGAGTGATTTTCAAAAATACTTAGCTAACCGAAAAAAAGTAGACTCTGAACTTGCTGATAATTACGATGAAGGTTATCAATCATTCAAATTTGGTGTTTTATTAAAAGAAGCACGTAAAGATGCAGGGTTAACTCAATTGGAACTTGCATCTAAGTTACATACTCAAAAGAGTGCAATATCTAGAATAGAGAATCACTCTGAAGATGTTAAATTATCGACATTAGAGCGTTTTGCTGCAGCATTAGGTAAAAAACTAGAAATACACCTAGTGTAACGTACTGCTAATAAATAAAGGATAGGTTGCGCGCAGCCGCAACTTGATCCTGTTGTTGAACAAGCCCGATATTGATGAGTACTCTTTATAAGTAAATAAATAAAATTGAGGTTGGCGGTGTTTTGGTGGTTTTGTTATGGGTAAACTTCAGGCCAAACTTAGCCATTATCACTAAACTGAGTTTGGTAATATCGTCACTCACCCTATATTTTCTCTTGTTGTTAAAACCCTCGGTTAGTTAATATTTAGCACGCAACAATTCCCTCTGCTTAAGCACCTCCTTGTTTTAAATCGACTGGCCACTAATAATTCGATGCCCTATTCGCATTAGAGCTAAGGTCATTATCGTCTTACAGTGAGGGCAGCAGACGCCTTTTTTATCCGATATTACGATGGGCGGCAGTACAACTTTTAGCATTAACTGTAACCAATGTAATGTTCGTTTAGCATTGCCATGTAAAAAGCCATAGTTTCGTGTTCGTCGAAAACCTCTCGGCAAGACATGTTGCAGCACTCGCCATAAAAATTCCGTCGCTGGCTCCGTTATGGTTATAAACTCCTTGGTGTTACTTTCTTGGTATTGAAACGTTACTTGGCCATTTGTCAGTGACAAGATATTTTTTTCGCTCACCACCCCACGATAAAGGTATCTGGCCAGATAGGTTAAGGCACTATCCCCTTTACCAGCATACTGACAATCACTCACCCAAGAGGTGGGTGTATTCGAGGGTAAGTAATAATGCGCATTACACATCTTTTCGATAAATTTACCTCGAAATACTTTTGCTAAGTTATTCGCGTTAAACAGGTACGTTCCCGTTTTTTTCTTCCAACACTTGTGTTTTTTATCTACACCTCCCGCAGGCACAACAAAGTGGAGATGAGGATGAAACTTCAGTTGTCGTGAGTGCGTGTGCAATACCGCGAGTAAGCCATTGACGTCACCTAAACGTTTATCACGTTTAAAAAAGGCGTCGAGGGTGTGTTTCGCGGCTTCAAACATTGCTTGATAAGCCCATTTTTGATGAGTCCAAACAAAGTGGCGCAATTGATAAGGTAAGGTGAAGGTCACCAGATAATAATCAACGGGCAATAACTTTTGTCGTTGTAAATCAAGCCAATCACTGTTGGCTTGGTGCTGGCAAGCAGGGCAATGTCGGTGACCACAGGAGGGGTATAACGTGCTATTCGCCCCGCAATTGTCACAATGATATAACATGGCTCCTGCTTGTGGTGTATGGCAGGAAATTATTTGCCTGAGCGCACGATGATGCACTGCTTGCATTGTGTGACCATACTGAGACACCAATTGGTCTTGATAGCCTTTGGCAATAGTGGCAAGTTTAATCATGAGTGTGCTCCTGCCAGTGAATATCAAGCGAGTCGACAATATCATTCAGCAGCAATTGACTATTGTGAGCGACCTCCTCAGTCATACGGGTATAAAGTGCGGTTGTTTTGGGACAAGCATGACCTAAGAATACTTGAATTGAGCGCAAACTCGCGCCACGCTCAAGCATGTGAGTAGCAATCGAATGTCGCAGGGTATGAACGTGAACATTTTTAGTGATACCACAGGCTTTAGCCACGATTTTAATGGTTTTTTGTACGCCGCCTTTATCCATCACCAGCGTTTTACCTTCGCGACTATGTGGCGGTTTACCACCAGGGAATAATAAGTTGGGATGGCGATGTGTTTTCCAGTAATGCCGCAATGCCAGTAAGGTGGCTTGTGGCAAAGGAACAAAGCGGTCTTTTTTACTTTTAGTGAAGCGCAAATGAACTTGCATCAAATGGCTGTCAATATCAGCGACCTGTAAATTTAAGGTTTCAGATAATCTTAAGCCTAAACTGTAGGTGGCTAAGTAATACACTTGGTAGCGCAATTGGCGTGTGGTATTAATAATGGCGGCTACTTCAGCTAAAGATAAAACGTCTTGAAGTGCTTGTACTTTGGGTGGTTTGACGATATCCACCCACTGCCAAGGGCGTTGTAGCACATGGGTATAGAAAAATTGAATGGCACAACGGGTGATCTTAACGTGACTCCATGACTTATGCTCAACAAGGTGCAGGAAGTAAGTTTTAAGATCCTCAATGGTTAATTGGTCCGGGCAGAGATCAAAGAACGACGCTGTTTGTCGAAGACATCGACTATAACACTCGATAGTTTTATCACTTTTTCCTTGTAAGGTCAGTTCGTTAAGGTAAGATTGAGCCAATAAATTGAAACGTGTTTGCTCAGTAATATTCATCATATACTCCTCAAAGCTGCCGACATTGCCCGCTAAGGTAAGTACAGATGATTTTATTGTATTCTGCCGCAAAGCGGCTTCGTTCAACAAGAACTTCAAACGGAAAAAATACAGTTGGCTGTTTTCACTCCGTTCAATATTTTAGCCAACTATATTTTTCCGCTTAAGTAGGCGTTATGCAAAAATACTCTGCTGTTATAATGGAGGTTTATTATGAATGATAAAATTGGAAGAAATGATCCATGTCCATGTGGTAGCGGTCATAAGTACAAGAAGTGCTGCATGCTAAAAAACGCTTCAGAATTACCAGTTACATGGTCCGATGAAGAAGGCATGCATATTATTTCTCAAGGTGTGAAACCCACTTCATCTGAAATTGATCAAATGACGAAAGAGTACCAAAATCAAATTAGAAACTCTCCAATGTGGGATGAGATGGTAAATGAATTTGGCAAAGAAAAAGCTGAAGAATTATTAAAGGAATGCAAGGCTGAGGTTAAGTGATACTGGCCTGTTTTCTATTTTAAAATTTTGCATAACAAGCACTTCAAACGGAACAAATAAGTTTCACCAGTTTAGGTTTTGGTGGTAACCGCGAATAGGTTTATCACTGTTTGGGAAACACATCAGGCTAAGATTAACAAAACCATTCGCTCTTGAAGGGTTAGTGTTGTGGCTCAAGTTCAAAGTTTGGCGTTTTAATAACGGTGTATTTAAATACGTTAAGCGTTTGATTCAACTACGGTTGCATCTAACAAGCAATTCAACGGGACACGCAACAGTTGGCCGCGCTCACTCCGTTCACAATTATGGCCAACTATTACTTAGCCCGTTAATTGGGCGTTAGGCTGTAAAGTCGGCAAGTAATATCCTTTCCCTGGCTATTACTTGGCGTTAAGTTAACTTTGTAGACTTTCAAAAAACATTAGTGAGTCAAGGCGTTTTTGGTCATTATCAATGAATTTAGGGTTAGAATTACTTCTTTTTTGTATATCAAGTAGTTCTTCGAATTTAGCTATCATGTCTATTGATTGGTTAGGATCATTTTTTATGTTGTACAATCCTTCCATATTGTTGCTAGGTCTTACCATCATTAAATATTCATGATCACTCATAAGCCCAGAATTACGAAGTTCATCACTCATTTTTTCTAATGTATTGTGAGACATATTTCTAAGATCATACTTAGCCATTATTTCAGTAGTTCGTTCTAATTTATTTTTTGTATCATTACTGATGGTTACTGTATCTGTTGTAGTACTCTTTAATGTATTTTCAAAAGGCTCTTTTTGTGCTATCGAGTTGGAAGTAAATTGAGTAATTCTTTGGTATTGAGAAGATACGTTAATATTCATGGTTATACCTCATTAATTAGTTATACGTATAATAATGCAATATTAATACCATAAAGGAAGAGTGGCGCATTGCGCGCCACTCAAATTTTATTGAATATAGAGGTTATCGTTCATGGTGTTCCAAGGTGAATTAATTGATGTAGCTTGGCGAACCCCGCCCGTATATATCCTCGAAAACAGCCGTAAAAGACAAAAGCCAGTAAAACTTCCCCAGTATTTACCCCCCCATTGATGAAAAATAAAAATCGCCAAAAACGTAAACGTTTTGATTGTTAAAAGAAAATAATCCAGTTAGAGTATTTCGATTATAAATAAAGTTAAAAAACGAGTTATTCTACAGGCTCGTTAGCTAGGCTAAAGTTTTACTGAGTAAATAAAGAGTATCGTAGCTAAAATCTTGCTCATTTGGCCATTCTACAGAGCCAAAAGCTACAGAGACTTGTTTGAAATAATTATAGTCCTGTAACTCTTTAAATATCCCCTTATCCAAAAAAGGGCTGGCATCAAAAAGTTTAATTTCATCATTATCAAATGATAATTTTAAAAAATGATTATTTGTCGCTTCGACTGTAATTACACGAGGGTTCATAATACTTACCTTATTTTAAAGGATCTATTTTAAAGACAGACTCACCATTTACTGCAAGCTCCCAGTCTGCCATTAATTCATCTTTATGAATTTCAATCCAAGCATCAACAAGTTTTTGTTTCGGTTTTGGTAATTTACCTTGGAGTAACTGGCCCGTAGGTATTTCAATGATCGCCTCATCACCTTGGAAATGAACGTGAATATGTGGCAAGTGATGTTGTTGGTTATCAAAATAATACATCCGTATTATTATTCCGTAAAACATTGAAATAGTTGGCATAGCTTTCTCAAAAGTGATTAACTATGGGTATTATACGCTAGCTAACAAGCAATTCAACAAGGACAAAAAACAGTTGGTTTTTGCTCCTGCGTCGACTATTTTAACCAACTATTATTTGCCCGTTATTTGGGCGTTAAGTTTCTCTAATTGAGGCGCTCCATCGCGGCTTTGTATACTTTTCCTCTATCACGCTTCCCAACAGAAATTACGGTGACAGTAATAACTGTATCGCTTACCTCGTAAACTAGTCTATAACCGACCTGTCTAAGTTTTATTTTGTATAATTTATTGTCACCTGAGAGCTTGGCACTTTCTATATGAGGATTTTCTAAAATGTTTGCAAGTTTTTTCTTGAACTGTAATTTAACTATTGCACCTAATTTTTTCCATTCCTTAAGTGCAGACTTTTTAAACTCCAACTCATAGGTCATTTAAACTAACCTTTACACTAGCTTCACTTTTACGCTGCTCAACAATGGCAAGTAGCTCTAAATCTTCAATATAGTCCATCATAAACTCATAAGTCTCTGCCGGTATACAATAAAATGCAGGTTCGTTTCTATTTAGCACTGCAATTGCTTCGCCGTGAGCACTAAGAGCAACCTTCATTGGATTTGCTTTAAGTTCACTAATACTTGCCGCAGCTTCAGTTAATATTCTAGTTGTCATGCTTTCACCAGTACGTTAGAGTGGTCTTTAATTAAGGCTAAGTATAAACGACGAAACTTAACAAGGCAATTAAACGGATAAATTGCAGTTGGTATTCAACCGTTCTGGTTTACAAAAAAAAACACCTTGTCTGTACCAGAGAATGTTAAAGTTATGAAGCAGTTAAGTGCATTGTACATATAACAAGGCATTTAAACGGAACTAAAACAGTGGGTTACGTTTCACTTCGCTACACATTATAACCCACTATTTTAGTCCGCTTAATGCGGCGTTAGGTAACAAAGGATAATATCTAGTATGTGGGAATATAAAATCATTGATTCAGCTAATGCAGAGAAGGGTGGCTTCCTAAAAGGTAGAACCGTTAAACAAGTAGAAGCTTACTTAAACAGCTTAGGAAAAGAGGGCTGGGAAATTATAGATATAGATTTTTAAATGGCTCCTACAATGCCCTGAGGGCCTACACATTTTCATGGCATTGCAAAACGTCCAAATAAATAGATCGTAATCTCAACAAGTTGTTACCTAATCGGGTAGCCAGAGGTATCTAACCTCCAGCCCCCACACCACCCTGCATGCGGCTCCGCCAAGTTAAGGGCCGAACATATGGCTGCGCTAGCAGCCTAAATAATTATGCACTTCAAGGTTGAATCTGCCAAACATTGAATGCATATAAATAGGAATTTGGAGTTTCATGAATAATATTTATACGATAGGCGAGCTTGAGTCGTTCCTCATTGCCATACTGGTACTTTTCATAGGCCACTTTGTCAATCGTCACATTCCATTCTTCAGGAAATACAATATCCCTGAACCAATCGTCGGCGGCCTGATTATCGCCAGCATCATCACCGTCTTACATTTCAACCATATCTCCTTCATATTTACGCTTTCTATGCAAAATACCTTGATGCTGATGTTCTTCAGCACGGTTGGCCTGGCGGCGAGTTATAAGATGTTGCTTAAGGGAGGAAGCCGGGTTTTCATCTTCCTGGGTATTGCCTCTCTCTACATCGTGATTCAGAATGCTGTGGGTGTCAGCATGGCGACGGCTCTGGGTTTAGAGCCCATTATGGGATTGGTCGCCGGTTCTATTACTCTCTCGGGAGGTCATGGCACAGGCGCTGCCTGGGCACAGACTATTTCTGAAGATTATGGTCTCAATACCTTGGAATTTGCCATGGCTGCGGCAACATTCGGCCTGGTGATGGGCGGAATTATTGGTGGGCCTGTGGCGCAAAGGCTGATCTCTAAGAATAATCTGGTTTCCTCATACGGTGCAGGTGGCAATCATCATCAGGATCATCCGGATCTGGTGACCTATGATCAGCTGGAAGAAGACCGGGTGACTGCTAAGAGCATATTGGAAACATTATTCATCTTGCTGCTATGTGTGGCAGGCTCTAAAGGAATCGGGGTGTTAATTGTCACTTTTGATATTAGCTGGCTGAAAATGCCTGATTTTGTCTACGCTCTATTTATAGGTGTGATGATCACCAATCTGACAGAGTTATCTCGTAGCTATAAGATCCACAGCGAGTGCGTCGATATCCTGGGCACCGTGTCGTTATCATTATTCCTGGCCATGGCCTTGATGAATTTGAAGTTGTGGGAAATATTGGATCTTGCCGTCCCCCTGTTAATTATTCTAGTTCTTCAAACCGTGATCCTTGCTTTCTTCGCCTATTTCGTGACCTTTCGCCTGATGGGAAGTAACTACGATGCAGCCGTTATTGCCGGAGGTCATTGTGGATTTGGCTTGGGCGCTACACCGACAGCGGTGATGAATATGGGCGCACTGGTATCGAGATCAGGTCCATCACCTCAGGCCTTTATGGTAGTCCCCATTGTCGGTGCCTTCTTCATCGATATCGTCAACGCCATCATCTTAAAAGGATACCTGGGTGTCATTGGCTAAAATGAAGCTAGCGAGGGAATATTCCTGATCGATAAGGCGAACGCAGCTCCCTTGAATTAACGAGAGTAATAGGAATAGGGAATTAACGAGGACAGTCGCTCAAAGTTGAATAATAGAAACTTCTCAACTACGGTTAATCAATGACCGTTATTGAAAGGGCTTGTCATGACAACCGCCAGAAGACAACTCATTAGTTTAGTTGACACACCTTATTACCATTGTATTTCTCGGTGTGTTCGTCGTGCCTTTTTATGTGGCGAAGATAAAAATACCGGACGTAATTTTGACCATAGGCGAGGGTGGGTTGAAGATAAACTCCTGGACTTAAGTCAAATTTTTGCTATTGATGTATGCGCCTACGCTATCATGAGTAATCACACGCATATGGTGCTGTTTATTGATGAAATCACCGCGAAATCATGGTCATCCATCGAAGTGATTGAGCGGTGGCATCAATTATTCAAAGGAACCTTACTCACGCAGCAGTATTGTCGTGGTGAAGACATTCCAGAGCACCTAATGACTTCTTTACTTGAAACGGTTGACGTATATCGGAAGCGCTTAATGGATATCAGTTGGTTTATGCGCTTACTCAACCAAGGTATTGCTATCAAAGCAAACCAAGAAGACCACTGTACAGGTCATTTCTGGGAAGGGCGTTTTAAATCTCAAGCCTTATTAGATGAAGCCGCTCTTGCCGCTTGTATGGCGTATGTTGATTTAAACCCTGTTCGAGCAAAGATTGCTAAAACACCCGAAACATCAACGTACACCAGTGTAAAAACGCGAGTAGAAAAAGCTAAAAAAGGTAAACAACCCCAAGGGTTACTGCCTTTTGTGGGCAACCCACGACAAGCAATGCCAAAAGGTTTACCGTTTGAGCTTAAGGATTACCTTGAATTAATTGAAATGACAGGGCGCTGCCTTCGTGAAGATAAAGTGGGACATATTGAGGAAAACCAACCCGCACTGCTTAGCCGTTTAAATATCAAAGCTGAAAATTGGCTAACCCTGGCAAAAGATTTCAGCAAGCTTTTTCATGGTGCTGTGGGGCACAGCGATGTATTGTCTGATTACTGTGCGCATAAAGGTTTAAAGCGGCGAACGAATGTCAGTTGTTGTGATAAACTTTTGGCGTAACAATTCAGTACCCATTACTCATCTTATTTTCTAACTACACCTCAAACCCGATGTTTTTGTCATGTCTAAAAAACAGCATTTATCCTCTTTATTTGAAGTTTTAGTAAATATTATTCGACTTTAGGATTTATAAGTAATCATTGAGCCTATTTTGAGTGGTTATGTAGCTTGTATTATCGTTTCTTTTTATGATGTTTTATAAGCGAGTGTCCTAGTTAGTTTACTAGTTAGTTTACTAGTTAATTTCGTTTCGATTATAAATAAAGTTAAAAAACGAGTTATTCTACAGGCTTGTTAGTTGCTCATCCAAGTCCGGTGACATTATAACGTTGTGGTGTTATAGTGTTGTTATTGAATAAATGGAGTCATCACTATGAGTAACTTATCTAAACGTTCGACTGTTTATTTTGAACCAGAGATACATCAAGCTTTAAAAATGCGCGCAGCCTCAGCAAACCTATCTGTTTCAGAGCTAATAGATGAAGCTGTTCGCTTACTAATGCGTGAAGACCAAGAAGATTTAGCTGCTGTATCAGAAAGAATCAATGAATCTGAAATATCTTATGAAGATTTGCTAAATGATTTGAAGTCGCATGGCAAAATATAAAATCACATTTAAAAAGTCAGTAGCTAAAGATTTACGAGTTATACCTAAAAACGATATAAAAAAGATATTAGGTAAAATTGACATTTTATCTGAGAATCCGCGAGGTGAAGGTTGTATAAAGTTATCAGACAAAGAAATCTATAGAGTTCGACAGGGATTATATCGAATAATTTACGAGATAAAAGATGGTTTACTTATTGTAAATGTTGTAAAAGTCTCCCATAGGTCACATGTGTATAAGAGCAACTAACAAGTTGCAAAGCGTTAGTTTTACGCACTAAATCAGCTGACTTTATTTGCTAGTTCAGTGTTTTCGTTAATGTTTTGTGTTTGGTTTAATCTTTGGTTTGGCAATGGAAGTGCCTTCAAATACTCACTTCTTCTTTGCCCAACCCAATTTTCGCCTTTCACGGTTTTAAGATCAAATAAGCTTTAGTTTTAAGGCTAAAATAAGGTTTAGGTGTGTAGTGCGGGTGGTGTTTTTTGACTCTTCCGTTTATCCCGTAAACATGATAACTTACTGTTAGTTCAGCGTTTTTAATATTCGGAAACTAATAAGGCAACAAGGAATATCATCACATCATGGAGTTGTTTTTAGCTATTTTATTATTTGCAGTGTCTACAAGTATCACTCCTGGACCAAATAATATAATGATCATGGCATCAGGTTTAAACCACGGAGTTAAAAGCAGTTTACCCCACCTATTGGGAATTTGCTTCGGCTTTCCCGTGATGGTCATATTGGTTGGGTTAGGAATAGGTGTATTTTTTGAAATGTATCCTTTATTTCACGAAATCATTAAAATTTTTGGTGTCATATATTTACTATATTTGTCTTGGTTAATCGCTTTATCTTCACCAACCTCATTGGACGGTAAACTTTCTAAGCCATTCAGTTTTGTTCAGGCTGCATTATTTCAATGGGTAAATCCAAAAGCATGGGTCATGGCCGTAGGGGCAGTATCAGCATATACGTCATTATCAACAGACGTATTTAATCAAGTTATCTATATAGCCTTAGCCTTTTTTGTTGTATCTTTTCCGTGTGTTGGTGTTTGGTTAGTTTTTGGATCGGGGCTTAAAAAGTACTTAAAATCGCCTAAGCACCAAAAAACATTCAATGTAGCCATGGCACTGCTGTTAATTGGTTCTGTATTACCCGTATTAAAAGAGCTTTTTGATCAATATGTTGCCTAACAAGCGATTCAAAATGACAAAAACGAGTTTGCTGTTTTTCGTTCCTAAAACATTTTAGCCAACCATTACTTAGCCTGTTATTTGGGCGTTGGTATGACCGTATGGTGGTTTATTTCTAATTATATTACTAACAAAAGGATCGACATGATAAGAAAAATAGGAATGATACTGGTAATTACTTTTGCTCTAGTTTTTGGATATTGGTATAGCTTTTTAGCTCTTGATGAAATATCAATGGAGCAAGCAGAAATAATAAAACAATATCAGTATAATTCTGAACAAGCTGTTGAGTTGATTTTAACGGAAATAGAACCACATCTATTCACTTTTACTTACAAATCATTTGATCAAAGTATTGTTAACGGTCAAATTTCATACCCTAAGAACCAAGCAGATAAATATCCTGTACTTATTGGTATTTCAGCTATGGGAAGAGGGTATCAACGATGGTGGTCTGAATCTTTTAAGGGGCGACCAACTGTGACACAAGTAAATAAAATTACGGAACTTGCTGATAAAAATGGTTATGTAGTTATTTCAATAGATGCTAGATATCATGGTAAAAGAAAAAATCCTGACAGAACTTTAAGATCTATCATGAATGATTTACACTTTTTTGGCGATAAAACTGATTATGAAGCTATGATTAAAAATACTGTAATAGATCATCGTGTCCTGTTGGACTGGGTATCACAGCAGAATAATTTAGATAAAAGTAATATTTCTGTTGTTGGCTATAGTATGGGCGGACAAATTGGTTTGATTTTAGCTAGTCTCGATCAGAGAATTAGCAAAATAATTTCTATTGTACCTCCGTATCTTGACGATAAAACCGCGCTTGTTGCACCTAAGAATTTCATATCACTTTTAAAAAACCAAGATGTATTGTTGCTTACTGCTGACGATGATGAAAATGCATCAAAAAGTGAAAACGATTTTATTTTTAAACATATATCAACGCCTAAAAAAGAAAGAATTGTTTTTTCTGGCGGTCATATATTACCTGATAATTATGTCGATAGTTTATCTAATATATTAGCAAATTAAGCAGGTGCGCCTAGCAGGGCGTTAGTTGCACGCACTAAATCAGCTGACTTTATTTGCTAGTTCAGTGTTTTCGTTAATGTTTTGTGTTTGGTTCAATCTTTGGTTTGGCAATGGAAGTGCCTCAAATACTCACTTCTTCTTGGCCCAACCCAGTTTTCGCTTTTCACGGTTGTAAGATCAAATAATCTTTAGTTTTTAAGGCTAAAAATCAGGTTTAGGTGTGTAGTGCTGGTGGTGTTTTTTGACTCTTCCGTACAACCAATAAACATGGTAACTTGTTGTTAGTTTTGCGCTTTTAAACTCCAACAACTAACAAGGCAATTCAAACGGTCAATAAAAACCACTGGTATTGCGAGTTAAATCATACTGATAACTGTGCGAAAAATTGTTATTATTTACCCTGTACTCAAACAGGTTATGCAATTAATCTATCAGTGTTAGTTGCTGATAACTTACCTATATATTGGAAAAATAACGGCAAATGAATAATAAAAATATCGCGTCAGCGAACAATAATCAAAGTTGGAATTTACTATTTTTCGCTTGGATATTAGCCACGAGTGGCACCTTAATTAGCTTGTTTTTTAGTGAAATAGTACAGTTACCTGTATGTGTCTTGTGTTGGTATCAACGTATTGCACTTTACCCTTTAGTGATCATGTTGCCTTTGGCGCTATTTCCTTTCGATGTTAAGATTATTCGCTACGCCAGTCCATTAGTTCTGTTAGGTTGGTTTGTGGCGTTATTTCATGTACTTGTTGTCGCCGGGCTTATCCCCGAAGGCGTGCAACCCTGTGTACAAGGCATACCTTGCTCTGAAACACATTTCACCTTATTGGGTTTTTTAAACATCCCAGTGATGTCATTATTAACCTTTAGCCTTATTGCCCTGTTACTCTTTCTCTCTAAAAAACAATGTACCCAGAACACTTATTAGGAATAACTATGAATAATAAAACTCTTTTTATCAGCGTCGCGGCGTTTATTGGCATTATTTTTATTGTTGGCGTGATGATGTACAAAAGCCAACAACCCTCAACAATAGCGAGTGAATACCTACCCGCATTGGAACGAATTGATGCCCCAGAAAAAGGAGGGCAACACGCTAAAGTGACTATTGTCGAGTTTTTCGATCCGGCTTGTGGTACTTGCAGTCAGTTTTACCCCTTGCTCAATAACCTAGTTAAAAAATATCAAGGTAAAGTGAAAGTTGTTATGCGTTATGCGCCGTTACACCAAGGCTCCGAAGATGTGGTTAAAATGCTGGCAGCTGCGCATCTACAAGGACAGTTTTGGCCGGCAGTTGCACTGTTATTTGCCAACCAAGAACGCTGGGTTGAAAATCATGTATCAAAACCACAACGTGCTTTATTGGCTATAAAAACCCTTGCATTAGATCATGAGCAACTCGATAAAGATTGGCAAAGCAGTACGGTTGCTAAAATTATTGCCCAAGATATAAAAGATGGACAAACCTTAAAAGTACGTGCGACACCGCAGTTCTTTGTGAATGGCAAACCATTGATTATCTTTGGCTATGACGAACTGGTTAAGTTAGTAGAAGCTGCGGTTGCTGAGGCTTATTAGTAATATTTTGCTGCTGCTCTAACTAGAGACTGCAGCAAATTTTTCGATTAAATAAGGCAAAAATTCTTCGCTCACTTTCGACAGGCTTTTATTTTCAAGGTACAAGGCATTAACAGTAAAGGTTAATGGCGGATTAAAAGAAGCAATGGCGGTGTTGTCTGATAAATTACCTTCTGCGGTAAATCGGTCTACCACACAAATGCCTGCGCCCTGAGCCACTAATCTGGCGGCAATGAAATAGGTTTGCACTTTAATTAACGATTCTAGGGTGATGTTGTCTTGCATCATTCTAGTCCAGAGTAGGTCTCCCAAAGGTCCACTGTCGCCAATATCAATATATTCAAATGCTATTAGTTGGCTCAAGCTTAACTCGCTCGGGCAGTCAGGGAAGTTTGCTTTGGGATACACTATAACTAACTCTGATTGAGCCAGCTCCATTGAGGTTATGCCAGGCATAATATTGGGCGCGAACAAAATGGCTAAATCACATTTATGCTCTAACAAGGTTTGCATTACCTCATCGTTATGTACAGTTTGCACGTTAAAGTTTACCTGAGGATGCTTTTGGTGATATTTTGCGATGGCAGTTGGAATAACATCAAAGCCTAATGCTGGACTGCAGGCTAAGCTGATTTGACCGTACTCAGATTTTTTAATGTTCTCTGCGGTATTCTTTATCGACCGCATTTGTTGGTATATTTTATCAACCTCATCAAAAAGCATTTCTGCTTCATCCGTTGGGATCAAACGTCCTTTGACCCGTTTAAATAAGTCAAAGCCGAGTTGCATCTCTGCGTGAGATAACACTTTACTGACTGAGGGCTGGGAAACGTGCAATATTTTTGCTGCATTGGTTATTGAGCCCATGGTGTAAATGGCGTGAAATATCTCAATATGTCTTAAGCGCATTTTTCTTTCCTAAGTGAGTTGAGCTAAATATTAATTTAAGCAAAAAAGTAAACGGTGAGTGTCCATAAACAGCCGGCAAGCGTTGCCGCATATATTGCCGGCACTAATTGAGATTTAACATGGTCCATTAAATCACAGCCTGTGGTCATGGCACTCAGTATGGTGGTGTCTGATATCGGTGAACATTGATCGCCAAACACGCTACCGTTAAGCACAGTGGCAAAACAAACCATCATAAAGAGCTCTGGGTTAGCAAGGCCCTGTGATTGGCAAACCGCCCAAGCTAGAGGCATAGCTAATGGAAAAGCGATCGCATAGGTGCCCCAACTGGTACCGGTAGAAAAAGCGATAACCATAGTGATTAACTGCAATAAAAGTGGCAACAGCCAAAAGGGTAGTTGTTCACCAAGCAGTGATACCAAATACAAGCCGCCACCTATTTCTTTGCTGATACTGCCAATAATAACCGCTAGCATTAAGATCACCGAAGCCAGCACCACGCCTTTTAGGCCATTACCAAAGCCATCAACAACATCAGTTAATGACATGCCTTTTATTAAGGCAATGCCAGCCGACAGTAATAACGCTGCGCCAAAAGCCCAGTTGATTTTAGGCGAGCCTAAAAATATAAAAGTGCTAACGGCAATAGTTATTAAGGTTACTAAAGGTAAGATAAATTCTAATACATGGGCGTTATATCCCGAAGGTACATCACAGGCTTGTAACTCTTTAGCACTTAACGGCCTTGCGCCTGGAGCATCTAACTGACCTGTCTTTAAGGCTCTTTGTTGAGCCTGACGAATTCGTTTACCTGAAAAAGTGGTGATATTTAAACACAATAATAAGGTGCCTATTACCGCAATAATGCCATAAAAGCTAAACGGGATACTGTTGAAAAAGAAGTTAAGTCGGTCTGCTTCTGTTGCCAAAAAGGCTACCCCAGGAACAAAAATTAACGCTTGTACGTAGGCGGGCCAAGCATTAAAAGCGATCACCAAGGCAATAGGCGAAGCCGTTGAGTCAACGATATAACTCATTTCTTCGTGGCTTACTTTGGCTTTATCAGCAAGCGGTCTGACCGTGGTACCGACTAAAACGGTACTCATAGTGCCGCCTTGGAAAAACAATAGCCCCAGCAGCCATGAAATTAGTTTGGCTGAGCGTGGCCCTTTAACAAAATGCTCGGTCATATAGTTAGCAAAAGCTTGGGCGGCACCGGTTTTAGACCAAATGCCTAATAAGCCGCCTAATAACCATAAATACAGTAACAATAGCCCAGCCGTGCTTTCTTTGGCTAAGTTGGGAATGATCACGGCATCCGTTAAATCGTATTTTCCTAACATTATTGCGCCGACTACTATGCCAGCAAACAGGGACGTTAGCGGCTCTCTAGTGAGCAGACATAAAGCAATGGTGATAAAAGCAGGCAGCAAAGACCACAGGCCAAAATGAAATGCCGGTTTAAGTAGGATTAATTGTTGCTCGTCATTTTTAACCCATTGCTGTGTTAATAGTGGCTGTAGGCTTAATTTATTTATGCTTGAATCTATGCTTAGGTTTAAGTTTTCTTGTGTGAGGGGAGATTGATGGTAAGGCACAATATCGGTAATTATGACTTCTTTGCCCTTATATTTATAGGCATCTTCACCTGACTCTGTGTGGTATGTATCATAAAGATAAGATTGCTCTAGCCAGGTTTTATCAACCGCGTTATTGACATAGAAAGCGAAAAACAACCCGAAACTAATAATAAGGAGGGCAAGACTATTATTTTTGTTCATTAATAACAGCCTACTTTGTTAATACGACTAGTGCATACCGAGGTGTTAAAGCTCTGAGTTGATGTAGACATGGCTAAAGACCTTGGTAAGTTGTTCAAGATAAAAAGGATTAAATAAGCGCTTATGAGTAAATAATATTACTCACTATTAATAGTTGAAACTAGTTCTAAGCTATAACCTTAGGTTATAGGATAAACTTCACTAGATAAAGCTGACCAGGCGTTTATTTTAACTTTTTAAATGAGCAGTGCTAATCTACTAAGGGGTTACAAATGGCAGGCTTAAATACAGCTGAATCACCAGGGCATTAGTAATATCTATAAAGAACGCGCCCACTAAAGGGACCACTAAGAATGCTTGCGGAGAGGGGCCATATCTAGCGACCAGTGATTCCATATTAGCAACCGCGGTAGGTGTTGCTCCTAAACCAAAACCACAGTGACCACCGGCAATAATGGCAGCATTATAATTTTTTCCCATGACCCTAAAGGTAATAAAATAAGCAAACATTATCAACATAAAAGTTTGCACTAAAATAATAAGGATCATGGGCAGGGCTAGGTTAGCCAATTCCCATACTTTTAGAGACATCAGGGCTAAGGCTAAAAAGATCGACAAAGCCATAGTGCCCCATAAATCAATACAAGCTCTACTGATAGTGTAGCGTTTAGAAAGCTCAGTTAAATTGGTCGCTAAGACGCCAAATAAAAGTGGCATTAAAAAGGCCGGTAAAATCACATCATTACTTTTTAACTGTAGGTAAATAACATGGCCAACCGACATACATAATAAAATAATGAATAAGGTTTCCATCATTTTTTTTGGCGTCACTAAATCATGATCTTCTGGATTAAAGGTTACCGTATCATCAAGCTCTTCATGATAACTATCGGCTTTAAGATTATAACGACTAATTAGCCTTTTACTGACTGGGCCACCAACTAAGCCACCTAACACCAAGCCCATAGTCGCTGCTGCCATAGCTAGTTCAAATACACTCGAAGGCATATTGTATTCACTAATAAATAAATCGGCATAAGTAGCGCCATTACCATGACCACCAGAGAGAGTGACAGAGCCACCAATTAAGCCCATTAAAGGATCCATGCCGGCACTGATGGCTAAGGAAACCCCCAGGGCATTTTGTAGCAGTAGGTATAAAGTCGCTACCGCTAAAAACAAGATAACTTTTGGACCACCCTTCACTAATAACGAGTAACTTGCCCCTAAGCCTACTGTGGTAAAAAATACCGTCATTAACGGGTTTTTAAAGCTCATATCAAAATTAAAGTGAATATCAAAAAAGCTATGGGCGATGGCGGCTACTATTGAAAATAGTATACCGCCGACAACGGGCTCTGGAATATTATTGTTACGTAAAAAAGCTACTTTGCTATTACAAAAATAACCTGAAAAAAGAATCATTAGCGCCACCACTAACGTTTCTAAGATGCCTATATTTAGGTCCATGATTAAACTCACTTTATAGTTATGCGCCAAGGCTAAGCTCAGTCAATAACGTATCGTTAAAGAGTGACTTTAATTAGGCTGTTTTTAGTATGAGGATTTTTGCTGACGATGGGTTACGCTCGGTTTAAAAGCGCTTACATCTTGTTTAAAACATCTTCTAGGGACTCTGCTTTTCGTATGCATGTCATTGTTAAGTCATTATCCTCACCACTGACAGTGTAAACCGCTACTCGAGGTAAGCTGTTGTAATCAAAATGATTGCTAAAGTAATAACCACCGGTGTCGTGCACCATGACATAGTCATTGAGTTCTAATTTAGGTAACTGTTGATTACTGCAAATGAGATCACCAGCAAAACAACAGGGGCCAGCAACATCGGTAGTTACTACTGCTGAGTTATCTTTTGTTTTTTCTATGCCTTCAGCGCTATAACCAGTGACTCTGATTGGCCATGATTTAGGTAAAAATGCGGTACGAGTCAGAATTTGCGCACCAGCATGGGTCGTGGCGATATGGCGTCCGCCAGCATTTTTTGTGTATTCTACCCGAGTAATAATAACGCCATTTTTTGCGACAATAGCACGGCCAAATTCAGTTTTTACCTGATACTTGTTGGTAAATAATAACGGTACTTGTGCTTTTAATACCTCTGCATAATCTTTAAAACTTGGTTTGATTACTTCCGAGCTAAAATTAACCGGTAAACCGCCACCAATATCTATACGTGTTATTTGCTGAGTACCAATGACAGCGTTTATTTCTTCGGCTAGCTCGGTAATGACCTTGATGCCATGGGCCATTAAGGTGAGTTCACAGCCTTGTGAACCAGTGTGAGTATGAATACTATTTAACCAGGGACGGGCTTTATAAATGGCAATGAGGGTTTGACGGTTATCTTTATCTAGTAGCGCATAACCAAACTTGGACGTTGTGGTCGCGGTACTGGTTGAGCCTATTTTACCACCACCAATTTGTGGATTAACACGAAAACCAATGACAGATTTACTGTCAGGAAATTCCAGCATTAGCGCATCAATGCGCGCAAGCTCTTGTAAGTTATCAATGTTAAGTGCTATGCCAGTTTTTATACAGGTACGTAAGTCTTGTAGGGTTTTTGCGGGTGAATCAAAGATGATATTTTGTGCGGTAAAACCCGCGGTAAGGGCGATTAACAGCTCGCCAGGACTCGCCACCTCCGCGCCCATACCATATTCACGTAGTGGCGCTAATACCTTAACTAAGGCATTGGCTTTTACTGCAAAGGTATGAAAAAAATTAGCGGGAAAAGCGTCATAAACATCACTAACGGTTTTTCTTAAACCGTCTAAATCCATCACGCCAATAGCGGTTAAATTATTATCGATAGCGTGTTCGTTGATAGCTGTTGTTATTATATTTTGTTTTCTGTTCATATTGGTATCTTTTTGAATGAAGGAAACATGCCACTGTTGGTATAACAGATGATTCTTTTTCGATACCCTTAAGATAAGGTAACAATATGAAAAGGGGTAATAGTTAATCTTTGTTAGGTAATAACTTGGGGTTATGCCCTTTAGTGACTTTGCCCATACTGCTAGAGAAACTGCGACTCAAAGTCCCATTTAAAATGCCACGGCAATTGCTCTTAAAGATGACCAGTTAAAAAGTACTCAGCATAAATTGCCATTAAACTTGCTACAACGTTTGGTTATACCTTAGTAAAACAAATGAATTTGCCTGTAAAAGCCGTACTAGCTACGCTTTTCTGTATAGCCATTGTATTAATAATTAATCCTTTGGCGTAGCACCTTTCCCCTGAAGGGAAGGGCTTTTATAATAACAATAAGGCAATTTATCGTGACTGTTACACCTGATTTAGAATTATGTCGTTTTATCAATGAGAACTATCATCAGGCAGATCTTTCTGTTTTTGAACGTTTTTCTCAACAAATGTTTAACAGCTTACTCAATGTTGATTTACACATGCTGTCAACATTACAGCGTTATCAAACCGCTTTTTTATTATGGCAATCCTTTGCTGGTCGTAGCGCCAATGAAAATAAAGTTATCATCAAAAATCGACGCCAACAAGGTGTCTTGGCCGAAGGCTCAGTCATACATATTATTACCGATGATAAAGCTTTTATTGTTGATTCAATTTCTGCGTTATTAAAAGCTCAGGGCTATAAAATTAATTTATTGTTACACCCTGTGGTTAATCGAAAAAAAATATATGCGCATAACACCACTACCTCATTAGGTTGTACTGATGACGAGTCGATTCTATATATTGAGCTTGCCAATCCGTTAGCGACAAATGTGATGGGCGAACTGGTCGAAACTATCCATAAGCTATTGGCTGATATAGCGAAAGTAAGTCAAGATTGGCCGTTAATGATGACTAAAAGTAAAAAAATAAGTCATCAAGCCTCTTGTTTAAGTGACCATAGCACCGAAAGGTTCTTATCGTGGCTTTGTCATCAACACTTTGTTTTTATTGGCTATAATGTTAGAACAATAGATGAGGCTGGTAACGCGGAACCAGTAACGGGCTGTTTAGGTGTTTTTCATGATGAGATTACCACCAGCAATGATGCCTTAATACTTTCATCCGCGGAGCTTAGTCGATTTATTGCTAGCAGCAATGCAATGATGGTCAGTAAGTCATTGCTAAAGTCAACGATACATAGACATGATTATCTTGATATAGTCAGTGTTAAGACGTTTTCTAAGCAAGGCGATCTGCTTGCTATTCATCAGTTTTCGGGCTTATTCACCCAAGTTGCTAATAACCTGCACCCTAATAAAATTCCTTTTATAAATGCTAAATTAACGCAGATTTTACAACTGCTTTGCTTGAAGCTAGATAGCCACGATTATCGTAATTTCATGCATATTCTCGCAGTTTTACCGAAAAGAGAGTTATATGAAAGTAGCGTTGAGCAATTACTGGTTTTAGCGCAGAGCATAGATAATCTTAACGTCAAAACTCAATCAGGCGCATTTATCAGAGAAAATGACTTTAATGGACAAGTGTCGGTGTTGGTCTTTGTTTCACAAGATGCTTTTTGTACCGATTTACGCGAAGAAATAGAGCATGAGTTAACCTCGGCTTATCAAGGTGAAATCTTATCTCGTCGTTCCATGCTTAATGATAATTACCTCGCTCAATGGCATTTCATTGTTAAAAAAGGCGAAGATCTTAGGAAAAAAATAGATATCTCGACGCTTATCGCTAGCATTGAAAGAAAAATACAAAGCTGGAGTGAAAATTTAAATACACTAATCAGCCAGTTATGGCGTGGCAAACAAGCGACTCAGTTGCTGGAAAAATATAAGGGCGCTTTTTCTAAAAGCTATCGAGAGCATTTTACCGCTAAACAAGCCATCAGAGCGATAAAAAATCTAGAGCGTTTAACGATTAAAAATCCCTATCAATTTGAAATTTATCGGTCAGCACAAGGTAAAGGCAATGAGCTTACCTTAAATATTTATACCTTAGGGCATAGCATTGCCTTGAGTGACTCTATTCCTATTTTAGAGCAGTTTGACTTTAGACCCTTGGATGAATTTAGTTTCAAAATGAACTTAGCTAAGACTAACGCCAATAGCCAGGGGGGTAATAATAGTTATAATCAAGCAACTAGTGGCACCCGTAGCAATATTTATAGCTATACCCTTGAGTATCCCAAGAGTGATGCAGATATTGGTGCTTTAAAAATTAATTTAGAACAAGCACTCGCGCAAGTTTGGGCCGGTAAAATTGAAAGTGATGGCTATAACAAGTTATTACTGGCTGCTCATCTCAACATTAGGCAAATTGTTATTATCCGCGCCTATGGCAAATACCTACGTCAATTAGGTCTGGGTTACTCTGAAGAGTACTACCAACAAGCCTTGAGCCATTACCCTGATATTGTTCACGGATTAATTAACTTATTTGAAACACGATTTACGTTAAGTGATCAAAGTATTGCTCAACGCGAAGCAGACGCTGAGGTCATCAAAGCTGAGTTATTAGCAAGTCTCACTACGGTGATAAAAATAGACCACGACAGAATTCTGCGTAACTTTATTGCGGCTATTTCGGCAACGATAAGAACGAATTTTTATCAAGTCTCACCAAGCGGTGAGCCTAAACACTATTGCGCTTTTAAAATTCGCAGTGGTGAAATTGATGATGCGCCAGAGCCTAGGCCTTATGTTGAAATCTTTGTCTATTCACCACAAGTTGAAGGTGTGCATTTACGGTTTGGCCCTGTCTCTCGAGGAGGTTTGCGCTGGTCTGATAGGCAAGAAGACTTTAGAACTGAAATTTTGGGATTAGTTAAGGCCCAACAAGTTAAAAATGTCGTTATAGTGCCACAAGGCGCTAAAGGCGGCTTTGTACCTAAGCAATTGCCGGTTAACGGCTCACGCGAAAGTATTCTTAACGAAGGCATTAGCTGTTATAAGGTGTTTATCTCTGCCTTATTAGATCTAACCGACAATAATTCCGCTGACGGTATAGTTAAACCGAAAGACGTGGTTTGTTTTGATGGTGATGATAGCTATTTAGTTGTTGCTGCGGATAAGGGCACGGCAACCTTTTCAGATATTGCTAATGCTCTTGCTGATGATTATGGCTTTTGGTTAGGCGATGCTTTTGCCTCGGGCGGCAGTGTTGGCTATGACCATAAAAAAATGGGTATTACCGCCAAAGGTGCTTGGGTGTCAGTACAGCGACACTTTAGCGAGATGGCTATTGATGTTCAACAAGATGAAATCAGTGTTATAGGTATCGGTGATATGTCTGGAGATGTCTTTGGTAATGGCATGTTATCTTCAAAAACTATAAAACTAGTGGCGGCCTTTGATCATCGCGATATATTTATCGACCCAACACCTAACAGCGCTTTGAGTTATGTTGAACGCAGCAGACTTTATCAGCTGGAACGCTCTTCATGGCAAGATTACGATAAAGCGTTAATGTCTGCCGGTGGTGGGGTTTTTAGCCGCTCGGTCAAGCATATTGAGTTAACACCACAAATAAAACAGTTACTGAATATTGATAGCAAGGTTAAACAGTTATCACCGAATGACTTAATCCGTCATGTTTTACTCTGCCAGGCGGATTTACTCTGGTTTGGCGGCATAGGCACTTATGTCAAAGCCAGTAGTGAAATGAATACTGAAGTAGGGGATAAGGCTAACGATCTGTTACGGGTTAATGGCAATGAATTACAGTGTAAAGTGATTGCTGAAGGAGGCAATTTAGGTTGCAGCCAATTGGCCAGAATAGAGTTTGCCAAAGGCGGCGGTAAAATAAATACCGATGCGGTTGATAACTCCGCTGGCGTTAATTGTTCCGACGCGGAAGTAAATATAAAAATATTGCTTAATGGCATAGTCGATAAGCAAAACATGACTAAAACGGAACGTAATAGCCTATTAGGCAGTATGACAGACGAAGTTGCTGCTATGGTGTTGCGTAATAATTATTATCAAGCGCAAGCGTTAAGCATTGATGAAGCGAATAGCCAATCTCATTTCGATAGTTTTACCCGTTTAAGCCAATACTTGGTCAATAGTGTCGGTCTAAATCGGGAGTTAGAATACTTACCCGATGATGAAGAGTTACAAGCGAGAAGTGTTGCTCAACAAGGGCTAACTCGGCCTGAGTTGGCCGTGTTGATGGCCTATTCTAAAATGGATGTCCATGATGCTTTATTACGAGAAAAACAATTAATAACCGATAGTTATTTCGAAAAGTACTTATTATCGGCATTTCCTGCAGTTTTAGCGCAAGAATACCAACAAGACATTCTAAATCATCCCTTAGGCAAGTTTCATTTACAACCTGATACCATGTCTGGCTGTGTTGATTCGCCCCTTGCGGTTGAAGGTGTTTGTGCCGACAAAGGCAGTACTGGTCGAGATCTCCGTTTTGATCGCGGTACCACACGACCACTATCTTCTGATGTTAAAAGACTTAACTTTTACACCCATTTTACCCATGAACTTACCGAAGATTTAGAGTTGTTTGCCGAAGGAATTTATTACCAAGCGGAACTTTCAAATCAATCCGAGCAAAACCATGGTGGTAGTAAACATCAATTTACCGTTGGCGCTGATGCTTTCTATAACCCTTTTGGCGAAGAAGTGATTGTGCGTAAATATCGCCCCGTTGATGTTGGACCAAGAACCGTTGTTGTTGATGATAGCAGCTTTAGAGTGCTTGCTGGCTTAAGAGGTTATATGGCGGATTGGGATTGGGAAAGTGCGGCTTTTTATAGTGCAGCTGAAACTAACGATAGCAGTACCCGTGTTGATGTAAATGCCTTTGCTGCCGCAGTTAACAGTACCGATAAAAACACTGCCTATAATATTTTTGGTGGTGCAGATGTCAATAACCCAAATACTATCGGCAATGTACCGTTAGTGCCTTCGTCAATTAGCGACCTATTTATGGTTAATTCCCATGTCGACTCAAAAACTAGCTTAGCTTCTATTGATTTTAAGGCTTCTAATAGTGAAATTTTTGAAATGCCAGCAGGAGATGCCGGCCTAGCGGTAGGTATTGAGTTTCGTCGTGAAACCTATTCAAGTGACAGAGACCAGTATGTAGATGGCAGTAGACCTTTTACCGATGCCTATGGTGTGGTTAATGACAGTTCTTTATACGGCAGTAGTGCCACCTCAGATGCCAGTGCAAGTCGTAATATTGGCTCAGTCTTTGCGGAAGTGATTTTGCCATTACTTGACAGTGGTGAGCAGTATGCAGAAGTGCAACTTGCCGCACGTTATGAAAACTTCTCCGATGCTGGCGATGCCTTAAAGCCTAAAGTTGCTTTCTTCTATAAACCGACCAACTGGCTTAGTTTACGCGCCTCTTATGCCGGTGGTTTTAAAGTACCGGGTTTACAGCAAAGTGCTGATAATAGCAGTATGCCACGTCGTAGTAGTAAATATGATCCGGTACTTGATGATAGTTATGCCATTATTGACAACCGTCTAGGTAATTCAAATCTTGAGTCAGAAGACAGCGTGAATACTTCTTTTGGTATCATCTTTGAACCGACCGACAACTTAACCTTCACCATAGACGCTTGGAATATTGAGCAAGAAAACCTAGTTTTCCTAACACCTTATGACACCGTAATTGCCTATGATTATATCCTACAACAACAAGGCTCAAGTGAGCCTACGGTAATTCGTGGTACTGATGGTACCGTTAGCGAAGTACGAAACAAATATAAAAATGCTTCCAAGCAAGAGCTGGCGGGTATTGATTTTGGCATAGTATATGATTTTGAAACGGCCATTGGTGACTTTGAATTTAACGTTAATGCTGCGTATTTATCTAAGTATGAGGTTTCTGTTGATGAAATTTCAGCCAAGGTACTTGCCGCACAAGAAGATTTAGCAACATACCCTAACCTTGAGAAGGTCACAGTTAAAGGGGTAGGCGATCAAATCTTACAAGATGGTAGCCCAGAATGGCGCGCTAAAAGCTCACTCAACTGGCGATTTAATGGTTGGGGCGCGGGTGTTAGTCTAAATTATGTTAGTGAATTTATTGATACCAGCACGGACGTAAAAATTGATGATGAAAAAGTATTTTTACCTATAGATAGCTTCACTACTATTGATGTGTATGGCTCTTATAGATTCTCAGAAGGTACTATGTTAGAGGGTTCGTATGTAAGAATAGGCGTTCGAAATATCGGTGATGAAGAGCCGCCAGTAGCCGATAATTATTGGCATGGTTACTCGGGTGATTATCATTCAAACCGTGGTCGTTACTTGTACATGAATCTGAGCAAAACTTTTTAGTCGAGCCATATTAATTTAAGCCTTTATTAATTTAAGCCTTTATTCATTATAAGTAAACGATAAACGTTATGGCTCGGTTAGTTAATACTAGTCGAGCCATATTAATGCAAAGCAACTAACAATTAGAAAATATGATGAAATTATTGAAAACTTCTTCGTTGTTATTACCCCTATTCTTGTTTTCTTGTACTACTGCTCATGTTATTGAAAAAGAAAGCCCGTCTGTTGTTGCACACACGACAACAGAGCAACTAACCGCTAGTGTCATAAGCTCGGCTGATGAAACCTCTCTTACTAGCGCAATTAAACCCGTTAAGCTAACGAGTATAACGAATCAATCTTGCGCTATTGGTAAGGTCAGGTTAACCGCTAACTTTGCCGCGGGCCGTATGGACGAATGTAAGCGCGTTGCTGAAAATGAATTCGACATTATTTTAGTCCCTGAAAATACCCCGATAAATTCAAGCCCTTGGTATGCTTTTAAAATACAGGCTGAGCAAAACACTGACATTAAAATCACCATGAGAGTTCGTGGTGATAATCATAGGTATCCGCCAAAAATCAGTCGTGATGGTAAAACCTGGCAACTGCAAAAATATAAGATAAAAGGTAAGCGCTTAATCATGAAGGTGACAGCATCGCCTAAGCCGATTATTATTGCTGCCCAAGAAATCATTAATAATCAATATTATGTAGATTGGGCTAAGAAATTAACCGATGAAAATAGCTTTACCCACAGTGTCTTAGGGCTATCAACACAAGGGCGGCCTATCTATAAAATTGAAAGCAGAAATCCCCAGACTAATGAATGGGTGATTATTCTAGGCCGACAACATCCGCCAGAAGTTACCGGTGCTTTGGCACTATTTCCTTTTGTAGAAACACTGTTATCAAGTAGCGAACTCAGTAATTATTTTCTAAGAAAGTACAATGTTTTAGTTATCCCAAACATAAACCCAGATGGCGTTGATGCGGGAAATTGGCGTAGTAATGCCAATGGTTTAGATTTAAACCGCGACTGGGTAAATTTCACACAAGTTGAGACCAGCCTGATCAATGATTATTTACTGCAATTGGTTGCTCAAGGACAAAAAATAAAGTTTGCGATAGATTTTCACTCCACCAAAAGTGATATCTTTTACACCATGCCAGTTGATTACGGTATTGAAAAGGCTTATTTTGTCAGACATTGGTTAGCTGAACTCGACCGTCAAATGCCTAATTTTAACGTGGTACTAAGACCCGGTAATAATCCTGATTTAGGTGTATCAAAGCAGTATTTCTCTGATAAGTTTGGTATTCATGCCATTACCTATGAAATGGGTGATAATACCGATCGTACTAAGATAAAACGTATTGCTTTTAAATCAGCTAACATACTGATGATTAATATGTTATCAGACGTTGACCATGACAAACAATAGGACCTTTTATGAGTATATTTGATGTGAAATTTCTGGCTATGAAAGTGATAGCTAAAAAGTCACTTAATAAAAAAACAATCGCCATGGCAGTAAGTTTAGCGTTATTAACGGCTTGTTTTGATGAAGGTAAAGTGGAAAATAATGGGCAAAGTGCAATACAAACTACGTTTGCGAGTAAGGTTGATTTATTAATCATTAACGGCACGGTTTACACCGGTGACAGTAGCCAAGCACAGCAGCTAGATATTGCCATTTGCCAGAAAATTATTTGCGGCTTATATCCTAGTGGTGAGCACAGTATTAAGGCGATAAAAACAATTGATGCCAAAGGCAAAATTGTTAGTCCTGGCTTTATTGACCCACATACCCATTCTTTGAGTGAGTTATTAAGTAAAGATAAAAACCACAATTTAAATTACTTAACCCAAGGTGTCACCACAGTAATTAATGGTAATGACGGCGGTGGCCCCGTTGATATCGCGGCCATGGCAGAAAAATTAACAGCCAATGGCATAGGCACTAATACCGCGTTATTAGTGGGGCACGGCAGTTTAAGAGAACAAGTGATGGGTAGAGCCGAGCGTTATGCGACGTCAGCAGAACTCAAGGAAATGTCGGCACTGTTAACAACGGCAATGCAAGCCGGCGCTATTGGCTTATCAACGGGTTTATACTATGTGCCCGGCAGTTATGCCAACACTGATGAAGTGATCCGTTTAGCAAAAATAGCCAGTCAGTATGGCGGTATTTATGACACCCATTTACGTGATGAAAGTACCTTTAATATAGGTTTTACTGCCGCGTTAGCTGAAGCCATTAATATTGCCGACAAGGCCGATATTCACCTGCATTTAGCGCATATAAAAGCACTAGGCGTTGATGTTTGGGGGCAAAGTGAGCAGGCCATAGCAATAATTACTCAAGCGCAACAAAATGGTACTTCGATATCTGCGGATCAATATCCCTGGTTAGCATCAGGGACCAAGCTGCGTAGTGCGGTTATGCCTAAATGGGTGATGGCGGATTCTAAACAAGCTTTTCATCAACGCTTAAAACAAGCGGATTTAGCTGAAAAGCTAGGCCAAGAGATCACTGAAAATATTCGCCGCAGAGGTGGCCCTGATTCGCTTTATATAACCGAGTTTACCGATAAAACCTTAGTAGGTTTGAATTTATTGCAAGTCGCAGAGCTGAAAAATTTGCCGATTGTTGCTACCGCTATTGCGTTAGTGCTAGAAGGGGAGGTTAGAGTGGCATCCTTTAATATGTCTCCACAAGATGTTGAACGGTTTATGGTGCAACCTTGGGTGGTTACTTCCTCAGATGGCACTAACGGTCATCCGAGAAAATACGCCAGTTTCCCTAAAAAATACCAAACCTATGTGGTCGATAAAAAGTTACTCACTATGGCCGAGTTTATCAATAGAAGTTCCTCGCAAACGGCAAAAATTCTGGGCCTTAGTGACCGTGGTAAGTTAAAAGTAGGTTATAAGGCCGATGTCATTGTTTTTGATCAACAAGCCTTTGCTCCTAAGGCAACCTTTAGCCAGTGGAATAATTATTCGGTAGGCGTAGAGCAGGTGATTGTTAACGGTACACTGGTGATAGAAAATTCACAGTATCAAGATATTCTAGCCGGAGAATTTATACAGTAAACTCAACTTGCTTTAGTTAAGCTGCGGCTACGCATAATTTATAAACGGTTTGAACTAATATAGGTAATATTGTCTATTTGCAGCGATTTTATTCTTGCTTATATGAGTTTATTTGAGTTCATTGGCCTTTCGGTAGTGACCTTGATAGTCAAAAATTCTGTTTTTAATACGCCAGTAATATTTCTGTTTTCTGGCAATGACAAAGTCCGGACAAGGTAATACGTTAGCTAGCTGCAATGCTTGTTGCAGGTTGCCCACTTCAAATGACTCAGTTGAGCCCAGTTGCACACCAATTTTAACACTAAGGCGTTTAGCAAAAATATCATTGAAGGCTTTAACTTGATTAGGTTTAGAAAAATCAAAAGATTCATTGAGTTCAGCCCCTTCTTCATCATGGTAAGTGATTTTTAACTTGCCAGCTCCCTTATCAGCTCCTTTGTCAGAGACCTCATCTAAACTCATTCCAGAACAGCGAATAATTTTAGCATCCTTAAGTTGCAGGGCCTTTTTTAACATGTCATCGGGGTCAACTAATACCTCGAAGCACTGCAAACAGGTTCGCGCAGCAATATCATTTTCACCCCCACAGTGCGGGCACTCTTTAAAGACAAAGCGATAGTCACATTGACGCTCTTTTGCTTGCTCTTCACTGGGTTCAGCTACGAGCCCTTGGCATCGTCGGCCGTAATGCTCAACTAAATAACCGTCATCATCACAGATGCCCCAAAATATATTGGGAAATTCACAACTTGGGCAAACGACTTGTACCGGCTGGCTTTTGTCATTCGGTTTTTTCTCACCCACTTCGGGGTGATAGAGGTCAAAATCATTGCCGGTATAGTCAATCACCAAGCAATCTTTTTTGTTCTCACTCAAACGCAGGCCACGACCGATTATTTGCTGATAGAGACTAACCGATTGTGTTGGCCGTAATATTGCGATCATATCGACATGGGGCGCATCAAAGCCAGTGGTTAATACCGAAACATTAACCAGGTATTTAATCTCTTTTCGTTTGAATGCCTTAATTAAATTATCGCGCTCAGTGCTGTCGGTGGCGCCGGTAATTAAGGCACTCAGTGTCGCGGGTAAGTAACTAAAAATTTCTTTGGCATGTTCAACCGTGGCCGCAAATATCATAATGCCTTGACGTTCATGCCCTAACTCAATGACCTGTTCAATAATGCCTTGAGTCACCCGGTGATTTTTATGTAAGAGATGATTCATATCCGTAGAACTATATTCGCCCGAGGCGTTTTCTCTAAGACTACTAAAGTCATAGTGCTCTATGGTGGCATCTACTAAGTTGGGTTCGGTTAAATACTTGCGTTTAATTAAGTAGCGCAGCGGTAGTTCATAAATACAGCGATCAAAAGGCCGTTTTTGTTCACTACGGATGAAGCCGCGATAATGCTTTTGATAAATCCAGCCCATGCCTAAACGATAAGGGGTTGCGGTTAAACCCAATAATTTCACCTCGGGATTAACCTGCATCAATTTCTGAATGATTTGTTGATACTGGTTAGTGCTTGACTCTTCCTTTAACTCTTGCTTTAACTCATCTTTTGACTTGTCTTTCAATTCGGCTTTTGATGTGTCTGGGCTGGCTAGGTTAACCCGGTGACATTCGTCAATAATAATTAATGAATAGGGCTCACTGAAATCATGTAGATTTCGGGCGGCCGATTGTATGCTGGCGAAGGTGACTTGGTGTTGAGTTTCTTTGAGTTTTAAACCCGCTGAATAAATACCTGCAGTTACCCCATATGTTTCGTATTTTTGATGATTCTGCTCTACCAATTCTTTAACGTGGGTCAGCACCAGTATTTTTCGTTTTGCTAAGCGAGCAAGCTCGGCGATCACTAAACTTTTACCTGAGCCCGTAGGTAAAACAATTACTGCAGATTCATTGGTTTTTCGGAAGTGTTTGAGCACCGCAGCAACGGCTTCTTGTTGGTAATCTCTAAGTTGAAAAACTGCCACGCAGTGGTGCTGCCTTATCGTGATGGAAAGTCGCCATAATAGCAAAAGAGTGGCCAAGTCTAAAACTTAAAGCAACTTTTATTCTTCATTAGTTTGCAGCTGGCTAATTTATAGGAAGAATAAAAAGAGAGAGTATTGTATTTTTTTCAGACGATTTATCTAGGTATACTTAGACATTGCTTTATAAACTATTCGTTAATCTTTCTAGCCAACTAGCCAACCATCCATGCAGCCAGCCCAATAAGTCCTATACGGAAAGAACGAGCCAATATCCAATATTAACAAAATGACTTAATTTATTTTTATGTGAGTTGTTAGCCCAAGTATGCTTAAGGATGGATCTTCGGTGGCAGATATATCGAAGGTGAAGACCCGCCGGATGGTTATAAATAGGCTGTTACTCATCCAGTTATATGTTCAGCTCTCGTCGTAGCTTTAGTTATAACCTAGTACATAGCTATAATTGCATTCATCAAAATCAAAGTATCTCATTAAGGGAGCACTTTCTTGGTTATCGTTACTCGCCATTGATTGCTTATTACTTGCTAAGTTAGTCGCTGAATTTTTTGCTGAGCTAGTGGCAAAGCTAGCTACTGGCTTATTGTTGTTATTGGTCTGTTGCTCTTGAGCATCGTCGGTATTAGCCATAATCATCACCTTGTTATAATCGTTATTAATCATCTTGGCTTACCATAATGTAATTTTTTTTTAAAAAATGAAAAGACTTAAGTTTTGTTCACCCATAAATAAAGGTTATGGCCTGATAGACACAGTATTTTCAAGGTATAGCATGGGCGTGAGTTAATTCACTTGAAATACTTTTTTGAAAATATCGCAAAGTAAATTCACCTTGTTAACTTCCCGGGGTGATCTTTTTGTCACCAAGGACAAGTTAAATTGATAGGTATGACTACTGGGTTTAATGATACGAATTTGACCTTGGTTTAATTCCTCTTGAATATAACTTTGTGGCATATAACCAAGATAACGGCCGGATAAGATCATGGCTTTACGGGTATCAAACTGATATGACTTAGCCGATAAATTTAGCTTCATTAACTGCGTTTTACCTTCACTGTCTATATCTATACCGGGATGAATGGCCGCGACTTCTGCTAAGGCTTGCTCTGAAATGGCACTATCAACTTGACTAAAAAAGGGATGTTCTTTCGCGCAACATAAGTAAATAGGCTCGTTTGACAGGGCGGTATAACTTAAGCCCTCTATCTGCTGATAACTTGGAAATAAACCGATATGGGCTTTATCTTTTAATAATTGCTTTTCAATGGTGGCAATGGATTCACCGTCTAAAACAATATGCAAGTTGGGTGAGTCATCGTGCAGCTGTTGAATAACTTGCGCCAGTTTCTGCTGTTTGAACGAGTCTAGCTGATCGGCGCATAAAATGACCAACTCACCACTTAGCTCTTTGCCCAAGGTACCGACCAGTAAAGAGAAGTCATTGAGCGAATCAAATAATTCTATTACTGCCCGGTAAACCGCTTGGCCGTCTTCGGTTAACGAAAAACCGCCTCGGCCACGACGACATAGCGTTAACTTCATCCGTGTTTCTAAGTTAGACATATGCACACTGATGGTTGAGCGGGTAATACCCAATGCCAGCTCTGCGGCAGCAAAACCCCCGTATTCAACCACTGAGCTGAAAATTCGCAATAAGCGTAAGTCATACTCAGTGACTGGCTTGGGGATGATCGAGGTGTTTTTCATAAATAATTCTCTCTATAAGTTTGGTCTAGTCCAAACAATAGGTTTAATGTTTTATATTTAACCTGAGTTTGTTATGGGTTTCAATAGGGACATAGAGAAAAGAGCAAAACACAGACAATTATGAAGGAGTAGGTTATGAAGGGTTTAGTTGATAAACAATTATTGAAAAATTTTTCCTATATTAATGGCAGCTGGCATAGCAGTGCCACTGAGTTTTCCGTAACCAATCCTGCCAATGGCGCAGAGATCATCAAGGTCAGCAATGCCGGCGTGGTTGAAACCAAGCTGGCAGTAAAAGCTGCGAAAGCGGCTCTAGCGATGTGGTCGGCAAAATCTGCGAACCAAAGAGCGACTTTATTGCGTAACTGGTTTGATTTAATGATGGAAAATATAGATGATTTAGCTCTAATTCTCACCTTAGAGCAAGGTAAACCTTTAGCTGAAGCCAAGGGGGAAGTTGCCTATGGCGCCTCGTTTATAGAGTGGTTTGCTGAAGAAGGTAAACGTGTTTACGGTGATATTATTCCTGCGCCATCAAATGACAAACGTATTATAGTAATTAAACAGCCGGTTGGTGTTGTTGCCTCCATTACCCCATGGAATTTTCCTAACGCCATGATTGCCCGTAAAGCGGCGGCGGCATTGGCGGCAGGTTGTACCTTTGTGGTACGGCCAGCAAAACAAACGCCGCTTTCTGCGCTTGCTATGGCAGAGCTTGCTGAAAGAGCGGGTATTCCTGCGGGAGTCTTCAATGTTGTTGTCGGTGAAGATGCGCGCGGCATGGGCGAAGTGTTAACACAGCACCCTGATATCGCAAAATTCACCTTTACCGGCTCAACGGCAGTGGGAAAAACCTTGCTTAGCCAATGTGCTACCTCAGTTAAAAAAGTATCCATGGAGCTAGGTGGCAATGCTCCCTTTATTGTTTTTGATGATGCCGATATTGATGCCGCAGTGCAGGGCGCTATGGCGTCTAAATACCGTAATGCCGGGCAGACTTGTGTCTGCACTAACCGTATTTTTGTACAGCAAGCTGTGCTGGCACAATTTACTGAAAAATTTGCCCAAGCGGTTAGTGAATTAACCCTGGGTGATGGCTTAGTTGACGGCGTAACCATAGGGCCGATGATTTCGGCGCAAGCGGTCAGTGATGTGGAAAGCTTAGTAAGTCAGTCTATTGCCGCTGGCGCGACATTAATCACCGGTGGTAAAAAAGATCCTGCCGGTGAGAATTTTTACCAAGCAACTATTTTAACCAATGTTACTAACGATATGCCCATTGCTGCCAATGAAATATTTGGCCCGGTATCACCTATTATTGCCTTTGACACTGAAGCTGAAGTGATTGCTATGGCAAATGATACTGAATATGGCTTAGCGGCTTATTTTTATTCTCGTGATATCGGCCGAATTTGGCGAGTAGCGGAAGGTTTAGAGTTCGGTATGATTGGCATCAACGAAGGCATAATTTCTAATGCCGCGGCACCGTTTGGTGGCGTAAAACAATCAGGCAATGGCCGCGAAGGCTCAAAGTACGGTTTAGACGATTATTTAGAAATCAAATATTTATGTATGGGCGGCTTGGATAAATAGCTTACCCCAGGGTAAAAATTACAAAAACCAGCACTAAAGTAGATATATTAATGGTGCTGGTCAGTTGATTGATAGAAAAATTGAACTAGGTAAATAAAATGACAAATGCAGAATTACAACAAAGAAAAACCCAGGTTATTGCCCGCGGGCAAGGCAATATGTACCCAGTGTATGTAGAGCGTGCACAAAACTCAGAGATTTGGGATGTAGAAGGTAAACGTTATATCGACTTTGGTACGGGCATTGCCGTGTGTAATACCGGTCACAGTCACCCAAAAGTTGTTGCCGCGGTAAAAGCACAATTGGAAAAATTTAGTCATACCTGCTTTATGGTAAACCCTTATGAAGTAGCAGTTGAACTAGCCGAAAAGTTAGTGGCAATTGCCCCTGGCGACTCAGAGAAAAAAGCTATTTTTGTTTCTACTGGCGCTGAAGCCGTAGAAAATTGTGTGAAAATAGCGCGTGCTCATACTGGCCGTCGTGGCATTATTGCTTTTAACGGTGGTTTTCATGGCCGTACCAATTTAACCATGGCGTTAACCGGTAAAATAACCCCTTATAAAAATTTATTTGGTCCTTTTCCCGGTGATATCTTCCATGCACCGTTCCCAATTGCTTGTCACGGTATTACCGTTGCGCAATCACTTAAAGCCATTGAAGATTTATTTAAAGTGGATATTGCGCCAACCGATGTTGCTGCCATTATTGTTGAGCCTATCCAAGGTGAAGGTGGATTTTATCAAGCGCCAAACGAGTTTTTACAAGCGTTGCGACAACTGTGTGATAAACACGGTATTGTTTTAATTGCCGATGAAATTCAAACCGGTTTTGCCCGTACCGGTAAAATGTTTAATTTTGAATACGCCAATGTTGAGCCCGATTTAATCACCATGGCAAAAGGTATTGCTGGTGGTTTCCCTATCGCTGCCGTTGTCGGTAAAGCTAACATTATGGATGCACCTTTGCCTGGCGGATTGGGCGGAACTTATGGTGGCTCTCCCGTTGCCTGTGCTGCAGCGTTGGCGGTACTTGATATTATTGAAGAAGAAAATTTAATAGCACGCGCTAATCACATTGGCGCACTATTTAACGAGCAGTTGTCACAATTACAACATAAATTTCCTGAGCTGATTTTAGAGGTGAGAAACAAGGGCGCTATGATTGCCATAGAGCTTATTTGTGCTGGTGATGTTGAACAGCCTAATACTGAGCTAACCCAAGCCATTATTGCCAATGCTGCTAAGTATGGTTTAGTACTATTAGCCTGTGGTTTTTATGGCAATGTTATTCGTTTTTTACCGGCATTGACCATCAGTGATGATCTTGTGCATGAAGGCCTTAATGACTTTACTCGCCTATTTACTGATGTAGTTGCCGAAATGGCCAAATAATAGCGATTAACCCTAACAAGCTAACTAACATGGCAAGCTAACGAATGAGTGACTCAGTTAAAAACTGAGTTACTCATTTTTACCTTTAAGTCATACTTTTAAGTCATGCCCTTAGGTTATGTATTATCTATAGATAAGAATGGCTGTTGCTGTAGTTGAGCGCTTTTGCTTGTTTATACTCGGTAATACTAGTCAGTACATTGCTTCATTGAAGCCTTTTTTAGCAAAAAACATGGAATAACTATGCGACAGCTTATAACACTAATAATTATCTTAGCCGCTTTGGGTTTTCAACCTAATGTCACTGCAAATCAAAGTCTTAGTATTACCGGTATTTTACTGGATGAATCACAACAACCCCTTAGTGAGGTAAATGTCACCCTAAACAATAAAACAGTGAGCAGTGATAAGCAGGGCCGTTTTGTCATGCCTATAGATAGCCCAGTGACTAACTCATCGGCGCAACAAGCTATTTATCAGCTTAGCTTTGCAAAAATAGACTATTTCAAAAGTATTCAAACCTTTAGTCATTATGAACTTTTCTATTTGTCCGCAGAAAATCGCCATGGCGTACTTGCTGATATCACCCTAGTGGCTAAAAAAGCTAAGCGAGTAATGCTAGCTTTTGGCGGTGATGTGATGATGGACCGTCGTTATTATAAGCCCTATTTTGGTGATGCTATCTTGATTCATCCAGAAACTCGGCTTAAAGACAGCAAAAAAATTGTTGAGCATATTAAAGCTTATATGAGTATCGCTGATTACGCGGCGGTAAACTTAGAAACACAAATAGCCGATAAAAATCCAGGTGAACGCGCGCCTAAGTCGGTTACCTTTTATTCGCATCCTGAAATTCTTGACGCTTTAGTATGGGCGGGTATTGATTACGTCAGTTTAGGCAATAACCATACCTATGATTACTTAGAACCCGGCATGGCATCGACCATAGCATTTTTAAAAGAAAGTCCACTGGATTTTTCTGGTGCTGGCATGAATGAGCAACAAGCGTTAAAGGCACATCGTCAAACAATCAATAATACTGAATTTTCCATGTTAGCTTATGTCGGTTGGGAAGGGCGCTCTGAGCCAACACAAACCGCTAATCATCAACATGGCGGCGCTGCTTATGGTTCGATGGCTAATATTATTAGCTCGGTGCAGCAAGAAGTAAGTCAAGATAGAATCACCATAGTGCAATATCATGGCAGTCAAGAATATGCCAGTAGCCCAACAGGCGTTACCGAGCAACGATTAAAATCGGCATTAGATCATGGTGCAGCGCTGGCCATTGCGCATCATCCTCATGTAAGCCAAGGTTTAGAGTTATATAACAATAAGTTAATTGCTTACTCAATGGGAAATTTCATCTTTGATCAGAATTTTAGTGCCACCCAACACAGTTTTATCTTGTATGTGTGGTTAGATGCAGGAAAATTCCATCGCGCGGAAATAGTGCCTTTATATGTCAAAGGTTATAAACCAACCCCTGCAACTGGGGTCAATCGTTATACCGTGATGAAGCGTTTAACCGTGCTTTCTAAGCTGCGAAATACCCATATTAGCCAATCAGGTGGTCACGGTGTTATCACGCCAAAAAATACGGCAACAACGGCGTCAGTAACCGTTAAGTCAGTTAACCTTAACCTAGTTGAGCCGACGTTCGTTAAAAAGAGCTCAATGCAACATAAGCTGACTTTTGCTCCGGGCAGTAAAATAGCGAGTTTGACTCATTTACCCTGGCATCAACAAATAAGTGCAGTATCTTTACCAAACGAGCAAGTAAAGTATCGATTAGGGAAAAACTTAATCAATGGCAGTGATTTTGAAGGCTTTTCAAGCTTTGATAGCCCAGAACGTGGCTTGTTTTTTGATAGAAGTATCATGAGCTTAAATAATTATGGTGCTAGCGGTAATACCAGTATGTCTTTAGCCCTGAACAAGCAACAAACAACGACTTTTGGTGTGAAGAGTTTTTGGCGGGTTTATTCAGCCAGTAGACCGATGACCATTAAAGCGAACTATCTGAGCAAAAATGCGGTTAAATTGCATTATTACTGGCAGGGCAGAAAAAGCAGACAAAAATTATTTGATGCTTTTAAAAACAGCCCTAAAAACTTAATCAAAACCCTAGTTCTAGCCGGGAGTGATAAGTGGCAAAGCGTGGAAGTCGATTTTAATTCACCCAGAGTTGGCTATAAAAGTTACCGCATTATGGTTGAAGCTGAACTCATTGATGGCAGCACGACTCAGTTGGCAATAGATGATTTTGCTGTTATTGAATGGCACAGTGCTTTTACTGATAAGGCAACACCACCGTTCTTTTCCCTTGATAGTCGTCAACCGGCTTATTTGGGTCTATCTAATGTCAGTCAACTGGATAAAACCAGCGCCAAAGGGGTTGTTGTTACCACAGAGTAATTTGGCAAGTTCAGTAGCCCGGCACATCGTTGGGCTTTTAAAGACGTGTATTAAATTAAAGGTGTAGAGATAAGTCAATAATCTACTCAGCAAACCAATGGCAGTAACAGCTTTTGTACTTGCATTAACAAATTATTTTCAATAGCACAATTTTACACTAAGGGAGTTGATTCAAATTACATTTTAGTACGTTAAATGTTGATCTATATCAAATAAAAGTGCTTAATATTGCTCTCCAACGATAATTATTTGATTACTAAGCTAAACTTTAGCTTTCAAATTACTTTACCGACTCACCTTTTTGGATATATCTTAATGAACCATACTTCCTCAAATGAAATAACCTTTTCAGCATCCGAACAACTGGTCTCCATTACCGACCTCGATGGCCGAATAACTTACGCTAATGATGAGTTTTGTCGTGTCTCAGGTTACTCCCTAGCTGAGTTGGTTGGCCAACATCATAATATAGTTCGTCATACCAGTATGCCTAAGGAGGCTTTTGCTGATTTATGGCAAAAGCTAAAGCGAGGTGATTCTTGGCGTGGTATGGTTAAAAATCGTTGCAAAACCGGTGGTTTTTACTGGGTTGATGCCTATATAACCCCGTTATATGAAAAAAATAAAGTTGTCGGTTATCAGTCAGTAAGAACTAAGCCAACCGATAGTCAAAAGCAAAAAGCTCAGCAGTTATATGACGGCTTTAATAATGGCAAATCCGTAGTCGATTTTAATGCTAACACCGGTCTAAAACGTATCATTGCTGCCGTTGTCATCCTGCTTGCTTGTATAGCAAACTGGCAGTATTCAGCACCATTAATCTCAACGGCTATTTTATTGACCACAATAGGGGCCATTTTTATCATTTTTACCGAGGAGTTGTTTGTTTTTCCAAAGGTAGCGGCACAGACTAAAATAGCAATTGATAGCCCCTCCCGATACATATTTTCAGGTAAAGGCTTAACCAGCATCATTAATTACCCCGCAGAGTTATATAAAGCAAGAATAAACACCATTTTAGGGCGCAGTAAAGATTCAGGCCGAGGTTTGCTAAAAGTAGCGACTGAACTTGAACAAGCCGCTAATAAAATGCTCGAAGGCATACATGAGGAAAACTCTCATCTTGCACAGTTTGCCACAGCAATCACTCAAATGAGCGCCACCATAGATGAGGTGAGTACCAATACCACCAATACTCATGATAAAATGGTTCATATTCAAGATGAATGTCAGCAAAATATTGAGATCACTAAAGTAACCCAGGCTAAAATAGTTACGCTAGCAGATGAAGTTGGCATAGCGGCAGAAAGTGCTCTTGAGTTAGTTAAGGATGTCGATAAAATTTCTGTCATTATGTCTGAAATACAAGGGATTGCCGACCAAACGAATCTACTGGCTTTAAATGCGGCTATTGAAGCGGCAAGGGCCGGTGAACAAGGCCGTGGTTTTGCCGTGGTTGCCGATGAAGTAAGAACCTTAGCAAGTAGAACCCAAGGTGCTACCGTGCAAATTGAAACGTCGGTAAAAGCGTTACAAACAACGTTAGAGCAATGGAGTAAGGTAATGCTGGCCAGTAAAGCTAATGCCGAAGAATGCTCACAAGACACCATGAAAATAACGGTAGCAATGGAAAATGTTATCACTAATGTCAATATGGTAAGTGATATGACCGCGCAAATAGCAACGGCAACTGAGGAGCAAAGTGTTGTCGCTAATCAAATCAATCAGAGCATTATCACCATAGACGGTATCTCGAAAAATAATGCGGATTTAGCTGAGCAGGTCAATAACTGTGGTATTGAAGTCAATAAAAGTGCTGAGTTAATAGAGGGTTTAAGTACCACCTTTAAATAATCAGCAGAGTCGAAACTAATTTTAACGATAAGACGCTAAATTTCAATATATAGCCAAACCACATCAAGATGCAGCTTCAAGTAGCGTGGCTATAACCTTGCAATAAATAAATCGTGCTACTTTATCCATACGGGTAAATTAGCACGGCTATTATCAATGATTTCAGCAACGTTATGGGTTGAAATCATCGATATAAGGCGCTGTTCTTCTGCCACGCTATTCAGTCTACCCTATCATTTTAAAACCTTAAGCCTTGAAATTCCCCCAAAGCGTACCAAGTTATTATTCATGTTCACTCTGTAAGGATGTTTATGTTCGCTACTTTGTTACCCTTGATCATTGCTGTGGCCATCATTGGTTATTTAATGGCAAAACCGTATTGGCGTGAATATAAGCGCGATCAGCTCAGAAGCTTACCTTTTAAAAAACAATGGCGTAAAATAATCCAGCAAAGAATGCCTTATTTTAGGCAAATGACAACGGATTTACAGCTGCAGCTAAAGCAACATATACAAGTTTTTATTGCAGAAAAAACCTTCATTGGCTGTAATGGCGTTAAAATTACCGATGAAATTAAAATTACCATAGCGGCGCAAGCCTGTTTATTGCTGCTCAATAGAAAAACCGATTATTACCCAAAATTAAAAACCATTTTAGTGTACCCAAGTGCGTTTATTAAAGAGCAGAGCCAACTAAACCCTGATGGGACTATATACACCAAAAGAGTTGCCTTATCAGGAGAGTCTTGGGACTTTGGCAAGATAGTATTATCGTGGCAAGACAGCGTACACGGCGCAGAATTACCTAATGATGGTCACAATGTGGTTATTCATGAATTCGCCCATCAACTGGATCAGGAGAATGGTAAGGCTAATGGCGCGCCTATTTTAGGAAAAGGACAAAGTTATCAATGCTGGTCTAAAATATTTTCACAACAATTTGAAATTCTTAAAAGGCAAGCGGCCTCGGGCACGCCATCAATATTTGACTATTATGGCGCGACCGAGCCAGCAGAGTTTTTTGCCGTAGTCAGTGAAGTGTTTTTTGAAAAATCTAAACAGTTCTCTCAAGAACATCCTGAGCTGTATCGCCAATTAACAAATTATTACAAAGTTGATCCTATTCATTGGTAATCACCTGTTAATCACTTATCAATAACTTGTTAATAACTTGTTAATAATAGGGTATTTGTCCTATTTATTGACGCTTATGCTATAAAAAAAATAACATTAAAGTTATACTATATACATTATAACTTTAATGTTATCAGTACACTTAGCTATACCTAGATTTATTGAGGGCAATAAGTCTAGGGTTCAGGAATAAAATTATTATATGGATATAATCCAAATCTCATTTGCCAGAATTTGTGTTCTGCGCGATGACCTTGCTGAAATCACCGTTGATAGTGGCGTTGATATTAATATGACCATGGTAGCTGAAATTCATCATTGCTTATTGTCACTTTTTAGTCAGTCATTTTCATTACTCATTAACAAAAGCCATTCCTATTCAAGCCAACTTGATGCACTAATAAAATTTGGATCCTTAGCTGCTATAGATAAAATTGCCGTATTTGCGCCAAATAGAATGGCCAAGATGAGTGCTGATTTTTCAGCAACCATTCCAAGTTCTAAAACATTAAACATTGAAGTGTTCGGTAATCGTGATGAAGCGCTTGCTTGGTTGACGTAAAGGGCTTTATTACCGGTATATGAAAGCAGTTTTTTGTCCTCATAAGAGCTTAGTATTACTAGCAATAATCACTGAATAAGGCTTTTGGCTTTAAGCGCTTGCACGAGCATAATCGGTGAACACAGAGCGGCGCAGATAGCAGACAGTGATAAAGCTTATCTCCCTCATATGATCAACGATAGCGGCGTATCCAGCAGTTGTTACCGGTTTTTCGATACAAAGCTAAAGCCGCATGCATCATGCCACTTTGACCTGAGGTTATTTCATGAAAAGGCAGCGCTAGTGTAGTTGCCATACACCTCTGTTACGTCTGGATTTTGTAAAAATGACAGATGCACGCTTTTTAATAAATGTGTTAAATCAGTTACTTGATAACCGTAAATTTTTAAAATATGTAAGGCATGAATTGTACCAGCCGCTCCGGTATAGGCAGACCACTTTGGCCCAATTTTAGCGTAACTCTCCGCATCAAGTAGGTGAGTAAGCCAACTAGCATTTTGTAGTTAGGTGTTGCTAATATAGTAAGCTATTGATTTTACAGTGAGTGTTGGTGGTGTGATAAAAGCGAGCGTCACAAGCATAACGGTAAAGGACGTACCTTATAAGACAATGCATGGAGCATATTGTCCTGATGCTTGTGCAGAGCCCCATGGATGCTGAGGGATCCCCATTTCTTTATCTGAATTGTGCATCCGCGCATGCCTTTAACCCTCCTAGTGCTAGAGCAATGTCAGCAACATTAAACTGATATTGTTCTCGTCTGATTAACTCCTTTCCCAATCGAAAATAAGATAGTACTCGTCTAGATTTAACCGTGTTAGCTTGGAAGTCTTTATAGTAGCCTTTTATGTAAGCCATTTTTCCTACCAATATCAATGAAAATTGGGTAAGCATTGCTATCATGAGTAAAATATTTACTCGTTCTAAACTTGAACTTCGGCAAAAATTTAGTGCTAGGCCGTAACGTTCATTTTTTGTATCTCTAAAGCCTTCTTCTATCTGCATTCGTTGATTGTATAAGTTGACAATCCGCTCTGCAGGCCACTCTAATTCAGGCATGTTGCTCACTAACAACCAAGGCTCTCTACCGCCTTTAGCATACTCTAAGCTTACGCTTCTTCTACTTTTTTTACCGTCTAATGTTTTCGTACTCCTTCCTTTGGAGGCTTTTTTATAAAGGACGGCTGTGCAAGTGTGCTTTTGCGTTTTTCCCAACAGACATGTCCCTAAGTGCTTTTTTTCATTGACTTTTACTTGTGAAAATAATTCATAAACACTCTGCCATTGCTCTTCAACTTGAAGACTCACTCTACCTCGTAAACGGCCAAGCCAAAACCATCCTTGTGCTTCTACTTCTTTAAACCACGGAACCCTATAACCAGCATCGGTTGAAATTATTGGGGTTATATTTTTAGGAAGAACTAACGCTAATTTATTCAAAAAATCTTTATGAGCGGTAACCGTGCCAAGTTGTTTTTCTGGATAAACTTCTTCATAAAGAGTAAATGCTCTGCCCCCTATAGGGATCACCGCGCGCAATATTTGTTTATCTAGCCTATTTACAGGTGACCAATCAATAATAATCAAAGGATATTTGATATTCTTGAGGCTGACTTTAGCAATCGCAGCATAAACACCTATCCGCTCTTGGTGTAAATTTTCATTGCCTAATAGCCGACAGACACGTTTAATGGAGTTTTTAACTTTTGCTTTAGTATTGATGATACCTCTGCCTAAACCTGTAAGGGTAAGCGTTTCATCCATTGCAAGTGAGTCAGTACAATCTAAAACAGCTTTGATCCTCCGTTTATCATTAATAGCATTAAAAGAAGACATTTTGAAAAAGGTGTGTAACATAGTGGATGTATTCATGAATATTGACGTCAATTGGGTTTTAGAGAATTTAATGATCGCCGATATTCATGGGTACACCTAACCTTATTTAACTATTTTTATGCTTTTTTTAATGAGTCTCCCGGCCCAAGGGTTTCGCTTAGGCGAAATTTTCTGCGAAAAGAGAGGGTATCTTTAGTTAGTTTATCTCATCTTTTTTCACCGTAAGCGCTGGGGAATTAAACCCAACTAAGATTAAAAAGTTATGGGGATTCGTCAGCCATGGATGGGTTTATGCGTCTCGCTTGTTTACTCGCCCACACTAAACAACAACAGAGCCACGTATATACAGTAATCCTCGTTATTATGCATAAAAACAATTATTAAGGAAAATTATAATGATAAAGCTATTAGTGAGCATTGACGTTGCAGACTTATAACAAGCGGATATTGGGACTCTATTGCTCATTGTGTGGATCCTTTTGGTAATGGTTTTTGTATTATCAATGAGTAAAAACAAGCAAAGAATAGGCGCCTTGGTAAATGAGTCAGCAGCATGTGTGCGAGATTGACTTATTTTTTACTCAAAAACGTCTAAAAGGATTTTTTCTGACAAGTTATTGTTATTTTCCTCATAAAATAGCTGATGGTGGCTGTTATATCGCATTACAGTTATACGGTGGTACTAGATATATTAAAGAATATGCTTTAGCACAACTAGCACGTGATGTTAGAATCACCACAATATATGAAAGCATGAGTGAGATTCAGCGAGTAATCCTCGTCAGAAACATTTAAGCTTAAATAATCTAAACGTTAACCATCCAAAATTAAAATACTAAAAACGGATACCGTAAAGGAAAAACTATGTCTATAGAAATAAAAGCACTGGCACCGGCGCAGCGTAATTCTTGTCCAAAAGAATACAGTTTTGGCGCAACATTTTCTGATCACATGTTCACCCAAGAATTTGATGAAGGCAAAGGCTGGCATGATGCGCTTATCAGCCCTTATCACGCTTTAACATTGGACCCATCCGCTGCGGTTTTTCATTATAGTCAGGAAATATTTGAAGGGCTGAAAGCCTATCGTAAACCTGATGGCGGTATAAACTTGTTCCGTCCACTAGACAATATTAAGCGCTTTAATCGCTCTGCTGAGCGTATGGTAATGCCTAAAGTTGATGAAGCGCTTCATCTTGACGCAATAAAATCTTTGGTGCAGTTAGACCAAGCTTGGGTGCCCAATGAACAAGGCGCGTCATTATATATACGACCCACAATGATTGCGACCACGGCTAAACTCGGTTTAGGCGCAAGCACTAGTTATTGCCACTTTATCATTACCGGTCCTGCAGGTAGTTATTTTTCCGGTGGCTTAACACCTATTTCTGTTTATGTTGCTGACGAACTTAGAAGAGCCGTTAAGGGTGGCGTCGGTGAAGCAAAAACCGGCGGCAATTATGCTGCCAGTCTTTATGCCTCTGAAGAAGTTAAAAAGCAGGGCTATTCGCAAGTTTTATGGCTTGATGCGATTGAAGGTAAATATATTGAAGAAGTAGGCGCAATGAATATCTGTTTCGTTTACGAAGGTAAGCATATTTATACACCAGAGCTAAGTGGCAGTATTTTACCCGGTATAACCCGTGATTCTATTCTAAAAATTGCACCAACACTGGGTTATGAGATAACTGAGATGTATTTAGATATTGAAACAGTTTTACAAGATATTAAAAGTGGTAAAATAACTGAAGTTTTTGGTTGTGGCACCGCAGCGGTAATTTCTCCCGTAGGTAAGTTGGGCTTTAAAGGCGAAGATTTTGTTATTAATGATAATCAAACCGGTCCAGTGGCTAAGGCTCTTTATGATGAATTAACGGGTATTCAATATGGTACCCGTGAAGACAAGTTTGGTTGGATAGAGTCTCTTTAAGTTATTAGCAAGGCCCTACAACAGACAAAATTAAAGAACATCTAAGTAAAAGAAAAGCCAGTTATTTCACTTCAACATTCAAATTTGATTGGTAGCTGGCTTTGCTCTGAATGAGCAATATCGAACATCTAAAGTAAAATTTTCTGTTTGTGTTATCAATTAAATCATCAATGCTGGTTGAAATCTGTTGGTTTATTTTTACAGTTAAAATAACTAAGCAGCAAGACACTGGCGGTAATTGAGGTTAAATAACCTTTATTGCGCAGGATTATACTTGATGAAGCACCACTGCCACGACATGCAATTTATCCTATAATAAATAGGCAACGCTATATAAGTCGTAATAAAATAGTAAGATTGATGGTTAACATGCGCTATACATAAATTTAAAGGGCATATATGCAGCAGATTATTATTAATTGGCCGCGATTATTTCGATACTCTTTGCTGTTTATCGTCTTTTCTATGTTAGTGACAATCTTCATGCACATTTGGTTCTCTGCCAGTCTAGAAGATGCTTGGAATAATGGTGTGAACTTTTCAATGGCTCAGCTGACAATGTCATTTGAACTATCATTAACCTTGTTTATATTCATCGCTTTCCCGGTGTTATTATTTCGCTTTATATTCTTTTTTTCTAAAATGATCTACCGTGGACGCAAGCCTGATGTTGCAATGCTTAATTTTAAAACCCTCTTTAATCCGCTAAACTTTTTATTGTTTCCTAGTTTACTTAACCCTGTGGGAATGGATTATCGCAGACGCTGTTTAATCTCATTAATTTTATTAATTTCCCTGTATCTTTTGATGATTTTACTCATTAACTAACTTAGCTATGCGGGTTGTTTGGTAATCTAGCAATATCATTCAAGGGAAATAAGTAGTTAAATTATTAAGTATTATCACTAATATTCAATCCTCAGGTTAAACAGTTCAATATAGTTAAAATAAGAACTTGAAATTTAAGGGCTTTAGGGTAAGTTAATAAGTAGATGGAATGACTAAACCGTTTACATAAGAACGGTTATAAGTTTAGGGGTTATCATGAACAACGCTGATATTACTAGTTCACAAGAAATACTTCATCAAGTTACCAAGATTATTGAAACGGAATGTGCCAAAGATGCAAGTGCACTATTAGTTGATGGTTTCGTTTTGCTTGGTGTAGGGAATAGTATTTTTGATGATACAGAAAATCGCTTTGTCTATACTCTTGGTTTTCCCAACCCCATTAAAGAGTTAAGTCACTGGGCGAGTGCTAATTTCTAATGATTTGTATATACAAGACGTTTTTTATTGCTCTATATTACTAACTAAGGTTGCCCATGAACGTGGGTATAGAGCTGTGATCCAACGATGTGTACAAATAGCATGTGTAAACATGCCCTATTAAGTTAACAAATTAAACAGGTATTTAAAAAGTGGAACAAGAATTTAAATCGATTATTGAACAAATAGGTGAAGACCCACAACGTGAAGGTTTGTTAGACACACCTAAACGCGCCGCAAAAGCGTTGAAATTTCTAACACAAGGCTATGAGCAAGATTTAAACTCCGTGATTAACGGTGCTTTATTCAACTCAGATTGTGATTCTATGGTCGTTGTTAATAACATTGAATTATATTCGTTATGTGAACACCATATGTTACCTTTTACCGGTCGCTGTCACATTGGCTATATCCCCAACGGTAAAGTATTAGGACTATCTAAAATAGCACGTATTGTTGATATGTACGCCCGTCGTTTGCAAATTCAGGAAAATTTAACCCAGGAAATTGCCCACGCGATTATGGCGGTTACTGATGCTAAGGGGGTTGGTGTGGTCATGTCTGCTTCTCATTTATGTATGCGTATGCGTGGTGTTGAAAAACAAAACTCCGAAATGAAAACCTCCTGTATGCTCGGTTCATTTTTGAAATGCAAAGACACTCGCGCTGAATTTTTAACGTTGATTAGAGATTGATGAACAGTAAACCTTGGGTATTAGTCACCGGCGGGGCAAAGCGTATCGGTGCGTTTCTCAATCAAGAGTTTGCCAAAAGTGGCAAGAATATTGTCCTGCATTATCATCAAGCTGAAACCGCAGCATTAGCGTTAAAAACGCAATTAGAAGCTTTTAATATTGAGGTATTCTTATGGCAGGCCAATTTAAATGAGCCGGCGACCATTGAACAACGCTTTGAGGAACTTCTTAAGCAGGTGCCTCATATTGAACTATTGATAAATAATGCTTCAGTGTTTGAACAAGGCTCATTACTTACTTCGTCTTTAGCGCAAATTCAAAGTAATCTTAATATTCACCTTACCAGTCCCTGGTTATTAATTCAGGCCTTGGTAAAACAGGCTATAAAACAAAACAAGCCGTGCCAAATTATTAATATTTCCGATGCCAATTTGTCACACCTTTACACCAGTAAAGCGGCCTATTTCATTTCAAAAAAAGCTCAAGAAACCTTAACTGAATTGGCGGCAATAGAATGTGCGCCTAATGTGCGGGTTAATGCCATAGCACCGGGGTTTGTCTTAGAGGCCACAGTTGCTGATACCGAGGTAAGTACCCAGATTAGTAGTCCGTTGAGTAGCAAAAGTAGTGCTCAATTGGCGACCAAAGACATCAATATTTTACAACGAAAAGTGCCGTTAGCTGATTTATTTTCAGCCATTGAATTTTTATCAATAAATCATTCTATTACGGGACAAACACTGCAAATAGACGGAGGGAGTCACTTACAATGTCCACCATATATGTTGAAAAACTAGAAATTTATGCCATTCTCGGCATTACCGATGAAGAACGTGAGAATAAACAAAAACTCATCATTGATTACTGGATTGATACCGACATATCTAAGGCGATGATGTCTGATGATATAGCGGATTGTGTTAATTATCGCACGGTCAATAAAGAGATTTTATCGGTAGTGTTGAATTCCAGTTATAACACTATTGAGCGGTTACTGGGCATACTCTTAGAGTTGATTCTATCGTTTGATGGCGCCTTACACGCCAAGATAAAAATTGCTAAGCCAGGAGCCTTACGCTACGCAAAAAGTGTCTCTGTTACGGCGGAACGTTTTGCCTAATGCCATTTTATATTGTCGGGGTTGGCTCAAATATTGAAGCTGAAAAACATATTCAACAAGCGTTTGAGCAGATTAAAAAAATCGACTCACAGGTAAATATAGCCACATTACTACGTACCAAAGCTGTAGGTTTTACCGAACAGGCAGACTTTATTAATACTGCCTTTTCATTTTATTGTTCGCTCAATGTTACTGAGATGAAAAACCATTTAAAAGCCATAGAAGCACAATTGGGGCGAGTACGGAGCAACAATAAAAATGGCCCGCGTACCATTGACTTAGACATAGTAAAAATAGACCACGACATTGTAGATGACGATTACCATCAATACGATTTTGTTAAAAAATCAGTGGACGAACTGGTAGATAAACAGGCAAGAAAAAGTAACTAATTTCTGCAATGGCACTGTTATGCATAAAGGACAATTTAAAACGCTGTGCTGGCAGACGATATTGTAGCCCTTTATACCTTTATACCTTTATGCCTTTATACCTTTATGCCTTTATAGCATATAAGTAAAGGCTTACAGTTAAACTGCCTAGGGTTATGTTGAGCCGCTATATGTAATAAATTGTAGCTCATGCGGTTAGCTCTGCTTATAAATTTGACGCCATCCTCATAGGACAGGATAATGCGCTTTTGTTTTACCGGTAATAATAATGCTCAAGTATTTTCGTGTCATCAGTATGTTAGAAGGCTTATCTTTCTTAATTCTATTAAGCATTACCTTTGGTTTCGTCAGCCGAGATTATGTTTCTCAATTAGGTATGATCCACGGTTTGTTATTCATGCTTTACCTCTTCTTATCTTTGATAGTTGCTAAGAAGCAACAGTGGTCATTTGGCATTTGCTTGTCGTTATTTATTGCCTCAATTGTTCCTTTTGCTTTTATTGGCGTAGAAATATTCCTAAGTAGACTATTGAACTACAAAAAAACAGCTGAGGCATAGCGCCGAAGATGAATGCTTCACTAGTTGACATTTTAAAAGCCCTTTAAGGGCTTTTTTTATGGTGAAATTTAAGCCAGTTATGGTGCCGACATAATAAACTGTGCAGTAGCATAGTTTATTTGGCCACAGATTTGTATTCACCTATAGTTATTCTTATGAGTTTGATGGTTAATAAGGCAAGTAAACCTGTTGTCGATGTTGGCAAGTCTTTATGTTTAACCGAGTAGTAAAAGTCCTATACGTCCGAGTTTTAATATAAAATAGCCTAAGTTGATTAATTCCCTGAAGATGGGTTAAGTAAGGAATAGTACGTGATTTCAAAGAAAGTAAGAGAGTTATTTGTCTCATTTATGGAAGCAACAGATGATTCTCCCGTTTCATATGATATGGAAACTGAACAATACCGTGGTGCTTTCAATCCTGTCGTAGTTGATAAGTACATTGAATTGGGTGCACTAGAGCTTGTTGATGACGGCAGTGGTGACATAACCATTTTGATCAACAACCGTGATGATTTCTTAAGCTCTTTCGCTGCTGGTATTAGAGAGGCTAAGAACGGCAGCGATCAGGCTTATGCCGATTACAACGCCAATCCCTTTGCCTTTTCAGTGGGCTATGAGCATTTTCACAAGATAGCCAAGAAGAAACGGCCAAACCAAGAATATATTTGCCATGGTTTTGAAAATATTGCAACCGGTTTAATACACCTACAATAGTGCTGTGACTTTAACTTCGCTCTAACCGTTAACTGACTAGAGGGAGGGGGCACCATGAAGGAACGGGCACTAAATTTTGTTCATTAATAAATAGTTAAATTAAAACTTAGGATATATTTGGTTTCTTCCTGAGCTTTTCGCTTGATAGAGATATTTGTCAGCACTGTTGATAGCCTCATCAATACTTTGATTACTATGAAGTTCTTCAATGCCCATACTAAAAGTCACTTTGATTTTTTGACCCTGATAATGAATCAAATGATCTTGCATCTTCTGCTTAATTTTTTCTGTAATGATATAGGCATTTTTTGCGGATGTTTGTGGAAAAATAAATAAAAATTCTTCACCTCCCCAACGAGCAACACAATCTTGTTTTCTTATACTATCGGAGAATATGTTTGCCAGCTCTACTAAAACAGCGTCACCCGCATTGTGGCCGTAGTTGTCATTAACTTTCTTAAAATGATCAATGTCACATAATGCAACTGACAATGGCTCTTTAGTACGTAACATTCTGGCTTGCTCACGTTTTAAAATTCTCAGCGCATCACGCCGATTAGATAAATGTGTTAGGGGGTCAAAGTACGCGAGTTTTTGGTATTCTTTAGTCAACTCTAAAATGCGTTTAAAAGACTGCTGGCGTGAATATTCATATAAAGCGGATAGAAAGGTTACCGTTAAAAAAGAGTAGATTAAACGTAATTTAAATTCTGTGTTGTATGTAGGATGAGCGATAATGTCTGTCGGCATAAACATAATGACACCGACAATAGTGATGAATATGAAAATATCAAATAGACCTCGTTTGAAGCCATGAATAAATAATGACACCGGTGCCACCATAAAAATCCATAAAGGCCCAGAGTTGCCAACACCGCCAGTATAGACAAGATAAAACATTAATAAATACAGAGAATAAAGAATTATTACTGAACTTAATGCGGTGTTTTGGAACTTTTTGTAAACGTAATAGCCGATAAAGTAAATAAAGCTAGCCATCATTAAAACGGCGGCTAGTAGGTTATTATTGTTATAAAACGCAATAATAGCCATGACCGCTGTAATGCACATACCCACTAAAGCAAAGATGGCAACAACATGCGGTTGAGTGACATTTTTGCTTTTAAGGTCATCTATTTCAGGTAGTGTATTCAATAAAGTCAATCTTTCTAGTGAGTTAAACCGATGAGAGCCTCAATTTACCATGTTAGCCTATATAAAGTACAATTATCGTATTTTGCTAGTGACAAATTTGAGTGGCTGTTGGTTAAGTACGGTGCTTAGGTTGTTTTTAAGTACTATCCTAAGAAATATTTTAAGGGTTGTATTTAGGTATATCACCCATAAAACATCTTTTAGGGTACATTATGTCTTTTTACCAATTAACAGCGTATGCCATTGCGGGTGCACTGGGCGAACGAATTAAAATCGCTCGACTCAATGCCAACCTCACCCAAAAAGCATTAGCTCAAAAAGCCGGTTTATCTCTTCTATGGGTTATGGCGCGATGGAATATACCTACCATTTATTAGCTAAAGAATGTGGTATTGATATGATGCCATGCCATTTACTCAATGAAGGAAAACGCAGACATTTTATCACGAGAGGTTTGATCGCCACGGCAATGACAAGATACATATACAAACATTGAACGGTCTTGAGCATATAAGCTACAAGCAGATAAGCTCATACTCATATGCTGAGCTATTTAACACAGCAAGAAAATTGCTGCTGAGTCCAAACGATGCCATGCAGCTATTTAAACGCATGGTCTTTAATGTCATCGCTCGAAATCACGATGATCATGCGAAGAACTTTGCTTTTATATTAGATAAAGAAAATAAATGGCAATTAGCCCCAGCTTACGATTTAGCCTATAGCTACAAACCCGATAGTCATTGGGTAAGTAAACATTAGATGACACTAAACGGAAAACAAGATAACTTCACTAGAGATTATTTATACAGCTTTGAAAAACTGAGGCCAATATTTAGCAAACGAAAGATAGATGAGGTGTTAAACCAGACCATCGAAGTGGTCTCATACTGGAATAAATACGCCTGGGAGCAAGCAGTACCAGACTCACTGATAAAAGAAGTAAGCCAAAATCTGAGGATTTTCTTGTAGCAATTGTGCGAATTTATCAGAAAACCACTCCAATAGAAATAATAGTATGGCTGTAGCAAAAGTAAAAAGATCTTTTTTTTTACATTATATTGTTGTTTAATGGTTTTACATTAAATAATGATTGGATGTAGTTTATTTTATTTATTATAGGATACAGTCATGGCGAATATTAAAACGGGTACTTGGAAGGCAAATGCACTTTTCATGTCAGTGTTTTTGTTATTAACCTATATTTTATTACTTGCTTCCATGGCAAAAAATAGTGCTAACGTAGTGAATCAAAATGGCTTTATAACGGTTGATAAAGCTGAGTTGGTTACCCTGGGTAATCTTGACAAGTTAATAACAACAGTACTGTTAAATCCGCAAAGCTACTTATACCAAGATGAAATTTTTATTATCTCAGGGCAACAGCACACTCAAGTTAACATACACTCATTTGAAGAGCATATATTAGCCTCATTCATTGATATGGCTATCCCTTTTGCCGCATTATTTATTATCGCACTGACCACTGTGGTGATTAATGCCTGGTATTACCGTAACAAGGTGAGTAAAGAAATAGCACCGCTTTGTCGTAAAGTTGACCGTATCATTAACAGCTATAATTTAACTAGCGATAGCCATCAAAGTGCAGCGGATCTAAATGCTTTAAATCATTCTTTAGACTTTTTACAACAAATTAGCAATGAATACCAGATTAAGGCAGAGCAACATAGTTTCTGTGACAAGCTCACTAAGCTTGTTGACCGATATCATTTTTTGGATCATATAAATAAGCAGCTAATACTAACCAATGAAACAGGAACAAAGAGTGGTTTACTCTTTATTGACCTTGATGGTTTTAAGTCGGTAAATGACTCATACGGCCACTCCTTTGGCGACGAGGTATTAATCCAAGTAGCCGAACGATTAAGGTCAATAGTACGTCGAAAAAACCTTAGCTTTAAGCAAGATGACAATGCCCTTGAATACAATTTATCGCGTTTAGGTGGCGATGAATTTACCTTATTTATTAAAGATTTAGAGGACCCTGAGCACGCTATCAGTGTAGCAATTGATATACTGCAAGAATTAGAAAGAGATTTTATTTTAGGTAATAAAACCATAAAAATTAGTGCCAGTATCGGTATTGCTATATACCCTGATAGTGCTGCCACCCCTTACGCTTTAATACAAATGGCCGATGTTGCTATGTACCGCGCTAAAACGGAAGGTCGTGGTGTTTACCGTATTTACTCCGCTGAAATGGGTGCTAAATTACGCCGTTATCATTATTTGCTTGATGAAATGCGTCAGGCAATCGACTCAACTAATTTCTTTTTAACCTATCAGCCAGTCATTGATATTGATGATTTTGGTATTAGTTATTTTGAAGCTTTAGTACGTTGGCAGCATCCCGTTGAAGGCACTATTGCACCCGATGAGTTTATTCCCATTGCAGAAGACTCTAATTTAATACTTGATTTAGGTGATTGGATCCTTGATGAAGCTTGTCGTCAAATGGCGGCTTGGTATAACGCAGGAATGAAAAAGGTACGAATTTCAGTTAACGTATCACCTATTCAACTAAAACATAAATCTTTGTATGATTGGATTATCAAAAGTCTTGCTAAATCGGGCTTACCGCCACATTCATTAATGTTAGAAATAACCGAAAGTTGTTTTATTGAAGCATCAGATGAATTGTTTAATGAACTAGAAAAACTGCGAGCCGATGGCGTGATGATTGCTATCGATGATTTTGGCACTGGTTTTAGTTCATTATCTGTCTTAGCTCATTTACCTGTAGATGTATTAAAAATTGATAAGCTGTTTGTTGCCGAAGCGATACATAATATTAAATACAAGAAAATATTACACTCGATTGTCGATATGGCTTTAAAGCTTGAATTAAAAGTGGTTGCTGAAGGTATTGAAAATAAAGAGCAACTAGAGCTATTAAAAACTTTAGGCGTGAAACATATTCAAGGTTACCTAATTAGTAGGCCGCAACGTTCTAACTATGTCGGAGAGAAAATTTTTGAACAGGGGATAAATCATATGGCACAAACAGGAACAAGCCGCTGGCCGCCACAAATTAATGAAGCTTAGAGCCAAATAATAGCGGTAATTTATTAGAAAATAATCAACTACTAAGGTCGATATAATTAGGCAAAATGATTTCGAACCTAACCCCAATAGGCGAATCTATTAGCCTAATGCGCCCCTGAAGATTGTGATTAATCAAATTACTGATAATACAAAGGCCTAAGCCTAAACTTTTTTTACTTCGCATTGAGGTATAAAAGGGCTCAAATATTTTAGAGGTTTTTTCTACTGAAATACCACAACCACTATCTTGGTAATTTATAATCAATTCATCCTCATCAGCAACAATATTAATATGGATAGTCCCTTCAGTGATATTTTCAAAACCATGTATTATGGAATTTTCGATAAGATTAAAGAATATTTGCCACAATATTTCTTTATTTGCTACCAGGTTTAAGTTCTCACTTTGAATGACCAGTTGATGCGAACCTAATAAACGTCTCATCGCCTTTCTAACTTCGACGAAAAAGTCTTTAATGGCAAAGAGTGATGTGCTGTCAATATTTGTCCAGGTATTAACCTCGTTAAATCGTTGTAATAAATCGCTTACTTTTAATAAGCTTTTTTTGCTAATGGTCACTAAATTGATTAGTTCGGCGTTATTTTTAATAAAAAATTTACGGGTTAAATTCCCGCTAGATAATTTTTCATTCAAGACGATAAGTTTATCTTCAGCAGCAGTCATTGCCGTAAGGGCATTGCCCGCTGGTGTACTAATTTCATGAGAAAATCCCGAAATTAAACTACTGGTGGTTAACATTTTCTCCGTGGTAATATCTAAACGGTACTTTATGTTTTGCTGCTCAATCACTTTACCAAGCTCGGTATTGACCTTTTCAAGTTCTAAATTCCTTTCATTTATCGTTTTATTTAATAAGTTATTGGCATGTAACAATTTTTCTCTATTGGAATTGTTTTCAAAAACAACAGCGGCTAAATTCGCACTCAGTTCAATAAATTTTAGGTTATCTTCGGTAGGCTTTTGCGGCTCGCGATGATAAATAGCAAAAGTGCCAAAAACAATACCATCAGCGCCAATAATAGGTTCAGACCAACAAGCTTGTAGACCAGCATCTAACGCTAAACTTTTATACTGAGCCCAGTAGGGATGAGTATTAATATCTTCAACAATCACGCGTTTTTTAATAAATGCTGCCGTACCACAAGAACCAACGCCAGCACCGATAGCAACGCCGTCTAATGCTTGGCAATAAGAGTCAGGTAAAGAAATTGAGGCAATAGGATGAAGGGTGTTTTTATCAGGGTCTAAACGCAGAACAGAACATAACATTTGAGGATCATAAATTTGTGCTTTTTCACAAAGGGTCTTAAGAATTAACGATAACTGTTCATTACTAGCAACCATGCGCAAAACCCTATTACGCCCAGCTTCAAGCTCGCTGGCCAACTTCCAGTAATTGAAATCCACTTTTGCGTTATCCATATGCAACAACTATTTTAAAGCTTCACTAATTTAATTAAATATCGATTACCTGTATATAGCAAATTTATTGTAAAGTATTATCAGTAGGGCAGTTAAAACCCCTTTTTAGTGACAATTTTATAGCTAATTAAATATTTAAGCCCTAAATAGGTTCGATATTAAAAAAAACATGCCTATGCACTTGGCTCAGGATTGTCATCTCCGTGGTGTTTTAATCGGACATGCCATTGATGGCACTTATTAGTCAATGCATGGAGCTTATTGTCCTGAACCCAGAATCTAAATAGCAATGGATCTTCGATCAGAGACTTCGAAGATGACGTTTACAAATGATTCCTGAGTAAACTACAGAGGCATGAATAAAAATCACTTTGCTTATAGGTTCTACTACAGGTATAGCTAAGGCTTGAATGAACAAAAGGCTCAAACGTTACTGTTAACTGGTAGCACATAATTTTTTAAAATAGAGACGTACTTATTTAGCATACTTGCTGTTACTATTTTTGCATTAACAATTATTATTTGTCTCTTAGTGAGGCCTTGGCTGAAAAATTTTTATGAGTATAATTATAGTTGCAGATATTTTTGGTGTAACTCCCGCTTTGTTAGAAATAGCTAAAAAGCTAGCAGCGTCCACCATTATTGATCCCTACGAAAGTAAAAATATGAGCTTTCATAATGAAGGTGATGCCTACTCATATTTTGTTAAAAATGTTGGACTTGATAACTACCTTGCTATTTTATTAAAGGCAATAGAGTCAATTGAACCTCCCGTAACTCTAATAGCTTTTAGTGTTGGTGCGGCAGTTGTTTGGCGGCTGTCTGAAATTAAGGATCATAATTTTATTAACCAAGCTTTTTGCTACTACGGTTCACAAATAAGAAATTACACCAAAATTGAACCACGCTTTAAAATAAATTTGTTTTTTCCGGCAAGTGAAGCTCATTTTGATGTTGTAGAATTACAAGCTAGCCTTTCAACAAAAAAACATGTAAAAAGTGAAATCGTTAAATACTTACATGGTTTTATGAATTACCATTCAAGTAATTATAGTGAGCATGGGTATACGGAACATATAGAACTTTTGTGTGCAACTTCCAGCTAACCAGCTGCTGTTATATTGTCTGTATCCCTTCGCCTTTTCAGTAGGTTACGAGCATTTCCATAAAGTTTCCAATAAAAAACGACCGAAGCAATTTTACAAAGTTACAGCACGATAAGCGTCAATGATATGTTGCACGTCGTTGGTCTTTCCTTGCTGTATACGTTGGTAATGATTCAGGGTTTTCTGCAAGTATTTATCAGCTATATCGGCTTGTGGGTGTTTTATTGAGTGTTCGTCCGAGGATAAAGCTAAGTCGGTAGTTAAGTCTGTCGTTAATTGTGACTGCCAAATTTTATCGCCAACCGGACTAACTTTTTTATTTACTTTACTATCTGCTGCACTTGCCGATGAAACTAGCAGTATTTCATAGAAACGTCGGTTATCTGCCACTAACATCTCGTCTTTCAAACTGAAATCTAATTCGATTAATTTACTACGTAATGGATATAGGTGATGAACGGGACACAGTAAAAAATCAATAGTTAAGTTTTTGTGTTCTTGATAAATAGCCTCAATAAACTTGATCATTAAATCACCGCCAACACCGGCAATTATAATTAGGTGTTCTCCTTGATATGACGCTAAAGGAAGTTTTGCCACATCAAGACAATGAGTTCGCCAACTTAAAGATGAAGTTGAGTGTTTATTTGCGTAAAAACGCTGCAGCTTATTTTCTACTTCAGCCATTAGATCTGGCACAATATCAACAAAATGAATAGTATCGGCGGCTTGTCGTGACAATAAAGCGCTGCCAAGCAAACCATGATCACAGCAGCAATCCCAAATATGGTCGTACTGTGAGGTCACCATTTTTTCAATTTTCTGTAATCGATTACTTAATTTTAAATTGTGTTTAAAGCTAGGTTTCATGTTGGAGTTTGGGTTGGCTTTCAAGAGCAATGCTTATATGGTTAAAAACGCCGCTATTGTATAGCGAAGCCCCTTAACCATACAAGCATTTAACTAAGACTAAAAGCCTGAGCAGTGATAACGAGTAGGGCACGTTTATCCATTTAAAAAGCTTTGCTACTATTTATTAACATCGTGTAATACTCCTTTTAAGGGTTGTACTTAGGTATATCCAATATAAAACATCTTTTAGGGTACATTATGTCTTTTGAGCCATTAACAGCGCATGCTATCAAGGGCGAACAAATGTTCTCCTGAATTATCAAATAACACCATCCGTGTAGCGTTATTGTCTAAATTGATAAGTTTTTAAGAGTTATCAACACTCTATAACTCAGAAGCTGGCTCAGTTACATGGTCGATTAATATACTTTAGGAATTATTATTGTGTCAGTTTTATTTTCCTCTCAAGTGAAGTCTAGTGAAACTGTGATACTTCTACATGGCTTGGCAAGAAGTGACCGATCGTTTAGCAAACTTGCCTCCATTTTGAATGAAAAGGGTTATCACACCATCAATTGTAACTATCCATCGAGAAAGTACAGTGTTGATAAGTTAGCCGAACATGCCATTAGTACTGCTTTATGCCAATGCCCAGAAGCAAGTAGGATTCATTTTGTCACTCACTCAATGGGTGGCATTCTTGTTCGACAATATTTAAGTACCAAAGTAATCAAAAATTTGGGACGTGTAGTAATGCTTGGTCCACCAAATAAGGGCAGTCAGGTTGTTGATTCACTGAGAAATGTACCAGGATTTAAACTGTTCAATGGTCCAGCTGGTGTGCAACTTGGCACCGAAGCAAGCAGCGTACCAAACAAACTAGGCACAGCGAATTTTGATTTGGGGATCATTGCGGGGACTCGGAGCATAAATCTGATTCTTTCGACAATGCTGCCAAAACCAGATGACGGCAAGGTATCGGTAGAAAATACCAAGCTTGATGGCATGAGAGATCATATATGTTTACCAGTGACACATCCGTTTATGATGAAAAGCAATAAGGTTATCAAGCAAGTACTTTATTATCTTAATCATGGTGAATTTAATCACTAGGATATTTCGTTTCAACGTAATTGATGTAGACGCGTCCTCGCACTTGTTGAAGAGCGGAAGTAATGAGCATACCAGCGAATGCTTACAGGGTTATTATGATGGAGAACTGATACTCAAAGTGAAAGGCTTACGGGTAAATCTATCGTCACTCGCCATTACCAATGGAAAATAGAAAAATCATAAACGACTCAAGTACACCTCAAAAAAGGCTTTAGCTAGCAATTAAGCTTTCAGATCAAAGTAAAACAATCACGTTACCGTATTCTTATCTTTAGTTGTCTGCCAGAATGGCAAAGATGCTTTTACTTGGAGTTCTGTAAAAAACTGTACTAACCATCAATCTTGTAATGACAACAAGGTGCGCTTTGCTGACGCCCACACTCCTGCTCATACACTTCATAACCAACAACTTTTCGGCTATAAATATCCTCGAACAAATACAGGTAATAAAACTGGCCTTTGACGGTTGAGGCCAAATAGGTGATATCCCACGACCATACCTCATTTGCCTTGTATGCTGTATAACTCGTCGGTTTCCCTACATTCTTTGGTGCATGACTACGACCTCGGTGATGCAATTGGTCAGCCTGTTTTAATACTCGGTAAAAGCTCGATTCAGAGCCGTGATAGATACCCTCATCCAGTAAAATAGGAACGATTTGCGATGGCGGTAAATTTGCGTATTCTGGCTTATTACAGGTAGCTAAAATAGTTTGCCGCTCTTCTTTGCTTAATTTATTACTCGGCTCTGGCCGCTTAGCTTCGGATCGCTTATCTACCGTGATCTCTTTGCCACACGACCAGCGACGATAAGTTCTCAAGCTGATCTCCGTTTCCATACAGGCCGCATTAATTCTTCACCCGTCTTTCATTGCTTCTTGAATGAGAGTAACGAGCGTCAGCCTTTCATCGGGAGGCGTTAATCGTCCTCTGGTTCTTCCCCGTAAAAGGCCTTGAGCTTTTTTCGAAGCACCAATAAAGCCGCGGTTTCTGCCAATGCTTTTTCTTTATATCTCAGGTCTTTTTTCAGTGATTTCATTTCTGCTTTATCTTCTTTCGCTTGCTGCTTTATCGTTTTAGTTTGTTGTTCGTTACTCTGAAAGCCTTGAATACATTGTTGCTTCCATTGCTTTACCTGATCAATAAACAATCCTTTTCTTCGGCAATACTGACCTAATTCTGATTCTGATAAAGAGGCTGTTTCAACAACAACAACAACCGCGAACTTCGTTTCATGTGACCATTGATCTGGTGTTGATTTCTTACCTGGCACTGGCTGACCTTGCTCTCTTGCTCTCTTGCTTGATTACGCCAATTATACAGGGTTTGCTCAGCAACACCTTCTTCTCTTGCCACTTCAGCGACTGACTTATTGCTAGGTGGTAATAATTTACTTAAAATAGCTTCTTTTCTTTCTGTTGAATAACTAGACATTTATTGTTCGATTACCACTCCCCGATCTAAAAAAATTTAAATTTTAGGGGTGACAACTATTCTGACACGGGGGGATAATTCGCAGTACTTTTTCTAATGCGTCTCCATATTGGTGTATTTAGAATACGTACTATCTCATTTAGACTATTCTAAATGGTTGTGTTGGAATATATCTACACCTTTTTGTCTGATACCAGATATCCATTCTTCAGCCATGCAGGTACCAACGTTATAGTGTTTTATAGCGGCTAATTTAATAACTCTGTGTTCATTATCTATCGTGGTGGGCATCAAGCCTGAATCGTCAGTGTTAATACAAACGGGGATCGCTCCCTTTCGTATTCCAAAGCGATTGAATTTTCCACCATCTTGTAACCATTCTGGGTTTGGCGGATTCCAACGAAAAATAGGATGCTCGTGGTATTTTTGAAAACGACCGATATAAATATTAGAAGTAGGGCAGGCCTCAAGAATAATACCTTTGCTACTGTAACGCTCCATAAGTAGGTCTTGAATTGCTTGGTATAAATCTAATTCCGCTTTAGAGAGGCTATCGAATAATTTTTTAGCATTTGAACTAGGTATAACACTATCGTCTATCGAGCAGTTAATTGAGAGAACATCATTTCTTTTAGACGTTGAATCTAAGTGACCAGAGTTAAGGTATAGATCCCATAATCTTTTAGCGACACTTTTGGGCTGTTTTTTTAAAAATTCAATATCAGGAATCCAGTCTAACCATTGCGAATCATCATCGCGAAGTGCCATATTCAATTGATTTGGACAGTTTCGACGAAGCATCCATGATTGATAGAGATCGTTGGGAGTGTAATTTTCGCCGTCATATAAATACGAACTCCAATGTCGAATTTTATGTTCAAGAAGTGAAATTACTGATTGAAATGTGTGATTAAATTGAATTAGCGATAACGCTTGATGATGACTCCAAACTAGATTATCTAAATGCTCTCCAACTGTAAGGTAAGCTCTTCGCTGTCTTTCTGCCCAATGTTGAACATTTACGCCTAGAGCTAAGCCGTGACCTATACGATCCCCCTCGGTAAACTTACAAAATTCAATCGATTCATCAATAGCACGTAGCCCACTAACGATATGACTAAAATCCTCACCAGCATGGATCGTCAAAAATGGTTCTGGTAGTCGTTTTCCGAAAATCCCATTAGTTGTATACTTTGCTGATCTTAGTACACGCAATGCTGGCGAAAAAATTTCTATTGGCAGATGATTTTCATTACCTGCGACATCGTAACCTCGAACTAGTTTACGTAGATCAATGCAATCTTGTGCATGGCTTAATTGAATATCACTATAAGTTACAGAACTAGCGAATTGTTGAATTTTTTCTACTTGCTGCTTTAGCGCGTTCCTAAACATATTAAGATGCTTGTCAAACTTACTGTCTTTATTTGGATATGTACGATTGAAATGAACCACAAAGTGGCTATTTTTTTCAAGATTATTTTCATGAATCATATTAGTAAGATTCATAAGTGATGTCGGCTTTAGTTTAAAGCCATATTCCCCCTCATTAACAATAATATCACCTGGTGAAATTCGAAACTCTCTCATGGTTAGCGATGAATTATCATATTTTATGCCGTGGCTTTTATGCTCAAGGCCTGAGTCTTGTGCTGTATTTTTTGGTTTACGATGGTCAAAACCAAAATATTCAACAAATTGTCCCAGCCCGACTCCTGATACGATCATATAATTGCGCAAAACATTACTCGTACGTATAAAGCAATCAAGTATTCTCTGGTAGTCGGGTCTATTATCTTTAATAGGTTCTAAAATTCCGACACAAAATAGAATCCAGCGACTAGCGCTCTGCTGTTGCTGTAAATGAGAAGATGCTAGTAACTTTTGAGCAGTTGTATCAAATGACGTTCTTTTCATATCGGCTAATAAAGAGCCGCTTACAATATATGAATCTAAGCTACCCCATGTTTGCTGGTGTTGGTTAGCGGAGGGAGAATCTCCAAAAATATTTCCACCTAGATAATCAGCCAATTTATTCATTAGTAATGGTAAGTGATTCTTCGATAATTTATCGCTTTCAAATAATGTGTTTTCTGGTCGACGCGGCCAATTTATCTTATTGTTTTTTGGTCTTTTATCTAAATATACAGCAAAATTCAACATCGATAGTGCTGTATTTCCATGTCCTCCGAGATGAATATGGTTATCGGCGATATGGGTGTTTGATTTTGGCAATGCAACAGGGCATTGATTGTTAGTAATTATATAGATAACTTCAGTTACAGATAATACCCCTTGATGAATAAAATTATGATACCCAATAGCAATGACCCAAGTCGGATCGGCTAGTGAGCAAAATGATAACCATTCCTCTAAAAGTTCATGTTTAACTTCAAATAGATCTCCTTTCCATTTAAGAAAGTGATTAAATAGCGTATTTAGACAATCGATTAAATCAACATTCCCCTGTACATTGAGCCATTCGCTGACAGCATATTCCACATCTTCATTACGAAGTAAAGTGTGGGTATAGGACTGAAAATCAAATATTGCACGCTCTAAAAGCGATTTATGTAAATTCTCACTATCTAACTGTACATTTTGCGTATCCATATCTGCATTAAGCAACCTATCAGATGACATTATTGCCGCTGGAATAACCCATTTTATATCTGAAATAAACATTATTGCTTAGCACCATCGCTACTTGCAGATTCTTTTGAATCAGATTCATTTTTTAATGCATCGCTCTTATCACCACTGCTTGCGGATTTACCTGAATCAGGTTTATTAAATTCATTTTCTAATACGTTGAACATTTTTTCTTGTTCTGCTGTCAAGGGCGATTTATCACCACGTTCTTTTCGTTCTTGTTGTGCATTTTCATATATTTTTGAGGCTTCATCAACGTTTTGATCAATCCAATCAACCAAGTCTTTTTTATTGGTTCCTTTGTTATCATTCTTTAATATTTTCTTCCAATTTTTTAAGGATGGTAATATTTCCTGCGGAGCGATTTTAGTTGGTGTCGATGATTTATTTTTGGGCCCATACTTAAATTTTGGATCGCTCATTATTTTTTTACTTTGGTTCAAGTCGACGAAGATTGGATGTGACCAAATAATGTTAAGTAATTTCGTACGAATATCCGTCTTGGATTGGTCGGTGTAACCCTGCATATTTCGCGATAAGGTTTGATCAGCGTTCATAAATTTATCATGATTACGGAGCGTTTCAACACTAGTACCAATTCCTATATTTGCTTGAATAACATACTTTTCTTGAAGCGAACTAGCAAACGCATTAATAATCATGTATTCAAAACGGCGTGCTGTGTCTGTTAAATGTTCAGTTTCATATTTTTTTGCTGTTGAATTTTTTGATGCTGAAATTTCAGTACGAAGTAGGTGTAATTGTGTAAATACTTTATTGAAAACGTAATGGAGTAACGGTATTAAAGATAAATTATCTAATGCAGTTAATTTTCCCTTATGTATTTTTTCCCATTCTCTTATTTGCTCAACCAGTGGATTTATGTTGTATGCGACTTCACTACTACTAATACCTAGTATGCTGGTATCAGGCTCCTCCTCCTCCTCCTCTCCTTCTAAATATTTAGTAGGATTTATTGCATGAACGCAATAAAAAGGCACTCTTTCAATTATTTCACTTAACTGATCTTTCCAGTTTGTGACGCTAATATTATTTGAAAGTGAAAGCAATGAGGTTGATAGTATTTCAAAAGCTCGACTAAAAAATATGCTGTAATTTCTATTTCCCTGTTTACCGTAATAGTCGTGGTGAGTATAGACTGCCAGTAGTAAGTTCGATTTATCTTCTTGAACTGTCGTCTTTGTTATAGTCATAGCGCTGGTGTAGAACTCTAAAGCTGGCATACTGCGTAATGTTTTCATCTCTTGAGTGAAAATACTCTTTATAATATTTGTATTATCATTAATTTCTAATGCTTTTTCTTTATCCTTATCTTTCACTCCCGTACCGATCAAATCTGCAATGGCTACTTCCTGCTCTGATAAGAATTTTTTTGAAGCCCAAGCTACGTTCTCTTGTGCTTGTAAAATAGGATTGAACGCTAAAAGTTGATCAAATCTAAATAAATTATCGGTTGAGTTGTAATCCGACAATTGACTGTTAGACACAGCATTTGTATAAGTTGCGCCATGTTGCTTTTGTTCAGCCCATGATTTAAATGTATTCCATAAATCATGTTGCTCATGATTTTGTAGTTTTGATGGTGTTAGGGTTTTAATTAACTGAGTGACTTCACGAGCGCTGTTAGGCTTTGGGTATTCAGTGCTACGTTCAGACCCATTACATAAGGGAAAGAAAAAAGCAGTCAACATTTTTTCATACTCAAAAAAACTAATGCTTTTACCATCTTCCTTAATTAATAAGTGTGGAAGCAATCGCTCGATTGGTAACAAAGGTAAACGCAGATGATTCGGGAATATCTTCGTCAGATACGACTTAGCCAGTAATTTCCCAATTTGATGACCTGAGTTTACAGTAACGTCTGATATTCTGTCATCAACAGCATTTTTTTCAAAGTGTACACTAACCATATGTGAATAAAGCTCATGGTCGCCGCTGACGATTGGTATAATATAGGGACAACTTAACAACCGACGGACTTCATCTAACACTTCGACAGCACGGTTTAATGCCATATCAACATCGTCAATAGGAACGACAATAGCGTGGCAACCTAACAACTCGATGCATTGTTCTACATATTCATGAAAAAACACTTCGACTTGTATCCCCGAACGATATTTTAAAATTCGGTCTATTCCTGTGTGATCTGAAAAATCACTTTTTTTACCCAATGCTTCAGCTAGTTTTTTTAGTGATGTGTAAAATTTATTCTTTTTAGTAATATCTACAGACGGTGACGATAATCTGTTCTCAACTGCATTATATAGTTGTGCAATAATGACATTAGCGAAATTATCATGCCCATTCAGAAGTGTGGGATCTATTGTCTCTGCAAAGTACAAATCTGTGCAACCGATATCACCACTCGTAGCAGCTATAGAACCCTTCCAAATTTTTTCAGCATTACGTAAAAATACTGTTTTACCAGCGCCGCGACTACCACTAATACAGATGGCATTATGAGCTGCACTAATTTTACCATCAGACCGAGATTTTTTGTATTCTTTTGCATTTTTGCAGGTCTTTATAAGCATCTCGATAAGAATTTTTTTTGCGTCTTTTTGCCAAAATTCATCATCATTAAATGAGTCAAAAAAATCGCTTTTATCCAAATCGAGATTAATTGTGTTTAACATACTACCGCCATGTAATGAATAGTTTTGTAAAGCACACATAAGAGATTGAAATTGTGTCTTATGCGTAAGGTGCTGTTTTTACGTATGATTATCTATTAATACAAGGGTGAATGCAACCACGAAAGGTTAGGTAATGATGTTATGCGGCGAAAAATACAACCGAGAAATAAAGAGTTATATATTTTAGCTTTATATAAAAAACTCACCATTTACGAGAGCCCTGCATTGATGCGTTTCTAGCACAGAAAAGTACATTATTTCAGACGTGTCGCCGTCACTGTCTATACAAAACCGAATCCAAAACCAACACTGGCACAATAAATCCTATGGCGCTATGTGCCCCTTTACGAGATAGAATCATAAAATTTAATACCTAAAATCATATTAATCTAATGTCCGCTTTGGTATTTTCTAATCAGATTAGAATTTTTGACTTTATAGATTCCTGATGAAATTTAGAACCATTCTATTATCTAACGCAGGGCTGATTTGTATCGGTTCAAATGTTGCTAGATAAGCCAAGGCTAAGGTCTTCTTTCGTATCAAAGTTGTCATTAGGTGAGGTGATTTTAACTCGTAAATTTAGACTGCTTTGTGGTACTAACCGCCCTTAATATCTAATTTTAAAAATCAGTAAAGTGTCTACGAAAGTGATGTAAGATCATGGCTCAAACATTTTAGCTAACTATCATTTTCAGCTTATGTAAGCGTTATATGCCAAGGAAAATTATGCACTCTCGAAAATCTCGTAGATTGAGAAAAAAACTTTATTTGGATGAATTTTCTGTAAAGGGGGTTGAATTAGATTGTAATTTAACTTGTAAGGATGAGTCCGAATTAGCAACAATAATGGATGATTTTTTTGTTTATGTTGACACCCTAAGCTTGTGTATTGGCGGTGGTGGTGATCTGACTTCCTTTGCCGGCTTTATTTCTTCCCATGAGCGCTATGGTTCAGTCACTGAATCAGACATAACAAACATCTCTAATTGGTTAAAAGATCAAAATACCGTTTCAGAGTTTAATATTGGCGAACTTGTCGATGCTAACTATGGCGTATAATCGAATCAAGCGGGTGTAGAAAAGCTCTTTTAGAAGGAGCGAAAGTTTGTGCTGCTTGTGGATATTACACTCAAGAGTGGAAAATAATACTTTAAGTTCCAAAGCAGCTGAACATCGAAGAATAGTAGTAGCGCAGTTAAACACGATTTTAATTACTTATTTTCTATATTATTTAAGCATATTGGTTATTTAATCAACTACTTATCACTTATTTAAGCTTATTTAACGTGGTATAATTGACACTATATTTACCTGCAGCCCTTTGTTATCAATACTCTCAGCTTGGTTTGTTTGAATATCAAACTGACGCTACGTGCATTCTGATAAACTTCTGCTGTCATCCCACGGGTAAACAATGATGTAGCGCACTGGATATCCCACTTTAACGAATGATTATTGAGCATATCGAAGAGTATTTTCTGTTATAAAAGTGTATTAAGATCAATGCTTACAGACAAATCTACTTATGACTGGTTAGCGTTTAAATATATTTGCTATATCCGACATACCATTACCAATGTCAGCTTGTTCAGTATATCTCGCAGGCATGTCAGGACTTTTCCAATCACCGGCATCTTGAATTTTTTTCATTGAAACGCCATTTTCTGCCATAGTAACGGCAGCACCAACGCGCGGACTGTGGCAAGTAATTGGTAGGTCAATGCCTGCTTTCTTGGCAATACGCTTGAGTGACTTATAAATATTTACATAAGCAATTTTTTGCATGTGAGCGAGGCGTGTAACCGTTTCGTCAAAAGGCAACATAGTTGTACCCTTAGGCGATATCCCCCGAAATAATATGCCTGTATTAATTCGAGTAGGATCATCTTTAACTTTTTCCCGTTTACTTTTCCTATCGATATTGGCTTCGGCGATATAAGCCGTTACATAGCTAATACTGGTATTGGATATATAACGTAAAGAGCCTTTACCCGATTGGTCAGTTTTAGACGTTGGCACCAAGAGTTTATTTTGTTTGTAATCTATATGTTTTAATTGTACTGGCGCGACTTCATCTGCACGTAATAACCCATCAAACATTATATTAATCATAGCTAAATCACGGAAGTCTAATAAAGTTTTAGGGATAACATGAGTATTTATTTCTTCTAAATCTCTTAATCTTAAGGCAGGTGCTTGATTCGCTCGCGCGTAAATATCATGCGCTTTCATTTGTAATTTAATAAAATCACGCAAGTACTCTGAATTCTTTAACGGGTTAGGAAATTTTGCAATGGCCATAAACTTAGATAGGGTCGCCATACGATGACGGATAGTATTGTGCGCTAATTGAGATTCACACATTGCCAGAACATAAGCTTTAATACTTGTTTCTGTTAAATCCATATCGGGCGTTAAACCTGGCATATCATTGGCAAAACAAAAATCATAATATTGTTTTAAATCACTTTTATATGAGCGCTGGGTATTAGCCGGCAATAAATTAAATATATCAGTAAAATATTTGTTGGCGGCTTCTCGGTGTTTTGAAGGTACCACAACATTAAGATCAGCTAATGATAACTCAGTCAGTTTCATTATCCATACCTAGTATAGCAAGATGATTATCTTCATAAAAACTCAATACTTCATCAAGGCCTTCATCTAACTTGTTAAAGCCGTTGGATTTAATAATGAGATGTAATCTTTTTTTTAAGGTGCGCGATAGCTGTATGGTAGTGATGTCATTTTTAGTGCGTGATTTTTTCTTTTGGGCGCGTCTTGCTACTGTCATCTACGTAATTCTGTCATGGTTATTATACTGGGAAATTCTAATATATAAATTGTCCTATAGGACTAAAGTAACGGTATACTGTATAAGTGTACAGTATACCGTTACTTTAGTCTACTTAATATCGTTTTAGCTTATTGAATAAGATAACTATAATTATCATACGCAATAGCGGTAAATAGATGATAAAAAAGACAATTACAGCCAATTGACTGCTAGTTCGCCTTCATTTTATATAGCTACATCCATTTAGTTTGTTTTTTAGTCTATGGTGTGTTACTTAACTATCATTTACCGTGGTTGTTTGATGGTGACTAAAGCATATAACGATAAAATCGGGGAGAGTGAAGACTGTTTTTTGTACAAAAATAGCAGAGTAAATGGCTGAATAGAGTTTTTTAAGCAAAAACAGGCTAATACTTTAGCTGCCACCATTGCCAAAATGAGGATCTGATCAAGTCAGTTTTTTATTCTCACTGGTAAAGGAAGAAGGGTTACAAAGCGGGTAATAACTATGAGGTAATGTTTTCAAAGACAAGAATTAATGCTTATTAAATCACCATTAATTGACTAATAAGTTACAAAACTTAAAAATATAGCTGAGAAGGATATTTAAGAAGATCAGTAGGGCACTTTAAACAAGTTTATAAATGCCCATTTCCTAAATTTGTACGATATTTATATTATTTGTCTATTTTATCAACTGTTTAGTACGCATTTGAGTTAAGTTAAAATAGCTTAAAATTGACTGTATACCCTACATCCCTTTACTATAAGGCCTTACGGTGGCTTTGTTTAAATATCAAACTCACCGTACGTGCATGCTGATAAACATCGGCTGTCATCACTGGTAAATAATCACCTAGCGCGCTATTTTAGTTGTAATATTCGAGCAATTAAAATGTATAGGGTAGAGCGGTTAATCGACCTTTCTACGCTTACCACTTTCAGCACGTTTCTTATGTTCGCTTTGCACATAGACAGTATCGGTGGTTGCCATGCTGGCATGACCAAGATCTTCTGAAATATCTTTAAGAGGGCGGCCACGTTCAATTTCCATACTGGCACCGGTATGCCTTAACCAATGGGCAGAAGCTTCTTTTAATTTCATCGCCCTGGTTTCACCTTCTACTCTGCGCATATTTTCATAGGCGAGATCAAAAACACTCTGTACTAAACGTCGTAAATGCCTGGAGGTCATACCGCCTTGACCACGTATTTTTTCCACAAGAACCGTATTTTCGTTTCTTATTGGTAAACCTAATAAACCACGGTAACCGCGATAACGTTCTAAAAAATGCAAATAATCTACGGGCACGGTAATATCACGTATTTTTCGACTTTTACCAAATATTTTCAACCACCAGTTTTCATCTTCATCTTGCCAAAAATGGCCCATGGTGGGTGACCAATTGGGCCGTTCAGATAACTCTGAAATCCTTAAAAAGAGGGTTTTCAATGATGCAATTACGAATAAGTTACGTTCAAAGATGGGGTCTTCATCAGCCATTTCAACAGCAGTATCTAAAACGTATTGCCATTGGCTAGCGGTTAAACGTTTAATTTCTTTAACTTGTGAGTCAATGATAAAGTGGCGGCAATCTTTTTTAGCAATTGCTGCCGGATTACCAATACAGAAATCTTCAGCCATTAGGTAATTATAAAAAACGATAAGTGCGGTAAACATCGATGAAAGTGTTTGTTGTGATGGTCGGTATTTTTTCTTATCAATGACATATTGAGATTTTTGACTTTTAGGTGCTTGCATCTTAAATGGAAACCAAAGTTCATTAGCCGTTGAATAACCATTGGATAGTTTGAAACGTTCTTGATTTGATGTGCCAATCCAAGTAACTGGTGGCTGCCAACAAAAGTCAGCATATTCAAGCAAGTCAGTTTTACGTAATTGGTCAATTGGTTTTTTCTTTTCAATAAACGACCATAAAATAAAACGTTCTACGTCATTTCTAAATCTGTCATAGGTATGGTTAGATTTATTTCTACCGATATAAGTAAGGAATATTTTACCCCAGTTAAATTGCTCAAGCCACCAAGGCTCATTTGCAGAAAATATTTTATCTAGCTGTGGATAATCTTCAAGATCGAAATCACACAAATCAAGGTATGGTGGATATAAAGGTACCGGTTTAGAAAAGGTGCTGGTCGAGGTTTTAGTTAATGACATTTATTTGAATACCAAAATTTTAATTCTAACGAGGGAAACATAGGTTAAAGCCAGTTTAAACCACTATACCCACTATGTCCAATACTGAAGAGTATCGGACATAGTGGGTATCTATATCTGTGCTCTGCTGCTATTTACTTTATTACATGCTTTGTTCTAGCCTTGGTATTCTAGGCTTACTACTGAATTGCTCCAGCTATGACTTTAGTTATGTTTGTTAATATAGTTACTAATTTTATTACTGTTCGTTTTAGATATCTTCATTATTGTTTACTGTTTTCACTTTCAACAATATGTTTTACATCTCTCACTTTACAACTAATACTTTCAACCAGCACTTTTAATATAAAATTATAAATCAACTTATGTCTGACACTCTGTTTTTATCAGCTATTGAAAATGTTAAGTCATGACCATTGCCATTTTAATAACCGTGCAGATGGCTGAAATTATTTTTACTTAACGTAGCCTAACTGATTTTAGCTAGCTTCAGCTTTGTTTATTTTACTGAATGTTATTTGTCATTTATTTTTAATAAAGCTAACTCAAGTTTATGTTTGAGCATGTGCTCTTGCTTAAGCGTCTTTTTATGATGCTGTAGTATGTCAAAGCTATATTGCCATGGCTGTTTTTCTTCATTAGTCTTTTCTTGCTTTAGTAAAAAATCAATGGCAGATTTTTGTTTATACCATTCTTGTTCACTACCTAGTAATGCCATAGCAACTTCATGGGTATTTTTAAGGGTTAACCAAAAATCAGCCTGGCTAGTGAGCGCAATTTCGATGCCTTTAGGATCGAGATCACTAAAACAGATTAGTGGAATTTTCCCCTTAAAGCGTCGAAAAAATTGATAACTGGTATTGGTAGTTTGTTGCGGCTTAACATCACCACGATAAAGCCAAAGTGCTTTAGTTAAATCAATCGGCAAATCAATTTCATCACATAGTGCTGTTAAATTTATCAGCTTGAGATTCGCCATCACGGCAAGGTTCTCAACTAAAACAATGACACTATGTTCAACCGATTGAATTTCATCTGCCTTTATATAGTTACCTAATGAAGTAAACGGCGATGATTTATAAATTGTTTTATTAATTTTCAGATCAGATAAGCTATTAATCAAGATGAAATCTTTGCTAACCGCATAGCTGTTTTCTTTTTCACTTCGATTAACACCCGCATTAGTTACTCTGCTGGTTTTATTAGGATATGAATCATTTCTAATCTCAACACCAAGCGTTCTTTGTATTTCTTTGCTTAGTGCCAAAATATCAGTCAGGTTAAACGTTAAGTGTTTTTTACTCAAATCAAATTGGCCAAAATGATAATCTTTATGCAACCTTATTGCTAAGGCGCTATTTTTTATCTGACCGCCCTGCCTATTTTTTTGCAGTTTATCTTGAGTGAAATTATAAAGTTGTTTGTTCATAATACTGTTTTATATATTATACCTATGACTTTATGTTTAGTTAGGCACTAGCTTTGATTTCAGGTTTAAGTTCGATAACGACATCACTATAACTATAGTTATGGGTAGTGCCGGTAACTACAATACCTTTCATTTTGATATTAAGGGCATTTTGCTGTGCGTTGGTTAATTTGCAGTAGCAACTAAACACTAATTCTATCCATTCTTTTGGCGCGATAACGTGTGATTTTTCCAGCCAAATATTTTGGAATTCTTGATAAAAACCTAAAGCGGAAACCGCACAGTTATTGATGATCACCCGTTCAAACAACAGTTCTGTTTGATCTTCAAAAAAATCTTCTTCGGCGGCAATTTTTTCAATTGGCTCGAAACTGACCTCGCTGGTTGTTCTTACTTTAATGGGGCTAACGACGGCTTGTTTACGTAATGACTGTACCAACTCAAGTAAGGCTTGTTCAATGTCGGTTTGCTTGGTATCGACATAGCTGCGCAGTGGCATTGGTGGCGAATATTTCAGCTGTTCAGGTAAATTTGGTAGCTCAAATAACTGCTCATCAAGGTCAAATTCAGGATGTTTCCGTAAAAAACGCGCCATATTTCGTAATTGGCTGGCCTGTTTTTCATCTCGACGTAAGCGAAACAAACTAATACGCATGTTATCAATAATCAAACGTAGCTTGGGCAATATTTGGTTATACCAGTAAACAAAGTTAGAAATTTTACGGGCAAACTCATTAGGACAGAGCCAATCTAGCCACTCGTAACAATCTTGCGGATCAATTTGCTGCAACTCATTCAGTAGCTTTTGCGCATGGGATAAGTAACGTTCATTTTGGCGTATCTTGTTAGACAAGCTACTAACAAAACCAAATTGACTAACAATAGCAAAGTGCATATTCTCTAAATTGTTGTTTAAACTGTCTTTAGTTTCATAAAGTAAATCATCGAGTTGATCTAAATAATACTCGGCATCTTCTTGCTCTTTGGCTATGGTTGCCAGTTGATAATCTTTTACTACTTCTTCAATCGCTTCAATCACTTTACCCATGTCGGTAAGTTGCCGATAGCTGGTTTGCTTACGCATTAAGCGGTTTAACATGCGTTTAAGATCGGTAGTTACTCTATACTCACCTGGAGAATCATCAGGTCTGATCAAGCCAGATTTATGCAACAAATTCAAGGTGTTGACATCTTGTTCATCACTCGCTATCGAGCCATAAACATAGGCATTGGCGAGTAAGTCATTGTAGGCACCAATTTGTCTTAGTAACGTTGCGACTTGCGAAGAATCAAAACCAGCCATTAGAAAAGCAACTCATCTTGTTGGCTTTTTTCTTGCTCGGGTAACGTTACTAGCTCGGCATCATTCAAAAACTCTATCAGTAAGTAAATTAGGTCAAAACGCGCCGTGGCATAATATCTACTGCTGCCAGCATTTTTACGGACAAAATAATGCATTTCTTCCAGCTTTTGAAATACCATCACCAGTTGCTCACGCGTTTCAGTTTTATTTGTTTTGAAAGGCTTGATGGTGGTTAAGCGCCGTAATTGCTCACTCAAGGTTTGATCATGTTCAAAGGGCTCGAATAATTCATTGATATTCAACACCGATTTAGCACGTATAGGTAAATCTGCTTGCGTTGCCGTTAACAGTAAATCTAAAAACTCTACCAGTGGTCTAAAAGTGCTACGCATATCACTAAATAAAACACTGAGCTCAGCATGGTTACTGTCATCAACCTGATTAAAGGTACAGTAATAGGCATCGGCGCTTTCAAGGTAGGTCAATTTTCTATCTAAATTAGCTAAAAAATCATTCACTTTATCGCTATGACTTTCTGCTTTTAAATACAAATATTCGGCTTCATAAGCCGTTTGACAAATAACAGTGCCACAAAGCAGCTTTTGAATACTTTCTTTAAACATTATTTACCACCTCGGCTTTCTTTTTCTCTGTACTGGCCTCTGCTGTGACTTCAGTACTTTCGTCAGCTGTTATTGCTGTATTATCCTCAGCTATTACCTTGGTACTTTCATCAGTAATATCCGGTACTTTATTACGTTGTGCCAGTAATTCATCCAATCGAGATTGCGGGATTTCGGCATGATAAATCTTATTATCTTTTAATTTATAATGGCGGTTATACAAGGATAAAATATGACGGTCAGTTGAGGGTGATGCTGATAACATACTGATATTATTGTCGTTAAACATTTGTAATAACAGATCGATATTTTCTGCAGCCAGTTCACCTAGTTCATCAACCGGTAAAATTATTTGGCTGGCATGTTTACTATCACCACGTAACATGCCTAAAAGACCGGCAAATAATGACAACATGGCTAAATAAGATAAACCGGTTGAACTGACTTTTTTCAGCTGCTTGGCATTACGGGCGTATTTTATTTGGCCTTTTTCTACAATGGTAAATTCTAAATCAAACAAATTATTGTGTACTAAGACAAAGCCTTCACTGGGCAAATAATTAGCCAATTTTTGCATAGCGAAAACCAAATCATCGGGTACCTCACCAATACCATCACGTAATTGATCTTTATGTAGTTCAAACACTTCGGCAAAACTTTTCAAAGGTCCCCAGTACTCTAGCTCTTCTTGCTTCATTACCGTAGTCACATTGATGTCGGCTAAGGCTTCAAAGTGTGCCAAAGCGGTAACCTTAGCGGATAAAAGTTTACCTATGCGCTTTATATTCCGACCAAAATTTTCGATGTGCTGATAAAATTCGTTGATCATGGTGGCGTTAACGGTAACCAGTTGATAAGTACTTTGCTGCTTTTGCTCGGCACTATTTAATAACGCGCTAATGGGCTCACGATATTTAAACAGTGCTTGAGCGCCAGAGTAGTTATCGTTTTCAACTAATAGATTTTGCCAGTTTTCATAAAGCTCACTGCCAGAGTGATCTTTTCTAAAACGCTCACTAAAGGTATTCAGCTGACTAGCCAAGCGTTTCTCAATGGTTTTAAATTGTTGGTAAAAGTCATGACAAAAGCTAACGGTTAAATCGGCTTGGTTGGCCGGCTCTTGCTCAGCAAGTTTACTGTCAATGGCAGACATTTCACACAAACGCTTATTATCATTCAGTTGTATTAATAAATCATCGGTGGCCTGTTTTTCTAGATTGGTTTTCTTAATTAGCTGTCTTAATTCACTAATTTTAGTTGTCAGTTCAATGCTAATATCTTCATGATTTGACTCTAGATTACGCTTGGTGATTTTTCTGTTCTGGTTTTCTTCAACCAAAGCATCACGGTGACAATAACGTTCATTAAGAAAACTTTGATAGTCACGCGCCTTTTGGGCGAACAGCGAACATTGCTGTAAGTCTTGCTCTAGCGTCACGCGCTTAGCAATGCGTTTGTCTACTTCCCCTTCGGGGTCAAGGTGTTTAATATCACTGGCTTGTTGTTTTTTAAGCTCGGTAGAGCGCTGCTTGGCATTAGTTTTTAAGGTGATAAGTTGCTCGGCTAATAGTGTTAACTGATTATCTCTATCACTTTCAACTACCATGCATTTTTCTAATTTATCATTGGTTAAATCATGCAATTGCTCGGTTTTATCTTCTTCAAAGCTGTGTTGCTTTTTATCCAGCATTTTTATTTGCTGATTGAAACTTTGTAATTGTGTCTCGATGCTTTGACGGTGTGCCTTAATGGCCAACTGTTTTTTAATCACTAGGCTTTCTTGCTGCGTTTGCAATTGTCCTAAGGTTAATTTTTGTTGGTTTAAGTTCTGTGTCTGCTCCGTCACATTGACTTTAAGCTGATTAAGCGCTTTGACTAAGCCTTTTAAATGCTCATCAAGCTGGCTAATTTTATCAGTTTGGTTTTGTAACTTAGTTTCGATAACTTGACGTTTTTCACGCAGTTGCGCTTCATCTAAAAATAATGAATCGTCACAAGGCAGTTGTTGTAAATCTATGGATAAGCCATAAAGACTGGCTGTGGCACTATCGCTTGCTAGCCACTGTGGATTTAAATCAGACCGTGATAATTGCTCGCTAGTAAGTAAGCGGCCAATATCATTTTGCCAATTACCCGCTTGTGGCTCGTTAATAAGGTAATGATGTAAAGAGCCTGCTTGTGGCAGCAGTTGTAATTCTACTTGCTGATAATCTTGACGTAACTGTTCCAGATAGCGATTAGCGTCACTACGTTGCGCTAATTGTTGGTCTTGTTGTTTCTCTAATTGATATTGCTGCTTTTGCAACTCTGACTCTTGCTGCAGTAGTTGATTATAACTTTGCTGAGCGAGAGTTAACGCTTGCATGTTATCGTCAATATCGCGAGTTAATTGCTGCGGTATTATTGGCTGGGTTAACTGTTGGTTAGCATGGTCTAATTGATATTGGATTTGTTGCCGATCTTTTTGCAGCTTAAGCTCTTCTTTATGTAGTTGAGCATTAAGAGCGTACTCTTGTTGATGAAAAACATCATTTATATGGGTTAACTGCTCATTGGTCGTGGCAGTAATAAGCGCCGATTTTTCATTATTACTACTGACTGCTTTAAGTTTTTCAACTTCAATTTTTTGAATCAGTTTATCAAATTTTTGCCCTATTTTAGTGATATTACCTTCAAAGGCATCAATAACGGCAATCACTTCATTTAATTCTTGCTGAATGTGTGGCGCTTGCTCGGCCTTAATTTGATAACTACTGGCATCATCATCTTCATAGTTAAGTTTGTCTGCATCAAGTAAGTCTATTTTACTTAAATCGGCATCAATCTTAGCGTTTAAATCAAATAAGGCTTTTTGATAGTGCTCTGTGGCATTGGCTAACTCGGTATCGAGTGTATTGCGTGTTACGATACTGGTTTTTTTAAGCTCGTCTCTATCTTGCTGCTTTATTTCAAGGCGCTGTTGATGCGCGATCACTTCAGCATGTAGATGTTGTAACTTATTTAATAAACTGGCAAAGGCACTAAAGTCGTTTTGCCAAACAGAGATTTTATCGGCAACTTTTTTAATGGCGCGACTGGCCTGAATATCAGCCAACCAGCCAGTAATATCGGCTTTATTTAAACTTAGCTGCTCTTTTTCTTCGTTGGTATCACGGGCAAGATGATCACTGGCAATAGCCACTAACATACGTTTGACCGCTTCAAAATCTAGATTTTTTTCTATGGTGCCGTTAATCACTTTATCAATATGTGGGCAGGGTTGTTCACTAAAAGAAAAGCGATTTTGCAGCAGTCTTATTTCTTTGTGTTGACGACCGCTGCGCAAATTTTGAATCACTTGCCGGTATTTATCTATGCCGAGGAATTTTGAACTTTCTGCATTGATACTACGGTAGTTTTTTTCTATTTCACTGATGGTAAAAGGCTTGGCTTTGCTGCCTTGGTTATTGGCGATAAAGTGTTGTGCGTCGTAAGGGGCATCAATAAATTTAAATTGCACACCTCTACCATCACTGGTCGCTAACACCTGGCATATTTGTCCATAGGGTCGGCAGTATTCGTACACTAAAATACTGGATTCACGAGGTAAGTAAAAATCGGCAAAGTTTTTCGCCTGATCAACCTTGCTAACAATATCACTGGGTCGCATGCCATAAAAAAGTGGCAACAGTCGCATTAATGACGTTTTGCCTGCGCCGTTGGTGCCTTCAAGTTGCGTGTGACCCGTCAAATCAAGTTCGTTGACTTGACCCTGCCAAAAACTATCGATAATAATAATGCGGAGCAGCGAATAGCCGTGTTCTGCCATAGTGTGACCTTAAGGGAAAATTAATGAAGAGGTTGTAATTTCAATACTAGCGCGGGGTCAATTTTTACACCGAACCAGTTAATGCGCCAGTCTAAATGAGGGCCGGTTGCTCTGCCGCTTTTACCTACTGCGGCGACTACCTGCCCTTGTTTAACTTTATCACCTTGTTTTACATAAGAATGACTTAAATGTAAAAAGGTAGAGCTGACGCCTTGACCATGATCAATAATCATGGTGCCACCAGAGTAAAACATATCAGGAACCCAAAGTAATACCGTACCCGAAGCTGGAGCTTTGACCGGATCGCCGGTTTTACCGGCGTAATCTAAACCAAAATGTGGGTTTTTAGGCACGCCGTTATAAACACGTTGGCTACCATAAACACCGGTAATGCGGCCTTTTATTGGCGCAATAAAGCCTTGAGCAAAATAATTAAGGCTACTGGCAACTTTTCGGGCAGTTTTTACCTGTTTGCTATCTTGTTGCGCTCGGGCAACCGACTTAGGATTTGGCTGCATGATGCTTTTCTTAATGCCTTCAATACGCTGAATATTATAACTACGTATTGAAGGTGTTAGGGTTTTTGTTGCCCGATCACCATTAATTGAGGTAATGACTAATTGATAACTTTTCTTGTCATCACGGGAAAAACCAAAGGTGTAATCCCCCTGACTAGAAACTGTGATTACCTTGCCATTTAAGCTGACGGTATTGTCCGGCCGTGTTTTACCGACAATTAAACCGCCTTGCTTGATTTCACCGCTTAACACTATTTTTGGGCTGGTAATATTAACCGCGCTAACAGAAAAGCTAGCGGCAAGTGCAAAAGCAACTAAGCTTTTGCTTAAGGTATTAGGTAATATTTTAGCTAAGCCATGAGTTAAAGCGCTAACCATGAACAATTGCCCCTTTAGCGACACCTTCGTAAGCAACAACTTTCACCTCATTATTAGCGAGTTCCGCATGTTCAGCTTTTATTTGTCTTAAAATAAAATCGGCTAATAACTCTACCGTAGAATCACAATCAACCACATCAAGTACCTTGCTATCAACGGCGATATCAAATCGACCTTGTGGTGCATGGTAACTAAAATATTGATGATCGGGGGTTAAATTGTTCATTGCGTGAGCAGATAACTCGATATCATCGCGTGAAATTCTATCGGCTTCACTGGCAATATAGATGTCTTGCCAACGCTGACACCAAGCGGCTTCTAACTTAGCGTCTCTTTTATCATCAACATACACTTTAATTTTTGAGCGGTGACCATGGGCAATACGCTGACAATTGCCATCGTGTAACTTCAAACCATGAGTGTAATGATAATAATCGCTCGAAATAACTTCCGGGCGCAATACTAAGGACAAACCTTGCACATTATCGGGCAAATGCGCCAAAATAATAGCCGTTAAATGTGTCGTTACCGCGGCTACTGTAATGCTTAAACAGTCTATAGTCGCAAAAGCACAGGCAGGAGATTGTAAATAGTAATCTGCTACATCGCTATTAAAGTCAATGGTTTGATGACCTTGGTTATGTGGTGAGTCTGCCAAGGTTATTGCTTGCTCTTGCGCAGGTAATAACAGTTTATGGTCAACGGCATCATCAATAATGGCCTTGATTTGCTTTTTCACAATAGCAAAATCCAATACCATACTTTGCTCGTTTAACGAGCCATCGAGTAAGACGTCAACAATCCAGCTCTCACCGACAATACCGCGCTGTTTACACAGGTATGAAAAATCAATAACGGTAAGATTATCTACAAATAATTGCATTTTTTTCCTTAATTTACTTAGGGCTCTCTACTTTTTATTCGGGCTTAACTCGTTCAGCCAGCGTTATCTACTTTAAACTTCGTTAGATAAAGCTGCGTTTAGCTTAAGTTAGTCTGCTACTGTCCACAAAATTTCTTCATTGGCACGCACTGGTACCACAACATCGCCGCCAAAAGTCATGGTTGCTGGTACTTGCCAGGCCTTTTTAACTAGGGTGATGGTGTCGGTATTTACTGGTAATTGGTAAAAATTGGCGCCGTTAATGCTGGCAAAGGCTTCTAATTTATCTAAAGCATTTTCTTGTTCAAACACTTCCGCATACAACTCAATGGCAGCAAAAGAGGAATACACACCAGCACAACCACATGCTGACTCTTTAGCATGTTGTGCATGTGGTGCAGAATCAGTGCCTAAGAAGAACTTTGTACTGCCACTTGTTGCGGCAGCCCTTAACGCTTGTTGATGAGTATTGCGTTTTAAAATAGGTAAACAGTAATAATGTGGTTTGATACCACCCACTAACATGTCGTTACGGTTATAGAGTAAATGATGCGCAGTAATAGTAGCGGCAACATTATCACCAGCTGCACTAACAAAATCTACCGCATTTTTAGTGGTGATATGTTCTAACACTATTTTAAGGTTAGGATAGTTAGCTACCAAGGGCTGTAAAATGGTATCAATGAATACTTGCTCTCTATCGAAAATATCGATATCAGCGGTTGTTACTTCACCGTGTACTAATAGTGGCATATCAACTGCTTGCATGGCGGCAAAAACGTCCGTTAAATTGGCAACATCCGTTACACCCGATGAAGAATTGGTTGTTGCGCCAGCAGGATATAATTTTGCCGCATACACCACACCAGATTCTTTCGCATCAATAATATCTTGAGCCGTGGTTTTATCGGTTAAATATAAAGTCATTAGTGGTTTAAAGTGGCTATTTTTCACCTCGGCCAAAATGCGTTTGTGATAACTTTTTGCTAACGCTGCAGTGGTTATTGGTGGTACTAAATTTGGCATGACTATGGCGCGGCCAATATAACGACTAATGTCGGCAACGGTATTTTTTAAGACTTCACCGTCACGTAAATGTACGTGCCAATCATCAGGGCGAGAGATGGTTAAGGTGTTATTTGAGTGATTAGTTGCGCTATTGCGTTCATTTGTCATGTTCATTTCCAATTTTTTGATGATTACAGTCAATTTATTACATGTAGTTGTAACTGGCTGATTTTTAATATTTACTTTGGTAAAAACACCTTTTATAAATGGTAACGCGGTACCTTTGTGGTTATGCGTTACCGATATTTCGGCGGTATCGTTACTCTTCTGGGACTTTTTCAGCCTCGACTTTTTCACTATCCAGAAGTGCCATTAATTGTTCTTTTAAATTCGGTGGCACTTTATATATGGTTATTGAATCATTATGTGGATTATAAATCACGTCTTCGCCAAAGTGACTACGTTCAAAACTCAAGCTTATACCATTACCATAGCCTGAATATTTAGTGATTTTATTAACCACTGCTTGCTCGTGTGGAAACGATTCTTCCATAGCATACGATTGTGTTTGGCAGAACTGATAAAAGTCTTGTTCTGCACCGGCACTTTCAATTACTTTACCAATCTCTTGCAGTGACACATCTTGAGAACTCGCTTTTTGCTCTTTACAGTAGCTCAGTAAATCTTTACGTGTTTTTTGCTTTTCACTTGGGTCTAGTTGATTAACGGCAACATAATCTTCAACCGCTTGTACCAGTGTTTGCGTTTGTTCTTTGGCGTTTAAGCCTTCTTCACAACCTAAAAAGTCTAAAAAGAAGTCTGATACCTTACGGCCCGCTCTACCCTTAATAAAAGAAATATAGCGATTGCCCTGGGCATTGTCTTTATAATCGAATAAATCAATACGCGCTGCTAGTTGTATTTTATTGATATCTAGATGCTGCGCGGCTGAAATATTCAACTCACCATCAACGCTGTAATGCTCTGACACCGGTATAACCGCTATTATTAAGTAACGTCCACCCATGTATTCATAATGACAGATAACAAAATAGCCAGTCTCGTCTATGTCATATTTTTCAATTTCATTTTTTAATACATTGGCCGCTTGGGTACTAAAGTCATAGAAACTTTGCTGTTCTGTTAAATAGCTTGCCATCAAATCAACAAAGCGCGCGGCATCCCCTTCACTGGGCATGTCGGAAAAGCTGCCATACGCTTTATTACCTTTGGCATTATAAATGGTGTGTAAACCATCAACAAAGTTAGTTGTTTTGGCACTTTCTTGGGTAAAATCAATATTTTCCGGACCAAGGCGTAAGACAACTTCACCGGTGTCTTCTTTTTTAGACAGGTAATGTAGTGCTATGTTTGTAATTATTAAGCTCATAGGATTTTAGGTTCAGTTACTAATGTAAGTTAATGTTGGTGTTTTATATCTGCTATATATTAAATTGTGCAGGCATTTGATAAACTAGAGAAATTAAATTTATCATTAACGAAAACACTTATTATGCCTATTGTATCTAAATATTCGAACGAACGTGTAGAAAAAATTATCCAAGATTTACTTGATGTACTTATAAAAGAAGAAACAACCCCTGATTTAGCCTTAATGTGTTTAGGCAATGCCGTGACACACGTTGTTAGCCAAGTACCCGAAAGCAAACGTACTGCCGTGGTAGACAACTTTACCAGCGCATTAAAAAAATCAGTTTAAAGACGCGACATTAATTTCACCTGCAAGAAGAATTATTATCAATGGTTTCTTTTGATACAAAAAGCTACAGCAAAAAACTATTACATTTGATCAGTTGGAGCCATTGGTTCACCTTTTTCAATATTTTAGCAGCAATTGCCCTCTCCTCTTACTATTTATTTAGTGATCCTGCACCAACAACCCTCTTTGGCCAAGTCTACTTAATAACGACCTGGGTCAGTCATATTGCCTTTTTGACTTTTATGAGTTTTGTCTTGGTGTTGTTTCCTTTAACACTAGTTTTTCCTAATACCAAGTTCATCAGAACCATTGGCTCCATTATTTTTACCCTGGGTTTATTACTACTGGTATTAGATGCCTTTATCTATAGTCGCTTGGGTTATCATTTAAATGCCTCTTCAAGTACGCAAATTATTAGCTTGTTACAAGACATCGCCAAGGAAAATAGCCTGTTTTATAGCCTCAGTGGTGCCTTGGCTATCGTTATTTTAGCGTTTGAATTTACCGTAAGTAACTATGCTTGGAAGCACTTAAAGAAATTGCAAAAAACAATCTTTGCCCGTTTTGTTATTTTCGCCTTGGTTTTATCATTTTTCTTTAGTCATGTAAGCCATATTTGGGCCGATGCCAATCTTAATTATGATATTTTACGCCAAGACACTGTTTTACCTTTGTCTTATCCAGCCACGGCAAAAACGCTGTTAACCAAATATGGCTTATTTAACATAGAAGATTATATCGAGCGTAAAAATAGCCCGCTATCGTTTAGTCAGGCTATTCCCAATTACCCAACTATTACGGCAGAGCTTTGTCCTAGTGAAACAGCAAATAAAACTCCGACTAACTCGGTATTTTTAATTCTTACCGAGCAACAAGTATCAATCAGTCAGCTGAATCAATTTAGCCGCCGAGCAAGTGTTAGCAGCTTACTTTTAACCAATAATATTGATACCGGTATAAGTGATGATGCGTGGTTTAACCTGCTTTATGCTCTACCGAGCATTTATCAACAAGATATTTTAAAGCAAGGTATTAAACCGCTACTGTTTCAACGTATCGACCAACAAGCCCTGGCAACGAGCTTAACGGTTATCTCTGCTGAGTTTACCGTTAACTCAGTGACAGGTCATGGTGCAGATGAAAATATCGACATCACTGAACCTCGCTGGTTTGAAGCGCTATTCAGTAAAAAAACTGAACTGAGCAATGTCTCAAGTTTATTGTTTGCAGAGAAGTTAAATAATAAAACCCCGGGGTTGCATATTATTTACTTTAAAAATAGCCATGGCATTAAGGCCAATAAAGCCGAACAAAACAATAACCAATATCAATTTGAATTATTTGTTGATGCACTACTGTTAGCACAAAAGCAAAAATCCGCTAAAGATATCATTTGGATCAGCTCTATCGGCAATCAAAGTAATGAAACACGTTTAAACACTAAACCGGCGTTATTTATATATCCTCAGGGCACAGCAGTAAGCCATAAGGATGTAAGCTTTAATACCAGTAACATGGACTTACAACCAACGCTAATGAGTCAGTGGTTAGGCTGTAAGGTGAGCAAGCACAGTAATGGTACTGATTTACCGAGATTAAATAAAGACCGAGTTATTGCTAATACGACCGATAAAGGCATTATTATCTTTAATAAAGATAAATCAGTGTTTGTCGATCAAAATGGCAACTTTCAAAGTTACTCACGTAAATTTTCATCGCCAATTACCGTCAATGAGGATTTCCCCTTAATGATTGATGGTGTGCACTTTATTAAGCAGTTTACTCAGCAGGAAAAACAGTAAGCGCCCTTTATTTAGGCAAAGGTGAGTGGAATTGCGCATAAGTTAGCCACTTAGGCACTATGAAGCAAGTATTACGCGAATTGTCATTGCAATACGTTGATAAATCATTATGATACAGGCGGTAAACTCGTGAAGCCCAAGAGTTTACCTTGTCGGGGTATAGCGCAGCTTGGTAGCGCGTGCGTCTGGGGGACGTGAGGTCGCAAGTTCGAATCTTGCTACTCCGACCACATTTAGTACAATAAAAAAGCCACTTAAAAAGTTGATTAAACTGTTCAAGTGGCTTTTTTGTGTCTGGGTAACTCATAGGTAGCAGTCAACCTCAATACAATATTAGCTCCCTAACTATTAAGCTAAGAGTACGGGCAAACATTCTTCATGATTACCCGTTAATATCGCCGCCATCATTGCCGTCATACTAAGCAAACCATTCGATGACTTTACGATGTCTATTACTAACTTCTCGGGATAACCTACGGCATGACGCTGTAATGCATGAACACCAGCATGAACGTAGAATTAAACTTAAATAATAAAAATGAAAGCAACAATAACAATCTTGTTAATAACAAACTTCATCACCACGACAACCTTAGCGGCCAACCAAGAAGTTCAATCGTTTAGTAAAGCTAAAAAACTCTTAGAAAAGCAGGTTTACAACAATCACCGTAAAACACTTTATTGCGGAGCGACGTTTGACGCTAAGAAAAAGGTAACGCCACCAAAAGGCTTCACTACGACTAAATATGTCAAACGCGCTAAAAAGATAGAGTGGGAACATGTTGTACCGGCAGAGAATTTCGGTCGTACCTTTATTGAATGGCGTGATGGCCATAAGCAGTGTGTAAGTAGTAAAGGAAAAGTATTTAAAGGCCGTAGGTGCGCTGAGAAAGTAAATACAGAATATCGTTACATGCAAGCTGACATGTTTAACCTATTCCCTGCCATTGGCGCTGTGAACGCCCTAAGAAGTAATTACAACTTCACTATGTTACCTGCCGTGAAAAGTGACTTTGGTAGTTGTGCCATGAAAATTGATAATCGTAAAGCAGAGCCACCTGAAATTGCTAGAGGTCAAATAGCTCGAACATACCTCTACATGGTTGGGGCTTACCAGCGCTATAGCATGAGTAAATCACAGCGCCAGCTTATGAGTGCTTGGGATAAGATGTACCCCGTAGATGCTTGGGAGTGCTCGAGAGCGAAGAAGATTACTAGCTTGCAGCAAAGCGAGAATGAGATTGTTAAAAGTCGCTGTCAGTCTGCTGGTGTTTGGTAATGAACCGCCCCTGATAGCACTTAATATAAGCTATTACAGTCACTAGCTAAAGGCTAGTGATACCACAATAATGGATGGATATTCAAAGTAGCAATTGCCTACGCAGCCACTTTGCACGCCAGTGGCGAAAAAGAAAAAGCTATGCCACTCACCCAGCGTATACTAAAAATATTACCATTTAAAAGCCGTTATCGTTGGGACGGTATTGAATATTTAGATGCCTGGCTGTACCTGTCAATGGGAGCGGAAACTAAGGCTATGAGCGCGTTATATCAATGGCGCGAACTTGGTGGCTGTGTCGATCTCACTAAAAACCCTGTGTTGGCTCCGCTGTTCAACAACCCAGAATTTAAAGCCTTGAATAACGGCATTTTGCAGCAACTTGCCGAGCAGCGAGCTAATTTAGTCCGTATGGAAGCCAACGGTGAACTCTCACCTATCCCTGTTATCCCCTAGGTGATAGCAATCGTAAGATTCACCTAGGCAGTTTTATCGTCAAAAGAAGGGTTAGCAATGGACATTAATACACCTAGAGAACCGCTAATTTAAACGATTGCTATCAATTGATCGTCCATAAGACCATACTAGTGTTATTACGCATCGCCATGGAAGTTTGAATGGAAGTCACTGCGTTGCCATAGTCATTAGGTTGGCTCAAACTGACTTTAGTTTTAAGACAATACCTCAAGAGGAAAGTATCATGAGTAAAGGACAAGACAGTAAAAAAAATACCAAAAAGAAACCACTTTTAACAGCAAAAGAGAAAAAAGCCGCAAAGGCAGCCAAGAAAACCACAACCAATGCTTTAGGTAATTAAGCACGGAATGGTCATCGAGTTTTTAGATGGCCTATATTTTTGTGAGTCAAAATAGCGCTAGAATCACTTTAGTCAAACCGCAATGCACGCCAAGGTAGTAAAACGGAATCAGTAACAGAATGGCATTTGAATAGCGACTTTTACAATGTACATGACAACACTGCTGAATCTGTATTCAGCAACTTATATGCTGCCAATACGCTTCCAAATTGATCACTCAGCTCAACAATTTCAAACTGCTTTCCTTCAAGGTCTTCGTACGTTACTCATCAATAAATAGCACCAAATGGCTGTGGTTACTCCCGCTCAAATAGACAAAACATACCCACAGACATTAATCGCAACAACATCACTTAACGGATGTGATTTATCTGCACCCCCACCACGCCAATGCTCATAACTGTGAGCTTATCTTCACCATAAAGAAAGGCAGGTCTAACGCATCGTGAGATGAGGTGATATTTGTCGTCTAGCTGAAAACCTTTAGTTGGCTAATTTATGCCTGTCTTTATCTGTTTTTTGTTTTTGTTCTTGCTCTTGGTCTATTTGTTTTTTTAACCTTTTTCTTGACTTGTGTAGGCGTTTTTGAAAACTCTTTATGAAAAGGCTGTTCTGTAACAACAGCAATGATTTGCCCTATGCTATTTTCAATATTATTTAATTGCCTTATATCATTTTCTACCACAAATGAAATGGCCATGCCACTTTTCCCGGCACGAGCAGTTCGTCCTATACGGTGTATGTAGTTTCTTGGATCTTCAGGAAGGTTATAATTAATGACTAAACTAATATTATCAACATCAATGCCACGAGCAGCAACATCAGTGGCAACTAATACTCTTAAATTAGAATCTTTAAAGTTTTGTAACGCTTCCTCTCTTACGGCTTGTGTTTTACCACTGTGCAGGCTAGCGGCAGTTATTGATGCTTTTTCTAGTGCTTTAACAATGATGTCAGTGCCATACTTTGTTTTACAAAAGATGAGAACTTTTTCATAGTCAGGTTTTTGCAGGATATTAAAGAGCAAAGGTACTTTATCCGATTTTTCAAGATGGTATACACTTTGATTAACCAAGTCGATAGTAACCGTTTCAGCCGTAATTTGAACTTTTGTTGGCTCCGTTAATATTGCTTCTGCAAGTATCTCTATTTCAGCAGGCATAGTAGCTGAAAACAATAGTGTTTGTCGGTTCTTTGGCAGTTTAGATATGATGTTTTGCACATCATTAAAGAAGCCCATATCAAGCATTGTATCGGCTTCATCTAATACAAATACCTCTAACGCCTTAAAATTTATATCGCCCGTTTCAATTAAATCCAATAACCTTCCAGGGGTGGCCACTAAAATATCGAGTCCAAGTGCGATAGAGTCAACTTGAGCTTGTCTTCCGACACCACCATAAACAACCTTAGTTTTAAGCTCTAAACCATCCGCGTAGTCATCAATGCTTTGCATTATTTGCGAGGCAAGCTCTCTCGTGGGCGTTAGTATGAGCGAACGTGTACTCTTCGCTTTGATCTCTATTTTATTTCGTGCAAAATTATTAATAATAGGCAATGAAAAGGCCGCCGTTTTTCCTGTTCCCGTTTGCGCTATACCAAGAAGATCCTTGCCATTAATAAGCGCGGGGATGCATTCTTTTTGGATCGGTGTCGGCTGTTTATAGCCTTTAAGACTAATGCGGTCAATAATTGACTCTAAAAGTGAAAATGCTTGGAATTCTGACATGTTACCTCGGTATTCTTTAATCAATAGCCTATTATTCTAACAGAATGCTTTAACATATTTAAGATGTATTCAGGATGGCTGTTGCTGACAAATTTCCACAAAACAGAGTTCAGTAATCAAGTGTTCTGACCCCTTGATTTTAATCTTCGAGATTACTCATAAACTTCCTTGTAAATATAACAGCTTGTTATGTGTTGATTAGCACAAAAGCAACTACGAAACATAATGTTGAGAGTAGAATGCCTAAAAATGGAATTTTAAACCAGTAATTTTTTGCTAAAAGTAAATATGAAATACCAACAATAGAAGGCAACACTGCAAACCAGCTATTATTAGCAATAAATTGAATGTGTGAGAAAGCTAAAGGAATGTAAATGGCTGCAAAAAGTATTGCGCCTAGACTATGACTAGCATTGAAACCTATCCAAGCACGCCAAACAGTTGTTTCTTTAGTGAGGATAGGAGAAGTACTTTTCATTGCTTCGATTACATCAGAGTTATACGGATTAAACTTGTCAGTAAAGAAAGTATAAACAAGATGTACAAAGCCAAGTAAGCCGAATATTGAAGCACCTATTATGAATAGTATTTGTGAAATCACGTCTAACTCCTTTTAAACACATAACGAGCTTGTAGAATAACTCGTTTATTATGAATTACCCCCTAAAATTGGGGTGGTAAATGCATTACCTATATCGAGTTAATCATCTACAGTTCGATACAGGAGCAAAAAATTTTAGTAGTTTTGGCGGAATTAGTTATTCTACAGCCTCAACGCCCAAATAACGGGCTAAGTAATGCTTGCTAAAATGTGCAGCGTAGCGGAACCGAGCAAGCGTTACGTGTCCTTGTTGATTTTCTTATGTTTTGGTTTACACCCAGACTTGTATTCCAACCAATGTACAGTATTACCTATAACTACAATGCTACCAGACACAACTATAGTTGCAGTAGCTATAACACCATTAAACACCATACATACTATAGGGTCATCAAGAAACTCTTTACCACTGCATAATGAATACTCTTTTCTTACTTTAGGCTTCAAAGTTAGCTTTTTAGTAAGCATCTCACATTTATTATAATAATTTTGTGTTTCAGAGGTTGTTGGTACAAAGACACATGCACTAATTGAAAAATATAAAATGATAAATAATATACTACGTGGCAAGACAAAATCCTTTTAAAAACATAACGAGCTTGTAGAATAACTCGTTTATTATGAGTTACCCCCTAAAATCGGGGTGGTAAATGCATTACCTATATCGAGTTAATCGTCTACAGTTCGATATAGGAGCACAAAATTTTAGTAGTTTTGGCTGAATTAGTTATTCTACAGCCTCAACGCCCAAATAATGGGCAAATAATAGTTGGTTAAAATAAGCGACGCAGGAGCAAAAACCAACTGTTATTTGTCCTGATTAATTTGCTTATAAAGCCGGATTACATAAACCATACGCATAATCATCTCTGTATTGATTATTCATTAAGGTGTTTTGTTTTAAACAGCTCTCACGGGAAAAGTCTTCTTTCTCTAGCAAGCTATATGAGCCAACATTATGTACAGAACAAAAAGCAACGAGCTTATTTAGCATTAATGTATCGAATGCATACTGCTTCATAAGTTTAAGCGCTTTACTACCTAGCCCCTTACCCTGAGCACTAGCCTTAATCATGAAACCTACTTCAGCAATTTTAGCTTCATGATTGACTATTCTAAGAGATATATACCCCAACTTATCACCATTTATAATTTCAGTGATAATAAAAGAACGCCAGTTATCACTTTCAAATTTCCATGGTGGTAATCTTCCTTCAAAAGAAGATTTAGCCTCATCATAAGTCAAAGGATCATAAACATGCTCCATCATCTGTGGACAAGTAATAATTTTTTGAAAAAACTCAAAATCAGAATCTTTAAATGGTACAAGTTCGATTCTTTCATCTGCAAGTTGCATGACAATTCCTTAGGCTTTATAACGCCCTGTTAAAAGCCAACTGTATTTTGTCCTTGTTTAACAGCTTGTTATGCATTACCACTGATAAGCAAGCTTCAGAGCTACACCACTTGAACTTTCTTCAAATATATATTCATTTTTTGAAGTTACACCACTATAAATAGAACCACCGATAACAAATGAACTGTTATTAAACCCGGAAAAGTAATAATTGTAAGTTCCGGATAATCCGTGATACAAAGCGACCTTTCCATGACTGATTTGAGCTGATACAGCTCCAGCGAAAAGACCTAAGGAGTGGTTATTACCTCCTATTTTATGATCCCAACCTACGCCATAGCCAAATCCTGTGCCACCATCACTTGAATGTACACGAACACCTAAAGAAGCATAATATTTTGAATCGTTGCTATTAATTGAATATTTTGCGCCAATACCACCATGGTCGGTTCCTAAACCTAAAGAAAAATTTGAATCATCCGCAGCAAAACAAAATGATGACGCAGACATGGCTAAAAAAGATAATATATATTTCATGCGAAACTCGACTTAAATGCATAACAGCTTATTATGGATACGGCTCAGTAATGTCCGCTCCATAGCTTTAATTTAATACATATTAATATCCCATATTTTCAGTACCTTATAAACTAAAAGTATAGGTTTTGGTTAAGACTTGGATATTACTTAGATTTCTCAGTAATATCCAACAAAGAACTAAATACTATTTAATATAATATCAACGACTTAGTGTTTATATAGATTGGTTTGGGCTTATTACTGAGAAGTATCAGTAATAAGCCCGCAATAATTCATTACAAAATATATCGCAAATACTTTGAAGCTACCTTCCGCTTAGCGCACCTCAATGTCATTAACTTACATGCCTATGCACTTGGATCAGGATTGTCATCCCCGTGGTGTTTTAATCGGGGATCCAGTGTATAAAGAACAATAGATCTTCGATCAGAAACTTCGAAGATGACGTTTACAAAGAGTTCCTGAGTAAACTACATAGGCATGTTAACTTAAGGATTTAGCACATACGTTTATAATTCATAGGATATTTACTTGTCTTGTTTCTACGGTCTTGTCGAACAAACTTACGATTGGGTCGAATCACACTTAAACTCTTTGATATTTTACTTATCAGTAGTTCGTATAACTCAAGCTCAGCTAGCTTCATTGTGAACCGAACAATATTGTCGTTAAGCTGATTTCTCGCAAAGGTGAAATTGATTTTATAATCATAGAGTCTCTTGTTTTTAGGCTTCTTTATTTTTCGTTTTGCATCATGGATTGCAGAAGCTGCAAGGTTTTTAGTCAATAGCTTAGCGTGTAAGTCTTGTAAAATACCTTCAACAGAAGCACTAGAGTAATTCTCAATATTGAGACGACTTTTCAATACTTTGTAATCTTCTTCAACTCCCCAACGTTGGTGATATAAATCAGCGAAAAGAGCAGTAGGATAAGCTTTTAAGTCTGTTAATGATGAAACCAAAATCTCTGGCTCACCTGATGGCAGGTCAACTCGCACTAACCTTAAACGTAGTGATTCAGTCGATATTTTATCTTTTCTACATCATTGAAGAGACTTCTCAATACAAGGGAAATCGACGATATCACTATATTTCCCACTTGCTAAGAAGGCTTTAACAACATTCGAGCTTTTAACAATGCGCATGCAAAAATCAACATTCTTTAGCCTATGGTATTTATAAAACCAAACAGCAGGATAGCCTCTGTCAAAAATTATTAAGTCACCTGCTTGGGTTTTATTTAAGTACCTTAGTACCATTTCACGCTCTTCTGTTGAATGGCTTTCACCCTGTAAGTCTAGGGTAATATTATTCTTAACATCATAAAGTTGAGAAAGACGAACATGAGGCATAGCGGCATGTGGACGATCTTTTCCAAAATGCTCAAGTAGTTCGTTAGCGAGTGATAATTGTGTGACTGACCCATCAACAGCTAACAGCCTGAATTGAACCATTGAGCGCATTCAACATAAACTCATTAAACGAGGCAAAGTAAGGGTGCGATTTCGAGTGAAATCAGTAGATTTTTCCCGGTGAATTTCTAAAAATTCAGTTGAGTGAATTTTGTTGGTTAACTTTTGTACTATTTGAATTAAATACTGAACAGCTCATTGGTAATTTCTCTATATTTTTAATTCATAGCTAGGTTATCAACTAGGTAACTTATTGTAAACGTGTAAATTAACCTTACTAGTACCAATCCAGCAAGGTATCGTTTATTAATGCGCTAAGTGCTCGAGCAAATCAGTAAGTGGCGAATACCATTTATAAGGGATAAGTTCTTCGTCCGAGGCTTTAACCTCATTAGCATCCAAAGTTTCAAGTTTTACCTGGTCATTGCTGACTTTCAGTGCTGAAATACTTGTATCGTCACAGATAACAATGGATTGATTTTCTTCACGTCCTTGAATTAACATTGTTTGTCCTTATTTTGATTGCGTCATATAAAGATAGTACAAAAATCTTTATATGGGCAATTACTCAATAACATTTTATTATGGTGTTATTCAGACTAAAATCACTATATAGCGGACAACATGGTCCTGGGGGCTAAACAAGCAACTATTATTCAACTTAAGAGTTGTTAACTACTCCGAGCAACTTTTAAATCAAAAAGTTCTTGAGACTCAAGCGTTTATTTATGACTGCTATTTAACAAACCTTGCTAAGCGCACCAACAATGACATTACTGGCGCATTTACATGGCGATTAGCTTTGGCTTACCCGCACGTCTCTCACTGTATCTGTCGAGAAAAAAGTCACTTTTATCTCTGGTTAAATAAGTGAAACGCATCAACTCTTCCATAACATCAACAATTCGGTCTCTATAGGGTGAAGCTTTCATGATGTCATGGTCATCAAACTCGTTATAAGCTTTTGCCACAGAGGATTGATTGGGGATTGTTAACATTCTCATCCAACGGCCTAGAATCCTCATGTTGTTGATTGCGTTAAAACTTTGTGAGCCGCCAGTGACTTGCATAACCGCTAAGACTTTTCCTTGTGTTGGCCTAACTGCGCCCATTGACAAAGGGATCCAGTCTACTTGGGTCTTCATTACACCGGACATATTGCCGTGTATCTCCGGTGACGACCAAACTTGTGCTTCGGACCATTGTACCAACTCTCTAAGCTCTATTACCTTAAGATGGTCAGCTGAGTCATTGTTATCAAATAATGGCAGTCCTTTAGGATTAAAGAATTTAACTTCAGCGCCCATTGCTGTCAAAATACGCCCTGCTTCTTCAGCGGTTAATCTACTATATGAAGTTGCGCGCAAAGAGCCATATAACATTAATACTCTTGGCTTATGCATACTGACTTTGTTAACGCTAGGCTTTAGCTTAAATTGTTCGTTTTGTAAGAAGTTCATAAAACTCTCTAGTTAGTTCATTTACCCATAAGACGCTTGGCCGTACAAAAAGACGAAAAATCAAGGTGAAATCGTAAATATAATAATGTTTATGTGTTTTTTTCGTCTTTTCAACTTGCTGTTCGTCTAATATAGAAACAGAGTTATATTGAATAGAGCTTCTCCGCTTGCAAGCCTAGTCGGAGTACTGGAGATGGTTAGTCCAATGAATATAGAAGATATATGGTTAGCATACCGAGCAGAGTTAAAGCGGTTCTTACATGCTAAGATCTCAAATGAAGCGGATGTAGAAGATTTGTTGCAAGACATTTTGATAAAAATCTATAACAAGTTGAGTGCAGTAAAAACACAAAAAAGCGTTAAGTCTTGGTTGTTTCAAATAGCCAATAATACCATCATTGATTACTATCGGAAGAAAGGCCGTGCCCAAGAAAATAAGCTCGAGGGCCACTGGCCCCTAGAAGAATCTCAAGAGAGCAATATTGACTTATTAAACTGTATCTCACCCTTTATTAATGCCCTGCCAGATGAGCATGCAAACTTACTTATCGCTATTGATATGAATAATCAATCACAAAAAGAATATGCTGAGCAATTAGGGGTAAGTTATTCAACACTTAAATCCCGTGTACAAAAAAGTCGCGGCTTACTTAAAAAGGTATTTGACGATTGTTGCCATTTTAAAATTGATAAAATCGGCAATGTTTATGATTATGAAGTGAAGACCAAGAGATAAGAGAGTTGTGCCTAATTGTTATTATCCTCGGTTTGTGATGGTTAAGGTGTTGAATGTAATAACACCTTCACTTTCACCTTCATTCACCATCACAATAAATAGCTTAGGTAAACTGAGCCTACCTCAATAAGGTAATCAAATCATTAGGCATTGGTGCTTCAATGGTTAGTCGATCACCTTTTGGTCGAGTAATGGTTAAGCGTTGTGCATGAAGTCCCATACGAGCTCCGTCATTACCATAACGCGGATCACCGACGATGGGATAACCTAACCAAGATAAATGCGCACGTATTTGATGTTGACGACCAGTATCAAGTTTAACTTCCAATAAAGAGCGCTGATTAACACTGCGCACCGTACTAAAATGAGTGATGGCATTTTTAGCGTCTTCATGGGCGCCAACATGCATCTTATATTGTTTATCGTCTAGGCGAAGCGGTTGGTTTATCGTACCGCTCTTAGGCTCTGGCACACCTTCTACCACGGCCAGGTACACTTTATCGGCTTCGGCCCACTTGGCATTAATAGCCTCGCGCATTTCCCGTGAAGTAGCAAACATCAATACGCCGGAGGTATCTCGGTCGAGTCGGTGTACAGGCCACAATTTAACTGCCTTCTTCGCCTTTGATAGCTGATTACGTAAAATTGCCAGTGCAGTCACTTTATTCTCCTGCGCCGTGGCAACAGACAATAAACCCGCTGGTTTATTAATGACAATGAGATCATGGTCACTAAACAGTATTTCTAATTTTGCACTAGCAGACTTAGTTTTACTGGCGTCAAAACGTTTACCTTGTGCCAATACCTCAACATCATCACCGGCATTCAGTGGATGATCATGTTTAACAACAGACTCACCATTTACTAGCACGCAACCTAGTTGCAGGCGCTGTTTAATTTTCTTTTTAGACCAACCTTGCAACTTGGCATTTAGAAAAATCAACAGGCTGCCGGCCTCGCTTACTCGTAATTTGTCTGACATTAAGGGTATATCCTCATAACAATTCTGCTATTAACCGGGAATAATCGCACGGTTAGCACTATTTACAATATTGGCAGGCAGTGTACCTCTGAATAGGGCGACTAGCTAGATTACTAACCGCTTTGGCGTTTTTTATTTTATCCATTGCTGTTAATATGTGGCTTTCATAAAAGTTCAACCAAACACCGCCTCTTTAGCGAAGCTGTAATGAGATACCAAACGGATTAATAAATTAGTCCGATTGGTATAAGTGTTTTGGTCGACAACAGTATTAAAGGGTTAAACCGTGGACGCTTTTACCGCCAAGCAAACCGAACACACCGAGGGTCGATCTCATCCTTGGACGTCGATGACAACAGACGAAACCAGTATTTATATGGATTTTAAGAAAAATCCTAAATTGATACGTAGTTCACTGGAAGATTTTCAGCCCTTTAATCATTGGCCTTTTGCCGATACTTTCTATTCGTTGGTAGAATGGCTCAATAGCCCATCGTCATTACTAGAAAGTAATGACTGCACCTTTAATGCCGCAGAAGAAAATCCCGATGAGCAATATCCCTATGCAATAAAATGCAGTGCCCGGTTAATGATACTGTTCCGCGATATTGAAGAAAACTGTCAGCAGCGCAGCATCGACTGGTTAATGCAAAATATCCTGCAAAACGTTAGCAGTACCAAACTAGGCTTTCGTGCTGGCGCCATTTGTTTATCTCAATCGGCCACTTGTTATCTTGCGCTTGGCGATAAAGAAGATACCGGCGGCATGGGCCAGCAAGTGGTACTGACCTTTTTTGCCTACGGAAAAAACCAACGTCGTTGCTATGAAAACATGCAGCAAGTGATCAGCCATGCACACCAGTGTTTAAAAACAGTGAATAAAAAACTTAAAAATGGCGAGTTGGATGATATTTATCGTTAAAAAAACAGCGAACGATAGGTATTATAATGGTAACCGATGATGGTAATAATAAAGTGATATCGTCTGATAAAGTAGCAAATAAACAGCTGTACACATATACTGAAAAGTTACGCGTTGCGCATTGAGAGTTATGCGTTACGTGCTAAGCTATTGTTAATTTGATAGATATAGTTTATATGGTCCATTTTTACACCCTCGTATCGAATAGGCGGATTTTGCTACCCGCCCCATGAAGACTTGATAAAAACCTTAACAAATATAAGTCATACTAGAAAATCCTGTAGTGAATTCTACAGGATTTTCTATTTTCTAAAAACAGACTTGCATAGCAGCAATAAAAGTAAACATGCCTATCTAGTTTACTCAGCAACTCGTTGTAAACGTCATCCCCGATTAAAACACTTCGGGGATGACGATCTTATGCACTTGGCTTAGGCATGAAAGCTAATGATATTCACTCTGAATATTAAAAAATCATGCAGCTACAGGTTTACCTAAGCTCTGACAAACTTCGCATTAAATTCCCGGCTTCATCTAAGACGAAAGAATGACTGTTCAGATGAAAGTTTTCATTGTATGTTACTTAGGTAACAAAAATTTGCGCTTTATTACCTAAAAGCAATAATTAATAACAAATAAAATCAAAGTAGTAGTGTTACCGCATAGCTAATTTAATAATTATAATTATGGAATTTACAATATGAAAAGACGCTTTAATTACAGTACTATCGCTTTATCTGTTTGCTTATCACTAGCCAGCACTTCAAGTTTTTCCGCAGAAACAAAGAGCTCTGACAGCGCTAAATACTCCGACATTGAGCGAATTATCAGTATAGGCACACGAATATCTAACCGAACTGTTGCTGATAGCCCTTCACCCATTGATATTATCTCGTCAGAAGCAATTAAAAACTCAGGTGCAACCAGTATACCTGATATGTTACGAAAACTAGCGCCCTCCTTTAACATGAATAATACTACTACCTCAGATGGCCAAGATTTAATGCGTCCGGCAACATTACGTAGTTTAGGTCCAGATCAAGTCTTAGTACTAATCAATGGTAAACGTCGCCATCAACAAGCGGTAGTTGCCGTACAAGAAAATGTTGGTCGAGGAAGTGCGGGTACTGATTTAAGCTCAATCCCAATGACCGCTATTTCACATATTGAAATACTACGCGATGGTGCTGCTGCCCAATATGGCTCTGACGCAATTGCGGGTGTTATTAATATCGTTTTAAAAGGCGATGAAGGCGGCACTGTTTGGGCACAATATGGTCAAACTAGTGAAGGTGATGGCGAATCAACTGAATTTGGTGGTAATTATGGTTTAGCCCTTGGTACTAAAGGTATGTTAAACCTAACCTTCGAATATTCAGATAGTGGTGAGATAAATAGAGCAACACCTACAGATTGGTTTGGCTCTATTGATGAACCGCGCCAACTGTTACTTGTTGGTGAAGCCGCCACTGAAATGACCAGTCTTTGGGCTAACTTTTCTTATGATATAGGTGAGAGTAGTGAGTTCTATGCATTTGGTGGCTATACCACCAAAGAGGGTGAATCATTAGGTTTTTATCGCCCCGCTGCGGATGACCGTGTATGGAGCGCGTTATTTCCACAAGGCATTACCCCAAGACTTGGCTCAAAATCAGAAGATTTTTCTTTAGCCGCTGGTTTTAAAACACAAATCGGTAAATGGGACTTTGATGCTAGCCTAGTAACGGGTGAAAATAGGTTTGAATTCAGTAATTTAGACTCTTTAAACGCCAGTTATGGCCCAGACAGCCCAACATCCGCTTATGATGGCGCGCTAGTTTACAGTCAAACTACCTTTAATGTTGATGCGGTAACAGAAGTAGATTTAGGTTTTTATTATGATACCTCTATTGCTTTTGGTTTTGAATATCGCATTGATGGTTTCGCCCAAGAAGCGGGTGATATGGTCACCTATGCTCGTGGAGATACTTTATGTGCGGAGTCGGTCAACCCAATGGGTGATCCAGCCATGACAAATTGTACTGGCGATGACATTACCGTTCCTGGCATGCAAGGTTTCCAAGGATATAGCCCCGCAATGGAGATAGATACCGACAGAGATAGCTTTGCTTTCTATTTTGATACCGAAACATCAGTGACCGAAGATTGGTTAATTACGGGTGCGGTTCGTTATGAAAACTACGATGATTTTGGTAGTACGGTTATTGGTAAGCTATCAACCAATTTAAGTTTGACCGATAGTTTAGCCATAAGGGCTTCTGCCTCTACCGGTTATAGAGCGCCTGGCATGCAGCAAGCTAATTTCACCCAACGTTCGATTTCTTTAGATAATGGTGAACTTGCTGATTTAGTGACTTTACGCCCGAATGAAGCACTAGCAGGTGAACTCGGCTTTAGTGACTTACAAGAAGAAAACTCAACCAATATATCTTTTGGTGTGATTTATAATGCCGGTAATTACTCTTCAACACTTGATATTTACCAAATCAATATTGATGATCGTATTGTTTACTCTGGTAATATTTCCCGTGGTATTAATGCTGACATCGATGCGTTTTTTGACCGCCATTCTGGTGCAAACCAGGCTTTAGACGGAGTGAAAAATGTTTCCATTTTCACTAATGCTATTGATACTGAAACCTTTGGTCTTGATTGGGTTAACCAATATACACAAACGCTAAGTAATATGGATGTAGTCTATGAGCTTTCTTATCACCATAATAATACCCAAGTAAGTAACATCAACACCTCTTCTGCTATGGTGCCTGATGAAATTATTTTCAATCATGCCCAAGAATTGTTAGTGGAGAAAGCACAACCACAAGACAAAGCGGCCTTATCAGCCATGTTTGATATGGATAACTGGTCGGTAACAGCCCGAATGACCTATTATGGTGAAGTTACTTCAGCATCTTATGGCACAGAAGAAACGACATGGGGTGCAAAAAGTTTATTTGATGTTACCGCGCAATGGCATGTCACCGATAACGTCAGCATCAGCGGCGGTATCTTAAACTTAACCGATGAGTACCCTGATGAATGGGGCGATAACGGCGGAATTTTCCCTCAAATTGGTTTTAAATATGGCTGGACAAGTTTCCCCTTCTCTCTTTCCGGACGGGAATATTATATGAGAGCCTCGTATAACTTCTAATCAAGTAATCTTTAGCTGATAAATAGTCCAATAACGATTAAGTTTTTTGGCGGTATTTATAAAAAAAGCACCAGTTTTTAGCTGGTGCTTTTTATTAGAGCTAACATTTTACCCAATTCAAAGCAGATATAAGCTGAATGCTCTGACACTGCGATAAAACTTCGTCAGTCTAATCTTTATTAACGAAGGTGATTTTATGCGAATACATCTGCAAAAAATAATGAATACGGTTAGAACGTCTTTTCGATAACATCACTCTGATATTGCCAGCAAGCAATGCCTCACTGCGCTTGACCTTAATTAATGGCACAAAAGGTTTATTATCAATGCTGATGGTAGTCATATGATTACATACAGCTTTTATTCTCGCTTGTTCGATATCCAATGAGCCAATCCTAATATAAGTTATGTGCGCATATCATAGCGGGCAAAAAAACTATAAATGCTATAAGTTGTGCTAAAAATGTGTTCAATTGTTTTTAGTTACCAAATAGAGCATATCCATAACGATACGTTAACAAGCTATTTACACCAGACTTTACCACCGATCATTTTAAAAGCGGGCGTGCCTCGAATTAAACATTCTCGGGCAAATACTTTATCGCATTGCGGGCAGGTACAAGCTACATCGGTAAAATCTTTACTGATACGTTCTTTAAAACATTTGAGTAAAGCACCCTTACCGGCTTTCCTATATTTGAATAGGAGAAAGTTACAGCCCTTGCAATAGATATCGACTGTTTTACTTGGACCTTTTTTATTGGGTTTTGCCATAAAGTATTATCTTCAGTCTAGTTTTGGTATAGCAAAGCTTTAAACTCATCCTAAATAGATTCTTGCTAAGGCCGATTGTATAGGCTACTTCTTATCTATATTTAGTGCTGCTAGGTTATTAGCAATATCTTGCGCGGCAGACTTGGGGGTAATATCGTCATCTATTTTTAAAATCTTGCCTTCTTTAGAAATATAAAATGTTACCCGACTAGCCACCCTAAACATATTTAGCACTTGATAGGCTTTTGCGGTGGCTTTAGTGGGATCACTTAGCATAGGAAAATCAGCACCCGTTTTCTCGGCAAAGGCGCGATTGTCATCAATAGGGTCAACACTTGCCATGACATAGCTGACATCATATTCACGAATAAGATGGCCTTGCTCAGTTAACGATTTACATTCAATAGTACAGCCTCGTGTGTTTGCCATGGGATACCAAGCCAAGACTACGGCTTGTTTACCTTGATAATCACTCAGTTGGTAAAAGCCACCTGTGGTTGCTTGTAAGTTAAAGTTTGGCGCGCTATCGCCAACCTTTAGATCGGAGGCAAAAGCTGAGCAGCCGACAAAAGTCACTAGGCTACAAAGTAAACGTATAGATTTTTTGATATTTCTTTTCATATTAGTACTCAATATTGAGGGGAAAGGTAAGTAAGCTTTTCTGACATTGTATGGGGTTAATACCGTGATTAACAGAGCTTAACCTACCTTCTTAAAAAGATGACGGTAATAAAAGCCCTGGACAAAATCACAGTTAAGCTGTTGGGCAAGCTTTAAATCCTCTGCGGTCTCTACCCCTTCTAGTATTATTTTTTTATTTGTACTGTGAGCGTAATCGATAATCGATTTAACCAGTAACATAAAGTTACGATTCTTTTTGTTTTTTATGACGAACTTATCAAGTTTGATGTAATCAACCAGTTGAATAACAGAGGTGGATATCATGGATTGCGGATTACAAACATCATCTATCGCGGTAGCAATATTGTTTTGAGCTAGGTCATCGATCATGGCCAAACTCATAATGGCATCATTAAGTTCCGAGTTTTCTATTAACTCGACCACAACCTTAGACTTTTGGAATTCTTTAAACAACTTAAGAAAGGGATTTTTTTGACCAATGACACCACAGGAAAAGTAAGAGTCTTGATCTAAATTTACAAAAATATCATGGCCATTGACGGCATAAGATAATTGTAATTTCTTTTGTTGGTATTCAATTTGAAACAAACTTAATGGGCTACTGTGCAGCGATTCGAAAACAAGGTCAGGCCGAATTGAATCGTTATTGGCAGTGTAGAATCTTGCGAGGGATTCATAAGCAAAAATCTCTTGGTTTTTACAACTAATTATTGGTTGGTATTCAACGCCAAAGCGCCTGTTTTCCAAGAGATCAATTAAACACTCTGCGTTGAGTAATTTCTTATCTTTCATTAACTACAGCTGATAATTACTTAGTCAGCAATTCCTACAACATATATGGAAACATAACTGTAAATAAGAATGATTATCATGTAAAGAAGTGTTTCGCAAATCGTGCTTGATTGCCATTAATTTGCGCAATATGGCTAAAATAGCAGTAATACTCGTGCCTCAATAAATAAAACTAAGCTCATCATGTCTTTATTCGGGCAACTTTATGACCATGTTTTCCTGCATTTATCTCGCTCACCTGCAATTTAATTACTTACTATAACGACTAATAATAGTGGCTAATATTACCGGTGCTATGGCATTTTATTATCCTTTTGGCTGAGCTAGGTATTGCTGAGCCATGATAAATAATAACTCTAGCCACCTAGCTTAATCATTAAGTCCTGCTTGCTAATTTTCAACTAGCGCAGATAAAAAATCTCTTATCAAAATAAACTAACTTACCGATAATTAATTTATGCTCTGATTATTAAGTAGCGCTAATCATAGTAAACATTCACCTACAGAAAGGTTACGGGGTTATCAGGGTTGTCGATATTATTACTACATAGGGTTACTGGGGTTGTTTGTATGGGTTTGGTGGGGTTAGAGGGGTTATCAACCTATTGCAAGTATGAGTTATCAGAGTTACTATGATTAATGGATTTTTTTACTGTTGTTGGGAGTTCAAAATGAAGTATGCTGTGGTGTTTACTCAAGCTGAAAAAAGCACAGATTATCAGGTGTCAGTACCTGATCTTCCTGGCTGTCAAATTACCGAGAAGACCATTGATTTAGGCATGGAAGAAGTGACAAAAGCAATACAATCACATCTGGCTATTTTGGCGGAATACGGGGAAAAGATCCCAAATGCACAAGGCTTAGAGCAACATAGAAAAAACCATATTCTAGCAAATCCACATACTTTTGCCCACGCTTTTTGGGCGATAGTCAGTATTGATATTACCCCCTACCTTGGTAAGAGCCATAAAATAAATGTTACCCTACCTGAATTACTTATTGCTCAAATAGATGACAAAGTAAGTAAGTCATCGGATTACAAAACTCGCTCAGGATTTATTGCCAGTGCTTGCTTTGCTGAATTACAAAAATAGTTCTGCCAATCAGTAAGCAAAAATTTATGTTACTAAGGGTGCTAAATTAATTTTCTGAGCCGCAAGGTGAATTTTATCATGAAAAGTGATTGCTTTACCTTGGCTATCAAGATCGCTATAGAAATCAAACTGGGCAATTTTTGGCATAGGTAATAATTGTTCTAGCTCGCTGATATTTTCTGACAAATTATTCATTGGCTCACTTGCCGCACAATTGGCAATCCAAGCTATACAATGTAGACCATCTGCTTTTATCGTTTCATACGTTAATAAGGCATGATTTAAACAGCCCAACTTCATATTAACAATGAGAATAACGTCAAGCTCTGCCACTTTAACAAAGTCTGACAAAAATTGGTAAGCCGGTTTTATCTTATCCGCATTACTTTCAGTATTTATCTCAGTGTGAGTATTGGCATTTACCGAATTGGCTATAAGTGGTAAAGGTCCAAGGGGTAATCGCCAACCGCCCGCCCCTTCCACTAAAATAACATCGGCATTAAGTGATTTTACTTGTTGATAATGATCATTTATTTGTGCAACGCTAAGTCGTTTGTTTTGTATTTTTGCCGCTATGTGTGGCGCAATCGCTTGCTCAAAGGCAATTGGATTGATATCAGCAATACTTTGCTGGCAATTAGCAAATTCACTGAGTCGCTTAGCATCTTCATTTATTAACTGGCCATCGACTAATTCACAACCGGCGGCAATGGGTTTAAAGGCGGCAACGCTTAAGGTTTTATTGGTGGAGTGATTGTTATGGTGAGTTAAAGGCTGAGTGAAGGCCTTAATTAAAGCGCAACTGACAAACGTTTTACCGGCATCAGTATCTGTGGCGGTGATAAAAAATTGTTTCATAAAAATTGCTTAAATAGGCTTTCTATACGGAGATGATAGCTTGGCGGATATTTTGCTCATTATTTTTTTCATGGTAACACCTTAGTGTTTATTAATACTAAGGTGAATAGTAGAAGAATTTAACTTATTATTGTTAGTGTTATTGTTAGTGTTATTGTTAGTGTTAGTTATTTAACTTAACAACCAAACCAGAAAACAAACGATACGTGGCGGGGTAAATACCGCTGGGTTCAAGAAAATCTTTATAATGCTCGGTCATTTTAAACCACTTATCTTTACCTGATAGGCCTCTATTTTTTTTCTGCGCCAGGTGATTAGCCCCTAAACCTTTTAACTCACGCGCTAAATGAATAACATTTTGATATTCTAAAATAATATCTTGGCATTTTTGCTCGACCAATTTACCGTTATCATTATTGAATAAAGTATTTAGCTCAGTGACGGTTTTAAAATCAATGACGTGTTGATCATCATCCACTTGTCGCCAAGAAGATTTTAATTCATGTAAGGTGCCATCCACTAAGGTGGTGAAGATAAGTAAACCGCCGGGTTTTAATACTCTTAACATTTCCGTAATGGCTTCATCGAGTGGCTCGAACCATTGAATCACTAAATTTGAGTAAATAAAATCGATACTGTTATCTTTAAGCGGAATGTCATGGGCATCAGCTTCAAGCCATATTATTTTTTTATTACGATGTTCTTTGGCAAAATTGAGCATCTTAGTTGAAATGTCTAAACCAATAACTTGCTCATAAGACCCGGCTAACAAGTCGGTAAAAAATCCTGTGCCTGAGCCTAAATCTAACACGGTTAGATCATGGCGATTAGGTAACCAAGGCATAAGATGTTTACCGGAAAATCGTTGTAATCTTGCCGATACATCATAGGATTTACTGGCAGAGCCAAAACTTTTGGCAATCTTTACTCGGTCTGCATTTGTTTGTTCTGTTTGAACCATTAAGCGATAGCCTTATTAATACATTCTGCTAAATACTTGATATTTTTGGTATTATGATTGGCGCAAATGGTAACACGTAACCTAGAGCTATTGACTGCCACCGTGGGTGGACGAATAGCAGTTAACCAAATACCCTGACCTTTTAGTTTTTCACTGACCATAAGCGCTTTTTTTTCATCGCCAATTATTATGGCATGAATTGAAGATTGTGTGGTGACTAACTCAATATTGTCTGCCAGTAAGGCACTAAATAATGCACTTAGTTCACTAATTTTTTCTCGACGCCAATGCTCCGCTTGGATAAGCGCAATACTTTTTTTTGTTGCCCAAGCGATAGCGGGTGACATTGCTGTCGAGTAAATGTAGTGCCGAGAGAAATTGACCAAGTACTCATGTAAATTTTCATCACAGGCTAAAAAGGCGCCACTCGTTGCCACGGCCTTGCCAAACGTGGCCATGGTAATATCAATATTAGCAAAGCTATTACTGCCCTGACCTTTATTACCAATGACACCAATACTGTGGGCATCATCTAAATAAAGCCAAGCATGGTGCGCTTTTGCTAGCTGAGCAAGTTGCAACACTTTCGCTTGGCAACCATCCATACTAAACACCCCTTCTGAGGCAATCAGTTTATTGCTACTAGCCAGTGCACTGTGGTCAGTACGTGTGAGTAGTCGAGCAAGCTGGTCAATATCATTATGGTTAAAGCGTTTTACTTTTGCTTTGCTTTGATAAGCACCATCGATCATTGACGCGTGACTTAGCTTATCCAGATAAAAGTGGCTGTGCTCATTTTTACCTAAGGCATGAAATAGTGCTAAGTTAGCGCTAAAACCACTGGTAAAAAGCAAGCACTTTGGTTTATTTAACCACTGACAAATATCCTCTTCTAATGCTTGATGAGCATAATGATAGCCAGTGACCAAACTTGAGCTGCTTGCACAAGTACCAAACTTATCTACGCCTTCTTGTAGCGCTTTATTTATTTGCGCATGACCGTTTAGGCCTAAATAATCATTGGAAGAAAAATTTAAGTAAGACTTGCCTTTAATAACGATTTCATTGCCTTGGCTAGCCATACTATTGCAAACCAATTGACGATAGCGAGACTTGGTTTTTTGCTCTTCAACGTCGGTGCGAATAAAATCAAAGGTCATAAATGAATATTTTCCTGAAAGGATAAATTCAACAATGAGCTAGCGAAGTTTATCGTTAGCTCAAAGACTGTTGTTATGCCGATGCGTTGTAAAACTGATCGCTATGTTGTTGATCAACAATGGCGGTATTAAGTATCTGCTCTGTTGAAGCGCTATCATCAACCACCGTTTCGGTATTGATGCCTAACTTTTTAAACAATGCCATATCCTGATTTGTTTCAGGGTTATCGGCAGTCAGTAACTTACAACCATAAAAGATTGAGTTAGCGCCGGCAAGGAAACACATTGCTTGCATTTGTTCATTCATAGCGGTACGCCCAGCTGATAATCGTACATGGCTTTTCGGCATCATAATACGAGCAACGGCAATACAGCGAATAAAATCAAAACTGTCTAAATCTTCAACATTGGCTAAAGGTGTACCTTCAACCTTTACTAACATATTAATAGGCACACTTTCTGGTTGTGGGCTTAGGTTAGCGAGTTGTATTAATAAAGAGGCACGATCGGTGGCTTTTTCACCTAAACCGACAATGCCACCACTACAAACTTTCATACCGGCACTGCGGACATTGCCTAAAGTATCGAGTCTATCTTGAAACGTACGGGTGGTAATTATCTGATTATAATGCTCAGGTGAAGTGTCTAGGTTATGGTTATAGTAATCTAAACCGGCATCATTTAATCGGCCTGCTTGTTCAACAGATAACATGCCTAAAGTCATGCATGTTTCCATACCAATGGCTTTAACACGTTTAACCATCTCAAGTACATAAGGCATGTCACGTTCTTTCGGGTTACGCCAGGCAGCGCCCATGCAAAAACGAGTTGAGCCCATGTCTTTAGCGCGTTGTGCCGCTTCTAATACTTTATCAACGGCTAATAAACTTTCTTTTTCTAAGTTGGTTTTATTGCGTGCGCTTTGAGAACAGTATTTACAATCTTCCGGACAAGCACCGGTTTTAATCGATAATAAAGTACTCACTTGTACTTCATTGGGATTAAAGTTTTCTCTGTGTATCGTTTGCGCTTTAAACATTAAGTCACTAAAAGGCATAGCAAATAATGCTTGGACTTCTTTTAAATTCCAATTGTGACGAACGATTGAATTTAGTGACTGTGTTGGTGCTGATACGGGTGGTGTTACTTGCGGTTTTAATACTGCTTCGGACATATTTAAATCTGACATAGAACTCAATTGCATCTAGTTAACTTAACGGGTAGTCTAGCCAGCCTAAGCATGATGTCAACGATTAATAAGATTTTTAGTTAACAAATGAACAATAAACATACAGCCATAACCCCATCGGAACAAAATTCCTTGCTGCGCCTTGATAAAGAACATGTCTGGCATCCATACACTTCAATGTCTGAGCCACTGCCAAGCTATTTGGTTGACAGTGCCGAAGGGGTAACCATCAATTTAGCCAGCGGTGAACAACTTATTGATGGCATGTCTTCGTGGTGGTCTGTTTTACATGGTTATAATCATCCTAAGTTAAATGCCGCCCTGCAACAGCAAGCGGCAAAAATGTCGCATGTGATGTTTGGCGGTTTAACACATATCAGTGCTATCAGCTTATGTGAGAAGTTGGTGAAGTTAACTCCGCCAGGTCTGGAAAAAGTATTTTTATCTGATTCCGGCTCGGTCAGTGTTGAAATAGCGATGAAAATGGCTTTGCAATATCAACATGCTAGGGCCGAAAAAAGCCAGCATAAGTTAACTAAAACCAAATTATTGACGGTTAAAAATGGTTATCACGGTGATACCTTTGCGGCCATGTCGGTTTGTGATCCTGTTACCGGCATGCATCAAATATTTGAACAAGTATTAATGCAGCATTATTTTGCCCCAGCGCCGAAAGTTAAATTTGGTCAAGTATGGGACAGTAATGATGTCACTGAACTCTCGGCTTTATTCGCTCAGCATCATGCTGAGATAGCCGCCTTTATTATTGAGCCCATAGTACAAGGCACGGGTGGCATGCGTTTTTATCACCCTGAGTATTTAAAGGCCTGTCGAAACTTATGTGATCAGTATGATGTCTTGCTTATCGTTGATGAAATAGCCACGGGTTTTGGCCGTACAGGTAAATTATTTGCCTGTGAATGGGCAGGCATTAGCCCAGATATCATGTGTTTAGGTAAAACCTTAACCGGTGGTTATATCACCCTAGCGGCAACATTATGTACCACACACATTGCCCAAACCATTAGTGAGGGTGTTGCAGGTTGTTTTATGCATGGTCCAACGTTTATGGGTAATGCCCTCGCCTGCGCCGTTGCTAATGCTAGCATTGATTTATTATTTGAAAATGATTGGCAAGCTCAAGTACAAGCAATTGAAAGTACGCTTATTAATCTGCTAAAACCTTTGCATGACCACCCAAGGGTTATCGATACACGTGTGTTAGGCAGTATTGCTGCCATAGAATGTCGACAAGTAGTTAACGTGGCTAAGATACAAAAACGCTTTGTTGAATTAGGTGTATGGATCAGACCTTTTGGCACTTTAATTTATATTATTCCGCCGCTGATCATTAATACTGAGCAGTTAACAACATTAGTACATGCCATCGCTACTGTCCTCGATGAAGATGATTGTTTTAGTTAGCGAGTGATAGCAAGTATATAAAGTGAATTGCCACTCATCGAGATTTAAATGGCATAGAGGCATCTGCCTTAAAGCCATTGGCACAAGACAAGGATAGTCATTTGGCCTTACCTGCAGTGCCTTAGTTCTTCTTCCTAGGTTAAGGCGCCTCAACTAAGATATACACTAACCAAATAAGATTGACGACAATTAAGAACATCAAGTGGTAATGAGGGTTATCAATGTACCGGCGACAGCGATATTTATCTGTCATTAGCGCTATATAACTGCCCAAGGAACTCAGCCATAACAGTATATATAAATAGCCCGTTAGTGGCGTTAACCAAAATTGTCGAATTTCAATATCGTAATAGCGTAACATGCCATAATATTGATCGGGTGCCGCATAATATGACATGATCAGTGCGACCAAAAAAAATATCCAACTGAGCAGGGCCAAGATTTTTTGCAGGTAAATCCAAAAGTCGGTGCTTTTTCTGCGCTCTTCTCTTTGCGCCACTTTACTTCCTCCATCACTCTTTTGTGTCATCATTGCTGTAATTCAGCTTGTTTGCCGCCATTTATGCACTTTTTATTGCCATCAAGCACTATTTGTTATTGTTCATTGCCTTACTTGGGTATTGTTCATTGCATTTATGCCTTGCCAATGAGATACATGGTAATTTTTTCTAGTTTATTGCCTCGCTGCGGCTTAGATAACAATAGTAGCTGAGCGGGAAAGACAGTAAACTGCTCAAATTTTACCCTCATCCTTACTGTTGTTTTAACTATTTCCCACCCTTTTAGTGTTAACTGGCACTATTTGTTATTGTTCATTGCCTTACTTGGGTATTGCTCATTGCATTTATGCCTTGCCAATGCGACACATGGTAATTTTTTCTAGTTTATTGTCTCGCTGCGGCTTAGATAACAATAGTAGCTGAGGGGGAAAGACAGTAAGCTGCTCAAATTTTACCCTCATACTTACTGTTGTTTTAACTATTTTCCACCCTTTTAGTGTTAACTGGCACTATTTGTTATTGTTCATTGCCTTACTTGGGTATTGTTCATTGCATTTATGCCTTGCCAATGAGACATATGGTAATTTTTTATAGTTTATTGCCTCGCTGCGGCTTAGATAACAATAGTAGCTGAGGGGGAAAGACAGTAAGCTGCTCAAATTTTACCCTCATCCTTGCTGTTGTTTTAACTATTTTCCACCCTTTTAGTGTTAACTAGCACTATTTGTTATTGTTCATTGCCTTACTTGGGTATTGTTCATTGCATTTATGCCTTGCCAATGAGACATATGGTAATTTTTTCTAGTTTATTGCCTCGCTGCGGCTTAGATAACAAAGTAGCTGAGGGGGGAAGACAGTAAGCTGCTCAAATTTTACCCTCATACTTACTGTTGTTTTAACTATTTTCCACCCTTTTAGTGTTAACTAGCACTATTTGTTATTGTTCATTGCAATTAAGCATTGCATTTATGCCTTGTCACGGTAACATATCACCCCATTTTTAGCATAATACCAATTTAGTTTAAATTTATCCCTCACTTAGCGTGAATGGCAAATAATAGCGTCAACTTGGTATAAGCAATTTCAATCAATTAGATAAGAATAAGAGGTCATTAAATGTCAGTTATAGCAATTACTGATGTGTTAGCGGGTAACTTCCCTGTTAATGAAAGCATTACCGTCCACGGTTGGATTAGAACACGCCGTGATTCGAAAGCTGGTATTTCATTTTTAGCAATACATGACGGTTCATGTTTTGATGCTATTCAAGCCATAGTGCCATGTGAACTCGACAATTATGACAGCGACATTCTTAAATTAACTACGGGCTGCTCAGTTAAAGTAACCGGTATTTTGGTTGAATCTCCTGGTAAAGGCCAAGCTTTTGAAATCCAAGCAACAGAAGTAGAAGTATTGGGTTTTGTTGAAGACCCTGATACTTACCCAATGGCAGCTAAACGACATAGCATGGAGTTTTTACGCGAACAAGCACATTTACGTGCCCGTACTAACATTGGCGGCGCAGTAACCCGTGTACGTAACTGTTTAGCCCAAGCTATCCATAGATTTTTGCATAGCAAAGGTTATTTCTGGATCAGCACGCCACTGATCACTGGCAGTGATTGTGAAGGCGCTGGTGAGATGTTCAGGGTAAGTACCTTAGATATGGAAAACTTACCCCGTAATGACGAAGGTAAAGTGGATTACAAACAAGACTTCTTTGGTAAAGAGACCTTTTTAACGGTCTCAGGTCAATTAAATGTAGAAACTTATTGTAGCGCCTTATCTAAAGTTTATACCTTTGGTCCTACTTTTAGAGCAGAAAACTCAAATACCAGCCGCCATTTAGCTGAGTTTTGGATGATTGAGCCGGAAATCGCTTTTGCTAATTTATCGGATGCGGCTGATTTGGCAGAAGAAATGCTTAAATATGTGTTAAAAGCCGTACTTGAAGAGCGCGCTGATGATATGGCTTTCTTCCAACAACGTGTTGATAAAACAGTAATTGAGCGATTAAATTCTGTCATTAATACTGACTTTGTCCGTCTTGAATACACTGACGCTATCACTATTTTAGAGAACTGCGGTAAGAAATTTGAAAACCCAGTCGCTTGGGGCATAGATTTAAACTCTGAACATGAACGTTACCTTGCTGAAGAGCACTTTAACGGCCCGGTAATTTTACAAAACTACCCGAAAGATATTAAATCTTTCTATATGCGTTTAAATGACGATGGTAAAACGGTTGCTGCCATGGATATTCTGGCCCCTGGCATTGGTGAAATTATTGGTGGTAGTCAACGTGAAGAACGTCTTGACGTATTAGATAGCCGCTTAGAAGAAATGGGCTTAGATATTGCTGATTACGGTTGGTACCGTGATCTTCGTCGTTACGGCACTGTGCCTCACGCCGGTTTTGGTCTAGGTTTTGAGCGTTTAGTGGCGTATGCCACAGGTATGCAAAACGTTCGTGACGTGATCCCATTCCCAAGAACACCGAATAGCGCAACGTTTTAACGTAACGTTAAAACAGAAAAAGGCGACTTATGTCGCCTTTTTTATTGCCAAATTTTTAATTGTATACTGTCGGTTATACCAGTTTCATTAAGTTTGTGATCTTGTTGTGCATAGGAAAAATAGATTAAAACAAGGCGCTCGATTGACCAATAGCAGGCTATTGGCATTGAGAGCAACGCCGCCTTGGTGTATTTTAACCCGGACAAGTGGGCAATAATTTAACATGCCTATGTAGTTTACTCAGGAACTTTTTGTATACGTCATCTTCGAAGTCTTTGATCGAAGATCCATTGCTCTTTATACACTGGATTCAGGACAATAAGCTCCATGCATTGTCTAATAAGTGCCATCCATGGCACGTCCGATTAAAACACCACGGGGATGACGATCCTGAGCCAAGTGCACAGGCATGTAATTTAATGATATTGGTATTAGTTCCAATAAGTAACATTCGCTTGGAAATCTTTAGCCGGTTTACTGTGTGGCGCTTTTGTTGGCGTGCCTAGATATAAGAAACCGGCGATATCATTGCCCGCAGCCAGCCCTAAACCGGTTTTCACTGTTTCATTATAAGCTAAGTCACCGGTACGCCACATAGCACCATAGCCCAACGAAAAAGCGGCCATTTGCATGGCTTGTGCACAACAACCTGCGGCAATCAATTGTTCTTGTTGAGGAACTTTATTATGCTCAACATATTGAGTTGAGATAACAATCATCATTGGCGCTCTAAATGGCATTTTCGCTACTTTCGCTATTTTTTCATTAAAGGCATCTTCATCTATACTAGTACCCTCAAGGAGACCTGCTTTAGTGGTTAGGTCAATGGTGGTAGCTGCAACGTAAAGGTCGCTTAATCGTTGTAAACCTGCTCCGCTAATAACATGGAAATGCCAAGGTTTTAAGCCCGCGTGATCGGGGACTCGCATGCCCGCAGACAATAATGTTGATAAGTCGGCTTTATTTGGCGCGGGATCAGTTAACATCGGTGTCGACTGGCGTTGCAATAGTAATTCAATAGCGTCCATAAAATACTTCTAACAAGGGTTATTGTAGAAGTTTATCGTTAAGCTGAGACCAAATCAATTAAGTTTATTCTCATCCAAGACTGGTCACACGGCTAACGTATTACATTGCCTTGGTACTCCTTGGACACGCTAATCTCAATGACAGAGTTAAAATAAATTTTATACCGCAAAGGCGTTATTTATACTTGACTTCATTTTGCTCTAGCGCCACTATTCGAGCTAACAGAACTGTACCTATGTAACCTAGATTCAAACTCTAGCTTAGCCATAAGATAACTTAATATAACTTACTATAAAGAAAAGCAATGCCAAGCAACTTACTCGCCATGATCAGTATTCGAAACCCCAAAGCAATAGCGATAAGCTATCTGCTTGTGGTCAATCGACTGTGGCAAGTTAAGCGCCAGTTAAATTGGCCAGTCACTGCGGAACATTGAAGAATTATAGTTAATCGAGTCATTAATTAGTTCACTTTTAAAGCCGCAGCAACCACCTCTTGCGGCTTTTTGTTTTACCCCCTTCCCGACAAAAAACCGTAATAGTCTGCTTTCGCTTTAAAACAAAAAATTTAAACGCAACAAAGGAGAGTAAAATGTCAGTGCCAATTGCCTATTTGGCGGTACTATTAATATGGTCTACCACCCCATTGGGTATAGTGTGGAGTAGCGAGACAATTAACCCCAGTTTAGCGGTATTACTTAGAATGCTTATTGCTTTAGTGCTTGGCGCCTTAGTGATTAAAATAGGTAAAATCAATCTCCCGTGGCATAAACAAGCATTAAGGCTATACAGCTTTTCAGCACTTGGCATCTTTGGCGGCATGCTCTGTTCATACTTAGCAGCACCCTATTTATCCTCAGGCATTATTTCGCTAGTCTTTGGTTTGTCCCCTGTTATCTCGGCGGTACTAGCAAAGAGAATATTAGCCGAGCCCAATATCAGTGGTATTCGTAAATTTTCTATGGTTATTTCATTGCTTGGTTTAGGCGTGGTGTGCTCTGATAATTTCACTTTAGCGGACAATGGTATTTATGGCATTATTTTTATTTTATTGGCGGTATTTTTCTTTAGCTTAAGTGGTGTGTTGGTGAAAAGTGTCTCCATAGCTATTCATCCCTTAGCAACCACGGTTGGTGCGTTAACCCTAGCCACACCTATGTTCTTATTAACCTGGTTGGTTTTGGATGGCACCTTACCCGTTGAACTGTGGCAAGCAAGGTCTATTTGGTCAACGCTATATTTAGGTGTATTTGGTTCATTGATTGCTTTTTATGCTTATTTTACCATATTGCAAAAGTTATCAGCCAGTAGTGTTACCTTAATAACCCTAATTACTCCGGTAGTTGCCTTGAGTTTAGGTGCGATGTTAAACGGTGAAGTGATTACCGACAAGCTGATAATAGGTGCTGTGATGGTATTATTAGGTTTATCTATTTATCACTTTGGCCATTTAATTCCTGGAATTAAAAAGAAACCTATCCGTAGTTAACGGCAAATAAACAATGCCGATAATATAGTGACAATGAAGATAAAAAACTGAACAGAGCGTAGTTAAATTGATATCTGTTCAGCGTTTTTCGACCATTAAAAATCGCTGCGCTAGGTAATGGTCAACACTGGTATAACGGCCAGCGCCAATAAAAAACAAGGCGAGTAGCATAATAAAATACGTGGTTGAAAATTCTATACCATTATTTAACACCACTATATTGCCCTTTTCATACAGCCAATCAGTATTACCATGCTCAGCTAACAGCTCACGCATTTTTTCCAGTCGTATGGCTGTTTGTTCGCTGTTTGCTAAACTCCCTTGCGCACTTTCCAGCCCTAACCAGCTGGCAACTCTCGCTGGGCTGATCTCACTATTGGTTGGCGTGATAGCAAACCAGCCGTTATCAACATGAACCGTTGTTGCGGCAACTATCATGGTAAACATCAGCGGTATGCTAATTAAACGCGTTAAGGCGCCAATTAATAATAACCAGCCACCAAAAAACTCAACTAAAATAACCAAGTTTGCTAGTAAAGCCGGAAATGGCAAGCCCAAGCCCCAATCACTGTTGCCAAACCAAGCAATAATACTAGCATCGGCCAAGATGGCGCTAAAACCGGTAACGTCTTCATTGAGTAATTGCGTTTTACTAAAGCCAGCCATGATAAAAACCGGGGCAAGATAAAGCCGTAATAATAACGCCGGTATGCCATCAAAGTGTTTAAGCTGGCTTAAAAATCTCTGGTAGTAATGTTGTAGTGTTTGCATAGTGACGGTCTTATCAAGAAATAAAGCGATTAATAATAAGAACGCTTTAGTTGCTAAAGACTTTCAACTTACTCATTAATTAATAAAAACAACCGTTTAACCCTGAGTCGCCATAAATAGTTACAATCTAGCTAAAGCCATATGTTAAGTTTTGGTTAACATTAAGGTAGTATAGAGGTGAGAATTTTTAATTTAATCAATTTAAGATATATATATGAATAATAAACCCGGCATTATAAAACGGATCTTTTCTTCCCTCTGGCGCGTATTAAGCTTTACTCGCTCAATAGTGGTAAACCTAGTATTTTTTATACTGTTATTCGGCTTCATTGGCGTCATTTCAAGTGGTGATGAACAAGTACAAGTCCCAGACAAAACGGCCTTAGTGTTAAACCTTGTTGGTGATGTGGTAGAGCAAAAGCGTGAAGTTGACCCGATGGAGGCTTTTTTAGTAGAAGCACTGGAGCAACAAGAAGATCAACCAGAAATTTTACTTGCCGATATCTTAGACGTTATTGCTAAAGCGAAAAATGATGATCGGGTAGAAATATTAGTTTTACAACTGCAAGGCTTAAACAGAGCCGGTTTAACTAAGTTGCAAGATATTGCTAAAGCGCTAGAGGACTTTAAAAGTAGCGGCAAGACCATTATTGCCCTTGGTGACCAATTTTCACAAGACCAATACTATTTAGCCAGTACGGCGAATAACATTTGGTTAAACCCACAAGGTTTTATGTTACTTGACGGTTATGGTCGCTATAAAATGTACTTTAAGTCGGCATTAGATAAATTAGCCATCAATCAACACATCTTCCGTGTTGGTACCTTTAAATCAGCAGTTGAACCCTTTATTCGTGATGACATGTCTGCTGCGGCAAAAGAAGCCAACAAACTTTGGCTTACTGACTTATGGCAGCAATACAAAGAAGATGTGGCCGAGCGTCGTGGCTTTGCTATCGATAACTTTGATGAAAACATTGATACTCTAGTGGCTAAATTTAGTGCGGCTAACAGTAGTTTTGCTCAGTATGCCCTTGATAATAACTGGGTTGATCAACTCAAATCCCGCCAAGAAATGCGCACCGAGCTTATTGATTTAGTGGGCAAGAACAAAAAAGGCGATAGCTACAGTCATATCGGCTACCAAGATTATATTGCTGCCACGAATTCATTGTTAGATGAAAGCGCAGCGGATGCTGATAGCGGTAGCGATAAGGTTGCCATTATTGTTGCTAAAGGGACTATTTTAGATGGTACACAAAAACCCGGTACTATCGGTGGTGACAGCACCGCGAAGTTATTGCGCCAAGCACGATTGAATGATGATGTTAAAGCCGTAGTATTACGCGTTGATAGCCCAGGTGGTAGTGCCTACGCCTCAGAAATTATTCGCCAAGAAGTTGAATTATTGAAAAAGGCGGGTAAACCTGTTGTCGCTTCAATGGGCACCTATGCTGCCTCGGGTGGTTACTGGATTTCAGCACCAGCAGATCTCATTTATGCAGCGCCATCAACTATCACAGGTTCAATTGGTATTTTTGGCATGATGATGACTTTTGAAGATTCATTAAGCAAAATGGGTATCCATACCGATGGTGTTGGTACCACCGATATGGCCGGCTTTGGCCCCACCCAAGCCCTGACACCAGGCATGGCGAAATTATTTCAATTATCGATAAACAAAGGTTACCAAGATTTTATTCAATTGGTTGCCAACAATCGTAATATGACCCTTGCTGAAGTTGATAGTATTGCCCAAGGTCGAGTGTGGTCCGGTAAAAAAGCCAAAGAGCTTGGCTTAGTTGATGAACTAGGTAGCTTAACCGACGCGGTTGTTGCGGCAGCAAACCTAGCTAAACTTGAACACTATGACACCCTGCTTATTGAAAAAGAGCAATCTTCGCGCAGTAAAATAATGCAACAAATACTGGGTAAGTCATCAGCTGTGATCAGCTTTTTTGCAACCAGCCAAGAGCATAGCTCAATTGATTTAACCAGCAATGCGGTGAATAATAAACCTATATCACAATTCATTAAGATGATGAAAGCTGAGTTAACACAAATGAACCAGTTTAATGACCCACAAGGTCGCTATACTTTATGTATCGCTTGTAGTGCCAACTAAGCGCGACAGTAAAAGCTTTTAATGTGTAGAGGTAGTTATGAAAATAACTACCTCTTTTTTTTAACATGCCTATGCACTTGGCTCAGGATCGTCATCCCCGTGGTATTTTAATCGGACGTGCCATGGATGGCACTTATTAGACAATGCATGGAGCTTATTGTCCTGAATCCAGTGTATAAAGAGCAATGGATCTTCGATTAGAAACTTCGAAGATGACGTTTACAAAGAGTTCCTAAGTAAACTACATAGGCATGTTTTTTTATTAACTTCCTGCCAAAGTCTACTTAAACCATTTTCATTAAGTTTGTGATCTTGTTGTGCTCAGGAAAAACATTTCAGGACAAGGCGTTCGATTGAGCAATAGCGGGCTATTGGGATTGAGAGCAACGTAGTCTTGGGGTGTTTTAACCAGCACAAGTGGGCAATAACTTACTGAGATTGGTATTTAACACCCCGGTTATCACCTATCCGCTAAAGAATTGTTGTCGAGACTGAAATCATTCAGCAAGTGCTATAGCAAGTATCCTGCATGCTAAGATATAATACTAAGTCTATTAATTAATTTGCCACTCAGCGATAATTATCAGGCTTAGAGGTAAGGTATAATTACTCGTTTATAAAATCTACAACATAGCATTAACAATTATGATAAAAAAAAGAATTTATGTTGCCTACACTGGCGGTACTATTGGTATGAAGCAAAGCACTCAAGGCTTTGTACCGGCTAAAGGCCATCTGAGTGAATCAATCAAGGCACTGCCTGAATTTCATCGCAGTGAAATGCCAGATTTCACCATCAGTGAATATCAGCCGTTAATTGATTCCTCCAATATGACGCCAAGAGATTGGCAACGTATCGCCGATGATATTAAAGCCAATTATGATGATTATGATGGTTTTGTGGTGTTACATGGTACCGATACCATGGCTTATACCAGCTCAGCTTTGTCTTTTATGTTTGAGAATTTAAGCAAACCCGTCATTGTTACCGGCTCACAAATACCCTTTAGTCAACTGCGCTCTGATGGCCAAGTTAATGTGTTAAATGCCTTATACATAGCGGCTAATTACCCCATTAGTGAAGTTGGTTTGTTTTTCAATAACAAACTCTACCGTGGTAATCGGTGTATAAAAGCCTATGCCGATGGCTTTAACGCCTTCGATTCCCCTAATATGCCAGTATTACTTGAAGCCGGTATCAATATTCAATTAGTGGCGGGAAAGATAGCGCCAAGCATTGAAAAAGTGCCGCCACTGCAACTTGCAAAAATCACTCCCCAGCCCATCGGTGTAGTGCACTTATACCCAGGTATAAGCAGTGCCGTCATTGAAAATACCATAAAACAGCCGGTGAAAGCCCTTATTTTACGCAGCTACGGTGTTGGTAATGCGCCACAAGATAAAGCCTTACTCGCTTGTTTAAGCAAAGCGAAAGAGCAAGGTATCGTGGTGGTTAACTGTAGCCAGTGTATCAAAGGCACGGTCAATATGTCTGGCTATGCCACAGGCAATGCCTTGAGCGAGGTCGGTGTCATCAGTGGTCATGATATGACCCTAGAGGCAACGTTAACTAAACTACATTACTTATTAAGTAAAAACTTAAGCTATGACGAAATGTGCCAGCAAATGCAATTAAGTTTACGTGGTGAACTTACCTAAGCATTTAATTACTCAAGTAAAAACTTAAGCTATGACGAAATGTGCCAACAAATGCAATTGAGTTTACGTGGTGAACTTACCTAAGCATTTAATTACTCAAGTAAAAACTTAAGCTATGACGAAATGTGCCAGCAAATGCAATTAAGTTTACGTGGTGAACTTACCTAAGCATTTAATTACTCAAGTAAAAACTTAAGCTATGACGAAATGTGCCAGCAAATGCAATTGAGTTTACGTGGTGAACTTACCTAAGCATTTAATTACTCAAGTAAAAACTTAAGCTATGACGAAATGTGCCAACAAATGCAATTGAGTTTACGTGGTGAACTTACCTAAGCATTTAATTACTCAAGTAAAAACTTAAGCTATGACGAAATGTGCCAGCAAATGCAATTAAGTTTACGTGGTGAACTTACCTAAGCATTTAATTACTCAAGTAAAAACTTAAGCTATGACGAAATGTGCCAGCAAATGCAATTGAGTTTACGTGGTGAACTTACCTAAGCATTTAATTACTCAAGTAAAAACTTAAGCTATGACGAAATGTGCCAACAAATGCAATTGAGTTTACGTGGTGAACTTACCTAAGCATTAATTACTCAAGTAAAATGATAAAACACCATTACTCAGCCGGTAGTCCTTGCTGAAAGTTGGTGTTTTTCGATATATTGAGGCAAGGTTAATAAACTTAACTGCTATCGTGCTCATCATGTAATTCAATATTGAGCTCTAACACGTTTAAATCACCATCTTTATTATCAAGTTTTATCGAAAAACTCTCATCCGATACTTTGATGTACTTACGCAATACCACTAGAATATCTGCGGTAAGTTGCGGTAAATAATCTGGCTGCTTATTGCGGCTATTGCGTTCATGAGCAACGATGATTTGCAGACGTTCTTTCGCCCTGGATGCTGTGGTTACCTGCTTTTCTTTTTTGCGTAAAAAATAATCCAGTAATGCCATGTTATCCTCCAAACATCCGACTAAAGATGCCTTTTTTCTCAGCGAGTAAAAACCTAAACTCAATGGTTTCACCTAACAGGCGATCAATGACATCTTGGTAAGCTTGACCGGCATCACTGTCGGTATCTAAAATAACTGGCTCGCCCGCATTTGATGCTTTAAGCACAGCTTGTGACTCAGGAATAACACCTAACAACGGTATCGACAGAATATCTTCTACATCCTCGACACTCAGCATTTCACCTTCAGCAACACGTTTAGGGCAATAACGTGTTAATAATAAATGCTCTTTTATCGGTTCTAAGCCAAGTTCAGCTCTACGTGAACGACTTGCTAACATGCCTAAAATTCGATCAGAGTCACGTACCGATGATACTTCCGGATTGGTGGTTACTATAGCCTCATCGGCATAATAAAGCGCCATCATGGCTCCAGCCTCAATACCTGCTGGCGAATCACAAATGATAAAGTCAAAAAGTTTACCCAGATCATCGAGCACCTTACCAACATTTTCTTTATTCAAGGCATCTTTATCACGTGTTTGTGAGGCGGGTAATATAGATAAACTGCTGACACGTTTATCTTTAATTAAGGCCTGATTCAAGGTGGCTTCACCATTAATCACATTGACAAAATCATATACCACACGACGTTCACAGCCCATTATCAGGTCTAGATTTCGTAAGCCTATATCAAAATCAATTAATACTACTTTATGTCCTTTTAACGCTAAACCAAGGCCAATTGCAGCACTAGATGTCGTTTTGCCAACACCGCCCTTTCCTGAGGTAACTACTATTATTCGTGCCATAGACAGAATATCCTTTATAAGTTAAAAATTAAATGAGTTTTGATGACGTTAGCTCGTTGTCGGTCAAATGAATATATACCGGTGAGTCCCAGTGTTGCTCCATGGACTCACTTAGCCAATAGTGACCATTAATAGAAACCAACTCAGCCTGAAGATTTTGACAATATATTTGCGCGCTATGATGGCCGGTTGCGCCGGCAATGGCGCGACCACGTAAAGAGCCATAGACATGAATATTACCATCGGCAATGACTTCAGCGCCCGCTGAAACTGAGCCGATAATGACTAAATTTTGCTCTTTAGCATACACTTGCTGACCAGAACGAACCTGGCCTCGGTGTATTTTATCCGTGTATAAATGACGTTGCGTTGTCGCCGCTACGCTTTCAGTCTTGGCAACTACGCTCTCTTTGCTAATCTTGGCTTTTGTCGTGGTATTGGCTTTCGCTGAATTAACAAATGAAAAACCAAGATCCCGAATTTGCTGACGTTGCGCTTTAGCGATAACGCCAGTGAAGCCAACAAAGGTAAAATTGAATTCTTCTATTAATGTTTTTACCCCTTGATAATCAATGGAACCGTTGAGTTTTTCAACATTTACCACGACGGGAACTCGGTAAAAAAAATCGGGAGCTTGCGCTACTTTGTTGGTTAAATCAGCACGAATATCTGCTAATTCTGACGACTTTAAATGTAAAACAGACAGGGTAAAACTTGACCCTTTAAATTCAATGCTGGCATCAGCCATAAAGAAGGTTTCCCTAAATAAGACAAGTGACGGTATCTAGCTAATCATCAACTCGCTAATATTACCGCCACAATAACAAGCAGAGAGTAATAATATTGAAAAGTTGAAAGTGTTTATAAAGCGCTCTTTAAGGTGGAAATTAAAGCATCTTGTGCAAGTTGATAACGTTCAATTTTATTATTCGCCATCAATAATGAATGACTTAAATTCATGGCCGCCACCAATAAAACACGCTCGCGGCTGCCAATACCCGTTTGTTGCTTGATGTCTATACACATATTAGCGAGGCTACGTGCGGCTTGAGTTAAATCCTCTGCTTGCTCAGCTGAGCAAGCAAACTGATGTGGCTTGCCCAAAATGTTAATGCTGATGCCTGTAGAGTCTTCAGTAATCATTAATTATGCTCTTATGCACTTATGCACTTTGTAATTTACCTAGTAAATTTGTTAAAACGTCATTGGTCTGTTTTTGTTTTTCTTCACCTTCAAGGGCTTCAAGTTGCAAGGTTTCATTTTCATCAATAAGCACGGTTTTTTGCTGCTCTAGTTCAGCCACTTGATTTTTTAGCTGGTTATTTTTTTCAATGATGTCTTCAATCAGTTGTTCGAGTTGAGGGAGAGTATTTTCTAACATAAGGCGCTCTTATTAACTGTAGTAAATTTAAGGTTGCAAATTTAATCTAAAGTGAGGCAGAATACTACCTTTAAGCACGATTATCGGCTTAAATTATGTAACAAATTTTAATGTTTGGTGGGATTAGTTGATTATGCTCAAAAAATATACTTAAAGAGTAAAAAATAACCGATAACTCGTTAGTTACCGTTATGGGCTTTCATGCTACTTTATTGACCATACGCTAGACCATGCTGGGTCAACAGCCAAGGGTAGTAAATTTTTCTCAAATTCTAACCGTGGGAACTAATAGACTGTTTCGCCAGCAAGTGCACGATGTCATGGCGGCTTATATTGATGGCAATTATTTAAGCTAAGACTAGTCAAAAGTTACTTACAGATTGTTAGCCAACAATTGCGTAGCAGTCACTTAAATAAAGGCATGGATAATAAGAATTTTGTTAGCCGCAACACTTTTTATATTTTTTGCCACTGCCACATGAACAAGGATCATTACGCTTCGGTGTTTGGTCGAATCGAGTCGTGGTGGGTTTGTTGAGTATGGCGTTAAGTTCAATGATATTTTCATCGCTGGTGCTGTCTACAGTAATATCAGCAAAAAGTTCATTCTCGGCAACTAAGCTCGCTACTTCGAGTTTTCTTTCATCACTACTAACCACTAGCGTTAATGGTTTTTTTTCAGTACCAAGTTTTACCGCACGTTTATTGTTATAACCTGTGGTGACATGGTTATGTCTGATGTGGATACGTCCTTTGTAATAAAGATCGTGCATGATTTTCTCCGCTAATTTAAATGCTTGCTTTAAGCGCGGCAGTATAACGTAAAGTGGTAAATAGTCGACCGTTGAATTGACTCTCTGGCTTTTATTTTATCATTTACCCCAAAGCTCAGATATATAATGTCCCTATATAGCCATATTATACCAATTTCACTAAATTATGGCCCACTTGTGGGGGTAAAATAGGCCAAAACTACAATCCCAATAGGCCACTATTTGGCCAATCGAGCGCCTTGTCCTGAAATGTTTTTTGCTGAGCACAACAAGATCACAAACTTAATGAAAATGATATTACTAATAAAAATTCATGTTTAGAGTGCTTGAGTAACATCAATGATACAATAAGGCTTGGTATACCTACTCACTAGTGAACTATGAAAGATTGTAATCAATGCGGGAAATGTTGTATCAAATACGGCGGCGGTGATCTGGCAGCAAGCAAAGAAGAGATTGACCTATGGGAAATATTTAACCCTGAAATCTTCGCATTTGTTAAAAACAATGAGTTATGGTTCGACCCTAAATCTGGTTTACGACTAAAAAGTTGCCCTTTTCTAGCAATAGCGGCAAAAAAAGACCCACTCGCGCCGGATCTTTATACTTGCAGCATTTATTTAGATAGACCGGAAGACTGTCGTCATTATCCTAGCCTGATTGCTGAAATGATCAGAGATGAATGTGAGATGATTGAAGTAATAGACTTAGAAAATCACAAAAAAGCGCAAATAAAATTAGATGTATTGATGCAAGATAGCCGCCCGCCAAGCTACTCCTAGGGTAATCTATCTTGGCAGACAAGCTAGATTAATCGGCTACTGCTGGTTTGCTAACCTTATTGAATAATTGCAACACCGCTAACTTCTAACACTGTTTTTGCGTCTGCCCGCTCAATAACCTTCCATAATGTCGTTTGAATAGTTTCATCGGTTCTAACATCACCCTGACAGGAAAACTTCTGCTCTTGTATCTCAGCACCTTCTTCTGAGGTGTAAGCAACAACAACTTGTGTTGCACAAGTTGTCGATTCACCAAAATAAGCCAGTGATATTTGTGGGTAACCTTGAAAGCCTTTTTTAACTCGTTTTGCTATACGTTTTGTTGATTTATCTAAATTCATAATAGATATCCAGAAGTAATGTCGCGCCCTACTATAGGACTTTTACTTAGTTTGCTAAAATGTCTCACACATTGCAAGTCATTGTCAGCTGGTAAGATTTAATCCCTTAGTGAAGCGTTTGATTTATGAAAGGATATAATCGTTTTAGTTGCTGGTATAGATGCTCAATATTGGAAATTTAAACACGCCAAAGGACACGGTAATGGACTGTGTTTCTTTGCCTTTGAAGTTTAATTTATACTCTAGTGGCTTGTTACGACTGCCATCAGCAAATAGCGCCATTAAATGATCTTGATCTAACTCGCGGTTACCCGAGGATAAATTCGTTAGTGTTATAACCCCCCAGCGTTCACCTATGTCATTACTCATTAGTACATAGTTTACTATTTCAAAGTCACCCGCTTTGGGCTTAACATTATTATCATTAGGGAAAGACAAAATAATTGTGTTTGTTACCGAACGATCGATGTTCAATACCTCGGTATCTTCGGCTTGACTAGCCGACACAAAAGATAATAAAGCTAACAATATAAATAAAGATTTTCTCACTGTAACTGCTCCAGAAATTAAACACCCATTTATTTAACGGGCTGATACTAGTGTACAAAAATGAGTAGCGCTTGTGACACAGCCAACCTGGCACTCATCAATACACCTTGGTGATATAGGTTCAAGTAAAGCTTAATTATCAAGACGCTTATTATCTGTTAACAGCTTGTCAGCAGATCCTGAAAAATCAAAATGTTTGAAAAAAGCATCATAAATCGTTTTTATAACCTCTGTGCCATAACAACGTGTATGTTTAAACTCACCATTTTCTTCATAAACACTTGAGTTGTAGATAATATATTTCAGTTCCTCTTTCCCTTGTACCTTTGCCGGGTAATTTTTCAACTTTTCCATACGGCCTAACCGCGCCATCATGTCAGATAAACAACACTTGTCTTGTTGAAATTCTGACACATGATGACCTATATACTCATCCTTGGTATACCCTAACACCTCCAGTTCACATTCGTTGGCATAAACAATAATACCTTCTGCAGAGACAACATGGATGCCTATTGATGAGTTATAAATAAAATCTTCTGGTTGCTCAGTAAACATAAATCACCTTTCCTACTGGTTAATGGGCAAAGCTTAGATAATTAGATAAAATTATAGCTGAACGAAACACAGCAAACTGAATTTTGTGCTTTATTATAGCTGCCAGCCATCGTATGGCTTTATTTTTAAAGATTCAAGCGACTGTGTTAGGGTTGCCCACGAGCATTGCCAATTTATGGTCATGGGGAGCTAATCGATAGCTTAATTAACGTGTCTAAGCTTTGATGGCGTTTCCCCAGTCCACTTTTTAAATGCAGCTCTGAAATTTGACACATCATTAAAGCCAATAGCACAGCCTATGTCTTCAATGGTCAATTGCGTCTCGGTTATTAATTTCTTAGCGGCGCTGCAGCGTAAATCTTTGACAATTTCGGTAAAACTTGTGCCCTGCTCTGATAACTTTCTGCGTAACGTCCTTGGGGTGAGATAGAGGGCACTCGCCAGTTTTTTAGCACAAAGCTCCTGTTGCATATTAGCAGCTATCCAATTATTGATGGTGATTAAAAATTCATTTTTTATCGCCACTGAATTTAACACCACATCACATTGGCTAAGTAAGATCGGCATGGCAAAAGGATTACTGCTTGGTGTATTTAATGACCACTTGTCGTTATTAAATAGAAATTCACTATGTTGATTACCATAACTTATTGGGCAACGGAAAAATTCTTGATAAAGTTGATGGTGTTTAGGTTTGGCAAAGCTAAACCTTAAGGCATCAAAAGAAAAATTTTCGCTGTTTAAACAATCTCGTACCAAAGATAAAACAATGACGCACTGTAGCTCGATATTAAATTCTTCTAAATCACGGGTAAACAACAGATCTTCAAAACGAAAGCACGATTGCCCAGATTCATCATCATGCAGTGACATATTAACGGTTTTAGTGACTAAATTATGATAACGAATAGCAAACTCTAGGGTGGAACGTAGACCTTTACAGCATAATAACGTGCAACCATATAGCCCGTAGTCCTTAGGTTTTATTGCGGCTCCCAACAATAAACTAATCGCGGGCATGTCCAGTGCTAAAACATTTCGATAAAAAGTGACTATTTGTTCTTTATGGATTTTATATTCACGATCTTTTAAGCCATGTGGTTCAATATCAGTACCCTTTAACAAACGCGATAAATGAATACCTTTTTTAGCTAAGGTGGACGCAATAAAGTTAAGCTTATGCGCAAATACTTGACCGGAAAAGTTAGCCGGCATGCTGTTTTTTGAAACCATATCGTTATTCAACTTATTGCTATTTGACACCAGTTAACCATCAAATAGCCCGTATATCACCTCAAATTGACCGCTATTCACCTTATTTTCACTATAACTCCTCTTTATATTATTAGTGATAACGATGATTAAAAATTATAATAAGAGAGTGAGATAACATGAAAAATCTAGCATTAAAAAGCATCTTCGCCTTGAGTGGCTGTGCTGTAGCCATTAACGCGGCCACCGCACAAGATCTAGTCACATTAGAAGTAATTCAGGTAACGGCACAAAAAAGATCGGAAAATGCGCAAGACACCCCGATATCAATGAACGTATTGAGCGCCGATGATATCAAAGAAAAAAGCATTGAAAAAATTGATGACTTACAATATTCAGTACCTAATTTGCATATGACAGAAACCGGCATTAGTACACAAATGTTTATTCGCGGTATAGGTACTGGTAATAACCAAGGTTTTGAACAATCCGTCGGTCAGTATATCGACGGTATCCATTATGGCCGACAACAACTACTGCGCATGCCCTTTCTAGATTTAGAAAGAATTGAAGTGCTAAAAGGTCCGCAATCGATAATGTTTGGTAAAAACTCCGTTGCTGGTGCACTGAATTTATCTTCGGCTAAACCAAGCCAAGACACCGAAATTCATCTTGGCTTGCAGTATCAACCGACCATTGGCGCCACTGAATTAACTGCAATGGTTTCTGGTGCACTGACGGATACTTTATCGGCAAGGTTAGCCGTTCGCCATTATTCTGAAGATGGCTATATTGACAACACCTTTAAAGAACGAGATGAGACCATTCGTGATGAAGGCGCTGTGCGTTTGAGTCTTTTATGGGAGCCGAGCGATACCATGAACTTCTTATTTAAAGTCGAACGAGATGAGTTTAATGGCACTGGTCGACAAATAGAAGTAATTCAAGATGAGCCGGCTCTTGACGGTTACCCTATTCCTGGCGCAACATTCAGCCAAATATTAGGAATTTTAGGCCACCCTCAGGCAATAGCCGACAGTACATTGAATTATCAGCGCCAAGCTGATGCCGAAGAAAGTAATACTAACAATTTAAATAATGCCACGTTAACCGCTAACTTCATCTTCGGCGACTACACCCTCACCTCGGTATCGGGCTTCGTTTCATATGACTTTGTTGAAACCTGTGATTGTGATTACACCGCCGCGCCTATCTTTTCAGTATTTATTGATGAAGAGTATCAGCAGTTCAGTCAAGAGATTAGATTAGTCTCGCCGGTAGGAGAAAAATTTGATTGGCTAGGCGGGCTATTTTATCAAACCAGTGAACTTGCCTTTGATGATAATATCATTATACCTAGCAACAGTATTTTAGGTTTAATCTCGGGTGGTGCTCTCGCACCTATGACCGGACAAGCTGCGGGTCGAAACTATCAGTTAGATAGCGATATGTGGTCGGCATTTTTCCAAGGTCGTTATCATTTCACCGATGCCTTAACACTTACCTTAGGTGCTCGTTTTACCAGTGAAGAGAAAACATCTTCTCGCGTGATGAATATTACCGACTTAAGTACCGGTGATATTACTGAAGATCCCATGGCACCGGCTTTATTTGATGCTGTTTTTGGTATTCAAAGCGAGCAAAGCCCTTTATCACCCCAAGGTCATAACTTAACCGGTCAACGTGATGAGAACTCTTTTACTCCGCTGATTAATGTCAGTTATAAAATTGATGATAAAATTATGCTCTACGCTTCTGCCACCACAGGTTTTAAGGCAGGTGGCTTTGATGCCAGAGCCAATAACGTCAATTCGTGGGAATTTGGCGAAGAAGAAGCAACGGCTTATGAATTGGGGGTAAAGTCATTAATACTCGATGATACTTTAGAGATAAACTTAGCGTTTTACCGCACCGAATACGACAACTTACAAGTCAGCCAATTTGATGGTGTACTTGGTTTTAATGTCGGTAATGCCAAAGAGACCGTGGTGCAAGGTGTTGAAATTGAAGGTCGTTGGATATTGTTCGATGGTTTATCAATGCAATATGGTATCGCTTATTTAGACCATGAATATACCGACTTCACTAATGGCAACTGTCATAGCAGACAAGTACCCGATGGTGATATGGGCGCTGATGGCAATCAACTTTGTGATTACACTGGCAAGTCTGGGCAATTTACCCCTAAAGTCACTGCCAGTATCGGTTTTGACTATTTCACTGATATTTCATTCTTGGGTTTTGAATATTTTCGAACTACGCTTGGGCTTTACCACTCGGCAAAACAGAATGTTGATGTTAACTTAAATCCACTTTATGAAATTGACGCTTACAACAAAGTCGATATGCGTATTGCCCTTGAAAGTGAACAGTGGAACATTGCACTATTTGCTAAAAACATGACCAATGCAGAAGTATTGACCTATGTGGGTAATAACCCATTATCAGGCAGTACTTTTGGCACTGATACTTTTTATGGCTTTGTTGATCGCCCTGCGGTATATGGCATACAAGTTGATTATAATTTTTAGCTGACGCTATTAAGGGCAGTTGACCTTGCAAACTAACGCTGCCCTTTGCCTTTATTTACCCCTGAAATAGCAACGTTCCAGTTGCTTTTTTTATCGCCCGTTAGCTCTGACTCAAACAGTAACTAAACCTTTGCATGGCATCAACGGTCAGTGTTGAGCCTTGATATTGCTTCATTTGTGCCAATAAATAATTTAATCCTAGAAAAATCTCATTTACTTCTATAATTACCATTCTTCACCTTAATTTTTAATTTAATTAGCACAGGGATGTATAATATGAATGTTTTATCTGGCTCAACCTCTTCTCGTCCGGACTTAGACTGGAGCCAATTAAAAGAAACTATCGTCATGCTTAACTTGGCAGTGACTCAAATTGATCAATCGATGAATGAGGGTAACTCTTCTGTTTCAACTTTATCTAAATCATTTACCGGTCTTGCCACCAATTTAAGTGATATTCAGAGCTCCATTGCCCAATTAAATCAAAAAGATGAAAGTAGTGAAAAAATGAAGTTAATAATTGAAGGCTCTACGTCAACTGCCTTGGATAAAGTACATTCAGCTATAATCGCCTTTCAGTTTTACGATAAACTCAGCCAAAGGTTAGATCATGTCAGTCAAAGTCTCAGTGCTTTAACCGCACTTATTAGTAACCCAACAGATTTATATTCGCCTATTGCTTGGCAAGGATTACAAGAAACAATCCGCAGTAAATATACTATGGAAGAAGAACGGCAAATGTTTGATAAGGTTATATCTGGCGTGCCCATTGAAGAAGCTTTAATTGAATTTAACCTAGATATGGCAAATAAAATTGCTTCTGAAGAAGATGAAATCGAGTTATTCTAGCTTGAATATTTTACTGTAAATCCAGTTCGGCTTTACCAAGTGCTAGGTTAAATTATAGCTAAAACAGTGCGATTAGCGCCTAGCTAACTAGCTAATAAGCTCACTGCCGTTAGCAACGAGCAAACTTTGTTACTCTGCGGCCTTAATTAAGGCTATGTCTGAAGTAGCTGTTGTGGCATTCGCCCAACAGCTTCAAATAAGCAAATCTCTGGGCTTATATGAGAATAACGTTCTAGCATTCTTCTCCATCCTAAGTAATTCCCCAAATACTTGGTTGCAACACCGTGAAACCGTTTCATCCACCCTTTAAGCCTGCTATCAAATGCATTGACGTTTTGAATATGAAATGCGCCTCGCGTTCTCGGGCCTTTAGTATGGATCACCTCATGTTTGATCCCTTTAGTTTTACAAAATGCGGAATATACTGCTGCACCATCAGTGCAAAGTACCGCATCTTTATCAACAAGAGGGGTTAAAACCGCAGCCACATGCTGGGCATCAACTTTTGCTAAGATCACTGTCGCGGTAGATTTATGTCTATCCCTGACGACTAGCACAGGAATTTGATCATCGCTGGTTCCTCTGGTTTTACCCACGCCTCCACGCTTTCTTGGTGGCCGCGGTAAGTTGCGTTGACCTTTAAACGACTCAAGAAAAAAGGTTTCATCAGCTTCAACAATCCCTTCTTCATGCAACGCTTGATGCGTGTTAACGATTTCTAGAAACCGGTGACGCCAAAGAAATGCTGTGTTCTTATCAACACCGCATAATTTGGCTGCTTTTCTAATACTCAACCCATCAATTAATGTTTGAGCATAGGTTAGCCACTTATCGCGTTGGCGTAATCTAGCCAGTGGCGTTTTAGTTAATGGATTACATGTTTTTTGACAGGTTGCACACCGATAACGGGGCAGTCCATGGCTTGATCCCCATGGTTTTAATAACGTTGATTGACAGTGAGGACATCGTTGCAAAGTTGCCTGAACTGATAAGACTTCTTCTGCCGATAATTCAGTCTGTCCTAGTCTCTGATGAAGTCGTTGTCGCTGACTCGGCGATAACAATGTAAGCTGCTGTAAAAAAGGAGTAAATTGTTGTTCATTCATGAGTGTCACCTTGGAAGTTATTCACACATAAATTAAGTATGGTTCCTTTGCAACAATTTACTCAGACATAGCCTTAATTAAGTCCATTATTCAACTGACTGCTTTGCCGCTCTATATTCTGCGTGCATAAAGGCCCATACAGACAATATGCCAACGGCAGAAATCAAGATGAGCATATTCATAAAGCTAGACCAGCCACCGGCGCTATCTGCCAGTCTGCCGCCAATGAAAGCAAAAATTGCACTGGCAGCAAAACCAAAGGCATCAATTAAACACACCAAAGTCGCACTATGGGGACCGCCGTATTCAATAGAGAATATCGACATAGGTAAGTAATAGGCAGGGGAAATTGAAAAAGCAAACAAAAATATTGCGCCCAGCGCTACCGAGAAGTTCATTTGTGCACTCAAATTAAACCAGGGTAAATACTGCAAAGTAAGCACGCTCAATAAACTAAGTATCAGCGCTATGGTTAATACTGTCCTAATGCCTCGCTTTGAACAGCGGTCATAAAAGGCGATTGCGGCCAACAGACCAGTCAAAGAGCCAAGGGGAAAGACGGTCGAGGCCATTGCGGCTTTAGAGGGGCTCAGTTGATAGCTTTCCATCAGATAAACCGCAACAAAGTCTAAAAAGGCCATCATGCAAGTAAGCACCATCAACATGATCACCACTAGCCAAACTCTGGGGCTTTTTGCAAAGGCCACCAGTCCAGCAATCGTGTCGGTGTCTTTAAGTGGGTGATTATATTTGTTATCCAGCGCCTGTTTTTCTGCCCTAGCCTGCACTGAATTGTCAGTTTTGTGATTGTCTTTGTTATCGCCTTTGTTATCGCTATGGCTTTCATTTACTTTGAAAAATGCTGGATTATCTGGCTTCTCTTTCAGGTAAATATAGCAGCCGATAAAAATTATTAACGCTAAAGCAGCCGCGATGAAGGCCACGGTTCGCCAAGGCATAAAGCTCAACAGCCAACCAAAGAAAAAAGTGGCCAATACCACACTAAATCTCGAGCTGGTAGCGAGAATACTCCACACTCGTCCATAATGTTGCGGGTGATACCACTGCCCGATCAATTTAGTCATACCGGGCCAGCCAGAGGATTTTGTGCAGTAAAGCAGAAATGAACAGCCAGTAAAGGCCATGACATTGGTTGAAAGTCCAAAGGCAATGATAAATAGCGCGGTAAGAAAAATTCCCATTAACATTGTCAATCGACCGCCAATCTTGTCGGCAAGAGGTCCCCAAATAAGTTTGCCAACCAGAGCACCTAAGGTGCCATAAGCGGCAAAATCGCCAAGGTTTGTTTTGCTTAACGCTAAGGTTTCATCGGCAAGTAAGGCAGGACTGAGAATGGTGACCATTTGACGACAAATCATCATGGCGGCATAACCTAGATACATGGCAACGATAATATTGATTTGGTGTGGGACTCGGTTAGACATAATCACTCCCTGAACTGTCAGCAGTATCGCCGATGACTCGCTTAGCGTTAATGGTTAAGCGCTTTCAACTTTGAACAAAACTTTAGGGTTGACCATGGTTTTCATTTCAAGAATATTTCCGTTCGGATCGGCAATAAAAAAGGTTTCTTGTTCATATTCACTGTCGATAAAACGACGATAAGGCGGGTCTAAATAGACCAGCCCAGCCGCTTCAATACGCGCTTTTAAGGCTTGAAACTCCCGTTCAGGTAAATGTATACCAAAGTGGGGCACAAGTACCGCCCCCATGTCCACATCATGCCGTACTTTTGGTAAACTCTCCTCACTTTGATGTAGCGTCAATTCATTGCCCCAAAAATCAATGTCGAGCCAACGTTGCTTTTCGCTATTGCCACTCTTACAGCCAAGTACATTGCAATAAAAATTTTTAGCCAAATTTAAATCTCCTGCAGGAATGGCAAGATGAAAACAGTTGGACATAAATTTCCCCTTATTTTTATATTAAAGCTGTGAACTATATACCCGTGACCATTCAATATGCATATTTCAGAGTGCTTGAGCAATTTCAATTCAAGGCGCTGTGATGAAATAATGGTTGTTCAGGAGAATATGCTCAGGATAATATGCTCAGGATAATTGCTCCTGCATTATCCGTATAAGGTACTTCCTGTACCGTCTGCATTATCCGTATAAGGTACTTCCTGTACCGTCTGCATTCTCTAATAACACCATCCATGTCGCGTCATTATAAGTTACAGCAACGATGAAGTGCTGTTGCTCAAACGTTTCTTTGATGGGTAACGGGTATAGCTACTCTATTTTATAGAACACCTATCCATAGAATTCTATATTTTATGAATTTTTTGATGTTATTAGTTTGCTAATGAGTAATAAATCAGTTCGATTGCTATAAAATATAACCACAAGTGCCACGAAAGGAATATTAAGGATTTAAGCTTGGGCAAGACTTGCTAGGAATAATACTGGGTTAATTAAATCATGGGGTGCTGGAGGAAGACCTGATTGCCCGCCCATAAAACGCAAGCATTATAGCTAAGCTTACCAGAGCAACAAAGGATATAATTCATTGCCTTAGCGCTCTGTTTATTTTTGTTACTACCGGTTCAGCAGCTCAGCATTCGTTGGGTATTTCTCCAGTAACTCAACAAGTTTACTTGCACCTTCTGCAGGTTTAAGACTGGTAAGTGCCCTGCGCAACATTCTTATCTTGCCAAGTTCCTGCGTATTTAGCAGTAGTTCCTCACGTCGAGTGCTACTTTTAGCAATATCCAGCGCAGGAAAGATTCGTTGATTTGCCGCTTCTCGTGATAAAACGATTTCCATATTCCCCGTGCCCTTGAACTCCTCAAATATCACCTGGTCCATTCGGCTACCAGTATCAACAAGTATGGTCGCTATAATGGTAAGTGAGCCACCATGCTCAATTTTTCTCGCTGCGCCAAACAGTTTTCGTGGTATTTCCATCGCTCTAGCATCAAGCCCACCCGACATGGTACGACCGCTACTCTTTTGACTAGCATTATGTACTCTTGTTAGCCGAGTGAGCGAATCAATGACAATCATGACATCGTGACCTTCGCCCGCTTGCTGGCGCGCGATTTTAAGTAGGTCATTGGCTACACGGACGTGTTGTTCATAAGTTTCATCCGTGGATGAGGCATATACTGTTGCTGGTACGCTGCGCTTAAAGTCGGTCACTTCTTCTGGACGCTCATCAATGAGTAACGCATACAGCTTTATTTTGGGATAAGCTGCCCCTACCGCCTGGCATATATGTTTTAACAGGGTTGTTTTGCCCGAGCCTGGCGGAGCTACAATCAAACCTCGCTGACCCATGCCAATTGGCGTGAACAAATCTATCGCTCGGGTGGAGAGTTGCTGAGAACCTAATTCTAGGCGAATACACTGATGAGGGTTGATCGCTACGCCATTAGAAAAACGCTTTTGTGGATCAATATGAGGTACTTCCTTAAGTACTTCTTTGACGGGGGGGGCGACTTTTTTTCTTTTCAGATTCAACGTTAATATTTTTCTTGTCATGATATCGTTTTAGAGAATTATGTGTTTTTTGCAAGAGTTACCTTAATATACCCGTTCAACTTCGAGGTACAAGGTGACAAACTTAATGGAAGAGATATAATAACGTATTAGAAAAACTATTGATAAAATATTTTCGCTAATGTCCACTTTGTCCACACCTGTCTGCCTTAGCTCAAAGCCATGCTTATATCCCTTAACCAAAGCAAGCGCGAACTGTCTACAAGGTCGCGAGCACGTTTAGCCTAGTTGCTAAGTTAACGGCAGCAGGAACATAGGGTCAGCAGAGAGGTTTTATCAAAGGAGCGGCTTATTCAATGGCTATTTAGGCGCTGAGTGGTTGTGGAAAAGTTTTTTCAAACAAGAAAAGATAAGCTAAGCAGAAAAGCAATTGACAAAGTGTAGTACATCTTATTTTTTTATCCAGTAAATAGTAAATTATTCGATGAATAAGTCACTGACTGCCTCTTTTTCACTCACTTGTCGCTTACTGGTTGAACAGTGACTTACCGATGGCTTTTAACATTAATTGTGGATAACTCTGTGAATAACGATTAAACAGTGCCTGCCCCTCGAAGTATCCTATGCTATTGAATATGCCATCAATATAGCCAATTTAAAAGTGTTACTTGCTCAGGGCGTCAGCTTTATTTTACATGCCTATGTAGTTTACTCAGGAACTCTTTGTAAACGCTCTGTTGTTGTTGAGTGTGGGCGAGTAAACAAGCGAGACGCATCCATGGGGCTCTGCACAAGCATCAGGACAGTGTGCTCCTGCACTGTCTAGTAAGGGTATATCCATATACCGTCATGCTTGTGACGCTCGCTTTTATCACACCACCAACACCTAACTACAACACAGCTCTTTGTAAACGTCATCTTCGAAGTTTCTAATCGAAGATCCATTGCTCTTTATACACTGCATCCCCGATTAAAACACCACGGGGATGACGATCCTGAGCCAAGTGCATAGGCATGTTATTTTATTGCTTTGGTCTAAGGCTTGGGGTGGGTATCACAGGTTTTGTTAATTAGCCCAGACCTTATTCAGTTCATTACGGCTGAGCTGCTTTTAACTGGCAATAGTGCAATAATTTGTCGCCATTCTAGCTGATATTATCAACTAAAAGCCTGAGACCTGCTCTGCCATTATTGGCGGTGTTATTAAATGACTTACCGTGGGGAATAACTGAGCTCGATAAAGCGCATTATCTAACATTAATTGGATTACTTTATCATAGCTTAAGCCAAATTCCATTTCACATGATTTTGGAAAATAACTAGAATCTTGAGTCAAGCCTGGAACAAGATTAGCCTCCATAAAAAAACACTCGCCATTCTTGTTTGATTTAATGTCTATTCGTGCAAAATCTCTTATGCCAAGGTTAATAAAAGAATTAAGGGCAAGTTGCTTCACTTTATTTAACATTTGATTATTATCAATTTTTTTCAATGCTTCGCTATTATCATTTTTCACTTTATGCCCTAAAATTCTTAGGCCATTTTTTGATTCAGGTGGAATAATTTCAATGGCAGCAACAATGAATTCGCCATTAGATTTACTTATTATGGCCACTGTAAATTCTCGACCGTCCAAATATTCTTCAACCAGTATAGGCTGAGAAAATAACGTATATAGTGATAAAACCTTAGCTTCAAATTCTGAAAAATTTACCACCCATGATGAATCGTCAATACCATTACCATTGGCTGCATCTATGGGTTTCAAGAACAAAGGAAATTTAATCGGCAATTCATTTTCACTACGGTACTTACCCGGTACCGTGGTAAAATATTTGGCGGTAACAATGCCTTTATTTTGTAAAATGGTTTTAGCAAGCACTTTATTGGAGTCAAATTCCAATATATTCCTTAAGGAACCAGTAAAATTAACTTTATGCCTCATAAAATATTCAGATAACCAAATATCACCATTATTATCGATAGCGATATATTTAACCGCCAGAACGACTAAATCTGGACATCTGTCGATGACATTATCTAAATCAGCCATTGTTTTACAGACTGTTAGTTGTACAGTATGGCCCATTTTTCGTATGGCTGACAACACGCCCTCGCAAGCATTAATACTGCCAAAACCAGTTTCTTTTAATTCTTGATTTGGTGTGGTAATTATCTCTATTTTCATTATTATTTCCTGCAACAAATAAATAATCTGTCTAAATTTTAATTGACTAAAATAAACATGTTGCTGTTTTAATTTCACCCAGAAAGTCTAAGTACGGACACTGGGTAAAATAGTGAGGTAAAGTAAATAATACTAAGGTAATAGTACGTCTTAGGCTTTTTTAGCAAGGAAAACTTAGCAAACAGCCCTAATGATTGTTTGTTCTAATCGGTGATAGCCTTCATTTAGCAATAAATTTTCAGTCACCGATTTATTATGATCGAGGATGCCCAACAGTTCACAAATGACCCCACAAATATCGGTTTGTTTTGGTGTGCAACCTGCTTGGTGAGAGAAACGGTCGCCAATAACATATAAGGGAATATCTCGTTCTTCTGCTAAAGAGCCGCCATGGCTTTTATCCTTATTCATACCATGATCTGCGGTAATTATAATTTGGTATCCGGCTTCAATCCAAATTGGCAGGTATTCGGATAGCTCTTTGTCTGATTTGCGGGTGGTGTTGCGGTAATGAGAACTATCAAGGCCAGACCGATGACCCGCTTCATCAATACTCATCGGATGAATCAAGAGAAAGTCAGGATTATAGCGGCGGCGTAATAATTCAGCATCAAGGTACAAGTGACCATCAGGGTATTGCCCATCATGATAAAAAGAACCATATTGAATGAGTTGTTCGGTATCTACGGTATGGCGATCGCGTATCGCATTGTAAGGGCTTTGATTATACAGTTCGCTAAACCAATGAAAGGCAGCGGCAGCGGTTGACAACCCCGCTGCGCGAGCCAAGCTAAAAACACTTTTTTGGTTGGAATTCCGTATCACTTGGTTGTGAACTATGCCGCTAATTGCTGGTGTCACCCCCGTTAGGATAGTCTCGTATAGTGGACGAGACATTGAGGGTAATTCACATTGTACCTTGTAAAGTGTAGCCCGTTTTTGCTCCTTTAATGCCTGAACAAATCCCATGCATTGCTCGGCAACTTTAAACGCTAAACCATCAAGAACAATAAGTATCACTTTGTTTGTCATTATATATACTCCGAACACAGCGTTGAATTAAGACGTCATTTTTTCATGACTAACTGTGTAAAAAGAATACGCACCTTTTATGACGATAATATGACGCTAAAAGGGTATTTTGATGACAAGACTCATTTTAAGTTAATTGCGGCACTGCTCTTTGCTAAAATCTTCAGTGACACGAAATTAAAGCTAAGCCATGATTAGCAGCCTCAGCTAGCGCTCAGAAATTACTAACGCTTTAATTTTTAATGCTTTTTCAAAGTGATCAAGCTTATGGGTGATAATCCACCAGGTTGCCGCTTCCATCAATAACTCAGCATCATCATTTTTGTTAGCAAAGAAGGCATAAAATGATAAACCGACATTAGTGCCTTTCTGGGCAATTTTTTTATCACATACGGCGATAATTTTTTCTTGTAAAGTATCTTTCACCCGTTAATTTCCTTTTAATGAGGGTAATGGTTAACTCTTTATGTTGACTAAAATAAAAAGCCAGCACTTCTATTTGCTGACTTTATTATTTTATCCCCAAGCTAGTTGCAGCTGCAGGTTTAAGTGTTAGTTGCTACCAAATAATCTAGCTACTACTTATCTTCAAAATAAAATTTTTCACGCTTATTATCATAGTTACCTATTTCATTCATGGTTTCAGCGTTATATAAACGGCCATTAATCATGGTATGGGTAACCTTATCACTTAAGCGAATGTCATTCCTGACATCGCCATCAATAACAATCATATCGGCAAGTTTACCCACGGTGAGTGAGCCTAAGTCTTTATCCAAACCAAGCGTTCTTGCCGGTGAAATAGTTGCGGTACGAATGGCTTGCAGTGGTGTCATACCACCCTGTACCATCATCCACATTTCCCAGTGCATGGCTAAACCTTCACGTTGACCGTGACCACCGGCGTTAACTTCAATGCCTAAGTCTTGCATTTCTTTCGCCACTTTAGCGACATTGAAATGATTGTAATGATGAAGCGGCGCTTTTGGTCGACGCATAGCACGGGGATCTAAAACTTCACTCGGCACATATTTACTTAAACGCGGATGCTGCCAAACATTGGTGGTATCGTACCAATAATGTTCACCGGAAATACCACCATAAGCAACCCCCATGGTTGGTGTATAAGCCATGTTTGATTGTGACCATAACTGCTTGATATCATCATAAATTTTAGCCGTAGCAATTGAATGTTCTAACGTAGTATGGCCATCAACTACCATGGTTAAGTTATGTTGCAGTAATGAGCCACCTTCTGGCACAACCATCATTTCTAATTCACGCGCGGCTTGAATAAATTGTTGGCGCTGGTCACGGCGTGGTTGATTATAACTTTTGACACTAAAAGCCCCGGCCGCTTTTAACCGTTCAACGTGAAATTTAGCATCGTCAAGACTATCCACATGTGACGTATAGCCAGGAATAGTGGCGCCATATAAAATAGCACCGGTAGAGAATAAGCGTGGGGCGACTATCTTACCGGCTTTTTGCATTTCACTAGCGGCAAAGAACTCTGTGGTGTCGTTTGAAGGATCATGAATAGTGGTGACACCTAAGGATAAGCCGGCATAGTTTTTCCAGTTTTGCTGGGGAATAATTTCATTACTACCTTGTGAGCCATGGGCATGGGCGTCGATTAAGCCCGGCATTATTGTTTTTCCCGTTATATCAATGACATATGCATCACTGGGGATCTTAACGTGTGCTTTTGTACCCACCGCGGTAATTTTGTTGCCCTCGACCAGAACAACGCCATTTTCAATCACTTGCTCTCCGTCCATAGTGATAACAGTACCGCCAACAAAGGCAACTCGACCCGATGGAATATCTACTTTTTGCTGATAACTTAAATTAGTAACTTTAACTTTATTTTTAACTTTGTTTTTAACTTGGTTAGCGGTCTTATCCGCCTGTTGCTCTTTTTCTTGCTCACTAACTTTAGCGCTGATATCAAATAAACCTTGCACTGAGCTTTGGTATAAATCAGCACCTAGACTCCAATAAATCTGGTTAGATTTACCATTCCAATTAATACCTTCACCAGCACGAATTGATAACTGCTCTACCGGTAAGTTTTTTGCTTTAGGACCAATATCTATAACATCACCACGCTCTACCAAGGGGGTAACAAATACTTTAAAGCGCTCGGCAAAAGCCAGGTATTTACCGTCGGGCGAGACCCGGTATTCTGAAGAAAACTCACCTTGATATAACTTGGTATCATGCTGACCATCTAAATCAATACGAGCAATATGGGGCTTTTCTCCGTTACGCGTTACATAGATACGATCATTTCGTGCGCCAAAATGTGGTTGTAAACCACTTTCGGTGACAAGTTTAGCCTTACCACCCTTGGCTGATACCGCATATATACCAGGGTTTAAGCCCCAAGTAGGATCGATAATATTGCCACCACGCACTTTACGATAAACAATGGTTTTACCATCTGGTGAAAAGCTTGGCTCAATGTATTTTCCTGGCTCACGAGTAATGATTTTACCTTTACCACCTCGACTAGAGACCACTCGTACTTGGCCAAGTTTTTTATCATCCCAACTGACATAAACAATTTTTTTGCCGTCACGTGAAAAACTTGGATTTAATTCAAACTGACTTTTTTGTTTAGTTAAACGCTTAGCTTTACCGTTTGGTAGGGTTTTTATAAAAATATGACCCATGGATTCAAAGACCACTTTTTTACCATTCGGTGATATTTTAACATCACGTAACATTTTGGTATCAAAGACCTTTTGGTCTAAGTCTTGAGGAAAACGTAGCGCTACTTGAATTTTCTTTGCTGTTTTTACATGAAATTCAATTACTGTAGCTTTTTTGGTTGCAAGTGATACTTTATTTATTTTTCCACCTGCCCAGAAAATTAAGGCATCACTTTCTGGCGTCCAAGCCATCGTTGGGTAAACACCATGAATAGCCCATGTTTCTTGCATATCACGGTCTAAACCGTCATAAATTTTAGTGTGAGCGCCACTTTTAAGATCATATAGGTATAAATTTGATTGAAAATCATCACGACTAATAAAGGCTAGGTACTTACCATCCGGTGAAAGTGTTGGTCTGATCGCACCACCTTTACCTGAAACGATGACTTTTATTTCACCGGTTTCAAGCTCTAGACGTTTAATTTTATAAATGCCCTTTTCCGAGTCTTTCGAATAATGGAAGGTTTTACCCGGGGTAGCATCTTGGGAGAAATAGACATATTTGCCATCAGGTGAGAAGGCCGGTTCACCTAAATCTTTTTGCTCATTGGGACGTTTGGTTAACATAACGCCATTACCACCCGACTTATGGTACATCCACACTTCACCCGCGCCCAAAGAACGAGTACCGGTATAATGTTTACGGCCAACTAGGTAATTACCATCGGGTGACCATGCTGGACTGTTTAATAAACGAAATTTTTCTGTGCTTACCGCTTTAGCATTACTGCCATCAGCTTGCATTATCCATAAATTATCGCCACCATCTTCATCAGAAGTAAAGGCTATATATTTACCATCTGGGCTAAAGCGTGGTTGCATTTGCCAAGCAATATCAGTCATTAATGCTTTCGCTTCGCCACCTGAAGCAGGCATGGTATAAATATCACCCAATAAATCAAAAACAATGGTTTTACCATCAGGGCTTAAATCAACATTCATCCAAGTACCTGAGCGAACGTCGATTTTGGCGGTGGTAAACTCACCTTGTGGCTCATTAACAGACCATTTTTCTGGCGCTTCTTTTGCGCTAACGTCGGTAGTGCTCTGGTCGTTAATTTTAACCTCTGCTTGAGCAAAGACAGTTGGCAGTGCTAATAATACACTCAGAGCGACGCCTGAGAGCAGTAGTTTTTTTGACGGTATGGTTTTCAACATCATGAGAAGTACCTTATACATTTTTATTGCTTGATTAGCTGAATTATCGATTAATTACCTGTACTTACTTACAGAACACTAAAAGTGAAGACTAGAGTGTGCCCTGCCAATAACCAACATCTAACCACTGATTGAATTTAAAACCCACCTCTTTAAAGTGAGCAACTTTTTTCATGGCAAACTTTTCATGCACAGCAACACTAACCGCATTGGGTAAAGTGATCCCCCCGATAACACTGTGGATGTTTTTGTCTTTTAGCTCATTAAATAAGGCTTGATACAACTGGCTACCCAAGCCTTTGCCCGCATGCTCTGGCGATAAATAGACAGTGACTTCAACTGAAAATCGATAGGAGTAACGATCCCGCCATTTACTGGCATAAGCATAACCCAAGACTTGCCCTGATTTATCTAGGCTAACAAGCCAAGGTAAATCAGCGGACTCAATTGTCCTCATACGGTTACTGATATCTTGTGAGCTAAGCGGCTCTTCTTCAAAGGTGATCACAGTATTGGTAATATAATGATTGTAAATATCGCTAATGACTTGAGCATCTTGCTCTTGTACTGCCCTTATCATATAAATCCCTGGTAAATATTGTAAAACAAGATGTTTTGTGATTGTTTTATTAACGACTACTTAACTGTCTTAGCTATTTCACTATTAACCGCTTTTAATTCTGCCTTACATTGTGCATTTTGTTTACTTGAACCATTAGTACATGGTGCCGATGGGTCGCCACCAAAGTCTCGCTGCACGCCATAATAAACACAGGACGATAGTAAAAATAGGCAAAGTAATGGATAAATTATTTTCATAAAACGTCCTTAAACAGTAGTTATGCCAAGTCGATTAAATTAGTGCGGACAAGGAACTGACTTTATAAACAAATTTAATTTAGCACGGTATTTAGCTTTTAAGAAGCTCGAAAACAACTTTATATTGGGGTACCTAGCTGTTTCTCCGTAAGCGTATAGGGATCGGCACCTAGCCGCGCTCAATATTCCATGGTAACAGCGGTTCAAGGTTGTTTGGTTGCTCAGCAATATGTTGCAAGCATCTTGAGATATAATCATGCACGACTAGGCCATTAGCCTTAGCCGTTTCAACGAGACTATAGAGAATAGCACTCGCATGAGCGCCATTGCAGGTATTTGAAAACAGCCATGCCTTGCGACCTATCACAAACGGTTTTATTGCCCGCTCTGCTCGATTGTTATCAATCGAGAGTCGGCCATCTTCAAGGTAGCGTTGGAATTTATCAAACTGATTTAAACTGTAGCTTATTGCTTCGCCAAGTTTACTTTTAGGCGGGATTTTATCTTTGTGCTTCATCAGCCAGTGATGTAGTTCTTTTACAATCGGCTTAGCGTGTGACTGCCGGATGTTGAACTTATCTTCACTCGACTTTCCTTTAATACGTTGTTCTATGCCGTAGAGCTTGCCGATTAAGTTTAATACCACATCAACTTTACCTGTTTTCGCTTTGGCATGTATCTTCTTCGCATCAACGAACTTACGACGAATATGGGCAAGACAGGCGACTAATTTGGCCTCGGTTAGCCCATAAGCTTTATAACCATCAACATGCATATAACCTTGATAACCATCAAGAAAGTCAATCGTACATTGTGCTGCGCGACTGTTGTGATAATCGTATAAAACGATATTGGTTTTTTTACTTGGTCTATCACTGCCGCAGCAATACACCCACATATAACTGGTCGCTTTTTCTGCCTTGATAACTTTCAAGGGTGTTTCATCCGCAAAAATGACTGACTCTGCCAGCAGTATTTCTTTCAAGCGCCTATACAGTGGCTCAAGTAATTGCGCACTGCGCAGCATCCAACTCGACATGGTTTGACGGCTTAATTCAAGTCCAATATCACTAAACATCGTTTCTTGGCGATTTAACGGCAAGCCAAATTGATATTTACAGGTGATTATTTGGCTGAGTAAGCTGGGTGTGGCAATACTTTTTGGTATTGGCGTTGCTGGCATCAAGGCGGTTTTTACCACACTTTCAATGCCATTACGCTCACAGTGGCGACAGGTGTATTTGGGGCGAATGGTCTTAATGACTTTGATATGAGCGGGCACAAACTCTAGTGCTTCGCTGCTACTTTCACCCATTTTGTGCAATGGGCTTTGGCAGCAATCACAAATTTTGTCGCTTTCGGCAATATCTACCACCACTACTTTACGCGGCAGTGCTTGAGGTAAAGGCTTACGTTTTGGCTTGATTTTCGTTGTCACGTCAGCGTTTTCTTTGGCCAGAAGTTTTTTATCGTGTTCATCAAGCACTAACTCTACTTCATTAAATACTTCATCAGCACCCGGCATCTTTTCTGATTTCTTGCCGTATTCTTGGGCAAGTTTGAGATTGTAACGCTCAAGCAATAGTTGATAAGCTACGTCTTTCTCTACTAACTCATTATCTTTTTGAGCTAATTCTTCATCCATGCGTTGCTGCAACTCAAGCAGCATTTGCTTAAGTTGATCGGGGTCATTGGGGAGTGAATTTACCTTAAATTTCATCCGCTGATTTTAACAAAATATTCAAGCCAATACTGCTTTGAACCTCATTTACCATAAGCGTTTGTGTCAATGATCGTTGACTGCTTTGAGGGGATGAATACTGATCCACTAGAGCATCGACTGATAATGTAATTCTTGATGACCAAGCACGTCATATCCAGAGAGTAACCAGTCGAGCTGCTCAGCGCTTAACGAAAATTCATTGCCATTAACTTTGCTCGGCCATTTGAACTTTTGTTTTTCCAAACGTTTTTGCCAGAGTGCAAAGCCTGTTTTGTCCCAATACAATATTTTCAGTTTGTCTTTGGCTTTATTGCAAAAAACGAATAAAGCGCCCGTATAGGCATCACGGTTTAGCTCATCTTCAACAAGCGCAGCGAGGCCATTTATTGCTTTACGAAAATCAACAAAATCGCGATGAAGAAAAACGGCTGATGGCTCAACAAACATCTTCATACAATAAGCTCGCGTAATAATTGGCTGAGGTAAGTCACAGAGGTTGATGCCGGTAAACTGATATTTGCTTTACCCACGGTAACTGTTATGAAGGTTTGCTCTTCAATAAGTTCCACCTGTTGTGTTATTTTGGCGCGAACAAAGTTGCCTGAAGACAAGCTGAGTTTCTTCCTAAGGGCATAAAAGCTCGACGTTGATAATTGCTGTTGTTGGCAATAATCAATAATGGTTAAGCCGCTGGTTTGTTGATCTTCAATGATGGTTTGCCATTGTTCTTGGCTACGCGAAATTCTCATGCTTATCTCCTAAGTTAAGTGAGGAGATAATGTATATGAGATCAAGTGCTAGAGGCAGGTGTCGTTAACTATACGCTTACGTTTCTCCTACTATTATGGTTAAAGTCAATAAATAGCTAGCCTAGGTGTTAGTCACAAAGACGGAAATGAATAACAATGATTTTACTGGGGATTATAACAAGTGATGCTACTGCTATATCCTATCGGGATATAAATTGACTGGTAAAAAAATCAGTTTACCTCATTACTGAGGAAAACTAATTTCTAATTTTATGCTTTGGCCGTCTCTTAGTTCAGCAACTTTCTGAGTTTATTGCCAATTATCCCTATTGGCAATAAATGGCTTTTAATCGTCTAATTAACGGTAAATCACCTTCAGTAAGGGTACCCAACATCAACCAATCGACCAGTAATTTACTGAGGTCAATATCGATACCAGAAAGCATTTGCTCTTGCATTAATTGTACTTGAACTTTCATACGCTGGTCAGCTAACTCTGCTGGCGATTCACTTTTGCCAAGTATTTCAATTTCTAAGGTCTTATCGAGACGATGACCACCTTGAACTTGCTCTGATAACTTAACATGCTCTTGCCAACGTTTTTGCCAAAAGCTACTTAGTTTATTAACCATAGCCGACGCAGTTAAAGCCTCAACATCTTGATTGCTTTGAGCCTGTAAAGACATTAACTCAAACAAGTTTAACCAACGTTGTTGTTCCTTAACTTGTCTATTACTTTTAATTAATTGCTCAACTTGTTTGATGATTTTTTCAAGACGAGCCACCGCAACTTTAATAACGGGTTTATTAGCAATAACTTCGGTAAGTAGCGCTTCGGCCTGTTGCTCAATGTCTTGTAGGGTTTGCTTATTTTCTGGCTCTACTTCTTTATTAGCTGCTTGATTAGTGAATGAAATAAGTGACTCTGCTATTGTTGACACTTTTTCATCATATGCTTGCTGTTGATTAGATAAGGCCGCTTGTTGCTCTGACTTTAACACTTGTCTTTTGGCAAATAATTCATCGTTCACCTGACGAAACTTCTGCCATAACTGACTCTCTTGATGATTGCCGGCAAAGCCGACTTCACGCCATGATTGCTGTAATTGTTTGGCTGAGTCAATAGCAGCAAAAATATCATCACTGGCAATTAACTGCTGCGCTTTAACTATTAGTGCTTGTTTCTCTTTGCTATTAGTTAAATGAAAGGCACCAATGGCACTTTTTACCGGCGCAATAGTATTTTTGAATTGCTGTTGTAATTTTTTGTACTGGTTACGATCTACTTCGCCGGCATTTTTCCAGTGCTGTTGTATAGTATTAAGTTTGCCATCAAGCTTTTTAAAATCGACACTCTGCGTCTCTTCTGCCTTATTAAGCTCGGTAACCAGTTGCTCCACTTGCGCTAATATATTGTTACGCTGCTCTAAATGCTGCTGACGTATTTTATCTTGCTCAGCATAGAATAATCGACAAGGGGCAAAAGCTTGTTCACAACGTTGGTTAAACTGCTCATTCAATTGTTTATCAATATCTTCATCGGCATGACCCAACGAATTCCATGTGCTGCGGTAGGCTTTAACTTTTTCGGCTTGTTCATTTGGATTATCAAGCGGCGTATCAACCAGTGCTTGCACTGCTAGTAATAATTCTTGTTTACGTGGCGTGGCGATATAGTGTTCCCAATCGCTAAGCTCAGTCATTTTTTCGCTAACTTGGTCAAAATCACGTTGCAGTTGTTGCTTTTGCTGTGCGGATAACTGGTCAATATTCTCTTTTACGCCCTTAAATAAACCAAAGCAAACCTTAAATTTACCATTGTTAAGTAGGCGTTTTATATCTTGTAGTTTTTTCTTATGCACAAAAAACAATTCTTTTTGCTGACTTTGTAAGGGTTTTAACCCCCCTTGCCAAGTACTGACTATTTGTTTTTGCGCTTGCACAATAGACTCAGGCAAAATTCCCGCCGTTTTTTGTTCAATTAAACGCCATGTTTTTAACCAGTCATGATAGGTTTCTTGACGAGAATTTAACTCTTGCAATGATGTCGGCAAAGTAAGTTGCGATATTTTAGAGATTAAATTCGTCGCTTGGCTAACCGACTCGGCAATCTCAGGTATTTGACCTAAACGTTTAGTTAATTGCTTAACTTGTAAGATAAAGACTTGTTGCTCGTCTTTATTCAGAGCCGAGGCTTCAATAGCTGTATTTAACTGACCGAGCGAGCCTAAAAATTGTTCTTCATCCAGATTATCACTTGAAAATACCGCCGTTGTTATCGCTTGGCTAATGTGATTAAGCTGTTGAGTAAAATCTTTTTTGTCTCGCTGTTTATCATGGGCTAGTTTATCGATAATGATTTGTTGCTGATAACTTTCTGCTTTGGCGATAAATAATTTTTCCAGATGGTTTATTATACCTTGGTACTTATCATTAAAAATGCTGCGTTCTTCGGCACTAAAAACTTCATGTTCAGGCTCCAGCACTTGCCATTCATCAATTAACCGTGACTTCCGCTTTTTATATTCACCATAGTCTGCAACATCTTTTAGCGCTTGTAATTTGGCTAAAACAAGTTGTATTGTTTTGGCTAATTTTTTTGGCTTTTCAACAGCCGCCTGAATAGCGGCTAGTTTATGGTTAACTTGTTGAGCTAAAGTATCGTTACAAACTTTTTTACTCAGTTTCTCTAATACTTTGCTGTCATCAACTTGGCTAAGTAAGTAAGTTTGAAACTCAGGGTTTTGTTTTTGACTAAAGCTATGACTTAATAAATGCGTAGATGTTTTACGGGCACTAATTTGTTGATAAAGCGCAATCATAATTGCACTGTCTTGTTCGTGGGCTAGCCATGCTTCTAATAGAACGGTGCCAAGTATCGGGTTTTGCGCTTGTTTAGCTAATATATTCTGTTTCATCTCAGCGCAAAGCACAATTTTGTGATCGGTCGCTAAAATATCATGAACTTGTTTACCGGCAAATTGTTTTACCTTCGCTTGAGAGTTATTATGGCTAGCGTCAAGGTAACAGTCAAAAGAGGCCACCTTAATCAATGCGGCACGGCGCACTAAATCACTGCTATCTTGTTGAATAAGATCGGTTAAAATAGCCAGTTGTTCGCTGTTATCCACGGATAACTCACTATTAATGGCCGTGATTCGTACCGTGGTGTCTTTATGTTGCCAATTGGCTTTTGTTTTAAAAAAGGAGGAGAAAATCATAGTTTATTTGGTTTCATTCCGTTGGAAAATAACCATGAAATTTAAGTTCATAGTTAAAGCTCATGGTTACTGAAATAAGCGATATCCGCTTGTGTTGGTTTACTACGTTTTTTAACTTTTTCTTCCGGCTTATCACCAGAAAATTCGGCTTTTAACTGGCGTTTGTTTTTTTCAACTATATGACCATCAGGGCCTATGGTAAGCATTTGGTCACTTTCTAGGTGCCTAGATTGATATGCCATACTTAATTGTAAAGCCGTAGCGCGCTGGGCTTTATCAACCACAGTGCCCTCAGGCCACTTGCCAGTTTCCGCAGCACATTTTAAGCGTAAGTACATGTCATTTGACATAGCGTCTATGGTGTTAAGTAAGTCCATCAGAATTCCGAGATCTAAGTAGTATTAATAGATGATTATTTAGTTATATTAGTTATTTAGTTATTTATCGTGTTTTATTCGTGCTGTCTTAGCACAGCCTAGCTCGCTTTATGCTTGGTGAAGAGCAACATACAGCGGATGATTATGTACAGAACAAAACCGAGCATGGTACTGGCAATGGCTAAGTCATGTTGCCAGCTACCTAATTCAACACCTTCCCAAAACATAAATAAGAAGCCACCACAAAATAACAGCATGGCGATAAATGAGTAATTCATCAAATTTTGGGTTTTATTAATCAGATCAACTCGATTCAGGTTGGCAATTTTACCGGCATCAAGGCCTGATAAATCAAGATTACAGTGATTACAGGCTTTTGCTTTATCAGATATTTTTTTCGAACAACCCGGACAATTAATAACGGCCATTTAACTACTCATGCAATATATAAAAATGATAACCAGCGAGTGCCTTGTGAAAAGACCTTTACCAGAAATTCGCTTGGATTTTGCTTAGTATACCTGACCTGTTGTGCTATTTCACTAGGCAGATACACAAAAGCCTTGAGTTCTGAGTCAGAGTATTATTAATTAAAATTTGAGCGTTTACTAGCAGAGTAAATTAGCTAGGGATTATGCAAGTGTCTGAACAATAATCCCTATTTTAGCGCAGGGCTGTTCAACTAATACCTCGAATAGCACAGTGTTAACTCGTCGTAGTTGCTATTGGCATTTTGATAGCAAACAATACCGCATAAACCACGGGAATAACGCCTAAAGTCAATACAGTCGAAAACAATAAAAAAGCCGCTCAACGAGGAGCGGCTTTTTCTTTAGAACCAATGGAGCTTACTCAGCTCAATTCAGCCCGGTTAACTTTCACTGTCTTTGTTTGAGACTTGCGACTTGTTCTCACTTTGCGCTTTAGCTATACGTTCTTCCCAAAAAGTAGCATTAGTAATACCTAACTTTTTTGGATCAAAAGTATAGTTTTTAACACCGGCTTTTTGTTGTGCTTCGTAATCCTTTAACGCCTTTATCGCCGGTTTTGCCATAAAGAAGATAATAAGAATACCAATAATATTAAGCCAAGCCATCAAACCAACACCAATATCACCCATGCCCCAAGCCGCACTTGGCTGAGCTACGGTGCCGTAAAAAACGGCTGACATAAGAATAATTTTTAATACAAACCGTAAGGCCGGTATTTTAATGGTTCTGTTGATGTAAGAAACATTGTTTTCGGCAATAAAGTAATAAGCCAGTATGGTGGTAAAAGCAAAGAAAAATAACGCAATGGCAATAAAAGGTTTGCCGAAGCCGGTTAACACACTATCCACTGCAATCTGAGTAAATGCTGGGCCGCTAATCACTATATCGGCGGCAAGATGTTGCACGATAAAAGGACTACTACCTTCAGGCATCAGATTGTATATTTCTGCAGGGGTCATTACATTATAAGACTGAGTAATTAAAATCATAAAAGCGGTTGCCGAACAAACAAATAAGGTGTCAATATAAACCGAAAATGCTTGTACTAAACCTTGTTGTGCCGGATGTTCAACTTCGGCAGCGGCGGCAGCATGTGGACCTGTGCCCTGACCTGCTTCATTTGAATAAACACCACGTTTAACGCCCCAACCAATTGCAGCACCAAAACCCGCCATAGGTGTGAAAGCATCCGTGATGATTGACATAAAAATACTCGGTAAAATATCAATGTGCATACCAATAACAACACAAGCAATAATGATATAAGCTAACGCCATAAATGGCACAACAATTTGAGTAAAGTTGGCGATGCGTTTTACACCACCAAAAATGATAAAACCTAGGATTAACACAATAAAAGTCGCGGCATAAACTTTAGTTAAGGCAATATCACCTAAAAATGAAGGTACTGTGCCGCCGGTACCAAAGACATTAACCAAGGCATCACCAATACCATTAGACTGAACTACGGGTAATAACACCCCACAGGCGACGATAGTTGAAATAGCAAATATCCACGCATACCATTTTTGTCCCATGGCTTTTTCAATATAATAGGCCGGACCACCACGGTAGACCCCGTCTTCTTCTTCTTTATAAATTTGTGCGTTGGTTGATTCAATGTAAGCGGTGGCGGCGCCAAAAAAGGCGACAACCCACATCCAAAAAACAGCACCCGGACCACCAAAACCAATGGCAGCGGCAACACCGGCAATATTACCGGTACCAACACGACCCGATAACGACACGGATAGCGCTTGAAATGATGAAATGCCCTTCTCTGAGCTTTTACCCGAAAGCAATAAGCGAATCATTTCTTTAAATTGACGTACTTGGACAAAACGGGTGATTATTGAGAAAAATAAACCTGTACCTAAACACAAGTATATAAGCGCTGGGCTCCAAATGATGGCATTGATACTATTGACAAGATCTTGCACAGTTAACTCCTACTGTTTTTATTTTTGTTTTTGTTTTTATAGTAAACTTTTAAATAGCGTTTAGCTTAAAGCTGTAAAGTTCCATTAGCAGGAAAATGCACGGAGTTGACGCATGTCAATGAGTACATTTAACGCATTAATTGGGCTATACAGCAATAAGATAACTGTCTATGACTCGCGTAAATCGTCTACCATGTGGTACACGCCTGTTAAGAAGTCTCGTCCTAACAAACTACTGCGTTCATCAGACCAACCGACGCTGTAATCAGGTAACAGGTCATTATCTTTAAATGGCATTTCAATGGTATAAGCTAAACACTTAAATTGATTACCAACCCAGTTAGTGCCTACCGTTGGTAATGCTTTACCTGGTTCATCTTTATCATAACCGCGCTCATCTTGGAACTCTGGCGTGAGAGCTACCATGAATTTTTTAAATTTATCTTCAAGTGCTTTATGGCGGGCATCGTAATTAACAACACCTTCACAGCCAGCAACAAAGTTTACTGGTAGGGCTTCATCACCATGAACGTCTAAGAACATATCAACACCGACTTCAAGCATCTTTTTACGAACGAGGAAAACTTCTGGGCTGCGTTCCATGGTTGGATCTAACCATTCACGGTTAAGATTGGCGCCACAAGCATTGGTTCGTAAATTACCACGGACACTGCCATCTGGATTCATATTAGGCACAATATAGAATACGGTTTTGTTTAATAAAGCACGACCAACACCGTCATCTTCATCAAGTAAACGCTCTAACATGCCTTCGACAAACCATTCAGCCATGGTTTCACCCGGATGTTGACGAGCAGTGATCCAAATCTTACGTTTGCCCTCACCCTCTTCACCGATTTTTAATAAGGTCATGTCACGACCATCAAGGGTTTGTCCGAGCACTTGTAACTGACAATCAAGGTGCATTTGCGCGTTATGAACCAAGTCTTGGTGGCGTTCATAACTATAGGGTGCAAAATAAGCGAAATATACTGAGTCATATTCAGGCGTTAAAGTGATAGTAAGTTTTTCACCATCATATTGCGTTGGTACACGAAACCAATGTTCACGGTCATAAGAGGCAACCGCTTGATAATCTTCCCAGCCTTCTGTATAAGCAGATTTACCAGCATTGTTTAAATGCATGACATGCTCTTGACGTTCGCCATTAGCATTTAAGTCAGTTTGCAGTTTAAAGTGGAACCATTGGTAAAAATCAGATTGGTTGTCTTTTTTTATTTCTAGTTGAATATTGCTGGCATCAGATGCATCAATAACGCGGATGTTACCGCTGTCGAAATTGTCAGTAATTTGCATAATAATTATTTCTTAATTTGCTTGGCTTATTTATACGGCATTTACACGGTATAGCGCCAATGAATAATTGAGTTACACAGTGTACACAAACGGCTAGCAGATCACTATATAGATTCCGCTAAAATATTTTACAATGAACGTAAATAAAGCCCTAACTCTGAAGAATATCCCATAGATTTAGCAATAATCACATTTTCTTCACTTAAAACGTAATAACTGGGATATCCGCTGATTTCAAAAGTTTGTTTTATCGCTTCATTACCTAAAGCAATAGGGAAAGTTAAGTGATGTTTGCTAGTAAATGCCCTGACTTCTTTATGACTGGTAAAGTCCATGGCAATAGCGATAACATCAAGCTGCTCATTCTTTTCATACAAGGCTTGCAAATTACCTATGCTGGCATGGCAGACCTGACACCAAGGCGCAAAGAAATACAAAATGGTGGTCTTGCCTTGAGCATTTAATGACACTGTCTCGCCCATCAAAGTCGGTACCTTATCAATATTGATACTTTGATTAGAGCTGACCACTTCGCTTAGCGGCGTATCTGTCGCCAACATACTGGTTTCTCGTAAAAAAGAAATGAGTTGAAAGGCCACTAAAAAAATAATGGCTTGAATAGCAAAACTGCGTAGCAAGGGGTATTCCTGAACTAAATAAAAGGCTATAGCTTAATAGACCCGACAAACATTCATTTTCTTTTGTAAAAGTTGGCTGACTTGGTAAGCAAGTGTCTAGTTATGTACTAGGGTCTCTTTCTATCGCTAGCGTTCATTCATTGTCATAAGCTACGTTTTATCTATATCTATATCTATATCTTATTTAAATATTCGTCAGCTCGCTCTTGCCAATTGGGTAAGCAATGTAATTGCTCTAACTCGATGTATTCAAGATCAATTGTACTCGCTAACTGCTGTGAAAAAGTCGACTTACCACTACAACTAGCACCAATAACGACGATACGTTGCATCTAGTTGCCTTAATAATATTCCATTTCACTATGATTTAGCTTTGATTTTAAAAACCTTTCTTATCAAGTTTGAAACTAAGAATGACACGACAAAGCCAACAACAAAATAAAGTACAACGGCTATAGTTGCGAGAGTTGACTCATATGTTTGACCATTTTCAAGTAAGCATTTAGCGGTAGCGTAATCAAACGAGCCGCCATTATCTAAACAATCATCAACGATTAAAAAAGTATGTAACGCCCAAATGGCAAATAAACTGGTAAAAACACCGACAAATGTCGGCATAACATTTTGATTCATATAGATATAAGGACCTTAACTGGGATTAAAAGACAATAAAGATGAACTGGGCATAGAATAACAGATAAAACCGAGCGGAACCGAACTCGCTTGCCAAGTTACTCGTTATTTCCTGTTGCGATTAGGCTTACACAAGCTATTTATTTATCGCCAAACAGCCGACATAACGATGATTCTTATAATTGAGCACCGTGTTTTAAAATTATGCCCTTCACTGACAAACTGCATTGTCTTCAGCACTATTTTTCATAACTAGAGATTATAGTTGCGCTACCGACAGACTTTACAAAGAACTTTTCTTTAACGAGTAGATATTTAGGGTCAGAGAAAAAGCCGTCCATTTTTTCTTTATTCGTAAAATTTAGGGTGAAAACTCTGTTGATATCGGTATTTCCTTCTGAAATCAATACTTCAGAGACTTTAAAGTCATAACCGAAACGACCTTGATAATCTGCAAGCATAGGCTTCATTGCGGTTCGATAATCTTCATAAGTAAGATCATCGACAACATTCAAGCCGACTAAAATCTCATGTGACATATAAACTCCAAAAGTAGCAGTTAAGTTCTTATTTAAAACGGATTTAACAATAATGCCACTTTGTTTATTTAAGTAACATTAAAATTGATTATCCTTAGTGTTCCAGACTCATTTTGTGTGCTGTATGCCATTCTTCAACAAACGAGAAGCCAGCCATGTTTTCTATTTTGTCTAGGGTAAATTTCATTAACGCTTCATCCGTTTGCTCAAGATTAATTTCGAATTTACAAGGTTGATTAACATACCAAGGAGTATCAGTGAATAGTTCAAAACGATTTCCTTCTGGATCTCTAAAATAAATTGACCATGCAGAGCCATGAGAAACCGTTTGAATACTAATATCTGTTGCTTGATTTAACGCAGAATAAAAGCCTCTTAAAGCTGGGATAGACTCAACTCTAAAAGATATATGATCTATAGGACTGTCAATTGAACGATGAGACTGCCTGGGATTTAAAACAATTTGATGATGTTCTTTAGGGCTGCGGCTTAAAAAGACCATAGCATTTTCTCCAAGACCTCTGTCAGTGACAACAAACCCTAAATGTTCAGTATAAAATTTTTCCATCGAGGTAATATCTTTTACATATAATTCTACATGGCTTAAAAGCATGTTGGAGAAACTTTTTATATCTACTGCTGACATGATTACCTTATTTTTAACGCCTGATAAAGGCTTTATAGTCGTTGAACTTATATTTAACGTAGTGGGACTCTGCCACGTTATTCACTGTAAATAAGCTGTAACCACATTAACTGGCCTATTATTGCGTGTCACGTTAAATAGAAAAAATATATTGAGTATTTTGTAAGAGAGTTCGTAAAGTAACACGGGCAAAAGTATTATCTTTTATAGTATTTTAATCAAGCTAGCAATAAACAGAAACAAAAAAGCACAGAATAATTACCCTGTGCTTTTCAATCATCTAAGTAACCTTGGTGGCATACTTTTTATATTGAGTCTAGCTACTTACCAATCAGGCGAGTTTTAGCATTAGCTGCCATATAGGCAAATACCGCATAAACGGCCACGTTTTGACGTAATTTTTCCGGATCTATTTTATCCAGCGTATCATCAGCGGTGTGATGGTAATCAAAGTAGTCGCTACCGTCTTGCGATAAACGAAAGACTGGAATGTTAAAAGGGCGAAATGGGATTAAATCTGGACCGCCACGTGCTGAGTTTTTAGCGAGGTACTCAACATCAAGAGATTTCATCATAGCGGCAATATCACTAACCAAGGGCAATACACTGACGTGAACATTGGCATCAAATGCCCATATTTTACCGGCACCAAAGTCTGATTCTGCTGCCGCAACTATATTGGCTAAGCTTGCTTTATTCGCTTTAACATAAGCTTTCGCGCCCCATAAGCCAAATTCTTCTGCGGCAAACAATACCACACGAATACTGCGTTTAGGTTTACCTTTTGATACGGCTAGTTTTGCCGCAGCCATAGTTATAGCAACACCGGCGCCATCATCTAAAGCGCCTGTGCCGAGATCCCAAGAGTCTAAGTGACCACCAATAAGTACATGCTGTTCAGGGTATTCACTGCCAGTAAATTCAGCAATAACATTATAAGAGGTGCCCTCACCCATCGATTTTGCTTGTACCTTAATATTGATAATAACGGGTTTATCTAAAGCAATTAAACGATGTAATTGATCAGCATCGGCATTTGCAATGGCAGTAGTAACAATTTTGGTAACGCCTGCTTTATAATGACTGCCACCCGTATGAGCAAAGCGGTGATTAGCCGTGCTTACTGAGCGCATGACATAACCGACAGCACCTTTTTGTGCTGCGACAACAGCGCCATCTCTACGTGCCTGTACCGCTGGGCCGTAACCATTGCCATCGCGATTACGGTTCATGCGATAATTTATAAAAACAATTTTACCTTTTGCCGCATTGTCCGGCGCATTTTCTAATTCGGCTAAGGATTGAAATTCAATAACTTGTGCTTGAATACCGGCTTTAGGTGTACTTATACTATTACCTAGCGCTGTTATATGAAGCGCTTGCGGTGCTGGGCTAACAATAGCGGCTGACTCTGAGTAGCGAAGCCATTTAGGAAAAGTAGCCGGCTCTGTCCATACTTTGTCAAAACCCATGGCTTTAAACTTGGCTACTGCCCAAGCAACTGCAGCTTTATCTCCTGGGGTACCTGGCATTCTCGGGCCTACTTCCGTGGTTAACGACTCAACTAAACGCCAAGCAAGATCACTTTCTAAAGCCTGCAACTTTATCTGTTCAACTTGTGCTAATTGTTGCACAGAAAAGTTATCTGATTGCGCATGAGCTTGGCTAATATTAAAGCTTAATGTAGCAAAAAAGAGCCCTGATAACACAGAGATAAAACGATTATTCATAGAGTAAAGCCTACCGGTAGGTGAGTAAATGTTCATCAAAATTTGATTGTTAATTTTATTGCTGAATCGGTTGTTGAGCAACTCCGCTTAGCGTTTTTTCTTTTTCATATACATTACATCACGCGCTATAACCAGTAACTCTGGTGAAATATCGTCAGCACCACTTTTAATTAGCTTGCTGACATCACCCGAGGAAAATAGCGAACCACGCTCAGATTTCACCCCTAATGATCTAACAAAATCTTTAGTTTTACCTGTACTAGCGGTATCAATATACTTAAAGATAACTTGTTCATTAAAGCTTTTTGGCTCTTGCTTTAAGGTGGCAATGGTATTGCTAAGTGCTTTTATTTCTGACTCTAAGGTTACAATTAATTCGGCGGTATCGGTATAAGGTATCATTAAATTATTTAGCTCTTATAGGGGGTAGCTGACAATGCAAAAAGGCATCTAGTTTACCTCGAAGTAAATTAGTATTAACCAGAATGCTTAAAAGCTCATTGTACAGGGAATAAAAGCCAGTAAATAGCGAGATTCCGGCAAGATGTGTTTTATTAATGACTAAAATCGATGATAAAGGAAAGGAATGTGAACAGACAAGGGGGTTTCTCCTGTTTGATCTACTGGTCTTCGATTGAACGCCATTGCCACGTGCACGGATTAAGTAGTTGTGGGCTGAAATATATAGTGGCATGGAGCCAAGCTAACAGCTACCCGTACGTTATTAACGACCCAGTGGTATTTTATTTACTCGCTGTCGCTAGCCCTATTGTCGACTAGATCTTAACTTTTCAAGGGCAGATGTACTAAGCAGAACCTGCAATTGTGCAGGTCAATAACAGGTTGTCAGCTGAACGTAGTCAAGTGACAACAAGCCTTGTTCCACGTTGATGCTTAATTTTTAAATAATTAACTAACTTAATTGATAAAATATCGATAAACTTGACCATAGGAATTTTTATCCCGTTATAGCTTTAATAAAATATCACCTCATTTACCTAGGAGCACTTAGTGCCAACATCTTTACTTTCACCTTCATCAGAGCCAAAACCAAAGCAAAACATTACCGCACCACTTGCTAAAAAAATCCCCCATACAATGGCAATACATGATCATCAGCGGGTGGATAATTATTATTGGATGCGTGATGACCAGCGTAGTGATGAAGTGATATTGGCACACCTTAAGGATGAAAATAGTTATGCTGATGCTATGTTGGCTGAACAAAAACCGTTACAAGAACAGCTTTTTGAAGAGCTTAAAGCACGTATCGTAAAAGACGATAATACTGTGCCGGCAAAAGACGGAAAGTATTGGTATCACAGTGAAATTAATGGCGAACAAGAGTATTCAAATTATTTCCGCACAACCAGCTTTGCTGGTGACCACAAAACTCTATTGTTAGATGTTAATGCGCGAGCCAAAGACCATGAGTTTTATGACTTAGGTGATATATCAATAAGTCCTAATGATCAAATAATGACAATAGCTGAAGACACTGACAGCCGCCGTATTTACACCATTAATTTTAAAGACTTAAACAAGTTAAGCAACGAAACTGACGCACAAGACGCTTATTTAACCGATGTTTTACTTGCAACGGAAGGACAGATTGTTTGGGCTAATGACAATCAAACGGTATTTTATGTAAAAAAAGACCTAGAAACCTTGTTAGGTACACAAGTTTATCGCCATAAACTGGGTACGCCACAAGCTGATGATGTTTTGGTGTATGAAGAAGACGATCACAGCTTTTATATGAGTTTAGATAAAAGCAGAGATGAGTCACAAATTTATATTTGCTTACATGCCACTGAATCAACACATACTTTAACGCTTAGTGCCGATGAGCCTGAGGGCGAGTTTATTGAGCTACTGCCTTATCAAGAACAACACGAATATCACGCTGATAAAATGGGCGAACACTTTTATATTGTCAGCAACTATCAAGCTAAAAACTTTCGCTTAATGAAAGTCGCTGTCGATAAAGTTGATGATATAAGTAACTGGCAAGAAGTGATCCCACACAGAAAAGAGGTGCTACTTGAGGGCATTGAATTATTTCATAACTTCATTGTGGTGACCGAACGTGAAAATGGCCAAATTCGTTTTATTGTGCACACCACAAGAGGTAAAAATTCTGGCCATCAGTATCCATTATCATTTGACGACCCCTGTTATTTTGCTTGTCTTGGCGATAACCCAGAGCCAAATAGTACTACGGCAAGATTATATTATTCAAGCTTAACCACACCCGGCTCTTTATTTGAATTTGACTTAGCTACGGGTGAGCGCACGCTGCTCAAACAGCAAAAAGTCTTAGGTGACTTTAACAAAGAAGATTATCAATCAGAGCGGTTATTTATTACCGCCCGTGATGGTGTTGAAGTACCGGTATCCCTTGTTTATCGTAGCGATATGTTTAAAAAGGATGGCACTAACCCTCTTTTACAGTACGGTTATGGTGCGTATGGCATTACCATCGACCCTGATTTTTCCAGTCAAACATTAAGTTTACTCGACCGAGGTTTTGTTTACGTTATCGCCCATATTCGGGGCTCAGAAATGTTAGGTAGAGAATGGTATGAAACCGGAAAAAAAGAGTTTAAACAAAATACCTTTAATGACTTTATTGATGTCACTAAGGCCTTGGTTGCCCAAGGTTATGGCGCAAAAGATAAAATATTCGCCTCGGGTGGTAGCGCCGGCGGTTTATTAATGGGCGCTGTGGTAAACCAAGCACCTGAGCTGTATCTAGGCATTGGTGCACATGTACCCTTTTTAGATGTGTTAACCACTATGCTCGATGAAACCATACCGCTAACCACCAATGAATATGACGAATGGGGCAACCCGAATGAAGCAAAGGCTTACCATAGTATTTTAGCGTATTCGCCCATTGATAATATCAGTGCGCAACACTACCCCAATATACTGGTTACTACCGGACTGCACGACTCACAAGTGCAGTACTTTGAACCGATGAAGTGGGTAGCAAAAATGCGAGAGCTGAAAACCGATGATAACTTATTGTTATTTAAAACTGATATGGAAGCGGGCCATGGCGGCGCATCAGGACGTTTTAAAAGTTTAAGAGAAAAAGCCTTGGAAATGAGCTTTTTCATCTCATTATTACCCGGTAAAGCTAGCTAAATAAAATTAGCGGAGTAAAGTTAGCGGAGTAATCTGCTAACTTTGTTATTCGCAAGTTTGCTCAGCCATTTATAAAAACTTCATAGTTTTCCCTTTAGGCTCAAAAACTATTTTACTCTCAAAAGTTAGCTTATTGCTTTTATAGCTCGCCCGATGCCATCAACGGTTAACGGAAACATTTTGTTGTCAATCAACTCATTGATCAGCCCTATAGAGTGATAATAGGACCATTGCGCTTCAGGTTGCGGATTTAACCAGGCAATTTTACTAAAATGACTGGTAAGTCTATTCATATGGTCAGCGCCAGGTTTTTCATTCCAGTGTTCAACACTGCCGCCTGGGTAGGTGATTTCGTATGGCCCCATAGTGGCATCACCGACAAAAATCACTTTATAATCTGAGCCAAAGGTTCTGATGATTTCTTCAATATCGACAGTTTCGCTGCGACGTCTTTGGTTATCTCGCCACACTTTTTCGTAAACGCAGTTATGAAAATAAAAGAATTCTAAATGTTTAAATTCGCTGTGCGCCGCTGAAAATAACTCTTCGCAAGTCTTAATGTATTCATCCATAGAGCCGCCAATATCAAAGAACATCAATACTTTTACCGCGTTATGACGTATCGGCTCCATGTGTACGTCAAGCATACCGCCATTTTTTGCCGTGGCGTGTATGGTGGTATTAATATCCAGCTTTTCACTGGCGCCAGTACGGGCAAATTTCCTTAACTTTTTCAGCGCTAGTTTGATATTTCTAGAGCCCAATTCACGGTCTTGGTCGAAGTTTTTAAACTCACGTTTGTCCCACACTTTTACCGCGCTGTTGTTACGGTTTTTATCCTGGCCTACCCTAATACCTTCGGGGTTATAACCATAAGCACCAAAGGGCGATGTGCCACCGGTACCAACCCATTTACTGCCGCCAGCATGACGTTTTTTCTGCTCTTCAAGTCGCTCTTTTAACGCCTTCATTAATTGGTCAAGGCCACCTAACGACTTGAGCTTTTCTTTTTCTTCATCACTTAAGTGTTTTTCAAACTCTTTTCTTAACCAATCTTCCGGTAGAAGCTTGTCAAAGATATCAATTTGTTCAATACCTTGGAAATATTCAGCAAAAGCACGATCATACTTATCGTAGTGAATTTCATCTTTAACCATGACTATTTTGGCAAGGTTATAAAAATCATCGACATTAGCAAAAATCACACCTTTTTTTAATACCGCGATTAAATCTAACAGTTCACGCAAACTACAGGGCACTTTGTGCTTTTTTAAGGCGAGGAAAAAATCAATAAACACGGCTAGTTACCTGTTTCTACGGGTCATAAAGGCAAGTCTTTCCATTAAAGAAACGTCTTGCTCATTTTTTAATAAGGCGCCAAATAAAGGAATAATGTCAGATTTTTTATCCATTAAAACCTCTTGGGAAATATCATCAGCCATCAGCAATTTTAACCAATCAATTAATTCTGACGTTGACGGCTTTTTCTTCATGCCCTTTAATTCTCTTAAGTCAAAAAATACGTCTAATGTTTGCTTTAATAAGTCTTGTTTAACATGAGGATGGTGAACGTCGATAATTTGCTGCATTTCAGTTTTTGTTGGGAATTTAATGTAATGAAAAAAGCAGCGTCTTAAAAAGGCATCAGGTAATTCTTTTTCATTATTTGAAGTGATAATGATAATAGGACGTTGTTTCGCTTTGATAACCTGTTGAGTTTCATAAACAAAAAACTCCATTTTATCAAGCTCTTGTAATAAATCGTTCGGAAATTCAATGTCAGCTTTATCTATTTCATCAATGAGCAATATACAACGTTCGTCTTCTTCGAACGCCTGCCATAACTTGCCTTTAATAATATAGTTACCGATATCATTTACCCGTTCATCGCCAAGTTGACTGTCACGCAAGCGCGATACCGCGTCATATTCGTATAAACCTTGTTGCGCTTTTGTCGTTGATTTGATGTGCCATTGGTACAACTTACAATTGAGTGACTTAGCCAATTCTTCCGCTAATTGTGTTTTACCTGTGCCGGGCTCCCCTTTAATTAATAAAGGTTTTTCTAGGGTGATAGCGGCATTCACGGCTAAGCGAAGATCGTCTGATGCAATGTAATTTTCGGTACTGTTAAACATGGTGTGATTACCTATTAATAATCTATTAAGAGCCTATTTAGCTGACAATTTATTTTGCCTTAGAAAATAAGACCAGCGTCGTTTGTGACCAGTCTTTATTTTCAGGACATTTCTGGGCGAAATGATAACACCATAAATACCCGTAAAAATAGCAAAATAAAACAATCGTTTTAATTAGCTGTTTTTATTTTAGTCACTGGAGAAAATTAAGGGTGACAACGGTACCCCTGGCTAACATTTATTACGGCAACACTTGAGCGGTAAGCCTATATTGCCTACAATAGCGCACTATTTATTTATCACAGGTCACGAACATGAACGACACTACATCGAAACCAGCTTTACCGGATCACCTTTCTGGTAATCCCCGTAGCCCTCACCATGATGAGCAAGTTTTCGAGCACGAAATTGGTATTACGCTTAATGGCAAAGAACGTTTCGATGTTGAGGAATATTGCATCAGTGAAGGTTGGGTAAAAGTGCCGTCTAAAAAAGCGTTAGACCGTCGTGGACAACCGCTTATGATGACAATAAAAGGCACTGTTGAAGCGTTTTATCGTTAAAAACTATCTAAGAATAACCTAAAAATTAGCAATGAAAACCGATTAAACTTTTCTAAAACAGTTTAATCGGTCATTCGTTGGTATTAGTCAGGGTCAGATGAGCTTTATTTACCGGCATGCTGACCCTGTTAAATTAGCTATTGCTTGCGCTTAGCTTTATAAGCTCTGCATCCGCTTTTTCAATCGTGCTAAATCAATCGCATTTGACCTAACCGTAATCTTGATATGATCACTTTCATACTCTTCCTTGGTGACACTCATTTTTGAGCGAATTTCACCTATGATACCGTTAGCAGTGTAAGGGACAATAATCTCTTCTTCAATCATCTCATCCTGCGCAATTGCAACGATATATTTATGCAATTTACTGATATCAGCCGGATCACGAGCCGATGTCATCATGGCTTCAGGAAACTCATCCATCAATGCTTGTTGTTGCTCACTGCTAAGTTGATCTGATTTGTTTAGTATCAGTAATTTTTTACTGTCCTCAACACCGACCTCTTCTAATACGCCGTGCACCACATCGAGTTGCGCACGAAAAGAAGGATCTGAAGCATCTACTACATATAACAATAATGAAGCATCATGTGCTTCTGCTAAGGTTGAATGGAATGAGGCAACTAAATCGTGCGGTAATTTTTTAATAAAACCAACCGTATCTGATACTAATATTCGAGGTTGACTGATTGGAAACAAGGCCCGAACCGTAGTATCAAGGGTGGCAAAAAGTTTGTTTTCACCTTCGACATCACTACCGGTAATCGCTCGCATCAATGATGACTTACCGGCATTGGTATAACCAACCAAAGCCACACAAAAAAGCTCCGCACGTTGGCTACGCCTGCCCTTCATTTCATCTTGCACACTCACCAACTCACGCTTAAGGTCTGCTAATTGGTCACGGACTTTTCGGCGGTTTAGCTCTAGCGTAGTTTCGCCAGCGCCTTTACCCATTTGACGTTCTTTATCACCACATGATGTCTCACGAAGCCGTGGCGCGACATAATTAAGGCGAGCAATTTCAACTTGTAATTTTGCTGTTTTGGTACGGGCATGGCGACTAAATATTTCAATAATAATGCCGGTACGGTCAAACACCTCTACGCCTAATTGATTCTCTACATTACGCAACTGCGATGGGCTTAAATCACAATCAAATACTACTACATCCGCACAAGCAAACGGCAAGTTGTCCGAGGGAATATCACTAAATGGCGTTTCATCAACTTCTTCTTCCGGTAAAACCTCGCCCGCTTCTACTTCGGTGTTAACTTCACCTTTGTTACCAGTGAGGTGCGCTATTTCAGCCAGTTTCCCTAAACCCAATACATTAATTTTTTTAGTCGAACTCTGCTTTTGCGACTGACTACCAACCACTTTAAAGCCTAACGTCGTCACTAAACGCGCCAGCTCTGCCAGTGATTCAGTTGCCTCATCACCTTTGAAATCCGGTGTGCAAATTGAAATAAGTAAAGCGTTAGTACGTGATGCTTTTGCTGTTAGTTGCATATTTTTATGTATACCATTTTGATTAAGTTGGTATTAGTGCACCTATTAGCCAATTGGTATAAGTGCAAACCTAATTTTTATCGAACGTAATATGATCCTACGCTGTTATAGCCTAGCTTTATAGAGCAATAGCAGACTAATGCAGATTTTATTTTAGTTGCTGCCCAAAAATAAAAAAGCCCATTACTTAGGTAATGGGCTTTCTTAATATAGCAATCGGCTAGTTTTGTACAACAAGCCTTAACAATAACGTAGTCTGCTACTTATACCGCAGTAGAGGTGGATTTTTTCATATTCGCTTTAATTTCTTTAATATCACAATGATCAAGTAACAATAGCACATCGGCTATAGCGCTTCGAAGTGCAGTACTTTCTTTAAGTGTTTTTTTATTTTGCATATGTGATACAGATTCTCGATTCATCACGGTATCAAGTAATTTTTTCAATACTTCTGCATCATCAATGTCTAAGGGTGCTAGTGACTTAGTTGCTGCGTCATTATAAGCGTTATAAATAAGAGTTAACGCCTGTTGAGATTCTCTTAATCTTTGCATTATTTATTCTTATTAAATTGAATAGTAATTTTAGATTACATCAATAAAACACTTTGTCTATAAGAGATTAACTATATTGATATAACCTTATCTGATGGAGGAATTAGCCACTTGATTTTTTGTGCCGATTTCATGCTACAGACCCTTTAGTTACCATTACTTAATTCAAAACGAAAAAACCGCAACGGGTTAAGTTGCGGTTTTTTAAAATGTGGCGGGAGGAATGGGACGAGAATAGGCACTGGCTTTATTCAATAAAATTGCCATTAAAGTAATATATTAACAAAATAACGTTCTTAAAATAAAATCTACAGGTAAGGATATATCAGTATCCTTAGCTAATATGCGGAGGTGTCATAAATAATGAGAAACGGTTCTTCTGCCACAAAGGCAACATTAGCAACTGTACCAGTAAAATGTTTTCAATAAAAACTAGAAAATTCTGTTCTCACTGATTATTTTCACTCCAAGGGAATTATTTATTACTTAACAAGCGATCGCTTTAATACGTTTTTGTCGTATGGTACTTTTTGTGCATCGGAAAGAATTGCACGCATTTCAATAAGGTGCTCATATCTTAGGCGCATAATCTGTGTTTTTGCCGCCATAAGTTCATCAATCTTGACATCGATATTTTCAAGTTTAACATCATCAAGAATGGTCATTTCATTAAGTTCTTTGAGTGCCTGCACTTCTTGTAGTTTAAAGGGAGCCTGATCAATATGCAGTTTGTGATGCATTTTATCTATTGAGGCTTTTTGGGATGCATCCGGATCCGAAATTTGAGCTGCCAAAAGAGATGTACTGATAAGACAGAACATAATGACGAGTGGAAACAAGCTAGACACTGATCTATTTTCGTACAAATTCATAAGTTTCTCCTGTGAAATTATATACATATTAGACCATGTTTTACATATTATCTTTACGTTCAACCCACCTTAATATTCTGTAAATTCTTTAATACTAATTTTAGGATCGTGCTGCATCGGTTGAACCCAAGACACAAAGTGGTGCTAATTAATTGTAAAAATGACTTCACTTTTATGATCACTATCTTAGGGATAGCTGACCTTAGAATATTTTTTCAAAATAAATTGGTTTGTGTAGTGAAGAGGTAAGTATAAAATTGATACTTACCTCCTCCTTCATTATGCAATCAGTTTTTGATTGGTACTATACCGTCATTGACAAAAGATAATAGGTCCTCTGTTGATAACGCACCTAAACCTAATGAAGTTAAGGTTCTTCCTTCTTTATAAAAATCTCTTTTTAAAATACCACCACACATCTCTATTAAGCGATGACACTCAGGCACAGCAATATTCAATTTATCACCTAATGATGCTAATAAAACCAATCCCATAGGAACATCTTCTGTAATGTAACGATTATCAAAACTATAGGGACCTGGTGGTGATGATAATTTATAACTTTCAAATACATCTCTTGGGTTTTGCGTGAGATCTTCCTCGTTTCTAAATAAACAGGCATCTAGATAAGGGATTGATTCACATCCTAGTGCACTTAATACCGCCATCTTTTCCGCATCTAATTTTTCTATCATCAGCCATGCCATATCAGTCGAAAGTGCGTCTCTGTACATATATGGAACTTCATCAGGATGGTGTTTTGCACAATACTCAAGCATCGGGTACATAACATACATGCCCACTGTGTGAACAATGATATTGGGATTATGTAGTGCTGATTCGAATATATGTTTTCGAACGTTGTTCATTTCAATGTTATAGGCAGGAAATAAACGGGAGGCAATGGCCATGCCTTCAGTAGTTCTTGAAGCTGGAAAAAATGATAGAGAGTTTCTGACATTTTTAAATAAGACTTTGACCGTACCAGGTGAGACTATTCTTGCATCATTAGGGGTTGATTCACCCTCAGCAAAGATTGGATTATTATCGCAAAATTGATGATAAAACAAACTTCCTGCGTATCCAGGAACTAACATGACCAATTGATCATCCTGAAAATACTTTGCAATCCGTTCAGCTAAAGCTTGATGGTATGTAGTTTGAATGAAAATCATCACAACATCTGCTCCCTCAATCGCTTCTTTGGGATCTCTAGTGATCATTTCCAAGGGTTGGAAAGTTTTTTCGGCATCAACGGCACTGTCGGTAAAATGGCCATTGTTGGTGTTATTGACGCAATATATTCCTTTATTGCTGACCATTGCTTCAAAGTGCTCATCATGTGTAATACGATTTGATGTCTTCAATAGTCTTACTTTATGTCCAGCCTCGGCAGCCATAAACGCACAAGCAGAACCTGCGTTACCAGCTCCAATTATGGTGATTTTCATTATTATTCCTTTTAATGATTGATCTTATTTCAAGGTATAAATATTTACCCTTTGAAACCATAAAACAGTAAATGTAGATGTGTAGATGTGTAGATGTGTAGATGTGTAGATGTGTAGATGTGTATTTAGAATAAGTTTTCTAAAACGCTAGTTCAAAAGTACCTAATTCCAATAACTAAACTGATTACTACAGGTAGTAAAATGGTCAGTGTAAATTTTGTGTCTGCATTATAGCATATACTCTTGAAATATATTGGAATAGTTGAATTAAAGGCGGTAGAGTTCTGTTACTGACAGGCCCGCAATACCGAGTGATTTTGGGGTGCGTAGCGCCTCTGCTGCATAGTCACGATTCATCAGTACCGACGTGATCTGAATGATGGCATCAATGCTCGGAGTCTCTACGCCGACCTGCTTCGCCAGCCCAGACATGAACACAAGACCGTAACCTACATCCTCATTAATATAACGATGATCAAGTTGTGGTTGGGCAGGAATCCCCTGAAAACCAGGCGCTTTTCGATAAGCTGAGCCATAGTTATTTTCCCGCATATAGCCCTGATGTATGCCTATTTCCGGATCAGAGAGGATGGTAATACCCAGACGCTCGCCGATGGCAATCCGTTCCCGATCGACAGCCTCAATGAGCCGTCCCACAGAATCGGTCACACCTTCTTCGTAGAACAAGAAATCTCCAGCCCCTTCAATGCGTGCTGCGTTAGTCAAGGATACGGCAGGGTGAATGACGGGGTTGGCATTTTGCAGACTGGTTTGGATCACGTTGTGTGCGGGTTCCATTCCCGGATATACATCCGCAATCAATTTTAATATGTCAGCTGTATGTCGGCTAGGCAAGGCAGCCAGAAGATTGCCAGCTTTCAATTTAAGAAATACCTGCACTCGGCCCGCTTCGAGCAGACGAACGGCATACTGTAGAGTGTGGGTTTCCGCAATCCTTACAGAATCATCCTCAAACCCCAGTCCAGCAGCTTGCTTGAATACCAGAGCGCCTGCACAGGACCCTGGACTAATAATAACGGTTTGCCCTGGCTTTAGTTTGCCCGCACAGGCATCACCAAATGGTAATGTGCTAAATGCCGGCCCTATGACATAAATAAGTTCGGCATCTTCCAGCGCTTTATCGATGTCATGCCCTGCGTAGGCTACAGGGCTAAACCCCGAGATATATCCTTCTGCATAGATACCTCCTTGGTTGGCTATCGCCTCGATATTACTGGGAAACTCTGGAAAATCGAAAAGCCTGACAGAATGCCCATGATTGGCGTAATCGAAGGCTGTAACCGAACCACCAGCACCGGCTCCCAATATCGTTATATTCATTAATTCTCTCCGCATTACATCGATTGAGTACGGGAATATATATTCGCCCAATTTATCAAGTTCAACAGGCATCAAAGACCAGTTTGAGGGTTGTATACCTCATTTTCAGATTTTACCTTGTATGTTTCATTGTATAACAAGGTCAGTTTAATGCACTCTTAAATGACGAACGCCAAAAAAGTCTTTGATTATAGGAATAATAAAAACCCTTTACCCTCCCAAAAAATCACCAAAAAATCACCAGACACCCACTCAAAATAATTAATACATAAGTTCAATAAATCATCGTTTCTTATTTACATTGGGCCGAATTTTACTTTGATTTTTATGGTGACGAATAGAATATGAATCAGATATGTACAAAACAGGAATTCAAGGCACAACTAGCCCTAAATGAGTAATGTATCTAGATGAGTTATATGGATTATTAAGCAAGTAACTTTTGGCAAATTGACACCGTTGCGCGTTTTTTTAAGTGTTGATGTTCACAAAAATCCGTGAGTGCTTTCGCTCTACCCACTGCGCCATGGAAACATTGTCTAAACTGGGTGGTTAATACTAACCAGTTTTCGTGACTTATGCCTAAGCGGGTTAATATTTCAGGTTGGGCTTTGTCAATATAACCGCGTTTATCCGCTCGAATACAGCGGCCAGTTACATCAAGCAATTGTATATAGTCACTTAATTCAAACGGTAAACCTGTTGGCATGTTCTTTCTTGGGTTACCAATAAAGGGCAGTAGTTGTTGGGCTTGTTGCCCTTTAATCGCGGCTTGTATCCGTCGTTGAATGCTGGTGTAGTTTGATGTTTCTGGGGTTTTAGCACTCTTAGCTCTAATTGGATTTAAATCAACATAAGCCATACAGGCTATTAACGCGGCTTCATCAAGCAAGGCTTGAGATTTAAAACGTCCTTCCCAAAACCTGCCGGTACACCCATCTTCAAGATTGGCTTGTTTAGCAATGGTTTCATTTAAAATACGCATAAACCAACTGATATCCATCAAGCGCTGACGATAAACCTTGGCGGTTTCGTTTACAATCTGTTGTAGCGTGTCAATGAGTGGCTCACCACGCAAATATTGCTGGGTTAGCAAGGTACCTTTAAATAACCGATGCCAACGGCTAATCACTTCATGCATTGACCATGACTTAGCTTGCTGCTCATCAATAAATAATACCAAATGGGTATGATTACTCATGACTGCATACGCACAGACATCAATCGAAAACACCTCACTTAATGCCTGTAGTTTATCGGCGACCCAAGCACGTCTATGTTCATAACTTTGTCCGGTAAATTTATCTTCACCACACAGATATGCCCGCCGAACACAACGAGATACACAATGATAATAAGGCGTGTCAACTAAGCTTATTTGTTGTTTTCTTGCCGTGGCCATAATAACTCTCAATGGAAATTTATTGACTGTTATTTAAGCATAGTAGAGTCACTCATTATTTCCATTTGAGTGGGTGTCTGTTATATTTTTCTTGACCATGACTTAGCTTGCTGCTCATCAATAAATAATACCAAATGGGTATGATTACTCATGACTGCATAAGCACAGACATCGATAGCAAACACCTCACTTAATACCTGTAGTTTATCGGCGACCCAAGCACGTCTATGCTCATAACTTTGCCCGGTGTGTTTATCTTCACCACACAGATATGCCCGCCGAACACAACGAGATACACAATGATAATAAGGCGTGTCAACTAAGCTTATTTGTTGTTTTCTTGCCGTGGCCATAATAACTCTCAATGGAAATTTATTGATTATTATTTAAGCATAGTCGAGTCACTCATTATTTCCATTTGAGTGGGTGTCTGTTATATTTTGTTTGTTATATTTTTTGATTTAAGGTTTATCATTTATGGGGTTATGTATTGGGTATAAGCTTAGCTCTATGATATGGATTATTAATTTAGGCGACAACTGCCTTGAAAAACTCCGGTAGTGATACTCTCGAATATTCATAAATCCGATGGAGCCTATTAGCAATAAATATTTAACATATGAATAGATTAAAACTAGAGTATTCACAAATCCAATACAACATTTACTTCAGAACATACCAAATCTTAAATGAGGAATAAATCATGATTAATGTAAGCGGAACACATCAAGTCAATGCAAGTAGTTCAAACGTATGGAGAATCATATCGGAAATTGATGGTATTCATAAATGGCACCCGAAAGTACTCCACTCACCGCTTTTGAGTAACAACCCTACAGGTGAAGGTTCTGCGCGCAAATGCGAATTTCACGATGGTACTTCAGTTGTCGAAACAGTTACCGGTTGGAAAGAAGGCGAGTCAATTTCCATGGTATTAACTGAGATGTCGATGCCCATGAAATCGGCTTCAACGGTAATGTCTGTGCAAGCGACGGGCGTAAATTCATCAACAGTTACGATCGAAATGAGTTTTGAGCCAAAGTTTGGCATGCTGGGTCATTTAATGGGGCTACTTGTAATGAGACCCTTGATGAAGATGGTGTTTAAACAAGTCATTAAAGGTTTAGACACTTATATCGCTAACGGAGAAATTGTCGATGTAGGTGCATAGGGAGTAAAACTATAGATAATGAGGGTCAGATGAAAATTAAATAAAACAACAAATATGACTAATTTGAAATACATTAGAAAAAGTACTGCGAATTGATTTAGTCACACGACAATCGAAACCCGCTCTATCTCGATTTCGCGCAAAATCGAGATAGAAAAACACTACTAATGTCAGCTATCCTGAAGATAGTAGACATAAGAGTGAGACTAACTCTTGCACCAAAAAGTTATCAAATAAAGTTAACGACTTAATGTCTTCTTTTAGCGAGGAGAAGACCTAACGATTTGCCTACCGCTAACGCCCGGAATGCGCACCAAGAAGTCCTTAACAATATAACTGCTTCATCTGGAATTCACTAATTTTTAAAGTGAGTTGTTAAGGGCAGTAGCTACCACAGAGCGGAAGTTAACATTTAAAAATTTAGACTAAAAAGGTCTGTATGTTTTGATCTAGAGCAGACCTGGCTGAACAACCATACTTCGTTAACAGTTTCCCGATAGCGGACGTTCCCCCACAGATATAAACAGGTATTGTTTGACGATAAATTTTACCGATGAGTCGAATAGCCTGACTGGCAACTAAGCCAACAAAGAGGTCATAGGGACTTTAAACTATTCCGACCTATAACATGACAATCAATAAGCTGTTTTGCTGTTTTGAGCAAGCATTTGTGCTCTTTAATTTTATAAAAAATGCACTTTATTGTATCTGAACTTCCTAGCTATCAAATTGTTAAAACAGGGCTAAGCGATTTATTAGCCAGATCATAGCAATAGAGCCAGAAAAATAACTAATTATGCGTGCCAGGTTTTGTACTTTTAGGGGGGGATAAAGCCATTTAGTGAGTACAAATAACAAGGCTAAAGCAGCAATAAAAATAAGCTGTCCCAACTCTACGCCAACATTAAAATACAATAAGGCGATGATTTTTTCGTCTTTAGGTAGACCTATTTCAGCGAGCACTGAAGCAAAGCCAAAACCATGTAATAAACCAAAACTTGAGGATACTAATACCGGATATTTGAAGCTTAAACTAGCCTTATTTTTCTTGGCTATTTCTATGGCAAGAAAAACAATACTTAAGGCAATAACAGCCTCAACAGGTACGATGGCAATACTAACAACGCCCGTTGCCGCCATAATTAATGTTACTGAGTGCGCTAAGGTAAACCCCGTAATAGTCAATAAGAGCTTTTTTCTGGTCGTTGAAATAAATATTAAACAAGTAATAAAAAGTAAATGATCAAAGCCAATTAAAATGTGTTCAATACCTAGGGTAATATAAGTAAGTGTCGTTTGCTCGCTCGCTTGTTTGGCTAGGCTATAACTAGGTTTATCAGCATTTAATACTGTGGTAACCGTTTTATTATTGCTATCAATTATTCGTACTAATACATCGGTAGAGCTTTTAGATAAGCCCGCTATCATAAAGCTAATACCTAATAGACCCGCATCTCGGTTTATTGTCCAAGTTTCTATATAAGCATTGTTAAAAAAACTCACTTGTTTTGGCTTTGTTCTTGATACGCTGTTATCAAAAATAAGGTCAAGTTTTAGCCGTTTATTGCCTTTTGCAGGGACTTTCCAAACAACAGAAAAGTTGGTCTCATCAATCGACTCAATCGTTAATGATGCGGGTCGCATATTATCGCTTTGCGCGGTAAAGCTAATAAACAATAGGGTAAAAAAGAGTAAGTTGACTATTGCTTTCATCACTTTACTTTTCCACCGGTGAAGAGTCATTTACCGATAATAAGTCACTCACCTGTTTGGCGACAATAACATCATACTGTAGCAATAACTCTTGCTGATACTTGTTAGTAAAATCTATGCTTTGTTGATGTTGCCAATCTTTAATGACTTGCTCTTTTACCTGCATTAAGGGCAGAATTTTACCGTCAATACGTTGTGATACTTTAATAAAATGCAAACCAAGCCCTGACTTAACGGGGCCAACCCACTGATTTAAAGGCGCCTTATCTAGCACTTCGTTAAAGTATTTACCAAATTGTCGATTAATATGATAAACACTCATTTTAGCAAAGTCTGCCGCTATCAAACTGGTATCACCTTGAGGATTTTGCCCCGTCAATATACGCTGTTTTTGCTTGGCTATAAGTTGTTTCAGTTGCTTGGAGCTGCGATTAGTGCTTAGGTATTTTTGCTCAAAACTATAGAGAGCTTCCTCTTGATAATTTATCCTATGTTGTTGGAAATATTGTGTTAACTCTTGAGTAGTAGGCTGTTGTAAGGCAGAAATATCTTGTAGGATAAACTCCATTTTTTGTCTTAAGCGACGGCGGATAACCTCATCATTTTCCCCTAAGCCAAGTGCGATTGCTTCGCGGCTATAAATTTCATTAAGGGCATAATCGTCAATTATCTTAGTTAATTCTTGCGCTGTCGGTGGTCGCGTCCATGTTTTTTCGAAGCCTTGTATTAGCAAACCAACACGGTTTTGGCTAATCGTTATGATTTTACTTTCATCAGCAGTTTGTGGATTTAATAAATCATAAACAAAGAAAAAACCAAGGCTAATAAATAGAAAGTGAATCAATGGCTCATGAATCAATTTTTTAAACGCAGTTTTCATTGGGGCTGTAACCTAACAATAATAAAAAACAGGGTAATAGATAAAATGAAAAACCGATGTTGTTTTTATCTGACAGTGTCAGAAAAAAATCAACATCGGTTAGGGTATTCAGCCCAAAGTAGTTTGAGCTTGAAGTTTTATACTTAGTGGTTATACCAAATAGGTGCCGTATAGGCACGATCTTGAATGCTAGTAGGGATATCATCAGGTATTGCAATGTTATAACGTACCGCATCATAAGTGGTCCAACGAGGTGTTGGAATAGCAAGCACACGGACATAATAAAAAGCATTTTGTGAGGCATCGAACTCAGGATCTGTCCACAATGCTTTTAAACTGTCAGCACCGATATCATTGGTATAAGTTGCTGTTTTAACATCAACGGTATTACCAACAACTTTGTCACAGCGCCGTGCAACAATTTTCCTGTTATCACTACAGGCCACATCAAAAATACGCTCATGAGTATTACCTTCACTATCTAACCAGCCTTTCACCACTTGTAGACGATCTAAGTTAGCCGCATCAGGGTCTTTCATCGCTACAACCATAAATTGAGGGGCGTCACCGGCTTTACTCGGTAAATCTGCCCCCATAGGAACGCCTTTTTCATAACCAAGTTGTACAAAGTCTTTGCTGTTTAAATCACTTTCATTGAAATTCCAACCCGCAAAAAACCTTACTTGAATACGTTGACCTGTGGTTGCATAGGTTTCTTTTCTTTTCATCGCATCAAAAAGACCTTGGCGAGTATTTTCTGTTGCCCAAACTGCCGCTAAACCTGAATTAATGGTTTGTCGATAATATATGGTCTTGCCAAGACCAGTAACAAGAGCGTCTGTCATACGTGCTTTACCTGGCTCCGAGGTAGACATTTTACCAAAAAAGTTATCCGCTTCAGTCGTTGCTAAACTGGTGTGAGAATCGGTTGAGCCAATTAAACCAAACTTATAAGGGTTGATCCCTAATTTTTTCTCTATGGCTAAACCTCGTTTTAACGCTTCACGGCCATATTCACCTGGCAGCATTTCGTTGGTTTTAAGCTCAGAAAGATCTAAGTTACCTACATCCCATTGCTCAAAGTCGGCAAACTCGTCATTAGGTGATAAAACTGGATGGGTTTCACCATCACCTTTCATTTGAGTTATTTCGTATAAAGGCTCCCAACGAGCACGTGATTCAACATATTCTTTATCAAGCTTAGTACCATCATATTGTTCATCAAGTGGAAACATAATACCGTTAGATAAATTACCATTGTGAGCAATCGCGAGTATATTTCCCTGAGTTTTGTCTTCGTAGGTTTGCATCCACTTCCATAGGTCTCGAGGATTTTGGCTACCATAAGGAGGAGTTGTGGTGTAGGGCACCATTTGACGACCTTTTTCTTCACCGTCACGATAAATAAGAACACGATGCATGTTGGCGCCTTTGATCATTGATGTCCATTCATAACCAATAAACGCGGTGAATTTACCCGGCTCATTATATTTCTCAGCGGAATCGATTATTGCATTCCAAGCGTCTTTGTAGCCTATTGACTCTGGATCATAATTTAAAACATCAGGCAGTGTGCCCTGAGAAAAACCTTTAATTAATTTAAGTGCAACTTCATGATTTCTGCCTGCCATTAAGCCTTCATAAAGCTCTTTACCCAGAGGGTTGGCAATGAGCTCTTTTTTACCGGCATATAAATCAGGGATCATGCCCATATTATCAGAGTGATCTGAAACCACTAAAAAATCGAGTGGTTTAATTAGCTGTGTTTCTAAGCCCATAGAAGCAGTAATTTTTTCACCTCGAGCATATTTATAAGCATCATCAGGGCTTAAGGTATTGCCAAAAGCACCGGCATCAAATGAGTTGTTAGTATGTAAATGGGTATCACCAAAATAGACATTTTGTGCATATTTGACTGTAGTTTCTTTCTTAGGTTGTTCTGCTGTCGTTGTAACAGGCTTTGTTTCAACTTTTGTGCTGGTATTACTACTAGGTTGCTCACAACCTTGTAGTAATAGTGCTCCAACAATAAAGCTTAAATAAGTAATTTTCACAATAATCTCCATTTAGGTGTGGTACAAATTTAATACATAGAACTGATTGATAACCATAAACTATCTAACTGATAATTAGTACAAAAACCTACATTGCTTCTTACCTGTCAACCATTCCAAGATGGTGTAACATCAACCTAAGACGAACTAACATAAGCTCGATATATGCTTTAATATCTGTGTATTTAACCAGTATTTGGACGTTAGGTTGTAGATTTTTCGCTATAAACCGGTTTCTGTTCAAATACTCAAAATACAAACGCTAAAAAGTAAAAAGCCGTTAACTCTTTCAAATTATCGGGCTCTTCTTAATGTGCTGGTGAGATGACCTATTGTTTTCACTTTTACCTTTAAGAAACCGATGTTCATTTTCTTTACTTGGCAACATGCAGCTATCGTATTGTCCAAATAAATAATATCTATTAAGGGCAATTCGATCATAAAGCCAATTCCTTATACCCTTGGGAATAATTTTGAATAGGTATAATAAACGCCATGGCAAGCCAAGTTTATTCACGACATTTAAAAAAGCGTCACTCTTATCAAAACAATGATTACCTTCTACAAGTAGCATGGTATCGAAATGGTTAGTTGGCATGCCAAAATGCTTTAATATGTTTTGCCCTTCTGGTGATTGCACGCTGCATAATGTAAAACGCTGTTGTCTATCAACCTTAATAATAAATTGGCACCAAGCATTACAAAGTTTACAGACACCATCAAATAGGATCACACCATCATTTATGCCAACGTTAGGTGGGTATTTTACCATGGTCATGTGCTCCCCTTGTTCATCTCATTTTAACTCATTTTTCAATTCGAATAGTAATATCAAACTAAAAGCAGTTTATAAAAGCTTTAACCACATTAGACCCGCTCAGAATGCTACAACGAATGACAGTGCACTCATTGAGTTTAAAAATGTAAGAGGAAAGTGTGCGGTTTAACTTGAGTAGGTTTAACTTGAGTAGATGAATTTGACCAAGTTAAACCGCAATCAAGTAAACATCTTGTCATCTTTACTTAGAGCAATCAGTATAAAAAAGCTTTCGCTAGCGTTCATTGTCTTATACCGATTGGTATTACTGAATATTTTACTTTAGTTATTAAAGACGGCTTTAATCGGTGCGCCCGCTTTTTTCTGAAACTGGTTGTAGTCTAGGTTTAAAAATGATGCAATTGTCGCCGCTATCTGATTTTGTTGCCAAGGTTCTTTACCTTGTATCAACCCCTTGCTAGGCGTGTCTGGTCCTATCACTGCTGCCCATATCTGATCTGAGCCCACTATCCCTGTTTTCTGGTATTTAGTGTATTCTTTGTTATCACTTTGCGTCATGTACAAGGCTGTGCCATGGTGTTTCCAGGACGCTTGTGGCATCTCACCACGGCCGTGATCGGTAGTAATAATCATAGTTGTCTTATCTTTATAGTGTGGATCTTGTTGCAGTAAGTCCCATAATTCAGCAATAAAGCGGTCGCTTCGGTGTGCTGCTTTTAAGTATAGATCGTAACGTCCATCATGAGCAAAGTTGTCAGTATCGCCGTAACCTATGTATATGAAGCGTGGTTTGTGCTTTTTGATGTGCTCAATTGCATAGCCCTGTGTAAACGCATCAAATCGTGTATTATCCGAGGTGCCAAGAGTATCTGCCAATTGTTGATTCAACCATTTTTCAACATTTGAAAGATCGCCCTTCACCGGCACAAAACCCGCGTTAACCGTTAAGTTAGTAGCACGCTTAGTATTTAGTATGTAGGGCAATGCGTTCCAAGACCCAAAAGCGGAGACTTTACCGGCAAAGCCAGCTTGATTTTCTATCCATTCCAGCACATTAACATTGGGGTTCCAGATTTTTTTGTTGGAATCAATACTCGGATCTACATAGCCAGTAAAAATCTCACTGTAACCCGGATAGGACACCACTGCGGGGTTAGTTACATTCATATAACTGCCATTATCGCGATTGCCAATGAGCACTCCTTGATGAGAAATAGTCTTCCACAGAAAGGGCATCAACAGCTCAGCCCGTTTAGCCTGGTTTTGATGCCAAAAGTTTTTTCTCAGTGCATCAACACCTTTGGTATAAAGTTTATTTTTCAGAAGCCCTTCATCGACACCACGAAATACCTCCTGCCAACGCAGACCATCTAGCGTGATAAGGACAACATTTTCTGTCTTTAAACGTTGAGCGTTACAGATCCCGATAAAAAAAACTGCATAAAGCAGCACCAAAAATTTCATATTATATACCTCTTAATTTATGCAAAGTATTTTCTATCTTTGCAATGTTATTACGTTACCGGAGAAGCTGATTTTATTTTAATTGTATTAGCTAAGGATATGCAGGATTTTGACGAATTTACGCAATCAGTTTTCAATGACAGCAATGTTAAATATTTCAAAACCAACACATACGTGTTGGTTTTACTTTTTAGTTACTGCCTAATATCTATTAGAAACTATAAGTGACCTTCCCATAAACAAAGCGACCATTAAAGCCGTATGGTGACGTTGATGAATATGAACGTCCACTAGGAGCGCCTTCAGCAACAGGACCATTATCATCGGTCAAGTTATTAATACCTACGGCAAAGCCTGCACCATTATCAAAGTAATAAGCAAATTCAGTATCCAAAAGAATCGCAGCATCACCAGGGATATCGGGATCAAATTGTGACCATTCGCCAAAATAATTAGCTCTGGCCATTAATGACCATGAATCAGCTTGATAATTTACCGTGAATGAACCTTTGTGCTCAGGTAACGATTTTTCTAAACGATTAAGTTTAGTTTGGTTAACATTTTTACCGTATTTGTCTACGGTTGTCTCTGTCCAGTTATAAGCTAAAGCATATTTTATATCACCGCCAAACATTTCATTCGAATAGTTCGCGACAACATCGATACCTTGAGTAGTGGTATCAAAATCATTAGTAAAGAATTTAACTTTTGATAAACCAATGGCATCAGTCACTCCCGCATCAATAAGTTCTTGGCGATCTTCATCACTTACTTTAATTTAAGATGTTTGCGTAATTCTGTCGGTAACTTCAATGTTAAAATAATCTACAGTTAGAAAAAATTCATCAAGTTGATAAACCATGCCCAAAGAATAACTTATTGACTGTTCAGGTGTTAAGGCAATGCCACCATACTTAACTGATACTGGGTGAGTGGGTGGTAATGTGGCAACATCAACTAATATGCCATTTTCAGTTTGAGTTTGTACCGCACGAACATTATTTTGCCCGATAGTCGGAGCGCGAAAACCAGTACTCACTGAAGTACGAATTTTGAATGACTCATTAATGTCATACATACCCGCTAATTTCCAGTTAAAAGATGAACCGAAATCACTAAAATCTTCATATCTAAACGCTACTTGCGCTAAAAAATCTTCTGTAATGTTTGCTTCAGTATCAAAGTAGACCGCTTTACTTGTGCGTGAAGATGCACCCGCATCCGCAGGTTTAAAACCAGGAAAACCATTTGAACCGATACTAAATCCTTGTGTAACTAAAGGGCCTAATTGCCATGATGCTTCATCACCTGCGGTAATGGTAAAAGTCTCATGGCGGAATTCTAAACCATAAGAGACCACCAAATAATCTAAGCCCATTACTGAGTCTAATTCTTTAGAAAAATCTGCATTAATAGACTTTTCCAATTGAGCGTATGCCCCAGGGGTAAATTCAGTAGGAGTATTGGCTCCCATAGATGAGTTAACTGAATCACTCATGTGGAATTCTGTTGAATGCTCGCCAACACTACCACTGAAATCATAACTAGTACCATCGCTGAACTCACCACGAGTTCCCATTACTAAAGAAAGATCGACAACTTCACCACCAAAATAAGGTGTAAATCCGCCAGGAAAACGCAGGTTATGCGCATAACAATTAGCCGATTCTAAAGAGGCTAAAGCGTCAGCGTCTGGCACATTATTAATAATTACTACCACAGGACAAGCAGAGTTATCAGTTGCTCCAGGTGTTAAATCAGCAACCAAAAGAGTTGGTGTACCATCGTCAAGAGCTGGCCCTTTAAATACGCCACTTTTGGTCTGTGGATTACGGAAGAAAAAGCCACCTTCAACGGTTTTTTCAGACCAATTACCAAACATATAAGCTTCGCCACCGTTAGCTAGCTCAATGCCGGTATTTAAAAACAGTTTGAAATCATCTGAAATTTTAGGTGAACCCCATGTTTGAGCGGGGTCTGCAACCGAGGTATTACCGGCATCAATGAGCGCTTGTGCATCACTTCGTTGTGTACTTCTGCTGGTAGCCTCTTGTTGATTAACTTCAAAGCTAAAATTAGCAAAACCGTTATCACTTAAACCCAAACCAAAATTACCGGACAAAGTAACCTGCTCACCATCACCCTCAGAAAACTGACCCGCTTTCAATTCAAATTGACCGCCACTATCATTATCTTTTAGGACAAAGTTAATCACACCCGCGACAGCATCCGAGCCATATTGAGCGGATGCGCCATCACGTAATATTTCAATCTGTTTTAAGGCTATAGCAGGAATAGTTGATACATCAGGTCCTTGTGCACCATCGGAAATACCACCGCCCGAAAAGGTGATGACCGAGGCTCTATGACGGCGTTTGCCATTCACTAAAATTAAGGTTGAGTCTGGAGATAATCCTCGCAAATTAGCTGGTCGTACTACGGTGGCACCATCTGATATGGCTTGGGGGCTGACATTATAGGAAGGGGTTACCGCTCTGAGTAATGAGTTCATATCAGATGTTCCGTTAGCCATTAGCTCCTTAGCGCCAATTACATCAACAGGCACTGGAGAATCAGCAATAGAACGAGGTGCGGCACGAGAGCCAACCACAACGATAATTTCATCAATTTCGGCATCTTCTTGCACCTGTTCAGCCGCTATGGTTGGCATTGCCACGCAGGTCATCCCCATAGCAATAACTAAGCTTTTAAATTTAAATTTATTCGACATTTCTACTACCTTAATGAATTTTTTAGTCTATATGATTTTGTTTAATTTTACGGAGAATCAACAGCTTACATATTTGGTGATTTGGATTTACTAATATGACATACATTTATTAAAGTAATATTACACTTAACAACAAAAAAAAATTATATGAAGATTTTTTATAACTAAAGAAAATTTAATAACTGTTTAACCGCTGAGTTATTTACCTAATTTCCTTGGTTCACAAAGATGAAATGATAAAAGGAGTATTAAAATACTTTGAAATATTTGATAACACTGACCTTAATATATTGTCAGAGTTATACGCTAACTCACGTATCACCAGTACCGTTCAACATGTTTGAAAGAGTCAAAAGATTGCAATACTCTGGAGTCATTTAAGGCTTTATATTACGTATAGATTACAAAGTAATAGGTGGGAATATTGAAGTGATGACAGCCATAAAATTCGATAAACATAGTAGTAAAGTTATTCAAAATTAGAGATGAAAAAGTTAGAGATGATTTAATTTTATCTCGAAGAAATCATGATGAATCAACAATCATGTCCCAATAACGGGCAAAGCGGTTAATACGTTGCTTGGTGGTAAAACTCACCCTGTCAGGACTTATTAATATATTAAACGGCGGTAATGGATTAAAACGCAGGTCGAATGCTTCGGTATGTCGAATAATTGGACTACCTTGCAAGCGTTTCAAAATACCCATTTGAATTTCATGAGGACGGCAATGATACAGTTGGTTGAAGCTATCTTTAAAGGTGTCGTAGGTTTCGCCGGGTAAACCAAAAATAAGATCAGCATGAATATGTGCGGAAGTATTATCTCTTAACCACAATAAATTCTCTTTTGACTTGGCGTTGTTTTGCTTACGTCTAATATTCTTTTGTACTTCCACGTTAAAGCTTTGTCTGCCTATTTCAAACTATAAACTGCCTTCCGGCATATTTTTTTATTGATTTTTTAGCCATTAAACTGCTCGAATTTTATTGATAATTCTGCTGCCATTTTATTTAGCCCTTTAAGTCTTAAAACTTCGATTATACATTCAATGGTGCATAGACCTCCTTTAGGTTGATTGGCCCTAAGTTTGTATAAAGAATTATTTACTGTTTTCAAGGTGAATTGCGGTGCATTTTTTAAATAAGCGCTGTGGTTGAATATTTTTTTGGCTTCCTGCCAGGTACTATCAATAATAATGATGTTGTCATATTCTTCAATCTTTACCGGTGATACTGCCGATGATGACTCTGCCTTCGAATATAATAATACCGCCTCATTATTGTCTATAAGTCTAACGAGGTCTTTATTAGGGTTTACTCTTTGCCAAAGAATACGCTCCACAATTTCATTAGCATCTTCTAAAGCAAGAGCGCCAGTATTGGTTGCTCTATGCAATTCACGTTCATGGGTAAGTAAAAATATTTTCATTTATAGAGTTTGTTCCGCTTTCAATTATATGCCTATGTACATGGTTTAGGAACGTCATCCCCGTGGTGTTTTAATCGGGGATCCATTTCTAAAAGGTAATAGATCTTCGATCAGGGACTTCGAAGATGACGTTAACTACATAACCATACTGGTATTCAATGGGTAATAAACTATATGGCGAGAAGATGTGGCTAAAATACACGGCGAATAATAAAAAACCAAAATCCGCCAAACTCCCGATTAACGGATTTTATTCATAAGGATATTATTCCTAACGAGGTAAGTTCGAGGCATACTTTGGCTATGTAGTTATGACTACCGTAGCTTTGACCATTTAGCTGCCTCACTGATAAACACTCAATGAGCAATGCCAATTTACAGAGCTACCTTAAGCAACACTTCTTATATTTCTTGCCACTGCCACACGGACAAGGATCGTTGCGGCCAGCCGTAGGTAACGAACTAACGGGCACACTGTTCTCTAAAATTGTATTTTCGTCGTAAAGCATATTAGCCAATAAACTGCCTTGCCCCATTAACGAAGCAAAATCATCAAAATCTTCATTTACCAGACTATCGATTTCTTCATCTTCTGAGTCATCATCAGCCCAAGCACTTAAGGTATCAACAACATTAAAGTCTGTTTGAATCATGCCAGACTCAATCAACTTACGTGCATCAGCCTTATGCCATGCTTTTACTTCGTCATATTTAAATCGCTCTTCATCAAATACATTTTTATCACCTAAGGCAACAAACTGAGATTTAAAATTATCAAGTACTGCCAATTCAGGTATACAACAATCTCTTTTCCCTTTAGATCTTAATGAATGATTTACACCCCATGAAAACCTCAATATTCATGATGATATTCACCTCCTTCTAAATATTCTTGAAACTCATCTACATGTCCACTCCCTACAGACATGACAGTTTCACAACATTTTTTATTATTACATTTTAGAAGAACATTTATGGTGTACTTAAAATATTGCTATATCTCATCCAAATTAACAATATTATCAACACCAAACCATTCACTGGCTTTAGCGATAACATTAGCACTAGGTTGATGAAAAAAAACAGCAAGATTTTCTTTCGCTCTTGTACAACAAACATAAAATATTTTTTCTGTTTTATGACGTACATTATCGTTGCCATTACCTTCAAATAAATAGTTAAAATTGTAACTATTCCACTTACCATTATCTAAAACGACAAGTACATTAGAGTACTCAGCACCTTTAGTCTTATGCTGCGTTGAAAAGGGAGTATAACCTTCTAGATATTGATATAAATCTCTAAATTGTTGGTAAGGTATTTGACAGATTTGTTGGTAAACATAATTTCTAGATATTTGAAACCTTTCTAATTTATCATCTACAACAACAAGGTTCAGTGTGCTTGCAAAGCCTATCACATCGCCAATAGATCGTTCTTCTACTTCAATCAATGCATCCATTGATTCTTTTAAGCATTTTTTATCTTCTACTGAAGTAATTGAAAAATCAGTTATTCGTGAAAACTCATTGAATCGTTTTTCTTTATACAAATGAATACAGTGTTCTATTTTAAATAAATGTTTAATCAAATCATCTCTTTTAGAGGCAGGTTTACTTAAGTCTTCCGCATTGTTTTTTTTGTCATCAAGCAACATATCTTTATCAATGTAGAGTTTGGATATTTCATCGTAAGGCTGCTCGAATGCAAAATGATATGCTTGAGGGTTAGCATCTATATATTCTCGCTGTCCTTTGGTAGGCGCTAGTAGTTTAGGAACATCATCTTTTAAACCACCTAATTCCCCATATACTTGCTTAAATGTTTTCCCTTCAGTTTCTATTTTATTATCATCCTTTTTGATATAGCCCTTAACACGCTTAATAAATTCTAAAACTTTATCTTTATCGTAAATACGCATTAAATCATCAAAACCTGCTTTCCCTGCAATTAGGTTATGAGTTAGGTTAAGCTCTTTAGTCTTCGTAGAATCATCAAAATCCCAAGCCAAGTTATGGCGAACAACATCTAAATCATCATTATTAGAATATAGGAAAAGTGCGGTCCCTTGCTTTGCTGTGCCATCTGCATTCATATTGGGGGCATTAATATCTTTAGATGGCTCTTGCAATAAACCATCAGTTCTTATTTTGTTGGCGAGATCAATAACGAGTTGAGGGTTCCGTCGGTTTTGTACTTTTTTGACTTCAGTAACACGCGGTGGAACTTGTTGAGTATATTCATTTAAATTCCCGACACTGCCAGGGTAAATAGATTGCATCGCATCACCGAAAAAACCAACAATGTTGTTTTTTGGAGATTGATTTAAATGTTCAAGTAATAATTTGACAACATTTGGGTCTGTATCTTGATACTCATCAACGAGAATAAGTGGGTAGGAATCTTTAGTAATCGTACAAAGTTTTTCATATTTCTCGTACATTTTACAAGCTAGAATTAACACCTCATCATGAGAGATACACCCATCTTTAATTTTTACAAATTCTTTATATTTAATGTCACTTTCAAGTTCATTAAAAAAATCAACCGCAACAGTCTCTCCATCAGGTGATTTTATTTTCGGCTGCTCATCATCATTCATCAATTCGATCAAAGTGCACTTTAACTCACACTGAAAATGTTTAATATTACGCCATAAAAAATCATGAATAGTCGATACATGAAGCTGGTCATGTTGAACACGCTCTTCAATCTCATGCACTGCTGCATTAGTATAGGTAATACAAGCAATCGAAGACGTTGGCTTTTCAACCAATACAGCTTTTAATACTTCAACAAGAGAGTAGGTTTTACCGCTACCCGCACCACCACTTAAAAGGAAGCTATGGCCTTGCCTGATTAATTGAATAACTTGTTGAGATTCAGACGTAAGTTGGGATATATCTAACTCTTGCGTAGCCATAATAATCCTTCCTTGATATAGCTAGGTACTTGCCAATTACTAAATTCATGTTCACCAACTTTTTCACTATTCAGCAGTATCTCAATCGCAAGTGTTGGCTTGCTATTTACCGCCTTTTCAGCAAATACATATGGATCTCCATCGGCATCATCAACAAATTTGTTGAAATGTTTTTTCGTTAATGACGGGAAATTTTCTGCATCATTACCTAACAATGCTTTATTTAAACTAAAGAAAGCATCTTCAAAGCTGCGTCCGTGGTACCTTGATTCTTCTGTTTGGTAAACCATAAGAAAATATCCATCTGGATCTTGAATCCATTGGGTATCAACTTTTCTTAAGACCTTTTCATCGATTGATAAATTTTTATAAAAATCTAAATCGTGATCACCAAAGAAGAACTTTAAAGATGCATTTGAAGTTTTATTTGCTAAAGGGTCTGACGGCTTACACTTAATCGTTTTTTTCTTGGTCTTCTGCCCGTCAACGATCTCTTGTGTGTATTGGCTATCAATATCGGTGATCACCAACGACTTAATACCAATAAAGTCAATGAACTTCTCAAATATTTGTGAATAAGCACCAACCTCTACCAATGAAATATTTTGAGACAATAAGGGTGTTTCATCAGGGGAGCTAAACTCTTGGTCAATTTTTTTCATCATGGCTGGGACTAATATTCTTTCAGTATCTCCTTCAATAAAAATGGCTTTATCAGCGAAAAACAGCTCAGCTCGATTTAAGGTCAGGTACTGCTTTAAAAATTTAAAATCTCTTTTTAATTTAGCATCTTCAATATCATCTCCTGATTTATATTCATCCTGAAGTGCCTTGAGGTTTTTGGCTTTAACGTCGTAGGTTGAATTATTTTTACGTAAGTATTTAATATCATTGAAATCACATTCAGAAACAATATGAGATGAATGTGTTGTAATCACCGTCTGAAGTTGAATAGTGATACCATCTTCACGTTCTCGATTTTCTTTTAATAATGATTTTATATTTTTGATAAAGATATATTGCATCTGAGGATGAGTGTGTGCTTCAGGTTCTTCAATGAAAAACAGATTAATCGCGGCAGGTTTCTCCTTAAGTGTGCGGCGAAACTTCCCCATGACCATTTCAATATCAAAGATCATACTTATCAGATTCATATACCCTAAACCATTATAATGCTCTGGCAGATCGTGAGAATCATGAGAATACATCACCGTAGTATTACCATCGAGTAAATCACGGTGCTGAAGCGTTGAGGCTATTTTAAGTTTAGTATCTGTAGGATTGACACCTCCAAATTGATTAACCTTCTTGATTAAACCATCAAACATGTCAGCATATATTGTACTTAACTCTTTATCAGTATTTCGAAGGGTTTGTTTAAATCTGTCAGATGCATCAATTTGTTCTTCAGAATCGTCTGTTCGTTTATAAATTTTTGCTGTTTGAAGTGATAATGTTTTATCACTTTCTTTATTCGTTACACTCCTTTTGGCACTAATATAATCAAATGACAAGATATTGGTGAGGTGAATATTCTCTTTTACAAGGTCGATGAAAACTGTTTCATCTGAGAATAGAAGGCTTTTCTTTTGAACAGAACCAAAATAATCTAAAAGGTGCTCTTTAAGAAATAACTCAGGATTATTGTTAAACTTTTCAGACTGCTCAGCATAATAACCTTTAAGCTTGAGAAGTTGTTCATGGCCAATCTTGTATTCAAATTTAAGGACAATGTTATTATCACTAGGATCGAGACTCATTATTAATAAACGGACTTGCGATAGATCGTCTTGCTCCGTATATTCGATATATATTTTAAGTTCTATTCCTAACGGTTGATAGTCGTTCTCATTAGGCAGCACTTTGCTACCGGAGAGATATTCAACCAGCTCTTTTTTTAATCCAACATTGAAATCATCTAGCGTAATTGCTTTACGGCTTGATGGATTAATAAATTTATCAAGCGCGGTTAATACGGAAGTTTTCCCTGTATTATTTTTACCTATAATCAACGACAGTTCATCTTCAAGATCTAAAGAAAAATCTTTTAATAACCTGAAGTTTTTGATTTGAATTTTTGATATTTCCAATTTTAGTCCTTAATAAATGCCTAAGCTTAAATTTCGATTTAAGCTGTGTCCCTTAAATCTTTCATGCAATATTCTGCCCTTTAAACTAGACCGTATCACATTAATAATTATAAGCAAAACATATCTCTAGGAGATAAATACAAACGTGATTTCACGCAATAAAAAGGCTATGTCTGAGTAAATTGTTGCAAAGGAACCATACTTAATTTATGTGTGAATAACTTCCAAGGTGACACTCATGAATGAACAACAATTTACTCCTTTTTTACAGCAGCTTACATTGTTATCGCCGAGTCAGCGACAACGACTTCATCACAGACTAGGACAGACTGAATTATCGGCAGAAGAAGTCTTATCAGTTCAGGCAACTTTGCAACGATGTCCTCACTGTCAGTCAACGTTATTAAAATCATGGGGTTCAAGCCATGGACTGCCCCGTTATCGGTGTGCAACCTGTCAAAAAACATGTAATCCATTAACTAAAACGCCACTGGCTAGATTACGCCAACGCGATAAGTGGCTAACCTATGCTCAAACATTAATTGATGGGTTGAGTATTAGAAAAGCAGCCACATTATGCGGTGTTGATAAGAACACAGCATTTCTTTGGCGTCACCGGTTTCTAGAAATCGCTAACACGCATCAAGCGTTGCATGAAGAAGGGATTGTTGAAGCTGATGAAACCTTTTTTCTTGAGTCGTTTAAAGGTCAACGCAACTTACCGCGGCCACCAAGAAAGCGTGGAGGCGTGGCGTAACGCCATAACTTACAATATCTATTAATACATTAAGCTGCCCGCCAAAGGCACTATCGGTTCCTGTTCACCCCTTCATTATTCGTGCAACCAGTCCATCAGCCCAATCAAAAGTAACAGCCCAAATCATGCAAATCATAGCGGCTGCATAAACACCTATGATACAAAAATAAATTGCAAGTACTGTACAAGCCAGACCAGCAAGAGAGCAAAAGTTGGGAATATCCTTTACATAAGAGGGTATGGTTGGTTGCTGAGTTTCTGTTGTCATTCTGGTTCCTTGTAATTATTCAGTTCTACTTCATTTGAAGTGTGCTATCTTGGCTGCGAAATTATTACTATCATAGGATTATAAGAGAATGGTTGTTTATACAGTCGGTACATTTGATTTATTGCATGTTGGTCACCTTGCCTTGTTGGAATACTGCGCTAGCTTAGGTGATACAGTTGCCGTTGGTGTTGCCTCTGACGAAGTTGTTAAATTGTATAAGCCTAATGCTCCGGTTATTCCTCTTGAGCAACGTATAAAAATGCTTCTTGCTCTAGACTGTGTGGATATCGCACTTCCCTACCATGAACTTGATTATATCGCTGTTTGTAAGGAAGTTAAGGCTGATATTTTTGTGATTGGCGAAGACTGGGGGAGAAAACCTCATAATCAGGGTGTAGAAGAATATTTAAAAGATAATGGTAAGAAAATTGTTCAGGTTAACTATCATCCGCATAATTCATCGACTAAAATCAAAGCACAAATTATCGCTCAATATCAAATTGATGCAAATACATATAACAAATGATAAAATAAACTTGTGTAATGTCTTATATAAATAACAAAAGCATCTAAGGGACTTCCGCTTCGCCCGTCCCCGGATGCAGGGCGTTGGTACAAAATCTAATCCAAACCCTGTTTTTACAGTTTAAGCCTAATGTCGGCAGTGTGGTAGAAACGGTCTATATTAAATTATTATGTGTGGAACAGGGAACTTTAATACCGATAGGTGTTCTTATAATGCGTTTACTTGAATTCAGGTGAACGCTTTTTTTTGACCTGATTTTAAGTTTCTTTATTGATACAAAATATAATCCTAATCACTATTTTAACCAAATTAAATAATGTCTATTTTGTGGTAACAGTGTTCCTTATCTCGTAATCAATGACCAATAAAAAACAGATAACCGTAAGCTAACGGTGTTTTGAGTGTGATATTTTATTACTCTCCCGCAGTAATAAGCCTAGGTCTAGTTAACATAGACTAGGACTTACTTTAAAGGGTCATTCGAAGAAATTAACGCCTGCTCAAACGCGGCCTTTAACACACCCTCAATTTTTGCTGGTTTTTCGGTTACTCTATCAATAAATACATGGGTCATAGTGCCATAAGCGCATGCAGACTCTTGTCCTTGTTTAAATATTGCCACGCCATATTCAACTGAAGAGTTACCTATTCTGTTTACTCGAAAAGCGCCAAAAATTTTGTCTGGAAAAGCGATGCTCGTATAATAATTACAGGCTGAACTTACGATATAACCAATAATTGGACTGGTTTGAATATCGAAACCGGCATGTTCAATAAGGTAGTTATTGGCAATGCTATCAAAGTAAGAATAATAGGTGACATTATTGACATGCCCGTAGACGTCATTATCCATCCAACGCGTGGTAATTTCTTTCATAAGCGGCTTGGTAAATAGCCAAGACATCTTCATATAGCACATCTTTAGGATTATTAACCAATAAACGCGTTTGCATCATGGCATCTTGTGCCAACATGGCTAATTTATTTTCGGCTATGTTCATTGCTTTTAATGAGTTAGGTAACCCTAAACGTTGTATCAAATCTTCAAGGTAAGTAATTAAGTCATAACAAAGTAATTAAATAAAAGTAATTTGAACTTGCAGTATGTTTTGAGTGTATTCAAGTATTAGTTAACTAGATAATTTTGATAGATGATTTATTGAGTAAGTAAACCCTCTTTTGACATTGTCATTTCTATCACTTATAAACTATAAATGCGTAATTTCATTTTGAGCAAAAATCACTTTATTTTTTCCAGGTCCAACATCATCAAAAGCAAACAAGGAAGCAGCACTATACTCAGATGTATTAGCTTTGATACCAGCTAAGTCATCAATAAATGATCCTTATTTTCTTGGGTTGAGAATGTCTTTGAAGGAGACTAAACCTTACAACGAATTTATCAAAGATTGAGCTGACATAGCGATTATGTTCGGAAGTGTCTAAAACGAGAAAGGGCTGCACATTGTGCAGCCCTTTGAATGTGGCGGTGAATCCAGATTTGAACTCTACGTCGTAGGTGCTGCACTACAAACCCTTGTTTTTTTTAACGTCAGAAAGCAAAAAACCGCAACTCGTTAAAGTTGCGGGTTCTTAGAATGTGGCAGTGAGATTGAAATTTGAACTCTATGTCGTGGGTGTTGCGCTATAAACCCTTTACCTACTTTTAAACACTTTAAATGCAAAAAACCGCAACTAGTTAAAGTTGCGGTTTCTTAGAATGTGGCGGTGAATCCAGATTTGAACTCTATGCCGTAGGTGCTGCGCTACAAACCCTTGTTTTTTTTAACGTCAGAAAGCAAAAAACCCGTTAACCTTTCGATTAACGGGTTTTTCTAAATGTGGCAGTGAGATAGATATCTGAACTCTATGCCGTAGGTGCTGCGCTACAAACCCTTGTTTTTATTAACGTCAGAAAGCAAAAAACCCGTTAACCTTTCGATTAACGGGTTTTTCTAAATGTGGCGGTGAGATAGAGATTTGAACTCTAGGAGGGCTACAAACCCTCGCCGGTTTTCAAGACCGGTGCTTTCGACCACTCAGCCATCTCACCAAGTTACTTAAAAGGAAAGGTTTTGCTATTCCTCGAAAGTGGGCGCATTCTAAATACTGGCACCTTCTTTGTAAAGCGTTAAATGCGAAAAATGTTAAATAAAGTCATCTAAACTGTTTGTTCGGCTTTTAAATAAGCAAGTTGTTTTAAAAATAAGCAAACCTTTGCTGATTTTACTTTCAAATAAAATATTATTTACTTAAGGTGTGACAGTGGTTAACAAATAGATATGAGTTGCATGATAGGATAAATCACCGGCTAGTTCTTTTAATGCTAACCCTATAAAACATAACTAATAAAATTTTATAGTAAGGACTTTTCTTATACATCTATAATCGCTTTTATATTTGTATTTATGCGATAATAGCTAAAAATACCGTTTAATTCATCGTTTTTATCCTAGGTCGCGACGTTAGCATTATGATACCCACTGATTATTGGCTTAGCGTATAGTGTTTTATTTTAGGGCATTAGCCAGCGGATTTTTTATACTTATCTTAAGTCACTCTGTTTACGCCAGTAATTTAGTGGTCACACTCAACGGCCAATTGCCAAAAGTTGTCCATAACAATATACGTGCTCATTTAGGTAAGTTACCCAATAGTGTCTTAGAGCGCTCTGCTTTTATTTATAGCGCCAAAGATAACACCCGCGAAGCACTACAAGCGCTAGGCTATTATCAAGCAGAGATTATTAGCCAAGTAATTGACAACAATACTATTACTGAAAAAACGAGTGCAAAGCCATGGCTGCTTAACCTTAACATAACGTTAAACGCTGCTACCTTAATAGATAAAGTGATTATTAGCCTTGATGGTGAAGCGAGTCAAGACCCCGCCTTCCAAGCATTACTTAATAATCATGGGATTAAACCAGGTGAAAACCTTCATCATGGCAAGTATGAAAAGTTAAAAGCGGATTTGCTTTCTTTAGCTTTACAGCGTGGGTATTTCAATGGTGCATTAACTGAAAGTAAAATAGTGATCAAAAATCAATATCATTACGCTGATATTACTTTGCGCTATACCAGTGGCCCTCGTTACCGGTTTGGCGACGTTACCTTTAATGATTTTGATCTAGAGCCTGAATTGTTATCCAATTTAATCCCCTTTCAGAAAAATCAATATTATAGTACCAGCGCTTTTCACCAACTACAGCATCAACTGGAAGCTACTCAGTACTTTGGCAGCATCATCGCAGTGCCCGCAGATAAAATTGAGGATAATATTAATCACCAATATACTTTACCCATTAATGTTGCTCTAACGCCCGCTAAAAGTCATCAATTCGACTTGGGCATTGGTTATGCCACCGATACCGATTTTCGTCTTTCTGCGGCTTGGCGTACGCCTTTAATTAATAAATATGGACACTTTCAAGAAACTAAATTTGAATATTCTGAAATAAATCCAACAGGTAAATTTATTTATAGTATTCCTTTAAACCACCTAAGCCGAGATTTACTGCAATTTCAAATGAACATTGAAAATGTGGATTATGCTGAGCAAAAAACAAAATTTTATTCCACTCAAATTGGCAGGCTGGTCAGTAATAATAAATGGCAAAGGCAAATTTATACTCGTTATCATAAAGAGGTCTGGCAATACGAACTTGATGAGCAAGTACCGAATATTGATTGGTCTGAGTTAGATGCAGCAAGTTATCTTATTCCTGGCATTACTTGGTCAAAAACAAAGCGCTCAGGCCCGCCATTAGATCCCAGTGAAGGCTTTCGCCAAACCTATAATATAGAAGGGGCGCATTTAAAAGCAGGTTCGGACAATAGTTTCTTTCGCATTCATGCCCGTTGGAATTACATTACCACATTGAAAACTAATCACCGTCTGGTTACCCGCGCCGAGTTTGGCGCCATTTATGTGGATAGAGACGCAGAATTAGCGCCATCATTACGTTTTTATGCCGGTGGTGATCAAAGCATTAGGGGATTTGCCTATCAATCTATTGGTGCAACGATTCCCTCATCATCTGATCCTGAGCAAGGCGAGCCTATCGTTGTCGGCGGTACTCGCCTCTTAGTAGCAAGCATAGAATATCAATATTACCTGAACGATAAATGGCGTATTGCCCTATTTTCTGATGGTGGCAGCGCCGCCAATAAAGGTGAATTTAAACCCGTGTATTCTTTTGGCACAGGTTTACACTATATCTCCCCTGTGGGCGCGGTAAAATTTGATTTCGCCTATGGCATTGATGGTGATGATAGCAACTGGCGCATTCATATCAACTTAGGCGCCGAACTGTGATCTGGCGCAGAATAACCTATAAAATAGCAAAATGGTTAACGCTATTACTTTGTTTAGTCACTATTTTACTGACCACACCTATAGGCAGCCGCTTAACGATTAGCTTACTGAACAACATTGATGGCATTCATGCAGACTACAAAGCTGGCTCCTTAATCAGAGACATTGAACTCAACTCTTTTCATCTTAACTTAACGACTTTAGACATTAAGATTAAGGATTTAGTTGCTGAAATTGATTTTTCATGTAGTTGGCAAAAAAAGTTATGTATTAAATCACTTAAGCTAGCTAGCTTTTCGCTAACCTATACAAAAAATAAAACGGCGGCTAAGCGTGCGAGTAATACGGTAAATGATGAGCGTTTGTTTGTTATGCCCTTTGCCATTGAAGCGCAAGCAATAACAATTAATAACAGCCATTTAGTCATTAACCAAACGGTAATAGATATTGAGCAGTTCACCGCGCAAGTAGATATTAAGGCAAGTCAATTTACTATCTTGCAGCCAAATGCCGACAAATTAACCATAACGTTCGACAAAAATAGCAACAATGAAAACAATAGTTCTCAACAAAATAACGCTGAAAACAGTAATAGCACAAATTCAATATATGCTGCTTTTAGTACACTACCAAAAGTCTATTTACCCATATCGTTAAATATTCAACAATTATTCGTTGATAAGTTACGCATAGTCGATGATCAAACACAGAAAAACATCACACTAAATAGTACCCTTAATAATGATATCCAATGGCCTTATCAACAAAACCAACTCACTGGCACTTGGGCTAAAAGTGATGTCAATATAACGGAGTTTAAGACCTCAACAGCAGACTATGCCATAAAACATTTAGCGCTAAACACGCAACTGATACCGCCTTATAAAATTAATGCTCAGTTGGTTGCCCGATTAGATAAAATACCACTTTGGCCGGAAGCGTCTGATTCAACCCTAGACATAAGATTGCAAGGTAGCGTTGATCAATTAAACGTAAAGCTAACCAGTCAGGGTAGCGTGGTATTAAACAGCCAAGGGACAATTAACTTAACCCACCAGCAACTTCCTTTTGAGCTACAATTATCGGCCGATAAACTACCCCTGCCCTGGTCTTTAGCGCAATACGGCCAGCCTTCATCACTTTACTTAGATCTGGTTGGTGATTTAAGCCAGCAAACAGTTAAATTAAGCAGCCAGCTCAATAGTTATGGTTATAAAAATGCCCAATTAAAGTTATCCGCTCATCACCAACAAGGTTTAATTAGCCTGGATAAATTAGCATTTAACGAGCCAGACTCGAATAGTCAATTAAATTTACACGGGCATATAGATTTTCAGTCTAAAGAAATAACGTGGCAATTATTTGCTGACTCTGCTGGTTTTACCTTGCCAGAAATTAACCTTAAAGCGTTAGTTTTTCCAGAAAACACTGAGTTCAACATTAACACCAGCGCCAACGCCAGTGCAGACAAAAGCACTGAAGCCAAAACCAGCTTTATTGAAGACATATTACCAGATGTTATCAATGGTCGAATTCGAGGGAAATTTGCCAGTACTGGCTCTTGGTCTAAGTCACAATGGTCACTCGCTATTACGGATACCGATGTTTCTGGCCGCATTAATGATTCGGAGCTAGTCATTCAAGGCGACATAGCCTTAAATCAATCTGGCTACTTCTCATCGGGTGATTTATCACAAGGTAAGCTGCTAATAGCCATTGATAATGATCAATTAACCTTACAAACGTCCCGCGATAATAACTGGCATGTTAACGGTCAACTCAGAATTAGTGAGATTAACCGCTGGTATCCATTGGCTAGCGGCGCTATTACCAGTAATTTCACCATTAAGGGCAATAAACACCAGCCCATTATTACCCTTAATAGTAAGCTAAAGCAGCTACATTGGCAGCAGTTTTATAGCCCCTCGCTAGAAATCACCGCGGTTTATCAGCCATTTAATAATCATAGAATCCAGCTAACAATACAAAATGAACGTTTGCACATCACTGTTAACAACGACAGCCTAAGTTTGCAAGATATAGCGCTTAATTTTTCTGGTGACTTTAATCAGCAGCAATTACAGCTCGATTGGTACGGCGATTTGGCGGGCAAACTAAAATTGTCAGGTCAATGGCATAACGCCCTAAACGATTGGCAAGGCATAGTTGAATACAGTGCCTTAACGTATAAAGACATCACTTGGCGCAATGATAACGCTTTTTCTTTAGCTTTTAATCTAGATAAACAGCAGTTACTCATCGAGAAACATTGCTGGCAAGGTACAGCAGTTAAAGTATGTTTACCTGACAATACCATTGTGGGTGCATCAGGTGATATTACTTTAGGGTTAAACATAGATTTATCCTTAATGGATGAATTGATTTTACCCGAGGGGGTACAACTAAAGGGTAAGGTTACCGGTGAGATAACCGCACAATGGTCACCCACTCAGGCAATATCGGCACAGGCTAACTTTGCCTTGTCGTCAGGTAACATAAAGGTAAATGACGAGTACCATGAACAACAAATTGGCCAGTGGCACCAAGGTGGGTTTTCGTTCAAGGTAAACAAAAAGCAATTTACCAGTAAATTTCAGTTACAAGATATTCAAGAACAAGTACTTATTAACATCAACTCAAAAATTGACTTTATTGATGATTTTCCCATTGATGGGCAAATAGAAGTTAATCAGTTTAATTTACAACCTTTTCAAGCACTAATTAGCAAGGTAGTTCATTTACAAGGTTTGGTAACGGCCATGCTAAGCGTTAGCGGTACAATAAAGGCTCCTGTAGTCAACGGTAGTTTAGCACTAGAGAGTGGCGAGCTATTATTGAGTCAAAACCCCAACAAACTGACAGACATTAACGCTGAACTGCACATTAACAATAATCAGGCAACGCTGCTTGGGGAATTTTCTATAAAAGGTGACCCGGCTATGTTAAAGGGTCAGCTTGGCTGGCAAGATGGTTTTACTATGGAGTTAGATCTTACTGCCAAGCAGATACCCTTAGTATTTCCGCCACAATTGCTAATGACAATATCACCCGCATTGAATTTCTCTGTGCAAGATAAAGTATTAACCATTAGTGGCAATGTAACTGTGCTAGACGGTAGTTATAATATTGAAAAACTGCCACAAGGCAGTATTACCTTAAGTGATGATGTCATTATAGTTGATCAATATGGACGGGAAGTTGTTAAAAAATCATCTGGGTTTGATATTACAACCAATGTCAGCATTCATATCACCAAAGCGTTTAAAGTCTCTGGCCAAGGGTTAAAAAGTAATTTGTTTGGCCAATTACACGTTAGTCAGCAGCTGAATCAACCGTTACAAATTTTCGGTAATATTCAATCAGCAAAGGGTACCTACCAAGCCTACGGACAACGATTAACGATTGAAAAAGGAGAACTGAGCTTTAACGGGCCGATTAATAATCCCTACTTTAATTTACGTGCGAGTAGACATATTAAAGCCGAAGATATTGAAGTTGGACTAAAAATAACTGGCTTAGCTGACACTTTAGCTATACAACTATTCTCGACACCAACGATGGAAGCGCCTGAAATACTGTCTTATTTAGCCAGAGGGCGAGGTTTAGATTCTGGTGGCAGTAATGGCACAGCAGCGGCAAGTATGCTCATTGGTTTTGGCGTAACGAATAGTGTCGGCTTATTTGATCGATTAGAACAGCTACCATTTATTAGTAATATTGCTATAGATACTGAAGGCGAAGGCGATACCACACAAGCGATCATAAGTGGCTATATTGGCAACCGTATCTATGTAAAATATGGTATTGGTGTCTTTGAGCCTATTAATGAATTGACGGTAAGGCTGTATTTACTTAATCGCTTATGGTTAGAAATTGTCAGTGGCATTGAACAATCAAGTGATCTCTATTATTCCTTTGATATTGATTGAAGGCCATAGATAAACGTTTTGTCTGGTAAATATTCAAAATAAATAAGCATCGCGTCGGGGATTTCATCAATAAAGTAAATTACGGTGAATTACTCATTGATTGGCAACAAGACGATCCACAAATCACACTGAGTTTAAAAGAAGTTGATGGTAAGGTTTTTAATCGAAAAAAAATATCATAGTCGAGCATCAGCCCTTACGATAAAGAATAAAATATAGCGTTAAATCAAAAACGACAGCTATGTTTATTGCCATTTATAACGAGCATTATTTTTAAATTAGAGTTTCATAGGGATTGCTAGTATATTAGCTGATAACATCATTAACCTATTATTGACCTTTTATTGACACTATGATATTTACTCATTCTAAATTCTATCCGAGCAACGCATGCTAAAGTCTCACTTTCTTCCACACGGAAGTATCGATATTCAGCTGGATAATGACCTAGTTTCTATGGATATTTCAGGACCTTGCAATACTGAGTTTTTTGAACTTATGGCGGAAAAATTAGCGAAACTTATACCACAGCTAAATATGAATAACTATACTGGCTTAGTCATACTTCGCGATGAGGCACTAGCAACACCTGAAGCGATGGCATACTTCACCAACTATTTAAAAACAGTGCAAGTACGTGCTGTCGCCATCAACTTGCAGCATAGCCTTACTCCGTCAACCACTCATGACATTTGCAAAAAAGCTTACACTGAGGCCGGCGTAGAGCATCGCTTTTTCTATGATAACCATAGTGCTAATGCTTGGCTAAGAAGTTGTATGGCTACCCCGAGATAACATATTAATATTGGTAAAACTATTAATAGATTTTATCTTTGTCTGTCAAATAACAGCTCAGCTAATTTATCGACTCAAATTTATAAATAATTTTCCGCTGATATTGTTGCTTTGGCATCAATATATTACTGGGGAAATGTTTATGATTGTCCGCATCGGTATAGTTTTGCGCTTCTAAACATAAACCTTGGTACGAGCTAAATTTGCCAGTTAAGTAAAAGCCCGTATAAAGCTGTATCGTTGCTTGGTCGGTATAAACAGACACACTAATTTGATTTTTTAGTGAAGTAAGAATTGCTTTAGGCTGTTCAAACGGCGTGTTATCCAAAATAAAACAGTGATCATAACCGTTTTTTGTTTTAAGGGATTCATCTTCAGTATGCTGTTGTCGATGGCCAATAGCGGCAGGCTCTCTAAAGTTATAATCTGTCTCTGCTACCGAGATAATATTACCCGTAGGTATATTGGCTGAATCAGTTTCAAGCAATGCCGATGACATCATTTGTAAATAGAGTGATTGGCAATCTTTTTCACCCAAATTAAAATAAGCATGGTTGGTCAAATTTATTGGCGTAGCTAAATCAGTATTGGCCGAATATTGAATACTGAGTTTATTGTCAGCACTTAACTGATAAGTAACAGATAACGCTAAGTTTCCAGGAAAACCTTGATCGCCATTAGGGGAAATAAGCAATAATGTCACTGCAGAATTAGTGACTGTTTCTTTATCTACTTGCCAATAACGTACGGAAAAATTATCGGGTCCGCCGTGTAAACAGTTGTCACCATCATTTAAGGCTAACTGAACTTGACGACCAGCAAGCTCAAACTTACCACCGGCAATACGATTACAGACTCGACCACAAGTTGCCCCTAAATAAAACTCATCGGTTAAGTAATCGCTAGCCGAGGCATAGCCCAATATCATTTCCGTGGCTTTAGCGTTAACGGGAAACTTAATTGACTTAATTCGGGCACCAAAATTCATAATTTCAACTGACATGCCAAAGTCATTGGTCAATGTTACTGTTGTCAGTGCTGATCCTAATTCTGGTGCTGTTTCTAGCTCGGTTGCCAAATAAGTCATTAAATTAAAAATCCATTTGGATTCTTTGACTGCCAGCGCCAGGTATCCGTCATCATTTGTTCAAGACTTCGATTGGCTTGCCAATTCAATTCTTTATTGGCTTTGCTAGCATTGGCCCAAAAAGCAGGCAGATCGCCGACTCGTCTTGGTGATACTTCAAACGGAATTTTTTTATTAATCGCTTGTTCGAATGCTTTGACAATAGCAAAGACCGAAACGCCATTTCCTGTACCTAAATTAAAGGCTTCAACACCGCTAAAGTCAGGGTGGCGATTTAACCAGTCTAGTGCCGCAACATGACCTTGGGCTAAATCCATCACGTGTAAATAATCACGCTCGCAGCTACCATCTTTAGTAGGGTAATCATCACCAAATATGCGGAGCTTGTCGCGCTTACCTACGGCAACTTGGGCAACATAAGGTAATAGGTTATTGGGAATACCTTTTGGATCTTCCCCTATAGCACCACTTTCATGAGCACCAATGGGATTAAAATAACGTAGGGATACAGCTCTAAATTTACTATCCGATAGTGCTAAATCGGCTAGTATACGCTCGACCATGACTTTGCTAGCACCATAGGGACTAGAAGGTGTACCCAGTTTCATCGTTTCGACATAGGGCACATTATTTTCTTCGCCATAAACGGTAGCGGATGAACTAAAAATGAAATTATGTACCTTATGTTGCTGCATAACTTCCAGTAGGCAAACCGTGCCATGGACATTGTTTTGATAATAACTTAACGGGATTTCTGCCGATTCACCAACCGCTTTAAGTGCAGCAAAATGAATAACCGCATCTATTGAAAATTGTTTAAATACCCGGCTTAATTTCTCTTTGTCGCAGATATCACCTTCAACAAACTCAACTTTCTTTCCGGTGAGCTTTTCAACTCGGTCAATTGACTCAATACTGGAGTTAACCAAATTATCATAAACGATAACGTCAACATTATTTTCTAATAACGATAAAACCGTATGGGAGCCAATATACCCCGCGCCACCGGTGACTAATACTTGCATTTTGTGTCCTTTAAAAATATGAAAGGTCAATTGCTTATACTTTTAATTAGCATATGGATGGCAATTGACCTTTATTAACTTACTGTTTAGCTGATTATTTTGCTTAGCGCTTTACGTACCGCTTTGTTTACCACCAAGTGGCATATAAAGCGGTAAGAATAAGTACCACACCTACTGCGGCGACATTAAATGACTTAGTGGTGGTAAAACTCACTTGTGATAAATCAACACTACTATCTTCCGTAGGCGGTTTACCTGCCATAGAGACAAAGTAACAAAGCGCTAAACATAGTAAAAACACTAAACCAACACGGTCCATAAACGGTAGTTCAGGCCAAGCAAACTTAAGTATTAAAGAAAATACTGCCGAGCCTAAGGCGGCCGATAATGCGCCCATTGAGGTAGCTCTTTTCCAGAACATACCCAGAACAAATATCACCACTATGCCTGGAGTAAAGAAACCAGTGAATTCTTGGATGTATTGGAACGCTTGGTCAAATTCACCCAATAATGGCTGAGCGACGATCAAGGCGATACACAAAGAAACTAACGCGGCAATACGGCCGATATGCACATAGTGACGTTGGCTTTCATTCGGTTTAAATTGGCTATAAATATCCATGGTAAAAATGGTAGAAATACTATTGGTCATCGATGCCAACGATGACACTATCGCAGCAACCAAGGCGGCAAAAACTAAACCTTTAATGCCAACAGGCAACATTGCCATCATCGATGGATAAGCTTGGTCTGGTGTGGTTAATGTGGGATAAAGTACAACCGCGGCAATGCCGGGCAAAACCACAACAATCGGCATCAGCAATTTAAGGTAGGCAGCAAAAGCAATGCCTTTTTGCGCTTCTTTAAGATCTTTAGCGGCCAAGGCGCGCTGAATAATATACTGGTTAAAGCCCCAATAACTAAAATTCATCACCCACATGCCGCCAATTAATACCGAGATGCCCGGCAGGCTCATATAATGTTCATTTTCTGGGCTTAAGATCATATCAAAATGCTCTGGCATTTGCTCGGTCAGTATACCAAAACCAACTAATACCCCTTGGCCATCAGCAACTGCATCTAAGGCCAAGTAACTCAGTAACAGGCCGCCCAAGACTAATAACACCACTTGTAAGATGTCGGTAAAAGCCACCGCTTTCAAACCACCATATAAAGAATAAGCAACCGAGAATACCGCTAAAAAAATCATGCCGAACATCCAATCGACGCCCGCCACGGTTTCAATAGCCATGCCGCCTAACCATAACACCGCCGTTAAGTTAACAAAGGTGTAGACCGCCAGCCAAAAAATGGCCATGGTCGTTTTTACCTTGTTATCAAAGCGTTGTTCAAGATATTGCGGCATGGTAAATATTTCATTTTTCAGGAAAATAGGCAGCATATATTTACCGACTAACACCAAGGTAATGGCAGCCATCCACTCGTAGGAAGCAATCGCTAAACCGATGGCGTAACCCGAGCCTGACATGCCGATAATTTGTTCAGCGGAAATATTGGCAGCGATTAAAGAAGCGCCGATAGCCCACCAAGGTAAGGATTTACTGGCTAAAAAATAATCTTCGGTATTCGCTCCCTCGGCCTTCTCATTGCGAGAAATCCATAACGCTAGGCACAACAGTCCTATGACATAGACAATAAAGATGGTGCTATCTATCGTGCCCAATTTGTTGGTAAATTCCATATATCTCCCCTTTAACTTTTAATTGTAATTATTTGTTTTTATTAGTTTTATTATATTTTATTTTTATAAATGTTAGCTTTATTCAATTCTAACTTTAGCAATTATCTAAATGCACCTTGTGTCGCCGTACAGTAATATATACTCGGCTTTAAACCAAATTCCTTCTCATAGTTGTTGTTGACAACCTGCTTTACCTGTTCGACCAAAGCCGTTGGCACTAAAGCGACCACACAGCCACCAAAACCACCGCCGGTCATGCGCACGCCGCCTTTTGAGCCTAAGACACCATCAATCATGTCAACTAAGCCATCCATTTCCTTGGTAGTGACTTCAAAATCATCACGCAAAGAAATATGAGACGCTCTCATCGCGACACTGATTGTTGCCATATCATTATTTTTAAGCGCCTTGAAAGTAGCAAGCGCTCGAGAATTTTCACTGATCACATGACGGGCGCGCTTGAACAATACCGGCTCAAGTTGCTCTTTGGCTGAATTAAGTTGCTCTATGGTGACCTCCCGTAGGGCAGAAACACCAAAGTACTTGGCAACTTGTTCACATTGCTGACGCCTTAAGTTATAGGCACTGTCTACCAAGCCACGTTTTACCTTGGAATTTACGATAAACAGCGTTAAATCATCTGGAATAGGCGCATTTTCAAACGATAAATCTTTGCAATCAAGTAACATGGCATGCCCTTGCTGTCCCAGGGCTGAGATAAGTTGATCCATAATGCCGCAGTTACAACCAACAAAATTATTCTCCGCTTGTTGGCCAATAAGCGCGGCATTAACACCATTTAAATCTAATTGATAAAGCTGGCTAAAGGCTTTTAAGATAGCAATCTCAAAACTGGCAGAAGAGCTTAAACCAGCACCTTGTGGTACATTTCCGGTAACCACTAAGTTTGCGCCATTAATTTCAGGGTACTTTTTCATTAATGCTTGTAATGTACCTCTAACATAATTACTCCACATCATCTGTTGATCAAACACTATCTCAGTCAAATTAAATTCATTAGTTTGTTGGTCACAATCATGAGCATAAACTTTAATGACCTTATCTTCGCGAGCTGATGCAGCAATGGTAGTGCCGTAATTAATAGCGGCGGGCAGAACAAAACCATCATTGTAATCGGTATGATCGCCAATTAAATTGACTCGGCCAGGGGCATGGCAAACTAGCTCAGCTGAGCGTTGAAATTGCTGTTCAAATAATTGTAGGGCTAGTTCTTGCAGTCCAATATTCACTTGAGTCATTTACTTGCCGCCTTATAATGAATATTTGGCAAATCACACAATTTTTGGGCTGCTTGCTCTGCCGTAATATCTCGTTGCGCTTCAGCCATCATTTCATAACCGACCATAAATTTACGCACCGTGGCCGACCTTAATAGTGGCGGGAAGAAACTGGCATGTAGAGTCCATTCATCATGTTGTTGGCCATCAAAAGGCGCACCGTGCCAACCCATAGAATAAGGGAAAGAACACTCAAATAAATTGTCATACTTGATGGTGATTTTTTTAAGAATATCTGCGAGAGATAACTTTTGCGCGGCATTTAGCTCAGTTATACGAGCCACGGAAAAGCGTGGTAGTAGTAAAGTTTCAAACGGCCATGCGGCCCAATAAGGTACTACCACTAGCCAATCATCATTTTTCACCACAATACGTTCTTTATTTTCGACTTCTCTGTTTACATAGTCTTGCAATAAATTGCTGCCATGTTGCTCAAGATAAGCCAACTGCGCATTTTGTTTTTTCATCACCAAGGTCGGTAATTGTTGTTGCGCCCAAATTTGTCCATGGGGATGTGGATTAGAACACCCCATAATACTGCCTTTATTTTCAAAGATCTGCACCGATAAATAACGTTGTCCTAATTCTTGACATTGATTTTGCCAAGTATCAACAATATGAGAAATTTCCGCTATTGATAACTCCGGCAAGGTTTTACTATGATCCGGTGAAAAACAGATAACACGACTTTCGCCCTGCTCTGTCGCCATTTTAAAAAGTGGATCATCACTACTCACGATTGGAGTATCTTTTTTTATCGCGGCAAAATCATTAGTAAAAACAAAGGTATCTTTATAGTCATCGTTAACTTCACCATTGATGCGAGTATTACCTGCACATAAAAAACAGTCTTTGTCGTAGGCCGGTCTTTGCTGCTCATCAAGCTTTTCTACCTGACCTTGCCATGGCCGCTTTGCTCGGTGAGGAGAAACCAACACCCATTCATCAATAAGTGGGTTATATCTTCTGTGCGGGTGTTCCGTTGGGTCAAATTCTACAGTCATAATATTTTTCAAAGTGAATAAGTGAAAACTTAAAACCAAGGGTAAACGTTTACCCTTTTATGTGCAAGATCTATTTTTAGTAAGGTTAATCTTGATGGATAGCTATTAATTAGTGTATATTCCCTGAGTATTTAACTAAATCTAATCATGTAAACATTTACCCTATGGCAACAATAAAAGACGTAGCTCGCAGCGCTGGTGTTTCAGTGGCATCCGTTTCACGCGTATTAAACAAGGGTCCAAAAGTCAGTCAAAAGACTATTGAAAATGTATTAAAGGTGGTGAAAGAGTTAAACTACAGCCCTAATGCTAATGCTAGAGCCTTAGTCACACAAAAAAGTACCACTATTGGTGTGGTCATTCCTGAGCTAGTCGACCCGTTTTTTGCCTCATTAGCTCATGGTGTTGAACAAGTAGCCCGCAAAAAAAACATGCAATTATTATTAAGTACCGGACTAGTAAGTGCAGCAACAGAAATGCAGGCCATCAATTTACTGATTGAAAGGCGCTGTGATGTCATGGTGGTGCATAGCAAAAAATTATCGGATGAAGCCTTAATTGAGTTAGCCAATAACGTCCCTGGCTTAGTACTGATTGATCGCTATATTGAAGCAATAGCTCACCGTTGTGTTTGGTTAGATAATCTAGAAGGTGGTAAAATCGCCGCTCGGCATTTATTAGCTTTAAATCATCAAAGCTTTGCCTGCATATCCAGTAAACATCAAATAGACGACCCTCTACTGCGCCTACAAGGTTTTCAAAGCGAACTTGAATTGGCCGGTGCCAATATTGAAGAAAGCCTGATTGAATATGGCGAGCCGACCCTGCAAGGCGGGGAAATGGCCACGCAAAAGCTACTGGCTTCAGGCAAGCGTTTTTCTGCGTTATTTGTTTATAACGATGCCATGGCAATAGGGGCAATTTCGACCCTAGAAGATAATGGTTTTAAAGTGCCATCAGACATTTCTGTACTCGGCTTCGATGATGTTTTACTGTCAAGATATTCTAGACCAAAATTGAGTACCCTCAATTACCCCATTGAAGAAATGGCCATGCAAGCCGCCAATATAGGGCTTGAGATAACAAAAAATCGACCTACAAACACTAGTGGCGTAAGCTGCAAGCATATCCCTAGACTTGTTAAACGAGAGTCAACAAGTTTTAAACAGTAGCGGTGAATCCAGATTTAAACTCTACGTCATAGGATTTACGCTACAAATCCTATATCTGTTGCACAACTACACTCTAAACGAAAAGAAACCGCAACTCGTTAAAGTTGCGGTTTCTTAGAATGTGGCGGTCAGATTGAAATTTGAACTCTACGTCGTGGGTGCTGCGCTACAAACCCTTTGCTACTTTTAAACATTGTAAAAGCAAAAAGCCCGTTAATCTTTCGATTAACGGGCTTTTCTAAATGTGGCGGTGAGATAGAAATTTGAACTCTATGTCGTAGGTGCTGCGCTACAAACCCTTGTTTTTTTTAACGTCATAAAGCAAAAAACCGCAACTCGTTAAAGTTGCGGTTTCTTAGAATGTGGCGGTGAGATTGAAATTTGAACTCTATGTCGTGGGTGCTGCGCTACAAACCCTTTGCTACTTTTAAACATTGTAAAAGCAAAAAACCCGTTAACCTTTCGATTAACGGGTTTTTCTAAATGTGGCAGTGAGATTGAAATTTAAACTCTATGTCGTAGGTGCTGCGCTACAAACCCTTGTTTTTTTAACGTCAGAAAGCAAAAAACCGCAACTCGTTAAAGTTGCGGTTTCTTAGAATGTGTCGGTGAGATTGAAATTTGAACTCTACGTCGTAGGTGCTGCGCTACAAACCCTTTGCTACTTTTAAACATTGTAAAAGCAAAAAACCCGTTAACCTTTCGATTAACGGGTTTTTCTAAATGTGGCGGTGAGATAGAGATTTGAACTCTAGGAGGGCTACAAACCCTCGCCGGTTTTCAAGACCGGTGCTTTCGACCACTCAGCCATCTCACCTGAAGTTAACAAATAAGCTGATAAAACAATGCTTGCTTGAGAACGAGGCGAATATTAAAGTCTCTCCAATGGCTTGTAAAGCACTATTTTAGTATTTATGCTTGTTTTAAGTTTGTTTGCTAAAAAAACAACCAGCTTGCTTTTTTTTCCAGCAATTTAATTAACATCAAAGAAGGAATGTCCCAATGACAGCTGAAAATACCTGCCGTTGCCCTTGGTTAGACACAACGAAGCTAGACTATGTTAAATACCATGATGAAGAATGGGGGGTTCCTGTTCTTGATGATGATAAGATGTTTGAATACCTTGTACTTGAATCAGCTCAGGCGGGTTTAAGTTGGTATACCATATTAAAGCGACGTGATGGCTACAGAAAAGCCTTTGCAAACTTTGATGTTAATAAAGTCGCTTTATTTACTTTGGCGGATGAACAACGTCTAGTGCTCGATGCCAGTATTATTCGTCATCAGGGGAAAATTGCCGCCACAGTTAATAACGCTAAATGTTTTATTGCCATACAAAAGGAATTTGGTAGTTTTATTAACTACATTTGGGCATTTGTCGATAACAAGGTACAAGTCAGTAATTTACAGCAATTGAGTGATTATCCGGCCACCTCCCCTATTTCGGATAATTTAAGTAAGGATTTAAAAAAGCGGGGCTTTAAATTTGTCGGTTCAACCACTCTATATGCTCATTTACAAGCCTCAGGTTTGATTAACGATCACAGTAATGACTGTAAAAGAAAACAAGAGATAATCGACAGTTATCAAACTTTAGGACTAAACTGGCAACAGTGTTAACTAACGCCCTTTTGTTTAGCACCTTAAGCAATGCATAGGTAAAATGGTTATCATTTGTTACAAAAGAAAACAAATTATTGCCACTGTTAAACAAAGCAAAGCATAGTATTTTAAAAATCACCATGCCATAATATGTCATAAGGCAGCAAGTTAGCGTAAGTCGGTTATACAGTTATATAAATAATAAAAACTTGAACTTATCTAAAATGACCTTATCTTAGCTTATAACAAGTAAATAGAATTAAATTCTTAAGGAAGTTTTATGCAATCTAATATGAGTTTTCAAACGGCGAGTCAAAGTACGGCGCTAGAAATTAATAAAGTATTGAAAAATACTTATATGTTGTTATCAATGACACTAGGGTTCAGTGCCGTAACAGCAGGCATTTCCATGGCGATGAACCTACCATCCGGTGCTGCGCTTGTTATGACGTTAGTGGCTTTTGGTTTAATGTTTGTTGTTAACAAAAAAGCAGATTCTGCCAGTGGTATTTATTGGATTTTTGCGTTCACCGGTTTAATGGGTGCTTCTTTAGGGCCAATGTTAAGTTCTTACGCGGCAATGCCGGGTGGCGGCGCATTAATCATGCAAGCACTTGGTGGTACAGCATTAATATTTTTTGCGCTTTCAGGTTATGCACTAACCAGTAAAAAAGACTTCTCATTTATGGGCGGTTTCTTAATGGTCGGTATGGTTGTGGCATTGGTGGCAATGGTTGCTAATATCTTCTTTCAAATTCCAGCGCTTTCTTTAGCGATTAGTGCAGCAATCATTATGATTATGTCGGGCTTAATCTTATATGATACTAGCCGTATTATTAATGGTGGTGAGCGTAACTACATTCGTGCCACTATTTCTTTATACTTAAGTATCTATAACATTTTTGTCCACTTACTTATGTTATTAGGCGTATTAAACAACGATGATTAGTTAATACTAAAAATTTAGCTGAAAAAGCTTTATAATCATTTATAATAAAAGCCTCGCAATTGCGGGGCTTTTTTTTGACTTATTTTTTTATGATGGATGTGTTGTGAAAACTCTTGCTGTAGTAATAACTACTCCCCCCTATAGCCACCTAACGATTACCGCGTTAACGTATGTCGAGGCGGCATTAGTCGCTGGCATCAACGTTATTGGCGTGTTCTTTTACCAAGATGGCGTAATGCATGCGAATGAAAATATTAGCATTGCTAGTGATGAATACCAGGCTATTGAACACTGGCAACGACTGCAAAAACAGTATCAATTACCACTACATATTTGCATTACTGCAGCAGAAAAACGTGGTATAGCTTGTGATGCCATAGATAATGACAAAATAAATAAAGCCTTTACCGTCTCAGGTTTAGGTGAATTAGTTGAGTTAACAACAAAAGCATCGCGCTTGGTACAATTTTAATGACCTCAATAGAGCAAAACTCCTCTGCATCGCCACAAGAAAGTGTTCTGGCAATCATTAACAGTAAAGCGCCTTTTAGTAGTAACAATGGTAAAGATGCCCTTGATGTTGCGTTGATTTTTGCTGCATTTGAACAAAAGGTTTCGTTATTCTTTCAAGGTGATGGTGTTTATCAACTGATGGATAAGCAAGACGGCAGCTTGCTTGGCATTAAAGATTATTTAAAAACGTTTTCGGCTTTTGAGTTCTATGATATTGAAGACATATACGTTTGCCAGCAGTCATTAGCCAGTCGTCAACTCGATGAGGATTTTCATATTGATGATGTACAAGTATTATCGAGTATTGAATTTGGTTTAGCGCTTAACCGCCACCAACATGTACTGAGGTTTTAAGGCTTTATATTTAAGAGCTTTTATTTAAGGAAACGAACATGAGTACTTTACATTTAATACGACAATCCGCTTTTGCTAGCAATGACTTTGCCCAATGTTTAAGTGTGCTAGACCATCAAGACTCCGTAGTATTGATGGATGATGGCTGTTATAACCTTAAACACTCGTTGATGGATAGCTTAATCAAACGAGTAGGCTCGGTTAATATCAATATTATCGCCAGTCATGCACAGGCTAGAGCCATTGAAATCATAACAGCGGTCAACACCATTGAAATTAGTGATGTTGTTGAATTAACCTTTACCCATAATAAAGTGATCACATGGCAATAGCATTAATTTTTCAAGACAAAATTATTCCAACAGATAAACACGGTTATTTACTTGATCATCAGTTGTGGCAAAGAGAATTAGCCTTGGTTATGGCAAATCATGATGATTTTGAGCTAACGGATGCCCATTGGGAAGTGATTAACTTTGTCAGAGAGTTTTATCTCACTTATAACACCTCTCCTGCTATTCGAGCACTCACCAAAGCGATGAAAGCAGAGTTTGGTGCAGAGAAGGCTAGCAGCCGTTATTTGTATAAGTTATTTCCTGAGGGACCCGCTAAACAAGCAACAAAATATGCAGGATTACCTAAACCTGCTCGTTGTATTTAAGCGACAGCTAGTTTGACAAACACCCTTGGTAAGTCAGGGCCATAAGATAAAGGCTTTACACCTTAATATTGACTTGAAAACCACTATTGCCCATTGGCGCGGGCACATTATTTATATTTGCTGATTGAATAAGCAGTAATACCATTTGTCCCTCTAATTCTTGCTGGCTTTTAGCTACTGCTGCAGTGAGAAATTCAGCACCAAAGTTAGATTGCGCAGCAACAGAATTATTTTGACCTAAGCTGATAGACATAAATCCCCCTTGTGTATTAATTAGCAATAAACATTTATCGGCCGACTGCTGAAAAACATAAGTATTATACCAATTTGATTAAATTTCTTCCCAACTCAGAGTTATGCTCGATGTTCAATAACAAGGTAAATTCGTTTCGGTTTAGTCACTCTAAATCAAATGAATTTAACGAAGTTAGTGGTCATCGAGTAAGCTCCCGAGGGCGAGTTTAAAAGGCTTACACACAGCGTTATTGATTTGGAGAAGGGAGTAACCATTCTCTTCAATCAATGCCTTGTCTCTAAGCCTTTTAATTCTCGCTGAGTGGGAAAGAACTTAATCAATTTGGTATTAAGTGAGTTGTTATTACCAGCCACTAAAAAACAACGACTACTAAAACAAAAAAGCGCATATTATTATATAATATGCGCTTTTTTTTGATCACTTATGTTTATTAAGTGAATTTATTTATGCGGTAAGCTAGGTACCGTAATTCCTGACATTTCAAGCATAACTTGCAATACTTGACAGCTATAACCAAACTCATTGTCATACCAAATGTATAATACCGCACGATCACCCTCAACAATTGTTGCTTGTGAATCAACAACACCCGCATAACGTGAGCCAACTAAATCGCTAGAAACGATTTCGGTCGAAGCGGTATAATCAATTTGGTTTTGTAAAGGCGAGTTCAATGAAATATTACGTAAGTAATCATTTAACGCTGCTTTATCCGTTGATTTTTTCAGGTTCAAGTTCAAGATAGCCATGGAAACATTTGGCGTTGGCACTCGAATTGCGTTACCAGTTAATAAACCTTTCAGCTCAGGTAATGCTTTAGCCACCGCTTTAGCTGCACCCGTAGTGCTGATAACCATATTTAAAGGCGCACTGCGACCACGACGTGGTGCTGGATGGTAATTATCAATCAAGTTTTGATCGTTGGTATATGAGTGGATAGTTTCCACATGGCCATTGCGAATACCGTATTCATCATTAATCGCTTTTAATACCGGGGTAATCGCATTCGTTGTACAACTAGCAGCAGAAATAATTTTATCTGAAGCTAATATCATATCGTGGTTAACACCATAAACGATGTTTTTAATATCGCCTTTAGCCGGTGCTGTTAGTAATACTTTACCAACACCTTTAGATTTAAGATGTTGCCCTAAACCCTCTTCATCCGTCCAGATACCGGTATTATCAACAACTAAGGCGTTATTAATACCATATGCAGTGTAATCGATTTCAGCCGGTGAATTGGCATAAATCACCTTGATAAAGGCACCGTTGGCTTTAATGACATTATTTTCTTTATCAATAGTAATGCTGCCATTAAAAGCACCATGAACGGAATCACGACGGAGTAAACTCGCACGTTTTTCTAGATCATCGGCGCCTTTACTTGGACGTAAAACGATAGCACGAAGGTTTAGTGTCGCATTTGGTCCGGCACGCTCAATTAATAAACGCGCTAACAAGCGACCAATTCGACCAAAACCATAAAGCACTACGTCTTGGCTTTTTTGACCGGTGTTTTCACGACTTTCTACTGATAACTCTTTCTCTAAGTATTGTTCAATCGATAGGTCATTGGCTTTACCAAGGTATAAATAACTATAGGCTAGTTTACCGACATCAATGCGAGCAGGTGCTAGTTCCATTTTGCTAATGGCTTCAACAAAAGGGAAGCTTTCACGTAAACGTAATTTGCTTGCTTCATGTAGAGCAACAGACTTATGTGCTTTAATAATATCAATAGGAGACGCATTTAATAACTGGCGACCGTACACTGAAATTTCAATGCCTTTATTACGATACAACTGTCCAATAAGGGGTTGCATATTTTCTGCGAACGTTTGACGCTCTTGCCAGCTTGCTTGATATTTTTCCTCAAGATGAGAAGTCATTACTTAAACCTTTTATTTCAGTCAATTAAACAATAGGCTATTATCATAGTGTTCTAGAATCGATAATAGCTAGTTGGGTTATACTCACGGGCGTATTGTAATTCAGTATGAATTATTTCTCTACCGGTTACAAAAATCTTTTTGGTGTTTTTATGATTGCTTTTCGAAAAATAATACAGTTACGATTTCCCTCGGTTAGCAAATGCTGGCCCCTCATTTTAGTGCTAACTCTTAATGCCTGTGACAGCAGTGTTACCTTGATGCAATTGTGTAAGGAAAATGAAGATATATGTAATGATTTTGGCCAAGATAGCTGGTGTAAAACCCAACGAAACCAAGTCATTTTTGCACGAATTAATGTCAAAGATAAAAACCTTGATGTTGATAAATACAGCTTACTTGTTGCTTATGAGGGGTATATTAAATGTATGTCACTGGCTTCTCAAATCCAACACATCAAATTAAAAGAAAAAACCACGCTAAGAAAAGATAATTTAATAAAAGCTCAAGCGAATTTATCATTACTAACCGAACAAAGTGCTCAGGCTAAGCACCCACACCTGCTTTATTATCACTGGTCCCGGGAAGGAAATACCTTGGCCCTAGCCGAGTTTTTAAAACTAGAAGGTACACCGATACTTGAAAACTCAACGGCACAACTGCATTTAGCCACCTATTATATAAAACGAGACCGCAATAAAACCTTGGGCTTGTTATACCGTGCCCTTGAACTTCATCAACCTGGCACTGAACTGCCTGCTGAAATATTACAGACCCTAGTCACGATATTCACGCAGAAGAAGCAATATAAGCAAGCATATATATGGTTACGAATATACCAGTTATTACAAGATAAGCCCGACCAGAGGATAGAAGCTAACCTTAAGAACTATCAACAAGCTAAAAGCCTAGATGCAAAGTTTCTTGATAAAGTCGCGCGCACTACCTTTGCTAAAATTACCGCGGGACAATTTACTAGCCCAAGTTATTAATCTGGGTAAGTATATGTTTAAGGGGGGCAGCGATAGTGCTATATACGACTAAGCAACATTGCTGTTACCGCTTATGTAGGCTGAAAGTTTAAGCTAAGTGAGTTAACGCAATAACGTTTACCCGTAGGTTTCGGGCCATCGTCAAAGACATGGCCAAGATGAGATAAACAGTTTTGGCACTGAATCTCTACCCGTTGCATGCCATTTGAGCTATCTGTTTTATATAGCACTTGTTTTTCAATACTGGCAAAGAAGCTAGGCCAGCCACAGCCGGTATCAAACTTACTTTCACTGGTAAATAAAGCTTGCTCACAGCAGGCACAATGATATGTGCCCTGCTGCCAGTGATCATTATAAATACCACTAAAGGGCTGTTCAGTAGCCGCTAACCGACATACTTTATAAGCATCATCGGTGAGTTTATTTTTATAATCATCATTATTTGTCATAATTTGAACCCTTAGCTATCAACAACGACAGTTTCTCTGTCCTTGGTTGACCACTGCACATGATATTTTTTACCCGGCGTTTTATCAATTCGCTCAAAAGTATGAGCACCAAAAAAATCTCGCTGAGCTTGCAACAAATTAGCGGGTAAGGTTTCACATCGCATTGAATCATAATAAGCAAGTGAAGAGGACAAGGCCCCTATAGGTACACCCTGCATAGTTGCAAAACATATCGCTTTGCGCCAGTTTAATTGTCGCTCATTTAGTTGCTTAATAAAGAAATCATCTAGCATTAAATTATCTAAATGCTCATTTTGCTGATAAGCATTTGTTATCGACTGCAAGAATGCGGCTCGAATGATGCAACCCGCACGCCAAATTTTAGCAATACTGGCAAAATCTAAGGTCCAACCATGCTCTTTGCCGGCAAGTTTCATTAACTGGAAACCTTGGGCATAAGCACAAATTTTAGCGCAGTACATGGCATCATGTAATTGCTCAATAATTTCTTGCTGCTCTGCTGCAGGTAAAGCTGTCTGTTGTGGACCGGTGAGCAATGCTGATGCCTGAGTTCGTAGCTCTTTAAATGATGAAATAGAGCGAGCATAAACCGCTTGAGCTATGGTAGGTGCTGGACAACCCAATTCTAAGCTACTCATTGCCGTCCAAAGCCCAGTGCCTTTTTGCCCCGCTTTATCTAGAATCAACTCAACCAAGGGAGTATTAGTATCCTTGGTTTTATGGCGTAATACTTCGACCGAAATTTCCAATAAATAACTGTCTAATGGACCCTTATTCCACTGGGCAAATATATCAGCAATTTCATCGCACGTTAAACGTAACGCCGATTTTAATACGTGATAGGCTTCACAAATTATTTGCATATCCGCATATTCAATACCGTTGTGCACCATTTTAACGTAATGGCCTGCTCCCGCTGGACCAATATAAGTAGTACAAGGCTCACCATCAGTGATAACTTGCCCAGGTTGAGTACGCTCGATAGGTTTACCCGTTTTCTTATCAACTTTAGCGGCAATAGCTTCCCAAATTGGTTTAACACGAGCCCAAGCATAAGGAGAGCCACTTGGCATTAATGATGGACCAAAACGTGCGCCAACTTCGCCCCCGGATACTGCCGAAGAAAACAACAAGAAATTACTCTTGTACTTTTTTTCTCTAGCAACGGTATCAAGCCATAAGCTGTTACCGGTATCAATAATGATATCGTCTGGCTGAATACCCGCACCAATAAGGTTTTCACAGATTTGGTCAACCGGATCCCCCGCAGGAACACTTAAGACAATAAGGTGAGGAGCTTTAAGTTGCGACAATAATTCAGTATAAGAGGAGCAGCCATACACACGTGGAGTGCCGGTAGTGTTCTCAATTTCATCTTGAGCAATAAGGGCTTGAACCTTTTCATCACTTAAATCAAATGCTGCAATATTGTAGCCATTATCTGCTAAATTAAGCACCAGATTTTTACCCATAACACCTAGGCCAATAAAGCCAATGTCACACAAAAATTTATCTTGTGTCATAAATATTTTTCCTCTGCCAAATAAGGTCGGGAGTCTTGGCTCGCAACTATTCTTCAAAATTTTGCGCATTCTATCATGCTATTTCTAAAGTATTGTACAAAATACGCAATTAATTAAGCTGTAAATACAAAGTTTTGTAATTAAAACAAAACAACAGGCTAAATATGAAATATTAAGTCAAAAAAGCTATGTTTAGCTTGTAATAATCTCAAAATGGTGTAATTTTACTACATAATGAAGTTAAGAGGTTCTCCATGAAAATTAAAGTTGGTATTAATGGTTTTGGCCGTATTGGCCGTTTTGTATTTAGAGCAGCCGCAGTACGTGATGACATTGAAATTGTTGGTATCAACGATTTGATGGATATCGAATACATGGCCTATATGTTGAAATATGATTCAACTCATGGCCGTTTTCAGGGTACTGTTGATGTAATTGACGGGCAGTTAGTGGTAAATGATAAAGTAATTCGTGTCACCGCTGAGCGTAACCCTGAAGATTTAAAATGGAATGAAATTGATGTAGATGTTGTGGTTGAATCTACTGGTTTATTCCTAACCGATGAAACAGCGCGCAAACACATTACTGCCGGTGCCAAGCAAGTGGTCTTAAGTGCACCGTCAAAAGATGATACCCCTATGTTTGTTTGTGGTGTTAACTTAGACACCTATGACGGGCAAGATATTGTTTCAAATGCCTCTTGTACTACTAACTGTTTAGCGCCTATCGCTAAAGTATTGCATGATAATTGGGGCATCGAACATGGCCTGATGACCACAGTACATGCGACCACCGCGACGCAAAAAACAGTAGATAGCCCTTCGGCTAAAGATTGGCGCGGTGGTCGTGGTGCCAGTCAAAATATCATCCCGTCATCAACGGGTGCGGCAAAAGCGGTTGGTAAAGTTATTCCTGAGTTAAATGGTAAGTTAACCGGTATGGCATTTCGTGTACCAACCCCGAATGTATCGGTAGTTGATTTAACGGTAAACTTGAAAAAACCAGCCACTTACGCAGAAATTTGTCAAGCCATGAGCGCGGCTGCAGAAGGTGAGCTAAAAGGTATTTTAGATTACACTGAAGATGCTGTGGTATCGAATGATTTTATCGGTGCAACCTGTACATCAATATTTGATGCGACAGCAGGTATTTCTTTAACCGATACCTTTGTTAAAGTTATTGCTTGGTACGATAATGAGATTGGTTATTCAAACAAGGTACTCGATTTAGTTGCCTTCATACACCAATACGAAAAATAAACGCCAGTGAAATAAAAACTCCGGTATAAAAAAGCTAGGTCATTCATTGAGCTAGCTTTTTTTTGTCTTGTTTTTATAAAGTATTATAAAAAATATGCATTATTAATACAGAAAATAACGTTATACCATTTTCATTAAGTTTGTGATCTTGTTGTGCTTAGAGAAAATATTGCAGGACAAGGCGCTCGATTGACCAATAGCAGGCTATTGGGATTGAGAGCAACATAGTCTTGGGCTATTTTACCCCCACAAGTGGGCAAGACCTTAGTGGAATTGCTATTAGCTTATGGAAGCATTAATTTGTTGTAAGACAAGTTGTGGATCTTTTGCTTTAGTAATGGGGCGTCCGATCACCAAATAGTCGACACCCACATTCATTGCTTGCTCTGGCGTCATAATCCGCTGTTGATCATCTTGCGCCGAGCCTGCCGGTCTTATGCCAGGGGTTATCAATTTAAATTCTTTACCTAAATCCAATTTTAATTGCTCAGCTTCCCATGCAGAACAAACAACACCATGCAAACCACTTTGCTTGGCTAGATTCGCTAAAAAACTCACCTGCTCTGCCGGAGATTTAGTAATGCCTAAACCACGCAGGTCATCCTCGCTCATACTTGTTAATACGGTGACCGCTATTAATAACGGCGCATCTTTGCCGTAATGATCTAAGGCCTGCTTAGCTTTAGTCATCATTTGGCTACCACCACTAGCATGAACATTCACCATCCAGACACCTAAATCAGCAGCTGCGGTAACCGCTTTTGCCACAGTATTAGGAATATCATGAAATTTTAAATCGAGAAATACATCAAAGCCCTTCCCTGTCAGTTGCTTGACAAACTCAGGACCAAAGTAGGTAAACATTTCTTTACCGACTTTTAAGCGAGCATCTGTGGGTTGAATCTTATCAACAAATGATAACGCAGCTTCTTTTTTATCAAAGTCTAGAGCGACTACTACTTTTGGATCGTTCATGATTTTTCCTTTGTGTTCTTTACTTAAGGCCTTCAATTAATTCCTGAAGGTCTAGTTTGTTGCTAACTTTTAATATTACTAACAGAAAATTAATAAACTGGATATTCAAAGCGAGTTTCTTCAATATTGAGAAAAGAGCACGGAGCTGACGAATGTCAGTGAGTACTTTTGACAATAATATTGTTGAAAGTAGCAACGAAGATGCTGTTTATTCGCCTTCGAGCCCGCGGATCGGTTTCAATTGCTCCCACTCATGACATGATGGACATGACCAATAATGAATCTGGCTATTAAAGCCACAAGTACGGCAGCTATATCTGTGTTTAATTTTCAAATATTCACTGATCAACTCTTTAATTAAATCTAAGCCGGTATTGCTGACCGGCCCATCTGTCGATGTCATTTGCATATTGACGAAGTGTTCAAAGCCACGGATAGTCGGTCTACGCTTTAACGCTGACACAATAAATTCTAATGCTTTTTTCTTACCGTGTTTTTGCTCTACATAGCTAAGGTAGCAGATTAACGCCCCTGAGCTTGCCGTTTCATCATAAACCATTTTAATAAAGCTATAGAATTCTTCCAGAGCATCTAAGCGAGTATAACAAGCTAACATTTGGTCAATAACATCAGGAAAAAACTCATTATCTTGATGATAAATAGCTTGATAACACTTAGCCGCTAACTCACATTGCTGATGACTCTCATAAATTTTAGCCATCAGCCAATTTGCGCGACATGAATTGGGATCGAGTAACAGTGCTTGCTCTAGTAATTCAATCACTTCAATAAATTGATCTTGTTCAAAAGCTGTGGTCGCTAATTCACAGTAAAAGTTAGCTAGGGTATGCAATAAGCGTTTATCTTTATATTTTACGATTAATTTTTTTCTGTCTATGCCATGCTGCCAATCTTTTGTTGATTGAAATATTTTCAATAAATACGATAACGATTTCACCCCATAGTCTTTCGACTTTAACAACTTGGTAAACATAGTTTCCGCACGATCATACAAACCTGCGCTTAAAAAATCTTTACCTAACTCAAAGACCGCTTGCTGTTTATCTTTAGTGGGGAGGTGATTTAACCTAACAAGATGCTCGTGAACTTTTAATGCACGGTCTAACTCACCACGTTTACGAAATAAATTGGCCATAGCAAAATGTGCTTCAACACTATCATCTTCAACCTTTAGCGCATCGAGCAATGAATCAATAGCTTTATCTTGCTGGTTCGATAGTAAGTAATTTAAGCCAGTAGAGTATTTTATCGATAGATCTTGTTTTGCCGTTTGTTGGTTTTGTTTGATGCTATTACGCCCCATAAACCAGCCATAAGCCATAGCAACGGGTAATAATAAAAAGAGTAATTCAATCATTTGATCTCTTGAGACAGGTGGTATAAAGAAAGAGAAAAGTCTAGTGTTAAGTCATATGACACTACACTTCCTGAGATTTATTTTTCGCGAATGCTTTTTTACTTTTTCGTACAATACGCCAAAGAATAGTAACTAATAAACCTAAGAAAAATCCTAGACCAGTAAATAAACTCACCGCGGCAGCCACAGTTAATTCTGTGCGCGCAATTAAATAGTTTAAGGTCAGTAATTGCTCGTTTTGGCTACCAAAAATAAATGCTACGGTAAGTAAAACTAAGATAAAAAAGAGTGTAGTATATAATCGCATTTTCATCGGCCTTGTTAAATTTTGCAAAAAAAAACGGCATGGTTAACATGCCGTTTATTATCTAATTTTTTAGTTAGCTTTGCAATTTATGCTACAGAAAGATTAACTCTTTCACGTAACTCTTTGCCTGGCTTAAAGTGAGGAACGTATTTCCCGCTTAACTCAACCGATTCACCGGTCTTTGGATTTCTTCCAACTCTAGGTGCGCGATAATGCAATGAAAAACTCCCAAAACCTCGAATTTCAATGCGCTCACCTTTTGATAAAGATTGTGCCATTAATTCTAAGATTTCTTTGATTGATTTTTCCACGTCTTTAGCGGATAAATGACTTAATTTATCGGATAATTTTTCAATAAGTTCTGACTTAGTCATGCTCGACCTCTCAGTATTTACCTAGCACCGCGCAACTTTACTTATCGTATAAAGTTGGCTCCGCCGATGGCGTTTAAAATAAGAAAAGAGTATCACCACAATAGTGATAAATACTCTTTTCACTTGCTGTAATAATTACAGCACCATTGCAAAGTAAAACTAATTCCGTTTAAGGAATATTAGTTTTTAGCGTTTTTAAACGCTGCAGCCATAGCACTTAAACCACTTTCTTCAACTTGGTTTAGGTTATCCATTGCTTCACGTTCGTCAGCTTGATCTTTTGCTTTGATAGATAAGCTAATAGTACGATTCTTACGATCCACACCCATAAACTTAGCTTCAACGTCGTCACCAACTTTAATTACTGTAGAGGCATCTTCGATACGGTCTACAGAAATGTCGCTAACACGTAGGTAACCAACAACACTTTCAGCTAACTCAATAGTTGCGCCTTTAGCATCAACTTCAATTACCTTACCAGTAACAATAGCACCTTTTTTCTTATCTGTCAGATACATATTGAACGGGTCGTCTTCAGCTTGTTTAACGCCTAACGAGATACGCTCACGTTCTGGGTCAACTTGTAAAACGATAGCGTCGATTTCATCACCTTTCTTATAATCACGAACGGCTTCTTCACCACCAGCCCATGAAATATCAGATAAGTGAACTAAACCATCAATGCCGCCGTCAAGACCGATGAAGATACCAAAGTCAGTGATTGACTTGATTTTACCTGAAACTTTATCACCTTTGTTGAAGTTTTTAGCAAACTCTTCCCAAGGGTTAGCAATACACTGTTTAAGACCTAGAGAAATACGACGACGTTCTTCGTCAATTTCTAATACTAGCACTTCAACTGTGTCACCTAAGCTAACAACTTTAGATGGGTGGATATTTTTGTTAGTCCAATCCATTTCAGAAACGTGAACTAAACCTTCAACGCCTTCTTGGATTTCAACAAAACAACCGTAGTCAGTTAAGTTAGTTACGCGACCAGAAAGTTTAGAACCTTCTGGGTAACGGTTAGCAATTGCTACCCATGGATCTTCGCCTAACTGCTTCATACCTAGAGATACACGAGTACGCTCACGGTCAAATTTCAATACTTTAACTTGAATTTCATCGCCAACATTTACGATTTCACTTGGGTGTTTAACACGTTTCCAAGCCATATCTGTGATATGTAATAAACCATCAATGCCGCCTAAATCAACGAATGCACCGTAGTCAGTAAGGTTCTTAACGATACCTTTAACTTCTTGGCCTTCCGCTAATGATTCAAGTAATTCATCACGTTCTGCACTGCCTTCAGCTTCAATAACAGCACGACGTGAAACAACTACGTTATTACGCTTTTGATCAAGCTTAATAACTTTGAATTCTAATTCTTTACCTTCAAGGTGAGCAGTGTCACGTACTGGACGAACATCTACTAATGAACCTGGTAAGAAAGCACGAATGTTGCTAACTTCAACAGTGAAACCACCTTTAACTTTACCGTTGATAACACCGATAACAGTTTCTTTTTCTTCGTATGCTTTTTCAAGCACTTGCCATGCTTCGTGACGTTTCGCTTTTTCACGAGAAAGAATCGTTTCACCGAAACCATCATCAGTTGCATCTAGGGCTACGTCAATTTCATCACCAACAACTACTTCAAGTTCACCAGCAGCGTTTTTAAATTGATCAATTGAGATAACACTCTCAGATTTAAGGCCAGCATCAACAATAACATTGTCTTTGTTAATGGCTACGATTGTACCCTTGATAATTGAACCAGGGCGTGTTTCGATTTCTTTTAAACTTTCTTCAAAAAGTTCTGCAAAATTTTCCATCATAACTTGTAATAACTCAGCTATTAATCCAGTCAACGTCAATGTTTCATGGGGTGGTTAAGTATGCCCAGTGCATCCATACAGTAGGCTTTCAAATAAAAGTTCTTTAATGCTAGCAGGTATTAATGATTAAGCTAGCTTAAAGCTGGTTGTTTTACGTTAACTTGCCATTGGCAAACGACAGAATTTTATTGACCACTTCCGTAATGGAAATATCAGTAGAATCAATCATTAACGCACCCTCTGCTGGGATAAGCGGCGCCACCTTACGGTTTTGATCTCGCTCATCTCGTTGACGTATGTCATCCAAAAGGCGGCCGATTTTAACATCAAAGCCCTTTTCTTTCAACTGATTAAAACGTCTTTGTGCGCGCTCTTCTGCACTGGCCGTTAGAAATATTTTAACTTCTGCTTGCGGAAAAACGACTGTGCCCATATCACGACCATCAGCAACCAGCCCTGGACTCACGCTAAAAGCACGTTGTCTGCGTAATAATGCTTCTCGAACACGAGGAAAGGCCGCCACTTGTGAAGCTAACTCACCGATTTCTTCGGTACGAATAATATCGGTAACATTCTCGCCTTCTAAAATAACGGTTCCTTCACCTTGATTATTAATTTCAAATTGCACATCTAAGTGGGCAGCCATAGGGATAAGCGGCTCTTCATCATCTAAGGAGAGTTGATGATGCTGAATTGCCACCGCTAAGACACGGTAAATAGCACCACTATCGAGCAGATGCCAACCCAATTGATCCGCTACTATCCGAGCAACGGTCCCCTTACCTGCACCACTTGGACCATCAATGGTAATAATGGGGAATTTTTCATTCATATAGTTTTCCTTTCTTTACGCCACAGTACGTTATTCATTTTAAAGCATTATAAACAATTTAACGCGACAACACTCTGTTGTTTTGTAACATTATCACCCAACTTACGCTTGAGTAATGGATAAACCTACTTCATTTGCTAAACTAACAAAATTAGGAAAAGAGGTGGCTACATTATCACAATCTAAAATAGTAATACTACCGGTTGCTCTTAATGAACTAATAGCAAATGACATGGCGATTCGGTGATCATCATGACTATGAATAGTACCTGAGCCGATTTCCCCACCGGTAATGTCAATACCATCGTCAAAAACAGTACACTCTATACCAAGTTCAACAAGGCCGTCAGCCATCGCCTGGATACGATCACTTTCTTTTACTCTTAACTCTTCTGCGCCGCGTAATCTCGTTGTACCATTAGCACAGGCTGCGGCAATAAATATTGCTGGAAATTCATCGATAGCGAGCGGCACATCACGTTCACTAATATCTATGCCCTGTAATTGCGATGCTTTAACAACAATATCAGCAACGGGCTCACCACCAGCCATGCGTTCATTGATAATGGTTAAATCACCTTGCATTGCTTTTAAAATATTTATAGCACCGATGCGGGTTGGGTTCATGCCTACATTACGAATCGTCAGTTGCCCTGACTTAGCAATTAAGCCAGCAACCATAAAAAAGGTAGCCGAAGAAATATCACCCGGTATTTGAATATCACAAGCGGTCAATTCATGGCCACCTTCAATAGAAATACGTGTTTTTTGTTCGTCTCCGTCGATATTTTTCTCAACAGTAACAGGGTAACCAAAAGCGGTTAACATACGTTCAGTATGATCACGAGTAATGCCAGGTTCAATAACGCTAGTAACACCTTCTGCATACATGCCAGCTAAAATAACGCAAGACTTCACCTGAGCGCTAGCCATAGGCAATATATAATCGATAGCTTTGAGCTTTTGATTTTCTGCAAGTCCCTGACAAACAACCGGTGGTGTGCCATCTTCACGTGCACTTATATTAGCAGCCATTAATTGTAATGGCTCAACGACACGTGCCATAGGTCTTTTATTTAACGATACATCACCGGCCATAGAAGAACTAAACTGCTGTCCAGCTAGGATGCCCGAAAGCAAACGAATAGAGGTACCTGAGTTGCCAATATCAAGCTGTTCTTTCGGCTGTGATAAACCATGTAAACCTTTACCGTGAACAGTCACATTATGATCGCTATCTGGCCCTTCAATTTCTATGCCCATCGCTTTAAAGCAATTCATAGTCGCTAAACAGTCTTGACCCGGTAAAAAGCCTTTAATATGGGTAGTACCATTGGCTAATGAACCAAACATGATTGAGCGATGAGAAACTGATTTATCGCCAGGTACTATAATATCACCTGAAACGCTATGACCAGGGCGAGTAGTAAAGGTTAACGCCTTTTTTGCTTGAGACATGGATATTCCAACTATTAATAATATTGTTCTAGAAAGTGTTAAAAATAATTTTTCTTTGTTTTATTGTTAAGTAAGAGCCACTAACTTTTATTTTCTTGCTCAAACTTTGCCATAAAGGCAACAAGGGCTTGCACACCTGCCAGTGGCATGGCGTTATAAATGCTTGCCCGCATACCGCCAACCATTCTATGGCCTTCTAGCGCCATTAAACCCGCAGCTTCAGATTCACTTAAAAACTTATCATTTAAGCTGTCATCTTTTAGCCAAAAAGGAATATTCATCTTACTACGATACTGGCTTTCTATGTGATTAAGGTAGAAGTCACTTTTATCGATAGCTTGATACAATAGCTCAGCTTTAACTTTATTTACTTTAGCCATTGCCTTTACCCCGCCTAACTCTTTGAGCCACTGAAAGACCAGACCGGCAAGATACCAAGCATACGTTGGCGGCGTGTTATACATAGAATTATGATCGGCAGATGTTTTATAATTCATAATACATGGCGTTGCTATTTGTGCATGACCAAGTAAATCTTCTCGAATAATAACAATGGTTAAACCAGATGGACCAATGTTTTTTTGTGCCCCTGCGTAAATTAAACCAAACTTACTGACATCCACTTCATGGGATAAAATAGTTGATGACATATCAGCGACTAAAGGCACACCATGTGTTTCTGGAATAGTATTAATTTCAAGACCATTAACGGTTTCATTGGGACAGTAATGGACATAAGCGGCATCGGGGTTAAGTGGCCAGTCTGAACTGGCTAAAAGGCTCAAGCTGATATCATTGTCTTGGTTGATATTAATGGTATTAATGTCACCAAAGTTTTTGGCTTCAACCGCCGCCGCTTTTGACCAAGAGCCTGAGACAATGTAATCCGCAGACTTACCCTGAGGTAACAAGTTAAGTGGTACCGCAGAAAATTGTCCTCGTCCACCACCATGGCAAAACAATACTTGGTAATTATCAGGAATAGACATCAACTCACGCAAGTCTGCTTCTGCTTTTTTAGCCATAGCGATATAAATATCACTACGGTGACTGAGTTCCATCACAGAGCATCCTGTGTCTTGCCAATTAACAAATTCTTGCTGTGCTTTTGCCATTACCGCTGTCGGTAACATGGCCGGTCCAGCACAAAAATTAAAAACTTTAGACATTATCATTCCTAATCATGTTAACTATGCCCGTTAAAGTCACTTTAAACCCCATCGAAGAAGCGTTTGAGCAACATCACTTCATCGTTGCTGTAACTTATAATGGCACAACCATTATTTCATCACTACACCTTGAATTGAAATGACTTAAGCACTCTGAAACATGCATCTTGAATGGTAACGGGTATGGTATCTTAAATATTATTTTTTATTAATAAAATCACATTAAAAAAGGCGGTTATTAGCCGCCCTTGTCATTGTTACTACGACAATTACTCTTGTTTGTCGTCTTGTTTTTCGTCTTGTGTGCTATCTGCACTATCCTGCTGAGCGCTATGCTCTGGACTGTTTTCAGAATTGGGCTCGGCACTCGTTTCGACTATCTCGTCACCCTCAGCAACTTCTTCAACGTGTTCGGGCTCCTCAATTTCATCAATACGTTGTAGTGCAACCACATGCTCATTCTCTGCTGTACGAATCAGACGTACCCCTTGAGTATTGCGGCCGATAACGCTCACTTCATTAACGCGGGTACGAACTAGAGTACCATTGTCAGTAATTAGCATAATTTCATCAAGTTCTTCAACTTGCACTGCGCCAACAACTTTACCATTACGTTCGCTGACTTTAATAGAAACAACACCTTTCGTCGCTCTACTTTTCGCTGGATATTCTGCTAATTCAGTACGCTTACCAAAACCATTTTCGGTAATGGTTAGAATGGCACCATTATTTTTAGGCACAATAAGCGAAACAACTTTTTGATCACCGTCAAGTCGAATACCACGAACACCTGTACCGGTACGACCAATGGAGCGTAAGGCTAGTATTTCTTCGCCAGTTTCAGGATCAATTTTAACTGCACCTGTTTCACTATCACGAGCTTTCTCATTGAAACGCACCACTTTACCTGCATCAGAGAAAAGCATTATATCGCTTTCACCGTTAGTAATATCAACACCAATTAAGGTATCGTCATCACGCAAGTTCAAAGCAATGATGCCATTGGCACGTTGATTTGAATAAGCCTTCAATGGTGTTTTCTTAACGGTGCCCGAAGCAGTGGCCATAATGATAAATTTATCATCTTCATATTCACGCACGGGTAAAATAGCAGTAATACGTTCATTACTTTCTAATGGTAAGATGTTTACAATCGGTCTACCTCTGGCAGTACGGCTTGCTAACGGTAATTGGTAAACTTTCAACCAATATAATTTACCACGATTTGAGAAACATAAGATGGTGTCATGGGTATTCGCCACTAATAAACGTTCGATGAAGTCTTCTTCCTTCATCTTAGTTGCCGCTTTGCCTTTACCACCACGACGCTGAGCTTCGTAATCACTTAATATTTGGTACTTAACATAACCTTCGTGAGATAAGGTCACGACAACATCTTCTTCAGTGATTAAATCTTCTAACGATAAATCATGGGAAGCGTCAGTGATTTCAGTCCGACGTTCATCGCCAAATTCTTCACGAATAGCAATAAGCTCTTCACAAATAATTTCCATTAAACGTGATGGCGTAGTCAAAATATGCAGTAATTGCGCAATTAGCTCTAATAGCGATTTGTACTCGCTTAAAATCTTTTCGTGTTCCATGCCCGACAATTTATATAACTGCAAGTCCACGATGGCTTTTGCTTGTTCTGCGGTCAAATAATATAAACCATCACGAATACCGTATTCTGCTTCTAACCACTCAGGGCGTGCGGCATCATTGCCTGACGCGCTAAGCATATCGGCAACAGCACCTAATGCCCAACCTTGGGCAATCAGTTTTTCTTCGGAATCTTTTCTATTGCTTGAATTTTTAATTAATTCAATGATCGGGTCAATATTTATTAAGGCAATCGATAAGCCTTCTAAGATATGAGCACGTTCGCGTGCTTTCTTTAATTCAAAAATTGTTCTACGAGTAACCACTTCACGGCGATGTAAAACAAACTCTTCAAGCATCTCTTTAATGTTAAATAATTTTGGTTGACCGTTAGTTAACGCCACCATATTAAAACCAAAAGAGACCTGCATCTGTGTGAGTTTAAATAAGTTATTTAAAACAACTTCACCGACTTCGCCACGTTTGATTTCGATAACCATGCGCATGCCGTCTTTATCCGACTCATCACGCAAAGCTGAAACACCTTCAAGACGTTTATCTTTCACTAGCTCGGCCATTTTTTCAATGAGACGTGCTTTATTTACTTGATACGGTAATTCATGGACAATAATGGTTTCTTTACCCGTAGTTTCGTGCACTTCAATGCTGGCGCGAGCACGAATCTTTATTTTACCACGACCCGTACGATAGGCTTCTTCGATACCCGCACGGCCACTGATAATACCTGCTGTTGGAAAGTCAGGTCCTGGGATGATTTCTAATAACTGTTCAAATGATATTTCACTGTTTTCAATAAGCGCTAAACAGCCATTGATGACTTCAGTCAAGTTATGTGGCGGGATATTGGTTGCCATACCTACCGCAATACCACTACTACCATTGACTAACAAGTTAGGCACACGCGTTGGCATAACCACGGGGATAAATTCAGTGCCATCATAGTTAGGCACAAAATCAACGGTTTCTTTCTCTAAATCAGCTAAAATAGAATGGGCAATTTTAGACATACGGATTTCGGTATAACGCATTGCCGCGGCACTATCACCATCAACAGAACCAAAGTTACCCTGCCCGTCTATCAGCATGTAACGTAATGAGAATGGTTGCGCCATACGAACGATGGTATCGTAAACAGCCGTATCACCATGGGGGTGATACTTACCAATAACATCACCAACCACACGGGCTGATTTCTTATACGCTTTGTTCCAATCATTACCTAAGACATCCATGGCGAATAAGACGCGGCGATGTACAGGTTTTAAGCCATCACGAACATCAGGCAATGCACGCCCAACTATTACGCTCATGGCATAATCTAAATAGGAGGTTTTTAGTTCATCTTCAATATTAACTTGAACTATTTGTTTGGCCAGATCGGACATAAATCGATGGTATCCCTTAACTAATTCTTTTGCTTAACAAAACATCTAATATAGCGAGGCTAATTATTAGCGTCTTGAAAAACGCTATTTTAAAGATTTTATTGTTATCTAATAGACACTAACAATAGTAATCAACGCAGCATACTAGCATAAAAATGTTTGATGCCATACCGCTTTATTTAAAGCATTTTTAAGGGGTTATAATCAGTTTAAAAAAACAACAAAATAGCCTTGATTTGATCTATACCCTTTGTTTCAAAATAACTTTGGTTTAGAATAAAATAATGAAAAGTTAACTTGAAGCTTAAAATACTATGTCAACCAAACCGCTTAACGTAAATGAAGATGAAATTGCAAAATTTAATAAAATTGCCAGTCAATGGTGGGATTTAAATGGAGACTTTAAACCCTTACATCAAATCAACCCATTAAGAGTACAATTTATATGTCAACATATTGCCTGGCTAGATAACGACACTCAAGCAAATAATGGCTTGTATGATAAGCAAGTCATCGATGTAGGCTGCGGAGGTGGCATCTTATCTGAATCATTAACAAAGTTAGGTGCTAAAGTCACCGGGATAGATATGGGCATGGAACCCTTAAATGTTGCTAAATTACATGCACTAGAAACCAGTTTATCCATAGATTATCAGAAGATTACCGCAGAAGAAAAGGCGCTAGCATGTAGTGAAACGTTTGATGTGGTTACCTGTATGGAAATGCTTGAACATGTGCCTGACCCTGCTTCCGTGGTGCAAGCGTGTGCGACATTAGTCAAACCGGGTGGTTTGGTGTTCTTTTCAACGCTAAATAAGGGTATTAAGTCATATTTACTGGCCATAGTTGCCGCAGAAAAAATCTTAAAAATTGTTCCCGACGGTACCCATGACCATGATAAATTCATTCGCCCTTCACAACTCATTAGCTGGGCAGCATTACATGGCTTAAAGTGTATTGATGCCAGTGGCATTCACTACAATCCGTTAACGGGCAATCACAAACTGATAGACTCTCTTGATGTTAATTATATTATCTGTTGTCGTAAGCTTTGATAGCAAGCGATAGACCTAGCTAAATTAAAGAATGCTAGTGCTTAGCGTAAGGAATAAGAGTGTTGTATTAATAGCCAAGTTGTTTAAACATTAATCTGCTGTTGCCATTAATTCATAAGTCATTGTTATTAATACACATTAAATCCGTTATACTAAATCATTATAGCGAGCAGATATTTTTACTAAAAATAATTTATGAAATTGAGTGCAGACTAAAATAACTAAAATAATCGTTGCTTTTGGTAAATTCCAAAATGAAATAGTCTTGCTAGGTTAGTCAACACTAACCCTGGTTTTTTGGAAATAAAAATGGCAACGATGAACGTGTTTTATCACTTGCAAAACAGCTCAAACCCCATTATCTTGTGTTTGAAATTATAAAAAACCCTAGATATTGTGCATTTGCTGCTCAGTCGTTATTTTAAAATACTTCGTTTTTAGGCTGCTATTTGCTAAAACGAGTGTGGGATTTTTTATTAGGGAAGTTTTAGACCCTTTTTATTAGGGACGATAAATAAGCAATCACAATAATCTCTTTACAGGTACTTCATGAATAACAACCTCTTTGTAACCAAACGAAATGGCGAGAAAGAAGCCATTGACCTTGAAAAAATTCACCGTGTTATTGCTTGGGCCGCGGAAGGACTTGAAAAAGTCTCTGTTTCTCATGTAGAGCTCAAATCTCATATTCAATTTTATGATGGTATAAAGACTGAAGATATTCACGAAACCATTATAAAATCTGCCGCGGATCTTATTTCAGAAGAAACACCTGATTATCAATACCTTTCGGCAAGGTTAGCAGTATTTCATTTGCGTAAAAAAGCCTATGGTCAATTTGAACCGCCGGCGCTTTACACCCACGTTGTTAAAATGGTGCAAGCAGGGAAATATGATCAACACTTATTAACCGATTACACTCAAGATGACTTTGAGCATATGGAAAAGTTTTTAGATCATAGTCGTGATCTAGCCTTTAGTTATGCCGCGGTAAAACAGCTTGAAGGTAAATACTTAGTCCAAAACCGTGTTACCGGTGAAATTTACGAGAGCGCACAATTTCTTTATTTATTAGTTGCTGCCTGTTTATTTGCTAAATATCCAAGTGAAACACGTTTACAGTATGTAGAAAAATTCTATCATGCTATCTCAACCTTCAAAATTTCATTACCGACACCTATTATGGCTGGCGTACGCACACCTACCCGCCAATTTTCATCTTGTGTATTAATCGAATGTGGTGATAGTTTAGACTCAATTAATGCTACCTCTAGTGCCATTGTGAAATATGTTTCTCAACGTGCTGGTATTGGTGTTAATGCGGGAAGAATTCGTGCCTTAGGGAGCACTATACGAAACGGTGAAGCATTTCATACCGGTTGCATTCCCTTTTACAAACACTTTCAAACCGCAGTAAAAAGTTGTTCACAAGGTGGTGTCCGTGGCGGTGCTGCAACCCTCTTCTATCCCTTGTGGCATTTAGAAGTAGAAAGTTTACTGGTGTTAAAAAATAACCGTGGGGTCGAAGAAAACCGTGTTCGTCATTTAGACTATGGCGTGCAATTTAATAAAGTAATGTATCAACGCCTCATTAAAGGGGGGGTTATTACCTTATTTAGTCCCAGTGATGTACCTGGCCTTTACGATGCATTTTTTGAAGACCAAGAAAAATTCGAACAGCTTTATGTACAATATGAAAATGATGATTCTATCCGTAAAAAACGTATTAAAGCGATAGAGTTATTTACCTTGTTTGCTCAAGAACGTGCCAGCACTGGTCGTATCTACTTACAAAATGTCGACCACTGTAATACTCACAGTCCGTTCGATCCCAGCAAAGCCCCGATTCGTCAAAGTAACTTGTGTTTAGAAATTGCCTTACCGACTAAACCCATGAATGACATTAACGATGAAGAGGGTGAAGTGGCACTTTGTACACTGTCGGCATTTAACTTAGGCGCTATCGATTCATTAGATGAATTAGAGGGCTTAGCCGATCTAGCGGTTCGTGCCTTAGATAGTTTACTTGATTACCAAGACTACCCGCTTGCTGCCGCAAAAAGTGCCAGTATGGCACGCAGAACACTTGGTATAGGTGTTATCAATTATGCTTATTACCTCGCAAAAAACGGTCTTTATTATTCCAATGGTAGCGCGAATAATCTAACCCATCGTACGTTTGAAGCTATTCAGTTTTATTTATTAAAAGCGTCCAATGAATTAGCGAAAGAGCGAGGTGCTTGTCCTAAATTTGATGAAACTCGCTTAAGCCAAGGTATATTACCCATTGATACGTATAAAAAGACCATTGATGATATTACCAGTGAGCCATTACATTTAGATTGGGAAAGTTTACGAGCAAGCATTAAAAAATACGGTGTAAGAAACTCAACTGTTTCCGCGTTAATGCCCTCTGAAACGTCATCACAAATATCTAATGCGACCAATGGCATTGAACCACCACGTGGTTTAATCAGTATTAAAGCGAGTAAAGACGGGGTATTGAAACAAGTAGTGCCTGAGTATGAAAGACTTAAAGATAACTACGAGTTATTGTGGAATATTCCTAATAACCAAGGTTACTTGGAATTAGTAGGCATAATGCAAAAATTTGTCGACCAAGCTATTTCAGCCAATACTAATTACGACCCTGCTAAGTTTGAAGGTGGTAAAGTACCAGTAAAACAAATTCTAAAAGACATTTTAACCGCGTATAAACTAGGCATTAAAACCTTGTATTATCATAATACCCGAGATGGTGCTAGTGATAATATTGAGCTAGAAGATGATAGTTGTGCTGACGGCGCTTGTAAGATTTAATTTGTAATAAAAACTTACTCAGCTTACCATTTATACATAAAAAAGAGCCTAGTTAAATACTGGGCTCTCGTTACTACATCGGCCTAAGAGCAATAAGGCTAGTAGTACTCCAAAGGAATAAGATTCATGACGTATACCACGTTTAACCAAACTCCAAATAATGCGTTATTAGAGCCCATGTTTTTAGGCAATAACGTCAATATATCTCGTTATGATCAACAACGTTATATGGCTTTTGAGAAATTAATTGAAAAACAACTTTCATTTTTTTGGCGCCCTGAAGAAGTTGATGTCTCTAAAGACAGAGCCGACTGGCAGGGCTTAACCGACTCTGAAAAACATATTTTCATTTCTAATTTAAAGTACCAAATATTATTAGACTCAATGGCAGCACGCTCTGTTAATGCCGTGTTTTTGCCGTTAGTTTCTTTACCTGAAGTAGAAACCTGGGTGGAAACGTGGGCCTTCAGTGAGACAATTCACTCTCGCTCTTATACTCATATTTTACGAAACTTATTCACCAACCCCAGTGAAGTATTCGATGACATCATTGTTAACCCAGCAATTTTAAAACGCGCAACTAGCATTGCTAAGTATTTTGATGATGTCATTTTGACCACTCAGTTATTACAATCTCAAGGTGAAGGTAGTTATGAGGTTGAGGGGAAAACAATTGAAGTTAGCACTCGAAAGTTAAAAGAACGTTTATACTTAGCCGTGTGCTCTCTTAATGCCTTAGAAGCTGTTCGCTTTTACGTTAGTTTTGCTTGTTCTTTTGCTTTTGCAGAGCGTGAGTTGCTTGAAGGCAATGCTAAAATCATTAAATTGATAGCCCGCGATGAAGCACTACATTTAACAGGTACTCAACATATTCTAAATAATTGGAAATCAGGAAACGATGATCCTGAAATGAAGATTATTTGTGAAGAGATGCGCGATGAGGGTTTGCAAATATTCTTAGAGGTGGTCGAACAAGAAAAAGAATGGGCACAATATTTGTTTAAAGATGGCTCAATGATTGGCCTTAACGCTGAAATACTGAACCAATATATCGAATATATTTCAAATCAACGCTTAACTGCCATTGGCTATGAGGCACCTTTCGATATAAAAAGTAACCCCTTACCTTGGATGAGTGCTTACCTTGTTAGTGATAACGTGCAGGTTGCTCCTCAAGAGACCGAAATATCGAGCTATTTAGTTGGTCAAGTTGACTCTTCTGTTGATGTTGCTGATTTTGACGGTTTTGACTTATAGAGATAAAATGATGGTGATACTAGCCTTAATTTAGGCTGGTTGCATGAATATGAAAGTAAAAAATACCAGTCAAAACATGAAGGACATCATCAAATTGCAGCCTAAAATTACCGTTCAGGGTAAAGTTGTTCCTTTTGAAAATAACGAACAAACTTTACTCGACTGTTTAGAGTCTGCCAACATCGAAGTACATTATCATTGCCGTGATGGCTTTTGTGGTGCATGTCGGGTAACTTTAGTTACCGGCGAAATTAACTATCCCTTAGGGGAACCCTTAGCTTTTGTCGGTGAAAATGAAATCTTACCCTGCTGCTGTGTTCCTGTCACCGATATTAGCCTAGCAATAGACGAGTAGCGCCTGTCTTGATAATGTCTAGTAAATGCCTAGCTAACATCCAAGTGTAATTCTATGCCCTTCATCACCCGGCTGAGCTCTGGAGAAAGCAGGGAAAACAAGCCATCAAAATCATCTTGCTGATTATCATTGATAGCGATATCTAGGGCTTTTGTTGCTTCAAACAAAGCCATAGCACCCACTGAACCAGCAACGCCTTTTAAGGTATGAGCTATATGTTTAGCGCTAGCAATATCTTGCTCTTGTATGGCACTTTGTAACTTCTGAGCATCAAGATGGTGATCTTGATAAAACATCACTAAAATTTCTTTAAATAAGTTTTCATCACCTAAGACATTATTAACGCCTACTTCAAAGTCAATACCATCATAATTAAGAACAATAGCATTGCCAACAGTGACGGATAAAACATTATCAGTAGCCATTAAGCTGGCTCTAATGGGATCATCGTCGATGTCGACCAGATTAGTCAGTGAGGCAACATCAATAACTTGATTACGGCCATTTTCTTTCGCAAAATATAGCGCACTATCCGCTTGTTTTAATAATTCATCAATGGTTAAGTAATCATCGTCAGCTAGGACTAGGCCAACACTGACAGTAATTTTTATTTCTGTCTTTTTACTATCCGCATGAGTGATGTTGATACTAAGCTGCTCAACTTGTTGCCGTAACCTCTCGCAAGCAATATAGGCATCGCCACTACTGGTATTAGGCAAACAGACAGCAAATTCTTCACCGCCAATTCGACCAACAATATCATAATCTCTAAATACCTCGGTCATGCTTTGACCAAAAGCGCGCAATACTTGATCGCCCGCATCATGACCGAAATTATCATTAACTTTTTTAAAAAAATCAATATCAAACATTGCTACGACTAATGGTTGCTCTGCTCTATTAGCTAAACTTATGGCTTTACTACTTAGTCCAAAAAAACTGCCACGATTATTCAAATTGGTAAGAAAGTCTGTTTTAGCTAAATATTCAAGTTGAGCGGTCTTTTCTTTTAATCTTATGGCAGTCCTAATGCGCGCAAGCAGCACTTTAGCGACATAAGGTTTGATCACATAATCCCCTGCGCCAAGCTCTAAAGAAGCAACCACTTCATCTTCATCTGTTGAGGCGGATAACATAATCACAGGAATTTGAGCACTTTTTGGTTGAGCTTTAATTTTTGCTAACGTTTCTAAGCCGGAAAGGCCCGGCATATACATATCGAGTAAAATAAGGTCTATTGCCAAGGTATCTAAAAAAACCAATGACTCTTCGCCACTATCACAGCTTGTGACCTGATAGCCGGCAGTACCAAGATCAAACTCTAATAGTAACTGAGTATCTTTGGCATCATCAACTACAAGTATTCTATATGCTTTATCTAAGATCATTTAGCATTCACCCGACAATAAGTTTTAAATCACATCGCTAAAAATTCAGCTAATTCCTTCGAATTAAAAGGTTTTCTAAGGACCGGATAATCCCAGCTTCTATCTTCAATGGCTATGTAGCCACTAATAGAAAACACATTAATATCAGGGAACTTTTCCATCACCAAATTAACCGCTTCTTTACCTGATAAGTCAGGTAAAATCATATCCGTGATAAAGATATCAAAGCCAATATCCGAATTAATTCTGTCTATCAGTTCTTTTTTATTATTGGCGACAACAACGTTTGCCCCTTTACTCTCCAGAAACAATGCCACAAACTCCGCAATACTAACCTCATCATCAAGCACTAAAATGTTGGTATTTTTATAACGTAACGAGTTTGATTTAGGCTCCTTGGCTAAAAACTTTTCTATTAATACTTTGCATTTAAATACTAGGGTAAAATGTGCGCCACCAAGGGCTCCATACCCTTCCACCTGAATCAAGCCATTATGTTTATACATAGTACTATATACATTTGCCAAACCAATACCATTACCTTTATTAACAGATTTAGAGCTATAAAACGGATCAAATATCTTGGTTAAATTTTCTTTTTCTATACCAATACCGCTATCTTTCACATGAATTTCTAAACGATTATTATCCAGTAAGTTTGCTGAAATCTCAATGTGACCACTAAGTCCTTTTTCTTGAATAGCATCTTGAGCATTCAGTACTAAGTTTAATAAAATATTAATAAACTCACCCTGAGGGAAGTTGATTAAACAGTGCATAGGTTTAAAGTTAAAAGTAATCTTGATAGTGCTTAGCAATAACTGTTTAAATAAATATTGATTATCGAAAATATCTTGAATAGGATCAAAGCTAACAACTTTCACGGTAGGCCGCCGCGTAAATGCCAATAAACGCTCAGTAACATCTTTACCTTTATCTATGGCATTTTTGACTCTGTCGATATAATCAGAAATATCTTCGCCCCGGGAAAACTTTATCTCCAACATTTCAATAGCACCAAGCGCCACGCCTAATACATTATTAATATCATGGGAGACATTACCAAAGGTATTACCTAACAAAGCTAAACGATTAGAGATCACTTGTTGCTGCTCTGTCCGAAACTTATCTGTTACATTCTCCACTATCCAAATATAAATACCTTCATCGGCCTCATAGGTAACTGATAAATCAAACACCGTGGTGTATTTATCAAAGCTAACATTATTCTCTTTTATTTGACCTTGTTCTTTAGCGAGCTTTTTAAACTCCATATATTCAGTAATGCTAAAATTTATATAATTAAAAAGCACGCCACTGATGCCATCATGATGAGGAGAGATATCTTGATAAACAACATTATCATTATCATCAATAAAGAAGATCGGTACTTTTATGGTAAAATTTACCATAGCCAAAAGCTTTAACTTTTCAAATAAATCTTCACTGCGAGTGATGTCCTTATAAACGCCGAAAACGGCAAGGGCAACGCCATTACTATCACGTTCTACTTCGGCAATGACTTCCACTTTGATTTTTTTTCCCGACGGTTGCGTAAGCGCTGTTTTGAGATAAAAAGGCTGCTGTTGGTGAATAGCATTATGAAAACTAGTGCGAAACTTTGCTCTATCTTTGGCTAAAAGTACATCAACCGCTTTATCAAAAGTGGGTACTATCGATTTATTCGTTAGCCCATGAATACGAAATACTTCTGCCGACCAATCGAGTGTTGCTGATTGGATATCAAAGCGCCAATGACCAGAATTGCTGATACGCTCGGCTAACATTAACCAATCATTTTGTTTTTTTAATTGAACTATCATGTTCTTGGTTTCAGTAACATCTTTTACTGTGCCAAACATTAAACTAGCTCTGCCATCAATATGTTCAACAACTTTACCAACCGCATGTAACCATAACTTATGACCTTGATGGTTTACAATCGGTATAGTAATATCAATACGATCTATTTCGCCCTTTAAATGTTGTTGTATTTTGCTATGCACATCCTCTAGCGTATTACGATCCAAATGTTTTTCCCATATAACACTTGTGCCTATTTTCTCTTTATTTTCATAGCCCAGTATTTTCATTAACTGGGCGGAATAAAAAATGCTTTCATTAACAAGATCCCATTGCCAATAGGCCTCATCAATGCCCGTTAATACCTTGTGTGTTAATTCGTGTGATTGTGAGCTCAAAATAGTTCATCCTCATCATCAAAATCATAAGTATTATCAATTTGGTCATTCTCGGTATTTAATTGTTGCAGTTGATCAATACTAAATAAAGCTTGATCAAGTAACTGGGTAACTTCTAGAAAATTTATATCATCTTGGCTATGTTTTTTTAGCGCTCCATGCACTAAATCCATAAGGTAATCTTCTTGCTCTTGGGTCATATCTAAAATATGGAAGCTAGTACCCATCTTTTGCACTATTTCATTCATTACTTCTTGTTGATGATGTTTAGATATTTCCACCATTTTTTTAGTTGTACTCACCGCGGTCTTTATTTGTTCTTGCACACTAACCAGTGAATTTTTATAGGTAATGAAGGCAATTCTAGAACCAATACATTCGATAACTGAGGCTAAAGCATCAATAAATATGTCAGTATCAACCGTGTCATTTTCAAGGTTAAGAATAAATAATGATACCAAGGTATGATTGAATATGGTTCTTGAGCCAAAGCGATAAAGACGTGATTTAAACTTCAACAGCTCCATTACTTCAATTTCGACCGGTGAGCACACACCTTTTTGAGCACTATAGAAACTAGGTTTATCATTAATTGGATAAAAAGCAATACAACCATGCAAATCCATACGATTAAAATATGAAAAGACTTCATCTCTAATTTGCTCATAAGAAAAACAATGATTGAGTTTAGAGGTCAATTGCATACAACTGCCATATTTTGATGCTTGCGCCATTGAGACATTGATGACATTATTTTTTGATTTAATTTCATCTTCAAAATCATGTATTTTATCTTGATAGTCAATCAGTTTCTCAAGCTTTGAATTAAGGGCTAATAAGGAAAATGGTTTTGCTAAAAAATCATCGGCGCCGCACTCTAAGCCTTTTAATATTGCCTCTTCAGTAGCCATACCTGAATAAAGTACAAATGAGGTAGGCGAATTTTCATGCCCTTGCTGGGATTTAATCCAAGCAGAGCCTTTCTCATTGCCAATATTTTCATCAACTAAAGCAATATCAAATTTGATATTTTCTTTTAGTAAATCTTGAGCTGCCGATAGGTTATGGGCACATTTCACCTCGAAAGAATCTTCTAAACTTTCAGCCAATAACTTTAAGTAGTCAATATCATCATCAATAATTAATAAATTATGTTTCACCATCTTACTATTCCTTTTATGATAATTAACGCTACTTAGTCGTGCCAAATATAACTGGCTATCACTAAAGTACCTTGCTCTTGATAATCCAAGGTGTCACAAAGTTGATTGACTAACTCCACCCCTCGACCACTTAACTTTAAACCGTCATTCATGGCCATGCTGTTATCTTTCATAACATCCAAAATATCAAACCCTTGGCCACTGTCTTTAATATTTATTATCATCTTGCCACCTTTAGTCAGGGGAAAGTATTTAAGGGTAATGCCAACAAAATCCTCAGAGCCTTGAATATCATCATTCCCCAACATCTCTAGCCTGTTTGCTCGCTCTTTAAAATATTGACTGAAACCTTCCGCTGAATTTTTTAATGAGGAGTTCAACTCGAGTACCCCATGATCTAGGGCATTAATAAACAGCTCTGTTAATATAGTATATAAACTTTGCCAATGCTCACCAGCGCCTTCTAAATCATTAATTTGATTCATAACTAACGGGATTGGATTAACCTTTTTGAGTAACTCTCCCGTTAAATGTAAGTGATAAGACCAAGTGGGTAATAAATTTTTCACGGTAGAAAAATAGTTATCCTCTTCGGTAAAACCTTCAGGTATTGTTACTTTATTACTCAATTTAATTTGTTGCCAGCCACTACAGGGAACATCGACCAATGAAATATCATCTTCTTGGGCGCAGTTCTGGCAAAAATCATCAAGGCTACTCAAAACCGTGTTTACTAGCATTTTTTTGCCTATGCCATCCATAGCTGCTTTTTCAAAACGCGAAAAGCCAAAGAGTTCACCTGCTTGATTACGGGCTTCAACAATGCCATCAGTGATAAATACTATGCGGTCATTAGCCATAACTTGCACCACTTCGACCTGAGCATCGGCAAGCAATTTCGGTAAAATGCCTAAAGGGGGATGTGTTGAAACAAATTGTTGTTTTATGTTTGCCTGGACATCAAATAAATAGCCATTGGGTAAACCGGCATTAAATATATATGCCGATTTTTCATGCTCTGAAATACAAGCAAAACTGGCCGCAAAAAACAAATCTCCGGGTAATAAGGTAAACATTTGTCGGTTTAATTGAGCGACTATTTCTAATAGGGAAAAGCCCTTTTTAGTCATTGCTCTGAACGTTTCAGTGACTGGAATAGCACCAATGGATGCCCGTAAGCCATGGCCGGTGAAATCCCCAAGTAAAATATGCAGATCACCATTAGGACATAAGGCACTCAACTGGATATCACCGCTAAAAATTGTGGCGGCTTTTTTAATAACACCAATCTTATCTAAGGCAAAGTTTCTCGCTTCAATAACTCCTGACATCATTTTTTCAGCAAGCTCAGCATCTTTCTGTTGCTCTAGTTGTAGACCTTTTACTTGGTCAACTAAATCACTAATCCTTTGAATAGACTTTATTTTTGCCTTGAAAACCCTAGGCGTAAAAGGCCGTACCAAAATACTATCACCGCCAGCCTCGACACTATCGATAAAGGCTTGTTCGCTATCCATGCTGGTAATAAATATAAGTGGCGCTAGTGTGCCCTCCCCCGACAGTTTCTTTATTCTCCTGCTCGCTTCAAAACCGTCCATAATAGGCATATTAATATCCATTAAGACAAGATCTGGTTGGTGTTCAATATACATTTGCACACCACTAGCACCATCATTAGCAATAATTACTTGATAATTTTCCTCATTCAATAACACAGTTAACAATTTACATTGCATTTTTGAATCATCAACAACTAAAGCAAGTTTTTGATTTTTATGCATATATTACCCTTGGTATCGGTAAAAAGAAGGTATCAGATTATTCAATCGTCATTAGCCGTTGAAATTGCGCTATTTCTAAAATTTTCCTTACGGTCTCGCTTGGTTTTGAAATAGTTAATTGTCCCGCATAAAGTTGTACATGATCTTTAAGTAATAAAATCATACCCAAAGCGGAACTGTCCATATATTCTGTTTTGCTTAAATCAAGTACGTAGCTTAAATCTTGAGTGGTAATACTGGTGTAAGCATCACGAAATAGCTGGTGTAATGAGAAATCAAAACGAGCATCAATGGCAATAACGAGTTCTTTTCCATCTGGTGAAATTCTACGGCTAACGGTCATAACAGCATTCCTTATATAGTTAAATAATTAAACAAGTTAAAATAAATCTACTTCACCTTCTTCCATATTAAGCTGTAATACACTCCGTGAGTTATCTGCTTTTTGAGTCGCTTGATAGACACTTTGACAAGTACATTTGAGCTTAACTAATTGTTCGTGCATATCTTCATCAGTGTTTTTATTAAACATTGCCAAGACATCACTTATTTCATGAATACTACTGATATTCAGTTGTAAGGATTCTAATGACTGTCGGGTTATGTCTTCAAATTGCAAAGAACGAATACCAAGGCTTACTGCTTGAGTTATCTGAGGTGCTAGGCTGGCAAGTTCTGCCACACTTTTAGCCGTTTGAATGTTGACCTGCTCAACATGACTCATCATGACAGACATCTGCTCCTTTGCTTCAAGGGTTGAAGTCATATCTGCCGAGGCCATTATTTCAACGGATGAACGAAGGTTGGCAATGATGCCCTTAGCTTTATTTATTTCAATACGAATATCCTCATTGAGTGCTGTTGAGCCGATAGACAATGAACGTACTTCATGAGCAACGACGGCAAAGCCACGGCCAGCTTCGCCGGCTCTTGCCGCTTCAATGGCGGCATTTAAGGCCAATAAGTTAGTTTGACTTGCTAAGCCTTCAACCTGAGACAACAACTTAAATATGCGGTTAAATTGTGACACCATTTCATCGGTATAAGTCATAGTTACCAGGCTTTGCTTACTGGTATTAATAATGACACTAACAAAGTCATCTAAGGTTTTATTGGAATCAGTGACAAAGTTTTCTAATGTTACACCGTCGCCCTCTTCTGTCCTGCCAGAATGAGAAATCAGTACTTTGATCATATGCTGCTGCTCTTCACTTAGTCTCTGCAGATTCTTAAAACTATCCGATATGCCCGTTACGGCATCAGCGACAACGTTCTTTGTCCGCGCTAATTCTTGTTCAACGATATTAATTTCTTGATGAATAAATTGTTGTAATTCAAAAATCACGCTATGGATAAGTTCCTCATCAACCACAGGCATGCCCGTCTCAGTCGTAGTCATACATTCTTGTTGGATTATTTTATTAACTTGAGCCGCTAAAGCGAGCAATAGGATGAGTAATATAGCTAATAACAGCATAAGAATTGTTTTATCATCAGTAAAGAGGTAACTGGTCAATGACAGCAGACATAAAAAGCACGAGGCATACAAACCCTTTTTTAAATTTCTCATAAAACGTCCCCAACACAATTTTTAGCTAAGACATCTTGCATTTCAACACGAGTTAAACCGGCGTAATCGAGAAGATGTTTAGTGACTTCAAGCAAAGGAGCTTGCATAGTCTGAGCCGAAATCGCATGGGCTTTGCCCGGCATACCCCATATTAAGCTCGAATTTTTATCTTGAATAATAGTGCGTGAACCCAATTCTTTTAGCCGTAACATGCCTTTGGCGCCATCTTGTCCCATGCCAGTTAACAAAACAGCTTGTACATTGTCGGCAAAATCACGCATTGAATGGAACAAAACATCCACAGCAGGTTTATGCCTATTTACCTCGTCCCCATCACTTAAAGTACAAAATAAAGCGCCATTTTTATAGACAACCTCTAGATGTTTATCACCTGGCGCTATATAAACATGTCCCACTTTGATTTTTTGACCATGACTTGCCTCATGTACCTCCACTTGACAGTGTTCATTGAGGCGCTGGGCAAAACGTAAACTAAAGGTTTTAGGTATGTGTTGGGTTATGACAATGGCGGGAGCATTACTAGGTAAGCTGACAAGAAGTTTTTTAATCGCTTCGGTGCCACCTGTAGAAGCGCCTATAGCAATAAGGTGATTAGCCCGTTTGATACCAGTAAAAGATAATATATTGCCACTCTCTTTGATTACTTTACCACTGGCTAAGTTATCCGATAACTTAAAATTCTTTTGGTCTATGGTGACTGCTTGAGTGATTTTGTCAATGAGCACTTCTTTAAAGCTGGCTTGGGGAGCCAGTAACTCTTGAACAGTTGGCTTAGCAATAAAGTCTACCGCTCCAATTTCAAGTGCTTGTAAGGTAATATCAGCGCCTTTAGTGGTAAGAGTCGACAGCATAATGACCGGCATAGGTCGCAAGCGCATCAAATTAATAAGAAAAGTAATACCGTCCATTTTAGGCATTTCTACATCTAGGGTTAATACATCAGGGTTTAACTTTTTAATTAGTTCTCGGGCAACTAAAGGATCTTCAGCCTCGCCAACAACTTTAATATGTGGGCTATGGCTTAATGCATCCCTGATGATGTTACGAATAACAGTAGAGTCATCAACAATAAGTACTTTAATTATATCCATACAATTTAATTCCTATGCGGTAACCACTAAAAAATTTCAATATCGCCACTAACCTCTTTTTTATTAATTTGACTGCGATAGTCACTTTCTCGGCGAATAATAGTGTCATTGTGCAAGTTATCCAGTCGCTTAATAAATACTCGCCCACTACAAGGCTCAAAAATCACTTTTCTGGGGTAAATATCACCAATGTCACTACTTTCAATGACAATCTCTTCTTGGTCTAAATAAGACAAGGCAAAATCAATGTTCTTTTGGCCAACATCAGACATTTGATTAAGTACTTTTGCGCCACCAAACAATTTAGCTTTTAAGTTTATTTTACGACCTCCCGACCTTAAAATAGTATTGATGAGGTGCTCCATAGCGAAGTTGCCATACCGGGTCGCATCCGTCGTTCTATCTCTTTGCCCCCAATTAACTTGATGTGCTTCTTTATTGGTGATCGGGAGCATAAAGTGATTCATACCACCGATACGAATTTTCTCATCCCAGATACAGGCTGAAATACAGGAACCCAGTGTTGTTGCTATCGCGACATTCTCAGTGGTCATGTAAAATTCACCGGGTAAAATTTTGGCAACCACCATATCTCGTTGTTTATCCCAATAATGATTAATTTGCATAAATTCAGGCAAACACTGCGCCATATATTCAGCTATTTGTGGATGATCATTTCGTAGCACAAAACGTCCTCACTAAAGCAGACTTTAGTTAACTAATTAGGGTTTTCTAAAAATGGTCCGACCAACATTACTAAAATACTGTTGATAATTACCTAAATTCTCACTGTGCCCTAGAAATAGTAAGCCACCTGGCGCTAGCATTTCATAATAGCGGGCAAATAATTCTTGCTGCGTTTTTTTATCAAAATAGATGATAACGTTGCGACAGAAAATAGCATCAAATGGCCCTTTCATTGGCCAGTCATGTAATAAATTAAGTTGCTTAAAAGTGATGATGCTTTTTAGATCTTTATGTACTTTAACACTTTCACTACTTTGTCCTGACCCCTGAAGAAAGTAACTTTTTTTGAGCTTGAGTGGCAGTTCTTCAATGCGGTTAACATCATAGATTCCTGCTTTGCCTTTCGCTAACACATTACTATCAATGTCTGTGGCAAGAATTTTCACATCCCACTGGGCAAGTTCTTTTTTCAGCGCTTCAAGTATAGTGATGGCAATACTGTAAGGTTCTTCTCCGGTCGAGCATGCTGAAGACCATACTCGAAGTTGTTTTTTTCCGTTTATGTTTGCGGTTTTGTTTTTTATCAAGGTGGGAATCACTTCGCTAGTTAGATATTCAAAGTGATGATTTTCTCGAAAAAAACTGGTTAGGTTTGTGGTTATCGCATTAATAAAAAAGTCTTTTTCTTGCTCGCCGTGATCTCTTAATAACTGACAATAATCAGTGAAGGAGTTAAGCTTTCGTTCTCTGATTATGCGAGTTAATCGTCGGTATAACATCTCTCTTTTACTGTCATTTAGTACAATGCCAGTTGTTTTATATACAAACTTACAAATAAACTTAAAATCGTCTTCAGACAATTTCATCGCCTGTTCTCTATTTACCCGACGATCTTGCGGATGACCTGGCCTATTAGTTCTCTTCCTCCTTAGCTCAGTCATCTGCATATCTCTCCATCATGTCAATGTTAGTATTCTACTTTTACCATCCTATTTTTACCGCTAGAACTCTTCCCATTCTTGATCAACCGGTGTACTAGGTCGTTTGGCCCGGCGAGTTGTCGCCGGAGTTGATGCTGGACGCCTATCGGTGGGAGCAGGAGTTGATGCTGGACTAAAATTTGATTGCCTAGCAGCTGGAGCGGCTTGTCTTGCTGGTCTTGGTTGTCTTGGTTGTGTACTACGCTGTTGGCGCTGGACGGCAACGGGTTGTTGCTCAACTGTTTCACCATTATTAAAGAAGGCAACTTGATCTAATAATAACTGAGCTTGCTCTTCCATCGACTTACTGGAAGCTGAGGCTTCTTCAACCAAGGCAGCATTTTGTTGAGTCATTTCATCCATCTGACTCACCGCAGCACTTACTTCACTAATCCCAGCAGATTGCTCTTTACCGGCATTATCAATATCACTGATCATTCTACTGACATCTTCAATGGCAGTAACCAGCTCACTAAAGGTTTTCCCCGTTTCATCAACCAACTTAGTACCTTGACCAACAGCCTCGACACTGTCGTTAATCAAACCTTTAATTTCTTTCGCTGCCCCTGCTGAGCGTTGTGCTAAATTTCGCACTTCCGCGGCAACAACAGCAAAGCCTCGTCCTTGCTCACCAGCTCTAGCAGCCTCTACCGCAGCATTAAGCGCAAGTAGATTGGTTTGGAAAGCTATTTCATCGATAACACTAATAATGTCGGCAATTTTTTTGCTCGATTTATTAATATCACCCATGGCAACAATAGCACTTCGAACCACAGAGCCGCCATTACTGGCTTTCTCCATAACAGACTTCGATAACTTACTTGCTTCTGACGAGTTCTCGGCATTTTGCTGAACCGTACTGGTTAACTCTTCCATGGCAGAAGCCGTTTCTTCTAAGCTAGAAGCTTGAGATTCAGTCCGGTGACTTAACTCATTATTACCAGCGGCAATTTCGCGTGCTGAATCAAAGACATTATTGGAAGCATTACGTATTTCATCAACCATATTACTTATATTTTCAATGGAGCCATTAATCGCATTAGCGAGTGCCAGGAATTCACCACCGTAATCATTGCGCATGGTTTGAGTTAAATCACCTTCGGCTAGCGCCGTGGCAATATTAATAGCATCATTAATAGGTTCAACTATAGAATCCATCAAACTATTAATATTATTGCCTAATTCTTTCATAAAGCCTTCATATTCAGCCGTATCAATACGGCTATCTAATTTGCCGGCGATAGCATCTGAAATTAATCTATCTATCTGACTTTGCGCGTCTTTTTCTTCGGTTAAATCTACCCATTGCACCCCTGTGCCAACATGATTTCCGTCGTTATCGAGTAAAGCCATGGCAATAAGTTGAAAGGTTAACCCTGCCACCGAAATTTCAGTGGTATAGGGTAAGTTATTAGGATTACCTAATAGATTTTGTTGATGTGCCGGGTTTTTATGGAAGGTATCAAAGTTAGTGCCTACCATGGTATCAACACTAAAAGACGGTAAGACCGTGCGTAATGTAGCTTCACGGCGACGTAACATAGTTACTACCGCAGGGTTGGCGTAGACAATATTACCCTGAGTATCAGCCATCATTATATTTGTCGTCATGCCTTCCATGGTCGAGGTTAAACGCCCTACTTCAATAGAGTTTTGTCTTGCTGCGGTGACATCTTGCCATTCTAGGGCATTGCCTATGTACGCGCCGCTAGCATCCATAATCGCGGTGACATTGAGCTCAAAGGATAAATGTTTAATTTGAATATCGGTTTTAAACGGTAAATTATTTGGGTCATCGAGTAATTTACGTTGATGTGCCGGGTTTTTATGGAAAGTGTCAATACAAGTGCCAATAATCACTTCGGGATCGGCGACAAAACCTGGCCAATTTTCGGCAAAAGTGACTTCATGTTCTTTCAGTAAAGCCAGGCTAGCGGCATTAGCATAGGTAATATTAAAATCCCTATCAATCATGATGTTGGCGGTACCCGATTGGTCAATAGCCCCTTGTAACTGCGCGGTTTTGTTTTCTTGCGCTCTTGCTGCGGTGACATCTTGCCATTCAAGGGCATTACCTATGTACTCGCCAGCTGCATCCATAATGGCGGTGACATTGAGCTCAAAGGATAAATGTTTAATTTGAATATCGGTTTTAAACGGTAAGTTATTTGGATCATCGAGTAATTTACGTTGATGTGCTGGAACTTTATGAAAACTGTCAATGTTAGTGCCAATAATCACCTCGGGATCGGCGACAAAACCCGGCCAATTCTCAGCAAAGACAGCTTCATGCTCTTTCAATAAGGCTAAGGTCGCGGCATTAGCATAGGTAATATTAAAATCCCTATCAATCATGATGTTGGCGGTACCCGATTGGTCTATGGCCCCTTGTAACTGCGCGGTTTTGTTTTCTTGCGCTCTGGCTGCGGTGACATCTTGCCATTCAAGGGCATTGCCTATGTACTCGCCAGCTGCATCCATAATGGCGGTGACATTGAGCTCAAAGGATAAATGTTTGATTTGAATATCGGTTTTAAACGGTAAGTTATTTGGATCATCGAGTAATTTACGTTGATGTGCCGGTACTTTATGGAAACTATCAATGTTAGTGCCAATAATCACTTCGGGATCGGCGACAAAACCCGGCCAATTCTCAGCAAAGACAGCTTCATGCTCTTTCAATAAGGCTAAGGTCGCGGCATTAGCATAGGTAATATTGAAATCCCTATCAATCATGATGTTGGCAGTACCCGATTGGTCAATAGCCCCTTGTAACTGCGCGGTTTTGTTTTCTTGCGCTCTGGCTGCGGTGACATCTTGCCATTCAAGGGCATTGCCTATGTACTCGCCAGCTGCATCCATAATGGCGGTGACATTGAGCTCAAAGGATAAATGTTTAATTTGAATATCGGTTTTAAACGGTAAGTTATTTGGATCATCGAGTAATTTACGTTGATGTGCTGGAACTTTATGAAAACTGTCAATGTTAGTGCCAATAATCACCTCTGGATCGGCGACAAAACCCGGCCAATTCTCAGCAAAGACAGCTTCATGTTCTTTCAGTAAAGCCAAGGTCGCGGCATTAGCATAGGTAATATTGAAATCCCTATCAATCATGATGTTGGCAGTACCCGATTGGTCAATAGCCCCTTGTAACTGCGCGGTTTTGTTTTCTTGCGCTCTGGCTGCGGTGACATCTTGCCATTCAAGGGCATTGCCTATGTACTCGCCAGCTGCATCCATAATGGCGGTGACATTGAGCTCAAAGGATAAATGTTTAATTTGAATATCGGTTTTAAACGGTAAGTTATTTGGATCATCGAGTAATTTACGTTGATGTGCTGGAACTTTATGAAAACTGTCAATGTTAGTGCCAATAATCACCTCTGGATCGGCGACAAAACCCGGCCAATTCTCAGCAAAGACAGCTTCATGTTCTTTCAGTAAAGCTAAGGTCGCGGCATTAGCATAGGTAATATTGAAATCCCTATCAATCATGATGTTGGCAGTACCCGATTGGTCAATAGCCCCTTGTAACTGCGCGGCTTTGTTTTCTTGCGCTCGCGCCACGGTCACATCTTGCCATTCAAGGGCATTACCTATGTATTCATCTTTTTCGTTGAAGATGGCGCTAACATTAAGCTCAAAGGTAAGATGTTTGATACTAATATCAGTTTTATATGGCAGGTTATTTGGATCTGATAATAACTCCCGTTGATGGCTCGGGTTGGTATGGAAACTATCAATATTGGCCGACAGAATGGTTTCTTTATCTGCCTTAAAACCCGGCCAATTCTCGGCAAAGGTTTCTTCATGTTTCTTTAATAAAGACAAGGTCGCCTGATTAGCATACGTGACGTTAAAATCACGATCAATCATCATAAATGCGGTCGCAGATTGATCGAGTGCCCCTTGAAATTTTGTGACTAAATCTGAGCTTTTATTATTTTCGACAGTATTCTGTTCCATGTTAGGTCCTTTTGCTGACTGAGTTTTTGCGGCAGCATTTGCGCCGGCAATCATAGTAGTTGCTAAGGTTTGGTATACCACTGTCCAAGCCTTTTTAATGGGTGCGGTAAAGTCATCACCTAAACCTTGTGCTAAAGTTTTGAGTAACGCGGCGCCAACCGTATCGTAATGTTCAGGCTCTGCCCCGTAATGATGATGTTTGGCACCTAAGTTTTCTAATGCAGGAATTAATTTATCTGGTTTATCAAGTAACTTAACCGCGGTATCAAGCATCGCCATTAATTTTTTGCCTTGCTCGGTAATATCGTTGGGAAATAGAGTTTTTAATGAAGGGTCCATTTCAAACAAGGTGTCATAAAATATTTCTGCGGCTTGTGGCGCGATGGGTAATACTTTTTGCCAACTGTCTTGCACTAAACTTATTTGTTTGGGGGTCATAAGTTATTTTCCTGTGTGGTTATTTTTAATAATGGCTGATGGGGGGGAACTCTCTTTTACTCTCGATTTTAATTAGCTAGATAATTATCGTTAAGCACTCGATAAAGTAGGTGCTGAGGTGGTTAGCGCTTCGCTACCCGATAAGTCAACGGTCTCCTGCTCAGTACTTTTTTCATTTTCATTTTCATGAACAGTGCGATATAGATCGTCTTCATTTAATAGCGAGTCACTATCGAGTAAAATAATTAACTTCTCATCGACTGACGCTAGCCCTTTTAGAAAACAGCTATCTATATTGCTGCCAAAAGTAGGTGCTTGGCGTATAGATTGCTTGCTAAACTTGTAAACTTCTGAAACTGCATCGACAACAATACCAACTACCATAGTGCTCTCTTTAGATTGCTGGCGTAAAATGATGGTGACGGTTTGATCATTATAAGCAAGTTTTGGCTGACCAAAACGTAAACGTAAATCGATAATTGGAATAATTACGCCCCGTAAATTAATTACCCCTTTGATATAACAGGGTTTGTTAGGAAGTTCGGTCACAGCGCTCCAGACACGGATCTCTTGCACACATAGAATGTCAACGCCATACTCTTCGCCCTGAAGGATGAAAGTAAGATATTCTTGTTCTATATCAGTCATGCTCTTTCCTTAAACAAAATAGTTAGGGTATTCTCACTGTTATATAAATAACCGAGACATTTATACTGCGGTTTGTTACAGAGGCTCCGGTAAAAATTAACTATGCAATCTATGCGGCTCGACTTTTTGCAAGTGGGCAACATTGAGTATGGTTACTACCTTATTTTCACTATTAATTAAGCCCTCAATATATTGGGGACCAACACAGCCGCCAAATGCCGGTGCAGGTTTAATATCAGCATTGTCAACATTGAGCACATCAGAAACGGCATCAACAACAAAACCAATAGTGCGTGAGTTATTATCGCTTTGGTAAGTCAGTACTATAACTACCGTTGTATCTAAGTAACTCGCTTCGCCAATACTAAATTTGAGACGTAAATCGACAATTGGCACGATAATCCCTCTCATATTAATGACACCTTTAATATAACTTGGCGCATTAGGTATTTTTGTTGGTTGCTCCCAACTTCTAATTTCTTCGACACACAAAATATCAACGGCATATTGCTCTTGTGCTAATAAAAATGTCAGATATTGATCACCGCTGGTGATAAAGTCGACACCTTCCATCGTGTGCTCACCTTCGACGGGAATATCTTGTGCCATCGCTTGAATATTCATAAACAAACCTCCGCTGTTACACTAGCATTGCCGTCGGTTTTTTCCCGTTGGGTATGCTGCGCTTGTGCTAACGCCATATGAATGATACCCGGTATATCAAGAATCATTGCGACTGAGCCATCACCAAGGATTGTCGCCCCTGAAATACCAGCAACTTGTTGATAATTATCTTTTAAACTTTTTATAACCACTTGCTGCTGGGCAAGTAAATCATCCACCATCAAGCCTATTTTTTGACCGTCAGCTTCAACAACGACAAGTAGGGCTTTATCTATTTCCGTACATTTTGTCGCTAAATTGAACAGTTGATAAATGGGTAAAATGGGCACGTTGTCATCACGTAAACGATAAAGCACCATATCGCCAGAAACACGATTAATTAGCTTGTTATCAATTTGCAGGGATTCAACAATCGCAATAAGGGGGATGATGTAGGTTTCGCTACCCACTTTGACTAGTTGCCCGTCTAAAATGGCGAGTGTTAGCGGCAGATGCACCCTAAAACAGCTGCCTTTGCCCAGGGTTGACTCAACTTGAATTCGGCCGCCAAGTGATTGAATATTACGCTTAACCACATCCATGCCAACACCACGGCCGGATATATCAGTGACTTCTGCCGCGGTTGAAAAACCTGGTTCAAATAATAAGTCATATACCTGGCTTTCCGTTAAGATAGCATCAGCTTCAATGAGACCTTTTTCGACCGCTTTGTCCAACACAACTTGTCGATCTATACCGGCGCCATCATCCTTAACTTCAATAACAATATTGCCACCTTGGTGATAGGCGTCTAATGAAATGGTGCCTTTTTCCGGTTTACCCTTAGCAAGTCTAACTTCGCATGATTCTATGCCGTGATCAGCAGCATTTCTTACTAAATGTACTAAGGGATCGCCAATTTGCTCCATCACAGTTTTATCTAATTCAGTTTGCTCACCCTTAATCACTAATTCCATTTTCTTACCCGTTTTTATCGCTAGATCATGGACAAGACGAGGAAAACGATTAAAGGCAAAGCTGATAGGCAGCATACGTATACGCATAACGCTTTCTTGTAATTCTTTGGTGTTTTGTAATAGCTGTTCAAGGCCACTGGTAAGGCGATCAACCTTGTCCATGTCAAAATCATTGCCTAACTCAGATAACATTGATTGGGTGATAACTAATTCGCCAACTAAGTTAATTAAATTATCAATTTTATCTACCCCAACCCGAATGGAGCCAACATCTGCTTTAGCTTTAGCTTTATCTTTATCTTTAGCTGTAGCTGTAGCGGGGATATTTGTATCTTCAGCAGTAGACTCTTTCGCATCTGCTATTGCAGTACTAGCGTTTTGTGTACTCGCCAGTTGCTCTTGGTTGGTTGTCGTGCTTTGCGATTGCGGCTGTTCTTCTGGGGCGAGTACTTCAATATCTTGAGATGTATTTGAGGTGTCTGCTATGGGCACTAATTCTAATAAACATTCATCTTCAACCCATTCAAAAATTTCTCTAATCTCAGCTTCACCCACGTCGGTGTAAAGCGTTAGTTGCCAGCTTAAATAGAGCTCTTGCGGATCAATATCCACTAAAGCAGGTAAATCATTGCAGTCGGCACTAAGTGTTAACTGGCCTAACTCTGCTAAGGCATTGAATATAAAGAGTGGATCATTACCCGTTTTGGCTAAGCTATGCTCTGGAATGAAGTTGATGGTATAGCCGCAGACATTACTTGCTGCAACTATATTTTCACTTTGATTATCGCTGTCACTTGACGGCTCATCGCCTAATGTTTCAGCTAAGCGGCTAGTGGTTTGCTCAACCTTATCATGGTCATAATTATCATCATCACGAGCAGCTTCAATGAGTAAGCGCATACAATCGACAGATTCAAGTAATATCTCGGTATCTTTACTGGTAATTTCTCGTCGTCCATCACGCATTTCATCGAGTAAGGTTTCCACTAGATGAGTAAACTCGGTTACTTTATCAAAGCCAAAAGTGCCAGCCCCACCTTTAATCGAGTGAGCGGCTCTAAAAATTGAGTGAATAGTTTCATTATCCCCCTCTTTTAAATTTAATAATTCTGACTCCATTAACTCGAGTCCTTCAAAGCTTTCTTCTAAAAAACTTGGAATAAATTGCGATAAATCAACAGTCATAAGTGATTACCTACTCTTTCCTTGTCAAAATCAGGGGTATTATCACGACAGGGTACTTGTATTAAAAGCACCTAAGATAACTAAGTTACTGAACTAAATTTATTAAACAGACTTTTTAACTTAACAACGTTACTTAACCACACGTTTAATGGTAGCTAGCAACTTTTCCGGGTTAAACGGCTTAACCAACCAACCAGTTGCACCAGCCGATTTACCACGCATTTTCATCTCGGCAGAGCTTTCTGTGGTTAACATCAAAATAGGGGTAAATTTAAAATTTACTAGTTTGCGTAACTCGGTACATAAACTAATGCCATCCATATTGGGCATATTTACATCGGATATCACCAAGTCGAAATTACTGCTTTTCGCTTTACTTAAACCCTCTTGACCATCTTTTGCCTCAACCGTTTCGTATCCGGCACTTTTTAAGGTAAAACTGACCATGTCCCTTATGGAGTTTGAGTCATCAACAACTAACACTTTAGTCATACTGGTTTCCTCATCGTTTAATGCATTGGAGTGCTGTATTCTATTGATATATTTTTAATAAGAAAAAGTTCTCAATCCATGATGTATTGCAATAAAATGGCATCACTGATACCAAGTTTTTGAATACTTTCCTTTAAAACGCTGGATTTTGATTGCCACTTAATTTCTTTACCCTGGGCAGTGATGTAGGTAACAACGGCAAGGATAAATTGCACGCCGATAGTATCGATTCGTGTTAATTCACTGTCATCAATGGTTATTACATCTTGGTCATCAATTAAGGGAATGATTAGAGCTCGATACTCGTCAACCTGAGCAATTGTTAAGTCATTGGGGAATTTGATCATTTATTAAAATATCCGTATTTTTATTATTGTGCTTTGTGACTTAAAGCATATGACAGATTTAACGGAATGCAAGAAAGAGTATCCGAAAATACAAAAATGATATAACTAGTTGATAATTATAGTATTAATATAACATTTTGTAACTATGCCTCAAGGTTTAACGGCATTATTTCGGCTAGCATAAAATATTGAAAACACAAGAGAAATTAACTATTCTTACACTTTTTAGAGGATTATCGACAAATAAATTTGGCTTTAACCCGAGCACTTTTTACACCTGGCGAAACACTAGCCATTAAAGCGCAACAGGTGATCGCATTGCTTATTCATAAGCCGCTCTTTATTCAATCATCAATAATTAAACTGCCCCCCCCCCAGGGTTAGCAACTAGATGTTGAGCCGACACTCCCGCACCAAACGTCAGCACAATTTATAAACATGTCGGTAGCCATCAATTAAGTAGATTTTACTAAAATTATGCTCTAATTTTAGAGAGTCATAGGCTGCCCGATATGAATCAATGTCGGCCATGCAATAAGTATTAAATAGTGCCAGCCAATATTCATCTATATCGCCATTGGCATTGCATTTTTTATTCTTGATATTGATCCTGTTTTCTAACAGGAATAGAATGTTTTCCTGAATGTTTGTCGAAGCAAATTTAGTTGCTATTGCTGGCACCACTTTTATCTTTGGCGGGTGTTGACACTTATATAAATTGATTGATACCACATAACCTAAAATGTCTATCACTGCATCGTATTTCTTGATCGCGATCATATTGATAATTATGCCGGTCAGCTCTTTTTTAAAGTCATTGATACGCTTAATTGGGCTAGGAATAACAAGATGAATCCATCGGTTCTTAGGAATTAGCTTGCCTATTTCTTCATTTAACTGTGCGACGATATTCGAGATGGGTACATCATCTGCCAGCCTTGAGCGCCGTTTGCCATTTTCATTGATGTGCTCAACCAGTTTGGTAACTTCAACGGCAATTCTGCGGTTATTTAGTAGTAAATAACCGTCTGGCGGGTCTTCACCATCGATATATTTCCCCCCGAATTTAGACGCTAAAGTCGCAAGAACGTATTCTTCATCTGGTTTCATGATGTATCCTTAAAGCATATCCGTACATTATGTGGCTAATACTGCAATGGCTATGTTAATCATTCGCTATTTTTTATTAATAGGCATGAATATCAATTACTTCTACTCCATAAAGGCATGGTTTCGTGATCAAATCAGGCCATTAGCTGGGCTAACAACTCACCCATAAATATAAATAATTAATCAATTCATATTGTTAGTATAGGATATTGACTCGTTCTTTCCGTTTAGTACGTATCTGCTTGCTTGGTAAGGGTAACGATGACAGCCATAGGTCAGTAAAGTATTATCTGACGCTGAGATGCAAGTCGATTTTTACTTATTTAAACGGGTCAAAGGTCGGCTAAACCCAAGCGACGAAGCAGAAATGTTTTTTGATGAGGTTGATAAAATATACCAACAGATGCGGTCGATAAAGAATACTGCGCAGAGCCTTGGTGTAATGGCGTATAACGCATAACAACGTTCACTTTACCTTGATATTTTTTAACTAGGTTATTGAGCAAGGGGAAAATTGACTACAAGTACCACAAGCTGAAGCCTTTTAGCTTAACGTTCACCGTTTCCTAATAAATAGACTAAGCGTAGGCTGGTATTGTGGTCTGATGTATTGGCATTGGTACTGTGATAAAAGCGCCAATCTAATTGCAGAGCAAAGTTATTATTAAGTTTGTAATGTAGACCCGCACCTGCATTGACTTGGAATCTTTTGCTGTCGATATCCCTTCGCCACAAGGTTTCACCAAAACCCGCGGTTAGGTATGGTCTGAAATCACTGTCAGTATTGAAGTAAAACTGGCTATCTACACTGTAATTTTCATAGTTATCTTCTGCTGCGCTCAAGTTATTAGTCAACTTAGCTTTTGAATAAGTGACTCTGCTGGAGAATTGACGGGTAAAATATAAACCTAAACTGTATTCAGTGGTGGTTCCGCCTGCAATGTCCCATAAATCATCGAGTACTACATTACCGACACCATAACTCACGCCTATGATACCGGTATCAATAGGATCATTGTTATAGGATGACCTTTTCATTGTGCTTGGTGTGTAACTGCCACCATCACCAAATTGTAAGGATATATTAAAGTTTATTTGCCTGTCAGTTTGGCCAGTATATCCGTAGGGGATTTCGTTAAAACTAACAAAGCCCGTACCCGCTCTTATAATTTCTTTGCCAAATATATTATTAATACCGACACTCATACTATCTACTGGGTCTAAAAAAAATAATGCTGTGCTACCTAACATACTCGAGCCCAAGACTGTGCCGCCCTGTTCTCTAATGTCCATTTCAGTATTAAAAGCCCACTCACCGTATGCCCAACCGAGTACTGGGGTAATCACTAAATCTTGAATCGAGGGTGTTTCCGCGAAGGCTTCAATGCCGTATTCCCAGTAGAAGGTCGACATAATAGCCGAATACAAAAAGGCATCCCATTGACGATAACCTGATTTACGCGCTACTTGATAATAAACACCACCAAAATAAGGGTGACCAATAAGGTTTAACATGCCAGTGTCTCTGTCCCATACCGGACCAGCTTTGACATTATCAGACCATTTACCAATAATACCCTCTTCTTTATCCCAGTTAGAAATTTCTTCTGGTAATAAAGCAATTATACCAATAACACCAAAACCGTAGGTAAAAATTGAATTGGTTTGTGACCAAAGTCTGTCACTATCTTCACCGTTGGCATCGGAGAAAATAGACAGTTGAAAAGGAGAATCATAAAAGTCAGCGGCTGGGGTAGAATTTTCCCACAGAGTATTGCTCGCCATTTCTCGATAAATTTCATCCAGGTTTTCAACGCTGATCTCGGCAGTAAACTCAATGTCACTGTCAGTTTGTGACTGTGCCTTAGCAATAGCTGGTTTCGCCTCTTGGTGCTTCTTGTCTTGAGTAAAGTCTTGAGCAAAGTCTTGAGCAAAAGATTGACTGGGTAATATTACAGAGATTACGAGTAATACGGCTAAAACAATAGGGTTAATATTGTTGCTCTTAGTTAAATATTTATTCAGGTCCAAAATGGTCAAACGCAGATCCTTAATGACTTACAATGCATAATCACTTCATTATCAGTAATTATTTTCTTTATTTATTGATGAAAAGAGCCACTAACTTTTCAGCTAACGGCTTATTCACTTTTGCGGTACGATAAATATTTGCACGCTAACAGGGCTATCAGCCCCTAAGTCTGCTCAAATAACACACCAACAACTGAAAAATCAATAACTTAAAAATCAATAACTTAAAAGTGTATTCTGAATTAGTCATGACACTTTATGTCAAGAAAACCAATGTACAACAAGCCTGTACCCGGAAAGGTCCGCATTATATTCTGTTACCTTGAGTAGAGCAACAACGGACTAACAATTGATGACCAGTTTGATGTTGAGCAGCACCATATTTTCAAAAATATTGTGGTAAAGAAATTACTTTATGCTGCTCTATTTATACTCGTTCTCCTTCTGGCTAGCTAAGATTATAAACAATGTTAAAGCATGGCAACGACTTCTAAACCCTGTTTAATCGCGCGTTTAGCATCAAGTTCCGCGGCAACATCAGCGCCACCAATCAAGTGATAAGGTTTGTTTAGCCCTTCAATCAGCTCTCTTGCTGGCTCTTGCCCGGCACAAATAATGACATTATCAACGGCTAATACTTGTCTTACCCCAGCAATAGACAGATGCAGACCGGCATCGTCAATTTTATGGTAAACACACGATGACAGCATTTTTACTTGTTTGTTTTTTAGCCCAGCTCGATGGATCCAACCGGTAGTTTTACCTAAACCGGCTCCGACTTTAGTGTCTTTACGTTGTAACAGATAAACATCACGTGCCGGCGGTGAAACTACAGCTTTGACCCCTTCAATTCCCGCTCGAGCCGTTAACGTCATATCAACGCCCCATTCTTTCATGTAGGCAGCAATATTTTGACTGGTTGGGGTGCCAGAATGGACCAAGTATTCAGCGATATCAAAACCAATACCTCCAGCGCCGATAACTGCCACCTTTTTGCCGACCGCTTTTTTGTGCTTAATGACATCGATATAATTTAAAACTTTATCATGGTCAATGCCTTCAATGGGCGGCAACCGTGGATTGATGCCCGTGGCTATGATGATTTCGTCAAAATCACTGTTGTTTAACTCATTGGCCGAGACCCGAGTATTTAACTTTACCGTAACGCCCTTTAATTCTAATTGACGAGAAAAATAGCGAATGGTTTCACTAAATTCTTCCTTACCTGGTACTTGTTTAGCAATATTGAATTGGCCACCAATAACACTTTCACCATCAAACAGAGTCACTTGATGCCCTGCTTCTGCCGCCGCCGTTGCCGCAGATAAACCTGCCGGCCCTGCACCTACCACCGCAATTTTTTTGCTTATTTTTGCTGGCACAATATTAAGTTCAGTTTCAAAACAAGCCCGTGGATTAACTAAACAACTGGCCATTTCACCATTAAAAACGTGATCAAGGCAGGCCTGATTACAACCAATGCAGGTATTAATTTCATCACTGCGCCCTGCTGCCGCTTTGTTAACAAATTCGGCATCGGCTAGAAATGGTCTTGCCATTGAAATCATATCGGCATCGCCACGTTGTAATACTTGCTCGGCAACTTCGGGGGTATTAATTCTGTTTGAGGTGATCACCGGAATGGTAAAATGTTCTCTATATTTAGCGGTTACCCAAGTAAATGCGGCTCGAGGCACCTTGGTTTGAATAGTCGGAATACGCGCTTCATGCCAACCAATGCCGGTATTAATAATGGTTGCCCCAGCTTTTTCAATGGCTTGACCGAACTTAACCACCTCGGCAAAACTACTGCCGCCCTCGACCAAGTCCATCATCGACAGACGGAAGATAATAATGAAATGTTCACCAACCGCTTGGCGGATACGGCGCACCACTTCAACACCAAATTTAATGCGGTTATCATAACAGCCGCCCCATTCATCATCACGTTGATTGGTTCTTAAGGCGGTAAATTGATTAATAAAATAGCCTTCTGAACCCATTACCTCAACACCGTCATAATTTGCTTGCTGTGCTTTAACGGCTAAATCGACAAAAGCTTGCAACTCTTCTGCAATCATGTCAACAGTGACCGCTTCGGGTGTGAATGGATTGATAGGTGCCTGAATAGCCGAGGGCGCAATCAACTTATGATTAAAAGCGTACCGGCCAGTATGAAGTATTTGCAGACAAATTTTACTGTCATATTTATGTACTTCATCGGTAATAACCCTATGTTTAGCAATATCCTCTGCGCTGGTCATTATTTGAGTATTAGGGTGCGTCGCTCCACGTTTACTTGGGCCATAGCCACCGGTAACTATCAAACCACAACCGCCTTTAGCACGTTCACCATAAAATGCCGCCATACGCCTAGTGCCGTCTGGATGCTCTTCAAGACCGGTATGCATTGAGCCCATTAAAATTCGGTTTTTTAAGGTGGTAAAACCAAGGTCAAGTGGTGCTAATAATTTGGAAAAACTGTTTTTTTTTGTGGCTGTAATATTAACTTGGGACATAACTCGCTCTCTTTGTATTTATCAAGTAACCCATTCAAGGTAGATACTTAATTTAGACACTGTCTAGTTTGATTAAAAACAAAATACAGGTTAAATTTGACAGTGTCAAGATTGATTATTAAACCATAGCTTGCTAAATTAGCTATTATGAAAAATACTCCCGAAAAATCAAAGTATCACCACGGTGATCTAAGAACGACTTTACTTCACGTTGCTGGAGAAATGCTCAAAGAAAGCGGCATTGAAGAAGTTTCATTGCGTAAATTGGCCGCCCGCGTCGGGGTATCCAGAACAGCTCCCTATCACCACTTTAAAGATAAAAACGCCCTGCTTTGTGGTATTGCTGAAGCTGGTTTTAAGCAATTACATGCCATGAATAACCGTAGTTTTAATGCTGAAGGTCGTTCAACTAAAGAAAAGTTCTCACTTTTTATCCATGAATATGTAAACTTTGCCAAGAGCAATCCAGATCTTTATGAATTGATGTTTGGTCGTACCATTTGGAAACAAGAAAATAGCACACAAGAATTGCGCGCTGCCGCCTACCCCTGTTTTCAATATCAGGTAACCATGACTCGCGCATGGCAAAAACTTAAACTGCTTAATCATCGCGGTGAAGACAATGCTTTACGTGCATCACAAGTGCTGTGGGGCACGGTTCATGGTATTGCTAAATTACTTATCGATGGCATTTATACCGACGTTGCCCATGTTGAAGAAATATGTGATTACGCCGTTGATATGTTTCTGGTTCATTAGTTAACAGCTAGATAACTCACCCTTAGGCTTAACTAATGAATAGCTAGGCTTACCCGTAGCAATAAAATATTACCTCGTTGCGATGTCGGTCACCCGAAAACTATTCCAGCTGAACTCTGCATAAGGTGTGATGGCTATTCAGGTAAAACGTTTATCAATCGCGGGCTATTTATCGACGTTTTAACGCAGAGCATCGAATAAAGGGGCTGATTGAATAAGTGCCGGTTATTTAGGTTTATCAAAATTTAAAATAGCATCGCTGTTAAAACGAGGCATACATTCAGCTGCTGATTTTTTCACCAAAATACGACGAAATGATTCATCAAGAGTAAGCCATTTGTTCATCAATTCTGGGTGGGTATTAGTCTCACTAAAGGAGTCCAGCAGCAGTTGTTTTCTAATATCAAATAACTCGTCTGGAATAAAAATATGGCGATGGGCTATGGGTGGGGCTTTGCCAATATAGTTATTTTCCCCACCAAGCACTTTTTGCATAAAATCAACTTGCTGATCTTCAATATGCTGCTGTGAAATATGAAGAAAGTACTGTTTTAACCAGGGGTGCTGGTAGACTTTATCATAAAAGACTTTGTTAATAGCCACCAGGCTAGACCGGCCCCCTATGCGGTTAAAGTTTTCAAATCTTGTCATTATTTATATGCTACTCAAATACTAGCGCTATGAATTATTAGCTAGCTAAACTATAGGGGGAAAATAGCTAAAAGGTATTTAATTGCCCTAACTATCGATAAGTTAAACAGAGCGCTGAGTTCAAATCCGCCATATTGGCTGACCAAGATGGCCCATTGGCGGTAATTAAATGTCGAGCAACACCACTTCGTTGTTACTGCTATTTGTAAGGGAATAACATTCCTGCACATGCCTGTTGCAGTAGAACCGGTATAGCAGTACCAGTCAAAGCACTCGTTCAGTGATAAGCTGCAATGATGCGAGTGAAATGAAATTTTTATAGTTTCGCAATATGTAAATATAAGCTTGGCTATTAAACTCGCATTCGTTAAAATTGTCTTATTCGTACCATGGCGATTATTAATTTCGCTTTACTTGCTCATTTAATATTGGTTTTATATGCAGTTATTTCTTGAATACTTCCCGCTTATTGTTTTTTTCATTGTTAATTCAGTAGCCGGTATTTACTGGGCCACGGGTAGCTTGATTATCGCTGCTTGTATACAAATGCTGCATTATAAATTTAAGAAAGAAAAAATCCCCACTAAGCAATGGATTATCTTTGGCTTGGTGGTGGTTTTTGGTGGTCTTACTATTTATTTACAAAATGATGCTTTTCTCAAATGGAAAGTTACCATTATTAATGCTTTTTTTGCCGGTGCGTTATTAGTGAGTGATCTGTTATTCAAAAGAAATATCATTAAACAGTTTTTAGGCGAGTCCTTAGCGCTACCTGAAAAAATTTGGACTCGGTTAAACCTTGCTTGGGCCATGTTCTTCCTATTTTGTGCCGGCTTAAATTATTACGTAGCTTTTAATTTCGACCTTGATACTTGGGTCAATTTTAAGGTTTTTGGTTTAACTGGCTTAATGTTTATTTTCTCTATCACGTCAATTTTATTTTTATACAAGTATTTACCTCTTGAAGAAGATGATAACGATAAAGTTAAAGATGAAAAAAGTAGTAAATCAAATTAAGTTGCCCTCGTCATAACGAACTAAGTCACCCTATTATTTAAAGGAATATATCCGTCATGTTTTATCTTATTTACAGTGAAGATGTTGAAAACTCACTTAGTTTACGCCTATCGGTACGCGATAAGCATATTGAGCGTTTAAAAGCCTTACAGACGCAAGGAAAGTTATTAATAGCCGGCCCATGCCCAGCCATTGATAGTGAAGATCCCGGTGAAGCCGGTTTTACCGGTTCTTTAATCGTTGCTGAATTTGATAGTTTAACTGCTGCACAAACTTGGGCAGATCAAGACCCGTATATCAGCGCAGGTGTTTATAAGAAAGTCACAGTAAAACCCTACAAAAAGGTATTACCTGCCTAATAAAGCTAAAATACTCAACTAAACTTAACAGCAAAGATGGCTATCTAGTCGACCCGTTTTTTAGTGTCTTTGCGTACTTTGTCCTTGTAACTATTAGAGTGTATAAACGAAAAATGATCTATAAGAAAACACTTTTAGCCTTATCATTGTTATACCCATTATTGATGATGAACCCTGCTTATGCGGTAAAAAGCATTAACGTGTGTCAACAGCAAACCGCAGAACAACTATCATCGGCGGCCATGTCTCGGTGTTTAGACGGCGTTATTTCTTCTGTGGATCGGGAATTACAAACCTGGGTAAATTTGCACACCTTTAATTTAGAGGAAAAAGCCTTAGTGAATGGCCGCTATTCTGCATTAAAAATGTTTAAGCGTTCACAAAGTAATTTTATTACCTATAGAGAAAATGATTGTCGCTGGCAATATCTAGCAATATCCCCAGAGAAAGGCGCCAATATTGCGTACAAAACTTGTTATGTGCTATTAAGTAAAAGCCGGATAAGCACGCTAAGTAAAATTAAAACTACCAATCCTACGACATAGGTTTTACTTTTACCGAGCGACTTTAGTTGAATTAATGCCTCTTAATTCAACTAAACTAGCCTAAGCCTACATTAGCTAAGTAATGCTTGCTCAGTTTTATCATCCAACTCATTACCATCACTTAGCATCACAGCTAACCAACGACCTTCTGGCGAATTTTCTAAGCCGATCTTTAATATCATGGTTAATGGCACGCTTAATAACATACCAACCGTGCCAAGTAACCAGCCCCAAAATATCAGTGATAAAAAAATCACTAAAGTCGATAACCCTAAACCTTTACCTAGATATCTAGGCTCAATAATGTTGCCCATCACCATATTGATTAAAATAAAACCTGCACCTATGGCGCCAGCATCGCCAATACCTAGTTGTAAAATGGCAAGAGTCATTGGTGGTACTGCGGCAATTATAGAGCCAATATTAGGAATATAATTAAGTAAAAAAGCCAATACGCCCCATAATAAAAAGAAATCTAAACCAAAACCCCATAACATCAGCGAAACAATACAGCCAGTGGCAAGACTAACCAAGGTCTTAATGGCAATGTAATGGTTTACTGAAGATATAAAGCGCTCAATTTGTTTCAAACGCATTTGTGGATCATCTAACGCTAAATGTAACTTATGAGGAAATGAAGAGGATTCAAACAACATAAACACCACCGTTAAGATGATCAGAAACAAGTTTGCCATCACTGAGCCAAAACTTGATAGCATTTCCGCGGCTAAGCCCATGGCAGCAGCGGGATCAAAATACTCTGTCACGATAGCAGTAGAAAGTTGAATGTCGTGTTTGGCAAAAAAATCCGTTAACCAGACAAATTGTTGTTTAAGTTGCACCCGGTATTGAGGAATGTATTGTGAAAGTTCATTTAACGAACTGCCCACTAAACCCGTTAAAAACACCGCCATGGTAACAAAAGCTGCGATAACAAAAATAATTGAAATTGCTTTCGGTATTTTGAATTCACTGGCTTTGCTGATGAGTGGATTACAGATGATGGCGATAAATACGGAAAGTAAAAACGGCACTAATATATTCGCTGCAATTTTAATACCGGCAAAAATGATAAAAATAGCCGCTACCGTAACAAAAGCTTTGACGATAGAGCTATGATTTGAATTTGAATGTGAAACCATGAAAATCAATCCTTATATTTTTATCGTTTCAATATACCTTAAATTCCCTAACTACACTAGATTACTTGTGTTTAAGCTTAAGTAATCAATTCGTTATGCCTCAACGGTGCAATACTCCCCGCTAGCCTTTACCCTTTATTTAGACTTTGCGGCCCCATCATAAACAGGGACCGTTATCGGTAATTAACCAAGCTTCCTTAACAATCCTTGGGTGTTTTGCCTCATGGTATGAGCTACCATAAAGTAACCTATGCTCGAAACAAATAGTGCACCACTTAACGGTCCTAACAGCCATATATAAGGGTGAAGGCGCCCTGCGACATTAAAGAGTTGCTGTTGAATGACCAATAAAGCAATATCACTCACTATGGCGGCAACTAGGCCGGCAATGCCACCTAACAGCATAAATTCATAAAGTGTCGCCAATTTAATTAAACGGCCTTTAGCACCTAGGGTACGTAATATCACCATTTCTTCCATGCGCTCTGCCAAGCTTGCTTGCACCTGAGAAACAAGCACTAAAGCGCCACTGACTAACACTATCGATAAAACAAAGCCTATCGCTAAAGACACTTGGGCGATAATTGCTTGTGCCTGTTCAATTTGAGACTTAATATCAATCATACTTATCGTTGGGTAGCGCTGTAACAGCTGGCTAATCGCTTTGGTATCACTGTCATGCAATTTAGCGGCACTAAAGTAAGTTACCGGGACTTTACCGGCCATATTGGGGCTTAAGATCATAACAAAATTGGGTTTAAGTGTACCCCAATCAACTTTCCTAAAACTAGTGACTTTGGCGTTTATCACCTGTTCATTAACCAACAGTGTAATCGTATCACCAAGTTCTAGCCCTAGAACGTCTTGCCAACCATCAAAGACGGATACTTCAATATCATTACCGCCAGTAACTCCATAAGTGAACCATTGCCCTTCGGTTATTACATTGCCTTCAGGTAAGGACGTTAACCAAGTTAAATTGGGCTCTCTACTGACCCCTTTCTTGGCATTTTTATCTTTTTCTTCCCCTTCTTGTTTTGACACTCGACGGGCAAATTTTTCACCATTTACCGCATCAACTCTACCACTAAATACCGGATAGAAATCTTCATGGGCGATGTTATTATCGCGAAAGAATTGCTTAATAGGCGTAACTTGTTCTTCGGCTATATTGATGATGAACATATTAGGTGCATCGGCAGGAACTTGCATTTGCCAGTCGGTAATGATGTCATTTTTTAAGATAACTAAAAATAGCATCAGCTTAATAGCTAAAGCGAAACTGATCAGCTGAATGGCATTGGCATTGGCTCTTTTTTGTAACGTCGCTAGCGCTAAAGACCAACTAGACCCTGGTCTAAGTCCTAGCCGGCGACCAGCAGCAAATAATAACCGTGAGATGGCAAATAAAATCGCAATGATTAATAAAGTCGAAGCAAATAAAATTAAAGTAGTCAGGATCTCACCACTAAATATCCACATCAACACAAAAATAGTCATCATTGAAAGAGCAATATGAATTCGACTGATGGCTAAGGTGTCTCCTAAATTACGGCGCAATACTCTCAGTGGTGGAATATCAAATAAATCTAACAAAGGTTTTAGTGAAAACATCAATGCGCAAACAAGGCCAATAAAAGCTGATAATAACCAAGGGCGAAAGCCCGCTTGTGGTAACTCAGTGCCCATAAAGCTTGCTAAATAATCTGCCCCTATAGTTTGCAAGACAAAACCTACCATTAAACCGGCAACAATGGAAAAAACGGTCACTAAACTTAGATGTAAAAGGAAAATATTGCGGATAACTTTACGGCTGCCACCTAGCGTTTTCATCATAGCGACGGGATCGTATTGACGTTCACAATAACGTTTAGCGGAAACTGCCATCGCTACGGCTGCCAGCATGATGCCAAATAAACCGGCCAATAATAAAAAGCGCTCGGCACGAACTATATTATTGCCTAACGGTGATTGTCTATCTTTAATCCCTTGCCAGGTTTGGTTACTTTTGAGTTGCGGTTTAAGCCAAGCATAATACTCACTTAACTGTTGTTCATTACCAGCAAACAGTAAACGGTGAAAGACCCGACTACCTGGTTGCACGGCTTGGGTAGTCGGAATGTCGGCATAGTTTAACAGCACACGTTTATTACCCGATAAAGAGAAAAACGGGGCATCGGGTTCTTTTACTAACACCTTGGTGACGTTAAAAAGTCCGGCACCCAACTCAATCTTATCGCCAACATTGACGTTAAGGGTATAAAACAAGCCTTCACTAAGCCAAATTGATCCAGCCTTGGGCCCAGTATCAACGTCATAAGCTGGGCTAGTAAGGTGGTCTTTAATGGTGATTTTCCCTCGCAGAGGGTAAGAGCCAGTTATTGCTTTTACTGAGCTTAAAACCAATTCATCATTGGCAAACAACATAGAATCAAAATACAGCATCTCTGCCGTTGCCAGTCCAAATTTATTCGCTTGCGTTAGTAGCTGTGGCTCAAAGGCATGATTGCTTGATAAGCGGCGATCGCTGGCAATAAAATCACTACTTTTCTGTGCTAAGTTTAAAGAAATTCGCTCGGTAATTGCCGATAAACTAAAGACAGTAAGTACTGCCAGAGCAATTGCTGCAAAGATAATAGTTAGTTCACCACGGCGCAGTTCCCGAGAGAATAACTTAAAAGCCAGTTTAACCCACATTGGCAGCTCCCCCTTCACTGATTTTTTCCAGTTGGCCACCTTCAATATGTATAATACGCTGGCACTTTTTTGCTAATTGTTCATCGTGAGTGACTAGTACTAACGTAGTACCGTTCTGCTTATTTAAATCAAAGAGTAGGTTTTCGATCAGCTGACCATTTTTACGGTCTAGATTCGCTGACGGCTCATCGGCAAACAGTATTTTAGGGGAGCCAATAAAGGCTCGGGCAATGGCAACTCTTTGCTGCTCTCCACCAGACAATTGTGAAGGATAGTGGGCAAACCGATGTGAAAGTCCAACCTTGTCCAGCAGTTCAACCGCCTGTGCTTTAGCATCATGATCACCGGCAAGCTCCGCGGGTAACATGACATTTTCCAGAGCGGTTAAACTTTGCACCAACATAAAGGATTGAAAGACAAAACCAATTTTATCTGCTCTTAACCGAGCACGTGCCTCTTCATCGAGGGTACTTAAGGCTTCACCATCGAGATGAATTTCACCTTGACTAGCAACATCTAGTCCAGCCAATAAACTAAGCAAGGTAGATTTACCCGAGCCGGAAGCGCCAACAATAGCAACTGACTCCCCTGACTTGACAGAAAAGTTTATATCGCTAAGGATAGTGAGGCTGCCTTCAAGTGTGTTAACACGCTTAGTAAGGCCTGACACTTGAATAACATTTAACTGAGAAAGTACTGACATGACACGCTATTTCCTAAAATCTATTATTATCTTAATGTTGACAAACCTGGCATTTACTAGCCAAGCAAACGACAAAATTTTACTTATTGGTGACAGCTTAAGCGCTGGCTATGGGCTTGAGCAAGCACAAGCATGGGTTCATTTGTTACAAAATAAATACCTAGAAAAAAACCAGCCCATCACCGTCATTAATACCGCCATAAGTGGGCAAACTACCGATAACGCCTTATTGAAAATTGATGCTTGGCTTAAAGCTCATCAACCTAGTCATGTATTGATTGAGCTTGGTGGCAATGATGGCATTAGAGGTTTTCCAGTGAAATTACTGCAGAAGCATTTAAGCCAACTCGTCACGATAAGTCAACAACATGGTGCAAAAGTTGCCTTAATGGAGATTCATATCCCGCCAAACTTAGGCCCAAGATACGGTAAAATGTTTACTGACAGTTATCGTAAAGTAGCTAAACAAACAGGTGCTTACCTTATGCCCTATTTTATGACAGCTGTTGCTGTTGATGCTTCGTTAATGCTAAATGATAATTTACACCCTAACGCCAAAGCTCAACCAATTATCCGTGATTTTATGTATAGTGAGATTAATAAGTGGCTAGCAGACTAAGTTAAACGATAATCAACAAAGATGTTATAAAACAAGCAGATTTTCTAACACTCAACGTGACTAAGGTGCTTTTTAAATGGTTTTAATAGCCAATAACCTCTTTATTCTCCATGCCAATGCCAGACCCAGCCCATCATCTGCCCGTTAACAATAATCAATACTCATCAAAAATTGCTAATTCCTTAATTAGATTGGTATAAGGGGTTGTTTTTAAGGTAAACTTCTCTTCAAGACAGTGGCTGTTGCGAAGGTATGTTCTAATAAAAGTCACTGCTGCTTGCTGTATAGATGTCAACCTATTACCTGCATAATGTGCAAAACAATCTATAACCTTTTCCGCTCAGTAAACCAACTTAAATTAGAGTAATGCTATGGACTTTATCTGGATACTTTTCGCATTTATCTGCGGCTTGGCAGCAAAAACCACCTCACTTCCCCCCTCAATAGGTTACCTTGCTGCTGGTTTCATCTTAAATATCGCTGGTTATCAAGCCGATGAAAGCTTAAGTATATTAAGTGATTTAGGTATCACCATCATGCTCTTTACCATAGGTTTAAAGCTGAACGTGACCAACCTATTCAAAACCGAAGTTTGGTTGGGTTGCTCTTTACACACCTTAGTTTGGATGGTTGTTACCATAACCTTTGTCAAGATACTCGCGCTCATGTCGGTGAGTTACTTCAGTGACTTAGACTTAATGACTGCGGCGTTAATTGCTTTTGCCTTAAGTTTTAGCAGCACAGTTTGCGTGATAAAATTATTAGAAGAAAATGGTGAAATGCGTACTCGCCACGGTAAATTAGCGGTCAGTATACTGGTTATTCAAGATATTGTCGCCGTTGTCTTTTTAGTTGTCGCTACCGGTAAAATGCCATCGCTTTGGGCTTTTGCTCTACTGGGTTTATTTCTAATAAAACCTATTATTAATAGGATTATTAGCCATGTTGGCCATGGTGAATTAATGCCTTTAATGGGCTTTTTTCTCGCGCTAGGTAGCTATGAATTATTTGAGCTAGTTAACATTAAAGGTGACTTAGGCGCACTACTGGTCGGCATGTTCTTAGCCTCCCATGTTAAAGCGACTGAAATTAATAAAGCCTTAATGAGTTTTAAAGATATCTTTTTAATAGGCTTCTTTTTATCGATTGGCTTTACTGCGGTGCCGACACTAGAGATGCTAGGTTTAGCGAGTTTATTAGTGCTGTTGATCCCGATTAAGTTTGTGCTGTTTTATGGCATTTTCAGCCTATTAAAAATGCGTTGCCGTAGTGCCTTCCTTAGTGCCCTAGCTTTAAGTAACTATAGTGAGTTTGGCTTAATTGTTGGCGCATTAAGCGTGACCGCTGGTTGGCTTAGTAATGATTGGCTAGTGATCCTAGCATTAAGTGTATCTATCTCCTTTATTTTAACCAATATCATTTATCGCTTTGCCCACACACTCTTTGCTAAATATAGAGGTTTTTTATCAAAATTTGAGCGCCAAGTTAAACTCGAAGAGGACATTTTTTGTCAACCCTGTCAGCGCCCTATAGTTATCATCGGCATGGGCCGTGTTGGCATCGGCGCTTATCAAGCCATTAATAGCCATAGTACTAGCTCTGCATGGGGCTTAGATGCTGATAAAGAAAAAATAACCTGGTTAACAAACAAAGGGGTCGAAGCTTATTATGGTGATGCTGAGGATATTCATTTTTGGGAAAGTATTGATCTTTCACGACTTCAATTAGTCTTGCTGGCGCTACCCTCGGTACAAGATGCCATCAGTATTACTGCCCAGTTAAAGGCAGCAAATTATCAAGGGAAAATTGCGGCTGTTGCCCGCTATGATGATGAACGTTTACAACTGGAAGAATTTGGTATTGATAAAGTGTTTAACTTTTATACCGATGCTGGGGTCGGTTTTGCTGAGGAAAGTTTAGCTTTATTACCTAAAAGCAAGGTGATAACAACTAACTGATGATAACCGCTGGCTGCGATTATCATCAGTTAGTAACGATAAATCTCTGCTAAAATAGCCGTCCTAAGAGGCTAAGAACGCAAGGGTTTTATCCGCGGTAAAAGCTGTGATAAAACGCTATTACCACGGTTAATATCCGCTATTAAAAATCAATTAAAAAAGCACAACATCAATGTAAGACATTGTTTTAGTTTGATAAAATAAATACATACAGAAACATTCGCTATTTAAAAAACATCCACTACACTTAGTTACACAAGCTTAGCATGAAGTAAGATTTTCCTGCTAAGAGGTTAGTAAATATGATTACACCACCTAGTTTATTTTTGTTTTTGTTTTTGTTTTTATCTTGGTTATCAGGTTATGGTTAATTAGCGCACGGCTCAAACCCCTTGAGCCAATCCTTGAGCCCAAACTATATGTTTGGGCCTTTTTTTATCTAAATTTTAGCAAGCTATCAATTGATTCAAGGTGCTAAAATACCATTAAAGTTTAAAGAGGCGATTAAAATTATCACTAGAAAGCTGGGCTATTTTTTCAACCGACTGACCTCGAATACTGGCTAAATGTTTAGCGACTTCGACCACAAAGGCTGGTTGGTTTTCTTTACCTCGATAAGGTACCGGGGCAAGATATGGCGCATCTGTTTCAATTAAGAATTTATCATCGGGTACTAAGGCGGCAACTTCTCTTAATGCGCTGGCATTTTTAAAGGTCACTATGCCTGAAAACGAAATATAAAAACCTAATGCTATTGCTTGTTCAGCCATATCCCAGCTTTCCGTAAAGCAATGTAGAATACCACCGACCTGCTCTGCTCCTTCACTGCGTAATAACGCTAAAGTATCTTCTTGTGCGGCTCGGGTATGAATAATAAGTGGCTTATTTAATTGCTTGGCAACGTGAATATGTTTTTTAAAGGAATCAAGCTGCAGCGCTTTAGTCTCTGGTGCGTAGTGATAATCCAAGCCAGTTTCACCAATGGCGATAACTCGCTCATTTTTACTTAAGGCTAATAGCTGCTCAGGACTAATTTCATCTTCTTGATTTAAAGGGTGAGCACCACAGGTAAGTAAGACGTTATCATAATGAGCCGTTTTTGCTGCCATTTCAGGGAAATCAGCTAACGTTACGCTGACACAAAGTATTTTATCTACTTTAGCCGCTTTGGCCGCCTGGATAACATTATCCAGATTATCATCATAAAGGGATAAGTTAAGGCGATCTAAATGACAATGGGAATCTATAAACAACGAGGAACTCCTGTGCTTTAAAAGTGTTAAGCGGTTATAATTTTTGTCACTACTTCATTTTGTGACAAGAAAACCAAGCTACATAGTTAGCGTAGGCTCGGAAGAATTTAAGTGTCGAGCAATGATTTGCTCAATTTGATGGCGTATTTTTTCTGGATCTTTAACAAAAGTAATACCTACACCAGGGGGGGTACCGTTTTGCGCGCCAATGGGGGTCAACCAGCAAACTTCACCATGAACGACCGACTCTTCTAACGCATCGGGCAGCAATATGTGTAACTCAACTTCATCACCTAGCTCATATTGGCGTGGTGTACGAACAAAAACCCCACCTTCTTTAAGAAAAGGCATAAAGGCAAGATATAGATCACGCTCTGAATGAAACTCTATGTTTAGTGGAACCAAGTTGGTCTCCTATGTCGATGGTCTAACGATATCATTTATCGTCATAAGTAGCTGTGCACCAACGTATTGTCGATTAGCTTGTGTAAAAGACTTTATCAGTTTATTACTACTGATGATAGCTTGATATATTTGATTAAGCATCTGTATTGAAATTTCTTTATTAACCACAAGATTAGTCTGCTCAGGGTCTTTAACAAGATAATATTGTCTTACTAGATTGCAGGTTATCTTTTCTAACCAACGTAAAGCGTGAATATTATCAACCAGCTGATTAAGTAAGTCACTTTCACTTTTTCCATGATTTAAGTAAGCTAGAAAGCATTGATTAAAGTGTTGAAACGCTTGAAAAACATCCTCGTCAGTTAATTCTGCTAGTTGGGATAAATTAACAAAAGCATTAGCATTTATGCCGCTGTTCATGGCTGAGTCATTACTAACTTGCGTGTTTTCATGCAGCGATGTTTTGAGTTGTGCCAGCAAGGCTTCCCCTACCATAGGCCTAATAGTATATATTGCGCATCGACTAATTATGGTCGGTAATAAACTATCCAGATCATCGGTGATTAAGACAATATAACTGTTAGCACTTGGCTCCTCTAAGGTTTTTAATAAAGCATTGCTCGCAGCAACCGTCATTATTTGAGCTTGAGGAATTAAGATGGTTTTCACCACACCAAGGTGAGCTGTTTTTTCTAGGAAAGCATTACCGCGGCGAATATCATCAACCCCTAAGGTTTTATTTTCACTGGTTAATAATAAGTGATCAGGATAGCTTTTACTTTTTCGCAGTAAACAAGCTTTACATTGCCCACAGGCTAGGTTGATAACCTCGCCAGTCACTGCATCATTGCTTGATAGTGGCGCTTGGCAAATTAGCAGCTCAATGAGCCACTGTGCCAATGCCTCTGTGCCCGAACCGGTTATACCTTGTAATAGTATGGCATGAGCCAAGGTTTGTTGTTGATATTGTTGACTTAATTGTCTTTGCTTTTCCCGGCAAATTGCTAACATATTCGCGCTCTAATCCAAGTCTGTTGCAGCGATAAACTCAATAACCACTTTTTCTATATCCTGATGCACTTGCACCATGGTTTGCGCCGCATCAATGGTAATAATTGCTTTATCTTGTGCGGCTAGCTCTCGATACTTATTATGAACTCGGATAAAGAAATCCATTTGCTCTAATTCAATACGGTCTAAATTCCCCCGAGCTTTAGCACGAGATAAACCAATATGTGGGTCTATATCTAAATAGAGGGTGATATCAGGGCGAAAGCCTTTTAACGTTATATCACTAATGGTATCCATGATGCTTTGCTCAAAACCTCGACCACCACCTTGGTATGCACGTGAACTCAAGTCATGCCTATCACCTATTACCCACTTTCCTGCAGCTAAAGCAGGCAGTATTTTGTTGGCAAGTAATTGACTACGACTGGCATACATAAGTAACAGCTCTGTTTCAACGGTGAGCTTTTCTTGATGCTCTACCGATTTCACCATGTCACGCAGGGCTTCAGCTAAAGGTGTGCCACCTGGCTCTCTGGTATTAATATACGCTATACCCTGTTTATTTAGGATACTTTCAATAACAGCAATCGCCGAGGATTTACCTGCGCCTTCCATGCCTTCAATGACAATAAATTTTCCTGTAGACATACTTGAGCTTTACCTTGGGTCAGTTATTTTTTATATTAAATTATGGGGTAATGACTAGTTAACAATATTATTACTTTTGCTCTGCTGTTTTTTTCTTTGTTTTTTCCGGTAATCCCTATAAGCGCGATTATGCTCAGCCAAGGTTTTACTAAAAACATGTTTGCCGTTAGCATCACTAACAAAGTATAGGTAATCACTAGTCGCTGGGTTTAGTGTCGCTTTTAAAGCTGACAAACCAGTCATTGCAATAGGTGTTGGTGGTAAACCATGAATCCGATAGGTATTATACAGCGTTTTTTCTCGTAAATGGGCTCGCGTAATATCACCTTTATAACGTTCCCCTAAGCCATAAATCACCGTAGGGTCGGTTTGTAAACGCATTTTTTTGCGTAATCGATTAACAAAAACAGAGGATATAACAGCTTGCTCGGCAACATAGCTGGTTTCCTTTTCAATGATGGAAGCCATAATCAACGCTTGATAAGGTGTGCTATAAGGCAGATTTTCTGCTCTATTTTTCCAGAGAAGATTTAGCTGTGTCTGCATATTGGCATAAGCACGTTTCAATAACATGATATCTAAGGTATCGGCAGTAAAGGCGTAGGTATCGGGAAATAACCAACCTTCGGGGTTTGCTGAATCGATGCCAACTTTTACCGCTATTTCACTGAGCGTATCACCTTGAATGCTTTTTTTAATATAAGGGTGCTCTGCCAGAATAATTACCGCATCTTGAAAACGAGTGCCTTCAATAAAAGTCACCGTGAATTGGTGTTCTTTACCCTTAACCAACTGGACTAATAATTGCGCTAAAGTAGTACCTTTAGTGACCAGGTAGGTGCCGGCCTTAATATTAGCTTTGTGCGGAAATAATCGGCCATAAGTTCTCAGCCAAAAACGGTTAGTTAACCATTGTTGCTGCTCTAACTGCTTAGCAAAAGAGCTGATTGAGCTACCGGGCTTTACTTTTAAAAAGCTATCGTTTTCAACCGCTAGTGGCGTAGATAATGCCTTATCAAATTGGTAGAGCAAGGTTCCCGCAGTAGCCAACAATATTAATAGCATAAAAATAATAAGATTTCTAAGCACACATTTTTCCTTAACAGGTAATAAATTATCTAACCACTAAAAAAGCGTCAGATAAAGTCTTTCATTTCGTTTTGCAGCTGTAATACCGCATCCATAGTCAGTAGGTTATTATTGTACGTTTTTACCGGCACTATGCCCATTAAAGAATTACAGATAAACATTGCTGGTGCTTGTTTAAGCTCGACTAACTTAGTATGGCAGACTTTGATCTGCGGATATTTAGCCAAAATGGCCTGTCTAATAATACCATCAACACCGGATGTTGTTAAATCTGGCGTGCATAAGTGCCCATCTAACCAATAGAATAAATTTGAACTGGTTACCTCAATCACCTCACCAAGGTAATTAGTCACAATAAGATCATCTTCAATACGTTCATCAAGCTCAGCCCTAAATAACACTTGCTCGAGTCTATTAAGGTGCTTTAATCCGGCAAGCATTGGGCTAATAGAGATCTGTTGCTTACTATCGCCTAAGTTAATTCCTTGCTGGGCTAACGCGGTATAATGGCTAGGAAAATCAGAGATCATGATAATAACATTGCTGGCATTATCGTTTAGCCCTATTCTTGAATACCCTCTGCCACCACTACCGGCAGTAATTATCACTTTTAATACCGCCAGCGGATAAGCCCTGGCAAGCGATTGCAATTGTGCCGTTAACTTCGCCATGAATGGAACTTGCAACTTTAATTGCTGACAACCTAGGGTTAATCGCTCTATATGCTTGTTCAGTAATACTATTTCGCCATTGACAATTTTTGCCGTGGTGAATATCCCATCACCGTAGGCTAATCCGCGTTCTGTTACCGCTATTTCTGTTTGTTGTTGACCATTTACCGAGCAATATTTCATATTTTATCTTAATAATATTAATTATTGACATAAAAAAGCCTGAAGACTTCCCCCTAAGTAGGGGGCTAGTATTCAGGCTTACTCATTCTTTTTCAAGTAATTTAACTTAGTTTGACTCGCTTAGCTAAATTTTCTTAAAGATCAAAGAGCCGTTAGTACCGCCAAAGCCAAAAGAGTTACAAAGCACATATTCCAGTTTAACATCACGTGCAGCACCGGCAATATAATCTAAATCACAACCTTCGCCTGGGTTATCTAAGTTTATCGTTGGTGGCACTTGATTATTCATCAGTGCTTGAATACTAAAAATAGCTTCAACAGCGCCAGCAGCACCTAATAAATGCCCAGTCATTGATTTAGTAGAGCCCATCATGACCTTGTGCGCACTGTTACCAAAGACTTTTTTAACGGCATTGGTTTCGGCAATATCACCCGTGGGTGTCGAAGTACCATGGGCATTGATATAGCCAATTTTACTGATATCAATTTTTGCATCATTAATCGCATTTTGCATAGCACGCGCGGCACCCTCACCACTTTCAGGCGGTGAAGTCATATGATAAGCATCACCACTCATGCCAAAACCGACCAGCTCAGCATAAATTTTTGCGCCACGCGCTTTGGCATGTTCATATTCTTCAATAACGATAATACCAGCACCATCACCAAGCACAAAACCATCTCTGTCTTTATCCCAAGGACGCGATGCAGCCTCAGGGTCGTCATTGCGACGAGATAAAGCACGTGCAGCACCAAAACCGCCCATACCTAGAGACGTAGACGCTTTTTCAGCACCACCGGCCACCATAACATCGGCATCACCATAGGCAATCATACGAGCCGCATGACCGATATTATGCACACCACTAGTACAGGCTGTGGTAATAGCAATATTAGGGCCTTGCAAGCCAAACATAATAGATATGTGACCGGCAATCATATTAATGATGGTTGAAGGTACAAAAAAGGGCGATAACTTACGGGGATTACCTTGGGCTTTTAATAGCTTATTATGGTTTTGTTCAATTAAACCTAAACCACCAATACCAGAGCCAACAGCAACACCAATACGAGGAGCATTTTGCTCGGTAACTTCTAGGCCAGAATCTTTAAAAGCTTGCACACCCGCAGCAACACCATATTGAATGAATAGATCCATTTTTTTGGCTTCTTTGCGCTCCATATAATTTTGCGCATCAAAATCTTTTATTAAACCAGCAAACTTAGTTGGATAATCTGTGGTATCAAAATAATCAATATTACCTATACCACTTTTGCCAAGTAGTAAGTTTTTCCATGTTTCTTCTGCTGTGTTGGCTAATGGGCTAAGCATGCCAATGCCTGTAACTACTATACGTCTCATAACAGAGCGGCCTCCGAAAAATTAATTGTATTAGCCAAATGAACACTTAAATTGGCTAATACCGTCATCTTAGACATAAAAAAAAGCGGTCACTTACAATTAAGTATACCGCTTTTAATATTTTACTAAGCTCGATTATATCGAACTTATTAACAATTACTGGTTAGCAGTAACGTAATCGATTGCTGCTTGAACTGTAGTGATTTTTTCAGCTTCTTCGTCAGGAATTTCAGTATCAAATTCTTCTTCTAACGCCATAACTAATTCTACAGTGTCTAATGAATCAGCACCTAAGTCATCAACAAATGATGAATCAATTTTAACTTCTGCTTCACTAACACCTAGTTGTTCAACGGTGATTTTTTTTACGCGTTCTTCGATATTACTCATTTTATTTCCTTTACTGAAAGTGCATTTTTTCAAATTGCGTGTAGTGTATTCGTCAACAGCTTGCCATGCAAGCATCTAATTCACTTTTTTATCTGGTCTAACCTGTTGAAGTATTGAAAAATATTATTTAAAACTATCTAAGCCTTAATAAATAAGGCTTAGATCATATACATACCACCATTGACGTGAATAGTTTCACCGGTCACATATGCGGCTGCATCAGATGCTAAGAAGGCTACCGTGCTAGCAATTTCTTCTGGCTTACCTAAACGCTTTGCCGGTACTTGAGAGAAAATGCCCTCTTTTTGCTCATCCGTAAGTGTTTTTGTCATATCCGTATCAATAAAACCTGGTGAAACAGTATTGACGGTTATGCCACGTGAAGCCACTTCACGTGCCAATGCTTTAGTAAAACCTAATAAGCCAGCTTTAGCCGCAGCATAGTTGACTTGACCGGCATTACCCATAGTACCCACAACCGAGCCTATATTAATAATACGGCCCGTGCGTTTCTTCATCATTGGACGAATAGCGGCTTTACTTACTTTAAAGACCGACGTTAGGTTTGTATCGATAACATCTTGCCACTCGTCATTTTTCATACGTATAAACAAGTTATCACGGGTAATGCCAGCATTATTGACTAAAATATCAATTGCCCCATGTGCTGCTTTAATCGCAGCATACATTGCACTGATCGATTCATCACTGGTCACGTTGAGCACTAGACCCATACCAGTACCATTATTGGCAGTTAAGTACTCAGTAATGTTATTTGCGCCAGTGTCTGAAGTAGCAGTACCAATGACCGTTGCACCAAGTGCTTGTAATTGTACTGCTATAGCTTTACCAATACCGCGGCTCGCGCCAGTTACTAAAGCAACTTTACCTTCTAATGAAAACATATTTTACCTACTATTTTTATTTTATAACGTTAACTTGCTGAATAAGATAACGAGTTCTTTACTTTAATTCATTTACTAACTTGATGTGATGGTTTGAATTATAACATTAAGTTATTATTTAAATTCACTTATTCAGTAGTTCTTTTGCTTGTTGTAAAGTGTCAATAGTGTTGAAACTAACACTTTTTATTGATTTATTAATACGCTTATTTAAGCCCTGTAGTACTTTACCAGGACCCACTTCAACCATTTTATCAATGCCCTCATTTGTTAGCAGACAAATAGTTTCGCGCCAACGAACGGGGGAGTATAATTGCTTAACTAAAGCGGCTTTGATTGCTTTACTACTTGTTTCTTTAGCAACATCAACATTATTAACCACATTAATGAGTGGCACGTTAAAGCTGATTTTATCTAGTTCAATAGCCAACTTAGTCGCGGCATCACTCATTAACGCACAGTGTGATGGCACGCTTACCGGTAGCGGTAAAACCCGTTTAGCACCTGCCGCTTTACATAGCTCGGTGGCACGCTCAACGGCTTCTTTATGGCCAGCAATCACCACTTGTCCAGGGGAATTAAAATTCACCGCGGCAACGACTTGCGTTTGCTTTGCCGCTGCACAGGCCTTAATCGTTTCTTCATCGCCTAAACCAATGACCGCAGCCATGGCGCCAACACCGGCGGGTACACAGGCTTGCATGAATTCACCACGTTTTTCCACCAGTACTACCGCGGCACTTAAGGTAAAAACACCCGCACAAACCAAGGCTGAATATTCACCTAAACTGTGGCCGGCCATGACCTCAGGAATCACCTCAGACTCTGCTTGCCAAACTCGCCATAGGGCGACACTGGCGGTTAACAATGCTGGCTGGGTAAAATTGGTCTGATTTAGTTTTTCTACTGGACCTTGAGCAACTAATTGCCATAAGTCATAACCCAATGCGGTAGAGGCTTCGGCAAAGGTTGCTTGTACTATAGTGTTTTCTGAAAAGTCACTGAGCATGGCGACAGTTTGAGAACCCTGCCCTGGAAATATGAAGGCTAATTTATTGTGCATATTGATACTCTATTTAAGTGCTATTTAAGTGCTATTTAATGAAGAAGATTATTTATTATTGAAGCTGAAGTTGTCAATTTTTCTAAAAGTGACGCTGAATCATTATCGAGCAGATAAACCCTGCTCTAAGGAGTTTTTGATTTTTTCAGGTACTTGCCTTTCAACTTCTTTAACGGCTTCCATAATTGCGGCATAAAAAGCCTCGATATTGGCATTACCATGACTCTTTACCACAATCCCGCGTAATCCTATCAAACTTGCGCCATTGTACTGGTCGGGGTTCATGGTTTTAAAGAGTTTTTTAAAGCTAGGCTTTAACAAAGAACCAAACACCTTAGCCACTAAGCTAGCATTAAAAGCCGCTTTTGATTTCTCATAGACTAACCGAGCGACACCTTCACACGTTTTTAGTGCAACATTACCAACAAAGCCATCACAGACAATGACATCCGCTTTATTGGAAAAAATATCACAGCCTTCAATAAAACCGATGTAGTTAATATCTTCATCTTTACTTAATTCAAGAGCGGCAAGTTTTATATGGTCGCTACCCTTAATGGCTTCTTCACCCATATTAAGCAAGGCAATGCGCGGCTTACTAATGCCATCGACTTGTTCTGCCATGACGGAGCCCATAACACCAAACTGGTATAATACATGTGAATCACAAAAGACATTGGCACCTAAATCAAGCATAAAGACATGTTTATCGTCATCGTGAGTCGGTAAAGATGAAATAAGTGCTGGACGATCGACCCCAGGTAAGGTCTTCAATACAAAGTGTGCCATAGAAAAGAGTGCACCGGTATTTCCCGCACTGACACAAGCTTGTGCACGCCCTTCATTAACTAGGTCGAGAGATTTACGCATGGATGAGTCTTTTTTGCTACGTAACGCCACAATGGGTTTATCGGTCATGGTGACGACTTGTGACGTGGCAAAAAGACTTAATTGTTTATGATTGGCAAATTTTTCTTTAGAAATATTAAGACGGGCAAGCGTTTCTGTAATGATGATTTCATCACCACAAAGTATGAGGTGCAAGTTAGGCTGATTTTTTATCGCCATGATTGCTGAAGAAAGTGTTATAAAGGGGCCTTGATCGCCCCCCATAACATCTAACGCTATGGTTAGATTAGTATTTAAGCTCAAGCGAAAAGCCTAAACTATTTACTATAACGAAGTAATCGCTTAAACAGCGATTACTTTAACGCCTTTGTAAAAGCCATCATCAGTGATATGGTGACGACGATGCGTTTCACCTGATACTGGATCTACTGATAAGTTTTCTGGTGTAACTGCATCATGTGAACGGCGCATGCCACGTCTTGAACGAGACTTTTTGCTTTTTTGAACTGCCATGAGTTTCTCCTAAATCGGTTATTAGTTAAAGGGCTTTATGCTTATTAACTACTTGAATTGTTTTAATACATCAAATGGATTTGGCTTCTCAAGCTCTTCTGGCAATTCACCCCAAACTGAATCAGCATCAGCTGCACAGTCTTGAATGTTATGCCGTGGAATTAATGGAATAATGAGCATAAACTCTTCTTCTATTAATTCGCGTAAGTTTACTTCACCATTTTCATCTAATTCTATTACGTCATAATATGACGGAATTTTTTCAGCGGCTTCCTCATCTTTGGCCGGACTAAAAGTAAAATCTACTTTAAGTGCATGGTCAAAATTTTCGTTACACCGCTGACAAGTTAATGCAACTAATGTCGAAGCCGTACCTGACATTACTGTCAAACCACGTTCATCGACATTAAACTTAACACTAACTTTGACATCCTCGCTTCCGCTTTCGCATTCAGCAAGTAGTCGAGTCATATCTGACAATTTATACTCACCTTCACACACAAGTCTGCGCTGTGCACTACGGGATGGGCTAATTGTTATTGGAAGTTTAAGATTCTGCATAAGGCGCGCATAATATAGTCCCTATAGGCAAGTGTCAAAAGAAAATTGCACTATTTTGTTTAAAAGCTCAAGATAGAACCAATAATAGCAATAATTGCCTAAAAACTGTTTATTTAGCCAACATTTGTGCTCTAAGTAAACAATTGCGTAACTATAGCTATTCTTCTCGTTATTCCCATTTTAAAGGCTAAATATGAAAACCTTAGTACTCGGCTCAACCTCTCCATTTCGTAAAACCATTTTAGCAAAGCTGCAAATACCATTTCACTGCGCAAAGCCTGCTATTGATGAGAGTGCACAACAAGATGAATCACCGCAAGTTTTAGTTAAACGCCTGGCCATTGAAAAAGCAAAAGCGGTTAGCGCAGACTACCCAAAGGCGTTAATTATTGGTTCGGATCAGGTAGCCGTATGTGAGGGCGAGATTATAGGTAAACCCCATAACTTCGACAATGCGGTTAGGCAATTAACTAAATTTAGCGGCAAAACTATTATTTTTTATACTGGCTTATGCGTTTATGACAGTGAAAAGGATAACACACTTGCTTTAGTCGAGCCTTTTACCGTGCACTTTAAGCAATTAAGCCAAGCAGACATTAAAAACTACCTGCATGCAGAGCAGCCTTATAACTGCGCTGGCAGCTTTAAGAGTGAGGGGTTAGGGATATGTTTATTTAGCAAGCTTGAAGGTGATGATCCTAACACCTTAATAGGCTTACCTTTGATTAAGCTAGTTGCCTTATTGAAACAACAGGGTATTGATGTATTAGCGGAGCAGCATAAAACCAGCTGATATAATGGAATACCAAGGCAGTACTCTTCAATGTACTGCCTTGGTGTTTTTCGCACTATGGAGGCGTCATTGTGCAGGCAATAACTGGCTATCATTGGTAATGGCAACACACATAGATGGCGTAATGGCTTGTTGAGTCACTTTACTTAGCACGAGTTGAGGTTATTTACACTGGCAATAATAACGGTTGCAACTCTGCTAGCGAGTCAACAATAGCTTTAGGCTGATAGCGACTTAATGTTGCTCTATCATGGACACCTAACGTTATACCAATGCTGTCAACCCCTGCCGCTTGCGCCATTTGCATATCGTAGTGAGTATCACCAATCATAACCGCGTGTTCAGGCAATACATTTAACTCGGCCAATAGACTCAATATCATTTGCGGATCTGGCTTTGAGCGCATTTCATCGGCACAGCGTAAAGCATGAAAGAAGTGCTCAGTATCACTTTCAGATAAAACACGCTGTAGACCTTGACGTCCTTTTCCTGTTGCTACGGCAAGCAACTTATTATTATCCTTAAGAGCCGTTAACAGTGACCGTGCATTATCAAATAAAGGTGTAGGGGGATTATCACCTTCGACATATTGGTATTTATATTGCTCAAGCATAGCCTTCAGTTGCCCTTGAGAGCCCAAGGGGAATAAAATAGCAAGAGCTTTAGGTAAACTTAAACCTATAATGTCTTTTACTTGTATTGCTGTTGGTATGTCTAATTGACAATGATGTGCTGCCGCTTGCATTGAAACAACAATGCGCGCAATCGAGTCCATCAAGGTACCATCCCAATCAAATATAATTAATTTATACTCAGGCATATACGTTATTCTTTAACCAATTTAGCTAACAATCTTTCTAAACTTGGCTCGAGCGGCGCTTCAATTTTCATGCGTTGCTCGGTTTTAGGATGAGTAAACTCTATACTGGCAGCATGTAAGAATAAACGTTTTAAGCCCTTACTTTTCATCTCTTCATCAAACCCTTCATGACCATATTTGGCATCCATGGCAATGGAATGGCCACTCACTTGACAATGAACACGTATTTGATGGGTTCTGCCTGTGACAGGAAAAGCCCTAATTAAGGTAGCACCTCGATAACGCTCTAACACCCTAAAACGTGTTTCACACTCTTTACCCGCTTGATTATCAACGACAACAACACGTTCACCGGACTTTAAGTCATTTTTCTTTAATGCGGCAGTCACTCGGGTTAACTTGGTTGGCCAATGCCCTTTCACCAAAGCATGATAGAATTTTTGTACATCTTTATTACGTAACTGTTCATGTAAATGCCGTAAGGCCGAACGTTTTTTGGCAACAACTAAGCAGCCAGACGTATCTCTATCTAACCTATGTACTAACTCTAACATGCGCGCATCAGGTCTTAATGCACGTAATGCTTCGATTAAACCAAAACTCAAACCACTGCCGCCATGTACGGCCATACCTGAAGGTTTATTGATAACAATTAATCTGTCATCTTCAAACAATATTTGCTTCTCTAAATTGGCAACAATAGTTAATCCAGTAGAGACCGCATCTTTTTGTTCAGAAACTCTAATAGGGGCAATGCGTACTTCATCATTAAGTACTAATTTGTAAAGAGGCTTGATGCGTTTTTTATTTATCCTAATCTCGCCCTTACGCATTAAACGATAAAGGTGACTTTTGGGCACGCCTTTGAGTGTTCTTAATAAGAAGTTATCAATACGTTGTCCCGCATCTTCACTATCTATGGTGATGTAGCGTACTTTAGGTCTTTCGGCTTCAACAGTACTCTTAACTTGAGTGCTATTTTCAGCAGTTACTTTTTGATGTTGATGCTTTTTATCAACTGAGCGATGTTGAGAGCTTGCTTTGTTTTTATGCACGTGATTGGCTTTTTTGCTATTAATTTCTTTCATAACGGCAGTTTAACACATTTTTTTTCGCTTATAATGCAATTAAAATAGCTTTTTATTGGCTAAAATCAAAAGATAGTGGGATACTTAAAGGGTTATTAGTTGATATATAACGCTAACACCGTATATAAGCCGCCCTATGAAAAAACTAACATTAGGCTAATCAACGTAACATTTAACCCTAGAAGCTTTAAAGAGAGACGTAAGAGGCAAATTGCGGCCACATTATTATGCGAATTCTATTTTGTTAACTGTACCATTATGACGTTAACAAGCGTAAATAAGACATATTAATAGTACGGCCTATTGTATAAATTGACACAGGTAGTTATCAGTTTTGTAAACTTAACCGCGGTAGATTGTCATAAAAGCAAAAACAGTTTTAACAATTTGATTTTAAAATGTTATTAGCCCAGCACCATAAAGCAATTATTATAAAATAATACCAATGCGAATTAAGCTGGTATTTTGCACAGCACACCAGCTGAGCACATAAAGAAATAAATTAACATTGCCTACTTTAATTACGGCAGTGATATTGAATAACAATCAGAATTTATAACAGCTTGACCTGGTTTTATGACAGGTTAACCGTGACAACCGTGAGGCTGACAATTTGCTGTTATCAGAAAAACAGATTGCTTTATGTCCTAAGCAAATGATGTGTTGTGACTAAAAATGAGTCCGACAAACTATGAAACGTATGTTAATTAACGCTACCCAATCAGAAGAATTGCGCGTAGCACTAGTAGATGGCCAAAAACTTTACGATTTGGATATTGAAAGTCCTGGACATGAACAAAAAAAATCTAATATATATAAAGCAAAAATCACCCGTATTGAGCCTTCTTTAGAAGCTGCTTTTGTTGATTATGGCGCTGACCGCCATGGTTTCTTACCAATGAAAGAAATTGCGCGTGAATACTTCCCTAAAGGCTATACCTTTCAAGGTCGGCCTAACATTAAAGAAGTCTTGCGCGAAGGCCAAGAGGTTATTGTTCAAATAGATAAAGAAGAACGTGGCCAAAAAGGTGCCGCGCTTACTACCTTTATAAGCCTCGCCGGTAGCTATCTAGTATTAATGCCAAATAACCCTCGCGCTGGTGGTATCTCACGCCGCATTGAAGGTGATGAAAGAACCGAATTAAAAGCGTCTTTAAATAAGTTAGAATTACCTAAAGGCATGGGCTTAATTGTCAGAACCGCGGGCGTTGGCAAAGATTATGACGAATTAGCATGGGATCTCAGTGTCCTTTTACATCACTGGCAAGCAATCAGTGATGCCGGAAAAACTCGCCCGGCACCTTTCTTAATTCACCAAGAAACAAACCTTATTTTACGCGCCATTCGAGACTATTTACGCCGTGATATTGGTGAAGTATTGATTGATCGCCCTAAAACCTTTGAAAGTGTTAAAAAGCACATCGAGGTGGTTCGCCCTGATTTCTTAAGTAAAATAAAGCTTTATACCAGTGATGTACCTTTATTTACTCATTACCAAATTGAAACACAAATTGAAACGGCTTTTCAACGAGAAGTACGCCTACCTTCTGGTGGTTCAATCGTAATTGACCCGACCGAAGCCATGACTTCCATTGATATCAACTCAGCTAGAGCCACTAAGGGTAGTGACATTGAAGAGACGGCTTTCAATACCAATTTGGAAGCGGCTGAAGAGATTGCTCGTCAGCTACGTTTACGTGATTTGGGTGGTTTAATCGTTATTGACTTTATCGATATGACACCCGTTCGACACCAACGTGAAGTAGAAAATAGAATGCGTGATTCAGTTCACCAGGACAGAGCCCGCATTCAATTAGGTAAGATCTCTCGTTTTGGCTTATTAGAAATGTCTCGTCAACGTTTACGTCCGTCAATTGGTGAAACAAGCCAAGGGGTATGTCCTCGTTGTAGTGGTACCGGTCATGTACGTGGTGTTGAGTCTTTAGCGTTATCGATATTACGCTTAATGGAAGAAGAAGCCATTAAAGATAATACCTTACAGGTACAAGCACAAGTGCCAGTACCTGTTGCTACTTATTTATTAAATGAAAAGCGCCGTTCAGTGATGCATATTGAAAAGCATCATAATGTCAGGGTTTTAATCATTCCTAATCCACATATGGATACCCCGCAATACGAAGTACTGCGTGTTAAAACTGATGAAACTGTCGAAGAAGCAAGTTATGAATTACCGGTAAAACAAGCTGAAATTGAAGAAGCTAAAATGCCTAAATTTGATAAAGTGACGGCAAAACGTGATGAACCCTTAATTCAAGGCATGACAACACCAACACCTGCCCCACGACCAAGTGACTTAAGCAAAAAAGCTGAACAAACAAAGACAGAAAAGCAAGAAAATCCTAAGGGATTATTTGCTTGGTTAAAGGGACTTTTTGTTACTGAAAAAGTAGCTAAAGAAGTTAAAGATGTAAAAGATGTAAAAGAAAGTAACACCAGTGATAAGCCTAGACGTTCGCAAAGTAGACGCGAGAATCAACAAGGTAAGCGTCGTAATAGTCGTAGCGGTAATCGTAATCGCATCGAACAAAATGATCGCAACGAGGACAATTCTTCGACTCGCTCAACCAGTAATAGCAGTGAAGCAAGAAATACCCGTTCCACTCGTGATGACGAACTGAATAAGCCGAAGAGACAAGCGCGTAAGAATGACAATCTAGATAAAGATAAAGTTGTTAAAGAAGAGAAAGTCACTGAGCGTCGTCAACGTAGAACTAGTCGCAAAAAAATACGTATTGAAATACCTAGTAAAGCTATTGATAGCGCTGAACAATCAACCGCAGTTAAAGTTATTGAGACTGAACAATCAACCGCAGTTAAAGTTATTGAGACTGAACAGCTTAATAATCCTGTGGCAGAAAGCGAAGCAAAACATGATGACCGACCACGAAATAGACGTTCACCTAGACACCTAAGAGCAAATGGACAACGTCGTCGTCGTAATAGTGAAAACAGTGCTGAAACTGCAGCGCAAGAGCAGCCATTAACCAGTGAAACTTTGACTGTCGATGAATCAGTAGAAGCGCGTTACCCTGCTACTGCTAATCCTGTTACGGCAGAAATGGCCGCACAGTCTGAAGTAGAGACGTCCTCAACTGAAGTCGATAAAGCAACATCTGATGAAGTTGTTAAAGATGAAGTCGTTGCAGCAGTGACAACACCGACAATTGAATCTACTGTTGAAGAGCCGTTAGCAAGCGCAGCAGTAATTGCTGCGCCGCAAGCCAAAGAAGACACGTCAACAACTGAGGTTGCGGAGCCAGTAACAGAAGTTCAACAAGAGTTACCTTTAGAGCAAAAAGAAGATATTACTGCAACTAAAGAAACGTTAACGGCAACCACCGCAGACGTTGACGAAACTAAAGTAACCTCAGTAGTGACAAATCAAACGGCTGAAGTTGTTGAGCAACAAAGCGAAGATATTGTCACTCCGGTAGCTATTGACACTGAAACCGCTAATACCGACAGCAAAGTTCAAGAAGAAAAGGTTGAGACGGTGCCAGTTGAAAAATTTGAAAAACCGGCTACTACGACTAAAAAAGCAGCCCCGGTGACAAAGAAATCGGCACCTAAGGATAAAAAGCTAGCCAGGCAAGTTAAAAAAGCAAATCGCCTTTCTGGCCATGCCACGGCGCCTATGACAAAAACGGAAACTATCACCACCATTAAAGAAATTCCGACTAGCTTTATGGCCGATAGTGAGCGACTCGCTCATCAGTCATCAGGCAGAACGGCTATAACGGCTGATGTAGTAAACCGTAGCGCTGCGCAGGCAACTAAGCCGTAAAGCACACATAACTTAACGTTTAAAGCCAGTTATAAAATAATATAACTGGCTTTTTTTTGTCTAAATCCCAGCTACTTTATCAATGAATATGAGGAGTAGTCATCTACTCGACCTAAGCTAAATCACCCAACAAGCTAACTCTGGAAAGATATACTAAGTTGATTAAGTTCTTTCCCACTCAGCGAGAAATTTCATCAAATTGGTATTATACAAACAATAACTTAGCATTAACAAATAGCTTGACTGTTGCTCTAGGCTAACGTTAAATGGTGAATAGTTGTCGGCCAGCTGTTAATAAATTAGATAGGTCATTATTGTTACCTAGTTAAGAGTAAGGTAACGAATATAAAAGAGAGTAATAATTATTATGAAAAAATGGTTTTTTTCTGACAATGGAGAAGTAACTGGCCCTTTAGGATTAAAAGAGTCAAACGAATTTATTTCTAAAAATCCTGACTTATATGCTTGGCATCCTTCTTATACTCATTGGGTTCCGGTTAGTTGTATTAATGAATTTGAAACATCAGTCACGCCCCCTCCTCCGCCAATAGCCATCCCCAATGATCTTATTGATGATTTAATTGGCGAAGAAAAAGAATTAATAACAACCTTAGAACGTATAGATAAAACAATTAAAATCACTTCCGACTCTTTATATGAAATAGATACCGAATTAGATAATTATAGCACTATTGCCCATAATTTAACGGAAGAAGTTAGAGTGGTCGTTAAGACAATTGAAGAGCAGTACGCCGCTTTACAAAAGAACCTAGCTAACGTAATTAAAGCTGATTACTAATGACTTCAGCATATTTAACTAACAGTTAACCAGTGAATCCGATTCATCATAAACACTAAAGTTAACAGATAAGAGTATTTACTATGAAAAAATGGTTTTTTTCAAATAATGGCGAAATTACTGCCCCCTTAGATTTAGATGCAGCAAAAGATTATTTAGCCACTAACCCTAATGTCTATGGCTGGCATCCTTCATTTAATCAATGGAAGCCAGTCAACTGTATTAGTGAATTTGTCGATGTACTTCCGCCAACAGTACAAGCGCCATTAATACCAAAAGAAATTTCTGATCAGTTTTTAGCTAAAAAGCAGCGCTTAGAAGGAAAATTAACCTCCATTGACGATAGTATTAATCACAGCCAGTCATCTTTAGCTAAGTTTGAACAACAAATTGCCAGCTATAAAGACTTGACCAAAAATTTAAATGATGATGTTAAAGGTGCTATCGATAACATCGAGAAGAAGTACAAAAATTTAAGCCGTAAGCTATCTCAGGTTAAAGACGCGGTACATATTGCGGAAACAGAAATGTCAGCAGTGGTTGATGATTTTACCCATAGAATGAGCTCGAATGATATCTTCATGCCCTCTTGTACTCCAAGTACAGCAATACTACAAGAGCAGGAAAACAACCTGTTAGCAGACAATGCCCAAGGAAGCAAAGCCAAGCTTGCGCAAGAAATATTAGCTACCCCTCATCAGCGTGTTGAACCCAACGAAGCAAAGCTTGAGGAAACACCGGTTGCAATAAAAGAGTCCGTAAAAACTCAGGCTAAACAAGAAGCTAAAAAAGTCACTAAAAAACCGGCTAAAAAAGTAGAAAAAACGGCAAGCCAATCACCTTTATATGACTCCTACGAAGCCAGTCAATCGCCTAAAGACAGTTTCAATGGCATGAAAAATATGATGAAATCGGTATTTAAAGGTGACAGTAAAATAGAGAAAGAAGTAAAAACTGTCAATGTAGATGCGAATAAAGCTAAAGAAGAACCACTATCAATGGCTGAACGTTTAAAAATAGCTCAAAACAACCAATAAAATCGTTACTGCTATCGCAATTAATAATCTTTTAAACGACATACATAAAAAGCCAGTCATTATTTATAATGACTGGCTTTTTTAATGGTGGTTATCTCACCCTCAGAGTAGCTATACCCTTAGTGCTTTTGCTGGTAATTTGTACCCCTGAGCTACTTTACATGGACTAAGGCTTGTTTGGCTAATTTAGTAATTTCCGACCAGTTCTTATTGTCAACAATTTCACTTGATACTAACCATGAGCCACCACAACAAACAACATTAGGTAAGGCCAAATAGTCACGCACGTTATTTAAATTTATGCCTCCTGTTGGGCAAAAACGAATGTCTGGGAAAGGTCCACCAATTGATTTAAGGGCCTTAATACCACCGGATGCTTCTGCTGGGAAGAATTTCAAATGGTCGTAACCATAATCTGCTCCATCCATAAGCTCAGAAATTGAAGATATACCGGGTATTAGGGCAATATTACCGTCATTGCCGGCTTGTAATAAGTCTTTGGTTAAACCTGGGCTAATTGCAAATTTAGCACCAGCATCATAAGACTGCTGTAACTGATGACGATTGGTCACTGTACCTGAGCCAATGATCGCTTCTGGCAGCTCTTTGGCAATGATACTAATCACATCAAGTGCGACGGGCGTACGTAAGGTTACTTCTAAGACATTAACATCCGCAGCTAATAATGCTTCCGCAATATACAACGCATCTTCAACTTTATTGATTACTAATACAGGAACAATAGGCCCCATGTTGAAAAGGTCCTTTGGCATGATTTGCCAATTTTTTGATACTGTCATAAATCCTCTCTATTTTCTTGGCCTATTAAACCTAGGGTTAAATAGGCGCTGAATGCTTTAAATTATTAATTATTAAGGAGCCAAGGTATGACTCCTTAATCGTTATCTGTTCTTTACTCTTATTACTAGTGATTAAGAGTCGAATAGCGAACAGGCACCTGTTTCAGCTGAACTCAAGTTACGGCGCATAAAGCCAAATAACTCACGCCCCATACCTTCATGGTGGCCATTAACTTGAAATAGTGCCGTCTTACGATTGGCTAATTCCTGCTCATCAACGAGCAATGTCAACTCACCTGTTTCACCATTGAGGTTAATCATGTCGCCTGTCTGAACCTTAGCAATCAAACCACCATCAAGTGCCTCAGGGCATAAATGAATGGCTGCAGGTACCTTACCCGAAGCACCAGACATACGTCCGTCAGTAAGAAGGGCTACTTTAAAGCCTTTGTCTTGCAGCACGCCTAACAATGGCGTTAATTTATGTAATTCAGGCATACCACGCGCTTTAGGCCCTTGGAATCTTACCACTGCAACAAAATCTTTTTCGAGTTCACCGGCGTCAAATGCCGCCTGTAATTCATGCTGGTCTTCAAAAACAACCGCTGGAGCGTTAATAACAAAGCTGCCTTCTCTAAGTGATGACGTTTTAATAACAGCAACACCTAAATTACCTTTCATCACTCGTAAACCACCATGAGAACTGAATGGCTTAGCAACTGTGGCAATAATTGCATCATCAAGTGACTTTTCAACGCAATCAACCCACTTAAGCTGTCCATTATCTAGCACAGGCTTCTTAGTGTATCGAGTTAAGCCGCGACCACAGATGGTTTCAACATCCTCAAATACAAGTCCGCCTTCAATAAGTTCACGGAACAGTAATGCCATACCACCTGCTTCTTGGAACTGGTTGATATCCGCATGACCATTAGGGTAAATACGGGTAAGCAAAGGAACCGCTGAAGATAAATCATTAAAATCTTGGAAGTTAATAATGATGCCAGCCGCTTTAGCAAAAGCAATGATGTGCATGACCAAGTTCGTAGAGCCACCCGTTGCTAACAAGGCAACAATTGCGTTAACAACTGAACGTTCATCGACCATTTTACCAATCGGCATATAGTTACCCGATTGCTGAGTTAAACGTGTCGCCTGACGAGCAGCAGCCTTTGTTAATTCTTCACGAAGCTGGGTATTAGGTGCAATAAAAGAGGCACCTGGTAAATGTAAGCCCATCACTTCAACAACCAGTTGATTTGAATTTGCTGTGCCGAAGAAAGTACAAGTACCGGCAGAATGATATGATGCAGATTCAGCCTCAAGTAACACTACTTCATCTACTTCACCCTTAGCATGCTGCTGACGCACACGAGCTTTTTCTTTGTTTGGCAGACCTGAAGGCATGGGCCCCGCAGGAATAAATACAATAGGTAAATGCCCAAAGGTCATACTCGCTATCAACAAACCCGGTACGATTTTGTCACAGATGCCTAACATTAATGCGCCATCAAACATGTTGTGAGATAAACCTATAGCCGCTGACATCGCAATTACATCACGACTCATCAGGCTAAGATCCATACCTGGTTGACCTTGCGTAACACCGTCACACATGGCAGGTACGCCAGCAGCGACTTGGGCAACACCACCGGCATCTTTTACTGCAGCTTTAATGATATCAGGATAAGTTTGATACGGTTGATGCGCACTAAGCATATCATTGTAAGAGGTAACAATAGCGATATCTGAGTGTTGAATGCCGCGTAATGATGACTTATCATCCTTGCCACAGGCAGCAAAGCCGTGAGCTAAGTTACCACATGATAAAGCTGCACGATGTACTGTGTCTGATTTTGCTGCGTCAATTTTCGCTAAATACTCAGCACGTGTTTTAGCACTACGTTTTATTATTCTGTCGGTAATATCTACTATTTGCTGTTTCATTTTCTCTCTCAACTTATATACTTTTATTTTATTTATTACTTAAACTTATTTGACAAGTGAGTTAGGGAGCCCAAAAAATTTGAGTGTTTAAGCTAGGGTGTTGTAAAAATGCTCTGATCGGCATTTCAAACGGATCATCACCATTTAACGCTTGTGTTAATACCGTCTTCTTTCCTTCTCCGCATGAATGAAGGAAAATATTTTTGCTGGTGATTAAGCTAGCAAAAGTAAAACTGATACGTTGATGCGGCGCTGTTTTAGGTTGAACTTTCATGAGTACTGCATCGTTTTTCTCATCAAGGCCAACATTAATTTCGTCGCTACACGGGAATAATGAAGCAGTATGACCGTCTTCGCCCATACCTAAAATTAATACATCCAGTGGTAATAACGTTTTACTTGCCGCCACGTTTAAATCAGTAAGGGTTTCATCCGTTAATTCATCACCTTGTTTCAAGTGAAAGAAATTCGCTGCCGCGGCATTATTTTGTAGTAAATTTTCATGCACTAAGCGGGTATTACTGTCTTGACTATCGATTGCCACCCAACGTTCATCCGCTAAGGTGATGGTTACTTTTGACCAGTCAATATCACTTTGTGATAACACCTTAAAAAAGCCTTTCGGTGTTGAACCACCTGAAACGGCGATACTTGCTTTGCCTTTTAGGCTTATTGCTTGCGCAAGGATTTGACTCACTGTTTGGGCCAAGGCAACATCTAAATCATTACGTGTAGAGAACTCTGTTAACTGGTGCATTATTCAACCCATTGGCGATCATCACGCGCGATTAAGGAAATAGAAGCTACAGGTCCCCAAGAACCGGCAGCATAAGGTTTAGGTACTTCATTGGTGGTTTTCCATGCTTCAATAATGCTATCAGCCCAAGTCCAAGCGGCTTCAACCTCGTCACGACTAACAAATAATGATTGATTACCATTTAACACTTCTAACATTAAGCGCTCATAAGCATCAACAACACGCTGGTCTTTATAGGTATCAGAGAAACTTAAATCCAATTTATTTTCTTGAATAAGCATCTGTGAAGCTATACCGGGTATTTTGTTCATCATTTGTAACTCAACCCCTTCATCAGGTTGCAAACGAATGGTTAATTTATTGGCAGGTAAATCACTGTAACTGTCTTTAAAAATATTATGGGGTTGTTGTTTAAAGTGTATGACTATTTCACTATGCTTCTTTTGCATACGCTTGCCGGTTCGAAGATAAAATGGCACACCTTTCCAACGCCAGTTATCTATCTCTGCTTTTATAGCGACAAAGGTTTCCGTATTACTGTTGGCGTTAGCACCTTCTTCATTTAAATAGCCTGGTACAGCAACACCTTCTAAAAAGCCATCACTGTATTGGCCACGAACCACTTTATCTTTAATGTTTTCGCGGTTAATGGGCTTTAATGCTCTTATCACTTTAAGTTTTTCTGCACGCACACTCTCGGCACTTAAATCTGCAGGAGGCTCCATGGCCAATAGCGACAAAATTTGCAATAGGTGATTTTGTACCATATCGCGCAGTTGCCCTGCTTCGTCATAAAACCCCCAACGACCTTCAATACCGACACTTTCAGCCACGGTGATTTGCACATGGTCGATACTGTTACGATCCCAATTATTGGTAAACAATGAATTTGCAAAACGTAACACCAAAAGATTCAGTACCGTTTCTTTACCTAAATAGTGATCAATTCGGTAAGTTTGCTTTTCTGTGAAGTATTGTGAAACTTGGTTATTGATTTCAATAGAAGACTCTAAGGAGTGACCAATAGGCTTTTCCATAACCACACGATCAGCATCATTAATTAAATTAGCCTGAGCTAAACCCTGACAAATATCACCATAAATTGACGGAGGTGTTGAAAAGTAATAAACACGAGTCTTATTGCCATTAGCGAGTGCATCAGCTAAGAGATTAAATGAAGCACTGTCTTTAAAATCCAGTTGTTGATAAACAAAACGATTGACGAAACATGTCAGTACTTGTTCATCTATTGTTTCGTTGACAAAATTAGTTAAATTCTCGACCACAATACTTTTGAATTCTTCTAGACTATGTTCTTGTCTTGCTGCGCCCACTATACGGCTATCTTTATGGATTAAACCCGACACCTCCAATTGATAGAGTGCGGGTAATAGCTTACGTCGTGATAAATCACCTAAGGCTCCAAAAATGACGATGTCACTCGCTGATTGACAATCTAAATTACTCATAGAATTTCTCTTATTTAAAAGTGTATTGCTTTACTTATATTTTTACGCAAGTTTCGACGCAAGTGCAGTTACAGTAAAAAATAGTTGTAACTAAACTACATATGGGCCTAATTTAGCGCTTGTTTAGCTGACAGTAAAGAACTTTTTGTAATTTTACTACATAAATCAATACCACGGTGAACTATTAGCTTACAAACAAGATGAGCTAAGGATTAATTGCTCTATTCGTCAAAACAAGCCCAACATAGTATGGTTTAAAGGGTAAACAGTACCAATTCAACTAACTTTACTGAGTTTAATCCAAAATTATGAAATAAAATTTCATTATTTCTGTTCCTTAGGCAGAAAATAAATTACAGTATAGACAAAATTGCCCATTAATTAATGTTGGCTATCATTCAAATATCGTTTAAATGTACTTTAAATATTTAGATAAAGACGATCTAGGATCAGACCATAATGAATATATTAGAAAAGATCACTAACGAACTAGACATGCTCAGTAAATCAGAACGTAAAGTAGCGGAAGTCATTTTAGCGTCACCAAGTACTGTTATTCACTCAAGTATTGCGGCACTGGCCAAACAAGCTAAGATCAGTGAACCAACAGTCAACCGTTTTTGTCGTCGGTTAGATACTAAAGGTTACCCCGACTTTAAACTTCATCTTGCGCAAAGCCTAGCTAATGGTACACCTTACGTTAACCGCCATGTCGATGAAAATGATACGGCTGAAGAATATACCGACAAGATATTTGAATCAACGATGGCAAGTCTTGAACAAGCCCGTAAAAACTTAGACTCAAATGATATCAATCGCGCGGTCGACCTATTAACCCAAGCCAGCAAAATCTCATTTTTTGGTTTAGGAGCTTCTGCCATCGTTGCCCATGACGCCCAGAATAAGTTTTTCCGCTTTAATGTGCCTGTTGTTTATTTTGATGACATATTAATGCAACGTATGAGTGCTATAAATAGTCGCCAAGGTGATGTGGTTATTATGATTTCTCACACAGGTCGTACTAAATCACTGGTTGAAGTTGCTAATTTAGCAAAAGAAAACGACGCCACGGTTATTGGCATTACTGCAAAAGGTACGCCACTTGCTAAGGAATGTAGCATAGTATTGTCCGTTGATGTTTGTGAAGATACTGACCTGTATATGCCTATGTCATCACGCATTGCCCAACTCGCTTTAATTGATGTTTTAGCGACAGGCTTTACCCTACGTCGTGGTAGTAAATTTAGAGACAACTTAAAAAAAGTAAAAGATAGTTTAAGAAGTTCACGCTTCGAAAAAAAAGACTAAGTATTTAGTTCTAAGATTTGACACTGTATTTCAACCATCATTAATCAAGCCATAAACCTAATTAAAAAACGTAAGAGGATTAAAATGCCAAGAAGAACAAAGATTGTTGCTACCTTAGGTCCTGCAACTGACGATAGAAAAGTTTTAAAAGATTTATTAGCTGCGGGTGTAAATGTAGTTAGACTGAATTTTTCTCATGGTATTCCGCAAGATCACATTGATAGAGCAAAAAATGTCAGAGAGATAGCGAAAGAACTTGGCATTTATGTTGGTATATTAGGTGATTTACAAGGTCCAAAAATTCGTGTTTCTACCTTTAAAAATGGCCCCATTAAATTAGTCATTGGTGATAAATTTGAATTAGATGCCACGCTAGAAAAAGGTCAAGGCTGCCAAGAAAAAGTAGGTATTGATTATAAAAAATTAGTACAAGATGTGAATACCGATGACATCTTATTACTTGATGATGGTCGCGTACAATTAAAAGTATTATCGACCTCTGACACGTCAGTGTTTACGATAGTGACTGTTGGTGGTCCATTATCTAATAATAAAGGCATTAACCGACAAGGTGGTGGCCTAACTGCCCCAGCTTTAACGGCTAAAGATAAAGAAGATATTAAACTTGCCGCTAAAATTGATGTTGATTTTCTGGCAGTTTCATTTCCTCGTGATGCAGCCGATATGCGCGAAGCGCGTTTACTCGCTCAAGAAGCTGGTTGTGATGCCCGTTTAGTCTCTAAAATTGAACGTGCTGAAGCCGTTAATGATGATAAAATTCTTGACGGAATTATCTTAGCCTCAGATGTTGTTATGGTTGCCCGTGGTGATTTAGGTGTTGAAATTGGCGATGCTGCGCTTGTTGGTACACAAAAACATATTATCGCCCGTTCTCGTCAACTAAACCGTGTGGTCATTACCGCCACACAAATGATGGAAACCATGATTGAGCAACCTATGCCAACTCGCGCCGAGGTTATGGATGTAGCAAACGCTGTGTTAGATGGTACTGATGCGGTAATGTTATCGGCCGAAACAGCGGCGGGTAAATACCCGGTTGAAACCGTAAAAGCGATGGCAAATGTTTGTCTAGGTGCTGAGAAACACCGTTCGGTAAATGTTTCCAGCCACAGAATTGAGCTTACTTTCAGTGAAGTTTCAGAAACGATTGCCTTATCCGCTATGTATGCCGCTAACCATTTAGAAGGCGTTAAAGCAATTATAGCGTTAACTGAGTCAGGTCAAACCCCTAAAATAATGTCACGCATTACCTCAGGTCTACCTATTTTCGCCTTATCTCGTCATGCAAAAACATTGAATAAAACGGCAATATACCGTGGAGTTTACCCTATTGAATTTGATTCAAGCAAGGTCAATCATGACAATTTATCGAATGAGATATTAAAAGCGCTCCGTGGTCACATTGACCTAGCTGTTGGTGATAAATTAATTTTAACGCACGGTGATATCATGGAAACTGTTGGTGCATCGAATACCTTAAAAGTGTTAACCGTCACTAAAAAACACCTTAGTAAATAACAAGCAGAATTAAGGCTAAAAAAGGCCAGATGTTATCAACATCTGGCCTTTTTTATTGCGATGAAAGTAAACGCTTAACTAACTATTAACGGCCTGCTTAACTTTATCTTTATAACTGCGACTCACCTTCAATTCTTTACCATTTTTCAATACTAAAAAATATTCACCATTGACTTGGCTACAAAATTTTTGAATAACATTCTTATTCACTATGGTCGACCTATGATTGCGAATAAATTGCTTAGGATCTAAACACAGTTCTAGTTCTTTCATGGTCTTTCTAAGAATATAGGTATTTTCTTGTAAAATGTTTTGCTTAGTTTCCAAGGTGTGTACACACATATAATCACCAGCAGCATCAATCCAAAGAATATCTTTTACCGGTACACGGTTCACTTCGCCGGCATCCTTAATTGCCAAGATATCTGAATAGTTAGATAATGTTAATTCTTGATTATTCTCTAATTCCGTTAAAATTTTCTGATAATCATTGCCCGTGACATCACTCACTAAACGCACTAATTTCGATTTATGTGCACTATCGGCGCTGCTTTTAAAATATTGTTGTATTTTTTTAATGGTCTGCGCCAGTCTGACTTCATCGGCTGGTTTTAATAAATAATCCAACGCGTGTACTTCAAAAGCTTTAATTGCATATTGATCAAAGGCGGTGACAAAAACCACCATAGGCATAGTTAAGCCCTGCTCGATAATACTTTCGAGCACCTGAAAACCGTTGAGACCTGGCATTTGAATATCAAGAAACATCAGATCCACTTGATAAGCACGTATCGCTGCTAATGCCTCTCTACCGTTACAACACTGCTCAATAATATTTATATTATCATGGGCTTGTAAACGTATGGTTAACCCCTTTCGAGCCAGTGGTTCATCATCAACAATGATGGTTGATAGAGACATAATGATTCCTAATTTATTATACCAATTACACTACTTTATTGAGCCACTTGCTATGAGTTACGGTAAAGAGCAACGCGGTACTTAACTTGACGAAGTTAACTATACTTTATTGTTAATTAAGTTCGAATGGCATACGTAGATTCACTTTAACACCTGTCGGTTGGTTATGGGAAACAACTAACGAAAATTTCTCATGATATAAAGCTTGTAAGCGCTCGCGGGTATTCACTAAACCGACACCACGCTCTCGGTGTAAGTTGCCATCGATAATATCAGCTCCTGGACCATTATCAGCTATTTCAATTAATAAGTCGTCGGCAAAACGCTGTACCGAAATGGTAATGCAACCCCCCTGCTCTTGTACGGCAATAGCATGTTTAATCGCATTTTCAGCTAATGGTTGTAAAATCATACTGGGTACTAACGCTGCTTGGCAATCCTCGTTTATATTAAAATATAGCTGTAATCTATCTTCAAAACGCACTTGCTCTATTGCCAAGTATAGTTGTAAGGCTTGTATTTCTGTTTGTAAACTAACCTTTTTCATCGGATCTTTATCTAAGGAGTAACGGAGAAATTCACTGAGTTTAGTGACCATAGAATTAGCGGTTTTATTTTCTGCCACCAAAATCAGCGTTGAAATAGCATTGAGGGTATTAAACAAAAAATGAGGGTTCAATTGATAGCGCAACATTTTTAACTGGGCTTGATGTGCCACAGCATTCGCTTTAAGGACATTTTGCTTTTCTATTTGCAGCATTTGATAGTATTTACTACCAAAGTATAAGCCGCTCCAACTTAAAATAATGTAAAAAGAGCCTAACGTGGAACGGGTATACATATACCAAAATTCTGGCTCATAACCGTGTTTGTAGATTTCCCAATAGTTAATATTTTTAACTATTTGCCATAATACACCGGTGAAATAAGATGAAAGTATCACCACCAAGGCAATTTTAATGGGCGGAAAGTTCCACGCTTTTTGATAAATATAGCGAAGGGGTACGGTAAACAACCATCCAGCGTAAGCGTTAAGAAAAATAATTACCACAAATATATCACGCAAATCATGCTGTAATGAGCCAAGATAATGTACAAAAGCAAAGCCAAACCAACCAGCAGTATGGACCAGCCAAAATAAACGATTTCTATTTTCTAGTAATTCTTTCCAATTCACAAACGTAACCATTTAAAGGATGCTATAAGGAAGTATGCGCTAATAATTAAATGATTTCATTGCCTTTGACCTTAGTAAACTAGCGACTTATCGCATAGTAACTAAGATAATCAAGCTATTATCTTAGCAAAGACAATATAGTAGCCATTAGCGCTAAAGGTAGGTTGTCAGTGATTAACAGGCCATCTAACAGAGTCTATTTGACTTCCCCAAAAGATAAACCTAACAACAAAGCAATGGCCCCAATGGTTGCCCACCTAATAAATGCATATGAATGTGGTAAACCTCTTGACCGCCATCGCTGTTACAATTGATAATTAAACGGTAGCCATCCTCATCAATACCCTCTTCTTTAGCAAGCTTTTTGGCAACAGTAATCATACGCCCTAAAGTTAATTCGTCCTCACTAGTGACATCATTAATAGTGGCAATGTGCTTATTGGGCACAATTAAAATATGACTATCTACACGTGGCGATATATCTCTAAAAGCGGTTACTAAGTCATCTTGATATAATAAAGGCGTGGGGATTTCTTGACGTATAATCTTCGAAAAAATGGTTTCTTCAGTCATGGTTATTATTTCCTTTGTCAATTACTAAACATTTTATTGACTAGTTTACCTTTATATAAATATAAATCACTCTTTACTGTAGTTTATTAACCTTAAGCAACACGCTAGTTAAGCTAGCGATAACATGCATATTGTTTATTAAGGCTGGCATGGATATTAATCCCTGCTTTGTGATAAAAACTGTGCTTTAGCATGCCCGGCAAAGTGCAAACCTTATGGTCAGCGAGCATGCTTAATTGAATCGGCCATCAGAGAGGTCTGCGCTAAAATGGTGACCGACCTTCATTATTTATCAAGCTCAGCGCAACGATTGCGCTAAACTCAGTAGCGACCACGGCTACATCGGCTCGGCTTCACTTTTTCCACGTTTAAATTTTTGCTTAGTTTGATGTTAATGGCTTCGATTAGGTACAATTTTTCAATGCTCATAGCGGTAAATGCCTATTTTTATCTGACTAAACAAATTTCAGCCGAAATATAGTCCAGCTGAAAATAATAAGGCTCTGTTTTGCCTAGATATTCTAATAATAGCTTACTTACTGTCATTAGATAGACAAAGCTAAGGTGACTGTTTAGAATTACACATTTTCACATGCTCAGGTGCCCTATGTTTAGTGCTAAAAAGTATACCTCGTTTTTCTCTACACTGACCTTATTAAGTGCTGTTGCTCTAACTATGAATAATGCAACTGCTACAGATATGAAGCAGCAGGGTCAAGTAAAGCAAGTAGATTTACCTAAAAATATCATTATGGTTGTTGCCGATGGCATGGGACCAGCGTACACCTCTGCCTATCGGTATTTTAATGATAATCCAGCAACGGATGAAATAGAGCAAACAGTTTTTGACAGACATTTAAAAGGTCTCGCCAGTACTTACCCGGCACCTGTTTCAGGTTATGTGACCGACTCGGCTGCAGCGGCTACAGCACTAGCAACTGGCATAAAGACCTATAATGGCGCCATTAGTGTTGATATAAATAAAAAACCGTTACTAACGGTACTTGAATGGGCTAAACAACAGGGTAAGAAGACCGGCGTAGTGGTAACTTCGCGTATTAACCATGCCACACCTGCCTCATATTTATCACATAATGAAAGCCGCCGAAACTATGACCAGCTGGCAAATAGCTATATCGATAATGGCATCAAAGCTGATGTCTACTTTGGTGGTGGCTGGAAAAACTATATTCGCGACGATAGAAATATCGTTAATGAATTTAAACAAGCGGGCTTTCAATACATTGATAGTTACAGCCAGTTAACTGAATTAGTTCACGATAAACCTGTCATTGGTTTATTTGCCGACCTTGGCTTGCCTTGGGCGCTTGATGACAGTAATAAACACCGACTAACACTTTTAACCAAGGCTGCGACTAAGCAATTGAAAAACGAGGCTGGCTTTTTTCTATTAGTTGAAGCTAGCCAAATTGACTGGGGCGGACATGATAATAATATCGCGACGGCCATGCATGAAATGGATGACTTGGCCAAAGTGATGGAATATTTAGAATCATTCGTTGCAGAGAACCCTGATACCTTAGTGGTATTAACCGCGGATCACAGTACTGGTGGCTTGACCTTGGCGGCCAATAAAGACTATCGCTGGAATCCTGAAATATTACGTACCATGCAGCATTCACCAGCAACAATAGCGAAAAATATTGTCGCTAACGACCAGCTAAATCTTCAGGAAATCAATCAGTGGCTAAACTTTGACTTAAACAGCAAAGAATTCCAACAAATAATTCAGGTGAACGCTAGTTACCAGCAAGCGACAACACTGCACTTGTTGTTAAGCGCTACAGAAAAAACAGCACAAAAAGCGCCAGAACTTAAAGAATTCTATCGCCAGGAAATTTTGACTATCATTGATAAACGTACCAATACTGGCTGGACCACAACGGGCCATACCGCCATTGATGTGCCAGTATTTGCTTTTGGCAAGCAAAGTGAACAGTTTAGCGGCCAATTAGACAATACCGATATTGCTAAAAAGATATTTACCTTATTAGGAAAATAAGGTAACTAACCTGAACTCTGGATAAGCAGCACTTGCTCAATATTCCCCTTTATCCGATTCTCAGCGTTAACACGTCGATAAATAACCCGTTATTCATAAACGTTTTGCCTTGATAATCGAATAAATTGAAACATTGATAGTGTATATTGCTACTTAATCTTGTATATTTTGTTCTTAACAACCGTAAGTCGTTGTTTTTACTTATACATCAAGCACTCATTATCCAGAGTTCAGGTTAACTAAATATACATAGCTGACAAATGAGCACAAAATATAGTGCGCTTATTTGTCAGTTTATCAGTAAATTTTTTCACTGTGTTGTAGTTTAGTGTAGCTGAGTAAACAAGCGAGACGCGTACACGCTCTTTGACATCCTGTCACCGCGATATATCGTTCGTCCTGAATACACCCATCCGAGGGGACACGATACAAGATAAGCACAGTGTGCTCCTGCACTGTCTAACAAGGTTATCCATATACCGTCATGCTTATGAAACTCGCTGTTATCACTTCAGCAATACTCATTATAAAATCATAAGGTGACAATATAGACAACAGTATTGTGGAACAGAAGCAAAATTTTATTAAATACACTTAACCATCAGCTAGAACTTTATTAAATCGTTCAAAACCACTTTCAAGATCACTGATTAAGTCTTCAACATCTTCTAAACCAATATGGAGGCGAATTAATGGGAACTCGCAATCAAAGCTAGTGGCACTACGAATAGAATTTACATTACTAAAACCCAAAATTAAACTTTCAAAACCGCCCCATGAATAGCCCAGTTTAAAGTGCTCTAAACCATCCAAAAATGCGGTTAATGCGACTTTGTTGCCGCAATTAAGTACAAATGAAAACAAGCCATTCGAGCCAGAAAAATCCCGCTTAAAAAACTCATGCCCTGGACAAGACGCAAAAGCGGGATGTAAAATTTTAGCGACTTCTGGTCGTGCCGTTAACCAAGTAGCAACGGTAATTGCACTTTGTTGATGTTGCTTTAATCTAACGACTAGGGTACGAATACCACGCAACGCTAGGTATAAGTCATCTGGGGAAGTACATTGACCCATTAAATAACTGTAATCACGAAGTTGCGGCCAATGTTTTTCTACTGCCGTTGCGGTACCCAGCATAACATCAGAGTGACCAACAATATATTTAGTCGCCGCTTGCACGCTAATATCGACACCATAATCAAACGGTTTAAAGTTAATACCAGCGCCCCAAGTATTATCAAGCATAACAATACAGCCATGTTTATGGGCAACCGCACTGATGCTCGGCACATCCTGTACTTCCATGGTAATTGAGCCGGGAGATTCTAAAAAAACAATACGGGTATTATCTTGGATCAGAGCTTCAATACCAGCACCGATCATAGGATCATAATAGGTGGTACTAACCCCTATTTTAGCTAATATTTTATCACAGTAATCCCGGGTAGGCTCATAAGCAGTATCCACCATTAAAATATGATCACCTTGCTGGATAAAAGCTAGAATAGCATTGGTAATAGCAGCAGTACCCGATGGGTATAATGCACAACCAGCACCGCCCTCTAACTCGGTCATGGCCTCACTAAAAGCAAAAGCTGTGGTGGTGCCACGACGGCCATAAACCATGGTTTGATTATGTCGATTGGCAACGGCATGATTCATTTCGGCAACCGTATCAAAAACAACCGTTGATGCCCGGGTAATTGCAGGATTGACCACACCCTTAGTCCATTTTGCGTTTCGTCCAGCTTTTACTATTTTAGTATCATGTTTCATATCAACTTCCATCAAAGGGGCTTAGCTAAGCGCATAAAAATTTATTCCAGCTATCTAGCCATCTAAATAATGATAAAGCATTTACAACCTGATTAAAGCTTACTGACTAGAAATTGTTAATAAAAATTGAAAATAAATGTAATTAAAATAAAAAAACATAGCAGCCATTAAATAATCGTCAAAAAAGACCTAACTGGTCACCAGCAATCGACTCAAAGTCTCGGCCAATAAAGGGTAAAATATCATCTGCTATTGGCTTAAGTTGTTTCTCCACATAAAAATCATAATCAAGTTTACTGTCGTTAAACTCTAAGGGCTGGACCCCCTCTAGAGTAATTACATACCTAATGGTACTCCTATGTTTATATTGTTGCTCTTTACCCTGCGCTGTTAACTTTTTATTGGCAATCAGTGCCGCTTTAATATGAGGCGGTGTATTAACGTAATCACTGAGCTTTCGTCGAATTTTTTTCTGATAAATCAATTTATTGTCATAATGGCCATGCTTCAAATTAGCCACTATCATTTTAATATATTCATCAATGGGCTCATCGTTAAACACTAACCGATAAAGCTCTTGTTGGAAGTCTTTGCTTAACTCGGTCCAATCACTTCTCACTGTTTCCAAGCCTTTAAAGATCATCACACCATTAGCAATACCGGCATAACGCTTTTTAGTACCAATATCATTTTGACCTTTGCCGGTATTTTTATTGCTATTAAGACCACGTATTTTAGGCATTAAAAATTGAGTGAAATGGGTTTCAAATTCGATTTCTAATTGGCTAGTGATTTTAAATTCTTGTTGCAGGGTATATTGCCATTTATCATTAATAAATTTTTGTAACTCAAGGCCTATTTTCGTTGCCTGTTGCTTTGATTTATCGGCACCGATATAAACAAAAAGGGAGTCGGTATCACCGTAGATGACTTTATGGCCTTTTGCGGTGATCCAACGACTGGTTTTCTTTAAGATTTCATGGCTTCGTTTGGTAATAGAGCCCGAAAGTCGAGGATCAAAAAACCGACACCCGCTAGAGCCTAAAACACCATAAAAACTGTTCATAATAATTTTAATGGCTTGTGATAAAGCGGCATTTTTTTGTAATTTAGCTTTATCTCGCTCTAACCAAAGGGTCTCGATGATATCAGGTAAAAAGTGCGCGTCTCTGGAAAAATAAGCGCCATCAAAGCCCTTGATAACATGAAGACGGTTATCTTGATGCCAATGCCCGTCCTTGTCTTTCACTGACTTCAGCGCACGAACCTCTTCAAGACCTTCAATTAAGCCCATGGGATCAATTTTAAAGGTACGTATTATAGAGGGATATAACGACTTGAAATCCAGTACCAAAACATTTTCATACAGGCCCGGTATTGAATCCATAACATAGCCACCAGGAGATACTAGACCAGAGTCACCATCCCCCATATTAGGGGCGATATACCCACTGCGATGCAACTTAGGTAAGTATAGATTGGTAAATGCCGCCACAGAGCCACCTATTCTATCAATGGCTAAACCCGTAAGTTGCGCCCTTAGCTGGGCAAAAGCCAGTAACTGAGTTTTTTCAAAAATAAGCCAAACTAAGCGGCAATCTTCTAAGTTATAAGCGGCCAGTGCTGGTTTGTTATGGTTAAAATTGTCGGTGATCTCTTCTACTCTATTATCAACATCAACCACCTTTTTGCCCAAGCCAAGTAGCTTATGGGCGACATTATCAAGTGAAAAACTAGCAAAACTATAAGTAGCACTTTTCAACAAATCGATACCATCAAGGACAACACGACCTGCTATTTCAATAAAATTTTGCTCAGGGTTATTGGCATTTTTACGCCAATTAGGACTACTACCATCACGGCCAATAGCAAACTCAATACCATATAAGTCACAACGTTTTTGTAATAAGATAAAATCAAAATTGATGACGTTCCAACCAATAAGAATATCGGCATCAAATACATTCACTGCCTCAATAAATTGCTGCAATAGCTGTTTTTCATCTTTTAGCCATTGAATATAATTTTCGCTCGTTGCTTGTGGCTCACCAATCATTAAGACCCGTTTAAATTCATCTTTACTAGCCGAGGTATTAGTATTACAGGCGTACAAACCAATGGAGTATAGCTGCCCTTGCATAGAGCATTCGATATCTATAGAGAGCATAGTAAGGCTAATGTCACTTTGTGCTGTAGCGCGCTTACACCTAGCTTGTGTTATTAATTGGTAACCCTGAGAAGCTTTATCGCTGTCATTACTTGGCTTACCATCAATATAATCACCTAGCCCTTTAGTCATAACATCACTTACATAAGTAATATCTGCAGTAATATGGCGCTCCATTAAGAATCTGTCGTCGGGGCGAATATCATCTTCATAACATTTTATTTGTTTAGCTTTTAAGGCCTCTCTAGCACGGTAAAAACTGCGCAGTGAGTTAAAATACAGGGCAGCAACCTTTTGCTGAGCAAAGGTTTTTAATGATAATTGTTGAGATTTTGCTAAAGGAATATCTTGGGCAGTCAATATACCTTGAGCAATCTCTAATTGATGATGTTCAACAAAAAAAACAGCAAGTTCATGCTTTATTTGCAGTTTAACTGGGCCAGAGCTACTTTTCAGCCAAAGGGTAACTTGCAAACCACTGGCGCTATCTTGCACTTGGCGGGTAAGTAGAAAGCCGCTATTGATATTGATGTTGTTAAAAGTTGCCATTTTATGGTGTTTTTTTCGTGTGAAGCGCTTAAACCTGTTAATATATACAGCAGTGTAACCGATATCCTGTTTTTTGGAAACTAGTAACAATGTTATCTGATAAGTTAAAACAAGCTATTCGTCAGGCCTATAAAGCCATCGGCGAGAACTTACCTCACTTTAATCCTCGTAAACAACAAACTTTACTGATTGCCGAAATAGCTAAAACTCTAGCAGGTGAATACAGTAAAGATAGAAAGATAATTACTATTGAAGCTGGCACAGGTACAGGAAAATCCCTCGCTTATTGCCTAGGCGCAATTCCCCTAGCGCTTGATCGAGATAAAAAGGTTTGTATTTCAACGGCCACTGTCGCCTTACAAGAACAATTAGTCGACAAAGATCTGCCTTTTTTTAAAAAACACTCGGGCTTAAATTTTGAATTTACTTTAGTCAAGGGCAGACAACGCTATGTCTGTCGACAAAAATTAAGCCAAGCGGTGACCACTGGCTCAGATAATGAAGCCGCTCAAGTTGGTTTTACTTTTGCAGAAAAGCCCGATGCAAAAGATGTTCGCACACTCAATGCCATGCACAAGGCCCTTGTTGATGGCTCCTGGTTAGGCGATATTGACTCTTGGAAAACCCAGCTACCTCAACATATTTGGCAGCAGGTACAAAGTGATAAACATAGCTGTTTAAAACATTTAGCTGAGCATAGTCACTGTCCTTTTCACAAAGCACGTGAAACGATGGACCAAGCTCATGTTTTAGTTATCAATCATAGTTTATTATTAGCCGATCTTGAGCTCGGTGGCGGTAGAATACTGTCATCACCAGAAGATACCTATTATATCATTGACGAAGCGCACCACCTAGCCAAGGTAACCCGTGATTTTTCCAGTGCCAGTATTAGCCTAAAAGGCTCAATTGAGTGGTTAACTAAACTCGGAGAAACTGGCGATAAAATGGCTAAATTGATTAAGTCAAAAAGTGCTATTTCTCCGGCAACTAAATTAGGCGATGACTGCCAAGATTTACTCATGGAAATGCAAAAAGTAGTTAATTTCATTGACGCTAATGCCAATACTTATTTTCAAGAAAATGATTCATTATCCCAGAACAATAAATTTACTAAGAAATCTCAACATGATGAACAAGTGTATCGATTTGAAAATGGCATCATCCCACCAACATTAAAAACCTGGGCTGAAGATTTACAAGGCTTAAGTAAAAAATCATTAGCCCATTTAAATAAACTCTATAACGGACTTATTGAATCGGTAAAAGATGGCGATACCCAACTGTATTTAGCCGAGCCATTACTGGCTGAAGCTGGCTTTATGTTGCAACGTTTAGACAATTTACAAGCCCTATGGTTTATGTATGCTAAAACTGATAGTGAAAAAGCAGCCCCTATGGCTCGTTGGTTACAGAAACTGACCTCTAAGCGTCATGATTACCTATTAAGCGCATCCCCTATCGAAGTAGGTTTTGCCTTAGAAGATATGCTGTGGAGCAAATGTGAAGGTGCCGTATTATGCTCAGCAACCTTACGGGCCTTAAATTCCTTCGACCACTTTCGCTTTCAGGTGGGTTTAAAAAATAATGATGGCAGTCAATATCAATACGTTGACTCCCCTTTTGATTACCAGCATAACGCGAAATTAGTTATAGCTAATATGGAAAATGAAGCCAGCGCACAAGAGTTCACTGATGAATTAATTGCTAAATTACCAAAATACCTTGCCCAAGGAAGTGCCAGCTTGGTGCTATTCTCTTCCTATTGGCAAATGAATAAGGTCGCACAAGCACTCAGGGATGAAAGTGATATTGAAATCATGGTGCAAGGCGAATTATCGCGACAACAAATAATAACACAGCATAAAAAACGTTGCGATAATAACAAAGAAAGTATTATTTTTGGTACACAAAGCTTTTCAGAGGGGCTAGATTTACCTGGAAACTACCTTACTAACTTAATTATCACCAAACTGCCGTTTTCGGTGCCAACTTCGCCAGTTGAACAAGCTCAAGCTGAATATGTCACCGCTAAAGGTGGTAACCCGTTTATGACCTTATCTGTACCTGATACAGCGAAAAAATTGGTACAAGCTTGTGGTCGTTTATTACGAAATGAAAGGGATAAAGGTATTATAACCTTACTGGATAAACGTGTAGTAACCAAACGCTATGGTAAGCAAATACTCGACTCTTTGCCGCCTTTTAGCCGAGTGTATGAAAAATAATTTAAGCTGGTTTGACTGTTGCTTTAATAAACTGTCCTGTACGCCATAAAAAGGCTTAAATAAAGTTTTAAGCCTTTAACGGGTATTTAATACGCTTTCTTACCTCGAGCATATTCTAATGCTTTAGCATAAGCCTTTGTTGTCGCTCTAATATCGACTTGTTTAGTAAAGTCAATATTCACTCCCGCTTTAACTAGCTCTTGGTAAAAATCGGCTATAGCACAACTTTTAACTTGTTGACAAACGATGGCATATTTAAATATTGCTGGCTTATAGGCCTGCAAAGAGGCTTTTTTAAACCAAACCAGCGCTGCAGGTAAACTTTTCCGTACCGCTGTGCCGGTAAGGTACATTTGAGCAAGATTGACTTGACCTTGAGCAAAGCCAAGATCTGCAGACTCTTGAACCTTCACTAATGCTATTGCTAGTGCTGATTCACTACCGCTTTCAGCAAACTTTAAATACTCTAAGCCAATAAAGTTTTCTTTTTTACCTGGAATGAATACCGAAGTCGATTCAAAATGTGAATCTGGGACAACTACATTACCGTCAAGTATATTATTTTCTGGGCGACGAGCCAAAAGGATAGCACCTGAAGTGATCATTCCTTGTAATTCTGCAGCATTATAATTATGACGTTTTTCTTGGAAAAAACTTTCGGACCTCAGTAGCGCATAACGTATTGTTTCATTCAACTCATGCTCTTGTGGATAAAAAAAGCTACTAAAGTTAAGCGTGACTACATCGCCGGTAATATCTTTAACTTTTGCCATACGAAATTTCTCCGCGGGGCGAAGGTTATCTTCAATGACTCGGAAATCGATATAATAAATATCATTCAATTGAGGCGCAGCGACAATAGCTTTTGTTTGCTCGCTTAATAGATAGTTTTTATAAAAAATACTAACCGCTAGCGCAACTGCAGCAAAAACAACCACAGCGATTATTTTACTTCTATGCTTGGTCAGCCAAGGATCGGGATCCTTAGTATCTAAAGTATAATGGTAATAGGATTCATCTTGTTTATCTTCTGCGCTTGGAGTATCGGCACTAGCTAATGTTTCTTCAGATTCTGCTTCTGATACAGCCTGTTGCTCAACTTCTGCTTCGGGCAAAGCTCCATCTTCCTCATATTGGCGAACTGCTGCTTGTGGCATAACCGCTCCTTATTTTTATTTTCATAATTAATACCATTTGAACATAAATTAAACAAGCGTTAATTTTATGTTACTTTGATTTAACATTTGTATTGCTACACTAAAACCACTTCAACATGACACTAAGATGCCCAGTAGCAATGGCTTTAATTCACATCGCAAGCATCTGAGTTTATTAAAATTATTTAAATTGTTTAGACGAATATTTTAATGGTTTTAAGTATACATTTTTATAGCAATTAAAACAATCGTTTGATTATTGTGCCAAAAATAGCCTTTTACCTGACAAATTTTCTCTCTTTGTTAACGTAGCGGCTATTATTTTGTATTAGCCTAACTTGACTTATCAGGATAAGATGCCAAGTACCTCACTTGTCTTATTTACAGTTTACACATGAAAAAAACAATTAAAGTTACCTTATTATCATTACTTATATTCCCGGGCGTTGGACATTTACTATTAAAAAAATATGCAATAGCCTTAGGGTTTATCGCTAGCTTTGCCTACCTACTATTGGGTTTTGTCAATGACTTGTTGACTAAGAGTCAACAAGTCATTGACAGTATTATGCGAGGGGACGTTTCTCTTGATGTTGCTGCAATCCGACAAGCATTGATTGAGCAAGGCGTATTAGAAAATCCTCAGCTAACAACTGTAGGTTATGTAATGCTAGCTATCTGGGGACTTTCCGCTTTTGACGCCTATCGAATTGCAAAAAAAAGCAAAGCAGATAATATCAGCGAATAAAACCAGTAAAGTAAATTTCAGCTGCTTTTTACTTTTAAGGTATCAGTAGCGACAAAATGGCCAGTTACAACATCAACGGGTTATTTTGCAGCTAGCAAGTTGTTATTTAGGCTAAATTCTTATCTGCATATTAGAAAAGTGATAAACGCTACACATTTGCCTCAGCATCCCCTCGCGCAAGCGTTAATGTACCCTAGACCATGACTATTATTCGGCCATTGAGACACCTGACAATATGTTACTTTATCTAGCGCTTTTTTATTTCGCTATTGCTGGGTATAATTACCTTGTTTCCCTTTTTGAGTATTGTTAATGAATTACCTGCCACTAGAAAGTTTAAAAAATGCTTGGATTTTCAAGCATAAGAGTTTACCTATTGCTGAATCGGATCTAGCAAAAATAAAACCTCTGAGTATCGAACGTGCCAATATAGTATGGGACACCTTTATTTCTCGCCAAGTAGATCACCCAGACTTTTTCAAAAAAGGCGATTGGCCCTCAGATAATAGCAACTGGTTAGAGCAAGGAAAGTGGGAGGGGCTATGGGACAGCAATGAAGCCGCACTACCTGAGTTAATCGACCAACATCTAGACTGGGATCAAAATACCGTGGTCTACTACTGTAATTCCCGAGATAATGTCATAGAGACAAATTGGTTAATATTCAAACGTTGTTGGAAAAACTTTTTGTTTATGGATGATGGCCCTATTTTGCTGGGTAAAAAACGTCAACAAGTGGTGCAATTTACCAGTAATGGCTATTTTAAAGTTGGCCAAAAACCAAACAATTCTTAAGCAATCCGCTATTCAAATCAACTTTTTATTCTAACGGTCCTACTTTGCATAAAAACAATCGCCATAAACAAGGTTATAACTTTACGGTTTTAGTTAAAAAACATCCTGAATTATCACCTTTTATTATAAAAAATAAATATAATAACCAAGATACCATCGATTTTGCTAATCCATTGGCAATTAAAGTACTTAATGCCGCTTTATTAAAAAGTGACTATCATATCAGCTTCTGGGATATACCTGATGGTTACCTATGTCCCGCTGTCCCGGGAAGAGTTGACTATATTCACCATCTCCATGACTTACTCACGGCAACGGCAACAACACGGTTAGTTGCGAAGAAACCCGTTAAAGTGCTCGATATAGGCACAGGAGCCAGTTGCATTTACCCTATTTTAGGGCAAAGAGCATACGGCTGGCATTTTGTCGCCTCTGATATTGACCCCATTTCAATCAAGGTGGCAAAACAGATAATATCAGCTGATAAAACACTCAACCAAGCGATTAGCTGTCGTTTACAACCCAATAGCAATCATATCTTTAATGGTATTATCGCTGAAGATGAATTTTATCATCTAACCCTATGTAACCCGCCATTTCATCGTTCTTTAGCAGAGGCAAGTCAAGGCACTAGGCGAAAATGGCAAAATTTGAATAAAGCTAGCACCCCCTCGAAAAAGCAAACAGAAAAACTAAATTTTGGCGGACAAAAAGCTGAACTATGGTGTCCAGGTGGTGAATTAGCCTTTATTGATAAAATGATTAAGGAAAGTAAGAATTATCAGCAACAGGTACTTTGGTTTACCTGTTTAGTCTCGAAAAAAGAGCACCTGTCAAAACTAAAATTCTATTTAAAAAAAGCGCAAGTAAAACAAATCAAAGTGATTAAAATGGCTCAAGGGCAAAAGATAAGTCGCTTTATTGCTTGGAGTTTTTATGATATTAGTTAACCTAATAAGACACTTATACCTCTTTTATTAAGTTTTTGGTCTTGTTGTGCACAGGAAAAATAAATCAGGGCAAGACGCTCGATTGAGCAATAGCGAGCTATTGGGATTGAGAGCAACGCTGACATGGAGTATTTTAACCCGCACAAGTGAGCGATAATTTAAGATATGCGGCCATTTAGGGACATTAAAGCCCCTAAGCGTTTTCGTTATCTGTACTAGCAAGACCACCCGTAACCAACTCTCCCAAGCGAAATAACTGCCATTGCCCTGGCGCCATTTTATGCCAGGTTTCATCACCGGTGAGCGGTTTTGTCGCAATAACAGTGACAATATCATTACTGGTGGTTTCTTTTTGAAAATCGACCGCCATTTCTGCATCAATAAGACTTGCTTGACCAAAGGGGGCTTTACGAGTGAGCCAATGCAAGTTAGTAGAGCAATACACGAACATGTATTCACCATCAGTAATAATAATATTGGCAACGCCAAGCTTATCAATTTTTGCCGTAAGTGCCGCGATAAAGCCAAATAATGTTTTAGCCTCTACCTGCTTAGCGCCAAACTCTAAGTGTAATTGATCAAGTATCCAACAAAAAGCATGTTCACTATCCGTGGTACCAATGGGTAAATGAAAGTGAATAGGTAGCTCACTATTAAAGTCTTTTAACTGACCATTATGTGCATAAGTCCAATTTTTACCCCACATTTGACGAACAAACGGGTGGGTATTTTCAAGACATACCGCGCCAGAATTAGCTTGTCTGATATGGCAAACTACCGCTTCACTCTTCATCGGGTATTTAGTAACCAGCTCGGCGATAGGCGAATGTGCACTAGGCATGGGATCTTTAAAGCTTCGACACCCCTTGCCTTCATAAAAGGTAACGCCCCAACCATCACTGTGTGGCCCAGTATTACCACCACGCTGCATTAAACCACTAAAACTAAAACAGATATCTGTTGGCACATTGGCACTCATCGCTAAGAGCTCACACATAAATCAATTAATCCTTTTAAAACAAGTAACTTAATCGAACTGGCAACCTTGGAAATTCAGTGCAGTGTCAGTAAGGGGGTCACTATAGAAAATAAAAAGCTAAACAGATCAAAAATCCGTTTAGCTTTAATTAATATTAAGCTGTAATTGGCGTTAAGTCACTAGATAACTTAACCACACTTTCTTTTAGTGTAGTAAAAGCTGGGGCTTGTTGTGATGGGCCAACACCTAGGTGAGGGTGAGTACTTAAGGTAGGCGGATTAAATACCACCAGCGCCATCATTAGGAGTTACTGCTTCATCTCCCTTTTTTATCGTGAGTTTTTGAGCAGCACGTTGAAGTTTAGTCATGTTTACACTGGATAATTCCAACATCATTGAATCTTTAAAATTTAAAGTTAATTAAAAAAAACAGTTAATAACTTACCGGTTTTAACAAAACCTTCAATTATTAACTGTAAAAACCAGTACATTTGACCTGGTACACTTTAAAAACAAATACAACAATGAAAATTGTAACTCCTTGTTACGAATAAAAACATTACATTACATTACACGCTATTGTATACCGTAGCTTTATCGTGTTGTATGCCACTGTGTTGTTGCATTTATTATATTTTTATTTATTACCTTTTTCATTAAAAATACTATCCACATATTCCCGCCGGCGATTTTCTCACTTACCTAGCTATATCTATCATAATGAATGATTGATACGCCTGATTTAGCATGCGGCTACAATAATGGCGCATATTTCCTTACTAGTACCCGCCGCATCCTTGAAAATTTCACCCGTACACCTAAAGTGACATGGGTAAAAAATGGCCATCTCATATTTTTACAGCAACATTGATATAGACAGCAGGTTACCATTTGATGGTACTAATTCTGATAGTGCTAATTCTGATGGTGCTAAAAAATATTTCTTACATGACAATGTGCCATTGATAGCACTTAATACATAGTTAACCTCTTAACTTAAAAGTAAAATATGCTTGGCTAAAGCAACAATTTATTCTATAAATAGAGTACATCGTTGACAAAAAATTATTTTAAATTCAAATACTTTTTCTTATATTAAGCATCACATCAAAAAACACTAAAAGGGATTCCTGTGGATATTATTATTTGGTTATTTGTCGCATTTTCGCTTACTTGGTTTATGAGCTATGCCAGAACAACATTATCTAGTTTTACCTTAGCCTTTGCCGCACTGATGGCCTTAGGGTCTTTTTTCAACATAATAGGTATAGTATCTTGGTTACTCTTTGCTGTAATCGCACTACCACTGAATATAGATAATATCCGCCAACAGTTTATTAGTATGCCCTTGTTGGCTCTTTTCAAGAAAATAATGCCACGAATGTCCTCAACAGAACAACAAGCCATTGATGCCGGTACCACATGGTTTGATGCTGATTTATTTCGCGGTGACCCTGATTGGGAAAAATTACATAATTACCCTCGACCGCGACTGAGCCCCCAAGAGCAAGCATTCATCGATGGACCTGTTGAGCAGGTTTGCGCCATGGTTAACGATTGGCATATTACTCATGAAATTGCCGATCTACCACCAGAGATATGGAAATTTTTAAAAGAAAACAAATTTTTTGCCATGATCATTAAAAAAAAATATGGCGGCCTAGAGTTCTCCGCTTTTGCCCAATCTCGTGTCTTACAAAAACTTACTGGGGTGAGTTCCGTGCTTGCCAGTACTGTAGGAGTTCCTAACTCATTAGGTCCAGGTGAATTATTACAAGAATATGGTACTAAAGAGCAACAAGACTATTACTTACCACGTTTAGCCTCAGGTAAAGAAATCCCTTGTTTTGCCCTTACCAGTCCAGAGGCAGGATCTGATGCGGGTGCTATTCCAGATTACGGCATTATTTGTCATGGCCAGTTTGAAGGCAAAGATGTCTTAGGTATGAAACTCACTTGGGATAAACGCTATATCACTTTAGCCCCTATTGCGACAGTGTTAGGCTTAGCATTTAAATTACAAGACCCGGACCAACTGCTCTCAGATAAAAAAGAGTGGGGCATCACCTGTGCCCTTATTCCAACCAATTTACCTAATATTATTATTGGCCGTAGACATTTCCCTTTAAATATTCCCTTTCAAAATGGTCCAACACAAGGTACTGATGTTTTTGTGCCACTTGACTTTATCATTGGTGGCTCTGCTATGGCTGGACAAGGCTGGCGTATGGTGGTTGAATGCCTTTCTATAGGTCGTGCTATTACCTTACCGTCAAATAGTGCCGGTGGTATTAAAACCGTGGCTTTAGCTACTGGAGCCTATAGCAGGATAAGACGACAATTTAAAATGCCCATTGGTAAAATGGAGGGTATTGAAGAGCCACTTGCTCGCATAGGCGCAAATGCCTATCTCATGGACGCCGTCACCACGATGTCAACCGGAGCCATAGATCTGGGTGAAAAGCCGTCTGTTATTTCAGCCATAGCCAAATATCACCTAACCGAAAAGATGCGTTCGTCCATTATCGATGCCATGGATATTCACGGTGGTAAAGGTATTTGCCTGGGACCGAACAACTATTTAGCACGCGGCTATCAAGGGGCACCTATCGCCGTCACCGTTGAAGGGGCTAATATTTTAACCCGCAGTCTAATTATTTACGGTCAAGGCGCCATTCGTTGTCATCCCTATGTGCTGGCAGAGTTAGAAGCTGCCAATAATAGTGATAGTGAACAAGCGCTTAATGACTTTGATCATGCGATTTTTGGACATATAGGTTTTACTATCAGTAATATTAGCCGTAGTTTATGGTGCTCAATTACCGGTTCACGCTTCTTGAATAGCCCATTTAATGACGAAACTCACCGTTACTATCAATTACTTACTCGCTTTAGTGCCAACCTAGCGATGCTTTCGGATATTTCCATGCTTATACTGGGTGCGGAGCTTAAACGTAAAGAACGTATTTCTGCGCGGTTAGGAGATGTACTTAGCCAGCTATATTTAGCGAGTGCCACCTTAAAACGATACAATGATGAGGGCCGAAAAACTGCTGATCTGCCCTTTGTTCAGCATGCCGTTGAAGATTGTCTCTATAGTATACAACATGCCATTGACGAGCTTATTAGTAATTTTCCGAACAAGGTGGTGGCAAAACTTTTACGGCTGATAATATTCCCTCTAGGTATGTGGCTGAAAAAACCAAGTGATGAAATAGCGCAAAAGGTAGCAAGAATACTACAAACACCTGGTGCAAGTCGTACTCGCTTAGGTCAAGGGCAATATTTAACTCGCGATGGCAATAATATTTTTGGTAAATTAGAACAAGTACTTGAGGATATTATCAATTGTGAAGCAATTCATGAAAAAATCTGTCGTGCTTTAAATAAAACATTACCATTTTATCAACTAGATAAAGTAGCCGAGCTTGGGCTGTCTGAAAACATTATTTCTAAAGATGAAGCAGAGTTATTAACGACTGCAGAGACTGGGCGACAATGGGTTATTGCCGTAGACGACTTTGATAGTAAAGAATTATCTGCATTTAAGCCCAAAATTTAGATAAATAATGTACTAAAATCCACCTTAGTAACTGTGCTAATTTGTAGTATGGATATATAAAGTGCCTTTTAAATATTATCAGTTGCAAGAAACGATGTTAACATAAGGTAAATATAATGATAAAACTAATACTTTAACTGAGCTGAACATGCCCGTAAAAGAGATAATGCCCCAAGAGCAGACGAATATGCCGGTAAAACGTCGCTCAAAAGGGCAAAGAACACGCGAGAAAATTCTGATTGCTGCGATTGAGGTTTTAGCGCTCAATGGTATAAAAGGGACTACCCACCGTGCCATTGCCAGCCATGCACAACTACAGCTTTCTTTAACGACTTATTATTTTAAAGATATTCAAGAACTTATTAATCAAGCATTTAAATTGAATGCAGAACATATCACCTCGCGTGCTGATACAAACTTAGCCGCCGCTTGTATCCTTATTACTAAAATAGAGAAGAAAGAACTAAGAAAGACAGCAGTTAAGGAAGCATTGTGTCTACAATTGAGTGAAATGACATCTCAGCATTTAATTGACAACATCAAACACCAAGCTATATCTCTTGCTGTCGAACAATTAATGTTAACCGAGATCCAAGTAACGCCAGAGTTACGCTTGCTTGCCCAAGAACATCAATTAGCTCAGTTAGTACCTTATGAGCAGCTATGTCGATTTTTTAACAAAGTGAATCCTGAACTCGATGCTAAAATAATGTACACGGTTTTCTCTCAACTGCAATATGCTCAACTTGCCATGCAAGTAAACATTGATAGCGAGTTAATTGCACAGACAACTCGCAGGATTATTGCTTGGATTATGTCACTAAAATAATTGATAAATGGTTAATAAAAAAGGCCCGCTAACTATAATATATAGTTACCGGGCCTTTTTTTGTACTAAAGACTAAAACTTAGTTTAGTTTACTTTAGTTATGAATTAAAGAAACGACATCAATTCTTGATCAAGTTGCATTATGCTTTTTGGATCTGTCATCATAGTTTTAGCTAAAGACTTAGTTCTAGGTAACATTCTCTCAAAATAAAACTCAGCTGATTTGATTTTTGCTCGGTAGAAGTCACGATTTTCAACATCTCCAGCTAATTTTTCATAAGCAGATTGCGCCATTTGAGCCCAAAAATAAGCCATGACGATATAGCCAGAATACATCAAGAAGTCGACTGATGCTGAGCCAACAATATCACGATTCGATTTAGCCTTGAGTGCTAAGCGTATTGAATACTGTTGCCAGTTAGCGATAGCCTTACCCAATGGCCAGATAAAGCGATTCATTTTACGTTTATGTGGATTACTTGAAATTAAACTGTTGTTTTTACAAAAGCCAAGGACCTCTTTAGAGAAATCATTTAAAGACTTACCACGAGTCATTAATATTTTACGACCTAATAAATCGAGTGCCTGAATACCTGTGGTGCCTTCATAAAGCGTAGAAATTCTTACGTCTCGTACTATTTGTTCCATGCCCCACTCTTTAATATAACCGTGGCCACCAAAAATTTGTAAACCATGATTGGCACTTTCAGTGCCAAGTTCAGTTAAAAAAGCTTTTAAGATAGGCGTGATAAAACCTAAACGATCATCTGCTGCTTGACGCTCTGCTTCGGTTTTTGCCATAGAAATATCATCAACAATTTTAGCTGTATAATAAATCATTGCCCTGCCGCCTTCAGAAATCACTTTTTGTGTCATCAGCATCTTACGCACATCAGGATGAACGATAATAGGGTCAGCAACTTGATCAGGATATTTTTTTCCTGTTAAAGAGCGCATAGATAAACGTTCTTTGGCATAAATTAATGAGTTTTGAAAAGCTAGCTCTGCGGCACAAACGCCTTGTAACGCTGTACCGATACGCGCAGTATTCATAAAGGTGAACATACATTCTAAACCTTTATTCTCTGGACCTATTAGCGTACCAACGGCATTGTCAAAATTAATAACCGCTGTCGCAGAAGCTTTAATACCCATTTTGTCTTCTATTGAGCCACAAGTAACATTATTTGCCTCACCTAGGGTACCGTCTTGATCCGTTTTTATTTTTGGTACAATAAATAAGGAAATGCCACGAGTGCCTTTTGGCGCGTCTGGTAATCTTGCTAGGACGATATGGATAATATTATCCGTCAAGTCATGATCACCTGCAGAAATAAATATTTTAGTGCCGGTGATATTGTAAGTGCCATCGCCATTTGGCTCGGCTTTCGTTGTCACTTGCCCTAAATCAGTACCACATTGCGCCTCGGTTAGACACATGGTACCGGTCCAAGTACCCTGAATTAAGCGTGTTAAATACAACTCTTTTTGCTTATCATTACCATGGGTAGTAATAGTATTCATGGCACCATGGCTAAGGCCTGGATACATTGCCCAAGACCAGTTGGCTGTGCCTGTCAATTCTGATTGCACCATGCCTAATGAAGGTGGTAAACCTTGTCCACCATATTCCAATGAATGCGATAACGAAGACCAGCCGCCATCAATGTACTGTTGATAAGCTGCTTTAAAGCCTTTAGGTGTTGTTACCTTGCCATTATCATAGTGACAACCTTCTTTATCACCACTTTGATACAAAGGCAGTAATTCATTTTCACAAAATTTTGCACATTCTTGCAGAATTGCATCCACTAAGTCAGGCGTTGCTTCTTCAAATTCTTCATATTTTTTATAATGATCATAATAATTGAATACGTCTTCAAGCAAAAATTTAATATCTGCTATGGGTGCTTTATAAGTTAGCATTAACTTTCTCCGACAAATTTAGTGAACTATTTATAATTTTATAGCTAGATTAAAGCACTGGTCGTACCACTAATTCAAGCTTTTTTTAGTTTTTTATTAATAATGACAATAGACAACAAATATTTGCCAGCAAAATAACCCGCTATATAAAAGCATAAACCTAGGCTTAACTACGCAAAGCGCTATAAAAATCAATTATAAAGATGAAGAAATTAAGTGCTAATGCAAATAAAAATAACAAGGTAAGTAATTGATAATCAATTATCTTTGGTAAATGTTTAAGATAAAGCTGCGGCTAGTTAATGCTATAGAAGGAAAATATGGGATGTTATTCCGTATTAGCAGACATTCTGTGTTTAACTGTGTGTTTATATCAAGGGGGGATATGCTAGATGATCAACAAAATTGGTGGCGCGGATGGGACTCGAACCTGGGAAGAACCATTCGGTGTGACAGACCGCCTACCTTATAAAAAGATAACCAACTGAACTGCCGATTCGCTGTATTTCATTTTAAGATTTTAACGACTCTTATGACGCAGCAACTATGATGATTTTAAAAAAATTTGATGGAGTGGACGGGACTCGAACCTGGGAAGAACCATTCGGTGTGACAGACCGCCTACCTTATAAAAAGCTAACCAACTGAACTACCGATTCGCTGTATTTCGTTTTAAGATTTTAATGACTGTTAGATCGCAGTAACTATGATGATTTCAACAAAATTGGCGGAGTGGACGGGACTCGAACCTGGGAAGAACCATTCGGTGTGACAGACCGCCTACCTTATAAAAAGCTAACCAACTGAACTACCGATTCGCTGTATTTCGTTTTAAGATTTTAACGACTCTTATGTCGCTTCAACTATGATGATTTCAACAAAATTGGCGGAGTGGACGGGACTCGAACCCGCGACCCCCGGCGTGACAGGCCGGTATTCTAACCAACTGAACTACCACTCCGCATATCTTGTTATCTCGAGTTTATCACCAGGATAAGTGAACGGTACTCGAACCCGCGAAAGACATCCGCTGTGACAGGCCGCTATCTTATAAAAAGCTAACTGACTGAACTTCCACTGCGCTGTATTTCGTTTTAAGATTTTAACGACTCTTATGTCGCAGCAACTATGATGATTTCAACAAAATTGGCGGAGTGGACGGGACTCGAACCCGCGACCCCCGGCGTGACAGGCCGGTATTCTAACCAACTGAACTACCACTCCGCATATCTTGTTATCTCGAGTTTATCACCAGGGTAAGTGAACGGTACTCGAACCCGCGAAAGACATCCGCTGTGACAGGCCGCTATCTTATAAAAAGCTAACTGACTGAACTTCCACTGCGCTGTATTTCGTTTTAAGATTTTAACGACTCTTATGTCGCAGCAACTATGATGATTTCAACAAAATTGGCGGAGTGGACGGGACTCGAACCCGCGACCCCCGGCGTGACAGGCCGGTATTCTAACCAACTGAACTACCACTCCGCATATCTTGTTATCTCGAGTTTATCACCAGGGTAAGTGAACGGTACTCGAACCCGCGAAAGACATCCGCTGTGACAGGCCGCTATCTTATAAAAAGCTAACTGACTGAACTTCCACTGCGCTGTATTTCGTTTTAAGATTTTAACGACTCTTATGTCGCAGCAACTATGATGATTTCAACAAAATTGGCGGAGTGGACGGGACTCGAACCCGCGACCCCCGGCGTGACAGGCCGGTATTCTAACCAACTGAACTACCACTCCGCATATCTTGTTATCTCGAGTTTATCACCAGGGTAAGTGAACGGTACTCGAACCCGCGAAAGACATCCGCTGTGACAGGCCGCTATCTTATAAAAAGCTAACTGACTGAACTTCCACTGCGCTGTATTTCGTTTTAAGATTTTAACGACTCTTATGTCGCAGCAACTATGATGATTTCAACAAAATTGGCGGAGTGGACGGGACTCGAACCCGCGACCCCCGGCGTGACAGGCCGGTATTCTAACCAACTGAACTACCACTCCGCATATCTTGTTTATCTTGAGTTTTTCACTAGGGGAAGTGAACGGTACTCAAACCCGATAAAAGATCACTGGTCGTAACAGGCCGCTTACCTAATAAAAGTTAACCGACTGAGCTACTACTTTACAATCTTTAGCTATAGCTTACTCAACTGACCTTAATCAATCATTGCAAGCTATGGCCGCATTCAACAACATGTCGTTGAATGCGGCGAGATAATACGGTTATGGCGCGGTGCAGTCAACCACTTTTTTAATAAAATTGACTGCATGTGCATTTGACGAGCAATCTGCTGAAAATCAAAGCATATTCCATCACTATACCCAGTGATAAATTAAAAATCGTCTTAGTTTTGCTTATTTTTTACTTTCTTTCTACGTAAAGAAAAAAATAGTACCACCGCAATAAGTATAATTACCCCATTGCCAGCGACAATAAGTAATATAGTTTCTTGCTCATCTTTCGCTTGTTGCTGGTTTAATAAAGCCAACTCTTTTTCTTGTGCTGTTTTAGCCAGAAAATCTGCGGTAATAGCCTCAGCGCCCTCCGAGTTGGCTTTATCACCAACTCTAACCATCAGCTGGTTAGTTGCCTCAATATTAAAGGTGAACTCTGGCAACACTAAACGAAATTCTCGGCCAGTAATTGTTTTACCAAAAGCACTGACATTGATCCGATAAAGACCAGGTTCAGTATTGGCCATAGTTATACTTCTCGTCTTGCCATGACTTTCCATAATGGAAAAAGGCTCAACTTGACGGTCAGGAAAAGTAAATTTCCCCTGAAAGACAAGGCTATCAGGGTCAACATAACTAGGGTCTATCGTAAGCAGTATCTGGTGGGGTTTATCAGCGACTTGTGATTTAACCACACTCACTGCTACCGGTGTTTTTTGTAATAATATAGTCGATTGTCTTAGCTCTCGCGTTACCATGGGTAATTTGACCAAGTAAACTGGTTGCCATTCTCCTGGAGCAAAATCTAGGATAAACTCACCAGTAAAGATATTGTCATTAGCATATTCATCTAAACCATAACCGTCATCACGAAAGGACGTCACTTTAATGGCATCTGCACCAAAGTTTTCATAGGCAGAGTTATTAGTACTGTAAAAATTAACATCTAATTTAACAACATTTTTAAAATGGAGGCTATCTATTGCCTCGTCACCATTAAATAAGCGCCCTTCTACTTTAAGGGTCTCCCCAGAAAAAGCAATTTCGGGTAATGGCTCTACGACAATTTTAATATCTGAAACAACCAGTATTTGACTATGAGGTAAGATATCGCCTACGGCTTGCCAAGGCCCCGGCATAGGTTTTTTTATCTTAATCATGTCAAAAGTCCGGTCATCAAACCATTGTACTTTTTTATGATCAAAGTCATTAACCCTTATTTTACTGCCATCAGGTCTAATAAGAATAATAGGTTTACTACCACTTTTACGATAAAAAATTAACGTTATTTCATCTAAGTTTGCATCGAGACGAAAACGATTATCAAAATAGGGTACCTGGTTGGTTATATTATCATTTTGATAATATTCAACTTTCGTTTTATTAAGCTTACCTGCTTTTTTGTTTTTTTCTATATCACTCGTCATGAAAGCCCCAGCACTAAAGGAGGCAACCACAAAAAGAAAAACAGCAGACCAGCTTGCTACTTTATTTTTTTTAGGCTTAAAACAATAATGCTTATTTATTTCCAAAGTGGCTCTCCTCCTTTTGTCGCGATGACAGCAATGCGATCTGCATGTGCCTCTAATTCATCGGTCGAAGCCGTTATAACCTTTAATTTATTACGTGAGGCTGATAAACGCCTGATGGCATTCGCGTCAGCATTACTGCCGTCACCTACCGACAAGTTTAAACTAGACTGCTTGCGTGTCATTTCAATATAGACAAAAGCAAGTAGTTGCGCATCAATTAAAGCGCCGTGATAAGTACGGTCTATTAATTTATCTACTCGATAAAAACGTGCTAAATAATCTAAGGTTTTTGGGGAGCCTAATTCATCTTTTGATAGTTTCAAGGTATCGGTAATGGTACAGAACTCTGCCGTCATCGGTACTTTATCTTGGCCCCGCGCTCTGGCATTAAACAATGCAAATTCATGGTCCATAAAGCCAACATCAAATTTTGCATTATGTATAACCAACTCTGCACCGCGGATAAAATCAATAAACTCATGAATAACTTGGGAAAATATAGGTTTGTCATTAAGGAATTCATTGGTTAAACCATGAATATTAATAACCTCTTTATCCATCTCAAATACCTGGCCACGATGATCAAGGGGTTTTACATAGGCATGATAGGTTCGACCTGTTAATTGGCGGTTCACCATTTCAACACAACCAATTTCTACAATTCTGTGCCCTTCCCTAGGGTTGATACCAGTAGTTTCAGTATCCAAAATGATTAAGCGCTGGTCTTTGTCTGAAATTTGCTGATCGGGGACATTATTCACTTGCGGGCCTTATATTTAAAGTTTAATACGATGACTATTTATCTGGTAGTGTTTGGGGAAATTCAATTAAATTAATGTGCATACGTTTACTGGTAAAGCATAGAGTAATTAAAGCAAAGACAATCAATGCTTGGCAAATTAGCCATGGCATTGAAGTCAATTGCCAGTAAAAAAAACTAATAAGGTTAATGGTGAAGTCAAAAATTAGCGCCACTATCAACAATGCTCGGCAATGAGGCCAAAGCATTTTTACCCAGTTTGGCGCATTGGGGCGACGTAGACTAATAATCAGGACCACAAATAAACCAATGACGCCGGAGAGCAAGCTTAGCAAGAATACATTGGTGTCTGGATAAACCCACTGCATGGTTGACACCCTATCTTGCATATTAGTTACCGACATAAGCCAAACGAGATAACCACGTAAAACAAACAGCAAGACCAGATAAAAACGTTTTGATAACTTTAAGCAGTCAAACTTATCAAAATCTTCAATGGAATACTGTTGATATTGTTTAGGCACCAGGTGTTTGCTCATTTTTTAATTGACGCTCTTGATGCAATAAATGTTGAGCGGTAGTAATGGCTTTAACGGCTTTAGATTTAAATTCACGGGTATATAAGGTGTAAACGACCCATAAACTCACCAAGACAAATAAAAACGGGTGAAAAAACCAACATATTGCGGCTAAGGCAAAGTAATACGACCGCAAGCCATAGTTATAAGAATGGGCGGCTTGATCTTGTACTATCGCCATTTGTTTTGCATAAGCCAGTAAATTCTCATTTTTACCCGACTGTTGATAGGGCGTCGCCCCTATCATTACATTCAAAAAACCGTATTGGCGCATAGACCAAGTAAACTGAAAAAAAGAAATAACAAATATAAAGGCTAATAAACTGAGTTTTAATTGTATGGCTAAGTGGTTAACCTCAGCGGCAAAGGGTAATGATGAAATCACTACCCCCAAGGTATCGACTTTGGCAAATAAAGTAAAAATACCGGCAAGAATCAACAAGGTGCTAGAAGCAAAAAAAGCAATATTACGTTCCAAGTTGGCGAGTAAAGCCGCGTCTGATACTCTAATTTCACGGGAAATAAGTTCATACATCCAATGAATTCGGTGTTGATGTAAAGATCTTGCGATACAATCGGTATTTTTCGCCTTTCTTCGTGCAAATACGGTATAACCATACCAAGCGGCAATAAAAACAGATAACGCTAAAATATCGATTAGGGTAAAAGGCAAGATTAATTCCTTAATAGGTAATTGGGATAATAAAAATATGATTATACGTCAACAACTTTTATTGACCAACAACTTCATTTAATAGATAAAAAAGTATTTTCGATTACGACAAGTAATTTGGCCGGCTAAAAAATACCGAATAAAAGTGTTAGTCTGCATAAAAATTGCGCCTTAAAAGCAAGTTGCTCATTTAGTTTTTTATAATGTATGAACTAAACATTTCAATTTTATATATATTACAATCACACTGACGTTATTATAATTCACCGCGTTTTGGCCTTGAAGTACATATAACGCAAGCAAGGAATTTCTATGAAAAACATCAAACGACTGGCCTTATTAGTGGCTATTTCAACTACACTGGCTGCTTGTAATAGCTCCCCTGCCGTGCCTAGCCAAGAAACATTACCTGGCAGCTGGCTCGTTCAGTCAATCCAAGATAAAGCGGTTATGATGCAAAATATTGCTCGCTTAAACTTTGATCAAACAAACGGCTTAAGCGGCTCGGCATCGTGTAATAATATATCATCACGCTATAGTATACAGAACAACTCGCTAAACATTGGCCCTATAGCCACGACTCGGAAAATGTGTGCACCGGCGTTAATGGCACAAGAGTCTCGATTATTACAAGCACTTGCTAAAGTAAAACGCTTTCAATTACATAATGGTGAGCTATTAATGTACGACCAACAAGGCGGCTTACAAATAAAAGCAAAAAGAGCAAAGCCAGAGCCTAGCACTTAATTAATATCAAAAAACAAGCTACCTATACTTTTTTGCTATATAGGAATATAAGTTATAACAAAATATCACTTCTTTTTTTATAACAAAAAGCTACTCTTAGTCAGTTAATATAACTAATTCACAGGATCCAATATGTCTAAAATTTTCAAAGACAACACCACCACCATAGGTAACACTCCTCTGGTGAAGCTAAACCGAGTAATTAATGCTGAAAATAGCGCAAATGTTTACGCTAAAATAGAAGCTAGAAATCCAAGCTTCAGCGTTAAGTGTCGTATCGGCGCGAGTATGGTGTGGGATGCTGAAGAAAAAGGCTTATTAGGCCCAGGAAAAGAAATTGTTGAGCCAACAAGTGGCAATACCGGTATCGCATTAGCGTTTGTTGCTGCAGCGCGTGGCTACGCCATTACCCTAACCATGCCTAGCACCATGAGCTTAGAACGTCGTAAATTACTGATTGCGTTAGGTGCAAAAGTTGAACTTACTGACGGCGCTAAAGGTATGGGTGGCGCAATTGCTAAAGCCCAAGAGATAAAAGATTCTGACCCAGAAAAATATGTATTATTAGGTCAGTTTGATAATCCAGCGAACCCCAAGATTCATGAAGAAACCACTGGACCAGAAATCTGGAATGATACCGAGGGTAATATAGATATCTTTGTTTCTGGTGTTGGTACTGGTGGTACCCTTACCGGTACCAGTCGCTATATTAAACTAACCAAAGGTAAAGCCATTATTACGGTTGCAGTTGAGCCAGTAGACTCCCCGGTAATCACTCAAGCTCTTGCGGGTGAAGAGTTAACACCAGGCCCTCATAAAATTCAAGGTATAGGTGCCGGCTTTATTCCTGGTAACTTAGATCTTGAAATGGTAGATGCCGTTGAACTCGTTTCAAATGAGGATGCTTTTGCTATGACACACCGTTTAATGAAAGAAGAAGGTATTCTTGCTGGTATTTCATCAGGCGCCGCAGTTGTTGCTGCGAAACGTATAGCTGAACGTCCTGAAAATAAAGGTAAAAATATTGTCGTTATTTTACCAAGCTCTGCGGAACGTTATTTATCAAGTGCGCTTTTTAGTGACAGCTTTAGCGATAAAGAACTTGTTCAATAAATAGGACTAGATGAACTTAATGTTGACTAAAGGCACTTCGGTGCCTTTTTCTTTTTAACCATTCACCTAGATATTTCACTTCACTTTAACGAAGTAATTACGTTAGTATTAACCATGATGCTTTTACTTTGACTTACTTTAATGCGCTATCTAAAAACCCTTATATCTGCTTTGTTATTAAGCTCAATCTTTTTATTAACTGCTTGTGATAACAATGACTCAAAAAAAATCACCACGGTTGATGACCCAGAAATTGTTGCCATTGCGTTTTTTGATGCACTTTATAATGAAAAAAATATTGAAAAAGCCGCTTCGGTTTGTAATCCTAAGTTAGCCCGACTTATTCTTCATTATCGCTCACCTCAAGCGGTAGCCCGTCACTTGTTTAATATGTCATACGATAAAGTTACAATTACGCCCGATAGCTCAGGGGTAAAAGTGAGAGAACAATTTAAAGGTAGTGCTAGAATTACCGTATATTTTGATGGCTATTACCAAGAAAACCGAGTTAAAGACATTAAACGCCTCGCGATTGTCCAGCGTGACGGCAAGTGGTTTATTGATAAAATATTAAAAGACCCGTTTTAACACCTCCTCTACAATAATTACCAATAAGATAAAATAATGTTAAAAACAGGTACCTACCAGCACTTTAAAGGCAACTACTACCAAGTACTTCATATTGGTCGACATAGTGAAACCGAAGAATATATGGTGGTTTACCACCCTGCTGATAATAAAGAAGATATATGGCTGCGCCCTTTAACTATGTTTGATGAAACGATCGAGCGAGACGGTAAAATGCTAAAACGTTTTAGCTTTGTTAAGCCATAACACTTTTACCGTTATCAATATAATGATTCTTAACAGCGGACTTATCCAATAGAAAAAAAGTTATGTTCTTGCCATGGCACTTTTTTATGCTGTATTTCGGTCACTTTTGCTTTATCTGGGCCATGGGCCAGCCATACTAGCATTTTGTCAATATTAACCTGCTCACCACAAAGTAGCACTTCGACATCACCATCGGCTAAATTACGCGCATAGCCACTTAAGCTATATTCAATAGCTTGTTGCTGAGATGAGGCTCGAAAATAAACCCCTTGCACCCTACCGGAAATATGCGCAATATAACTAACATTCATACCTGTTTCTCTTATTAAATCACTATTATTATCAGTAAAGTTTGCACCTGGGACCGTCATTGTCTAAAATCGGCACAAATATCTCTTTCACCGAATAAAACCTCGTTTCACACTAGGTATTTTATTCATTAAAAATAAGTATAGACCTATGTCAGCAAGAATTTCTTTAAATGTTGGTCGTGAAAAATCTTTATTACGTAAACACCCGTGGATTTTTTCGAAAGCTATCAATAAAATCAAAGGTAAACCTATGCTTGGGGATACTGTTGATGTATTCGATAGTAAAGGTAATTGGTTAGCTAAAGGTGCTTATTCACCTGAATCTCAAATTAGAATAAGAGTCTGGAGCTTTGATGAGAATGAAGAAATTGATCGTGATTTTTTCTTTAATAAATTACAAAAGGCGCAACTTAGGCGTGATTGGTTTATCGCTCAGGGAAAATTAACTGGCTATCGCTTGATTGCTGGTGAGTCCGATGGCCTACCTGGCGTCACTATTGATAAATATGATAATTTTATAGTGTGTCAGTTACTTAGCGCTGGCGCAGATTTCCATCGCTACACCATAGTTAGCTGTTTAACCGAGCTTTATCCTAATTGTCATATCTATGAGCGCTCTGATGTTGATGTCCGTAAGAAAGAAGGCTTAGAGCCGGTAACCGGTTGGTTAACTGAGCCACAAGAGTCAACCGAATGTATTATTGAAGAGTACGGTATCAAAATTTACGTTGATATCGCTACTGGCCACAAAACAGGTTTTTATCTCGACCAACGAGACTCTCGACTTACTGCGGGTAAGTTTGCCAAAGGAAAGACTATTTTAAATTGTTTTTCCTATACCAGTAGTTTTGCACTACATTGCGCGGCGAACAATGCCAAAGAAGTCATTAATGTCGATGTGTCGCAAGCGGCTCTTGATATGGGTAAACGTAACCTGGCCTTAAATGGTTTGACTGACGCCAACGTTTCTTTTGTTAAAGATGATGTTTTTAAGTTATTACGAAAATACCGCGAAGAAAAACGTCGCTTTGATATGATTATCCTTGACCCGCCTAAATTTGTTGAATCAAAAGCACAGTTAACGGGCGCTTGTCGTGGTTATAAAGACATCAACATGATTGCTATGCAGTTATTAAACCCTAATGGCATATTGCTGACATTTTCGTGCTCAGGCTTACTCGATGCAAGTTTATTTCAAAAAGTAGTTGCCGATGCCGCATTAGATGCCAAAAGAAAGGTTTATTTTGTCGAACGATTACAACAAGCTGCAGATCACCCTATTTCATCTAATTACCCTGAAGGCTATTATCTAAAAGGTTTAGTTTGCCAGGTTGAGTAGTTAACATATCAGCAAAAACATCTCATTGTAGTGATGGCTATGGATGGCCATCTCAATAAAAATTAGCCAATGTTGATAAATTTCAGGTTAAAGCGCTTAAATAAGCGATACTCTGCTTAATATATGTTGTTCTAGCAACTATTTTACCGGCGCCTGCGTAAATTCACTGGCAATAGGTTGTTATTGTCGGCTCAACTTGCCTTGCAGTAAAAAATATCAAGTAGAGATATTGGCATCACTTAACTATTACAATTCAATAGCTAACGTTATATTGCACAAACTTCAGCTTAAACAGCTTCGAAATTAAAATTTATTTTCTTTAAATAACCCACCAAAATCGCTAATTCTTGCCCCTAATTATTACGACGATAATATTTAATCCTCCTTTACATTGCTGTTAATTTACAATGTGTTAACAAGATAGTTCATTAATATTAACCTCAATTCAAACCAGTATTATCAAGGTAAGCAATGCTTAGGGTACAGTTTGCGCTTAAAAATTGATCAACTTTTATATTGTATACGGTATAAAGTATATGGTAGATTTTGTTTGCCTCATGGATGTGGCTTTTACATGAATAATTCATGACTTAGGGAAGACAAAATAATACTAACAAGAAAAAGGAAGATAAACATGAAGCTTAACAAGCTCTTTATTGCTAGCTGTACTTTGCTAACAATGGCCTCGGCACAAGCAGCACACATACCGCAAGCGCCCCAACAAGCAAGCGTGCCAAGCCTCGAATTACACAGTGGTCATGCACATGAAAACACCCTAGATATTAAAGCACCTACGCCCCAAAGGGATAAGCAAACAACGGCAAAGCCATTAACAAGTATAAATAGCCAAGCTATGCAGCCCATGTCATTACAAGTCGCTGCCGCAGCGCCTTGTAACGTTAATGCATTTGCTACATCAAACGCATCAACCTTGATCAATGAAATTAAAGCTCAAGGTCCGAATTGTGTTAATGAATTGTTTAACGCCTCAGCTAGCATTCAAACAAGTGCCTATAGCTCAGACAACATGTACTCAGTGGCTAATCATTTAAAAAGCTTATCTCAATCGTATGCCGGTGGTGGTGACGTAGATATTGAAGCCATGTTTCTTTATCTACGCGCTGGCTATTATGTCGAGTTTTACAATAATGGCGTAACGTTTGTCTCTTGGGTAAAACCTGCGGTTAAAGGTGCTATTGATGCTTTTGTTAACAATGCCAACTTTTACCAAGATAACGACGGCCATGGTAAAACCTTAGCTGAAGTTATCATCACTATGGATAGCTCTGAGCAACAAGATATATATTTACCTGTTGTTAAAGAATGGTTAAGCCGCTGGAATCAAAGTTACGCCAATAAATGGAATATACGTAGTGCCGTTAATGGTATCTTCACTATTTTATTTCGCGGCCAATACAATACTAATTTTAAAAACTTAGTAAATAATGACACCACGTTAATAAGTCGCTTAAATAACTTTACTCAACAAAGTTGGATGCTTAACAGTGAGTCTGAATATCTTATCTCTAATGCGGCCCGTGAATTAGGTCGAATGAAGATGTACGGTACGGCTATTCAGTCTACTGTTGACTCAGGCCTAAATAGCATTTTTGCTAACTATGTTATGTTTGGTAATGGCGATGCTGTCTGGTTAGGCGCTGCTGATACCGCCACTTACTATGGTAACTGTGCTGATTACGGTATTTGTGGTTATGAAACGCAATTAGAAGCAAAAGCGTTAGCACAAACTTATACCTGTAGTTCAACGCTTAAAATTCGCTCGCAAAACCTAACATCGGCGCAGCAATCATCTGCTTGTTCCGTGTTAGGGGCTGAAGAAACTTATTTCCACAACAAAACACAGTCTGGCAATGTGCCAATCCCTGGTGATACCAATAATCAATTGCAAATTAATATTTTCGATAGCAGCACCGACTATGGTAAATATGCCGGTGCTATCTTTGATATAAATACCAATAATGGTGGTATGTATTTAGAAGGTGACCCATCCGTTGCCGGTAATATCCCAAACTTTGTTGCCTATGAAGCCTCTTATGCTGAAGCGCCACATTATGTTTGGAACTTAGAGCACGAGTACGTACATTACTTAGATGGGCGTTTTGATTTGTTTGGCAACTTTAACACCCCGACTGAAAAAGTTGTTTGGTGGGCTGAAGGTGTGGCCGAATACGTTGCCAATCAAAATAATAACCAAGCAGCAATTGATACCATTCATGATGGCTCAACTTATACCCTAAGTACCATATTTGAAACCACTTATGATGGTTTTGATCAGGATAGAATTTACCGCTGGGGTTATTTAGCGGTGCGCTTTATGTTTGAAAACCATTTCAGTGAAGTTAAAGCCATGATTGCAGAAACACGCGCTGGTAACTGGACTGCTTATAAAACACGTTTAAATACTTGGGTTAGCAATTACAGTAACGAATTTACCACCTGGACACAAACCGTGAAAAGTGATGGTGGCACAACACCAAATAACGCGGCACCATCAGCCAACGCGAATGGACCCTATGCAGGTCAAGTGAATGAAGTGATCAACTTTGATAGTAACGGCTCAGTAGACTCAGATGGCTCTATCGTAAGTTATAGTTGGGATTTTGGTGATGGTACAACGAGCACAGGTAGCACCACTAGCCACAGTTACGCTACGGCTAATAACTATAGGGTAACCTTAACGGTAACAGATGATAAAGGCGCTATTGGTACAGCAACTGCACCGGTGACTATTTCCTCTGGACCCAGTCTTGAAATTGCTAACGGTGGCTCAAAATCAGGCTTAAGCGCAAGTACTAATCAAACCACTGACAGTTATTATATTCATGTCCCCGTGGGCGCAACAAACTTAGTGGTAAGTATTAATGGCGGCAGTGGCGACGCTGACTTATTCCTTAAGCAAGGCACAGCGCCATCGGCTAGTAGCTATGATTGTCGTCCTTACCTGGCGGGTAATAATGAAACATGTACAGTTGCCGCTCCTGCTGCTGGGACTTGGTATATGAATGTTAATGCGTATAGTGCCTTTGTCAATGTCACCCTTACAGCCAGCTTCGATGCAGGTCAAGGAACACCAAATACAGCGCCCGTTGTTTACATCAATGGCCCGTATGTTGCGGATGAAGGTGTCGAGGTTAGCTTTAGTAGCGCCGGCAGCTATGATTCTGATGGTGCAATTGCCTCATATAGTTGGAACTTTGGTGATGGCGCGAGCAGCTCATTAGCAAACCCAAGTCATACTTATACTTCAGCAAACAATTATCCAGTAACCTTGAGCATTACCGATAATCAAGGTTTAACGGAAACAGCGACAACAACGGCTAATATTAGTGCCTCAACAACACCAGATAGTAATGTTGCTGATATGTGTGCGGTGCAAGGGCCACAGTCAAGTGGTCAAGTACAAGCAGGACAAGCCATTTGTCTTGGTAATATAAGTACTAGTTGGTTATCCATTGCCGATGTTCGTGGTCATAGCAGTATTGCTATCACTACCGGTAATGGTACTGGCGACTTAAGTATAGAGTTTAGTAATATGGGCTGGCCAAATGGTGCTAATCATCATGGTGCTTCATATAACTCAGGTAATAGTGAGTGTATTTACTTAACAAATCTGTCGGAATACTGGGGATATATTAAGGTATCAGGTGAGGCGAATAATGCTTCGTTAGTTATTGATTTTGATACTAGCGGTTGTCGTTAAGGTCATTAATATAAATCAAATGGTGAATATAAAAAAATAACCGCAAGACTAGATAAAACCAGAGTTTACTCTGGTTTTATTTTTATCGAAATGGAAAAAGTAAATGAATCCGCTAATCAATTTCTTCGATAGTAATGCCAATGAGGTAACAATTTTTACTTTCTTCTTCAATGCGCACCACACGACCACTGACATCCAGTGCTTGAACTTGACTGCTAGCTGAATCAATTTTCACTCTAACATGGGTCGAAATAGCTAATGGATGTTCAATTTCAAACGCCATACCCGTGGCACTTAAATCCCGGCAGGTAGCAAGAAAATGACTGTTTACTTCGTCATCTATAACAGTGACATAAACTTCACTATTTAACATCATGCGGTAAAAATCACGTTTATCATCAAAACCTTTCATTCGCTCTCCCAAACAAACTGTTTATTACCTTATTATTTATACTGAGCAAAAGCCGAAGTGTCAACTAACCGTCATAAAAAAGTACATTAACGGTTAACTACGAAAAGTCCTTTAAATAATTAAGAATACGTTTTACTGATACCGGCGCGGCAGTGCCAAGGTTTTGTGCAAACAATGAAATACGCAGCTCTTCAATCAACCAACGAGTGTTAAGTAACTCACTTTCAACGGGTTTATCTTTGCGCTGTTTACCTATGATGACTTGATAGGCGTCATTCACTTTATTCACATCAATAAGTTTTAATCTATCTTGATTAGGGTCAATGGGTAGCTTCTCTAAACGACGTAACATGCCTTGTAAATAGCGAGTAATATCATCGAGTCTACTTAAGCCAGAGTCACTGACAAAACCTTTGAACACTAATTTTTCACATTGCTGTTTAATATCACCATGAGATTGGATAACATTTAACGGCACGCTACCCTTCATCTTTTTGGCCACTTCATAACGTAAACTTAAGGCACGCTCCACTTTAATGGCGGCCGCTAATACACATTCAGCTATTTCAGCCCTAACATAATCACTACATTGAGCAAACTGTAGTTCATCACGCGGAAGTTGGCCAGCATTTTTCTGTTGAGCAAACTCTTGCACCAAAGACAAACAAGCACCTTGAATACAGTCTTGTAGTAGCTCATTGATTGTGCCAAAAGGGTTAAAATATAAACCAAGCTTGGCTTTATTCGGCAGTTTTTCCTGTAAATATTTTACTGGTGTCGGGATATTCAACAAAATAAGTCGGCTGATACCTTTTAACATGGCATCTTGTGCATGTTGCTCTTGCTCAAAAAGCTCGATGGCGACACTGCTTTTATGGTCAACTAACGCAGGAAAGGCCTTAATCGTTATATTGGCAATTTTCTTTTCATAACCTTTAGGTAATTTACCAAAGTTCCACTGAGTTAAATCGGTTTGCTCTATGCCTTTTTCTGCTACTTTTTTTATCGAGGCTTTAACTTTACCTTGTAGCTCAGCTTTAAGCTCGTTAAGGTCTCGGCCCTGCTTTAATAACTTACCTTTATCATCTACTATTTGAAAATTCATCGTTAAATGTACTGGCAGTGAAATATCATGCCAAGCATCTTCGGGTAAACGTACCCCAGTCATGCGTAATAGATGTTTTGCCAGTGCCGGTTGTAAATCACCTTGCTCGCTCGGCATTGCCGCTAAACAAGCTTGAGCATAGTTAGGTGCTGGAACAAAGTTACGCCTTAATGTTTTAGGCAGTGCTTTAATCAAAGCGATAACGAGCTCATGGTGTAATGCGGGGATCAACCAATCAAAACCAACATCCTGTACTTGGTTCAATAAGGCAATAGGAATAATAAGGCTAATGCCATCATCAATATCACCTGGCGTAAAATGATAGCTTAGCGGCAAGGTAATATTATCTTGATGCCACAGATCTGGATAGTCTGCTTCACTCAGTTCAGCCGAGGATTCATTTAATAAAAAGGCTTTACTAAAGTCTAATAAATGACCATTAACTTGCTTGGCTTTTTTCCACCAAGCAAGAAAGCTACGTTGGCAAATAACCGTTTCAGGTAACTTATCACGGTAAAAATCTACCAAGTGCTGTTCATCAATCAAGAAATCTTTCCGGCGAGCTTTTTGCTCCAAGGCTTCAATACTTTCGACTAATTGTTGGTTTTTACTTAAGAATTTTTCTTTAATAACACAATCGCCATGAACTAACGCTTCGCGAATAAATAGTTCACGACAAGTAGCAGGCTCGATAGTATTAAAGTTAATCTTACGTTTATTGACGATAGTTAACCCATAGAGTGTCACTTGCTCAAAGGCCATCACCGCACCTTGCTTTTTCTCCCAGTGCGGCTCACTGTAATTGCGCTTAACGAGATGCTGTGCCAGCGGTTCAAGCCACAAGGGATCTATCTTGGCATTCATACGGGCAAATAATCGACTGGTTTCCACTAATTCAGCCGACATTAACCACTTAGGCGACTTTTTAGTTAATGCTGAGCCAGGGAAAATAAAAAACTTCATGCCGCGCGCCCCCTTATACTCGCGGTTTTCATCTTGTTGACCGATATGACTCAACAAGCCAGATAATAATGCTTGGTGGATAGGTGTTAACGCTGAGTCTTGCTCACTCTCTTTGCTTTTATCGTTTGCTTGACCTTGCTCAATACTGGGTAAGATAAAACGGTAATCAACGGATGTTAACGCTATTTTTTGCTCTTTTAGCGTCATCTTTAATTGACTAAAGATATCTTGCCATTCACGTAAACGCACATAAGAAAGAAACTCACGCTGGCAGAGCTTTCTAAACTGGCTTTGTGTTAAGTCTTTTTGTTGGGTGTTAAAATACTGCCAAAGATTCAATAAACTGACAAAATCAGATTGCTTATTTTTAAAACGATTATGTTTTTCATCACTAAGCTGTTTTTTTTCATAAGGTCTTTCACGCGGATCTTGAATGCTTAACGCGCTAACGATAATAAGTATTTGTTCTATACAGCCAAACTCAATGGCGGTGATAACCATTTTGGCCAAACGTGGGTCTATGGGGAACTTTGCTAATAAACGCCCTGACTTGGTCAGTTGTGTTGCCGTACTTAGCTGTTTACCTTGGGCTGATTTACCGTCCTTATCGACACTTTCAATGGCGGCGATTTCTTCCAATAAACGCACACCGTCGGAGATATTACGATGATCTGGTGCCTCAACAAACGGGAAGTTAGCAATGTCGCCTAAGTCTAGGGCATGCATTTGTAGAATAACCGTGGCTAAGTTAGTGCGTAAAATTTCTGGCTCGGTAAATTCAACCCGATTATTATAATCGTCTTCGGCATATAAGCGAATACAAATACCATCAGAGACACGACCACAGCGGCCTGCACGTTGATTAGCACTTGCCTGTGAAATAGCTTCAATGGGTAAACGCTGAACTTTAGTGCGATAACTATAACGGGAAATACGCGCGGTACCAGGATCAATAACGTATTTAATGCCCGGTATGGTTAAGCTCGTTTCGGCGACGTTAGTAGCCAAAATCAAGTTACGACCACTATGAGGTTTAAATATCTGGTTTTGCTCACTAATGGTTAAACGGGCATACAAGGGTAATATATGGGTATCGCGTAAATTTGCATTATTGAGCGCGGCCGCAGTATCACGTATTTCTCGCTCGCCGTTAAGAAACACTAGAATATCGCCTTGGCTACACTCACTGAGTTCATCAACAGCAGATAAAATGCCACTGATAATATCGACATCTTGGCTGGATTGCGCCTCACCGTCATCAACGGGCCTATCATTTAAAGGTCTATAGCGAATTTCAACCGGAAAAGTTCGGCCCGATACTTCGATAATTGGCGCTAATACACCTGTTTTACTGGCAAAATGTTTGGCAAAACGTTGCGGGTCAATGGTTGCTGAGGTAATAATAACCTTAAGATCAGGTCGTTTAACCAGTATTTGTTTTAAATAACCTAAAATAAAATCGATATTTAAACTACGCTCATGGGCTTCATCAATAATAATGGTGTCGTATTGACGCAGTAAACGGTCTTTTTGCATTTCCGCCAGCAAAATACCATCGGTCATTAATTTAATATAGCTACGGTCACTGACTTGATCATTAAAACGAACTTTATAACCGACCTCGTCGCCTAGTTTGGTACCCAGTTCTTCGGCAATTCGGTTGGCAACGGTTCTCGCAGCAATACGCCTAGGTTGAGTATGACCAATAAGGCCATCAACACCACGACCTAGCTCTAGACAAATTTTAGGGATTTGCGTGGTTTTTCCTGAGCCCGTTTCACCGGAAATAATAACCACTTGGTTAGCTTGAATAGCTTGGGCAATTTGCTTGGCATTATCCGCTATGGGTAAACCTTCAGGATAGCTAATTTTTGGTAAATTATTTATTTTATATTGTTTATCTTTAATTGATTTAACAATGTGGCATTGCAACTGCTCAACTAAGTTTATTTGCTTAGCTGATAACGCCAATGTTGCTAATTCGGTCGCTGACTTTTGCCCAGCCTCCTTAGCAATTGTTTTTTTAAGGTTGCTTAATCTTTTTTTAAAACGTGGCACATCACAATGTTTTGCTTGTGGCAATAATTCAAAAAGATTTTGTAGATGGGAAAATGAAGTGATAGCAGACTCAATCGAAACAGACAAAACGGACTCGGATAGAAAATCAAAAGAGCATTTTAGCAGTAATACTTCGTAATTACAGCGAGTAAAGTATTAAAAAGAGTAAGGACAAGGCAGTAAATGAGCTTTGCGCGCCTATTTACCGGTGCTACTTGCCGCCTACAGCTGCAAGTAGCACCGGTCTATCAGGAATATCACCTTGAGTAGCGATATTTTTCATCAAACAGCAGCATGCTCTTTTTCAATGGATAGCCTTGCTCGGCCATGCTGATAACAAGCTTGTAATACTTCATTACGAGAGATAGTACCCAGTAAATTGTCATCATCATCAATCACTGGGTATACCTTAGGTTTATTTTCTCGCATGCTTTGTCCCAGCTCAATAATACTGGCATAGGGTTTTACTGATAAAACATCTTTACGCATAATATCTTTGATCATGGCAACATGTTCATTAAAATAAAGGCTTTCTAACATAATAGCCAAAACATCACCTTCAGAAATAAAGCCTAACAATTTATAGTTTTCATCAATCACTGGCCCGCCAATTTGCTTGGTTTTTAAAAAACGTAAGACCGCTTCTTCAACAGACATATTCTCGGTAAAAGTGACTGGGTAGTGATTCATATATTCTTGTACTTTTAATGATTCCATTTTAACCCCTAACTAAATAGTAATGTAGACTTTTCATTGTTATTAAATCGAGCGTTTACTTAATACTAACTCTAGCTAAGCCTTTGCCATAAAACCACTTTTTACTTATTTTTATTACCTTTATTAGTAGACTCAGGTACTTTATTGAACAATAATTTGCCAAGTGAGATGAAATATTTTATAGGGTTAAAATGTCAGACAAGTTATTGTGTTTTTTCTCATAACAATGAACAAGCCCAATTAGAGTAGGCTTATCAAACAGACCGCAAGTTGCACTAAAATAGTCACATTAAACGCTTAAATCCACAGAGCGACCTTTTCTATCATCAGCAGAGCTTCGACTTGATTCAGCAGCGCTTCTTGCTTGCGCTTGGCGATTAACCTCTTCTTGCTGATCTTTAATGCGCTGATCTTCTTGTTGACTTGCAATGTGTTGCTGCTGTTGTTGCAGCACTTTGGCTACAGAGCCATTACCTTCGATTGACGAAACCATCTCAACCTCCATAAATAGTTGATACACCAAAATATCATGATGCTCTCTATGTCTATTATTATAGCAGCCCAGGTAAACAAAACTAACGTCAGGAATAGCGCCAGTATTCGGTGCACAGTAAAATTTCTGGCACCAGGTAGCTTAACTAAGTCTTATTTATCTTGGATAAATGTTTGTTGACAACATTCTACCGCTTAGATAAATTTACCTTGTTGCTCATTAGCTGAGGCTAATATCCCCATAGCAGTGTTTTTATTAGCATTATCAAAGAGTAACTACTTTCACGGTTCATTATTCATCGAAAAAAATAGTGATTAAGCACAATAAAGTTTACGAACAAACTAAGGCTTTTAATTCTCGCTAAATGAGCAATAAATCAGTCCGATTGGTATTAGTTATAACCCAAAATATAAAAAGGATTGTCATCCTTATCGAGCAATTTCTTCGTAGTTTGCTCAATGTTTTGCTCATTAAAATTATCACTATGCTTATCAACCTGAGGTGTTACCTTGGCATTTTGTTGATATAAATCCAGCAAAGCTGCTGACATTATTATCCGTCTATGATTACTATTACTTGACATACAACTACCCTCAACTTAGTAAAATTACGCGACACGTTTTACTTATTACCTCTATGATTAATAAAAGATAAGCATCATTAGTGCCAAATTTAATATTTTATTAGTTATTGATGTTGTAGATATTTTTTCACTCCTGAGCAAGCTGACGGTTAATTTTATCTTATTGCAACCAATGAATCGCAGTTTGCAAAACTGCTTTTCAACTTACCATAAAAAAACGCTAGCCATAGGGGATTGATAAGCCCTTTAGCTAGCGTTTATCGGCAATGGAAGCTCAAGGGCCTAACCACAGATTAGCTTAATTGATGGTTAGTTATGCTCGTTGGCAAGTTTTGCTTCTGTCGACTTTAAGGCATTTTCATGCCAATATTGCCAGTGCATATGTAAGTGATCTTCGACTAAATGTGCCGGCTGTAAGTAGTCTTTATAAGTATAGCGATAAAATTGACGTGGCTTGTGTGGATTATTTTCATCTGCTTCAGCGACATAGTTTGCATTATGCTCAACAAGCCAGTGAGTAAATTCATCCTTAAACTGTTCTCCTGACTCAGCTAATAATTTTTTATAGCCGGCAAAGAAATCAGTCTTTAACAAGTGTGCCATTTTTCTATAATCAACTTGATGGCGTTCATTCATAAAACGCACCGCTAAATAGCCCCAGCGATACACTCGGTCGGTACCATCTTTATATTCGGTATTAAAAACATCCGTTAAACTCAGCCAATCTTGCGCTTGAGTATCATTGAGCAATTTAAAGGCTTTAGGATTATTATCTTGCTTAGCTACATATTCAGCCAACCCTTCAGACCACCACACCATATGACTAGGAAAGTGATTAAAGGTGTCGTATTTTACGAAGCGACCATCTAAGTAATGGACAAACTCATGATTTAGGTTCCACACGGCAAATTCAGGTCTAAGCCAAAAGTGTTCGAATGAATAGAAAGTAGCAATATTATCGGGATCTTGTGGGCTGCCCTCTATGTACATGCCGCCATTATCGGTATTAATATCAAAAACCAGTTGACCGTATTTATTATATTCTGCGTGATTATCAAAAATGACCACACGTAATTTATCGTTAAAATCATTGGCTACTGGCTGATTATTAGTGGCTAAGATGTTATGAAAATTACTTTCTTGAGAAATTAATTGTTGGCAAGAGTCATTTAACTGGGCGAGTGACATAGCTTGGCTAAGAATATAAATTCGGTCTGAACACTCATGATTGCTAGGTAATGCTTGTTCAATCGTAGGTGTAATGCAGCGATCGGCTAATGTCCCCTCTTCACATGCTGATTTTCCTCGAAAAGTGTTGACCACATACGGCACACTAAAAAGCGTTTTACTTTGCTGGGCTGATACTTGGTCATTTATAGTTAACGCAGCCCAAACACTGTTATCAAGGGCAGCCATTTTAGCTTCGACTTGCAGTGTTAGCTTGTCATCATCTAAGCGTTTTTGCTCGTCACTGGTACGCTGATAATATTCATTCCAATATTCTTTATTATATAAATTATAATATTGGGCCAAGGCCCAAAGTGCGTGTTGCCTAGGCCAATCATTATCGGCTAAGGTATTATTTTTACCGCTAATAAATTCGGTTAGCGCCTGTGGTAACTCATCCGCACCTAATACCGCTTGGGTAAAGACACTGTTATTTTTTCTTCGTGCTTCGTAAGGTAAAATGGCACTCGCACGAAGAATTTCCCATAAAGCATAATCAATGGCTTTATCATTTATGCGCTCCGCATCCGCTAAATCGGCGCTGGCATAAAGATCTATTAACTGAGTTAACGGTTTTACTTGCTCAGCAGTAAAAGGCTGTAATGGTGCTAAAAAATACAAACGGTATAGGGCCACAGCATAATTTTCATGCAAACGCGCCGTAGTTTGATTTACTTGAAAGAATCCCGGCATATTGTACAAATGGGTCAAGGCATTGTTAACAGATTCAGCCGTATCTGCAGGCCAGTCTTTATCGCTACCAAAACTACTGTAGATACGTAAATAGAAAGTTAGCTTGGCCAAGTTATCATTATTTAACTCACCTTTTAATGCTTCAAGTGAAATTGCATCGGCAACCGCTTTGAGCAAACCCGCTTGATAATGGTTAAAGTCTTGACTCCACAATTGCTCAACATCTGTCGCTAATATTTGGGCAACCATAGGATCAATTGCTACCGTGGTCATGCTGGTGTTTGCTTGCTGCGCTATTGTGTTATGAGTGCTGGAGCCACAAGCGGCAAGGAGCGAAGTAATAGCAACGGCGGCAAGTGTCATTGAAAATTTATGCATCTAGATATTTTTGTTGTTTGAATGATAAAATATTATTGCATACAATATACCAGCGGTACACTGACTATTTAGTTAAGGCGGTTACTTACCGACAAACGTGTAAGAATGACCATAAGCATTCATATTGACACACTTTGCTTATCAACAAAGAGCCAGCGTCGATAGTTATTAACAGTTTCCTGCTAATCAGGTAATATTCAACAAATTGACCTCTAAAGAAAGTGACACCTAACGTATGAATATAGTATGTGCCAACTGTTTTACTACCAATCACATTCCTGATGATAAAGACCATAACAAGGGAAAGTGCGGTAAATGTCAGCAAGGCGTTTATTCAGCTAAACCTGTTGAGTTAACAAGTAATAATTTTTATGCCTTTATTGAACGTAACGATTTACCGGTAGTTGTTGATTTTTGGGCAAGCTGGTGTGGCCCATGCCAAAACATGGCGCCAGTATTTAGTAAAGTGTCACAAGACTCCCCGACATTACTTTTTGCCAAAGTAAACACTGAGCAAATACAGCAGATAGCAGCTAAGGCTAATATTCGCAGCTTACCTACTCTAGTCTTTTTTCATAAGGGCGAAGAAATCGACCGTATTTCCGGTGGCCTTAATGAAATACAAATGAAGCAGTGGCTAGGGCAAAGTTTGCAAAAAATTTCTAAGTAGATTTGCCTCGCCAGCATAAATCACCGATAAAAAAAGCCACAAGTGCGGCTTTTAAATATTCATTTATTAAGATAATAAATAGCAAGGGCAACTAGCCTAGCGACGAAAAACTCTCTTAGAGGATTTAACTAAACCCTTTAAGAGAGATATGAGCAGCACTATAGTTTATCCATATAATAAATTGGTTGCAACTTTCTCAGTGCACTTGAATTTAATCTATAGAGATTGTGATTTTTTATTTTATTTTATTTTATTTTATTTTATTTTATTTTATTTTAGCAATAGTAGCGGTTACCCGGTCTTTATTCATCACTACACCCGCCTGTAATGTTTGCCACTGAGTTTTAACATCAGCTAGGTTTACCGCATTACCTACCTGGATAACGCCAACCATACCAAGGGCGAAATGCGGTAGACATTTATAGAGAAAAACCCCCTCTTGCTTGAATTCGACTACTGCAACTTTCCCCATAGGCGTATTGAACGTAATACCACCTTTTGGGCTGAGCAAAGATTGTGCATTATGGGAAGCATCAGACGGAATAAAGCGCACGCTATCACCGGGTGAAATTTTCAAAAAATCAGGCTCCATGATCATAGTTTGACCACTAGCATTGGCGGTTAATAACTTAACTTGGTGCTCTTTTGCCACAAGTAAAGTCGGTAGTAATAATACCAAGGTAATAATTAATCGTTTCATCTTTTACTTCTGTAGGTTATTTATAAAAAATCATGTTAACAATTCTCATTTAGATTATCAATGGTAATGTAGTTGCAACACAGCCAGATATATTTCTATCACTAAAAATTCAAAGTAAAGGCCTTGGCAATGTTTTTATCGGTAAAACAGCACAAAAAAATAGCGCATACCAGAGCTAACTACTGATTTTAGCAGCAATAGAGTCACTTTTTTCAGCACTTAAATCTAATGGGATTTCAACAATAAACAGGGTTTGTTTTATTTTCGACTGACTATTTTTATCTGAGCCTAGTCTGATTTTACCTTTGAGTAACTGATGCACTAAGTTATAACTAATATGTAAACCTAAACCCATCGCCCCTGCATTTCTATTCGTAGTGACGAAGGGATCAAAAATAGTACTCACTATCTTGGTGTTCACACCACAACCATTGTCACTGTATGTTAAGCGCAACATTTGTTTATCGACTTGTGCAGATATATGTATTTCACCGTCACTTTGGCCGGCAAAAGCATGTTCTAGTGAATTAGTGACGAAACTTGTCAGTACTTGGAAGATAGCATTTTCATAACTAAATAAGGTTATATTGGTAGGAATATCGGTATTGATACTAATGTTCTGCTTTTTAGCGACTTGTTGCCAAATGGGCATCATCTTAAGAAAGCTTTTATCTAGCTGAAATTTAAGCTTATCTTCCATTTGCTGATCGACGGAAATATAACGAAATTGCTGTATTAAATTTGCTACTCGCTCAAAATTAGACATTGCTAAGCTTTCAAACTTATAAATGGAATCTAAGTTATTGTCCAACTTAGATTTTGTTAGCTTACCGCTATTAATTGTTTTTTGTAAATTTTCTATAATATCTTTGATAGATGAAAGTGCGGTGATGCCCACACCTAAAGGCGTATTGAGTTCATGAGCCACCCCAGTCACTACACTGGCTAAAGATGCCATTTTCTTCGCTTCAACTAATTCATCTTGTGTACTTTTTAAATTTTCTATCGATTCAAAAGCAGTATTTTTAGCGGCTATCAATTCTTGCTCTTGACTAGTTTGTTCAGTGATATCAGTCCATGTTTGAATCAGTGATTTAGCAAAAGTTTTATTCTGCCTTAACAACCACCAACCGCCGTCTTTAGTCTGCACTTTTAACGATATTGAATGATCTCTGCTGTGGTTGATTAACTCTAATACCTGCATACGCTCGGCATCATTGGAAAATTCAAAATAAAGAGTCGCGATACGTTGATACATGCTGGCAATATTTTCTCCCACCCCGACAAATTTAGGATCTGAATGAGCAAAAGTTTTAATAAACTTTGTATTTACTAAAATAACGATGCCATTTTCATCACTTAATACAAAGCCGTCTTGCATGTTATCTATGGTTTCAATAACCCGTTTGTGATGAGTAGAAGCCAGTTCAAGTAATTGTTTTATTTTTTGTTTATAAAAAAGCACCGCCATTAATAATGCCATTAACAGCACCACACTAATGATAATGCCATAACCAATTGCATGGTTATCTATGCCCGAAGTATGTATCGTATTATCGGGAAAAAACAAGGTAGCAGCCATGGCTAAATAATGCATAGTTGCTACAGAAAAACCAAAAAACAAACCTGCTAAAATATCTATTCCTCGGCCACTTAAATTAAAAATACCGATACGCCTGGACTTGATAAGTAGGGTGGTTACCGCTAAAAACCAGGAAGTTAACACGGATAAACTAACAAATACCACATCATGGCTCATATAGGCTTGCATCGACATGGCACTCATGCCGATAAAATGCATTGATGCGATACCTAGGGCAAGCAGTAAAGCGGTAAAGATAATATTGGTATAACTGATGTCAGGTTTGCTGATGTTATGTAGTACAACAATAGCTGCGAATATGGCCGGTAAAATTGAAATCAAGGTAATGGTTAAATCATAAAATACAGGAATAGGCAAGGAAAAAGCCAGCATGCCCATAAAGTGCATACTCCAAACGCCTAAACCTAAGATTGCACCACCACATACTTTTAATAAGTAATGATTCGAGCCTACCTTAGTACGGATAAAGTTAATGATATTAAGCGCGCAAAACCCAGCAATTGCGGCGACAATATACGATAAAAGTACCAATAGCGGATCATAACTACCTATCAGCGAAGTACTAGCATCTACTCCCCAGCTAAAAAAATGCTTGTGATCCATGATTGTGGATACCTATCGAAATTATTGGACTTTTAACTATTCATCAAAGTATAGACAAGGCCAGTTAGTTTGCTATAACGGCTAGTTTCAGGAGAATCGATTACCTCCTCTCACACTTCGTGAACAATACCGCTGTTATGCAGGTGAACCGTAAAGCTTGAGCTTTATTCTCCAGCTTGGTGTCGCGGTGGCGACAACACAGAAAGGGGAACGACCGCTCTGCTCCCCTTTCCAATCCCCAGAGCGCCCAGCTCAGCAGAACATTCAATAACACACTAGCGCAAACCACGATTCCTGCCGATTTATCATCCCTGAACAACGGCAGCCATCGACATCCTATCTCAGGTCGAGGGCTGCTAACTGCTAGTCTGTCATTTCATTGCTGAGATGGGGTTGGAGTGTTTGGCACGGGTAGCTCACATAGCAACTGTCATCTTCGTGGTGGCTTAGTCGAAGATCCAGAACTTAGTGCTCTGGATTCCCGATCAGAAACTTCGGGAATGACGACTTTAAGTGCCAGTGGAATAACAACACCATTACCTAGCCTATCAACACGCACTAAGTCTGCTTGAATCAAGTGCCGAAAAGAAAGGCAATATTCACGTATTACCATCAGGGATGATGGGAAAAGTAATGCGGCACATGACGGTACAGGATGTACCTTATTAGACAATGCAGGAGCACATTGTCCTGATGTGCCATCATTACTGTTACGTCGAAGATATTGCCTTGAATGGAGGATTACACTTGATTAGCAGCGCCGGGAGATTCCAAAGGGGGTTCGGCGTTTAGCCCCTTTTGGGTGTCGTCGCCACCGCGACAATAATATCAACTAACTCTGACCTTGTTGATATAAAATCAACTGGTCTGGCTCCTTGATATCAACTAACTCTGACCTTGTTGATATCAAATCAACTGTTCTGACCCCTTGATACTGAGATGGGGTTGGAGTGTTTGGCACGGATAGCTCACATAACAACTGTCATCTTCGTGGTGGTTTAATCGTGGATTCAGACCTTAGTGAACTGGATTCCCGATCATAAACTTCGGGAATGACGACTTTAAGTGCCGATGGAATAACAACACCATCACCTACCCTATCAATACACACCAAGTCTGCTTGAATCAAGTGCCGAAATTAAAGGAAATATTCACGTATTACCATCAGCGATGATGGCAAAAGTAATGCGGCACATGACGGTACAGGATGTACCTTATTAGACAATGCAGGAGCACATTGTCCTGATGTGCCATCATTACTGTTACGTCGAAAACACTTTTATAAATGTAAGGTCACGTTTGGACCGCAGCGCTGGGAGATTCCAAAGAGGGCTCGGCGTTTAGCCCCCTTTGGGGTGTCGTCGCCACCGCGACAATAATATCAACTAACTCTGACCTTGTTGATATCAAATCAACTGTTCTGACCCCTTGATACGGATAGCTCACATAACAACTGTCATCTTCGTGGTGGTTTAATCGTGGATTCAGACCTTAGTGAACTGGATTCCCGATCATAAACTTCGGGAATGACGACTTTAAGTGCCGATGGAATAACAACACCATCACCTACCCTATCAATACACACCAAGTCTGCTTGAATCAAGTGCCGAAAAGAAAGGCAATATCACGTATTACCATCAGGGATGATGGCAAAAGTAATGCGGCACATTACGGTACAGGATGTACCTTATTAGACAATGCAGGACGCATATTGTCCTGATGTGCCATCAGCGCTGTTACGTCGAAAACACTTTTATAAATGTAAGGTCACGTTTGGACCGCAGCGCTGGGGGATTCCAAAGGGGGGCTCGACGTTTAGCCCCCTTTGGGTGTCGTCGCCACCGCGACAATAATATCAACTAACTCTGACCTTGTTGATATCAAATCAACTGTTCTGACCCCTTGATAACCGAATAACAACACAATCCCCTCAACTATCAACATGCACCAAGTCTGCTTGAATCAAGTACCGAAAAGAAAGGTAATATTCACGTATTACCATCATGGATGATGGCAAAAGTAATGCGGCACATGGATGTGCCATCATTACTGTTACGTCGAATATATTGCCTTGAATGGAGGATTACACTTGATTAGCAGCGCCGGGGGATTCCAAAGGGGGCTCGGCGTTTAGCCCTCTTTGGGTGTCGTCGCCACCGCGACTTTTAATTATGTAATTAATAACAATAAGTTGTTAAAATATATACAGGAAAGTTTAAACAAAGAGTAAAATTAAAAATGACTAATAAACCTAGAATTTTTATAGGATCTTCAAGCGATAGCTTAGATATAGCAAACGCATGTAATGTAGCGTTAGATCATACTGCTGAAGTTTCTGTCTGGCCAAATGTTTTTGATAAAGCAGGCAGCGATACATTAAGTTCTTTAATGACTAAAGCTAATAATGTTGATTTTGCTTTATTTGTTTTTTCTCCTGATGACATAACTTGTATCCGAGGAAGTGATCATCAAACAGTAAGAGATAATGTTCTTTTTGAATTAGGCCTATTCATTGGCTCGCTTGGTAAGGAACGTTGTTTCATACTTAAACCAAGAAATAAAGAACTATACATCGCTTCAGATTTAGCCGGTATTAATACGTTAGATTTTGATTCAGATAGAAGTGATACAAACCTAGATTGTGCTGTAAATGCGGCTTGTATAAAAATTACAACACAAATGAATCAACAGGGACTGTTTCGCGGGAGTGTAACTAAAGAAAAAATTACATCCCTTAAAATATCAAAAGATGAATATTCAATAAGTGACAAATCGCTACGTTTACTATCTGAATTGCTTTCAACTCATACAACATCCGTAAATGGTATGTTCTTTTGGGATATTGAACAGAAGGCACTTCCTTTTTCAGAATCTCAACTACAAATAGCATTGATAAGATTGACACGAATAGGCTATATAAACAGAGCAATAACAGAAGACTATAACGGTAATACTGGATATGGTTTCTCTATCACGAATAGCGGAATAGAATATTTATTAGAAAATGAAAAAAGGTTAGACAGCATAAAAATCGCTGAAGAAAGTGCAAAACAGAGCTTACAACAACCTCAGCAACAATATCAGGGTTATAGACCAAGATAGAGCTATTAGCTAAATAATAGAAACAAAAAACCCGCACTCTCTATTAGAAAATGCGGGTTTTTATTAAGAATTACAAGCTGTAAGCGTTAGCTTACCATCCTGTTTTCTCTTTAAGTGCTTTACCAATATCAGCTAAAGAACGAACAGTTTTAACACCGGCCGCTTCTAATGCTTTAAATTTCTCTTCAGCAGTACCTTTACCGCCGGCGATAATTGCGCCAGCATGACCCATACGCTTACCTTCTGGTGCAGTAACACCAGCAATGTAAGCAACAACAGGTTTAGTAACGTGTGCTTTAATGTACTCAGCTGCTTCTTCTTCAGCAGTACCACCGATTTCACCAATCATTACGATTGCTTCAGTCTGTGGATCGTTTTGGAACATTTCCAAAATATCGATGAAGTTAGAACCTGGGATTGGATCACCACCGATGCCAACACATGTAGATTGGCCGAAACCAAAATCAGTTGTTTGCTTCACTGCTTCATAAGTAAGAGTACCTGAACGCGATACGATTCCTACTTTACCAGGCAAGTGGATGTGACCAGGCATGATACCAATCTTAGTTTCGCCAGGAGTGATAACACCCGGACAGTTAGGACCGATCATACGCACGCCAGTTTGCTCAAGCTTAACTTTAACGTCAACCATGTCTAAAGTTGGGATACCTTCAGTGATGGTGATGATTAGCTCGATGCCAGCATCGATAGCTTCTAAGATAGCATCTTTACAAAATGGTGCTGGTACGTAGATAACTGTTGCCGTTGCGCCAGTAGCTGATACAGCTTCACGAACTGTGTTAAATACAGGTAGACCAAGGTGCGTTTGACCGCCTTTACCTGGGCTTACGCCGCCAACCATTTGTGTACCGTAATCAATCGCTTGCTCTGAGTGGAATGTACCTTGTCCACCGGTGAAACCTTGACAGATTACTTTAGTATCTTTGTTAATTAAGATAGACATTATGCATTGCCCTCCGCAGCTTTAACAACTTGAATAGCAGCATCTGTTAATGATGTTGCTGCAATAATGTCTAGACCAGATTTTTTCAATACTTCACGACCTAGTTCAGCATTAGTACCTTCAAGACGTACAATTACAGGCACTTTAACGCCTACTTCTTTAACCGCGCCGATGATACCTTCAGCAATCATGTCACAACGAACGATGCCGCCGAAGATGTTTACTAGTACCGCTTTCACGTTCTCGTCAGACAAGATAATCTTGAATGCTTCAGTAACGCGTTCTTTGTTAGCACCGCCGCCAACATCCAAGAAGTTTGCTGGTCGGCCACCGTGTAAGTTAACGATATCCATAGTACCCATTGCTAGGCCTGCTCCGTTAACCATACAACCAACAGTACCGTCAAGAGCTACGTAGTTTAGCTCCCACTGTGCTGCATGAGCTTCGCGCTCGTCTTCTTGTGATGGATCGTGCATTTCACGGATTTTTGGCTGACGGTATAACGCGTTGCCATCGATAGTGATTTTGCCGTCTAGACAGTGAAGGTTACCTTCGTCTGTAATAACAAGCGGGTTGATTTCTAGTAAGGCGAAATCAAAATCGGTAAACATTTTTGCTAGACCTAAGAAAATCTTAACAAATTGCTTCATTTGTGTTGGGTTTAGACCCAATTTGAAACCAAGTTCACGACCCTGGAAAGCTTGTGCGCCTACTAGTGGATCGATAGTTACTTTGTGGATCAATTCTGGTGTATTTTCCGCAACAGTTTCAATATCTACGCCGCCTTCAGTTGACGCCATGAATACCACTTTACGGGTACCACGATCGACAACAGCGCCAAGATATAGCTCTCTAGCGATATCGGTGCAGCTTTCAACTAAAATCTTAGTTACTGGCTGACCCTTAGCATCTGTTTGGTAAGTGACAAGGTTTTTACCTAACCACTTTTGTGCAAACGATTTGATTTCTTCTTTAGTTTTAACTAGCTTAACACCGCCAGCTTTACCACGTCCGCCTGCGTGTACTTGGGTTTTAACAACCCACATATCGCCGCCAATTTTATCAGCAGCTTCGGCAGCTTCTTGAGGGGTATCGCAAGCGAAACCCTCAGAAACTGGTAAACCATATTCAGCGAATAATTGTTTCGCTTGATACTCATGCAAATTCATGGTGTTTTATCCATTTATCTGTAAATGAAAGCTACCGTTTTATTCTTTTAATAAAAATGTAACGGTAGCCAATGAAAAGTCGACAAATTATAGTATAAAGGCTCTAATAACGGTAGTCAAAAGAGCTAAATGTAGGCCGGAATTTATTCCCGCTTAGCGCGAACAAGTTGCCGCCTACAATCTATTTGAAACTATATATCTGAAAACTATATATCTAAAAACTATATATCTAAAAGAAGACGTGTAGGATCTTCTAACAAGTCTTTAATGGTTACTAAGAAACCAACAGACTCTTTGCCGTCAACTAAACGATGATCGTAAGAAAGTGCTAAATACATCATAGGAAGTATTACCACGTTACCATCAACAGCCATTGGACGGTCTTGTATCTTATGCATACCTAAAATTGCCGCTTGCGGTAGGTTTAAGATAGGCGTTGAAAGCAATGAGCCAAAAACACCACCGTTAGTGATAGTGAAGGTACCACCCGTCATTTCAGCAAGTGAAAGTTTACCATCACGACCTTTAAGTGCTAAGGCACGAATACCATTTTCAATACCCGCCATGCTTAATTGATCGGTATCACGAAGTACTGGTGTAACTAAACCACGCGGCGTAGAAACAGCAATAGAGATATCGAAGAAGTTATGATAAACAATATCATCGCCATCAATCGAAGCATTAATCGCTGGGTAACGTTTTAAAGCTTCGGTGACCGCTTTCACGTAAAAAGACATGAAACCTAGGCGCGTATCATGAGTCTTCTCGAATAAGTCTTTATATTTTTTGCGAAGATCCATAATTGGCTTCATGTTAACTTCATTAAAGGTAGTTAACATGGCCGTTTCATTTTTTGCTGCTAATAAACGAGTAGCAATGGTTTTACGTAAACGCGTCATAGGTACACGTTTCTGTGTACGCTCACCTAAGTCTTCAACAGCAGGCACTGCAGCTTTTGCTACCGGAGCTGCTGCTGGCTTTCCTTTTGGAGAGTTAGCCGCTGCGGCAACGTCTTCTTTCGAAATACGACCGCCTTTACCTGTGCCAACAACGTCGCTAGCAGTTAAACCTTTTTCAGTCATTAAACGACGTACTGACGGGCTAGCAAGTTCATCGCTGCTTACCGCTTCTTCAGACGTTGCAGTCGCCGTAGTATTCGCTGTAGCACCGGCGTTAAGCTCACCAATTTTTTGAGCGCCTAACACAGTATCGCCTTCAACATGGATTATTTTACCAATCACACCATTCTCTTGAGCAACAACTTCAAGTACTACTTTATCTGTTTCGATATCAACTAAGTTTTGATCAACTGATACCGTATCGCCTGTCGCAACATGCCATGTAGCAACAGTCGCATCAGCAACTGATTCAGGTAATACCGGTACCACGATATCAATAACGTTAACAGCACTTGTTGCTGCCACTGCTACCGGTGCCGCTGCAGGTGCTGCAACAGCAACTGAGCCTTCAGCATAGGTACCAATTACTTGGTCGCCTAATACAGTAGCGCCATCGCTTTGACTAATATCAGTCATCACACCATCACAAGTCGCTGGTACTTCTAATACCACTTTATCGGTTTCAATATCGACAAGTACTTGATCACGAGTAAATTTTTCACCAACTTGTACATGCCAAGTTGCTACTGTTGCATCTGCAACTGATTCTGGTAATACCGGAACTTTGATTTCGGTTGTCATTTTTATAATTCCTTACAAACTTTTAGCACTTTCTTCTCATCATATTGATGAGAAGAAGTGCACTCAATAGTTAAGCTAATCTTATCTAACATTAGCGCTTGAGTGACAAGCGCTTGTGGTACTTTTCATGTTAGTCCAATGTTAACGCTTGAGTGACAAGCGCTTGTTGTTCTTTCACATGAACTGACATATAACCCACAGCAGGAGCTGCAGAGGCTTTACGGCCAGCATAAGTCAAATACGTACCTTCAGGGATTGCCGCTCTAAAATGATGCTGAGAACAATACCAAGCACCTTGATTTTGCGGCTCTTCCTGACACCAAACAAATTGCTTCACATGTTGATACTGTTTAATAGCATCTTGAAACTCTTTCTCTGGGAAAGGGTATAACTGCTCAATACGAATAATGGCCACGTTATTAAGTTCATTTTTACGACGTTGCTCAACTAATTCGTAGTAAACTTTACCACTACAAAATACTACCCGCTCAACCGCGCTATGATCTAAGTCATCCGTTTCGCCAATGACATTATGAAAGATACCAGTAGCCATTTCTTCTAATGAAGAAACCGCTAACGGGTGACGTAATAATGATTTAGGTGACATAACAATTAATGGCCGACGCATTGGTCGAATTACTTGACGACGTAACATGTTGAATACTTGCGCTGGTGTTGATGGTACACACACTTGCATATTGTGATCGGCACAAAGTTGCAAAAAGCGCTCTAACCGAGCAGATGAATGCTCTGGCCCTTGCCCTTCATAACCGTGGGGCAATAACATGGTTAAGCCACATAAACGGCCCCATTTTTGTTCGCCGGAGCTAATGAACTGATCAAATACTACTTGCGCACAGTTAGCAAAATCACCAAATTGTGCTTCCCACAGAGTTAAACCTGCGGGCTCAGCTGTGGTATAACCGTATTCAAATGCCACAACAGACACTTCAGATAATACTGAATCATGAACATCAAAAGGACCTTGTCCTTCACGTATGTTTTTTAAAGGGGTATAAGTACTACCATCATCTTGGTTATGTAAAACCGCATGACGATGGAAGAAGGTGCCACGAGCGGAATCTTGCCCGGTAAGACGAACACGTTTGCCTATGTCAACAATAGTCGCATAAGCTAAGTTTTCCGCCATACCCCAATCAAGTAGCTTTTCACCCTTAGCCATTTTCATGCGATCATCATAGATCTTCTTAACACGAGAATGTACTGGGTGGTTTTCTGGAATAGTAGCGATTTTAGTCGCTAACTCTTTAAGTTTATCAAACGAAATTTCTTTGTCGTAATCATCATCCCAGTCATGACCAAGATAAGGGGTCCAGTCAACAGAATGTTCTGTCATTGGACGCCATTGCTCAACAGTGCACTGACCTTCATCAAGTAATTTACGGTAATAAGCGGTTAACTCGTCGGTTGTTGCTTTAGTTAAACTGCCTTCTGCGACTAATTTATCTGCGTATAATTGACGCGGTGTTGGATGATTTCTAACAATTTTGTACATTAACGGCTGCGTAGCACTTGGCTCATCAGCTTCATTATGGCCATGGCGACGGTAACAAACTAAGTCGATAACCACATCACGTTTAAATTCGTTGCGGTAATCAATAGCGATTTGCGTGACTAAAATCACCGCTTCAGGATCATCACCATTGACATGAAAGATTGGCGCCTGGACCATTTTAGCAATTTCAGTACAATATTCACCTGAGCGCATATCTTCTGGAATAGAGGTAGTAAAACCAACTTGATTATTCACCACTATGCGTACTGTACCACCTACTTTAAACGCACGGGCTTGTGACATGTTAAAGGTTTCTTGTACTACACCTTGACCAGCAATTGCTGAATCACCATGAATAGTAATAGGTAAGACTAAATCACCTTGATCACCTTCAACACCACCGCGTCTATCTTGTCTCGCTCTTACCGAGCCAATCACCACAGGGTTAACGATTTCAAGATGCGAAGGGTTAAACGCCAGGGCTAGATGAACATTGCCGCCAGGAGTAACAAAATCTGAAGAATAACCTTGATGGTATTTCACATCACCCGAGCTTGAAATTTCATCATGCTTACCGGCAAATTCATCAAATAATTTTGAAGGGTTTTTACCCATCACATTAACCAGCACATTTAAACGACCGCGGTGAGCCATGCCCATAACCACTTCTTTAATACCAGCAGCACCGGCACGAGTGATTAATTCTTTGAGCATAGGAACTAAAGCATCACCACCTTCTAATGAAAAGCGTTTTGCACCGGGGAATTTCGCGCCAAGATATTTCTCTAGACCATCAGCAGCAATTAAGCCTTTAAAAATCTCGGTCTTTTCTTCAACGCTAAAATCAGCTTTTGACTGAACTGACTCAAGACGTTGTTGTATCCAACGTTTCTCATCAGTTGAGGTCATGTGCATATATTCAGCGCCAATTGAACCACAATAGGTAGCTTTTAAAGTTTTATATAACTCACCTAACTTCATGGTCTCTTTGCCAACAGCAAATGAGCCTAAGTTAAATTCTTTATCAAAGTCATTTTCTGATAAGTCATGATGTGACAATTGTAAATCACGCACTTTATCACGCTGCCATAAACCCAAGGGGTCTAAATTAGCATTTTGATGACCACGAAACCTAAAAGCATTTATAAGCTGTAAGACTTTAACCTGTTTAGCATCACCACCCGAAACAACAACTTGTTTTTGGGTTTGTTTTGCTAAAGTTTTAAATTCATCACGGATGACACTGTGGCGGTATTCCACCTCACTGCCTTCGACTTTAGGGAGTTGACCAAAGATTTCTTGCCATTCTGTAGTTACAGAGGCGGAGTTATCTAAGTATGATTCGTACAATTCTTCGATATAAACGATGTTACCACCGTTTAAATGGGAAGACTCGAGCCAAGCCTTCATTACACCTTCTGGCATTGCCTTGTTCCTTTGCTGGGGGTAAAGCAATTAAAATTTATAACCATTGTAAGTATAAATACCCAAACGATTACGCTAATAAACATTTTTAATTTAACAGAGTATTACATTAAAAAGCTAAACGGGAAGTTTAACTAAAAAGTATAATACCCTGTTTATTCTTGCATATAAATCAATAACGTAAACTTAGACCAAATCAGTACCTAAGGTAACTTTAACTAAGCTTACTTTTAACCTTAAACCGCGCGGTTTAATAACATTGATTTAATATGGCCGATGGCTTTGGTTGGGTTTAATCCTTTTGGACAAACATCAACACAGTTCATGATGCCATGACAACGAAATACGCTGTAAGCATCTTGTAAATCATCTAAACGCTCTTCTGTTGCGGTATCACGACTATCAATTAAGAAGCGATAAGCATGCAACAAACCTGCTGGCCCGATAAATTTATCAGGATTCCACCAGAAAGACGGACAAGAAGTAGAACAACAAGCACATAAAATACACTCATAAAGACCGTCTAATTTTTCACGCTCTTCAATTGATTGTATATTTTCACGAGCAGCGGGTTGTGCATCGTTGATCAAGTATGGCTTAATTTTTTCATATTGTTGATAAAATTGGGTCATATCAATAATCAAGTCTCGCACTACCGGTAAACCAGGTAATGGGCGTAAGACAATCGTTTTCGCTTTCAACTGGGATAATGGTGTGATACAAGCCAAACCATTTTTACCATTCATGTTTAAACCGTCAGAGCCACATACACCCTCACGACATGAACGACGGAATGATAACGTAGCGTCTTCTTCTTTCAAAAGAATAAGCGCATCAAGAACCATCATATCAGAGCCTTCTGGCACGTCTAATTGATAGTCTTTCATGTAAGGTTTAGCGTCTACATCAGGATTGTAGCGGTAAATCGAAAAATTTTGTTTCATCGTATATTTCCTACAATTAAGTCCTTAGTAAACACGTGCTTTCGGTGGGAAAGCTTCGCGGTGAATTGGTTTCATATTCACTGGACGTTTAGACATTGCTTCGGTCTCAGGTGTGTAGATTGAGTGGCATAACCAGTTAACATCATCACGTTCGGTAAAATCTTGACGGGCATGAGCACCACGAGATTCAGTGCGGAAGTTTGCTGCCTTGGCACTACAGTAAGCCGTTTCCATCAAGTTATCTAATTCTAAACATTCAATACGCTGAGTGTTAAATTCCGAAGACTTGTCATCTAAGCGGGCAACTTTAAGACGTTCACGAATTTCAGTTAATTCTTTCATGCCTTTAGCCATGGCTTCGCCTTCGCGGAAAACCCCAAAGTTCATTTGCATACACTGTTGTAAGTCTTTACGAATTTGTACTGGGTCTTCACCTTTAGTCGATGATTCCCAACGGTTCATGCGAACTAAGGAAGTCTCGATATCAGACGCTGACGCATCGAGGGCCGATTCTGAATCGGATAAGTGTTCACCTAAGAACTTACCTGCTGCCCGGCCAAACACCACTAAATCAAGTAATGAATTACCACCAAGGCGGTTAGCGCCATGCACAGATACACAGGCAATTTCACCTACCGCGAATAAACCTTCAACGATAGTTTCTTTACCTTCTGGACTGATATTAAGGGCTTGACCGTTAACATTACAAGGCACGCCACCCATTTGATAATGGCAAGTTGGAATAACAGGAATAGGTTCAACCGCAGGATCAATATGAGCAAAAGTTTTTGATAATTCACAAACACCTGGCAAACGTTTCTCGAGCGTTTCACGACCTAAATGGTCAAGCTTTAATTTAAGATGAGGACCTAGAGGACCGTCAAAACCACGACCTTCACGGATCTCGGTCATCATCGAACGAGCAACAACGTCACGACCCGCTAAATCTTTAGCGTTAGGCGCATAACGTTCCATAAAACGTTCACCATCTTTATTTAATAAATAACCACCTTCGCCACGACAACCTTCAGTGACCAGTACCCCAGAACCAGCAATACCGGTTGGATGGAACTGCCACATTTCCATGTCTTGCATTTGAATGCCAGCTCGAAGTGACATACCAACACCGTCACCGGTATTGATATGGGCATTAGTGGTCGATGCAAAAATACGCCCTGCTCCGCCAGTAGCCAGTACCGTTGCGCGCGCTTTAAAATAAACCACTTCACCAGTTTCAATGCAAATAGCGGTGGTACCAACAATAACTCCTGCACTATTTTTAACTAAATCTAAGGCATACCATTCGCTAAAAACGTTGGTTTTGTTTTTAACGTTTTGTTGGTACAAACAATGTAATAAGGCATGACCAGTACGATCAGCAGCGGCTGCAGTACGTGCGGCTTGTTCACCACCAAAATTTCTCGACTGACCACCAAAAGGACGTTGGTAAATTTTACCGTCTTCGGTACGAGAAAAAGGTAAACCCATTTTCTCTAATTCAATCACAGCTTCAGGACCTACTTTACACATATATTCGATAGCGTCTTGGTCACCGATATAATCAGAGCCTTTCACCGTATCATACATATGCTCTTCCCAATGATCTTCATGGGCATTACCTAACGCAACAGTAATACCACCTTGCGCAGATACAGTATGAGAACGAGTTGGAAATACTTTAGAAATCAAGGCACAAGATTTGCCTGATTCGGTAATTGCTAATGCAGCACGCATACCTGCGCCGCCTGCGCCAATAACAATGGCGTCAAATTCACGAATTGGAACGTTCACTTATACACCCCACACGGTTAAGAAGCCAAACACTAGGTAGGCTAATAAGATAACTGAAAAGACAAATTGCAAAGCACCGCGTAAAAACGCTGGTTTAATATAATCTGACAAGATTTGCCATACACCAATTTTTGCGTGAGTCAGCAAAGCCAACAACGCTAAAACGGTTGCCACTTTAACGCTAGTACAGGCAAAAAAACCGTGCCATTGTTCAAAGGTAACGGTCGGTGTGACCGCAAAGAAACCAGCAATAAGTATGGTATAGAGAGCAAGAATGATGGCACTCGCTCTTAATAGAATAAAATCATGTACGCCATTACGGCCTACTGATGCGACGACGTTTACCATAACCATACTCCTATTACCACTGATACGACTAACCAAATAGCCATGATTACTTTGGCACTGGTATTACCTGAAGCTAATTCTTCAAAATGACCCATATCCATACACAAGTGACGAATACCTGCTAATAAATGATAAGTCAATGCTGAAAGACAGCCAAAGATAATGAAGCTAAAGAATAAGCCATCAAGATAACCTTGAATTTGACTAAATCCTTGTGCAGAGGAAAGAGAGATGGAAAGGGTCCACAATAAAATGCCAATAGCAAATACCATAATTACACCAGAAATACGGTGAAGAATTGAGGCATGTGCTGCCGGGTGCATCTTTATTGTAGATAGATCTAGGTTTACAGGACGTTGTTTTTTCACAATTGTTGCCTAAAGAGCTCGAAAGCCTTCAACTTTTATTATTGTTACTCATGAACTACCTTTACCTACTGACTTAAAGCTTTAAAATCAATATAAAAAAGTAATTCCCGAAAGTGAACGGTAACTTTTACATGCTCATATTTGTAAGTGTACCCATTCGCACACAAGTCTAACCAACTTCATAACACGATTCTAGTTAGATTTTGTATTATGATACAAAAATTATAGCGTAGTTGAATCTATAAACAGTAAGTAATAAGCTACAGGACGAAGTGATTATATAATCGTTAACATTGAATTACAATTTTAGCGAACGTCAAGATCAAAGCAAATTAACGAAGGCTGCTTTTTTAAGCAATATATTGAGCTGTGTTGAACTTTAGTATAATTACTCTTACATTTTAAATTCATTTCAGGGTAGAATGTCGGCAGTTTGATAAACCCAAGAAAAGTAACAAAAACTGACTATTTATTCACTAAGCTTAGTATGGGAATTAAGCAATTTAGTAGAATGTTGGTAAATGTAAATAAATTATAATTGATAGGGGAAAAATATTATGGCTGAATCAAAAGCCTCTCTGAGTATTGATGGCATAGAAATTGGACAGTTTCCAATTTTAAAAGGTACTGCAGGTACTGACGTAATTGATATTAGAACTTTAGGAAGCTATGGCTATTTTACCTATGACCCCGGCTTTTTAGCTACGGCATCTTGTGAATCATCTATTACTTTCATTGATGGCGATAAAGGCATATTGCAACATCGTGGTTACGCTATAGATGACTTAGCAAAAAAAGCTGATTACTTAGAAGTTTGTTATATCTTATTAAATGGTGATGCTCCAACGCAATCTGAATATGATGAATTTAAAGCCATCATCACTAACCATACAATGGTGCATGAGAAGTTAGCCCACTTCTTCCAAGGATTTTTACCTGACGCACATCCTATGGCTATGGTTTGTGGTGTTGTTGGCGCTATGTCCTCTTTCTATCACAGTGACTTAGATATCACTGACCCGGCACAGCGTAAACGTAGTGCTCATCGATTAATTGCTAAAATGCCAACTATTGCGGCTATGGCTTATAAATACAGTGTTGGTCAACCTTTTGTTTACCCCCGTAATGACCTAAGTTACGCAGAAAACTTCCTGCACATGATGTTCTCAGTACCCGCAGAAGAATATAAAGTAAATCCTATCATAGCGAGTGCTATGGATAGAATCTTTACCTTACATGCTGACCATGAACAAAATGCTTCTACCTCTACGGTACGTTTAGCTGGCTCATCTGGCGCTAACCCTTATGCTTGTATTGCCGCAGGTGTAGCTTCTTTGTGGGGACCTGCACATGGTGGTGCTAATGAAGCCTGTTTAACTATGCTTGAAGAGATAGGCACTTTAGACAGAGTTGATGAATTTGTTGCTAAAGCTAAAGATAAAAGTGACCCATTCCGTTTAATGGGCTTTGGTCACCGTGTCTATAAAAACTTCGATCCACGTGCAACGGTAATGCGCGAAACATGTCACAAAGTATTAAAAGAGTTAGGTATCAACGACCCATTGCTTGATGTTGCTATGGCATTAGAGAAAGTTGCTCTTGAAGACCCATACTTTATTGAAAAGAAACTTTACCCTAATGTAGACTTCTATTCAGGCATCATCCTTAAAGCTATTGGTATCCCAACAAGTATGTTCACAGTAATTTTTGCTATGTCTAGAACCGTTGGTTGGATTTCTCATTGGGATGAAATGTTATCTCAACCGGGTCAAAAAATTGGTCGTCCTCGCCAAAAATATACCGGTAAAATTGACCGTGAATTTGTGCCATTGAACAAAAGATAATGATTTAGTTAAAAAATTAACTTGAAAAGGCAGCGTTAGCTGCCTTTTTTATGTTTATTTTCCAATAATTAACCGAAAAAAACATAAATACACTTGATACTTACTATTCATATAAAAAATATTAACGGCCGAATTTTTCGCCTTTACTCTATTAAAAAATGTAATCAATATGAATTATACTGCCGTTATTTTTATTTAATTCCAAACAACTAATCGTTATAATAGTGATCTTTAACCTTTCCTTTCACATAAAAACTCAATAAATTGATTATGTCTGATTATTCTTTAAGATTTGGTGGTATTAGCCGTTTATATGGCGAACAGGGCGCAAGCATCATAAAAGAAGCCCATTTTTGTGTTATTGGTATAGGTGGTGTTGGCTCTTGGGTAGCGGAAGCGCTCGCCCGTAATGGTATAGGTCAAATTACCTTGATCGACTTAGATGATATTTGTACCACCAATATTAACCGTCAAATCCACGCATTAACGGATACTGTTGGCCACAGTAAAGTTGAGGTTATGAGTGATCGAATTAAACAAATCAACCCTGACTGTCAGGTGCAACTCATTGAGGACTTTGTTACTACCGAAAATTTACCCTCGTTACTAAGCCAATCTTTCGACTTTGTTATTGATGCTATCGACTCTGTCGATATTAAAACCCGGATAATTGCTTATTGTAAGCGTAATAAATTACCTATAATTACTATTGGTGGTGCCGGTGGTCAAGTTGATCCCAGTCAAATAGCCATTACAGACTTAAGTAAAACCTATCAAGATCCCCTGCTCGCTAAAGTGAAAAACCAATTACGCCGGGAATTTAATTTTCCACGTGCAGATATTGCTAAAGCGAGCAAAAGAAAATTTTCAATAGATGCGGTATTTTCTACCGAGCAACTACGCTACCCTGCTGATAATAAAGCTGGAGAAGTTTGTTTAGCGAAACCCGATGCAAGTAATGGTGAACAGCGCAGTACGCGATTAGATTGTCGCACTGGTTTTGGTGCGACCACACATGTGACGGCAACGTTTGCATTTTTTGCTGTTGGTAAAGCAATTGATAAACTGTTAAAAAAGCAGCTGAAGTAATCAATAAACCAGCTAAGCTCTACTAAATAATCCTGTACTAGCCGTTGTTTTACTCAGCCCGCGCTCAATTCACTGGCAATAGCAGAATATTGCCACGAATTTTACCCTTCAATTAACAAAACTATCAAACTGGTGCGATAAAGTAATTAAAATACTAGATTTAAAGAGGGTAGCTAGCACTTAAATACAGTTTAAATGTGGCTCTGTTGTAGTGTTAGTGTTGCTGAGTAAACAAGCGAGACACGTAAAACCATCCATGGGGCTCTACACAAGCATCCATGCTTGTGAAGCTCGCTTTATCACTTCAGCAATACTCACCATAAAATCATAGAGTTACAATGTAGACAACAGTATTATGGAACACAGCCTTAAATGTAGTTTAAATGTAGTAAAATAGAATAATTATTCACTATCCTTGTTTATACTGTGCTTAATACAAGCAAGTAGTTATTGTGCCAATAATTTTATTTTATCAACAATAGCTAATAAACCATTACCACGAGATGGGCTTAAGTGCTGTATTAAACCCATTTTTTCGAAGTATTCATTAATATTTACCTTATGTATTTGTTGTGCTGTTTTATGATTAAGGGCGCTAAGCACAATCACTAATAAACCACGAATAATTTTGGCATCACTGTCGGCTTTAAACGAATAGTAGCCTTGGCTATCTTGTGCAACTTTCAGCCAAGCAAGGCTTTCGCAGCCAGAGATGAGGGTTTCATCATCACGCAGCGATTTTTCCATTCTAGGTAATTTTTTACCCAGCAGCATAATTTCTCTATGTCGGCTATCCCAACCTTTCGTTTTGGCAAAGAGGGTAAGAATATCAACCATTTCATTACTCGATGCCCTTTTTCCACTGCCATTTTCATCGGGCTGTTCTTGTTCGAGACAAGCATTAAGTAAAAATTTATTTAAGCACTCAATAAGGTAATCAATTTCCACCTTAGTATTATAAGCAGCTAGAGAAACCCTTAGGCAACCATCGATGTTTAAATGCGCCATTAAAGGCATAGCACAATGATGACCCGAGCGAACAGCGATACCATAAGTATCCAACGAAGTCGCTACATCGTGATTATGATGTCCGGTTAAGGTAAAAGCGATAACGCCAATATCAGGTTTGCCTTCGACTATAAATTTAACTTGCGCTATTTTAGCTAAGGCGTGATAACAATAATCAAGCAGTTGTTGTTCATATTCCTGGTAACTTTTACTAATATCGGCTAACAAAGGTGCTAAGAAGTTGATACTTTCACCAAAAGCGATCACCCCGGCAATATTGGGTGTACCCGCTTCAAACTTAAAAGGTAAGGAGTTAAAGCGAGTACCTTGAGTAAAACTGACTGTTTTAATCATTTCCCCTCCCCCCTGATATGGCGGCATAGTATCAAGCAGCTCTTTTTTACCATAAAGGACACCAATACCTGTTGGGCCATACATTTTATGAGCCGAAAAAACATAAAAATCACAGTCAAGCGCTTGTACATCGATAGATAAATGTGCCACTGCTTGAGCGCCATCTATTAAGGTTATAGCACCAACAGCTTTTGCCTTAGCTATAACTTTCTCAATGGGGTTTATCCGCCCTAACACATTAGAAATATGGGCACAGGCGACAAATTTTGTCTTATCCGTAATGACATTATCTAGCTTAGTACTATCGATATAACCTTGCTTAGTTAAAGGTAAAATCTTGATCACCGCGCCAGTTTGCTCGGCAACTATTTGCCAGGGAACAATATTTGCGTGGTGCTCACTAGTACACAGGACTATTTCATCCCCTGGCATTAAGGTATTTCTAGCCAAGCTTTGCACCACAATATTGATACTTTCCGTGGCACCCTTAGTCCAAATAACTTCTTTAATACTACGCGCACCGATAAAGCCTTGAACTAGGGTACGGGCATTTTCAAAAGCTAAGGTAGCTTTGCTACTTAGTTGATGTGAAGCTCTATGGACATTGGCATTATATTGGCAATAAAAATCTTGCTGGCTATCAATAACAGTTCGTGGTTTTTGTGTGGTCGCTGCATTATCAAAATACACTATAGCGTGATGTTGGTCGTCTTTATCATGCCTAGGTGAGCAGATATTTTGTAATAATGGAAATTGCTTTCTAAAGAGGTAAGGCTCAAATGTTTTCATAAATACTCTGATAAATAAAATTGTGCTATAGACAAACCAAAATCTACAACTAAACATTATAACTTATTTTTCCGCTACAATTTAAGTACTTAGTAAAACTCGCCCATTTTGTAAACTAATGAAGATAGAAAAACAAGCGTATACCTAGGTAAAAATGAGGTATTTAGACTATAACTAATAAAGTGTCCTCTCAAAGGGTATCAGAATGAGATTTTTTGCCTACCTATATCAGTTTAAAAGCAATCTATATCGTTTTTTTCAATTGAAAAGAACCATTATCACTAAAGAACAAAAAACTACATATGCTGATGAATTAAGGCTCGTTCAAAAAAATGACCTTAGGCTGAGGTGTAAAAAAGCCGCCCAAGAGATCCAATACTTAGGGCGTTTTAGCCACTGGCCAATTGCTAAAGTGAAGGTAAAGATAGAAAAAAACTCGTTGATCTATTTAGATGTTAGCCGCAGCAGACGAACATTTTTTGCAGATAAAATTCAAGGACAGGATAAAATCATGAGGGTTTTTGATAAGACGTTATTGTCTGATAAAAGAGTCAAAAGACTTCCTTAACCCTAATCTAGGCTTGCACTAGCAAAGCCTGGATTAAAAGCTGCCTGATAATATCCGAGCTTTCCTTAACGCTTCACTTTCCCATACTGCCGCTTGCGCTAACCAGAACTTTGCGCCAACAATATCACCTTGCTGGTATAAAGCTAAGGCAATATTGTAATGAAAACTCGGCATCAAATAGGCAAACGGTTTTGCTTTTAATATATTCAGGTATTCTTGAGGAAATTCATTGGCGAAATATCTTAGTTGTGTACGCCGATTTAACGGCTTAAAAGCTGAATAACGTGGCGCAACATGACTTGCTGATAAGGCTTTGCCCGTACTAGACTGTTGACAACTTTCGGCCAAATAGAGGCCAACTTGCTCTTTAAATGCTATCGGCGTACCTAAACGCCATTTTATTTTCTCGTTGAAATTTTCATCAACGGCTTGTAAAATTGGTGTACTGGCTTTTATTTTACTGGCCCATGCTACCTCGGCTAATACCCTGGCTCTGACCTGTTTCCGTTCACCTTGATAGTAATTGGCCAATACCGCAATATTATGGGCAAAGGGTTTATGCTGTACTCCTTGGCATTTATCATGGTTTTTACTTAAGGGGTATTCATCAACAAAACCGAGCAAATGGCTTATTTCATGGCTAAAAACATCCGCATTATCCTCGACATCAAAATAGAGAATTCCTAAATGGACATTGGCACCACCTTCGTTAAGCATTAAACCTATATGCCGGCTAGTCACGTCCTTGGCGACACTTTGCCAATGTGCTTCATTACAATAAATAGCTTGCTGTGCATGTGCCTGACAATCAAGACGTTTGCGGCTAATGTAGCGCGGTATTGGCAAACACACATACTGTGCCAGCACTTGCTGCTCATTAAAGCTATTAATCAGCTGTTCAAGGTGCTTTAAGTGCTCCAGATTAGTCGCAAAAAGTTGTAAACTGGTAATGCAACTTGATAACGCTTCAAAGGGCAGTTGGACTTGGCCATTAACTTTACTTATTAGTAATGGGCTATCTTTGATGACCGCATATTTATCTAGCTGCGCTAATAGAGGCTGAATTTTACTATTAGCCTCTTGCTTAAACACCGTAGAATTTACTAGCTGCTTCACCAGAGCCACATCGCCTAAAGAGACGGCTATTTTAATGGCTAAAACTGAGTGAGTTTCAGCTAAGTTAATATTGTTAATCATTGCTGGCAATTGCCCTAATGTCGTTTGTGCTAGGGCAAACTTACCTTGTTGAAAATATAACTGTGCAAGCGCGACCATGGCTTGTTGCGACTGTAAGCGAATTGCTTGTTCAAACCACATAATAGCCGTGGTCACTAGAGCGATATTATCTTCTTGTTGAGCTTTTTTTTGATACCAATAAGCAAGCTTTAATGCCGCGTTTTTTTGGCTTTTGGCTAGGGTTTGGTTCAGTGTTAACCAATGAGTACTAGCAATATTCGCTGTTTTTTCGGCAATGGTTAGCGCGGCAATGTAGTCATGCTTTAATGCGTAGGAAAACTGCCCTGCATGGTAATTATTTTTATGCAATTGCTGAGTTAAATAATCAGCTAAAAAAAATGAGCTTGATGACAAAGATATCATCAAGCTCAACAGTAATATATAACAATAGATTTTATCGAAACGCATTGAGTCGCTAATAAATTAAGGCTGAGTATTCGTAGTTTTTTTAGTACGCATTAAATCTAATTCAAGCTTAGCGTATCTATGCTCAACAAATTCATAAACGTTGGTACTTAATGCCAGTTTAAAGAAGTTAGCCGCACTGCCCCGAAAGCCTAAGGCTTGGTTATACTTACCTAAATAAAAATAAGCTTCACATAGTCGCTCAGTTAACTCTTTATTTGAGCGAACATTTTTTGTTAAGCCTTTAACAAAGTCTCCTTGAGATATTTCGCCAAGATAAAGGAATATCACCTGCTTCGCCCAGGTACTATCCGCAACTAATTCTGCCCGCTGTTTTAATGACTGCTTTGCTGCAATAGGGTCCAGTTCATATTCAGTCAAATACAACCACAATAGACGATACGGATCATCCTGCTGTTTTTGATGAAAGGCTTTAAAATCAAGGCTAGCTAACTCAGGTCGAGCACCATAATAAAGGGCTATGCCCCGATTTAAATAGGCATATTCATGTCCAGGCGCTAACTCTAAGGCGGAGTCGAATTTTTCATAAGCTTGGGCAAACTCTTGTAACTGGGTGTAATGAATACCCAAGAAATTATAAGCGTCAATTAAGTCAGGTTTTAATTGTAGGGCATGGGAAAAGTCAAATCTTGCCAGCGAACGTAAGCCAACACTGTCATACAAGACACCACGATCATAAAAAAGTTGTGCTCTTTGTTCATCCGGTATCTTGGCCCTATTTATCACTTCAGATAAACGCGCGATGGCTATTTCACTTTTAAAGTTAATCGCTAACGGCTCGGCAATGACCAGATTATTCATTATCGAAAAAGGTCCATTATTATCAGCTCCTTGACTAGAGGCACAGCCTTGCGTCAGCAGCGTACTACTTAACAGTAATATTAGAAGAGTAGTTTTAACAAGTGAATGCACAGAAATGCCTTATAAATAAATGACTAACAATATAAATTAATTCATTATAAACAAAAAAGGAGCCAATTGGCTCCTTTTTTACTTAATCAAATGTAAATATTTTTTACTGAGAAAGTTACTCAGCGGCAGGTGTTTCTGTCGCAGCTGGCTTTTCAATAGCTTCTTTGATACTTAAACGAACACGACCTTGGCGATCAACTTCTAGTACCTTAACTTTCACTTCTTGACCTTCTGTTAAGACATCGCTAACGTTATTAACGCGCTCTTCAGAAATTTGAGAAATGTGTACTAAGCCGTCTTTACCTGGTAATACATTAACAAAAGCACCAAAATCAACGATACGTACTACTTTACCGGTGTAAAGTGTACCTACTTCAATTTCAGCGGTTAATGCCTTAATACGGTTAATCGCATCTTGTGCTTGTTCATTTGAAGTTGCCGCTATTTTAATAGTACCGTCATCTTCAATTTCAATGGTAGTACCGGTTTCTTCCGTCAATTGACGAATAGTCGCGCCACCTTTACCAATAATGTCACGAATCTTATCTTGGCTTACTTTCATGGTGTGAATGCGTGGTGCAAACTCAGAAATATCATCTCTGTGTCCAGAAATAGCTTCATCCATCACAGATAAAATATGAGTACGTGCAGCTTTTGCTTGGTTTAAAGCAATTTGCATTATTTCTTGAGTAATACCTTCAATTTTAATATCCATTTGCAGGGCAGTAATACCACCTGTGGTACCGGCTACTTTAAAGTCCATATCACCTAAGTGATCTTCATCACCTAAGATGTCAGAAAGCACAACAAACTTGTCACCTTCTTTAACCAGGCCCATCGCAATACCAGCAACAGAAGCTTTAATGGGTACACCCGCATCCATCAAGGCTAATGAAGCACCACATACTGACGCCATTGAAGAGGAGCCATTTGATTCAGTGATTTCAGAAACAATACGGATAGCATACGGGAATTCTTCTAGTGTAGGCATAACCGCTAACATACCACGTTTCGCCAGACGGCCATGGCCAATTTCACGACGTTTAGGGCTACCAACAAATCCAGTTTCACCTACACAGTATGGAGGGAAGTTGTAATGAAACATAAATGGGTCAGTTTTATCACCCATTAAGGTATCAAGGCGTTGGGCATCACGTTGCGTACCCAGTGTTGCAGTAACTAATGCTTGAGTTTCACCACGAGTAAATACCGCAGAGCCGTGAGTTCTTGGTAAAACACCCGTCATTACGTCTAAGGCACGAATTGACTCAGGATCACGACCATCAATACGAGGGCTACCATCAATGATGCGGCCACGTACAACCGTTTTTTCTAAATCGTGGAATAAATCTTTTGCTTCTTGCACGTTTAGATCAGCATCTTGTGCTAATAAAGTTTCAACAACAGAGTTACGGATCTCGGTAATTTTTTCATAACGAACCGCTTTTTCAGTAATTTGGTAAGCTTCGTTTAATTGTGCTTCACTTAACTCTGCAATTTTGGCTAATAACTCAGTATTTTTAACGGGTGCAGACCATTCCCATACTGGGGTGTTTACTTCAGCTTTAAATTCTTTAATGGCCGTAACCACTGTTTGCATTTGCTCATGGCCGTACATTACTGCACCAAGCATTACTTCTTCAGATAATACATCAGCTTCAGACTCAACCATTAATACCGCGTTATCAGTACCGGCTACCACTAAGTCTAATTTACTTTCTGGTAATTCAGATTGCAGTGGGTTAAGTATGTATTGACCATCAACATAACCAACACGTGCTGCGCCAATTGGACCATTAAATGGTGCACCTGAAATAGCAAGAGCGGCAGAAGCACCAATTAATGAAATGATGTCTGGGGCAATTTCAGGGTTAACAGAAATAACCGTGATAATTACTTGTACTTCGTTAATAAACCCTTCTGGGAATAACGGACGAAGTGGACGGTCAATTAAACGTGCAATCAGTGTTTCTTCTTCTGAAGGGCGACCTTCACGTTTAAAGAAACTTCCTGGAATTTTACCCGCAGCGTAGGCACGCTCTTGGTAGTTTATTGTTAACGGGAAAAAGTCTTGCCCTGCTTTCGCTTCTTTTTTAGCAACAACAGTGACTAATACACAGGTATCATCCATGCTTGCCATTACAGCACCAGAAGCTTGACGAGCAATAGCGCCCGTTTCAAGTGTTACAGTATGTTTACCGTATTGAAATTTTTTAGTAATTGGATTTAGCATCTAATTAATTTCCTTAATTTTCATTATTAATATCATTTACCAATCTGTACAATTATTTATTCACTAAGTATCTTGGCCAAATACATGACAGCAAATATGCTACTAAGTTGAACAAAAAATTATACAGTTTGGATTGGTTGGTGTTAGAAAAAACATCAATGCAGTTTTAGATTTATTCGAAGAACAGCATAGGTATATTTTCACCGACATTATACTAAGTAAGCAGGTGAATGCTAGCGTCAAAGCGCAATTATTACCTTAAAGCACAGATTAACTGACATTTTATTATCTATTTTTAATCGTGTTAACGGCAGAGCACAAAAAAGGAGCCAAAGGCTCCTTTTTTTAAATCTTATAAGTTACGTTCGTTAGCAAGTTGCTATTAACGACGTAGACCTAATTTACCGATTAATGTACCGTAACGCTCAACATTTCTACCTTTCAAGTAATCAAGTAATTTACGACGTTGGGCAACCATACGTAATAAACCACGACGTGAATGGTGATCATGGATGTGCTCTTTAAAATGACCTTGTAAGTGGTTGATTTGTGTAGTTAACAAAGCAACTTGAACTTCTGGAGAACCAGTGTCACCTTCTGATTGAGCATATTCTGCAACGATTGCAGCTTTTTGTGAAGCATTTAAAGACATAAAAAATCCTTAGTGTGTTAACCCTTCCCTCAATATTATTGAGTTAAAGGTAATTAAAAAACGCATCAAGCCAAACACTAATTTAGCCTTGATGACGAAAGAGCGCGTATTTTAGCAGCGAATAATTAAAAAGCAAGACATTACTGCCTCGATAGTTTAACAACTGTAATACGTACCAAAACCTGTCTTATCACCTATAGAACAAAGACGCTATACAAGGAAGCGCTTTTATACAACAACGATACGTTTAGGTGCGAGTAAGCCATCATCATCGATAAAACCTACTCCAATAAATTCAGCGTTAACATCGTTCTCATCTTCACCGATATACACTTGCACGCAACCCTCACTTGGCGAATTATGAGCTTGCACAGGGTTACCATGGCGTAAGAAATTTGCCGACATATCGTCAACATAAACACAATGCATGCCATCTACAGCACTATTCATCGGCAGCAATAAGGGGTCAAGTAACTCTGATGGGCTTATTTCTTCTTCATTCGCTTGTTCGAGTAAGGCTTCAAGCTGAGGCAGGGTTACCATTTTATCCATGGGATAATTCCCCACGGCAGAGCGTCTAAGGTCAGCTACGTGTGCGCCACAACCTAGCAGTTCACCTAAATCATCAACTATGGTGCGAATATAAGTACCCTTTGATACATGGATATTTAATTCAACTTCATCATGCTCAAAACGTAATAACTCAAGGTTATAAACAGTAATGTCCCGCGCTACTCGTGGCACCTCAATACCTTCTCTGGCATATTTATACAAAGGCTGGCCTTGGTATTTAAGTGCTGAATACATAGAAGGTATTTGTTTAGTGGTGCCGCGAAAGCTATCTAAAGCTGCGGCTAACTGTTCATCAGAAACGTTAACCGCTTTTTCACTGACAATTTCACCATCGGCATCACTGGTGGTGGTACGAATACCTAGCTTGGCTGTGACTTGATAGGTTTTATCGGTATCAAGCAAGAATTGTGAGAACTTAGTGCCCTCACCCAAACAAATTGGCAACATGCCTGTTGCCAATGGATCTAATGCACCGGTGTGCCCTGCTTTTTGAGCAAAAAAGATGCGTTTAACCGCTTGCAAAGCATGGTTTGATGACATTTCATAAGGCTTATCTAATAACAATACGCCATTAATCGGGCGGCCCTTTCTACGTTTAGCCATGTATTAGTCGCCTTGCTCACTATCATTATTTTTTTCACTGTCCACGGCTGAGTTATCCGCCTGTTTATCTTTATTTTTATCACTAGCAACCGCTTTGTCAACCAAGGCACCTATACGCACACCTTCTTTCATGGAGCTATCATAAACAAAACGTAAATGCGGCATTATACGGGCACGTAAACGTTTACCTAATAATGAACGAATATAACCTTCAGCTTCAGCTAAAACGCTAAGCGAGGCCTTAATTTCGTCAGCATTATCGTTGATAAACGTCACAAAAATCTTAGCGTAAGCTAGGTCGCGTGTTACTTCAACCGCAGAAACTGTGGTCATGCTTAAACGTGGATCTTTAATTTCGCGCATTAAAATAACGGCGATTTCTTTTTGGATTTGCTGACCAACTCGGTCAGTACGGGCATATTCTCTAGCCATCGTATACTCCTATGAAGCTGTTACTCACAATTCGCAGCTTTCTTGGTTTATTAATTAGTTATAAATTATCAACACAAAAGGGGCATAAGCCCCTTTTAAAAGTATTTAACTCTCTGTTGCTTTAGATTAAAGCATATTACGTTGCGAGCATAGAGGAAGCACGGAGTTGACACAGGTCAATGAGTACTTCCGATGATGCTATCGGTGTAATTTGCAAAAATATAAAGTTACAGCGTTCGTTTAACTTCAATCGTTTCAAATACTTCGATTTGGTCGCCGACACGGACATCATTGTAGTTCTTAACACCGATACCACACTCAGTACCGTTACGAACTTCTTGTACGTCGTCTTTAAAGCGACGTAATGATTCAAGTTCACCTTCGTAAATAACTACGTTTTCACGTAAGACACGAATTGGCGCAGAACGTTTGATAAGACCTTCAGTAACCATACAACCAGCAATAGAGCCAATTTTAGGTGATTTGAATACGTCACGAACTTGGGCAAGACCAAGAATTACTTGCTTGAATTCTGGCGCTAACATACCACTCATGGCTTGTTTAACTTCATCTATTAATGAGTAGATAACACTGTAATAACGTAAATCAATATTTTCCGAGTCAATCACTTTACGGGCAGGTACATCTGCACGAACGTTAAAGCCAATCACTATAGCGTTTGATGCTGCAGCAAGTGTGGCATCCGTTTCAGTAATAGCGCCGACACCAGAGCCAATAATTTTAACTTTTACTTCATCGGTAGAAAGTTTCAATAATGAATCGGTAATAGCTTCTAATGACCCTTGTACATCAGCCTTTAATACCACGTTCACTGCTGAAATTTCACCAGATGCCATGCTAGCAAACATGTTTTCAAGTTTAGCTTTTTGTTGACGAGCAAGTTTCACATCACGGAATTTACCTTGACGGAACAAGGCAACTTCACGGGCTTTTTTCTCATCTTTAACAACGGTAACTTCATCACCTGCAATGGGTACACCACTCAGACCAATGATTTCTACCGGTATAGCGGGTCCTGCTGACTTAATCGCGTCACCGTTTTCATCACGCATGGCACGAACACGACCGTATTCTAAACCACACAGTACGATATCGCCTTGTTTTAAGGTACCTTCTTGAATAAGTACTGTGGCAACAGGGCCGCGACCTTTATCTAATCTAGCCTCAATGACCACACCACTTGCCATGGTGTCAACAACAGCCGTTAGCTCTAATACTTCTGATTGCAGGAGAATTGCATCAAGCAACTCCTCAATACCTAAGCCAGTTTTTGCTGATACATGACAGAATTGTACCTCACCGCCCCACTCTTCTGACAGCACATCGTGTTGTGATAACTCACTCTTAACGCGATCTGGATCAGCTGACTCTTTATCCATTTTGTTAACGGCAATGATAATTGGCGCATCAGATGCCTTAGCATGTTGAATTGCTTCAATGGTTTGTGGCATAACACCATCATCGGCAGCGACCACAATAATAACAATATCCGTGGCTTGAGCGCCACGAGCACGCATTGCCGTAAAAGCAGCATGACCTGGTGTATCTAAGAAAGTGATCATGCCATGACCCGTTTCTACATGATAAGCACCAATGTGCTGAGTAATACCACCGGCTTCAGTATCTACTACTTTTGCTTTACGAATATAATCAAGTAATGATGTTTTACCATGATCTACGTGACCCATGATAGTAACAACGGGAGCTCGAGTTACCGCTTCACCGGCATTATCACGATCGGCCAATACTGCTTCTTCTAAAGCGTTTTCTTTAACAAGTACTACGTTAAAACCCAATTCTTCAGAAACTAATGCCGCCGTTTCTTGGTCAATAATTTGGTTAATGGTTGCCATGGCGCCCATTTTAAACATAGCTTTAACGACTTCAGCACCTTTCTTCGACATTTTATTGGCAAGTTCAGCAACCGAAATTGTTTCGCCAATACGAATGTCTTGTACTTTTGTTTCAACTGGCTTAGTAAAACCATGTTGTAAACTTTGTGGGCTTAACAAGCCTTGCTTACGACCACGGGCATTACGACCACGGGCATTACGATCGGCTGGTTTTTTCTTCTTACGGCGACGACCGGCAGTTTCATCGGCAGCATCACCTTTATCTTCAGCTTCTTGTGCGTATTTAGAAGAAGTTACATGAACCACTTCTTTTTCTTTCGCTTTACGTTCAGCTTCTTGCTCTTTCCAGCGACCTTCATTTTCTTCTGCTAATTTTTTAGCCGCTTCACTGGCTTCTTTCGCTTCAACTTCAATTTTAGCGGCAACTTCTTTTTCTTGGGCTAAACGAAGGTTTTTTGCTTCTTCTGTTTCTACCACTTTAGCAGGAGCATTCTCAGCATTTTTTACTTTATCAACCGCGGCTTGTTTTGCTTTTGCAGCAGCTTCAACTTTAGCTGCTGATTTACGTTCAGCTTCAACTTCAGCTTTTACTACGGCCACTGCTTTAGCATTTTCAGCTTCTTTTGCTTGAGCATCCGCATCAACTTTAGCTTTAGTATCAGCTAAAATAGCGGCTTGTGCTTCTGCTTGTGCAGCTTCTTTAGCTAATTTTTCATCTTCTAATTCACTACGTTTTACATAAGTACGTTTTTTACGTACTTCAACATTGATCGACTTAGCTTTAGAGCCATGACCCATGGTCAACGTAGATTTTGTTTTACGGTTTAGCGTAAGTTTGCTCGGATTTGCGGCCGAATCGTCACCATGTTGTTTTTTTAGGTGACCTAATAAGGCTTCTTTTTCATCTTGCGAAATAGCATCGGCAGCCGATTTCTTCACGCCTGAGTCAGCTAACTGACTGACTAAGCGATCCACCGGTGTTCCGATTTCTTTGGCAAGTTCTGCTACAGTTATATCTGCCATCTATAATATTCTCCGGTGTTATTATTCTTCGTTAAACCAACAAATGTTACGTGCAGCCATGATTAGCTCACCCGCTTTGGTTTCAGTTAATTCTTCAATATCGCTAATTTCATCGATACCTTGTTCCGCTAAGTCTTCTAAGGTGCGAACACCGCGACTTGCTAAAACAAAAGCTAAATGACGATCTAACCCTTCAAGGTCAAGTAAATCTTGTGCAGGCTCTGCACCTTCTAACGTTTCTTCACTCGCTAGCGCTTGGGTAGTTAACGCTTCTTTAGCACGCTCACGTAACTGTTCAACAATTTCTTCAGTGAGACCATCTATATCTAGCATTTCAGCTACTGGTACATAAGCAATCTCTTCTAATGAAGTAAAACCTTCATCGGCAAGTAATGCCGCGAAATCTTCATCAAGGTCGAGCTTATCAATAAATAAATTTAATACTTTATCGTTTTCTGCCTGATGTTTCTCTTTCATGTCAGCAACAGTCATTACATTCAATTCCCAGCCAGTTAACTGACTCGCTAAACGAATGTTTTGGCCATTACGGCCGATGGCCATGGCTAAATTACCTTCTTCAACGGCAATATCCATAGTGCCCTTGTCTTCATCAACAATAATTGAGTCAACTTCCGCAGGTGACATAGCATTAATTACGTATTGGGCAGGGTTGTCATCATATAAAACGATATCAACACGCTCACCGCCTAGCTCGCTAGAGACGGCTTGTACACGTGAGCCACGCATACCAACACACGCACCAACAGGGTCAATACGCTTATCATTACTTTTAACGGCAATTTTAGCACGAGAACCAGGATCGCGAGCGGCGCCTTTGATTTCTAACATTTCTTCGCCAATTTCAGGTACTTCAACGCGGAAAAGTTCAATTAACATTTCCGGTTTAGTACGGCTGACAAATAATTGAGCGCCACGTGCTTCTGGTTTAATTTCATATAATAAACCACGTACTCTATCACCTGGACGGAATGTTTCACGTGGTAACATATCATCGCGATAGATTACTGCTTCCGCATTATTACCTAGATCAATAATGACACTGTCACGGCTGGCTTTTTTAACAACACCGGTAACAATTTCGCCTAACTGGTCTTGATAAGCATCAACAATTAAAGCACGTTCAGCTTCTCTGATTTTCTGAACAATAACTTGCTTAGCTGTCTGTGTGGTGACACGGTCAAACGTTACTGACTTAATTAGATCTTCAACATAATCACCGGCATTTAATTCTGGCTCATCATATTGAGCGGCTGCCAATGTAATTTCAGCATAAGGGTTTTCTAACAACTCACCCTTATCATCAATAATTAACCAACGGCGATAAGTTTCAAACTCTCCCGTAACACGGTCGATAGCAACACGTACTTCAATGTCACCTTCGTATTTTTTCTTAGTAGCTGTTTCTAAAGCTGTTTCCATCGCTTCAAATATGCTTTCTCGCGGTAATGCTTTTTCATTAGAAACCGCATCAACAACCAGTAATATTTCCTTACTCATGCTAGTTAGCCTTTAATTTATGTTAATTTTCATCAAATATATTTAACGTTTACAACTTTGCGACAAGGTTCGCTTTATCTACGTTCTTGAACACAAGTTCGTAATCAATGCTATCAACTTCCACTATTAAGGTGTCTTTATCTACGGCAATTAATGGCCCTTTAAATTTTCGACGACCATTTAAAGGTAACGATAACTTTACGTTAATAGTTTCACCAATAATTTCTTGAAAATGTGCTAATTCAAATAAAGGACGATCAACACCTGGTGATGAAACTTCTAAGCTATATTCACTGCTAATGGGATCTTCTACATCTAATAATGCACCTGCTTGACGACTTACTTCTGCGCAATCATCAACATTGATGCCATTTTCATGGTCAATAAACAAACGTAAAACAGAGTTATTACCTGCACTGATAAATTCAATGCCCAGCAAGGTTTTACCAGTTTCCTCAACTGCAGGCCTTAATAAATCAGTTAGTTTTTGCTCAAATTTAGCCAAGCGTTTTCTCCTGTTACTCTCCCCATGATAAATTCATGAGCAGTACAATTAAAATTTTAGATATAAAAAAAGGGCATATAGCCCAGCGAAATTTTGCCGTATTCATTTTTATTAGCGACATTGCCCACTATAAAAAACAAAAAACCCCAAATCAGGGGCTTATTCCACTGTTTTCCCCCTAGATTAAACAAGTGACGCTGTTTAATCAGGTTATTAATAGCAGGACTATCAATAATATTAATAAGAATATAAACAACACAAAATTTGCGGGTTTATCCAGTGACATCTTACTAAGTTCTATTATGACAAATTATATAATGGTGCGCTAGTAAGCGCAAGAGACATTAAGCATTATCGATTAGAAAAGTATATTCTTTTACTATAGTCAGTCTCTATTAATAATGTTAAAACATGATCTAAAATTAATTTATATTTTACAATATGTTAGTATTGACCCTATAATATAGCTATCGTTTCTTATAAAGAAATTGCACTGCTAATAAGAAGTACTACCCCCCCTCTTGATAGGATTTAAACGGAGCATTTAATTTCATCATGTATAAGTATTCTAAGTTATTTATCAAAAATGCATTATTCGCATTAACCTTTATTATAGCCTTCGTGGTTATCGCATTTTCTTTATTAACACTCTATATAGATAAACAAACTCAAGCACATAAAAAAACCATACAAACCATTAGTCAGCAGTTTGTTAGCAATGAGCAGTCTATAGAAGAAATAGCAGCAAAGCTCGCTACTATTTTAACAGCCAGCACAGATTACCAAACATTAATTATCAAAAATAATGCCACAGTATTATTTAGTTTTCAGAGTAAACAAATACCACCACTCAATATTGTTTTAACGAAACGAAAAACAGTCTCTACCGGTAAACTAAATTTGCAAGTTCAATATAAGCTAGGTTTTACTGGCATAATTGATTTTCTAATACAATTATTTATCGGCGTTATGGTATTAGCTATTATTTTTGTATTTATCTCGGCACAACTGAATTATAAATTACAGTCGATTATTTTTGGTATAATTAGCAAACAAATCAGTAACGAATTAGCCAAGATTAATGACGCGGATTTTATCACCCAAGAAAATGATAATGAGCAGTTATTCGAGATCCCGGCATTAAAAAAAGGCATCACCGAAATTCGAGCTATGATGACCGAGCAATTCAAAAACACCACTAATCTAGAAATAGAAGCACATGTTGATAGTTTAACTGGGATTGAGAATCGCAACCGGTTTGTGCAGTTTTATGAAAAACAAATAGTACAAGAAAGTCCGGTTAAATTTGGTGTGCTGCTGATCACTCGCTGCTCTGAACTGCAGACCATTAATCAGGTACATGGCTATAACTCAGGTGACAACTATATTATAAAAGTTGCCGACATAATCAAAAGCGCATTAGTAACTCGGCCTGCTGGTAAACTTTTCCGTTTAAATAGTTCCGACTTCGCCACCATATTACCCAACGAGCAGTTAAAGTCGGCGGAACAATATGCCAGCGAATTAACCCTTAAATTTAATGATTACCAGCAAATTAATGAGTTAGACTCCGTCGCTTTTACTGGTTTAGTTTATTTTGATAAGTCTAAACCTTTGGGTGAATTATTAGCCTTAGCAGACACAGGCGTCAGTGTTGCTCAAACACAAAAACCGAACTCATGGTACTCACAAACCAATATCAATATTTTAACCGATAACAGCGCTAATTTTGGCAGTCAAAATTGGCGACAAGAGATAGATGGTGTATTAGAATTTGGGCGCATTAATTTATTAGTACAACCAATCCAACCTAGTGGCCGTAATACCCGTGTCTATGGAGAAATTTTAGCGCGTTTTCTAAATGCTAACAATGACATGTTACCTACTGCTACTTTTATCGCCATGGCCGAAAAACTCGATAAAATAATCCAAATAGATAGATTGATTATTGAAACGGCTATTAAAGTGATAACCAGTAAAAACATGCTCGATAGTAGCTATGGCATTAATCTTAGTGCTAGAAGCATAAATGATGAACACTTTATGATTTGGCTTGAACGTAAATTACTACGTGAACCGGGTATTGCCCCTCGATTAGTGTTTGAAATATCTGAGTTAGGACTACAGCAAAATATAAAGACAGCTAAACGTTTAGTAGACATGTTACATCGTGTTGGCTCTAGAGTAACAGTAGAGCGATTTGGTGTTGGTTTAACCTCCTTTAAGTTTTTTAGAGATTTAACCCCTGACTTTATTAAAATGGATAGCTCTTATACACGTGATATCGATGACGATAAAAACAACCAATACTTCCTACGTTTAATGGTTGATCTAGCCCATAGGCTCGGTATTAATGTCCTGGCAGAAAGTGTCGAAAGCCAAGAAGAAAAACATACTTTAGAAAAACTATTTATAGATGGTTGCCAAGGTTATTACGTGGGCAAGCCTACACCACTATAATAATAAAAAAGCACCAGCAGGTATTATCCCCGTTAACAGGAAAAATGCCAACTTTCAATGGACATTTACCTGACTCTAGGTAAGTAAATTTAACGAGTGTCATGCTATGCTTTGATTATATAACGCGGTATAAAGTGAGTTAAAATCCGTCAAATAAGCGCTAGAGTTATATCACTGCGGCGTTGCTATCACTTCCTAATGAATATAATTGAAATAGCGCTAGCGCTCTGAAACATGCACCTTGATTGCTAACGGCTATATAAAGCGTAATACCCCTACTGCTGATGTGTTGTTATATAGGATAAAAACACGGATAATAGCGGTACTATGATAATAAATAACCTAATGACCTTTAAAGTAAATGACTGATTACCTGTTACTTCTCGTTGGTACTGTACTTGTAAATAACTTTGTTTTAGTACAGTTTCTTGGCCTGTGCCCTTTTATGGGGGTTTCTTCACGTACTGAAACCGCTATTGGCATGTCATTCGCCACTATTTTTGTGATGACGTTAGCATCACTATTAAGTTATTTAGTAACCACCTATCTGCTTGTGCCCCTCGACCTTGAATACCTAACAACCATGAGTTTTATTTTGGTGATTGCTGTCGTGGTGCAGTTTACTGAAATGGTGGTCCATAAAACCAGTGCTAGCCTTTATCGATTACTCGGTATTTTTTTACCGCTTATCACCACAAACTGTGCGGTATTAGGTGTGGCCTTATTAAACTTAAGACAACAACATAGTTTCTTTGAATCCATTATTTATGGCTTTGGTGCCTCATTGGGTTTTTCATTAGTACTCATAATGTTCTCTGCCATGCGGGAGAAGCTAGCGAATGCCGATGTCCCTGCACCTTTTAAAGGCACTGCCATTGCGATGATTACCGCTGGTTTAATGTCATTGGCTTTCCTTGGCTTTACCGGTTTGGTGAAGATTTAACATGAATATTCTTCTTGCCATTCTTGTGCTTGGTAGTATTGCTGCCATATTTGGTGCGCTATTAGGTTATGCCTCTGTTCGCTTTAAAGTGGATGCTGATCCCATTGTTGAGCAACTTGATGATCTTCTTCCACAAACACAGTGTGGTCAATGTGGTTACCCTGGTTGTAAACCCTACGCGCAAGCGGTTGCTGATGGCGAGGCCATCAACAAATGTGCACCTGGTGGTGAAGATACCATAAAGAAAATCGCTGACTTAATGGGGGTTGAAGTGCAGCCCCTTGATGAAAGCCATGTCCAAGGTGACACAACAGCAAGTAACCGCCCTAAAGTTGCTTTTATTATTGAAGAAGATTGCATTGGCTGTACAAAGTGCATTCAAGCGTGCCCTGTTGATGCCATTATTGGCGCAGCAAAACAAATGCATACCATTATCATAGATGAGTGTACCGGCTGTGATTTATGTGTCGCCCCCTGCCCGGTAGATTGCATTGAAATGCGTGAATTGCCAGATACCATTCATAATTGGCAATGGGATTTAACCAGTATTCCAGTAAAACAACTGGATTAGGAGAGTATGGTGGAATCAGTTATAGAGCGCATCACCCGTGGCCATTTTTGGGATTTTCATGGCGGCATTCATCCTCCTGAACAAAAAATGCTAACCGCAAGTAAACCTATCAAACAACTGGCTTTACCAAAACAGTTAATCATCCCGCTACAACAGCATATTGGCCGTGAAGGTGATTTACTGGTTAAAATCGGCGATAAAGTATTAAAAGGGCAAGCCCTAACCTTAAGTACCAACCCTATGGTGGTGCCAATTCATGCACCGACCAGTGGTACTATCAGTGCCATAAAAATGTCAGTCATAGCCCACCCTTCTGGCTTAAGTCAATTGTGTGTATTTCTTGATGTAGATGGTGAAGATACCTGGCGTAAAAAAACTGTGTGTGCCGATATCGAGCAGTTATCGAACAGTGAAATAATTGAAAAAATTGCTGATGCAGGTATTGCGGGGATGGGCGGCGCAGGTTTTCCAACACATATCAAAGTAAACAGTAAAACTGATATTAACTTCCTCATTATCAATGGCGCGGAATGTGAGCCTTATATCACCGCTGATGACTTGTTAATGATGGAGCAAAGTAACGCCATCGTCGATGGCATTAAAATTCTCGATAAGTTGTTAACCCCTAATTTTATTTTAATTGCCATAGAAGATAACAAGCCCAAAGCAATTAAAGCGCTACAACAAGCAACTGCTGCTATTGAAAAAATAAAAGTCTGTGTTGTGCCAACTAAATACCCTGCAGGTGGTGAAAAGCAACTTATTCAAATATTAACCGGCCAAGAAGTTCCTTCAGGTCGTTTGCCGATTCATACCGGCATTGTCATGCAAAATATTGCCACCTGTTTTGCTATTAATGACGCCGTTAGACATGACATCCCCTTGATTCGTCGTGTGGTTACTGTCACTGGACAAGCGTTAAATAAACCACAAAATGTATGGGCGTTACTTGGCACGCCAATTAACTTTTTGCTGAAACAATGTGATGTACAAGCCATCGAAAATGAGCAGCAACCAGTGATAATGGGCGGCCCTATGATGGGCTTTAGTGTATCGAGTGAGCTAGTCCCGATAGTTAAAACCAGTAACTGTATTTTAGTGCCCAGTAAAACAGAAATGCCAAGTGCTTTTGAAAAAGAAAGTAAAGAAGTTGAATGCATTCGCTGTGGTCAATGCAGTGATGTATGCCCAAGTCAGTTACTCCCGCAAGAGTTGCAGTGGAGCGCCAAAGCTAAAGATTACCCACAGTTAGAAAAACTCAATTTAAGTGATTGTATTGATTGTGGTGCCTGTGCTTATGTTTGCCCAAGTCAAATTCCTCTGGTGCATTACTACCGTATTGCTAAAGCTGAAATACGTCAACAACAACAATTAGATTTAAAAGCAGAAAAGGCAAAAACTCGCTTTGAAGCCCGTAATTTACGGTTAGAAAAAGAAAAAACAGCCCGCCAAGAAAAACATAAAAAAGCGGCCGCGGCACGAAAAGCAGCAATGAATATAGCGACACCAGAAGCGACCGGCGCAAAATCAGCCGTCGCAGCAGCACTAGCACGGGTAAAAGCTAAAAAAGCCGCTCAAAGTCAAAGTCAAAGCCAAGCCAGTACAGCAGAGGCACAAAAAAACCTAGCACAGAGTAATGAGCTAGCAACTGAGGCAACTAACCCGGTTGATGAGCAAAAGACGGAAGTAGCAGCCGCAATTGCTAGGGCCAAAGCGAAGAGGATACTTAAACAAGAAGCGGCCAATAAGCCCATAAGCTCTAATGAAGGGGTTAAGCAAACAGTAACGGCACAACTTGAGGTGTCTCAACCACCAAGCAATGATGATAAAAAAGCAATAATTGCCGCTGCTATTGCTAAAGCAAAAGCAAAAAAACTCAGTAAAGCTGCTGACGCTGTTAAGTCAGTAAACCTGGCAGAAAGCACAGCGGCTGAAAAAGCAGTCAATTTAACGGATAAAAAGGCAAAAATAGCTGCCGCAATTGCTAAAGCAAAAAGTAAAGCGCTGGCAAAAAAAGCCAACCAAGAAACGCCAATAACAACGGCAGAAGATATTCACCTTGAGAAAATCAAAGCAGTGCGTGTTGAAAGTAAAGATGAAAGCGACAGTAAAGCCAATGCTGCGGCCGATAAAAAAATAAGAATTTCCGCCGCCATAGCGAAAGCTAAAGCAAAGAAAAAACTAAAAGAAGCCCGCAATCTTGCCGGTACCGTCAAAAATAACGACCAAGATAGTGGCTAAACATGAGTAACAAAAAAACAAACTTGAATAAAAATTATCAGCTAAACAACCCGACGAGTCGACATAAATAATGGCATTTTGGATAGCAAGTTCACCACATAACCATAACCAAACAAAAACACCTAATTTAATGCGTTTGGTTATTTACGCCACCCTGCCTGGCATTTTAGCTCAATGGTATTTCTTTGGTTGGGGAAATTTAATTCATATTGGCATAGCCATGATAACGGCACTGGTTTGTGAATTTACCGTGCTGTCACTGCGTAAAAAACCTATTGCCCATGAATTACTCGATGGTAGTGCCTTATTAACCGCTTTATTGCTCGGTATATGTTTACCGGCATTAGCCCCTTGGTGGATTTCGGTTATTGGTACGATTTTTGCCATTGTCATTGTTAAACAGCTATATGGTGGCCTTGGTCATAACCCATTCAACCCTGCCATGGCTGGTTATGTCATGTTGTTGGTGTCTTTTCCTTTGCAGATGACACTCTGGCAACCACCCTTGAGTTTAGTGGCTGTTGATTTAAATTTTACCAACACCTTAACTACCATTTTAACGGGCTTTACCGTTGAAGGTTATTCAGTAGAACAAGTGCGTAACACCCTTGACGGTATCACCATGGCAACCCCCCTTGATACCCTTAAAACAAACATTAACCAAGGTTTGACCGTATTGGAAAGTCTTAACAATCCAGTGTTCGGTGATAATTTCGCTTTAGGCTGGGAATGGATAAATGCTGGCTTTTTATTGGGTGGGCTTTTTCTTATCTTTAAAAAAGCCATTGCATGGCAAACACCGGTTAGCTTTTTAATCAGTTTATTTATCTGTTCTTTTATCGGCTATAGTATGAGCCCTGATAGCAGTGCTTCCACTATGTTTCACTGGTTTTCTGGCGCAACCATGCTCGGGGCATTCTTTATTTTAACCGACCCGGTTACTGGCGCTACCAGTACTAAAGGTCGTATCATCGTTGGTTTACTTGCTGGACTGTTAGTCTATTTAATTCGCACCGCTGGTGGCTATCCTGATGGTATTGCTTTTGCTATTTTACTCTGTAACATGTCGGCGCCCTTGATTGATCAATATACTCGCCCGCGGACTTATGGTCACCTAAAGGGAGATAAGTGATGTCTAATTCAGATAATGATATCCCCAAAAAAAGCAGCACTAAGCCGACTAAAAATGTCGTGGAAAAATCTGCTCTAACTATTGCCATCTCTAAAAACACAAAAATTCTTGCGCTCTTTGCCATCGCTTGTACTTTTGCTGTGGGTTTAGTCAGCGAACTGACTAAAGAACGCATAAAACAACAAGAGCAAATATATTTATTAAAGACCTTACATAGCATTATAGAGCCGAGTCGTTATGACAATGACATCGCCAATGACTGTATTATGATAAGTGCTCCTGAGCTAGGCATAAATAAAGTCCACACGGCTTATATCGCTAGAAAAGCTGGACAAGTCATTGCGGTGGCCATGACCAGTACCGCACCAAAAGGCTACAATGGCAACATTGATTTTATTATGGCGATCAACAATGACGGCAGTGTCAGTGGTGTTCGAGTGCTCAAACACCAAGAAACCCCTGGTTTAGGTGACAAAATTGAAATTAGAAAAAGTAACTGGATTACCAGTTTTACCGGTAAACGCATGCTGTCAGAAGACGATAGCCGCTGGGCGGTAAGTAAAGATAATGGTATGTTCGATCAATTTACCGGAGCGACCATTACCCCACGTGCAATAGTAGACGGGGTTAAAAATACCCTAATTTACTTTACTAAAAATAAAGCAAGTTTATTAACTCGCCCTAATGCTTGTGGCGAAGATAAACTAAAATCAACATCGACCCCCATAAAGCATGAGGCTGAAAATGAGCAATGATATAGCCCCACAAAACAGTAAGGCAGCGGATATTGCTGACGACCTGGATGAGCAGGAAAAAGCGGCTGAAAAATCACAAGCCGCAGCGGATCTTAAAGCAGAATATAAAGAATTAGCCCTACAAGGGTTATGGAAAAATAACCCTGGCTTAGTACAACTACTTGGTTTGTGTCCTTTGCTGGCAGTAACGTCAACTGTGACTAATGCCCTAGGTCTTGGCTTGGCGACACTGCTGGTACTTGTTTGTTCAAATGTTACTGTATCGGCAATCCGCCATTGGGTACCTAAAGAAATTCGTATACCCATTTTTGTCTTGATCATTGCCGCTTTTGTCACCTGTGTGCAATTGCTGATGAATGCCTATGCCTATGGTATTTACCAATCTTTAGGCATCTTCCTGCCGTTGATTGTCACTAACTGCGCCATTATTGGTCGAGCAGAAGCTTATGCGTCAAAAAATCCGGTTAAACAATCCGCTTTTGATGGACTTATGATGGGGCTAGGCTTCGCCATTATATTAATTATATTAGGCGTAATAAGAGAGGTACTAGGGCAAGGTACCCTCTTTGATGGCGCAGACTTATTACTAGGTGACTGGGCAAGTGTACTTCGAATTGAAGTGATGCAACTTGATAGTCAGTTCTTACTTGCGATTTTACCACCCGGAGCCTTTATCGCCATGGGGTTTTTAATTGCACTTAAAAACACCATTGATAGCCATATAAAAGCTAAAGAAGTGGCCGATACTGACCTAGTTATTGAACGAGTACGGGTAAATTTTGACTCGTAGCGCCAATATTATTAAAGAGCCATTAATAAAGAACAATCAATAACAAATCACCAAGCAGCCAAGACAGTAAAGAGAAATAGAGAAGAGCAAAGCCATGAATAAAGAGAAACGCTTAGAAATGTTAACGCGGCTGCGTGATGAGAATCCAGAGCCAACGACAGAATTAAACTTTTCTAGCCCGTTTGAACTGCTTATTGCCGTATTACTTTCAGCACAAGCAACGGATGTTGGTGTCAATAAAGCCACCGATAAGCTCTACCCTGTTGCCAATACACCACAAGCTATTTTAGACCTAGGCCTTGATGGTTTAAAAAGCTATATCAAAACCATTGGTTTGTTTAATACCAAAGCCGCTAATACCATAAAAACTTGTCAAATGTTAGTGGACTTACACGGTGGTGAAGTACCCGAAAATAGAGCGGCATTAGAAGCATTACCAGGGGTAGGTCGAAAAACGGCGAATGTGGTATTAAATACCGCCTTTGGCTGGCTAAAAGATAATGAAGGCAAATATTTTTTAGCTGTCGATACTCATATATATCGGCTTGCTAACCGAACTAGATATGCTCCAGGTAAAAATGTTGACCAGGTTGAAGCCAATATAATAAAACTAACACCACGAAAAACAGAGTTTATGTTTAACTTACATCATTGGTTCATCTTGCATGGTCGTTACATCTGTACCGCGAAAAAACCTAAATGTGGCGCTTGTATCATTGAAGATTTATGTGAGTTTAAAGAAAAGACCAGCTGATAGCGGCTATTGATAAACAACACGTTGAATGCCAATTAACTCGGTTTAGCGAGGTGATATACCGATATACCATTGTTACTTCAAAGTATAGACTTCAAAGTACAGACTTCAAAGTGCAGGCTTCAATTGGAATTGGAAACGCCTTTAGACCGAACTTAACCTTAAAAGTAGAGAGCCTTATGAAATTTTTACATACCATGGTACGTGTCCGTGATTTAGATGAATCACTCGATTTTTATATCAATAAACTTGGCTTAATTGAAACAAGACGCAGTGAAGTAGCCGCGGGTAAATTTACCTTAGTTTATTTAGCCACCGAAATCGGCGGCCCAGAGGTTGAATTGACTTACAACTGGGGCTCTACTGAAGAATACTCTGCAGGACGCAGCTTCGGCCACCTAGCTTTTGAAGTCGATGATATATATAAAACGTGTCAAAAATTACAAGACGCAGGCATAACTATTAATAGACCGCCACGTTGTGGACGTATGGCCTTTATTAACTCACCCGATGGTATCGCTATCGAGTTATTGCAAAAAAATGGCGCTTTAGCGCCGCAAGAGCCGTGGTTAAGCATGAAAAACAGCGGCAGTTGGTAAACGGTTACCCATAAATCAATACCCTAGCGAGTACTGATAGCGATGAATAAAGAACAAATCCCGCTACCGACAAAGTTCAGTAGCGGGCTTTTTAGTTAGCTCAACAGTTTTAGCAGCATTATATGGCTGGCTTACTGCTTATGTGGCTACTGTCTCTCCGGCTTTAAAGCTTCTTTTAGCGCCGCTAAACACAAGACAACATTTTCATTACGTGCCGCATAGCCCATTAAACCAATACGCCATGCTTTACCAGCAAAAGCACCTAAACCTGCGCCAATTTCTAAATTATATTCATTTAATAAAAACTGTCGTACTTTGACATCATCAACACCTTGAGGAATAGTTACCGCATTAAGCTGCGGTAAGCGCTCGGATTCTGGCACAATAAAATCTAGCCCTAAATCCCTTAAACCAACACTTAATTTATCATGCATGGCTTTATGTCTAGCCCAGCTATTTTCCAAGCCTTCATTTTGTAATATCACTAATGATTCATGCAAGGCATATAAAGAATTAACCGGGGCGGTATGGTGATAACTGCGTTTACCTGCTCCTGACCAATAGCCCATTACCAGTGTTTGATCTAAAAACCAACTTTGCACAGCCGTGCTGCGATTTTGAATGACCGCGACGGCTTTATCACTAAAACTCACCGGTGATAAACCAGGAACACAAGATAAACATTTTTGACTACCTGAATACACGGCATCTATTTGCCATTCATCAACGCGAAGTTCAACACCACCAAGTGATGTCACCGCATCAACTATGGTTAAACAATCATATTGCTTGGCAATAGCGCATAACGCTTTGGCATCTGATAACGCCCCCGTTGAAGTTTCTGCATGAACAAAGGCGACAAAATTGGCTTGTGGGTTGGCTTGTAAAGCTGCCTCTAAAGCAGATGGTTGCACCGCTCTGCCCCATTCTCCCTCAACAACCACCAATTTGGCACCAATACGATTAACATTTTCAATCATGCGCAGGCCAAATACGCCATTAACACAAACAACCACAGTATCATTTACCGTCAGCAAGTTAACAAAACACGTTTCCATACCGGCAGAGCCGGGAGCAGATACCGCCATGGTAAAGTTGTTTTTAGTTTGAAAAGCATATTGCAGTAATTCTTTTATTTCATCCATCATACCGATAAAACAAGGGTCAAGGTGTCCTATGGTCGGCCTTGCCAGCGCAGATAAAACACGGGGACTCACATCTGATGGTCCTGGACCCATTAAAGTACGTTGCGGTGGAAAAAAAGATTGGATTGTCATGTACGCCTCTCAAAGGTTTCATTATAAAATAATGTAAAATTTATCACTGGCTTTATCATGCTTTAAAACCAGCCATAAGTAGAATAAATCATCCTTATCCTAATTATTCACTTGATAAATATCAATCAAATAGTAGGTATACTACCTGCTGCTCAGTATAAGTCTTACCAAGCCTTATACTGACTTTTGGCAAGATAAGCATCATGCTGTTATGATAGCCGCCATTATTCCTTACCTCTAAGTACATATGGCCCTTAAAGCGACTATATATAAAGCTAATATCGAACTTGCCGATATGGATCGTAATTATTACGATAGCTTGCAACTTACCCTTGCTCAACATCCCTCTGAAACACCGCAACGATTAATGGTGCGTTTAATGGCTTTTATCCTTAATGCTCACCAAGACTTACGGTTTGGTAAAGGCTTGAGTGATGAAAGTGAAGCGGCACTTTGGCAAGTTAATTACAGCGATGAAATTAACCTGTGGATTGAGCTAGGACAGCTCGATGAAAAGCGCTTGAAGAAAGCCTGTAATCAAGCAAAAGCGGTTAAGCTGTATTGTTATGGCACCAGTGTAAAGACCTGGTGGTCACAAGTTGAACAAAAACTGAATAAATTTGAGCGCTTAACCATAGAGCAATTTGAGCCAAGTACCTGTGAAGCTTTAGTTAAGCTACTTAGCCGTAATATGGATTTTCAATGCAGTATTCAAGATGGTCAATTATGGTTAACTTCAGATGAAGAAACCCTTTTGGTTGAAACCATAAAACTCAAGTAAGAGACTCGCCTTTCATGACAATGATGACCCGAACAACGATGAATAAACGTTTTAAGCCTGTTGCCCTAGCAACCTCTATAACCCTAATTTCACTGGCCAGCTTATCTTTGACCGGCTGTAACAACGTGAATCTAGCACACGATGCTGAGCCGATTTTTACACCCAGTGCTGATCAGACTCAAAAAAGTGTCGCCGCTAGCGTAGATAACACCATCACCTTAGCGCAAATCACCAAAGATGTTAGCTATTTAGCCAGTGATGCGCTCAAAGGCCGTAATAACTTTACCTTAGAAATTCGCCAAGCCGCCGATTTTATCGCAAAACGCTTTAACGAGGTAGGTCTTAGCCCAGCACCGAGCGCACCCAATTTCAAACAGTACTATTCGCTCCAGAAAATCATACCCGATACGCTTAGCGTGGAAATTAATGGCCAAGAAATTGCTGCTGAATCGTTAGCAATGGCAACAACAAAAATTGATTTTTTATGGGACAGTAATACCCTAAAAGGTAATCAATCAATAAAACGTTCTCCCGTCAATACTGTCATGATTGGTGAAAACGACAATTTACGTAAAGCGCTACGTGAGCTAAACCACCAAGGCGGTCAACATTTAGTTTTATTGCACCCAAAACATGAAAAAAGTTTTAAACGCTATCAAAGTTATTTTGCTCGTGGGCTAACTAAACTGGTCGATGAAAAGTCCACTGCAGATAGCGGTGGCGTAATCGTTATCGCCTTAACAGATATCAGCCAAATAAAGCGTTTTACCGTTAAGGGTAAAGCCAAAGTTACTGATACCAGCTTAAGTAATGTCGTTGGCATTTTACCCGGTAAAAGCAAAGCGCATGAAATTGTGCTCTATTCAGCGCATTATGATCACCTAGGTGTTAAACCCAGCGTTGATACGACACCTAACAGTACTCCCCTAACAGGTAATGAAATTTTTAATGGCGCCGATGATGATGCATCAGGTGTTTCAGCCATTATCAATTTAGCCAATCACTTTGCCATAATGGGCAACAATGAAAGAACCTTAATGTTCGCGGCTTTTAGTGCCGAAGAGATTGGCGGTTTTGGCTCACGTCATTTTTCTACCCAGGTAGAGCCAAAACAAATTACCGCCATGATCAACATTGAGATGATTGGCAAGCCCGCGATATTTGGCGAAGGTACTGTGTGGATGACCGGTATGGATCGCTCAAATTTAGGAGAGCAATTAAATCAGGCACTAGCATCACAAAACTTAAAAATTTATGCCGACCCTTATCCTAAACAAAATTTATTTTATCGCTCAGATAATGCTACCTTAGCTAGATTAGGGGTACCAGCACATAGTTTTAGCAGTACACAACTAGATAAGGATCAACATTATCACCAAGTCAGCGATGATATTAATAGCTTGAACTTACCGTCAATGCTGCAAGTCATTAGAATGCTAGCGACCGCAACTACGCCACTGGTAGATGGCTCTATTACCCCTTCACGTATTGACCCAAATAAAGTAAAACGTAACGGACTTATTTATTAAGGACAGTTACTAGGCTCTTTAACCCAGTAAGTTTACCACGCTATTTTACTTAGGCGTTTTATGCAATTCGTTTCCTTAGTTCGAGAGTAAGGGTTGCTGCTTAGCTTAAACTAAGCGGCAATCACCTCTAATGGGCAACGTAATAGATATTCCAAGCGAGTTTTTTTCTCTACTTGAAAACCATGCCTAAGATACAAACCTCTCGCTGGATTTTTCAATAAAACATTTAGGGTGATCGGTAAGCATAATTGCAAAGCCCGCTTTTTCACTACCGTCAGCACCTTACTACCTATGCCCTTACCTTGGTATTTAGGCATAATTTGTATCTGTCGAATGTGTAAGCTTTTATGGGTATTATTAAGCGCCACCACACCCATTTTGAGCAAACCAATAGGTTTACGGTCCGCCAAAATAATGTGACTTTCATAAAAATGTTCTTTGATGCGAACTAAGTGTTGTTCGTCGGTCATACGAATACCTGCCGCGAGCAAATGCTGGGTCATGGTTTTTCTACGTAATGACAACAAAAAATCTATATCTTCATGTTTAACTTTTCGAAAGCCAAGGGTAAATTTCATGTTTGAGTGTCCATTTACGCTTAGAAGTAAGATTATCACTAAGTTTACTTCTTTTGTGCAGAGCACAACACCTATTGGTCGTAATTATATAACAATCTATCGAGCTTTCATTGAATTAGTGCTACACCTTAGGGCACACTAGAAACAATGCAAATTATATAAGTGGAATGAGAAATAGTATGACCTTTAAAAAAACCCTCTTAGTCGTTGCTGTTACGACGGCTTTATTGAGTGCTTGCTCAGCAGAAAAAATTGCCCAACAAGATAATAACAAGCAAGCAACTGCCGCAGCTAATGTAACCGCGCTAACAACACAAACAGCCTCAGAGCAAGCGAATGAATTATTCGATACTATTTTCCAGCAAGGCGTTGACCGTGACCCCGTTAGACAGACTTATTTAGGTATTAAAAAAGATTATGACAAATGGCATGATCTTTCCGAAGAAAACGCAGCCAAAGAGCTAGCCATAGCCAAAGAAAACCTCGCCTTAATCCAAGCCATTGATGTCAGCGCTCTTGATGCACAAACTAAAATAAGTCGCAGTTTATACATTCAAAACTTTGAAAATCACATCGCCGATTATAAATGGCGTTTTCATAGTTACCCGGTTAATCAAATGTACGGTACTCATTCACAAATACCTGCCTTTTTAATTAACCAACATTCCATCAGTAATGTAAAAGAAGCGCAAGATTATATTGCTCGTGTGCACGGGGCGCATAAATTATTAGTACAACTTGTTGAGCAACTAAAATTACGCGAAGCAAAAGGCATTATTGCCCCTAAATTTGTTTTTCCACATGTCATTAGAGATTCAAGAAACATTCTAGTCGGCGCGCCATTTGATGATGGAGAAAACAGCACGATATTTGCCGATTTCACCGGTAAAATAGCTAAACTCAGTATTAGTGATGACGAAAAGGCGACTCTAATTACCGAGGTGAAAGCCGCATTAATCGACAGTTTAAAACCAGGTTATGAGCAATTAGTCACCTACTTAACCGCCCTTGAGAAAAAAGCTGATACTCGTGATGGTGCATGGAAATTCCCTGACGGAGAAGCTTTTTACAACAATGCTTTAAAACGTACTACTACCACCGATTTAACCTCAGAACAAATTCATAACATTGGCTTAAGTGAAGTTGCACGTATTCATGATGAAATGCGCGTCATCATGAAGAAAGTCGCTTTTGACGGCAGTCTAAACGAGTTTTTCGACTTTATGCGTAACGACAAGCAATTTTATTACCCGGCGACCGTTGAAGGTAGACAACGCTATATCGACGAAGCAGTAGCACTTATCGATGATATGGAAGGCCGACTAGATAGCTTGTTTTTAACCAAGCCCAAAGCGGCATTAAAAGTTAAAGCGGTAGAAAGCTTTAGAGAGAAATCTGCCGGTAAAGCGTTTTATGAACGCCCTGCTCCAGATGGCTCACGTCCGGGTATTTATTACGCCAATCTTTATGACATGAAAGCTATGCCTATTTATCAAATGGCCGCTTTAGCGTACCACGAAGGTATTCCAGGACATCACATGCAATTAGCTATCAAGCAAGAATTAACCGGCATTCCAATGTTCCGTAAATTTGGTGGTTATACTGCCCATACTGAAGGTTGGGGCTTATATTCAGAGATGATCCCAAAAGAAATTGGCTTATACCAAGACCCTTACTCTGACTTTGGTCGCTTAGCCATGGAACTATGGCGCGCGTGTCGTTTAGTGGTTGATACCGGTATTCACACAAAAAAATGGACACTAAAAGAAGGTATAGAATATTACGCCACTAATACCCCTAACGCTATGTCTGATGCAGTTAAGATGGTAGAACGCCATGTAGTTATGCCTTCGCAAGCCACTGCTTATAAAATTGGTATGAACAAAATAATTGAATTACGCGAACATGCCAAAGTTCAGCTGGGTGACAAGTTTGATATTCGTGAATTTCATGACGTAGTATTAAAAAATGGTCCGGTACCGCTTAACGTTTTAGCCGACTTAATTAATGACTACATAAAAACTAAAAAATCCTAGTTTAATGTTTGTTAACCCTAGCTAAGGTTAACTGTCCTTAGCTAGGGCAACACTTAAACACTTAATATTTTCGATAAAATCCGCGCTGACCCCGCGGTTTTTTATGCTCGACTTTTCTACAGTAACCACTTAACCTTAATTTATAACTCTTTGATTTTAAGAGAACAATACAGTAATCTCTAGGCCTTATAATACTATGGACGATTAAGTTCATCTGCTAGAAAATATAAATATCCTCTTAATTATTACCTTTAAAATCTAAATAAAGTAAGCATCACTTTTTGAAAACCATCATAAAATCAATGCTATTACCTTTAACGCTAGTGGTATCATCTCCAACATTTGCAAGCGACGATTTCACTTTTGGCATAGGTCTTGGCAGCCTTTACAGTGGTATTGGTGTTAATACCGGCATGCAATCTAATGTTGATTTAAAATACATTTCTGCTGGTTGTGTTAGTTACTCCTCTCAGGGATCGACCTGTGCCATGGGCATTGGCTGGGTAAAAACCGATATATTTGGCTTCAAACACCAAATCATGGTGCCAGTTTATATCTTGGCGTTATTGGCAGTGAGCACGGTTATGATGGTGCCCAAGCTGTTTACGGAGCAGGCTTAGGCTATCATTATTTTTTTAATGGCATAGGTAAATCGGCCGTTAATCTAGGCGTGACTATAGTTTCAGGCAAAGGAGATTACGGCAGACTTACGGGGTTAATGTTGCAACTTGGTTATCAATATTTAAACATAACACCAAACGCTTGGCCACGCTCGTGCCTCGCGTATTTAAGCCAATAATTACAAGCCCTTTATTGTGACATTATAACGATAAGGTGTACTCAGTGAGTCGTGAAAATATTATCAAGTTAACTACTACTGCTTTAACATTTCCCATACTGTTTTTATTATTAGCCTACGTTACTGCAGGCGGTATGCTTTCTATTTTAACTTTTATATCTTACTTGTTACTTGCTGTTGTTGGTGGGCTAATTGATCATTTTGTTTTTTTAGCTTGAGCAATGAAATCGTTGAAGTAGTCAATATGCTGGTCGGTCTTGCGAATACCGACAAAGATCTGTTTACTAATTCCTTGCTCGCCAAAACGAAGACTCTTGATAGGCATTGATTTTGAGTACTCATCTACTAGCCAGCCCGGCAAGGCACAAACACCTCGACCCGCGGCGACCATCTGTAACATGATCTCAGTTGTTTCAATGTGTTTGTGTTTCTTTACTGAACACTTTGCTGGATTAAGAAATTGGCTAAAAATATCGAGTCTCAGGGGCTCAACAGGGTAAGTAAACAGTACTTCTTCGCTTAATTGCTCGGGTAAGACAAAATTTTGCTTTGCTAATTTGTGAGACGCAGAAACGACCAGTCTATGTTCATAAGAAAAAACGGGTATGTAGGCTATTTTAGGTTTAAAGAGCGGATCTGGGGTAATAAGTACATCTATTTCGTAGCTAAGTAATGCACCTAAAGCGCCAAACTGGAACTCCTGCTTCACGTCCATATCAATATCTGGCCACCGCTCTAGATAAGGCTGAATAACTCTAAGTAGCCATTGATAACAAGGATGGCACTCCATGCCTATGCGTAGCGAGCCCATCTCACCTTTTGCAATCTGATTCAGTAATAATTCCGCGTGTAAAAACTGAGGCAATACTCTATTAGCAAGCGTTTGGATGCGTTCTCCAGCAGCGGTAAGACGCAAGTTTCGACCGTCTTTTTTCCATATCGGCGTCGCAATTTGGCCTTCTAATTTTTTAATACTATGACTTAACGCAGATTGGGATAAGTGCAACGAATCAGCCGCTTTAGTCAGGGTGCCATGCTCTTTTATTGCAGTTAGTATTTCTAAATGAATCCTCTCCAGCACCGGTTAACTCCTATCTTTAGTTTTAATGATGAACGACAGTCATTGATTGATAAAATTATATCATTGTATCAATCAAACAAGTTTATTTACCATGGGAATAGAATAAATAATTACCACCATACCTTGCCTTGGCTTTTGCCAGAATCGAGCTGCTGAGACATGCTTGAGCTGTTGTTTTACTTAAAGAGCTAACAACGGCGGCTGCAGCTGACCTTGAATTTTTGCTGTTTAATAATTCACTGCAAAAGTAATCTCGACAGATCAACAGCCCCTATTAACAGCAATAAAAGCTATATAAGCTATAAGAAAAATTGCACCAGCATACGTAAGCCCGTAAATAGTAAGACCAAGGCAAAGATCTTTTTCAGTTTTACCGCATCTAATTTTGCTGCCAGTGATGCCCCTACCGGTGCGAATAATACCGTTAGCGGCACAATACACGTGAAGGCAAACAGATTGACCAAGCCAAAGGTACCCGCGGGAGCATCGGTTGGTGTACTGCCCAAGGTCAACATTATTAGCGCAGCTGGCAACGAAATGATTAACCCTATTGCCGCCGCTGTGCCAATGGCCTTGTGGGCGGGATAGTTATATAGGGTGAGTAGTGGCACCGAGAGTGTGCCGCCGCCGATTCCTACCATAGAACTGAAAAAGCCAATGGATGCCCCCATAACCGATTGTCCGGTTTTATTAGGCAGTTTTTGGTACAGAGCGGATTTTCCCGTTCGAAACAGCATGTTTAGTGCCGATAAAACCGCGATCACCCCAAACAATATAGTCAGCATAGTGCCTTCAATACGAGTCACTAACCAGCTACCAAGCAATACCCCCATAAGAATAAATACCGCCCAACGTTTGAGCAGGTCAAAATCCACATTACCTTTTTGATGGTGAGCACGAATGGAACTAATAGACGTGGGTACTATGGTGGCCAGTGAGGTTGCTGTCGCAACTAGCATCGCCGACTCTGGTGATACACCAAAACTCTGGAACAAGAAAAATAGCACAGGTACGATTACGATACCGCCACCTACACCTAACAAGCCAGCTAAAATGCCGGCGAATACACCGGTGGCAACCAAGGCCAAAATGGTAGAGATATTATTTGTTATAAATTCAATGATATTCATTAACGACTACTTCTATTTTTAATCACGGCAAAAATCTTATAGCAATGGTATTACTATCAATTAAGGCTATTGCTGTTAATTGTTATTGAACAGTAAATGGTATGCCCCCTATAAGCATTATTATACATACCTATGACGTTTACTCAGGAACTCTTTGTAAACGTCATCTTCGAAGTCTCTGATCGAAGATCCATTGCTCTTTTAGAAATGGCTCCAGGACAATAAGCTCAGGATAATATGCTCCTGCATTATCTAATAAGGTACTTCCTGTACCGTCAGCATTGTCTAATAAGTGCCATCCATGGCAAGTCCGATTAAAACACCACGGGGATGACGATCCTGAGCCAAGTGCATAGGCATGTTTTATATGGGTTAGTTACTGGTGGCGAGTTCTCTTCGTACTATTGCTGCGCCTGCAGTTAAAGCATTGAGCTTGCCTCTTGCCACTTGCTGAGATAAAGGTGCCATGCCACAGTTGGTAGAAGGATAAAGCTTGTCGGCATCGACATACTTTAGTGCTTCTCGTAGGGTCTTGGCGACTTCCTCTGGTGTCTCAATGGTATTGCTTGCGACATCAATGGCACCTACCATCACTTTTTTACCGCGAATAAGTTCAAGTAGCTCCATTGGCACACGAGAGTTATGACATTCTAGCGAGATAATATCGATATTAGATTTTTGCAGTTTGGGAAAAGCTTGTTCATATTGTCGCCACTCAGAGCCCAAGGTATTTTTCCAATCGGTATTGGCTTTTATGCCATAGCCATAGCAAATATGTACCGCCGTTTCACACTTAAGCCCTTCGATTGCTCTTTCTAAACAAGCAATACCCCAATCATTAACCTCATCAAAAAACACATTAAATGCCGGCTCATCAAATTGGATAATATCAACACCCGCCGCCTCTAATTCTTTAGCTTCTTGATTAAGGATTTTGGCAAATTCCCAGGCGAGTTTTTCGCGACTTTTATAATGATCATCATAAAGCGTATCTACCATCGTCATGGGACCAGGCAGCGCCCATTTAATAGTTTGCTTGGTTTGCTGACGTAAAAACTTGGCATCGTCAACAAAAACTGGCTTTTGACGACTAACAGGGCCAACGACCGTTGGTACACTTGCCTCATAACGATCACGAATTTTAACGGTCTTACGTTGCTCAAAATCAACACCGTTGAGATGCTCAAGAAACGTAGTGACAAAATGTTGCCGGGTTTGCTCGCCATCACTGACAATATCAAGTCCTGCTTGTTGTTGATCTTGTAATGACAAACGTAACGCATCGTGTTTGCCGGCAATTAATTCATCACCCTGCAATTTCCAAGGTGACCAAAGTGTCTCAGGTTGTGCAAGCCAAGCCGGTTTAGGTAAGCTACCTGCAGTTGAAGTAGGTAATAATGCTTTAAGAATATTAGTTTTCATAAGTGATGATGCCGTAAATTTGGGTTAACTTTTAAACGTAACTTTTAACATAGTAATTGAACGTAACTATTGAACGTAACTATTGAACCTAGTTATTGAGCGTAGCTAGCAGACCATTGCTCAAGAACAGCTTGATAGGGTTTGATGAAATGCTCCTCAGTAAATTTTGCCTGCTCATGAGCCAACTGACCACGTTCTTCTCGATCATAAACAATTTGAGTTAATGAATGATCTAGGTTCTGTAAATTTGGCTGATAGGATTTTCCTGCAACAGCATTGGCATTATAAATCTCAGGTCGGTATATTTTTTGAAAAGTTTCCATCGTGCTGATGGTACTTATCAGCTCAAGATTAGTGTAATCATTAAGTAAATCACCAAAGAAATAAAAAGCCAAAGGCGCAACACTATTTGGCGGCATAAAATAACGAACCTGTAAGCCCATTTTTTTGAAATATTGCTCAGTCAAAGAAGATTCATTTGGCTGGTATTCAACCCCTAATACCGGGTGATTATTTTCAGTTTGATGATAGGTCTTGTTATCTGAAACACTGAGACATATCACCGGTGGCTTATTAAAATTCTGCTTATAAATATTTGAATTGACAAAAGACTGAAAGAGCTTGCCATGCAGTTCGCCAAAGTTATCTGGAATGCTAAATTTGGGCTGATTCTTATTATGAGCCTGCAGTAATACGCTAAAATCATAATCTCGCACATAAGAGGAAAAATTATTGCCGACAATGCCGGCAATGCGTTGATTAGTTTTATGATCAACAATATTGGTTTTTAATATTTCAATCGATGGGAAGGTTTGACCACTGCCTTCAATATCTATATCAACCGAAATGATGTCAAGTTCGACCGAATATCGTTCTCCTTTGGGGTTATCCCAATGCGCTAAGGCATTAAAACTATTGTCAATCATATTTAAAGCGTTGCGTAAGTTCGCTTGGCGGTAGCTTCCTCTGGCCAAATTAGCAAAGTTGGTAGTGATACGTGTATTGTCTGATGGGTGATAATTTTCATCGAAACGAATGCTCTTAATAGTAAAAGTAAAGTCTTTATTCATGGTGATCTGTATCCTATTTTCTTAGGTAAAAGCTGAGGTAAAATCCTGAGATAAAACCTAAATGTATTGGTTGCTCTCTCTGGACTTGCCAATCTTCTTTACTGATTTTCTCAGTCAGTAGTCTTTTGGCTTTATGCCTAAAGTTAAAAGCAGAGTGTGTTTTATACGTGGTTAGTTACATGAATAAAATTGATTTTATTTCATTGATATATGAACTATGTTCATGGATTGTTTTATTGGTAAGTTTTGGCGCCTTGCTACCAGTCATTTCGGGCTTATAGCCGAATTACGTAAATTGTTGAAAAGAATAAAATAAGGCGCTCAAACCAGCAGTCACCGCGGGTGGTGACTCCTTGCTTTGGACTATTAGCTAACCATTATTTTCTGCTTATTTAAGCGTAAACCGCCTATAAATGAGAGGAATATTCCAATATAGAGTATGCTATTACTCATTGAATTTTTTGTTGTTATTTATGATCATTAGCGTAAAAAATATACCGGTTGCCGAAGTCACCTGTTCAAACTGCCAAGCATGTTGTTGTAGTTCCGAAGTCAGGATCATTTCCGAGACTGGGGTTCCTGATCAGCATATTTATGTTGATCAGTATGGCAATGAATCCATGTTGCGATTAGATGATGGCTGGTGCTCAGCTTTAGATCGAAATACTTTACTCTGTTCTATCTATGAAAATCGACCGTGGATTTGCCGAGAATTTGAAATGGGCTCATATGAATGTATCAGTGAACGCACAGAAAAAATGTAGTGTGCTACGCCTTTAGCACAGTGAACTTTCCTTCCCTACACCTTGCTAAACTCAACATACCGTTGGCGGTGTTTCCTTGCTCAACAATTTCCAGGCCCTTATTGAGGCTCTAACAACTTAGGATATTTAGTTATGCCATCCATTTTAGCTTTTTTAATTTTATTTTATTTAGTTGCTTATGCTTATGACAAAACCATTGATAATGAAATTAAAAGCAATCAAGCATTAGCTAACAAGTTAACCGAATTTAAATATTTTCATTCATTACAATCACGACCTAAAGCACTTTCTTCCGTGTTAACGTTCAAATTTATGGGTATCTCAACGGCTTTAAATATTGTTGGTAGTATATTTTCTTTAATGATGTATCTAGGTTTAGGTTTTGGTCTCTATTTTATCGCACAATAATTAGCGCATAAACCGCATCACTTGGTGGGACTGTTTGAAATTTTCATGATTTAAAATCAGCTATTTTTGTTAGCTGTCTTGGTATAGAATCCGCCTATAATTTTACTTATTAAAATGTTCTAAAACGATAAAGTCCAAAACAGTAAGCTTTACTGGCAACACCTTCTTATCACTTTCTAACATGACACCAAACAAATGAATGATATAACAATAGCAACCCACAACGGTAATTTTCATGCAGATGATGTTTTCAGTATCGCTGCACTTAAGCACATTTTCCCTGCTTTTAACCTAGTACGCACCCGTGATTTAGACATTATCGCCAAGGCCGATATTGTCATTGATGTTGGTGGTGAATATGATCCAGATACCGGCCGCTTTGATCATCATCAACGAGGTGGTGCGGGTGCCCGTGAAAATGGTATTCCCTATTCCTCGTTTGGTTTAATTTGGCAGAAATATGGCCTAGCAATATGCCAGGATAACCAAGAGCTAGCCGATGCTGTGGATACTGAGCTCGTATCAACCATTGATGCCATCGATTGTGGTCATGTTGAAGGTGTTGCTACAGGTATTAGCCTTAGCCAAACTATTGCCATGTTTAACCCAACTTGGCAAGAAGATAGTCACTTTGATAGCTGTTTTGATGAAGCCGTTGATTTTGCCGCACGGGTATTAACACGATTCATTGCCGCGGCTAACGGCGGCATCAGTGCGAAGGACATTGTCGCTAAAGCTATTGAAAATGCTGAAGATGCAAGAGTGATAGTCTTAGAAAAATATACCCCGTGGAAAAGAACGGTGCATGCCTTATCTACCGAGGCTTTATATATGGTTTACCCCTCTGGCTCTGGTCAATGGCGCATTCAAACAGTACCGGTTGAACCGGGTTCATTCGAAGACAGAAAGTCGCTGCCTAAAGCATGGGCTGGCTTATCCGAGCAAGCACTTCGAGATGTGACCGGACTTGATGATGCTATGTTTTGCCATAATGGTTTATTTATTGCGGGTGCAGAGTCATTTGCCAGCACAATGAAAATGGCTGCTATGGCACTTAAAGAATAACAACATAACAATTCAAATTAGCATCTAGCACCTTCTATCGTTAACTTATCGCTACTATAGAAGGTGATAAATGACTGCCGGTTAGGTCGACTTACAAGGTAAATAATACATCACTGCGGATAATGTATTTAACCCCTTTCGTGATGGCAACTGAGCTATGTATACAGTGCAATGGATGCATACCATGAGGAAAGCATAATACGCTACCGGCTGGTGTGCGAACATCAATATTGACCACATCATCACCCGCTTGTGCCGGCTTAGTTGGCTCGTTTGCATTCACTAAGAAACGTGTTGCACCGCCTTGAAAGTCGTCACTGAGGAAAATTAACAAGGTCATTTGACTATATCGGTCGGGAAAAGCATTCGCTATCAGCTCATTATCTATGATGCGGCTACCTGGCCAAGAGCCATCAGAATGAGGCTTAAAAAAATCATCTTGGTTATATCGATAAAATCGAAAACGGGCGTTAATGCCTACCGCTTTATCACCGTTAAAAATCCCTTGCCTATCATCCATTAAGTGAGCCATACGCTGCCAAATAGTGCCATCCGTTTTTTCATCAACAATCCAGGTTAAACTGTCGTTATGACGGACACTTCGAGGTAAAGACACCGGTGCATCGGGCAAGTAACCAAGTAGCTCACTAATCTCTATTAAATTTTCACATTCGGCTTTAGACAAGACGTTCAATAGCTGAAATGCACCGGGTACTTGCGCTAACTCGTGGCGCTCAACTTGACCATTATCGTGATCATGACGTAATTTTGCCGGGTTTTCCTCGGTATTACCCCAGGCTGGTAATGATGGATTTTCAGCGCCCGGCTCTAACGCTACCACAAAAAATTTAGCCTTGGTGTCTCTATCTAACTTCATAGTTATCTCTTATCGTTATTTCTTTTTGCTCAAGTGTCTTAATCAAGACAGCTCCCTGTCATTGCTTATCCGCCTTATTTACTGATAATGCGCAGCTGAGTAAACTGTCGATGACCGGCGGCTGTGCCATGAAAACCAAAGCCACTTTGCTTAGCACCTACCCATGGCCCTGCCCCACCCGGACCTTGATTCACTCCCACCATGCCGGCTTCCATTTGTTCGGCAACGTCAGCAGCACCCGCGCCACCAAATACCGTAGCACCTAAGCCATAAGGGCTAGCATTAGCACGGGTAATCGCCTCAGAAATATGATTAAAACGGCTAATAGCTACGATAGGACCAAAGGTTTCATCATGCTCTAAACACATATCAGCCGTGATATCTGCCACTACGGTAGGTTGAATAAAAGGCAGCTCATAGTCTGCTGTACCTAACAGGAATCTTGCGCCTTTTTCCTCGGCATCTTTAAGCTGGGAAAGGACACTTTTATGTTGTTTCTGATTAACAATAGGCCCGATATTGACGTTTTTTTGGTCCCAAGGGCCCACTTGGTAACGGCTAGCAAGTGCCACGACCTTTTGTTCAAATTCATCGGCAATACGAGCATCAACATAGACACGCTCAGTTGACGTACACATCTGTCCGGCATTTTCAAAGGAACTGGCGACAGCAAATTGCACCGCTTTATCAATATCAGCGCTGGCCATAACAATCATGGCATCATTACCTCCTAGCTCCATCACTAAGCGTTTAAGCGATGATGCGGCACTGGCCATGATGTGTTTACCCGCCGCGAGCGAACCGGTAAACGCCACCATATTGATATCAGCATTGACCAAGGCTTTTCCCGTTTCGGCGTCGCCATGGGCAATTTGTAACACCCCCTCAGGCAATACTTCATTGAGGGTATTGACAAAAAGCTCGGCCACTAACGGTGTTTCTTCTGACGGTTTTAACACCACAGTGTTACCCGCCATTAATGCTGGCAACAGTAAATTATTTGCCATAGCCAGTGGATAATTCCAAGGGGAAATAACAGCGACTACACCTAGGGGCCGATATTGCAGTTCAACGCCATGTCCCTGCGACTCGGGAGCAAGAGCACTGGCAATTTCTTGGCAAAAGTAATCGGCATTTTGCACAGTACCAGTCACTTCATAACTCGCCCGTTGATAGTCTTTGCCCATCTCTTTACTGATCAACAGTGTCAGTGGCTCTTGCACTTTAACGAGCTGCTCATAGGCAAGTATTACTTGCTGGTGCCGTTCACTTAATGACAACGCAGCCCAAGATTTTTGTGCGTGCTTGGCTCGTTTAACAACACCGGACATTTTTTCAGCGGTCGTTATTGGCACTTCACCCAGTGCGAGTTGAGTGATGGGATCGTAAGAGACGAGCATGGACATCGATTTTTTCCTTAAAGCTACATTTGCTTTCGTTATAACAAGTTATCATTGGTTCTTGTGCTACATTATGATAGCGTGGAGAATTAAAGCAACCAGTATACTTTTAGTAACCAGGCTAACTTGATTGAAATTAAGATGAAAAGTACTTTAAAAACAAAGAATAAAAATATAAAAATAAATAGTGATAGCTGTGCAGAACCCTGTTCAATTGAGCGGGGTATGCGAATATTAGGAGGCAAGTGGAAGGCTTCAATCCTATGGCATGTCAAAGATGGGCCAGTGCGCTTTAATGACCTCTCTCGCATGCTTGGTGGTGCGAGTAAGAAAATGGTCGACCAACGCCTGAAAGAACTAGAAAGCCAAGGGCTCGTTACCCGAGAAGTAATTTGTACTCGCCCTATTGCGGTTACTTATGAAATCACCGATTTTGGTCGTAGTGCACTCGATATATTAGAGAAGCTTAAAGATTGGACCGAAGAAAATAACCTCTAAAACAAGAAAAACTAGCTAACGAGTTGGCACTGAGACTGGCTTTTTGCTTATTCTTCGTTATGATAGCCAGCTTAATTTTGCCTATATGCGGGCGTTTGTTATATTGGAGTATGTCAAAATGAATAGCATTGATCTATTTGTAAAAAACTGGGGCAGTAAAAACGTCATGGTACCAATAGCCAGTGATGATATTGCCGATCTTGAAGAAAAATTAAATGCTTTTTTACCTGACTCATATAAATATTTAATTTCAAGCTATGGCTTGGTGCACTCGCCAAATGTGTTAACTAAAATATGTGATTTAGGCGTCAATATTTCTGAAGTGCAAGACTTCTTAAGCCTAGACGATGTATTTTCGCTATCAAAACTCTATGAAATGGGTGGTATGCCAAAGGGGCATATTTTGTTTGCCTCTGATTGTAAGGGCAACATGTTTTGTTTCAAACTGAGCGATTGTACAAGTGCACAAACAGATAGCGCCGTATGGTTCTATAACTATGGTTTATGCACAGTGACAAAAGTATCTGACTCTTTCAGCGAGTGGCTAGAACAGTTTAATGACCTTTAAATAAATGGCGCTTTATCAGTGTTAAAGTTAATGCTAGCGATAACACTAAATAAACCTCTGCCTAGCTGACAATAGTCCTAGTCGGGGTTTAAACTGGATAGATGATGAGTAGCTAAAAAGTGCTAATAATCACCGGTGCGGGACGAGGCATTGGTGCGGGACGAGGCATTGGCGCGACAACAGCAAAACTTTTTGCCGAAAAAGCATCCGTATTAACTGTGTTCGCCCTGGTTTGATCTACACCGATATACATGCCGATGGTATTCCCCCCTCTGAATGTCCTTTCATCCACATATTATGGTTCATCAAGGTGATCTAGCTTTCAATGGGGTTAGATATTGGCATTATTTAGCTGTTAGCCGATTAGGTAAAATGCCGAAACACTTAGTCACTTAATTAGAGGTATTATGCGTAGAGCCGAGTGAACTTTAGCAGAGACAGTAATCTGCTGTTTTTATGCCTTCTTAGTGATAACACTGAGCTAAGCTCATAGTCAATGTTCAATGAAAAACAGCTCAGCGTTAATGACTTCTTGGTGCGCTTAGTTGACGTTAACTATAGGTCAATCGTTAGATCTTCTGCTTGCTAAAAGAAGACCTTGATGGCTGAATTTTAATTGATGATTTTTTCTTGTAAGCGCTAGCCTCAATAAATAATTTACGGCGATACTTTATTCACCGCTTTGCAAATTAAATAATATTCTAGCTCTCTTGTTAATGCTATGGTTTTAGTTGCTGATTGCTCTGATTGTCGAATCCGTAAGCTATAACCAAAGTGATTGACACCAAAAATATACTCAGCTAAATGTTTTAGATCTTCTTCTGACCACGTTGAGCCATAGCGGCGCAAAACATAAATAAGACAGTCATAAAGTTCATTTAAAATAGGCTGTACTGCATGCTTCAATTGCGGATTTTCAGCAATAGCCTTAGTTAGCTCAATATCCTCTATTCTTCCCCAGCCAACATTCGCTAATTTTTGCTCTAGTAATTGATAAAACTCAGCGAGAGATAACGAAAAATTTTCCTCGGTTGAGGCCAATTTAAAAGCACCTACCGAATCTTTTAATCGTTCGCCATAAAGGGTAAATAAAATTTGCTCTTTATTGCCAAAGTATTGATAAATAGAACCTGGGCTAACGCCAGTAATTTTAGCAATATTACGGGTAGTTATTGCATCGGCGCCTTGCTCTTTTAATAGTTGCCACGTTCCGTCTAATACTTTTCTTACTGTGCTTTTCGCTCGTTGTTGACTTGGCGTTTTACGCTTTGATGTTGGATTTTCTATCATGTTATTATCATTTATACGTTATAAATCGCGATTATTATGAATACTGGCATTAACGTAACAGTACTGCAATAAGCGAAATAACATTGCCAACAATTATTGTCGATAAAGCCCATGATTTGTATTGCGTTGGATTGGTTGAGGCCAACTTTTTACACCCTAAAGTAGCACCAAACCACATAAACGGAAAACAAGCGAGTGCGATGATAAAAGGAAGCATAGAAAAATCATCAATGATTAACAACACTATTAGTACATAAAAATCAATAAAACCAAAATAGTAGATTAATGTAGCACGAATTTCCATATGGTTATGCCGCCATGATAATAAATACAAGACCACTGGCGGACCACTAATACCAGCGATGCCACAAAAAAATCCAGAGACTCCTCCTACGGTAATTTCTTTTACTTTTGTTGATGATTCTTTACGTTTATAGCCGAATAACAATGCTAACGCAGCAATAATTACCAATAAAGAAATAACTTGCCCTGCTGATTTAGCTGAAAGCACTTGCAACGAGAGCACACCAAAAGGCGCGATAAAAATAGCACCTAAAAGTAAACGTTTAACCAAGGACCAATTGACATCTTGTTTAGCTGCTTTCATTAACGGTAGAGAAATACATGTCTCTAATATGATAATAGTGGCAACAGCAATGGTCGGTTCAAGAAGCAATGCCATTGGTCCTGCCATTAACATACCCGAGCCAAACCCGGCAAGACCACGTAAAAAACCTGCAATAATAGCAATGGCGCAAAGCAACATTATCGTTCCTAAAGATAACCTTGCCATTTCATTCATTAGTAATTCGAGCATGTAATCCTACTATTTATAAATTACTGGAAAATCAACATACGATGGTTTATCACCACCGCGATATAGCTTAATAATTGGCTGACCTTTAGCAGGAATTCGAACAAAGTTGTCTTTATCGGCACCCGCAATAGCAATACGAATGCGATGACCTTTGGCTATTTTTACTGACGTTGGGATCATTTCAAATTTTATTTCGGTGATCATATTAGGAGTAAGTAGCTCAGCATCTGCCCGTTCAAAACTATGATAAGGAATATGTGCTAAACCTTTAACTGGATTAGGTTTTATTTTTCGATGAATAGCCCTTAAGCCACCTTCATTAACATAAATACTATTACCTTGTTCATCAACATCTTCTAAATAGGCAATAAAGGCACCATCACTATGGGTTGAAGAAATGGTCAATGACACAATAGGCCAACCGGTAATTTGCATATCTTCAGTGAGTGGTGCACTGGTATAAATCAGTAACTTTTTATCTTCTTCTTGGCGCGCGTTAAGGTTTAACATAGGGTAGCCCATACCAGACCACCAGCGAGAGTTTTTCCCCGTGGTGGCCGAAAAATCAACTTGATACCGATCACTTTGCGATGAATATTTTGGACGTATACGAGTTAATGAATGCTGTTCATCAAAGTAAAAACGTACATTTTTACTGTTTTTTAACGGCCATACATCTGAACTATGAAAGGCTTCTTCACCTAAGTTCCAGTAAGTTACTTTCGGCCACGAAGGGTAATCATTTTTAATGCCTTTTAAGTAATAGTCAAAAAAGGTAATCGCTTTACCCCAAGTCACTTCGCCTGATGGTATAGGAGGTAATACTTTATCACTTACCGTATAAGGGCTAGCATGAGATCGGGCACCATGCTGAGCACCCGTTATGAATATTTTTTGTTCGTTAGAAAAATCGAGCATACGAACAAAATGAGCATCCACAGCCCCAGTGTCATACCAACTTGCTAATGACAATATTGCTACGCCTGAAGCTTCAATTTCTTTTTTAAAGCCACGTTGAGAAAAACTTTGGATGTTTAACTGCTGTTGACCAATTTTGTCATCACTAAAGGTTACTGATGATAATAAATCACAAACCGTTTCATTTTGTTGATGATCTTTAATAGCTTGTTGTAATAACACCGCATTTTCATCGCCATCAACGGGCATAATGGCTTTACCGGTTACCTTATAATTATTACTCCATAAAGCGGCTAAATAATCACTCCATTTACACAAAACTCCCGGCTGTACAAAACCAAAAGGTTGCATAGCATTTTTATATTCATCGTAAATACCTGACCACCCTATGACAATCGCTTTTAGCGCAGGATGTTGAACCGTGGCGGCCATACCAGCGGTCATACCCGTATAAGAAATACCATAAGCACCCACTTTACCATTTGACCATGGTTGAGCAATTATCCAATCAAGTAAGTCATAGGTATCTTGAATCTCGGCTGGTGGTAAAGGAGAGTTTCTGTGGCCAAAGGAAGCACCCGTACCACGGACATCTGTTTTAATGACGACATAACCTTGCTTTAATGCTTGAAACTCTATTGGGCTGCTGGCTTTATGATCCAATTTTGGCATATTTTGCCAATCATTTTTTTGGGAGATATTGGGTTTGTCAACTAGTGGAATTCTAGAAGAGCGTTGATAAATAGTTTGATAAAGTAATACCGGTAATTTATCACCTTTACGATAAAATGTTGGTAAATGTATATCCACCGCAATACGTACGCCATCACGCATGGTGACATAGACAGAAAAACTAGTCGCTGCAGCTTGCTCTTTAGCTAACTTTTCCTCAAGTGTTTTTGCAAACGATAAATCACTAGTAAAAATAAACAAAGCAAACAATAGATAATTTAACAATGATTTGAGCGGAGTATAAGATGATGACATAAATTTCCTTACCAACAAGTACTTGATAAAAATGAGGGGGTTATAAATAAAATCAATCGAGCCATACGAGAGATTCAAGTATGGCTCTTTTAGCTTACTTTCGACGTTAACGTGTTACCAGTTATAGGTAAGTTTAAGTCCTGCCGTTCTGCCAAGTGCATAACGCTCACGTACACCAAATAAACCATCACCACGAGCTTCTAAACGATACTCTTCATCTAGTGCATTATCGATGTATGCCATTATGCTCCACTGTTCATTAGCATCACCGATACGATACCGCACATTAACCAGTGACACTGCTGGCTCTTGAAAAATAGCCGTTTCTATCTCTGGGTTAGTAATTAGTGATAAATCTTGCTGAGAGCGGTAGCTATATTCAAGCTGTAACATACCCTGTAAGTTATCCGTTAGTTCATGCTCGTGTCGTGCTGAAAAGTTACTGCTAAATTTGGAATAATTAGGCAAGTTTAAACCCTCTAAACGCGCACTACCTAATAAAGGAAGCACAGAGTTAACGGTAAAATCACTTTTAGAAATTTTAGCGTCGGTATAACCTAAACCAAGCTGAAAAGTTAAATCTTCGGTGGCGGCCCAAATTACTGATAACTCACCACCGTGAGTATCAACATCACCAATATTGGTTAAACGAGCAATTTTAATAACGTCATCTGGGTTAGCCGCATTTAACTGCACGTCTTGTCTATCATATATAAAAACAGAACCATTAACGCGCAGCGTATTGTCGAATAAGTCTGATTTAAAACCTAATTCGTAAGCTAATATAGTTTCTTCTTCAAAAGGAGCAAGCTGATCAGCATCGGTGGCAAAACCACCAAAGTAACCACCCGTTTTAAAGCCTCTAGAAATATTAGAAAATAGCATCATTTGCTCATCTAACTGCCACGTTAAGCCAACTTTCCCAGAAAATGCGGAAAAATCTATTTCATCATCGATATAAACTAGTGGCGCTTCAACACCATTTGAAAAACCAACAGTTGAACCACCAATAAACGATTTTGTTTCACTGGTATAACGAAGCTCAGTCACTAAATTAACGCGTGAAGCAAGGGCATATTCACTATGCCCGTATACTGCATAAGCACTGGTTTCTTGAGTGTAATCTTGCTTTGAATAGGTGCCGCCACCAAAAAGTAGCGGTAAAATACCTTCGCCACCTAATAACGTTGAGTCTTCAATAATTTTATCGTGACTGTAACTAGCACCAACAACCCAGTTAAAACTATCATTTTCGGGAGAAGTTAAACGAAACTCTTGTGAGTAAAAACTAATGTCAGAGCCATATTCTACATCTTGGAATTCAATTATCGTGGCATCAGAGTCAATATAACGGAAATAATCAATACTGTCATAAGCACTAATACTGGTTAAGGTACCAAAATCAAAATCAATATTGGCAATTAAGCTAGCGCCAAACCACTTATTATTTAAATACGATAAACGCCCACCGGTGGCTGAATCATAAATATTATCGTCATTTAAACCATAATCATTAGGCGTAACACCGGTAAGTGTTGCACACGTTGTCGGATCGCTACCCTTACCATCAAGAATTGATTGACACAAACCCGCAGAGCCAGCACCAAACAAGCCATTAAGCAAACCTAAAGAAACATTAGGAGCACCTAAGTCGGTGCCATCACCAATATTCGCATATAAACCCAACGCACGTTGCAGAGGTAACTCGGTATCATCATCACCGCCATGAATTTTAAACAATAATTCCACATCATCAGTTGCTTGATACATATATTGCATTCTTAAACCCCAGCGTTCTGAGGCACCATGGTGCACATCATCTGGGATACTGTAATAATCTTTATCACCACTACTATCAACACGGCCTGATATTCTTAACGCTGACTTATCAGAAATCGGCACATTAACACCAAACTCAAGCTCTTTTGACTCAAAGCTACCACTAACTAAATCAATATAACCAGAAAAGTCTCCGTCGATTTCAGGCTTACTTGAAATTATTTGAATAGCTCCACCAATAGTATTACGACCGTATAAACCGCCTTGCGGCCCCATTAAAACTTCAAGACGCTCTAAGTCATACATTGAAAATTCAGCAGAAGCTATTGACGTTTGGTAAACTTCATCAATAAAAAACGAGCTAGTTGGCGAGTCGTTAATTCTAAAGTTTTGCAAACCGATACCGCGCATAATAACCACTGGAACACCACCGCCACCAACATTACGAACGGAAAAATTAGGCATCACCTTGTCAATATCGGTTGGGTTATTAATACCTTGCTCACGCAATGAATCGCCATTAAATGCCGTTAACGCAATACCGACTTCTTGAATACTTTGTATACGTTTTTGTGAGGTAACGTTAATACGTTCTATGCCAGAATAATCCTCGGTTTTTTGTTGCTCTTGGGCATTAATTGTTGTGCTTAATGCTATTGATATAGCTATCGCTAACGTAGTTTTTGTTAAATTGTTTGTTGTAATCCTCATAGTGTTTCACCTTTTTGTTATATAATAATTATATTTATTGTTGATTTTTTATTTTTATTTTTATTTTTTGTTATTGTTATTGTTATTGTTATTGATAGAGTGGTTAATTTAATTGCTTACTGTCCCAGCAGTTTCCAGTCACATTTTTGTTATTAGCAACAAGCTTATGTTTGGCAATTTTTTTACTGGGCGTATAAGGGAAGTCGGTTACAAACTCAATGTAACGAGGTATTTTAAACGCAGCTAACCGCGTTTGGCAGTGTGCAATAACTTGCTCAGGCGATAATCTTTTATCTTCATTTCTAAACAAGATATAGGCTTTAACTTCTTCACCACGATAGTCATCAGCTATAGGTACAACAGCGGCTTGTTCGATTAAGGGATGTAGTGACAAAACATGTTCAACTTCCATGGCTGAAATATTTTCACTAGAGCGACGAATCATATCTTTAAAGCGGCCAATTATTTTAAAGTAACCTTTTTCAGTTTGAATAAACTTGTCGCCAGTGCGAAACCAACCATCAACAAAAGACTCTGCATTGGCTTCTGGCTTGTTATAGTAACCATTAAAAATGCCGTCGCCCTTGATCCATAACTCACCCGCTTCATTACGCTTAGCTTCTTCACCGTTTTCTAACACCACCTTACATTGCCTAAAAGGTGCCATTAGGCCACAAGTGCCAAGTACATCAGCATCTGAAATTTCTTCAGGGACAATTAAGCCAGGACCTATTTCAGTCATACCATAGGCGTTACTTACCTTAATGCCAAAACGTTGTTGTAAATTAACAATGTTCTCGGCACTGGCACCGCCGATAAAGAGTTTTTTCAATGGTAAGTTAACATCTTCAGGTGATGCTGCTTGGCTAAGTAATGGTCTAGGGACCCACGCCATTTCAATATCATAGGTTTTGATACGTTCAATGAATTTTGATGCGGATAAACGCCCAGCTACATTTAAGCGAGCACCACAATGCAGTGCCATCACCAGTTGCCACTGGGGATCCATGTAAAAAAACGAATGGTCAGTAAGAATGTTATTAATGGTATAGTCCATCATCGACTCAACAACACAACCAAGTAATATCCAATATTTTTGTGTTTGCATGCAACCTTTAGGAAAACCAGTGGTGCCTGAGGTATATTGAATATTGAGTAAATCAGTACTGTGCAAAGGCCAATCAGGAATAAAATCAGCCTGTCCTGATGCACAAACATCATGCCAAGACTGAAAAACTGCGTCTTGAGGGTTCTCTAAAGAGCTAGCAACAATAATTTGAGCAGCGGTAATGCTTGCTGGCATTGCTGTCATATCGTCAAACACAGTTAAAAATTTATCTTCAGTAACAATGTACTCAGCATCGCTGTCATTAATTATATAGTCCAGTTCTTCACCGGTATAACTGGTATTAATTGGCACCATTACTGCGCCTAAAACAGCAAGTGCTAACCAAGTAATAGGAAATTCAATCCTATTAGTCATCATAACGGCAACATGACTACCTTTTTTCACACCTTTCAGTGTTAAACCATGAGCTAAGCGATAAACGCTATCATGCAACTCAGCAAAGGTTAACTGTACGCCTACACCTTTTATTGATTTTTGTTCAAAAAAATTGACGGCAGTTTTATCGCCATAATTTTCATTAGCAAAAGCTAATAATTCACGAAAATTCTCGGGGAAGTTAATGCCCGTTTCAATATGCTGCTTCTTAGTGAAATAGGCTTGTAATTCAGCTTCTAATGACATTATTTTTTACCTTTTTCACTGCTTGAGCGATTCTTTAAATCTTCAACTGCACTATGACCAGCTGCCAAGTGCCACTTACGTTGATTAATATATTGCTCGGTAGCATGTTGCAAAGCACCTGAGCGTGAAAGCTCAGTACCACGATGTAAGCCATCAAGTTCAGTTTTAATGGCGATAAGTGGATGACGGGCAATTTGATTAGCAATCTCCATCGCCCGGGAGAAACACTCTCCATCACTGGTTACTTCATTCACTAAAAAATATTCTTTAGCTTGCTGCGCGTTAATTTTTTCCCCTGTTAATGCTAAGTAAGCCGCATGTACTGCTGGTATTTGTATTCCTAAACGGGTTGCACCACTAATACCGCCCATGCCATAAGCTATTTCAGGGAAGCCTAAGCGAGCACTGGTCCCAGCAATACGAATATCGGTAAGTAATAAGCTATAAACAATACCTTGTCCTAAACACCAACCATTGATGGCGCTGATCATCGGCTTAGTTCTGCGTTGATTAAGAAGTAACTCATCCCAGCGTAAGTTTTTTCGTGACTTTATCTCAGTATCTGATTCTTTTAAATCGTCACCAGCACTAAAGTTTTCGCCTGCGCCAGTAAGCACAGCAACTTTGGCATTATCGTCATCCATAAATTGCAAATAACTACGGTAAAATTGTTCGTGCATTTCCATGGTAAAAAGATTTAACTTGCCATTATCTATAGTAAAAACGGCAACATTCCCTTCAAGGTGATATTTAACAGGCATAACAGATGTCCTCAGATATAATTTGATTCAAACAGAGAGAAAATAAAAGTAACCAGCTCACTACTTAGCTTTAAGATTAATGAGCAAAGGTTGGGTAGCTAATGATGGTTTATAGGTAAGTTGACTCATTAACCACATGGCGAAACTACTACTCACCAAGGCTAATAAAATGGGCTCAACACCTTCGGGCAAGTAACCTTGCATTTTTGCAAAAAAAGCAGATAACTGCACGACTGCGCCAACAATGGCAGAAGTTAATGCTGCGGTTGCAGTGGCTTTTTTATAAAATAAGGCAGACATAACAGGTACAAATAAACCGGAAACAAAAATGGCTAAAGAAAGCATCATTATTTCAAAGATATTGCTTTTTTGTAGCGCAAAAATAAGGCCAAATATACCGACAACAAAAATAGTAATTCGAGTAATAAGAAGCTGTTGTTTATCTGATATTTCAGGCTTTAGCACTTTAACTAAATCGGTACTAACCGTTGTACCAGTAACTAAAAGAGCGGAATCTGCAGTCGAAATTATAATCCCCATAATAGCGGCTAAACAAATGCCTTTAACCAAAGGAGGCATATGATTCAAAACGAGTGTTGGAATAACGCTATCGCGATGAGCTAAGTCAGGCAAAATATTAAAGGCAATTACGCCTAGTGTGACAACAATTAAGCTCCAGAACATAAAGATACAAGCTGTTGCTATAAATGCAGGTTTTAAATCAGCACTATTTTTAGAGGCTGAAATTCTTTGCCAAATAGTTGGGTCGATTAATACAAAAGCGAAATAAATAGGAAAGAATGACAGTACATAGCCCCAATGCATACCTCCTAAAAAATCAATAGCTGGAGAAACTAGCGCGCTGCTAAACTGATCACCAAGATCTATCGTTAAAAAAATAGGTAAGAGTAAACCACCACCAATTAACATAATAATAGTTTGAAATAAGTCATTATAGGCTACCGCTAATAAGCCACCGACAAGGGTATAAACAATAATGACGACAGTTGCGATAACAACAGCGTACTCAAACGTTATACCAAAATCAGAGAATACCGCCTCTGCGGTTAGGCCAATGGCAATTAACTGCGCGCCAAACAATGCAATAACAGCAAGTACTAAAACAACAGCCGCAATAATACGCATAGGTTTGCCGAAACGACGTTCCAATGCTCCAGGAATGGTATCAATTTTAGCTTGTTGAAGTTTTGGCGCTAAAAAGCAAAGGACAATGTAACCTAAGACATAAGCAACAGTAGCAATCAATATCGCATAACCTACTTCATAGGCCTTACCTGCTTTACCAAATGTTGCCGCAGCACCAATAGCCGAACCAACCAAAGTTCCTAGTAATACAGGAAAACCTAATGACCGCCCAGCTACCATATAATCTTCAGCATTTTTTATTTTACTGCCTGCATATAGACCGATGCCTATTAACACACAAAAATATACACCAATAACGACTAAATCAATAAAATCCATAAACAACCCTATAAATATTAAATTCTTTTTTGTTCTAGGCCAAATAAACACTAAAGATAAACAAATATAAACACGAACAAACGTTCACATTTCGAATTCAAAGTATAGCCACACTTTAAAAAAAAAGTCAACAATAAGAATTATGATATGAATTAGTTGATAATTATCAACTTGTTATATTGATGAGTACTATAGAAGGAATTTGTTAAGCACGAGATATTGAACCATATCAGCCAAACGATTAACCAAAAATTCAAACCTTATGATGACTACAAACTTAATTTTAGTGACGAGTAATTTTTATATTTTAATATTATTTCTACGGCGCTATGTGCCCGCTAAAGTGGAATAGAAGTCTTAAAAGAGAATTTTCATTAGGGTCAACTTATCGCTAGGTTTAATAGCTGTAATGGCAACTGTGAGCCTAAAACTTTCATTAACAGAGTTCTATTTAAGGGGCACTTTGTGCGCTAAGCCGTCATTAGCAATAAGTTTTTTGTCCTATATTTTCTAATGAATATTTTATGTCATGTTACTGAGCCGGCTCAGTAACACTCCTAAAAAACACCAATAAACGTCTATTTGATTGATCTTAGTGTGATTTATAGCGTTTTCTATGATGGGTATTACTGGGCGGGCTTAGTAACATCCTATATTTCATTAAATAATTGGTTGCAGTAGTTTCTAATTCTTTGAATTTGTGGGACATTAATGTAAATTAAATTTTAATTATGGAACGGACATTACTGAGCCGGCTCCATAATAAGCTGTTAGGCTTTTCTAAAGGTTCGAGTTTATGAATAGTATCCAGACTAAGTTAGATCGCCCCATTATTTTTAGGACAGTAGATAAAACTGTCTACGATTCCACTTTAACAAGTGGTTCTTTATGGTTACGCTCAAGTCATTATTATCGAAATATCGAGGATCAAACAAGAGCTGATAAATCAGAGGGTATTAACGGGACACAATGCAGTTTCCCTCTACATTTTAAACCACCATCTGCTCAAGCTTTATCATTAGAAGGTAACGGAACTATTGGTACTGAAATTATTCCTCATTACATAATCTCAATGCACGGCACAAGTATCGCAGATAAAGTCAGGCAAGAATTTGGTGGTTTTACTATGGGTGTCAGGTGTCTCGCCGACCTTAGTGCGGAGATACTTTTTCAAGTTTCACAGCAATTACCTGTGACCTCATATAGATTCGGGCAAGTAGCTTATCAACGTACAGCGCTTTCTATGTCTCATAATCTAAATAGCGCGGCACTTAAACTCGATGGTAACCCATCGATAGCAGTTAAATCGATAAATACAGATGTTTTACGTAAAGATCCAGTTGAACCATTCATACTTCAAGATGAATGGAGAATCGCTATTTTTACACAAGGGTATTTAAATAACGATCCCAATGAGCCTCTAAAAATTAACGTCGACACTAAGCATTTTTACGAGTACATAAAAGCCTAATAAGAAATTAAACAAGGACAAAAAACAGTTGGCTTTTGCTCCTTTGTCGCTTATTTTATCCGCTTAACGAGGCGTTAGGCTTTCAAAAACTCCGTTAGCCTTGCGTATGTTTATGTTGGAGTTATTAATAATAAAAAGGACTTACCCATGAAAGATATATTTTTTTTCGACTCGATGTTAACCCCTAAAATTATCACTTTTGTTTATTGGCTTATGCTTTTAGGCACTTTAGTTTCAGGTCTTGGGTCAATGTTTACACAATATGGCGGTGGTTTTCTAGCTGGCTTAGGTATAATTATTTTTGGCGCTATTGGCTCAAGAATTTGGTGTGAACTACTAATTGTTTTATTTAAAATTCATGAAAACTTGCAAAAAATCGCTAACAAATCAGAGTAAAAGCCTAATCGGGTAGCCAGAGGTATCTAACCTCCAGCCCCACACCACCCTGCATGCGCCTCCGCACAGGGCGGTTCAGAACCCCTAATCTAAAAACTCTGATTAGATTAGGGTAGTGAACCTTGACCCATCCCTCTCTTAGAAAATATAGCGAAAATATAGCCGAAATATAGCAGACACCCACTCAAACGAAATATAGCGAAAATATAGCAGACACCCACTCAAAGGTGGAACTCTACGTCTGCGGGTATTGTGCTACCAGCCAAAATGCTTTATTTATCCCCTTTAGCCTTATTTCAAGTAATATACTGTTGACACTTTGTTATTATTTAGTAACATTTGTTAACTACAAATTAAGAAACAAGGAGGTAAAATTGTTTATTGAAAGAAAATTATTCATTATTTTTTATTTCAAATGCATATTACTCACCTCTATAGCTTTTTTTCCGGCCTATGCTGTTGAAGATGAGCCAGGACACGATCTGGACGCTATCGATTCGGCAGCTCGTTCCTTCGATCCTAAAAACATTAAAACTATCTCTTTATCCGTGATAGAAAACCCTCCAGTGATTGATGGTGAATTAAAGGATGCATTTTGGGCAAAATCTGAGGTACTAAAATTAACGATGGAGCTTTATCCAGAGCGTTTTGGTAAGGCTGTAGTTGATACCGATGTATTAATAGGCACTACCAGCACTCATGTTTATTTTGCCTTTAATGCCTATGACCCCGATGTTTCAAAATTAAGAACGGCCATAAGAGAAAGAGACGGTATTAAGAATGATGATTATATTTCAGTTGTTATTGACCCGACCGGAAATTTAAGAAGAAAATATGAATTTAGAGTTAACCCTAGCGGCTCTATATCAGACATTTTGCAAAATACCATCAGTGATCGATATATTTATGACTGGGATACCGAATGGCAGGCTGCAGCTAAAATTACTCCTACGGGTTATTTGGTTGAAATTGCCATTCCTATTGATTCATTAAAACAACCCAAAGCTAATATCAATGAAAAAAACACCTGGATGCTTATTCTTAAACGTAGCTATCCAAGAAATATAAGCCGAACTATGGGAGGTGTTTATATTATTCATCCGCCCAACATCGCAGAATTACAGGCAAAACAATTAGCAGAAAAAAGTGATGAGCCATTCGAAGAATTCTTTCAACAAAAAAAAACGTTTAACTTAAAAGGTTATGCGATAAGGCATCCAAATCAGAAAAGAAAATTTGGTGAACAATTCAAACAAGTCGCTGATCAAGATAGTTTTAATGTGGGTTTTGATACCAGTTTAACAATAGCCAGTGCGACTAAACTGTCGATTACTGTTAATCCAAATTTCACTGAAGTTGAAGCTGATATCATTAGGGACAGTATCAACAACCCGTTTAATGTTTTTCAACCAGAAAAAAGAAGCTTTTTTCAAGAGAGCATGGAGCAATATTCAACACTTTTACCTCTGGTATACACTCGAAATTTAATAGAACCAAGCTTTGGCGCTAGTTTTTCTCATGAAGGTATACAAGCGAGCGGTAATGTTTTATGGGTGAAAGATCTACAGACTACTTTGGTTATGCCAGATAATCTAGGTTCTGAAAAAGTAGAGTTAACAGATTTTAGCAATGAAACCGCTGCATTTCGTTATATTACCGCGAACAAAGGCAGTGCTTACGGAGTATTGGCAACAAGTAGGTCAGGAAATTCATACCAGAATACACTTATCTCTACCGACGGGCTAATCAATTTAGGCATAGATGATAAACTTAGATACCAACTAGCATATTCTAAAAGCAATTACACCACTCTCTTTGCAGAAGACCTATGTAATGATAACGGTTGTACCGAAATTCCACCTGAGCAAGAATGTTTATTAGGTGAGTGTGCTACTAATACAAGTGTGCTCAGGGCTGATGCTAACCGTACCTTGGAAGATCATGCCTTACAAATTAAGTATAAACACACCGGGCAAAAGACGTTATTTTGGGCCAACTACTTTGATGTCGGTGCTGATTTTAGAGCCGATCTAGGTTTTGTAAAAAGAGTGGATTATAAACTTTATAATATCGCCTATGGTCGAAACTGGTACTTTCAAACATTTAAGCAAGATGAAGGAAAATCTAGAGGAAGAGCCTATTTAGTACTTAGTGCATTAAACTCACAAAAAGGTGAGAAAATAGAACGTAGTGCCGATATTTGGGCCGAGTTTAGAGGGAGTTATCAAACCGTTTTTAGACCTGGGATACGTATAAAGGAACGGGCAGTAAATAGAATTAATCAAGCTTCATTAGCTTTAGGTGACAACGCTCCCCTGTTCGATGAACGATATTTACAGTGGTACTTTGAAACATCACCTTTCTCACCGTTAACGGTTGGTTTAGATGGTAGAGTTGGCGACATCGCCGATGCTGATAACTTAGTACTAGGAACCATGTATGAATTCAAGCCAAGAGTTAAATTTATTTACCAAGACATTCAGGTCGAGTTGTCACATGTATATAGAGATTACCAGTTAGATAAAAAAATGCTCTACTTAGAAAATTTTTCTACTTTCATCATAAAGCACCGTAGTTCAAAGGGCACAAGTAATCGGCTTTTGATAAAATATGACAGTACTAAACGAGATACCCAACGTTTTCTCGGTAATGAACCTGCTTTTGAAAGAGATGTGGAAATAGAGTTCACCCATACCCGTAAACTAACCAAACAGCTTAATTTATTGCTAGGAGCTAAAATAACTAAAACCCACAATGCTACCTATGACCAAATTTATACTAATCAACGTGAAATTTATTTAAGGTTGAACTATGTCTTTGAAAAGGCTTATTTTTAATCTGCTAGTAAAAATTACTAAATAAAGCTAAAGTAAATAAAGCTAAAGTAAAATATAGCCAACTGATATCACCCCCCCTAAGACAAAGCTTAAAATTAGGCAAAAAAAAAGAGCTAAAACTACAGCTCTTTTGCTAATATTTACTCTGGACGCATTAAATCTCTTTTAAAAATCTATAATTACCTTTAATTTGTGCACGATAATCATCACAAAGTTCGCCTAGTGGCGCTTCAATTTTTAACATACCGTAACCTTGGTGTGCTTTTTTCTTAACACGTTCCCAACTGATACCTTCAATAGTCATATAACCTTCTGAAAAAGCTTTGATTTTAGCTAATTCTTTAAATTTTTCAACATCCATCGGCTTACCACAGTCGCGCTCTAGGTATAATAATTTACTGGCTGCTTCTGCAAGTAATAATTCAACTTCACCTTTTTCGACTTTTGTTAAAGGCTCTGCTGCAAATGCTGTACTACTTAGTAATAGCAGCGGTAAAATTAAAAATTTCATTTGTTAGTTTTCCTTGTTAAATTTTCATGATTACAATGGTTGGTGTATTCTAAAGATATCCGGTTTTATTAAGTAATTCAAGTGTCTTAGATACCAAAGGTTATGGTGTTAGCAACTAAATAATGTTCGATAACAGAGTAATGTAAATCTACTTTTTATTGCTCGTTATAGCCCTTAAATTCCTCTCCTTAATTTAAAAGACACCCACTCAAATGGAAATAATGAGTGACTCGACTATGCTTAAATAATAATCAATAAATTTCCATTGAGAGTTATTATGGCCACGGCAAGAAAACAACAAATAAGCTTAGTTGACACGCCTTATTATCATTGTGTATCTCGTTGTGTTCGGCGGGCATATCTGTGTGGTGAAGATAAACACACCGGGCAAAGTTATGAGCATAGACGTGCTTGGGTCGCCGATAAACTACAGGTATTAAGTGAGGTGTTTGCTATCGATGTCTGTGCTTATGCAGTCATGAGTAATCATACCCATTTGGTATTATTTATTGATGAGCAGCAAGCGAAGTCATGGACAATGCATGAAGTGATTAGCCGTTGGCATCAGTTATTTAAAGGCACTTTGCTAACCCAGCAATATTTACGGGGTGAGCCACTTATTGATACCTTACAACAGGTTGTAAACGAAACCGCCAAGGTTTATCGTCAGCGCTTGATGGATATCAGTTGGTTTATGCGTATTTTAAATGAAACCATTGCTAAACAAGCCAATCGAGAAGATAAGTGTACCGGCAGGTTTTGGGAAGGACGTTTTAAATCTCAAGCCTTGCTTGATGAAGCCGCGTTAATAGCCTGTATGGCTTATGTTGATTTAAATCCAATTAGAGCTAAGAGTGCTAAAACCCCAGAAACATCAAACTACACCAGCATTCAACGACGGATACAAGCAGCGGTTAAAGGAAAGCAAGCCCAACAACTACTGCCCTTTATTGGCAATCCAAGAAAGAACATGCCTACAGGTTTACCGTTTGAATTAAGTGACTATATACAATTGCTTGATTTAACCGGCCGCTGTATTCGAGCCGATAAACGCGGTTATATTGAAAAATCCCAACCTGAAATATTAACCCGCTTAGGTATAAGTCACGAAAACTGGTTGGTGTTAACTACACAATTTAGGCAGTGTTTCCATGGCGCAGTGGGAAGGACACAAGCGCTCACGGATTTTTGTGAACATCAACACTTAAAGAAACGCGCTACGGTGTCAATTTGCCAAAAGTTGCTTGCTTAATAATCCATATAACTCATCGGGATAAATTACTCACTTAAGGCTAGTCGTGCCTTAAATTGGATGAAAACTCTGTTTTTGTGCATTTGTTTGCAGACCCTCTTCGACACCATAAAAATCAAAGTAAAATTCGGCCCAATGTAAATAAGAAACGATGATTTATTGAACTTATGTATTAATTATTTTGAGTGGGTGTCTGGTGATTTTTGTGGTCTCGTTGAAACGGCTAAGGCTAATGGCCTAGTCGTGCATGATTATATCTCAAGATGCTTGCAACATATTGCTGAGCAACCAAACAACCTTGAACCGCTGTTACCATGGAATATTGAGCGCGGCTAGGTGCCGATCCCTATACGCTTACGGTTGATTTAACCGGCCGCTGTATTCGAGCCGATAAACGCGGTTATATTGACAAAGCCCAACCTGAAATATTAACCCGCTTAGGTATAAGTCACGAAAACTGGTTGGTGTTAACTACACAATTTAGGCAGTGTTTCCATGGCGCAGTGGGAAGGACACAAGCGCTCACGGATTTTTGTGAACATCAACACTTAAAGAAACGCGCTACGGTGTCAATTTGCCAAAAGTTGCTTGCTTAATAATCCATATAACTCATCGGGATCAATTACTCACTTAAGGCTAGTCGTGCCTTAAATCGGATGAAAACTCTGTTTTTGTGCATTGTTATAAATATTCTATTCGTCACCATAATAATCAAAGTAAAATTCGGCCCAATGTAAATAAGAAACGATGATTTATTGAACTTATGTATTAATTATTTTGAGTGGGTGTCTGGTGATTTCACAATTAGAGCTAATGTAGCTAAAACCCCAGAAACATCAAACTACACCAGCATTCAACGACGGATACAAGCCGCGATTAAAGGGCAACAAGCCCAACAACTACTGCCCTTTATTGGTAACCCAAGAAAGAACATGCCAACAGGTTTACCGTTTGAATTAAGTGACTATATACAATTGCTTGATGTAACTGGCCGCTGTATTCGAGCGGATAAACGCGGTTATATTGACAAAGCCCAACCTGAAATATTAACCCGCTTAGGCATAAGTCACGAAAACTGGTTGGTGTTAACTACACAATTTAGGCAATGTTTCCATGGCGCAGTGGGTAGAGCGCAAGCACTCACGGATTTTTGTGAACATCAACACTTAAAAAAACGCGCAACGGTGTCAATTTGCCAAAAGTTACTTGCTTAATAATCCATATAACTCATCTAGATACATTAGTTACTTAAGGCTAGTTGTGCCTTTAATTTGATGAATTCTCTGTTTTTGTGCATTGTTATAAATATTCTATTCGTCACCATAATAATCAAAGTAAAATTCGGCCCAATGTAAATCAGAAACGTTGATTTATTGAACTTATGTATTAATTATTTTGAGTGGGTGTCTTGTGATTTCATGCAGACCATCTTCGACACCATCAAAATCAAAGTAAAATTCGGCCCAATGTAAATAAGAAACGATGATTTATTGAACTTATGTATTAATTATTTTGAGTGGGTGTCTGGTGATTTCAAATTGGATGAAAACTCTGTTTTTGTGCATTTGTTTGCAGACCATCTTCGACACCATAAAAATCAAAGTAAAATTCGGCCCAATGTAAATAAGAAACGATGATTTATTGAACTTAGGTATTAATTATTTTAAGTGGGTGTCTGGTGATTTGCAGGCTGAACGACTCATTTGCAAAAGTTATAATCAAAAGCCTCATGTTTTATCTATGGGGAACGTCCGCTATCGGGAAACTACCAGTGTAATTTGATTGTTTAGCCATGTCCGCTGTAGATCAAAACATACACAAATTTTAGTGAAAGTTCTCAAATGTTAAAGTCAACAATGTGGTAAATTCGGGCGGAGTTATCTCAATACAAATCTATTAAAGCAAACCCCCATGTACACACCTGATATTTTCATCTAAGAAAATTTAGCTCTACATTAAAAACCATTAAACCAATAAATGCTAAGGGAAGCTAAATAGATTGTTCGTAATCGCCCATGAACCCTATTAGGGCGCTGAAATAGCCCCCTGTAACTTGCTCACTAGTTTACTTTGTAACTTTACCCTGTAGAAAGTGGCGTAAGAATTTCTTCAGGAATAGGCTGTAAGCGTTTTTGTTTATCTAAACAAACCATTTCAATGTCAGCAATAACAGCGGCTTTGCTGGCATTAGGACGCCATAACTCTTGTCGCCATAAGGTCTTATATTTACCCTCAAATTGATAGCTAGTGCGCACGTCGCAAATTTCCGCAAATTCAACGCCGTCTTGAAAAATCAAATTGGCTTTATAAACCGCAAAGCCTAAGCCTTTTTCTTGCCACAAGGTGGCCAGCTTATCACTGTCGATAACATGCTCACGCGCGCGCTCAAAATACTTGAGAAAATTAGGGTGATAAACGACACCCGAGTGGTCGGTATCTTCATAATATATTTGTACGGGATGATGGTAAATTTTACTCATGATACTCACTTTACTTAATGATTTTTTATTTAATGCTATTTTACTAAACGCCGAACTGCTCGGTAATTGGCTAGCGAATAGCTAACGATAACTAAGCCTTTACTTGCGACTTTCTAAAGATAATTTAAGTTGTTTCATGCCGGCATCAATGCTAATAAGCGGCATATAACCTAAATCTTTTTTCGCGGCACTGATATCAAAGTAATGACAGGTAGAAAGTTGTTTGGCAACAAAACGCGTCATTATAGGCTCTTGTTTTTTATTCAACAGTGTATAAAGCCACTCTAACGTTGCGCCAACGGCATAAGCAACACCACTGGGGACGCGTTTTGTTACTGGCGGTAGATCAGCACAGTTAAGAATGTTATTGAGCATAGCCGCCATAGTGATGGGCTGATCATTACTAATAAAATAAGCCTTGCCAAGACAATTCGCTTGAGGTTTTGCCAAAGCAATAGCAGCTAAAATATGCGCATAGGCGGCATTATCAACATAGATGGTATCAACAAGTTTATCTTCTTTGCCGACAAGTTTGAGCTTACCGGCACGAGCACGCTCTAGGACGCGGGGCACAAGATGAGGATCATTTGGCCCCCAAATTAAGTGCGGACGTAAGGCAACGGTTTTCAGCGACTGATTTTGCTGAACATCTTGATTAGAGTCTATTGATGCCGCCAAGACCAGCTGCTCTGCTAGTGCTTTTGACTCAGCATAGTAATTTAAAAAGTTATCGGCATAGGGCTGCGATTCATCAATACCGGCTTCATCCACGCCAGCAAAAGTAACACTAGGGGTGCTGGTATAAACCAAGCGGGTAATGCCGAGCTCCTGACAAGCGCGGATAATATTTTCTGTACCTTGCACATTCGCTTGAAAGTAATCGTCTTTACTGCCCCAAACGCCCGCTTTAGCGGCGACATGAAAGACCAGATCACAGCAGTGCATCGCCTCTTTAAGGCGAGAATAATCGCCAATATCGCCTTGCACCATAGTTACGCCCATTTGACTTAACTCTGGATAATGACCCCGAGCATAGCCGGTGACGCTGATATTTGCCAAACGCAGTAATCGACAAATGGCTGTACCTAAAAATCCGCCAGCACCGGTGACAAACACATGTTGTGTTTGCCTGGCTAGCTCACTCAGTGGCGCTTGCACAGCTTGGTTAAAATCGGCTGTCATTGCTGAACTAATTTCACTAGCTGTATTGTTGTGGGTTTGTTCTGTCATGTTTTAGCTCTAGTTATCGGCAAAATTAGTCAAGCTCTGCTTGTGCCCAAACGGCAAGCTTTTCACGGAATATTTTGGCGTTATGACGTATATCAACCGGAAAGTCATCATGTATTAAAAAGTGGGAAATCGCGGAGGTTTGTTTATGAGCAAGTGCTAGCACTTTTAACGCTGAAAACAGCATAGTCTCATCAAATTTATCATCTTTTTTGGCTTCATCGGTTAACTCAACACAAAGCAAAGGCACACTTTTCTGGTAAATCGTTACCGACACTAAAGCGGTGCGTTTCACTGCGCTATGGATGTTAAATATTCGTTCACAAGGAATAGAAAAGAGCACATCCGTTTCGGTGGTAACACGATGGGCTTTTCGTCCACACATCCACAGTCGACCTGATGCATCAAGATAACCTAAATCGCCCATACGATGACGAATCTCCTGGCCATCACGAATCTTAGCCTGTGCTGTCGCCAACTCTCGACGATAATATTGATGACTCACCATGTCGCCTTTAACCACTATTTCACCAATAGTGTTGACGGGTAATACTAGCTCATCAGACCAAGTGTCAATAATATCTTCACTGATGGCGATAATGCTCAGTTCAACACCCTTAACCGGACTACCGACACAAATACCGCCACCATTGTCGGTGATATGGCTGGTTGCCAGTAGATCTGCACTGCTAATTTTAGTCAGTGGTAGTGATTCGGTTGCGCCATATGAAGTTAACACGGGCACATTGTCGCTCAGTAATTGAGTAAATCGCGCTATTGACGATAAGGTTGCTGGCGCGCCCGCAGAGATCACCCGCTTTAAACTGTTTAGCTTAACTATTTCCTTAACTGAAGCCTTGAGCAAAGGTTTATTAGCTGAGCTATCGGGTACTCCCGCCTGCCCTAACACTTCAATCAGTGCTGGGTTAGCAAACAAGTTAGTACATTGATATTTTTCAATGGCGGCAAAGATAAAGTCAGCATTGGCGGTGATCGGTTTACTGGCATCCATATCAGGGACAATAGAGGCCATGCCTAATGCCGGACCAAATAATGAAAATAACGGAAAGGTAGCTAAATCACGCTCGCCAGGTTTAATCCCATAGTCTTCTTTTAGCGCGGTAATTTGCGCCTCAAACATTTTATGGCTGTAGACCACACCTTTAGGTATACCGGTACTACCACTGGTAAATAAAATGGCTGACATCTCATCATCGCTAAGTTTTACCATAGTAAACGCTTGCCCTGGTTTTACCGGATAACGCTTTAATAAGGTGGTTAAACTCATGCCACCAATAAGTGTAGCCAACACATCTGCGCCAATGCCATTTTCAGTGACCGTTAATAATTTTTTAACGCTGGCTTTACCCCAACCAAATAACATTCTCGCTATATGGGCCTTGGGGATACCAATAAAAACATCCGGTGCCGACTCAGCAAAGCACTGCTTAAGGTTTTTAATGCCCATACCAGGGTCAACTAAAATAGGGATAATACCCGCTTTAAATAGGGCAAAGGTTAGGGCAAAAAATTCAATACTTGGCGTTACCATCAGCACTGCTTTCATGCCAGCTTTTAGCCCGTAAGCATTTAACGCATAAGCAATGGCATCACTTTGCTGGTGCAAAGTAACAAAATCAATTTCGTGATAGTTAAGTTGGCCACGTTGGTATTTTTGTACGGCAACCGCTAACGCCTTAGGTGTTGTTATGGCGGCATGTGCGAGGTGGCGACACAAGTTTGCTTCTTTGGAAGCAGCCATTGTCTCTGTCATGTGTCGTTTCCTACTTAAGTTAGGGTCTTATTAAGCTATTACTTATGAAGATAAGGACGCTTCACTGGTCTTTAAGAAGTTATTAATTAGCGGCACGACTTCATCACTGGCATCTTCTAAAATATAGTGACCACAATCATCAAAAGCATGTACTTTTGCATGAGGAAAACGTTGTTGCCATTCATCTAGAAAGTGTTTATCAAAAACGAAGTCTTTTAAGCCCCAACAAATCAACATAGGTAATTTTTTGAACTGCACTAGATTTTCGCTAATGTCAGTAACCAGTTGATAGTTTCTGTCAGCTGGTTTTAACGGGATATCTTGAATAAAGCGCAAGGTTGAAATACGGTTTTGCCATGAGTTAAAAGGCGCCACATAAGCTTGACGAATCTCTTTAGCCATAGGCTTGCGCTTAACGCCGATAATCGAGGCAATGCTAGAGAAGGCATTAAAGCCTCGGACTAGGACAGTACCGATAAAGGTATTTCGACCCAGCCATAACGCTGAAGGTAATTTTTTTGCTTTAGGTAAGTGAAAGGCGCCGGTGTTTAAAATAACCAGACGTTTGATCCTTTCCGGATAGCGCGCAGCATAGCCCATGCCTATCATGCCGCCCCAGTCATGTACGACCAGAGTAATATTTTCTTTTACGTCTAAGTGCGCAAGTAATGCGGCTAGATCATCGATACGATTAGCTAGGGTGTAATCATAGTCTTTGTCCCCAGGCTTATCAGACAAACCACAACCAATGTGATCTGGCACTATGCATTGATGATTTTCACTTAATGCGCTGATCAGATTACGGTAATAGAAAGACCAGCTAGGATTACCATGAACCATAACAACGGGCGAGCCTTGGCCTTCATTGACATAATGATATTGATGACCATTACGATTGATATAGTTGCGGGTAAAAGGAAAAGATTTTGTTAACAATTTATCTAGCTTGTTTTCTGACTGACTTTCTAGCATAACTACCACTTAAGCCCTAACATCATGCAATTTAAACCACTACCTATGCCTAAAAAGCTGACATTATCGCCTTTTTGTAAGAAGCCTTGATCATGCGCCATTGCCGCGGTAACGGGTAAAGAAACTGTGCCCATATTACCGAGATACTTAAAGGTAGGAAATTCTTTTTCTACCGGAATATTTAAGGCGGTTAATACTTTCTTTTGGTTGGCCACGCCAACTTGATGACAAATAACCTTATCAACTTGCTCTTCAACCCACTGACGTTGCTCTAAAAAGTGTAGCCAGGTATCTTTTGCTAAAGATACACCTTCTTTCAGTAAATTGACGGCATCGGTGCGCATAAATTCACGAAATAATTGCGGTCCCACTTCTTTTAAGCCCCATTGACATAAATTATTATGCTCGGGTGCCGATAAGTGACTTGCCCCTAATAATTGATGATTACGGTCGGTGGTTAAATTTAAACTTCCATCAGTCAGTAACACAGCTACTGCACCTGAGCCACCGGTTAAGGTTGCTAAAGAGCTAGCATAATTCTGCATGGTTGGCTCGGCCAGCATGTCATCTATGGTCACATCAACAATATGACGTGCCGATTCACATGAAACCACCAAACCGGCTTTAATTTGTCCTAGTTCAATACGATTCGCAATATCTAAAATACCCGAGAGTACCCCTAAACAGGCATTACTGATATCGTAAATTGCCGTGTCTTTTAACACGCCAAGTTTTGCTGCGATACGACAAGCCGTGGCCGGCTCGTGTTGATCACGACAAACACCGGTATACACTACAGCACCTAAATCAGCAGCAGAAATGCCAGTTTCATGCATTGCTTTTTGCGCGGCGACAATAGCACCATCGGAAAGCATGTGATCTTTTGGCCACCAACGGCGTTCGACAATTCCTGTTAAGGCAGCGAGCTGGCCCATAGGAATACGAAGCTTTTGATATAAGGGGGTCAAACGAGATTCAAGCTCTGCACTGGTTACCACTTCAGGGGCCAGCTCATACGCTAAGCTATTAATAAAAACGCGGGAATATTTCATTTAGATGGCGGTTGCTTATTTTCTTGGTTAATTCTTACACCCTTGTACAATTTATTCGATAAATTGCGCTAAACATGCAAGTTAATTAACCTATGTTAATTATTTATGACTATGGGGCGCCATTTGAGCAAGAATATGCCAAGGATTCAACCCCAAATATGATTTTATCGATAATCTACGGTCAATTAAAGCAAATTTTCTTCTTTGATTAACTTATTGTGATTTACTGGTAAATATAAAGGCCCTCAAAATGAGAGCCTTGCCATATTCAGTTAAAGGTTAAATTTCAGCTGTTTTTTCAAACTCAAAGTACGTAAATAAAGTAACAGCATTAGCGTTAGCAGTGCCCAGAAAGAGACGCTACCACTACTCACTTTTTCCGGGGTAACATCCAATGAAATAGTATTGTTGTCAACCACCGCGATACCTCCGGGATCATCAATGACACCATTAGCAATACCATCGCTATCATTGGCACCGCCATCTTCAATAATTAATTTTAAACAAGTGTCACCGACATTGAGACCTACTTGATAAAGTTCACTGTGTGGCGGCGGACAAACACCATTAACAGCGGCACTAGTGGCAAGTACATTATTGCTGTCTTCGACAAAATCACCCCATTGTAGCTCGCCATTGACTTTACGATAAACAGAGTACTCAACGATGGCTTCGCTAAGCGGTAAAACAATAGCAACTGAACGACCAAAAGGGTAAATATTGTGTATTTCAAAATCAAAATATCCCATGGTATTGACTAGGCTGTCTTGCTCAACTAAGCCAGTGGCGAGTATTTCTTGCTGTGATAGTTGCAGGCCATCGGAGTTTTGTAGCAGAGCAAATTTACCCAGTCTTAAGTGTAAGCCGGGCTCAGTTTCTGCCAATTTAACTACCGCAGCATTCACATGGAGTGGCTGTAGATACGGAATGGTTGAGTTATCCATATAAGCAGGTAAGCCATCTAAATCATCGTCGCTATAACCCTCAACAATGTCACTGATACCGTCGTTATCACTATCTTCGCTAGTTAATATTTTCTGGCTGACAAATAAAGGCAAGAAAAGCTGTTTAGTTTGCGACAACTCGGCACTACCACTATTGCTGCTAGTACCGCTGTCAGTTACCGTGACCGTGATATTTATCAAGCCTTTATTTATCTCAGGTAAATTAACGCCATCAGCAGGGAAAACTAGCTGTAGCTCATCACTGGTAAGTACTGCATTTAAGTAGTCAGGTATTTGCCACTCTATCTGATGAGTATCTTGGCTATTCGAGTCGGTAATGGTTAACACCACCCTCACCTCACCATCATTTTTAGCAATGCTAGGGACTCTTATGCCTTTTTGCCAGACCGCTATCTTGATATTAGGGGCAACATTACCTTCTGTTACCGTGATAATATGTTTTGCCTGTACGCCGGCATTAACCCCTGGTGCAAAGCTAATAATGAGCTGTTCATCAGCTTCAAGTTGAAAGTCATTATTGAGCTGAATATCGATATAACCAGCCGTGCCTTGCGTTATTACTATTTTATTATCGGACACATTATAATCGGCATTATCGACCGTGCCGGTAATGGTGAATGGTACCGTCACTGGATAAGCAGGTGCCTCACCCGATAAAATGACCTCAACTCGGGCAATACCACCTTCTGCCACCACTTGCGCCGATGAAAAATTCACTAAGGGGTGAATATTTAATACTTGCGCTGTGGTGGCAATATTACCGGCCTTATCTACTGCTCGCCAAATTATGGTCTGTAAACCTGAACTAACATTCTTAGGGCCGGTTTCAAAACCCAGCGCCGTTAAACCACAGCAGTTTTGACCGTCTAAGCCATCACGTACGGAAATTTGGGTCAAATCGATTAGCTGCTGTAAATTTAGTAGGGTAAAGGTATGTTCAGCATTGATATGCAGCGCCTGTGGCGGGGTAATAATAGGGGCATAATCATCCAATAATGGATTTGTGTGTGCTAACGCTTCTGCTGCGTTGGTAACGCCATCAGAATCAGTATCAAGCAGTGCATCATTAGCATCCAGTGGATTAAAATCATACAATATTTCAAATTCATCACTCATGCCATCGCCATCATCATCAAGATCGGCATTGTTACCAATACCGTCACCATCGGTATCAATATGTTCACTGGCATCTAGTGGCAGTTGGTCCTCAAAATCTAAATAACCATCATTATCATCATCGGTATCTAGGACATCACCAATACCATCGCCATCAGTATCATTTTGCTCACTGGGGTCAAAAGGAAATTCATCTAGGTGATCTGGGATACCATCATTATCATCATCACTGTCTTCATTATTGCCTAAACCATCGTTATCACTGTCTTCAAATTCGTTTGGATTGAGCGGAAATAAATCTAACGCATCGATAACACCATCATTATCATCGTCTTGGTCTCTCACATTACCAATACCGTCACCATCGGTATCAAGCCACTCTAGTGGGTCTAGCGGTAAGTCATCTTCACTATCGATATAACCATCATTATCATCATCACTGTCGGCGTTATTACCTATACCATCACCATCGCTATCTAGCCATTCTAGAGCATCTAATCTAAAGGCATCATCAGCGTCTAAAACGCCATCACCATCATCATCAGTATCGGCGTTATTACCGATACCGTCACCGTCAGTGTCGAACCACTCTAGAATATTGGTAGGAAAAGCATCGTTACTATCAGGATAACCGTCATTGTCGTCATCACTGTCAGTATTATTGCCAACACCATCACCGTCGGTATCTAACCACTCACTTGCATCTAACCTAAAAGCGTCTTGGCTATCAAGTACACCATCACCATCATCATCGGTATCACTGTTATTACCGATACCATCACCATCAGTATCTAGGTACTCACTAACATCTAGCGGAAAAGCATCGCTGCCATCAACAATGCCATCATTGTCATCATCAGCATCACTGTTGTTGCCTATGCCATCACCATCGGTATCTAACCATTCAGCTGGATTTAATGGAAATAGATCATTAACATCGAGTACACCATCACCGTCATCATCGGTATCGGTAACATTAGGGATACCATCACCATCGGTATCTGTTGTTGCTAACATATCAAAAGGAAAAGCATCGCTGCCATTAGCAATGCCATCACCGTCAATATCAGCATCACTATTATCACCAATACCATCTCCATCGGTGTCAGTATCTTCGCTATTGTCTAATGGAAATACATCACTTACATCTGGTACACCATCACCGTCATCATCTAAATCGGCATTATTACCAATGCCATCACCGTCAGTATCAATAAATTCTGTGGCATCAAACGGCGCAAAATCAGTCGCATTATCGACACCATCGCCATCAATATCATTATCGCTATTGTCACCTATACCGTCATTGTCGGTATCAAATTGCTCTAAAGCATCCAAAGGGAACGCGTCATTGATATCAAGGGTGCCATCACCATCAGCGTCAAGATCTGGACCATCACATATACCATCATTATCGGTATCAAGGCGCTCTAATGGATCAAGTGGGCATTTATCTAAAGCATCGGATACACCATCACCGTCATCATCAGCATCGGCATTATTCCCTATGCCGTCATTATCGGTATCTACACTTTCAGCAGCATCTAGGGGAAAGGCATCATCGACATCTAAAACGCCATCATCATCATCATCAAGGTCGGCATTATTACCTATACCATCAAGGTCGGTGTCATACCATTCACTAGGGTCATCGGGCCAAACATCATTACCATTGATAACGCCATCGCCATCTCTATCGGCGTCGGCATTATTACCCACGCCATCACCATCAATATCAAGTGATTCACTCGCATCTAGGGGAAAGGCATCATCGACATCTAAAACGCCATCACCATCATCATCTAAATCAGCGTTATTACCAATACCATCAAAATCTGTATCAATAGTTTCTAAAGGGTCTAGGGGAAAGACATCATAAACATCAATAACACCATCATTGTCATCATCACTATCAGCATTGTTGCCGATAGAATCATTGTCTGTGTCGATACTTTCAAGGGGATTTAGGGGAAATACGTCGAGCAAATCAGGCACACCATCATTATCGTCATCGGTGTCTTCATTATTACCTAGACCATCATTGTCTGTGTCTAACCATTCATGATGGTTTTTCGGAAAAGGATCATAAAAATTAATAACAAGATCGCCATCATCGTTATTGTCGGGGCCAAAAGGAAAACTATAACCATTATCAAGGCCATCACCATCAATATCAGGATCGCTGTTATTACCAATACCATCGAGATCGGTATCAAACCATTCAAGTGGGTCATTAGGAAATAGATCAATGGCATCATCATAGCCATCACCATCGGTATCAATAGCAAAGGCACTACTACTGATGATAAGTAAAACTATGCTTAAAAATTTAAAGCAACGTATTTTATACTTCAACACACGCTTCTCCAAAAAAAAGTGGCACCTAGAGTAACTCTAGGTATTTATGTCAATTAACCTTAGATACAACTTTCAGCTGGAATGACTGAAAATCGCATCTTGAAGTATCCTGAGTATGTAAGGATATAGCGCTAAGTTTAGCTGCAAAAAACTGACTTGAATTATTAACATTTAAATTATACTGGTAAAGTACTGCCCTTTACTGACAGTGAATTGCCAACTAATAGCCTATCTGGCGACCAAAGCGATAATTAAAACCAATGAATAAGGTACTGATACTGCCGAAGTCAGAAAAACTTGGGTAATGCTTAAAGCCGATGTGCATAGCAGAGTTTTTGCTGAAGCTTTTTTGTAAAGAGAAAGAGAGCACCGGATTGATATCACCTTGCTTAGCAAAGAAAATATCATCCCGGTCAAAGTCGGGTCTAAAGACAAGTTTATGTTCGCTGAGATTAACCGAAGCACCTAGTTGCAACTCAAACATCAGACTATTAATGAGTTTGTCGTAAGATCTTGGGTAATAACGATAGCCTAGAGCTAAGTCGATTGTTTGCAAGCTAAATTCAAAACCGGCTTTATCCCAAACATCACTGATATCATCTAAATCGGCAATCGTTACATGTTCAAAACGGTGGTAACTTACCTGCCAATTAAACGCCTTTTGCTGAAAAAATTCATCGCCAATTGAAAGGCTATAACCAAAACTGGTCTCTTGATCGACTTTATGCAATTGCACTGAACTTTCAAGTGCATGACTATTGCCATGAAAGATGACCATAAAAAGGCACAACAGTTGTGCGATATACTGAAGGTTTTTCGCCATTACTATTTTACTCCTGCCAACAATTTGTCGGTATTAGAGGTACAACATATAAATAGAGTTAAGCAAAAATCGCACCAAAATAAGGTGCGTTGTTAGAATTAATCATGGTTTCGGGGCTATGACCATACGCTGGGCGCGTATCTTCCCCTGCGGTTAACAAAGTAGCCTAGTGCGTCGGCATATTGATATTATTTCAACGCTAGGTTTAACGCCCTAACGCCAGTCCTTCACGGCGCGGATCTGCACCACCAACAAGTCCGTCTTTGGTCACTTCAATGCCGTGTAAACCACTATTTAGTGGCCTAACGTTCACCCTATGTCCTCTTGCTTCCAGGGCCGGCTTTAACTTGGCTATAGCGGTATTTTGCTCTAACGTGGTGACATAGTTGCGGTTAGTCACTTTAGGTAAGTTAATCGCTTGTTGTACATTGAGCTGCCAATCTAAAACACCGACAATGGTTTGCGCGACATAATTAATAATACGGCTACCACCGGGGGCACCGATCACCAAACGTAATGAATTATCTTCATTAAAGACCATAGTAGGTGCCATCGAGCTGCGTGGTCTTTTTAACGGTTCAACACGATTAGCAACCCACTGACCATCACGCTTTGGCGCGAAGGAAAAGTCGGTTAGTTGATTATTTAAAATAAAACCCTGTACCATTAAAGCCGAGCCAAAACCATTTTCAATACTGCTGGTCATTGAAATGGCGTTACCTTGCTTATCAACAACGACCAAATGCGTAGTAGAGGGTCTTTCAATAGCGTTATCATCGGCAAACTCTAAACTATTTTGTGGACTACCCGCAACGGCCTGGCCCATATCTCTTTTTTCATCAATTAAAGCGCCACGTTTCGCTAAGTAATCAGCGGCGAGTAAACCGGCAATGGGCACACTAACAAAATCACTATCGGCAATATATTTATTCCTATCGGCAAAAGCTAACCGCGCACTTTGCGTTAATAAGTGCACCGCCTGTAATGAGTTAGGCGGATATTGCGCAAGTTCAAAGGATTGCAATTGCGCTAATATTTGAATAACAGTGATACCACCAGAGCTTGGCGGCGCCATGCCACACACCTTATATTGATGATAAGGTGCACAAACAGCAGCTCGCTCTATCGCTTGATATTTTTTCATATCATCAAGACTTAACAGTCCAGGAGAAATGATTGCATGTTGCACTTTTTCGACAATTTTTTTCGCTAGCCAGCCCTGATAGAAAACCTCAACACCCTCTTTAGCAATACTGCGCAAGGCTTTGGCAAGCTGAGGGTTCTTCAAAGTATCACCGGCTTTTATGCCAATACCATTGGGTGAAAAATACTGCTTAATTTCTGGCAAGGTATGTATGCCTGGATTAAAATTCATCCCTAGTAATTTTTCTAAACGCTTCGAGACAATAAAACCGTTATCGGCTAAGTCAATCGCTGGCTGAAATAGCACCGACCAAGGCAGCACACCAAATTGTTGATGAGCTTGATTAAGCGCGGCAAGTAAACCCGGTACACCAACCGATTTACCACCCACAACCGCATCTACCCAATTTAAGGGTTTACCCTGTTCATTTAAAAACAAGGCACTGCTTGCTTGTTGCGGCGCCGTTTCTCGGCCATCAAATGTAGTTAATTGTTGTTTTTTATTATGCCAATGCAAGATAAAAGTTCCACCACCAAGGCCTGATGATTGTGGCTCAACTAAACTCAGCACCAGTTGCGCGGCAATAGCAGCATCCACAGCACTACCACCTTGTGCAAGCATGTCCACACCAGCTTGACTTGCATAAGGGTTAGCAGCAACGACCATATATTGCTTGGCAGAAACCGCTTGTTTTTGATTAAAACCGGTTGCGCCTTCGGGTTCACGAATTTCAGCTTGTGCTTGCGCTGCTTGGCTAAGAAGAAGCTGAGCAACAATCAATGTTAGCGTATAAAAACGTTTTAAAAATGCATGATGTATCATCAAGTTTCCTCAGGGGTTTTATGCTCAGGTCTAAAAGATAACTGAAATTGGTTAAATTGTTGAAATTTTTCCAGTAAAGGCTGATATTTACCGGCATTTTTCGGGCTCACTGGTAAATCGTCATTACCCTGTTCAAGAATGGCTAAAGCATAACAGCTTGCTTCTAAACTAGATAAGGCATTTTTTTTCGCGACTTTTCGAATATGGTATTGCCCTGCATTGGCCAAATGCTCAGGCAGGCACACTTGCGGTAAATGTTGCAAGGTGGTTGACAACATAAACATACGATAGGCTTTTTTCCAAGTTGCATCGAGAATAACGAGACAAATAGGCTTAGTATTATCTGCAATAATATACTGATTTTTTTCTGCACCAGGCCGATGATTAGTCAATTGCACCAGTAAGTTAATATCCAGAACATGTGCTTGCTCACCTGGATAGAGCAAGACTGGTTGATACTGCGCCATCACAGATAAAAAACTGGGCATAGTATCAACAATTTCACCAACCAGTACCTGGCACTTGCGTAGCGATTTAGCTAATAAAGTAACCGTACCTTTAGTGTGGCATTCTTCACTCGGGTGTTGTAAAACCACAAGGTGGATATCATTTGCTATATCCGCAGTAAAAGCACAAATACAAGCAATTTTAGGCCGATGACAGCTAGGGCAAAGCGTTCTAGACATAGGTAAATAAATTAAAGCACTATTAATAAAGCAGTCATTGTATACTTTCATTAATTTTTTATAAATCCATATCTTATAAATACCAAATAAACACTCGACCAACCGCTGACTATAAATTGATATGTGATTTACAAGTGATTTATAAGTAATTGATAAAATTAACTAATAGCCATTAAATACATGAAATTTACCGTTAAAAACTTACCTTTTGCCAAGCAACACAGTCTGCTCGTGTTAACCGTTGCCTTTTTGGCTATTCTGGCTTTTTTGTTCGATACCGCCCTGAGTAAACCTTTAGTTTACCAACAGCAATTAATCAGCCAAGGTGAACTATGGCGTATTTTTACTGGCCATTTCTTGCACACTAATGGCTTTCATCTGCTATTGAATTTGGCGGCATTAATACTGTTATGGGCATTGCATGGCCAATTTTACAGCTTAAAAAATTACAGCCTGTTATTTATCAGTTCGGCTTTAACGTGCAGTGCCGGCTTGTACTTTTTTTCCCCTGATATCCATCAATATGTCGGCCTCTCAGGGGTATTACACGGAATTTTTATTTTTGGGGCCATGATGGATATCCATCATAAAGATAAAACTGGCTACCTGTTATTCATCGGCGTCTGGTTGAAAATAGCCCATGAGCAGTTTTACGGGGCCAGTGAAGACGTGTCGGCCTTGATTGATGCTAGTGTGGCAATTGATGCGCATTTATGGGGCGCAGTCGGTGGCTTAATATTTAGCGGTATGTATTTGCTTTATCATTTAAAGAGTAAAAAAAAGACCAAGAGCAGTTAGCTGTTAGTCTTTCGTTATGATGGCAACGGGTATATATATTGTTAACTGGCTGATAGCCTATTAGCTTTAAAAACCATTAGGATTTTCTGACTGCCAGCGCCAGGTATCTTGGATCATAGCGGTTAAGTCTAGCTTGGCTTGCCAACCTAATAGTTCATGGGCTAATGAAACATCAGCATACACGGTCGCTAAATCGCCAGCTCTACGCGGCACGACTTGATAAGGAATAGGCTTTTTACTGATGTCTTTAAAGGTATTAACAATTTCTAATACTGAGGTACCGTTACCCGTGCCTAGGTTAATTGCCTGACAACCTGTTACCGTGCCTTTCGCATGACCAAGACTTTCTAACGCTTTGACATGACCTTGCGCTAAATCAACCACATGAATATAGTCACGCACGCCAGTACCATCTGGGGTATCATAATCATCGCCAAAAACTTGCAATTGCGCTAAACGCCCCACGGCAACTTGGGCAACATAAGGTAATAAATTATTAGGGATACCGTTTGGATTTTCACCAATTAAGCCCGATTGATGGGCGCCAATCGGATTAAAATAGCGTAAACAAGCAATGGACCACGCGGGATCACTTTTGGCTAAATCAAAGAGGATATTTTCCACCATTAACTTAGTTTGACCATAAGGGTTAGTCGCTGAAGTTGCCATGGTTTCAGTTAAAGGAGAAACGTTATTGCCATAGACTGTCGCTGAAGAGCTAAACACTAAGTTTTTAACATTATGCTCGGCCATCACTTGCAATAAAGTTAAGGTACCGGCGACATTATTTTGATAATAAGCCAAGGGGATTTGATTGGACTCACCTACCGCTTTAAAACCAGCAAAGTGAATAACTGCAACTATATCATGCTGGGTAAATATTTGCTCTAAGGCATCGACATCACAGATATCTGCTTTTATGAAAGTCACGGTTTTATTGGTGATAGTTTCCATACGCTCAAGCACTTTAGTGGACGAATTTGATAAATTATCGACAATAATTATATCTTGCTCATTACTGCTTTGTAGTAATTCTACTATGGTATGACTACCAATATAACCGGTGCCGCCTGTGATTAATAAACTCATGGTATTCCTTACTCTTATCATTTACTTGTTAAAAGCTAATAAAGCCGTGCAACCTAATAGCACTATTTTAACGCTTAGTTTTTCACTTTGATAGTAGTTTCTGACCTTGGTACTTGCTATTTGTTTCACTGTTGATAATAACTGCTAACTTGGTTAATAAATTCATCTAAGCGACTTTTGGGTAAAGCATTAACCCCCGCGGCTGCGGCTCTACCGCCGCCAGTTGGAAACTGAGCACAAAGTTCACCGGCGCCTTGTTTATTATTTAACGGTGCACGTAAACTTACCGTATAACTTTGCTCGCTTTGTTCACTCTGGGGTGTTTTCGGCGGATTGAGGGTGATAACGATATGAGCTTTATCGGGTGCTTGATTAGCCAAGGCGTTACCAAAAACGCCACTGACTCGTCGAGCCCAAGGGGCATCTTCAAGGACAATAGTCTGCACCAAGTCATTATCACTCAGTACTTTAGCCGCTTCAGCCTTTTCCATATCAGCTAAATAGGCTGTTTTCAATTGGCTAAAAATAGAGTCTTGTTGCGCAATTAATTCAAAGGGGTCTGGGTAGTGGGTTAATAGCTTAAATAACTCTGCTGGATGAAAATGTAAATCACTGAGCGCCTGTCCATAGCCGTTGTAATTGATATACGTGCCGAGCTCATTAAGTTGTCCTTGCTGTAACTCAGATAAAGCAACTTTTTTTGCTAAAGCTCTGGCACTAGCATGCATATTATCACCATACGCTGCCGCTATTGCCCAGTAGACATATTTACCGTTAAGGTAGTCATTGATTAATAAACTAGTACAAGTATTGGCATCCGTATCAAGTATGCTGGTGAATAAAGGTGATTGTGGAATATCACCGGTACGATGATGATCAACATAAAATACCGGCACTTGTGCCGAAAGTAAATGTTGTAACGCCTGACTGTTTTTTTCTAAAGAGATGTCTAATACGGTTACCGAAGTGGCTTTGCTGCTATCGACTTGTTGCAATAAGTTAATATCACGCTTAACACCCGTGATCAGCTGATAAGGTGCTTGCTCATGACCTTGAGCTAAATGAAGCTGTAATAAAGCAATGATGCCATCGGCATCACCATTAAAAACATTATAATGCATGGAGGTGATTTTCCGTTTTAGTGCAGCTTAATTCAAGTTATCAACGCTAATAAAATTATGCTCGATTAAGTAAGCGACAATTTGCTCGGCGCACTGCTCAATTGAGTTTTCTGCTGTTTTGATATGAATTTGCGGTGCAGCAGGTACATCATAGTTTGAATCAATGCCAGTAAAGTCCTTGATCTCCCCAGCTCGTGCCTTTTTATATAAACCTTTAGGATCACGCTGCTCACAAACACTTATTGGCGTATCAATATAAATTTCAATAAATTCTCCGGCGGCAAGTTTCGCTTTTGCTAGTGCTCTATCACTGGCAAATGGTGAAATAAACGCGGTTGAGACAATAAGGCCGGCATCAAGAAATAACTTGGCGACTTCAGAAATTCTGCGAATATTTTCAATGCGCGCTTCATCACTAAAACCTAAATCGCCATTAAGACCATGGCGGACATTGTCGCCATCGAGTAAATAACTATGACAGGAATATTTATACAATAAAGCATCAACGGCATTAGCCACGGTAGACTTACCTGAGCCACTTAAACCGGTATACCAGAGTAACGCTGGCTTTTGTTTTTTCAACGCGGCGCGTTGCCCTTTACTGATGTGTTGGTTATGCCAAACGGTGTTTTCTGTTTTCATTATGAAACTCTTGTTAGGTAATTGACGGCATTAAGTACACGTTCAAGCGGTACTGCAATGACTTAAAAAGGGAAAACTAACGGGATCATCAAGATCACGGTAATAGAATAAATAATGGAAATCGGTAAACCAAAACTGACAAAGTCTTTTAATTGATAGTTACCGGCATTATATACCATGACATTGGTTTGATATCCGTAAGGGCTAATAAAGCTGCCACTAGCAGCGAAGGCCACCGCCATAACAAAGGGGGTAGGATCAACACCAAGCCCTAAGGCAATATTGTAAGCAATAGGAAAGGCTAACGCTGCTGCGGCACTGTTAGTGATCAGCTCGGTCATGATAAGGGTCAAGATAAATATAACCACAAAAGCCAGGTAGGTACTGTGGCCGAATAACAAGGCCTCAATGTTTTGCGCAAACATGGCGGCTATACCGGTATTTTCCACCGCCGATGCCAAGGTTAACGCCCCTAAAACTATCATCCATATCTCTAAGGGGAAACGACGCTTTATTTCATTGACCGAAAGCGAGCCACTAAAAATCAAAAAAGCTAAATAAACAAATAAGCAGCTAAGTAGCGGTAACGGGGTACATACGGATACTAGGATACTGGCGATAAAGCCCCAAACTGTGGTGTGATCACGCCAGCCATTGAGCATATTATCGGCTTGATGACCCGATAATATGTAAAAGTTTTTCGATAGATTCGCTCGAGTAGAAAAATCTTGACCAACGGCTAATACCAGAAAGTCACCTGGTTGCAGCACTATATCACCCAACTTGCCCGATAAAGCACAACCTTCTCGGCGCACGGCCACTACGGCAGCATCAAAGCGAGCACGGAAACCGGCACTTTTTAAGGTTTTTCCGGCAATAGTGGAATCGGCTTTAACCAGTACTTCCGTTAGATTATCACGCAATAAGTTATCTCGCAGTAAATTACCTTGCTCGGCATATAAATTTAAGCCATCAAACTGCTGTAAGGTCAGTACTTTAGAGATATCACCACTGAAAATTAGTTTATCCTTTGCTTGCAGGTTTTCTTCTGGCTTCACTGGTGAGATTAATCGTCCCTGACGGACTATTTCAACTAAAAACAAAGCGTCTAAATTTCTCAGGCCATTCTCTTCAATGCTTTTACCTATTAAGCTTGAGGTCTGCGCGACCTCGGCTTCGAGTAAATAATCATTGGTGACTAATTCATCATCAACCATGTTGGGTAAAGAGCTACTGCGCAGTAAAATAACCGCCAAACATAAAACAAAAGCCGCTAAACCAATTAAGGTAAAATCAAAAAAATTAAAACCTTGATGGCCTTGCTTAATTAATAAACTATTGACTATAAGGTTGGTGGATGTACCAACTAAGGTCAGTGTTCCGCCAAGAATTGCAGCATAAGAAAGCGGTAATAATAATTTACCGGCGTTAATGAGCTTGTTTTTTTTCACGGTATTAATGAGTGTGGCGACCACAGCCGTGTTACTCATGATAGCCGATGCCAAGGCGGTACCGAGTAATAAACGTAAGGTGGATTTCGTTTCAGAGCCGTTAAAAACCCCGGCAGATAAGCGCCGTAAAATACTGGTGCGTTCAAAAGCGAAAGAACATATCACCAATAAAACCAGCGTCACTAGACCCGGGTTAACCGCATTACTCAGGATGTCATCAACACTGACAAAAGACAAAGCCAAACACACGAGTATAGTCACGGAGAAAACTCGCTCTGGTACTTGGCTGTATTTAACTAAGCTGATAAAGGTGCCGAAAAAGACAGCTATCATCAACCACTGCTCTATTGTCATTGTTAAACCTCATAAAATAACAAAGTAGCGCGAACAAGTTCCCGCTGACAAATCATTTAACTTGTCGGCGGGATTTTAATCGCGCTTTAGGCTTGTAGGCGGGATTTTAATCGCGCTTTGAGTTATTTAGTGATGTCGCGAGCACCCCAGTGTGGGAACTGCTTGCGAACTAGTGCATTCAACTCTAATTCAAAGCTTGAGTACTCATGAGTTTGTTCATCAATAGCATGATTAATCATACCGGCACCAACAGTGACGTTACTTAATCTATCGATGATGATAAAAGCGCCCGTAGCTCGGTTGTCTTCATAAGCATCAAAATGTAAGGTTTCACTGGTAACAAAGTTAACGATACCTATGTCATTAATCGCTAATTGTGAGCTAGGCAATTTTTCCATGGTATTAATGTCATACTTGCTAGCAATACTTTTAGCATGACCGGTCGTCATTTTACTGCCGTGCTTGATATAGTATTCACGACCGGGCTCAAGTTCATTTTCATGCATCCAGACGACCGTGGCACTAAACTCTTTCGCTGAAATAGGCAAGCTGCCTTTTTTAACAATGCTTTCACCGCGACTGATATCAATTTCATCTTCAAGGGTTAACGTTACCGCCATGCCTTTATCCGCACGTTCTAAATTACCATCAAAGGTGACAATTTCTTTTATCACACTTTCTTTACCTGATGGTAATGCCACTATGGTATCGCCAACGAGGACATGACCTGAAGCCACAGTGCCGGCAAAACCGCGAAAGTCGAGATTAGGACGGCTAACTAATTGTACTTGGAAACGAAATTGAGTGAACTCTTCTTTGGTCTTAATATCTATGGTATTAAGCAATTTCATTAAGGTTGCGCCCGGATACCAAGGCATATTTTTACTTTCGTCAACCACATTGTCGCCATTTAACGCTGACATAGGAATAAAACGGATATCAGAAAATTCAAGCGACTCAGTAAATTCACGGTACTCTTTTTTAATCGCTTGGTAGCGCTCTTGTGAATAATCAACCAAATCCATTTTATTGACGGCAACAATAATGTGTTTAATACCTAATAATGAACAAATAAAGGAATGACGACGAGTTTGAATTTGCACACCATAGCGAGCATCAATCAAGATAATGGCGATATCACAGGTTGATGCACCAGTCGCCATATTGCGGGTATATTGCTCATGACCTGGGGTATCAGCGATAATAAACTTACGTTTATCGGTAGAGAAATAACGATAAGCAACGTCTATGGTAATGCCCTGCTCACGCTCAGACTGTAAACCATCCACTAATAACGCTAAATCTATATTATCACCGGTAGTACCTGATTTTTTTGAATCTTTTGCAATGGCAGCAAGCTGATCTTCAAAGATCAACTTTGAATCATGCAATAAACGACCAATTAAGGTACTTTTGCCATCATCGACACTACCACAGGTTAAAAAACGTACTAACTCTTTGTTTTCATGTTGCTTTAAATAAGCTTGAATATCTTCTTCGATTAAGTCTGATTGGTGACTCATAAGTTGTCCTTGGGAAATTTTTTATCAATTCTCGTCAAAAAATGGTGCTAAAAAGTAAATGCAGGCTTAGCTGTTAATATTTAAAAGTAGCCTTCCATTTTTTTCTTCTCCATCGAACTAGAGCTATCGTTATCTATCACGCGCCCTTGACGTTCAGAGGTCTTGGTTAATAACATTTCTTGAATAATGGCAGGTAACGTATCCGCAGTTGACTCAACCGCGCCCGTTAGTGGGTAACAACCTAGCGTTCTAAAACGCACACTCTTCATTTGAATTTCTTCATCTTCACCAATGGGCATACGATCATCATCCACCATGATCAAGGTACCGTCACGCTCAACTACAGGACGAACCTTGGCTAAATAAAGCGACACAATAGGAATACTTTCTAAATAGATGTACTGCCAAATATCAAGTTCAGTCCAGTTAGATAACGGGAAAACACGGATGCTTTCGCCTTTATGGACTTTACCATTGTAGATATTCCACAATTCAGGCCGTTGGTTTTTTGGATCCCAGCGATGGTTTTCATCACGAAAAGAATACACACGTTCTTTCGCACGTGATTTTTCTTCATCACGACGGGCGCCACCAAAAGCGGCATCAAAACCGTATTTATTAAGCGCTTGTTTCAAGCCCTGCGTTTTCATGACGTCAGTATGGGTAGCACTACCGTGGGTAAATGGCCCCATGCCCATAGCCATGCCTTCGGGGTTTTGATGAACAAGCAATTCAAAGCCATACTCTTTCGCTATTTTATCGCGAAAGACTATCATCTCTTTAAATTTCCAGTTGGTATCAACGTGTAATAATGGGAAAGGAATTTTACCTGGCGCAAAGGCCTTACGGGCAAGGTGCAATAATACCGCGGAGTCTTTACCAACAGAATAGAGCATTACTGGGTTATCAAATTCAGCCGCTACCTCACGAAAAATATGGATAGACTCGGCTTCAAGTTTTTTTAAATGGGTTAAATTCATCTGCTAATACAAACTCTATGAGAAATCAATAAAGCTATAATGACATAAATAGAGTTAACTTCTATATAACAAACGCATTAAATATAACTAAAAGTAATAACTAAAAGTAATAACTAAAGGAAATAATTAGCTTAGGTTTTTATTACCAGGTGTCCTGCAAGCCGCTGTTCATCATTTATAGCCGCTAATTTTTTGCCCTTTAAAAGTACAAAAAAAGTCAGCCTAGGCTGACTTTTAAAGATAATATCGCCACTGCTATTAAATACTTAAGCGCGATTTATTGGCTTTCACTATCTTTTCACCAATACCACTGACCTTAGTTAGTTCATTTATCGATTTAAACCTACCAAACTGCTGGCGATAAACAATAATGGCTTGAGCTTTGGTATGCCCTATACCTTTTAGACTGAGCAACTGCTCGAAAGTTGACTTATTAATATTAACCATGCTTTGCTGTTGCCTGACCTCGGTTTTACTCGCTGATACGGAGGGAACATCTTTAGCATGGCTGACGACCGTGCTTATTGACAAGAGTAAAGCTAATGATGCAGTAAATAACGCTCTAGTAAGTACATTTGATTTCTTCATATAGTTCTTCCTTGATATGGATTATAGGGGTGAATGCCAGTTAAAATTTAACCCTTAAACTGTATAACTAATAAGTCGCTAGCTTAGCTAGTCACTCACTAGGTTTAGTTGTCATGCTTGCTAAAGTCAAAAATAATTTAGCGCTAACAACACTAAAAAACGAACGCTTTATCACTAAAAACGTCCCTGCTCTGATCAGCACGCCCCCATTGACTTGATAGCTAAGCCAAACAACAATCGCAAATGATAATCATTATCATTGCTAACTTTATGGTTAACTGCTAGCATTCATTTATCTCTTTACGCCCCTTAAAAAGGAAAGATATATGGCGCGAATTTTTTACCTGCTTTTATTGATGATATTACTAACGAGTACCACGATGGCAATGGCCGAGCCGACTAAAAAGTTTAAAGTACTCACTAGCTTTACCATTATTGCCGATATAGCAAAAAACATCGCCGGTGACGTAGCTCAAGTTGAGTCGTTGACTAAAGTCAATGCCGAAATTCATAATTATCAGGTAACGCCGAGTGATATCCGCCGAGCCGTTGATGCTGATTTGCTGCTATACAATGGCTTAAATTTAGAACGTTGGTTTGACAAGTTTCTTAATAACCTAGCGGGTGTTCCTAGAGAAGTGATCAGCAAAAACATTATTCCCTTAGGCATTGGTTTAGGGCCTTATAAAGGCAAACCGAATCCCCATGCTTGGATGTCTGCTGACAATGCCATTATTTATATTGACAATGTCCGGGCAGCATTGGTGAAACATGACCCTAAAAATACTGCCACTTATAATAACAATGCCAAGATCTACACCGCTAAGTTACAAGCAGAGTTAGCGCCATTAAAGCAGCAACTTAGCCGTATTCCAGCAGAGCAGCGCTGGTTAGTGACCAGTGAAGGCGCCTTTAGTTACTTGGCCCGAGATTATCAATTAAAAGAGCTGTATTTATGGCCGATTAATGCCGATGCTCAAGGTACACCACAGCAAATAAGACACGTCATAGATAAAATCAACGCGAATAACATCAACACAATATTTAGTGAAAGTACCGTGTCGGCGAAACCTGCTCAGCAAGTTGCTCGGGCTACTAACATACACTACGGCGGCGTACTTTATGTCGACTCTTTAAGTAATAAACAAGGTCCTGTGCCCAGTTATATCGAACTGCTCAAAGTGACTTTAACGACTATACATCAAGGGTTACTCCAGCAATGAAAGGTTTAGAAGTTAACAATATTAGTGTCAGCTACAACAATGGTCATTGCGCATTAGTTAATGCCAGTTTCACCTTACCAATGGGCTCAATTACCGCCTTAGTCGGTATTAATGGTAGCGGTAAATCAACCATGTTCAAAGCCATTATGGGTTTTGTCTCTCTTAGCCAAGGTCATGTCGAAATATTGGGGCTAACGGTTAAAAAAGCGTTAAAAAGCAATCTAGTCGCTTATGTGCCACAAAGTGAAGAAATTGATTGGCATTTTCCTATCTTGGTTGAAGACGTGGTTATGATGGGTCGCTACGGTCATATGAACATGTTTAGGCAAGCGAAAGAAAATGATCATGTACAAGTGGAGCAAGCCTTAGCTCGCGTTAATATGAGTCAATATCGCTACCGTCAAATCAACGAGCTTTCTGGTGGCCAGAAAAAACGCATTTTCCTTGCCAGAGCACTCGCGCAAGAAAGCCAGGTTATTTTACTCGATGAACCCTTCACCGGCATAGATGTACAAACAGAAGAGCAAATAATGGCCTTACTAAGGGGCCTTCGTGACGAAGGAAAAATCATGTTGGTATCCACTCATAATTTAGGCAGTGTGCCTGAGTTTTGCGATAGAACGGTATTCATAAACAAAACCATTTTGGCGCAAGGTGAAACCAAGCAGGTTTTTACCCAAGAAAACCTGCAAAAAACCTTTGGCGGTGTCCTACGTCACTTTGTTTTGGCGGGTGATACGCTTCATAAAGATGATGATGCTAGGCAAGTGACTATTTTATCCGATGATGAACGTCCGGTAGTGCTGTACGGAGAGCAAGATAACAGTAAATTGCGCCGCCATGCTGATAGCGCCAGTGAGGTTATTGAACAATGATTGCCGAGCTACTTAGCCCCTTTAGCTATGATTACATGGTTACCGCTATGTTTGTCAGTGCCCTAATTGGCGGTGTTTGCGCCTTTTTATCGGTGTATTTAATGTTAAAAGGTTGGTCGCTGATAGGAGATGCTCTCTCTCATTCTATCGTACCCGGTGTGGCTGGTGCCTATATGTTAGGGCTACCTTTTGCCCTTGGTGCCTTTTTTTCTGGTGGTTTAGCGGCAACCACCATGTTATTTTTGCAACAAAAATCAAAACTAAAAGTAGATGCCATTATCGGTTTGATTTTCACCTCCTTTTTTGGCTTAGGGCTATTTATGGTGTCCCTCTCACCAAGCTCAGTCAATATTCAGACCATAGTGCTAGGCAATATCCTAGCAATCACCCCACAAGATACGGTGCAATTAGTACTAATCGGTGGTATTTCTTTAGCAATTTTATTAGTAAAGTGGAAGGACTTAATGGTGGTTTTTTTTGACGAATACCACGCCCGTAGCATAGGTTTAAACCCTGGGGCACTTAAAATACTGTTCTTTACTTTACTCAGTGCCTCGACTGTGGCGGCGTTGCAAACGGTCGGTGCTTTTTTAGTGATCGCCATGGTGGTCACTCCTGGGGCAACCGCCTACTTACTCAGCGACCGGTTTGTCAATGTACTTAAACTGAGTGTTGCTATCGGTACTAGCAGTGCTTTTTTTGGTACTTATTTAAGTTACTTTATTGATGGTGCCACCGGCGGCGTTATCGTGTTATTACAGGCAAGTATATTTCTGCTAGCTTTCGTTTTTGCCCCTAAATATGGTTTGCTCGCCAGTAAGAAAAAAAAGCGTCAGAACTTGAGCCAAAGTGCGTTAAACAATAATAAGCCAGAGCAAGAGGTGGAAAATGTCATTGTTTGAACCTCTATTAACCAATAGTTACTTAGCTTTATTATTGGAGCCTCTGCAATTTACCTTTATGGTGCAAGCCTTTATCCTAGTGATACTGATAGCGATACCAACCGCCCTATTGTCTTGCTTTTTAGTACTCAAAGGCTGGTCATTAATGGGCGACGCCATTTCACATTCAATCTTACCTGGGGTAGTTATCGCTTATATCATGGCAATCCCCTATGCCATAGGGGCCTTTATCGCAGGCATTTTTTGTGCGCTAGCCACTGGTTATATTAAGGATAATTCGCGTTTAAAAGAAGATACCGTAATGGGGGTGGTTTTTTCTAGCCTGTTTGCCTTAGGTCTAGTACTGATGAGTAAAATTGAAACGGGTGTGCATCTGGACCATATTTTATTTGGTGATCTTTTAGGACTGAGTTGGGAAAACATTATTGAATCAGCCGTCATCTCAATAGCTGTGATTGGCTTTATCGTGGTTAAAGGCAAGGATCTAGTGGTTTATGTCTTTGATCACCAGCATGCAAAAGCCATTGGTTTATCGGTAAAGTTTTTACATTACAGCTTACTGGTCACCTTATCTTTAACAATCGTCGCATCATTAAAAGTGGTTGGCATGATTTTAGTGATCTCTTTATTGATAGCGCCAGGTGCTATTGCTTTTTTATTAAGCAATAAATTTAGCCATATGCTCTGGTTAGCTGTGCTTATTTCAGTGTGCTGTTCAGTCACTGGTGTTTATCTGAGTTTCTTTATTGATAGTGCACCCGCGCCAACGATAATATTGCTGATGGCAGTGCTTTTTATTCTGGTGTTTAGTTACCAACAAATTAACAGCGCCATGATGAAGAGGCAAGCAAGGTCAAACAGTGACACCAGCACAAAAACGTCCGCATGGTGAGCTGATGTCATCCGCCAGTCAGTGCCAAATTATTTTACTTAATTGCGCTTGCCCTTCAGCTAAAGTCATTTGTATCACTTTATTATCTTCATCAACACTGATTAATCGCGGTATGCCGCCACCAGCAAACCTTTTATAAATACTACGGTCTTCATCAATCGCTAGTGCAACGTTAATACCATGTTTATCTCGCCAAGCTTTAACCGTTGCTGCATCTTCTTCTCTAGCAATAGCAACAATTTCTATGCTGTTATCTTCGAGTAAAGGCGAGTTATTTAACGCAGCCAGTAAGCGGTTAGAATCCGTACACCAGGTAGCAAAGAGCACAATTAACTTTTTCTTATCTCGGCGATGTAAATTCATTTCAACACCATCAATGGTGGTAATCGAATGAATGGGTAATATATCCCCGCTAGTAATATATTCAGGGAATGTCTTGGGCTCAGTATTGACCAATACACCTGGGCTTTGACATGCCGACAGGACTAACCATAAACAGGCAAGTGTGCTTAATTTAATGGTGTTATTAATGAGCTGTTTTAACATGTAAAAATCCCTATGTAGTCGGTGTTATGGCTTTAATCGTTGTTAATGCCGTAAAATAGTACCGCAAATTATGCTCAAGTGATAAGTTGTTAGCATAAAAAAAACGCCGCAGCGTTTTTTTATCAGTTAGTACGGATAACTACGGTATTTATAAACCACCATAAGTCAGTTTGGTTGGCTCAAGTAATCGTTCTAACTCGGTGCGAGACAGTTCGGTATGTTCTTCAGCTACCTCAATGATTGGACGATTTTCTTTATAGGCCAATTTTGCGATTTCGGCCGCCTTGGTATAGCCAATTAACGGGTTAAGGGCGGTGACTAAAATAGGATTCCGGGCTAAGGCCTTATTTAAGTTATCGGCACGAACGGTAAAGCTGGCAATGGCCTTTTCCGCCAAAAGTTCGCTGACATTACTGAGTAACTTGATGCTATTAAGTAAGTTATGCGCCACCATGGGTAACATAACATTCAACTCGAAATTACCTGACTGACCACCAATGGTGATAGCCGCATCATTCCCTATCACTTGCGCAGCGACCATAGCTGCCGCCTCAGGAATAACGGGGTTAACCTTACCGGGCATAATTGACGAGCCTGGTTGTAGCGCTTCTAACTCTATCTCCCCTAAACCAGCTAAGGGACCAGAGTTCATCCAGCGTAAATCATTGGCAATTTTCATAATAGAAACAGCAAGGGTTTTTAATTGTCCAGATAAAGCCACAACGGTATCTTGAGTGCCTATCAGGAAAAAAAAGTTATCACCTGCTTTAAAGGTTAAACCGGTAGTGCCACTCAGTTGGCGAGCAAATTCATCGGCAAAATCCACATGGGCATTTATGCCGGTACCCACCGCGGTGCCCCCTTGAGCAAGTAATTGTAATTTTGGCTGAAGACTACGCAATAAATGAATATTTTGCTCAATCTGACTAGCCCAACTCAGTAAACTTTGACTAAAACGCACTGGCATAGCATCCATTAAATGGGTACGGCCAGTTTTAACATAACTGTCCAGATCTTGCGCTTTCACTTCAATAGTTTGTTGTAATAGCACTAAAGCGGGCAACAATTTTCGCTCAAGCGCAATGGCGGCACTGATATGGATAGTACTCGGAATGACATCATTACTACTTTGACCACAATTAACGTGATCATTCGCACTGACCGGCTCGCCCAGCTTTAAAGTCGCTAAATGAGCAATCACTTCGTTGGCATTCATATTCGAGCTAGTACCAGAGCCCGTTTGATAAATATCAACCGGAAAGTGCTGTAATACGTTAACGGAATTAAGTAGGTCATGCACAGCAGCAATGATTCCTTGGCCAAGCTTTTTAGAAATCAAACCTAATTTGATATTAGCCGCGGCCGCAGCTGCTTTCACCATTAATAATGCCCGGATAAACTCTTCCGGCATAGTCTGACCACTGATGGGAAAGTTGTTAATGGCTCGTTGGGTTTGCGCGCCATAAAAGGCTTCAGCAGGAACCGCTAGCTCACCCATGCTATCTTTTTCGATGCGTGTTTTCATAAAATACTCCTTGAATAAATGCTTTAGTGAAAGAATAAGACAGGGTCTTAAAAAAAATTGTCAGTAATAGCCATTAACAGTGGCTTTTAACAATGAAAGTATTGACTGGTTATATTTAATTCTAGCCATAAATGCCGTAAACGCTTCTTACTTGCTTCACATTGGCTAATACGATTTAAGTCAGTTAGAGGGCGGTAAATATTATCTAAACAAAGTTGCCGCCAGTGCTCAGATAATAAATTATCGCAAATAGCATCAAGCAGTAGGCGGAATTGTCCTTGATACAACTGCCAACGGGCGTCTTCACTAACATTGATATCACTAGCAGTAAACAGTGTTTGCTCTGCCATGAGCCAAAAAGAAAGTAATTGTGGGTTATCTTCATCCTCAGCATAACGGACCTTTTGACGAACACTGTTAATCGCCGTTGTTTGTATTTCGAAGTAGGTAAAAATCACACATAAACCCCATTGCAAATGATTCTCATTATCATACAATAGATTTTACCGTTAAACAATGACGACAATGAATGAGCAACGCTATTCAGTACTACCTATTGACCATTAACAATGACCGCCACTAATGACTGTAACGAATGAAAAGTAATAAAATACAACTAAAGCATTTATCTACTAGCGCTTTAGCCTTAGAATAGCGGTCATTATTGTTTCGCCTGTTAATTAGTGTAAGGAAATCATGAGTAAAGCAAGCAGTCTATTGACCCCTGTATTGGCCAAGCGCCGTGGCAAGAACCCCGATAAGAAAAGCTGGCATAATTTACATGGTAGCAGTAGTAGTTTAGCCTTATACCAAGCAGCGCAAACCGCGCAAACGCCTATTTTAGTGATTACCAGTAATACCCCGGAAGCGCTAAGAATAGAGCAAGAATTACTCAGTTTAGCCAAAAGTGCTAGTCAAAGTTCTAATCTCAGTTCTAAGCAAAATAAGGCCAGCATCAGCTTATTTCCCGATTGGGAAACCTTGCCTTATGATAATTTCTCCCCTCACCAAGACATTATTTCTCAGCGCCTGGCCACGCTTTATCAACTATCACGGATGGAGTCTGGCATTATTATTGTGCCAGTGACCACGTTAGTACAAAAATTAGCCCCCAAGCAATACATTGAAGCAAATAGCTTAGTGATAAAAAAGGGTGAGAAAAAAGATTTGCAGCAAATGCGGCGTACGCTTGAAGCGAATGGTTATCGCCATGTTGAGCAAGTAATGGAACACGGTGAATTTTCTGCCCGTGGCGCCATTCTCGATATATTTCCCATGGGCAGTAAAACCCCGTTTCGTTTAGACTTTTTTGATGACGAAATTGATGAAATAAGACTTTTTGATCCCGAGAGCCAACGTTCAAAAGATAAAATATCGGCAATTAACTTACTACCCGCTCATGAATTTCCCACCGATGAAGCCGGGATTAATTTATTTCGTCGCCAATACCGTGAGCAATTTAGTGGCAACATTCATAAAGAGTCCATTTATCATCAAGTCAGCAATGGCATTTTACCCCCAGGCATTGAATATTATCTGCCGCTATTCTTCGATAATAAAGAGTTCGATAATAAAGAGCTTGATAATAAAAAAACTGCCAAGCAAGGTGCTAATACCGTCAAAGCTAAGCCTAATAATATTGGCCTTAACAATACCCTGTGCGATTATTTAACCGATAATACCCTCATCGTTATCAGTGGTGATATAGAACACTCTTTAGCACAATATTGGCTTGATATTGATACTCGCTATGAAAACAGACGCTATGATCCAACGCGGCCTTTATTGCCACCCGAGCAACTTTTTTTAACAGAAGCGGGTCTATACAGTGCGCTTAAACCTTTTGACCGTATCACCATTGCAAAAACTGTTGCTGTCGAGCCAGACCTTAACAAAAGTGACGACCAAATCAGCGCTGAAGACAGTGTTGAACTGGCCGCTAAAGCTAAAAGTAAAACGAGCCAAATATACTTTGATGTTAAGCCCCTGCCAGATTTAACCATCAATCATAAATTAAAACAGCCCTTTGAGTTAATTAACCAGTTTATTAGCAGTAAAGAAACCCCAAGCAAAATACTCTTTATCGCCGAAAGCCAAGGCCGACGAGAAAGCGTGTTGGAGTTACTGGAACGCGATAATATTAAACTGACACAATTTTCCTGCCTCGATGACTTTATCAATGCCAGCGACGCCATAGGCATAACGGTAAATAGTTTAAGCCAGGGTTTTACCTTTCAAGCGAAAGGCACGAGTGCCAAAAACGCCATTGCTTTAATTACCGAGGCAGAGTTATTGGGCGATCATGTTGCCCAAGCCAGGCGGAGAAGCAAAGCACAAGATATACAAGCAGATGCCATCTTTAAAAACCTGGCTGAACTCAGTATTGGCCAAGCCGTAGTACATATTGAGCATGGCATTGGCCGTTATCAAGGTCTGCAAACCATAGAAAATGGTGGCATTACCACAGAGTTTTTAGTACTGAGTTATGCCAATGAAGCCAAACTTTATGTCCCAGTTGCCTCACTACACCTTATTGGTCGCTACTCAGGCGCAGACAGTGAACATGCACCGTTACACAAATTAGGCACTGATACTTGGAGTAAAGCCAAACAAAAAGCGGCGGAAAAGGTCCGTGATGTCGCGGTAGAATTACTCGATATTTACGCCAAACGTGCCAGTAATCACGGTCACGCCTTTAAACGTGACAAGCAAGACTATCAAGCGTTTAGTGACAGCTTTGCTTTTGAAGAAACCTTCGACCAAAAACAAGCAATTAACGCGGTAGTCAGCGATATGCTCTCCCCAAAAAGCATGGACAGACTGGTTTGTGGTGATGTCGGTTTTGGTAAAACCGAGGTAGCCATGCGCGCGGCTTTTGTCGCAGTCAATGATGGCAAGCAAGTCGCTATTTTGGTGCCGACCACCCTATTGGCACAACAACATTACGAAACTTTTAGAGATAGATTTGCCAACTGGCCGGTAGTGACAGAGGTATTATCACGCTTTAAAACTGCTAAAGAACAAAAAGAAATCATCGCTCGAGTAGAGTCCGGGGAAATTGACATTCTTATCGGTACTCATAAATTACTACAAAATAGCATTAAATATAAAGATTTAGGCTTACTTGTTGTCGATGAAGAACATCGATTTGGTGTTAAACAAAAAGAGAAAATCAAACTATTGCGCAGCAATGTAGATATTTTAACGCTCACGGCAACACCTATCCCACGGACATTAAACATGGCCATGGGCGGTATGCGTGATTTATCTATTATTGCCACACCACCAGCAAAACGTTTGGCGATAAAAACTTTTGTGCGCCCATACGATGTCGCTTTGATTCGCGAGGCTATTCTAAGGGAAACCTTACGTGGTGGTCAGGTGTATTTCTTACATAACCATGTCGACACCATAGAAAAAACCGCCGCTGATATTCAAGCTTTAGTCCCTGAGGCACGTGTAGTCACGGCTCATGGACAGATGCGCGAGCGTGATCTTGAGCGTATTATGAGTGACTTTTACCATCAACGATTTAACGTCATCGTCTGTACCACCATTATTGAAACCGGTATTGATGTGCCCAGTGCTAATACCATTATTATGGACAGAGCCGACCGTCTTGGTTTAGCACAATTACATCAACTGCGTGGTCGAGTTGGTCGTTCACACCATCAAGCGTACGCCTATTTATTAACGCCCGATGAAAAAATCATGAGTAAAGATGCCAAGAAACGCTTAGAAGCTATTGCCTCACTGCAAGATTTAGGCGCTGGCTTTACCCTTGCTACCCATGATTTAGAAATTCGTGGTGCTGGAGAATTACTCGGTGAAGATCAAACAGGCTCAATGAGTCAAATTGGCTTTAGTTTGTATATGGAGATGCTCGATCATGCCGTAGCAGCACTAAAAGAAGGTAAAGAATTATCACTGAATCAAGTGATGTCTACCCAAACCGAAATAGAATTAAGGGTACCCGCACTACTGCCCGATGATTATATTTTTGATGTTAGCTTACGCTTAAGTTTATATAAACGTATTGCCAGTTGTAAAAACAAAAGAGAGTTGGATGATATACAGGTGGAACTAATTGACCGTTTTGGTTTACTGCCACAGCCAAGTAAAAATTTAGTGCAAATAGCCAAAATTCGCCTTAAAGCGCAAACCATTGGCATATCACGTATTGAAGCAAGCACCACAGGTGGCTCCATTGAGTTTAGTGATAAAACCAACGTTGACCCTAGGTTAATTATTGGCTTAATTCAAAAACATCCGGCGGTTTATAGTATGGCTGGCGCAAGTAAATTGAAGTTTGTCAAAGCAACCGAAGATGCGCAAGCTCGCTTTACCTTAATTGCCAATATCTTAAATGACTTAGCCAAATAAAGACTTATAATGGTAAACTTGAACCAGTAATGTTTTAGCAGGCTTACCTTGTTCACGCGCTTTACAAGTGACCTTTATTGATAGCAATAAAGGTCACCAGCCTTGCTCGATAGCTATAATTTTGCCTTAAAATACGGACTTTTAATGAAATACCACTTTCTTCTTACCTCGGCATTAACTTCATTATGCTTGTTAAGCAGTAACACAGCACTAGCGGCTAACAGCACTAAAGTACCTGCAGAAAAGCCAGCACGCTGGTTTGAGATTGAAGTCATTCTGTTTAAACACCTCGCAAAAAACTCCGACAATAAAGAGCAATTTACCGCCAGAGATCTCAGCGCTAAAAAACGTGTCGCCTTTGATTTATTAACACCCTACCTACAACCTAACATTGCCTCATTAAAGCAATTACTGCCCAACTGTGAACAACCACAGAGCAAGTTACCCTATAACATCACTATGACCCCATATCACTTATGGCCAACTGTTGCTGATAAACAAGTGAGTGATGAAAAAATTACTGATGAGCAGAGTGTCGACACAGCAAGTGAACAAAATAACACTCAAGCTAACAAAGAAAATAATGCAGCAGTATTTTCATCAGCGAATATGTCGGTAATTGTGCTGGCCGATGCCAGCCATGATAGTGCAGCAGTTGGGCTTGCGGCAGAAACAGCAGCCAACTTGGCCGAACGGAGTGAACAAGGGCAATATGTTCACATGGAACTGCCTGTTTATACTCAATATCCGAGCTCTAGTCAGGCCGCCTTTTGTGTCATTCCAGCCGATTTTTTCCAACAGCACCTAAGCGCTGAGCAACTTGCACACTTTAGTATCGATGGCTTTGAGGTAGAGAAATTAGCAACCACAATCAATGGCATTGAACAATGGCGAGACGATGAAAATGGTGCCATCATTTGGGCCAGTGATAAGCCCTACTTAATTAGCCAAGATTCGCTACGGTTAAAATCTATCGCTAACCGCATCAAGCGCTCTCGTGATTATAAACCATTATTACATCTGGGCTGGCGCCAAATTGGCGCCAGTAGAAGACAAGCACAAGCGATGCAGTTATTTGCTGGTGAGCATTTAGAGCTTGGCTACCAACAAGCACTCACTCAACAGCAAGGGGAGCAAAATACCCTGCAGTTACAAGCTATTTTAGCGCAACGACAACAAGCACTTATTAACAGCCAATTGCTGATGGTTGAGAGTGACGGCGAAAGTATGCCAGTGCAAGCTAACGACACAGCTGCGCTGAATAAGACACTTATCAATGCCGACACAGACCCCAGCAACTTAGATGCGCCTGGCAGTACCTTAATCAAGCTGGCAAGCTTAGATGAACTTTCAATCACAGAGCAACTACGCCAGCAAGCCAAGCAGCAACAACTTGACAGTATCTATCAGCAGTTTGCCGCATTAGACTCGGCCTTGTTAAACGCTTCTTTGTTAAATAAGGCCGAAGCTAGCGATACGAGTGTCAATGGTGCTAAAGCTACTGACACTGAAGAAGTAATTAAAACTATTGTAGCCCAGCTCTCTGCTGACATTAACCAGCAACAACGCAGACAATTGACCGCCAAGGACGAGCAAGAAAAGCCAGTAGCAACACCACCACTGCAACCTTGGTATCTTGATGGGCTATTTAAAGTACACCTAGAGCATTACCTTTATATTAATAGTGAATTTAATATGGTCGAGACGTCAAATCAGCCATCGATGATAGCGGGCAACGCTGATAAAAATGCTAAAGATAAGATCATCTCTTTTAAGCAAAGTCGTCGAGTGATCACCGGCGAAATCCATTATTTTGACCACCCATACATAGGTATGATAGTGCAGATCAGACGCTTTGATCCAAGTAAACCTGCTAAACAAGCAGTGACGCAATCGAAAAAATAAAGATAAGCAACAACAATATCAAACCAACAATTACCATAAGAAGGTTAGCAACATGGATAAAGAAATAGAAATTCAAGCAGCGGTATTTCGCCGTTTACTTGCCCATTTAGATTCACGAAAAGACGTACAAAACATTGAGTTAATGAACTTAGCGGGTTTTTGCCGTAATTGTTTTAGCAAATGGACGGTAAGTGAAGCTGAGAAGTTAGGTGTTGATGTTGATCTAGATACGGCCCGTGAACAGGTTTACGGCATGCCTTACAGTGAATGGAAAGAGAAACATCAATTGCCGGCAACGGACGAGCAAATGGCTAAGTTTAATGAGCTAAATAAAAAATAGTCATTAGCTGCTAGCAAAGTGAGTGGCTAAATCACCGAGCTAGTTTCCCAGCACGTTATCCCTGTTTATTGCCCAACATCTTATCTGAAGAAAAAACACCAGCTGCTGGGTTATGAAAACAGGGCTATTTCATCTGGGCTTAATGCGCGCCACTCACCTGGCGCTAAATCACCCAGTACTATTTTCCCTATTTGCTCTCGGTGTAGACCCACTACCCTATTACCGACCGCGGCAAACATACGCTTAACTTGATGATATTTACCCTCGGTAATGGTCAGTAATACTTCACTTTTATAACACTGTTCATCAAGTAAGTCCTCTTCGGCGACCCGCGTTAAGATAGCCGGTCGAGTTAGTGAGTCTTCGCCTTGTAGCTGCAAGCCTTGCGCAAACTTAGTCACTAAAACCGCTAACTTATCATCGTCAATAGCATTTCGTAACCATACCCGGTAAGTCTTTTGGCATTGTTTTTTCGGCGAGATAACATTATGCGACCAACGGCCATCATCGGTGAGCAAGACTAAACCTGTGGTATCGGCATCTAAACGCCCGGCGATATGCAAATCAAAGGCCTTATCGACCTCAATAAAATTGAGCACCGATGGATAGCCTTCATCAACATTTGAGCAAATGCTGTCGACAACTTTATGTAGAATATAATAGCGTGAGCCACGTGCAGTGAGCTGTTGGCCATCAATGGTAACAGTATTATTTTCATGGACTTGCATAGCGGCATTTTTAGCAACGTCACCATTAACCCGCACTTCCCCGCTTTTTAGTACTTTTTTAGCTTCGGTTCGGGTCAGTTCAGTACTTTTACAAATAAATTTATCTAGGCGCATAATCTGAATCAGGCTATTAAAATAATAAAGAAAAGCGCCATTATCCGCAATGTTGCTCAACAAGCAATAACTAATATCACTTTGTTGTTAACTGGGGAAAATATGGCGCCTTTAACTGCGGTTTTACTCGACTTCGGCCAAATACCAATAACCTTGGTTAAGCAGTTCAGTGGCAAGTTCAACAAAGGCGGCATTATGACTCCATTCACTGAGATCGTCAGGCAATAGCATCACCTTATCGCAAAGCAGTTTCACGCCATTGGCTATTTCGGCCGAAAAAGCCAATTCTGTGCCATTGATATAACACAAGCCTTGCTCAATGGTATCTTCAAAGTAGAAAGCACGTAAGCCGCCTAAACGTTTAATAGCATGGCTATTAAGTAAGTTACTCACTTCAGTCAGCTCAAACGGTTCATCGGGTAATAAAACATCGAGATCATGTTTAGCCGTGGTTAAAAACTGGCCGGTAAAGCTTTTAAAGCTAGCATCGTCATCAAGTAACTGCTGAATTTGGCCTTTAATACTGGCGTAATCCTCGTTACTTACTTCGCCACTATGGCTAACAACCTGTCTATTAGGATCCGTTAATAACTGGCTACCTTTTTCATTATCAATTAAATGATCAGCAAAAGCGCTGAGCACACTTACCGCTGAATTAGCGCGGAAACCAATAGAAAAGCTCATCGAGGTGTCAAGGGATATGCCTTCATGAGGAAAGCCTGGCGGAATATACAAGATATCGCCAGGGTTGAGTTCTACGTCGATAATAGCCTCAAAGGGTTCGACATGTAATAAGGATTCATGAGCAGCAAACTCTACATGGTCACCATTATCGCCAACGCGCCAGTGACGTTTACCTGAGCCTTGGCAAATGAAAGTATCATAGTTATCCATGTGTGGACCAACACTGCCGCCTGGCATAGCAAAACTTGCCATTAAATCATCTAGGCGCCAATGGGGCAGAAAACGGAATGCTTCCAGCATTTCAGCCGCTTCTTCAGAGAAGTTATCCAGGGCTTGTACTACTAGTGACCAGTTTTCCTTGCCTAAGTGTTCATAGCTTTCAAAGGGACCAAAATCCGCTTGCCATTGGCCGTCTTTTTTATGAACCAAACGCGACTCTATTTGTTCTTCCATGGCAAGGCCGGCCAATTCGTCCGCAGTAATCGGGTCGACAAAGTCTTTAAACCCTTGGCGAATGACCACGGGCTTTTTTTGCCAGTATTGATCGAGGAATTCTTGTTGAGTCATTTGCTGCAAGTTTAAGCTATACATAGTGTTCTCATTTTTCTCTGTTAGTTATTTTAGCGGTATTAGCGGTATTAGCGTACGCTGACGTTAAGCCACGGACATGACGGAACTTTGGCCATATTGGCCAAGTGCACTGCTAAAATCAGCCTAAGCTTGCGGCATATGCCCGGGCTTTGGCTAAATCATCTGGGGTATCAACACCTTCAACCGGTACATGGCTATTGGCTACCGCCACGTGAATTTTCTCCCCTTGATAAAGCACTCTAAGTTGCTCAAGGGCTTCAACTTGCTCCAATTCACTGGTTGGCCAATTAACATAATCCTTAATAAAACCGGCACGATAAGCATAGATACCGACATGTCTTAGATAAAAATCGCCGATGGCACGAATGTTTTCCTCGGTGCTGGCATTAGCCGTTAAAAAGCGCTCTCTATCATAAGGGATAGTTGCCCGCGAAAAGTATAAGGCATAGCCGTCTTTATCAACTAGTACTTTAACCGCATTGGGGTTAAACGCTTCCTCAACGCTGTCAATCTTAATAGCCAAAGTCGACATACGAGCAACATGACGATTTTGTTGCTGGTTTGCTAAGTTATTGGCTACTTGGGCAATATTTTCTGGGGGAATAAAAGGTTCATCACCTTGCACATTGACGATGATTTCATCATCACTAAACTGGTATTGCTGCATAACTTCAGCCAGGCGCTCAGTGCCCGATTGATGATCGGCACGTGTTTTACACACTTCACCACCAAAGCTGCGCACGACGGCAGCAACTTCATCATTGTCCGTAGCAACAATTACCTTGCTGGCACCACTTAATTTTGCTTTTTCCACAACCCACTGGATCATAGGTTTACCATGAATATCCGCTAACACCTTGCCCGGTAAACGCGAAGATTGGTATCTGGCTGGAATGACCACGATAAAGTCAACCTTGGTTGGCGTATTGTGCGGTGAACCGTCACAAACAGACATGGCTAATTACCTTGCTCTGTTTGCTGGTCAGTTTTAATTTCGCGGGCTTCGCCTTCCAGTAGCACCGGGATATCTTTATCGATGCGATAAGCAAGTCGGTCAAAATGACAAATAAGCTCTTGCGCTGCTTTATCATAATCCAACTTACCTTTACATACTGGACAGGCAAGAATTTCCATTAATTTAGTATCAAAAGCCATGTTAATTTCTCTTTGGTTAATTATTTAATAGATGAACAACGCTTATAGTAACGGCTATAGTAACGCTTTAATTTTATCGGTGAGCAAAGCTCGGTCGACGTCACTAAAGGTGGCGTCAACAGGTAAATACCACCAATGACTCTGACAAAAACCTTGGCATTTAACCGCATCTTTTTCAGTCATTATTAGCGCTATAGTATCATCAAAGTCACTAAAATCAGCTAGAGTGAAACTATGATGGTCAACAAAACTTTGCTGCTTTTTCACGTTAAACTTGTTTATTTTTAGGGTATCAAAAAAACGTTGCGGCGCGCCAATGCCAGCAATAGCATTGACGCTTGGATTTAGCTTAATAAAATCTAGCAACTTAATGCACTGGCCCGATTGCACGTTAGCAACTTCAGTGGCAGCCAAAGTCATTGTTAAAGGTTGACTAGCATTTTTCTTTGCCTTCTTACCATTGTAAATAACTAAATCGCTTGTTGATAAGCGCCACTGTCCTTCTCGTAAAGGACCAGCGGGCAATAATAAACCATTACCAAATAAGCGTTGGCCATCAACAACAATTAATTCAAGGTCACGCTCTAAGCGATAATGCTGCAGGCCATCATCACTAATAATAATGTCGCAGCCTTGAGCAATAAGCAGCTCAGCACTGGCAATACGATCACTACCCACAGCCACAGCGACCTGACAACGTTGTTGAATAAGTACGGGCTCATCACCGGCCTCTACAGCGGTTGACTCGGCGGTAACTAAATAAGGATAATGTGGTGCCTGCCCGCCATAACCACGTGAGATAACCCCTGGAGTTAAACCCAATGAACGGCTAAGTTCAACCAAGTAAATAACCACTGGGGTTTTACCATTACCACCAACACCGATATTACCGACAACAATGACAGGTTTTGTTAATTTCACCGACCGGGCTAAGCCGACTTTAAAGCTAAGTCGTCTTAGGGTACTGAGTAGCCAAAAAAGTCCGGATAAAGGCAGTAATAGCGGTACCAGCAAGTACTTGGCGGGATGGCTGTTAAACCAAACCTTTTCAATTAAGCGCATAACATACCGGCCCTACTCAAACTGAAAACTATGCAATTTCGCATAGACACCTTTTTTCGCTATTAAGCTTTGATGATTACCTTGTTCAACAATTTTACCTTGCTCCATGACAATAATTTTATCGGCATTTTCAATGGTCGATAAACGATGGGCAATCACTATTGAGGTTCGGTTTTTCTGTAAGGCTTGTAAAGCATCTTGGATATGACGTTCTGATTCGGTATCTAGGGCACTGGTCGCTTCATCTAAGATTAAAAAGGGTGCATCACACAACAAAGCACGGGCAATGGCTACGCGTTGTCTTTGCCCACCAGACAGTAAGGCACCATTTTCACCAATATTGGTATCAAGGCCATGTGCCATATCGTCAGCAAATTCCATCACATGAGCACTTTTTGCAGCGGCAAGGATTTCAGCGCCACTTGCCTCAGGTTTACCATAAGCAATATTATTGGACAAGGTATCATTAAACAAGACAACCTGTTGAGATACATAGGAAAATTGCTTACGTAAGTCCTTTAATTTAAACTGTTCAATATTGGTATTATCTATTAAAATCTCGCCACTAGTGGCATCATAGAAGCGCAATAATAATGCACTAGCGGTTGATTTACCACTGCCTGAACGACCAACTAAGGCTAAGGTTTCACCTGGAGCTAGGTCGAAAGTAATATCACTTAAGGCGAGTTTACTCTGTTGCCCTTTTTCACCACCACTTATACTGTGGTTATTGTCATAAGAAAAATCAACATGACTAAAAGACAAGGAGCCTGAAGCTCTTATCAGCGTTTTTTCACCATGGTCTTTTTCTTTTTCCTGATCGAGTATCGAAAAAATACTGACACAAGCTGCCATGCCTTGTTGAAATTCGCTATTGACATTAGTGAGCATTTTCAAGGGTCTTAACAACATAGTCATATAGGTAATAACGCTGACAAAAGTACCTGGCGAGATAGTGTCACTTAAGCTATCAGAAGTGATGGCATAAAAGACAAAAGCTAAAGCAAAAGAAGCGATAACCTGAATAATGGGCACACTAGCCGATTTTGTTGCTTGCATTTTCATGCGTTGCTGACGATTATGTTTATTGATTTTGGCAAAGCGAGCAAACTCCCGTTGCTGACCACCAAAAGTTAATACAACTTTATGGCCATTAAAGGTTTGCTCGGCCACCGTGGTAACCTCCCCCATAGCGCCTTGTATATTTTTACTGACTTTACGAAAACGTTTTGATACCACACTAACAATCACGGCAATAGCGGGGGTTATTAATAAAAATATCAATGATAATTGCCAGCTCATATAAAACATCAAGCCCAATAAACCCAGGACAAAAGCGCTTTGTTGCACCATAACTAAAATAGACTTACTGACCGAATTTAAAACTTGCTCGGTATCGAAGGTTATTTTTGAAATAAGTGCGCCAGTTGATTGTTGATCATGAAAAGCCACCGGCATTGACATGATATGTTCAAAAAGGTTTTGCCTTAAATCGGCAACGACATGATTACCCACCCAAGCGAGGCAATAGTTAGCAATAAAATGGGCGATACCACGAATAATAAAAGCGCAGACGATAAATAAAGGCGCCCACTTCATAAAATCAGCATTTGCCCCCGCAAGACCTTCATCCACTAGGGGTTGTAATTTTGATAAAAAGTAGACGTCAATAGAGGCGTAAGCAAGCATACCAATAATCGCCGCAACAAAACCGCTTTTGTAGGGTTTCGCGTAACTAACCAGACGTTTGAAGTTTTGCCAAGTAGTGGCCGTGCTTGGTGCAATAGTTGAAGGTAAGGCGCTTGTTTTTGCAGATGATGCCATTAGTTCTGATTACTCGAGTAGGTGAATTGCCTAAAGGGAAAATTGATAAACATTAACCATAAATACTTTTATCATAGGTACATGGTCAATACATATACCCATGATACCTCAAAATGCGTGTTTCAGGATACCTGAGCGATTCATGATCAAGGCGCCTCTTTTTATTAAGGGTTATTCCCTTAAAAATAGAGTCAACGATGAGCATTATTTGTTCAGGCATCCCCAAAGGGCTGGTTTAGCAACGCTTTATGTTGCGTTATTGATTTCGACAATAGAATAACTATTTTCTTCAATCAAGGCCTTACCTAAAGGCGTTTCTAATTCCAGCTGAATCCTGCATCTTGAAGTAACATGGGTATATACCCATGATACCTCAAAATGCGTGTTTCAGGATACCTGAGCGATTCATGATCAAGGCGCCTCTTTTTATTAAGGGTTATTCCCTTAAAAATAGAGTCAACGATGAGCATTATTTGTTCAGGCATCCCCAAAGGGCTGGTTTAGCAACGCTTTATGTTGCGTTATTGATTTCGACAATAGAATAACTATTTTCTTCAATCAATGCCTTACCTAAAGGCGTTTCTAATTCCAGCTGAATCCTGCATCTTGAAGTAACATGGGTATATAGTAACGAAATAGTATTTTACCGTGAATCGACGTGACAACCAACAAAAACTATAGCCATAACAATAACAAAGTTAGTGCGCAGGCTATGACCAGACGGCTGAGCTAGCTAAAGTCGCGGGCTAAGGACATTAGCGGCTAAACCAAAATGGCCGTAAATCGTCAACATAGCTCTGTTTACTTATGCCTCCTTCATCGATAGTGACAATGATCTGGCCTAAATCAGCGCTATTTAATAAGACAATATTACCATCAAGATAACGTTGGCTAACACTCGCTACCGGCATATGCCAACGATTTAAGTAACCGGCACTGACTAAGGCAATTTGTGGCGATAACTGACGAAGAAAGGCCTGACTCGATGACGTTTTAGAGCCATGGTGCGGTACTTGTAAGATATCAACACTGAGCTGAGGATAAAGTTTAAGGAGTTGCCGTTCCACTTTTGCGGATATATCTCCAGTCAACAGCAGTTTATTGCCGGTTGAGTCCGTAATTAAAATGACACAAGAATCATCATTTTTTTGCCTGCCAATATTTTTTTTGCCAGCCTTACTGGTTCCATCCGCAGAAGAAATCGGCGTAAGCGGCCATAAGATGTCAAACGCTAAACCTTGCCAAGTAAAACTCTGACTTGGTTGGCACGGTATCAGTGGCGTATTACTCAGGGTTGCCTTAGTGCTAGTTAGATTAATCGTAGCCGGGTTATTGGCAGTGGTAATAGCCATGGTAGCCTTAATGATGCTGGCATCATTACTGATAACTTCATCAATGCTTATATTCTCTAGCAGATTTTTTAACCCTCCAGCATGATCGTTATCACTATGACTTAATATGACTTTATCAAGGGTCTTAATCGCTGAATATTGCAGATATGGCAGTATGACGGCTTCACTGAGGGTAAAACCACTGGGATAAGCCGCGCCAGTATCATATAAAATGGCCCGTTTATTACGTTGTATTAACACAGCTAAGCCCTGACCGACATCAAAAAAAACCACTTGCCAGGGGGTGAAATTAGGGGTTACTGCTAAGACCATGCCATTATCTTGGCCGCTTTGCTCTGCCAGTAACAACGGTACTTGTAACAGTGCCTGACTAACAGGGTGTGACCTTAACATTGCTAAACTTAATACTGAAAAAAGCACTAAAACAAGCACTGAAACAAGCAAGATAGCTATGCCTTGCTTGACTCGCCTAGACCAATAAAAGCATGACAGGTAGAGCATAAAAAAACCTAGTATAGCGAGCAACAAGATAGACATTTGTTGGAAAAATGATAATGGAATAAGGGCATAAGGCTGCTTACTGAGCAGTTCAAGGTAAGACCAAAGCCAAGTTAATGACTGCAACGATATCATCATAAACCATAATGACAATTGTTCACTTAATGGCATCAGCATTACCGATATAAGCGCACTAGGTATACTGACAAAGCTCATCCAAGGCACGGCAATAATATTGGCCAGTAGACTAACCAATGACACCTGCTGAAAAAACAAAGCGCTAATAGGCATTAACATAACCGTTAGCGCTAGTTGAATAACAAAGAGCCCTTTAAAAAAGCGCCACAGTGGTGAGCCTTTAGTTAGCCAAGATTTAAATCGCCATAGCGAAACAAAAATAATAGCCACCGCATAAAAAGATAACCAGAAGCTGGCTGTGAATAAACTAAAGGGGCTGACAATCAATAAAACAAAGACTGTTACTAACATTAGCCGTTTCGCCGATAACTTTATCGCAACTAAACGACTAAACCAGTACAGGTTTAACATGATCAAAGCACGTTGTGTTGGCAAGGAAAAACCCGCCAAATAGGCATATATAGTCGCCAACAAGATACTCATGGCAATGGCAAAATAACGAATATTTAGCCCTTGCCAACGAGAATTTTGCAAAGGCAGATAGTTAAAAAAAAGCATCACTAGAAAAAAGGTGCTACCCGCGAGTAAGCCAATATGTAAACCAGAAATAGCAATAAGGTGACTGGTACCCGTCGCTTGTAGCACCTGCCAATGTTCGGGGTTGAGTAAACTGCGTTCACCAAAAGCTAATGCCAATAAAATAGGGGTAAGTTGATGTGTTGGTGTTAGGCTTTGATATTGCTGAAATAGCTGTTGCCGGATAGTGACATCGGCTACAAGTAACTGATTTTTACTTCCCTGGTTAAAACGTTTTATGCCGTGTTTGCTACTTTTTCTCGGATTAACGACATAACCTGTGGCAACAATCTTGTTAGCCTTAAGCCAGCTTAAGTAATTAAATGTGCCGATATTGGCTAAACCATGGGCAGGCTTGAGCTTAACGTTAAGCATAAGCCTTTGCCCTTGAGCGACAGCTATAGTCGCATTCTGCCAACTTAGCCGGATAATAAAGGGCTCGCTAAGCTGCAGTTGATTTATTTTACTGATACGAAAATTAAAGCGCGTAGTCAAAGCAGTTATTGGTTGAGTTGACGTTGCTGCTATCGTTTCGTTGAGCTTTTCAGTGCTATTAACCTGTAAAGTAAGTACTTGACCCGCAACAACAAATAACTGTTTTTTTTGCATTTTCTCAATCAAATCGCTTGGTAACTGATGATGATAGAGGTAAGCTTGTCCCAAGAGCCAGCAAGCACCAAACCATATCCCAGAGCTAGAACGTAATCTTTTATGGCAATAAAAGCCAATAGCGAGACAAAGAAGTAAAAATAGCTGAAAAATCGCTGGCACTTCCGGCAAAAATAGGGACAATATAGCACCAAGAAAAAATGTCAGTAACCACCAATCCATAGTGATAAAAATCCTTTTATGTTTTGCGGTTAAATTCTGGTGCTAACACCTTGCTGACATTCGCGCTTGCTATACTTAGCTGTTAAGAAGTGTAGTGAATAGAATAGATTAACTAAACAGAGTAAATACATTATTTACCACACTACTTTCTAGTCAGGGACCTATTGACGTATATGCCAAAAAAAACCATTAAACGTATGATGCCAGATCATCAAACGATCAAAGATAACAAATACCTAAAGATTTTTGGCAACTTACTGCACAATGCTAACCTTTGGCATTTAAATCGTCATTCGGTAGCCAAAGCCTTTGCTGTAGGTTTATTTTTTGCTTTTATCCCAGTACCTTTTCAAATGGTATTAGCAGCAGGTGCTGCCATTGTTGTTCATGCGAACTTGCCCTTAGCCATCACTTTAGTATGGCTGACAAATCCTCTCACCATGCCATTTATTTTTTATGCTTGTTACTTAGTGGGTACTTGGGTATTAGCCGAGCCTGAGCAGGCGTTTGCTTTTCAAGCAAATTGGCAATGGGTTATTGATAGTTTATCAACCATAGGGCCAGCCTTTTTAGTTGGCTGTGGTGTCCTTGCCGTTACTTTTTCTATTTTAGGTTATTTCGGTATTCAAGCCTTGTGGCGTTACCAAACTATTAAAGCGTGGAAAAGTCGTCCGCACCGTTAAGTTATCATCGCTATAAATACAAAAATGCCAGCATTACTTTATAGAGAGTAATCTGGCATTTTTAGGCATGATATTTTATAGATAAAAACAGCGCTACTCAACTGGCTCTTTGATAAGGCCAAAGTGTTGATAGGCTCTATCAGTAACAATACGCCCGCGTGGTGTGCGCTGTAAAAAACCTTGCTGAATTAAAAAAGGCTCGATCACATCTTCAATGGTTTCCCGCTCTTCACCAATGGCAGCCGCTACATTATCTAAACCAACCGGCCCACCCATAAACTTATCAATAATAGCGTGTAGTAGCTTTCTATCCATGATATCAAAGCCTTCACTGTCAACTTCGAGCATATCTAAGGCCGCCGCCGCAACGTCTTGGTTAACTATACCGTGAGATTTGACATCGGCATAATCACGTACTCGGCGTAATAAACGGTTAGCAATACGCGGTGTGCCACGCGAGCGGCGCGCCACTTCAAATGCCCCTTGCTCGTCTATGGTTAAATTCAAAAAGTGTGCCGAACGCCGAACAATAGTTGCTAAGTCGGTAACATTATAAAACTCTAGTCGCTGGACAATACCAAATCGATCACGTAATGGTGAGGTTAATGCCCCTGCCCTAGTTGTCGCACCTATCAGGGTAAATGCCGGTAAATCTAATTTAATTGAGCGAGCAGCTGGCCCTTCACCAATCATAATATCTAATTGGTAGTCTTCCATCGCTGGATACAGTATTTCTTCAACCACAGGGCTTAACCGGTGAATTTCATCAATAAATAGAATGTCATTTTCTTCTAGGTTAGTTAATAGCGCGGCTAAATCTCCGGCTTTTTCTAACACAGGTCCTGAGGTAGTACGTATATTCACGCCCATTTCATTGGCAACGATATTGGCTAAGGTGGTTTTACCTAAACCCGGCGGGCCAAAAATAAGCAAATGGTCTAAGGGCTCACCACGATTTTTAGCGGCCGGAATAAAGATTTCCATTTGTGCTTTGATATGCTGTTGACCGGTATAGTCTTTTAGCATTTTAGGGCGAATAGCGCGATCAACCCTTTCATCTTCTACCGATGCAATGGGTTCAATTAAGCGATCTGCTTCTATCATAAATTACCTAAGTTCTAAAGTGTATTAGCGCATCATTAAAATGCGCTAAAGCTAAAAGATTATCAATCTGCCGAGTAAATCATGCTGCTAGTCCTTGCTAGAAAGTACACATGGATTCCCGACTAACTGAGACATCATGGGTAGACATTACACCATTGACTTTAACGCATCGCGAATAATATCTTCACTAGACATGCCGCGATTATATACTGATTTAACCGCTTTATCCGCTTGTACTTGTTTATAACCAAGCGATAACAAGGCATTAATAGCATCCGTTTTATTATCGCTAATAAAGGTAGTCTCTTGGCTAAGATCAGCGGATAACTGCTCGGGTATAACACCATCCTTACTAACTAATTGCACCGGTTGTTGTGCCTGCCAATCTTTTAGACGGTCACGCATTTCAATGAGTAAACGTTCTGCTGTTTTTTTACCGACACCGGGGATTTTTACAATGGCGGCAATATCATCGTGACGAACACAAGCCACAAATTGATCCGCAGACATGTTAGACAATACCGCAAGCGCCAATTTTGGGCCAACACCATTAACTTTTATCAATAAACGAAATAATTTTCGCTCAACCTTATTGGTAAAACCATACAGTAATTGCGCATCTTCACGAACAACAAAATGAGTATAGATAGTCGCTGGTTGCTCAAGTTCAGGTAAGGCATAAATACTGGTCATTGGCATGGTGACTTCATAACCGACACCAGCACATTCAATTAATATTTCAGGGGAGTTTTTTTCGACAAGCGTGCCACGTAAACGACCAATCACAACAAGTACCAAGGACTATTATTAAGGAAATAAATAATACCACTATATATTTATACAGTAAAGCATTCGCTAAGTGATAAAACGCCTTGGCCTTATTTGGCAAAACTCTTATAAAATCATTTAGCGTAAACGTCCTCTCACTGTTTTACTGGCTTGGCCAGCTAATCTGGCAATAGTGGTATGAGTATGAGCATGACATATAGCCACCGCTAAGGCATCAGCCGCATCGGCTTGTGGCGTACCTGGCAGCTTTAACAGAGTTTTTACCATATGCTGTACTTGACTTTTATCTGCTGCACCCGTACCTACTACCGCTTGTTTAATTTGCCTGGCTGAATATTCACTAATGGTTAAACCGGTATTGGTTGCGGCAACGATGGCGGCACCCCGTGCTTGGCCAAGTTTCAGCGCGCCACCTGGGTTTACCCCCATAAAAACTTGTTCAATGGCAAACATGTCTGGTTTAAATTGAATAATTATCTCAGAGATACCGGCAAATATAGTTTGTAGCCGTGAAGCTAACTCATCGCCCTGGCTGAGCGCCTTAATGCAGCCACTGCCCAGATAAGTTAACTGTCGATTTTCTTGTTTGATAACGCCATAGCCGGTAAAACGTGAACCGGGATCAATGCCTAAAATAATTTTCATTCAATACCTTAAAATCAGTTATACCTGTTTCATTAAGTTTGTGCTCTTGTTGTGCATAGGGAAAATATATCAGGGCAAGGCGCTCGATTGAACAATAGCAGGCTATTGGGATTGAGAGCAACGCTGACATGACCTATTTTAACCAACACAAGTAAGCAATAATTTAACATGCCTATGTAGTTTACGCAGGAACTCTTTGTAAACGTCATCTTCGAAGTCTCTGATCGAAGATCCATTGCTCTTTATGCACTGGATCCCCGATTAAAACACCACGGGGATGACGATCCTTAGCCAAGTGCATAGGCATGTAATTTAATGAAATTGGTCTTATACCAAGCAGACTAATTTATTGCTCTGTTTGGTAATAAAGTGTGTAAACAAACTGCGTGTATAAAAAAAGCGTATTGACGGAAAACCCTCAATACGCTTTTTTCGTAACTACTAACCCTTTAATCGTCATCCTCGTGGTGTATTAATCGAGGATCCAGTTTTTATCAGGTAAGTAGCTAATTAATTAGTCATCTACTGTGTTGTTCTTCTCATTTAGAATTTGTATACCCAGCTCTTTTAGTTGCTCTGGATTTGCTTTACCTGGTGCATTGGTTAATGGACAAGCTGCGGTCGTGGTTTTAGGGAAAGCCATTACCTCACGGATTGAACTGGCACCTGTCATTAACATCACTAAGCGGTCTAGTCCAAACGCTAAACCAGCATGTGGCGGCGCACCGTATTGTAGTGCTTCAAGTAAGAAACCGAATTTTTCTTGGGCTTCTTCATCACTGATACCTAAAATTCTAAACACCGCTGCTTGCATATCTTGCTTATGAATACGTACCGAGCCACCGCCAAGTTCACAGCCATTTAATACCATGTCATAGGCATCAGATATCGCGTCAATGGGGTTTGCTGCTAACTGCTCTGGCGTTAAATTAGTGGGTGCGGTAAACGGATGGTGAATAGCATGCATATGGCCATCTACTTCTTCAAACATGGGGAAGTCAACAACCCATAGCGGTTTCCACTCACCTTGCAGTAAATCCAGCTCTTCACCCAGTTTAAGGCGAAGTGCACCTAAAGATTCCGTAACAACATTATACTTATCAGCACCGAAGAAGATGATATCGCCTGTTTTTGCGTTAACACGTTTTAATAGGGCGATGGCTACATCACTGGATAAGAATTTTAAAATCGGTGATTGTAAACCGTCAACACCCGTGGCAAGGGCAGCATCAATATCTTTAACTTTTAACCAAGGCATACCTTTTGCGCCGTAAATGCCAACAAATTTAGTTAAATCGTCAAGGCCCTTACGTGAGAACTTAGCTGCGCCTTGTGGTAAACAAATAACCGCCACACGTCCTTTTTCATCGTTAGCCGGTCCTGAGAATACTTTAAATTCAACATCTTTTAAAATATCAGCAACATCGATTAGCTCTAATGGGTTACGTAAGTCAGGTTTATCACTACCAAAGCGAGTCATTGCTTCATGGTAAGACATACGTGGGAACTCACCTAAATCAACATCTAACATGGTTTTAAACAAATCACGGATCAAAGTTTCGGCAATAGCCATTACCTGATCACTACTCATAAATGAGGTTTCAATATCTATTTGAGTGAATTCTGGTTGTCTATCAGCACGTAAATCTTCATCACGGAAACATTTAACGATTTGATAATAGCGTTCCATACCTGACATCATCAACAATTGTTTAAATAATTGTGGCGATTGCGGCAGCGCAAAAAACTGACCTTTATGAGTCCGACTTGGTACTAAGTAGTCTCTAGCCCCTTCAGGGGTTGCGGCAGTTAAAATTGGCGTTTCAATATCTAAAAAGCCTTCGGCTTCTAATGAACTGCGTACTGCTGAGGTGACTTTTGCACGAAAACGTAAACGCTCAGTCATTTCAACACGACGTAAATCAAGATAACGATACTTCAATCGTAACTCTTCTGAGTTAACTTGATTGGCATCTAATGGCAATGGCGCAGACTTATTCAAAATAGTCAGCTCTAAACCCAATACTTCGATAGCACCAGTTTTCATGTCTTTATTCACTTGACCGTCAGGACGCGCGCGAACTTTACCTTTAATTTGTACACAAAATTCATTGCGTAAAGTATTGGCTTTTTTGATTACTTCAGGTAAATCAGGATCATAAACAACTTGCACTAAGCCTTCACGGTCACGTAAATCTATAAAGATCACCGCGCCTAAATCACGACGTTTGTTAACCCAACCACATAAAGTTATTTCTTGCCCGATGTGAGACTCGTTTACTTCACCACAATAAATACTGCGCATGTATTTTGCCCTATACCAATTCTATTAAATTTATTAACAAGCACTAACTAGCGATTGTCAGGATAATTTTTGGCATATTATAAAGCAAAGATTGTTAATGTCACCTAGAACAAGCAGAAGCGCTAATTAAAGGCACAACAAGCGTATTTTATCGTTAAAATTTATGGATTCCCGACTAAACACGTCGGGAATAACGGTAGAGGTGGATTTGAGATTCGAGTATCAATGAAATAAATGAATGAATGAATAAATATTTAAAAGGTGAACTCGTCATGGTCGAAGTGTCCAGTCGAATACCCATTAACTAAAAATGAACTCTGACTAAGAAAGGTCGATAATTAATTATCTATCTAATTAAAAATATAGTGATTTTTACCGGCCGCTTTTACCTTGTACATCATGGTATCAGCAATTTTCAGTAGCTCGGTATCGTTATCACCATCAGCGGGATACATGGCAATGCCTATGCTACAGCCGATAAATGCCTCGGTCTTTGATAGTTCAAACTCTTTTTGCATCAACCTTAATACTTTTTCAGCAACATAAGCGGCTTCATTGGGGCTATGCAAACCAGTGAGTAACAAGACAAATTCATCACCACCAAAGCGCACTACGGTATCGGAACTTCTCACACATCCTTGCAAACGCAGGGCAACTTGTTGCAATAGTTCATCTCCGACATCATGGCCATGAGTATCATTAATATTTTTAAAGCCATCTAGGTCGATAAAGAGCACCGCCATTTTCAACGACTGACGTTGATGAAACGCTATAGCCGTGCTTAACCTATCTTTTAATAACACTCGATTAGCAAGACCCGTTAACTCATCATGGGTTGCCATATGCTTCATTATTTTCTCAAGCTGCTCACGATGTTTAATTTCAACTTGTAAGCGTCTATTCCACATCACAATAACACCAAGCACCAACAAAATAATTACGCCAATTTGTGCGCCTACTTGTAAGACCACATTTTTATCAAGACCGGTTTTTATCGCTAACGTAAACCAGTTATCATAAATAATTTGTTTTTCTTTCTCAGTAATCGACCGTAAACCTTTATTAATAATGTCGTTCAATAACGGTAACTGTTTGCTGATAGCAAAATGACTGGTATCTAAGCTAACGTCTTCCATCATAGATATCATCAAGGTAACTATATTTTCTTGCTTTAGTAAGTGTGTCGCCGAAGCCATAGTTGTGATGAAACCATCAATACGCTCTTGTTGTAGTGCAACTAGGGCTTGCTCTCGATGATCCACTAATTTAAAAGTGATTAAGGGGTGTTTTTTTCTTAAATTAGCGATTATGTAATAGCCTTTGACAATCGCAACTTGTTTGCCATAAAAATCTTCAAGCTTGTTTTTACGGCCATAATATTGCGGGTGTACCATTACCCATGGCATTTGCCAATAGCTATCAGTAAAGAGCAGAACTTTTTCACGCTCTGGGATTGGCGTGATACTGCCGAGCATATCTATTTCATTGGCTAATAATGCCTTATATAACTGCTGCCAGCTATCAAAAGCCACATAGTTAAACTCAATACTGGTTCTATCGCTAATTAAATTAATAATATCACGGTTAATACCGGCAAAATCTCCCAGTTCATCAATAAACTCAATAGGCGAGAGCTGCTTAATAATACCTAAGTTGATTTTTCCACGGGACGCTAAAAAGGCTAATTCATCATCATGCAAACTGATTTTTTGTGCTTGCTTTTTATAATAATATTCACCCGTATTACCGTTCAACCACCTTGCTTCAATTTGAATAAGGCTATTAATATCTAATTCGTTGAAGCCTTTATTAATGATTTGCATTAACTTGGTATTTTGCTGATGGATAAGCGGCGATAAATTCAAGGTGATAACAGGACTGTCTAGGCGATAGAACAGCGCTTGCAAATTACTTTGCACTAACTTGGCATTAATTATATCAACTAAGCCGACAATGGCAGATATTTCACCCTGATCAGCGGCATTTAGCATAGTACTGAGACTACTAAAGTAGCGGATATTTATCTGCGGGTATTGGGCAATAAATTGTTCTTTAAAACTAGCATCTTGCCAAATACCAATAATACCTTGACTAAAATTTTTAGAAAATTGTTCGAGGGAATGTATCTTTTTACCCTCACTATTTTTAAGGGCATGATTAACAAATACTTGAACATTTGATAAATATATGGGTTTGGCAAATAAAGTATTTTCCGGTGCCTTCATATGATCGGGATAGACTAAAAGTATATCCGCTTTTTGCTCAGCAATAAGGTCTACCCCCTCGACCATATCACGGGCGACAAATTCAACATTTATGCCGACACTTTTAGACCATAAACGCCACACATCTATCAGTAACCCTTGCGGCTCTCCCGACGGACTAACCCCCATGTAAGGTGGGTAATGTGATGAAAAGACAACCAGTAAGCTATCCTTTTGTTTATCTAAGCCTAGCCATTTACGCTCAATGGCGGCGCTTTCTTTTCTGGATATCTTTGCAAAACCTTGTTCGATAAAACTAAGTAAACTAGCGTTATTTTTAGCGACTGCAACACCGTAATCTCCTTGTTGATAGCGTAAAACTTTATGCACAGGAAAGCGTTGCCGTAAACGTTCATAATCAGGAAAATCATCTGCTAGCTTCTCTAAACCGGTAAAAACTAAAATCTCGTTATTTAAAGCCGCTCGGTATAAGTCATGACGATTATCATAGCTTTTCAAGGCTAAATCAGGATGGAATTTTTGCAATTTTTCAATATGCGCCGAGCCGGTAACGACACCAATACTATAGGGCTTTAAATCGGCAAGGCTATCAACGCTATTAAGTTGCTGATGCACATAAAGATGGCTATAAACATGAAAAAGTGAGGCTGAAAAATCAAGAGTATCACGACGTGAATCGATAATACTTAAACCGCCATGAATATCGACACTGCCTTTAGCGACTTGGCTTAGTGTTTCCAGCCATGGCAGCACAACAAACTGGATATCAACGTGTTGTTTTTTTGCCCATAAACGCCACATATCAGCCATCAAACCAATGACATTGCCTTGTTCATCAATAGCATGATAGGGGAAAGAAGTTTCATTAATGGCAATCGTTAACGGTTGCTTAATCGACAAAGTCACCGGAGTTAACTCTTTTTCAAGCGCAATAACAGGCTTTGCTGCCAAGGTACTTAGGCTAACAAAGCTTAATAAAAAGACCACAACAATGAAATGCCTGGTCTGTTGGTAAAAAAAATTCAAAAAAACACCCTATAAATATAGCGTTGCTAACAAGATCGGTTAAAATAAGGCTTTATTTACCCGCTAGTCATCAAGATACCTGTTGCAGAGTACGTTGACTGCTAACGAGTATAACTACTAACCTTAACATAATAGAGAATATAGCAAAGCTAATGCATAACTCTGATACCGATTTAATTTATTCACAAGCGCATAAGCAAGTTAAAAACTTTACCTTTGATGCTCAAGTCGTTGAAGTTTTCCCCGACATGATTTCTCGTTCTGTGCCAGGCTATAACACTATTATTGACACTATAGGCCGACTTAGCCAACAGTTTGTCCAAGAAAACAGTAATATTTATGATCTCGGTTGTTCTTTAGGGGCGGCTAGCTTAGCGATGCGCAAAGCAATTACCGCTAAAGGCTGCAAAATCATTGGTGTCGATAATTCTAGCGACATGGTCAAGCGCTGTAAAATGCATATTAATGCTTTTAAAGGCAATACTCCCGTTACTATTATTGAAGGGAATATTCAAGATATGGTGATAGAAAATGCGTCCATGGTGGTGTTAAATTTTACTTTACAATTTATAGAAAAATCACAGCGCCAAGCATTACTGAGTAAAATTGCTCAAGGTTTAAAACCTGGCGGCTTATTGGTGCTTTCAGAAAAAATCAGCGCGGAAGACCCAGCCATTGATAAAGTGTTAATTGAGCTACACCATAACTTCAAACGAGATAATGGCTACAGTGAATTAGAAGTTGCCCAAAAACGAAGTGCTTTAGAAAAAGTCATGTTGACCGACTCACTTGATGTGCATAAACAGCGTTTAGCTCAAGCTGGTTTTAGTCATAGTTCCTTATGGTTTCAATGTTTTAACTTCACCTCGCTTATCGCAATTAAATAGCTGCCATCAAATAAGCAAATACGCCACTTTCAAAATACTAATTAGAATCCTATGAAACAGTTCAACCACTTTTACCAACAAATCGCCTCTAACCGTTTAAGCCATTGGTTAAATACCTTACCTGGACAATTAACGCATTGGCATGAAAATAATTTACACGGTGATTACAAACATTGGCAAAAAACATTAGACGCCTTGCCCAGTGTTGACGGTAATTCAGCCATTGAGCTAATAAATAGTGTCAAGGTTGGTGAGCTAGGTGACTTAAATAACGGCGAATTTAAACGCCTTGAAAACTTAATGAAAAAATTTAAACCGTGGCGCAAAGGTCCCTACCATATTCATGGTTTACATATAGATACCGAATGGCGCAGCGACTTTAAATGGCAGCGATTGGCGCAGCATATCAGCGATTTATCAGGTAAGTATGTATTAGACATAGGTTGCGGTAGTGGCTATCACCTATGGCGGATGCGCGGCGCTGGCGCGAAATTTGTCGTCGGCATTGACCCTACGCAGCTTTTTTTAATGCAATTCAATGCGATAAAACACTTTATCAATGATGATCAGGTACATTTATTACCTTTAGGTGTTGAGCAACTACCCGAGTTAAAGGCTTTTGATACCGTTTTTGCTATGGGTGTCTTATATCATCGTAGATCGCCAATTGATTTCCTCTACCAATTAAAAGCACAACTGGTTAAAGGCGGTGAATTAGTGTTAGAAACTCTCATTGTTGATGGCGATAAAAACACGGTATTAGTGCCAGGTGAGCGTTATGCAAAAATGCGCAACGTGTGGTTTTTACCCAGTGAACAAGCCATGTGTGCCTGGTTAGAGCGTTGTGGCTTTAACAATGTTCGTGTGGTAAATACGGATGTCACGGCCTTAGATGAACAAAGAAAAACCCAGTGGATAGATACTGAATCGCTACAAGACTTTCTTGACCCTAATGATAGCAGTAAAACTATTGAGGGCTACCCGGCGCCCAAACGTGCCATATTTATTGCTAATGTCTAACAATAAAATGCAACCACAGAGGACACCGAGTCTCGGCTACACAGAGAAATAAAGGTAGCGTTTGTGTGATTCCCGACTAGAAATTCGGGAATGATGACCAAGACCTTGAGGAGCCTCCTATGCTATTTTTGTTAGCTTTATTGATAGTTAACACCTTTTAAGTAACCTGAAATTTCTGCTGTCATTCCCGAAGTGTTTTGTCGGCAATCTATTTTCTTTCCAGAAAAAAGCACATGTATATACCAGTTCCCATGATACTTAGCCACTTTTACAAAACTAAATAATGCCAAAGGAAATGATGTAAGTTATAGTAACTTCAAGTAGTTAAGTTACCTTTAATCGGTTAATTCACTTACATAACTTCGCCCAGTTTTACTAAGGAACGCTATGAATGATGTTTGGTTAGCAAGACGTCTGACAAAAGTTACCAACAGACAACAAGATCACCGTGACCCTTTTCAGCGTGACAGAGCCAGAATATTACATTCTGCCTCTTTTCGTCGTTTGCAAGCAAAAACCCAAGTAATGGGTAGCGGAAAAAGTGATTTTTATCGCACGCGCTTAACCCATTCATTAGAAGCCGCGCAAATTGGCTCGGGCATAACGGCGCAGTTACGCGGCAAATACCCAGAGCTATGCGCAGCACATTTCCCTAAAAGTGATAGTTTAATAGAAACAATTTGCTTAGCCCATGATATTGGCCACCCGCCTTTCGGCCACGGTGGTGAAACCGCGTTAAATTATATGATGCGTGATCATGGTGGTTTTGAGGGTAACGGCCAAACTCTGCGCATAGTGGCGCGCTTAGAAACCTTTAGTGAACACTTTGGTATGAATTTAACCAGAAGAACACTACTTGGTTTAATGAAATACCCACAGTTAATAAATAGCCTGAGCAGAAAAACCAAGCCAGAGTGTGTTGAAAGTTTTCGACAACTCAAAGCCGATGACTGGCACCCTGCCAAGGGTTTATATAGCGACGATCAAGATATTATTGACTGGGTACTTGAGCCACTATCAAGCGCAGATCGTACCTTATTCCAAAGTATGAGCAGTCAAGGTGAAAACATGCCCGCTAATAACCAACATAATAAAACCCGTTTCAAATCCCTAGATTGCTCCATTATGGAGCTAGCCGATGATATTGCTTACGGTATTCATGATCTCGAAGATGCCATAGTAACCAACATAGTCAATCGCACTGATTTTGACCGAGAAGTAATAGCCAAGCTGCAACAAATTGACGACCCTTGGCTACAAGAATATAGCAAGACCCTAACGGATAAGCTTTTTAGTGATCATCATCACCTACAAAAAGATGCCATTGGCGGTTTAGTCAATTATTTGATTACCGCGATAAAGCTAAGTGATTTAAATGAGCAAGATGAGTTAAACTTTGCTGAGCCGCTACTACGCTATAATGCCACCTTACCAGCATCGACAGCACAAGCACTGAACATATTTAAAGATTTTGTTTACTTTTATGTCATCAAATTAACTAGCTTGCAACGCCTAGAATATAGAGGTCAACAAATAGTGATGGAGCTTTTTCAAGCGCTATCATCAGACCCTATACGTTTATTACCGACTAATAGCGCTAAGCGCTGGCAACTAGCCTTTGATAACAAGCAAAACCCACAGCGAGTCATTGCTGATTATATTGCCGGCATGACCGATGATTACGCCACTCGCCTTTATCAAACCCTGTTTAATGCCCATGGCGCGTCCGACTACCGGTTAAGCTAAGGTGTTAGATAATTTACCAAACATGAGATTATTGCAGCAATGCTAGAGATATACGCTGGAAAAAACGCCTTAAAGACCATACAAGAGCAAGGCTTTAAACAAGAACTTTTCACTAATTTCCTTGGCGCTAGTGGTGGCCCTAAATGGTTTACCCTGTTTGGTTTAGATAAATACCTTTTTGGTGAGTTTTTCAAAGGCCGCAGTTCAGAGCTAAATTTAATCGGCTCTAGTGCCGGTGCCTTTCGCGCGGCATGTCTAACACAAAATAACCCGGTACAAGCCATAGAGCGGTTAGCACATAATTATGCCCATACTGTTTATTCAAAAAAACCGAGTGCCGAGGAAATAGCAAGTACAGCGGTAGATATAGTTGACCAGATATTTTCGACTAATGGCGCCGTTGAGGTTATCAACAATAAAGTATTTAAAGCTCACTTTTTAGTGTCTAAATGCCATGGCTTAACCGCTTTTGATAATAAGCTGTTGCAAGGTGCTGGATTAATTAAAAGTATCTTGCTAAATAAAATGGCTAGAAGGTTACTTAACAAGCAATACCAACGATATATATTCAAACAGCCAAGCAGCACCTTAACAATAAATGACCCCTATAATTTCAGCAATGTTTATCAAAACTTAACCCGCGATAATATTAAAAGTGCCCTACTCGCTTCCGGTTCAATCCCAATGGTGATGTCGGGCATCAAACATATTGCTGGCTCAGCTAAAGGCACCTACCGAGATGGTGGCATTATTGATTATCATTTTGACTTTTCCTTGAGCAATGGTGGTCAAGGGCATAGTTCCGATAATTACAAGGTCGATAAAGACAGTCAAGAAGTTGTAAGTACTGGGAAAAATGACGGTTTAACCCTGTATCCGCACTTTTGCTCAGCACCAAAAGCGGGATGGTTTGATAACAATTCAACTCGCCAAGTACTCACCAGCAGTTATGAAAATACCGTACTGCTAGCCCCATCAGCGAAATTTATACAATCACTGCCTTTTAAAAAAATCCCCGATAGAACTGACTTTACCGAGCTTGATAGTTCAACCAGAATTAAGTACTGGTTAAAGGTATTAGAACAAACAGCTAGGCTAGCAGAGTGTTTTAATGAGTTTGTCATGAAACAAGATATAACAAAGATTAGGCCATTTCAGCCATAAAGGAGTTGGAATGGTAGCTAGCAGAGAAATAATGTGCCCAAAGTAAAAATTGTCATTCCCGAAGTCTCTAGTCGGACGTGGCATGGATGCTACTTATGAAACAATGCAGACGGTACAGGAAGTACCTTATTAGAGAATGTAGGAGTAATTATCCTGAGCATATTGTCAGCAATCGCCACTTAAGCTCTTGTGTCTTCTCGGTGTAGCGAAGCCCCTGTGACCTCTGTGGTAAATTTGCTTAAAGTTACTAAAAACATTAAATCACAACCACCGAGAACACCGAGGTGCTACGCCCTACACAGAGGAAATAACTTGAACTAGTAAAGAACATAAAGTTATGAAAAACATGCTTATTTTTACTTGTTATTTCAGATTTAACCTCTTCTCTGTGGTGAAACATTACTTAAAGCTCTTTCTTAATTTCACTAATAAATAATTCAAAGTCGACCAGGTGATGGTTAATTACCGCTTCTACAATATCCATATTTAACTCTTTATAGTCATGAACCGCTATATTACCTAGTCCAATCATCTTCTTTAAATTAGTCGCCACAGATGATGAAATAAGTCCTGCAGAAGTCAGAATTTGAAAGCTATCACGACTACTTTGCGGTATTGCCAATTGCTTATTTTTATTCAAATAATTAGCAATATCAATAGAAGCTTCACAAGCACGTTGCAAATTTAAAATAACAGAGTCCTGCCGGGTATAATCATGAGAGAAGTTATCCCCTGCTTCCGCATAAACTTCACGAATACGCTTTAAGCAACGAGTAATCGTCGATAATTTATTTACTAAAACATCATCCATATCATTCTCCTTTAAATGCCGTTAATAACGATGACCGTTCTTCATTTAAATGCTGATACATAGACATTACTTGCATTTCAAATTCGCCCTTATAATCCTTAGCATCATACAAACAATTGCCTTTATTAACAATTTCATTTTGCATCACTGTCGAAGCGGATAATAAATCAATTAAATCGACATCGACATTAAATTCTACCGCTAATTCTTGCTGTATTTCCCAACGAGTTACCGTAGAGATCTTATTTGCTAACAACACAGCTAAATCAATATCACTGTTTTTGTGAGCTTGATTACTCACATGAGAACCAAATAAATATAACAGTTTTATATCAGGAAAATACTGTTTAAGGGCAGTAATAAGCTGAGTATTAAGATCAATGACCATATAGATTCTTATAAAAGATGACGAGAACTGTGATGATTATATACTAAATGATCTAGACAAGAAAAAAGACAATCAGGGAAGTAACTATAAATATTAAATCGCTACCACCGAGAACACCGAGAACACCGAGGCGCTAAACGCTACACAGAAGAAGTGACTTAAACCTGCCAAAGCCCCTGAACACAGATACACTAAGCTTTAATAATTTCTTGCAAAAAAACTTTAAAATCATCACCCAACTCTGGATGACGTAAAGCGTACTCTACATTAGCTTTCATATAACCGAGTTTAGAGCCGCAATCGTGAGACTTACCCGTCATATGAAACGCTTCAACGGTTTCAATTTTCATTAAACTGGCAATAGCATCGGTCAATTGAATTTCATCACCGGCACCAGGCGGTGTAAATTCGAGCATGTCCCAAATTTTCTCTGATAGCACATAACGACCAACCACAGCTAAATTCGACGGTGCTTCATCCATAGGGGGTTTTTCAACCACTGCAGTCATAGCTTTAGATTCACCGGCAGCAAGCTTGTGCCCTTCACAATCAGCCACACCATAATTACTAACCATGTCCATAGGAACAGGCTCAACCATAATTTGACTATGCCCTACTTCGTTATAACGCTTTAACATAGCGGCTAAATTTTCAGTTTTTAAATCCGCTGTGGCATCATCTAAAATAACATCAGGTAAAACCACCACAAAAGGCGAATCGCCAATAATAGGACGTGCTTTTAACACCGCATGACCTAAACCTTTAGCTTCACCTTGGCGCACATGCATAATAGTTACGCCTTTAGGGCAAATTGCCTGTATTTCTGATAAAAGTTGACGCTTTACACGATTCTCTAAGGTGGTTTCCAACTCAAACGATTTATCAAAATGATTTTCAATGGCATTTTTAGACGAATGAGTTACTAAGACTATTTCTTTAATTCCCGCAGCCACACACTCATCAATAATATATTGGATCATAGGTTTGTCGACTATTGGCAACATTTCTTTGGGGATGGCTTTTGTGGCGGGTAGCATACGAGTACCAAGACCTGCTACTGGGATTACTGCTTTTGTTATTTTGTTGTTCAAAACTTTACTTCCATTTATTATTTATATATTAATACTATTGCTATTAATCATTTCCAAAAAGGTCACGAGTATAAACTTTATCAATTACATCGACTAAATTATCGCACATACGGTTTAAAACAATGACATCCGATATTTCTTTAAACTCGGCCAAGTCAGTAATCACCCGAGAATGAAAAAACTCAGACTGCTCACCCACAATTATGATTGACGCGTGAATAATATCAAATAGCAAAAATACTCATGTCGTTTATTAACTTCAGCTTGGGTTGTTTTGGGGCATTGAACCAGCGTTCAACTAAAACATTGCTTTTAAACAATTGTCCCCAACACAGGATACTTCATCATCACGCCACGAAAGGGTGGTAACATTATCAACCTTAAGAACTAAATAATAACGATTACTCATAGTTGAATAAGCGTAAAACTCAATAATAAAAAAGAATATAACAGGATTACTGTAACCACTAATCATTGCTTACGGTGATAAAATCATTGACTCTAAGTTTCTCGTAACGACACAAAAAAGCAAATAAAACACAATAAAAATAAAGCTAACTTTTACGCGCACTTGCTATTTTCTGGATTGTATCATCCAATTGAGGGATGTCCCTTATAACTCATATTAGATAATTTCGATTTTCATATTCAACTATTTAAAGTTTATTCGTTACTGCCAGCCAAACAAAACTCAACAGTTTTAGCTGCCTGATAATTCTACTTGGTTGATTACAAAGTCGGTAAAACCATTCAAGACCAAATTTACAGAACATTTTCGGTGCTCTTTTAACATTACCGGTATAGACATCGTAAGTTCCGCCAACACCCATAAAAATGGCCTTTATTCCTGCTTTCTTGCACTCAAAAATAAAAAGCTCTTGTTTTGGGGACCCTAATGCAACTGTTACAATTTGTGCACCACTATCTTTTATTTTTTGGATCATTTCTGCTGTACCTTGAAAAAAACCATTGTGATAACCAGCTATTGGCGTTTCATATTCAGCTACTAGTTTTCGTCTTGTTTTTGTTAACACATCTTCTGTCGCACCAAGTAAAAAAACAGGTGTGTTTCTTATACCCGCTTCCTTCATCAGAGACTCCCACAACTCACAACCTGGTATTCGCTGCAATTTCATTCCGCTTTTATGTTGTAAAACTTTTACAACACCAATACCGTCTGCATAGCGGATGTCACATTGATTTAAAACGTGCGCAACGTCATGACTAGATAACGCGGAAAGAACTTTTTCAGGGTTAACAGCAACTGCTGCAGTAGCAAGATTACTAGAGAGCCTAGAATACATTTCACTAAGAATTGCTTTTTTATCTGCAAATATGGCAACTTGTAAATTGCCAACTTTTATCTCTTGCATGACCCACCCTTAATTCGGTTAAAGAATCCTAACAACCCACGAGATATTTTATCTGGGCTAAAATATTGTAAAACATGTTGCTTGCCAACAGCTCCCATTTCAACTTTGTGTAAACAACATTGTAAAATAGCCTTTGCTACCTCTTCTGGTTCACTACTATCACATAAAATTCCAGCTTTGCCATTAGGAACTACGTCAGGAATCGCTTGATAATTTAATGCAACAATTGGTACCCCGTATGCCATTGCCTCTATATAACACATGCCAAATGAATCATACTTAGAGGGTAAGCAAAAAACATCAGCCTGCTGATATATTGAGCTTTTCTTTTCGTAAGAAACCCAACCTAAAAAGAAAACTCGCTCATTTAAATGAAGCTTATCCACTAGCTTCCTCAATGCGTTTTCATAAGGACCGTCACCAGCAATATGTAACTCATAATTCGCTGGCAGATATGACATTGCTTTTATAACATGTTGAAAACCCTTACCCTCTATCAACCTAGCCATGGATAGAATTTTCACTTGTTCACTGCTGCTTATTACTTTAGTGGTATTAGCAGCTATCAACAGTTCAGAGTCAAGCGGATTAGGAGCAATAAAAATACGTTTTTCTAAAAAAGGATAGTACTTTAAAAATTGTTTTTCCCACCACGGTGTTAACACAATGATGCCATCAGAAAGCAGTAACATCACTTTCAATAATTGCCTCTTCCAGCTTGACTCAAAATAATCAGCAATTATAGGGGAATGAAAGTGAAAGAAAATTTTATGGCCTCTCAATTTAGCCAACACAGCTAGAGTAAACTTTCTCGTTAAACTGAGCCACTGAGCACAATGAAACCAATACATCACATCTTTCTTTCGATCGAATATGATATGTTTCACTACCGATAAAAACAACTTAAATTTGTTTTTATCATCATGTGAGCAAAGGTACTCAATACTATTTTTATTCAGTACACTTGATTGCTGATAACCTACCAAGGCAGTACTTATACCACCTTTTCCACTTTTTATACTTGTAGAAACAACGCAAATTTTAGTTTTCAAAAAAACACCTTATTTACAATTTTATTAACATATAACACAAAACAATCAGTTTAAAGCATAACCAGGCTATTTTTTAAATAGCAAGAAAAAACTTTGTTAAGCTTAGTCCCCTACTCATTGTATAGAGCCCTAGGGCTCTATAAGTGTTCCTACCCTGTTGTCATATCTATTACTTAAAGCAATAGATTCTATTTGTTGTAATGTCGTAAAATAATGTGGTTTATTCTGAGTAATTGTTTTTACGATTTCTGCCGGATTAGTTACATCTACATATAACGGATAGTTAGCTCCTAAAACTTTCACTACAGGCTCATTTTTAGCTGTTAGCAGTGGAAGATTCCAAGTCAGTGCATCAAAAAATTTAATCGGATAGGTTAAATTATCATATTCATTAATGGGTCTAGAGTGAAACATATACGTTATATTATTTTCTTTTATAAATTTATCTACCCCTACTTTATCTAAAGTGTGAATAGTTACTTTTTTCCTTGATGACGTTGATAAACTATCTAGATAATTAAATATCTCTTTATCGTAGGTAACAATATAAAATAGATACTCTTTAGGCGAGTATTCTACCAAGTTGATAAAGTTATTTATTCCTGAGTATTTATAATTAATCCCCCCCAAATACATAATCTTTATTGCTTTTAATCTCTCATTAGCAACATCCTGGGTGGCTTTTTGACATTCGATATCACAAGCTGGGGGGAGTTCAAAACTATTTATAACCTTTAGTTTGTTTTTCGAAAAGAACACTATTCCCATCTCATTCGTTGGAAAGGCAAAATCCGTCGCAATATAAGCATAAAATTTAATGGTTAGCTGGTTAAAAAAAACAGTAACTCTTTTCCTGAATGTTTTATATTCCTCGGGAAATAGCTCTACATAGACATCTCGTATATAGACAACAACTCTCTTAGATTTCCTTTTTAATATAAGCAAGCTAATTAAATCAAATAAACTTATGCGATTGGTCGATGACTCTATATACAAGAGATCTGTTACTTTAGCACTCAAACTTTGTTTAAATTTATTAAAGCCGTCAGCAAAAATAATGTTGGAACTCTTTATTTGAGCTATTTCTTTGTTTATTCCATTAACCCTTACTAAAGGGCCTGTAGTGATGTTTTTACTGTAAGGAACTGAATATGATGTTATTTTATTTTTCAATATATTCCCTCAACCCTTAACCCGGATGGTTTTAAGTAAATAATAGTTAAATACATAATATTTAGCCCTGCATATAAAAATAAAGTTATTGTTAACTCTCGGTAGTATTTCACATTAATCTGCTTAAATAGGAACGGGATCAATATAATGTAACCCAATGATATAATACCTGACAGCCGAATTCCTAATGTAGTGAAACCAAATAATGAAAAACCTAACAATATGCCTGTTGCCATCAGTAAAAACATAAGCACATCTTTATGGTATTTCGATATAAATAACTGTCTGTTTTGTTGAAGAATATAGGTTGTTGTTGCTTGGAAAAAAAGGGTGAAATAAATATACGCAGATTTAGATAAACTCACTAAATTAACTAGCTTGTCTTTTTCATCTTTATTAAAGAGCACATCATAAATTTTGGCAAAAATATAACTATCGTACGCAGAGCCCAAAATGAATTTTTCATAAATACTGCTAAAAAGCAAAACAAATAAAATAATAAAAGAAAATGAAATGATAAAACTGTTTCTTCTTATTACTTTTTGACCGAAAAACATCAAGATAAATATAGTTGCTGTAAAGTGAAAAAAGACTGCCATCAGATAAAAGATAATAGTTAAAAAATATTTTTTATTCGCGCTTGTATATATCGCGAATAAAATAAAAAGGGAGGCAACCATTGATCTGATAGATTCGTATGCGCCACCCGTAAAAAAAAATATAAAAAATACTGACAGTGCTATAGATAAATTAACTTTTGATAGTTTTACAATACTAATGACTAGAAAAAAAGTGATGGTCGCATATATCAATAAAACCCCTCTAAAGCCCCAATTTAAGTAGTGAGAAAATATACTTATATAATATATTGATGGCTCATATATTTTTTCTAGCTTTCCTATTCGTTGACCTAGCTCATAGGAATTAAGCGTAATTTCATCTAAATAAATTGAATGATAATTACTTAAATCAAAACCTAAATACCTAAAACTCATCAACATAATTAATGGTAATATGATTAAAGGTATAAACTTAAAGTAAGGATTTTTCGTTATAAACCTTATCCCAGCTAAGAACTGAACATTCATTAAAATAAAAACTTCAATTAAAGCAAACATATTCTTCCAATATCAATTTTCTTAACTAGATTTTGACCATTATACATGTATGAATTTACCTTCACTTTATTATAATCCTGTAGAATAATATTAAATAAAATAAGAGGAATTAATAATAAAAACACTATCGCATGAAGAATATCACCTTCATTGTCGTGCTTAGCAATATTGTAAAAAACTGGCTAAAATAAGAGTGAATATTAAGCACAATGGAAGCTACTTCCAAAATATACAGTTTTAATAAGGGTATTATTGATATTAAAAATTAATGTGTAGCTTAGTAGACCTGCGATAAAAGCCTAAATTTTCTCTTCCATTTACCTCTAAATAGTAAGTGTACCGTAGGTGCAGTCAATTACATCTATAGGTATATACATGCAAATAACAGGTCTACACTTCTACAAACTATTTAAAGTAACGTTTAACTACACCCAACAGAGTCAACACTTGATTTTTCTCAATGCTAGTGTGATTTTCATACAAATCAATACAGTCTGCCTGTAGTTCTTGGTCAAATGCTAAAAGCTTTATATTAATCTTAAAGTAATCATCTAAATACGTTTTCAAATCCTGATTAGTATTATACCAATAGTCCAAAGGATTCATATGCTTTCTTGTATTCAAAGAGGAATTACTAACCCCTAACTTTCTTAATAAATAATTTGTTATTATTTTAGGTGCTTTGGATATTGGAAGTGCTCGACCGAATAATGTCACTGTTTTTTCTGATATTTTAGATCCCGTTTTTTCCCAGACATACTTAGCGGCATCTGGGTACTTCATTAATATCCATTTTTTATAAATGTTATGTCCGAACCTTAACTCTACTGGTATAGATAAACAAAACTCCATAAACTCTAAATCATAAAATGGTGAATATGTTTCACTAAACTCTTGTGATATTAACAGTCCCTGATTAATACCAGAAAACCCTCTAGTATAAAATTTGAAAATTTCTTCATTTGAGTAATGTTCAGGAATACTTTGATCATTGAACCTCCCCTTTAAAACAGTTGAATATGCTCCACTACTCTTATTAAATTGTATTTTATGTGTTTTTTCAGAAAAATAAGTTCCAATAACCACATCGCCTAATTGTCCAGAGTGGACTAATCCAAAACAATTTCTATTTAATAAATCTAAACAACTTTTGCCATGTGCCAGCCCATAATATAAAGCTCCACCTGCTGATATTTCAGTTATTTTATCTATGTTTTTTAAAAAGGAGCCGTTATCTAGAGCTTTAAAAATCCACTCATGTTTAAGATCCCTTGCTATTTTTTTAGGGATTGTTTCATCTAAATAATCTGACTCTGAAAAAGTAAAGTTTATAATATTTGACCCATAGCCTAAATCATGTGCCACACAATTTGTCATTCTTGAATCTAAACCACCGCTTAATGCTACTAAATGCTTATAACCATATTCACGGTCTTTTTCAAATGCCCTAGTAACCGCTTGCCTAAAAAGCATATCTAATTTTTCAATTATTTCTGCCTCACTTTGATTTTTATTCGGAGTATTATCAATTTGATGGTATTGCTTAACTTCAACCTTTGAATCAGTTATTTTTATATAATGTCCAGCGACTAACTTTTCAACTTCATTGAACATAGTATTATTTTCAATTAAAAAGCCGTAAGTTAAAAGAGCATAACTAGAATTTTTATTTAGTGTATAAGAATGATTTTCTTCTTCAAAAACCTTGATTAAGAAATCAATTTCAGAACCAAATAGAAACATTTCTGAAGGTAAGTAGGAGTAAAAAACTTGCTTACTACCAATGTGGTCGGTAAAAATAATTAAACTATTATCTGACTTATTTAAAAGGCAACCAGAAAAGCTACCTCTAAATTCAGTGAAAAATTCATCACCTTTTTCTTCATACATATTTACAGTTGTTTCGGCGAAATTTTGTGCTTTAAATTCATCCTGCAAAGCAAGTGAGTTTAAAATTACCCCTTCAATAACAATAGTATATAAATCGTTATCTAAAAAAACCTTGTCTTTATCGAACTTATTAACAGTTAATTGCTTAATACTTAAAAATTTATTTTCAATATCATGCTCATTTAAGTTCTCTCTTTTGTTAAATGATATGTGAGATAAACTTTGCTTACTATTGTAACAACCAACAAAACCGGGCATAAAAAGTTCCTAGTGTGATTTGTAATATTTTAAAACAAACGCTCTAAAGCTTTTATTAGTAAAGAAGTACAGTGAAAAAATAAGTAATGTATAAATAATGGTAACAATACATAAAGCAAAAATGTCTGGAAAATTCAAGCCTAAAATCAGTTCATAAAAAAGTAATGATGGCAATAATGCTATAATATTTAATACCAACGGAATAAACAAGTGACTTATGTATTCATTAAATTTAATATCAATTAGCCTAGCTACCAAAAACTTCCAACCTGGGTAAAGTAAGCCTATCCGCAAAATAAGAGTTCCTATTAAAAATGTCATAATGCCATCAGATGCCGTTAAATATATAAACGGAGGAAATATAAAGAACAGGAATAAATTCCAGTAAAACCCCATATCGGCACGCCCCTTTGCTAATTGCAATGAACCGGTAGGATTACCAAAAACAATAAATAAACATGAAGCACTAATTAACTGAAAGTATTTTGCTGCATCAGCCCAATCTTGTCCAAGATACAAATCTAAAAGGAAAGGAGAAAATAAAGATAAAAGAAAATAAATAGGGAATACTGCGAAAGTAATAATAGACAAAGAGCTTAAGAACGCACTTTTTAATCCCTTTTCATTATCTTGTATTTTTGCAAAAACAGGGAAGCTGACTTTATTTATAATCGGGTTTAGCATTTGAAATGGTTTATATGCTAACATTTTAACTATGCTATAAACCCCTAATACTTCAGTCCCTAGTACTTTACCAATGATGATAATATCAAACTGAGAATTAAAGTAATTAAGACTTCTTTCCCCCATTTGAAATAAACCAAAGCCAATCATACTTTTTATTTCGTTATAACTGAAATAAAATTCAGGCTTGTGTTTCTTAATGCCTTTAACAAGAAAAATTGTATTGGCAATAACGACTTTAGTTAATGAAGCATATACAAGTGAATAAACCCCATAACCTTCTACTGCACATATAACAGCGACAACAAAAGCAATTATTGATGATAAAATTTCAACTTTTGCTAACTTATTAAAAAATAGCTCCTTTTGGTATAAAATTCGATATTGATTACCTATCGAAGAAAATACAAACGTTAAGGCCAATAACCTAATTAAATTAGTTAACGAATTTTCATCATAAAATAAGGCAATAGCGGGTGCTAGAATATAAACAATTACAGCTAATACAATACCCGCAATAATATTTAACCAATATAAGCTCGATAATTGATTTTTAGTTATATCTTGCTTGTGTATTATCGCACTAGATATTCCCATATCCATAAAAAGTGCACTAAAACCAATAACAACGGAAACGATAGCCATCAAACCAAAGTCTGAAGCATCTAAATACCTTACTAATATGGCCATTTGAGCTAATTGTAAAACAGCAACAATGATTGAAGATAAGCCTGTCCATTTCACACCAGCAAGTGCTTTTACTTTTAAAGACATATTAAGAGAAGAAAGCTTTTATTTGAGTAATAACATGCGCAATATCAGTTTTAGATAATCCATAATACATTGGTAACCTTAATAATTTTTCACTCTCTTTTGTAGTGAACTGGTCTTCACCATTAAAGCGAGAGTATTTTTCACCTGCAATTGATGAATGCAGTGGTATGTAATGAAAAACTGACATTATTTCCTGCTCTTTTAAAAAATCAATTAAGGCTTGCCTTTGGCTTAAGTCTTTTAGTTTTATATAAAACATATGTGCATTGTGCTCAATTTCGCTAGGAATAAAAGGCAACTCTATTAATTTTTTATCGGCAAGTTCTTTTAACCCTTGGTAATAGGTATTCCATGATGCCAAACGATTATTATTAATTACATCAGCAGACTCTAGCTGGGCATATAAATATGCAGCTTGTAATTCGCAAGGCAAATAACTACTACCAAGATCAACCCATGAATATTTATCAACAGCACCACGAAAAAACAAACTACGGTTAGTTCCTTTCTCACGGATAATTTCAGCACGTTCTACAAATTTATCATCATTAATAATGAGTAATCCGCCTTCTCCTCCACTGGTATAATTTTTTGTTTCATGAAAGCTAAAAGCACCTAAATGACCAATTGAACCTAACGTTTTACCTTTATAAGTAGACATTACACCTTGAGCAGCATCTTCAATTACATATAAGTGATGGCGCTTAGCTATTGCCATTATGGTATCCATTTCACAGGCGATACCCGCATAATGAACGGGTACAATGGCCTTGGTTTTATCCGTTATTGCTTGCTCAATTAATGTTTCGTCAATATTCATTGTATCTGGACGAATATCAACAAAGACAATTTTTGCGCCACGTAATACAAATGCATTTGCGGTACTAACAAAGGTATAGCTAGGCATGATAACTTCATCACCTGCTTTTATATCAATTAAAATAGCGGCCATTTCTAGTGCTTGAGTGCAGTTAGGTGTTAATAGCGATTTAGCACAATTTAATTTTTTATCAAACCATTGATGACATAATTGGCTGTATTTACCATCGCCTGATATTTTATTGCTTCGCATAGCCGATAAAACATATTGATCTTCATTACCGGTGTATGGGGGGGTGTTAAAAGATATCATTGACTTCTACTTTTTTATTTTATTGTGGTTAATATAGTCTACTATGAGGTTCACTTTATTCTCAACTTCTTAAACCTATCACCAAAATTTGTTTCCTCTGCAAATTTAAAGCGAACAGGGACTTTATAAATATCTAACTTTCCTCGACAGTAACTACGGATTAACTTATTTTCTGATGTCCCATCGTGTAAAGTCACCTGTACGGCTACCATTTACCCAGTTATTTTGTTTTTATCGCAGTATACAATGCAATCATCAATGATATCTATATTGACTCAACTTAATTCATTTGAAACGTCATAAACCTCTTTTTGTATGAAGCGAAGCCAAGGAGAAAATTTTGTATTTAACATAGGTATCTTATCAAAGTATTAGCTTATTGTTATTTCACGAGTTAAAGATTCAGTTAAGTCTTGCCCATCCCAAATAATATTAAAATCTAAAGCAGCTCCAATAGGAACAACCCTATCAATACCATCAACACCTTTAGACAACCACGTTGAAAAATCAGAAGGTTCAATACCAAAGTAAGATAAGGTTTGAATGTGTCTGGATATTTTAGCGCTAAGATCAAGAAGAGTATCAATTCTTGCCTCTAAAAACAAACCTGAACCACAATGCTCAGAAATATCCATTGAAGATTCCACAGAAGTCATTATACAAGAAACTAAATTTTCATCTTTTACTTCTCTTTTTTTAGATTTATTTTCAATCGCATGGGCACAAGTATAAGTGTACTTATTAATAAAATCGGCATCTGACAACTCATGTTCAAATTTCTGAAGTCTGCTGTCAACGGCATGCCAAAATCGTTTTTCTTGAGTTACATTATCACCTAACCAATAAACAGTACGAGGTGATGAACAGGCTTTTTGACCAAAAGAATAACTGTCATTAACAAATTTTTGCGCTAGAGCATTCAGTTTTTCATCTGATAACTTCTCTAGAGCATCTGTAGATAACACGGCAATAGAATATTTATTGGCAAATTTAATATCAATAGCTCGAGGAGATACCGGAGCCGCACATATTGTTGAAATAGTACTGTCTCCTCCCCAAATAATTCGCACATCACAATGAGAAGCAAAATATGCATTAATATCACTATTGTGTTCATATCCAACAAGTGCAATAGTATTTTTGATTTTAGTAAATTCATCTCGTGCAAATAGTGTATTTAAACTACCTACAATAAGATCTTTTTGAACACTTTCCTTACCTGAAACTCTAATAACATTACGGTTTCCAAGTAAAACTGAAATGATCAAAGAATAAATAAATATCGTATCTACATTAGATGGGGCAATATGAAAAACAAGACCTCTAGACACTTTTAACTTGTTAGTATTTCGGTTAAAAAAATCATTTTTAACTTTACGAATACTCGCTTGCCGCATCCAAAAACCCAACGCCACAATTTCAGGAAAGTTTTTAAACTTAGTATCTGTTAATAATAACTTCGAAAAAGCATCAACAAATTCAATAACAACATCATTAAAAGGCTCAAGACTACCTGCTGTGGTATTTATAATATATTCTAAATCATCCCGTCCCTCAGGAACCAGTATATTTATTTTAGTTAAGTAGCTCATTTTGAAGCCTCACTTGCATGGGTATCACTACACCCTCTCACTTCTGCCTTAGCAACACGACCATGCACTAAAAAATATTTTCCTTTGAAGCCGCATTTACAATCATCCTCACCAACAATAGTTCCTACGTCTTCAGTTAATAATCTATGTCCAGGATAACTTGAGGGGAGTGCAGAATGAACTGCTATCACACCATCTTCACCAAATGGGACTGGCTCCATATTTTGCATATTTAGCATTTCGATATCTGAATACACAGGAGTATGAAGATAACCCTCTGAACATTCGACAAATATAGAGCCTACCTGCTCAACCATGCCATAAAAATTATGTACACTGTTAATACCTGCTAACTCTTTAGCTGCGCTTTTAAAGGTTGCATTATCAACAGCAATATCTTGTAACTTTTTCCACCCGCCACTATGAATTAAAACAGCATCCTGTAAATCAATTTTTCGATCAGAAGATTTTAACGCTTGAAGAAAGTACTTCCAAACCATAAAGGTAAAACCAAACAAAAAAATCTTTTGGCCTTTATTTTTTTCCATAAAAGTAACAATGGCATCAAAGTTAATATTCATATCATCATCAAGTGCATAGGTATGATTTCGACCAAAAGTTGATAACCCAAGTATACCGGCACCACGAGCTGAAAAAGACAACCTATCCTTAATTACGTTAGGATGATCAATAATTAACATTGGCAATCTTTTTTTACCTAAAAATTGCTGCATTATTTTAACTAATACTTTTGTTTGTGCGGTCGATGTATCCCTGTCAAGATAGATTCTAGAAACTTTCTGAGATGTTGTTCCTGATGATGTCAATGTCTTAACAATACTTTCATCGTTGACACTTTTCAAAGCAAAATCTTTAAATAATCTAACGGGAAGCAGTACTTTTTTACCCTCTGAAGAAATAGAATCTACAATGCGTTTATAACTTTCACAATTAGCATAATGAAAATCATCTAAGAATTTTAAACGTGGTTGCAGAAGCAACTTTTTTTCTTTTTTATTTAACTCATATGGAGATGATAAAGTATAAAACTCTTCTAAATTATTCATTTACTTCCCTATACTCTTCAACAAGAGTTTATAATCAATTTTACCATTTGCTGTTCTTGGTATTTCCAATAACATTTCAACTTCAATATTATTAATATTAATTTTATACTCATCTGCTAACAATTCTTTCAATACAGCCTCATCGGCCTCATCAATTAAGCAAACAACTAATAGATCATCCACACCGGTAGCAACAACATTGTATTGTTTAGCTTCCAGCCATGTTTCTATAGAATCTAAACTAAGTCTTAAACCATACATTTTGATGAAACGCTTTAAACGACCCGTTATATAAAAAAAGTGATCATCATCAAAATAGCCAAGATCACCCGTTTTCAACATGCCTTGACACTCATCATCAAGAGCCAAGTCACTTAATGACTCGGCATAACCCAACATAACATTCGGCCCTTCATAGTGAATTTCACCTTCTACAAGGGCATCTTTAACTAACTCGCCATTAGTATCAACAATAGTCAATTTACCGTTAGGTATTGCAATACCGATAGAGCCGGCCTTAGAGGCTAAACGATCAAAAGGCACATAACTCATACGAGCTGTTGCTTCGGTTTGACCATACATTACGACAAATTCTTGCCCTTGGTTAGTGCACTCGTCCATAAAATAGTTAATAGTCTCAACATCCAACTTGCCCCCTGCCTGAGTTATGTAACGAATCCCCTGAGTATTAAAACGTTTATACTTAAGCTTTCTAAGCATTTGATAAAGAAAAGGGACACCTGCCATACTGGTAACTTTAAAGTCGTTTATTTTCGCCCATAATTCGCGACTAATAATACCGTGTTCAGAAAGTACAATTGCAGCTCCTTTATGAAAGTGGCTATTAATTACAGACAGTCCATAAGAGTAGTTCATTGGTAAGGTGGTAATAGCACGATCATCACAAGTAAGACGCAAATATTGTGCAATAGACTCTGCGTTAGCTTGCACATTATCTGCAGACAAACGGACTAATTTCGGTGATCCTGTAGAGCCAGATGTAGAGAGTAATAAAGCAAGTTTGGGGTTTAACTTTAGCTTATCATTATGGCATTGCTCAATTTCACCTTCACTGCAAATTAAGTTAGGACGATAACAAGCAACTAGGTTATCAAACAAATCTTCTGATAAATTACTATCCAACAATAGCAAGGGGTGTTCTGCTTTTAAACATGCTAAATAGGTAACTATTGATGCTTTAGAATTAGAAACTTTAGAAAAAATCAACGCTTTATAATCAGGCAGTTTATTTATAAACTCATTAACTTCTTCCGCTAGCATAGCAAAGCTGATTTCAGAGCCTTGATCATCAACAATAGCAATGTTTTTTGAATGTTCCGCTGAAAAATTCCAATATCTTGTTTGCATAAATAAACCAATAAACTAATAAAAATTCAGGCATGCTTATATAAGCATGCCGCCATCAACGCCAATAACTTGCCCTGTTACATACTCGCTTAAATTTGATGACAAATAAGTAACCGTTCCTGCGATTTCTTCTGGTGTACCAATGCGCTTCATACCAATAGAACTTACACGCTCAGCAAACACATCTTCGGTAATAGAACGAACCAAGTCAGTATCAATAAATCCTGGAGCAACAGCATTCACTCTAATCCCGGTAGCAGCCAATTCTTTTGCCAAAGATTTAGTAATACCTATAACAGCAGCTTTAGAACCACTATATACGGATTGGCCTCTATTACCGTTAGTCCCCATAATTGAGACAATATTTACAATGCTACCTGATTTATTCCTAGACATTATGCGAGAAGCATACTGGCTCATGTACAACACAGAAAAAGTATTAACCGAAAACGTATTTTCAATCTGCTTTTTAGTAACCATACCAATCAATGCATCATCAATAACACCTGCATTATTGACTAAAACATCTAATTTTTTAGATTTTTTAAGGAACAATCTAAATGCTGTTTTAACCGAATCAGCATCCGCAACATCACAAACAAAGCTTTCAGCTAGAAAACCTTCATTTGTTAACTTATCTACCACTTCAGTCACTTTTTTTTCATCACGGCCATTTATAAAAACTAATGCACCTTGCTGACAAAATTGGGTAGCGATAGAGAGGCCAATCCCGCGTGTTGCACCAGTAACGATTGCGACTTTATCTTGAAGTAGCATGCTATAGCGTAACCTCATATTTTTTCAATATTTCTTTTGCTTTAGCAACACTACTCATATCAATAATATCATCAGTATCTAACATAATATCAAAGCGTTCTTCTAGCGCAGCTATCAATGTCATGTGAGCAACAGAATCCCATTGGGCAATACTATTGTATTCCAAGTCATCCACTACAAGTTTTTCATCTACGCCTAACGCTTCTACAAAACATTGTACTAATACACTTGAACCCATTTCCAACTCCTAATTATATTAAATTAAACGGTTTTTTATAACTCACTTCGCAGACTAATAATAGAATTATATTCTGCATCAAATTTGACACAGCTATGTGTATCCAAAATACACTTAACTCCATCTTTCATTTTAAGTAACACGGTTGATTTAGTTCCCATAAACACTTTAAAAATAGCAATAACACGAGGACAAATTAACAGAAACTCTAGCCATAGAAACCTACAACGCAATTTTTTTATGATAACCTAAAAGGCACTCATCAATATTGAATGAAAACTTGTTATACAAATTCAAAACTTTCGTATTTGAAGAAGATACCATTGTAGTTATTTTATCTACATTTAAATATTGAGCTCTTTTGAAGGCAGCAGTCCACAACGGTAAAGCAAACATACTATAATCAGAACTAACACCTGTCAGAATCCAACTAACTGTATTTTCTTTTTCATTAAGATATTCAGCATGAAAACCTACATTTTGCCCACGAAAAACACCTTTAAACAAACTAAAAGGCGCTTTTGCTAGGTCATCAATCCAGTTTTCATTTCTATTTTTAGCTTTACATTCCTCCACATAGCAATCCTCTATCAATCGCCCATGATGAAAATCATTTCTTGCAATGTCTTTAAACCCTTGCAAATCGCCTTCACACGCCTTAACTAACTCTAGGGAAAAACGGTCTAATGAAGATATATTTTTATTAGCTGGTTTCATTAAAGATAATTTCATACTTGTTTCAGCAAAATAGTAACCTGTTTCTGTCAAAGCTTTTTTGCTAATTTTATCATTACCATTAACTCTTATTTGAATGAAAGAAATTTCATTTCGAAGACACCATCCATCTAGCTTTCGGAGCAAAGAATAAGTATCATTAAAACAAGAAGAATGAAATTCTATAACATCACATGTTCCTATGCCCATTACTTTTTCATCCCACGGTGTTAGCCTAACTGTAAGCCAACTATCATTGTGATATATTTTTTCCATAGTTTATCCTGTCAAGCTTAACAAGTAATGTCCATAACTATTCTTCATCATGAGTTTAGCCAATTCGGTTAAGGCTTCTGCTGATAGCCAATTATTGTAAAAAACGATTTTTCCTAAACAAGCTACACTTCCAGTTAACAACATAGAGTTCATTTTAGCGAGGGTAGGGCCAACAATACTGTGACCGTCAAGCCAGACATCATCTTCCAGAATATGTTCACCTTCAGAATGCCATTGACGACCCGCCAATGTATCCCCAAATTTCATATGACTCCACAATTGAGAATGAGCACCAACACCAACATTATGGCCAAGCCAATTATTACCGCCTAGTGAACCAATAATGCTGTAGTGAGCTATCCAACAATTATACCCCACATGTGTCCTTACACCATGAATAATGGTGCCATGATGGATGGTTGTATAATCACCTATGTGGAAATAATCAACATCTATATATACATCTCTACCTATATAGCAGACAAGTCCAATAGTGTTTTTTTACATCTAGGACTAAGTACAACATTATATTGAATAATTGTTTTATCCCCTATATGTACTTCACAATTTTTATTTTTATGTCATCAAACATTTTTGACCTTTAAACGCATAACGGATAAGACACTTTCATAAAACGTCTATTTAATGAATATCAGTTAACTGTGTTACCAAATTTTCAGAATTAAAATATTTTTTATTCTTGATTAAAGTCTTCAATCCTTATTCTATTCACATCAAAGACTTTAAGTTTGAGGCTCTCAACCAAGCTAAAAGGCGTTATATCATTTCTCATATAAATTTTTAGAGGTAATTGCATTACCCATCGCCTGTTACCTTTCGTACGCAAAAATAGCAATACCAACATCCTCAAGAACTTTTAAATATTAATTAAAAAAATTAAAAAGTATAAAGTCAGCGAACAGTGTAGAGCGTTCCCAAAACGTGTGAAATACTCATGATTTTTATACCAATGAAACTAAATATTGTCCATAACTATTTTTTATCATAGGTTTTGCCAGCTCTTTAATTTTTCAACCGTTAGCCAGTTTTGATTAAATGCGATTTCTTCTAAACGAGCTTCTTCACTTTCAACCATTGACTGTGTTGTTTTCACAAAATGACTGGCGTCAAGTAAAGATTCAAGGGTTCCTGTGTCTAACCAAGCAAAACATCGCCTTAGCATTTCTACGGTAAGCTCGCCTTTTTCCAAGATGTACGTTATTAACACAAGTTTTTTCAAGCTCGCCACGGGCAGAGGGTTTAATTGATTTAGCAATTTAAATCACGCTATTATCATAAAAAACAGGCCTGTTACTGCTTAATTTGATTTTGGCTTAGTGGGTTTTTCTTCTATTGAAAGTGCTTTATTATTTTTATCCAACATAAACACCCCAAGGTTCTGTACTTTTATTTACTAGTGTCATAGCACCAATAGAGCAACCTTCAGCAGTAATAACGCCTAGAAAAACCTTTGAACCTGCACCTATAATAACATGATTACCAATATGAACTTGCTTCTTGGTTTCTTTTTTGTATTTACTAGGTAACGTAGGGCTCCTTAGTGACCGACCTTAGAAACATTCCATTTACATTCCTTTTTTCACCACCCGCAAGTAAACAAAAGGTGCTATATGAACCTACATACCTAGACTAACTTTGCCCGAAACAACACAAAAAACATCTATTCTTAAGTTATCATCTATTGATATTAATTCAGGATCATAAACACTTGCTTTATCACTGATTTTTACATCTTGACCTAAAATTTAAACCCCATATTATCTAATTGTTCGCTGCTCAAATATGCCAGATCATCCCTCAAAAATTCTCTGTAATTGTTTGACTAAATTTACCTTTGAAAAATATCGTTTAACATTTTTTTTATTTTTGCTAACAGTCACTTGATCTAACAGTTCAAGCTCTAAGACATTCACATTAAAAACGTTAATATCTAAACTTTTAAACAAGCTAAAAGGCGTTATATCATTCCTCATATAAACTTTTTTACCTAAACCCAAGAGTGTAATTGTGTTCCCCATTGCTTGCTGTCTTTCATGTGCAAAAATAGCAATATCAACATTTGCAAGTATTTTTAAATATTCAGTAAAAGGCATAAAATCAACTAGCGCGGCAAAACGATTTCCAAACATAGATTTCCCAAGCTGTTTAATTTTCTCCGCGTGAGTTCTATCTCCATATGATAATGGACAAATAATATTAAAACTTTTATCTTTTAACATACTTAGTTTTTTGAATGTTTCTTCATGATTATTGGTAGGATCCGCAGAGTTCCCAACTAATACAGTCAACATTTTTTTTGATACATCAGGTAATGTTAATTCATTATACAGATTACTTGGGTACATAATACATTCATAATATTTCCCCTTTGCTCCATATAATTTTTTAGCTAGTTCATAGTCACCTTTAATAAAAGTTATGTAACCAGCGAAGCGCTCTTTAATCTTATTGTCAAAAAACTGATGTATTTTTTGTTTCCATGTTTCGGCTGGGGATATTATAGGTTGGTATAAGTCTCCTCCCCATAGTACCCAGTACGCTTTAGATAAAATAGAGGGATTAAAATATAAATACTTGTTAAAACTCCCCGTAAAAGCCCCATGTACAATTACTTTATCTGAATCTTTCAAATAACGGGACACTTCCTTCCATAAGATAAAAAAGTTCTTAGAGCTATTTAAATTTAATTTAAACTCAACAATATTATTTTGCTTAGGTAAAGGAAACTTTTTTTTATTTAAATTTGAAATATTTAAAAACAAATGATCAGAAGTATTAAAATTATTGTTTATCAACTCGATAAAGGGTTTTATAAACTTCTCGTTGCTTACAATATGTACAACCCTATATTTCATTTCATTTTACATATAAGTTGTGTTAAATATTGACCATATTCATTTTTCATCATCGGTTTAGCCAATTCTTTTAATGCTTCTGCTGATAACCAATTATTGTGAAAAGCGATTTCTTCTAAACAAGCTACTTTCAACCCTTGTCTGTGTTGTATGGTTTGTACAAAATGACTGGCTTCAAGTAAAGATTCAGGGGTTCCTGTGTCTAACCAAGCAAAACCTCGCCCTAGCATTTCTACACTAAGCTCACCCTTTTCAAGGTAAACATTATTAACACAAGTTATTTCAAGCTCACCACGGTCAGAGGGATTAATTGATTTAGCAATTTCAATTACACTATTATCGTAAAAATACAGTCCTGTTACAGCGTAATTTGATTTTGGCTTAGTGGGTTTTTCTTCTATTGAAAGTGCTTTATTATTTTCGCCAAACTCAACCACGCCAAAGCGTTCTGGGTCTTTTACTTGATAACCAAAAACTGTTGCGCCTTTGCCTTCTTCCGCTCTATTTACTGCATCTTTTAACTTTGGTGAAAAGCCTTGCCCGTAAAAGATATTGTCGCCTAATACTAAACAGACATTATCATCACCAATAAAATCTTCACCTATGATAAACGCTTGTGCTAATCCGTCAGGGCTTGGTTGTATTTCATAACTTATATTGATACCAAACTGCGAGCCATCTTTTAATAAGCGTTGGTAACCACTAATGTCTTCAGGGGTTGATATTATTAATATATCTCTAATACCTGCAAGCATTAATACTGATATGGGGTAAAAAATCATGGGTTTATCGTAAATAGGCAATAGCTGTTTTGATACACCCATGGTAATTGGATATAAGCGTGTGCCTGAACCGCCTGCTAAAACTATACCTTTCATTTAAACTTCCTTTACCATAGATTCTGAATTAAGTTCAGATTGATTATTTACTTTAACGTTATTATTAGCACCTAGGCGTTCACGTTGATATGATCCGTCTTGCACTCGTTTACTCCATTCGTTATTTTTCAAATACCATTCTACTGTTTTTCTTAACCCAGTTTCAAAGGTTTCAGTTGGTGTCCAGTTTAATTCTTTTTCTATTTTTGATGCATCAATTGCATAGCGCATATCGTGACCTGGGCGATCTTTCACATAGGTTATTAACCCTTTGAAGCCGCTTGAATTTCCGCCTGAACAGGAATGAATGTTACTAGGTACTAATTCTTCTAATAACATACAAATAGTTTGCACTACTTGTATGTTTTGCTTTTCGTTATGACCACCTATATTATAGGTTTCGCCTATTTTTCCTTCAGTAACTACTTTATATAGTGCTCGGGCATGATCTTCTACATAGAGCCAATCACGAATTTGTTCACCTTTACCATATATTGGTAATGGCTTACCTTCTAGCGCATTTAAAATAACGAGGGGTATCAATTTTTCTGGAAAATGAAATGGGCCATAGTTATTTGAACAGTTAGTAATAATAGTAGGTAAGCCATAAGTACGTAACCATGAGCGTACTAAATGATCACTTGCCGCTTTTGATGCTGAATAAGGGCTACTAGGGTCGTATGATGTTGTTTCAGTAAATAAATCAGTCGTACCATCTAAGTCGCCATACACTTCATCAGTTGAAACATGATGAAATCGAAAGTTTTGTTTTTGTTCTGTTAGTAGTTCATTCCAGTATTGGCGCGTAGCTTCTAGCAACGTATATGTGCCAACAATATTAGTTTCTATAAACGCAGATGGTCCGTCTATTGAGCGATCTACGTGGCTTTCAGCCGCTAAATGCATTACTGCATCGGGTTTATGATGTTTGAAAACACGATCTAACTCTGCACGGTTACAAATATCAACTTGTTCAAATACATAACGTTCCGAATCAGAAATATCAATCAGTGACTCTAAATTACCCGCATAAGTGAGTTTATCTACATTGATAATAGAATCTTCGGTATTTTGTATTATATGTCGAATAACTGCAGAACCAATAAAACCTGCACCACCTGTGACTAATATCTTCACTACTTCCAAATTCCTTTGGTGTCTATTACATTTGCTAACTCTACTTTATTGGTTTTAAACTCTTTATGATCAACTAACATTAGGTGAATATCTGCTTCTTCAATGGCACGTTCAAAACTTATTAGTTCAATATTTGTTATATGGTTCGGTAATTCATGAATGTTAGGCTCTATACCTAAAGTTCGACCTGAATGAATGCTTGCTAGCTGTTGCGCTATATTTAACGCAGGGCTCTCACGTAAATCATCAATATCAGGTTTAAACGCTAAACCATAGCAAGCAATCGTTACCTCTTTAGTTATTTTACTTGGATTGGCTTGTAAAAAATCAGCTATGGCTATTTTAACTTTATCAATTACCCATTGAGGTTTTGAATCATTCACTTTACGTGCTGTATGAATTAACTGTGCTTGCTTGGGTGTTTTAGCCACAATAAACCATGGGTCAACGGCAATACAATGCCCTCCAACGCCAGGGCCTGGTTGTAAAATATTTATTCTTGGGTGTCTGTTAGCTAAAGAAATTAGCTCCCAAACATTAATATCAAGCTCGTCACATATTATTGATAATTCATTGGCAAAGGCTATTTGTACATCTCTACAGCTATTTTCTGTTAACTTAGCCATTTCAGCGGTACGCGCATTGGTAATAACACAATCACCTTGTACGAAGGTTTTATATAGCTCTACAGATTGTTCTGAACATTTAGTTGTCAAACCGCCTATTACTCGGTCATTTTCCACCAATTCACGCACTACATGGCCGGGTAATACACGTTCTGGACAATGTGCTACTCTAATGTCTGATTCTTCACCGTGAGTTTTTGGAAAAGTAAGGTCACTTCTGTATTCAGCTAGCCAATCGGCCATTTGTTCAGTTGCACCTACAGGGGAAGTTGATTCTAGAATAACTAAATCACCTTTTTTAAGTACCGGCGCTATAGATTTAGCTGCTGCTTGAATATATTTAAGATCCGGCTGAGGGATATCACCTTCATTTTTAATCGGTAAAAATGGCGTTGGTACAGCAATCAAAAAGGCGTCGGCTGGCTCTGGCTTTAATACAGCTTTTAGTTTTCCGTCTGTTACCGCTTTATGAACAATAGCGTCTAGGTCTGGTTCTACTATATGAATTTCACCACGATTTATGGTGTCAACTGTGTTTTTGTTTACATCAACGCCAATGACGTTTTTTCCGTATGCGGCGAACATTGCTGCTGTTGGTAGACCTATGTAGCCAAGACCAATTACTGATATTGTTTCGAATGACATTTTTATTTTATTACTCTTGTATTTAAGACCTAAGGCCAAATTTAGTAAGTGCGCGAATAAATTCCCGCCTACAGTATTCTTTATTTATGCTCTGCTAATATGTCTAATATTTTACCGCATGCTTTGCCATCACCATAAGGGTTATGGGCAAAACTCATTGCTTTGTATGCTTCTTCATTATCCATTAATTCATTAATTGCAGAAGTTATTACATCAACATTGGTTCCTACTAATTTAACTGTACCTGCATCTACAGCTTCAGGGCGTTCCGTAGTATCACGCATTACTAAAACAGGTTTACCTAAGCTTGGCGCTTCTTCTTGAATGCCACCCGAGTCGGTTAAAATAATATACGCACGGTTCATTAAATAAATAAAAGGCAAATACTGTTGAGGCTCTATTAGAAAAATATTTTTTATGTCTTTCAATATGCGGTTAACAGGCTCACGTACATTGGGGTTTAAATGCATAGGGTAAAGAATTTGAGCTTCTGGATATCTTTTAGCGGTAATGGCTAAGGCTTCGCAGATACGTTCAAAGCCACCACCAAAACTTTCTCTTCTATGACCAGTAACTAGTATTAACTTTTTATTAGCATCTAACATAGGAAATTGTTCGGCTAATTTATCATGTAGCGTACTGTCATTATCAATTTTATTTTTGATCATTAACAATGCATCAATTACCGTATTACCCGTTACATGAATGTCGTTTTCTGAATAGTTTTCTACCAATAGATTTTGTTTTGATATTTCTGTGGGTGCAAAGTGATATTTTGTTAAAGCACCTGTTAGTTTGCGGTTACCTTCTTCAGGCCAAGGTGAATAGATATTACCTGTGCGTAGACCAGCTTCTATATGCCCTACGGCTATCTGTTCGTAATATGCGGCTAAACTTGCGGCAAATGTAGTGGCTGTATCGCCATGTACAAGTACTATATCTGGCTTAAACTCTTGTAGTACAGGTTTTAATTCTAATAAAATGCGGGCAGTAACTTCGTTAAGTGTTTGTCCTGCTTTCATTAAGTTTAAATCATAATCAGGCTTGATTTCAAAAAGGTCTAGTACTTGGTCTAGCATTTCTCTGTGTTGTGCTGTTACGCATACTTTGGCTTCGAATCTTGAGTCTTCTGCTAATGCGTGTACAAGGGGAGCCATTTTGATGGCTTCTGGGCGAGTGCCAAATATTGATAATACTTTCATTTTAGCTATTTAGATTCTCAATGTTAGAGGTTTTTATTTAGTAATATGTCGAATAGCCAGATTATAGATAATAAACATCACTAAAAAACCTATCAACATTACACTTTCAGCAACTTGAAAATATTCACCTGCTAGACCTATTACCGACATAATTACAGCAATTGTTGATATAGCGACTAAGGTTTGACGTGAGGATAAACCTGCACGTTGCAATATATGATGTAGATGATCTCTGTCTGGTTTAAACGGCGACTTACCATTCTTATAACGTCTTACCACGATGGCTAACATATCCATCAATGGTATTGCACAAATCCACAGGGCGGTTATTGGTCTAAAGGATGCTTGTTCGCCTTGAGTGCCCATAGTTAATAACCAAATAACACTTAGGCCGACAAACATGCTGCCCGCATCACCCATAAAAATCTTTTTGCATTCTTTATTAAAAAACTTTTCGAAGAAGCCTAAGTTATACATTAAATAAGGTACTGTTGCCGTAGCTAGTATCAAGGGGTAACTTAAATAATCTGTTTGTCCACTCATAATAAATAAAATGGCAATTGAAGTAAAAGTATTAATACTTAGGCTACCAATCAAGCCATCAATACCGTCAATCATGTTATAAGCATTTATAACGACGATAATACCGACATAAGTAAAGATTATACCCAATGGGCCTAGCGTTACCTCACCAAAACCAAAGATGTTACCTAAGTTCGAAATATAGCCACCAACACCATAGATCATTAGGCTAGCAATAATTATTTGTCCGACGATACGAACACGTACACGTAGGTCAAACTTATCATCTAGGGCGCCAATAAAGACCATCATAGCCGAAGCAATAAGGTACATACGCAGCTCTAAGGTATTAGGTAACCATAATAGGCTGGCAGCAAGAACCGCTAAGAATATTGAAATACCACCAATAAGGGGAATATGTCCTGAGTGCTGTTTGCGCTCACAAGGTTTATCAACTAAACCGATTTCTATTGCTACTGGGTTAAAAAATTTAATCGCTAAAAACGCAAAGATGAATGCGGTAGTAGCTGTAGCAAGAATATACATAGTTAAGTTCCGATAGCGTTAGCTAAATTTTCGCCCTAAAGGCCTAAAGGTAGTTAAAAATTAATTTCAAAGGTGATAACAAAGACAATAAAACAATATGACATTATTGTTCATTAAATCAATCAACTACCTTGTTTCTGATTTTATTATAATTAGTGAGTTTTCTAACGGGCAGAGTATACTTGAGTTAATAGACTATTGCAGTAAGAAAGTGTTTCTTATTGTAAGATTACTACAAGTAATAATTACTGACCATGCCCTTTAGACTCACATTTGTTAGTTATCTTTTCTGCTAAAGTATCGAATCAGTACGATTAATACCGATAATATGCCACCAAGCATAGTACCTAATACCACAATTAACGCGCGTTTTGGTTTAGCTTTGGTATCAGGGACTTGTGCAGGGTCTATGGTTTTAAGGACATATTCTTTTTTAACCATAGTTAACATCATGTTTTTAGTTTGCTCTTCAATCAGCTGATAAAACACCACTTCCATTGAGGCAACTTTAATATTAATTAACTGATTAGTTAAATAGTCTATCGATGCTTTTGCCTCAATTTGGTCTTGCTCACGCATAAATTCGTTAATATCGTGGATTAACCAGGTTAACCATTGTTTTGCCATTGCAGGAGAATAGAATTCAATATCGATATTAACCATTGAAGTGGTTTTATCTTGAGCAACTGTTACTAAATCGGAAAACTCCCTATAAGCTTCCCAGGTCGATGGTTCAGGGGTTTTCGGCGCTTTTACTTCTCTTATCCACTTGTTGGTTGTTTTATCATATAGCTCATCATCTAAGATCAAGGTATCACTTGCCCTATCCCAGTTTTTTGCTGCCATCAATGGCACTAACAACTCATGTTTACTGATAAATCCTTCGATAAATGAACGTGACTTTAAGATCTCTAACGCTAACGCCGTTTTATCACCACCGCCACCGCCAAGATTTATGCCTGCCATACTGGCTAAACCTGCCATACCCGCGAGTGCGCCAAGACCACCTGCGCCACCTTCACTTGAAGCTGGTGCTAATATAGCTGAAGCTTTATAAATATCAGGTTTAGACAGCGCGAAGAAAACAGAAGCAACTGCAAAGATCATACTGATAATAATGATGGTAAATTTACCCGCCCAAATAGCACGCCAAAGTTCAGCTAAATCAATCTCATCATCATCGTTTTGAGTTTGTTGAAGCAGCAGTTGTTGCTGCAGTAACTGTTGTTGCAATAATTGCACACTGGCATCATTTGACATTATTTGGGTATCTACTACAGAGTTTTCGACTGACTTTGACACTATTCACCATATCCGCTTGGCATATATTACTCGTATTCGCTTTATTAGCTTAACGAGCAACAATAAAATTTGCCGCATTATACGAAGAATCCTAACAAAGTGAAAGAGCTTCTAGTTTGTTATAACCTTGAATAATGAAAAACATGGATTCCCGACAATATATTTCGGCAATGACGGCAATAAACAATGGATTTCTAACAACTTTCGCATTGTCTAAATAAGGAGCATCCATGCCACGTCCGACTATACACTTCGGGAGTGACGAACCAAACTGATGAGCCACTGAAAACACAGGAGCATTATGACTATACAGCAGCAGTTAACTAAAGTTTTTCTGTACCGTTTTTAAGTTTTTTTAAGCTTTTTAATAAATTAGCCAGACGCTCTATTTTAATATTACTCAGTTGACGGTAATCAAAGTATGGGCAAACAATAAGTTTCTTCTGGCTATCAATAGCAAATTCATCATTTAACCACACTAAATTAGCATTGAGTTGACCGTTACTGATTAACGCTTTGGCATGGCCTTTACCACAAATGATATGTACTATGTCTTTGCTCGGCTCTAACTGCGGCGCGGAGAAGAGCAAGGCAGTTTTATGTTGTGCTTGTAATAGAACTTTATCACGATAGTCTTGCCATGTTGGCGCTTGCGTTGAAAAGTCATAATACTTTTTATCCAAAGCATAAAGCACTTTAGCGTAGACATTAAATACTTTACGCCAGCCATTACCACATGATTGATTAATCGCGCTAATTTCACCATTAACCAGTGGCATAACGGCAGTCAAGCTTTGATATTCGAACATATTAGGCTTGTTTGCTATATAAACAGCAAAGTTAAAACCACTATCACCAAAACCGATATTAGTCATATTTCCGCTATCCCCCTTTAATTATTTATCACACTAATATTTACCCTGCTTTAATCAAGCAATTCAGGCCAATTTACTTTTGAGTCATCTAAGGAATTTTTACAGCTCATTGGCTCATCGCCTTGGTAATTTCGACAGCCCCAAAAATCACCATTTTTACTGGTACGAAAAACCATTTCAGCATTACATTTATCACAGGTTGGTATAAGACTTTTACATGAATCATTTAAACAAAGTTTAAAGCCGAGATAGCGTTTACGTGTCATGGGACTGGCACATTTTGCACAAGGTTTTTCTTTGTGCTGACAACGAGGAAAGTGAGAACAAGAATAGAAATCGCCATAGCGACCGCTGCGTTTTGTTAAAACACCAGTTTCACAAAGCAGACAATTGATATCCTCGACCACTGATTGACTTACCGTGCTGCCAAATTCATCCAGTTCAATTTGATGGTCATCCACCAGCTCTTGCACAAAGGGGCTAGCCGTTGTCATATCGGCAATGATATAAACTCGGGTTTTGGCTCTGGTAAGCGCGACATAAAATAAGCGTCGTTCTTCGGCATAGGCAAAGGTTTCTTTTTTCGCCAGTAGCGCATCAACAAGTGCAGGGGTTACTTTTTCAGAAGGAAAACCATGGACCCCTTTTTTGAGACCAATAATAATGACATAATCTGCCTCTTTCCCTTTAGAGGCATGAATAGATTGCGACTCTATCTTTAATAACGGGTATTGACTATTCAATCGTTTAAGATCTAGCTGACTCGGTAAAAGAAACCAAAAACGAGCAAGTAAGTACACACTAACAGGCTGATCTACCTTTACTGAAATAGCCGCTAAAACATCATCAATGGCGCCATTTTCCAGTTCATCAATAACAGTCGATTTTTGTGAATTGACTCGGCTACTATCTCGTTTGAGCAGCGATACAGCCGGCGCTTTAACCTGGTGCAAAGAGTTAATGGTTTTATTAATTTGTGCCGGGTTTTTACTGATAAAAGCTGTGGCGACTTCTCCTATTTTGTTATTAAACCTAAAGGTTAGGTCTAATTCTGCTAGCGTGGTAGCGCCAAAGTAATTTTCAAACTCAGTTGTCAGGGTAACATCAGCGCCACTAAAGCGGTAAATCGCCTGCCAATCATCACCGACAGCAAATACCGAACATGCTTTATTATTATCACGTAAAGCTTTGACTAAACGCGCTCGTGGCTCTGATATATCTTGAAACTCATCTACCATAATATAACGCCATGGCGAATGAAACTTTCCCGTTTGAACATACGCTAACGCTTTATTAATCATATCGTCAAAATCAATTTCACCGTGAGATTTTAACTGCTGTTCATAAGCGCTTAAAATTGGCTTAAGTAACGCTAACGCCTTTTTGGTCTGTTTTGGCTGCGCTGAGTTAGCGATGACTGTATCGGTTAAAGTGCTGTCTAAACACGCTGATTTATAGAGCCCAACTAGCTGAGAAAATGTTTTCGCCAGCTCTGTTATTCTGCCACTTTCTTTTAGTTTTGCCAGTATAAACTCGCTAGGTAACGCTGCGAAGTCAATTTTTTTAGCCGTCAATGACGCCATTAAGGCGCTAAGCAAGGTGCCTTGTTTATGTTGAGCATAAGTAAACTCTAAACATTGAGTGTTAAATTTTTCATGAGTATTTCGTCGCCATTTAATCGCCTGATGGTATTCGTCTTTATCTATATAGACAGCGGTATCGCCATGCTCATCTAGCCCATAATATTCAATATATAAATTTAGCTCAGGTAAGAAAAAATTTGGCTGATATTGTTTACCACCTAACGTTTTCACCTCATAAGCATAGTTAGCTTGATACTGATATTTGATACCATGAGAAAATAACCAATTGGCAATATAAAGCTCAGCAAAGTTTTTCACCTGCTCGCCTTTAAAGGTGCGAATATCATTGTCGGTTAAATATTGGTAATACTCGCCAAGGCTATCAAAATCAAATTCGTTACGCTCAAGGTAGTAATATTGACTGAAATATTCGAGCACAAGCTGACGATATTGGCCCGACTCATTCATTATCTGGTCAAAATAACCTTGAATCCATTGAAACTTTGCTTTTTCATCTTGTGCAAATACCGATAAGCTAGGCTTGCTCCCTTCAACCTGGGCAATAATACTAAGCCCAAGACTATGAAAAGTAGTCGCGCTTATTTTTTCAGTCGATAATTTATCCTTTATTCTTTCATCCATTTCATCAGCCGCTTTACGACCATAGGCTAAGAGTAATATTTCGCCCTTACCCGCCTGTTGGCTAGTTAATAAATAACCTGCGCGACCAACCATAACACTGGTTTTCCCCGTGCCAGCGCCAGCTAACAACAGATTATTATCATTATCGATAATACATGCTCGGCGTTGAGCTAGTGTTAATGGATTAGACTCAACCGTATCAAAAAAACTTTTATAGGTTTGAAGTTGTTTATTGATATAACGTTCACGACACTCAGCTATACCCTGCTCGGTCCACTTTTGGTAAAAGGATAACAGTTGCAGTTTTTCAGCAAGATCGGCCAATGCTTTACTTGCCTTACTTAACTTACTTGAGTTGCTTGAGTTGCTTGAGTTAAGCCAAGGGAACCAACGTTTACCTTCTTCATTTGCCGATAATTGCATACGCTCAATGCTTGATTGGCGTAAGTAGCGATTAGTTGTAACTTTTTTTATCGCCGTTAATAAGGTGTCAACACGGTTAATATTGGCTAATACCCAAAGCTGTTCAAGCTTACTCTTTTGCCTGCGTTTGGCATTATAGGCAAGCATAGTAAAGACATAGTTTTTGTTTGCCGTTTTAAAGGACATAATTTGTCCGAAAAAACTCAGGTGAAATTCAGGGGGTACTAGCAACTCTTGCCATTGAATGGTGAGTAAGCGCTGGTCAACGTCAATAACTAAGCCACTTGCACTGATCTTTATTACCGTTGGGAGACCAATAAATCGGCCAAGAAAACTTGAAGATATACATTTCATTGACAACAAAAACCCAAATACGGAAAGAGAAAAAAGCCAGAATGATTATTCTATCATTAGTACTGTGTTCAGGTACCAATGAAGTGATAAACAAAGTAGGAAATTAATAAGCAACTTGAGATAAAGGAGTTAATAACCTTAATACTCTCATTAAATTCATCACCAAAACATAAAGTATGCTATCAAAATATCAGCTAGCACTTTTGACTACTGTAAAAGTTTAATTTTTAAGAATTAAAGGAAAAAACATTAAAACACAACTAAGATTAGTTGTATAAGTTAAAAAGGGTAAAACAGCTCAGGAGAAACAAATGAAATCCATTAGAATTGAGGATTACATGAACAAACACCCTGTAACCTTTACTATTGACATGTCAGTTGCAGAAGCTTCAGAAAAATTAATTGACTCCCCTCAAAACGGTGGACCGGTACTCGATGTTTACCAACGTGTTATCGGTTTTTTATCAGAGCAAGAGTGCTTAATTCACCTGCTTGAAGATACCTATTTAAGTGAGCCTCACGCGACTGTGGCAGATATGATGCGAACCGATGTCCTAACGGTAGGTTGTGAAAACTCTGTAGTCGATTTAGCACAACAAATGACTAAAAACAAACCAAAGCTTTACCCTGTGGTTGATGAGAATAAACGGTTACTAGGTATTATTACCCGCAGTGATATTTTAAAGGCTATCAATATTCACCTACGCTCATTTTATCAAAAAGGCCATGGTCGCCTGGTATAAATAAAGGCTAAAAATACCCGCTTCCGCCATGTGTAAAAGTACATTCAGTGCTGTGCCTACATGAATGGGTGATAACGCAGTCTATATTTCCAACACCCGCAGCCGTTCCCCTTCATTAAAGCATAAATTTTTACTGTTTTTTCATTGAAAACACTGAGCATATTTTAAAGTAAAGCAGCGTGTAAAACTCATCGCTAAAAAACTTTATTCTGCCTTGGTTTGTTGAAAATTTATACTATGCTTTTATCAAGTACTGTAACTTCCTCATATTTAATTGATTTTCAGTTGATTTTAACTAATAAAGAAAAATAAAGGTTAAGGTGACTTATGCTTTCAACCAGTTTTATAGTTTATTTTATCGCCACTATATTATTAACCATCACCATGTTATTGGTGTCTCATTTACTCAACCCTAAAGTCCCCGCCAGAACCAATAATGAGCCATTCGAGTCTGGCATCGTTGGTCAAGGAAGTACTGATATTCGATGGAATATCAATTACTTTTTAGTGGCTATCTCGTTTGTGATTTTTGATATAGAAGCCGTCTTTTTGTATGTTTGGTCCATCGTGGTGATGGAAGCCGGTTGGCATGGTTTTTTTATCACTTCTTTTTTTATATTCATCTTACTAACCGCCCTACTCTATGAAATCAAACAAGGCGCCTTTCTCTGGGGTGAGAAAATTCCCGTTAAAAGTGTGCACACCCCGTTAAGTAAAGAGGCTTAAAATGCGTTGGCAATTAACTAAACCCGAGCAAGTAATCGATACTCAAGTGGCGGGTATTGAAGACCTCACCGAGAAGAATTTACTTTTAGCTAAATTAGATGACTTAGTAGCTTGGGGTAGAGGAAATTCTCTTTGGCCTTTTAATTTCGGTTTATCTTGCTGTTACGTTGAAATGGCCACCTCTTTTACCAGTCGTCATGATATCGCCCGTTTTGGCTCCGAGGTAATACGTGCCACGCCTAGAGAAGCTGATTTAATTGTCATCTCTGGTACTGTTTTTTTAAAAATGGCCCCCGTTATACAATACCTTTATGAGCAAATGCTCGAGCCTAAATGGGTGATTTGCATGGGTTCATGTGCCAATTCTGGTGGCATGTATGATGTTTATAGTGTTGTACAAGGCGCTGATCGGTTTTTACCAGTTGATGTCTATGTACCTGGTTGCCCGCCTCGCCCTGAAGCTTTAATGTACGGCTTAACCTTATTACAGCAAGCCATCAAGGAAGGTTACTCAAAACAAAAAAGGCCGCTTAATCGTATCATAACAGCTGAGGAAATTGAAAAATTTGCCACCCGTAATCTAAGAGATGAAAAAAATGCTTCTCGTATGGCAGTCACAACACTTCGAACGCCCGATGGAGTCTAGTTTATGACAGCAGAGAATAATAATAATAAGATAACCGATGAGCTAATAGCGCAAATCCCTGAGCTGTTTAAGCAATTCAATAAAGAGCATTTTGCTCCTCAAACTACCTGTGACGACATAGTGACTTTATGGGTTTCTAGTAAAAGAGTAATTGCAATTTTATCCTTTATGAAAAGCATCACTGACCCCTTTGATATGTTATACGATTTATATGCTGTTGATGAAAGGCTGCGTTTAGATAAAAACCAGTACCCTATATTAGATTTCACTGTGGTTTATCAGCTGTTATCAATTAACAGAAATAAACACATTAGATTTAAAGTTGCCCTCGATGAAACACCGCTAGAAATTGCAACCATCACGCACTTATTTAAAAATGCCAACTGGTATGAAAGAGAAGCATGGGATCTGTTTGGTATCACCTTCATTGATCACCCACTGCTAACCCGAATTTTATTACCACCAACGTTTAAGGGCCACCCATTACGTAAAGAATTTCCTTGTCGAGCGACAGAGAATGACCCTTTTACTTTAGATGAACAAAAACTACAAAAGGAACAACAAGCACTAAAATTTATTCCTGAGCAATGGGGCATGAAAAAAAGTAACGATGATAACGACTATATGTTCCTTAACTTAGGACCAAACCACCCGAGTGTTCATGGTGTCTTTCGCATCGCCTTACAGCTCGATGGTGAACGTGTTATCGATGCCGTACCCGATATTGGCTTTCATCATCGCGGCGCTGAAAAAATAGCAGAACGCCAAACCTGGCATGGTTTTATTCCCTACACAGATCGCATCGACTATTTAGGCGGCGTGATGAATAACTTCCCTTATATTTTAGCCATTGAAAAATTAGCCGGTATTGAAGTCTCTGAGCGGGTTAAGTGCATTCGCGTGATGTTGTCTGAATGTTTTCGAATATTAAGTCATATGTTGTTTTTTGGTACCTTTGCCCAAGATATAGGTCAGTTGTCACCTATATTTTATTTATTCATCGATAGAGAAAAATTATTTGCCATTATTGAAGCCATAACAGGTGCAAGAATGCACCCCAGCTGGTTTCGTATCGGCGGTTTAGCACAAGACCTACCCCAAGGTTGGGATAAAATGATGCTTGAATTCACTGATTATTTTCCAAATAAATTAGATGAATACGAGGTCATGGTGATGCAAAATAGCATTATTAAAATACGTAGCATAGGTATAGGTAAATATACCAAACAACAAGCCATTGACTGGGGTGTAACCGGGCCTGGTTTACGCGCGACCGGCTGTGATTATGACTTAAGAAAAGTATCGCCTTATAGCGGCTATGAAAATTACGACTTTACCGTACCTCTCGATGATCAAGGTGATGCCTATGCTCGCTGTAAACTTCGGGTAGAAGAAATGCGCCAGAGCATCCGTATTATTAAGCAATGTATTAAACATATGCCTCAAGGTCCATATAAAGCCGAACACCCATGCACAACACCCCCGATGAATAACCTCAGTAAAAATGATATTGAAACACAAATTCAGCACTTTTTAAATACCAGCTGGGGTGCTGTTATGCCAAATGGTGAATCATCTTTTGCCGTTGAAGCCACTAAAGGCATTAACAGTTATAGCATTATCAGTGATGGTACCAGCTCAAGTTATCGTACCCGCATCAGAACGCCTTCTTTTCCACATTTACAAATGATCCCTGAAATATCAAAAGGTTTAATGCTTGCCGATTTAATCGTCATTATCGCCAGCATAGATTTTGTTATGGCTGATGTTGATAGATGATACTTATATATGGCTCAGTTCCAAAGTACTTGACCACTTCAACTGTTCTCTAAATGGCAGCCATATGATTTAACAGGAAGTATTGCTGAAGTGATAAAAGCGAGCTTCACAAGCAAGGATGCTTGTGTAGAGCCCCAGGGATGGGTTTACGCGTTTCGCTTGGTTACTCAGCAATACTAAACGACAACAGAGCCTTATATTTATATATGCAGTGAAGTAAAAATAAACGAGGAGATGCTCTATGACATTAGCCAACGAGATCCCAACAAATGAAACAGTTGAGCTCAGTGATGTTGAAAAAGCCCAAATTGATACCTTGTTACTTAAAACGCCCTATACCTCTGGGGCGAGTATTGATGCCTTAAAAATAATACAAAACCATCGCGGCTGGGTTAGCGATGGCAGCCTGTTAGCTTTAGCGCTTTATTTAAATTTACCCTTAGCCGATCTAGATTCCCTAGCCACTTTTTATAACCTTATTTTTCGCCAGCCGGTTGGAAAAGTGGTCTTGCACCCCTGTGATGGCATTAGTTGCGATCTTATGGGTGGCCAAAAAATCAGACAGTGCCTAAACAAACAGCTAAAAATAACCAATGGCCAAACCACAGATGATAATCAATTTACCCTGATCCCGCTGCCCTGTTTAGGTGCATGTGATAAAGCGCCAGTAATGATAGCCAATGAAACACTGTTCGAGCTAATACAAGCAGAAAACTTACCCTTGATTTTAAACAACTTAATCAAGGAAAAGTCTACATGAATACTGAGAAAAGTAGCGAGAAAAGTACTTATCCGACCAAGCCTTTAACCCGTTTTATCACCGATGATGATAACTGCTGGCAGTTACAAGAATATCAAGACTTAGGCGGTTATGATGGCTTAAAACATGCTTTAACCCTATCGAGAGCCGCGGTATTAGATGAAATAAAAGCATCCAATCTCAGAGGACGAGGCGGTGCGGGTTTTCCTACCGGATTGAAATGGAGTTTTGTGCCGCAAGGTGATGACGCCCCTCACCCAAAATACCTTATAGTGAATGCCGATGAAATGGAACCCGGCGCATTTAAAGACAGATTATTATTAGAAAAAACACCACATCAAATCATAGAAGGCTTACTTATCGGAGGTTATACCTTAGATGCCGACATAGGCTATATTTTTATTCGAGGTGATTATTATAGCGCTATCCAACATATCGAAATAGCACTGCAAGAATGCTACGACAATAAGCTCTTAGGTAAAGATATTCTTGGCAGTGGTTTTAATTTTGAAATACATATCCATACCAGTGCTGGACGCTATATTTGCGGCGAAGAAACCGCTTTAATCAACGCCCTTGAAGGCAAACGAGCCATCCCCAGAGCAAAGCCGCCCTTTCCACAAGTGGCAGGCTTATGGGGTAAACCTACCATAGTAAACAATGTCGAAACATTTTGTAATTTACCTCATATTTTAAATTTTGGTGCCGATTGGTTTAAATCTTTGGGACGGTTTAAAGATGCTGGAACAAAAATATTTGGCGTTAGTGGTCGGGTTAAAAACCCTGGTTTATGGGAGTTACCTATGGGTACACCTATTGGTGAAATTATTGAGCATTATGCCGGCGGTATGTCCGATGGTTATAAATTAAAAGGCTATCTACCAGGAGGTGGTTCAACCGATTTTTTATTAGCGAAGCACTTCGATACCCCGATGGATTATGACGAAATAGGCAAACAAAGAAGCCGTATGGGCACAGGCACCATTATTGTCTTAGATGATAAGTACTGTCCTGTGGCTATGGTATTAAATTTAGTTAAATTTTTCGCTCAAGAATCCTGTGGTTGGTGCACGCCATGCAGGGATGGTTTACCTTGGGCTGCGGTATTACTTGAGAAAATTGAACAAGGTAAAGGTGAGTTAGCTGACATTAAGCAGCTGGAAGATTTATGTAAATTTGCCGCCCCCGGCAATACTTTTTGTGCCCTGGCCCCAGGTGCGGTCGAACCCTTACAAAGTGCCCTCAATTATTTTAGAGATGATTTTGAACAACATATAAAACAAAAGTCATGCCCATATTGCGTTCAAAGCTGCGAACAAAGCCATTTGGAGGAAGACCATGACAAATAAAGTCACTATCTTTATTGAGGACTTACCCTACCAAGTAGCTAATGATATTAACTTGCTGCAAGCTTGTTTGAGTTTAAAGTTGGATATCCCCTATTTTTGTTGGCACCCCGCGATGGGCTCGGTCGGTGCTTGTCGACAATGTGCGGTTATGCAATATCAAGATGAAGAAGATACCCGAGGCCGATTAGTGATGTCTTGTATGACGCCTGTATCTGAAGGCATGCGCATATCATTTAGCCATGAAAAAGCCGAAATCTTTCGTGCCACCAATATAGAAGCCATGATGACTAACCATCCTCATGATTGTCCGGTCTGTGAAGAGGGCGGCGACTGTCACTTACAAGATATGACTTTGCTCACTGGCCATATAACACGCCGTTATCCTGGCACAAAACGTACTCATAATAATCAATACCTAGGGCCTTTTTTAAACCATGAAATGAATCGCTGCATAGGATGTTATCGCTGCGTACGATTTTACCGTGATTATTGTGGCGGTAATGATTTAAATGTATTTTCTTCAAAAAATAACATTTTTTTTGGTCGTGCAGAACCGGGTAATTTAGAAAATGAATTTAGTGGTAATTTAGCTGAAGTATGCCCAACAGGGGTATTTACCGATAAGCCGTTTAGCCAACACTACATTCGTAAATGGGACCTTCAATCAGCGCCGTCAATTTGTACTCATTGTAGTGTCGGCTGTAATACTTATGTCACTGAACGTGGTGGTATCATCCGCAAGATCAACAATCGATATAATGCAGCAATAAATGGTCATTTTTTATGTGACCGTGGCAGATTTGCTTATCAACATGTCAATCATGACAATAAATTAACCCAAATATGGTCTCGTGCTCAGCAAAGCCAAACAACACATATTTTTGATAATGAGCAAGCACATAGCCAATTATCCCAATGGCTCAATGAAACTGATGCACAAGTATTAGGCATTGGCTCTGCCCGCTCCTCCCTTGAAAATAATGCCGCATTACATAAGTTAGTCGGTGGCAATAATTTTTATGCCGGCATAGCCAATAATGAATTAAAGCAACTGCAGTTATTAACTAAAACCTATGAAAGTAAGCAAGTGGCTTTAGTTTCTCTTAGCCAAATAGAACAAAGTGATGCGGTACTTTTAGTGGGTGAAGATGTAACACAAACTGCACCTAGATTAGCCTTATCGATAAGACAAATGACTAAAAATGCTGGCATTGCTCAAGCCGCTAAACTGGGGATAAAACCATGGCAAGATGAAGCCGTGAGAAATATAAGCCAAGATAGTAAATCACCGCTTATTATTATCAATACTGATGAAACTAAATTAGCTGATGTGGCAAAATATAACCTAAAGCTAGCCCCGAATAAACAGCTTGAGTTGCTTATAGAGATTGAAGCTTATCTAACCAGTAAATATGCGCTAACACCTTCTGCTGAAACGTTTTCTGACCTCGCCATCGCTATCGCCGAGGAATTACTTGCCGCAAATAACCCTGTAGTTGTCACTGGCACCCATAGTTTTGATATTGCCTTATTATCAGCATGCTTGAGGCTGAGTATTTTATTAAGAAAACATAAAAATAACTCAGGTTTTTATTGTGCAACATCATCGATTAATGCCTTAGGACTGTCTTTATTAGCACAGCCTGATCATGATATTGACAATTTAATACACTCGATAAAATCTACCCCGCCGACCCTACTTATCATCATGGAAACGGATTTATACCGGTATTGCGCCAATGAAAAACTAAGTAAATATTTAGATAACATTAAACACATTGTTGTTATTGAACAAATAATGAACGATACCGTGAAAATGGCAGATTTAGTATTGCCAGCGGCCTCTTTTGCTGAACAACATAGCAGCTGGTTAAATAATGAGGGTAGATTACAACGAGCTTATGCCGTTATGCCAGCAAGTGATATGAGACAAACGCCAGTGCAATGGCTAGCACAACATAATGCACTTGATGATGGACAAAACCTTTATCGCTACATGCAAACTATCACGCCTCTTTTACAACCGATAATGCAAATTGTAACGACTGATAAAAGTGACTTTCCCGTCGCTCGCCAACCAATGCGTTCATCGGCTCGAACGGCTTTTTTCGCTAATATAGATGTTAAAGAATATGCGCCAAAACGTGATAAAAAATCCAATTTAACCTTTACCATGGAAGGTGTTGCTGGCTTTAGACAACAAACACTCGATAATAGCCAACATAAAATAACCACGCCAGTGACGGGTGTCTGGTCACCTAAATGGAATTCAAATCAAGCGCTGAATAAAGACTTAAAGCAATCAAGTTTTCAAGATGAAGCGGACTCAAGCTTAGGCGCAGATTTAGGCTTGAAAATATTTGACCAGCTCAATAGCCAAGAGTTTACAGTACCTGCTGCGCAAATAGATTCACCAAGTCAGCCATTAAATAACCTAAGTATTTGTCCTCAACATCATATTTATAGCAATGACGAGCTTGCCATTTATTCGTCAAGCATTCAACAACTAAGACCTGAGCCGGTAATTTCACTTAATCAACAGCAAGCAAACCATTTATCCCTTAAATCAGGTGAAAATATCATTATCAGCTCTGATGATTATAATATCTCTTTGCCCTGTTTTATTAGCAAGACTCTGGCAGATAAAGTGGTTTTAGTACCCTTTACAGAATTTCTTCGCTTAGGAACTAACATGCACGTTGCAACTAAGCACTCTGCTGGCAATGCTGAGGGAGAATGTAATGACTAGCTGGTTAACACCCTTAATCATATTAATTGTACTGCTGCTGTTAGGAGCTTGGTCTATTTGGCTAGAACGCAGAGTGCTGGCTTTATGGCAAGTGACTAAAAATATCCAGCCTTCGTTAAATAACCTTGAGGAAGAATGTAATGACTAGCTGGTTAACGCCATTGATCATTTTAATCGTTTTGCTCTTATTAGGAGCTTGGTCTATTTGGCTAGAACGCAGAGTGCTGGCTTTCTGGCAAGACAGATTAGGACCAAATCGTGTTGGCCCCTTTGGTTTATTGCAAGTTGTTGCCGATATGATAAAGATTTTCACCAAAGAAGATTGGGTGCCACCCTTTGCTGATAAAGTGCTCTTTATCATCTCGCCTATGATAGTCATGATCATGACACTGTTAGGCTTTGCCATTATTCCCTTTGCGCCAAATATACAAATTGCCCAATTTGATCATGCCTTATTATTTTTATTAGCCATCAGTTCATTATCTGTTTACAGCATCATGCTAGCGGGATTTTCATCTAATAGTAAATATGCGCTGTTAGGGGCTATGCGCACCGCAGCTCAAATGATCAGCTATGAAGTATTTATGGGTTTAGCGTTAATGGGCGTGGTGATTTTAGCCGATGACTTTAGTTTATCTGCCATCGTGGCAGCACAAGCAGATGTTTGGTTTATTTGTTATCAGCCATTAGGTTTCGTGCTATTTTTTATTGCCGGTATAGCAGAAATTCATCGTGCGCCGTTTGATTTACCTGAAGCTGAAACAGAAATCGTCGCAGGTTTTCATACCGAATATTCCAGTATGAAATTTGGCATGTTTTTCATTGGTGAATATTTAGGCGTGATATTAATTTCCAGCTTAATCACTACCTTGTATTTTGGTGGCTGGCAAGGCCCTTTCTTACCGCCTTTATTATGGTTTATCTTAAAAACTGGATTTTTCATACTATTCTTTATTCTTTTACGAGCGGCAATACCAAGACCTAGATACGACCAATTAATGGTATTCGCTTGGTATATTCTATTACCTTTGTCTTTACTGAACCTATTAGTCACAGGTGCGGTTAAGTTAAGTCTTTTAGGTTAACAGGAGCATTTATTATGATGAGCCAAATTAGAACCTTATTAAAAGTACTCAAACATACTTTTACTAAAGCTGACACGGTGCAATATCCAGAGCAACAGCCCTATTTATCACCCAGGTATAGAGGTCGTATCGTGTTAACGCGCGATCCGAATGGCGATGAACGCTGTGTCGCCTGTAACCTGTGTTCCGTAGCCTGCCCTGTTGATTGTATTTTTGTTGAAAAAGATGAAACTCAAGGTGGCCGTTGGCAAGCTAAAACATTCAGGATAAATTTTTCACGGTGCATTATGTGTGGCTTTTGTGAAGAAGCCTGCCCAACACACGCCATACAACTGACTCCCGATTTTGAAATGGCTGAATATGATAGGCAAAACCTAGTATACGAAAAAGAACATTTATTGATTAACGGACCTGGAAAATATCGTGATTACAATTTTTATCAGGTGTGTGGTAAAGCCATTGAAGGAAAAGCCAAAGGGCAAGCAAATAACGAAGCACCTCCGATAGATATTAAAAGTTTACTACCCTGAAATAAAAGGTTTACTTGTTATGTTAGATAATATGTTAAACACCATTTTCATTATTACTGCGGCCATTATTTTAATCAGTGCGCTGTTAACTATCACTGCGCATAACGTCGTACATGCCTTGTTATATTTAGTGATCACTATGTTAGCCGTTTCTTTAATATTTTTTATTTTAGGCGCCTCATTTGCCGCCGCTTTGCAAATTATTATCTATGCGGGTGCCATTATGGTGTTGTTCATCTTTGTCACCATGATGCTGCATCAGGGCGAAAAGTCTTTAGCGCAAGAGCGACATTTATTTCACTTTTCCACCTCAATAACCGCTTTATTTTTATCTAGCATGTTATTTTTTGAATTGATTTTCATGTTGTTTATGACGCCTGCTGGTAGCGCTAACAGTAGGGTAACGGCGCCATCATCCGCAATTATCACCGTAAAAGATATAGGTACACAATTATATGGCCCGTATTCGTTGCTCGTGGTGATCAGCGCTTTAATGCTGCTTAGTGCCTTGATCACCGCCATTCATATCAGTAAAAGCCCAGTCACTAGTGAGATAAAAACAAAGGCAGATAATTTATGATCCCTATTTCTTGGGTTTTCATGCTCAGTTTAAGTTTATTTGTTATTGGACTTTTTGGCGTTCTTGCTAGACGAAACCTGTTATTTATCTTGATTTCTTTAGAGTTAATGTTAAATGCGGTCGTCATCTTGTTTATTGCGGCCAGTCGCTATCACTCGGCTTCGATAGCAAATAGTGATGGCCAAATAATGTATTTGTTAATACTGACCTTAGCGGCATCTGAGATTGCCGTTGGATTAAGTTTAGTGGTCCATATGTACCGTCAACATCATCACTTAGATATAGATAAACTCAATAAGTTAAGGGATTAATATGACGGAATATGCGATTTTATTAGTGCTTGTGCCACTGCTGCCACTTTTTAGTGCCCTTATTTTATTATTTTCCAAGTTACCTAAATTATGGATCTCAATTTTCGCGGTAGGCTCTGTTGCCAGCGTTGCTTTAATTAGCTTATTTTTAAATGTTATATTTTGGCAACAAAGCGATTTTGTTCTTACCGCCAGTTTAGGCACTTGGATTAACATTGCCCAATTAAAGGTAAACTTTGGTTTATATTTAGATCCCTTATCTTTGGTGATGATCACCATTGTATCGGGCGTGGGTGCGTTAATACATCTGTATTCAACAGGATTTATGTACCAAGACAATGATTTAAAACGCTATTTCACTTATTTGAATTTATTTGTTTCTGCCATGCTATTTTTAGTACTCGCGGATAATCTTTTACTGCTGTATCTAGGTTGGGAAGGTGTTGGTTTATGTAGCTACTTACTCATTGGCTTTTGGTATCAAGATCGAAAAAACAACTTAGCGGCCAATAAAGCCTTTTTAATGACCAGAATTGGCGATACCGCCATGGCTATTGGCTTATTTTTATTGTTCACCCAATTGGGCACATTAGATATACAAGAAATTCAAATTAAAGCCCACGCTGTTTGGTCACTTAACAATGATAACAATACCATGGCAAGCTTATGCTGCTTATTATTATTAGCTGGCGCGGTGGGCAAATCAGCGCAGTTACCTTTACAAAACTGGTTACCCGATGCGATGGCAGGCCCCACGCCTGTTAGTGCCTTGATTCATGCCGCCACTATGGTTACCGCCGGAATTTATTTGATAGCACGCAATAGTCAATTATTTCAACTTGCACCCGATGTGCTATATCTCGTTGCCCTTATTGGCACTTTCACTTTATTGCTCGGTGCCAGCGCTGCTATGGTGCAAACTGATTTAAAACGTATCTTAGCTTATTCAACGATTAGTCAATTAGGCTATATGTTTTTAGCTTTAGGTGTTGGCGCAGGGGCCAGTGCCGTTTTTCACTTAATGACCCATGCGTTTTTTAAAGCCCTACTCTTTTTAGCCGCCGGCGCGCTTATTTATAGCTTACACCATGAACATAATATTTTTAAAATGGGCGGTTTGCTTAAAAAGCTTCCTGTTGTTGCGGTGTCATTTTCCATTGGCTGTGCTGCATTGGCTTCGTTACCCTTCACTGCCGGATTTTTCAGTAAAGAATTAATCTTAGCGCAAGTAATTGCTTCCGGTCATAGCGGATTATGGTGGGCGGCAGTATTAGGCGCCTTTATCACGGCATTTTATAGTGCCAGATTGTTTTTTGTCGTATTTTTAGGTCAAACACAGTTATCACCTAACGCAAGGCCAACAAAGTCGATGAGCCTAGCATTGGTTATTTTATCGGTCTTGTCATTATTTGGTGGCATACATCCTGAAGGCTTAAAAACCTTAATGCCGCAACTTGATACTGACGGCTTAAGCACTTTACAACATTGGTTGCCTATTATTTTACCCTTTATTGCTATTTCATTGGCGTGGTGGCTGTTCAAAACAAAACGTTTTGGCAAACCAGTACCTGCTTTTATGCAAGGTGTTCATCAGTTAGTTAAAAGTGGTTGGGCCTTTGATCACCTTTATCAAACAATTATTGTCTCGCCATTTAATACTTTATGCCAAGTAAACAAAGATGATTTTATTGATTTATTTTATCGTTTAATAGAAAAAACCAGTGGTAGATTACATATGGTTTTTAGCAAATTTCAAAATGGACAATTAAGACGTTATAACGCCAGCCTGATCCTATTTTGTATTTTAGCCTTTGCCTGGTTTATCAGTGGAGAGTTAATGCTATGACCTTATTTATACTTTTATTAATGCCTTTATTGGGCGGACTACTTGCTTGGTATAGCGAAAGGTTTGACGCTGATTTACCCAAAAAAATTGCTTTGTTATCTTTACTTCTGTGCTGGTTACCTTTAATTCCTTTACTTAGTAGCATGCCGTTTGATGCCAGTTCATTACCGAGCTCACAGTGGCTTATAGATGAATCTTATCCTTGGATACCATTCTTTAATATCAACGCCCATTTAGCACTAGATGGCCTGAGTTTATTATTAATTTTACTGACGCTGTTAATGGGCTTAGTCGCCCTGTCTTCAGCTTGGCATGAAATTACCAAACGCACAGGGCTATTTTATTTAAACCTACTTTGGACCTTGGCCGGTGTCATAGGCGTATTTTTAGCAATTGACCTGTTTCTATTTTTTGTTTTTTGGGAAGTTATGTTAGTACCTATGTACTTTTTGATCTCAATTTGGGGCTATGAACAGCGCCACTATGCGGCAGTTAAGTTTTTTATCTTCACTCAAGCGGGTGGTCTATTAATGCTAATAAGCCTATGCGCACTAGTAGGTATTCACTACCAGCAAACAGGAATATTAACCTTTGACTACCTTATTTTAATACAAAACCCCATTAGCGGTGACTTAGCCTTTTGGGTCGCACTGGGGTTTACCATCGCATTCTTAGTAAAATTACCGGCTTTACCTTTTCATTCTTGGTTAGCCGATGCTCATACTCAAGCCCCCACCGCCGCCAGTGTCATACTCGCAGCAGTATTATTAAAAACCGGTGGTTATGGCATTATTCGATTTGTGCTGCCGTTATTTCCACAGGCATCGATACAACTCGCGCCCTTTATGATGTTGTTAGGCGTAATTGGCATCATCTATGGCGCTATGATGGCTTTTGTACAAACTGACTTAAAACGTTTAGTGGCCTATTCAAGTGTCAGTCATATGGGCTTTGTCTTATTAGGCTGTTTTGCTTTAAATATTTATGCCCTGCAAGGGGCAATTATGCAAATGTTAGCCCATGGCATCAGTACCTCAGCATTATTTGTTTTGGTTGGCATGATACAACATAGATACCACACCAGAGATCTCAATAAGCTAGGCGGCTTATGGCTTAATTTACCTAAGCTCAGTGCTTTTGGCTTGTTTTTTGGCATTGCTTCTTTAGGCATGCCAGGTTTGGGCAACTTTGTTGCTGAATTTTTGATATTAGTGGGCAGTTTTGAGCAATACCCTATACTGACCATATTTGCCGCATCAGGTTTAATTTTAGCGGCGGTGTATTCATTATTATTAATTTATAAAACCTTTTTTGGGCCAATAAAGCGTCCACACGACAGTAAAATAACCGACACCAATACCAAAGAGTGGTGCACCCTTATCTCTATGTGTTTTATTCTCATTTATTTAGGCTTACACCCGCAACCATTTTTTGATTTGGTGCCGATTACCTTGATGAAACTGAACTTTATAGCCGCTGATATTGGAGCTTTATTATGAATGTAAATTATTACCCTGCATTCATTTTAATGTGTGGTGCCTTGATGATATTAATTCAGCTGTGCTTTAAAAGAAGCCATATCACCAGCTATTTAATTTCAGGACTCAGCTTATTTCTTGCCTTATTAACGCAGTTATTTTTACAAAATCATGCTGATACTAGCGATGTTTTATTTGTTTTGAATGCCCAAACAAGCTTTGTCTCGCTATTATTATTAATGGTGGTCGGCTTAATTTGGGCGCAACTTTATCATTGGCTTAAAACCATAAACGAGCAAAAAGAGGAATATTATTTACTGTTTTTATTCACCACCATCGGTGGTTTGATCATGGTTTCGAGTAATCATTTTGCCAGTTTTTTTCTCGGCTTAGAATTAATGAGCCTGTCGTTTATTGGCTTGATTGCTTATTGTGGCCCTGATCAAAAAGCACAAGAAGCAGGCATTAAATATTTAATTTTATCAGCCCTTGCTTCCGCCTTTATTTTAATGGGCGCGGCTATTTTATATCTTCAATTTGGCTCTTTATCTTTTTCAAACTTGCTGCCAAATACTTCGAGCCAAATTTTACCTCCGTGGGCTATTATAACGGCGATCATTTTTATTTTTACCGGGCTATTTTTTAAACTTTCTTTAGTGCCCTGTCATTTATGGGTTGCTGACTTATTTGAAGGTGCACCGCTGGTGACTGCGGCTATGTTAGCAACTTTATCAAAGTTAGCGGCGTTCATTATATTATGGCGCTTAGTCACTTTAGGACATTGGCAACAATATCCAATCATTATAGATATTTTATCTATGGTAGCGATTGCCTCTATGTTTATCGGTAACTTCTTAGGCTTATTACAAAAAAATCTGTTACGTTTAATGGCTTACTCTTCTATCGCACACTTTGGTTATTTATTAATAGTGTTGTTATTAATAAATAACAATGCCATTGAATTTTCCAGCCAAAGCTTTAATACGCAAACCCTCTTTTTTTATTTAGTGGCCTATTTATTTACCCTAGTCGGTGTTTTTTCTATCTTTATGCAATTGCCAAAAATAAAAACACTCGATGATTTAGCCGGTTTATTCTGGCACCACCCTGTTATCGCCATCACGTTAATGCTGTTAATGCTTTCCTTAGCAGGTATCCCCTTAACCTTAGGTTTTATGGCGAAATTCTATTTGGTCATGGCTGCGGTCAGTCAACAATTATGGCTGGTATTATCTGCGTTAGTGCTCAGCAGTATTATTGGCTTATTCTATTATTTAAGAGTGATTATGGCGATGTTAAAAACCCCCGCAGATGAATTAAAATTAAAGGAAATTAATTCATCTGGCAGTAGCCTATCACTTAATATACTTATATTATTTTTAGTGATAGGTTTCGGTGTGTTCCCTTCATCTTTAAGTCAATTTATTCAACAAATATCAGGTTAAAATGCTCAGCTGTAAACGCAATTTTGCCAACGATTACATGTTTGTTACCAGGAAATATCAGGATAACGTGCCAATGTAATACGAGATGGTTTATCATGGTAAAATATTAAAAAATAATTGTTCCAAAATGCGTAAAACAACTAACAACTAGACTAAACACCTTGATTTAAAGAACTAAAAAATAAGAGCTCACATTAATGAACAACACCGAACAGCCCTCAATTCTTTGGCACGATTATGAAACCTGGGGTATATCGCCAAAGTTTGATAAGCCTTCTCAATTTGCCGGCATTCGTACCGATCTCGAGTTAAACATTATTGGCAAGCCAGAAATGTTTTATTGTCAACCGCCGGTTGATTACCTGCCACACCCGGAAGCTTGTTTAATTACCGGTATAACGCCGCAAAAAGCACAACGTGAAGGGCTAACCGAAGCAGAATTTGCTGCGCGCATACATGAATTATTTTCAGCGCCTAATACTTGTGTCGCTGGCTATAACAATATTCGCTTTGATGATGAAGTTACTCGCTATTTATTTTACCGTAACTTTTACGACCCTTATGCGCGTGAATGGCAAAATGGCAATAGCCGCTGGGATATTATCGATATGGTGCGGGCCACTTATGCCCTACGCCCTGAAGGTATTAACTGGCCAACCGTTGATCGCGACGGCGAAGAAGTTGTTAGTTTTCGCTTAGAGTTATTAACCAAAGCCAATGGTATTAGTCATGAGTCTGCCCATGACGCCATGAGTGATGTTTACGCCACTATTGCTATGGCAAAGTTGATCAAAGAAAAACAGCCGAAACTCTATGAGTTTATTTTTAACTTAAAAAATAAAAATCACGTTAAAGATTTGATCAATACCGCAGACATGACCCCCATTGTCCATACCTCAAGTAAAATATCCTCGGCACACGGTTGTACCAGTTGGTTTGCACCGATAATTTATCATCCCGTTAATAAAAATGCGGTTATTTGTGTCGATTTGGCCCAAGATATTACACCTTTATTAACACTTAGCAGTGAAGAAATAAAAGCGCGTTTATATACCCGTCATGATGAGTTAGCGCCGGACGAAAAGCCTATTCCGGTTAAACTTATTCATGTAAATAAATGTCCGATGATCGCACCTGCAAAAACCCTATTACCTGAAAATGCCGAGCGTTTGGCCATACCAAGGGATTTTTGTTTAGAAAATTTAGCGTTATTAAAAAAGCATGCTGAACTGAGAGATAAGCTCAGTGATGTTTTTGCCAGCTCTGATTTTGATAATACTGACGTAGATGCCGAGCAAGCATTATATGGCGGTAAGTTCTTTAGCCATAGCGATAAAGCGCAAATGGATATTTTGCGCGGTTTAACGCCAGAGCAATTAGCTAACCATCCGTTTGAATTTCAAGATGAGCGTTTAGGCGTGTTGTTATTTCGTTATCGAGCGAGAAACTTCCCACTCACTTTATCTACAAGTGAGCAACAAAAATGGCAGGATTACTGCCAAAATAAAATGCAATACGGTGGTAAAGGTATTTTGTCACTGGATGAATTTATGATGAAGATTGAAAATTTAGCGCACGAGCATGAAAAAGATAAAGCTAAGATGTCGGTACTCAAAGCATTATATGAATATGTACAAGGATAAAAATAATATTAATATTAATATTAACAGGCGCAATTAAGCGCCTTTTAAATAAGCTGAGGCTTTAGCGTTTAAAGCGAGAAATTAAACTCGAGCTATCCCAGCGGTTACCGCCACTGTCTTGAATTTCTTGGTAGTAGCCATCCAGTTGCTTAGTCACCGTTAAGTCAGCACCTAGTTTTTCAGCTTCGGCAAAAGCAATGGCTAGGTCTTTTCTGACCCAGTCAACAGCAAAGCCGAAATCAAATTCACGCGCGCACATTGTTTTACCACGATTATCCATTTGCCAAGAGCCAGCAGCGCCTTGACCAATAGTTGCCAGTAATTTATCGGTATCCAAGCCTGCTTTTTGTGCAAAATTTAAGCCTTCGGCCAAACCCTGTACGGTATTAACAAAACAAATTTGATTGACCATTTTGGCTAATTGACCTGAGCCAACGGCTCCCATCAATTGACTGAAACGAGCAAAAGCCGCCATTACCGGCTCAGCTTTATCAAATACCTTTTCATCGCCACCAACCATTACCGTAAGAATGCCATTTTCCGCCCCCGCTTGACCACCAGAAACTGGCGCATCGAGAAAGAACTTATCTTGTTCTTTGGCAATAGCCGCTAATTCACGCGCTAGCTCCGCCGAAGCCGTAGTATGATCGACAAATATACTCTCTTTAGCTAGACCAGTAAAAATGCCATCTACACCTAAAGCAACTTGACGAACATCATCATCATTGCCGACGCAACAAAAGGCAATTTCACAATCATTCACAGCCAATGCCGGTGTTGTCGCAATATCACCATCAAACTCTTGCTGCCAAGCCAGGGCTTTATCGTGATTCCGGTTATAAACACAAACTTGATGACCCGCTTGTTGCAAATGTCCCGCCATGGGATAGCCCATGACACCTAGACCAATAAACGCTACTTTCATATGCCAACCTTTAACTGATTAATTCGTTAATTCATTCAATAGCGTCAGTTTACGATAGTTTACTATTTTGCTCTAGCATCTTTGCAAACCAGCAGTTTTTCATCTACAATGCCAATTAGGTTGCACGCAATCAAATAGTGTAAAATTTAAATTGCCGCTATAATAGCGACCGCTTGCTTAGTCAAACTAGCTTGCTATTTTATCTTTAGGAGATAACGGATATGAGTAATATTTATCAATTTTCAGTTGAGAACAATAAACAAGAAACGACTGATTTAACTCAGTTTAGCGATAAAGTATTACTTATCGTTAATACTGCCAGCAAATGTGGTTTCACCCCACAATATCAGGGTTTACAAACACTGCATGATACTTTTCAAACAAAGGGTTTTGAAGTTTTGGCCTTTCCTTGTAACCAATTTAAGCACCAAGAAAGTGGTAGTAATGAAGAAATTCAGCAGTTTTGTGATTTACACTTCAACATTAAATTTCCTTTATTTAATAAAATAGAGGTCAACGGTAATAACGCTCACCCACTATTTAACTATTTAAAACAACAAGCGCCTGGCATCCTCGGCTCTACATCAATTAAATGGAACTTCACTAAATTTTTAGTTAATCGCCAAGGTGAAGTTGTACAACGTTATGCACCAACAACTAAACCTGAAGCAATAACCGCTGATATTGAAAAGTTATTGTCAGTGCCGCTGAAAACTAATTGAGAATAAGCAATGAGTAATAATTTACAGCTAGAAAAGCAATTATGTTTTCGCCTGTATAGTTTGAATAAATTAATGTGCCGCCTTTATGCTCCGCTATTAAAAGAGTTAGCGTTAACCTATCCGCAATATTTAGTCATGATGGTGTTATGGCAATATCGACAGGGGATTTCGGTTAAAGACTTAGGCGGTCAGCTTGATTTAGATTCAGGCACCCTTTCGCCGTTATTGAAACGTATGGAAAAGCAAGCGCTTATCAAGCGAGAACGTCAGACAAAAGATGAACGAATAGTGCTTATCAAGCTCACTCAAGCAGGCATTGACTTGCAACAAAGCGCCGAACATATTCCCGCTAAAATGTTTGCTGTGACTGGCTTGTCTGCCGAAAAACTGCAAGCATTAAACCTGACACTTGATCAGCTTATTGAGAATATAGCTAATTAAACGCTGAACCTTTAAGTAATTAGGCGGGTTGCGCTATGTATAGCCCAAGGCTGTTAACATAAGCTTTGGGCTAAATAAGGTGTTATTAATTTATAGTTTAGGAAAACAAGCTATTATGCAATTTCTCAACCACAGAATTGGCATCAGCTTCAGCAACTAAAAAGCATATATTATTGGCACTAGCGCCATGGCAAATCAAACGAATATTGATATCATTTATCGTTTGAAAAATGCTTTGTCCTATACCTTTCGCAGACGTTAAACCATTACCAATAACCGCAACAAGTGATAAGCCATGCTCGACACTCACTTCACAAAGCTGTTCTAATTCAGTAACAACTGCATTGGTAATTAATGATTGTGTTGAGCCACTTGGGTTATCAAAGGTTAAGGCAACACTGATCTCACTGGTAGTGATTAAATCAACACTCAGGTCATGTTTTGCTAACACAGTAAATACTTTCGCTAAAAAACCACTGGCATGTAACATAGCAGGACTTTTTACCGTCACTAAGGTTTGCTCACGTCGCAAAGCGATTGAACGATAGGTAGGGTTGGAATCGACTTTTTGCTTAATTTGCGTACCACCCTTTTCCGGCTCTTTACTTGAGCCGACAAAAACAGGGATATTACAACGCATGGCCGGAATAAGGGTCGCTGGATGTAATATTTTAGCGCCAAAGGTTGCCATTTCGGCCGCTTCACCAAAACTAATTTCTTTAATCGCTCTAGCTTGATCGGTAATACGTGGGTCGGTAGTAAAAATACCCTCTACATCGGTCCAAATAGACAAATTATCGGCATTTATCGCTTCAGCCAGTAATGCGGCTGAATAATCTGAACCGCCTCGCCCTAGCGTAGTGGTATGGCCTTGACTATCTTGACCAATAAATCCTTGGGTCACAATAACTTTATCATGAAGTTTAGGTACTAATAATTGTGCACTTTGTGTTGCCAGCAGCTTGATATCAACCACAGCTTTACCATATAAACTATTGGTTTTCATCACTTGTTGAACATTAAAATACTCAGCCGCTACGTTAATCGACTGGAGAACTTGGGTAAAAACACGTGAGCTTAATTGCTCACCAAAGGCAAGGATCGCATCGGTAGTTTTACGGCTAAATTGTAGTGATTGTGTTAAAGCCTGCTGGGTTAATTCATCAAGCAAGCTATTTATTTCTTGATTAAGCTCACTGGCAACGTCCTTGGCTAGGTGCTGGGTAATATTAACTTGAATGGTACGAATATTTTCCACAATGTCTTTTTGCTCATCAACAGCAACATTTTCCTGACTTAAGCGCACCAAATAGTTGGTTACGCCAGCACTGGCGGAAACAACCACTAAGCGATTATTGGTATCATTTTTAATAATATTTGCGCAACGCAGCATGGCTTGGAAATCGGCAACACTGGTGCCGCCAAACTTGGCTACGGTTAATGATGATATAGATTGTACTAGATTCACAAATTTCTCCCCTAAAAACACTAGCTAGTTACCGAGCTTTTGCGGAACTCTTTACTGAATGAATAATTGAGTAAACTAGCGATTGGAAGAGCGTGACTGAGTAGTTAGCGCATGGGGTATTCTGCCTTGTTAGCAGACCCAGCTCATAAACGGAAAATGAGACGAAACTTTTTCAGCCAGAAGCTCTCCACCCTTTTACTTAATGCTAATAATGCCTAATAAACTAGGTTATATTTAACAAATACGTCAGGTGACAGCCCTAAGGATTCAACCTTAGTGACCGAGTATTTAAGCCCACCATCAAATACTCTCGGCGATAACGTCCCTCGAAAACGGTCATAGGAAGTGTGGTTCCTCACGTTTTCTACCTCAGTTTCGCACCTCTTCTGGTGTGTTGAAATATAGAGTATTAACCCTAAACCGCAATACGCCATATTAGACCCTATTTTGGCTATTATTGCAACAGTTTTTTTGCCAATGGACATTTTTTCAACAAGAACTTTAGCACAATACTTGATATAGTAGTTTTATATCAATGTTGTCGGTAAGTTAACAAAATCATGGATTTATTTCTCCTTAAAAAGATCATCACTGTCTTAATCATGCCTATTAATATAGTGCTGTTATTACTTATTTTTGCCCTCTTTCTTCATGGGAGAAACCCCAAAAAAAGCATAAAAAGCTTATCGGCGGCCATTTTTATTTTACTGATCAGCGCTTTTCCACCCTTTTCTGATACAGTTATGACCGCGATTGAAAATGATTACCCTGCTTATGTTAGCAGCAATGACAGTATCGATTATATTGTCGTGCTAGGTTGTCGCCATACTAACAATAGCAATTTACCGGTTACCAGCCAACTAGGTACTTGTTCATTACAGCGCATGGTTGAAGCCTTGCGACTATATCAATTGCACCCTGAAGCAAGAATAATCACTTCTGGCTATGGTGGCCATAACCCGGTATCAAATGCTGAAACCGTCAAGCAATCATTGATACTTTTAGGTGTGCCGGCACAAAAAATTATTACGGAGAACTTCCCCAAGGATACTGAAGAAGAAGCAGAGCTGATTGCGCCTAGGGTGCAAGGTACAAAAATAATACTGGTGACTAATGCCGACCATATGCCTAGAGCAATGAATTACTTTCAGGCACAAGGTATTTACCCTATTGCGGCACCCACAGGTTACTGGGTTAAAAATCCAGACAGTAGCAAAAGCTGGGCATATTATGTACCAGACAGTAAAAAATTACAGCAGAGCACTATTGCCTGGTATGAAAGTTTAGGATTATTAGTGCAATGGTTTAAGTCGCTTTTTAATTAAGAAACTACATTATAAAACGGCAACTAGCCTGTTGTTAGCTACTAAACGGGATTATCAATATCAACAAATAGCACTTCAAGACCATGCTCCTTGGCCAAATGCTCACCTAACGCCTTTATGCCGTAACGCTCAGTGGCATGGTGACCGGCCGCAAAGCAGTGAATATCCATCTAATGAGCAATAATATGGCTAGTACGGTTGGTTTGCTCAGACCCTTTCCCGTTAGATAGTTGCTGCTATTGAGTTGAGTTAAGCTAAGTTGAGCCCAGCTTAAACCTTAAACCTTAAACCTTAAACGGGATTATCAATATCAACAAATAGCACTTCAAGACCATGCTCCTTGGCCAAATGTCACCTAACGCCTTTATACCGTAGCGCTCAGTGGCATGGTGACCGGCCGCAAAGCAGTGTATATCATCTAATGAGCAATAATATGGCTAGTACGGCTGGTTTGCTCAGACACTTCCCCGTTAGATAGTTGCTGCTATTGAGTTGAGTTGAGTCCAGCAAACCTTAAACGGGATTATCAATATCAACAAATAGCACCTCAAGCCCATGCTCCTTGGCCAAATGCTCACCTAACGCCTTTATGCCGTAACGCTCGGTGGCATGGTGACCGGCCGCAAAGCAGTGAATATCCATTTCATGAGCTATATGCGTGGTTTGTTCAGAAACCTCTCCCGTTAAAAAGGCATCAATGCCTTGCTCAGCAGCAAGTTCAATATAACCTTGCCCGCCGCCAGAACACCAAGCAATGGTTTTTATCGGCTTATTACTCGGTGGGGCTATATGCAAACATTCGCGCTCAAGGGTAGTATTTATTAGCGTAGCAAAGTCTTCGCCACGCCACTCTTGTTTAAAGCTGCCCTGCATAGCCACACTTAATGGGTTGCCCAGCTCAAGTGGCGCGACATTTTCAATGTTAAATAACTTAGCAAGTTGGGCATTGTTACCCAAGGTAGGATGAATATCTAGCGGTAGGTGGTAAGCAAATAAATTGATGTCATTGACCAATAACGACTTAATACGGTCATGCTTCATACCCCGAATAACATAGGACTCATTTTTCCAAAAATAGCCATGGTGTACCAGAATGGCATCGGCTTGTTCACTGATTGCACGTTCAATAAGGGCTTTAGAGGCGGTAACCCCAGTGATCACTTTATTGATGTCTTTACACCCTTGAATTTGTAAACCATTAGGGGTGAAGTCTTTTATTTGCTCTGGCTTTAATAAAGCAGTTAAATAATCTTCTAAATCTTTACTTTGCATAAATCAGGTACTTTTTAAGTATGGGCAATAATGAATAGCTAATCGTTCATTTCAAAAGATAAATAGCTATCTACTCTTAGGGTTTTTTTTGTTATGTTCGACTGACTCTCTATGTGTATTCATAGTAGTCACTTTTACTGGATTAAACTCAGGCCGTATTTGCCATTTAGGTTTAATGGGTGTTAGCGGTAGCACACGTTTTTTCGCTACAATCACATAAACAGAGCCCAAGGCAGGTAAATAGCTTTTAGCAAAATTATGCCAACTGCTATTTAAGGTGTCAGTGCTCAATTTTCCTGTTAAGCCAGAGTGTAAACAGCGTTGGTCGGCTAAAATTTCAAAGCCCATCAAGTGCAGCCAATCTTTGACTCGCATCGGTGAGAAAAAATGTTCATTCCATGGTGTTTTACTGCGCCGGTAGGGTAATAAGCGGTTTAAACCGACCAGACTTAACGGATTAAAGCCCGTTAACACTAAATAGCCATTAGGGATCAACACTCTATTAGCTTCACGTATGACATGATGTGGATCAAGAGAAAACTCTAAGGCATGACTCAACAAACAAACATCGACACTATGCTCTTGCAAGGGTAAATCATCAATATCTCCGAGCACATTAGCTAAACTACTTTTACCGCTGATACTGACTTGATGGTTTATGGTGCAATTGCTTATCTCTATTTCACTACTTAAGGCACCCAGTTTAACCAAATGATAACCGAAGAATTTTTGCCACCAAGGAGCAAGCTCTTGCTCAATGGCTTTTTTAATTACCTCACCATTAGGTAAAGCCTGCCACGAGCTTGGATAATACGGTTGTCGAAAAGCTAACGCTGGTTTCATAGAGTCTTCTTTAGGCGTATAATAAGAAAAATTGTGGTGATGCCGAAAATAGCGCCAATGTAAAAGCGTTATCGACAAGTTAACACGGTAAAGCACTAAGTATATAACGAACTAAAGGTAAAATCTCATATGTCTAATACTCATCATATTGTTAGCGCAATAAAGGCCTTTAACGATAATTATATTTGGGCGCTAGCGAGTAAAAATAATGATAAAATTGCCCTAGTTGATCCCGGTGACGCTCTGGTATGTATTGAGTATTTACAAAAAAACAAGTTGGTTTTATCAGCCATTTTGATCACCCATCATCATCGCGATCATGTCGGTGGTATCGAAAAATTACTCGCTTATGCCAAAACTAAGGCATGGCCGGTGACTGTTTATGGCCCTGCTAATGAAAATATTGCTCAGCTCGATGTCACCCTTAAAGAAAACGATATCGTCACCTTAACCGAGCTCAATTGTCAGTTACACATACTCGACCTTCCCGGCCATACTAGCGGCCATATTGCTTATTACAATAATGACATGCTATTTTGTGGAGATACCTTGTTTTCAGGTGGCTGTGGACGATTATTTGAAGGCACAGCGGAGCAAATGCATAGCTCACTGACTAAATTAGCAAATTTACCCGGAAATACCCTAATTTACTGTGCCCATGAATATACTCAAGCAAACTTAGCCTTTGCCTTAGCTGTTGAACCCAGTAACAGCGACCTGCATACCTATGCAGAGCAGGTAAATTTAAAACGTCAGCAAAGCCAAGCAACTCTACCCAGTAATATAGCGTTAGAACGCCAAATCAATCCTTTTTTACGCTGTCATAAAGCTAGCATAAAATTAGCGGCACAAGCTTATACTAATCAAAGTCAAAGTAGCGACAGTGAAGTTTTTGCCGCTATTAGAGCGTGGAAAGATAATTTCTAGCGGCTTAGCTTATAGCAGAAGTAATTTACCGCCCAAGACTAGTTAGGTGAATTATGCTAGTCTGCTAAATCATTTTTATTTCCCGCTGATGTTACTGGTTATCCATGAAGTATTTATTATTACCTGCAATTGTTCTTTTAACTGGCTGTCAAAGCCTTTCCCCAAGTGATGTTAATGCCAATAATGACTCCGTTGTTAACACCCATCTTGAAGCGGCAAATTCCGTAGAAATCAATCAAGCACTGTTAGCCGACGAAAATATTGATGTTATCCACCCCATTGCTGATGTAGACATCGTTTTAACAGACAAAGACAGTGTTGAACAGCATAACCTTTGGTCACGCATTCGCAACCAGCTAAGCTTTGATATTCCTGAAGAGAAACGCCTTATAGCGCAGCGTAATTGGTATGTTAACCACCCAAGTTACCTGAAACGTGTCGCTAAACGCGCCGAGCCCTTTCTTTATTATATTGTTGAAGAATTAGAAAAAAATGATATGCCCATTGAATTTGCTTTATTACCCGTGGTTGAAAGTGCCTTTGACCCTTTTGCCTATTCTCACGGCAGGGCTTCAGGTATGTGGCAATTTGTCCCTGGCACGGGTGAACGCTTTGGCATGAAACAAAACTGGTGGTATGACGGCAGGCGAGACATTGTCGCCTCGACCGAGGGTGCCATTAAATACCTTAAATATTTGCATAAATTTTTCGATGGCGACTGGATGTTAGCACTGGCCGCTTATAACTCAGGTGAAGGTCGAGTCAGGAATGCCGTTAGAAAAAATAAACGTTTAGGTAAACCTACCGACTTTTGGTCGCTCGACTTACCAAAAGAAACTCGCGCTTATGTGCCCAAGTTATTGGCCTTAGCTGATATTATAAAACGCCCTAAAGATTTCAATTTATCACTTTACTCCATAGACAATAAAAGTGTTTTGACACAAGTTGATATTAAATCACAACTTGATTTAGCCAAAGCGGCCTCTTTGGCAGGTTTATCATTAGCAGAATTACAACGTTTAAATCCAGGTTTCAATCGTTGGGCTACGGATCCTGACGGACCACATAGGTTGTTATTACCCTCGCATACGGTAGAAAAATTTAAACTGGGCTTAAGTAAACTTAGTAAAAATGACCGTCTAGCTTGGCAACGTTATAAAATTAAAAACGGTGATACTTTAGGTGGTATTGCCAATAAATTTACTACTCGTGTTGATTTAATACAACAAGTTAATAATATTAACGGTAATCAAATTCGTGCCGGTAAGTATTTGCTTATTCCGGTAGCCGCGAAGTCACTCGACAGCTATGTGTTCTCACAAGCACAACGCATTGCAAAAAAACAAAACAGACCACAAAAAGGTCGTAAAATCGTCCATACGGTAAAATCTGGCGATAACCTGTGGGACATAGGCCGTAAATATAAAGTCAATAGCAAAAGTATTGCTACTTGGAATGGCTTTGCCCCAAGAGATACCTTAAAGCTAGGTCAAACATTAGTGATTTGGCAGAAGGATGCCAGTAACACCAAGACATCGAGCTATGCCAATAGTAAAATGGGTAACATAGTAGAAAATGCCATCATACGTAATATTACTTATAAGGTACGTCGGGGTGACTCTTTTGCTCGTATAGCGGATAAGTTTAATGTGCGTATCAGTGATATTGAACGGTGGAACAACCTTGATAGAAAAAAATATCTTCAGCCAGGTCAACGCTTAAAACTATCGGTTGATGTTACTAATAACATATAACGCGTAGCGGAATAACTTATCCCCCTTTGACGAAAAAGCGAGCAACTCGGCTCGCTTTTTCCTTATTGGCGCTGACTGATAAAGTCGACAAAAAATGTTTGCTCCTGCCCCTTTAACTCTACCGTAAGCCATAAACGCCAAGCCATATGTTCATCACCACAACTGGCCAGTAAGCTTTGCGCTATAAATACCCCGGTGTTATCGGTTTGTTCAAAAAAAACTGGCACCTTGCCCATAAACATTTCCTTACCCTCTAAATAAGCTGAAATGTGAGTTATGTTTTGCTTAGTAACTTGTTGGGGCTGAGCTAATCCAGCGAGTTCAGTTAACTCAGCCAATTCAATAACAAAAGGTAATTCAGTTTTAATCTTATCGGCTAACTGCGGTTGCGAAAATTTAATGGTAAAATCAGCCAACTCTGTCTTGATTTGGCATTGACTCTGACTAGTAATGCATAATGGCGCTAAGGTATGCAGACTATCAGCCAAACCCTGTTCACTTACTGGTTTACAAGCACTAATGAGGTATAAAAAACCGATCAGGGGGAGTTGTTTGAACACGTTATAGCCTACCTTCTGTGAAAAAAAGCTATTATCTACTAACGTCAGTAAACTAGCCACTATTAGTCTTAGCGGGTTGAGCTTAATGCGGAACATCATTCATCAAAGCAACGCACTAAAGCGATTAATAGTCACCTTGCTAACTATTAATCGCTTACCCGCACTGTTAATTTATTGAGAAACGTCTATAAATAAGGTTATTCCGGTGCGTGGCAATGTTGGTGAATTGATAAAAAGTCAGCCACATTGAATTTTTTTTAACTCATTGAGCTTACTATTGTATTTTTATTGTTCAGTTAATATCCAGCCAAAATTAAAGGGTAATTATCATTTGTTGATCTACATCAAATTTAAACGCGCATAGTTGTTGATTTATAGCCTCGCCAAAGGTTAAAATTACCGGGATTTCGACACATTTGCTTACAGCGATGCGACATATCTCACGGCTCAATGAGCAAACACATAGAATTAGTATAAATTGTGTCCTATATCTAAGACTTTTACGTTTAGGTATTACAGCAAGAAATACTTTCTGATTAATAATAACACTGCGGAATTCTTAACATGACCACAAGTAATACGTCAGCAGTAGACTACAACTTCGATGTTGTACGTCAGTTTACTGTAATGACTGTAATCTGGGGAATCTTTGGTACACTTGTAGGTGTACTTATCGCGGCACAATTAATTTGGCCTGCGTTAAACTTTGATACACCTTGGTTAACCTACTCCCGTCTTCGTCCACTTCATACTAATGTTGTAATTTTTGCATTTGGTACAAGTGCTTTATTTGCCACATCTTATTACGTTGTCCAGCGTACCTGCCAAACACGACTGTTTGGTGGTAAGTTAGTGGCGTTTACCTTCTGGGGCTGGCAAGCAGTCATTGTAGCCGCAGTTATAACCTTACCTTTAGGTTATACCTCTTCAAAAGAATACGCTGAGATGGAATGGCCAATTGATATTCTTCTTGCCGTGGTGTGGATTAGTTATGCTATTGTGTTTTTTGGCACACTGGTCAAACGTAAAGTTTCACATATTTACGTAGCTAACTGGTTCTTTGGTGCCTTTATTCTTGTTATTATGGTATTGCATATTGGTAACAGTATGGCGATACCTATTTCAGCAATGAAATCCTACTCCATTTATTCTGGTGCCATTGATGCCATGATGCAGTGGTGGTATGGACATAATGCCGTTGGTTTCTTATTGACTGCCGGTTTCTTAGGTATGATGTATTACTTCGTCCCAAAACAAGCAGAGCGTCCAGTCTATTCTTATCGCTTATCCATTGTGCATTTTTGGGCGTTAATCTCGCTTTATATTTGGGCTGGCCCGCATCACTTACATTACACAGCATTACCTGACTGGGTACAAACCGTTGGTATGACCATGTCTATCGTATTATTTCTGCCTTCATGGGGCGGCATGATTAACGGTATTATGACGTTATCGGGTGCTTGGCATAAACTTCGTACTGACCCTATTTTACGTTTCTTAATTGTTTCTTTATCTTTCTATGGTATGTCTACCTTCGAAGGACCTATGATGGCAATTAAATCAGTCAATGCTTTATCTCATTATACTGACTGGACTATTGGCCACGTTCATTCTGGTGCTCTAGGTTGGGTTGCTATGATTTCAATTGGTGCCATGTACCATTTAATACCGATATTATTTAATCAAGGACGTATGTACAGCATTCGTATGATTAACGTACATTTTTGGTTACACACCTCGGGTGTTATTCTTTACATTGTCGCTATGTGGATCTCAGGTGTCATGCAAGGGTTAATGTGGAGAGCAGTTAATACCGACGGCACCTTAACGTACAGTTTTGTCGAAAGTTTAACCGCATCATACCCCTTCTATTTTATTCGTTTCATTGGTGGTGTGTTAGTCGTGTCTGGCTTTATCTTAATGGGCTACAACATGTTGAAAACCATTTATGCGAAAGACGGAAGTCTGCAGCCTGTTGAAGAAACATAAGGAGAACAAAGATGAAAAACATACATGAAAAAGTTGAAAAGAATGTTGGCTTGTTCTTTCTATTTACAGTAATGGCTATCAGTATTGGTGGTTTAGTCGAAATAACCCCCTTATTTTTTCAAAAAGAGCTAGCACAACCGGTTGATAACTTAAAACCTTATACTGCCTTGCAAATGGAAGGACGTGACATTTATATTCGTGATGGTTGTCACGTATGTCATAGCCAAATGATTCGTCCATTTAGAGCAGAAACAGAGCGTTACGGTCACTATAGTGTTGCGGGTGAACACGTTTGGGAACATCCATTCTTATGGGGTTCAAAACGTACTGGCCCTGATCTAGCACGTGTTGGTGGCCGTTACAGTGACGATTGGCATCGAGCACATTTATTAGACCCTCGTTCGGTTGTACCTGAGTCTAATATGCCCTCGTTTAAATGGTTAGCTGAGAATATCCTTGATGGTGAATTAACGGGTAAGAAACTAGCTACCTTTAATTGGTTAACAAAAAACCGTAGTCATAAAGACGAAAATGGCAAAGCAATTCCGCTTTATACTCAAGCAGAAATTGATGGCGCTAAAGATGCGGTTAAAGGTAAAACAGAAATGGAAGCCTTGATTGCTTACTTGCAATCACTTGGCCATGCATTAAAGTAGCGGGAGTAATAATGGATTACGGAACACTTAGAGGGCTTGTTGCCCTCCTTATATTTGCCTTGTTTATAATTATTGTGCTGTGGAGTTATTCAAAAAAACGCAGTGCTGCATTTGAAGATATTGCTAATTCTATTTTTGAAGAAGATGAACTAAGCAAAAAAATAAAACAAAGCCATCTTGATACAAATAACAACCAGGAGACTAATAATGTCTAGCTTCTGGAACATATGGATTTGGGTGCTTACCCTAGGCTCACTAGTAGGTTGCTTTTTACTACTACGCTGGTGCTTAAATGACCATACTGGTGTTAAAGAAGGTGAGTCTATGGGGCACTCCTTTGATGGCATAGAAGAATTAAATAATCCACTACCAAAATGGTGGAGCACGTTTTTCTTATGTACCATTGTTTGGGCCTTTGGTTACCTGTCACTTTATGGCTTAGGCGGCTGGGGTGGACTTTTAGGTTGGAAAAGCTCGAACCAGGGCATACTAAGCCTAGCTGAATCAAAAGCCAAAACTGTCGCAAGCTTAGCTGAAGGCTCTGCGTTCTTGGTGCAATATGACCGTGAAATGGCTCAAGCAGATGCTAAGTATGGTCCAATTTTTGCTGCTTACGCTGCGCGTAGCATTGAAGATTTAGCCACTGATGAACAAGCATTAAAAGTAGGCCAACGCATATTTATTCAAAACTGTTCGCAATGTCACGGCTCTGATGCTCATGGTACGACAGGCTTCCCTAACCTAGCGGATAAAGACTGGTTATACGGCGGCAGTCCTGCAACCATTAAAGAAAGCATTATGAATGGTCGTAAATCATCTGGCATGATGGCTTGGCTAGGCGCATTAGGCGGCGAGCAAGGTGTTAAAGAAGTTGCAGCTTACGTTATTAGTTTAAGTGGCCGCTCTGTTGATCCTGAATTAGCGAAAGCGGGTCAAGGTAAATTTGCTTTATGTGCTGGTTGTCATGGCACTGAAGGCAAAGGTAACATAGCATTAGGAGCACCAAATTTAACCGATAACATCTGGTTATACGGTGGCTCCAAACGGGTAATTGAAGAGTCTATCCGTAATGGTCGTGCAGGTGTTATGCCAGCATGGAAAGACATTCTTGGTGAAGAAAAAGTTCACCTAGTGAGTGCCTATGTTTATAGTCTTTCTCAAGATTAGCCTATAGTGCTGCGCGGTTGAAACCACGCCTACTAAAACGCCCTTGGTTACACATTGTAACCAAGGGTTTTTTTATGCCTTTAACCGAGGAGAAAACTAGCTGCAAGTTGATAAAAAAGGTATAATCACCCCCCATATTCTACTGTTAAAATAAGCTATTTTATGAAAACCTCTTGGTACCGCGAGCCTTGGGCTTGGTTCATTTTTTTTCTTCCTTGTACTGCTGTTGTAGCAGGTATTACTACCTATTTCATTGCCAATACAAATCCCGATACCTTAGTCATTGGTGATTATTATAAAAAAGGCAAAGCCATCAACTTAGAAGTTGGCAAAGTAAAAATGGCGCAAAAATTGGGTATGCGTTTTGCGCTGCAGTTAAAGGATAATGAGTTAATAATTAAACCAACGGGTATTGAAAAATCTTTTCCTTTACTCAATGTGACTTTTTTTCACCCTACCCTTGAAGACAGAGATTTTTATCTGGCGCTAACACAAGATGGTAATGGTTATTTCAGACACCACTTTGAGCAAGCGGTTACTGGCAAGTGGAAACTCACTATTAGTCCCTTTGAAGGTCATTGGAAAATTCAAGATACCATTAGCTTACCACAAAGTGATTTTATCGATTTAATTCCAAATCCAATTAAAGCTCAGTAAAAGCTCAATACGTTAAACGCCTCTATACCCGATACCATTCAAGATGCATGTTTCAGAGTGCTTGAGCAATGTCAATTCAAGGCGCTGTGATGAAATAATGGTTGTTCCATTATAAAATCACAGCAACGATGAAGTGATGTTGCTCAAACGCTTCTTCGATGGGTTTAAAAAGACTTTATACCGCGTTAAATAATAAAACCATAGAGTGACTATGCTTACATTATTTTCCTTGCCTAAAGTCCTTTTAATTCCCACTGAAATCCTGCACTTTGATTGGTAACGGGTATAAACATAGCAACATTAAATTATTATAGTGAGCGCCTTATCGCTCACTATTTTATTCCCAGCCCTTAAGAAAGTAAGCCATGACTAGCCAATGTTTTCACTGCAATGAAGAAATTCCCTCGGGTATTAAGCTGTTTGTTACCATCAATAACACAGCAAAAATAATGTGTTGTGTGGGATGCCAAGCGGTAGCTCAAACCATTGTTGATAATGGCTTAACGCAATATTATGCCGTAAGAACTGAACCGGCGCATAAAAGCCAAGCTTTAGTGCCTGAACAATTGCAAAAACATAAGTTACTTGATGAAGCGGTATTGCAAAGTGAGTTTGTTTTTCAAGGTGATAGTCAAGATAAAGAAAGTAAAGAGGCGATACTAAGCATTGATGGCATGAGTTGCGCCGCCTGTGCTTGGCTTATCGAGATGAAGCTGGGTAAATTAACCGGTTTACTTAGTATTAACGTGAATGCGACGACCCAAAGAGCCACGGTAAAATGGCGTGATAGTGCGATAAAATTAAGTACTATTTTATTAGCTATCGACAATGTTGGCTACCAAGCACTGCCTTTTAAAGCCAATGATGCGGAATTAAGCAATAAAAAACAAAGTAAAGATTTTATTAGACGCTTGGGTATTAGCGGTATTTTAATGATGCAGATCATGATGATAGCCTTTGGTCTTTATTTTGGTGCCTTTACAGATATGACTGAACACAATAAAGTCTATTTACGCTGGGTCAGCTTTATATTGGCTACGCCTATTATTTTTTATGGTGCCTGGCCCTTCTATATCGGGGCAATAAAAGCCCTGAAAACAAAGCGTTTATCCATGGATGTACCCGTCTCTATTGCCATTATTTTAGCCTTTACCGCCAGTGCTTGGGCAACGATTACCCAGCAAGGTGAAGTGTACTTTGAGTCTGTTGCCATGTTCACTTTTCTTCTGCTTATTGGTAAATTCTTAGAATTTAGAGCGCGTGCGCACGCCGCGCAAGTCTCGGCTAACTTATTAAAATTAATGCCGATGACGGCAACCAAAGTCATCGCGGTGAGCGATAACGTCGACCTAGATACGCCAAGCAAAGAGACTCACCACAAAGAAGTATTAGTAGCAGCAAAACAGTTGCTTAAAGGCGATATCGTTATTATAAAACCCGGTGAAGTAGTCCCAGCTGATGGTGTTATTACCTCAGGCGTTAGCCAATTAAATGAGGCCATGCTCTCGGGCGAGCAATTACCTATTAGTAAAACAATAAATGACCGTGTTTTCGCTGGTACACTCAACGGTGACGGCAATATTACCGTACAAGTGCAACAAGCGACTAGCCAATCATTTTTGAGCCAACTGATTCGTTTAAGTGAGCAATCACAAGCGCACAAACCCAAAATAGCCCAGTTATCGGATAAAATAGCTCAGTACTTTATTGCCCTTATTCTATTAACCTCCATTGCTACGGCGATTTATTGGCAGCAACACCTGCCAGAAGAAGCCTTTTGGATTACCCTTTCCGTTTTAGTGGCTACCTGCCCTTGCGCACTTTCTTTAGCAACACCTACCGGATTAACGTGTGCCACTACGCGGTTAAATCGCGCTGGCATTATGATTAAAGGTGGTCATGTTATGGAGACCATGCCAAAAATAAATTGTTTTGCTTTTGATAAAACCGGTACCTTGACCACAGGTGAATTTACCATTCACCTGGTTGAGTTAATTGATAACGATGCAAGTATTACTGGCTCAAACTACAGCCAAGCGCAAGTACTCGCCATTGCCGCAGCATTAGAAGCGCACTCTGAGCACCCTATTGCCAAGCCTTTTGCCGAACATAGAGATTACAGTCTAACGGCGAAGCAGGTAAAAGTTCATTCTGGTCAAGGTGTTAGCGGTATTATTGATAACATTGACTATGCCATTGGTAAACGCTCCTGGTTAGAGAAAAACGCTGTGCTGGATCATAGTCATACACCATCATTTAATGGTACCCGCTGCCTGTTAATGGCTAATAAAAAGATTATTGCCGCTTTTTACTTAATTGATAAAGTTCGTGATGAAGCCTTTGCCACCATATCTAGCTTAAACAAAGACAACAAAACTTTATTGTTATCGGGTGATGGCCAAGTAGCATGTGACAATTTAGCGAAAATACTCCCCCTTAATACAGTCTTGGGCGGCTTAAGTGCCCAAGATAAAATGCAGCAAATTAAATATGCCCAAGAGCAAGGTTTTAACGTCGCTATGATTGGGGATGGTGTTAACGATTCACCGGTATTTGGCGCGGCTCATATATCTATTGCCATGGGCTGTGGTGCAGATATTACTAAAAGTGGCGCAGATGTGATATTGCTTAATAACAAACTAAGCAGTATCAATACCTTGATAGAAGTGTCTCGCCGAACGCGTCGAATAATCTTCCAAAATTACTTATGGGCCTTTGGTTATAATGCTATGGTATTACCCTTAGCTGTGGCCGGTTATATAACACCTTATATGGCAGTAATTGGCATGTCGGCCAGCTCGATTCTAGTGATTAGTAATTCATTACGTATACTTAAACAGTAAATTAAACGGTAAATTAACAATGAGCATTATGTATATTTTAATCCCAGTCGCCGTTATGTTAACCGCTTTAGCGATTTACCTATTTTTCTGGGCAGTGAAGGCTGAACAATTTGACGACCTTGAGAAACAAGGCATGAGTATTCTTTTTGATGAAAAACAACAGCCAAAAAGTAATAAAGAAAGGCCAGAGGATGAAATAGCCAGCAGTGCCAGAGCACAGAAAAGTCTCAAATAACTAATGAGTTTAGATCTGTTTTCCGCTTTTATCATCGGTTTACTCGGCTCTGGTCACTGCTTGGCTATGTGTGGTGGCATTACCACTATGCTGACCTCGGCTATCAAACCGACTCACTTAGCAAGGGCTAAAAACACTAGCCCAGGCGATATACCTGTTACGGTAAACCTTGCACCGTCCAACTGCTCCCCAGCAACATCTCGTTTGAATTTAGTCTTTTTCTACCATATCGGACGTATTGCCAGTTATTGTTTAATTGGCGCGATTGTCGGTTTTACTGGCTCAATTGCCGCTAAGAATATTGGCGTACCTATTGCTGGCTTGCGTTTACTTGCCGCTGTCTTCCTTATTTTATTGGGTTTATATATCGGACAATGGCTTTTATGGCTTAACCGCATTGAATCACTGGGTAAAGGTTTGTGGGGGTTTATATCGCCACTTGCCAAACATGTGATCCCTGTTGATAATAGTAAAAAAGCACTGGGCTTAGGCGCTTTATGGGGCTGGTTACCTTGTGGCTTAGTCTATTCGACCCTAACGTGGGCACTCGCTAGCGGTAGTAGCCTAACAGGCGCAGCAATTATGCTTTTTTTCGGTTTAGGCACTTTACCGGCCTTAGTAGCATTATCACTGGGGATCGGTAGCATAAAAAAACTACTAGTCAACCACATTTTTAGGAAAATCATGGCAATTTCACTTATTGGCTATGGCTGCTATAGTTTTATTGTTGCATATCAACTTATGTTCTAATAACATAGACTTGCCTTATTTTAGTGTAACTAGTTAGATCACAGAGTAATAACATGCCCAATATAAATTGTCCTTCGACACAACATATCAATTGTCAAAACTGTAGTATTAGTGAGCTATGTTTACCCTTTTCTCTCAATGATAAAGAACTTGATACCCTTGACGGAATTATTGACCGTAAACGTCCGGTTCATAAAGGCGATAAAATTTTTCATGATGGTCAAAAATTTAATGCCTTATATGCCATACGTTCAGGTACATTCAAAACGTTTACCGTTAATAAACAAGGCGAAGAGCAAATTACTGGCTTTCATTTAGCGGGTGATTTACTTGGCTTTGATGCCATCGCTGAAGATTCTCACCCAAGTTTTGCCCAAGCGCTAGAAACCTCAATGGTCTGTGAAATTCCATATACTCAGTTAGATGTATTATCTGATACTATGCCTAAGCTGAAAAAACAGGTGTTACGTTTGATGAGTAACGAAATTAAAACTGATCAGCAAATGCTTACCCTGCTTAATAGAAAAAATGCCGAACAACGTGTCGCCACCTTCATCGTCAGCTTAAGTGAGCGCTACCATGCCCGTGGCCTATCAGCGACAGAGTTTCGTTTGACCATGACCCGTAGTGACATTGGCAATTATATTGGTTTAACCGTGGAAACGGTTAGCCGCTTATTTAATCGCTTCCATAAAAGTGCTTTAATTAAAGTCGATGGTAAATTAATTACCATCTTAGATACCGACAAACTCTGTGAGACAGCCGCGCTCTAACCCCCCTCAACTAGTTTCTTGCTCTTGGTTTTATATATTCCTAAAGATAATAAAACCAAAGAAAATTAAACTTGATTTAAAACAAGCATTAATTTGTCAACTTTGCTATAAATAAGCTAACGTTGCTGAACTTACCCTTTATTTTGCCAGAGGTTGCCATGGACATGTATCAAAATATCCTTGTTGTGATTGATCCGACAACAGAAGAACAAAAAGCACTTAAAAGAGCCATAGACCTTGCTGAAAGAATTCACACGGCTCGCCCTGATCAGCAAATAAATATTACCGCTTTTTTTAGTATTTTTGATTTTTCTTATGAGATGACCACTATTTTATCCAGTGTCGACCGAGATAACATGCGCCAAATGGTTATTAAAGAAAGACAAGTATGGCTAGATGACATTATCTTAGCAACAAATTGCAAAATGAAGATTACCAGCCAAGTGGTTTGGCATAACCGACCTTTTGAAGCCATTATCAAGCAAGTTATTGCACATAATTATGATTTAGTGATTAAAGGCACACACCAACATGATAAGTTCAAATCGGTGGTATTCACCCCAACCGATTGGCATATATTGAGAAAATGTCCTTGCCCAGTGTTACTCGTTAAAGAGCACGAGTGGCCTCTACAAGGCAATATATTAGCGGCGGTTAATGTTGGTAGTGATGAAACTGAACACTTATCTTTAAATAATACCATAACCACACAAGCAAAAAATCTTGCCCAGTTAATTACCGCCAATGTGCACTTAGTGAACTCCTACCCTGGTACCCCAGTCAATATTGCTATTGAAATCCCAGAGTTTGATGCCAGTGAATACAACAGTACCATGCAAGCACACCATCAAGAAGCGATGAGACAGCACGCAAATAGCTTTGACATTCCCTTGGCTAACACTTATGTTGAAGAAGGTTTGCCCGAAAGCGTTATTGAGCAAGTAGCGTTAAAAATTGATGCTGAATTAGTTATCTTAGGCACTGTTGGTCGTACTGGCATCTCTGCCGCGCTGATTGGTAATACGGCCGAGCATGTTATCGACCAGTTAAACTGTGATGTACTGGCCCTCAAACCTGATGGTTATGTGTCACCACTGGCTGATTAAACGGCCCCCGCAAACGAAAAACTTAAATAAACGGCAAAACTACCTCAGTGTTGCCGTTTTGTCTTTTAAATATTGTTAATGCCGCTAGTTATAAGTGAATAAGCTGCGCTTGTTTAAGGCGACTTAAGTTAAGGTGAAATAAGTTATCTGCTTGTGACATGGAGATAGCCTCAAAGTGCACACTATCACCTTGGCGTAATTGCGAAAGCTTGGCACAATCGGATGAAATAACTGCACCAATTTTAGGATAGCCGCCAATAGTTTGTCTGTCATTCAGTAACACTATGGGCTGACCATCTGCCGGTATTTGCACGGCGCCATAACAAATGCCTTCCGATAATATACCATTAATATCTGCCTTTATCGCTCGCCCTTGCAAACGATAACCCATACGGTCCCAGTGTTTACTCACTTGATAGTCATTAGCAAAGAACAGCCTTTTCTCTATCGCGGAGAAGTGTTGCTGCTGATAACTGAGTACCGTGTGTAATAGCACCTCATTGGCATAGTGGGGTTGTCGAGACTCAGGTAGCATTAAGTGTTTTCGCAGATAACCTCCTCTCGACACAACATGGCAAGGTAATACCTCATTAACGGCGATTTTAGCCCCCTTTAAGCCGCCGACCGACTCTCGACAAACGGTGGCTGTGCTACCAAAACTGGCTTTAATGACAAAGCCACCCGCTACCGCTAAATAGCAACGTACACCAACAGACGCAAACCCCAAGCAAACACTATCACCGGCTTTAACAAGGAAGCTTTGCCAAAGTGTTTTTGCGCGGCCGTTGACGGTTAGCGGCATGGGTGCACCGGTAACCGCAATAATACAATCGACTTGTGCTATTAACTGTAAACCACCTAAACTAATTTCAATAACGGTCGCATTAAGTGCATTACCACATAAGCTATTGGCCCAATAAAAAGCTAAGGAGTCTGCCGGGCCGCCGTTGGTTAGTCCTAAATTAAAGGCGCCAAAACGGCCTGCATCTTGAACTAAGCTCAACACCCCGGCATTAGTGACTAAAAAACCTAACGGGTTAATAGCCGCTTTAGTTAGTACTTTACTCATAAGGCTATAACCTTCATCCCCGTACTCACCTGCCCTCGTTTAAGCTTATTTAAGTGGCTATTGATTACCGTCCCAAACATCAAGATAATTTCCCGCCTTGGTTAAGATACAGCTGTCTATCAATGGCGATAAACTTTACCCTATCGCCTACTGCGAGTGGCATTATCGGCTTTGCTTGCGGATTAAACATATCAACAGGACATAAACCTATAATATTCCAACCACCGGGAGATTGGGCTGGATAAACCGCTGTTTGTCTATCCGCAATAGCGACCGCGCCTTTGGGTACTTTTAATCTTGGTGTCGTTAGCCTTGGCATAGCAATACGCTCATCAACTTCACCTAAATAAGCAAAACCTGGGGCAAAACCTATGGCATAAACACGATACTCTTGCCCTTGATGTAAAGCGATAACTTGCTCGACACTCAGCTTGGCGTGTTTAGCAATGCGCACTAAATCCATGCCTGATTCGAGCGAATAATAACAAGGTAGCTCAATTAACCTGCCCAGCTTACTGTTGGCTAGGTTACATTGCTTTAATAGTTCTTGCAGCTGGTTACGTAAATGGTGATGGTCAATTTTAACTAAATCGAATACCACTAAAATAGAGGCATATGAAGGGATAAGATCAACAATCACTGCTGATAGATGTTGCCGAATAAGCTGCTCTGCTTGCTGAACTTTACGGTTGATTTCAGCAGAAACAACAAGCGAATTCTGCTCACGGGGTGAGAAATAAAGTATCAGAGCATTTTCACCGGCAACGTCGAGGTGAATAGTATCGTTAATTTTCATCGGCGGTAAGTATCATTAGTCTTAACTACCATGATATCAGCTCAGTAAAGCTTTAATGTCGCTAATGGCTTGCACCCCGGCAAGGTTATCTCCATGCACACATAAGCTATCGACGTTCAGTGCAAGTACCTTACCTGATACAGTAGTGATTGTGCCCTGTTCAACTAGTTGCTTAACTTGCGCCAACATGGCAGCTTTATTTAACACGGCACCCGCATGGCTGCGTGCTAGTAACTTGCCTTCATCGTCATAACAGCGGTCGGCAAAGGCTTCTGCGTATACTGAGATGCCAAACGTATTAGCTTGTGTTTTAAACGCCGCCAACTCGGGCGTAGCTTGTAACATCAGAGTGAGTTGCTGTGGATATTGACTTAAGGCCATTAAAATAGCGGTAAATACTGCCGGCTTTTCCATCATATCGTTATAAAGCGCACCATGTGGTTTTACATAATCTATCGACAGTCCTTGTGCCCTTGCCATACCGTCTAATGCCGCTACTTGATAGTGGATTAGGGCAATAATTTCCTCGGTTGAGCAAACCATAGCACGTCGGCCAAAACCTACTAAATCAGGGTAGCTAGGATGTGCACCGACACTCACTTGCTGTTGTTTTGCTAAGGCCAATGTTTTTTGCATTACTAACGGGTCGCCGCCATGAAAACCGCAGGCAATATTTGCTTGGTCAATATGGGGCATGACTTCATCATCGAGTCCCATGGTCCAAGCTCCAAAACTCTCCCCTAAATCACAGTTTAATTTCATCTTCATCAACATTTACACCTACTAAGATAATTTATCTTAACCAACTAATCTAATCGAACTTATTGTTATAAAAGATTATATACCTAAAGCAAGTGGTTAAAATAGTAACTTATTAATAGTGTTCATTTCAAAATAAAAAAGCCGACCAGTGAACACACTTGTCGGCTTTAATTGTCCGGTATCAATAAGTTAACTAGCTAGGCTATACTTTAACCCCTAACTCACGTAGACGTTCGAGTAAATAACTGGCTTGGGTATGTTGCTCAGATAAAACCACTTCACTACGTGGATGCAAAAATAAAGGTAGAGAAATACGAGATTTATCGCTGCCTTTACCGCTAGGGTTGATCACGCGATGGCTGGTTGATGGAAAATAACCACCCGATGCTTCTTGTAACATATCACCAATATTAATGATTAGATTGCCAAAATCAGACGGTACATCCATCCATTCGCCATCTTGACCTTGTACTTGCAAACCTGGCTCGTTGGCAGCGGGTAATATAGTCAATAAGTTAATATCTTCATGGGCTGCGGCTCTAACCGCACCCGCTTCCTCATCACCGGTAAGCGGTGGATAATGCAATATTCGCAATAAGGTATTAGGGGTATCTTTAATCATATGCGATAACGCTTCAGCATACTTATCGGCAACATCAGCTGGACTGTGCTCTTCTACCCAGTCCAATAACTCAGCTGCCAGCTGTGATGTTAATCGATAATATTCAAGAATTTCATCTTTAAGTTGTGTCGGAATACGACCCCAAGGATAAACATGGAAATATTCTTTAATATCTTTTTTACTATGACCTTTAGCCGTTTCAGATATCTCAGCAGAAAAATAACCATCTTGTTTTTCTGGGTCAAAAACAAACGAATGCTTCTCTTCGCTTAAGAAAAACGCCTGCCAGTTTTTATAAATTGATGCCACTAAGCTTTGTTTTATTGGATGATTGATAAGTACAGCAAAACCAGTTTCGTGTAAGCTTTTAACAAATTTTTCAGCCGCGTCTTTTGCTGTGTAATCGACAACTTGTACTTGCATAATTTAATTCTCTTTGAAGATAATTCTTTAAACCAATGAAGATATTTTACTCTTTTATCGCTTTTGTTCAACAGCGACAAGCTAAAAAGCTGACCACATGGTCATTTAAAATATAAAGTAAACTTGCAAAAATTACCGCCATTCGCTAGCTTAACTTTTATTATTTTTATATTGATAGGGCTACTGATGCTTTTCAGTCTTAATTTATGGCAAAAAAGAGCTTGTTTGTTTGCCTTTTTATTTTTCACTCCCGCCAGTACAGCATTATCGGCTCAAACAGTGGTTATCTTAGCTGACATGCCCTACAGCGATAAAGAGAAACTGATGTTACAAGGGCCTGATGGCATATTATATCGTCTGATCAATGAAATAAGCCCCAGTGTCGTTATGCATCTTGGCGATTTTAAAAGTGGTGGCAAGTCATGCACTGACACCTTATTAAAAGAGCATAAAGCACTGTTAGCACAAATCTATCTCGGCAGAGTTATTTACACGCCTGGCGACAATGATTGGACTGATTGTGATCGCTCGTCATTACGGTACAGTTTTAATGAGTTAGAACGGCTCGATTTTTTAATTACCTTAATGTTTAAGACGCCACCGCTATTAGACAAAAACTTAACCTCATTAACGTCGCAACCTGCACAAATAGAAAATAAATTATGGATCAATGATCGCCTAGCAATAAGCACTTTACACCTAGTCGGTACCAGTAATGGTCGAATTCATATCGATAAGTCTAAACGAGAAAATGCCCTTAAAAAAGCTGATCATCGAGACAAAGCCAACCTAGCTTGGCTAGAAAACATTGCAGATAAAACAAAAGAATTTGATGCCTTAATCATCGGCTTTCAAGCTGATATTTATCAACAAAAGATATTGCAAAGTAACACTTGTGACAGTTCATCATTAAAAACATGTGATGCTTTTGCTATGTATCGACAAGCATTTAAACAATTAGCCAAAAGAATAAATAAACCAGTATTAATTGCCCATGGTGATACCGGGGAGTTTTGCTTTGAAAAATTAGACCATAATCTTTGGCATTTAAATGCTGCTGGGGACTTTCGCTACCTTGATGCAACAAAGGTTAGCTTTAATAAAAAATCGCCTGAACAACCGTTTACGGTAACGGCTCTGATTAATCCAACCCTACCAAATATTGGTTGCCTCAACTAATCCATCCTTGGCAAGAATATTTGCCTGTTTGTTAATGTATAACTAGTGTAATGTTGCACACCAAACAATACCTGACCGAATGGTTAGGAAAGAGAGGCTTGATGAAAAATTCCACCTTAATAACACTGGCACTACTATTTACACTATTTTTCAGTGTTAGCACTCAAGCCGAGGAGATCAAAATTGCCTCTTGGAACATTGCTTGGTTAGGCTCTCATGAGTATAACCAACGTAGTGAAGCTGATTACCAGCAATTAGCACATTATGCCAAGCAACTAGATGCTGATGTTATTGCGCTACAGGAAGTTGAAAGCGAGTACTGGGCCCGAAAAGTTTTTGGCGATGGTTATGATTATTATTTTTCGACTAAAGATTGGGTGCAGCGTGTTGGTATAGCAGTCAAAAAATCACGAGGTTTTACTGTTAAAGCCAAGGAGTATAAGGCCCTAGATATTGGTAAAGTACGCCATGGCATGGATGTTACCTTAACAAAAAACGGTAAAACCTTACATTTACTGGCAGTACATCTAAAGTCAGGTTGTTTTGCTGCTCCCTTAGATAATAACAGTATTGATGCCATGCCTAATTCCTCTGAAAAAGAAATAAGGCGTAAAGAGGCCTGCGATAAACTCAGTAGACAAATAAAACCGTTAGAGCAATGGATTGATTTACATGCCGCACAGGACTCTGCTTATATTGTATTAGGCGATTTTAATCGCCGCTTTTCTCAAGATATTGCTTTGCAATACTCTGAGAAGAAAGGCTTATGGCAAGCCTTAAATGGTGACGGACAAGCCGCACTTTGGACACCAACAACAACAGTTAACTCAGACTGTTGGGGCGGTTATTATAAAGACTATATAGATCATATTCTTTTTAACCCAAAAGCCAAAAAGTTATATGTTGATGCTTCATTCGAACAACTCGTTTTCAAAGGTAAATACAGCAAAGAGTTATCACGCAACTTAAGCGACCACTGCCCTATTTCGGTAAAATTGCAACTAAAAATGTCCACATAGAAGGTCTCATAAATAAATGGGCGCTATAATTAATAACCATTAGTTGGTAATATTTATCATTTATGTTAATAACTTTACCCACTAAGATTGCACTGCTAGGACCTTTATCATGCATAACAACCAACTTCCCCTCCTTGATTTACATCGACACTTAGATGGCAATATTCGCCCAGCAACCATTTGGCAACTGGCACAAAAAAACAAGATAAAATTGCCTACTGACAACTTAGACGCATTTATCCCTCACGTGCAAATTACCGATAGTGAAGCCGACTTGCTTGCCTTTTTGAAAAAGCTTGATTGGGGTGTTGGGGTGTTAAAATCCCTTGATGATGTAGTGCGTATCGGTTTTGAGAATGTCGAAGATGTTTACCACGCTAACATTGATTATGCTGAATTAAGGTTTTCGCCTTATTACATCGCCATGACTCACAACCTGCCAATAGAGGGTGTGGTTGAAGCGATTATTGAAGGCGTGAATCAGGGCAGAAATAAATTTGCCACTCAAATTAATTTAATCGGTATCTTAAGCCGTACTTTTGGGGTCGAACATTGTCAAAGTGAACTTAACGCCCTACTCGCCTATAAAGACAACTTAGTTGCGGTGGACTTAGCCGGTGATGAATATAACTTTCCAGGAAGCCTTTTTGAAAGCCACTTTAACCAAGTAAGAGATGCTGGCTTGAATGTTAGCGTACATGCTGGTGAAGCTGCAGGTCCTGAAAGTGTATGGCATGCCATTGAAAAGTTAGGCGCAACACGTATCGGTCATGGTGTCGCTTGCGCTAAAGATCAAAAACTAATGGATTATATGCGCGATCATCAAATTAGTATTGAGTCTTGTCTTACCTCTAATTACCAAACAGGTACCATTAAGGACCTATCGGCACATCCAGTAAAAACATTTTTAGCAAACGACCTGATGGTTTGTTTAAATACCGATGACCCTGCGGTTGAAAATATAGAGCTTGCTGGTGAATTTGAACTCGCGCGTAACGTACTTGGCTTGAATACTGAGCAAATTAATCAACTACAACACAATGCTGTACAAATGAGCTTTTTGTCTACATCAGAAAAGCAGACGCTGCTCAATATTAAGCAAAGCTCACTAAAATAGTACTGAAGTAATACTAAAGTCAGACTAAAATAATATGGTTAAACCTTTTCATTAAGTTTGTGATCTTGTTGTGCTCAGGAAAAACATTTCAGCACAAGGCGCTCGATTGACCAATAGCGGGCTATTGGGATTGAGAGCAAGGCAGTCTTGGGCTATTTTAACCCGCACAAGTGGGCAATACCTTAGTGACATTGGTATTACTTGATCAAGAATTCACTTAGCATTATGATTAACTGTACTTTTTTATTGATAAATATGCACTTTATCATCGCATTCAATCCGTAAAAAAGTAAATGAACAGCAATTTTATCAGTAAAAAACCCTTGATAGCAGCATGAATGATTCTATTCTGGCTAGAAACTTACTGAGTTATTATACTTACATATTAAAGGATAACTCTTATGCCAACCCCTCATATTGAAGCTCAAGCAGGTGATTTCGCCGAAACAGTATTAATGCCAGGCGATCCACTTAGAGCCAAATTTATTGCCGAAAATTTTCTAGACGATGTTAAGTGTGTCACTCAAGTACGCAACATGTTTGGTTATACTGGTACTTATAAAGGTAAACGTATTTCGGTTATGGGCTCAGGCATGGGTATACCAAGTATATCTATTTATGCCACTGAGCTTTATAAAGATTATGGTGTGGAAAAAATCATTCGCATTGGCTCTTGTGGCGCCATCCGTGATGATATCAAGATTCGTGACATAGTCATTGGTATGGCTGCTAGCACTGATTCAAACGTAAACAGACAAAGAATTAATAATATTGATTTTGCTGCGTGTGCAGATTTTTCTTTATTAAAAAGTGTCGTTGATACCGCGGAAAGGCTAGGTAAAGCTGTGCATGTTGGTAATATATTCACTGCTGACTTATTTTATACTCCGCAGCCAGAAATGTTTACCACCTTGGAAAAATACGGTGTTTTAGCGGTGGAAATGGAAGCTGCTGGCCTTTATGGTGTTGCTGCTGAATACGGTAAAAAAGCATTGACTGTGTTAACGGTCAGTGATCATATTAAAACCGGTGAACAAACCACGGCTGAAGAGCGACAAACCACGTTCAAAGATATGATGGAAATAACGTTAGAGAGCATACTGTAAGAGCAAGCAGTTTAAGCAAGTACTTACTTCTTTATGCTCAACGGTATACAGTCTAGCCAATCGGTTTTGACAAAAAAAGGGTTAGCATTTTGCTAACCCTTTTTATTTCATTAAAAATCAGATAAAGATTTTATTTATCAATGAAGTGTTTTAGAAGAAAGACACTTTAAACGCGGCGCCAACAAAACGCTCTTCATTCACCATGCCTGAGTTGTTATTAAAATCAACACCACCAATAATGACTTGCTCATCGGTAAGATTACGAACAAAAGCAGACACTTCATACTCATTATCTCCCATAATCCAGTTATAACCAGTACGAGCGCCAATCTCTACTAGGGCTTCGCCTTCAAACTCTTTTGCTCGATATAAAAAGAAATCAACTTTACCACGGTAAGTTAAATCAGTATGAGCAAAGAACTCACCCTCACCAACTTCTTTTACATAACTTAAGGTTAAGTTTGATATCCACTCTGGCGCGTTAGGTAAACTATTGCCATCAATATACGCCATGGTAACAGGGCCACGACTACCAGGAACTTGGAAGGTAGCATCGGTTACGGTACAGGTGCCAGAGCCACAAACGGCAACAGCAAGACCTTTATCATTAATTTCAGTTTTGTTATAACTGAGATTAAAAGTAGCAATTATGTTATCCGTTAAAATCCACTCAGAATCAAGCTCAATACCATAACCCTTGGTACTGTCTGCATTGAGTAGTGTATTGGAATTTGAAGTACCACCCACAGCAGTTAATTGCTGATTATTCATATTAAAATAATAGACTGAGGCATTAATTCGACCTCTGCCGTCTAAAACATCAGACTTTATACCTGTTTCATACGAGGTAATGGTTTCAGAATCAGCAACACTAACATTTTGATCATAAAGTACACGACCTTGAATGCTCGGTGCTCTAAAACTGTTTGCTACACGGGCATACCAATTGATATCTTGGCTAATTTTATAAACACCACTAATATCCCAACTTACGTGACTATCACTTGGATTTACCGACTTAGAGTAATTACCACCATCAGCACCTGGAATGAATGGATGGTCTAATAGTTCCGCAGTAAAGTCTTTTTCATCATCAGAGTAACGAAGACCTACCGTTAATGAGAAGTCATCGGTAAAATCATAATCAACAGAGCCAAAAACAGCCCATGCGGTTGTTTCTTGGTATTGCGTTGATTCACCATTCTGCGCACCATGTTCAGGATCCGATGGTGTTGAGTTAGTATCACGAGTATAAAAATCAAAAGTATTAATGGTTAAATCTTCGTAAAAGTAGAAAAGACCAACTTGATAGTTTAACTGACCAACAAAATTTGAAGCTAATCTCAGCTCTTGCGTGTATTGGTGATGATCAGGGATTTCATCAGCCGTTTGGGCGCCCCACCATACGGCATTCGCATCACCTGCTGGAGGAAAACCATTATAACCGCCATCAACATCGGCTCTAGAGTATATTTCAGCACTCTCCCAAGCCGTTATCGAGGTAAGCGTGTAATCTTCAATATCCCATTCAAGTTTTAAACTACTACCTTGGGTACTCACTTGTTGAGTAGCAAACTGACCCGCATCTTGATAAACGACATCTGCTGCAAAATCAGGACGAATATTATTAGTGCCTGGAGTCGCAATATTTGGGTGAAAAGTAATAGGTGAACCATCTAGATCTCTAAAGTGATAATTAAATAAGGCACTGAAAGAATTGCCTTCATATAAAAATTGAATACGGGCTGCATTATCCTCATAGCCACCTAACTGATCAGTTTGTTCAAAGCCAACCGCGCGATTATCAATATAATCATCTTTTGATTGATGTAAAGCTGAAACGCGAATGGATAAGTTATCAGTCAAACCACCACCAATCGCAGCAGATGAATTAATTGCGCCACGAGAACCATAGGAAACAGCAGCATAACCATCAAAAGACTGTGATGGTTTCATTGAGTCAAACTTAACCAAACCAGCAGGGGTATTACGGCCAAACAAGGTTCCTTGTGGGCCTCGAAGTACTTCTACTCGTTCAACATCAAAAACAGGAAAACCCTTTAAAATTGGGTTTTCTTGCACTATATCATCAACAATATAAGAAACAGGCTGTGAGGCATTTAAATCAAAATCGGTATTACCTAAACCACGGATATAAAAGCGAGGGAAACTTCGACCATATGAAGATTCAACGGCAAGACTTGGAATACGAGCGCTCATAAAGCGAATATCCATACCTGCAGAACTATAGGCATCAAGGTTTTCACCTTGTAATGCTGACACAGAAACAGGCACTTCTTGCACATTTTCCACTCGTTTACGGGCAGTAACTTCAATCACTTCAAGTTTAAGTTTACCCGCTTCTTCAGCTTGCACTATTGAAGTAACTCCGCCACCGGTGGCGAGGATTGCTGCGCTAATGCATAGCGATAGCGATTTTTTCTTAAAAGAGTACATGTGTTTATTCCCCAGATATAAATCAAATTAGTGATAGCTCGCTCTGAACGGCGATTCTAAAATCACTACTAGTATAGTTTCAGTTTTACAATTAACCTTTGAAATTAAGCTTTGACAAAAAGCTAGTGCCATAATCCATTGGCTCAACCTTAAATAGTTCCGCAATGGTTTGCCCCAAGTCAGCAAAGGTTTTTCGGTTACCTATATTAACAGATCCGACCTGTTGATGGTAAGCGATAATCGGTACATATTCTCTAGTATGCTCAGTGCCTGGCCATGTTGGGTCACAGCCGTGATCGGCGGTTAAGAATAAGATATCATCAGCAGACATCGCCTGAAACATTTCAGGCAGACGCACATCAAGTGCTTCAAGCTCTCTTGCATAACCGATGGCATCACGTCGGTGACCAAAGTCTTGATCGAAATTAACCAAGTTAGTAAAAATAAGTGAATTATCTTGAGCAGTATTGATATGAGCAAGCGTGGCGTCAAAAAGCGCATGCAAACCAGTCGCTTTGGTTTTTTCATCAATTCCTTGATGGGCAAAGATATCGGCAATTTTACCCACACCAATCACATGGGTACCGGCCTGAGATATTTTATCTAGTACGGTAGGTGCTGGCGGTAACACCGAGTAATCTCTTCTGTTACCTGTTCTAGCGAAGTTGTCCGCATTATCCCCAATAAAAGGTCTAGCGATAACGCGTCCTATATTCAAGTCACCGAGTAATTCACGTACCGTTTCACAATATTTATAAAGGTTATCTAAACCAAAATGCTCTTCATGAGCCGCCACTTGAAAAACACTATCTGCCGAGGTATAACAAATAGGTAAACCCGTTTTAATATGCTCATCTCCCAAACGTTTAAGTATTTCAGTACCCGAGGCATGGCAATTACCTAGCATACCAGTAAAACCCGTGGCTTGATGAATACTGTTGGTCAATGATTTTGGAAAGCTATTTTCTTTATCGGTAAAGTAGCCCCAGTCAAAAAGCACAGGTACGCCTGCCATTTCCCAGTGACCACTCGGAGTATCTTTACCTGTGCTAATTTCCTCTGCAAAGCCATAAGCCCCTTTACTTGGCGCTCCGCCTTCATAAGGGAAGTCCTGATTAGATGCCTGCTGACAGGCTTTTATTAACCCTAAGGCAGATAAATTGGGTAAGGCAATCTTTTTACCTGTTGCGGCAAAATATGCACGCGCTAAATTAGCTAAAGTATTTGCACCAACATCACCAAAATCAACGGCATCAGGAGAATAACCAATGCCAAAACTATCAATAACCAAAATTATTGCACGTGCCATAATATTTCCTTTTTTACTTTTAAATTACAAACAACAACAAATATTAAAATAATAATACAAAAAATATGACCAAGTGGTCAAGTTGTGTTAATTTATCACTTTTCTAAATAAGGCGACATAATTCCTTTCCTACTGGCTAACTATTTAGCCACTGTATCGTTTATTGACCTTATAATACTAAAATAAATATCGCTAATAGCTACTAGCTACAGGTAAGATAAACACTTGTACTTAATTATTAATTTTTGCTTTAACAACAGGCTGAACATTGAAACCATTTAAACCGACCATTATTGCTATCGCTGGCCCATCAGCATCAGGGAAAACACTTTTTGCCCAAACAATTCATGATGAGCTTGTTACAGAGCTGGGTAAAAATGGAATTTCAATTATTTATGAAGATGCTTATTATCGTGATCAATCACATTTGTCAATGCAAGAGCGTGAGCAAACAAACTATGATCACCCGGATGCCTTCGAACATGAACTGTTGTCTGATCACTTAATACAACTCACTGAGAATAAGACCATAAACAGTCCTGTTTATTGTTACAAAACTCATACCCGTATCAATGAAACAAAGACTTTACTACCGACAAAAATAATCCTGATCGAAGGTATATTACTACTTTCGAATCAAGAGCTTAGAGACTGTTTTGACATTAAAGTTTATATGGATACGCCGTTAGATATCTGCCTGATCAGACGGATTCAACGAGACTTAGTTGAACGTAATCGCAGCATAGAGTCAGTTACCAGCCAATACTTAGCAACGGTAAGACCTATGTATCATCAATTCATTGAACCATCAAAAGCTTGGGCTGATATTGTCATTACCCGAGGCGGTAAAAACAGAATGGCCATTGAAGTGCTCAAAGCAAAAATTCGTCAACTGTCACAACAACCCACACAATAATAACCATAATAATAAAAACATAAGAGGTATTCATGGATTTAGGTGCACTTAGAGGTGTTATAGGCATAGTGGTATTGCTAGGAATAGCTTATGCCTTATCAAATGGCAAAAAATCTATAAACATGCGTACGGTTGGTTTAGCTTTTGCCCTACAGCTTTTACTGGGGGCCTTTGTTTTATATGTGCCTTTTGGCAAAGATTTTTTACTGTCTATGACCAATGGTGTGCAAAGTGTTATTGACAGTGCCAAAGTAGGCATTAACTTCCTTTTTGGTGGTTTAGGCACAGATGCCATGTATGACAATGGTGTCGGTTTTGTTTTTGCTATCAGAGTATTACCCAATATAATTTTCTTTTCCTCTTTAATTGCGGTCTTGTATTACCTCGGCGTAATGCAATGGGTTATTAAAATCATTGGTGGTGGCTTACAAAAGCTATTACAAACCAGTAAACCCGAATCACTTTCAGCCACGGCCAATATTTTTGTTGGTCAAACTGAAGCGCCACTCGTTATTCGCCCTTATATTGCCAAGATGACCCAATCAGAATTATTTGCCATCATGGTGGGTGGTTTAGCCTCTGTTGCCGGCTCTATTCTTGCAGGTTATGCTGGGCTTGGTATCGAATTAAAATATCTTATTGCTGCATCATTTATGGCCGCTCCTGGTGGCCTATTAATGGCAAAAATCATTTATCCTGAAACTGAACACGACAAAATAGCCAAAGACCCTATCGATTATGACGACGATGACAATAAACCCACTAACGTTATTGATGCCGCCGCCTCTGGCGCCGCATCAGGCTTGAAACTTGCGGTAAATGTCGGCGCTATGTTACTGGCTTTTATCGCGTTAATTGCCTTACTAAATACTATCGTTGGTGGTGTTGCTGGTTTATTTGGTTATCAAGATATCACCATTGAATTTTTCTTAGGTTACCTATTTGCCCCCTTTGCTTATATTATCGGTGTGCCAGCCAATGAAATGTTGCAAGCGGGTAGTTTCATTGGTCAAAAAGTAATCGTTAATGAGTTCTTTGCCTATGTCAATTTTATTGAAATAAGAGATACCTTAAGCCCAGTAACGCAAGTCATTGTCACTTTTGCTTTATGTGGTTTTGCCAACTTATCATCTATCGCAATTTTACTCGGTGGTCTTGGCTCTATGGCACCAAGCCGCCGCCACGATATTGCCAGGATGGGTATGCGAGCAATGCTTGCTGCAACATTGGCAAACTTAATGAGCGCGGCAATTGCCGGTATTTTCTTTGCTTTATAACAAGTAAAATAGGAAGATAAAAATTATGTCAAATAACTTACCTAGTGCTGAGAGTAAAGCAGTCGCTCTGCGTGCACTGTCATTGATGGATTTAACTAGCCTTACTAATACGGAAACTGAGCAAGACATTATTGAACTTTGTCGACAAGCAAAGTCGCCTGTCGGCGCAACAGCCGCTATTTGTATTTTTCCGCGTTTTATTCCCATCGCTAAAAAGGCACTGAAAGCACAACAAAGCCCACAGATAAAAATAGCTACGGTTACTAACTTTCCCCATGGTAATGATGATATTGATATTGCTTTAGCCGAAACCAAAGCTGCAGTAGCCTATGGCGCAGATGAAGTAGACTTGGTCTTCCCTTATCGCGCGTTAATGCAAGGCAACGAAACCATTGGTTTTGATATGGTTAAAATTTGTAAACAAGCCTGTGCTAATTCAGCCAAGCTTAAAGTGATTATTGAAACAGGCGAACTCAAATCGGAAGTGTTAATTCGCCAGGCCAGTGAAATTGCCATTAATGCCGGTGCCAATTTTATTAAAACATCGACCGGTAAAGTAGCGGTAAATGCTACGCCAGCCGCAGCAAAAATCATGTTAGAAGTAATAAAACAAAAGAACACTGCCGTTGGTTTTAAACCAGCCGGTGGGGTAAGAAACGCTGAAGATGCTGCTATATACCTTGATTTAGCCGATAGTATATTAGGCGGTGAATGGGCTGATGCTAATCACTTTCGCTTTGGTGCCAGCAGCTTACTTACCAGTTTATTAGCTACGCTAGGACAGCAGAGTAATACTAAGACCTCAAGTAATACCGATATACCAAGCAAATACTAAAACTGACGAATAGCTGACGAATAGCTGACGACTGAGTAAAGCTAGCACGATCAGTTTTATAAGATAATATTTAAAAAAGCAGTAAGCAATGGCACAACTTTATTTTTATTTTTCATCGATGAATGCCGGCAAGTCAACTCACCTGCTGCAATCTTCTTATAACTACCAAGAACGTGGTTTAACAACCGCTATTTACACTGCGAAAATTGATGATAGATTTGCTAAAGGTAAAGTTACTTCCAGACTTGGCATTGATGCCGACGCTTTTTTATTTGACGATAAAACTAATCTATTCAAAGATGTTGAGCAGAAAAATCAAGCTAGAAAACTGGACTGTGTACTCATCGACGAAGCTCAGTTTTTGTCAACAGAGCAGGTTAAACAGCTTACTGATATAGTCGATGTATTGCATATTCCTGTACTGGCTTATGGTATACGCACTGATTTTTTAGGACAAACCTTCTCCGGTAGTGCCGCCCTGCTCGCTTGGGCAGACAAGCTTGTTGAATTAAAAACCATATGTCACTGTGGCCGCAAAGCTAACTTTGTTATCAGGCAAGACGCTAACGGTAAAGCGGTACAAGATGGTGAGCAAGTCGAAGTTGGCGGTAATGAGCGCTATGAACCCCTTTGTCGTGCTCACTTTAAGCAAGTTGTCAGATTATAAGACCAGGTAGTGTTCATACTGGTGATAAGGTTTAGTTCATACTGATGATAAGGTTACTACTTTATTATCAAAGTAGTTCCGATGAAGAGTTCATCTAAAAGGTAACTCATGGTTAAGCGTATTTTAAACGTAGTCTCTGCAGTTGCGGGCATTTACTACCGAGCAACTGCTGTTAGCATCTAAGCTTATTAGCTTTAACTATTTATATATTACTGGCGGCAACTCAGGAGCCTCTTCAGTATAACTGAGCGCATTATTAAATTGCTCAATGGCTCTATCGGCTGAGTCTTGATCTTTGGCATGAACACGGGCAATCACTTCACCACGATTCACTTGTACACCAAGTGGTAATATCCGATCAAAACCAACACTGTGATCTACCGCTTGTGTCGGTGCGGTTCTACCGCCCCCTAAGCCCACCACCGACATGCCAACAGCACGAGTGTCCATTTGTGCAATATAACCATGCTGCCTTGCTTTCACTGCCACGATAACATTTGCCTTGGTCATTGAGTCCCAAGGTTTTTCGACGAAGTTTTTCGGGCCACCTAATGCTGCGACCATACGTTCAAAGACTTCTGCCGCTAGCCCAGATCTTAATACTTTATCAATTTTTTCATGGGCTTCTTTTTCATTACTCGCTAGCTTGGTATTAATAAGCATGGCACTGGCAAGTGCTTGTACAACTTTATGTAAGCGCGGCTCTCGTTGTTTACCGGTTAAATACTTAACCGTTTCAGCCATTTCTATGGCATTACCGGCACTGGAACCAAGTACTTGGTTCATATCAGTAATAATAGCCTGTGTCTTCACACCTGCGCCATTAGCAACACTCACGATACTATCAGCAAGCGCTTTAGCATCCGCCAAGGTATGCATCATAGCGCCATTGCCGACCTTAATATCCATTACTAAGACATCTAAGCCAGCAGCAAGTTTTTTAGATAATATTGAAGCAGTAATTAAGGGAATAGACTCAACCGTGGCGGTCACATCTCGAATTGAATACAAACGTTTGTCGGCTGGGGCTAAATTATCGGTTTGCGCAATAATAGCCACACCTACTTCTTTAACTATGCGCTTAAACTCACTGATGCTTGGCTGAACATTAAAACCGGCGATGCTTTCTAGTTTATCCGCGGTACCACCAGTGTGACCTAAACCTCGACCAGAGATCATCGGCACATAACCACCACAAGCAGAGACAATAGCAGCCAACATAAAGCTGACCTTGTCACCTACCCCTCCGGTGGAATGTTTATCAACAATAGGACCGTCAAAACCTTGCCAACTTAAGACCTCGCCTGAATGCATCATAGCTTTGGTAAAATTGACTTTTTCATCAACTGACATACCCTGTTGAAAAATAGCCATGGCCATAGCGCCAACTTGACTATCGGAGAAACTGCCATCGACCAGGCCTGAAACAAAAGCCTTTATCGCTTGTTCATTGAGTACTTTACCGTCACGTTTAAGGCGAATAATTTCTTGCGGGAGCATTTTATTTGTTACTGACATGAGTTAACTCCTTATAAGTCTAATAAATCTTTCGGGGTGAATGCATCGGGTAATAACTCCTGCACCGTCCACGTTTTTCGTTCATTTTTATGGTTAACGGCAAGCACTGGCGCCGATTGCTCAAAAAACTCTGCAATTACTTGCCGACAAGCACCGCAAGGTGGTGTTAATTTATCTTGTTCGGTATAAATAACAATCAGCTGAAATTGCTGTTCGCCATTAATTACCGCCTGACTAATACAGTTACGCTCTGCACAGACCGTTAAGCCATAGGACGCATTTTCAACATTACAACCTTTCACTATATTGCCATTGGCTGTTAACGCAGCAGCGCCAACATGAAAATTACTATATGGCGCATAAGCCAATTGATAAGCGGCTTTAGCTGCTGCAATGACATCTTCAATTAATTCTGTTCGTATTTCGTTCATTATGTTCCCAAGTAACCAACAATATTGATAACTTCAGCATACCATTACTGACCACTTGGTCAAGTATTTGTCTTTTTAAAATAATTTTCTTTTATAACAACAGCCTCAACTGAATTCTGGTCATAAAAAAGCCCTTTAATAAAATTAAAGGGCTTTATACCAAACGGATTAATTAACTGAGCAACTTAGAACTACGTTAGTGAGCTTAGAACAAACAAAATGAGTTAAACATAGTTATTCTATATTTCATTCATTTTGTGACGTTATCAGTTTACTAACGAGTTCCCAAAGGGCGAGTTTAAAAGGCTTACATGCGGCGTTATTGATTTTGACAAGGGAATAACTATTCTCTTCAATCAATGCCTTGCCTCTAAGCCTTTTAATTCTCGCTAAGTGATCAGTTAAATAGTCCGATTGGTATTACTTGGTTTAGCTCACACTATCAGTCAATTAGAACGTATAGCTAATACCAACTTTCATCTGCCATGAAGAAGATGACTTAACAATAGTATTATAATTACGCGTATCAGCGCCATTAAAGCGAGGATCGATAATATAACGTCCTTGCTCATCTAAGCCACCTAAATCATATAATGCTTGGTTAGGGTAAGTCATGCGTTTCTCTACTCCCCAATCATCATTTAACAAGTTAGCAAAGTTATCAATCATAAAGAATATTTGACCTTTATGACCTTTAGTAAAACCAGGAATTTCTTGCTTGATGCTAATATCTAAGGTAGTTAACCAAGGTTGCGTACCGGTATTTCTGTCCATAATTGAACCAGACGGTGAAATTCCAGCTTGTGCCATTAAGACCGATAACTCATTCCAAGAAAGATCTGACTCTTCCCAATTCACATTCGGATCATCGGCACCTGATGGTATATAAGCTAGGTAAGCAGAGTTTGAATAAAAATCTTTTGTATCACCAAAATCATCATCTTTATACATGCCCATTACCGTACTATATGGGCGACCTGAGCGGCGCTCAAAATATGCATTAAAACGTGTTTGATAACCAGAAAAAAACTCAGTGTTATAACTGAAAGTCATTTTGAAGCTATGCTCAACTTCATAGTGACCACGAGCTACCATATCTTCATTGCGGTTTTTAATAACATTATGTTTATAGTTACTTTGTGCACGAGATGAAGAACCTGCTTGGTTTTCCGTCACATCTTGATGAGCATAGCTCATAGTAATACCAATACCATTATCCCATTCCTTGGCAAGTGCCGTTGAAAGAATAATTGAGCGACCATTATTTTCAGCATTAGTCATCATGATATCGAAGTTATCTTCTAAATCACCTGAATAGATACTTTCATTGATAACACGTTCACCATCAGCGGCAAGGCCTACAGAGCGAATTGCGGTATTTTTCCACACCGCTTCGTTTTCTTTAATGTGGTACATCACTTCAGAGGTCCACTTAAAGTTATTACCTAGCATTGGCACATCAAACATTAAGTCAAAACCTAATTGTGTACGCCAGCTTGAAGGTAATTCAAAGTTAGGATCGGTATAGTTAGTACTACCCGCACCTTTAGTCATCGCATCTTGTATTGCTTGTGGAACTTGCGTGATATCAACTACGGGGTTGTTGTCATAGTAATCAGTGATTGCACTGTCTGGGGCAGAAACTAAGGTAATACCATCGTTTTGAAATGGATTATTATACCAAACATTGGGTATACCACCTTGGAAGCGACCTACACCAGCACGTACCGTTAAGTCATCGGTAGCAAACCAAGTTAAATTAACACGAGGTAAGATAATATCTACACCATCAAGGTTTTCTTGGTTAGTGAAACCGTAAGTTTCTTTAAAGGCTTCGTTTAACATTGGTTTATCATCAGACGATAAACGTTCATAACGAACACCAACAGACATTTCAATATCGTCTGTTAAGTAAAATTTATCTTCTACGTATAATGAAATTTGTGAACGGAGTGCATCATAGGCAGTATCATTTGAATCATTTGTGTAAGCATTATCATAGCTAAAGTCATAGTCACCTCTGAAAGATCCAAGTTCTCTATTACCAAAGTCTTCTATGCTATCAAATTCCCAAGAACCTAATGAGTTTTGGGCAAATAGGTTATATAAACGTAATCGCTCATATTGGCCACCAAAGGTGATTTCATGTTCACCTAAAAGATATGTTACATCTAAAGACAGAAGAAAGTTTTGCGTTTCTGATTTGTTCGCATGTCTAAACACGTCTCGGCCAAACTGATACTCAGGGCCTTTGTAGTATTCTTCAACAGTTACACTACCTAAATCCGAGTTATTTTGACTCTCTGATGAAACATCTTTATAGCTTATACCAATTTCAGTGGATAAGTTATCTGTCCAATCTGAGTATACTTTGGTCGCAAAATTATTCATCTTCGAGAGGTAAGTATAACGAGCTGAGTCCATCTTAACTGTGCTACCACCAGTACCAAAGTTACGCTCATCTATATCGTCTTGCCACTGATAAGTAAAGTCTAAACGGTGGGCGTCATTAATATTCCAGCTCAGTTTAGCTAGTAGCGTTTCATTGCTATCTTTAGGGTTACCGCCTAAAGAATCTTCAAGGTCATAAGTATTATTTAAATGACCAAGAAAGTCATTATAGTTTGCTTCGGTAACATCATATTCGTGTGTAGCACCACTGCCGTCAAAACCATAATCCATCTCAAGCTTGCTGCTCCAGCTACCATAGTTAACGAAGTAGAACAACTCATTTTCAATAATAGCGCCACCAACATTAAAACCAAAACGTTGTTGTGTTTCAATTGGCGCTACTTTTGTTGTTTCATAGGTTCTATTACCATTTTCATCAAAAACCGGATCTAAGCCGCCCCATTGATTCTCTTCAAATACTTGTGATTCATTATCCACATCACCCGCCATACTAGGCGTTGAGGTCTCATAAAAGCCAGAGAATTTGAATTTATTGGTACCTGATTTAGTTACCGCATTAATGATACCACCACCAAAATTACCTTTTTTTGCTGAGAAAGGCGATACATCAACCGATATTTGCTCGATAGCATCTAACGATACTGGCGGTTGTTGTGTTGGGTAACCACCGTAGTTCAAACCAAAGTCATCATTTTGACTAATGCCATCAACCGTTAAAGTGTTTGATCTAGGGTTACCACCGGCAAAAGTAAGTTCACCGTTACCATTAATGCTCGCCAACGGGTTCATGCGCGCAATATCTTTAATATCTCGATTGAAGCTAGGACTGTTATTAATGATATCTCCACCAAAAACACTGTTTGAGCCACCAACATCTTGTAAAAAGTTACCGCCCGTGATTTCAATACGTTCTACCGACAATGGTGCTAACTGTTCATTTAGGCGATAAGTATCACCAAGTGCAAGAAAAATGTTAGTTAGCTCAACATCTCTGAACTTATCAGAGTCAATAACTACCGTGTATGGACCACCTACACGCAAGCCTTTAGCAATAAATATTCCATTATCGTTAGTAACGTACTCATTTACTCTTCCTGTAGGAGTATGAATTAATTGAATTTTAACATTGCTTGCTACATTACCCTCTGGACCAACAATTTTTCCTCGCATTGAAGAAGATGTCTCAGCCGCTAAAGCTGAAGTTGATAGCCCAAGTGCAAGGACTAACGCACTAGTTATATGTGATAGACGATAATTGTTCATCTGTTATTCCTATGTTTTGTTTTGTTTGGTTCTATTTTATTTTAAAGTGATATTTATTCTTATTATTTTTAAGCAATAAAAAGTTAACCAATTGCTCTGTTTTTCATTTCGATTGAAATTAGAGCAGAATTTTATTACAGTTTCATTACATATTTTAACATCTTTACTGAAGCAGTATAAACATAAACATCAGACCAGTTAAATAAAAAACAACAGGTAGATAGTAAAGTAACGTTAATTCAATTGGTTAGAATCAAATCACCCCTAGTAACTGTTAAAATAATTACTGATATTATTTATATATAAAATATAGTTATCGATAGCTGTGGTTTTAATTACATTTTAATATAAGAAACCATCCAATTGGTCAGATAAAAAACCAAGCTTAACTAAACACTGGTGATTAAAGCGCTGAAATTACAGTAAAATACTGACGGCTAGGAAAGTATGTTATTTTATTCACATAAGTATATTATCTAGCACAGCTGAAATTACATGTTTTAGGTTACTCACTACAAAAATGTAATCAAGTGGGGATATAGTGTACTTTTCCTTGTCAATAACTTACATTTATAGTCGGTATAATGAGTTAAAATATAAAGTACTATCTTTTAACTATCTGACTAAATGGTTAACAATAATTTGAGAACGGGTGTGACTTATATCGCTACGACTGGTAAAAGTCCTATAAAAACAGTCATGACCGTCATCATAAATACAATAACGAACACTGAGTAAAGAATATGACTAGCGCTAATCAAGTTAAGAAAAACGGCAATATTAGAGCGAAAAGCCAAGTTAAGATCCTCACAGCAGCTAGAACCGAGTTTGTTTTACAGGGGTATAGGGGCGCAACGGTGCAATCTATAGCTGATCGAGCCGAGATGCCAAAAGCTAATATCCTTTATTATTTCAAAAACAAAGAAAACATATATCATGCAGTGCTGGAACATACACTTGAGATGTGGGATGAAGGCATTGGCGATATCGAAGCAGACAAAGGGCCAAAAGTCGCGATAGAAAAATTTATTGAAGCGAAAGTCAGGATGTCATTTAAACACCCTGAAGCGTCAAAAATATATGCGATGGAGATAATTCAAGGCGCACCGCATTTAAAAGATTATGCACGTACTTATCAACGTCAGTGGGTAAGAGAAAAAGCTAAATTATTTCAACAGTGGATTGATAATGGTGAAATGGCCAATGTTGACCCGGTACATCTTATCTTTCTAATTTGGTCAGCCACTCAGCACTATGCTGACTTTGAGACCCAAATTTTAACGATAATGAATCGTGCCGACTTCGAAGAAGATGATGTACAACAGGTAATCACTTTTCTTTGTGACATTATTTTACGTGGCTGCGGCCTAATTAAATAGGATTGGTTTAAAATACGGCTATGAAAAAACACACCATTATTGCATTACTTGCCTTGGCGTTACCTCAGATGACTTTTGCACAAGCAACAACACTAAAAATCGCTACCTTTAATGTCAGTATGGAAGCGTTAAATTATATTGATCATAATCGCGCTGAAGCAGAAAGTGTTTCGGAAAAAACACTAGTTAACGCATTGGCTAGTGATCATCAGCAAATAAAAAACATTGCCGAGATAATCCAAAGGGTTAACCCTGATATCCTTTTGCTCAATGAATTTGATTATCAAGACGACAATAACAAAACCTTGAAAATCTTTATTGCTAACTACTTAAATAAAGGCCAACAGGGGCAAAAAGCCATTGATTACCCTTATTTTTACCAAGGTCCGGTTAATACCGGCATAAATTCAGGTTTGGACCTGAATGGTGATGGTGAAAAGGGCAAACTACCTGGTGATGGTTTCGGTTATGGTCATTTTCCCGGCCATTTTGGTATGGCGCTATTATCAAAATACCCGATAGATATCGCCAATATCCGCAGTTTTCAACATTTCAAACGCCATGATATGCCTAATGCACTAGTGCCAATAGACCCGGTAACGAACAAACCTTGGTACAGCAATCAAGTATGGCAAGCGCTGAGATTATCATCTAAGTCTCATTGGGATGTGCCTGTTGAGGTCAATGGTAAAACTATTCATATACTGGCGAGCCACCCAACACCGCCCGTATTTGATGGGCCAGAAGATAGAAACGGTAAACGTAACCATGATGAAATTCGTTTTTGGCATGATTATATTACCCCTGAAGCTTCCGACTATATTTACGATGACAATGGTAAGAAAGGTGGTCTTAAGGCCGCGAAAGTATTTGTTATTCTCGGTGACTTAAATGCCTCAAGTGTTGATGGCGAGGCAATCAACACCAGTATTTCAGCGTTACTACAAGACAAAAAAATTCAAGATGTTATGCCGCAAAGCCAAGCGGGTGAATTGCATACACCTGACAATGTTAACGCTAAACATCATACTTCAAACTGGGGTATGAGAGTTGATTATGTCTTACCTTCTGCTCTTGACTTCACTATCAATGATTCCGGTGTTTTTTGGCCCTTAGCAAGCGACGAGAGCTACCGTTTGATCAAGGATAGAAATGCTTCATCTGATCATCGTCTGGTATGGCTTGAGCTAACAACAAAACCCGAATAGCCAAGCAGGAAATAGCGAAGCACACATAAAAAAGCCGACAAGTGGCCACACAAGTCGGCTGAGCTTACTTAAATTGAGCGGCTATTGACGTTCAATGGCCTCTTGTAAGCAAAACTAGTTAGCAGTTACCCTAAATACAATGGCGGTTAATTGATGTTAGCGATGAGTGTATCTTTATTAGGGTTAACATCGCCAGGCCGTCAGCGGCAACTAGCCTGACACAGGGGGTGATAGGCGATTTGAAATAATAACTAACTTGATTGATGTTGGCGGATATAATCCGCCTTCAGGGCTAAACCTAGTGGTAAATAAACGGCATAACGGCTATGACAATAGCGGATCAACCTTAATGGCTTTTTAACTGAAAAAAGCCATTAAATAACATGCCTATGTAGTTTACTCAGGATCTCTTTGTAAACGTCATCTTCGAAGTCTCTGATCGAAGATCCATTGCTCTTTATGCACTGGATCCCCGATTAAAACACCACGGGGATGACGATCCTGAGCCAAGTGCATAGGCATGTTAAATAATAACAGTGACTTTATATCCTTAATATTTAAATTGCCTGACTAATGTCGACATATTTACCGCTAATTTGGCTAAATCATTGGACGCTTGCGAGGTTTGCAGCGCTGCACTAGAGGTATTCTCAGTGTAATCAGAAATATCAATTATATTTTGATGAGCTTCATTAACACTATCGCCTTGAAGCTGAGCAACTTGGGCACTTTCTATATTTTTAGTACTTACCTCTTTTACTAAACCTTCCACTGTTTTTAAACTTGTTGCTGTTTGCTTAACAAGATCAATGCCTTTATTCGCAGCTGTTGAAGCTTGGTTCATGGCTGTGACTGATTGCAAAGATGATTTTTTTAAGCCTTCAAGTTTCTGTTGTATTTCAATGGTAGATGCTTGTGTTTTGGCCGCAAGGGTACGTACTTCGTCGGCAACAACGGAGAAACCACGCCCAGATTCGCCCGCTCTGGCCGCTTCAATGGCCGCATTAAGAGCCAACAAATTAGTTTGGTCAGCAATGCTATCAATAACACTTAAAATACCCGTAATCTCTTCAACTTGAGTATTCAATTGATGCAGTTCTTTTGCAGCAATATTCACTGAGTCTACTAAGTCGTGGATTGCTAATTGAGCACTTTGCGACAAAGTTGAACCTTTAGCAGATTCAGTACTTGCTTCAGTCGTCATGGTCGCTGTTTGAGAAGAGTTTTCGGCTATTGAATTGATACTGGCATTCAAGTCAGACATTACTGCCGTAGTGAGTTCAGTTTTCTCTTTTTGCCTCACTATGATTGCATTAGTCTCTTTGGTTACCGCAGATAACTCTTCCGATGAAGACGCTAATTGACCTGCATGTAAATCAATTTCAATGATAATATTCCTGATTTTACTAACAAATTGATTAAAAGCTTTACCTATATCGCCTATCTCATCATTACGCTGAGCTAAGTCTAATTCAACCGTTAAGTCACCATCGCCTTCGGAAACTTCTGAAATGCGTTTGACTAGGACATTAAGCGGGTTAACGATAATATTGGCGATAATCAAACCCGTAGTGATGCTGATTGCGCCAATAAAAAGCAGTGACAATAAACTATAAAAATATAATTCCTCTGAAAGTTTAGCTGCGTCAAAAAAAGCTTCTTCAACATCAATCTCGGCCATTAGGGCCCAAGTTTGATTGCCGTATTTTAATGGCATATAGGCCGATAACACCTTAACATTTCTATAATCTAAAAATTGAGCGAAGCCTTTATTTCCTGCCAGCGCTTCAGCGACGCCTGGGGTTTTTACAAACTGCATTCCTATCGCTGAATTGTAAGCCTTTATTTGTTGTAGATTAGGCTGAGAACCCGAATCTTCTAGAGCCTTGAAATAACTTTGTTTGTCTTCAATTAAAAAGCGACTTTCACTACGTAATTTATAGTCAGGGCCAACTAAATATGTTTCTCCCGATAAACCTAGCCCGACATCTAACCACCTTTCATTATTTGTCATTATTTTATTAATACCGTCAATTGGCATTTGAAATATTAAGATAGCTTTTGCCTTGCCTGATTGGTTTACTATTGGGGAGGCAATAAAAGAAGCGGCTTGATCATAGGAAGGAAAGTAACTTTCATAATCAACCAAAACGACACTGTCATTGTCATTGAGTAACTTAGCTTTATTAAAGGCTTTTGCCAGTCCAGAATTGGCGTATGGACCTGTTATCAAGGAGGTCGCATAGTCTAGTTCTTTAAAAACGGAATAAATAACATGGCCACTATCAACATCAACGATAAAAATATCATAGTAACCAAAGCTATTGAGGTAATCTCTAAACATTGGGTGGTATTGTTGATGAACTTTGTCGTAAGGCGTGTCTCCAGCACTGTTAAGCTGTTCTTTATTGCCCAACGGAAATCGATTTTTGGCAATATACTTGTCTTGAAAATAAATAGCTAAAGGGCCAAGCTGGGATAATTTATGGTGAACTGAGAAGTTTGCCTGTGGATTTTTGTTATTAAAAGCCTGACTAAATTGGCTTTGGTAATAACTCGAAACTCTGTTTTTTCCAGCATTTAATTGTTCTTGGAGATTAGAGGGCTTATAAAATGTATTGGAATAGTTTGTTGCCGCAGCTATGACTGAAGGGTTTTTAGATAACGAAATAACTTGCGCTTCAATTGTGTTTAAATATGAACTGATTTGCTCTTTTTTTAATTCTCGAAGAGAAATAAGTTGTTCTTTCGATTTTTTACCCAACGCTTCAAAGGAAGACTGGTTAGCTTGTAATGTTATTATCACCGCCATAATAAAGGCTGGAACAATAGCGAGAAATATAGCTTGGGAAAGTAATTTATGTTTAATTTTCATCTGAACATCCATGAATAGGTAATATCTGCCAGTAAGTAACTTGCTGATAAATAATCTTTACCAGCAAGTGCTATTTATTACAAATCAAAACTCTTGCTATAAGACAGAGATACTAGAGTATCTTCAAAGGCATCATTACCTGTGAGTGTACTCACCATTAATGAAAAGCCACTTTTGCTTAAACTGATATTAAAGTCGTTATAATCAGCATCTGCTGGTAGATTATAATAGCCGGCATGAAGGTCTAGAGATATTTCGTATGGTAAAGAAAAACCATAAGCGGCTTCAAAATAATGGCTATCGCCAAATTCACCATCAGTATCATTATCAACTAGGGTCGAAACAGCCAAGGAAAGTGTTTCATAACTTGCACGTAAATATACCTCACTAAAGGCCAAGTTATCTTCGCCTTGATAGCCGTAATAGATATAGCCGATATCCCAGTCGATATTGGCAAAGTTAGTTTGGTAGCCACTATAAAAATCATACTCAAAATTAGTATCATCATTGAAATCTACGGTGGCAGCCCATGTGCCCAGATAAAAACCAGATTCATGGTTATAGTCAGCACCTGCGGAAACGCTGAAATTATCGTCCGATTGAGTGATACCACGCCAAATATAGTTACTTGTTATACCGATATTTGCTGAGAATGCATCGTCAGCAGAGGCTGCAGTGCTAAAAAACATGGATGTTAATAAAGTTGAAGAAAGTAAAGCGGGGAGAATAATCATCTTGTTCATAGAAAAACATATACCTTTTTAAAATTTTTTAAGAGTGAGAGAGTGAATTGTTAAATAGTGGCTCCTTGCAACAAAATTTACAGTATTGAATATATAACGAATTACTCCACTTGCTTATTAGAGCAAATGCCATTGTCAAAATAGTTTTAAGCTGAATGGTCTGAATTATTAGAATCATAAATATCACTTTTAATACAGTTGAGTAGTATAACTTAACCTTGTCATACTCATTTTGACTGTTTTATATACAGTGAGATATACTTTTTATGACTTAAAGTCCTGTAAACACCAAGAATGCTGAATAATATTCATTATCACTTGTTTACTAGTAGTTTGTAATATAAATGTAAATAAACACTGTTGAATATTGTATATAGTTGTTTACACAAGATAACTCGCCTTTGATGGCAAAAAGTTTACCAAATATATATTTTAATTTTTTGGTAGGTAATTCAATATATAGTTTTAACCGTAACATGATGCTTACGCATGACTATTGAATATGGCGACTTTACTCAACGGTGACATCCAAAGGTCCACTTTCAGAATCATTGTTAAGTGTGTTGTTAATTAAAGCTCAACCAGGCTATTAGTCGCTGGTTCAGGCTAGCTATAAATAATACCGGAGCTGAGCATAAAACCACTTGCTCTTGTCGGCTTAATAAACAAAATAGCCTAAAGAGTAAGTCCTGAAAAACAAATGCCTTCATGCTGAATTAAAAGTACAGGCCATAGAGTTATAAATGCTACTGGCACAGATATTCATCTAATTATTAAGTGTAGAGGGGAATAGTTATAAGGTAGTTGAAGGGTAAGGTAGCGTTTGCCTGTGACAACTTCTGATTGACAGCAAGCAGATGTTCACCACGTTAATAAATATATCTGTATATCAGCAAGATGAAAAAACATCAACCATGGCCTATTTGACCTAACCCGTGGTAAGGCTAGGTCAAACTAAATGGTTAAATATGCCTGTGCAAATAACAGATCATACTAATAAAGTTACTCTGTCTTACCGGCTCAAATTAGAAATACTTGAGCCATAATCCTGAAGTCTTTATTAAGCTGACTAATCTTCTACGCGAACGCCCCAAACATCATGGTCATCGGCATGAATAATTTGTACCCAAATCAGATCGCCAGGCTTGGCATCAAAATCATCAGACAAATAAACTTTGCCATCAACTTCTGGCGCATCAGCATAAGAGCGCCCTACCGCACCAAGCTCATTAACTTCATCAATGAGAATTAAATATTCTTGACCTATGCGTGCTTGAAGTTTTGCCGCACTAATTTTAGCTTGCACCGCCATGAATTTTTGTAAGCGCTCTTGCTTAACCGCTTCATCAACATGGTCGGGCAAGTTATTGGCGGTAGCGCCGTCAACATCAGAATAAGCAAAACAACCAACTCTATCTAATTGTGCTTCTTCTAGAAAATCTAATAACTCTTGAAACTCGTCTTCGGTTTCACCCGGAAAACCAACAATAAAGGTTGAACGAATGACTAATTCAGGGCAAATTTCACGCCATTTCTTTATCCGCTCTAGCGTTCTATCTGAACTACCAGGGCGTTTCATCAACTTCAAAATACGTTTACTAGCATGTTGTAATGGTATATCGAGATAAGGAAGGATTTTACCTGCCGCCATTAACGGAATAACTTTATCAACACTAGGATAAGGGTAAACATAATGTAAACGTACCCAAATACCTAATTTCCCTAACTGTTCACACAAAGCTAGCATGCTTGTTTTTACCGGCATACCATCCCAGAAATCAGTTTTATGTTTAACATCTACGCCATAAGCGGAAGTATCTTGCGAGATAACCAATAACTCTTTCACGCCAGCATTTTTTAAACGTTGCGCTTCACCTAAAACATCACCAATGGGACGGGAGTCTAAATCACCACGCATTGACGGGATAATGCAAAAAGTACAACGATGATCACAACCTTCGGATATTTTTAAATAAGCATAATGTTTAGGCGTAAGCTTAACCCCTTGTGGCGGAACCAAGTCAATAAAGGGATTATGCTCAGGTTTGGCGACATGTTCATGCACTTGTTTTAATACTTCATCATAAGCATGGGGGCCAGTGACACCGAGGACATTAGGGTGAAGTTCAATAATTTCATCTTTCTTAACACCTAAACACCCGGTAACCAACACTTTACCATTTGCGGCTAACGCTTCACCTATGGTATCTAAAGACTCTTGTACTGCGCTATCAATAAAGCCACAGGTATTTACAATCACCAGTTCAGCATCTTCGTAACTATTGGTTACATCGTAACCTTCTGTACGAAGTTGAGTAAGAATACGCTCTGAGTCGACCAAGTTTTTTGGACAGCCGAGACTGACGAAGCCTATCTTTGGAGCGCGAACTGGACTTTGTTCACCTTGGTTAGCTTTAGTGGTGAAAATAATTGACTGCTCTGCAATGACCTTTTTAGGTGTTTCTAGGGTGGTGGTTTGTTTCGGGTCAAATTGAGTAACTGTCATAGCGCGCCTTTACTAATGTAAATGATTCAGGTGAATTTTAGTGCGCGGATTATACACGATTATGAAGTGAATGTCTTTAGTGTTTAGACTTGGTGGTTAGAGCATCATAAGTGCTTGTTTAACTGCCTTTAATGTTGGAGTGGTGTTTTTTGTACTAGGGGTTTTAAAAGAGGTTGTGAGGTGTTATTGAAATGCGTTAGTGAATGTTTGCGCTACAAGCAACGCTTGGATTAGTTTAGGCAGCCGAGACTCACAAGCCTATCTTGCAGCGCGATTTGACTCTGGGTTTGCAGTAACAACGGCCTGATGCTGTTCTTCAATCATTTTAGATGGAATGTCTAACGTAGTTGTTTGGCTTGCGGCTGAATTACTGGTGCTTGGGTCGAATTGTTCTACGGTCATAGTGGTTTAACTTATTTCGATGCTGATTTATATGGTGAGCATTATACAGGATTGTTTGGGGGCGTGGAATTGTTTGTTTATTTTTGAGTGGTAAAAGTCACCTTTCTACTAGACCAGTTTTAAGATGCTTATAAATTGTAATGCAATTAGCATCCCTCATTTGAAAAGACCTTTTATCTGCAGGAATATTTTTGTTCCGCTTGATTGCAAATGCTTTTATTAACTCATACCTTTTATCTGCTTTCTGATTTATTTTTTTTACTGCATATGTGAAGTAGCTATATAAGCCATTACGAAACACTGATTCTTTAGAGCAAATAACCTCAATAGTCTTACCCTCAATACTCAATACCACAGATAAATGAGAGTCCTCACCATTCATTCGCCTATCATAGATTGTAACGAAAGCTTCTGAATTTAATAAATATCTGATGCCTTTTTTCATTTTAATACTCGATTAAACTTTTAGTTCACTTTATTAACCACTCTTAAAGTGGCCATGAAAGAGAAATGAATCCTACTTTTTTTGTCCGCTTGAGAAAATTATAGCTTTTTCTCTATGATAAACTGACTCTTCTACAAGCTTACCAACTATCTCTTTCTTCTTGCATATCTTGCTCGATAGACATTTCTTCTCCTTCAAGCTTTGCCATAGAGAAGTTTAATTTATCTACCTCACTAGGTTTTCCAGATGAAATATACTCATAGCGTAATCGAGCACAGAACTCACTATCCGACCACTTTTTTTGCAGTATTATTGTCCGAAATATTTTCAGCATCGCATTTCATGAGATGACAATATTTCCCCCTGAGTTTAAGAACAACGATATCATAGATATCATCATCCACCACTTGAACGTTATAACGAAAATATCGAATTTTTATGCTTTCAACTTGCTGTAATTTATTTCACGTATGAATAAAACCCTCCCCCCTCTTCTAAGAATGAAGTTTTTATAATTGCTTTGAGTTTCACCGAACATTTCAACAACAAGATCAACAAGAACTACAGAAGTAATAGAGTTTATTAAGTCTTTTGGAGTGCATGCACCAACAACACCTAATCTATGTATTGTAGAAGCATCACGATAACCTATAGCCAATTCTTTATCGTTTTGAGCCACCCCTTCAATTTTGTCGTTGATATAATCACAGAAATAAATCCGTATATAATCAAAGAAATCTTTCTTTGAAGTAAACTTACTATTTTTTATTTTCTCGAATACATATTTAATATCATCCATATTACCCCCCTTGCAACCAAAAAATTAATGAAAATATGCATGAGTGATTATGGGTGGCATAATAACTTATTAAACACACCGCTTTTACAGCTCTTCAAAACTTACAATGTTGCCAAAACCGAGTTCTGATTCCGCTTTTTGTCTTGCATCTGTTTCTGTATATGCTGAAACTGTTACTGTATTTCCATATTGGTCTGTTGCTATATAAGTTTTCATGATTTTCCTTTTTCAGTTATAAATAAGATTTATTTTTACTTCAAAATAGTAAGTTACATATAAATACCGTCACCAAGGTAAACATCTTCTTCTGTTGTGTTTCCCTCGCTTCGCTCATTATCTAACCAAGAGTCTAAACTTCCTTGCTCATTAGCAACAGCCTCTTTTAACCACTCAGGGTAATCACACTTTTTCTTATCGTATATTTCACACCATTCTTTTGTTGTTTTATTCACTTGATTCTCCTGCATTATCATAAATAATCAATTGTGTTTTTTTCTTGCTTTGCGCTGAGCCTTAGATTTTTCCTTGCGTTTTTTCTTAGCTTTGTCTGATATAGTTTTACTGATAAGTTCATCTGTTAAATCAAAAGACAATGAACCTTGCCTCATGAATGAAGGTGTAGAACCCGATTTCATTTGATTGCCCCATTTATCCCTTTATACATGCGTATACTGATAAGAACATCAAACCCCACATTTTATGTGGTTCTATTAATTACCAGCACAGTAACACCAATACCGCCAAACATTGCCAAACTCCAGTAACAAGTTGTAATCAATTCGCTTGCTCAAACCATTCATCATACGGTTAAATAAGCTTCATTGTTATTCATTCAAATCAAGGAAATCAAGGGGGTCAGAACCCTTGATTCATTTGTTTATACACTGAAGATCTTCGATCACCGCCATGGCTATCAGAAATAACTTTTCTTCCTAATAAGTTTTCAAGTTCATCAATGAACTTTTTATTACCAAGCGCTTGTGATTTATGTGCCGATATACGCAGCTCAGTAAGAACTTTTAATGGAATAGTATTTTCAAATAGTGATTGGTAATTTTTTTGTCTTTCTAAATTCGTTTTTCCCAACATCATGAAGCATTGGTGGTGTGTTATTAGTTCATCAAAATATCCTAATGCATTAGTACGATAACTCGACCAATCATAGCTTTCTGGTTTTTCAACCATATTAGCCCTCACTGGGTTTAACTCGATGTAACGACTAACAATCAAGAAATAATTTTCACTGTCAATCAGTGACGATTTGAAACGCCCTTCCCACAAGGTGCCGCTTCGCTTATAACTTTTGTTAAAATAACGTACATAACTTCTACCAAGAGACTGCATTAACAGACTTACTGAAAACTTTTCTTCTGGTGAAAGCAATAAATGGACATGGTTATTCATCAGCACATAAGCATGAATTTTGACATTGAATTTTTGACTATATTCTTGCAGTTTGTTCAAGTAATATTGCCTATCCCTGTCTAATAAAAAACAAGCATTTCGATTATTACCACGTTGTATCACATGCTGTGGAATATTTGCTAAATTAAGGCGGGGTAATCTAGGCATAGTGTAAGTCCATTTACGTTATGATAATTTAAACTTAGCGTGTATTTAATTAATTACAATGTACTTGGCTAGTAAGTAAATTAAATCAACTGTTCTGACCCCTTGTTTCTATTGTTTCTAAGTTAACATCCCAATTAATTCGATTAGCTTCCATATGAGAGAAAACATTATTTAGCCATCCATTTCTGCGTGCAGCACTTAAAGCTTTTGGATTAGACGCTCTGAATTTTTTATCGTATTGTATTTTAGAGCTTCCTTTTTTACGGATTCAAAGTCCATTTTTTATGGCGTGGTAGCATATGAGAGCACACATCTTCTAGTAGCTTTTTCTGCACCGCTGGTTTATAAGCCCCTGCATTCGCAGCCTTAAATTACCCCCCTGATTCGTATTTAGCAGCTTCATTGGTAAGCGTACTTTTTGTCCACTTAAGGTCATGTGGAGTTCGCTTTGTGTTACTCATAAGTTCAAAGTTATACCATTAAATTTCTAAGACAATTCTGTACATGTAGTGAGGTATAAGAAAGGGATTATGAAGTGTTTTTGAAATGCGTTAGTTAGTGAATGTTTGCGCTACAAAGCAACGCTTGAATTAGTTTAGGCAACCGAGACTGACGAAGCCTATCTTTGCAGCGCGAGTTGGACTTTGTTCGCCTTGCTTAGCGCTGGTGGTGAAAATAACTGACTGCTCTTCAATGACCTTTTTAGGTGTTTCTAGGGTGGTGGTTTGTTTCGGGTCAAATTGAGTAACTGTCATAGCGCGGATTATACACGATTATGATGATATAACTTGGCACTGGCTGGTTAGAGCGTCATAAGTGCTTGTTTAACTGCCTTAATTGCAAAGTTAATTATTACTAAGACAGTTGTTTAATTCAGGGAATAGTCAGAAATGTTAGCTGGGGATGAATAATTAGTTTTATTCATCTTTTAACTAAGAACTGTTTTTTGAAGCGGTGTATGTTTACAGTTCTAATTAAATGGGACGTTAACCTATGCCAGTTCAGCCACAACCAATGACTGCCAATGTTAACTTATGAAAATTGTTGTTCTTTTTCATCAACAGTTTTTTTATTATGGTGTTGACACCAAGTTAAAAATTCATTTTCTGCTAAAGCCGGAGCATACAGCCAACCTTGAAAAACATCACAGCCTAGGGCTTTTATTGCATTTGCTTCAGCTTGAGTTTCAACACCTTCAGCAACAGTTTTTAATTTCAAGTCTCGAGCTAGTTGCAGCGAGGCTTTAACAGCCGCATAGCTTTTGCTGTCTGTCAGCATTTTTTGCACAAATGACTGGTCAATTTTCAACTCAGTAAAAGGACTAGAAATAAGCTGTGATAAGGATGAATATCCAGTACCAAAATCATCAATTGAAAGCTTAATGCCATGAAGACGTAATCTACACATAACTTCAAGTTCTTTGGCCATGTTTGGACGTATATCACTTTCAGTTATTTCAAGTGTTAAAAATTTCGCCGGTAACTGGTGTTGCTGTAAGAGTTCAAGAACACGCTCTAAAAAATTTGATTCGACGAGATCTACCGGAGAAATATTCACAGAAATATTAAAGTTAAGCCCTTGTTGATGCCAACGAGAGCAGGCAGCAATTGAAGACTCTAATACTTGTAAGGTCAATAAATGGGACAAGCCTAGTTTATCAATTTGTGCTAAAAAGAAATAAGGTGTTAATACACCTCTGGTTGGATGATGCCAACGAATAAGCGCTTCAGCACCGGAAACAATGTCCGTTGCCACGTCAATATGTGGCTGAAAAAACACCACGAACTGTTCTTGGTCAAATCCGGTAATAATTTCATCATCTAGGTGTTGATATTGACAGTGCTCTGATGGTTTTTTTACCCATTTTTTTTCTATTAGCTCTGATAAAAGCTGCTCTAGCTGCTTTTTACTAATGGGCTTATTTAGGCTTGAAATATCAGGCATACCACAAGCCAATGCCATTTCTTTTACCGATGAAATCACATCTTTTGATACGGAACTGGTCAGTACTACCTTAGAATCCAAATTACGCTGGGCGATAATTCTCAAAAACTCAACACCGTCCATGCCGGGCATATTTAAATCGCATAAAATAAGCTCAGGTTCAGCTATTTTATCTAGTTTACTCAGAGCTTCTTGACCATTAGCGGCGGTCGTGATTTTGGCAGATGTTAATGTTGACAAAATTTTTGAAATTAGTTTCTGTTGAAAGAAATCATCTTCAACAATAAGTATATTATTCAGCATGTAATTTCTTCCCTGTATGCTTTAAATGAATTGTTTATAATAACAATTATCGCTAAATCACCTGATCTAATTTGTAAGAAACTTCTTTTACTTGTAATTGCTTGGTAAGTAATTTGCTAGCAACTCGATAATCATCAGTTAACACCTCGGGCGTGTTTTTCAATACCTCATGGCAACGGATCACCACCTTAGTAACCGAGTTTTTACTCCAGCCCATAGGCCATGCTTTAGACAAGCAAATAATAGCCAACTTGGCTGTGCCGATATCAGAGCTATCAAGCTCTAAAGCGGGAATAATTAACTTAACCGCTTTTTCAAACTCTCTGATTTTCAGGTATGAAAAGCAACGTTTCTTTGCTCTGCTCACATCGCTCCTTATCTGCTCTAACTTGCTTTGCCAGTGGTTTAAATAGAGCGTTAATGTTTGTTGTTTATAGGGTTCACCTTGCGCTAAACAAGCATTCACTCTACTGATAGTTGCTTGGTATTTATCTATTTCATGCAATATAGCATGGACTTTAGCCAGTTCTATTAATTCATATACTGACGAAATATGCTCATCGTCTTGCCATTGTAAGTATTCATTCAGCAATGCTTTGCATTTGCTAATATTACCTTTTATACCATGCGCTCTTGCTTTAAGTAGTAGTTCGAACGGCTTGTAGTCTTTTCGGGAATAATAACTGCGCCAATGTTTATAACGTTCAACGAAACGTGCAAATAAAGCACTTTTGCCATCATCATGAGTAAATTGGATGACATTTAAATTTAATTGGGCAACCATTTGATGTAACAGCAAGGTCTCTCGGTAAGAGTAACGAGATTGACTTAATGCCATATCTAAGATGGCATAAGCAGACTTAACATCAAACATTGCCATCGCGATATGTGAAGAAAATATATAGTTTTCTATATTTTTGGGAGAAATTTTCACACTTTCCGTCATTTTCTCGAGCGCTAAGGATAACTCCTGCTGTGCTAAGTAACACTGGGCAGAAAGCAACAATACTTCAGTGCAATGTATAGGATCATTTTCAAAGGGGGATAATGTTGCCAAACATGATTTATATTGTGTTTGTTTAAATTCTAAACGTGCAAATTCAATTTGTACCTCAGCACGCACTGGTTTTCCTTGAATATTAATTAAAATGTTTTTTGCTTCATCACATTTATTTAATTGTATTAACGCCTTAGCTTTTAAAAATTGAGCACCATATGAAAGCTGAGTGGCATTAATAATACCTTCCTCAGCTTTAGCTATGGTGTCGGTAAAATCTCCCTTGGCAAAAGTTATTAGCATATTTGCTAATAGCCGTTTTTTTCGAGAAAACTTAGGCAAACGCTCTTTAAATGTCACATAATTGAGTGGTTTAACCAGATATCCGTCTGACCTTAACTCAGAAAACCCACGTACGACACTTGCTGATGAGTCACCGGTAATAATGATAATTACGCAGTCTGCTGATAACATCTGGCAGTTGACCATTTCATCCAAAAGCTGGTGACCATTTTTTTTATCGCCTAAGTTGTAATCACACAAAACTAACTGCACGGGTTTATGTTTTACGATATCTAGCGCAGTAACCGCATCTTTCGCTAATAAAATTTTCTCTGCTCTAAAGCCTAGCTTTAATAGCATCCCTCTGGTGGCAGTACGGTATATTATACAATCATCAATAATTAAAATAGGCCTTGAGCGCTCAAACATCCTAGCAACGTTATTCATACTATTTACCTTCCACCATAAAGAACACTTTCTATAAATATGTTATAAATAAGTAGAGTGTCATATATTTAATAGAATATATTTTAACCAGTTACTATAAAGACGTCTGTTCTTTAAAGAACAGAATTGGCTGTTTTTTAACCTTAAAATAATCCTAATATAAAAGTGGGTGAAAAACAAATGAATTTTATAAAGTGTACAAAAAATGACAAATTAACAATCAAAACAATAGCTAGCTTTATGTTTAGTTTGGTGATCGTACTGAGCTTTTCAACTCAAATTATCGCGAACGAAATAAAAGCAGATATAGAGCCAGCTATTACGCATCAGTTAGAGCCATTAAATATTGCTCTGCCAAAAAGCTTATCAACACAAAATAAACGCACTTACAATGTGTTGGTTAATTTTTGGCAACAATGGGCTCTGCAACTCAACATCCAGCCACACTTCATTGAACTTAACTATAAAAAAGCACTGTTAGCATTAGCAAATGGCGATATAGATGTCATTGCTATCGGTCAGTATGAAGAACAATATAAAAATAAATTCTACTTTTCTTTACCCGTAATTAAAGAGCAAGGGGTGCTCTATCAGCTTAAGAGCAATCAAAATAAAGTAAAAGCAACACAAACCACCTCATTAGCAATACATAGTCCTTTTTATAAAAAAGATATTTTTACTGAACAAAAAGCGATGCAAGTAACTTTTAGTACTGAGCTTAGCAACATTCTTGCTCAACAAACAAGCTATGATTATATCTATTCTACTCACCCTAATAACTTCGAAAAAACCAAAAGATATCAAGACTACCAACGGGTTAAAAAACATTTTAATCCTCTTTTGATTCGAGCCGTGTTTGCTAAGAATAAACGCCAACAAGCCCTCGCTTTTAATGAAGGCATCAGGAAATTTGATAATTACTCTGCCGAGGTAAGATTATCGTTCCATAGAGAAGGGGAAGAAGCCACTTTTGAAATGCTATTAGGTCACTATTTATCTCAGATATCGATTGAACAACAAGAATTCCTTATTGATAACCCGGTAGTTACTTACGGTATTGTTGGCAAGGGTTACCCACCGTATCAAATTTTTGCAGATGGTGTATTAACTGGATTAATAGGAGATAAACAAGCATTGATCAGTAAACGAATTGGCATCACTTTTGAGCCAGTATTTTTTACTTCATTTGACCTAGTCCTTGCCGCACTTAAAGAACAACAAATTGATTTTATACCTATTATTTCTAAAACTGAGCAACGTAGCAAAGATTACGCCTTTACCTCGACCATTGGCGCATCACAGCTAGCGATAATAAGCAGGCATGCTGACAAAATAAATTCATTGAACGCACTCGCTAATAAAAGAATAGCGGTAATAAAAGGCTTCTTACATTCAAAAATAATTAAAAACAAAGTACCTGGCGCCCAATTAATTTATGTTGATAAACCAGAAGATGCGTTACAAGCAATCAATAATAATCAAGTGGATGCCTATATTGGAGACCTATCTAACACTATATATTTAGCTAACAACCTAAAACTACATGCTTTATATTTTCACATGAGTAAAGACTTCAATACGGTTTCATTCATTAGCATGGCAACCACACAATCAAATGTCATTTTAAGGGATATTTTGGATCTAGGTTTGAGTTTAATCAATGATGAAGAAGCTAGAGAAATCAAGAATAAATGGCTAAAAAAAACGCTAGTGATACAGACTGATGATCATCGTTATCAAGCGTTGATTGATAGGGGAATAAATATTGTAGTAATAGTTATTATTACTATTGTACTTTATATGTTCTATCGCTACCGACAGCAGTTAATTGCGGTGAAATACCGGCAACAAATCGAGCTAGCATTAGAAGAAGCAAAAAAGGCGCGAGATGAAGCTGAACAATCAGCAAGAGCTAAAACAGATTTTTTAGCGCGCATGAGCCATGAAATCCGCACCCCGATGAATGGCGTACTTGGTATGGCTGAAGCAATGAGTTTTACGCAATTAAAGCCGGACCAAAAAGAGTTACTTGATACGCTAAATAGTTCTGCGAAAAGTCTAATGACTTTACTCAACGACATCCTTGATTTTTCAAAAATGGATGCCGGTAAACTTACCTTAGAGTCGACGCCAACAAATCTAGAAGAGCTAGCAAATGCAGCAATGAATAATTTCCGCTATAAAGCTGAATCTCGTGGCTTACAGCTTATCATTAACGTTGACGAAACAATTAAATACAATTACTTAAGTGACCCTACTCGGCTGTTGCAAGTGCTGAATAATTTAATTTCCAATTCAATCAAATTTACTGAGCATGGTTTCATCCAACTCACGATTAAACTAGCAGCTCAAACGGTGCCAAAAAACGATAAATGGCACGATATCCTTTTTGAAATAAAAGACAGCGGCATTGGTATTGCCCAAGAAAAAACTGGCACTTTATTTACCCCTTTTGTTCAAGCTGAACAAGATACTACCCGCAAGTTCGGTGGCACTGGCCTAGGTTTGAGTATTTGTAAAGAGATAATTGACGCAATGGCAGGCACCATTTCTGTCTCGTCAATTATCAATGTGGGTAGTTTATTTACCATAAAGGTGCCGTTAGCTCCTTGTAAAGAACAGCCAAAAACGGCACTTAATATGTTCAAACCGACATCATTAAGTGAAATACAAAATGATACCTTACCGCCATTAAAGATATTGTTAGCGGAAGACAACCCTGTTAACCGTAAAGTTATCTCAGGCCAGTTAAAGCAGTTAGGTCTACCGTGTGATATTGCCGAAAACGGCTTAATTGCTTACCAAATGTATCAACAGGCTGACTACGATATTATTTTATCTGACTGTCACATGCCTGAAATGGATGGCTTTACCTTAGCCAATAAGATATCAACAGAGCGTAAAAGCATTAAACCATGGTTAATTGCCATTACCGCGGATGCCCTAGAGGGAGCAATACAAAGCTGTCTGGATGCAGGTTTTGATGATTATTTAGCTAAACCTTGCCCGATAAGTAGTTTAAAAGAAAAACTTGAAATAGCTGCCGCGGCATTGTTGATTACGCAACCAAAAGGCTTTAAGGAAGAGTCCACGCTTCAACAAGCCGATTTAACGAGTCCTGCAGTAAGACAAAAAGGTAACTCAATAAACAAAAACACGGGTATAGAGACCACACCACACCTTAACCGTGAGATTACGTTAGAGCTTACCGGTGAAGATATTGAATTAACCCTAGAAATTCTAGAGGCATATTTAACTAACAACGATGATTTTAATGACTTAATTAACGCACATCAGCAATCTCAATTATCCAAGGTTAAAGATATTGCTCATAAAATAAAAAGTGCCATTAGATACCTTGGCGCAGAGGATTTAGCCAATATCGCTGAAACAATTGAAGAACATTCACCGAATGAAAAGTCCAACCAGTTAAATGAACTTATTGCCACGTTAGGAAAAGGATTAGAACGCTTAACGGAAGAAGTAAATCATTGGTGCAATGAAATAAGAAACAAAGAAGAAATAAAGTAATGGCTTCAATACTTAAACCTAAAGTAGCATTGATGATGGCGATACCACTGGTGCTAATTATTGCGCTGCAATTTTATTTTCAAGCTAAAATGGAGCTTCAAGCAAAACTATCGACCGGGCGAAACATACACTCTTTGTTGAAAACAACAGAGCAAGCACTTATTGCCTGGAGGAAAAGGGTAAAAACTGATGTATTTCTAGCATCAGACGATGCCAGTGTTCGTCAGTATACCCTAGAATTAATTAAAGCCGATAAAAATGAAGAGCGACAACAATTATTAACTGCGCAAAACAAGATGAAAGAAATATTTTCTAATGCAATAAAGCATAGAGAATACATCGGCTTTTCTATTATTTCACCGTAAATGAAAATATTATCATCAAGCTTTAACAAGCAAACCCATTGGACCATTGACCTAGAAAAGAAAGTAAAACTGCTTGCTATGACCTTTAAAGGTCAGCCGAAGTTTTACTTTCCGGACTATAAATATAACGGTATTAGCAAAGAGAAAAAACAAGGGTTATTCCAACCTTTCATTCAAGCAGAAAACAACAGTACAAGATCATACGATGGTTCAGGGTTAGGGTTGAGTATTTGTTACGAATTAGTAACTTTGATGTCAGGGAAAATATCAGTGCAGTCAGAATTAGGTCTAGGTTCAACATTTGTTTTGACGTTAAGTTTGCCCATAACAAAGCCGACAAGTGCTGTTTTTTCTGAGCCCTTAAAAAGTACCGAACTAAAAGAAAATAAATTGACTTCACTTAATGGTTTAGCCTTAAAAGTATTAGTAGCAGAAGATCACCCGGTAAACCAAAAAGTTATTGTTGGACAATTAAAACAGCTAGGTATTACCGCTGATGTCGCCTGTGACGGACTGATTGCTTATGAAAAATGTCAGCAAAAGCACTACGATATTGTCCTTTCAGATTGTCATATGCCTAACATGGATGGTTTTGAATTTGTTAAAAAAATAATGAGTAGTAACATGAAAAAAAAGCCTTTAATTATTGCAATTACCGCTGATTCAGTAAGTGGCATAAAAGAAAAGTGTCTAGCCGTAGGTTTTGTAAATTATTTAAGAAAGCCATTCAACATGAATCAATTAGAGCAGAAAATATTGGAAACCGTTGCATAAAATTGATACTAAAAAATCAGCATGATTAATATTCACTAATGAATTGTCGAGGATCCCGTAAACTAACATTGAGATTGTTTAAGCGAGCAGCTAGTTTTGGCAAGTTAATTATGCGTAAGCTGCCACGCGCTATTTCAATTTCTTCGGCAATTTCCAACTCTTTTAGTACTTCATTAACTCTATGCCTAGAAAGGCCAGACAATAAAGCTAGTTGTTGTTGAGAAATTTTGATGGGGGGTATTACATCACCTTTTTTAGGGTGTAGCACCAGCAGTTCCAGTAGAGAATAAACAATACGCATTTCTTTATCGTGTATCACTGTAGCTGCTGCTTGCGTCCATTTTTTGAGTAATGCCTGAGCGATATAAAATAAAAACTTGAACACTTCACTGTCTTGTGCAGCCAGGTTTAATAATAATTTGTTAGGAAATGCCATTAACACTACGGGAACGATTTCCTCTGTGGTATAAATCGGACGATCTGACTCATCCATGCTACCAACACCAATCCAGTCTTGAGGCCCTATAACACCCCCTACGGTGGTCGAAGTATTTGGTGTAGACGTACAAAGTACCGCAACGCCCTCAAAAAGGTAACAAATATCGCTACAAAATGGATGTTTAGGTGAGCCACCTAAAGAGGTAACTCCATGTTTAATACTTGCGATAGAAAGTAAACTTTTTTTCAATGATAAACTTAACTCACACGGCCAAACGATGTCATCGATAATAGTTTTATTTGACACTGATAAACTCCATTTCTTATTAAGTTTTTACGCTCATGGGTAAAAAACATCAATACATTAATATCTAACATAGCAGTTGTTCATCAGTGTTGCTTAAATATTATCTATATACATAACGCTATATTTTAAAAGGATTTTGCATATCCCCTGTTAATATCAACCTTGGTTCCTTAGGCTGCAATAAACAGTTAATTTTGTTGGTGTTCATAACTATCATAGGATCAAGTCTATTCTGACCTTGACCGCCTATTCGTCTGAGTTAAGTAAACCTAAAGTTTGGCCTTTTTTACCGCGTTATTGCCACAATTTATTCAGGCGAACCAAGCGCTGTGGCTAAACAGTAAAAACATGCCATAAGTCCGTCGTAAATGAGCGAGCTTATTCAATAAAGCTCAGTAACACTGATGATATTCGCTCACACGGCATAAACACTTGATAAAGAGGACATTAGATAGAAAAAGCCAATATTCACGATTAATATTGGCTTTTTGATTTATTCACCGTGCTGACAGCACCAGCTAATTAGGCTATTTCTCTGCAGCAAGCTTACGCGCTTGATGCAATTTCTTGTAGCTCTCAATCAAACGTTGATGCTTATCTAAACCTTCAAGCTTCATACTAGTAGGTGTTAAGCCAAAGAATCTGACTTCACCAAAAACAGAGCCAACAACATTGGCCATATTCTCTTCACCAAACATTCTATTGAAGTTACCGATAAAGTCTTCCAGTTCCATTTCTTCATCAATAGTAACTTCAAGGACAGCATGAATTGCTTGATAAAATAAACCACGTTCTACCGTATTATCATTGTATTGTAAAAACTCGGCGACTAACTCAATAGCATCTTCAAGTGCGCCAAGTGCTAGGCAGATTAGAATTTTCAATTCAAGAATAGTTAACTGGCCCCAAACGGTATTTTCATCAAACTCAATACCAATTAAGGTTTTGATATCAATGTAATTATCTTGTTGGCTTTCTTCTAAACGGTCAAACAAACTGGTTAATTGCTCTTCACTTAAACTATGCAGATTTAAAATATCTTCACGATAAGCAAGTGACTTATTAGTATTATCCCAAATCAAGTCTTCTACCGGATAAATTTCCGAATAATCTGGTACTAGAATACGACAAGCAGTAGCACCAAGTTGATTAAACTCCGCAATATACACTTCTTTACCTAGGCCTTTTAAAATGTCCATTAAGCCGGCATTTTCTTCTTCATTGCTGCCAGAGAAATCCCATTCGACAAAATCATAATCATGCTTATTAGAAAAGAAACGCCATGAGATAACACCGGTTGAGTCAATAAAGTGATCAACAAAGTTTTCCGGCTCAGTCACCGCCATGCTATTAAAAGTAGGTTTAGGTACGTCATTTAAACCTTCAAAGCTACGACCTTGCAATAATTCAGTTAAGCTACGCTCTAATGCCACTTCAAAACTTGGATGGGCGCCAAATGAGGCAAAGACTCCCCCGGTTTTTGGATTCATCAAGGTGACGCACATCACTGGGAATTTACCGCCTAATGAAGCATCTTTTACTACCACAGGAAAGCCCTGTGCTTCTAAGCCTTCAATGCCCGCTAATATGGCTGGGTATTTAGCAATAACTTCTTTAGGTACATCAGGAAGAACGATTTCTTCGGCGATGATTTGCTTTTTAATCGCGCGTTCAAATATTTCTGACAAACATTGTACTTTCGCTTCAGCTAAGTTGTTACCGGCGCTCATGCCATTACTTAAAAATAAATTTTCAATTAAGTTTGAAGGGAAGTAAACCGTGGCACCATCAGACTGACGCACATATGGAATTGAACAAATGCCACGTTCCGCCATACCCGAGTTAGTATCTATCAAATTTGAACCGCGCAACTCATCTTCAGGGTTGTATATAGCTAAACAATAGTCATCTAAAATATCCTTGGGTAGCGCATCATCATTGCCCGGCTTAAACCATTTTTCATTGGGATAATGAACAAAGTCACTGTTAGCAATGTCTTGACCGAAAAATTGATCGTTATAAAAGAAGTTACAGTTAAGGCGTTCAATGAACTCACCTAAGGCTGAAGCAAGTGCACTTTCTTTGGTTGCGCCTTTACCATTAGTAAAACACAGTGGCGATGCCGCATCACGAATATGTAATGACCAAACATTAGGCACAATATTACGCCACGAAGATATTTCGATTTTCATGCCAAGGTCAGCCAAAAGGCCTGACATATTGGCAATGGTTTCTTCTAGTGGTAAATCTTTACCTAAAATAAAGGTGCTAACACCATCTTCAGGTCGTTGCATCAACATAGCTTGAGCATCTTCTTCAAGGCTAGTAACGGCCTCAACTTTAAATTCTGGCCCATTCTGCACGACTTTTTTCACGGTACAGCGGTCAATTGACCTTAAAATACCTTTTTTGTCTTTTTCAGAAATACTGTCAGGCAACTCCACCTGAATTTTAAAGATTTGGTTATATCTGTCTTCTGGGTCAATAATATTATTTTGTGATAAACGAATATTATCCGTTGGGATATCACGAGCATTACAATAGACCTTAACAAAGTACGCTGCACAAAGCGCCGAAGATGCTAGGAAGTAATCAAAAGGACCTGGCGCTGAACCGTCACCTTTATAGCGAATAGGCTGATCGGCGATGACAGAAAATTCGTCAAACTTGGCTTCAAGCCTGAGGTTGTCGAGAAAGTTAACTTTGATTTCCATTGATATATTTCCGAAGTTGTATGCCGCCAATCGATAGACTGGTGTTAATGGCGCTAATTATCGGATTTTTTGCGCCATTAGTCTTGGATTAATTAAGCAATAATGAAATAAAATGAATAAAGCGCTATTTTTTGGTGATATGTAAGTCAGTCCGTAACTTTAGCGGAAGATACCTAAGGATAAATAATAAAAAACTGGTTAGTAAACCGAGTTTTTTATCCAGATAAAATATTACTATGACTAGCAGTAAGCCAAGCACTTAATATTAAATATTCTACTTTAGACTCTTTGTTTAAGGTAAGTCAGTGCATCTAACCTTGTAGAAAAGATATGCTCAGCAGGAATTTTATCAAGTAATTTTAATTTATTAAAATCTTCTCGTACACGGTCACAGACACTCGATAGTAAAATATCGCGCCCTTGATTTCGATAACTGACAATAATTTCTTCGATAGCAATGGTACTGGTAATACCAACAAAGCGGGCATCGGTTAAATCAATCAATAACGTTTTATTTTGATCCGTCTCTGAAACACTTTGTTTTAATCCGCGCGCAACACCGAAACCGATGGGCCCTGAGATATTAAGTAATAACACGCTATCGTCCATCGCTTCTAATAACTCTCTCTCTGGCTTTGATAGATGCTCGGCCTCTTTGGCTGTGCATAGCTTTATATTATCGAGTTGGATGTCTGACAAACGGCGAATGGTCACTAGGTTTGCTATAAAAACACCCACTAATACCGCGGTAACTAAATCAAAGGCGACCGACATTATCATAGTAGAGATCATCAAGCCGACACTAAACAAAGGCACTTGATGAAGGCGTTTAAGGAAGTTCCAATCAATAATGCTGATGCCAACATGGGTCAAAATTGCCGCTAACACAGCCACAGGAATATAGGCGGTGTATTCCCCTGCCCATAAGACAATAGCTAAAATAAACAGTGCATGAAGAATGCCCGATAAAGGCGTAGTACCTCCAGCCCTTAAATTGGTTACTGTGCGCATAGTCGCGCCACCACCCGGTAATGCACCAAAAAGGCCGGCGACAATATTACCAATACCCTGACCGACAAGCTCTTGGTCAGAGTCATGTAATTCGTTGGTGATACTATCCACCGTTAATGAAGTCATTAACGAGTCTAAAGTACTTAAGGTGGCAATTAATAACGCCGATTTAATCATTTCACTGGCTAAAGAACTTTCCCATACCGGCATATTAAAAGCAGGTAATTCACTGGCAATAGCGCCAACAACCGGCATTTCCGCGCCAGAAAAAACATAAAAACAGGTTGCGCCAGCAACCGCGATAATACTTGCGGGTACTACCCGACTATATTTTTGCGGCCAAATGAAGAGTATTGCTAAACAAGCTAAACCCAATAAAGTATTCGTGCTAGTTAAAGTGCTTAATGACAGCTCTAATTCAGGTAATGAGTGACCAAATAAGGGCTCAATTTGCGAGAGAATAATGAGTATGCCAATACCCGAGGTAAAACCTGAAATAACCGGATATGAGACTAAAATGAAGTACTTACCTAGCTTAAAAAAGCCAAATAACATTTGAAATAAACCCGCCAGACTGACCACAGTAAATGCTGCGGCAATACCATTGTCCGGAGATTGCGCGACAAAGCTGGTTAATATAGCAACCATAGCAACCGTTAAACCGGTATTAGGGCCAGATATTTGTTGATTTGTGCCACCAAATAAAGAAGCAAATAATCCGGTTATAATCGCACAATAAATACCGGCACTAGCACCCGCGCCTGAGGTAACGCCGAAAGCTAAAGCAAAAGGTAGAGCAACGATGGTTGATGTTAACGCACCAAAAATATCACCTTTAATGGTTTTTCGGTTAAAATGTGCTAGAGAAAGCATGGCTACCTAATTTAATTGATTGTTAGTGGCATTTACTTACCTTAAAAGTATTCTCGCAGATAGATATCGCGTACTTTTCTCGCGTAATGCCATGAAAACACTATGACTAAACGATTTACAACGTTATTGCTATAAGTCGAATCAGACCCTAATTCAAATTGTACACTAAAAAAGCATTCTTGACACTATTGACAAGTTTTCTATTTTAAGGATAGGATGAAGTGTTAATGATCAGATAAAAACCAAAGACAATAACTACTTTAACAAGAACCAAATTCTGGGAGCCATGTTGAAACCTTTGAATTTATGGAATTAAGTTCAACTCGATTTTACCAAGTGAAATTGTACATCTAACTTTTCACCGTACTTTCTAGTTAACTTTAATTTTATCGGCTATAGCGAATACCCTATAGTTTTGATGAGTTTCACCATGTGGAATTAACAAACTGTTATACTTATTAACTTTAAATTTTATTTGTGCACTAATGAGTCAGCTAAACGGAAATTGGGTCCAACACAGCCTCTTTCTAACATTAGCAATCGTTGTTCTACCTGCTGTATCGGTAGCACTGCGACAAGCAGGTCACACTTAAAAAACACCAATAAACGACCTTTAATATCAACCAATGAGAGAACTGTAGTTATGGAACAGGTTAGTAAATCTTACGAAAACGAAGAAGACAAAGAAGATAAAACTAATGACGTCGGTCTGTTAGAACGTCTTTTTAAACTATCAGAGCATAATACATCGGTAAAAACTGAGCTTATGGCCGGTCTTACCACCTTCGTGACCATGTCATATATTATGTTTTTAAACCCGGTTATTATGTCAAATACTGGCATGCCATTTGATGGTTTGTTCTTAGCAACCTGTTTAGGTGCTGCTATTGCCACTATCATAATGGGTTTGTACGCAAACTGGCCTGTTGGTCTTGCGCCAGGAATGGGCTTAAATGCTTTCTTCACTTTCTCCGTCGTCGGTGGCATGGGTTATAGTTGGCAAATTGCCTTAGGTGCGGTATTCCTGTCAGGGGTCCTTTTTGTTTTTATGAGTGTTACCCGACTTAGGGAATGGATGCTTGATAGTATTCCCATGAGCTTACGGCTTGCCATGACCGCAGGTGTTGGGCTTTTCTTAGGCTTCATCGGCCTACGCTTCACCGGCATTATTGTTGCTAGTCCTGATAACATAGTTGCCCTTGGCGACATGACTCACTTTGGCTTTGGTCAATTTGGGCCAGAAGCACCAGCACTAGGTTTCTTAAGTTTCTTACTTATTTCTGTGCTTAGCTATCGTAAAGTTTTTGGTGCGGTAATCATTGGTATTGCGTCAGTAACCTTACTTGCATTTGTTATGACTTGGGTATTACCTGTTGATTTCTTTGTTGTTGCCGAGGCTGCTAAATCTTTTGCTCCTCAATCTGGTTTTGTTGCTTATAATGGCATACTAGCTGTTCCTGAGTTTTCGGCTCTTGAACCCATTTTATGGAAAGCCGATATTGCTGGCGCTTTTCAAGTAGCGTTAATTCCTGTCATTGTAACTTTCTTATTTGTTAACATTTTTGATACCGCGGGTACCTTAATGGGTGTTGCTGAGCGCGCTGGTTTGCAAGACAAAAATGGTAAGATTAAAGGCTTAAGCAAGTCTTTAAAAGCTGACTCTATTGCTTCTGTTATTGGTACAGGTTTTGGTTGTCCTCCGGTAACTTCTTATGTTGAGTCTGCCGCTGGTGTAGCTGCTGGTGGTCGTACTGGTCTAACCGCAGTAACCATAGGTTTATTATTTGCTGTTGGGATGTTCTTCTTACCCCTGGCAAAAATGCTACCTGCCTTTGCCGTAGATGGCGCTCTTATCTATGTAGCTATGTTAATGATGAGCTCACTTAAAGGTTTAGATTGGGATGACTTGACGGAATACGCTCCAGCTGTCTGTACTACAATTATGATGGCGTTTACCTTCTCTATTGCGAACGGTATTGCTTTTGGTTTTATCACTTACACTGTCTTAAAAGTGGGTACAGGTAAATCTAACCAAGTATCTAAAGGTGTTTGGGCGTTAACTGTTTTATTTATTGCTAAATTTATATTTTTAAACTAAAAACAGCATTTGCTTAACGTTAATAAAAAGCCTTTGCTCGCAAAGGCTTTTTTGCATGAATAATAGCGACAAAAGCTAACACCTACACCTATTATTGACATAGGTTATACCCGACCAGGCAGCTAATCGCTGCCTTTAATAATTAACTCAATAAGAAATAAATAACAATGAAACATACCATTGAGGTAATGATCTCAGCAGAGCAAATTAAAACGCGCGTCGCCCAATTAGGGCAACAAATCAGTGAACATTATCAAGATAGTGATAACTTAGTTATGGTTGGTTTACTGCGGGGCTCATTTGTTTTTATGGCTGATTTAACCAGAGCCATTTCTGTTCATCATAGTGTTGATTTTATGACCGCATCGAGCTATGGCAATAACACGGAAAGCTCTCGTGATGTTCATATACTAAAAGACCTTGATGATAATATTGAAGGCAAAGATGTGTTGCTGGTAGAAGATATTATTGATACCGGCAATACCTTAAGTAAAGTGCTGGAAATATTAAAGTTACGTGGCCCTAATTCTATTCAAATATGTACTTTATTGGATAAACCGACTCGCCGTGAAAAACATGTCGATGTTAAGTGGGTAGGTTTTGAAATTGCCGATGAATTTGTCGTTGGTGTCGGTATTGATTATGCACAAAAATATCGCCACCTGCCCTATATAGGTAAAATTATTCCTACTGAATAAAAACGCTAATCGCTGCCTTCGTACATAAAAAATCCGACACTAGGTCGGATTTTTTATGTTGAAACTCAATACATTTAATATAATGCCAAACAATTATCGATGTGAACGTTTATGTTTCATCGAATAAAACTTTTCAACTTGCTCCTCAGTCAATACACTTTTCATGGCAAATTTACTTTTTGCTTTTACTAACGCCATCGCCGCAAAGACATCTTGGTTACTCGCCTGCAATTGGCTAAAAGCTTGCTCATCAAAACTTTCCGCCGACATTAAGGTTTTAACTTGCTCTCGAAAGGCATTCATTGCTGGTTTTAATGCTAGCATTTGCAGCTTTTCTTCCTTTTTAAGTGCTTTTATATCGGCTTGCTGGCTTGCAGACAAACCCAGTTTTAGGGTCAGTTTAGCGAATTTTTTTTCACTCATTTGCTGGTAGCTTTTATCGCTAGCTTTATCATGAGCATGATTACCCTCATAACCGGCAAGGCTAACAGGCGATAACAGCAAAGCTGAGCAAAGCGAGATGGCAATAGTAATATTTTTAAGTTGAGTTTTCATTTGATATTTCCTTGTTAGGTATTTTCAACTCTCTTGTTAACGAGTTAAATTATCTTTAATTAGCTTAAGCTTTAGTATAACGAGGCTTTTTGCAAAACAGTGCAAAGCAGTGTAAAGCTATGTAAAGTTATCTTCTGCTGAGCGAAGATCACGTAAACTAATGAAATAATGAACTTCCTAGCCAGAAGCTGCTGTCACTAACATAAAAAGAGCCCTTGAAATGAGCAAAAGTACCTCACAAGTTAAACACATTTTATTGATAGATGATGATAAAGAGTTTGCCGAGTTACTTACCGAATATCTTGCCTGTGAAAACATCAAGGTAACGGCTTGTTTAGATGGTGCCAGTGGTTTAGCAAAAGCATTTGATGACTGCTTTGATTTGATTTTACTTGATGTCATGATGCCTGTACTCAATGGCTTTGAAGTGCTAAAAGCATTAGGTGGCAATCATAAAATCCCTATTTTAATGCTAACCGCTAGAGGCGATGATAATGATAAAATTTTAGGACTAGAGTTAGGTGCCGATGATTACCTAGCAAAACCGTTCAAACATAGAGAGTTATTAGCACGTATAAATGCCATTTTTAGACGTATCGCCATTGTAAAAAAACAAAATACTACAGCGATAAATGAACCGACCGAGCAACTTATCATTAATCAGGTCAGGATAAACCAAGCTACTCGTGAAATTTTTTGTCGAAATAAATTACTTGAACTAACGGGCACTGAATATTTAGTACTGGTTTATATGCTTAAACATCACGGTAAAATTCTCAGTAAAGCAGAAATATCCGAGCAAGTGTTACAACGTAAACTAAGCCCGTATGATAGAACTGTCGATGTGCATGTCGGCAATGTCCGTAGAAAGCTACTCGCTATTGACCCAATAGATAAGATAAAAACAGTGCGCGGAGCGGGTTATGTGTTTTTACAAGGAGAACAGTAACTATGCTCAAGCAATTATCACAGTGGTATAAAAATTTCTCTTTAGGCATTAGCTTAAAGCTATTTCTGGCGTTTTGGCTGGTCATTCTCACCTCAGTACTGATCAGCTACCTAGTGACCATGCAATTTAGGCATACTCCCACCCAAGAGCAAGCCAACCCAGAGCAATTAAAGCTATTAACAAACTACCAGCAGAAACTGGCGGGTAAATCGCACATTAGACTGAGAGAAATACAGCATAAGTTTCACCAAAAACATCAACAGTATTTAATTTTTAAAAGACTAAGTACCAACGATATCTATACACCAAGGCAGCGTATTTGGTCAAAGGTAAAAAACTATTTAAAAAGACACCCGTTAGAGAACCCAGTCACTATTGACTTTGCCTTTACCCAAGTGACCAGTTCGCAACCTATAATGCTCAATGGTCAACAGTTTCAATTATTTATTGCCAGTGAACCACACCATAAACGCTTGGTTAGCTTGGTCAACCGACTCCCTGTTGCTTTGCGTCTGATCTTATTGCTAGCCATCAGTTTTTTGTGTTGCTGGTTACTCGCAAAAAGCTTTACTAACCCCTTAATAGCGCTGCAAAAAGCCAGTAAAGCCTTAGGTGATGGTAAATTATCAACCCGCATCACAAAGTTTGACCGACGCTCAGATGAGTTTGGCGATCTAGCGCGAAGTTTTAACCAAATGGCACAGCAATTAGAAAACAATATTACTGCGCATCAACGTTTATTAGGCGATGTCTCCCATGAACTAAGGTCGCCACTAACACGCTTACAGTTAGCCATTGCTCTAGCTGAAAAAAACATGGGCAATAGCGCTGAGCAACAAAAACATTTGACCCGTTGTGAAACTGAAGTCGACCGTCTAGATGAAATGATAGCCGATGTACTTACGCTTTCAAGACTTGAGCATAGCCATAATACTTTTACTGTCGATGAGGTAGAATTAAAGACGTTACTTACCCAAGTTGTTAATGATTGCCAATACTTTGCTACCAGTAAAAATGTCACTATAGCGATAAAAGGGCTAGTTAGCTGCACCCTTTTCGCCGACAGTAAACTACTCGCCAGTGCTATCAGTAACATATTAAATAATGCGATAAAGTATTCGCCCAATAGCCAAATAGTGACAGTTGAATTATCTCAGCAAGATGACAAAATAAGGCTAAGTGTTATCGACCATGGTCCTGGCGTACCAAGTGAAATGATAGCAAAGATTTTTACGCCGTTTTTTCGAGTGGCTGATGGTAGAGAACGCAGTAGCGGTGGCACAGGTTTAGGGCTAGCCATTGCCCAGCAAGCCATTCATTTGCATCAGGGTGATATATTCGCACAAAACCAACCGACAGGAGGACTAAAAGTAACCATTACACTACCGGCATTATTGAATAAAAATGAAAACAATACGTCATTATAGACAAGAAGAAATTTAAGCTTTTTATTGTGGATTGTAATGAGGGTCTATTCGAATAGGTCTAAAAAAAGGGTCTCAGATATTAATCTAAGACCCTTTAATAATGGCGGAGAGCATGAGATTCGAACTCACGGAAGGGATAAACCTTCACTCGCTTTCCAAGCGAGCGCCTTAAACCACTCAGCCAACTCTCCAAAACTTTTCTCAATCCTGATAGTATAAAAAACTGTCTATCAAAATTGTCTAATTACTGTATAACAATCTCTTTTTCAGTATGCTAAGTTATTATTTAGTAATAACTCTAAACGTGATGGTGTGTATTTAAACTCTCGTTCGGGGCTAAATCTAAACACTCTTTGTATGTGTATCAATTCAACCTACAGACACTCAGCTAGCGCACCACAATTTAACAAGCGCTATGGTAAAAAAAAAGCGGCACAGGTGCAAGGCTATTTTAGCTTAATCGTTGTTTAATTTTAGCAAAATAGCTTAACTGCTGCTTATTTATTCATAAATGCTAAGGAATCAATAAAGTAGGCGATTAACTAAGCATTACCCTTAACTATCAACTTATTTTCAGCCGCAAAATTAAGCATTCTATTTAACGGTATTAATGCTTTTGCAGCTAGCGCTTCATCTACGTTTATTACTTTACCTACCGGGCTTACTAACGCATCATGAATCGATTTTAAGCCATTCATTGCCATCCAAGGGCAATTAGCACAACTACGACAGGTTGCGCCGTTACCGCCTGTAGGTGCAGCGACAAAGGTCTTTTCTGGGCTAGCTTGTTCCATCTTATAAAAAATACCTTTATCGGTTGCGACGATAAAGTGTTTATTAGGCATTTCTTGACTTGCTTTAATTAGCTGACTAGTAGAGCCCACGGCATCAGCAAGCTCAATGACATTGCTAGGCGATTCAGGGTGTACTAATACCGCAGCATCAGGATATTGTAGCTTAAGGTCACGTAATGCCGAGGCCTTAAATTCATCATGGACAATACAAGCACCCTGCCACATCAACATTTTAGCGCCGGTTTCTTTTTCTATATATGCGCCTAAGTGACGGTCAGGCCCCCATAAAATCGGTTTTCCTTCACTCGCAAGCATCTCGACTATTTCAAGGGCAATACTCGAAGTAACCACCCAATCAGCTCGCGCTTTAACAGCAGCTGAGGTATTTGCATAAACTACCACGGTATGATCAGGGTGTTGATCACAAAAAGCTGAGAACTCCTTAATTGGACAGCCTAAATCTAATGAACAAGTTGCTTCCAGCTCAGGCATCAACACCAATTTTTCAGGTGTTAATATTTTAGCGGTTTCGCCCATAAACTTAACACCTGCAACAATTAATGTTTCTGCTGCATGCTGCTTACCAAAACGAGCCATTTCAAGAGAGTCGGCAACACAACCTCCCGTTTCTTCGGCAAGCGCTTGAATTTCAGGGTCAGTATAGTAGTGAGCCACCAGTACGGCATTTTTTTCTACTAAGAGCAGTTTAATTTTCTTTATGTATTGCGCCTTTTCATCATTTGTTAAAGGCTTTGGCTTAGCTGGGAATTGAAAATCAAAATCTACCGCGATATTACTTACACTCATGGGTTCTCTCTAAATCAGGACACGTTCAAACGCGGCAATTATAAGGGAAAGCGCTACTAATGTGTAGTAGATAATAAGCAGTATAACCGCTTCGTTATAGAGTAACTGTCAGCTATATATCAAGACATGCTAATAAAGTGTTTTAACTGAGTGAGATTGGCTTAAATAAGCTAGCTAGGGTAAATGAGAGTATTTAGTATGCTATGAGTAAGAAATGTCTTATTGAGTAGTAGGGTTGGTGATTTTATTGAATTAGCAGTGGTCGGCCGTGAAGAATTTGAACCTTCGAATTAATTGCGGTAACGGTTAAAAGCTTGGCTTGAATTATAAGTAAGTACTTTCAATTAGCAGTGGTCGGCGGTAAAGGATTGGAACCTTCGAGCTAACTGAGTTAACGGTTAAAAGCTTGGCTTGAAATTATCAGTAAGTACTTTCAATTAGCAGTGCTCGGCGGTAAAGAATTTGAAGCTTCGAATTAATTGCGGTAACGGTTAAAAGCTTGGCTTGAATTATAAGTAAGTACTTTCAATTAGCAGTGGTCGGCCGTGAAGGATTTGAAGCTTCGAGCTAAGTGAGTTAACGGTTAAAAGCTTGGCTTGAATTATAAGTAAGTACTTTCAATTAGCAGTGGTCGGCGGTAAAGGATTTGAAGCTTCGAATTAATTGCGGTAACGGTTAAAAGCTTGGCTTGAATTATAAGTAAGTACTTTCAATTAGCAGTGCTCGGCCGTGAAGGATTTGAACATTCGAGCTAAGTGAGTTAACGGTTAAAAGCTTGGCTTCAATTATCAGTAAGTGCTTTCAATTAGCAGTGCTCGGCCGTGAATGATTTGAACCTTCGAGCTAAGTGAGTTAACGGTTAAAAGCTTGGCTTGAATTATAAGTAAGTACTTTCAATTAGCAGTGGTCGGCTGTGAAGGATTTGAAGCTTCGAATTAATTGCGGTAACGGTTAAAAGCCTTGCTTAAATTATCAGTAAGTACTTTCAATTAGGAGTGGTCGGCTGTGAAGGATTTGAAGCTTCGAATTAATTGCGGTAACGGTTAAAAGCCTGGCTTAAATTATCAGTAAGTACTTTCAATTAGCAGTGGTCGGCCGTGAAGGATTTGAAGCTTCGAATTAATTGCGGTAACGGTTAAAAGCCTGGCTTAAATTATCAGTAAGTACTTTCAATTAGCAGTGGTCGGCTGTGAAGAATTTAAAGCTTCGAATTAATTGCGGTAACGGTTAAAAGCTTGGCTTGAATTATAAGTAAGTACTTTCAATTAGGAGTGGTCGGCCGTGAAGGATTTGAACCTTCGACAAATTGGTTAAAAGCCAACTGCTCTACCAACTGAGCTAACGGCCGTTCCTAATCTCTATAACTTAACTACTTCACCAATCAAACGTTCAGGCTGACCTTTCGTTAAACTGGACAAAGCTTAAAAGCTTTAATCGTTTTCTTTTACAACACTAATCAATTAGGAGTGGTCGGCCGTGAAGGATTTGAACCTTCGACAAATTGGTTAAAAGCCAACTGCTCTACCAACTGAGCTAACGGCCGTTCCTAATCTCTATAACTTAACTACTTCACCAATCAAACGTTCAGGCTGACCTTTCGTTAAACTGGACAAAGCTTAAAAGCTTTAATCGTTTTCTTTTACAACACTAATCAATTAGGAGTGGTCGGCCGTGAAGGATTTGAACCTTCGACAAATTGGTTAAAAGCCAACTGCTCTACCAACTGAGCTAACGGCCGTGCCTAATTGTGAGTAAACGATAAATAGTCTTGAATTGGTCGGCCGTGAAGGATTTGAACCTTCGACAAATTGGTTAAAAGCCAACTGCTCTACCAGCTGAGCTAACGGCCGATTCAAGTTTTCTATTTTATAATTTACTTGCTCCACCCTCTATTACGAGAAGGAGACTTTTCATTCAAACTCAACTTAACCACTTATAAAGTCATTACTTTGAATTAGAAAGTGGTCGGCCGTGAAGGATTTGAACCTTCGACAAATTGGTTAAAAGCCAACTGCTCTACCAACTGAGCTAACGGCCGACGTTGTGTTGAGTTACTGCCTCAACGCGGGGCATATAATACTCATAATATATTTAAGTGCAACAATAAATTTCGTTTTTATTGATATAATTTACTGCTAGTGTAATTTATCAACAATACGCTAGTTTTATCAACAACAAAAAGCCAATAAAGGTGATTCTCGTCCAAATTAGCTTAGTTTGTTAAACTAGCTAAGCGGGGCTTGGCAAGTTTTGCTGCTGTTGATTCCGGGTATTCTACTAATAATTGTTGATAGCGAGCAATGGCTTTTTTATTATCTTTTTGCTTTTGAGCAACAATAGCAAGTTTTAATAGCGCATCAGGACGCTTAGATGACTCTTTATGCTGGTTAACGACAATGATAAACTCTTGGCTTGCTTGGGCAAGTTCCCCTTGATTAAAGAGCAACTGACCTAACCAGTAATGAGCATTGGGTGCGTAACTAGAATTTGGAAAGTGCTTATTAAAGCCTTTAAATTCTAGAATAGCTTGCTGGTAACGTTTATCCTTTAACACTAAATTAAGGGCACGGTCATACGCTTCATTTTCAGTTAAATTATCGCTATAACTGCCCGCATTGACTGCCGTATTAATACTCATACTAGGACGATGAGCAACTGAAGCAGGCTTACTGGTTGAGACAAGTACTTCATTGACTCGTCTATCAATTTCTTGATAAAGCTCTCGTTGACGCTCTAATACTTGGCCTAATTTATGAGTATGTAATTCTGTTATACCACGAAGTTCATTCACTTCTCTTTGTAGTTGGTCCAACTGACGCTGAATATTTACTTGCGCCTTATTACGTGAGTCTAACTTACGTGACAAGGTGCTTAATTGCTCTATCAACACAGCAGAATCAATAGCATTGGCGTTAACATCAATGACTGGCGCTTTAGCTACAGCTAACGCACTCATGGCGCTAGCTGTAATCATCATGCCAAACAAAACTTTATTTAGTTTCATTCAGTTACCTGTTTAGTTGAGGCGTATTAAGTATTAGTAAACTAATACCGCACGACGGTTTTTAGCAAAAGCATTTTCGCTACGATCTTTAATCATTGGCTTTTCTTCACCATAGCTAACAACAGTAATTTGGCTAGCGGCAACACCCATATTCTCTAAATAAGTAACGACAGATTTAGCACGACGCTCACCTAAAGCGATGTTGTATTCTGGCGTACCACGCTGATCGGCATGTCCTTCAACTAAAATTTTAATCTCTGAATTAGCAGTCAAAAATTTAGCATGAGCATCTAAAATTTCTGAAAATTTCTCATTTACATTTGAAACATCAAAGTCAAAATAAACAATGTGCTCAGCACGTAATGTCTCTAACTCTTGACGTTTTTGTTCTTCAATTTCTGCAGCACGTTTAGCAGCAGTAACGAGTACGGCTTCTTGCTCTTTTTGAGCGGCTTCAGCATTTTGAGTAACTTGGGCATTAGTATCTATTTGGCTTTGCTCATCTGTATCTGAGTTTGAGCTACAAGCTGACAAAACGGTAAGAGGTAAAGCAATTGCTAAGCATTTTACTATGTTATTAAAGCGCATTTTATTTTCCTTTATTCAAAAATATAAGTTAAAGATTAATTAGTTTTTTTTACATATTATTATTATAAAAATGGTGACCAGGCTGGTGACTTCACTTGACCATCAAGTGCCGGTAATCTAGCTTTAAATCGTCCGTCTACCGACACTAAACCCAACACTTGTCGATTATTATATAAGGTGCTATATATGATCATACCACCATTAGGTGACACACTTGGCGACTCGTCTAAACGTGTATCGGTTAATACCTGGAATAAACCAGAAGTTAAGTCTTGTTTCGCTAAACGATATTTACCGCGAGTTCTATTGACCATGATCAGCTGTTTACCATCAGGGGTTACTGAACCGCCAAGGTTCATTTCGCCGTCAAACGTCAAACGTCTTACTTTCCCCCCGGCTAAATCTACGCGATATAGCTGAGGTTTTCCACCCCGTTCTGAACTAAATATCAATGATTTACCATCAGGTGTCCAACTTGGCTCGGTATCTATTGCTCTATTTCGGGTAATACGACGTATTTTTTTGCTCGCTAACGACATGACATAGATATCCGGATTGCCATCTTTTGACAGTACCATAGCCATACTTTTACCATCGGGTGAGAAGCGAGGTGCACTGTTTATGCCCTTAAAAGAGCTGATCAGCTTGCGCTCACCAGTATAGATATCAATGGTATGTATTTGTGCTTGACGATTTTCAAAGGAAACATACGCCAACTGCTCGCCATTTGGTCGCCAGGTTGGCGACATTAGTGGTTCTTTAGAACTTAACAAGACGTGTTCGTTAAAACCATCATAATCGGCAAAAGCCAGTTGATATGGATATTTCCCTTGATCGCGAACAATAATATAGGCAATTTTACTTAAAAACGCACCTTTACTGCCGGTGAGTTTTTCATAGATAACATTGCTAATACTATGAGCATAACGACGAGCTTGGTTAGTATTAATATTGGCACTGCTTTGCGCTAAGATATGATCTTGTGCTTGCACCAGTTTACCATTACTGAGCATTGACGTTTGACCGCCGGTAATTTGCCCGCGAATAACGTCAATTAATTGGTAGCTTACTTGATAACGGCCGATGGAAATTTCTTTGATTTGACCAATAACAAGGGCTTCAGCACCCAAACTTGCCCAAGCACTGTAATCAATATTTTTCTCATCAACAATAGTCTCAGGGAACTTGTCTGCTGCGATAGGACTAAATTTACCACTTCGTAATAAATCATCACTAATAACCTGTGATAATGACTCAGGTCTGACGCCACTACCCAGCCATTTAAAAGGAACAATGGCAATAGGACGAGCACTATCTACGCCGCCGGTAATGACTATTTCTAATGCTGCCATCGCACGAGGTGAAGCCAACGCAATAAGTGCGCTGATTAGTATGCTTGGTAATAATCTCATGTTCTCTATTTTATCCCTTTAATTAGGTGCATTTTTAACGTAATACCTAGGGCAAAACTACGTTCGGCACTAAATATTTTTTACTCAACACCACGTTAGCGCTAATAAATGCTAAAACTCAGGTACAACGGTTACTGCTAATCGACGCATTTCTTTAAAGACTTCAGGGTCTTTAGATACCGGTAAAGTACCCGCTTTATAAATGGCATTTTTCGCCGCAGCACATACCGTTTTATCACCTTGCCCCACTTTAACGTCGGTAACAAAGCCTGAAGGCGCCAAACTGATGGTCAATTTACAAGACTTATCAGCCATGGTGCTACGATCTTTTCTCATATGACGATTGATACTCTGGGTGATCAAGGCAGAATACCGTGCAATCTCAGTCATCACTTGTTGCTGACGAGCTTGATTACGGCTTGCCATTTCAGCCGCCATTTGTTTTGCTAACATATCATCTTGAATTGCTTGTTCTTTAGCGGCTACTTCTTGTCGCTTACGTTCAGCAATTTTTTCAAGACGAAGCTCTGCTACTTTTTTAGCTGCAGCTTCTTCTTTTAAACGCTTTGAGCGAGCAACGGCAGCCGCTTTTTCAGCCACTTGCTTTTCTTGCTCTTTTTGTAAGCGAATTTTTTCAGCTTTGGCCGCTTTTACTTTCGATGACTTAGCCGCTTTATCCGCCTTAATTTTTTCTTGTTCTTTTTTCTTACGCTGACGCTCTAATTTCTTGATACGAGCTTCTTCTCTGGTCCGACGCTTTTTGGCATCAGTTACCCGCTTTTCTACCGCTTTTAAACGTTTTTTCTCTGCATCAAGTTGTGCTGTTTTTTGTTGCTGTATTCTCTTTATTGCTTGTTCAAATTTTGCTTTATCGATAATCACAGCTTTTATCGGCTCTAAAGTTTGTGCTGACGGGGTGGGTTTCGGCTCGGGAATGGAGGAAAAATCCCCGGCAAACAAGCCAAAAAGTAACACTAGGTGTAAAGCAATACTGAACGCTATGGCTTTAGAATAGGCCGATTTTTTAATAAAAACAGAAGCTCGTTGCTGTGCCACGCTATTCCCCTATAGAGTCTGTCATTAAACCTATCGATGGCACACCGGCAACAGTTTGCAACAAGACCATAAGTTGAATAACCGCATTATAAGAAACAGCGCCGTCACCATTTACCAGCACAGGTGTTCCCGGTTCAATCGCTAGATGCGCTTTTACTAATATTGCCACTTCTTCTGCCGACATAGGCTCTTTTTCGTTGGCCCCGACGGTGAGGTAATACCGTCCTTGCGCATCAATACTGGCCACTAATGGCGTTTTACTTTGCTCATCTAAGGGCTCAGCGTCCGCTTGTGGTAAGTCAACTTTAACCCCTTGGGTAATTAACGGGGTGCTAATCATAAAAACAATTAGCAATACCAACATTACATCGATATAGGGTACTACATTAATTTCAGCCACTATACGGCGTCTAACTCTTTTGTACATAGTTATGCCTTACGTGCAGATTGCTCAGCGGCAGATTGACGTTGTAATATACTTGAAAATTCATCCATAAAATTGCCATAGCTGTTCTCCAGCTTTTCTACTTTATGACTAAAACGGTTAAAAGCAATGACGGCAGGAATAGCAGCAAAAAGACCCATGGCGGTAGCGATTAATGCTTCGGCAATGCCGGGGGCCACCATAGCAAGTGTCGCCTGTTTTACCGCACCTAAAGCGATAAATGAATTCATGATACCCCACACGGTACCAAATAAACCAATATATGGACTAATAGAGCCAACGGTTGCCATAAAGGGCAAGTGGGTCTCTAAACTATCTACTTCTCGGGATAATGCGACACGCATGGCACGATAAGTACCATCGATAATAATTTGTGGGTTATCAATATGACTTTTTCTTAATCGGGCAAATTCTTTAAAGCCGGCAATAAATAAGGTTTCAATACCTTGCACTTGAGGTTTAGCCGAGATATCACTATAGAGCTTACTTAAATCGGCACCACTCCAAAATTTATCTTCAAACGCCTTTAACGCTAACTCGGCCTTTTTCAGTACGTTTCTCCGCTGGAATATCATTGCCCAGCACATAATTGAGAAGATGAGTAAAACAAGCATAACAAATTGCACTAATATGCTTGCTTCTATGACTAAGCGAAAAAAGGAAATTTCAGCTGACACGTTTAAAGACTCCTAGTATTGGTTTTGGAATAGCACAGGGTTTTTTCTGGCTAAAATCAACACAAGCAACACGTATTTTAGCGGTACAAAGTACTTGCTGTGCTTGGTTGGTTATTTGTTGTTGAAACACTAAACTGGCACGTTTCAAGGTTATTATTGTTGACTTCACCTCAAGTAAATCATCGAGCATGGCTGAGGCAAGGTTATCCATTTCAACCTTTCTGACCACAAAGCCTAGTTTTTGTTGCAAAAAATATTGTTGATTTATCCCTATCTCTCGTAACCATTCGGTACGTGCTCGCTCAAAAAACTTTAAGTAATTGGCATAATAGACAATACCGCCAGCATCCGTATCTTCGTAATAGACACGAATAGCAAAATGGTGCACGGTTGATAATTTAGATACTTCTTCAGACATTACTATGGGTATTATTTTGTAGTTGATTGATGACTTAAGCTAGATGGCTCTATAGTAATAGAAAAAGCAACAGGCAAACAAGGTTGCGGAGTTAATAATTTACAATTTTTAGCAGAAAAACCACTAAAATCGCTTTTCTGCTAACAAAAAACAAAAAAAGCGCCATCAGGCGCTTTTTAAAGATTAAATATTAACAAACATTAACAAATATTAACTATGGCGTGGTGCACGGTCAGTACGACGAGGTGCACGTTTTTGACTAACAATAACTTCATCTGAAGTAGTGATTGCTAGAGGTTGACGACGGACACGGACAGCTTTTAATTTGTTAAACAAGTCGGCAGGAATACCTTTTGGTAATTGCACAAAACTATGTTTATCGTGCAAGTTAATCGCACCGATATAACTGCTATCAAGTGAAATTTCATTGGCAATAGCACCAACGATATCACCTGGACGTGCCCCATGGTCTTTACCTACTTCAAGACGGTAAGTCTGCCAATCAACATCGTTACGGTTTACTTTTTCTTTACGAGGTCTGTCATCACGTGAGCCACGGTTGCCATTTCGCTCTCCACGGCTATCACTACGAGAGTCACGACGATTATCTCTACCACCTCGGTCATTACGATCTCGGCTGTTTCTGTCGCGACTATTATCACGAGTATCACGACGCGGTTTAGGATCTTCTTTCGGCTGTAGTGGTTGCTTTAACTGTTTTTGATATAACAAAGCTGCGGCTAAATCAGTCATTGACAGCTCAGACTCTGCAGCCATGGCTTCAATAATTTCGCGCATACTAGTTAAATCTTTATCACTGACAATAGTCGAAATTTCAACACGAGCACGTTCAATACGTTTTTTACCAAGTTCTTCAATATTTGGTAACTCATACATATTCACTGTGCCAGAGGTTAAACGCTCATAGTGACGTAATGAATACATTTCACGAGGACGAACAAATGAGATTGCTGTGCCTTCACGACCTGCACGTCCGGTACGACCAATGCGATGCACATACGCTTCGTTATCACCAGGCAAGTCATAGTTAATTACATGAGAAATACGTGGGATATCTAAGCCACGGGCAACAACATCGGTTGCTACTAAGATAGAAGATTGACCCGACTTCATTTGAGTAATACAACGTTCACGTTGTACTTGGTTCATATCACCATTTAAGGCTAGTGCAGGATAACCAGCACGCTCTAACTTTTCAGCAATATCAACGGTATCATTTCGTGTACGAACAAAAACAATCATGGCATCAAATTCAACAGTTTCAGCAATACGTTCCAATGCCGTCATTTTGCTAATACCGCTTACTTTCCATGCGTACTGAGTAATATTTGCTTTGGATTTTTTTAATGCTGCAATTTTTATATGCTCCGGATCTTTTAAGAAACGGTTAGCAATTTTTCTGATTGCTTGTGGCATAGTTGCCGAGAACAAACACATTTGTGTAGTTTTTGGTAAATGGTCTAAAATCCACTGGATATCTTCTAAGAAACCCATGTTTAACATTTCATCGGCTTCATCTAATACACAAACGCGTAAGTCATCTAATTTTAAGCTTTTACGACGTAAATGGTCCATTAAACGACCTGGAGTGCCGACAACAACTTGTGCGCCACGCTCTAGTTGTTGAAATTGTGGTCCATAGGATTGACCACCATATAAGGTAGCAACACGTAAACCTTGCATGTTTTTACCGAAAGATTCTATGGCTTCAGCAACTTGCATTGCTAATTCACGTGTTGGTGCTAAAACCATCAATTGTGGTTTTTTAATTGAAGTATCTATTTTTGCTAGTGCAGGTAAGCCAAAAGCAGCTGTTTTACCTGTACCTGTTTGCGCTTCACCTAAAACATCTTTACCAGCTAAAAGCGGAGGAATAGTTTGTGCTTGAATATCAGTTGCTGAAGTGAAGCCGATAGACGTTATCGCAGATAATAAATCTTCAGGTAAACCTAAAGAATCAAATGTAACAGCTTCAGTATTTTCGGTATTTTCGGGATTGCTTTGATCGGTCATAATAAATGTTCATCTTCTCAAGGCAGGCATATTACTTGGGAGCAATATTAAAAATCAATCACCAAGAGGCCGCCAAATTAACGGTTGTTAATTAGCTGCACTTTTATAGCATTTGATTTAAATTGCTAAGTCTTAACCTGCGTAAATATACGAGGAAACCACCAGGAAGACTTTAGGCATATAGCGTGCTCTTGACGCTATATTTCTTGCTAATTCTAGGGGCGAATTAGCTGGGCAAGTCTATTGGGCGGTAAAACCCCACTCATCTCGATATACTTATACATTTGTTTAACTATTTGATAATTAGTATAAGTAAGCCGTCGGACTAACTTAAGGTAAAAACATTCACCTTGTTATCGAGGCGCGCATTATACAGAGAACGACAGAATTAACAAGAACTTTATAAAATAACGTCTTGATATAGGTTGGGGGTATTTGATTTTGTCTGAATTAAATAGAAACGTTCTTAATGCCTGCCGACCTTGTTGTAAGTCTGTAAATTTAGCGGCAACAACATTTTCTTCATGTTGAACCAAGTCAAGTTCGAGTTTTAGCGGCTCTTCGCCCGCTAAACTCATTTCTAATGAAGCCTGCTGTAAATCTAAGTTCTTACCCTCGGAGCTAGCAATTTTTAACGTTAACCCAGTGGCAGAAAGTGACATCAATTATTTCGGGGGTAGCTAACTTAGGTGAGAACTCACCTAAGTTATTCAGTGAGAGCGAGACAGGAAACCATAATTGATAGTGACTAATTTCGGCTAATAGTGTTAATTTACTGCCAACTAACACTTGTTTTAACGATTGCGGCACCTCAGTTTGCATACGTAAGCTGGTGTTGTGTACCCGTCACCATGCAATCAGTTGATGTTTTAGTAAAAATATTATTGAAAAAATCCAGTTCTTCCGTCGAAAATTCCATTTAAATGTTATACCGCAGGTTTGGTTAGGTTAGGTTAAACACCATAACAAAAACCTGGACGCACTGTAATTATTGAGCTACCAGAGCTTGCATTTACACTAGGCATGAATACAAATAAGATGACTCTTCGGCGCCATTTATTCCTCAGCACCATTAAGTAAATCGGCAAAATTTTGGAGTTTATCAAGGGCTAAACCATGAATAGATTTACGTGGATAGCGCCCGGTTCGACTAATAACACCGGCATCAACTTTCATTAAGAGTTCCAGCGCTTGATCAATAGTTTCAACGGCATAGATGGAAAATTCACCGCGAGAAACCGCCGCTATCACCTCATCATTAAGCATTAAATTAATAACATTGGTTTGTGGAATGATGACCCCTTGCTTTCCGGTTAAACCTTTGTCTTGGCACAACTGGAAGAAACCTTCTATTTTCTCATTAACACCGCCAATAGATTGCACTTCACCATGTTGATTAATTGATCCTGTTATCGCTAGGCTTTGATCTATCGGTAATAAGGTAATGGCAGAGATAAGTGCACAAAGTTCAGCCATAGAAGCACTATCACCATCAATATGGCCATAGGATTGTTCTATGGCAATATTAGCGGAAATATTTACCGCAAATGTTTGCCCGTATTTATGGCCTAAATATCCTGTTAACAGTAAAACCCCTTTTGAATGAATAGATTTGCCTAAGTCTACCTCTCCCTCAATATCGGTTACGCCTTCACTACCCGCATATACGGTTGCGGTTATACGGGCTGGGGTACCAAAAACACTATCACCTATTTCTAAGACAGTTAAACCATTTACCTTAGCTAGGCATTCCCCTTCGGTATTAATTAAAACTTGCCGCTCTTTAATTTCACTGAGCCAGGTTTCACTGATTCGACCAATACGACGTTTTTTAGCCGCTTGTGCCAAAGCAATATGCTGTGCGGTTAAATTCCCCGTAGCACCTTGCTGTTGCCAGCAATAATTTGCTTCATCGAGTAAATCATTTACTTGCACTATATTGGCTGAAATTTTGTGTTTATGTTCACCGCGTCTTAGCGCATAACGAACCAACTCTAATACCGCTTCATTACTAACCTCGGGGTAATTATATTGCTTAGCACGTCGCCTTATTAAACGACCAAAAGCAATTAAATTACTATCCGTTTTATCGAGATGGCGATCAAAATCAGCTAACACCCGAAAAAGTTCAGTAAACTCCTGATCATAATCTTGTAAGGTATAATAAATTTCAGCATCACCAAGTAGTACCACTTTAACTTGCAGGGGGATTTTTTCTGGCTGCAAGCTATAGCCATTTGGCTGACTAAGGTCTGAATAAGGATTCTCAATGGTAATTTGCTGAGTTTTCAAGGCAAGTTTCAAGCGCGACCACACCATAGGTTGGCTTAATACTTTATCGGCATCTAATAATAAATAACCGCCATTAGCCTTATGTAAAGCACCAGGTCTGATTAAACGATAACTGGTATAACTACTGCCTTGAAAGCTGGCAAAATCAACATGACCAAATAGGTTTTGATAGCTTGGGTTTTGCTCATAAATGACCGGAGCGCCTTGAGATTCATCGCGAGGTACAAGTAAATTGGGCAAAAAACGCTCCACCATCAATTTGCGTAACTCTTTATCTGTTGGTGCATCATCAGATTCGCTGACTAAAATCTCTAATACCACATCCACTACATGGTTTTTTACTGTCTCTAAATATTTTAATACATCTTGATTATTACTAAATGATTTTTCCAATTCAGTTAAATAAGGTTTAATGGCTTTTTCAGCGGTGTCATTTTTAAGTTTTCTTAATTGATCAAAAGACAGTCGCTTCCACAGTGGTAATTCTAATAATTGCTCAGAAAGAACATTCTCTAACACGCTCAGTAGTTGATAAAACTTGGTTCGTTCCGTTTCCTTTAAATTAGCAAATTCTTTATCACTTAAGGGTTTACCGTCAACCAAAGGCGAGAAGCCCAATTCGCCATTTTCTTCATATAAAACCACGTTATCTTTTAAGGCCGCTTCTTCCACAATACTAATGGCTTGGTCGTATTTTTTATTAAATTCCCTATCAATGGCTGATTTTTGTCTTTGGTAACCCGGGTTATCAAAAACATCAGGGAATAAACTGAGTAAACCATCAATAAACTTATTCATGCTGAATAATAGTTGCTTGCCATCGCCTGGTTTAAGGGACAAGGTTAATGGAATATGGCTTTCCTCAAAGTTATTGGTGTAGCACCATTCATCAGGTGCCTTTTTCTCAGTGGCCAGCGAAGTTAACATTTGTTTAATTAATGTTTGTCGCCCCGTGCCGTGTTCACCCATAGCAAAAACATTAAAACCTATGGTCGACATTGATAAACCGAATGCTAAGGCCTCTTTGGCCCGTTCATGGCCAACAAAGCCTTGTGAGTCAGTATCAAGGGCGCTACTGGCTGATTTTTGATTATCGGAAAATAATGAAGCTGACAAGGGAGAGGTTAGATCATCTACCCCAATACGGGTTTGATCTGCAAGGGCAGTAAAAGTTTTAGTCATATAAATCCTTTAAAAAGCGTTATTAAATAACGAGTTTAATAAATAACATATCGACGCTAATATTTGGAAATCATTGCATCGAATTAATGTATCGAAAATTGCGCTAGTGTACTGGCAAATATTTAGGCTAACAAGTTGATTATAAAACTAAGGGTTTAGCGGCAGACGAAAAAACTCTGTTGAGCCACAATGAACACAATCACCAATTTCACTAAAGTGCAAAATAGTTATTTTTTCATCGCATTGTTGACATTGCAGCTCGCCAAAACCAATGAAGTCACCACTTTTGTATAAACCATCATGACTAAAATCTTCAACCAGTTCAGCCCATTCTACTTGTGATTTATCGGTTAACTTAGCGAGAGTATCCCAAAGGCTTTCATTTAATAATCCCAAGTAGAGCGAATGTTTAACTTGTGAGCGATTTAATTGATAAAAGTCATGCAGATCATATTTTAAATTATCGGCAAATTGTTTCAGCTTTTCTTCAGACATAGCTTCAGCGGCATTGGCATACAACTTAGCCTGTTTAATAAATTCATCAATGTGTGGCTTTTGCTCAGCTTTTACTGCGACTAACCAGTTATTGAGATTTTTATAGATATCAGCAAAGTAATCATTTTGATGTGACATTAATATTCTCCCTCACGCGTATTACTTTCACTATAGGTTCAAGTATAGGAAAAGTTGAAAGATCTGCTTGTTGTTACCCAACGAGATAAGGTATTCTACTGCGATAATCTAACATTGGTTTATTCACTATTCATGCAAATTCCCCTTGGGTAGTAAGCAAGCCGGTAACACCTTAAAAGCATTCGAGAAAACCTTAATGGAAGCCATTTATAATCATCAAGCTATTGAAGCAACAGTACAAAAATTTTGGACTGATAACAACACATTTAAAGCGACCGAAGACCCTGACAAAGAAAAGTTTTATTGTTTAGCTATGTTCCCTTACCCAAGTGGTCGGTTACACATGGGACATGTGCGTAATTACAGCTTAGGTGATGTTATTTCTCGCTACCAACGTATGCAGGGCAAAAATGTCATGCAACCTATGGGCTGGGATGCTTTTGGCTTACCTGCTGAAAATGCGGCTATTAAAAATAATACCGCGCCAGGAAAATGGACCTACGAAAATATTGATTATATGCGTAATCAATTAAAATCACTTGGTTTTGCTTATGATTGGAGCCGAGAATTAACGACCTGTAAGCCAGATTACTATCGTTGGGAACAATGGTTTTTTACCAAACTTTTTGAGAAAGGCTTGGTATATAAGAAAAATTCTACCGTCAATTGGGATCCCGTTGATCAAACTGTGCTAGCAAACGAGCAAGTGATTGACGGTCGTGGTTGGCGTTCAGGCGCTCTGGTCGAGCGTAAAGAAATTCCACAATGGTTTATCAAAATTACCGATTACGCCGAAGAATTACTCGATGATTTAGATCAGTTAACCGAATGGCCTGAGCAAGTAAAAACCATGCAACGTAACTGGATTGGTCGCTCGCAAGGTGTTGAGATGACTTTTGTGCTTGCAGATTCAACAGAAAGTTTTGATATTTACACCACACGACCTGATACCTTAATGGGTGTTACCTATGTAGCGCTCGCCGCGCAGCATCCATTAGCGCTAGCAGCAGCAAAAGATAATGCCGATTTAGCGGCTTTTATTGATGAATGTAAAAACAGTAAAACCACTGAAGCCGACATGGCCACAATGGAAAAGAAAGGTGTCGATACCGGTCTTAAAGCTATTCACCCTATTACCGGTAAGTTAGTGCCTGTTTGGGCGGCTAACTTTGTCTTAATGGATTATGGCTCAGGTGCCGTTATGTCAGTACCCGGTCATGATCAACGCGATTATGAGTTTGCCACTAAATATGGCTTGGCCATAGAGCAAGTGATTGCCGGTCAAGAGTCTGATGATATTAGTAAAGCCGCTATCACAGAAAAATCGACTTTAATAAATTCTGGTGAGTTCGATGGTTTAGATTTTGAACAAGCATTTAAAGCCATTAGCGATAAATTGACCCGTGAAAATAAAGGTAAAGTTACCACAAAATACCGTTTGCGTGACTGGGGCGTTTCTCGTCAACGTTATTGGGGTACACCAATCCCAATGATTAACCTAGCAAACGGTGAATCAGTGCCCGTACCTGAAGATCAATTACCGGTAATCTTACCCGAAGATGTGGTAATGGATGGCGTGACCTCGCCGATTAAAGATGATGCAGAGTGGGCAAAAACCACCTATAACGGCGAAGAAGCCTTACGCGAAACAGATACCTTTGACACCTTTATGGAGTCTTCTTGGTATTACGCCCGTTATTGTTCACCCAATGACAATAGCCAAATGATTGACCCGGTTAAAGCGAATTATTGGTTACCGGTAGATCAATATATCGGTGGTATTGAACATGCTATCTTGCATTTACTTTATTCACGATTTTTCCATAAATTATTACGCGATGTCGGCTTAGTTAACTGTGACGAACCTTATAAAAAGTTGTTATGCCAAGGCATGGTATTAGCTGAAACTTATTACCGTGAAGCTGACAACGGCGCGAAGGATTGGATTGCACCAACAGATGTTGAAGTATTAGAGCGTGACGATAAAGGTCATGTTACTTTAGCAATAAGTAAACTTGATGGTCTGCCAGTATTATCTGCTGGCATGAGCAAGATGTCTAAATCGAAAAATAACGGTATTGACCCACAAAAAGTGATTGAAAAATACGGTGCTGATACGGTGCGTTTATTTATCATGTTCACTTCACCACCAGAGCAAACTTTAGAATGGTCTGATGCCGGTGTCGAAGGCGCGTATCGTTTTGTTAAACGTGTTTATAAATTAGCCCATGATTTCGTTGAAATGACCACTGATACCCCCGTGGCTGATATTACTGGCTTAACCTTAAACAGTGACCAGAAGAAGTTACGTCGTGAGTTACATAAAACCATTGCTAAAGTAACCGATGATATAGGTCGTCGTAATACCTTTAACACAGCTATTGCTGCCATCATGGAGTTAATGAATCACTTAGGCAAAGCTAAACTTGAAAGCGCTGAAGATAAAGCGGTAATGCAAGAAGCTATTCGTGCTGTCGTGTTAATGCTAACACCTATCACCCCGCATGTATGTCATCACTTATGGCAAACGGTTGGCGGTAGCGACTTACATGTTGAAGATGTCAGCTGGCCAGTCGTTGACCAAAGTGCTCTCGTTGAAGATGAAAAATTGATTGTGGTACAAGTGAACGGCAAATTACGGGCAAAAATCACCGTTGCTATTGATGCCAGTAAAGAAGAGGTTGAAGCACTGGGTTTAAATGATGTAAACGTGTTGAAATTTACCACGGGTAAAACGGTACGAAAAGTTATTTATATCCCAGGTAAGTTACTTAATATTGTCGCTAATTAACGTGGTAAATGCCCAATGACTAAATTAAGCCTTGTCATTAAAAGCTTAACCTTTAGAAAATTAGCTATCGCTCTGTTAACCACAAGCTTATTGTCTGCTTGTGGTTTTCAACTTCGCGGTGATTATTTACTCGACGATGAGTTGCAAACACTTTACCTTAGTTCCAGTGATGTTCACGGTGAGTTGACTCGGTTAGTTAAACTCAGTTTAACACGCAACCAAGTTCAGGTATTAAAGCACGCTAAAACTGACATTCCTGAATTACGTATTCTTACTGATAAATTAGATAGACGGACGTTATCGGTATTTTCTAACGGTCAGGTGGCAGAATATGAATTGATTTATTCAGTGCATTATCAAGTACGCTTTACTGGCGAAGATGCGCTAGATTTTCGCTTTGAACTCTATCGCGATTATCAAGACGATCCTAACCTCGCCCTAGCAAAAAGCCGCGAGTTATCATTATTGTTAAGTGAAATGAGAACATCAGCGGCCGATAAAATACTACGTGATTTAGCAAGAATCCAACGCTAGTTATTCGCACAGCGCTTTTGTTAAAAAAAGCCAGTTACTGTAAAATTTACCTAGGGTATTTATGAAAATTTACCATAACCAGCTAGACAACACCTTACGACAGGGATTCAAACCTGTTTGGTTGGTTTTTGGTGATGAACCTTGGCAAAAAGATAACAGCCTAGCGGTTATTAAAGCTCATGCAAAAAAACAAGGTTTTAGTGAAGTTATTCGTTTTAGCAGTGACGCCAGCTTTGACTGGCAACAATTACTTGATGAGTATCAAGCGTTAAGTCTTTTTGCCAGTCAACGTATCATTGAAGTGGAGTTAACTACGGTAAAAGTAGGCGATTCAGGTAATAAAGCCTTATTAGCTTTAGCGGAACGATTAACACAAGACTTCACGGGTGCCCATGCCCCACAAGATGTAATGTTCATATTTCACGGCGCAAAACTTGATGCGGCGAGTGCTAATCGAAAGTGGTTTAAGAGTCTATCGCAATTAGGCTGCTATTTACCCTTGTATGATATTGAGTTAAAAGCCATGCCGCAATGGTTGAATAATCAAACCAGACAGCGACAAGTTAATATATCTAGCGAGTTAAACGCGCTACTTATTGAACTGTATGAAGGTAATTTACTCGCCCTTGCCCAAGAGCTAGATAAACTTGCTTTATTATTTGGCTCACAGCCCATCAGCATTGAGCAAGCCGAGCCGTTAATACTAAAACAAGCAAAGTTTAACCCCTTTCAAGTTATCGATGCCTTACTTAGAGGGGATTGCGCAAAATGTATCGTTATGCTCGATCAACTGCAGCAAGAAGGCATGGCACCCGCACAATTAATTTGGGTTTTCCATAAAGAAATAAACCAACTCTACAGCATGCTAAATCAATTAGCTCAAGGTGAGAGTCTTGCTAATATTTATAAAGAATTTCGTATTTGGGACAAGCGAAAACCCTTGTACCAACATGCCTTAACTCACATCAAACTTGATAACATAAAACGTGCCATGAGTCGTATTGCAGATATAGACCTATTAAGTAAAACCAGCAGCGAATTTAATATTTTCATCTTGTTGGCTGACTTGTGTATCACTGTGTATCACGGCGAAAAGACTGCCGCCTTTAGCCTGAACTATGGCTAATAACTGATGACTAGTGACATGAGTTCAGCAACGCCTGCTATGACTAAGGGTATAGGTGTTTTAGGCGGTACTTTTGATCCAATTCACTTGGGGCACACTCAATCAGCACAAGCGGTTGCCCATGAGCTGGGCTTAACTAAGATACTGTTAATTCCTGCCCATATTCCCCCACATAAAGCCTCAGCAGATCTAGTGCCCAGTGCCAGTGCTGAGCAACGCGCCGCTATGGTGGAAATTGCTTGCCTAGACAGTAGGCTATTTAGCTGTGATCAACGAGAATTAAAACGTGCTGGCCACTCTTACACTGTTGAGACCCTGAAAGAGTTAAAGCTACAGTACCCTGAGCAGCCTATTTATTTTATAATAGGTATGGACTCACTGATGAGTTTTACCTCCTGGTATCAATATCAGCACATATTAACCCTTTGTCACCTAGTGGTTAATACCCGCCCTAACTATCCCATGGCACAGTTTAATGAGGCCACAAAAAAATTGCTCACTAATTATCAAACAACTGATATTGCACAGTTATCTCGTAATAATTGTGGTAATATTTTTTTTGCCCAAGCGAATTATGTTGATATTTCATCAACACAAATTCGTCAACGTTTGGCGCAACAACAAAGTTGTCAGCAGCAGCTACTACCGGCAATAGCAGAATTTATTCACAAAAATAAGCTTTACCGTTAACCCTGAGCGTAAAAAGTGTTAATATTGCAATATTATGTATTGTTGCTCGTAAAGAGCAGCCCAAACGTTACGATTAACGATAGGAATAACACCTTGCAAACTGAACAACTTAAAGCATTTGTCATAAAAACACTTGAAGACATGAAAGGCAGAGATATCATCGCTCTTAATATTAGCGACAAAGCAAGCTTTGCTGATTACATGATTATTTGTTCAGGTAATTCAAAACGCCATGTAAAATCTATTGCGCAATCGGTAGCTATTGAGTATCGAGCTCAAGGTCAAGAGCCGCGTGGTATGGAAGGTCACGATGTTGGCGAGTGGGCATTAGTCGACTTAGGCGATATCATTGTTCATGTGATGACGGATGAACAACGTGATAAATATAACCTAGAGCAGCTTTGGGCAGAATAGTTAACTTTTGCTTAATGAAAAGACGAGTGCCAGCTGGGTTTTAAACAAGAGGATGTACTTTCCTCTATCAACCGCCGGCTCTCGTTACTTTGTTCAGTAGCATTTCGCTCGACTCTACTTTCCAGCGAGTTAGTTTTAACCGAACAAAGAATGTAATAACCTTGTCGATGATAATAAACCCAATAATCAAAATAGATTTATGAAACTCACCTTATATGCTGTTGGCAACAAAATGCCTGCATGGGTTAGCCTAGGCTTTGCTGAATACAGCCGTCGCTTCCCCCGTGATTTAAGCTTTCATCTAGTTGAAATTCCGGCAGGCAAGCGCGGTAAAAATGCCGATATCACCCGTATCCTAGCAAAAGAAGGTGAATTGTTACTGGCGGCAATCCCCAAGGGTAACCGTATTGTCACTCTTGAAGTTGAAGGACAAGCGTGGACAACAGCAAAACTTGCCAAACAACTGCAAAGCTGGCAACTTGATAGCAGAGATGTCGCTTTACTTGTCGGTGGGCCTGAAGGTTTAGCGCCCGCTTGTATTAAAGCCTCTGAGCAAAAGTGGTCATTGTCCGCCTTAACACTACCTCACCCCATGGTGCGAATACTCATTGCAGAGAGTCTCTATCGCGCTTGGAGTGTAAATACTAACCACCCTTACCATAGAGAATAGCTTGTGTTGATGACTACGTTGGCCATACTTTTAGTAAATAGTTTTATTGTTGATAGCGTGCGCTAGTGTCTCCACGTCGTATTGTCATTCGAAATCGCTCCGCTGAAGCAAACTTATTTGCCCGACGTACTTTTATTGCTTTTGTCGGCGTGGTGCTGGTATTACTGATACTCTTTGCCAATATCTATAACTTACAAGTTGAATCTTTCGAAAAATATCAAACACGCTCAAACTCTAATCGTATCAAGCTACTGCCGGTAGCGCCAAATCGTGGTTTGATTTATGACAGAAATGGCGTATTACTTGCTGATAATAAGCCAGTCTATAGTTTAGAAGTGATAGCCGAGGATGTCGACGATATAAAAGCCAGCATAGCGCAAGTAAGCCTGTTACTAAATATCAGCGCAGACAGACAAACTAAGTTTTTCAAATCGATGAAACGCAAACGTCGTTTCAAACCCGTAGAATTGCACTCACGTTTAAGTGATCAACAAGTGGCTTTATTCTCGGTAAATCAACATAAATACCCCGGCATTTTTGTTAATGCCCGTTTAAAACGCTATTACCCTTTTGCTGATTTAACCACCCATACCTTGGGGTATGTGGCTCGTATCAATAGAAAAGATCTCAATAAATTAGAGCAATCAGGTCAGTCTGAAAACTATGCAGCCACCTATGCTATTGGCAGGTTGGGTATTGAAAGATATTATGAAAATATGCTGCATGGCACCATTGGCCATCAAGAAGTAGAGGTCAACAACCAAGGCCGAGTGATCCGCACGCTAAATTACACACCGCCTATACCGGGCAAAGACCTGACCTTGACCTTAGATATTGAATTACAAATGATAGCTAAACGTGCCTTATCAGGAAAACGTGGTGCTGTAGTTGCTATGGACCCACGAACTGGTGGCATTTTAGCCATGTATTCAAATCCAAGTTACGACGGTAATTTGTTTGTTCATGGTATTAGCACTAAAAACTATAAAAAGTTACTTGAATCAAAGGACCTACCGCTTATTAACCGCAGTGTACAAAGTGGTTATCCGCCTGCCTCTACTGTTAAGCCCTTTCTGGCGTTAACCGGTTTAGAAGAGAATGTGATCACGCCAAGCACAACCATTAATGATCCAGGCTGGTATCAGTTGGCAGGTTTACCCAATAAATATCGTGATTGGAAACCTTGGGGCCATGGTATAGTGAATCTAAGCAAAGCCATTGAGCAGTCTTGTAACATCTACTTCTATGATCTCGCCTTTAAATTAGGTATCACCAAAATCAGTAATATGATGCAACGATTTGGCTTTGGCGAGCGTACCGGCCTCGATATTCACGGAGAAAGTAAAGGTATTATGCCCAGTGTCGCTTGGAAGCGCGCCCGTTATAATCAACCTTGGTACACAGGAGAAACACTTTCAGTGGGCATTGGCCAGAGTTTTTGGACAGTAACGCCACTGCAATTAACCCAAGCATTAACAACCTTAGTAAATCATGGTGAGCGTAAAATTCCACATTTATTAAAAGCTAATACTGAGTTGATTATTGAAAGTAATGGTAATACTTATCATCAAATTATACCCGCCAACTATGAGCCCCCAGCACCTTTAGTATTAAAGCAAGAAAAAAATTGGGATCTGGTGTTAAATGCCATGCATAATACCGTGCAAAAATTTGGTGCTACCGCTTACAAACCATTTAAAGGCACTACCTATGATGCCTCAGGTAAAACTGGCTCAGCTCAGGTTGCACGTATCAAACAAGATGAAAAATATGACGCTAAAACCACATCCGAAAACAAACGTGATAACGCCATGTTTATTGCTTTCGCCCCCTTTGATAACCCTGAAATTGTCATTGCGGTAGCCATTGAAAATGTCGCGAAAGGTGGTGGTGCCACTAATGCTGCGCCAGTGGCAAGGCAGATTATGGATCAGTATTTTGGTGACAGAGTGATTACCAGCCAAGCGTCTACCATGACATACCAAATACCTGCAGCCATAGCAATGTTACCCCAAGAGGCTGACTAATGCGCAGAAACAGACAAGAGCAACAAAAAAATCACAGTTTTGCCCAGCGGCTTCATATAGATATACCCTTGTTGTTAGGTATTTTATCCTTATTAGCTTTAGGGCTTTTTCTGGTCTATAGCGCTGGCGGTCAGGAAACCGCCGTGGTTTATCGAAAAGCTCGAAGTATAGGTGTAGCTCTGGTTGGCATGTTTGTTGTCGCGCAAATTCCGCCACTGGTATATCGTAAGTGGGCGGTACCGGTTTTTGTCTTAGGTTTATTATTGCTGATCAGTGTCTTACTTTTTGGTCATGTCGGTAAAGGTGCACAGCGTTGGCTTGATTTAGGTTTTATAAAGTTTCAGCCCTCTGAGATTATGAAATTGATAGTCCCTATTATGATTGCTTGGTTTGTTAGTCAAGAAAACTTACCGGTAAAAATATCAACGGTGATGCTTGCTTTTATCCTAGTACTACTACCGACATTACTTATCGCTAAGCAGCCTGATTTAGGCACATCCTTACTTATAGCGAGTTCAGGGATCTTTGTAATTTTTCTTGCTGGTGCCAGTTGGCGGTTAATTGTTTTTTGTCTTGGTTTAGCTTCGGCCTTTGCGCCTATTTTGTGGTTCTTTTTAATGAAAGGATATCAAAAACAACGGGTTATGACCTTTTTAAATCCAGAGAAAGATCCCCTAGGCTCAGGCTACCATATTATTCAATCTAAAATAGCCATTGGCTCAGGCGGTATTGACGGTAAAGGCTGGTTACAAGGTACCCAATCACAATTAGAGTTTTTACCAGAGCGCCATACCGACTTTATCTTCTCGGTATTCAGTGAAGAGTTTGGCTTAATTGGTGTTGCCGCCCTGCTTGGCGTCTATTTATTTGTGGTAATGCGCGGTTTGTGGATTGCCGTCAATGCTCAACACGCCTTTACTAAGTTACTCGCGGGCAGCCTGACGTTAACGTTTTTTGTTTATGTTTTTGTCAACATAGGTATGGTGTCTGGCTTATTGCCTGTTGTGGGTGTGCCATTACCCTTAGTTAGTTATGGCGGTACTTCTATGGTGACATTAATGCTAGGTTTTGGCATATTAATGGCTATTAGTACCCATAGGCGTATCCATGTTTAAGCTGAGCAAGTCACCAGCCCCCTTCTTCCCTGTGCGATGAAAGTTATAAAATTGATGAACCTTATAAAATTGATGAAACTTATAAAAGTGATGAACCAACGACTGCTACTGCTCTTGTTAATATCCATGCTAACCTTGTTAAGTGCCTGCAGCTCTGGCCGCTATCAACAAAAGCATGACAGTACACCTATACGTCTACCAAGCCAAGCAGAATTGAAAGATGCTATAGCCCGCGCAGAGCCCTATAGTCGCGGCGGTAATAAAGATTATCAAGTATTTGGTAAACCTTACCAAGTATTAACCACGGCGCAAGGCTTTGAACAAACCGGCACTGCCTCTTGGTACGGGAAAAAGTTCCATGGCCACCTCACCTCCAATGGTGAAATCTATGACATGTATGCCATGAGCGCCGCCCATAAAAATTTACCTTTACCCACCTATTTAAAAGTCACCAATACCGCCAATAATAAATCGGTTATTGTCCGCGTGAACGACAGGGGTCCTTTTCATCAGTCACGTATTATTGATTTATCCTATAGTGCCGCTTATAAGCTCGACATGTTAAAAACCGGCACCGCAAACGTTAAAATAAGCGCAATAACTAATTTCGATAAACAAACGGCTAAAGTTAAAGATGTCACTACTATCCAAGCAACATCTCAAGTCATAGTAAGTCCAGCCATTAAGGAAAAGCCAGTCAGCCCAAACACACCAGATAACATGGGCATTGCCACACCTTTTATTCAAGTATTGGCAACCCGCAACATAGAATTAGCTAGCCGCACAGCCAAGCTGCTAAAAAGTCAATACAAACAAGAAACTAACTATGCAGAACATCAAGGACTTTATCGTATTCAACTTGGACCTATTAGCGATCTTGCCACGTTAAATGCGCTTTTATTGGCCTTAAAACAAAATGGCTACCCTAATGCTTATCCAAGAACCTCGCCATAACAAAGCTAAAAAGAAGCCAGCAGCAGTATCTACAACAAAAGCTTATAAATCTTGTTACATTTATAAGCTTTTATCGGCGAAATTATTGATAATATCGGTTTTTTTCCCGTAGCCAAGTTTTTTATAAGTGGTATACTTTCGTTCAGTTGCTTTCCCTTACTTTTCACACACGACTAACACCATGACTAAAACAACAAAACTTTCTGGCAAATATAGCGCCAACAATTTATTTACCTTTTTCAGTGGCGCTGTTTTTAGCGCGGCCGTTATTCTTACACCAACGGCTTATGCCCTTACCATTATCCCCGACGCGCCACAAATTAATGCCAAAGGTTTTATCTTAATTGATTACACCACAGGTAAAATTATTGCTGAAGAAAATGCAGATACTCTGTTAGCGCCAGCAAGTTTAACCAAAATAATGACCAGTTACATTATTGGTAAAGAGCTTCAAAACGGTAATATTAAAAACACTGACAAAGTGTTGATCAGTGAAAAGGCTTGGGCGAAAAAATTCCCTGACTCCTCCAAGATGTTTATCGAAGTGGGTACTGAAGTAACGGTTAGCTTATTAAACCAAGGGATAATCGTTGCCTCGGGTAATGATGCTTGTGTTGCTATGGCTGAGCATATTGCCGGCAGTGAAAGTGCTTTTACTGATTTAATGAATGCCCATGCCCAGCAACTTGGTATGACCAACAGCTTCTTTGAAAATAGTCACGGTTTAGACAGCGACTCACATATGACTACGCCTAGAGATATGGCAACACTAGCTATCGCGCTGATCCGCGATGTGCCAGAAGAGTATGCGATATATAAACAAAAATCTTTCACCTATAACAATATCAAACAGTATAACCGCAATGGTTTATTGTGGGATAAAAGCTTAAACGTTGACGGTATGAAAACCGGTCACACTTCAAATGCTGGCTACAGTTTAGTGACCTCAGCAACTAAAGGCGATATGCGTTTAGTTACCGTTGTTATGGGCACGGCAAGTGAGCGAGCACGAAAAGTAGAAAGTAAGAAATTATTAAATTATGGTTTCCGCTTTTTTGAAACCATAACACCTTACAAAGCTGGTGAAATATTTATTTCTAACCGTGTTTGGATGGGCGACAAAGAGAATGTTGACTTAGGTATTCTCTATGATACCCCGATCACTATTCCTCGCGGCCAACGTAAAAATTTAAAAGCAAACTTTGAGTTAAACCAACAATTAACAGCGCCATTAGCTAAAGGCACGGTAGTTGGTACTTTATTTTTACAACTCAATGATAAAGATATAGCACAATACCCTCTGGTAACACTTGAGGAAGTAAATGAAGGCAGCCTAATTAGTCGTTTGGTTGACTATGTGAAACTACAGTTTGCTAATTAATTAGCATTCATTATGGTAAATAATCAATGCATAAAAAAGCCTCTTTATTGAGGTTTTTTTGTTTTTAGCAAGCAAAAATCGCCGCCCTTAAACACGACTAATACTGCCCTAGCAACAAAACATATAAGGCAGAGAATAAAAACAATATCAGCACATGATAATTGATGATAAAATGGCGCTAAAGTAAAAACCTCGCTAGATAAAGAAGTAAATGACCATGAAAACCCATTTTGACGAATTATTAGAGTTCCCAACGGTATTAAATTTTAAAGTGATGGGCCTTGCCTGTGACGAATTACCGGACTTGATCATTGCCGAACTACAAAAACACACACCCGGTGATTACTCTCCCAAAATAAAAACCAGTTCCAAAGGTACTTATCATGCGGTTTCTATTGCGGTAACCGTTACCAGTAAAGAGCACATTGAAACTATCTATAAAACCTTAATGGCTATTGAACAAGTACGGTACGTTTTATAACCCCCCTTTAACGCTATCAGTTTTCAACACCCTAGATTAACGAGGTTTGCCCAGTGCAGTCAAATTCAACAGTCGAGCGAGACATTATTAACCTTGCCGACTCATTAGTCATCCGACAATTAGATACCATGGATTACAAGCAAGTTTGGCATGCCATGAAAAGCTTTACCGATAATCGTGATGACAGCATTGCTGATGAATTATGGTTAGTAGAACACCCTGCTGTTTTTACCCAAGGGCAAGCTGGCAAAGACGAACATTTGTTACTACCTGGCGATATTGAAGTAGTAAAAGTAGACCGTGGCGGTCAAGTCACTTATCACGGTCCAGGTCAGCTCGTTATTTATTGTATGATTAACCTGCGCCGTAAGAAAATAGGCATAAGACAGTTAGTCACTTTGATCGAAACCAGTATTGTCTCGGCTTTGTCGGATTATAATATTGCCGCTTATGCCAAAGCCGACGCACCGGGTGTATATGTTGATGAGAAAAAAGTTGCCTCCTTAGGTTTAAGAGTACGCAAAGGCTGCTCTTTTCATGGTTTAGCCATCAATGTGAATATGGATTTATCACCTTTTTTACGAATTAACCCCTGTGGTTATGCCGGTCTAGAAATGATACAAACTGCTGATTTACAAGGCCCACAAGATACCGCTAGTGCAAGTACTGCGTTAGTGAAACATTTAATAAACTTACTTGAAGCTAATAATGTTAGTTATCAAAGCGGTTTACCAAACGAGAATAACACGCATCATGAGTAGTGATTTAACCTCAGTAACAAAAACAGCCAATCGTGCCGCCGGCGAAAAATTTCGCGATGCCGATAAATTAGCTCACATTCCAATTAAAGTAGTTAGCTCAACAAAAGCGACTATGTTACGTAAACCAAGTTGGTTACGTATCAAGTTACCTCGCTCTAGTGAACGTATTGATGCCATCAAAGCTAATTTACGTAAACACGATCTACACTCGGTCTGTGAAGAAGCATCATGCCCCAACTTAGCAGAATGTTTTAATAACGGTACGGCTACCTTTATGATTTTAGGTGATCTATGTACCAGGCGTTGCCCATTTTGTGATGTTGGCCATGGCCGCCCACTACCGCCCAACAAAGATGAACCGAAAAAACTTGCCAATAGTTTAAAAGATATGGGCTTAAAATATGTGGTTATCACCTCGGTAGATAGAGATGATTTACGAGATGGCGGCGCTCAACAATTTGCCGACTGTGTTAGAGAAATTAGTAAACAAGCACCCAATACCAAAATAGAAATTTTAGTACCTGATTTTCGTGGTCGTATGGACCGAGCGCTTGAAATCCTTAATCAACATCCCCCCCATGTGTTTAACCACAACATGGAAACTGCGCCACGCCTTTATACTAAGGTACGCCCAGGCGCCAACTATCAATGGTCGCTAGACCTATTAAAACGTTTTGGTGAAGCAAATCCAAGTGTTACCACTAAATCAGGTTTAATGGTCGGTTTAGGTGAAACTAACGATGAAATTTTAGAAGTAATGCAAGACTTACGCAACCATGGTGTAACTATGTTAACCATTGGCCAGTATCTGCAACCGAGTAAAGATCATTTAGCGGTTGAGCGTTATGTTCACCCTGACGATTTTGCCATGTTTGAACGCGCCGCACACAAAATGGGCTTTGAACATGCGGCTTGTGGTCCACTTGTTCGCTCAAGCTACCATGCTGATAAACAAGCGGCCGGTGAAGAAGTAAAATAACCTTATTCACTTTAGTTAGTTAGTTAGTCAGTAACTTAACGTTAAATATTAAAAGCCAGTATCACTACTGGCTTTTTTATGTTTACACCTTTGCTACGTTCACCTGCGGGCGCAGAGCTGATGCTGCCTTTATGGCGTAGCCTGCCAAGCAGCCCAATCAAAGTCTGCATCTACAGCATAACCCGCAGTGCGTAATTCGCCCCCTTGATGGGCTTTATCAATATTATCGCCATCAGACTCGGCCCAGTCATAAAACTCCCAAAGAAGGACCGCAGTAAAGATAACTTTACCTTGAAAACTACTTTCTGCTTTAACTCTGATCAAGTCACGGCCAACAATGTCTCCACCTGGAGTAAATGAAAATGAAAACTCAATAACATTAGTAGCGTAATCAGCAACTGTGCCATAAAAAGTTTCATCATCACCACCGCCTAATTCACCATCATCACCATAGGTAGTAATAACAAAGGTATCAGCGCTAGAGTCAAAGACAATCCGTTCATCCTCGACATACCAAGTAAGTCCCGCTAAGTTAGCTTTAGTAAAATTAAGCAGTGATGCTTGGCTGGCGCAATCTGCGACCGCGGTTTCAAAGTCATTAATCGAATAAAATACCGTTGGTTTATCGTTAGCATCATCCCAAGGCGATTCGGTATTGCACATAACAGTGGCCGTGCCATCACCCGGCTGAGTACCATCACCCGGCATAGTGCCAGCAAATGTCCGGCGATAATCAGTCGAGTGTGTTTGCCCCGTTGTCGGCACTATCGAGTAAATGCGCACTAACAAGGTCATATTTGTTTGATCAAAATCAAGGTCATTTAATAAGTCTTGTGAAAAAACCGATGAATCAACGGTCGTACTGGTTACATCTGGCGCAATACTTTTATCGTTAACATCATAGTAGTTACCTTGGTTATCACTGATTTCAACCCAAATAGAATCAATAACAGTGCCCGGTTGTAAAGTCCATGACACGGTTAAGTCTTCATCTAAGGTGAAATTATTTAAAGCAGTGAGACCATCAGTTGTTAATGCCGGGTAGCGACCTGTGGTTTCAGGTAGGTACATTAAAATCTTATCAAACATTGCCACTTCATTACCGCTACTGACCATAGGTTGGCCTGGCACAGTCAAGTCAAGTTGTTCGGTATACAGCTTATATCGAATGATATCCCCTACAACAAAGATATTCGGATCCACTTCCCCATCGCTCATGCCAAAACCGGCATAGTCCCACTGATACATTTGTGTAGTCTGGTTATACACTTGTAATTCACCTGCTGCTATGTAATCAGGATTACCTAAATAAACAATATCTTTCACCGTTTCGCCATCGGTGCCATCAATAATAGTCATGGTTCCAGAGGCTATTGGCGCATCATTGGTGCCATTATTAGAGAAGTCATTATCATAAAATGATACATTTAAGCCACAACCTCCCGCCATATCATCACTACCATCAAAATCGTTACAGTGGAAAGTTAACAAGTCGGCTTCATAGAACCTTTGGTTACCTAATAGCTGCCAAGCTTGGCTACTGTCTTTTTGTAACAGCCAGGTTTCAACTTCAACGTCAACAATACCGTTTATATACACGTTAAAGTCCACCGTTGCTGTGCCTGCCATTGAATCAAGATCTCGTACAGCGATACTGGAAAAGACCAGGCCAATAAGACTAGGATCGGTAGTAATATCGGTTAAAAACTGGCTTTTAGCTTGATCTTCATGAAGAAAGCTATCGGCAAAAAAACCATCCAGACTCGCTAAACTTGGTAAACCATCAGTAAATTCCGCGGCAAAACTAGCAAATAAAGCCGCAATTGCTTGGGTATCGGTGACCACAATAGTTAAGGCGGCAGAGTCTACAATGATAACTGACTCATTATCATCACTATCAGTAATATCATCTTCAATACTTGAGCCATCTAGGACATTAACTATGGTGGCAATATTGGTTATCGGATCGGTTTCTATTTGAATAATATCTAAAGCAGCATCTAAACCCGAGTGGTCGGCACTAAAAGCGGAAGTGAGCAGGTTAATTGCAGAGTCTAAACCTAGGGCATCAAATACCGCTTGCAGTTTCGCTTGCAGTGCATCTTCTTGGGCGGCAATTTCTACAGGATCTAGAAATGTCGGCGAAACTTCATCAAAATAAGCGGCCGCTATTTGATGAGCAGCATTGGCAATAATCAAGTCAGTAAATGGTGTGATATTAATCGTACCATCTAAGGTCGCCTCTTCGGCATAAGAGTGAATTCGATAACTTTTGCCACCAACAGTGCCCTCTGCACGTAATCTAAAGGGTGCGGTTAAACCAGTAACATCAACCGAGTAAGTACCATCGGCTTCGATCAATTCCGACCTTGTCTCTCCTAAGGAATCTTTTATAGTCACAGTGCCAACAATAGCAGCACCTGCAGCAGCGGTGCCGGTTAGGGTTGGCGGTACGACTGTGACCGTACGTGTTAACGTGCTCACATTACCTGCGTAGTCTGTGGCGGTATAGGTAAGGATATAACTTCCCGCCGTCATGGTATCAACACTACCCGTGATTGCTACACTAATTTTCCCGTCGACATTATCATTTGCACTTGCACCGGCATCGGTATAGCTGCCATTCACTAAGACACGAACCTCTGCATCACCAATCAACGTTATTATCGGGGCAACGTTATCGACGGTAACTTTATCATCGCCATAACTACTACCACCACAACCCGATAACGATAAGACTAAAATCATCGTTGCGAATAAAGCATAGCGTCGATATTGACCAAAACACTTAGATATTTTATCCATAATAACCTTCATTTAGTTTCTTATAGTAAAATAAAGATAGATTAGTGCTTAATATTTTGCTAGTAAGACTTGCTTAAATCCTAAGCTTTTGCTGAGTTCGATACTACTCAATAATCATAATCTGCCAGTGGGCTAACACTGAGCTGGGTACAATCTTAGTCAGCACGTCTTTTAGTGTATTGATGCCATGGTACCAGCAGGAATTTTATCAGCATATAAGGATCTATGCTGGCAGATCAGCATACTTCAACATCAGTGTTGCTCACTATCTTGACGGTTTAGCTTAGGATTTTTTGGATAGAACTTATCTGGCATGCTACTAATATGTTCAAAAAACCGGGTGTCTTTATAAGGTAATTTCATAAAGCCCGAAATACCAATACCATCGATAGTAGGTAATAAGGTTAAAATTTTCGCCAAACAGGCTTTAAATTCAGCTTCTTTTTCATGGTTTAGCAGCATTAAATAACTATGAATTTTTAAATGTTTGGGCAAAACTTCAAAGATAATACAACCGGTATGATGAATTAAGTTCAACCTGGCTAAAACCGTCATTAACTCATCGGGTAGATATAAGTATTCATCGGGATCTTTACCATCCTCAAAATAGGAGTGCAATCGGGTTATATCATCAACATCAGCGACATCACTTACTTCAAAGGGTAGTTCTTGGCTACTGTCCGCAATAAAAGGCTGACTTTCACTCAGCCGCTCAACATGCAAAGTATTACGGGCATTAAATAAACAACTTTTAAAGACCCCGATACGAAATATACCTTGCGCCAAATAAATAATATTGTTTACCGCACTGGTAAATGAAGCTTTCAGTGTTTCATCAAATAAGGTTAAATTAGAGTCAATGTAAACCCCCTCTTTGGCCCAACGAATGGCAATACCACCAACCACAGGGAAATTACCTAGCCGGCTTAACGCCGCGATAAACGCTTTTTCATTATCACCCATGCCCATAAGGTAATTTTTATAGTATTTATCCAATTGAGCATCATCAATATCCGCTAAACTATCATGACCGCTTTGCTCTCGTAAAAATGACTTGCGCGAGCCATACACTACCGTATCAATGTGCTCTCTTTGAGGTTTTACCCAAATAGGTATCTGAGCAATGGCGGCAATTTTTGTCGGTTTATCTGCCAAGACAACTTGTTTGAGGTAGTTGAGGTTATTAAAAAAGTAATCCCCTGCTTGGTTGCGCAGCTTTTTATCGTCACTTAACATACCCGTTAACACTTGCGCCAATAACTTAGGTAAACCTAAGGCATTTGGCGGTATCACTTTGATACCATATCGGCATGATTGCCCTGACGCTAGTGCATACAAGGTTGCCGCTAAGCCTTGCTCATCAAAACGAGGGCTAGATAATCCACCATTAAGTTGCTCTGGCCCAATAAAATAGACATCGCCTAAACGGGCGTTACTATGTTGTAAATCACTGCTCATCAGTTCCATCACGTTAGTGCTAGTACTTTGCTGATGACAATCAAGTTGTGCACTCACTGATGAGCCCCAATCAATGAGTTGTACCTTGCCGGTATTTTCATCATAAACCAAGTTAGAAGGCTTGATATCGCCATGAACAATGGGTTTTAACTGCCTATGATTATTTTCTGCCCGTAAATACAGCAATATATCAGCCAATTGTAAGGCAATACTAACCACCAACTCAGGCGATAAAGGGCCAACTTGTAAAGATAATTGTTCTAAATCTATGCCTGGGGCCCGAGTCATCTGCAAAATAGATTGGCGTTTAATTTTTTGGTAGTCAATCACATGAGGGATTTGTGGGTGTTTAAGTTGACCTTGAATATCGGCTTCTTCAGCTAAACGGTCTTGCACATGTTGAGGCAAATTAATGCGCGAGAATTTAAAGACAACCGGCTGTGTTTGCTCAACAGAGCCTTTACGCTTAATAGCCGAAAAAACAAAGCCATACGCCCCTTTACCTAACAGAGCAACGTCCTCAAAGCCGAGTTGTTTTAATTGCTGCTGGCAAAGTTCCACCCATTGTTTTAACTTAGTCGCGTCTTTATGACTGAGTAAGTAAATGGATTGCTCTTGAGCAATGTAGAAATGCTGTAATTTTTTATTGGTCACTTTTATTTGCCATTTATATTTACTACTTATATTTACTACAGGGATGTCTCTACTTAAAGGGGTAGTTACGGTTTAAATAACAAGTACCGGGCTGACGGTTTATCAAGCTCGCTCAGCGCTCATCGAATATCATGCTGCCTTAACTTCATCGCAATTTTATTGTGTGATACTTTTAAACGCTCTGCTAGTTTACGCGTCGTTGGAAATAAGGGGTAAAAATGCCCGAGTAATTTAGCTTCAAAATCTGCTTGTGCACTTGACCAATCTTTAACATCTTCCATAGCTAGCTCACCGCCTTGTTCCCTATTACCTGCATGACTATGACCTGCATGTTTTTTGAGTACAGGTAACAATTCCTCAACACAAATATCACCACCATTACTTAAGGCTACCACGCTAAATAAAACATTTTGCAATTGCCTGATATTACCTGGCCAAGCAAAGCTCTGTAATAAGGCCAGTGCCGAAGCGGTAAGTTTAGGTTTAGCACGCTTGCTTGGTTGACTATGGCTGACTTGTTTGGCGGCATTGTCAATAAATAAGTTGGCTAATAAGCTCATATCAGCAATGCGATCTCGCAGGGGGGGCAGCTCAATACTGAGTACATTTAACCGATAATAGAGATCTTCTCGAAAGGTTTTTTGGCTAATCAACTTGGCTAAATTTTGGTGAGTAGCACTGATAATACGAATATTGGCGATCAACTCCTTTGTCCCGCCCACACGGCGATAAGTCAAATCTTGTAAAAAACGTAATAGCTTAGCTTGTAAATAGGGTGACATTTCAGCAATTTCATCTAAAAATAAACAGCCGCCTTCCGCCAACTCAACTAAGCCTGGTTTACCGCCTTTTTGTGCGCCAGTAAAGGCACCACTTTCATAACCAAACAGTTCACTTTCTAATAAATGTTCCGGTAATGCCGAACAATTAATCGCTAAAAACGGCGCTTTAGCTCTTGAACTCGCCTGATGTAAAGCCCGAGCAATTAATTCCTTGCCAGTACCTGTTTCACCGCTGATTAATACCGGTAAATCTAAGGCAGCAAAGCGCTCTCCTTGGGCCTTAATTAAACGGATACTTTTTGATTGACCAATAATATTATCAAAACTGTGCTCTTGATGGCTTTGCATTAACGATATTTGTCGTCCTACGGTATTCATAGAGCGCAGCAGTAAGACCGAGCCGTTGATTTCTTTGCCTTTATTAGCTGTCGAGTTCGTGGCGGAATTCGATAACACTGGGCTTATATCAAGAATGTAGGCTTTTCCTTGAATGGTAATGGCCTGGCTCGTTGCGGTATTCGTCAGCATGGCGCTACTAATTTGCTCTATATAGGTGTTAATAGGTTTGCCTAAGTAATCCGTAGCCATAAAATCAGGCTTAACGCCCGTGGCTGGTGGCATAAGTTTATGGCTGGCCTTATTCATCGCTAAAATAAGCCCCTGACTATCAACATCAATGATAGGCTCTGGCATTTTGTCTAATAATGCTTGTAAGTGATTGGCTCGCTGCTCGCTAGGTAGCAAGTTAATTAACTCGACACTTATCACTCCCGCGACATGAGCTAAACAACGCTTAATTTGCGCCAAACTTAGTCCATCATACTCAAGATAAAGATAGGTAAAACAGCTGGTGATTTCTACCGCTTTTAAATTCCAAGCTTGTTGGGCGAACACCGCTAATATTTCTTGTGAAATACCAATTCTGTCGCTTGATTCAATAACAATACGCATAAAAAGACATGTTAATAAATAGATCGTACTATAAATATGACACAGTAATAAAAATAGTACAAATCATAATGACTGCAGTAATAAAGGCCTGAAGCAATAATTTACCAAAATTGTCGTTAAAAATAAGTTTATTTGTAATGATAATATTACAAATAAAACCTATTTACCCTTGCGATAAATCTATCTCATTGAAAAATAAAGACTTTATTTGTTGGCAGTATAGTTGCAAGGCTAATGGCAAGAGTAAACGAGTATTAGATGCCATTGAGCAAGACTAGGTTAGCGTTATAACGGTGAACCATTCACTCCGCTTACATCGCAAACCTGTATTGACCCTGCTCACCTTGAAAGAGAATAAAACAAGACCAGACAAACAAAACAAAATAATAATAATTACACCTTATTTAGGAAGAGAAGCTATGACCAAGTTTAAGAGCAGCAATATAGAAACTAAAGCCATTCATGCGGGTAGAATAGATGATACACAATTTGGCTCACTTGCCACGCCGTTATATCAAACTTCAACCTTTATTTTTGATAATGCTAAGCAAGGTGGCGATCGATTTTCGGGTGAAAGCGATGGTTATATCTACACCCGTTTAGGCAACCCTACCACCCGTCAATTAGAGCAACGTGTTGCTGCCATGGAATGCATGGAAGATGCTGCTGCAACCGCAACGGGTATGGCGGCAGTTTCTGCGGCCTTATTGACCAACTTGCAAGCTGGCGATCATATGATTTCATCAAAAGCGGTTTATGGTTGTTCTTTTGCCTTAATGAGTCATATGCTAAAAAAATTCAACATTGAAGTGACTTTTGTCGATATGACCGAGCCGGAAAATATCAAAGCGGCCATTAAAGAAAATACCAAGTTGATCTTTCTTGAAACGCCCATTAACCCCAACTTAGTCGTCTTAGATTTAGAAAAAATCTGCGCCATTGCCAAAGAGTATAAATTATTGTCAATCGTAGATAACACCTTCCTTACCCCAGTATTACAGCAGCCAGCAAAATTTGGCGCCGATATTGTTGTCCATAGCGCCACTAAATACCTTAATGGTCATGGCGATGTTGTTGCGGGTATAGTATGTGCTAGTTTTGAGATGATTAACGAAATAAAAATGACCACGTTGAAAGATATAGGCGCAACAATCAGTCCTCATGATGCTTGGTTGATCATCCGAGGTCTGAAAACATTACCTATTCGCATGGATAGACATTGCAGTAATGCTCAAACCGTCGCTGAGTTTTTAGAACAACACCCAATGGTGAAAGAAGTTTATTACCCAGGTCTTAAAAGCCACTCAGGGTACAAGTTCATTGGTAAACAAATGAAAGCCGCTGGTGGTGTCATTGCTTTTGAATTAAATACCGACCTCACCGGTGGCACAACCTTTATTGATGCCATGGAGCTTTTCTCCATTGCGGTGAGTTTAGGTGATGCCGAGTCATTGATTCAACACCCAGCGTCCATGACCCACTCACCTTACACACCAGAAGAGCGAGCAGAGGCTGGTATTAGCGATAGCTTAATCAGAATTTCAGTTGGCTTAGAACATGTCGACGATCTTATTGCTGATTTATCGCAAGCCTTAGCACAGGTGACTCAAGGTAAAGCCGATAATGTTACCCCTATCACTAAAACATCCAATGCTGCCTAGCTGGCATTCATGACATCTGTGCTTTAAGTACATGGATGTTATCAGTGATTAACCTCTCGAGTTAATTCAGGGGGGAGTGTTTGGATTTCTGCTAATAAAAAACCTCAATAGGCGCTGAGCCTATTGAGGTTTTAATGAATACAAATAACATTTACTACTCAAAAGAATGACTTATCTAATAAAGTGACTTACCGGTAAAACTACTTCTCCGCAAAAATCACCGCTAACTGTGGTAATAACTTATCTTTTAATGCCGCTAATTCTTCATCGGAATAAGGCGTTAATGCTTGTTGCCCCCAAATCGGTTTTGGCCATTGAGCATCGTCTTTAAAGCGTACCACATGATGGACATGCAGTTGCTCAACCACATTACCGAGCGCTGCCACATTCATTTTATCGCCGCTAAATACTTGCATAAGTAACTCACTGAGCAAACTCGACTCATTGAGTAATTGTTGCTGCTGTTGCCAATCTAGTTGGTACACTTCACTGATATCAGCTACTTTTGGCACTAAAATAAACCAAGGGTAAGCACTATCATTACACAGTAGCAACTTAGACAAAGGAAAATCGGCCAACTCAATACCATCTTTTGCCAACTGTGGATGTAGGGTAAAAAGTATTTCTTCGCTCATATCAAAACCTTATAAATCAAAATATTATAAATAAAAATATTAACGTTTGTTTTTACGACCACGACCACGAGCCGTTTTTTTAGCTTCTCGCGCCGCAATGCGTTTCTCTTCTAATTCGGCAAAGTGCAGATTCTCTGCCACTACCATATCTGGTAACTCAAAAGAAATAGGCCCTAGGGTTTTATCACGAATTTCATTGATCAGAATGACCGACGCTTTATATAAATCCACCCGACCACCACTTTTAACACAACCGCGTATTCTGCCAATGGCTTCAATGAGGTCTTCTTCATGCTCAGGTAATTCGTCAAGCTTATAGCGATCCATTAGCCGTTGAGGATAATTTTTCAGTAAGTACTCTGCGGCAAAGTAGGCAATATCGTCATGTTCAAAGGCAGTATCTTTCACCGCACCCGATACCGCTAAACGATAGCCCGAATTTTCATTGTAAATTTTAGGCCATAACATGCCAGGTGTATCGAAAAGGTATAAACCTTCTTCAAGACGAATACGCTGCTGACCTTTAGTTACTGCTGGTTCATTACCCACTTTAGCTTTTGCTTTACCTACTAAGGTATTGAGTAATGTGGATTTACCAACATTGGGTATACCCATTATCATGGCGTTAATTTGTTTACCTTCTTGATTTTTATTCGGCACCATTTTTCGAATTAATTTGACCAGGTTTTTTGCTACACTCGGCTGTTCCGTGGTTAACGCAATCGCTTTTACATTATGCTGAGATTCTAAATAATCTAACCAAATTTTGGTGATTGCCGGATCGGCTAAATCACTTTTATTAAGGATCTTTATCAGTGGTTTATCACCTCGGATCTCAGTGATCATAGGGTTTTCACTACTAAAGGGTAAACGCGCATCACACACTTCAATTACCACATCTATTTGCGGTAATATCTCTTTTATTTCTTTTTGTGCTTTATGCATGTGGCCTGGAAACCAGTTAATCGCCATGAAAATCCTAATCTAGCTAATAATAATGCGCTAATTTTAACAAGTTTTTAGCCCAGGTGGCTAGCCATACTGACAATTTAGTTCAAACAAGCTATAGCAAACCACTTAAATGCCGTTCTTTGTACTGTCGAGGACTGATACCGTAGAACTTTTTGAAACATCGGCTAAAGTGACTGGTATTACTAAAACCTAAAGCAAAACATGTTTGAGTTATCCGCTGACCTTTTTTCAACAGAGTAGCGGCTTTTTTTAAGCGACGTTGGCTTTGATAAACCATCGGACTGCAGCCTAGATGCAATTTAAACGCCTGAAAAAACTTCGTCCTACTCATGCAAGCAAGCCGCGCTAAATCATCAATATTGAGGTGTTCATGTAAGTGTAATTCAATATGGTTTACCGCGGCATTTAAGCCGTTGTTATCGGGCTCTTGCTGTGAAAATGCCAAAATAAATTCACGGGTTTGTTGATGTAATAACCGAATGGTTAACTCCGATACCGCTAAAGCAACCATGGCACTGCGCTCTGGGTGGTTTTCCGTATAGATGTGCACTATACGGTTTAATACGCTTTGTGTGGCACTATTATGATGGGTATGCACCAGTTTATTATCATAGTGCCAATGACCAAAGACTTTATTAAGCGGTTGCTGCTGGTTTAACATGGCCGAAACTTGCTGCACCCTATCACTTGATATTTCAATGGCTAAACACCTTGTCGGCTGAGCAAGTTGTGCTACGGGAAAATCAATTTCTACTGAACTGCCCGGCGCCATAATAAAGGATTCATGGGGCAAAAACTCACCATGAAAGTTATCTTGCATACTATGCATCACTTTTTTACCTGTCACCATGGCACAAAAAAGTAGTTGATCAGACATTAGTTTAACTTTTGTAGCCTGTTGATAAGTATCATAAATACTTAATTCCGATTCAGGCCCAGCAAAGCTGATTTTATTTTCAACCAGTACCTTAAGTGGGTTTCTGACACTATCTATAGCTTGTCTGATCATAAAAGTTTATCCGCTAATTTGAACTAGTAGGCAAGTTTTCTGAATTTACAGCACAGTTAAGCAATTGCTTATTGACTAAGGTAAATAAACTTAGTCAAAAACACAACCATAATAACCAGCTAAATAAGAGATTACACTTCAGAGGAAATATTATGATTTATGCAAAACCCGGTGCAGAAAACGCCATAATGAACTTCAAGTCACGCTACCAAAACTTTATTGGTGGCCAATGGGTTGAACCACAAAATGGTAAATACTTTGATAATATTAGTCCGGTAAATGGTCAAATTATTTGCCAAATCCCACAATCTGATCACCTTGATATTGAACTTGCGCTTGACGCGGCACATAAAGCAAAAGATGCCTGGGGCACAACATCGGTGACTGATCGCTCAAACACGCTATTAAAAATTGCTGACCGCCTCGAACACAACTTAGAATTACTCGCCGTGGCCGAAACCTGGGATAACGGTAAACCAATAAGAGAAACATTAGCGGCTGATATTCCATTAGCCGTTGATCACTTTCGCTACTTTGCCGGTTGTTTGCGGGCCCAAGAAGGCTCTGTCGGTGAAATTGATGAACATACCGTTTCCTACCATTTTCATGAACCATTAGGGGTTGTTGGGCAAATTATTCCGTGGAACTTCCCCATTCTCATGGCTGCTTGGAAACTTGCACCAGCCTTAGCGGCTGGTAACTGTATTGTGCTAAAACCGGCTGAACAGACGCCGGCTTCTATCTTGGTATTAATGGAACTGATTGAAGACTTATTACCACCTGGGGTACTCAATATTGTCAATGGTTATGGCGGTGAGGCGGGACAAGCCTTAGCAAGCAGTAAACGTATTGCTAAAATTGCCTTTACTGGCTCTACCCCGGTTGGCTCACATATTTTAAAGTGCGCGGCAGAAAACATTATTCCTTCAACGGTAGAGCTGGGTGGTAAGTCAGCCAATATATTCTTTAACGATATTTTAAATCATGAAGATGCCTATTTAAGTAAGTGTGTAGAAGGTGCCGTACTGGCTTATTTTAACCAAGGTGAAGTATGTAGTAGCCCTTCCCGCCTTTTAGTACAAGAAGAGGTTTACCCTAAATTTATTGAAATGGTGATTGAACGTACTAAAGCCATTAAACGCGGTAATCCACTAGACACTGAAACCATGGTCGGCGCGCAAGCGTCAAAAGAGCAATTTGATAAAATTTTATCTTACATTGAAATTGGTAAACAAGAAGGTGCGCAATTATTAATGGGTGGTAATGTTGAACAGGTTTCAACTGACTTAGACCAGGGTTTTTATATTCAACCCACCTTATTGAAAGGCACAAATGATATGCGTGTTTTCCAAGAAGAAATTTTTGGCCCGGTTATTTCGGTAACCACCTTTAAAGATGAAGCAGAGGCCATTGAAATTGCCAACAGCTCTGAGTTTGGTTTAGGTGCAGGTGTCTGGACTCGAGATACCAACCTGGCTTATCGCATGGGTCGTAAAATCCAAGCCGGTCGTGTTTGGATCAACTGTTATCATCTATATCCTGCACATGCAGCCTTTGGTGGTTATAAAAAATCAGGTATTGGTCGTGAAACCCATAAAATGGCCTTAGAGCATTATCAACAAACCAAGAACTTATTGGTAAGTTATGATGTTAATTCACTCGGTTTCTTTTAACCGTTAAATTAGCAAGCCGCCACGTTAGTCAGTATAATTTGGCTCTGTTGTAGTTTAGTATTGCTGAGTAAACAAGCGAGACGCGTAAACCCGTCCATGGGGCTCTACACAAGCATCCATGCTTGTGATGCTCGCTTTTATCACTTCAGCAATACTCGCCATAAAATCATCTAGTTACAATGTAGACAACAGTATTATGGAACAGAGCCATAATTTTATACTCAATGAAAGATATACTTACTTTTCTGCTGTTAATTTATTGCCACTTCCCTCTACTTTTAGTAGCAAAGAATTGATTTTTTGATGATAATGCTAACCAATATTGTCTTTATCCTTTATAAAAATTAGCTAATCATTTATGAGTAAAAAATTCTACGTTATCTGGAAAGGTGCAAAAACCGGCATTTTCACTACTTGGCCTGAAGTACAGCAACATACTGCTGGTCGCTCAGATGCACAATATATGGGCTTTGAATCGAAAGGTGCCGCGGAGCAAGCATTTGCTGCAACTTATACCAAAGCGTTAATGCAGCGTTCCTTAAATAACAAAGGGACTGCCAGTACAGCACCTAACTCTAGCCGTAAAGCCAGTAGCAGCAAAGGTACTCGCGCTAAAACAGCGACTGTCAGCCCTAATGGTCCCAGCGATATTGAAATTTATTGTGATGGTGCCTGCTCACCTAATCCAGGTAAATCAGGCACCGGCATTGCCGTTTATGAACAAGGTAAAGTAACCTCGTTATATTATGGCTTGTATGAAAAAAACGGCACCAATAATACTGCCGAGTTAAATGGCTTACTTTCTTCCTTTCAATTAGCACAGCACTTTATTGATAAAGATAAAGAGCAAAGCATTTGTATCCTCTCTGATTCAAAGTATTCAATTGACTGTATCACTAAGTGGGCAAAAGGCTGGCAAGCAAAAGGCTGGACTCGCGGTAAAGGCGAAGAAGTCAAAAATTTAGCGCTGGTACAACAATGTTATGCGCTCTATAAAACCATGCACACTAAAATCACTATTCGCCATGTTAAAGCCCATGCCAATATAGAGGGTAATGAATTAGCCGATAGAATGGCGGTATTAGCAAGAAAGCAACACCAAGAAACTATGATTCGTTATAGCGAAGTAATCGACATAAAAGCCCTGCTTGCCCTGCAATCTGGTTAGGCTGATTTACACTAAACTAATATCAACTTAAGCTGAACTCAAATTGAACGGACCTACATTAAACGGATAAGAACATGCCAACGAATATCCTTATTACTATCGCGTTTTTGTTGTTAACGGCCTTGATACTTTCTCGAATATTTACCCTACCGAGAAACATCTGGTTGTTATTTGTCTCTCAACCCTTAGTGATGTCAGCGTCGTCAATTATCGTTTTTATTGGTGGTATTTTATCGAGTAAAATGGCCAGCGATCCTTCGTTGGCGACACTGCCATTAACCTTAATGATTCTCGGTGTTGCCGCAGGCTCTATTCCTGCGGCTATGTTAGCTAAAAATAAAGGTCGAAAGTTTGCCGTATATACCGGTTTAAGCTGCTCTTTAATGGCGGCAATTATTGCCATGTTTGCTGCTATAACCGCCCTGTTTCAGCTGTTTTGTTTTGCTAGCTTATTAATTGGCGTTGGTGGTGCCTTCACTCAACAGCTACGTTTTGCCGCGATTGAAAGTAGTTTGCATGCTGACGATGTGCCTAAAATATTATCGATATTAATGCTCAGCGGCGTCTTCGCTGCCTTTTTAGGCCCTGAGGTGGCATTAGTTGGTAAAGATTTATTAAGCTCTCCATATGGTTATGCTGGCTCTTTTTTATTACTGGCCATCCTTATCCTTTGCGCAATGCTGATGATGATAGGCTTCAAAAACCCGCCAGTGAATGAAGATGAAATAGTGGGTGATGCCAGGCCGTTAAAGGTAATCACCAAGCAACCCATTTTTTTAATTGCCATTTGTACCGCGACTATCGGCTTTGCCCTGATGAGTTATTTAATGACTGCCACACCTATAAGCATGCATCATATGCAAGAACACAGCTTACAAGAGACAAAATGGGTGATTCAAAGCCATATTGCCGCCATGTACCTACCGTCATTGTTTACCCCTTGGTTAATCAAACACCTGCAGTTAAAAGGCCTTATGTTTATCGGTATATTAATTTATGCCATAGTCGCCTTTATAGCCTTGTCAGGCCAGGAGGTGATGCATTATTGGTGGGCACTAATTTTACTCGGCATTGGGTGGAATTTCTTATTTTTAACCGGTACCTCTTTATTGCCACAAAGTTATCACGCCAGCGAACGTCATAAGGTACAAGCAACCAATGACTTTATTTTATTTGGTTTTCAAGCGGCGGCTTCGCTATTAGCGGGCTGGGTCCTATTTAATGCTGGCTGGCATTGGGTGGTGATAACTAGCATTCCTTTTATCCTAGTACTTTTTGCGGTGCTAGCGTTTTATCATAAACATCAGCAAGCGCTATCGGCGCAAGAGCAAGTAAAGCATTAACTTGCTAAGATGAAAAAGATAACGGCTGACAAATATGTCAGCCATTAACAATAATAAATAAAGAAGGAAGTGATTATGAGTGGTACAACTATGGTAGTCGTTATTGTCTGTGTGGTCTGTGGTATTTTATATAAGATGTATAACAAACATCTTGAATTCAAAGCCAAAACCTTTGCTCACAATGACAATACTGACGACAAGAATGATGAGTTAAAAAAAGAAATACACGCGCTTAATGAACGAGTACAAGTTCTTGAAAAAATAGTAACCGACGAAGGCTACCAAGTGCAAAAGGATATCAATAACCTTTAACGCTGTGCATCACTCTTTGTTTCTCTTATTAAGGTGAATACTTGCGATGAAACTGATTATGAAAACTGAGTTTGATAACCTTAGACTCAACAGTAAACATGATTATGAAACTGACAGCAATGGCGATAAACAAGTAGTAAAAATTTATTGTGGTGACTTGTTGATTGCCAAAAAAATCAAACAGCATAAATCTATTCGTTTTTTTGGCATTTCAGGCTATGAACAGTACCTTAGCTAAAAAGCCATGTTGAACTAGTGTGCTACTTCTTCAACATAGACTTTAAATCGGCGAAGGGATTATAGGTGGCAGTATCTTGATTGGTATCGCCCGCTTTAACTTCCCTTTGATACCTAGCTTGATCAGTATATTTATCATGTTCGTTATCATGGCAATAGATGCATAATAATTCCCAGTTGCTACCGTCATTAGGATTGTTGCTATGATCGTGGTCGACATGATGTACGGTTAATTCTTTTAAGTTAGAGAATTCAAAAGCGCGCGCACAACGACCGCATACCCAAGGAAACAATTTTAATGCTCGGTCACGATAACCTTTTTCTTGTTGTTTGTAGTTGGCACTGGTGCCAAAGCGATCTGAGGACATAGGATTTCAGGACATAATAAAGTAAACAATAAGGCTAGTGTATTGCTAAGCACCTTACTTAGCAAGACTGAGGGCTTAGCAATAGAGATGTGTCAGCTAATGCTACATATTAAGGGTATTAATTTCTATTTTTGTTTGCTGCTCTAATAGTTCCAGCGTTTTACCGTGAGGAATAGGTAAACGTGTTTTCGGATCAACTTGTACAAAAACAATATCATCAGCCAAACAAATGGTTTTTTTAGTGGCTTTATTACGCACCAAACAAGTGACAGTAATAGAAGTACGGCCGACCTTCTTAGTCTCTAAGCCAAACTCAACCACATCACCCTGCATAGCGGCAGACTCAAAACTAATTGCACCAATATGCTTGGTCACTAGACAATTAGTTTCTAATTGACAGATAGCATAAATAGCGGCCTCTTCATCAATCCATTCAAGGGCACGACCGCCAAATAAAGAGTTGGCGTAATTTAAATCATTGGGCATAACAAGACGACGGGAAAGGAAATGCATAATAAGCCTTAAGCTAATGTAGGTTTAACTGGTATGACCTATTATAGCACTTTTAATAGCACGTACTGAGTATTAACTCTAATGGCTATGCTGTTAACTTTTCCTAGACTAGCACTGGGCTATGTGTGGATCGTCACAAATAATGAGAAATGCGTCATGTGATAAGAAAATTTAACAATTAATTTACAATGATTTGTGACTGCGCATTATGTTTGAGTTTATCAATCCGCAAATGAAATTAACTTCTAATGATCACTTTTACCACCAAGTAGCCCTTAACAAAAGGGCTACTTCCTTTAAAATTTACTAATTTTTTAAAATTAGATGCTAAGGGCGGTAACTACCACAAAGCCGTCCTAATTATTAGAGCGAACAAGTCTATTTTTATGTCAGCTATCTTCAGGGATAGCTGACATTAAGATATATACTCTATGGCGCTAACGCCCCCAAAACTGAGATAGAATGATTATTGTAGTGTTACCTAAATGGTGCCTTCTCAATTAAAAACAGGAGGTTTATTATAATAATTAAACCTTTGATAATTTAAGTCTTTATATCAAAACAAAACCACATAAGTTAGCTCAAAGCTTATAGGTACCAACTGTTTTTATCTGGCTATTATATTCACTCCTTCTATAAGGTTTCAGTCATCTCCTAATTTTGCTATCTATTAAAAATTTCGAACACATAATTAAAAAATATAAGTTTATTTTTCCTACGAACGATTTTCCCAAATCAAATATAACTGCTTTTACCTGTCGAACCAGTGTCCGTTTTTTTTACAGTTTAATGTTTTTTAAAATTTATTTTTAAAATATAAGCCGGCCAAATTAACGACTCCATAGCAAATAGTTAAATAGTTAAATAGTTAAATAGTTAAATAGTATAGTTATTTTTATTGCTATCTATTTTCTCAAATAAAATATAACTGTTTCTCCCTGTTTAACTAGTGTCAGATTCTTTTACAGATAGGTAGTTTTATAATTAATTTAAAAAACAACTGGTTGAAAAGTAGTCAATATTTGCTTTGGTCTGATATATGCTTCATTTATTTCTAGACCACATATGTAAGTGTTAGTTAAGTCTTTTTTCGTGGGGTTATTGTAATCCCGTTTAATGTTGAGATAGGTTTAAAGTTTAATTCGTTATTTTTAGGCCGTTAATGTTAATAAAGCAGAAAGATATTAATTCCTGAGTACATTTTCAATATAAGCAAATGGAGAAATCATAATGAAAAAGGCCATAAAAAGTAAAGTGCTAGCTGTAATTATGTTGATCTTGCCCCTGTCCTTTACCGCACTGGGGAGTGATGAAGAAGAAGTTGCAATAAAGCAGTGTGATGTAGCTCCCGCAGCCTTCGATGAATACCTTGCTAATACAGAAGGTATTGATGTCGCAACTCGTGATCAGGCGGTTGCCATTAACAATGAAATTAAAGCGGCGTGTGAGGGAGGCGATGAAGTAATGGCCGCACAAAAAACAACTGAATTTGTTGTCTTACTTGGTATCGAGTAAATTTATAGATCCTTCTTTCAGTTCATTAAACAGTTAGTTAATTTATTGCGGTATGTTGGTTCCCGTTGAACTGCGATACCTCATCATCGACTAAAAAACACATAGTGAGAAACATATGATAAGTAATAACTCTTCAACTTCTTTCTACAAAATGAGGATGCGATTAATTCTCCCTCTATTCGGATTTTTACTTCTTGCCTTTATCAGTGTTAGTTATGCAAACTCAAATCAAAGTATTATAGGGCTAGGGGTAACTCCCAATACAACGCCGGCGGGGAGCATAGTTAACGTGCAGTTCCGTTATACCATTGGACATAACCATAGTACAACTACAGGTTGGCAAATCAGACTGGATGGCTCAACTATTTTGAGTAGTGGCACCAATTTTTTTGCCAGGCCAGGTTTTACGGGGTTTTATAGAAGCTTCAGTATTAACCGAAATGTCACAATTCCCATCGTGACACCGCCTGGTGGTCATACTATCGAAGTGCGCACTGTGTATTCTAGCTTGTGCAACTTTAATACCGTCAATAGTTGTTTACGTAGGGCTTCAATACCTATCATAATCACCGGCGCCGCACCGACTGCCGATGCAGGAGCTGATCAATCGGTTGGGGAAGGAATCGCGGTGTTTCTTGATGGCTCATTGAGCAGTGATCCTGATGGCGATCCACTCTCATATCTATGGGCGCAGATTGCAGGACCGATTGTTACGCTTAGTTCAGCTACAACTGTTCAAACGCAATTTATGTCCCCGTATGTGGTCAGCACCGAGATACTAACTTTCAAGCTGAGGACTACCGACACGAGCGGATTGAGTTCGGTGGATTTTGTCGATGTTACTGTGTCCAATACCAATACGCCGCCCAACGCTGATGCTGGTGATAACTCTTCTATCAAGGAAGGTGCTTTAGCAACACTGAATGGTATGAACAGTTACGATGACGAGGGTGATGCTATTAATTATACGTGGACGCAATTGACAGGTACGCCTGTAACTTTAAACTTATCAGACCCATCAAAACCGACGTTCATTGCACCTAGCCCTTCCGGGCAGACGTTACTATTTCAATTGGCGGTTGATGACGGGAAGGAAACTAGTCTTCCTTCGTTTGGAAGTGACTCCAGTGTCGCTGATAGAATACTTGTTACCATTGTCATGAATACTGCGCCTATAGCTAATGCAGGAGTCGACCAAACCAAAAATGAAGGCAGTGAAGTCACACTGAATGGTATTGCCAGCTATGATCCTGATGGAGATGATATTAGCTACCTGTGGTCACAACCAGGTGGAACCAGTGTCATATTGGATGATTATACTTCAGCAACACCTAAGTTTTCTGCCCCTCCAGTGATGCTAGGTGGTGAAACGTTGACCTTCTTACTCACCGTCACTGATGACGATCCTATTAATCCCAAATCACATACAAACGATGTCGTTATTAATGTGGTCAACGTCAATGATCCTCCTAGCTGTGATCTGGCGCGTCCGAATATCCTCACCTTGTGGCCGCCTAAACACAAACTATCTCTTATTACAATAGAGGGGGTGGTGGATGGCCACGATTTGTACAACACCGTGACTTTGAGAATTACAGGTGTGACTCAGGATGAGCCTATAAATGGAACTGGTGATGGCGACACCAGTCCAGATGCTATCATACAACAAGATACGGTGAGAGATTCTGTTCTTATACGCGGTGAGCGTGCCGGTAATTTGAATGGTCGTGTTTATTCAGTCGCATTTATAGCGGATGATGGGTTCGAGTCATGTACTGGTACTATTTCGATTTCCGTACCACACAACCGTAAGGGGCCTGACGCAGTGGATGATGGTCAGACAGTTGATTCTACACAGCAATAATTGGTGTCGTTAATACTAAGAAAATAAGCGGGAAGATTTCTTCCCGCTTTCGTTATAAAATTAACTTTGACAACTAGCATTTTGAACTTATGCTTTTAAAGCATTGCCTAATTCCTAGATGCTGAAATTTTGCAGTAAAAACTAATTGTGAAACATATTGTTTCTAAAAACAGAAGACACCCCTCTCTAAATAATCACCATAGGCTATCACAAACCCGTTATTTTTTTATCATTAAATCTACCTGACACTTGGCTTTTTTAGGTAAAATAAAATGAATGATTTGGCAGTTATAAGAAATATCAACTTTGGTTAATTTCAGGCGTGTTTAAGCTTTAATACTCAATTAACAGGATAATTTGTTATGAAGTGGTCGCTAAGCGAATAGCTTGTGACAAACAGATACAGAGGCACGTTTTTTAAGGTGTTGATGTTGGCAAAATTCAGTTAAGGCTTCAGGCTTGCCTACCGCGCCATGAAATACCTTTCTAAATTGTGTGGTTAATATTAACCAGTTTTCTGAACTTATGTTTAATCGCGTTAATATGCTGGGCAAATTATTATCAATATAACCTCGTTTATCTTCTCTAATGCAACGACCGGTTAAGTCTACCAACTCAATATAATCTTTTAGCTCAAACGCTAAGCCTTCAGGCGAATTTTGTCGGGGGTTACCGACAAAGGGGCAAAGTAAGGTGGGTTGTTCTGCTTTTTTAGCGGCTCTTATACGCTGTTGAATACTGGTGTGATTCGAGCTCTCAGGGGTTTCTGCTATTTTGGCTCTTATTGGATTTAAATCAACATACGCCATGCAAGCAATAACGGCGGCTTCATCTAATAAGGCTTGAGATTTAAAACGCCCTTCCCAGAACCTACCTGTGCATTTATCTTCTTTATTGGCTTGTATGGCAATGCTTTCATTTAGAATTCGCATAAACCAACTAATGTCGGTTAACCGTGCTCGATACACTTGTGCGGTTTCTGCCAATATTTGTTGCAGTGGTTTAATCAGTTTATCGCCACGTAGGTATTGTTGGGTAACGAGTGTTCCTTTAAATAATTGATGCCAACGGGTAACAACTTCATGCAGTGACCATGTTTTGGCTTGTTCAACATCAACACACAACACAATATGGGTATGATTACTCATTACCGCATAAGCACATACCTCAATAGCAAACGTTTGGCTTAACGCTAATAATTTTTCTTCAACCCAACCGCGCCTATGCTCAAAGCTTTGTCCTGTGACTTTATCTTCGCCACATAAAAAAGCACGACGAACACAACGGGAAATACAGTGATAATAAGGCGTATCAATTAAACTGACTTGCTGTTTTCTTGCCGTTGCCATAGTAACCTCCACTAGTTTATTTGCTGATTAAATAAGCATAGTTGAGGTGACTATTTATTTCCATTGAGAGGGGTGTCTGCTATTTTCCGTAAATTTCGCTATCAGGTGTTTTATCTCACTACCTACAGCTTAGGTTTACGCTTAAGTGAATCGCTCAACTTGACCATTGCCGATATCGACAGTGAATTAATGCAGGTGCATGTACGTAATACTAAATCTAAACGTGACCGACTAGTGCCTTTACCGCAAACAACCTTATTGGCCTTACGACGCTATTGGCAAACTCACCGCCATCCAAGTTTACTGTTTCCTGGCAGGGTGGACCCTAAGAATAACGCCATTAAACCTTGGCTGATGGACAAGGGGGGCGTACAAAAAACGATTAAAATTGTCGCGAAAGACTGCGGTATTAGTAAGAATGTTCATGTCCATACCCTGCGTCATTCCATTGCGACACACCTGTTTGAGCACGGTTTGAGTTTACGTGCTATTCAAGTGTTCCTGGGTCACGCAAGTCCAATCACTACCGCCAGGTATACCCGCATGACCCAAGAAGCCAAACACAACAGTGCGATAATGCTTAATAGCATTATCAATACGTTGAGTATTCATTGGCAGGAGCAAAACCATGATTAACTTAGCAACCATTGCCAATAAATATCACGTTATGTTTGAACAGCGCTACGGTAAAAAGTTACAAGCCAAACACCACTACGCGCTTAAACAAATTATAGCCTGTCATACACCTGCTGCGGGAGCGATGTTATACCACTGCGGTGATTGCCATGAAGATAAAACCCTTTTGCCCTCTTGCGGTCATCGTCATTGCCCATCGTGTCAACATAAGTGCAACAGTCATTGGTTAGCGATGCAGCAACAAAAACTATTGCCGATCGATTACTACCTCGCCACCTTTACCTTACCAGCACAGTTACGCCCTTTTGTTTGGTCTCATCAAAAGTGGGCGTATCAGGCCATGTTTCTTGCGGCAAAAGAAACGCTGGATGCGTTCTTTAAGAACGATAAAAAACTCGGTGAATGCAACGGCTTAGTCGCGGTATTACATACGCATTCTCGGCAGCTTGATTTTCATCCCCACGTGCATTTTATTGTGCCCGCTGGAGGATTAAGTAAAAACAAAATGTGTTGGCTAACCAAAACAGGTAAATACCTTTTTACTGCGGATAACTTAGCAAAGGTCTTTCGCGGTAAGTTTATAGCAATGATGAAAGATGCCTCGTACTACCTACCAAACAAAACGCCTACCGAATGGAATGCTGACTGCGAATATGTCGGCAAAGGCAATGAAGCCTTAACCTACCTCGCTCGGTATTTATATCGCGGCGTGATTAGCGAAAACAATATTCTCGCACTTGAAAATGATGAGGTCAGTTTTCAGTATAAAGACAGTAAGAGTAAAACGTTTAAAACCATCACCGAGCATGCTTGTAAGTTTTTGTGGCGAGTAATACAACATGTTTTGCCCAAAGGATTCAGGCGAGCGCGTAATTATGGTTTTTTACACGGCAATGCCAAAGCAACATTAAAACGTTTGCAGCTGCAATTAAACGTTAACTTGCCACCGCTGCAGCCAGTGATTAAAAAACCGGTGTGTTGTGACAAATGCCATCAACCGATGGAGCTTTACCTAATGCGCATTGCCAATAAAATCATCTTAGATGGAACGAGATAAAACAAGGATGTGTATTAACAGAGGGATTTGTGTGCGTAATGCTGTTTATTCACCAGCATCAATATGAATGAATTGAGGGTTAGCGATGTAAAAACAACCAGGTTTTGTACCGAAAATTGCAAAGGGTTATGTTGCGATTGTGGCGGTACTCGCCCTAAAAAAACACCAACAACCATGGCATTAAAAGCCACCTACCTCAGTATTTATATATTTCCTATAAAGAGTACAGCTAATCGACCGAGCTTGTTCAACAACAGGATAAAGTTGCGGCTGCGCGCAACCTATCCTTGTTTATTAGGCATTTTTTGCCAATTCGAATGCTTCTAGTAAAGGCAGGAGCTTGTCTCCTATTTTCTTTTCTCGATTGCTAGTTCTAACACCGTCTATAACATCAGTTGAGTACCCTTTGATATATGTAGGTGGTAGGTGTGCCGCTTCTCTCTCAAAATTGAAAACACATACCCCCTGAAACGTAGATTTATCATCATCTTTGTCGCATGTATAGGTGTAGGTTAAAACACCATCAGCTTCATTAATAAAGGTAGCCTTAGAAATCCACTGGGCGTAAGACTCACCGTTCTCTTTAAAAGCTTCACCACGAATAACAAGGTGATTTAAAGTTTGGTCGAAGACTTCAACAGTTATAATTTTTTCATTGTTAGAGGCTTTAAACTCACCAACCCAAGTTCCGTTAAGGAAAGTTGCACCTAACAAATGCTTTTTAAGCCACAGCCAATTTCGAGCTAGACTTGATAATATTTTGGCAAATAAATTGTAAATACCAACCGCTGAAAGTAAAGTTACAATTGGTTTAGCTACACCAAACTCATTGAGAAAAGGAGCAACATTCTCAATCATAAAATACATAACCATTACAGTAGCAACGGTCACATATGAATGGAATTTATGCTCAGAAGTCATGATTCATCCTTAAATGCCTAACAGCTTTATTATGAGGAAAAATTCCTTCTTTCTACAAGATGGAGTTAATCGTCAATAATTTATAAGAATGTGAGATTACTTGATTGTTGTCTGTAGTTCAATGAGTTAAAAATAACAAATCAACTGTTAGATGTGTAAAAGGAGGCAATATCAGCTCTTTCTTTTAGAAAACAGGAATCACAGCCTACTGTATAGGAATACACTAACAATAAAATAAACATTCATTAGAAAATATATGGCAAAACTTTCGAGATTAACTTCCGCTCTGCGCACTAACTTGTCGTTAGGATATTTTTTAAAGCAAAACTAAAAATTCATACACCGGATTACTCTAAGGGCAGTAGTTACTACTTTGCAGACGTTAGGGGCTGGAATTTTGAAGTTGTTCCGGATTAGTTTTTGTATCGATACCGCCAACTGTTGAAAATATTTCTTGAATTACCTTGTTAAATTTATAGGGTTACGTAGTTTATTCTAAGATAACAGTTGACTTACTAAATATGGGTTGCTATCATCCTATCTGATTTTTAATTCCGTAGTACAGTAACTTAGCTAAGTACATGGATTATAAACAAAAGAGTAGAATAAAATGAACATAGTAAAAAACATCATAAACGCCTTAGGAGGTGTAAACTAGAGAGAAGATTGAAAAGTACTTATTATAGTAAGTATGAACCTTTTCCAACTCCCCCCGTTTTATCCTCCCTAAAGGTTAACTTATAACTTTAAAGGAGAGACACTTATGAACAACAACAACTTTTCACAAGAAAACTTTTACAACAGCATCACCTTATACCAAAATACGGATTCTACACCTTTATGTGAAGAAGACTATCTGATAATGAAGGCTGATAAATTACGTATGTCTATAATTAACTGGAAAGAGAAAATAGTAGCTTGCCCTAAAGAGGGGATTAATAACCTACTAATTTTTACGAGTAACCTTAACAATTGCAACCTGCGTCTAAAAGAGATACTTCGCGCACTAGATGAAATTGATACTAGTTTAAGTATGAATTTTTATTAGGGTTATTTGTAAGAAGAATAAACTCTTCGTAAGTTAGCCCTAAATCTTTCAAGGTTTGTAGTACTAGAGCTTCACTTTCTTTCAGAAAGACCTTTAGTTCTGCAACCTTTTTATTTCCAGAAGGAGATAACATAACACACCTCTTTTTTAATTGATTAAATTATAAACCCTATGACCTGTTAGGTCAATAAGTCTACTGATGTGACACACTCTTTGTGGGAGGGGAACATAGCAGCTTATTATGGATACGCCTAAGTAACATCAGAGGAATGACTCATTAGAAAATATATGGCAAATAATTTGAAGCTAACGTCAACTAAGCGCACCAAGAAGTCCTTAGCGGCGACCTGTTTTTATTGGTCATTGATTACCAGCTAAGGCTCACTGTTACCACAAAGTTGCCATTATTTTATAGCGATTTGTGAAGTATTTTGTGATTTTATCACGACTCTTGACGAAAAATCTTCAATAAAATTATCCCAATTTGACTACAGCTCATAAAACCATTGAACAAGAATTCTCATTATTTATGACGATCCTCATATGACTTAAAAAGCCAGAATAGTTCCCCTTGAGTTAGGCTTAGCCAAGGCAACGTTCGTGCAGTGTCTGGTAAAAATCGAGTAATGAAGATCTATTTTACTTAGTCACAATATAGCTTATGTAAAACGCTAATAATTTCGATCACGGCTTGACTGTCTAAGGCATAATAAATCGTTTGCGCGTCTCGACGAGTTTTTACATAACTTTCACGGCGTAACCAAGCCAGATGTTGTGATAGTGTTGATTGAGCAATGGGGAATAACTCGTTTAATTGACTGACCGATAATTCACCTTGCTGTAATGCACATAAAATCATTAATCTATGCTGGTTGCTCATTGTTTTTAATAGCTTGGTTGCTTTTTCAGCATTGGCTTCTAATTGGCTATAATCGGTCATTGTCTTCTCATGTTATTCGTTAGCAATGGTATTAGATATTTTTTGGGCGACTTGCATGCCAATGAGCATTGCAATGAAAAATCCGAAAAACTTGATGTTACCCGTCAGTAAAGTAGCCAGAGCGGGTCCAGGACAAATTCCTATTAAGCCCCAGCCTAAGCCGAATATGGTAGCACCAACGATTAAAGGTTTATCTATTTTATTGTTGTTTGAGACAATAAATTCTTTATCGAGCAAAGGTTTGTCTTTAGTTCGTACCAGTAAAAAATAGCCACTGCCAAAAATGGTTAAAGCACTGGCCATCACCAAGGCCAAACTGGCATCCCATTGACCGGTTATATCTAAAAAATTAAGTACTTTTTCTGGATTAACCATTTGTGCAATGGTCAAGCCAGCACCAAATAAGACCCCGGAGATTAACGCTATAATTAATTTCATCGTTTAAGCTCCAATAATATGACGAGTAATAAATACCGTTAATCCGGCGGTGATCATAAAGATTATTGTCGCAACAATAGCACGAGGTGATAACCGGCCAAGTCCACAGATAGCATGGCCACTAGTACAACCATTGCCCATTTTGCTACCAAAGCCAACCAATAAACCGGCAATGATAATCAGTGGCCAGCTTGCCTCTATATCAGTAGGTAACGGTGTTGCTGGCGCCATTGCAAAATATACTCCAAGCATTAAGCCCAGCAAAAATAGCCAGCGCCATAATCGATCATTATCTGTAGCTTGTATGGCACTGTGTAATATGCCGGATATTCCGGCTATTCGGCCATTAAAAATTAATAGCAATAGTGCCGAAACACCAATTAATGCACCACCAAACAAGGCTGTTAAGGGGGTAAATTCTGTCATATGTCTCTCTTTAGTAAGTTAAATAACGCTGTTTAGTCAATAATGGTAGGTATAACACCTCAACTTTTTCCGCTATTTCTATGGGTAGAATAAGCTCTGCTCAATGGGGATTTTTAAAAATACTTGTTCACCCTGTTCCGCACTAGGTAATTTCCCACCACGAATATTTACCTGAATAGCAGGGTAAAGCAGCTTGGGTACTGCTAAGTTTTTATCACGATTTTGGCGTAGCTGAATAAAGTCTGCTTTTGAAATTTTGTCATTGATATGAATATTATCACGCTTACTCTCGGCCACTGTGGTGGTATATTTTAATACTCGACCATTGGGTTGATAATCATGACATAGCCATAATTTAGTCCCTTCTGCTAGGGCATGAATCCGCTTAATACTGTCAAATAAAGTGCCCGCATCACCGCCGGGAAAGTCACAACGTGCGGTGCCGCCATCTGGCATAAATAAAGTGTCGCCAACAAAAGCATGATCTTCAACTAAGTACGTTAGGCTGTCATTGGTATGTCCCGGCGTAGCTAGCACTAAAACCCTTAGTTGGCCAAATTTAATCACTTGTTCGCTAACCAGTAGCACATCAAAAACATCACCCGTTGCCAAGAGTTCTTGGTCTGAAATATTGAAGACTTGTTTAAAGGTTTGCTGAACAATAGTAATACCAGCACTCACCGCTGTTTTCCCTCCCAGTTGAGACTTTAGATAATGTGCCGCACTGAGATGATCAGCATGGGCATGAGTTTCTAAAATCCAATCGACGGTGAGTTGATTATCTTTGATAAAGGCAATTTGTTTATCGGCAAATTCACTGCCTATTTTACCCGAAGGTAATGAGAAGTCTAAAACACTATCAATAATAATGGCATGGCCGCCCAGCTGATCGAAAACGATATAGCTGATTGTTGAACTGCACGAATGATAAAAAGCTTCTATATTGACCATTAAATTATTTCTCTTGTATTTCTACCTCTGTATATCGTATATTAGCAATATACAATATTAAAAGGCAAGAATTAAAAGGCAAGAATTAAAATGTTCATTATTATTGCAGCTTTGTTGATTGGTTTGAGTTTAGGCGTTCTGGGCTCGGGTGGCGCCATCCTAACCATACCTGTGCTCATCTATGGCTTAGAGCAAAGCGAAATTATAGCAATTACTAGCTCTTTGGTTATTGTTGGCACTATTAGTTTGGTTACCGTGATAGTGAACTTGGCCAAGAAACAGATTAATTGGTCGATGGTATTGCTGTTTGGCTTGCCCAGTATGATAGCTACCTATATGGGCGCTTGGCTGGCTTCATATACCGAGCAATCGATACAAATGCTGGTCTTTGCCTTAGTGATGATGACGGCGGCTTGGCGGATGCATAAAGCTAAAGCAGTGGCTAATACCGCTAATATTGCTCCCGTTAAATCGGTTTTCCTGGGTGGCTTAGTTGGTACCTTAACTGGTTTTGTTGGTGTTGGCGGTGGTTTTTTAATTGTTCCCGCCTTAATGACTTTTGCTCGACTTAAGATGAGCGCTGCTGTGGCCACCAGTTTGATGATAATTAGCCTAAATTCTGTGGTTGGTTTTTTAAAATATCAGCAAGTACTTATCGATATTGAGCTAACACTTGATTGGCAAGTTATCGGCTTGATCAGTGTCATTGGTTCAATTGGCAGCTTAATCGGTCAAAAAATAGCAACTAAGTTACCACAACAAAAAATTCGTCAGTTGTTTGCATTAATACTACTACTTATGTCGAGTTTTATTTTAATACAAACCTTACTCAATTTTTAACTGGTTTTAACCTTTAGGAAATAACAATGCTTATTAATGTTAAAGAGCTAGTACGACTAGCAAAAAAAGAGATAATGGAAATAACGTGTGAGGGGCTGTATCAACAGTTACCAACTCAGCCCCTGATTATTGACTTACGAGAAGCAGTTGAATTGGAAAATGGTCTGTTACCCGGTGCTGTCCATATACCAAGAGGTGTATTAGAAATGCGTATCACTAGCTTAGTTAGGGTCGCTGATACTAAGGAGCCATTACTTACACTTGCTCAGCAAAATATTTATTTATATTGCCAAAGTGGCGCACGTTCGGCCTTAGCAGCCCAATCATTAGCTAAAATGGGCTTTGATAAAGTATATTCTCTCACTGGCGGAGCTAGCGAATGGCGTAATAAAAATTTACCTTTTAGCCAATAACAACCAAACAATAAGCGAATAAATGTTGGCTATACTTATAAATGCGTGAACTTATCCGTATGGAAATTATTTTGCTGTGGTAAAGGTTATATTTCATATAGATTAATTACCTTAAAGGTTGGCATAAGCCGACTTAACTCATTCATGGAGAATAGTGTATGGGAAAAGTAACAAATATTACCAAGGTAAAGTTTTCCGTGGGCGACTTAATTCAACACCGACTTTTTGCATATCGTGGCGTTATAGTCGATGTTGATGTGAATTTTCAACTCACTGATGATTGGTATGATCAAGTAGCTAAGTCTCGACCGCCAAAAGATAAACCTTGGTATAGTGTATTAGTTCATGGCAGTTCACATTCAACGTATGTAGCCGAACAAAACTTAGCCCCTGATGATATTTTGACCGACATCAGCCATCCAAAACTAACACACTATTTTTCTACGTTAGAAAATGGCCGATATATTCGCAATAAACCGATGAATTAAGGCAGTAACCACATTAATGCTCACTCGCTAAACCAGTTAGCTAATTACGAAAACATTTTTTTAAAACTGTCCGCCATCTTGATGAACTTTTCTTTCATCGAGCGCTTTAAATCGATATTGACACTACTAAATATCGAAAAGCCTTCAATAATAATGGTGGGGGTTGGTGTCGTTGACCTTACCTGGCTAACGCCATTATTAGGCGCTGAGTTATCAATACTGGCAAAAATACAAAAGGCTTTAGCAGCAACATTAATATTTTCCGGCACATAAATAGTATCACTACTAAAGAGGCTAAACATTTTTATACGCACTTCTTGCTGACTAAATACGGCATCAGTAAAGTCGATTTCAGTGCTACTAAAAAGACTAAAATAACGTATCTCATTAGCAACTCGAAACGCACCACCACGATTGCTGCTACTAAATATATTTATCATGGTATCCACTTCTTCTGCTTCACCAGCAACAAAATTAGGCGCTAGGTCTTGCTTTTTGCTTTCAACAAAGGCTTTATCAACAGCAAGTGGTAAATCACTGGTCAGTTCAACAAGTGCTTGATGATTAGCCAACTCCATCGCTTGGTCTAAACGACGATCAAACGCTTCATAAGAGATTTCACCATGACTATAATTCATGATTAATTGATCAATCACTTCACTGCGAACAGTTTCAATGGGTCTATCTGCAAGATTTACTGACATATCTCTTCCTTGTTTTAACTAAGCTTGAACCTAAACGTAAGCTAAAGGTAATTAGTTAACGAGTTATAATTAACTATCAAATAAAGCAAATGTTACGCCACAAATATAAAACTATAAATTCAATTACTTACAAGAACACAAAAGAAAACTAAGTGTTAAGAAAACTAGATGTTAGTTTATTTGACCACAGTTTTGTAAAAAATCGTGCCTACATCACCCCCCTAATTTATACTGACCCTGCTATTTTTAGCCCTATTTATTCACTTGTAGGTGGTATTTACACCACCAGCTGAGCATATATTAAGACTTGCATCATCTAATGGGTGAACTCATTAAACTGAAACATTAGCCTTAGGGATCTAAATTAATAAGCAGGGACTGATGTATTTCACTTGCTGTAGGGAGTCATACCAACACAGCAATAAGCAGAATTTATAGATGGTTGAATGTTTTGTTATCTGTCATTGCCTAAAAGTTTTAGTTGAGCCTGTACTTTCTTGTTTTCTTGCTCATTAATTACTTTATATCCCCGAGGGTAAGGCCAACCATATCCCCAACGAAATTTAGTTGGAAGATAAGGCGTGCCACCGACACGTACCCCCGCCAACATAAGCTTGGCAATGACAGGTTCTCCTACGTTTGTCACACACAGACGCAGCGATTCATCTGCCTCAACACGATCTTGATAAGTCCCTCCCACCCAATAGGCAAAATCATGAGCTGTACAGCAAGAAAGCCATAAGTCTTTATCTTCGAGTGTGCCATCTGGAAAGGAACTACAGCCATCAGATATGAATGGTTTAATCTCATCTGCTGAATATACAGTCGTTGAGGTAATTGCCAATAATATGATGACTAGCCAGGTTTTCATGATGACACTTGACCGCTTATTATATAAATTTAACTTCAAATCGCTCATCATAGTTATGCAGAATTAGAGATTTTTCTATATTCTTTAATTCTTCCTTGTCAATTTTAACCAAGTCTATTTCGTGGTAACTAAATCGAGCCTTTATCTTTATTACACTGCCATCAAAGGTAATACATTCTAAGCTATTAATATGTTCCTTTGATAAATCACTCCCTTCAAGGCTGACATTAGTGCCACGTTCCTCGTCTGGCAATATAAATTCATAAAATAATGTTCGGTGAAGAAGAAGTGTTTTAATGTAACCCTCTCCAATATCGAGCGCAAAAGAAATAATTAAATCCTTTTCAGTTTCCTCGATATTCATAAAGCTAACGACATCCATTAGTATGACTCCAACTGGTCGAATAAATACCAACGCCCAAATAATAGCCTAAGTTATTGTTGGCTAACATTAGCGACGAAGGAGCAAAAGCCAACCATTTTTTGTCCTTGTTTAACTGCCGGTAATGTAACTATTTAACCGCTATATGAACTTCAATTTCATTTTCGTGTGGATAATACTCGAAATCCGTTGAATAAAGCCTTTTATGCTCTTCTTTACCCTTAGAAAAATAATTCCAAACGTCAGTCCAAGCATCAATAGCTATTTGAGGCATTTCTCCCTTATGCGTAAATACTAGGTATTTTGCTGCAGGAATAGTTACCTGCGCTAAGCTTATTTTTGGCGGCATAGACAAGCCATCAAAACCAGCATGAACGGTAAATTTACCGGTGTGATCTGATTCATAGTCAGAATATACACCGTATACTCTTTCACCATTTTTATAATCTACCGAAACTGTTTCATCAAATGCTTGCCATAAAGATGAAATTTTTCCTTTATTCGGATCCATTTCAGTTTCATTATCCGTTCTGATACTCAAGCCATTAATCGTTTTTTCTGAAACAAACCTTAATTCCATCTTAATATTCTCCTAGTTACCAATGCGCCAATAGTGGGCAAATAATGCCGGTTTGTCTGATGAAATAACCACTAAATCATTAGTTTTAATGCTAGGTACGGCACCAAATTAAAAATGATAACAGCTATTTTGTAATTTGCCATGTATGAAAAATATAAGGTAGGTAACTCTGCAACACTTACACCAGTCAATTTACTGTGAATATTGATAGTGAAGCCATTAAATAAAAAAAGAAATATTGCTGCGAAAGCTAAAAAACACACATTAAGCGCAGTACACCAGCCTAAAAAAGTTGTAATTTCATTAATATCCATAGTGGCTTCTATCTCCATACCTTTACTTCAACATAACGCTATAGAGTAGCAACGATCCTATAAGCGTAAAAATCGAAAAATTTCTGTTGGCTAAAATGTTGAACTGAGTGAAAACAGCCAACAGTATTTTTTTATTTGAACTTCTGGTGTATTTTTAATTACTCAAGACTGTTTTACTTTTTTTATTAAACCATTTTGTGATACTTTTAAGCATATTATCAAAAGTATATAAGCAAATTGAAAGCAGAATTAATATTGAAAATGAAAATTTATCGAATGAAAAAACATTCGCTTTTGCTGCATCTACACCAGAAAGCTCAAGCAATGCTATTGATAAAAATACTGAGATTAAATACTTTATAAACCGCCAATAAATATTTTTAGTTTTCGACTCATCCATAATTTAAACGCCTTAATTTGATAAAAACATAACAGCTTATTCGTGAGAATTTCAGGGTGATACAATTTAACCTGACTAATTACTATCGGTAACTAGTGCACTTTTATTAATAATTTTAATACGTTACCAGTAATTATTAATATTATCAAATACAGCATTAACCCCCTCATCTTTTTATACTTATATATACTAGTTAAAGACATAAAGGACCGATAGACCATATTCCTTCATTATTTAAAATCGCCTATATAGCGCACAAAAGGGCAACAGTAATTGTCACGGCATAGCTTTATTTTCACCATTTTATTTGGGCCGATTAATAACCTGATACCAACAGTTTAGACGTTAATACTTTTACTCAGCTAAGGTAATTAACGGACGTACACGTTTTAGCTCCTAGACCTTTATTTTCATCGGTAAACTTTCTTCATCCATCACGCATCTCTGAAAATGATTTTACCGCACTAAAAATGGCATTTTGACCCCTTTAAAAGACTATTTCAGCGCCTTTTAACTCATTGTTTTTACTAGCATTTAATTGATGGCTATTTTAACTACCTAGGTGGTAATCTTCACGCACTATCACTTGGAGGGCTATGATGCCGACAACTAAAAAAGACTTTATTGAGCACGACTTCTCTAACCAAGACTTGCAAGGCATGCGCTTTGAACAATGTAATTTCTATCGATGTAATTTTAATAGGTCTGATTTAAGCGATGTTGAATTTATTGAATGTAGCTTTATCGAACAAGGTAGCATTGAGGGCTGCCGATTTGATTATGCGAACCTACGTGATACTAGCTTTAAGCAGTGTCGATTGTCTATGGCTAGCTTTATCGGAGCGAGTTGTTTAGGCATAGAGTTTAGGTCTTGTGACTTGAAAGGGGCTAACTTTGTTAAAGCGAGTTTTGAAAATCAAATTTCACGTCAGTCATACTTTTGTAAGGCCTATATCACCGGATGTAATTTATCTTATGCAAACTTTTCTGGTGTGCGTATTGAGAAGTGTGACTTATTTGAAAATCGCTGGCATGGCGCTAACTTGCAAAGTGCTTCACTGAAAAATTCAGATTTAAGCCGTAGTGAATTTTCAGAAGATGCTTGGGAGCAGTTCCAAATGCAAGGTTGCGACTTAACACATACAGAATTAAATGGTCTCAACATCAGGCGAGTTGACCTTGATGGCGTAAAAATTTGTCATTGGCAACAAGAGCAATTACTAGAGAGCTTAGGGATCCTAGTATTACCCGATTAATACGGATAATAGCTATTAAGACCGCTCAAATTGTCTTATCAGCAAGCTATTTTTTTATCGCTAATATCAAGTTAATTATGGAAGTTTCCCTTATTATCATTCACTTCCTTTTAGTGCACTTAGTTGCCCGTAGCCAATTTTATTTAACCAAAAAGAAACGGTAATCTAATAAACATATATAGTGGCTTAGCTTAAAAGTGTATTGCTCAATTAAAAGAAAAATGCACGGAGTTGACGTGAGTCAATGAGTACTTTTGCTACTTTTATCGGGCGATACACAAATAAGATAAGTAACTAGTTAGTGGAGAATTGCGCGAATAGGTAGAGCCGCACAAATTTTAGCTTCAGCAATTAAAATTTCTTCTAAGCGCTGGTCAACTTCGGCTTTATCACAATACTCGTACGCCAGCTCAACAAATAAGTTTTTATGTTTTTCTTCTGACTTAGCAATGGCGACATAAAAATCTTTATCTTTACCTTCAGGAAGTGCTTGTGAAACTAACCAGAACTTCTCATAACCACGCGCTTCAATAACGGCGGCAACCAGTAATCTATCCATCATAAAATAACTGGTGCCATTACGGAACAAGGCGCGAAGCTGGTTAATGTAAGGGTCTTTTTTATCTTGACCTAAGGTGACATCGCGGGCGACAAGTAACTTTAATACTTGTTTAAAATGAATAAGCTCTTCAATGGCTAAATCAGTCATAGCGCGAACCAATTTAGCTTTGTCTGGATAATGAGACAGCATTGCCATTGCCATACCTGAAGCTTTCTTCTCGGCTGCAGCATGGTCTTGCAAAAACAAGTTAAAGTCAGCCATAACGGCATCAACCCAATCTTGGCCAGTGTGGTGTTTTAATTCAAACATATTTACTACTCTCTAAGACAATATTTACTTAATGGAAATTACTCAATACAATTGGCGTGATTTTACCTGTGAACTTTTCACTCTACAATAGCTAAGCTAACTTGGCTGAATAAAATATTTTATCAAAAAGGCTTAATAAAAAACTTTACCTATAAAACCTTTATAAATCCCGCGTTAGTCATTACCTTTTACTAGTAAAGCAGCTTATCAATTTTGCCTTTATTAGTAGATTCTACTTTTAACGTGTTATTAAGGCCTTGCCAGGCTTTTACTTTACCGCCAAGGTTAATTTTTTTAAAACCGCCCTCTCTGGCCTTGTCACTATCAATATTAACAAAAGCTAACATTTTCATATAACTGTTTTTATCACTGACATCTATGGTCAATAGGTCTTGAGATCTGTCTTTAAAGTAATCGTCAATTCCCTGTTGATGACGGCTATAACAGCGAAGAAAGAATTCATCACTGTTAATATTATTGGCCGTTAATGGTGCAAAAACTTCATTATAACAACGTTTTAAATGCGGATTAAAGCCGCCATCGCTGCGCTGCAAATTCACTATCATGCGCTGTAATAACTGCTTGATTGATGGCAACCATTGTTCTGGTGACCGAGTGAGGTAAATAAACTTACTATTAGCGAAGTGTTTATCCAGTTTTTGATAATCACAAAATATCGGCGTATCGGCAAGTACCTGCGCTTCTACAAAGGCATTTTGGGTATAGACATTATGCGCGGTTTTAAAGCCTTGCTCTAACATGGCTAAACAAACACTGGTCGTTGCTGTTCTGGGTAAACCTATGATAAAAATTTTTCCGTCAAACACTAAACTAAACCCTTAAAATATGAAAAGACATAAAACTGATACATCAGCGAAACAGCAGTAAAATCACACTAAATCACGTTAAAAACAGCTAATTATAACTTATTTCATCATTTAACAAACGCACAATTGACAGTGATCAATAAATACCTTATTGATGAGAGCATACTAGGTAAATACCTAAACAAAGACTAAGCAATGCCTAGTCCATTTATAGCAAAGAAGTAGCCAAGGAAATTTCATGACAGCACAAGATGAGCAACGTGATAGTGTCAACTGGAGTGATTACTTAAAGTCCGGTAATCGTATCTTTATCGGCTCCAATGCCGCGGTACCGAATGCCTTGATCGATGACTTAATAGCCAATAGCCAAGGTTTGCATGATATTGAGACCGTCCATATTCTAACCCTTTCTGAAAATGTTTGGGCCAAGCGCGAACATAAAGATTTATTTAAAGTAAATAGTTTATTTATTGGTGGTAAAAATATTCGCGAAGCTATTGCCGAAGGGCGTGGTGACTATACCCCGTGTTTTATTTCCGATGTGCCACGCTTATTTCTTGAAAATATTTTACCCCTCGACGTAGCACTTATTATGGTCAGCCCGCCAGATGAATATGGTTACTGTTCATTAGGTGTGAGTGTTGATATCGTTTCTTCCGCAGTAAAAGCAGCTAAATATGTTATTGCCCAGATAAACCCGAAAATGCCACGCACTAACGGTCATAGCTTTGTTCATGTAAATCAAATTCATGCCTGGATAAACGTTGCACAAGACCTACCACAAATAAAACCACCGGAAGTGGATCGCCGCAACGAGCAAATTGGTCAATATGTTGCTATGTTGGTTGAAAATGGCGCTACCTTACAAATAGGCATAGGTAAAATTCCCGAAGCGGTATTGCGTTATTTAGGTAATCACAAAGACTTAGGTATTCACAGTGAGATGATATCTGATGGTGTGGTTGATTTGATGTTAAAAGGCGTGATTAATAACCGCAAAAAAACCTACCATAAAGGTAAAGCGGTAGCGACTTTTTGTATTGGCACGCAAAAAGTTTATGATTATGTTGATGGCAACCCGCACATAGAATTTTATCCGTCAGAGCATATCAACTCACCGGTAAAAATCGCTAAAAATGACAATATGGTGTCTATTAATAGTGCCATTGAAGTCGATTTAACCGGTCAGGTAGTTTCAGACTCTATTGGTTATCAATTTTACAGCGGCATTGGTGGACAAGTTGATTTTATTCGTGGCGCATCACTGAGTAAAGGCGGTATGCCTATTATTGCCCTGCCCTCAACTACCCGTGATGGCAAAATATCTCGCATTGTTGCCCATATCACTGAAGGTGGCGGCGTAGTAACTTCGCGCGGCCATGTGTCCTATGTGGTGACCGAGTTTGGTATTGCCTCCTTGCGCGGTAAGAGTATTAGAGAGCGTGCCTTAGAGCTGATCAGAATTGCTCACCCTAAATTTAGGGATAAATTACTTGCCGATGTACGGAAACATTATTGGGTACCAGAATATCAAGAAAGCTCTCCGAGTTCGGTACCTGAACTAGGCTCAATTGAAATGAAGCGCTTTAATTTTGCCGATATTAATTATATCTTAAGGCCACTTGCGCCGGCAGATGAGCGAAAGTTACAAGAGTTTTTCTATTCCCATAATAAAGAAACCTTGATGATGCGCTACAACCATCACATTACCCAGATGACCAGGGAGAAGTCCTGTAACTTGGTCAGCGTTAACCAACATGTAGATCTTGCCTTGTGCTTTACCAAGAAAGATTCTTTAGGTGAAGCGATTGAGGCCGTGGCTCGATATTATTACATTGAAAATATTAATAGTGGTGAGGTGGCCTTTGTTATTAAAGAAAGTTTGCGTGGCCGCGGTATGGCAACTACCTTACTCGGTGAAATTATTACCATCGCCAAGATGCGTAAACTAGATAGCCTAGTGGCTTGTGTACGCAGTGATAATGGCTCTATGTTAAAAGTCTTCGAACGTTCCGGTTTTGTCCGTCAAGCCAGTGATGATTACGATGAAGTGAGTTTAAAGCTGAGCTTGATTGAAGAGCCAGTAGAAAGTTAATCACTATTTGATAGTTAAATTTTAAACGACTTAAATATCCAGTGACTGTTCAGCTTTAAGCGTTAGAGCTCAAGTAAAAGGAAAAAGCACGGAGTTGACGTTAGTCAATGAGTACTTTTAACGCCTTAATTGAACTTTAACGAGACAAGCTGAATATTCACTCGCTAAAAAAAGAGAATAACTATGCCAGTTGGAATTATAGGCCACTATAGATGTGGCGAACATGACATGGGTGAGCACCACCCTGAAAATGCTAAACGATTAACCGCTATTTCAGACCAATTAATTCGTAGTGGCTTAGATTACGTCGTCCGTCAATTTGACTCAAAGCCTATCGATAAAAGCTTGCTAACCCTAGCGCATACACAAGAGTATATTGATTTTGTTTTTGATAATGCGCCCAATGAAGCGAAAGGCGAAGAACACTTTATCGTCGGTGCCGACGCAGTAATGAATACAAAATCACTGACCGCTATTTTGTATTCCGCCGGTGCTGCGGTTGATGCGGTTGATCTCGTCATGGATGGCACCCTAAGCGCGGCATTTTGTGCCACTAGGCCGCCAGGTCATCACGCAGAACATGATAAAGGCATGGGTTTTTGCTTTTTTAATAATGTTGCCATCGCTGCCGCTTACGCTAAACAAAAGTATGCTTTAAAACGCGTCGCCATAGTCGATTTTGATGTCCATCACGGTAATGGCACCGAAGATATTATTAAGAATCACTTTATGGCCACAGCCAAGGATGACAAAGGTTACCTGTTTTGCTCAAGCTACCAAGACCCACTGTACCCCTTTGAAGTTGAAGAAAGTAATACCGCACCTATTATCAATACCCCGTTAGCGGCAACAACAAAGGGTGAGCAGTTCAGAGAAAAGTTAACTGCACATTGGTTACCGGCATTACACCAGTTTAAACCAGAATTAATCATTATCTCGGCGGGCTTTGATGCCCACATCGAAGATGATATCTCCCAGGTGAGTTTAACTGAAGGTGATTATCGTTGGATAACCGATGAACTTAAAGTTATCGCCAATAAGTATGGTCAAGGCAGAATTGTTTCGGTACTTGAAGGTGGTTATGCTCCCAGTGCTTTAGGTCGAAGTGTCGTTGCTCATATTAATGGCTTGATTGGTAATTAATCGTGATTGAATATTAACAAATCGCGCGATTAAAATCCCGCCTACCGTAGGCGGGAATTCATTCGCGCTTTTCGTTAAGGAATTTATTCGCGCTTTTCGTTAAAGGAATTCATTCGCGCTTTCCGTTAAGGATAAAAAGAGGCTTAGAAATACCACGTCACAGATACTTGCGCATGTTCATCATTACTTAAGCTATAAAGTAAGTCGTTTTCATCATTACTGTGTAGCAGTCTGACATCAACACTGACAATAACATTAGCACCAAAGCGACGGTTTGCTTCAATAAGGAAACTAAAGGCATTGTGATCTAAATCACTGCCTATGCCCATTAATAACTCGCTACTTTGCATATCATTAAAAGCTAATCTTGCTCCTAAAAACAAGTCATTTTGCAGCAATGAACCTTCCGCGCTTAGAGCAACTTCACCGCGTGAATCCCAACTGTGTTCCATCAATAAACCTAAGTCGATATTCGAGGTAAATACACCAATAAAACTGTATTCAAAACCCGCTGGTGTTGCCCAAAAATCTTCCAAGCTGGTGCTGCGATGTATGCCCTAAAACCCCCATAATCAGCATTAACACTGCCCTGCTGTAATAAGTTGTCATCTAATCGATTGCAACTTATTACAGCAGGGCGACGATGTTTGACAGTTTAGTTTTTATATAGTGGTTACAATGAATTTAAGTTGAGTTGTCAGTTTATGTTTTTGATGTGTAGGTAATACTTTAAATGCTCTGCCCCCCTCGGTTTTAATACAAAAAGGAAAAACAAGTGATAAAAACAACAAAAGAATGGTGTGAAATATACGATAAGAACAAGTGTGACTATCCTGACTGGTTAAAAGAAGCGGTTAAAAATAAAAGTGGAAGTTTAGACTCTTGCTTAGAAGAAGATCGTAGAGAGGGAAATTCAAACGGTGAAGCTGTTTTACTTGGCGACGGCATTTATATGTAGCTGACCATTTTGAAGTAAAAATCTTATTTATAATTGAGGCGACAACAATCCTGACACAGTAGGATATTAACTAGGACAGCCACCGTTATGGCAAAATTATCGGTCTGAACTAAGGTTAAATCATCACTTGATATTATATTTAATCGAGGCTTACATGGCTGTGGCAAGAAAAAGACAAATAAGTTTAATTGATACCCCCTACTATCACTGCATTTCTCGCTGTGTACGTCGGGCTTTTTTATGTGGCAAAGATAAGGTTACTGGCCGGAGTTTTGAACATCGACGTGCTTGGGTTGAAGATAAACTGCTCTCTTTGGTTGATGTTTTTGCCATTGACGTTTGTGCCTATGCGGTAATGAGTAACCATAGCCATTTGGTACTCTTTGTTGATGAAGAAAAGGCCAAGTCGTGGTCAACTGTAGAGGTTATTAATCGTTGGCACCAACTATTCAAGGGCACACTACTGACTCAGCAATATTCACGCGGTGATGAATTAATAGCGCCCTTGCAAGCCATGGTTGAACAAACCGCTCAAGTATATCGGCAGCGATTAACGGATATTAGCTGGTTTATGCGGGTGCTTAATGAGGATATAGCAAGACGGGCCAATCGTGAAGATAACTGCACTGGCTGTTTCTGGGAAGGTCGTTTTAAATCTCAAGCCTTGCTTGATGAAGCCGCGATTATTGCCTGTATGGCCTATGTTGATTTAAATCCCATTAGGGCAAAAATAGCGACTACGCCTGAGCAATCAAACTACACCAGTATTAAGCAACGTATTAAAGCGGCCCTACATGGTAAGCAAGCAGAAAAGTTACTACCTTTCATAGGTAATGAGCATAAAAACAAACCTAAAGGGCTTACCTTTACTATTGAAGATTACCTTGAGCTAATTGATTTAACTGGGCGCTGTATTCGCGCAGATAAATGCGGTTATATTGAAAAAAAGCAACTTGAAATCCTGAATCGCTTAAACATCAGCGCAGAAAACTGGTTAACCTTAACCACACAATTCACCCGAAGGTTTCATGGCGCAGTGGGGCATGCTGAGGTGCTCAGTGATTTTTGTCAACACCAAGCACTACACAGGCGAACGACATTAGCAGTCTGTAATAAACTGCTCGCTTAGCACTCGTATTCAAAGCGTATAGGCATTATATTCTTTTGATATTGGCAGACGCTAAGGCATAACGACAATCTCAATTCAGCCAATATGCAGTAAAATACATTTTTAGCACCCAAACCGTAATCAGTCGCTTTTAAAATGAATTATCCTTTACGTTTTCGGCACTATGTAGCAACCCATATGCTTAAAATTAAAGATAATTAAAGATGGCTGTCTTTGTTGTTTTTTTGTTGTTTTTTTTGTTATGTAGCAACCCATAAGCTTAAAATTAAAGATAATTAAAGATGGCTGTCTTTGTTGTTTTGCTATGTAGCAACCCATATGCTTAAAATTAAAGATGGCTGTCTTTGTTGTTTTTATTAATAAGCTTAAAATTAAAATTAAAGATAATTAAAGATGGCTGTCTTTGTTGTTTACCTTTTTGTTGTTTATTAATAAGCTTAAAATTAAAGATAATTAAAGATGGCTGTCTTTGTTGTTTTATTAAAGATGGCTGTCTTTGTTGTTTGTCTTAAAATTAAAGATAATTAAAGATGGCTGTCTTTGTTTTTTGCTTTTGTTGTTTGTTGTTTTCTGTTGTTTGCAAGTGAATTTGGATTAATGTCGATCTAAAAAAAGAGTCTTCTTAAGCAGAACTCAGGTTAATTGAAAATATTTTGATGCAACCTTAACTGTTCATCAATTAACACCACGTGAATTTCTGGGTCTATGGCTAAATTAGCATTGAGCATTAACGCCGTTGAATATATACCACTGGTTAATACTGACGATGAAATAACCGTAGCGGACAGTATTTTTGCGTTATTATCGGCATTACTTGCGGTACTGTTTTCTTCGCTGCTGTTATCGCTGTCTTTCTTGTTACTTTCATTACTAATAATATGAGAATAGCTTTTTCCTTCAACAACCCTGCTCCGTTCATAATGTGCTGACGTGGTTAAACCTTGATCCGTTAAGGTTAACATGGCGATATTCTGTTGTGGATTTTTGGGGTTTTTAATAGCGACAGTAAACGCTGTGTTATCGGGTTTTTTACCATTAACATAAATATCGCCACCAAAATTAATTAACGCTGACAAGCCTGCTTTTTTAGCAATGGCCCCGGCTTGGTCAACGGCATATTCTTTTATTACCCCACCGAGATCAATTTTCACATAGCGATTAGCAAAATGAATTTCACCGGGAGTTAACCACCATTTATCCGCGCCAATATAAGGTATTAAACGTTTTCTACAGTGTTCTATTTCGTCAATGCTGGCTAATTTGGCACATTGTTTTAAGGTACCCGTGGTGATATCAAAAATGTTATTGGTGTTCGCTGATAGGGCTTTTACTAAGCTTAATACCTGATGAGTTTCTGCATCTATTTTAACTACGGCGACGCTTCTGTTATTGATGGTACTAATAAAGGAGTTATCACTAAAAAAGTTATATTTCTGTTCTAATCGACGGGTGTTTTTTTCAATTAAATACGCAACCTTTTTGGCATCTTTGGCACGTTTTGCATAAAGTATAATTTCACAAGGTGTGGTCATGCAGGTAAATTGATGACAATGTTTTTTCGGCTGCTTATCGGTTGTTAACATGTGATTATTTATCTTGTTAGGAGCTGGGTGTTATTATTTTTAACGTTACCAATACAAAAGGTTATCACAGTAATATACCGCGATAACCTTTTTTGACTATAACATTATTATTCAAAGCTAGTTGTTATTAACTGCTTTTAAAACATGGGCATAAAATTTATCTGCTGCGGTATACCCCACAGTACGGTAACCCTTCTGCTCTTCGCCTTTGTCATTAAAAAACAATATCGCTGGCGGCCCTAAAATATTGAAATGTGCTAATAACGCGGCATCTATCTCATCATTTTCGGTCACATCAGCTTGTAAGGTGATGGTGTTGTTTAAGGCCTTTTTCACCTTGCTATCAGTAAAGGTTGTTTCTTCCATTTCAATACAAGCAATACACCAGTCCGCATAAAAATCTAACATAACCGTTTGATTATTCTGACTTGCTGTTGCTAGCGCTATATCCAGATCGTCAAGACTTTTTATGGTAGTAAAGTTAATGCCTTTATGGCTAACATTTTGCGCTACATTACTGCCGCCAGTGAAGGCTTTAAGTGGCGCTAACAGGTTGTTAGTACCACTAGCTACCCCAATAATAAGTAAAGAACCCACTAAGATGAAGACAAAACCACAGCTTTTCCAGAATAGCTGCCAAGGCGAGGTTTCTTTACTATGCTGCAGACCTGCACCGAGATAAATACCTGAGAAGATTAATAGCAAGGCCCATAAAAACTGCGTCACTAGCGGCGGTAATATTCTAGCCAATAACCATATTGCCACCGCGATCATCATCACACCAAAAGCTGACTTTACCGCCACCATCCATGCGCCTGCTTTTGGCATAATTTTACCAGCGGAGGTACCAATGACTAATAATGGCGCGCCCATACCTAAACCTAAGGCAAATAAAGCCGAGCCGCCCAACAAGACATTACCGGTTTGTCCTATATATATTAAGGCACCTATCAGTGGCGCGGTAACACAAGGGCCGACAATTAATGCGGACAGTATGCCCATAATGCCGGCACTGGCCAGCTTGCCACTTTCTTGTTTATTACTGATATTATTTAATTTCTCCTGTATTGACGCCGGCATTTGTAATTCATAAAAACCAAACATAGATAAAGACAACAAGACAAAGACAGCGGCAAAACTACTTAATATCCACGGGTTTTGAAACCATATTTGTAGATTGGTGCCGAACAATGCCGCTAAAATGCCAACAACCGTATAGGTTAATGCCATCGCTAATACATAGGTAAGTGATAGACTAAAGGCACGGCGAGTTGACAGCACCTTGCCTTGACCAATAATTATCCCCGATAAAATAGGGATCATAGGAAATACACAAGGGGTAAACGCTAATAATAAGCCGAAGCCAAAAAAGCTCAATAAGGTTAAGAAGTAATTATCTGCTGATAAACTTGCTGCGATAGTATCTTGCTCTGATAATAAAATAGCTGGCTTGACCGACGAACTGTTAATGTTTTTAACTTCTAACTCTTTTTCATCGCTAACTTGGCCAAGCTCACTCAGTAAATCTTTAATAGCTATGTGACTTTTAATTGGTGTATAACAGACACCCACATCAGCACAGCCTTGATAACGCACCTTAAGCAGCGCATGTTCAATATCACTCGGCTTACCTGTTAAAGGAAACTGCACGGTGATTTTATTTCTAAAAACCTCAACATCACCATAGGAAGCATCTGTTAACCGAGTACTGGCAGGAAAAACTCCGGCAGCAACCGTTACTGCTGATAGCGATGATGATGTTTTATCTGCGCTTATTTTTATACGCTTTTTATAAAGATAATAGCCATCTGCTATATCCCACTGAGCGATTAAAATATTCGGCGCTTTAAATGACGTTGAAAATTTAAAGGCCTTATTGGCCGGTAATAAATCTGCCTCATTCACCGCTAGTGTTATATGAGTGACGAATATCAGACATAAAAACAAACTGCTTTGAATTATGTTTTTTAACATGAAAAACCTCTTTAAAAACGAAAATATAGGCGATAAAAGACGCCACTTGCTAAATACTCCAAGTGCCATCTTTATATTTTATTGACTAACAAAAGTTGATGGTCTATGGTTTTCGATGAAGTTCAAACCAGGTTTGCACATCTATTTCATCGGTCACCGATGAAATATCAAGCACTTGCACACCATTTTTTATCGAGATAACCAGCTTGTTATTATCAACAAAAGCAATACTATTGATGGGTTTATTAACCAATGAATCACTGTCGACTTCCGTTTGGTAAACATCAATAAGTTTGGCTTCACCCTCAATGGCATACAACTCAAGACGACCATCCACCATAGCGATAGCGGCTAAAGTGCCATCAGCAGATATTTTAAAATCTTTAATACTTTTCACCACCGCCCATGATTTTTTCAACACCGGTTGAGCACGGGTGCTAATATCGTATATTGATAACACTTTACTATCACGTAAATACCAAGCAATGGTATTACCATCAGCTAAGACATTATATGACCGTGGGTAAACACTGCCCGTAGCGAAAAAACCAAGCTCTGCACCTGTGTTTATATCAACAATAGCAACGCCAACACGTGAGCCATATAAACTAGCAAATAAAGTATTTCCTAAGTTATCTAGCGCAACAGCGCGTACTTTTGAGTCAAAGGTTACGGTTTGCACCACACTAAAATCAGCGACATTTAATACCTTTGCTTGTTTATCTTCACCCGATAAGGCGATATACGTGCCATCATAAGAAATAGCACTATGATTTAAGCCAGCAAAACTAAAAAAGTCGGTGGTATTTTTAGAGTCTTCGGCAAAACGTTTATCGGTAATTAAGTGAGGGTTTGATAAGTCAGCGCGGTACAAACCAACACCAAGTTCACTACTGTCGCCTGAATATTTTTCAACACTCACCAGTACGTTTAAGGCATCAGGTGTGACCAGCAGCTGATTTACACTTTGTTCACTGGCCCCGGTAAATGCATCAATGTCATAACGCTCAGTTGGTGAGCCGGCAAAAAGGTTTAATGACAATGTTTCCGGTTTATCTTCACTCATATCCAAAACAATTAAGCGGTTATGATATTTTGATGCCACCACAGCTAAATTCTGCTGCACATGTACATCAACACTGCTTTCATCATCATGGGCTAAACCCCAAAATATGGCCGTAGCAGACAGTGACGCGGTGACCTTATTATCCAAATAGCTTTGTGCCTCTATATCAGCTTCAGTCACCACCACTTGATAACTATTGTTTTGTACCATGTTATCTAATACTGCGGCCGTTGCTTTGTAATGGCTAAGGTAGTTACTGCTACCAGCAAGCTCCTGCGCCAATAATAAACTGGCACTAATACTATTGGCTTGAATGCTAAGTTCACTATCCGCAAGCTCAATATAGTCTTGTCCTAGCAATAGTTCATCATTACCAAAAACCAAACTACTGGCTAACAGTTGCGCACGAGCGAACTCTGCTGAGCTTAAGCTAGTAGGATTAAAGACCATTTCGTTCATGGTTAGAGTGGTGAAGACCGAAATATTGATATTGTGATCAGTGCTGTTATCCGGAGCGGGGGCATATAAGGCCAGGGGCTGAGAGACTTGTTCACTATCGTCCTCATGTTGGACACTTAACGCCAATAATGGCGCTTTGTTGGCAATACTGCTGGCAAGTAGCGATGAATCAAAACTATATTGACCATTTTCATCGCTATACTCAATCGGTTCAATACCTTCATCACAAAGACCATTTCTATTAAGGTCAAAACACACTTGCGCGTTAGCCCAATAGCTGCTGGCAAAAACCCGCCCTGATACACCACCTTTATCTTGGTATGTGATTATCGGTGTTACCTCAGTAGCATCTTTTTCATTGATTGTGCCATCGGCTGAAAACGCCGTACCATCTGGTGTTGCACAGCTAATAGTGCTCGATATTTCTCCCGTACTTTCGAGCAAACAGCTTTGTGCTTGGTATTCACTTTCGGTACAGCCTGAAAGTAATAACACCTTGGATATCATGAGTGTTATTACACTCAATTTAAATGATTTTTTCATTCATATATTCTCTAATAATGATACTGTGCGCCAAAATTAACCCAAGCAAAGGTTAAGCCACTTGACTGCTGCTGATAGCCGGTAACAATATTCCAGGTGAGTTTATCGGTAGGTAAATATTCAACAGCAAATTGCACGGTCAAAGAGTCAAAATTACCTAATCGATGATCGGCAGAAGCGTAACCTGTTTCGTCAAAGACATAGTCGGTCGCGTCATGTGCTTTAAAGAAATTTGCTGCGCCTTGTCGGTAATAACGTAAAGCCGGCGACAAGCGAATAGTCTCAGTGACTTGGTGATAACTTTTCGACTCAATGGTATGAGAATCCACATCCCAACTGTCTTGATAAAATCGATAAGATATATGCCACTGGGTGTAATCATTAAGCTGGCTAACCGTTTGCGCCGAGATACCACCGGCTTTACGTTGCTCAGGTCGAGATTCTCTGGCTAAATAGTATTTAAAGTTAACCGGCGAACCTAAAGTAACTAATTCACCCTGGGTGACATTGATACGTCTAACGACATTAAAATAGGGATTCGATAAATGACCCTCTTCTGCCATATAGAAAACATTAAATTTACCAACCATGTGACTATTAAATACCTGGGTAATACCCACTTGATAATTGATTAACGAAAAATCATGCCATTTATCTATTGCATAGTCATACACTTCATTAGCCATGTAGGAAACACCAACCGTAATCGCCCGGTTTTTGCTAGTATCGGTATACATCATATATTCAGCCGAGATACCGGTATTGATAAAGTCACTTTCTTTTGAATAACTTACGCCAACACTTATCTCGTTGCGCATTTTCCGTGTTCGATAGGTATATAATAAGGCTGCTGAATTTCGGTGATCCTCTAACTCGACGTTACTGTAGGAAAAGTCATCTAAGTTGCTTGAACCATCGCCAATAATACCCGCTATGGCTCTGGTATCTCGACATAAGGTGTAATAATTACCCTCTTCATCAATACAAGATGATGCGCCAGTACTGGCATCAGAGGTAGCTGTTTGTGAAGCGCCTGAGACAGTATCCCAGGTAGGTGATGCACCTGAAATGGAATCCCAATCAAATTCGACATTTAAAGTATGATCCAGACCAAAGTCGTGCTCTATACTCATTTTTCCGTCTTGTACCTTAATACGATCATCATTTTCTTGATAAGTCTGCATTTGAATAGCGACTTTATTTTCGGCAACACTCGTTAACGGTATTACCGCACTAACGACTGAACTTACGATAAGCAAACTCAGTTTGGTATTATTTTTTTTCACGTTTTCAACTCCGTAGCACACGTTTTGCTAAGATGATGGTTTTAGTTACAGCCACAGCCGCCACCAGATACACCACCACCACCTTTAGTGGCCTCTTTAGAGGTGTAAATATGCTCATCAAATTTTTTAATCATCGGATTGGGTCCACCAAAACGCATGGTTTCCTGAGCCAAGGTGGCTTTTTGCCAAGGTTTTACTTCCTCTATGGTTGAACAGGCGGAACAAACAAAACAAGCCAAGATAATGGCTAAGCTTTTAGTGGCTTTTATCGACGACAACATTAAATTATCACCTTGAGTTTTGCTAAATCAGCTTTAATCTTTTCATCGATATTATCGACCGCGCCAATGCGCTTACCGACAATTTTATTGTCGATAACATAATACAAAGCCGGCATACCAATAGGAGAAAACTCGGCAATAAGGCTTTGGTCAGTGTCATTAATTACCGGGAAGTCGATAGCAAGTTCTTGCTGGAAAGCTAAACCCTCCTCCAGCTCTTCATCGACATCAATGCCGATAACATACGTTTTTTGTTCGGTATCTGCTTTAATAAATTTTTTCATGTCGGGAATTTCTTTCGCACAGGAAGCACACCAAGAAGCAAAAAAGTCAACAACACCCACTTTGCCAGCGGGAATGTTAAGTATTTGTTGTGCTTTTTTACTGATGGTATCGCCAATTTCATGGCTGACTGCGAAGTTAATAGGTAGTAGTGATAACATCAAAACAAGGGGGATAGTTTTCATTTTACTCGCCTTTCAATGGAGACTGTTAATAAGAGATTTATAACGAAGAAATAAAAAGCAGAGTTAGTGAAGTCACTTACTCTGCTTTATCTGGGTTAAATTATTCCGTAGGAATGACTACTGCACTTAACCATCGACCTTTATTATCGCCACTTCTAATACGGTTACTGTAGATCACCGTATCACCATCACCAGAGACTGCCATTCGGTTTGGTCCGTCACCTTCAGTAGTCAGCGAAAATGCCACTTCGGTTAAGCTACCATCAGCCGCTATCTCTAGTTGGTAAACACCGGTTAACGCCGCGTCTTTTGTCCTTTGCACGGGTAGGAAAAGGTAGTTGCTACCATTTAATGCTCTGCCTACTGCGCCGTAGATCCGACCTCCGGTGCCGGTGTAAAACATTTGTCGAGAAGATTCATCAAGGCTTTCATTAAAGCTAACCACATTGCCATCATAATCAGTAATAAAGACAAAACCATTGAAGTACCAAACTCGCGCAATTTCCTCAACTGTGGCTGAGGCACTAGACCCGTCAGCAGCCGACATAATTATTTTATTTTCACTATCACGTTGGTACACACGACTAGCGTCATCATTAATTGCCGGCGGACCATATGTTTTATAGTCAGCTGCTGCCATCTCAATGGTATTGCTTAACTCGACTTCACCCGTGTCACCTAAGCTATAAATTTCAGCGATATAACTACCGTCTGCTTTTTCAATCATAACGGCAGCGATAGATTGCTCAGTATTAAAACCAGCTTTAAGCGGTGTACCGGTAGTAATATCAATACTCGTCGTTACCGTATCCGCTAACACACCAGCATCATCAAGGGCTACGGTAAATATTCTCGCTTGTCCGTCAGTATCATCAAGCGCGGCACTAATACCTACGGCATAACTTTTGTGTATTCCTACACCGACCAAAGATTCAAAATCCGCATAGATTCTTGGCGCTGAAGGTGTGCCAGAAACAAGGCTTAGTTCGCTATTGATTAATTTTAAGCTAACAAAACCATAGACATCGTCATCATTTTTAACCGGTGAAATACTGATATCACCATCGTAGTTAACGGCCATATATTGTGAACTGTGATCTGCCATAAAGACTGAGTGTGCCGCGGGTAAGCTCGCGGGTGTTTGACGAATACTGACAGCAAAATCTTTGCTAGCTGATTCAGAGATATTGCGGAAATTAAAGCTAAGACTAGCGGTTAATATACCCGTTTCATCGCCTGAACCATTGTGAGGACGAGTTACCGTGCCAATTTCTGGGCTGTCATCATTTATTGCATCAGCAGTATTAATACTGGTTGTGGTTGAAGACCAAACAATAGCAGAGCCTGCACCGCCATCAATTTCAGCGGTTAAGCTAAGATCAGAAACAATAGCCGTTAACGAACCACCACGATAAAGATTACCGGCAATAATGGCGGCTTTATCCAGTGCTATTGCAGCTGTTGGTGAGATAACGTCGCCAACAGCATATTTAGTTATCTGGTTAAAACCACGACCAGCCGCAAAAATATTGCCATATTGATCGACGCTTGCCACACGAAGACGCTCATCGGCAACAAATTTTGCCGAGACACCTAAGTCGATAGCATTTAAGTCAAAGACCCACACTTCATAACTGTCTGAAGCAAATATTGCGTATTGATTATCCGCAGTAACCTCACCATAAAAGACATCACTGGCTAAGGGTAGTTCATCGGTTAACACCATGTTTTCTAGATCAATTAACGTCGCATAATCATCTAAATAACCCAGTGCTTTAGTACCGTCATGATAAAATTTCAACTGACTAAACGAGGTCGTTAATTCAAAAGAAGCTTCAATTTCATTAGTGCTGACATTTATTTTGTAAAAGCTACTTGCTACCGCGACGACCACAGGATCAGCCGTATCATCAGCGGCAATACTTTCAGTGATCGCGTAAATGTAAGTGCCGTCAGGTGAAAAGAACTGGCTATCAATATTGCTTAAACCACCCGCGTCTGCAGCCGCTACCGTTGCACCGGTATCAGTTAAATCTAAATTTAATATTAAGGTAACGTCTCTATCTCGGTCTTCAACATAAATTTTATCGCCAACGATTTCAAAATCACCAATAAAAGCACTGGCATAGCGTAAAACAGATGAATCGTTGTAATCAGCAAAGCTGCCATCATCATTTATTTGTACACGGAATAAACCGTATTTATCATCATTGTCGTTACCGATTGCGTCCTCATTACGTGGACGAATATTAATATAAACATATTGCCCATCAGTAGATGCCACTGCACCGCGTAACCTATGTTCACTGGCTCCAGTAACACCATCAATTTCGTAACGTTCACCATCTACCGCTGCAAAAAGACCATTAGCCGCAATAACAGGGGTATCACCACTAGTATCAATTATCATTAAGCCATTATGGTAATGCATGGTCATAGCCGTTAAATTACGACCCGCTAATGGCATGATAAAATCAGGTGTTTCATCACCATCAGATTGTTGCCAAGTAAGCTCGGTTCCGCTTAATTGGTTATCACGTTTAGCAATAGACTCAGCATTAATTTGATCTGCCGTGACGGTAACCTCAAAAGTTTCGCTCGCGACAACTTCATCAATAACGGCAGCAATAGCTTTAGCTGTGTGTGCTGTCGGTGCTACAACGAGTGCCGCTTTAATTGAAGCTTGTAGTTGGCTTGCTTGGTCTACAGCAAAACTGCCATCGGTTTCAAGGCTCAATTTTTCTTGGATATAGCTCGCCGCTAAATTAGCATCACCAGCAACCGTTGGGTTAAACAATATTTCATTACTAATTATCGTACCGTAAGCCGTAATGATGGTAGTAGTGGGCGCTGCGATAAATAAACTGCCATCGTTAAGCTCAAGTAAGCGTGAATATTCATCAGAATAAAAATCTTCCGGTATTTCGCCAGCAGAAAAATCTGCTTTACTTGGCTCATTGCTATCACATTGACCATTATTATTTTGATCAATACAAAGTAAACCACTTGCTAATGTTGGGTTTAAATCCACCTCAACAACAGCGCTCTTAACCACAGTATTCTTAACATCAGGGTTTTCAGTACTGCTGCCACAACCGCTAAGTACTAAGGTACTGGTAGCTAAAATAATTGATATTTGTACTGAGATTTTATTTTTTTTTATCCTTGATAACACACTTATTTTTCCCATTACTGCCTTCTCCATATGTTGTTTTTAATAGTTTTAACTATAAATCCATGTTTATTTTTGCAGTAGCATACCTACTAATCACCACTAGATCAAATAAGAATCATTATCATTTTCATTTACTTTAGGAAAGGTTGGCAATTAACTTTTTAAATATAAATCATGCGATAAAGGAATTAGTCTAAAAATATGATGGTGATAAAAGGTGAAGTAATTCGGATTATATTTTGTATTGATAAAATGCTGGCTAAGGATAAGCGACACATTCGGGGCTAAGATTATGCCATTTATACTAGAGCAGACGTTAAAAGATCATCCATGGGGTTGGACAAAAACACTTCAACTTAACTTAGCGCTCATGAATATAACTTAAGGAGTTAACTAGAGTTAACTAGGACAGCCACCGTTATAGGAGTTAACTAGGACAGCCACCGTTATGACAACATTAGCGCATGTTGAATTCATGAGCGAATTCAACCTGAAAATTGAATTCGGCTCATGTGCTGTCAACAAGTGACGTTATAACGGAGGTTGAATAAAGCCTAGATATTTATTTATTACTGCCCTATCTTTTCCCTGACTTTGGTAAAGCAAAAATTGTTTATCAAACTCACCTCTTAGTTTTTTATCATGAAAACCGACATGGGCTTTAACTTCGGAGAATAATAGAAAATTATCAATTCCTGCAACAGTAAAATCTTCTGTCGGGTTTTTCTTAAGATATTCTTGTAAATAATAATAAAAAATATAGTAATCCAAAACCACAACGTCACACCTTGCTTTGATTAACATTTCTGGAAATTTTGACATGTCATGCAGTTCAAGATAGCTTTTAAACGTTGAAATTTTGACAAACTCGTCGCCAAAATAACCGGCCGCACCTTGAAAAGTAACTAACCTTACACCAGCTAAATCCGAAATTTTATTAAATTGAAAATGACTCTTCTTTAAACTAAAAGCTATCGGACGATAATTTATAATAGGTACAGAAAAAAACAACTTGGCGGTATCTTTCTGAAAAAATGTTGGCAAAAACAAATCAGCTTTCTTATGCTCAACTTGACGCATTGTTCGCTTTAAGGGGGCAAAACCAAGCTTAACCGTATGGCCCATTATTTGTAAGACCTCCCGAGCAATATCAACATCGATGCCGCTATTTGTGGCAGCAATCATATGCGGCGGTCCATCATCAGTTAACATCAACAACTCTTTAGCGACTAATGGTATGGATAAAATTGTGAATGTTAATAGAGCAATAAGGCTACTGAACTTTAAGGTATTTTTAAACATTTGATTTTAATTTAACAGGACAAAATTAAGTTTACGACTTGGCAGTAATTATAACTCAATTTTTATCCTTTAGTGGTTAGCGCTGCAATATCTAGCCATTAATTTAATCAAGATTTAGCATGGTATGAAAGCAGCTTAGTCAGAGGTAAGGTACGCCATTATCACTACGGACAAATAGCTGTTTTTGCTTTAACATACTAGTTAGTCTGGTCGGTAAACGTCATAAAAAATGAGGGATAGCAATGAAAAGCAAACAAGAGCACTGGGATGAGATTTTTTCAGCAAAACAAGATACTGAGCTCGGCTGGTATGAAGACGACTTATCCCAAACGCTGAATTTGCTAAATAATATAGCTATTTCTGCCAGCTCAACATTGTTCTTAGCCGGTGCGGGCACTTCCAAGCTAGTGGATGAACTACTAAAAACCAAGGCGAAATTACTGGTCAATGATATTAGCGCCAAGGCTTTAGAACAGTTATCTCAAAGGCTGGATACAAGTCAATGCCAATATTTACACCATGATTTAAGCCAAAGTTTTGATGAAAGTTTTGCTGTCGATGTTTGGATTGATCGCGCTGTATTGCACTTTCTCCTCACTGAAGAGCAAATTACCCGCTACTTTGACAACCTAAAAAACACCGTCAAATGTGGCGGCTATGTGTTATTGGCAGAATTCTCCAGTACAGGCGCAACCCATTGCGCCGGATTAACTGTGCACAGATACTCTACAGATGAAATGCAAACAAGACTAGGAGACAAGTTTGAGCTCATCGAAAGCAAGGAATATGTCTTTGTTAATCCTTTCCAGCAAGAAATGCCTTATATATATGCACTATTTAAACGTACTATTTAAAAGTAACTCACCTTATCTTGGCGTTAACTCGTCAACATTGCCTCGTTGATAAACGCCATATTATAAAATGTAGGATACACGTATATAGTACTTAGCTAATGATAGGCAAAAAGATAAAGCAAGTATGCCGTAGTTAAAATGATTGTTCATAATATAACGTCCGATAACTTTTATTTAATCTATCTTATCTTTCATTCCTTACTTTGCTATTTTGATATCCATTATTACTGAACACACGACGCTGCTCTTTATAAAATATTGTTAGCGCTATTAGCGCGGGTAAAGCATTTCCGCGGTGCAATTAAAGCTTTAATCTTAAATTATAGTAAAAAATAACCTATATCTATAAGGGTTACTTTAAAGTTGATAATTGACAAAGAGCAAGGCTATGCCAATAGTGAGGTGACTTGCAGGGCTTTATTCAAGATATGAAGATTAATTAGCCCGTTTGTGGATGTGCCCTTTCTTTTTACCTTTCTACCCTCTTCTACCTATCTTCTTTGTTAGCTTTCTTGTTTTTTTATTGGTAGTTGCTTCGCTTGTTAAGTTATAATCCACCTTCCCGAACTCATGAATACTATTGCAATGAAATTTCCAGGCCGTCGCCAACATAAACATTATTTTCCGGTTGAGAATAAAACCCCACTTACCAATAAAGTTAACTCTGAGCCTAAATTAGCGCGTAGCTATATTGTTGGTATAGATCAAATACTTGTTGATATTGAGGCCAAAGTTGATGATGAATTCTTAACTGAGTTTTCCCTTAAACGGGGGATGTCCCAGGTTATCACTGACGAAGTTACTCATCGTTTATACCAAAGGTTAAAAAACGAGCAATTAATCAACTATGAGTTTGCCGGCGGTACCATAGGCAATACTATGCATAATTACTCAGTACTAGCTGATGACAGGTCGGTGTTGTTGGGTGTGATGTCAAAAAACATGCAAGTGGGCGACTATGCCTATCGCTTTGTCAGCAATACCTCTTCTCGTGTCGATTTAAATTACTTGCAACCCGTAGATGGCCCAATCGGCCGTTGCTTTACCTTAATCGATGATACCGGTGAAAGAACCTTCGCGATTAATGCCGGCTTAATAAATAAGCTAAAACCTGAATCAATTGATGAATCCTTAATTAGTAATGCCGCTGCTTTGGTTATTAGTTCGTATTTAATGCGTACTGAAGAAGGCGATACCATGACACAAGCGACCCTTAAAGCAGTAGAGTGTGCCAATAAGGCCGGTGTGCCGGTAGTTTTAACCCTAGGCACCAAGTTCCTTATTGAAAAAGAACCTGAGTTCTGGCGAAAATTTGTCAAAGACCATGTCAATATTCTTGCCATGAATGAAGATGAAGCGCAAGCCATAACCGGTATTACCGACCCATTAAAAGCCGCGGATGCTTGTTTAGACTGGGTAGATTTAGTAATTTGTACCGCAGGCCCAGAAGGTTTATTTATGGCGGGCTATGTCGATGAACAGCATAAAAGAGCCACTGAATACCCGCTACTATCTGGCGCTATAGCTGACTTTAATCGCTATGAGTATTCACGACCAATGCTATTAAAGGATTGTGTTAATCCGGTGAGAATATATACCCATACTGCACCTTATATGGGTGGACCAGATAATATTAAAAATACCAATGGTGCCGGTGATGCGGCCCTTGCTGCCGTGTTACACGACCTAAGTGCTAATGTTTATCATAAAATGAATGTTGATGATTCCAGCAAACATTTGCAGCCAGCGATGACGTATTCATCGTTATCACAAATCAGCAAGTATGCTAATCGCGTTAGTTTTGAAATACTGATGCAGCACTCACCTCGGTTATCACGAGGCTTACCTGAACGAGAAGATAGCCTAGAGCAGGCATATTGGGCATTGTAAGTATTTATTCTCCGTGCAACTGGGGTTTTACTGTTAGCCTAGCAAAGCCCTGCCCTCAAATAACTTCAAAGACTAATTTCAAAGGCAATCCTATGGTATTTTATTGCACAAATTAGTTATCGCTCTATTCATCACTTTGTTTAGCTCTGTTGAGCTTTTGTTACCGAGATAATAAAGGGGGAGAAGCAATCCTCAGCAACCGCCTATAATTTAGCTGGTTATACACTTAAAGAGTTGCGGGATTATTGGTTTTCATTATTCACCGGTGAGTCAGATTGTCGTAAAAGACAAGACCTGACCCTCATGTGCGATTAATTTTAAATGACGGTAAAAATTTAACGACTAATTAAAGTGAAATAGACTATTTTTTCGAGCGTTCGTTCGATGCTTCAGTAACAGCTTTTGATGAAATAACCCGCGCTTCGCTTTTAGCTTTGTTTTTAGCTCTTTGTTTCTTTTTTGAATTTTTACTTACTGAAACTACAGTACTAATAAACTCTGCTGATTTGTTGGTGGGATTATAAGCGACCTCAATAATTTGACCGTTATATTTGATAATATCGCCGTGGCGAATTTTTTTACGCTTTTGAACTTCAACTTCATTATTGACTAAAACCTTACCTTCACTGATCATAGTTTTAGCTTCGCCGTCACCGCCAACCATTTTGGCAATTTTGAGTAATTTACAAAGTTCTATCGGTTGAACACAAATGTCGAAAATTGAGTGTGCAGACATGAAATACGCCTAATAATTTTAAATAATAATATTGTTAAATTCTAACATATATTACGGTTATTGAATAAAACTAAAACGTTAAGCGACTGTCCTTATTAATTGTTAATTATTAGCCAAGGTATGGCTGTGCCCTTTTTCCTTTTTTCCTTGGTAGAAAAAACATGGATCTTCGATCAGACACTCGAAGATGACGGCTAAGTAGCGAACCTCGTCATTGCCGAAGTAGCAAACAGCGTCATTACCAAAGGAGCGAACATCGTCATTGCCGAAGTGGCGAACAGCGTCATTGCCGAAGGGGCGAACCTCGTCATTGCCGAAGTGGCGAACCTCGTCATTCCCGAAGTGTCTGATCGGGAATCCAGAAATCAAGTTGTAGGCAACAAAAAATAACCTTAAGCAATCACCTAAGTTACTGATAAAAACCAGTAACTTTCAATTTTTTAGTTATAGCTCTTGATGCTCAGTAATGTCTAAGAAATCAACCGCATTCCAATTCTTAACATCGGCACTTAAACCATTGAGAAGTTTGTTGAATTCACTGTTGTGAGTACCCTTGTCATCGATAATTACCGTCTCCCGCCACTGCTCAGAATGAGAGAGTTTTTCTCTTAAGGCCGTAGTCGCAATATCAATCCAAGTCGGCGGTGTAAAAGTAAAATTAAACGAAACAGCATCGGTCACGGCTTCAGTCATATGCCAAACTCCTCGTGGTACGAAGAGAATTGAGCCCGGTTCTAATATGTATTCAGTACAATCTGCGGGGAATGATTGTGGAAATTCTTTAGCGCTATAACGTCCTAGTTCATCATCAACAGGATGCCCGATCACATGACGAGTCATTGGATTGTTAATGGTGTTATTTTCTGCTAACCACCATTTTTTTGTTCCTTCTAATTGAAGAACAAAATTAAAATTCTGATCGAAATGAGGAGCATTTCCTTTGCCCGCTGGTGTTGCGTAGACTAAGTTTCTAACATAGGTCAACTCAGAGAAGCCAATGTCTCTTCTAATTTGCTGATTCCACAGATCAAACTCAGGAATTATTCTATTGACGTCATTAAAGAGAATGCAGCTGCCATTCTTATATTCATGGAGAGCGTCTTCAGGAGGGATTGAGGTCTTTGAAATTTCATCGGCAATCTTTGGGTGAAATACATCAACAGTGTCGCGCCAACAGGCGGCAAGGCTTTCAACAGAATCAAGAAATGGCAAACTCATTAAATCTTTAAGGGCTTCGGTATTACCATGGGATATAAAAGGTGTTTTAGACTTGAGTAACTTTAAAAATTCTTCTCTGGTATTATCGCCAATAAGTGACTTTAGATTGATTTCGGTATTGCTCATATTTAATTTACGTAATTTAATGCTCGATGAGGTGAATTATCTCATGAAATAAACACGATGAATATCTCTACTCGATCAAAACAAGTTTGAAGAAATATACAATTTAGCGAGGGCTAGGCAAGTAACTTTTTACCCGCAGATAGCTTCGTTCGCAAAAAACAACAGACACCCACCCCCAAAAACAATAAATTAACATTATCCATTATCCATTATTGTCAATTTTAAAGTGGAGCCTCGTTTTTCTATCAATGATGATATAATACATTCATTTAAAAGCTAGATTTAAAGGGTTGTAAAACTTAAATGAAAATATTAATTTTGGGTGGAAGTCAGTTTTTTGGCAGAAAACTTGTGCAGCTTCTCTTAGAGAATAACGATGAAGTGACCCTATTAAATAGAGGCAATCACGCTGATGGCTTCGGAGAAAAAATTAAGCGGATTATTTGTGACCGTACTGACAAAACAGCCTTCGAAGAGGCCATCAAGCAAGACTATGATCTAGTTTTTGATCTGTCATGTTTTGATTTTGAGCAAGCAAAACACGCCTGCGAAGTATTCAACGGTAGAGTGAAAAAATATCTTTTTACTTCCAGCATTTCTGCTTATGTAGAACGCAATGATCATTTATCTGAAGAGCAATTTAATCCTTTGGATTTTGAACTTGCCAATAAAGTGGGTAGAAAGGAGCACTACGGCGAGGCAAAACGACAGGCGGAAATTTCATTTATCAAATTTGCCACTTTTCCTGTTACCAGCATCAGGCTTCCCGTTATTGTAGATGCAGAGGATTATTCCCTAAGGCTGCAGCGCCATGTCAACAGTATAAAAAATGGACTGCCGCTCTACTTTGATAATCTTCAAGGTAAAATTTCGTTTATCTCCGCCGATGATGCCGCTAAAACTCTTTTTGAATTAGCCGGAAATGATTTCTCAGGAACGATCAATGCAGCAAGCGCTAAGCCCATAACGCTGCAACGATTTATTGAAATTATTGAAAAAATTACCGATTCAAAATTCATTCTGGCAAAGCAGAAATTAGATAATAATGTCTCACCTTATAATAATACCGGAGACTGGTGTCTACATTGTGCAAAATTACAAAGTCTTGGCATAAAACTCCAAGAAATTGAAGATTACTTACCTGGGATGGTGGAGAGTATCCATAGAACGGGTTAATTTCACTGACCGCTGTTAGAAATGACAGCCATAAATTAAGATTTATTAAAAATCGCTGATTAAACCACTAATATATACGCTGAATTGGCGAACATCGTCATTCCCGAAGTGTCTGATCGGGAATCCAGAAATCAAGTTGTACGCAGCAAAAAACAACATTAAGCAATCACCTAAGTTACTGATAAAAATCAGTAACTTTCCATATTGGTGAGCGTTCACTAAAAATATCTTCATATTATTATGGGTCAGAGTAAATTAAAATACTCAACGCTCCCTCAACAGCTACTTTTCGGTTATTTGCCAAACCGCCACAGAGCCTGATATTTCATTGCCTAGCACTAATAATGCGGCTCCAGTTGGGCTGTCTGCTGCGTTGATAAACTTCATGCCTTCTGGCCCCAAATCACCAGTAGTATCAGCGCCGGCAACCAAACCACGATTATAAGAATATTCAACAAAGGTAACTAATTTGTTTTTATCGAAGGCGGATTTCGCGGTACACTACACTAAAATAACAGGCAATAAAATTAAGGATTTTAATCATATGCAAGGAACAGCTTTCACTAATACTTCATTAACGGCTGAATCTTTACCCAGTTTAGTCGAACTTGAGTTTCAACCCATATCGGCTATTTATCGGCAAAGCAATCTCATTATCAATGTAGCATTTACCCTATTTTTAGTGACACTATTATTTGTTATCCAACAGCAAAACATCTGGCCATTATCTAATGATGTTGCTGACTTATTTAATTGGTTAATGCTGGTTTTGTTTATGCTCGGTGGTTTTAATACTCTCTATACGGCATTTGCGGATAAACAAAAATTTTATGCTCTGAGGCAACAAGACTTAAGTTATCGCAGTGGTTTACTGTTTCGAAAAACCGTTAGCCAGCCAATGTTGCGTATTCAGCATGTTGAATTAAAACGTGGACCTATCGATCGCAAAGTAGGTTTAGCAAAGTTACAAGTATTTAGTGCCGGCGGAGCTATGCATACTTTTGAAATACCAGGTTTACCACTAGCGTCAGCTGAAAGTATTCGTCAATTTATTTTAGATCACAAAGATGTTAATCGTCATGGATAAGTCAGTTGCAGCACTTACCCCGGTAGTTGAAAATAGTAAAGACTGGCAGCGAATTTCGCCGATAGCGCTGTTATTTTTTACTGAACGGTTAATTAAATTCTTTGTCAGTAATTTGGTGGCCTTTTTACCTGCGCTTTATTTTGGCTATGACGGGTTAAAAGAAAATCCGCAATTAGGTCTAGCTATTATTGTTGGTATCTTACTGTTCATCTGTTTAACAACATTCTTAAACTATTATTTTTTCCAATACCGTTTAACCCAAGATCACATAGAAATTCGTTCGGGGGTATTTTCAAAAAAACACATCAATTTACCTTTTAGTAAAATTCAAAATGTAAAACTTGAACAGCCTATCTATTATCGCCCTTTTAATTATACCTGCTTACAGCTAGATACCGCTGGCTCTGCTAAACAAGAAGCACAAATTGTCGCTTTAAAAGTTGATTTTGCCGAGCAATTGAAAAAAGAAATTCTTGCTCAACACTCATTAACTCACCATACCGAAAGCCCTGATGACTCTGCAGAATTAACACCAGATGCGGTAGAAAATGAAATTATACTGAATACTCGCTCAATCGCCGATTTAGTTATTCACGGTATAACCAATAATCGTATTTGGATTTTCCTTGGCGGCTTAGCGCCATTTTTTGATAATATCGCTAGTTATATTGTCAGTACCTTCAGTGATTTTGGTATCAATATAGAGCAATTATTAACTTTCTCCGACAAACCCATGTGGCAAATAACGCTTTATGCGGTAACACTGACTTTTTTAATTTTATTGCCCTTTATATTTTTTTCCATTGCAGGATCGGTTATAACCTTTTATCACTATACCTTGAGCAAAGTAGGCGATCGTTACATTCGTCGTAGTGGTTTGTTAACTAAATATGAAGTCAGTATGCGTTTATCACGCTTACAAATGGTGATCAGACAACAAGACTGGCTTGATCTACTACTTAAACGTATTAATTTAAAATTTGAACAAGCCAATAATGTGCTTACTCAACATCAAGCCGGTGCGCAAAATAACCGAATTATCGTGCCTTCTATTTTTGCCCATCAATGTGCCGCTTTAGTGGATGATGTTTATCCTAATAATCAAATGATGACCATTGCTTATCAGCGCATTAGTAAAAGGTTTTTACTGCGTAATTTAGTTTTTATTTTGTTGCCGTTATATTCTTTAGTGGCAGTATTTTTAACCGTAACAGGTAAAACGCAGCTCTTATGGGGTATTACTCCATTGGCAATTTTTGCGGCTTTGCTTATTTTTATGCGCTGGTATCGTTGGGGATATGCCAGTGATGATAACTATATTTATATTCGTCGAGGCTTTTTTGGTGTTGACTATCTCTGTTTTGAACATTACAAAGTGCAACAAGTGAAGTTTAAACAAAGTTGGTTTCAACAGCGTCACCAACTTTGCTCTATCTCTGTAGTGTTAGCCGCAGGAGCAATTAACTTACCCTTTATTAAGGCAGATAAAGGCAGCGCCATGTTAGATGAAGTGCTATATCAAGTAGAAAGCTCAGGCAAATCTTGGATGTAATCTGTTTAGGTGCAGAGAAAAAGACTTAAAACGCTTACCCAGATATAATCACCACTAATGGTGAATAATAATTTAAACAAACACAGTCAAGCAATTAATCACCACTAATGGTGATTAATCATTGTATTCTGCAATCACCTTACTATAATCACCACTTATAGTGATTAATTGGTGTAAATTATGGGTAAAAAAGTTAAACCGTCTAAAATGCCTGAAGCTCGCTTTATTGATAACGCCATTACCTTAGGTGAGCTAATCAAAGCAAAGCGAACTGCTATGGGGGTTAAATTGAGTGACTGCGCCGCATTATGTGGTATTGGTATAAATACCTTATCTCGCATCGAAAATGGCAATCAAAATTGCACATTATTCGCAATGTTTGCAGTACTCAATGGGCTTGGTATCAAGCTTAGCGCTCAAGAATTAACATCAACCGATGAATGGGTGTGATCAGTGACAACGACAAAAAATGATGAGGCCTACACCTTAATAGTCAGCTTTGCTGGCAAAAAAATTGGCACTTTAGTACAGGACAAAAACACCAATTTACTGCACTTACACTATGATAAAAACTGGCAATTACATGGTTTTCCAATTACGCCAGCATTACCATTAACTAATCAGCATTCACCAGAGGTTAGTTACAATTATCTTGATAATGCCCTGCCCGAAGGTGAAGCAAGAAAACTACTCGCTCAAAACTTAGGTATTTCTGAAAAAAATGTTTATTCGCAAGTTAGAGCGTTAGGAAACGATTTAGCTGGAGCGATTACCTTCAATCATGCTAGTGCTGAACAAAATGAAAATAGCCAGCCTTGTGGGCCTATTTTTAGACCACTAGCAGCGGCGGAGCTGATTGCTAGATTAGATCACAAAGAAGACATTGGATTATTGATTTGGGATGACAAACCTCGCCTGAGTGTTGCCGGTGTTCAAGATAAGTTAAATGTCTTTATTAATCCCCCTGATAAAACCGATGATGACACGGATATGAAAATTGGCTTTGGTGACGGCTCTTTATGCTCAACTCACCTACTAAAATTTGAGAAGGCGAACTGCCCTAATTTAGTGATCAACGAATATTTTTGTATGAAGCTATCACACGAGGTTGGTTTACCTACCGCAGAAGTAAGCTTCACACGCTTTGGCGAGCACCCAGCACTTATTGTAAAACGATTTGATCGTAAATATGAAGCTGAAAATAAAATAGTGAGAAGACGTCACGTTATCGACGGTTGCCAAGCATTAAACCTGCCTAGAGATAACAAATATGAGCGGAATTTAGGTGATGGCCGAGACGTGAAACATATACGTGACGGCGCCAGTTTAAAAAAGCTTTTTGATTTTTGCAAAACCATGAACTCACCCGTAGCAAGTACTCAATGGTTAATTAACTGGCAGCTATTTAATTTAATGATTAATAATTTTGATAGCCATGGAAAAAATGTATCGTTATTTTTTGATAAAAACAATAATCAATTTACCCCTGCTTATGATCTCGTTAATGTTGCTATGTTTTCATCGTTTAAGCATGTATTAGCAATGGCGATGGGCGATGAATTTGAACCAGTTGATATACATGCTTACCAACTGGCAGACTTTGCTGAAACCTGTAATATTGACAAAAAATTACTCTCGCGCTTATTAGTCGCATTAGCTAAAAAAGTGATATCAACACTTAACAGTAACATTATCTTAAAGTCTTTTTCCGAAAATAAATACGTCACTAAAGAAGATATTAACTACCTAACGGCTGTATCTGAAAATATAAAATTAAGAGCCGAACATTTACTCTCTCAAGCAGCGGATATTCCATCAATAGAAGTGTAATTTTTTTACATGCCTATGTAGTTTACTCAGGAACTCTTTGTAAACGTCAGGACAATATGCTCCTGCATTGTCTAATCAACTACATCCATGTAGCGTATCTTCGAAGTCTCTGATCGAAGATCCATTGCTCTTTATACACTGGATCCAGGACAATAAGCTCAGGAGAATGCTCCTGCATTCTCTAATAAGGTACTTCCTGTACCGTCTGCATTGTATTCTAAGTAACATAAAATTAAGTTGTTGATTTGTAAGTAATGAACAAAAATATAAAGTCGTCATCTTCGAAGTCTCTGATCGAAGATCCATTGTATTTTAGAAACTGGATCCCCGATTAAGACACCACGGGGATGACGAACAAAGGTTTGCTGTACTTGCGGGTAAAAATGTTACTGGTAGATGGTTGGGGCGCAGCCGCTGATTTGCTAATAAGTGCCATTCATGGCACGTCCGATTAAAACACTACGGGGATGACGATCCTGAGCCAAGTGCATAGGCATGTTTTTTTTAAAAGTAACTGACTAAAAATAATAGAAGGGATTTTCATGAAGAAGTCACTTTGTGTAAATGTTACCGACCCCTTTTTATGGCCTATTTATGTTAAAAATTAGCACTGCTCAATGCATATTCTGCTATTTACCTCCTAAAAACAGACTTTATTTGTAATTCATTCCAGATACATAAGTCAATAACCTGTAATCATATTAAGATACATATATATATTTAACGTAATCTAAATTGGTATCACATATATTTAAAGTGTAACCCAATAAGGTTACACTAAAACCAGATGAACACAGATATTTAGGTGAAATCATGGTTAGTTTTAGAATAACAAAGCCAAAAAACACAGTGCGCTCAATGGTGCGAGAACAATACAAAGAGATCGCCAATTCAGCAGCCAGCTTTAAAAATGCAGCGGCTATCCCTGCAGAAGGCTGGGTTAGAACTATCCGTAAAGCACTGGATATGTCTGGCGCACAATTGGCCGAGCGATTAAATTTAAGCCGAAATCGAATTTCAATTCTTGAGCGCCGTGAAGTAGAAGGTGAAATAACCATTAATCAGTTAAAAGCGTTAGCTGACAAATTAGGTTGTGATTTCACTTACGCTTTGGTGCCAAAGAAAGAGGCAAATCTTGGATGTAATCTGTTTAGGGTTAGAGAAAAAGACTTAAAACGCTTACCCACATGTGACTGGGTATAATAATTGAGATTGCCCCATTTACGATTGTTTGTTTTAAAAAGGCTTCCGCCAAATTGATTTTTTGAAAGACGTATTTTCAATCAGATAAACCGACAAAATCAAAAATAAGAACAACAGCGATTAATTTTATTTTGTTAATGAACAAGCATGGCGATGTAAGCGCCAACATAATAGGTAAATTAAGCCATATAATACCATGCCACCTGCAAGCACCCCATACCAAGCGCCATATTGCCAGCAGGCAATTAAGTAAAAACCACCTAAGCTGCCACCAATGTAATAGTGCACAAGGTATAACGCCGTCGCGGTTGCTTTCGCTACTTTCGCTTTCTGACTTACCCAGGCATAGGCAAGTGAGTGCGTGAAAAAAGCGCCTGAGCCAATAAGTAATAAACCAACAACCATTGCATACAATGAATCATAAACGGCTATCCACATACCTAATGCACTTACGGTTGTACCTAACACCATGCCCTTGATTGGGCTGTAATGTTGGCTCCAACGACCACTTAGTTTTGCTGAAATAGTACCGCTTAAATAGCACAGAAAAATCATCGACGTTAAGCTGATAGACAGTGAATACGGTGGCGCGATAAGACGAAACCCCATTACCGTATAAAGATTAACAATTAACGCAAAGTTTAAACCGCCAATAAGCATAGCAAGCCATAATTCACGCTGTTTTAAATGACCAATGACACGCTTATTATGGTTACGAAACTTCCCTCTTTTAGGGGTAAAAAATTGTTGTTCAGGCAATAGTCGGCTCACTAATAGCGCGCCAACTAAACTGGCAATAGCCATACCAATAACGGCTATATCCCATCCCCAATATTCAGTGGCAAAACCGCCGTATAAACGCCCTGCAATACCGCCTAATGAATTTGCACTAATATAACCACCAACGGCAATCATAAATGCTTTTGGGGTGAACTCTTCAGCCATATATGCCACAGCAACGGCAACAAACCCCGCAAGCGCAATACCCATTACCCCTCGCGTTAACGTTAACATTATTAATGAATCGGTTAGCAACATGGCCATGCCGGTAAATGGCAATAAGAAAAGACTCAGCATCATCACTTTACGACGGCCAATAATTTCTGAGCCTACAGCCCACGGAACAAGAGTAAGCGCTAACATTAATGTGCATGACGCAAGCAACCAATTAATTTCAATCGCACTGGCGTTAAATTTTTCAGCCATCAATGGCAACATGGGTTGGAACATGTACAAATTACAAAATACAAGGAAAGAGCCTAACGCTAACGCAAAACTAGCACGGCGGTAAGCAGCTGTTTTTACTTCAATCATGATGATGATGACACTCTGAGGCTGGCTTTCAATTACACCTACTATTTTATCAATTGATAAAGCAGCAATAAAACTAAATTAATAATGAGATATTATAGTGACTATCGCCTTGATAATAAAAGTATTGTTACGAATAACTATTATTGACTCAGGATCGTCATCCCCGTGGTGTTTTAATCGGGGATCCAGTGTATAAAGAGCAATGGATCTTCGATCAGAGACTTCGAAGATGACGTTTGCAAAGAGTTCCTAAGCAACCTACATAGGCATATTAACTTATGAGCTAAGCCACTGATAAAAAGATGTAAATTCAATTCTATTTTAGCTATTCTAGTGGCAAATAACGTTAATAAATTTAAGAGCCTTCATGAATACTACGGGTATTTATGAACAGCTAATTACCCAATTAGTTGAACAAAACTTAGATAGAGAAACCTTCCATGTTGGTGAGCGCTCACTTGAAGCTGGCGAAGCGGCAACGTGGTTATCTCGTTTCTTAACCCGACTCATTGAAATTGCCATGGACTCAGTGCCACATGGTGATAATAGAATTCATCAGCCGTCATTCCCGAAGTGGCGAACATCGTCATTCCCGAAGTGTCTGATCGGGAATCCAGAAATCAAGTTGTACGCAGCAAAAAACAACCTTAAGCAATCACCTAAGTTACTGATAAAAAGCTGTAAATTAAAATCTATTTTAGCTATTCTAGTGGCAAATAACGTTAATAAATTTAAGAGCCTTCATGAATACTACGGGTATCTACGAACAGCTAATTACCCAATTAGTTGAACAAAACTTAGATAGAGAAACCTTCCATGTTGGTGAGCGCTCACTTGAAGCTGGCGAAGCGGCAACGTGGTTATCTCGTTTCTTAACCCGACTGATTGAAATTGCCATGGACTCAGTGCCACATGGTGATAATAGAATTCATGAGCAAATCAACTTAGCAAACACCATAGTGCAGTGGCTTAGTAAACATATTAAAGATGAACAATTAATCAGTGAAAACTTAATTGATAGCAGGGGTAAAATTCTTACCGCACTGTTTGATAAAACCAACCCTATCGCGGCAGACCTGCCCAAGTACGTAGAAGCCATCATGCCGTTAACTGGCTTAACGCAGAGTGAATTGTTCTGTGGTAGCAATGTTGGTGTGTCGCTAGAAACTGAGATTAAACGAGAAATCCAATCGTCTGATAAAATCTATTGGTTAGTGTCCTTTATCAAATGGACTGGTATTCGAATATTTAAAAAAGAATTAGAGGCTTTCACCCGTAGCGGTAAACAATTAAAAATAATCACCACCTCTTATATGGGCGCTACCGATGCCAAAGCGGTCGAGTTTTTAGCCTCACTGCCCAACACCGAAGTTAAACTTAGCTACAATACCAACCGTGAACGCCTGCACGCAAAATCGTATTTATTCATGCGTAATACCGGTTTTCACACTGGCTATATTGGTTCCTCTAATTTATCTCATTCAGCCTTAACCAGTGGTTTAGAGTGGAACCTTAAAATTACTGCGCAAGAAATCCCTCATATCATTAATAAATCGCTAAGCACTTTTGAAACCTATTGGCAGTCACCTGACTTTGAACACTTTGATGGCAAAGCCCCCAGCCGTGAAAAATTAAACACTGCCCTACGCGAGGCAAAAGGCAGCTTCAGTAGCTCAACACCTAGTTTCTATTTTGATATCAAGCCACATTCGCACCAGCAAACCATATTAGACAAGTTACAGGTTGAACGGGATCTGCATAAGCGTTATCGCAACTTAGTGGTGGCGGCAACGGGCACAGGTAAAACCATTATTTCTGCTTTTGATTTTGCTCGTTTCTATAATGAAAATCCCGAAGCAAATTTTTTGTTTATTGCCCATCGAGAAGAAATACTAAAACAAGCCCTAGCCGCCTATCGTGGTGTATTAAAAAATAGCGCTTTTGGCGAGTTATGGGTCGGTAATCACAAGCCAAACAAATATCGACACCTCTTTGCCTCTATTCAAAGTTTAAACGCGCAACTTAGCACTGTAAATAACAACCAAACGGAAAAGTTAGCCTTAAGTGAAGACTATTTTGATTATATAGTTATAGATGAAGTGCATCATATTTCAGCCAGTAGTTATCGCGCGGTATTAGCGCACTTTAGCCCGAAAATATTGCTCGGTTTAACTGCCACACCAATACCCACATCGATAGATAATTGGGTGATCGATATATTACTCGGTAGCATCATCGTCTGAAGTGCCGATTCTTTTCTTTGTGCTGAATAATGTTTCACAATTAGCCCACGCCCTCTACTTAATTTAATGATAAAATATTAAGCGCGACAACTAGCCTGACAGAAAGGGTAATCGTGGGGCAGTCAAATGGATAAGCTTATATTGAGAAGGTTTTTATGATTGATGGTAAGTACAAACGAAAAAAACCTTAACAATGCTGTTAAGGTTTTCTTTTAAAGAGATAAGATAGGGAGATAACTGCTGGCGTTGAACAGGTCAGCTATGAATTAATGCCATTAAATTCCCGAAATTAACAATGGATGTCCTAGTTAATTTTCTGCAGGTGTTCCCATAAAATCTATTTTAAACACATGACAACTTTCCGTCGCTGAAGAATATTGCTCAACATTATACTCTGCCATTTGCGAGTAACAAATTTGAACATTGGGATGGCGTATAGCAGCCAATCCTGCACCGACAGTAGATATTTTATTATTTAAAGGAGCTATTACTACATTGTGCTCCGGATATTTTTTAATGATACTATCGAGAGTGGTGCTAGTTTGTTCGGGGTCTATAAGTGAATGTTCAAATTCATCAATTAATTCTGTTGAATAATTGGCTAGTAGTATATTTGTAAAGTTTTTATTCATTTTAAAAAGCTTTGAGGATATAGAGCCTGACTTTCCACCAAAACCAATAGATATTCTATCTGGTTCGAGAGTATCTATAATTTCTTTAGCGCGATCATGTTCAAAACCAGACAATACGATTAAATGTAACGGTTTATTCGGGTTTATATCACCGATATAGCCAATAACAGATCTAATCTGAACAATGCCATTACTTAATACTTCAGCCACATCTGCGCAACGGTAGAAACAATGTACATCCCCTAAAAACGCCTTATTTATTTCTAAAAATCGAAGTACTATCAGTAAGCTCTCACGGGTAAATGTTGAAATATCAATTACAACATTAGGCTTGCCACTCGATTCATCTAGGCCAGCAAATAAATCGATCAGTGCATCGGCTATTGTGGTCGACTTTGCATAGTCTAATTCAAATATTGAGGGGGTAAATTTATTTCTGTATAAATCTAAATTAGCACTAACAGAATCTTCAAACTGCTTAAAATAGAAAAGTGCCATTGTATTGATCCGTTTAGGATCAATATACTCATACATTGATAAGCAGCGATCCTCATAACTAGCACACACTAATAAATAATCTATTTTATGTGGTAACTGGTTCTCAATAGTCTTTTTAACGTCACAAAAATGCATCATGTAATCCTTAGAATTTTAAAATCTGCTGGTCACTAGCTAATTTGACACCGTTACTACTTCCAGCTTTAAGGCGCTCTCTAACAAATTGTCCCGAATTATTGATCGCTATTTCTAGATGTTCTGGTGAAACAGATAAATGAGCCGCATACCCCGTTGGATCTAGTTTGTAGTAAGGAGTGAGCCTTCTATTCAATGTATAAAGTCTATTACGACCAAAACCTTCTTTACGTGCAATAGTTTTTACATTTAAATAGCCCCACTCTACAGCAAGATCTAAGATTTCTTGTACTTCACCTGATGGAGTACGACTAACCATAAAAGATATAAATCGTCTTTCTGAATCATTGCTAACCAACTTAGTCTGAAAACACTCCCCAAAAGAAGAGATTAAGCATTTTAGTTTTTCAACTTTATTTCGATTATATGGTTTTATGGATGTTTCATCTCTCGTTAGGCGTTCAAAATCTTCAAGCACGTATTCTTCAGACCATTTATACAGTATTCGATCTTGGATCTTAGGTGGTATAAAATTAACGGGTTGGTCATTGTCTGAAGACAAAATTTCCGCATACATTCTTGCCGCTGGCTCTAGAAAAAATCGGATCATTCCTGATGATATATCTACCATCGACTTAAAACCTGAATAACTATAGGTATTGGTTTTTTTCGTTTTAGCCAGTAATTTTAAATATTCAGACACGGCATAGCGTGTAATGTCATCGCTTCTTCTACTTGAAACTCTTTCTCCGTTATCCCATTTTTCGCCTATTTCAGCTTTTATCTTATTTAGAGCGTCAACTTTCACAGGATTAATGGGGAAAAACTCTTCAGGAGTAACATTCTTTATTCCAGCTAACTCAAGTCGTCTCTGGACAACTTTTTCTACTTTTTCATAATAATGGCTAAAGTTTTTTGAAGTATATACGGCACTAATATCAATTTCTGAAAAATCGTGGGAAGTTTCAATGAGCATCCCTTGAGTAGTTCGCCAAGTTTGATACCGTTGTTGTGTTGATATTTTCAAACATAAATCGGCAGTTGTTCTATATGATACCCAACCATTTAGTATTTTCTGCATCCGAAGAGGAAGATTATCTGCATCATCTAGCATTAAAAATATGGGTCCTTGGGGCGTAAAACTTAATGACTTTACTTCTCTAATTAATGGTAAAAAGAACTCTTCATACCCAAAGATAGAACCATTATAAGGAACTAAATCTTTAGTAAACGCTAACTTAGCAAGGTATGATTTTGCTAAAATACGTTCTTTTTCAAATAATCGAGTCAAAGTGTTAAGGCAGTCCTCACTTGTGTTTTTCGCATCATAATCATTGATATCACATCCTGAATTTTCAGCTAATCTTATAATTTCACGATAAAAAGCAAGTAAATCCTGTCCACTATCTACTTGCTCAGAAGTGATTAAGCCACTTAAAGATTTTAATATATGGGACGTAGCGTTAAGAATCAAAAAATGCTCGGCTAATAGCCAGTATGGTGCCCCATCAAGTCTTTCAAGCTCACTAAGTGAATAATTCGAACTTTTGATTGGCATATGAACAGCGTAGTAAGTTAATTCAGATATTTTTTCAACTTTACCCGCTGCCAACTGAACACACGGCTCTAAATATCGCAACATCATGCTTTTTCCTGTCCCGCGAGCACCATGTAAAAAAGTGTGCTCGGCACCTAAAAGCCTAGGAAAGTCAGAAAACACATCAATAAATAAACTAGCAATATCTTTTGGGCTTAATGTTTCAGGTGTTTTCACTGAAAATGGGTTAATTAGTGTATTCATTATGGCATTCCCTTTAGCTTTTCTTTTATTTTCTCACCACACCATTTAGGATATTGAGTTTTGAAAGAAAAATTTACTTGTGGATAACCTAAATCTTTAAGTTCAAAACTTTTTTCATCGATTAGTAAATAATCACCATTTTCATCTTCATCATAAATACTGATAACGGCCTTAATTCTATTTATGTGGGCTAAGTCATACATATATTTTTTACAATAATTCAGTTCACAAAACATTTTTTCTAGACGTTCATTAATTTCATCAATTAGATAAACTTCATCAAAACCATTACCATTATCTTTTCCAAAGGTTCTAAGTACATTTTCTTTGTCCAATTGAAATGTTAATTTGACACTTCGATCTCTCAAATCAACTTCGACACTCTTTATGCTGTTGGCGTAATGATGAAAAACCTCACTTTTTTTAGGTAAAGAGTCATTATTTAAAAGGTATCGAGCAGCACGGCTATGATCTTCACAAATTTCATCAGCAAATCTAACTAAGGCGGCAATAAGCTTAGGTCGAAACTTAATGCCCCCATATGAATCATCATCTTTTAGATTTAAGTGCTCAATAGTATCTTTGGTTACTTCGCCTTGGTGATCTAAAACTTTACCACCATGAGCACGCGCAATCGTAGCTATCGGCGAAGCTTCTAATTTATTCGGACATAAAGCCAAGCCCATATTTGTGAAAATTCTTAAAGGTGCTTTTTCATGACCTCTACGCCCTTCAATATTACCTGCATCGTGTAACAAAATAGAAACTAGTGTTATAAATGTTTCGTAAGGTGATATCGGTAGTTTCTGTTCGTGAATTGGAGTTTCACTATGACAATCAAGCTTTAACAAATGGCCCGCATACCTTACAACAGCATTAAAATGGTCTATGCTGTGATCTGTATAGATTCCCTTATCTTCTGCTGATGTACCTGCGCCAATCCAAGCGTATATATCGGATGCTAAATACTTTTTTATCGCCCAGTATCGATCAAAATAGTCATTTTTTGCATTAGGAAAAAGTCTAGTTTCCAGTTGTTTGTGTTTTAACCACTCTTCTAATGGTTCAAGTTCGTTTAAATTCAAATTCACGAAACATTTCCTTTATTGTTTCAGCAATGACTGAAAAATTGATTTGGCTAGAAGTGGAGGGACTGCATTGCCAACTTGTTGTTGCTGAAATCCGATTGACCCCTTAAATATAAAATCATCTGGGAACGATTGAAGACGCGCTGCTTCTCTTACCGACAGCCCTCTGTCTTGCGTGGGGTGAATCAACATGTTTTTTCTATAATTCCCAATGACGACAGATGGCTCATCTAAACTCAACCTACGATAAATACCAGTATGGCACCTAGAACTATCAGCATAATTTCTCATCAAACTATCTGGTATGTTTTCCCAATTACCGCCATTAGGAATGTGTTTATAGCGTTCTATAATGAGGCTATTATTCCGAGTAACTAAATGATTATGACAGCCTTTTAGTTTCCCTCGCATTGATTTTGCGTATGAACTTTTTATATTTTTATTGTAAGTTACATAACAGTCAGAAGCACCATTAACTAGTGCAGGGAGATCACTAATAGCTTCTTGAACAGTAATGATTTTATCGAATTTTTCTGTTGGAAAGTCATATGTCGTACCATTTAAAGAACCAACAATAAAATAACGATTTCTTTTTTGGGGAACACCAAAACCCGCTGCGCTTAATAACTTTGCTGAGGTGGTGTAACCCAATTTTTCAAATCTCTCAGTAATGCGTTGTACAAAAACACCACCTTCAGTTTCAAGGATTCCTTTTACGTTTTCAAATACAAACCAATCGGGCCTGTACTCTTCAACTAAGCGAACAAACTCCTCAAATAACCAATTATTGACATTGGATGATGAGCGAGTTCGTTGATTTGAAGTTGAAAAACCCTGACAAGGTGGTCCACCAAATATAATTAGGCCTTCATTATCTCTGTGTTTAATTTTCGAAGATTTGAATTTTCGAATATCGTCATTAAATAGGCCATATTTAGGCGTATGATTTGCTAAATAAGTAGAGGCTGCGTATTTATCTAGCTCTACTACCTGCTGGACATCAATGCCAGCACTTAGAGCACCGAGTGACATTCCTCCGGCACCTGAAAATAAGTCAATTCCAATCATTTTTTCTTAAATAGTTAATAATCAACAACCTTGCAAATTAAATATTCATTTTGTTATTTGAATTTTTATCGCACGAATGATTGATATAAAGAGTAGATACTACTAAATAACTATGTTTGTAACCAGCTATATTATTTTTAAACCATTTATTTACTTACTAATAAACCAATACATTACAACCACTTTTCAGGCCATAAAAATAAAGGGGGTCAGAGTAAAATTAAATACTCATCACGCCCTGAGCCTGCGCCAATATCTAAAAGTCGGGCATTGGGATTATTTATAATGGCAGGCAATAGTTGATGCCAGCTTTGATGTACCTGTTCAAATGATGTTGATAGGTATTGCTGGGCTAGTGCTTCTGCATTTTTATTATAAAATTTGGCGGGCAAGCGCGTGATCCTTTCGCGTAGGTATTTTTATTCTGCTATTTTCTCTATGCTAATACGAAGCCAATCACTTAGTTGTTGTTCTTTGTCACCGTGGAAGTTAGCTGCCGATTGGGCAATATATTTGGCATCACGCCCTGAGCCAGCGCCAATATCTAAAATACGGGCATTTGGGTTCTTTATAATGGCAGGCAATAGTTGATGCCAGCTTTGATGGTCCTGATCAAATGACGTTGATAGGTATTGCTGGGCTAGTGCTTCTGCATTTTCATTGTAAAATTTGACGGGCAAGCGCGTGATCCTTTCGCGTAGGTATTTTGAGTCTGCTATTTTCTCTATGCTAACACGAAGACAATCATCTAATTGTTGTTATTTGTCAATAAGTTGTACTAAAAACCAAACCATAAATACCATAGGAATTAAAGTTTAGTGGTTTTAAGAGAATGGATTCCCGATCAGTAACTTCGGGAATGACGGAGCTAGTTATGATGCTATGAGTTTATCCGGCAAGTATGTAGCCAATAAAATCCTTTAAAATTTTAATGAGAGTTGCGCCAAATAGTTGTGACAATGTTTTGGTTGAACAATTTGTAAACTGCCTAGGCATCTAGCCAATAGCAAACTTAGTAAAACTTACCCGTGGCAAAATTGGCCTAATTAGTCGCTTAAATAAAAGCCTGCCTTTCATTATTTGTCTGACAACTTGCTACACAATTAATAACAATTTTTAGCTGTTCTTAATTTAGGTTGCGTCTAGCTAATCTTTCCTTTCGCATTATGATTAGTTCCTTATTTTTTAGTTTTTCTTTCATTTCCACAAGCCAAGCCAAATAGATTAACGGCCCTCCTCCTATGAGCATAAATATGACTGTTGCTGTTATACCCATAGCACCGGAGTAGACACCAACGAAAATAAAAAGTAGTAATATGCTTGTCGTTTCTTTCATTATATATTCTCTTGTGAGTTTGATAACCAAGACAAAGCATCATTATGATTGTCAAAGAAGTTAGATTGAGTATTACTAAATGTTATATGTGAAACTTCAAGAAGGTGTTCTTGAACAGAGTTTTTTACAATTACCGCTTCAAATTTTTGATTGTTTTTTTCTGACCATATATTTAATTTTTTCATTCCATTTAGCATTTCTGGCGGCCCTAACTCCCAATGTGTTAAATCGATTATGGATGACCAACTTTTATGTTTCAGTTTTTCAGCTTGAACTTTAAATTCTTTCAAACATGAAATAGCCGTTTCTATATTCCATGCATCATAGGCCTTTACGGTGAGAACTTGATTATGAATGGTTATTGAATAGCTACCATGTTGAGATAAAGTCTTTCTATTATCCGTAGCTTCGATTGTGTTTGTTAGTAAAATGCTCATCGCTAAATTGCAGAACTATATCATTCGATTAAATAGGATAAGTATTGTAGATTGTATTAATCTGGGAATATGTTCCTTGCCGAACACTTTAGGGAAAATCATGACAAGTACACGTTCTTCAAATACTTTGTTACAGGATATACCACCGCAGTTGCTTAATTATTTTGAAGAGGAAGATTTCAAAACAACAACACTGGAAAAAGTTAAACTAACGACCGGTTTTTTTAATTTTTCAGGGCTTATTTACCTAAAAAAAGGTCGGTTTTCTTTTTCTCTGCCCCAGCGGAATTTGGATACTTTATATAGTTTTATTGTTGAACAGAACGGTTGGTTTGGTGGCTTAACATTGATGCAATTACCTCACCCGTTTTTATTGATAAATGAAATTGAGCCTGTTGAATTATTGTATATACCTAAAGACCGATTAACAAAAATTGCTGATGCACATCCCTTAATATATAAATGGTTGCTTAATATTGCAGCTCACAATATCCCTCAATGGCTGCAAGTACCCATAATTGCCTTATCGAATAAAAATATTAGAGTACTTTATTGTTTGGCAACTTTACTCCCTTTGAATAAACGTGATTCTAGCCTTATTGAAATTGATGCAAGCCAGCAAAAAATTAGCGATATCTGCGGTTTGTCTAGACCAAGAGTTAATCAAGTATTGAAAAAACTTGAGCAGCAAGAGTTGATTAAAGTGCAACATAAAAAAATCATAATTCAAAGTACTACGGCTTTATTTAAACTGTTAGATGAAGCTAATTTGTGTTTTTATGATCCTCGTGAATAACCTATTTTGTAAACAAGAGACGTTATTAATGGCATAGAGAACGTGATCCTTTCGCGACGATATTTTGAGTCTGCTATCACTTCCATTCTGACAAAAATAAAGTACACCATAATTGTAATTTATCAATAACTTGAATTAAAACCCAAACCATAAATGCCCTATAAGTTAAAGTTTAATGGTTTTAAGAGAATGGATTCCCGATCAGACACTTCGGGAATGACGGAGGGTGTAACTTCGGGAATGACGGAAGGCGTAACTTCGGAAATGACGAAGGCGTAACTTCGGAAATGACGAAGGCGTAACTTCGGAAATGACGAAGTCGTAACTACGAGAATGACGAAGCTAGTTATGATGCTATGAGTTTATCAGAGCAGCCATTGATGCCGAGGATAATACCTCAAGCCGGCCACAACATTTCGCTGGTTGGGGACCGTTAACTTAGCCCTCGGCAGTTATTTTGGCGACGATGACATGATGATGATCAGTCTTGAAGCGACTAATACCAATTCCATTAAATTATTGCCCACTTGTGCTGGTTAAAATACGTCATGTCAGTGTTGCTCTCAATCCCAATAGCCAGCTATTGCTCAATCGAGCGCCTTGCCCTGATATATTTTCCCTATGCACAACAAGATCACAAACTTAATGACAATGGTATAATCTAGGTGATAAAACCTATACCCCAGCGTCACAATCACTGATTGCGACAGGTCGCAGTATCCAAATGAAGATTACTACTTTGCGGTGGTGTTATTTACTTATTACAAAATTTGAAGGACATTAAGCGGTTAGGATACGATCTAACGCTAAATAACGTCTTAAACGGAGTGATATGCTATTGACCAACATATTAAGTGCGGCGGTCACTAAAATTAAGATCAAGGCGACATCAAAAAATAGTGCTTCAAAGGCTGAATCAATATAAAAACCGATCGTGGTGACCCCAAGCATCCCTAAAATGGCACTTTCACGCAATATGACTTCAAAGCGATAGAAAATCAGGCTGATAAAGCTTGGATATATCTGTGGCTGGAGCTCATAAGCCCACAAATTTAAACCGTTAGGTCGATCGACTCGCAGCGGGACTGTATCGGCACGATGTGCCAATAAATAACCAATAATTGCGCCATTATGCAGGGCTAATGCCAATATTGCCGGCAGCATTGACGGGCCAATGATTAGCATAATCACAAAAGCCAGGATAATTTCTGGCGTCGAGCGCATGACGATTAATAAACCGTGCCCCAAGATATAACCACGACCAAGAATTGCTCTAGAGGCCAGCGGCCAAGTTAACAGCGCTATCACGCCGCAACACAGCAACGCACTAACACTAAGTAATAAGCTAGCCCCAATCCCTGGTAGAATTTGACCTGATACTAAATCGCTAAACCACTGACTTAAGTGACTTAGATTAAACGTAGGCTCAAGCAATGGCTGTGGCACAATATCTTGCGTGATAAAACGCACTAGGTATTTAAACTCAAGCTGTGACTGCCAAGGTAAATAGACGATGGCCGCAATGAGGTAGAGCAATACTAGGCGGATATTAAACCACCATTTTAACGTCGCTATCATGGCAAAGAACAACAATAACAACCCCGCTGCTTGGTTATATTGTCCTTGCGAAAATGCAGTTTCAAGATAATAACCCAAGGTTGGCAGCCCGATGAATCCTAATATCGCGGCACTGCGCAGTCCACATTCGAAACGGTAGCGAGTATATTGTGCAATCGCAGCCCAACAGGGAATAATACCGGTATAAAGCCAAACACTGAGGCTAGTGTCATTAATCCAATGGCGACGATCCAGTGGGCTTTGCTCCAGAATATCGCTATAAACTCGGGCAAATATTCCCGTGTAGGGTATGGCAATCGCCAAGACACCAGTAATAGAAGATAATCCGAACATTTGTAAAAATATCAACGCCCAAAATAACTCGTGAATTGAGCGAATAAAGGCACAAAAATGGCTAATCAATGGCAGATGATGTAAAGGTGCCAGAAAAATCCCAAGCGTCGCGGCGATGCTAATTCCGACCACCGCAAAAAATACCGTGGTTAGTAGTGCTTCGGCTAAATAGTCGATTTGACTAAGATCTGGACTAATAAACCCTGCTAAAATTGCTAACAACTCATCCATTGGATCCGTTGCACTGATTTCAATGTCCGCCATCAATAACGTGAGAATACCCAAGCTTGCGATAAACAAGCTGATGAGTCGATACTTTCGTGCAGTGGTGTCAACAGTGATCATAACGTGGTTATTCACTGTGTTCTATGCGGTGATATATCAGATCCAATTGCTCGGAACTTACCTCAGTAGCCGGTGTATCAAAGGCGATAGCTCCGTCCTTTATGCCAATAATCCGATCAAACTGATTGAGGGCCATTTCTTTATTATGCAGCGCAACAACAACTGTTTGATGTTGATCCTTAATCGCCTTTAATAGTTCAACGCTTTGTTTTGGGTCTAAGCCTGAGAATGGTTCATCACCGATAAATATTGGCAGTCGCTGATAAAGTGCCCTGCCGATGGCACATCGTTGCTGCTGGCCTCCCGATAACTTATCAATTGATTTAAAAAGTAATCCAGTGAGTCCTAACCGTCGGGTTAGCTGTTCAACTCGGGTTTTATGCTCCGGAAATGGTCGGATCAAATTAATGACATTATAAAAAAAACCATGTTGGTTGAGTATTCCCATGTAAATATTATGGTAAACACTCAGCGTGTCGACCAGCATCGATTTTTGCGGGCAATAGGCAACATCGACACTGCGGCACTGATACAGGTAATTTAGTAGGGTTGACTTACCACTGCCACTGGTCCCGACAATGGCGACCTTCTCACCCTGTTTAATCATTAAACTGAGATTAGAAAATATTGGCTGATTTTTAAATCCAATGGCTTGATTGGATATATTAAACACTGTTGGACAATCTTGTGTCATAGCAACTTAATGGCTTTTGCAATAACCTTAATCGGTTCGTAATCATCATTAGTTGCTGGGACAAATTTTTGGCGTGGAAAACTTGCTAGTAATGATGGATCCGACATATCGAGTAACGCCTTTTGCACTCGCTGACTAAAATCTGGTGAAAACTGTTGGTCGACATCGCCACGGATAGTCCATTGATAATCAGGATAAGTTGGGGTGGTCCAAATTACCTTAATTTTTGAGAGATCGATTTTTCCAGCGTTAAGCTCGTTATGCCAAACCTTGTAATTAACGGCCCCTATTTGCCATGCACCCGACTGAACTTGCGCAATAGTTCGGCTGTGATCACCACTAAAGCCTACCCGTTTAAACACTTTATTGGGTGATTTGCCAAACGTTTGTCGGATGAAATGCTCTGGCATTAAGCGACCAGAGGTCGAGCCTTTCGATCCAAAGGTAAAAGTAAATTTCGCGATATCTTTATTGAGTTGTGCTTGCTCGGTCAGCCCCGTTGAATGATGGGCGATAAAATAGGTTTTAAAGAATTGATCTTCATAACCTTGAGCAATAGCTCGAGAGCCTGCAACCAGATGTCGCGCTTTGACTCCTGACAACCCACCAAACCAAGCGAGCTGAACCTGATTGTTGCGAAAAGCACTAATCGCAGCACTGTAAGACTTAACGGGGACGTATTTAACATCGACTCCTAATTGCTCAGTCAGGTACAACGCCACTTTGTCAAAGCGACTGCGCAGACGGCTTTCATCTTCATCGGGGATCGCAGTAAACGTGAAGGTTTGAGCATTAATTGAACTAACGAATAACAGACAGCACAGTAATAAATATTTCATAATAAACGACGGAGAATGCGGGGCTGGTGATTATAGCTGAACTGGTTAGACGATGGTAACAAAAAGCCTCCAGGTTCGAGGCTTTTTGTTAGATATATACCCGTTACCATTAACAATGATCGACGGAACTCCGTTTAATTTGTTGCTTTGCATTTCTGCAATATTGGTTTCAATGCGTTGCTTGATCTGTAAAAACAGAATACACCCCTCTAAAAATACTGGCAACTTAAACATCACATGCCAGCATATTTATGGCATGAGACGGCTAAATTTTCGGTTACTTATTTGGCTCTGTTGTAGAATACTGAAATCTGGACATCCATACTTTAAAAACAAAACTAGTGCCAATGAATACCATAAAAATCAAAGTTTAGTGGTTTTAAGAGATTGGATTCCCGATCAGTAACTTCGGGAATGACGAAAGGCGTAATTTCAGAAATAACGGAGGGGTAACTTCGGAAGTAACGGAGGGCGTAGCTCCGGAAATGAGGAATATATTAAGAGGGGTGTCTGGTGTTTTTCTAATCAAAATAACATTCTAATCAAAAAAACCAAATTAATGATGAGATTAGCATTATTATTCTCATCATTTCTTTATTGCATAAACTCTGCAAGCGCCAGCTGGTAAGCTGAAAACTCGGCGATGTTATTATGACCTGCGCCAATAATAACGTTCACTTCAGGCTTGGTGGCAAAATAAGTAATTAAGTTATGACCGTATTTAGGCGCAATCACCTCATCTTGCTCAGCAATAATAACTAGACTATCGGCGTTAATATCTTCGACCTTACGCCATGATTCAAATTTGTCTTTGAGCAAAAAGGATAAGGGGAACATCCAGTAAATGTCTTGGGCAACATTGAGAATACTGTCAAAAGGGGTGACTAAAATCATCTTTTTAATCGCTCTAACTGCGCTTAGATTAACCGCAACACCAGAGCCTAAACTACGCCCCATAACGCTGATTGTTTGATAATCATTGGTTAGTTGGTCGTATATTGCCAGCGCATCTTGAGTAAGTGCTTGCTCACTCGGCGCTCCGGTACTGGCGCCATAACCGCGATAATTAATCAGATAAACCGTGTGATGAGGAAATAGCTGAAGAAATGGCTCAATATTCGCGCTAACGTCTTCAGCATTACCGCCAAAATATAATAAAGCATGGCTTGTCTCTGGGTTTAGTTGCCACGCTTGTATTGTTTGTTCATTCACATGAAAAACAATTTCGTCTTGCTGTGCTGTCGGACTATTTAACGTAGAACTATTTACCGTAGGACTATTTACCGGTGGGAAATACAACATCTTGCGCTGAGCAAAATATAAAAACGTTACTGTTATCAAATAAAGTACCAGTAAAAACTTGCCAAAATCTAACATTAACGCCTGCCTATGTTGAAGGTAAAAGTGTGCAGCTAAAGCTAGCAGCTAATTATTATATGTTTAACTTGAGCGTTAAAGCTACAAGCAGTTTAGCGCACGCCATGCATACCACGCTTTAACAGTGGCGATATCAATAAAACCACCACGCCGCTACCAAGACCAATCCACATTAAAAATTCAAATAGCTGGCTATAGATAACAACAGCCTCACTAACACTAGCAACCTCTCCGCCTTGGGTATCAATGGCAGCCATTTTTCCTAAGCGCATCGCAAGGGTTTCAGACAGCGCCGTTGCTAAAAACCACACGCCCATGGAGAGCCCTACGACACGATGTATGGCCAGCTTAGTTACCGCTGAAAGCCCTACCGGCGAAATACACAGTTCACCGGTAGTATGAATGAGATACGCCAGCACTAACCACCATAAGCTGATTTTTCCTGCCTCATTAGGAAATTTTGCGCCTAACACTAAGACAGCAAAACCTATGCCTGCCAGCATAATGCCTAGACCAAATTTAACGGCAATATTGGGGTTTAACTGAAACTTTTCTAACCATACCCATAAGGCCGCAAAAGGTAAGGCTAACACTATGATGAAACCTGCATTGAGCGAGCCAAACTGACCGGCTGATATTTCAATACCGGCAATAGTTCTATCAACTACCCTATCGGCATATAAGGTCATAGAGCCAGCGGCTTGCTCAAACAGCGCCCAAAAAACAATGGTAGAAGCAATTAAAACCATGAGTACCAGCATTTGTTGAAACTCTGCTCTGCTGCCTTTTAACAGCGCAAAAACGATTAGCCCGCCCCCGGCAACAATCAGTAAAACCTGCTGGGCAGCAAACACCACCGGCTCATGTTGGATCATTAACCAAAACACCGACAAACTTAATATCGCTGTTAAATATATTAGGTATTCACGGCTGATCAAGCCCCACACTTTCTCGGCTAAAAGTTCCGGGTGTGGCGGCTCAGCCAAGCCACGTAAATATTTCAGTCCCTTAGTGAAAGTAACTAAGCCAAACAGCATGCCAATGCCTGCGGCGCCAAAGCCATAGCCCCAGCCGAAAGTTTCTCCTAAGTACACACAGATAATAGTGGCGGCAAAAGCGCCAAGGTTGATACCCATATAAAAAATAGTAAAGCCAGAGTCACGACGGGGATCATCCTTACTATATAATTGACCCACGATAGTGGAGATATTGGGTTTTAAAAAACCAACGCCAACGACAATAAACGATAGCGCCAGATAAAAAACATTCAGCGCCGCTAGGTCTTGTACTTTAATCGTTTGGATTAATTGCGTACCCGCACTGAGTACAACGCCAGTATTAAGGGTAAGATCTGCAGTTAAAATAGTTCCGGCCACATATTGCACCGCTTGGTGACCTTCTACTGCCATAAGGAGATGGCCAATACTGAGTAAAATACCCCCGAAGATCACCGATTTTTTCATGCCTAGGTAGCGATCGGCTAACATGCCGCCGATAACAGGTAAGGTGTAAACTAAACCCGCATAGGCGCCTAATACTGCCAAGCCTTCTCCGTCTGAAAATAAATGGTATTTGGTCAAATATAACAGCAGCAAATACTTCATACCATAGAATGAGAATCGCTCCCATAATTCAGTAGCGAAACAAACATACAAGCCTTTTGGGTGACCAAATAATTCATCCGCATTTATCTGTTTATCCGTATCAGCGATATCTGTTTTATTCATATATAGCCTGTATTTCGACAAAGAAAAGCATAGAAGAAGTATAGGGTGAGTATTACCGTTACGCTAAGCAGGCTTGTTATTTGTTTAATAAGTTTAATGGCTATTAGACAATGGATTTCCGATCAGTAACCTCGGAAATGACGAGGGGGTAACTTCGGAAATGATGAGGACGTAACTCCGGAAATGACTGCGACGGGTATGACTAGGATGGGAATAAGTGGCTGACAAGTTGGGGTGAAATCGTGGACATCAATACTTTAACAACAAAACTAGAGCCAATGTTTGCAGATGTATTATTAGAGCCGACTAAACTGCCTTATGGTGCTTTGTAAAATATTATAGATAATTGTAAAATAATTGTTAATTATTTAAATGTAATTTAAGATACGATGATTTTTTTCTTTGGCTTAAGTTATAGGACATGACTTTATCCAAAGACGACTGAAATGGATTCATATAAAAAGGAAATAGTGTAGATGACAGTTGTTATTGACAAAAGTGAACAAAGTACCCTAAGTGAAAAAAGTAAAAAACCGCTATTATTGTTAACCATAGCACTGCCGTTAGTTATGCTCACTGCTTGTGGTGGTGGCTCTGGCGGAACAACTAAGGTTACTGAAGTGCCCGTGACTAAAACAGTCACTGAGCCTACTTGGCAGCAAGATCAATTTCAACCGTCAAGTAACTTTGTTGCGCAATGTAAGGATCCCCGCAGTGGCAGCAGCCCTATTACTCATATCACTTATCCAGATAGACCAGGCAGTGAGCTACTGGAAAAACAGTGGCAACGTGCCTTTACTAATGAGACTTACCTTTGGTACAAAGAAGTTATTGATAAAGATCCAAAAAACTTTAATTTAATCGATTATTTCGACCAACTTAAAACAACAGCGGTAACAGATTCTGGCGCTCCGAAAGATAAGTTTCATTGGATGGAACCGACCAGTGGTGTAGAAGAGAGCACACAATTAGGCGTCAGCTATGGTTACGGTATTGACTATGATAGACAAAGCAGTATTGCTCCACCGAGAAGTTGGCAGGTAAAATATGTCACGCCGAATACGCAAGCAATGATTGCGGGGGTTTCTCGTGGTTCGAAGCTGCTGGAAATTGATGGTGTAGATTTTGTTAATACCACAGTGCAAAGTGACATTGATATTATTAATGATGCCATATTTAGTCGCAACGAAGGCGAAAGTCATACCTTTAAGTTTATTGATCTTAATAATGAAGAATATCAAGTAACGTTGCAAACTGCCGCCATTACAGCAGTACCGTTACAGTTAGCTAAAACAATAGCTACTCCACAAGGAAAAGTCGGTTATTTGTTGTTGAATTCTTTTAATAACGCCAAGGTAGAAAAAGATCTCTTTGATCAATTTACACTTTTTTCGGAAAATCAAATTACTGATTTAGTAGTTGATTTACGTTATAACGGTGGTGGTTTTTTAGCGCTGTCGTCACAACTTGCTTATATGGTTGCCGGTAAAGATGTTACTGAGGGTAAGCTATACGAAAAAATTGTTTACAACGATAAAATAGCCAGTACCGAGACGCCGTTTCTTGATGTGACCATTGATTTAAGACGTTTAATTGGTGGTGACTCAATTATTCAAGCAGATCAACCACTGCCAACCTTAGATTTAGCTCGGGTTTATGTGCTTACCACTGGCTCTTCCTGCTCAGCGAGTGAATCATTTATCAATTCATTAATTGGTGTAGGCATAGAAGTTATTCAAATTGGTGAAACAACCTGCGGAAAACCATACGGATTTTTTAGTCAAGATAATTGTGGATCTACGTATTTCACGGTGCAGTTTAAAGGAGAAAACGATGCAGGTTTTGGTGATTATACTGATGGTTTAGTACCCGCTAAGTTGCCTGAAGCAGGTAAGCTCTATCAAGTACAAGGTTGTCCTATTGAGGAGGATTATTTGCACTCCTTGGGTGATGAACAAGAAATATTACTCGCTAGTGCGCTTTATTATCAAACACATAATACTTGTCCTGTGATGGTCGAACAAGCTGTTAAGTTAAGCGGTAAATTGATTAGTAGTTTTAGTTCGCCGAAATCAGTGTTATCTCAACCAAGCAATTCGGTTGAATATTTTGGCGCTAAGCTTAATACTCGCACGCCACTACAAGATGCTATTATTGATGATATTTATTTTGATAAATTCCGCCATGTCAGAGCAGGTAAAACGCAATGATCATTAAACATCTTACTTTGGTCGCCCTGTCTTTAAGTCTTCTGTCAGCTTGTGCTCTGCAGGCTCATGAATCAGTTGCGGCATTACTGCCTAATAACAGTAGTGAAGCCCGCGCTGAAATTGTTGCTGTCGTTAGCAATGCTTTGGCGGGAAAAAAGGTACCAATAGCGCAGGATGTCTTTCAGCAATCGAGCCGATTATTATTGACGACTCCGCCGGTGACCTCACCTAAAGGTGTAAAAGTTTATCGTAAGGAAATAACACCTGCTTTAGTGTTTGAATTAAGAAAAAAAGCCGATACTTGTTTGCTTAAACGACTTGATACAGGTCAAGAATGGCCATTAAAGACAAGGTCTTGCTTTAAACGATAACGTTTAATAGCAGCATTTACATAGAGAGAAAAAGGTCGATGATTTCGACCTTTTTTAATTGTTCGGGTGAAATCGAGGACAAGCACACTTTCTCTGGCCAATTTAAGTTAAAGCCTTATCGCTTTATAGCTTTGTCGCTTTATTTATGGCTTCAGCTATTTATTCACTAGCTTTAGACGCTTTTCTGCGCTTTTCTAACCATTGGTTCAGTAATAACGACAGTACAATGAGTGAGCCACCAAAGACTAGTCGAGCAATATCTGCATCACGATTCCAAATCACTAAATTAACGATAATGCCAGCAGGTATCAGCAAGTTATTCATAATAGCCAGTGCACCGACATTAACCAAGGTAGCGCCTTTGTTCCAAGCAAAAAAACCCACACCTGAGGCGATAATGCCTAAATACACTAATATGCCCCATTGCAACTCAGTGGTCGGTAGTTTATTGGCATCACCAAACATTAAATAACAAATGGCCGCCACACAAAATGCACCAATAAAAAACCAGGCAAATATTGATTTTTGATTGATAGACTGTTGTAGCTGCTGATCAGCCATTAAGCGTTTATAACAGACCTGCCCGGTAGCAAAACATAAATTAGCCGCTTGTACTAAGACCAAACCAATAATAAAGTTAGCATCTATGGTGTTAAAACGAATGGCAATAGCACCCGAGGTTGCCAGTAATGCGGTTAACATAAAATTGAGGTGAAATTTTCGCTCAAACGCATCATTTAATAAGGTGATATAAATAGGGGTCATCACGGTAAATAATAAAACTTCAGGCACAGACAAATACAAGAAAGACTGATAATAAAAAACGTACATTAAGCCTAATTGAATTGCCCCTATGGCCATTAATTTAACGGCGGTTTGCCAGCTGATTTCATTTAATCGTAAAAAGGGTAAAAATAGCAACATAGCCAAACCAATACGCATTAATACCGAGAACCAAGCATCAACCTGCCCCGCTAAATACTCGCCAATTAAACTAAATGAAAAAGCCCACAAGAGGGTAACCGAAATAAGATATGACATTAAAACCTAACTAGATGATTTTTTTTACCATTGTAAACAACAATCAATCTCAAACGTAGTTATTTATGAAATCGTGGGGGCGTAACCACGGGGATGACGGGAATAAAAATATGGGGATAAATACTGTGGTTGCGGATATGACGGCGACTATGATGCGAGAGCGATAGAGTTTTATCGCTTTAGCTACTGGCCCCTCTTATCGTTTATTCATTTTTTTATATTCACATAAGCTAACAACATTATTGGCTAAAGGTTTTGTTTGCTCAGACACTTTTTTGCTTGTTTGCTCGCGAGTTTGTTGGTTAAGCTTTTGCACATAAGCCAATAGCCGCTCTACCGGTATAAACTTTTCTTTGCCTTTGGTATTTTTATTGGTGGTGCGTTTAGTTTTAGTATTCAAGTAAATAACTAAATCTAATGCTAGTTGTGGCGGCAATTGCTCTAAGTGACGGTCTCGCAAGGTGTCAGTAACCATCAACCTTGCATTGGTGATATTGCCACTAATGCTTAAGTCGGTGTTTCTCACCCAACTTACCTGAAAATCAATACCGCCAAGGTCTGATAATAGGTAGGCAATGTCACTATGAGCTATTATTTGATAGCTCTCTAACGTTTCGGCCAATACCCGTTGCCATTCCATCAGTAACCGCTGTGTTAATTCGGCTAAGGTTAACCGAGCATTAATCGGAATAAATAAACTAAAGCGGCTATGAGCTTCTGTGGCGATTATGGTTTTTTCCAACGATTTATACTGGTTATCAATAATATGTACTTGCCAGCTAAACTGCTGTTCATCACTTATTAGGGTGTTAACACCCGCTTGTTTACCTAACTCGGTCGGTAAACGGGCTAAGTCGGCCTTAAGCCATTTGTTTAACGCATTCGTTGCAGCAAATTGAAGTTTCATCACTTGACTTGACTCTATTATTAGGTTGGTTAACTTTTATCTATCTCTTTACTAGTCTGTTTATTTCACTTCATCAAACACTAATGTGTTAACTATGTCTAGTTTAATGGTATTAATTGCAATCAAATAGGGTAATCGGCCAGAAGTTACCAACAAAATATCGCTGCCCACCTTATGAAAAATAAGCGGTTATGGTATTATTTGGCTAGAATAATACCTAACACGCTATTTGCGTTATCCCCTGAGCTAACCTTGGGGGTATGATATTTATCATCTTGTTGAGAGCAGTAAACTGTATAAACTATTTTAGCTACTCAACCTATGCAACCTATTTGAATGCTTACTAATTAAAAACTTATGGCCAAAAATACTTTCACTCCGGCATTACTTGAACAACACTTTACCAAAAATGAATGGAAAAAAGGCGCGAGAATTTATCAAGCTGATGGTATTAAAACCTGTGCCCTTGATGAAGACATAATTCGCGGTGTCGTTTTTAGTGAGCGATCTAAACAATCGAGTTATTTAACCCGTTTAGTGTTAAATATTAAGCATGATGGTATTGCCAGTTATTGTGATTGTTATGTCGGCCGTGACTGTAAACATGGTGCCGCCTTGGCGCAGTGTTTTATTCATGAACATTTTGATAGAAATAGTATTGCCACCTCGGACAGAGTCATTGATAAATGGCTTAGCCACTTTCAAGCTCAGCCCAGTAGATACCAACCAAATCCGCAGAAAAAATCGTTATTGTACTTTTTAACACCCAACAGTTATAACGATGACGATTATTTTAATTTGGTGATAAAATCAACACGCGCCAAAAAAAGTGGCGGCTGGAGTAGTTCTCTGGGCAGTGAATATTCTACCAGTACCTTAATTAATAGTGCCTATGCGACTAACGAGGATGTGGCGGTAGTTACCGAGCTTATACGTACTAACCAATTTGGCGATAACGTTAAGTATTTTGATTTATTTGCACAGATTATAAAAACAAATCGCTGTTTTTGGCATACACACTTCGACTTAGACCAAGCCATTACCTTAAGTGAGCCCATAGAAGCAGAGTGGCAGTGGTTAGCACTGGGTAACAATTTACATACTTTACAGCTGGTATTGAATGAGCCCTCCAGCAGTATTCAAATTATTAAAGCACAACCGCTTTGTTTTTATGATGAAGATAAAAATTGCTTCGGTAAGATTAATACCAATACTCGATGTGATTTTGAAGCTGACTTACTCAATTCACCCATTTTTGAAGAAGATAAATTACCCTGGGTAATAAATAAGCTGTCGATGTCGTTAGGTGATGCGGTGCAACGCTTGCCTAAACCCAAAACTCAGTTCTCACAAGACTTAAGCAAACCCGAGGTGCATTTATACTTTTCTACGCCGCTAGAAAAAAAACCTCAAACGGGTAATGTGAAGGTTAATTTTTCTTATCAAGGCAATTTAGTTAATCCGCATAATGAGAGTGCGACGATTACCGTAGCAAGGCTAACGGATAGTGATAGTGATAGTGATAGCGAGGGTGAAAACGAGAGTTCAAGCGAGATAAAGATTTATCGCGATTTAGCCTTTGAGCAAACGGTTATTAACAAATTAACCACCTTAAAATTTAGCCTTGAGCCTATCCCTAAACGTTACGCCTTTATTAATGCCGAGTATTTAAATAAAGACGCTTCACTTACCGATAAAACGCCTAAATATTCCATGATATTGCAAGGCCGCTATGCTTGGCATCAGTTTTTAGATCAAGAAATACCCTTACTTAAAGACCTAGGCTGGCATATTAGCTTTGCCGATGCTTTTTATTATAAATCACTGGCCACCGATAGCATATTTGATGCCGAAGTGATTGAAACTGATGATCATGATTTTTTCTCATTAGGGTTAAACTTAACCATTGATGGTAAAAAAATGCCAGCGTTTCCTATTTTGCTGGGCGCTATTGAACAATTACCACGTTCGGTACTTTTTGGTCCAGAAAATGTTGATGTTGATGATGATAGTGAACAAGGTGCTAGCGCAGAGGGTGCTGACAAAAAAACAGCGCTTATTGCGCCCGATACCCCTATTTATGTTGATCTAGACAATGGTGATTTTGTTGCCTTGCGTTATAAAAGTGTCCAACCCATTTTAAAACAGTTTATTGAACTGTTTATGCCTAATGCGTTAAATAAAGATGGCACCATGAAGCTATCGCGCTTTCAAGGTCATCAAACCTTATCGATGTTAGATGACCAAGGCATGATAGCCACAGGTACAAGTAAGTTAAGAGCGCTGGCAACTAAACTGAAGAACTTTCAACAAGTCACCACAGTGCCTGTGCCGAAAGGTTTAAACGCGACCTTAAGAACGTATCAGCATCAAGGTCTTAACTGGTTACAATTTTTGCGTGAGTATCAATTAAACGGTATTTTGGCTGATGACATGGGTTTAGGTAAAACCATTCAAACCTTAGCGCACTTATTAATTGAAAAACAACAAGGCCGACTGACAAAACCGGTTTTAATTGTTGCGCCCACCAGTGTTATTTTTAACTGGGCCAATGAAATTGACAAATTTACCCCACAACTTTCTTATCAAGTATTACACGGTAGTAAACGTCATCAGCACTTCGGCTGCCTGAAGAGAAGTGAAGGTGATGCAAACGACGAAAATAAGGTTGATCTAATTATTACCAGTTATGCCTTGATCACCAAAGATTTAGATCTTTATTGTCGGCAAAAATTTTATTACCTTATTCTTGATGAAGCCCACTATATAAAAAATCCAAAAACCAAATTATACCAAGCGTTTATGTCACTTAAGGCACAGCATAAATTGTGCTTAACCGGCACGCCGATGGAGAATCATTTAGGCGAATTCTGGGCGCAATTTAATTTTTTACTGCCCGGATTTTTAGGCGGACAAAGGCAATTTACCAAACTGTTTAGAACGCCGATAGAAAAACATGGTGAGCTAGAACGTAAGCAGATATTAAATCAGCGTATTAAACCGTTTATTTTACGTAGAACCAAAGACAAAATAGCCACTGAGCTACCGTCGAAAACGATAATAATTCAAACCCTGCGTATTGAAGGTAAACAAGCTGAGCTGTATGAGTCAGTGCGTTTAGCCATGGATAGTCGTTTAAAAGATATTATTGCTGAAAAAGGTTTAAAGCGTAGTCAGATAGAAGTGTTGGATGCGTTATTAAAGTTACGACAGGTCTGTAATCACCCTAAGCTATTATCACTTAAAGGTGCTAAAAAAATAAACAAATCCGCTAAGCTTGATTACTTAATGGAAACCCTGCCGGAGCAAATTGATGAAGGCCGCAGAATATTAATCTTTTCACAGTTTACCAGCATGCTGGCTTTAATTGAGATTGAGCTGGTGGCTGCGAATATTGGTTTTGTTAAATTAACCGGCGCTACCACTAAGCGCCAAGAAGTGGTTGATAAGTTTCAACGCGGTGACGTGCCGGTATTTTTAATTAGCTTGCGCGCTGGTGGTGTCGGTTTGAACTTAACGGCAGCCGACACCGTTATTCATTTTGACCCTTGGTGGAATCCTGCGGTAGAAAACCAAGCGACAGATAGAGCTTATCGTATTGGCCAAGACAAACCTGTTTTTGTGTACAAATATATTATTGAAAATTCAATAGAAGAAAAGATTCTAAAAATACAGCAAAATAAAGCCGACCTAGCCAATGCCTTGTTATCTGAAGAAGTGAGTGATACCAAACTGAGTTTAACGGATGATATTTTAGACTCGCTGTTGGCACCGTTAAGTTAGTGCCTTGTCAAAGAACAACATAACTGCCCCCTGGTTTGTACTGACAAAAAGGTCAATGACCCAGAATGAAAAATATTAACTATCGTTAAAAATAAAGGTGTAATATCGCCTGCTTCGCGATTCTAAACAAAAAAATTTTCACCTGCTAAGTGTCAGCAAGCGTACTTTTCTGAATTACAGACTGTCGAGTTAAATCGGAAAAGTACCTTAGTTCTACCTTGTTTCATTGAAAAATCAAAACTGCACTAGGGTACATTCTGACCGAGTCTTTGCCTACATCAAAAAAATAAAACAATAAAAGTCCCTTTTCTGACAAACACTATACTTTCATACATTTCCTTGATTTTATTAACCTTCTCAACTTAACTAATAAGGTCAAATAAAACTTCCCCCCCTTTAGTTGCAGCACAGATATCGTGAAATCATCGATTGATAATAACTCCATTACCAGCGTGATTATATAGGATTATGAAGCTAACTTTAGTCATTAAAATATTAAGAGAGAATGCCATGAAATTGATTTCATTTATCAAATTAGCAGCAGCTACTTCATGCTTGATAAGTATGTTAAGTCAGGCTGAAATTAATTTGTCTGGTTTTGCCAGTATTAATGCTGGCAAAGTTTTAAGTGGTACGGGTGTAGAACATTATGGTGTGCCACCAACCTTTCTAGCTGACTATCCCATTGTCTCGGCTTATAGTGAAGAGTGGGATATGGCCCCTGAAAGTTTATTTGGTTTACAGATAACTGCCGATCTTAACGATGGGTTGACTGCCATAGCTCAACTTGTTGGCCGGGGTATTGATGATTACTCACCTAAATTTGAATGGGCTTACCTTTCTTATGACATAAATGAAAATTGGACCGTTCAAGCCGGACGAAAGCGCTTACCACTTTTTTATTATTCTGATTTTTATGATATTGGTTACGCTTATGTGTGGATGCGTGCTCCGGCTGATAACTATACCTGGCAAATATTTAACTATAACGGTATTAATTTGATGTATAACACCGATTTGGGTGATTGGTCGCTGGCAACTAATCTCTATGCAGGTAAAGAAGAGGATAAAGAAAATAAACTGTTAGGGGATTTCTTTTTTGGTGATACCACCAAAGAAATATGGAAGGACATGATGGGTGGTGTAATAAATCTCAGCAAAGATTGGTTTGAAACACGTTTTACTTATATGCAATACACTAACGAACGCTTTATTGGTGGTGAGGAGGTAATGTGGGGCGGTAAAAACAGTCGAGAGGGTAAGTTCTTTGGAGCCGCTTTTAATGTTGACTTTGATAATTGGTTTATCTTAAGTGAAATTAATCGTTTAGATTTGGAATTTGATGGCAACTTAGATACTAACATGCTGACTTTTGGCTATAGAATCAACGAATTTACTCCTTTCATTGTTTATTCAAGCATGAAGCAAAAAGGTGATGGTGTTGTTGATGGTGAAAACCATAACACCACCTCAGTCGGACTTCGTTGGGATTTCCATGATTCGGCTGCGTTTAAAGTTCAATACGATGATGTAAAAGACAACTCCCATGATTTTGCCGTAGCGGGTGACAGCAAATCACTTTCTTTTGGCGTAGATCTGGTTTTTTAAGGAGATTGAGATGAATGCTTTTAATAAAATGTTAGTCCTCACCATGTTGGTGTTAAGCCAAATTGCATTTGCTGAGGTTGCCGTTATTGTCAATTCAGCAAATAACAATGATATTGATGTAAAATTGGTTAAAAAAATATACCTAGGTAAAACAAAAGCGTTTTCTAATGGTGCCAAAGTAAAAGTATATACCTTGCCTAGTAACCAAGACGATACTGAATACTTTCGAAAAAAAGCGTTGAATAAATCCAATAGCCAATTTAAGTCTTATTGGTCTAAGCTTTCCTTTACCGGCAAAGGAACACCGGCAACCGAACTTGATACTGCTGCAGAGATTATTACTGCAATAAAAAAGGACCCTAAAGCCATTGGTTTTATTAACAGTAGTGACGTTAACGATGAAGTTAAAGTTGTTATCAATTACTAACGAGCAACTTTATAGAAGCCAACCACTAAGGTTGTTTTAACCTTAAAGAGGTAATTGATATTGTTCCACCACTGACTCGATGTGCTGAGCAGTTAACCAATAAAGTACGGCAGATAAATGAAAATGTGCAACAGCAAGCCGATGTTGCCGAAATAACGAAACAGTCGATGATTAAAATGCAATATATGCTAAGTCTGCGGCCGAAGCCGCATCAGCTGCAGATGAAGGTGAGTCTGCAGCTGATGCGGCATGAAAAATGTACAGAAATCTTCGTCGGTTTCTACGGCGCTAGCTCAAGAGATTAATAATGCATCGAATGTTATTGCTCAGTTAGCAAAAGATTCGCAAAACATGAACCAAATTCTTGATGTGATTAATGGCATTGCTGAGCAAACCAACTTACTTGCTTTAAACGCGGCAATAGAAGCAGCAAGAGCTGGTGAGCAAGGCCGAGGTTTTGCTGTCGTTGCTGATGAAGTGCGCAGTCTCGCCTCTCGAACGGCCTTATCAACCACCGAAATAAGAGAGTTATTAGATCTGCAGCAGAAAAGTCGGTAACGACGATGGAGTTAGCAAGCAAGTGTTGCAAAAATTATTGTTGATAATATAGAACAAATGCACGGTAGCTTTGGTGTAACACAGAGCTCAATTGAAGAGATTGGACAAGTTGCTCTAATGCTTGATAATCACTCAGCGCAATTACAAGAAACAACATCAAAGTTCAAAGTCTAACGGTAACTATATTCATAATGCTAGTATTTAGGTGACAAGCGTCTGTTCCAACCGCGATTAAATCCGCTAAACCCCAAGAATGTATAGTGTATATTCACTCCACTATACATCATCAATTGACTATCAACTATGACAAATAAAGGCTACAGGATTAGCGACTACTTACTCTGGTTTAGAATATCCAGCCCAGATATCGGCATTCACTGACGCTTTCTTTTTACGCTTTTTCTTGCCAGTGCCTTCAGGTGCTGCCATCGGTTTAATTGCCTCTAAAAGCTCTGCAGTGATCTCTTCATCAACTTCAAAACCTGCTACTTGTTCACGTTCAAGGCGAATCTTGTTCTTCTTTTCGATGACTTTAAAATGATGATAATCTTCATAATCAATAAGCGATATTGCTAAGCCTACTTCACCAGCACGACCACTTCGGCCAATTCGATGCATGTAGTCGGCTGGACTTCTGGGTAAGTTAAAATTGATGACCACAGGTAGTTTTTCAATGTCTAGACCACGGGCAGCAATATCCGTGGCAATTAACACCTCAATATCGCCGGCTTTAAACCCTTCAAGCACACGAGTTCGTTCGGCCTGACCTTTATCACCATGAAAGACTTCGGCGCTAATACCACGCTTAGCGAGCTTTTCAGCTAGGTGCTCACAATGGTTTCTGGCATTAACAAAAACCAGCGTTTGTCGCCATTTATGTTGCTTGATTAAATGCTCTAACAGAGCTGTTTTTTCGCCTTTATTGACGGTGAAAACGCGCTGTACTAAGGTGCTAGCATCGGCACTTTGTAATTGTATTTCAACGGGGTTGTTGAGTAATTCTTTGGTTAAGGTCTGTACTTGCTCAGGAAAGGTTGCTGAAAAGAGTAAGGTTTGTTTTTTCTTTGGCAATAATGCTAACAGCGCCGCTAACTCTTCAGTAAAGCCTAGGCTTAACATTCTGTCGGCTTCATCAAGCACTAAGGTTGCAACCCTGTCGAGCTTAATGGCATTAGATGAAATCAAGTCGAGTAATCGACCTGGGGTTGCCACCAAAATATCGGTACCGCCGCGTAATGCCAGCATTTGTGTATTCGCAGATACACCACCAAAAACAGCAAGTGTTTTGATCTCGCCGTTAAAGTGCACCGCGTAAGATTTAATGCTGTCAGCCACTTGCTTGGCCAATTCACGGGTAGGCACCAAAATCAGTCCAGATACATAGTTACCTTTGCGGCCTTTACTAGCCGACGGTTTTACCCCATGTAGCTGTTGCAACATGGGCAAGGCAAAGGCGGCTGTTTTGCCCGAGCCGGTATTTGCCCCACCAATTAAATCACGTCCCGCTAAGATACTTGGGATAGCCTGCGCTTGAATAGGCGTTGGCTGCTTATATTCCAGCTCAGTCAATCGAGCTAATAAGGGTGGAATAAGGCCAAGTTCTTTAAAATTGCTTGGTGTTGTGGCTGTAGTATTGGCAGCGTTTTTGGCAGAGGTCATTAATATAGAGGCTCAAAGCTAAGGTAATAGCCCTTATTTTAGCGTATTTATGCCTGGTTAAGTTAGTGAATTCGCTCAGGCCTGCGACTTTAACTCGAGTGTATTGATAAATAACCTTGGGTACTCAATTTTATCAAGCATTGAACTATCCGGCAAACAATCGTCATCGACATAGTCAGCAAAATCACCGGTCGTATCAAACACTAAAATATCTAACGCTAACCGGTCCATGCCATATAAACCACGGTGGATCATATCTGCCGAAAAAACTAACAAGTCGCCCGCGGCTAACTTAATTTGCTTACCGGTAGACAGGCTTTCGTTACTCAACCTGCCCTGCTCTTCTTGGCGGACATTAAACTCTTCTTCACTATCCCAGCGCTTATGTGTACCTGGGACTAGCTCCATACCAAGTTCATCAAATAAAGGCACCCGCAGATGTAATACCTGGGTCTCATGAATAACAATTTTTTGCACGTCAACGTCATGGTCATATTGACAGTCTCGGTGCCAGAAATCTTTTAGCTCTGGGTTAATGGGGTTGAAAAATAATTGTGTATTCATAAAAGCGGCCTTATCGGTTATAACCGAATCGACCACAGCCATCATTTTTTTTGAGCTGATAAAATTAAAAAGCTTTACTCTATCATCGGTCCCTAAGTACTGACTGCCGGTAATTAAAGAAGAATTAAAGGCGATTTCTTTATAGAATTCTGCGTTGTCTTGTTGCCATAACTGGTGAAATTTTAACACTACTTCTCTCAATGCTGCAATTTCCGCAGCATTAAAATAAGCTCTAATGACGAAGTAACCCTGTTCTTGGTAATCACTATTTAATTGGCTTGAATTTAACTGACTGCTTTTTGCTGCGCTATTATTTACTTGGCTTGGATTATCTACCATTTACACCTATTACCTTCATGTTAACTTTCACTTTCTTATACCAATTTCACTAAATTATTGCCCACTTGCGCGGGTTAAAATAGTATTATATAAAAAAAAACAGGAAAAAAAACAATTTTTACTCACTATCAATAATGAGCAAGTAAACGCAAATAGGCCGATATATTACATATCGGCCTTTTAACTATTAATTTAAATCTAGTGGTGCGATGGGGGGGACTTGAACCCCCACGTCCTAAGTCACCAGCCCTTCAAGAATGTTCACCTAAACCCAATAAACAACATAAATATAACAACTTACACGTTAATTCTTGTTCTGTTCGTTTAAAGATAGTTGCAGTACCAGTCATTTGAGAACAATAGCTTACAACTAAATTTGCAACCAAGAAAGTCAATAACTTTTCTCACCATTAAATTATTTTCATTTGTTTATTTTATGAAGTCGCACCCTTTAGAATAAAAACCCTAAGGCATTTCGCCCCTTAACGAGATAGTCATCACAGCCACTATTACCACTAACCAGTTCGTTTGCAAGGTCAGCTTTCTTATCCCAAAAATTATTTATTACTGGTTAATAAAAATACAATTAAATAATCAGATAGGATGTTATTTATCAGAGTTTGACTGAAATCAGTTAGAACAGTATTTTCACTAATTGGTACGTGGAAAATGGTATAATCTGTTAAATTATTCAACACAATAGCGAACAATAATAATGAGAATAAAATTAACCCAAGACCTAGTATGTGGTAATGAAACTTGTTTAACTGGTGAGGAGTATGAAGCAGTATTAATATTACCTCGTTCAACAACTGTAGAGTTTGTTGCTGATTCAGGTAAAAAAATCAGAGCATTTAACTATGAATACGTGACTGTTTCCTCGGCAACTGACACCTAACCAAATTATTTAGATTCAAAGGACTGTAGTTGCTACAGTAATTATAACTAAACACTCTAGTGCTAGTGTTGTTTTATAATCAAATATGAAAGCCAAGGAAGCATCTAATGTCATACCAACCACCATTTCAAATCACTAATGACATTTTAAATATTGTTGCTGATATTAGCCGGTTACTTGGGCATTGGTCAGCAAATGATAAAAATCTGCTTTCTCCTGTGCTTAGACGCGGTAATCGAATTAAAACTATTCAAGCTTCGCTCGCAATAGAAAATAACACTTTATCTATAGAGCAAGTTACTGCTGTGATATCAGGTAAAAAAGTATTAGGTTTACCTCATGAAATTCAAGAAGTGAGGAATGCCTTTAAAACTTATGAAAACCTTACTTCGTGGCAGGCAACAAATTCGAGTGATTTATTATCAGCACATCAATCACTTATGTATGGCTTAGTTGATGATGCTGGCAAATACCGTGATGCAGTCGTTGGCGTTTATCGAGAAAAACAGTTAATCCACATGGCACCACCAGCCAATAGAGTTTCGTTATTGATAGATGATTTACTTAACTGGTTGAAAAATACGGATTGTCATCCCTTGATTGCAAGTTGTATTTTTCATTATGAATTTGAATTCATCCATCCATTCTCAGATGGTAATGGCAGAATGGGTCGATTATGGCAAACATTATACCTTAGCCAATGGCAACCAATATTTGCATACCTGCCAGTAGAAACTGTCATTAAAGATCAACAAAATGAATATTACCGAGCGTTGTCAGCTTCAGATAAAGCAAGCGATTCAACCGCATTTATATTTTTTATGCTCAAAGCATTACATTCAGCAATGATTGAAGTTACCTCAGATCAAAGCGATCAAGTAACAGTACAAGTAAGCGATCAAGTAAAATCTCTATTGAGTTGGCTCAATAATAAAGAACCGCAAAAACTTGCAATTATAATGGAAGCGTTAGCGTTAAAGCATCGACCTACATTTAAGAATAACTATATCGCACCGGCTCTAGAAGCTGGATTAATAGCAATGACAGAACCTGATTCACCAAGAAGTCCAAGGCAAAAATATTATATAACCAAGGTTGGTAACAATCTATTTCATTCACTTTAGCTAACTTTATAAATTATTAGATAACGAGTGTTTTAGAATATATACCCTAACTCGTTTTCGCCCCCAAAGCGTGATAGTAGACTTAAATTTACATGCCTATGCAGATAACTCAGCATTGAACTCTACTGTATATATAAACACACTGTATAGGTAGACATAATCATGAACATGCCAGAAGCAAGCTTTTTAGTTTGGCAAAAACAGTTTAGTACTGAAGATGATTGCTTAAAATATTTACAAGAAATGAAATGACCAAATGGCTTTATTTGCCCGAGTTGCGGCAATGATCATAACTATAAAATTGCCAGTCGCCACTTATACTAATGCACGCAATGTAAAAAGCAAACATCAGTCACCGCAGGAACACTTTTTCATGGTAGTAAAATCAGCTTAATCCAGTGGTTTTGGGCTATCTATTTTCTTGGCTCTGATAAGGGCAGCAGATCAGCACTGAGACTAAGTAAATTAATAGAAGTTAATTGGCGAACTGCGAGACTGATTTTAAAGAAACGTCGAAGAGCTATGGGTCACAGAGATAGTTTGTATCAATTGAGTGGCACAATAGAGCTAGATGATGCACTTGTTGGTGGTAGACAAAAAGGCAAACGAAGACGTGGTGCAGCAGGAAAAAAGAATGTATTAATCGCCGGTGAAAGCAAAGAGAAAAAGGAGGATTTATCGCCATGGAAGCGGTCGATAGTATTTGCCATTTTAGCGTTAATAAGTTTGTTAAAAGCATTTAAAATCAGGTCAAAAAGTTCGGTCTGATGCATTACCTGCTCTGAATATAATTGACCAAACACAAAACTATGAAGCAAGGGTAACACCAAGCAATTTGGTTGATGAATGGCTACCGTGGATACATATCGCCATCGGCGATTTAAAAACATTTTTGTTGGGTACATTTCATGGTGTATCGGGTAAATACCTACAAGAATACCAAAATGAGTTCTGTTATCGGTTCAACCGTCGATTTATTGAAAAACAGATCCCTAACCGATTGTTAAATTTGGCGATAGTTCATGTGCGTGTAAAATCGTCCTGAGCCAAGTGCATAGGCATGTAAATTTATGTCCGCTGTATGATCGGGAAGTTGACGTTTGAGATTTTGACGGGTCTTATTCTGCTAAGCGCACAAAGTTATCATTTATAAAAATACAAACAGCTAACTTAGCCCCCCTTCAGAACACTCTTAACTACGTTTATTAGATACTTTCCCTAATATCATGCTAGATTGCATTATTCAACTAAAGCGCATAAATCTGATGGTTTGGTGGATATTTGAAAGATCGAGCAATCCAGGGTCATCTCAGATTAAAGATATAAATTTCACCTGATTTCAATACAAACATAAGATCAATATCAGGAAAAATTCTGCCGAGATTGGCAATCCTATCAGGAATAATTAGCAACCAATTACATACCAATTAGCAACCAAACAAAAAAAGACTTAACGCGTAATGCATTAAGCCTTGGATATCATATATAAATCTAGTGGTGCGGTTGGGGGGACTTGAACCCCCACGACCTAAATCACCAGCCCCTCAAGCTGGCGCGTCTACCAATTCCGCCACAACCGCGCAATACTAGATTTTTAAAATTTTTACTTTTAACTAAGTTGAGGTTTAGCTATAAGTTAATCTGGGACGTTGCTATTTTCTTCTTTCCCAGCAGTATCGTCAGATGCAGGCACATCATTATTTTGTGCAGCAGGAAAAGCATCAGCTTCAAGGCTTTCACCCGGAATGGCATCAATAGCTTGCTCAGTTGGAACGCTTAGGTTATTCCACTCATCAACCGCTTTATTTTTATTAGCCGTTATGTTACCTAAGATTAAACTGATAGCGAAGAACGCAACGGCTAGATAAGTTGTCGACTTCGTTAGGAAGTTACCAGAGCCACCTGAACCAAAAACAGTGGCAGAAGAGCCAGCACCAAAAGATGCGCCCATGTCTGCGCCTTTACCTTGTTGAATTAATACTAATCCAATAAGAGCTAAAGCAATAAGTACGTAAACGATAATTAATACTTGATACAACATTTCTATTTTCCTTTCGCTGCGGAACAAATAATTTTAAATTGTTCTGCTTTTAAACTAGCACCACCAATAAGACCACCGTCTATATCCGCTTGTGCAAATAATTCTTCACAGTTAGCTGCATTAACGCTGCCACCGTAGAGTAAAGGTATTTTAGCCGCCACTTGCTCGTTTTGCTGAGCTAAAAATTGACGAATAAACTGATGTGTTTCTTGTGCCATGGCACTTGATGCTGTTTTACCTGTTCCTATGGCCCAAACTGGCTCATACGCAATAACAACATCATTAAATTTCTCTATACCAATTTCATCGATAACTGGCTGAAGCTGTGCTGATAACACAGTTTCTGTTGCTCCGCTTGCTCGTTCTGTTTCGCTTTCACCAATACATAAGATGGGTGTTAAGCCGGCATTTAATGCCGCATGAACTTTTTTTGCAACCTGGGTAGACGTTTCTTTATAAATACTTCTACGCTCAGAGTGACCAACTATTACATAGCTAATCGCTAAGTTTTGCAACATAGCAGTGGATATTTCACCGGTGTAAGCACCACTTTCATGTTCACTAACATTTTGCGAGCCAACATGGATTGCTTCATTTAAGTTAGCTGCTTTTATTTTCTGAGCAAGCTCAGATAAATAGGGGAAGCTAGGACAGATAACTACATCAACGTGTGAAGAAAGTTTAATATCTGCTAACCCTGAAACCATAGTATCAACTAGGGCTGAGTCACCGTTCATTTTCCAATTTGCGGCTACAATTGCTTGTCTAGTCATTTATACCTCTTAGCCTAGGTTATTATCTTATCACTCCAATAACGTTCAAATGAAGTGCTTGCTAAAATGAAGCCGCGAGATAGTAACTAACCTGCGCAAAAGATACAAGTATTTAACACAATATCTTTTACTGGTTGCAGGTTTTTTATACTCATTTACCCATATGCACAGAAATCACTCATTTCTCTATGCACAATGGTATAACACGCTTTTAGCATAATAGTGTTTGAAATCACCCTTTACTCTCGCAACGCTAGCTTTAGAGCTGATTTAGTCGAGCTTTATCCGCCTGTTGAGAGTAAACGTTTATTAGCAATAACTATTTAACCAGTTTGACAAAATCGGCAATTTTATTGGCTAATAAGGTTACTTCATCCATATCAGGACCTTCAACCATAACGCGAATTAAGGGTTCAGTACCTGATTTACGCAAGAGCACCCGACCACGACCCGTTAGTGTTTCATTGACTTCATCTACCGCAGCAAGCACTTTGGCATCTTCTAATGGGTTGTTTTCACCAGCAAAGCGCACGTTAACCAGCAATTGTGGCAACATGGTAATACCTTGGCGTAATTCATGTAGCGATTTTTTCTGTTTCATTATCGCGGTAAGTACATTCAGCGCAGCAATAATTCCATCACCGGTAGAGGTATGATTAAGGTTGATAATATGGCCTGAGTTTTCCGCGCCAAGTTGCCAGCCTTTCTCTTTTAACATTGCCATGACATAACGATCACCAACCTTACTGCGGGCAAATTCGATATCTAATTCTTTTAAGGCTAATTCTAAGCCCATGTTGCTCATTAAGGTGCCAACAACACCACCGCCTTTACGACCCGTTTTTATATCATTACAGGCGATGATATAAATAATCACATCACCATCAAGAACATAACCGGTATGATCAACCATCATCAAACGGTCGCCATCACCATCAAGGGCAATACCGAGGTCAGCTTTATGCTCAACTACCGCTTTGCTAATGGCCGCCATTGATGTTGCACCACAACCATCATTAATATTAGTGCCATTAGGCGCTGTGCCTATTTCGATAACTGTAGCGCCTAATTCACGAAATACATTGGGCGCTATGTGATAGGTTGCGCCGTGAGCACAATCAACCACTATGGTTAAACCTTGCAATGACATTCGCGTTGGAAAATTACTTTTACAAAATTCAATGTAACGCCCTGCCGCATCATTAATGCGGGTAGCTTTACCTAACTTAGCTGATTCAACACAGCCCATGGGTTTATCAAGCTCTGCTTCAATGGCTAATTCAATATCATCAGGCAATTTTTCGCCTGATTGTGAAAAGAATTTAATGCCATTATCATAAAAAGGGTTATGCGAGGCACTAATAACAATGCCAGCTTCGGCTCTAAATGTTTTGGTTAAATAAGCAATAGCAGGCGTTGGCATAGGACCAAGCAAACCGATATCGACACCGGCAGCAGAAAAGCCAGCTTCGAGGGCTGATTCCAGCATATATCCCGAAATACGGGTATCTTTACCAATTAAAACTTTTTTCGTTCCTTGCGCCGCTAAAACCTTGCCGGCGGCGTAACCTAATTTCATCACAAATTCAGGCGTTATTGGGGCTTTGCCAACTAAACCACGAATACCATCGGTGCCAAAATATTTACGATCAGACATAGTTCTTCCTTATATATTTCACTCTATAGCAGCATCGTTTCGCTGCTAAGTTTGTTAGTTTTGCTAACATAAATTATGTTTATACTGACAGTAGCACTTACTGGTATTTCACTGTCATGGCTAATACTTTTAGGGCATCTACTGTTTCTTTAACATCATGCACCCGAATAATACTCGCATTTTGCTGTGCGGCTATTATAGCGGTAGTTAAACTACCTGCAAGACGTTCATCAACATTACGCGCTAATAAATCACCTATCATTGATTTCCTCGAGGTGCCTGAGAGCAAAGGTAGGCCTAAGTCATTAAATTTGTGCAGTTGTGCCAGTAACTGATAGTTTTGCTCTAGGGTTTTACCAAAGCCAAAGCCGGGGTCTAAAATCAACCGTTCACGCTTAATACCCGCCTGCTCACAGACGCTGATACGGTCGATAAAAAACTGTTTGATATCACCAATAACATCGTTATAGTGCGGATTTTTTTGCATTGAGCGCGGCAAACCCTGCATATGCATTAAACACACTGGCACATCACTTGCTGCCAATACCGCTAAACAGCCGTCGTTTTGCAATGCCCGCACATCATTAATAATATCAGCGCCATGAGTGATTGCTTGTGCCATCACTGCGGCTTTACTGGTATCGATTGATACCTTGATAGTAAACGTTGCTTTAATCGCTTTAAGTAAGGGGATAACACGTTTTAACTCATCCGCGGCACTGACCTCAACTGCGCCTGGGCGGGTTGATTCACCGCCAATATCGATAATATCGACGCCATCAGCAATCATTTGTGCAACATGTGCTAAGGCTTTATCAAAGCTGGCAAACTTACCACCATCTGAGAATGAATCAGGGGTAACATTTAATATGCCCATCACTTGTGGCCGGGAAATTTCTTGCTGCTGAGGCATTTGTTTGGCTAAAAATTGTTCTGCTGTCATAGGGTTTAAATCATTTTTTGTATCTATAGCTGCTACGGATATATACATATGAAAAAGCCTCGGTATTTAAAGTAAATATCGAGGCTTTGTTAATTATTATGCAGTGCTAACTCGCGGCAGTATCATCACTTGCTTTGCTAGTATCCGCTTTAACTGGGCTAGCTTTTTCATCATCTTTAACTTGCTCTGGTTCGTCACTACTTGCTTCTTGCTCAGTAGTAGAATCACCATTGCTTTTATTTGATTTTGAATCAGAGCTATCTTTATCATCCCAACCTGCTGGTGGGCGGACGGTAGTTCTCGCCATCAAATCATCAATTTGTAAAGCATCAATAGTTTCATACTTCATCAAACAATCTTTCATGGCATGAAGAATATCAATGTTCTCTTTCATTAATTCTTCCGCACGTTGATAGTTACGATTAATCACCGCTTTAATTTCTTCATCAATTAATTTAGCGGTTTCTTCTGACAAATGGAACGATTTGGACGAAGAACCACCTAAGAAAATTTCACCTTCTTCTTGAGCAAACAACATTGGCCCTAACTTTTCAGATAAGCCCCATTGTGTCACCATTTTACGGGCAATGTCCGTCGCACGTTCGATATCATTTGATGCACCAGTAGACACTTTATCACTACCGTAAATCAATTGTTCCGCAATACGACCACCGTACAATGAAGAAATATTACTTTCTAAGTGCTGTTTAGAATGACTAAACCTGTCTTGCTCTGGTAAGTACATAGTCACACCAAGAGCACGGCCACGAGGAATAATACTCACCTTATAAACTGGGTCATGATCAGGTACTAAACGACCAATTAAGGCATGTCCGGCTTCATGGTAGGCGGTCATTTCTTTTTCTGACTCACTTATCACCATAGACTTACGTTCTGAGCCCATCATGATTTTGTCTTTGGCTGCATCAAATTCTTTCATACCAACAACACGGAGTGCTTTACGTGCAGCACCTAAAGCGGCTTCATTGACAAGGTTGGCCAAATCCGCACCCGAGAAACCAGGGGTACCGCGGGCGATTACTGAGGCTTTTACATCATCATTTAACGGCACTTTACGCATATGTACTTTAAGAATTTGTGCACGACCACGAATATCAGGTAAACCAACCGTTACTTGACGGTCAAAACGACCTGGACGAAGTAATGCTGGGTCCAATACGTCTGGACGGTTAGTCGCGGCAATAACAATAACGCCTTCGTTACCTTCAAAGCCATCCATTTCAACTAGCATTTGGTTTAATGTTTGTTCACGTTCATCATGACCACCACCTATACCAGAACCACGTTTTCTACCTACTGCATCAATTTCATCAATAAAGATAATACATGGAGCGGCTTTTTTGGCCTGTTCGAACATGTCACGGACACGAGAGGCACCAACACCAACAAACATTTCAACAAAATCAGAGCCGGAAATAGTAAAGAATGGGACTTTAGCTTCACCGGCAATGGCTTTTGCCAGTAAGGTTTTACCCGTACCCGGCTGACCAACTAATAAGATACCAGAAGGAATACGGCCACCTAATTTTTGGAAACGCTCAGGCTCTCTTAAGTACTCAACCAACTCTTCAACTTCTGCTTTCGCTTCATCACAACCAGCAACATCAGCGAAAGTGGTTTTGATTTGCTCTTCACTTAATTGACGCGCTTTAGATTTACCAAATGACATAGCGCCTTTGCCACCGCCACCTTGCATTTGACGCATAAAGAAAATCCACACTCCAATAAGTAGGATCATGGGGAACCAAGAAACAAAAATAGTCGTTAGGAAACTTGTTTCTTCAGGTAATTTACCTTGGGCACGTACACCTTGTTTAACTAAGTCATTAATTAAATCACGGTCATAGCCACCTGGTATAACGGTTATATACTCTTCACCGCTACGTTTTTCACCAGTAATTACGCCATTTCGGTCAACATTCGCATCACGAATTTGTCCTTGACGTACATCCTGAATAAATCGGGTGTAATCCATTTGTTGCTCTTCTGTGGTACTCGGAGAAAAACTCTGAAATACACTCATCAAAACAACTGCAATAACTAACCATAAAATTAGATTTTTCGCCATATCGCTCAACTTAATGACCTCTTGTGGTATTTAATATATTTATTAAAATAAAACTATACTAGTTTATTGTGCCTAATTTACTACAATTCAAGCCTTGTCGCTATTTACTTTAGTAGTAGGTAACAACTAGTTACATTAAACAGATAAAACATTTAATTTTCTAAAGGCTAGCTTAAAGCCTAATCGGTAAAAATGAAGGGCTTAGCCTGAGTAATAACACTCAAGATGTTCTTCTCCCTTATATTACACCCTACGGCAATAAATAGCCTGCTAACCTTATATCAGCGCGTTAGCCCTTGTAACCCGTGCCAACAAGGTACACTTCCCTTGAACGTGCTCGTGATGAATGCGGTTTACGGGCTTTAACCGTTTTAAAAACTGCCCGTATCGCTTTCATGTAATCTTCAAAACCTGCACCTTGGAAGACTTTCACCACGAAGGCACCATTGGTTTTTAATACCTGACTACACATATCTAACGCCAATTCGACTAAGTACATGCTACGAGCAGAATCAGCACTTTCATTACCGGTCATATTAGCGGCCATGTCAGACATAACCACATCAATATTCTTGCCATTGATACGTGCTAATAAGGTTTCAAGAACATCTTCTTCTCTAAAGTCACCTTCAAGAAAATCAACACCGGCGATGGCATCCATAGGCAAAATATCACAGGCAATAACCTGGCCTTTAGCACCAACCGCCTTGACTGCATATTCTGACCAGCTACCTGGAGCCGCACCCAAGTCAACTACTTTCATACCGGGTTTAATCAATCTATCTTTGATATTGATTTCTTCCAATTTAAAAACTGCCCGTGAGCGTAAGCCTAAACGTTGCGCCTTTTTTACATATTCATCATCAAAGTGCTCATCTAACCAACGTTGACTGCTCGCTTTGTGTTTTTTATTTGCCATGTTTTTCTTGCTTCCAATACATTTAAACGCGTTAAGTTATATCACTATGAGTATTATATCATTCTGATAAGGCCGCTGCATGGATACAGGCTATTTAAAAATAACGAGGGTATAGCAAGTGTCTCATTCAATATATCTTGAGCTATTATCCCGACCCTATCCGGCTAACTAAACATTCACTTCAAGCAATGCCTTGCCTTTAAGCCTTTTAATTCTTCCTCCGTAGGAAATAACTTAATAGACTTGGTATTACTCAGTAGATAAGGGTAAAATGGCGATAATTCAAGGCAACAGATAACGAAATTTAGTAATGAGCTTAAACAAAAAACAAATCCAACACCTTAGAGGGGTAGCACACTCTTTAAAACCAGTAGTTTTATTGGGTAATAATGGCTTAACAGAAGCGGTTGTCGCTGAAATAGATTATGCACTTAATCACCATGAATTGATTAAAGTAAAAATCCCGACCGAGGATAAAGAAAATAAGGCCTTAATCGTCGATGCTATTTGTCGTGAAACAAACTCGACTCAAGTCCAAGTGATCGGTAAGACCCTAGTTATTTATCGCCAGAGTGATGAGCAAAAAATTAGAATCCCTAAAATTTAATTTTCTCTTACTCAGCAATAGATACATAAAAAATGACAGCAATTGCTGTCATTTTTATTTATAGCAAGTAACTTAGCTTGCTTTAGATAATTTTATTTTGACTCACCTCCCCCCTCATCAAGGCTATTTTCAAGAGAGGTTACCACTTTCTGAATGAGTTTTACTCGACCGGAATCAACCAAAGCTTTTCTTAATACATATTCAATTTGAGCATTAACACTGCGCAACTCATCATCCGACCAACGTTGCATTGCCGCCAAAACCTCTGGATTAATCCTAAGTGGGAAGCTTTTTTTAGCGACCATTATCTTTCCTATTTTCCCTAAGGTTTAATACAAACTACCCGTATTCACCACTGGCTGCGTGCTTTTATCACTACATAAGACCACCAGTAAATTACTGACCATAGCCGCTTTTCGCTCTTCATCGAGCTCTACTATTTTCTTTTCTGATAATTGTGTCAGCGCCATCTCAACCATGCCTACAGCACCATCAACGATCAAACGTCTAGCGGCAATAATTGCCGAGGCTTGTTGTCTTTGTAACATGGCATTGGCAATTTCTGGGGCATAGGCTAAATGGGTTATACGGGCTTCATGAACCTTAACACCCGCTTTACCTAAGCGCTGCTGTATCTCTATTTTTAAGGCTGCTGAAACTTCTTGTGGATGGCTACGTAGGGCAACGTCATCACCTTCGTGTTGCTCATAAGGATAACTCGTCGCCATATTACGCAGTGCTGATTCACTTTGAATATTTACAAAGCTGATGTAATCATCCACTTCAAATACCGCTTCAGCGGTATCATCTACCGACCAAACCACCACGGTGGCTATTTCAATCGGGTTACCCTGACTATCATTAACCTTCATTTGTTTTGATTCGAAGTTACGTATGCGTAAGGAGATATTTACCCGTTTAAAGAGAGGTATTGTCCAACGTAAACCATTGGTTTTAACCGAGCCCACATAACTACCAAAAAAAGTCATCACTTTCGCTTGATTTGGTTGCACCATAAAAAAACCTGGGCTTGCTGCCACCATAAGTAACCTGAACTCTGGATAAGCAGCACTTACTCAATATTCCCCTTTATCCGATTCTCAGCGTTAACACGTCGATAAATAACCCGTTATTCATAAACGTTTTGCCTTGATAATCGAATAAATTGAAACATTGATAGTGTATATTGCTACTTAATCTTGTATATTTTGTTCTTAATAACCGTAAGTCGTTGTTTTTACTTATACATCAAGCACTCATTATCCAGAGTTCAGGTTAAGTATAAAGACGACTACGGTCAGCATTTCTATATTACCTGCTGCGGCTTGGCTAACAATAAAAGCTGCTGCTGCTAATAAAACAACAAAAACGCCATAACCACTGATCGAAAAACCTATTTTCTCGTTCATACAAACTCCTGTTGATATGTAAAAGTGATATCATTTTGATATCAAAAAGACTACACCGACATTAAAAGATTTGCAAGGTGATTTATCAATAATCAAATAACGCTGACAAAAAAGCCGCAAACATTACGTTTACGGCTTTTTATTTCAATCACTATGACAGCAGCACTGCGACAATAGTAATTTGTCATTGTATTTAGCAGAGCGTGTTGCTAGATATATTCAACCGCAATAATTTCATACTCTACTACGCCACCAGGAATAGTAATTTCAATTTCACTATCCACTTCTTTGCCAATTAAACCACGAGCAATCGGTGAGTTTAATGAAATACGGCCAGTTTTAAAGTCAGCCTCATCATCACCAACAATTTGGTAAGTCACTTCAACTTCCGTCTCAATATTCAATAAGGTCACTGTCGTACCAAAAACAACCTTGCCATGGTTAGGTATTGACGTTACATCAATAACTTGGGCATTACATAATCGACCTTCAATATCTTGTATACGACCTTCACAAAAACCCTGCTCTTCTTTAGCTGCATGGTATTCTGCATTTTCTTTTAAGTCGCCATGTGCACGGGCAGTAGCAATGTCTTTTACAATACGTGGGCGTTTTTCTGTTTTTAAAATTTTAAGCTCTGTTTGTAATTGCTCAGCACCACGAAGGGTCATTGGATATTTAATCATTATTATCTTCTCATTCTAATAATAAAGGTGGTTAACCCATAAATAGGGGATAACCACCTTTAAAAAAGTTTTAGATAAGCGTTAGCTTATTTCGGGAAAAACTATTTAGAGCCTTTTGTGTAACTCTTGAATAGAGGTAACTTTACTTCTGTCATCAGCCGAATGTGCCATACAGGTAGCAAAAGCCGCGTTTAAGGTGGTGGTATAAGCCACTTTATAACGTAAGGCGCCACGACGCAATACTTTGGAATCTTCAATGGCTTTACGGCCTTCCGTAGTATTGATGATGTAACTGTATTCGCTGTTTTTAATTCTATCTAGAATATGCGGACGTCCTTCATGCACTTTATTAACACGACGAACAGGAATACCTGCTTCACGTATAATAATTTCAGTGCCATGGGTTGCATCAATATCATAACCTAAATCGACCATAATTCTAGCTAACTCTACTACGCGTTTTTTATCACTATCACGGACAGAAATTAACGCACGACCTGACTTAGGTACACTAACACCCGCGCCTAAACTGGCTTTAGCGTAGGCTTCTTCAAACGTATCACCAACACCCATCACTTCACCGGTTGAGCGCATTTCAGGGCCAACGAGAGGATCGCTGCCATGGAACTTATCAAAAGGAATGACCACTTCTTTCACCGAGAAATACGGTGGAATAACTTCTTTGGTAATCCCTAGCTCTTTTAAGGTTTTACCCGCCATTACCCGTGCGCCAATTTTAGCGAGTGGTACAGCAGTTGCTTTAGAAACAAAAGGTACGGTACGAGCCGCACGTGGGTTAACTTCAATTAAGTAAACCTTACCGTCTTTAACCGCCATTTGCGTATTCATTAAACCAACTACGCCTAATTCAAAGGCTAAAGCCGTTACTTGCTCACGCATGACATCTTGAATTTCTTGGCTTAAACTGTACGCTGGTAATGAACAAGCACTATCGCCTGAGTGTACACCCGCTTGTTCAATATGTTGCATGATACCGCCAATGACTACGTCAGTGCCGTCACAAATCAGGTCAATATCAACTTCAATCGCATCATCAAGGAAGCGATCAAGTAATATTGGCGCATCATTAGAAACACTTACCGCTTCCGTCATATAACGACGTAAATCTTCTAGGTCATAGACGATTTCCATGGCGCGACCACCGAGTACATACGATGGACGTACTACTAATGGGAAACCGATACCTTCAGCTTTTGCCATGGCTTCCTCTACTGAGGTAACCGTGGCATTGTCAGGTTGTAATAAACCTAAACGCTCAACCGCTTGTTGAAAACGTTCTCTGTCTTCTGCTCGGTCAATAGCATCTGGTGAAGTACCAATAATAGGTACACCTGCCTCTTCAAGTGCTCGTGCCAATTTAAGCGGTGTTTGACCACCATATTGCACGATAACACCTACGGGTTTTTCAATACGGACAATTTCAAGTACATCTTCAAAGGTGATTGACTCGAAATATAGTCTATCTGAGGTATCGTAATCGGTAGAGACAGTTTCAGGGTTACAGTTAACCATAATGGTTTCATAACCGTCTTCACGAAGTGCTAATGCCGCGTGAACACAACAATAATCAAACTCAATACCTTGGCCAATACGGTTAGGTCCGCCACCTAGGATCATGATTTTTTTATTATTCGTTGGATTGGCTTCACATTCTTCATCATAGGTTGAATACATGTAAGCGGTATCAGAGCTAAACTCAGCCGCACAAGTATCCACACGCTTGTATACTGGGTAAATATTCGCCGCGTGACGTTTTTTACGCACTTCGGCTTCAGAGACACCAATCAAGTCAGCTAAACGAGAATCGGCAAAACCTTTACGCTTAAGTTTACGTATGTATTCTGGGGTTAAATTAGTTAAACCACCCTCAGCGACTTTGGCTTCATCTAGAATAATGTCTTCAATTTGTACTAAGAACCAACGGTCAACCTTAGTTAAATTATAAACTTCATCTACCGTTAAACCTAAACGGAAAGCATCACCTATATACCAAATTCGGTCAGCGCCCGCTTCTTGCAATTCATGCATGATTTTAGTTTTGGCGCCTGGCTGAGTCACATCAACAATCGAATCAAAGCCATTGACGCCAACTTCTAAACCGCGTAATGCTTTTTGCATTGATTCTTGCATGTTACGGCCAATCGCCATCACTTCACCAACCGATTTCATTTGTGTGGTTAGACGGTCTTCACAACCGGCAAATTTTTCAAAGTTAAAACGTGGGATCTTAGTTACCACGTAATCGATAGTCGGTTCAAATGATGCTGGTGTTTTACCACCGGTAATATCATTGCTTAGTTCATCTAAGGTGTAACCTACCGCTAGCTTAGCTGCGATTTTAGCAATAGGGAAACCTGTTGCTTTAGAAGCTAATGCCGATGAACGAGAAACGCGTGGGTTCATTTCAATAATAACCATACGACCGGTATCTGGACAGATACCAAATTGTACGTTTGAGCCACCTGTTTCCACACCAATTTCACGCAATACTGCCAAAGAGGCATTACGCATGATTTGATATTCTTTATCGGTCAAGGTTTGCGCAGGCGCAACTGTGATTGAATCACCGGTATGAATGCCCATAGGGTCGAAGTTTTCAATCGAACAAACAATGATACAGTTATCATTTTTGTCGCGAACCACTTCCATTTCATACTCTTTCCAACCAATCAAAGATTCATCAATCAATAATTCAGTGGTTGGTGAAAGGTCTAAACCTCGGGTACAAATCTCTTCAAATTCTTCGGTGTTATAAGCAATACCGCCGCCTGAGCCACCCATAGTGAATGACGGGCGAATAATACAAGGGAAACCTAAATGCTTAACGGCTTCATGTGCTTCGGCAATGGTATGGACAATTTCAGCACGTGGGGTATCTAAGCCAATCGATTTCATCGCTTTATCAAAACGACTTCTGTTTTCTGCTTTATCAATGGCATCGGCAGATGCGCCGATCATTTCAACATTAAACTCTTTTAATACACCTTTGGCTTCAAGCTCTAAAGCACAGTTTAATGCAGTTTGACCACCCATAGTCGGTAAAAGCGCACATGGACGTTCTTTTTCAATAATTTTACGCACTACTTCCCAGTGAATGGGTTCGATGTAAGTCGCATCCGCCATATCTGGGTCGGTCATTATCGTTGCTGGGTTAGAGTTAACTAAAATAACTCGGTAACCTTCTTCACGAAGTGCTTTACATGCTTGCGCGCCAGAATAATCAAATTCACAGGCCTGGCCAATAACAATTGGACCAGCACCTAAGATCAAGATACTTTTTATATCTGTACGTTTTCCCATTTCTTTCTCTCTTATCTTATCTGTAGGGGCTTAAGCTTGGCTTGCTTTATAGGTTTTAATTAAATCAATAAAATGGTCAAACAACGGTGCCGCATCTGTTGGACCTGGGCTTGCTTCTGGGTGACCTTGGAAGCTAAACGCCGGTTTGTCGGTGCGATGCATACCTTGTAATGAATCATCAAATAATGATTTATGAGTAATTCTTAAGTTACTTGGTAAACTTTCTTCATCAACGGCAAAACCATGGTTTTGTGACGTGATCATGACCACGTCACGAGCGAAATCTTTCACCGGGTGGTTAGCACCATGATGACCGAACTTCATTTTGATAGTCTTTGCGCCACTTGCTAAGCCAAGTAATTGATGACCTAAACAAATACCAAATAATGGGATTTCTGTTTCTAAGAAGGTTTTAATTGCCGTGATAGCATAGTCACATGGCTCGGGGTCACCTGGGCCATTAGATAAGAAGATACCATCTGGATTCATGGCAAGTACTTCACTTGCTGGTGTTTGTGCTGGTACCACAGTTAATTTACAACCACGGTCAACTAACATACGTAAGATATTTCTTTTCGCGCCAAAATCGTAAGCTACAACATGAAACTCAACTTTTTCTGGTTTAGTGAAACCAGTGCCGCCGTCTTTACCACCGGTAAGTGACCAACTACCTTCCGTCCACTGGTATTGTTCTTTCGTTGAAACCACTTTAGCTAAATCCATACCTTTAAGGCCTGGAAATGCTTTTGCTTGGGAAAGTGCCGCGGTATATTGGCTATCATCGTTAACATCATCAAGTGTTAAAATACAGCCATTTTGAGCACCTTTCTCCCGTAAAATGCGCGTTAATTTACGGGTATCAATCTCGGCGATACCTAAGATGTTATGAGCAATTAAATAATCACTTAAACTCTGTTCATTTCGAAAGTTACTAGCCATTAGAGGCAAGTCGCGGATAACCAGGCCTTTAGCAACAATGCTATCAGACTCTTTATCTTCGCTATTAGTACCGGTATTCCCAATATGTGGGTAAGTCAGGGTAATAATTTGCTCTGCATATGATGGGTCGGTAAGAATTTCCTGATAACCTGTCATTGCGGTGTTAAAAACCACCTCACCAACAGCCGACCCTTGTGCACCAATTGCGATGCCTTTAAAAACAGTGCCGTCTTCAAGCACTAAAATAGCAGATGTAGCCAATGTAACCTCCAAAGAAGAAATAAACGTAAACGCGCATATAACAGCAAGTGCTCCGTGCCTTTGCCCAGTACTTCCTGTATAAAAAAGGATGTCAAAAGCATATTTTTCGCTAAACTTTTGACAAAATCCACTTATTTTACGCTTGTGTTCTAGTTTCGTCTAGTAATAAATTGTAAAAAGTCAGCCTTTTCTAGGTTTTCCTAGCTTTTAATAGCCAAAGGGCTAAAAAGACATCTTATCTCTGATAATACCTTGCTGATACTTAACGAATAGTTCGTTAGCAGTATTAGTCTTTTAAACCCAGTACGTCTTGCATATCATAAAAACCAACATTGGCATCGTGTAACCAAAACGCCGCACGCATAGCCCCTAGCGCAAAGGTCATCCGAGAGCTCGCTTTATGGGTAATTTCAAGACGCTCACCAAGATCGGCAAAAATAACGGTATGTTCACCAACGATGTCGCCGGCTCTAATGGTGGCAAAACCAATGGTTTCTCTATCTCGTTCACCGGTAATACCTTCACGACCATAAACAGCAACTTTATTTAAATCACGCCCTAGCGTATCGGCAATAACTTGCCCCATTTTTATCGCAGTGCCCGATGGTGCATCTTTCTTGAATCTATGATGCGCCTCAAAAATTTCAATATCAGTATAGTCGCCGATTGCTTTAGCGGTAATTTGTAACAATTTCAACATTAAATTAACGCCAACTGATGTATTAGGCGCTAAAATCACTGGCATGGTTTTACCCGCAAGTTCAATAACTTGTACTTGCTCAGTAGAAAACCCTGTAGTACCGATAACTAAAGACTTTTTGTTTTCGTTACACCAAGTAAGGTTTTCTAGGCTGGTTTCGATCGACGTGAAATCAATGAAAACATCGGCAGCAGCCAGTTGCGATAATTGTGTTGAAGTTTTAATACCGATTGCGCCAATTCCCGCCAATTCGCCTAAATCAAAATCGACAAAAGATGAACTAGTACGGACGCTGCCACCAACCAATTCAATACTTGCATGCTCATGAGCTGCCTGAATTAAATTACGGCCCATACGACCACTACAACCTAAAATAGCTACTTTTACTTTCATGTTTTTCTCTATTGTTATATAAGGTAATCGCGGAAAACCGCCGATAAATATTAATTAAAGTGTGACTAGCTACTTAGTTAAACGCACTATTCACTGCGCAGCGATATTACCAAGAAAGTGGCTCCGCTAATGTTAACGAGCTGTCAAGTTCATGAGAAACAACATTCACTATTTTTAATGTCCCCTCATGATCTAACACATGATAAATAGCGGTAAAGTCGGCAAAGACTTGCCCCTGGCCATCGATAAAATCCCAATCTATGCACACTAAATATAACTGTTTACTCACTTGCATAAAAGAAGCTTGCTTGGCAATAATATTACTGGTGCAAGCGTCTTTAAGCTGAGTGAAAATAGTAGAAAATTCTTGCTGACAATCGGCTTGACTGGCGAGCAGTACTATTTTATCAGGTGTATTTAGTGTGCATGGTAAGTGATAACAACCGCTCACCCCTTCAATATCACAGTGTAAAAATGCATTTTGATAGCGTTTAAAAAGCTGCTGTAATCTGCTAGAAATCTGCATAAAACCCTCACCTTTGCTGGTTGAAATGAACCAAATTGTGTTGCTGCAACTTGTTTTAGCTTAAAAAAAAGCCCTCAATTGAGGGCTTTCATTATAATACGATATTTACTTGATGCTTAATAATTCAACTTCAAATACTAACGTAGCATAAGCAGGAATACTACCTTGTGAACCGCGTTCACCGTAAGCTAAATCATAAGGAATAGTTAATTTCCACTTGCTACCTTCAGTCATTAACTGTAATGCTTCAGTCCAACCAGCAATAACGCCTTTTACAGGGAACTCAGCCGGTTGGCCACGGTCAACTGAACTATCAAAGACATCACCGTTAGTAAATGTACCGTGATAATGCACAGATACAGTGCTATCTGCTGATGGCTTTTCGCCTTCACCTGTTACTAATACTTCGTATTGTAAACCAGACTCAGTAACCGTCACTTCATCACGTTTAGCATTTTCGGCTAAGAATTTTTCGCCTTCAGCTGAAGCTTCTTTAGCAACTGCTTGTTCTTGCTCTTCTATTTTTTTAGAAACCACAGAAAAAGCTTCGTTTAGGTCTTCATCTGAAACTTGGCTAGTAGCATCAGCTAATGCATCAGAGATACCCGCTTGTACCGCAGTGATATCAAAATCTTTAAAAGGGTTGTTGCGAAGTTGGTCACCTAATTGACGACCTACGCCATAGCTAACACGTTGTTCAGTAGTATCAAAATTCATCGGTATATAAACTCCAGACTATCAGTAGTCTTTAAAATGATTAATTTGTTTTAAACGCTTAATTAAAACTTATGATTAAAGTAAGCAAAATTAATCGAAGGTTTAAAAATTAGCGCGATTCTAGCATAAAAGCTCTAATGCGAACAACTTGAAATTAGCGCGTAACAAGAGTAACGCCCTCTATTTTTGAGCTCTAGATATGAAGCTAATCATCGGAGTTGAAAATAAAAAGCTAGTAACTTGATGTTACTAGCTTTTCAAATTACATGGGTTCTTAAAAAAGGGGTAACTTATTTATGATGCGTTAACATTTCATCAAAGGTAATCGTTATTTGCTCTTCCACCTTAGGGGAGAGTTTACTGACCAGATAAATAGCCAATGAACAAACCACAAAACCTGGCACTATTTCATACATAAGTGCACTAAGTGTTTGGCCATTGATGGTAATAGGTGCATAAATCCAGATAAGCACGGTTACCGCACCACTGACTATGCCGGCTAATGCGCCATTTCGCGTCATACCTTTCCAATATAAACAGCCAATAACAACAGGACCAAACGCGGCACCAAAACCGGCCCAAGCATTACTGACTAAACTGAGAATACTACTATCACGGTCATAAGCTAAATAAATAGCCACTAATGCCACCAGAAAAACTGAAATTCTACCCACTAATACCAGTTGTTTTTCACTGGCATCTTGATGTAAAAAAGCTTGATAAAAGTCGCCGGTAAGCGAGCTAGAAGTCACCAGTAACTGTGAAGATATCGTACTCATTATCGCCGCTAGTATTGCTGCCAATAAAAAACCTGCAATTAACGGGCTAAAGAGTAACTGTGATAAAACAATAAAAATGGTTTCGGGATCATCTAGCTTTATCCCTGTTTTAGCCACATAAGCAATACCGGCGAAACCTGTTGCCATCGCGCCAATAATCGCAACTATCATCCAAGTCATACCAATACGACGCGCGGTTGGCATATCTTTAACACTACGAATAGCCATAAAACGCACAATAATATGCGGCTGGCCAAAATAACCTAAGCCCCAAGCCATAGCGGAAATAATACCAAGAGCACTAACGCCGCTAAAAACATTTAATAGCTCAGGGTTTATCGCGGCAATAGTGTTTTGCATTTCGGCTATGCCGCCAACTGCATTTATCGTAACAATAGGCACTAATACTAAGGCGACAAACATAATACAGCCCTGAACAAAGTCGGTTAAACTTACCGCTAAAAAACCGCCAAATAAGGTATAAGCAACCACCACACCAGCGGTAACATATAAACCGACTTCGTAATTTAAACCAAAAGAGCTTTCAAATAATTTACCGCCAGCAACAAGACCGCTAGAGGTATATAAGGTAAAAAATACCACGATGACCAGAGAGGATACTATGCGTAATAAGCGGGATTTGTCATTAAAACGATTTTCAAAAAAATCAGGCAAGGTAATGGAGTCATTCGCTATTTCGGTATAGGTTCTTAAGCGTGGCGCGACCACTACGTAATTAAGAAACGCACCGATAACTAAGCCAATAGCAATCCAAATACTACTCAGGCCACTAATATACATAGCGCCGGGTAAACCCATCAACATCCAACCACTCATATCAGAAGCGCCCGCCGACAATGCTGCAACACTTGGCGATAAACTGCGGCCACCTAACATATAACCGGCAACATCACTGGTTGATTTTTTGTAAGCGTATAACCCAATTAAGATCATGACGACAAAATAAAGTGCTAACGAAATTAAAGTACCTAGAGCCAAAGTAATTACCTGTAATATGTAAAGTTGTTAATCAGTAAGCTCGCTAACCTAGCAAAAATGACGGCATAAATAAACCTTAGTCAAGTAAGTGAATCTAGTCCTAAACTATCACGAATGTAAACTGCTAACGTTAATGACAGGTAAATAAGAAGAAAAATACCGCTAAAAACGTAAACTAATTCAAAAAACTAATGCAAAAAAAACCGCTATACCATATATTTAATAGTAATTAACCTATAGAGCCTGAGCTAGTTAACGACATTTATGAATTTTTATGCTGCAAGACAACCAATATTAGATAAAAGTAAAAAACTGTTTGCTTATGAATTGCTTTTCAGAGATAGCATAGACAATGTATTTCCTGATATAGATGGTGATGAAGCGACTAGCAAAATAATTGAAGCTACCCAATTTAATATGGGCATCAGTGAGTTTACCGGTAATAAAGCGGCCTTTATCAACTTTACGCTGGAAACCATGGAGAAAGGTTACCCTGAAATGCTTCGCCCCGACGAGGTAGTGGTTGAAATTCTTGAAACAGTGAAGCCAGGCAAAAAACTGCTGGCGCTCTGTAAAGCATTACACCAAAAAGGCTACACTATCGCGTTAGATGATTATGAGCACAAAAAGGTTTGGGCACATTTCTACCCTTATATAAAAATAATCAAAATTGATATTCAGCAAAGCAGTATTGATGACATTATAGAAGTTCTTGCTGCCATTAAAGATCACCCTCATATTAAAATGTTGGCTGAAAAAGTAGAAACCTATGAAGAATACAATGAAATGCTGCAACTCGGCTTTGATTACTTTCAAGGGTATTTCTTTGCCAAGCCTGAAATGATAAAAACTAAAAGTTTATCGCCATCACAAATAGCGATGGCCGAGTTACTTTATGAAACGTCTAAAACTGAACTTGATTTAAACAGTATCACCCGGGTGTTTGAACGCGATGTTTCGCTGTCTTATAAATTATTGCGTTATGCTAACTCCGCTATTTTCAAACGCCGCAACGAAATATCTACCATTAAACAAGCGTTAGTCATTTTAGGCTCTAGCGAATTAAAGCGATTTATTGGTTTAATGTTTGCTGTTACAGCAAATCCAGATAAACCTTCCGAATTAATTAACATGGCCATGACCAGAGCAAAATTTTGTGAATTGGTAGCCAAGGACATTCGCTCACAACTTAATGAATCAATAGCCTTTTTAATAGGGCTATTATCAATGATTGACGCTATATTAGATGAAGATATGGCTACCGTATTAGAAAAGCTACCGCTATCAGCAGAAATTAAAGAGCCGCTACTAACAAAAAAAGGCCTTATGGCGGCCATTATTAAATTAGTTGAATTTATCGAGCATGCCCAGTGGGATAAAACCACTTTGGTCATGGAGAAATTAAAGCTCGATAAAGATAAAGTGATCGAGCATTACAACCAAGCCCTTGCTTGGGCCGATGAACAAACAAAAACTACACTTGAGCATTAACTCGCTTAAAGCACTATTTACTAGCAGAAAGCAATGCACTTTACCTCGCTGATAAGGTCAACTATTGAATAGTTGACCTTTTTTATCGCCGGTCTTTTTCTAAAAACATTTAGCCATCTAAACATCCACATTGACAGGGCCGATTTTACTTTTATAATGCTGTCATCAACTTATTTTATGCAGCTCTGTTATGACCAATAAAGATAGCCCGCAAGAAAACTTATTTGCCCTACTGCCATTTGCCATTTTTTTAGGGCTTTTTCTCGGTACCGGTATTATTTTAACGCTACAAGGGGTAGATTTTGCTTTTTATCAACTGCCGGCAAGCATTGCTATTATTCCCGCCATTATAGTGTCAATGGCCCTAGGCAAAATTTTATTTAAAAGCTCTATCGATAAACAAGTGACACAATTTATCAGTGGTGCTGGTCATGCCAATATAACCACCATGTGCATTATCTATCTACTTGCCGGTGCCTTTGCCGTGGTAGCTAAATCAACAGGCAGTGTTGATGCCAGTGTGCAACTCGGTTTAGCGGTATTCCCGGATTATTTACTACTACCTGGTTTATTCCTGGTGGCCGCTTTTTTATCTACCGCCATGGGCACATCAATGGGTACCATTGCCGCTATTGCCCCTGTTGCTCTTGGTTTTATTGAATCGGCAAATTTAGATGCCGCCTTAGTTGCCGGCTGTTTAGTTTCCGGCGCCATATTTGGTGATAATTTGTCAATTATTTCGGATACCACCATTGCCTCTACGCGCAGTCAAGGCGCGCACATGAAAGATAAATTTCGGGTTAACTTTAAATTTGCCATTCCTGCGGCCTTGATCTGCTTGATAATATTTTCAGTATTAGGTGGTGAGGTGAACCATGAATTGAACAGCGAGGCGGCAGTTGCTGGTTTAATTCCTTACGTGGTCATTCTGGTATTAGCCTTGATGGGGGTAAATGTTTTTGTGGTCTTAATCTTAGGTATTGTTTTAGCCGCGGCCATAGGTATGGTCAGCAATGGTTATCAATTATCGGCTTGGCTAAAAGATATCACTGCCGGCTTCGCCAGCATGCAAGACATCTTTATATTATCTTTATTTATCGGTGGTTTGAGTGAGCTTGTACGTCAACAAGGTGGCTTATCCGCTTTAACGCGAGTGATAAAAAACCTCGCCAGAAAACTAACACCTAATAATAACAAACGGGCTGCCGCTCTTGGTATTGCTGGACTGGCCTTCGTTTGTAATTTTTTTACTGCCAACAATACAGTATCCATTATAGTCACCGGGGATACCGCTAAAAACCTTGCTACTGATGGTGGCTTATCCCCAGCTGAATCCGCCAGTTTACTTGATGTGTTCGCTTGTATTAACCAAGGTATATTACCTTATGGCGCGCAGGCGCTATTACTTGGCGCAACGTTACAGATATCACCACTGTCGGTAGCAAGTCATGCCTTTTACCCTATGGTACTGTTTTTTGTCGCCGGCTTTGCTTTTTGGCGATTAACCCGCAAAGCTAAATAGTCACACCATGCTCGCTAAGTAATGCCACCAAGGCATCCTCAGTAAGTATCGAGATACCTAAGTCTTGCGCTTTAGTTAGTTTTGAGCCGGCCTTATCACCGGCAACAACAAAGTGGGTTTTCTTCGAAACACTGCCAGACACTTTCGCGCCTAATGATTGCAACGCTGTTTTTGCCTCTGCTCTGCCCATTTGCGTTAACGTGCCCGTTAAGACAAAAACCTGCTCGTTAAGAGGTAACTGCTCAGCCGATTTCATTTCGATAGTAGGCCAATTCATCACCGCGCTTAGCCCAGCAACCACAGCTAAGTTATGCTCTTCTTTAAAAAAGTTAATGATATTTCTCGCGACAATTTCGCCGACATCACTGACATCTTGTAATGCTTCAAGGGATGCACTTTCAATGGCCGTTAAGGTATAGAAATGATTCGCCAAGTTAGCTGCCGTTGCTTCACCTACTTCCCGTATACCTAAGCCATAAATAAATTTCGCTAAGCTGGTATTTTTTGCTTTTTCAAGGCCAGCGATTAAATTAGTCGCTGACTTCTTACCCATGCGCGCCATCATACTGACCTGAATTTCGGTCAGTTTAAATAAATCAGCCGGGGTATTAATCAAATTTTCATCAACAAGCTGCTCAACAAGTTTATCGCCTAATCCGTCGACATCATGGGCTTTTCGAGAAGCAAAGTGTTTAATCGCTTCTTTTCGTTGCGCCGCACAAAAGAGCCCCGCCGTACACCTAAGTACCGCTTCACCCTCTGGTTTAGCCACCGCAGAGTCACACACGGGACACGTGGTCGGAAAGACAATATCTAGGGCATTATCCGGTCGTTTATCCACTACCACACTAACAATTTGCGGAATAACATCACCCGCTCGGCGAATAACGACGGTGTCATTTATTTTCAACCCTAAGCGAGTAATTTCATCTTGGTTATGTAGGGTCGCATTAGAAACCGTCACGCCACCGACAAAAATAGGTTTTAACCGAGCCACTGGGGTAATGGCGCCGGTACGTCCAACTTGAAACTCAACATCTTCGACACAGGTTAACTCTTCTTCAGCTGGGAATTTATAAGCAATGGCCCAGCGTGGCGCGCGAGCGACAAAACCCAAGCGTTGTTGTAAAGATATATCATCAACCTTGAATACGGTACCGTCAATTTCATAACTTAAGGCGCTACGTTTAGCCAAGATATCTTGATAAAAACCATCAGCTGCTTGTTCATTGGCCAGTAAACGTACTTCTGGACACATAGGTAAACCGAGTGTTTTAAGCTGGCACAGCCTTTGGTGGTGTGAGTCGGCAAAGAATTCATGGGTTAAGTCTTTGCTTTCGCCATTAGCAGCGGTGAAATCACCAACAAATCCTAAACTATAGGCGTAAAAGGCTAAATTACGCTTAGCGGTGATTTTGGAATCAAGTTGTCGTAGGCTGCCCGCAGCGGCATTACGGGGATTAGCAAAACCTTTGTCACCACGTTTGTTAGCCAGTTCATTTAAGGCATTAAAGCTGGCTTTAGGCATAAAAACTTCGCCACGTACTTCAACAATACTCGGAAAATCTTTACCTGCTATGCCCCTTAATTTCAGTGGAATGGATTTAATGGTACGTATGTTGGTGGTAATATTTTCACCGACACGGCCATCACCACGTGTAGCTGCCTGTACTAAAATGCCTTGCTCATACCGTAAACTTACCGCTAAGCCATCTAATTTAGGCTCAGCACAAAAAGCCAAGGACTGATCGCTATTCAACCTATCTTTGACACGCTTAACAAAAGCATGAAAATCATCTAGAGAAAAGACATTATCAAGGGAAAGCATTGGCTGTTGGTGAGTGACTTGAGTAAAGGATTTTAAGGCTTGCCCACCAACTTTTTGGCTAGGTGAATCAATGGTCTTTAGCTCAGGGTTTTCAGTTTCTAAAGCAATTAATGCGTTCATTAAGCGATCATATTCAGCATCAGGTACGCTAGGTTGATCTAATAGATAATATTCATGATTGTATTGATTAAGCTGCTGTTGCAATTGGCTAATTTTATCTTCGGCATTTGACATAAAAATAATTCACTAAGGTTGATAGTTTACATTATGGCAACTCGGTTAGATTGAATAAGAAGCTGACACAAATAGATGAAAGGTTATAAAGAAAATAAAAACGGGCCAAAGGCCCGCTAGAATAGTTAGATGACTAACCCTACTTAGGATTAGCCTACTAGGGCAATACGATTTTTACGATCAAATTCTCTTATTTTACTTAAGTAGTGTTGCTCAGTTTGTTTAGTCAGGACATTGCGTTTGTCATCGATAACCTGGCCATTAAACTCTTGCGCTAACTGCTTAGCGGCATTGAGCATTTGTGCAAAAACATAAAAAGGGTCACCGGCATTAGGTAAGGTCATAAATAAACTGACACCCCGGGTGGCGAAGCTTTCCATGGTATCTAAGTCGAAGGCCCCTGGGTTCATGATGTTAGCTAAACTAAAGGTCACTTTACCGTTACCGGCATTATCTTCGTGGCGATGAAAAATATTCATTTCACCATATTTAAGGCCTAGGGTCAGTAAACTTGGTAGTAATGCGGCACCAAACATTTGCTGATTAGCGGGCATGACCACAGATAAAATAATGACTTGTGGCTCTATTTGAGTTTTAACCTTGTTAGCTTCAATAGCACGTTCATTTAGCTGATTATCAAAATCTTTTTCAATTTGCTCACGTTTTAATGACACTTTTGGTATCACTTTATTAACTTTCTTAATGGGTGTACGTGTCGGCTTAGCTTGTGTAACCGGTTGATCATATAAAGGTTCAAAATGGATCGTTGGCTCTATCGGCTCTTGCACCACACTAGCATTGGCTGACTTACTTGCAGGTGTTAACTCATCACCTAATTCACCTTTAGAAAATTGACTGCTCTTATCTTCTATAGAGCCTTCTTGAGAATTTTCTTGAGCATCGTCTTTAAACCAGTCATCTTCAAGGCAGTTATCTAATGGTTGAACTACGCTATTCGCAACTTTTTCATCTTGGCCTTCAGTAACCTGGCCAGCAAGTTCACTTAACACATCCTTTTTTATTAATATTTGGCTTTTAGACAGGTCCTCGGGTAACTGCACACCTGTGGTCAAAACATGCTCAGCTACAGCCTCATCGTCAAGATTTAGTTGGTCATTTATTACACTAGAGGTAACTTTTATCTGCCCTACTCCATCTTGATCAAAACCTTTACCATCAAAGTCGCGGGTAATTGGCTCAACCTTATTTTTAGATGTTTGTAGTTTATAGGGATTTTTTTGTTTTCTTATTGTCCATAAGCCATGAATAAATATTGCGGTAATAACAATGGCGCTAAGTATAATTAAGACGTTTCTGAAGTTATCTTCCATTTCCAGCCTGCTTACTCTCTTGATTGCTGTTTTTTATGCGAATATTATCGCTATATATTAAAGGAAACTTTAGCAGAAATTTAGGCGGTTTGTAACAAGTTAATCGGGTAATAGTATGAAAGAATGTATTATGCCCGTTACCAATCAAGCTGCATTTTGCATGGTAAAGAGTATATACTCACACGAAGAATAACAGTCAGTTAGGATCAGTTTAACCCCCATGTCTCATTCATCTAAACAAGCACCTATTACACACAGTGGCGCCAGTTACTTTTTACAAGGCTTTAGTCTGATAAGGCAAAAAGGTGTCCGTCGTTTTGTACTTATCCCTCTAGTAATCAATACACTACTGTTTAGTATTGCTTTTTATTTTGTCTATCTAGAGTTTGCTAGCTATATGACCAGCATTATGGCTTGGTTACCTAGTTGGCTGGATTGGTTAACTGTCATACTGTGGCCTTTAGCGGTACTTACTATCCTGGTGATTTTTTCATTTGTCTTTAGTACTGTTGCCAATTGGCTGGCAGCACCCTTTAATGGCTTATTGTCCGAAAAAATGGAGGCGATTTTACGCGGACAGCAAGCGCCCAAGGGCGAGATGCTCGACATAGTTAAAGATATTCCAAGAACATTGACTCGAGAATGGCAAAAATTGAGTTATTATTTACCTCGTGCTCTTGGATTTTTCATTATGTTGTGGATTTTACCCATTTTAGGCCAAATTATATGGTTCTTATTTATTGCCTGGATGATGGCAATACAATATAAAGATTACCCCTTTGATAATCACAAAGTGCCTTTTGCCAAAATGAAGGAAATATTAAAACAAAACCAAGGACTGAGTTATAGCTTTGGTATCACAGTTGCGGTATTTTCAATGATCCCCATAGTAAACCTTATCGTTATGCCTGTGGCCATTTGTGGCGCTACCGCTTTATGGGTGGATTACTACCAAGACAAGGTGTAAACCCTATAACAATCAAAGCCATTGCGCTTGGTACTGCGCTTTATGGCTTTTTTTATGCTATTTTTTTATGCTGATATCGCGTTAGTGCTAAAAATCGTATATATTTAAATGATATAAAAACAAATATGAACGGAAGTGACTTAAATGAAAGTAAAACAAGCTGTTAAGCATTTTACCTTACTCACTATGACGCTAGTTGCTGTTAGTGCATGCTCTTCAACACCAGATATTGAAGAGCAACCTACGCAAGCCGCAGTTGTGGTCGAGCCTATTATTGAAGAGTTTTTCATTGAAGAGCAAGAAGACGTTATCAGTGCGGTGATTAATAACGGGGTTATTGCTATCCCAGTGTTAGCAGATGCGCAAATTTTTGCTGAGTTTAGTGACGCCCTACCGGCCGTAATGAACTATTTCACCAATGCCAGCGAAGCACAAGTTATCGAATTTTATCAACAAGCCTTCGGCGCTTCATATTCACAAGAGCGTAAACGCGACCGATTGACGCTGAAATATCAAGAGGGGGAAGAAACCATGCGTGTGGTTATTTCACAACAAAATAAAAAGCGCCAAGTCGATGTGATTATTGAAAGTAAGATGTAATATCACTGCTAGCTAACGTGACTAAATAATAATGACGCAACTAAAATAAAAAAAGGGCTCAATGTTTTCACATTGAGCCCTTTTTTATCGCGTATTTTTCATCTAGCTTTTATTGAGCAAGATTTCCCTCAACTATTTCAATACACTATCAACACTGCCTTGTGCTAAGCCGTGGTAGCCTGGGCGCGCTTGTTGATAAACTTCAATAGCCCATGCCTTATTTTCTGCTTGCTTCGCTAGTTCTTTATACAAAGGCACAATCAGTTTACGACGACCTATACCCTTCAGGTATTTAGCCATTTCGGGGTAAACCTCCTTATATCCAACGCGAATTGATAATAAGTACCAAGCATGAGCAATTTCAGCATTTTTACTTGTGGTTAAGTTAAAGGCTTTATCTAAGCTGACCATGCGATCTTGATTAACATCAAGGGGTAAGTTATTGATAAAGTGCAACCATTCATGCAAAGTCCATTGAGCGGTAGGTAATTCTGCCAAAGTTAACTCATCAGCAATGAGTTGTGTAATTTGCTTATCAATAACGGTAAAAGCGTCAGATATAGGCTGTGGCGCATAACTTGGCAATCCTGCCTTGAAAATCCACTCATTGATTTCGCTATCGCTAACAATATTAGGGTACTTATCGGTTAAGTTAGCTTTTAAGTATTTAATAAAGTTTTTGGTACCTATGCTTTGGAAAGCATGGCTCTCAAAATACTCGAGGACAAAGGCATCAAAACGTTCACGACCAAACTGCTGTTCTAGGTACATTAAGAATAACTGACCTTTAACATAAGGCACACCCGAGAAGGCATCATCCGGATCACGGCCTTTTAAATCGATATAAAGCTTAGTATCACCTGGGGCAAGTTCTAATAATTCAGCATTTAAATCTTGCACACCAAGCGCTTGTTCCATTACCGCACGCTCAGTACCAAAGACGGCTTCCATAATGCGATTTTCAACATAACTGGTAAAACCTTCGTTTAACCAAAGATCACGCCAGCTTTCGTTAGTAACCAAGTTACCTGACCAAGAATGAGCAAGTTCATGAGCAATTAAGTTAACTAAGCTTTTATCACCGGCAACCACGGTTGGTGTGATAAACGAAAGACGTGGATTTTCCATACCACCAAAAGGAAAGCTTGGTGGTAACATCAACAAGTCGTAACGACCCCAACGATATTTACCATACATTTCTTCGGCTTTATCAATCATCGCTTGAGTATCATCAAATTCTGCAACGGCCGCATCTAAAATATAAGACTCGGCATAAATACCTGTTTGATGGCTCATTGCTTTAAACTGCAGATCACCGACAGCAAGGGCAATTAAATAAGGAGGAATTGCTTGTGGCATTGAGAAAAAATAGTCGCCATCTCGCTCAGTACCTGGTTCATTATTAGCACTCATTACCGCTAATAAATCTTTATCGGTAGTAATACGTGCAGTGTAAGTTACTCGAACACTCGGGGTATCTTGAATAGGAATCCAAGAGCGGGCATGAATGGCTTGGTTTTGACTAAATAAAAATGGTTTTTCTTTACCCGCCGTTTGCTCAGCCGATAACCATTGTAAGCCTGAAGCTTTTTCAGTTGAGTGATAGTAGATACGCACTTTTTCAGCGTTAAACTGGGTATCTATGGTTAGTTTGCTACCTAAAACGTCATCACGCTTGGCAAGTTTATAATTAACCTTTAGCCACTGACCTTGGCTATTTTTTGCCATAATGCGGTGGATAACAAGATCACGGGTATCCAAAATCAATGGCGTTTTGTTATCGGTCATCCAATCGAGTGAAAGTTCCGCAAAACCCGACAAAGATTTTTTATCAAAATCGACATTTAGATCAAGATATACATGAGTCGCTTTAACTTGGTCATAATTAGCGTAAGTATAGGTATCCGTTAGTTTAGACACTTTAGCGTGTTGAGGTTCTACTCCTTCATGCGCCCACGTAATTGGCGCAACTGACACTGATAAAGTGCCGAGTAACAAGCAAAGTTTTGAAAAATGTTTCATGACATTTAACCCTTTAAAATAAAAAATTGTACTTTTACCATTTTACATAAAAAACATGCACACTAAGCATGACAGGGTCGACATTAGAATAAACAAAGCCTTGCCTATTCGCCGTTAAACTCTCGCTAAGTGAGCTATTTTTATACTCATTGGTATTAAATAGAGCACAAACAAAAACAGGCCTGTAGATTACTGTGAATCTACAGGCCTGTTCAATACTTTACTTTAGATTTTATTAACTTTCTATGCCGTTAGTAGCAAGTATTATTTACAGCAGTTAAATAAAACAGGGTAAATAAGTTAAGGCTTTTGCATTTGAATAACCACTCGGCGGTTTTTTCCTCGACCTAGTGTGGTGTCATTAGAAGCAATATGACGTTTTTCTCCGTAACCTTTCGCGGCAATTCGACTAATATCAATACCATTTTGCACAAAATAATCTCTTATTTTTTCGGCGCGGCGTTCCGATAACTTTAAGTTTGACCAACGGCCACCATAGCTATCAGAATAAGCTCCAATCAATACCAGTTCTAAGTCGGGATCTAGGCTCAAATACTCACGAATCATATCGATACGCCTTTGTGATGCCTTAGTAAATTTATCACTACTCGATTGATAGTTCAGTACGGTATAAGCGATATCTTCAAAGCTGTAGTTAAGCAGATTACCTACACAGCCAACAAAATCTTTATAAGCTTTTTTAAAGCGCGCTGTTGATAGCCCAACCGATATTTTATCTTGTTCGCTATACCAGTCGTTATAATAAAAGGTCGGACTCATGCCTTGCTCTAGTTCACTTAACATTGTCCAAGCAACCTTTTTTGGTAGGGTTGGCTTAAATTGCTTATGTAATTTCATCGTCGCTAACGTGCGAGAGCCCACACCGGGTTGCCAGTTAGGTGCAACACTGCGAACTTCTGCTAAGGAGTAGTTATCGGGTAACAGCATCATATCTAGCTCAAACTCCATATTAAGCTTGCGGCTGGCTTTGGCTGAGAAGCGCGCTTCACCATAACGAGGGATTTGATGTGACAAGGTGCACTTCAGGCGTGAATCAGCAGAGAGCTGCCATTGTGAAGTATGGATATCAGCGCTATATTGACGGATGCCGGCATGTGTTCCACTGACAAGCAAACTAGCGGTTAAGCTAGCGAGGACAAGAAAAGAAGAACTCATTGCTGCGATGATTGGTTTCATAATTATGCACAATATTGAAAGCGGTAACGGGCCTATACACTTTAGCCTATATTAGATATATAAAGGTATCGTCATAAACCTAGATAACTTTAGCATTATATCAATGAAATAGCGCTTTTCATGGTAAAAACAGTCTAACTTGCCGAGAAATCACTTTCATTGTCGTTTTTAAATTAACTTTCTGCGATAATCCCCGGCATTACTTTTCCCTTTTCATTACATAGTGACCATGTCCGAATCAAGCTCAATAGATAGCCAACAAAAAACATCAACCAATACTGACAACGTTAAAAGCCAATTTGCTCAAAGATTTCGGGGCTATTTCCCTGTTGTTATCGATGTAGAAACTGCGGGGTTTAATGCCAAAACTGATGCCCTACTTGAACTTGCGGCTTCAATGTTACATCTAGATGAAAGCACAGGTGATTTTTCTATCGATGAAACCATACAATTTAACATTGAGCCTTTTGAAGGGGCTAATCTAGAACCAAAAGCACTGGAGTTTACCGGTATAGACCCTACGAACCCGTTGCGTGGCGCGGTGACGGAAGAAGAAGCACTGAAAACCCTGTTCAAATTGGTGCGTAAAAAAATGAAAGCGGCTGGCTGTCAACGAGCCATTATTGTTGCCCATAATGCCGCCTTTGATTTAGGCTTTTTAAATGCTGCCACCGAGCGCTGTAAAATTAAGCGCAGCCCTTTTCATAGTTTTGTCAGCTTTGATACTACCACGCTTGCTGGTCTTGCCTTAGGCCAGACTGTTTTAGCAAAAGCATGTATCGCAGCCAATATAGATTTTAATAATAATGAAGCGCATAGCGCATTATATGATACCGAAAAAACGGCCGAGTTATTTTGTCATATTGTTAATAGATGGCGTGCGTTAGGAGGTTGGCCGTTAACCGAGACAGAGAATGAGACAGAAAACGAGTCTAAGTCTGAGTCTGAGTCTGAAGCACAGTAAAATAGCCGAGCTTAATCAACATACCTTGGTCACATGTTAATAGATGGCGTGCGTTAGGAGGTTGGCCGTTAACAGAGACAGAGACAGAGAATGAGTCTAAAGCACAGTAAAAACAGCCGAGCTTAATCAACATACCTTGGTCACCTTGTTAATAGCTGGCGTGCGTTAGGGGTGGCCGTTAACCATTAACCGCGGCGGAAATTAAAAATCAAGTTCCGCAATAGTTGGCTTTATTGAATTTTAAAGATAAAAAAACCGCTTACGCGGTTTTTTACTTTACTATGTCGTTAATTAACTTAAACAAGTAACTTAACGATTAAGCAATAATTATAACTTATCTGCATTCTCAGTAAGGTAAGCAGCTACGCCTTCAGTAGACGCTGTCATACCTTTATCACCTTTTTTCCAACCTGCAGGACAAACTTCGCCATGGTCTTGGTGGAATTGTAAGGCATCAACCATACGTAACATTTCATCAACATCACGGCCAAGAGGTAAATCATTCACTACTTGATGACGTACATTGCCTTCTTCATCGATTAAGAATGAACCACGGAAGGCAACACCCGCTTCAGGATGTTCAACACCGTATGCTTTACAAATTTCATGTTTAACATCAGCAACTAATGTGTATTGTACTGGACCAATACCACCGTCGTTTACTGAGGTATTACGCCATGCATTATGAGAAAATTGTGAATCAATTGACACACCAATCACTTCAACACCACGTTTTTTGAATTCTTCCATACGGTGATCAAAAGCTAATAGCTCAGATGGACAAACAAAAGTAAAATCTAACGGGTAGAAAAACACTACTGCTTTTTTACCTTTAATCGCTTCGCTTAATGTAAAGCTATCTACAATCTCACCGTTAGCTAATACTGCTGCGGCAGTGAAGTCTGGTGCTGGACGACCAACTAATACACTCATTTTATGCTCCGTTTTTTTTATGTTAAAAAAGTTTAATAATCTGCCTACAAACATGGTGGCAAATAGTTAAATATCAATCAGATAAGATAATTATTTTTCTTCTACTACAGAACTATCTTCTACTGAACTATCATCTGCTGAACTACCTTCTGTTGAAGCATGTCTGGCTGCGGCTGCTTTCACTAAAGTTTGTAATTCACCTTGCTGAAACATTTCCATAATAATATCGCAGCCACCTACTAACTCACCTTCAACCCATAATTGTGGGAAGGTTGGCCAATCGGCATATTTAGGTAATTCAGCACGAATATCTGGGTTCTGCAAAATATCAACATAAGCAAATTTCTCATCACAAGAAATTAAGGCTTGTGATGCTTGTGATGAAAAGCCACAGTTTGGTAATTTAGGAGACCCTTTCATATATAGCAAGATTGTATTTTTGCTAATTTGTTCTTTAATTCGCTCAATTGTATCCATAACACCCTCTATTAATTAATGCTTATTCTATTCAATTGCATTGATATACCTACATATGGAGATAAAAAATAAATTTACAACTACTTTCAATACAAGGTAATAGAATAAGTACTATGCGCTGAACTAGCTTAACTATTGATTTTTAAAAATATAGCCTTGAAACTTGTCCTAACAACCCTTATATAGGTCTATGACCTGAATAAATAATACTTGAGTATTTTACTCAAGTTTATATGAAAACACACCTATTTTTGGTGGAAAATTAGAATTATAACTAGGAGAGTATCATGGCCATTGAATTACCGGCATTACCTTACGAGCAAAATGCTTTAGAGCCACACATTTCAGCAGAAACTTTATCATTTCATTATGGCAAGCACCACAACACTTATGTTGTTAAGCTTAATGGCTTAATTGGCGGTACTGAGTTCGAAAATAAAAGCTTAGAAGAGATTGTTAAAAGCTCTTCTGCTGGTATTTTTAATAACGCAGCACAAATCTGGAACCATACTTTTTATTGGAACAGCTTAAGTCCAAACGGCGGCGGTGAGCCATCAGGTGATTTACTAGCAGCTATTAACAGTAACTTCGGTTCATTTGATGAATTTAAAGCTAAATTCACTGATAGTGCTATCAATAACTTTGGCTCTAGCTGGACTTGGTTAGTGCAGAATGCAGATGGTAGCTTAGCGATTGTAAACACGTCAAATGCAGCGACACCATTAACTGACGACGGTGTTACACCACTTATTACCGTTGATTTATGGGAACATGCTTACTACATAGATTACCGTAACGTAAGACCTGATTACCTGAAAGGTTTTTGGGCATTAGCTAACTGGGATTTTGCTCAAGCTAACTTTAGCTAGTAAAACCTAGATCTGTATATGCCTAGTGAAGCTTGCTTTACTAGGCATTGTTAATAGAAAGACTTCGAGCCACTGCATTTTATCGCTACCGTAACAACAATAATGATAGCGACCATAGCTACATAAATTAAGGCTTGCCGCTTTAGTTTGCCTAGCCCCTCACCCGAGCCGGCTATATTAAATCAATAATATTCATCGGCATGAGCCAAAATACCACTGACTAGCTTAAATTAACTTAGTTAAATTAATTTAATTTAAATTAAGCTGACTAAAATCAAACCAGATAAAACTTAGCAAAATCGCTTAATAAATAATGCTCAATCAACAAAAATTTAGTAGCGATTACCTTAAGCCAATATGGCTTAACCGATAAAACATAAAATTACCTAGTATTTGCATCAGGCTTTTTAAGTAAACAATTAAAGTTATCATAATTTAGTGAATAAATAGTTATAAAAAGCCAGATTTTCTTTAGACGTCAATTGTTTTTGCATAAAAAAACACGCTAAAAGCCATTTAATTGGCGTAGATAAAAAACTAATGAATAGTTATTCATAAATATAACCCAATAGAAAGTTCAATGTTTATGCATTAGTTTTTCTAATGCCTAGACTACATTTTTTTTAGTTTGTCGACCAAGGGATTCGCCACTATGATAGCTTTGTTTTCTGAGTTAGCGCAATGTTACTTTTTCTTTCTCCCAAAGAGAGTTCATTAACCAGATTACTCTGAAATGATAGCTACTATCTTTTCTCTCTGACATGTTTCTTGGAATTTAACTTCCTTCTATCAACTTGATATTTGAGTTGGCCCGCACTTAGTTTGCGGGCTTTTTTTTGTCTTTTTTTTAGCTAGAGTAAAAGCTATAGAGGTGATTACAGCTGGCCTAACACTTGCGCTGGCTCAATTTTTGTTGCTCGCCATGCCGGATACACGGTTGCCAACAGGCTCATAATTAACGCGGTTATAACGGTGGCGTAAACATCACTAGCATGTAAAACACTCGGTAGGTAGTTAATAAAATAGACATCCCCCGACAAAAAGGTAACCCCAAGCAACTGCTCTAAGCCGCTCATAATATCGGTAAGGTTTAATGCAAAATAAACACCACACAGCGCGCCTAATAGACTACCAACTACCCCATTAACCAAACCTTGAAAAATAAAGGCCAACATTATTGTTTGTGAGCTGGCACCCATGGTTTTTAAAATAGCTATATCACCTTGTTTCTCATTAACCGCCATGATCAAGGTTGAGACAATATTAAAGCTAGCTACCGCGATAACCAGCACCATGACAATAAACATCACCATGCGCACCAACTGGATATCATTAAATAAATGCCCTTGGCTACGAGTCCAATTATTAATATAAACATAATGGTCAAAATTATAGGCAACCTGTCGGGCAATTTTAGGGGCAGCAAATACATCGGCAACTTTCAAGCGTATACTTTGTGTTTCATTACTGGCATAGCCCATAACATCACTGGCCAGGGCCAGGGGAATATAAGCTAAAGTTTCGTCTATGGTGCCGCCAAATTTGAATATAGCAACCACTTCTACCTGACGAGTGATAGGTGAAGAAAAGACTTGTTTAATGTCATTACCCGCTTGTGGTGGTGGTAACAATAACTGTATTTTATCGCCAAGTTGCACGGATAATTTTTTTGCCACGCCGCTACCGATTATGATGCTGTTGCTATTATGATCAGTGACCCTTAAGCCCAACCATTTACCCGCAATAATATAATCATCAATACTCGACACCTGCATTTCAAGCTCGGCATCAACGCCACGTACTTCTACCGCTTTAAGCTGCAAGCCATGTTGCAACATGCCGGTCATTTTTATTACCGGCGCAGCAGCGAGCACTGCTTGCTCATGTTGTACTTTCTTTATACTTTGTCGCCAATTCCTTATCGGCTCGTTAACACTGACAAGCTCAACATGCGGAACAATCGACAGTAGTTTTTGTGATAACTCTCGCTCAAAGCCATTCATCGCGCTGAGCACAATAATAAGTACCGTCACCCCTAAAGCAATACCTAGGGTAGAAGAAGCAGAGATGAAAGCAGAAAAACCATTACCATGTCGGCTACGCACATAACGCCAGCCTAAAAAAATACTTAAGGGTTTAAACATATTTATCACTTACTGGTCGACTATTTTGACTTAAAACACTGTTAGCGTCATCGGTGACTAATTGCTTATTACCCTCATCGAACAAGGGTGATAATTGCCCCTGTACCAACTTCACTTGCCTATCCATACGTTTTGCCAAGACAAGATCATGAGTCACAATGACGAAACTTGTCTGAGCCGTCTTATTTAGCCTACGGATCAGTTGATAAATTTGCTCGGCGGTATCACTATCTAAATTCCCTGTTGGCTCATCAGCCAAGACTAAAGAGGGTTTGGTAACCAAGGCTCGAGCAATCGCCACGCGTTGACGTTCGCCACCTGATAATTGTGAAGGCCGGTAATCAATTCGATGACTTAAGCCAACCTGGTCAAGCATATTCTTGGCGGCTAACAATGCATCTTTAGGTTTGTCACCTCTAATCATCAATGGCATAGCAACATTTTCTTGAGCGCTAAATTCCATCATCAAATGGTGAAATTGATAAATGAAACCAATATGCTGATTTCTAAATTTAGCTCTTTCTTTGTCTGATAATTGGTGAATATCGATGCCATTGATAAGCACCTTGCCTGAAGTAGGCGTATCTAAAGCGCCGGCAAGGTGTAAGAAGGTACTTTTCCCGCAGCCCGAGCTACCCACAACGGCAAGAAGCTCACCTTTGTCAACACTGAGGTCTAAGTCTTTTAATACCTTAGTTTCGATGTCACCTTGCTTATATGATTTAGTTAGTTGACAACACTGTAATACTTTACTCATTAGTTCATAACCTTATTCATTTCGTAACACCTGCGCCGGCTGAGTGGTCGACGCTTGATATGCCGGATAAAGTGTGGCAAGAAAACTCATGACCAGTGCTGATAAAATAATAGTTAGCACATCAAAGAACTCCAACTTTATCGGTAAACTTTGTACGCCGAAGCCAAATAAATTAACCCCTATCACCAGCATTATATCGTTGAGATTCAGTGCTAATATCACGCCAATAACCCCACCTAAGCTAACGCCCCACAAACCATTAACCATGCCCTGAGTGATAAAAATCTTAATCACATCAGTACGCGCCAAACCTAATGTTTGTAATATGCCAATTTCAGCTTGTTTATCAACAACAACCATCACCAGCGCCGAGACAATATTAAAGGTAGCAACAGCAACAATTAAACTAAGCATTAACCACATCATATTTTTTTCCATTTTCACTGCGGAAAATAATGCCCCTTGGCTTTCATTCCAAGTGCTAAAACTAACGGAATGCAGAGGATTGCCTGTTTGCTTACGTAGTTGTGCACTTTGTTGCTTACTTTCAAGTGCGGTTACTACTTGCTGGGCATTAAAGGCGTCATCTAAATAAAGGCGTAATTTATCAATACCATCGCCCGTTCGCCTGAGTAATTTTGCGCCATAGCGACTGTCCACATAAACCATGGCATCATCAACTTGTGAGCCAATATGAAAAATACCTGCCACGGTAAAAACACGTTGTACCGGTATACGCCCCATGGGGGTAAAAACGCTCTTATTGGGCAGTACCAAACGCACTTCATCACCCAGGCTCACTTGTAATTTATTGGCTAATGACTGCCCTAATACTAAGGAGTAGCTTTGGGTCGAAAGATTTGCCAGACTACCGGCAACCATATGACTGCTAATAATATTTTGTCTTTCAAATTTAGGCATAATACCTTGTAGTAAAACGCCTTGAAGACCTGTTGTCGATTGAATTAAGGCCTCACTTTCCAGAAAAGGTGTCACTTGCAGCACATGAGGCTGGGTAAGAAGTTCTTTGCGTAAGCTTTGCCAATATGAGTTTTCCGTAGCACCAGTGCCTTTATCAGCATCTTTATCAGGAAAGTCACTGACAATGACATGGGGGACAATACCTAAGATGCGTTTTTTTAACTCACCTTCAAAACCGTTCATCACGGAGACCACGGTAATCAGTGATGCCACCCCTAATAAAATACCGACAGTGGAAAAGAAAGTAATAAAAGAAACAAAGCCAGTGGGGCTTTTACTACGACTATAACGTAGCCCGATGAAGATGCTAATAGGTTGAAACATTAGGTATTATTATTTTATCTGCGGCCAATTTAGAATGGTCTGTAGCATAACACAGTCACTATAATTGTCTGAGATAAATAGCCGGAGGGATAGGTATAGTTACAATTTTCTGTTATAAGTTTCAGCTATGGTATTATTTTTTTTGAACTTTTACCTTATTTATGAAAAGCACTCTCTTTTAAATGGAAACTGATCCGATGATTACTCATTCCCTTGAACAAAAATTAAGCCTATATCATGAGTTTTTTGCCATTGAGCATGACTTCTCGGTAAATATTACCACCATAAAAAAAGAGGAAGCCAGTAGTTTTGCACAATTTATGAGCCGTATGCCAATGCCATTTAAACTGTCAACTGAGATGAACTCAATCGATCAATCCGCGTTAAGATCATTACAAAGTTTAGGCAATAGCGCAGCTCAACTAGTCAGCTTCCTTAATCAACAATCACAGAAAATTGATTTACTGGTCGGCTATATTCTTAGTCAACAAGATGAAGTTCAATATAGGTACCAAGGCATAAAGTTTGGCGGTGGCGGCATTAAATTTATCGCGCCAACTGTATTTAGTATTGGCCAAATACTTGAGCTAAAAATATTTTTACTGGAAAATAATTGTGCTATCTATTGTTATGGTGAAGTAGTCGAGGTTGAGTCGGCTAATGAACAGTTTGCCTACAAGGTAACTTTTCACTTTATACGAGAAGAAGATAGAGAGATATTGGTGCGTGCCAGTTTACATGAGCAATCTAAACAATTACAAAAACTGGCGAAATTACGCAATCAAGAAAATGATCGATAAAGCAAACACTTATCTTATTTAAAGTAAAACATCTGCGACTCATTTAGAACATAAAAACTAAACACAAATTCTATTGATAGCCTGCTCTACTTCTTTGGACGTTTGTTGCTGCTGCTCGGCATGTGCGGCAACAGAATTTAAACCACTGTTGATATCATGACTTAAGGATACTACCGCTAACATAGTGTCATTAATCGATGACGTTGCGCTTTGTTGCGCCAACGTTGTACTGGCGATTTGTGATGTTAAATTATCAACATCTTGACAAGCATAACCAATTTTATCTAATGCTTTAACAACGTCAGCGGAATACTTTAACGAGTCTTGGGTTAACTTATGGCCTTTACTGATACTATTGACGGCATTGCTTGATTTAGTTTGTAAGCGCTCAACCATAGCTTGTATTTCTACCGTTGACTCTTGAGTTCGGTGCGCTAAGGCTCGAACTTCATCAGCAACAACAGCAAAACCTCGGCCCTGCTCACCCGCGCGCGCAGCTTCAATGGCCGCATTTAAGGCAAGTAAATTGGTTTGCTCGGCAATACCTTTAATAACATCTAAGACAGAGCCGATACGAGCACATTCCTCTTGCAGTAAAGCAAGCTCTTTTGCCATATCCCCCACTTCACTCGCCACAGCCTCAATAGTTTTTTGACTAATATTAGAGGAATTGACTCCTTCGGCTAAGGTTTCCATGACTGAACTAGTTGTTTCACTTACTTGTTCAGCACTGTTTGATAAACTTGATGAGGTATTGGCTACATCCTCAATCGACTCTGCCATTTGCGCAATTTGTACGCTTGAGTTTTCCACCAACTTGATTGACTCGCTCATTTGCTGAGACAACGAAGTAGACCCTTGGCATAACACTTCTGACTCTTGGCGGATAACGTTAACTACATCGGCTAAACCAACAATAAAATGACTAAGCTCATTGGTTACTTGCGCAAGATCATCATTGGCAGGATCTTTTAATGGCTCTGCTGGCGCTTCTTCGGTACTGACAACCATATCAATATAAGCATTTAAACGCAGTAATCGATTGGTTAACATATGGGTGAAAAAAAAGTAGCTCACCAGGCTTTGTAACACCACTAAAGCACTGAATATTACCACCAAGGTAAAGTTACTCACTGAGTCGATCATAAAAAAAGTGCTAAAAATAAATACTAAGCCTATGGCTAAATTGGGTATAAGGAGCTTTATCGATAGTTTACTGAGCATACTATTTTCTCTTTTGTTTTTTTTATTCATACTAGGAATTTTTATACTAAGTATTTTATATAGTAGAATAAATTACCTGTACAGCATTATTTTTGCTAGTATTTTCATCAAAGTTATCAAAAAAGGTATTAGCATCTATGTCATTAATCGCAATAATTATTATAACCCTTGCTATAGGTATTATCCCTGGAGGAATTTTGTTATTAAGAAAATCGGCGAAAAAATTTAATTTAACACCAGAGCAACTGCTAAAAATTAAGCAGCGTAACGAAATGCTTGATAAAGAAGATCAAGAAGAACAAGACAAAAAATAAGAAGAGAGCAACAGGATTAAAATAATTCGTTAATTTCGGTATAGGGTTTTAATCAAATGATAGCCAAATTTTGTTTTTATCGGTCCGTGTACTTTTAATATCGGTCTTTTAAAGACAACATCATCAAAAGCTTTCACCATTTTTCCGCGGCGAAACTCGCCCAAATCACCACCTTTTTTCTTCGATGGACAAAGGGAATATTTTTTTGCTAGTACGCCAAAATTAGCACCGTTAGCAAGTTGTGCTTTTATTTCTATCGCTTGTTGTTCAGTTTTCACTAAAATATGTAATGCACATGCACTCGCCATAGCTGTTATACCTATTGAGTTGAGATTATTGTTGTTATTATACTAGATATACTAAGAGCAATGGCACTAATTATTTGCTGGTCTAAAAATGGTCTAAAAATGGTCTAAACTGCCAATTTTACCCTTATATTTACTGCCCTAGTTCGCTTTGACTCAAGTAAGCTATTGGCTTTTAAAAGGTCCCTCATTGAACATTGACTATTTAATGAGCTCAAATACCACAAAATTACAAATAATTACTTTTACTTACCTTTTTCATGACATAATATGTCAATGAATTTAACTACTCGGCGTGACTTATACTTATGAAAACAATCCAACACCTGTTTGATAATAATAAACGATGGGCAGAAAAAATTACTAAAGAAAACCCTGGTTTTTTTAAATCTTTATCTGAACAACAATCACCCAAATACTTATGGATAGGTTGCTCTGACTCTCGTGTACCTGCCAATGAGTTACTTGGTATGCAACCTGGTGAAGTCTTTGTACACCGTAATATAGCGAACCAAGTTATTCATACCGACTTAAACTGTTTATCTGTTATTCAATATGCCGTCGATGTATTAAAAGTACAGCATATTATCGTTTGTGGTCATTATGGTTGTGGTGGTGTCAGTGCCGCCCTGGATAATAAAAGCCATGGCCTTATTGATAACTGGTTACGCCATATTGAAGATGTTTACCGTTTCCATAAAGAAGAGATGGACAAGCTTACCGATGAGAAAGAGCGGATTAATTTATTATGTGAGCTCAATGTTATCGAGCAAGTAGCCAATATATGTAAAACCACCACCTTGTTAACAGCTTGGCATAATAAACAAGATATTACTGTGCATGGCGTAGTATACAACTTACACGATGGCATTTTAAAAGATCTTAACGTGTCTGCCAACAGCAAATAAACAGGAGTATATTTAGTTAACTAGACAGACAAGCAATAAAAAACCAGCAAACTTAACTCAGTTAGCTGGTTTTTAGCAAAATATATCCTTGCTTATTTACTATAAAACGCCACGTTCAATTTGATTTAATTCAATTGATTTAAACAAGGTTGAAAAATTACCCTCACCAAAACCTTGATCATTCACTCGCTGGATCATTTCAATAAATATGGGACCGAATAAGTTTTTAGTAAATATCTGCAATAAGTAAGTATTTTCACCTTGGCTATCAACCAAAATTTGATGCTCTTTAATCTTATCTTTATCTTCTTTTACCCAAGGTACGCGGTCAAATATATCATCATAATACTCAGGCAAAATATTTAGCGTATCAATAATGTCGCTATCTAACTTATCAAGTGAGCCGACAAGATCATCCGTTATAAAAGCTAAATGCTGCACGCCAGGGCCATTATATTCTTTTAAATACTCATCAATTTGATTATTGGTACTGCCTTTACCTTCATTAATGGGTATACAGAATTTACCACAAGGTGATTGCAGTGCATAAGAGATCAATGCTGTTTTAACACCTTTGATATCAAAATAGCGAATTTCGGTAAAACCAAAAACGTCTTTATAAAAATCAGCCCATTTATGCATGGTGCCTTGACGAACATTGTTAGTCATATGATCAACCGCTAAAAAGCCTTTGTCTTCAACGATAACGGGCTCATCAATATCTTCAAAGTCGGTATCATAGATCAAACCTTTATTTTTACCTGTTCTGGCAAAGTTATCGATGAAATAGATAAGGCTATCACCAATACCAAAAATTGCTGGATAGGGAAGTTTGTTGGCTTCATTTTCTGCAGATTTTGCACCACGCTTCACCGCTTCAGTAAAAGCAAAATCAGCATCTTCAACACGCCAGCCCATAGAACAAATGGCAGGACCATGACTTTTAGCAAATTCTTTAGAAAAACCTGATTTTTCATTATTGATAAGAAAATGGATGTCATTTTGATTATAGTAATCAACATCACGTCCTTTCATTTTTTTGGTTTTAGAAAAACCAAAGCCATAAAAAGCTTTTTCCATAAAATCAGAGTCGGGGGTGGCATATTCAGTAAACTCAATACCACAAAGTTTTAATGGGTTCTTACATTCGGTCATTGTTATTTCTCTTCCAATCATATTCTTATATTAAAGCTATTATCAATGGCAAAGCTTAGAAGCGAAAGAGCTGTTAGTACGAGGCCTAATCTATGGTTGTAACAGAAATTGTACGAGTATTTTGTTAAAAACCTTGCTCACTGCTAACAAGGCTATACTGATGCTAGTAGTCCACTGTATACATTTATGTACAGTGGTAATTTGCACTAATAGAATCAGCACTACTCACTTGATATTTACCTGATAGCAAGCACTGGTGTTACTGACCTACTATGCTTTCAAGCAATAAAACAGCAATTACCATGGTTGTATATAAAATAGCTAGTTGATCTCTCATGGATTTTTCTGGGCAATTACAATTTAATTCTATAAATTTCTTAGCAAAATCAGCCAGAACAACTAACCTTAAATTATAGCAGGTGCTTTTTACTTTACCTTTACAAGCTGTTAGGTACTAACTTTTGCTAATTTATCTTAAATGGATAGTTTTTCGCTCTTTTGGAGGTAGTTATGAGTATTTTTCAACATTATCAATCACGTTATGAACAAGCCCAACAAGAAGAATTTAGCTTGCAAGAATTTTTAACTATCTGTAAAGACGATAATCTAGCTTACGCTAGTGCATCAGAACGCTTACTTCTTGCCATTGGTGAACCTGAAATGGTAGATACCGCCACAGACCCGAAACTCAGTAGGATATTCTCCAACAGGGTTATTAAGCGCTATCCTGCTTTTACCGACTTTTACGGCATGGAAGAAGCCATTGAGCAAATAGTTTCTTATCTAAAACATGCTTCACAAGGATTAGAAGAGCATAAACAGATCTTGTATTTATTAGGCCCGGTAGGCGGCGGTAAATCATCAATAGCGGAAAAATTAAAATTCCTGATGCAACAAAAGCCTATTTATGTTTTAAGCGCCAATGGCATACGTAGTCCGGTAAATGATCACCCCTTCTGCTTATTTGATGCAAATTCAGACGGTAAAATCTTAAAAGAAGAATACAATATCCCAGAGCGTTACTTGAACAATATTATTTCTCCTTGGGCGGCAAAACGCTTACATGAATATAAAGGTGATATTGCTCAATTTAAAGTGATCAAAATTCATCCTTCTATTTTGGATCAAATTGCCATCGCTAAAACCGAGCCTGGTGATGATAATAATCAAGATATCTCAGCACTTGTTGGTAAAGTTGATATTAGACAGCTTGAGCATTTTGCTCAAAATGATGCGGATGCTTATAGTTATTCAGGCGCATTGTGTCGATCCAATCAAGGTTTGATGGAATTTGTTGAAATGTTTAAAGCACCCATTAAAGTGCTGCATCCATTACTTACCGCTACCCAAGAAGGTAATTACAACCCAACTGAGGGGCTTTCAGCTTTACCCTTTAACGGTATTATACTTGCCCATTCAAATGAATCTGAATGGCAAAACTTTAGAAATAACAAAAACAACGAAGCCTTCTTAGACCGGGTATATATTGTTAAAGTGCCTTATTGCATGCGTATTTCTGAAGAAGTTAAGATCTATAAAAAACTACTTGAAAACAGCGAATTAAAAACGGCGCAATGTGCGCCAGATACTTTAGATATTCTTGCGCAATTCTCGGTCTTATCTCGTTTAAAAGACCCTGTTAACTCAAGCATTTATTCAAAAATGCGTGTTTATAATGGCGAGACTCTTAAGGATACCGATCCAAAAGCAAAATCCTATCAAGAGTACCGTGACTATGCTGGTATTGATGAAGGCATGTCAGGACTTTCTACTCGCTTTGCTTTTAAGATTTTATCTCGGGTATTTAACTTCGATAGTGCTGAAGTCGCGGCAAACCCAGTGCACTTATTCTATGTATTAGAGCAACAAGTTGAACGAGAGCAACTGCCTAAAGAAACCGCAGAGCGCTATATGGAATTTATCAAAGGCTACCTGACCCCTCAATATATTGAGTTTATTGGTAAAGAAATTCAAACCGCCTACTTAGAGTCTTACTCCGAATACGGACAAAACATTTTTGACCGATATGTTACTTATGCAGATTTTTGGATTCAAGATCAAGAGTATAGAGATGCAGAGACCGGTCAGCTATTTGATCGTCAATCTCTTAATGATGAATTAGAAAAAATTGAAAAACCAGCAGGTATAAGCAACCCGAAGGATTTCCGTAATGAAATAGTTAATTTTGTCCTACGGGCAAAAGCCAATAATAATGGTCAAAATCCACTTTGGACTAGCTATGAAAAACTACGTACTGTTATTGAGAAAAAAATGTTTTCCAATACTGAAGATTTATTACCTGTTATTTCTTTTAATGCTAAAACATCAAGCGATGACCAACAAAAACATGATGATTTTGTTAAACGTATGATGACAAAAGGCTATACCCAAAAGCAAGTACGCTTATTATCTGAGTGGTATTTACGGGTTAGAAAGTCTTCTTAAGTCGTATCTCTTGCGCAATAGGGATAAGCTAAAAAAGAGATAAGGATAATATATGGCCAATTTTATTGATAGACGTCTTAACAGTAAAAATAAAAGTACCGTTAATCGTCAACGCTTTTTAAGGCGTTATAAAAATCAAATTAAAAAATCTGTCTCGGATGCAATAAACCAACGAGGTGTGACAGATATAGATTCTGGTGAAAGCATCATTATCCCCAAACAGGATTTATCCGAGCCGATTTTCCATCAAGGTGATGGCGGTATAAAAGATAGAGTACATCCAGGCAATGATCAATATTCTCCTGGTGATAAAATCCCTCGTCCGCCGAAACAGCAAGGCCAAGGGTCTGGTCAAGGGGATGCTAGTAATAGCGGGGAAGGCGAAGATGACTTTACCTTTTCCATTTCAAAGGAAGAATATCTAAACCTTCTTTTTGAAGACTTAGAGCTACCCAACCTTGAGAAAAATCAATTAGATAAGATGATTGAATATAAAACGGTGCGCAGTGGTTTTTGCACCCAGGGTGTGGCATCAAATATAGATATAGTCAAATCACTGCAAGGATCCATTGCCCGTCGTATAGTAATGACCTGCTCAAAACGTAAAAAGTTAAAAGAGCTTGAGCAAGAACTTTTAGCGCTTAGTCAAGATACCCATGATCATATTCAACAAGAGCGTGCGTTGCGACTTGAGATTAAAACACTAAAAAACAAAATAGCTAAAGTCCCTTTTATTGATACTTTCGACTTACGTTTTCGCAATTATGCTAAGCAAGCAGTACCGACGTCAAAAGCGGTAATGTTTTGCTTAATGGATGTTTCAGGCTCGATGGATCAAGCAACAAAAGAAATGGCAAAACGCTTTTATATTTTACTTTATCTATTTCTTAGTCGTACCTATAAAAATATTGATGTTATTTATATCCGACATCATACCCAAGCGAAAGAAGTCGATGAACATGAGTTTTTTTACTCCCAAGAGACCGGCGGAACAATTGCCTCAAGTGCCTTAGAGTTAATGAATGATATTATCTGCGAACGCTATAATGATAATCAATGGAACATTTATGGTGCCCAAGCTTCTGATGGCGATAACTGGGCAGATGACTCGCCCCGCTGTCAAACAATTTTAGAGCAACAAATACTGCCTAAAAGCCGCTATTTTAGTTATATAGAAATAACCCAAAGAGCACACCAAACCCTATGGAAACACTATCAAGCAGTGGAGCAGTCTAATACTAATTTTGCCATGCAGCATATCAAATCAGTCGCTGATATTTACCCGGTATTTAGGGAGCTTTTCAAAAAGAACACACAAAATGCCACGTAACTTATTAAATGGGGTGATAGATGACAAACACTAATGATGATACCGCTCAAAAAACTAAAGTAACGCCTTTAGACGATAGTCCAGATTGGACTTTTGACTTGCTTGGACAATATCAGCGAGAGATTGCGCGTGTTGCTGACTTTTACCGCCTTGATACTTATACCAATCAAATAGAGGTGATCACGGCGGAACAAATGATGGATGCATATGCCAGTGCGGGCATGCCTCTCGGTTATAGTCATTGGACCTTCGGCAAAAAATTCATTCAAACGGAACAAAACTATCAACGAGGACAGATGGGCTTAGCTTATGAAATTGTAATAAATTCAGATCCTTGCATTTCATACTTGATGGAAGAAAACACCATGACCATGCAAGCACTGGTCATGGCACATGCTTGTTATGGTCATAACTCTTTCTTTAAAGGAAATTATTTATTTAAATCATGGACTGATGCCAGTTCAATTATCGACTACTTACTTTTTGCCAAAAGTTATATTGCCAAGTGTGAACTAAAATATGGTATCAGTGAGGTAGAAGCTACTTTAGATGCCTGTCATGCCTTAATGAGTCATGGTGTTGACCGTTATAAGAGACCACAAAAAATATCACTCGATGAAGAACTTAGAAGACAATCTGAACGTGCTGAATATTTGCAATCACAGGTAAACGCTTTATGGCGCACTGTCCCTAAAAAAGCACAGCAAGACGATGAGAAAAAAAACATATTCCCCAAAGAGCCTCAAGAAAATCTTTTATATTTTATTGAGAAAAATGCCCCTTTGCTCAAACCTTGGCAAAGAGAAATTGTCAGAATAGTCAGGAAAATATCGCAATATTTCTACCCGCAGAAACAAACTCAAGTGATGAATGAAGGTTGGGCCTGTTTTTGGCACTACACTATTTTAAACCACTTATATGATGAGGGCTTAGTCACAGATAAATTTATGCTGGAATTTTTACACAGTCATACTAATGTCATTGCTCAACCTGAATACAACAGTAAATATTATTCAGGTATAAATCCTTATGCTTTAGGTTTTAATATGTTCATTGATATCAGACGTATTTGTGAACACCCAACAGAAGAAGATAAAGAATATTTTCCTGAAATAGCGGGCAGTAACTGGCTAGATACTTTACATTTTGCCATGGAAAACTTTAAAGATGAAAGTTTTATCAGCCAATATTTATCGCCAAAACTAATGCGTGACTTTAAATTCTTTCATATTCATGATGATAGTGACAATAATTATGTTGAAATTGGTGCTATTCATAATGAGCAAGGCTATAAAAAAGTTCGTCAAAACCTAGCAAATCAGTATAACCTCAGTAATATTGAAGTAAATATCCAAATAATTGATGCAAATGTTGATGGTGACAGAGCGCTAACCCTTAGATACACGCCACACAATGGGGTAGAGCTGGGGGAATCAAAAGATGAGGTATTAAAGCACCTGCATTATTTATGGCACTTTGACGTTAAGATTGTGCAAGAAATGAAGTCAGGTGAAGATAAGATCATTGCCAGCTGTCCACAAAAAAATAAAGACGACTAGCGTCGTCTTTATTTATGTTGATGAGCAAATCTATCAAACATTAATCATTAGATAATTCTTTTAATACGTCATCCTTAAGATCTGCCCACAATTTTCCTGATTCAATACCATACTTACGTACAGCCAAAATCGCTTCATCGAATTTATTAGCTTTAGCAAGCTCTATTAACGATTGATAATAAGCCCTAGATATCTCCCTGCCTTTAGGGTGAGCAAAATACAAACTACCAATACGTGAATATAAACCTCTAAAACCATTAAGAATTAATAAATAAATAGAGTTACCTGACGCTACCACTAATGCTTTATTTAATTCATAATCAAATTGTGCAAAGGCTTCACCCGTATCTTCTACATCTAAATAACCTTGCAGGCATTCAATGGCTTTCTCAGGGTTATTTTTTAATGCCCCACGAATATAAATAGCACTGATATTGGTACGCGCTGATAATAAGTTGTCAACTAAATCAGGAATACCCTCTTGATCTAATTGTGCCAGCGTTTCGAGGATATTTAAGCTTGAGGTTTCCCAAAAATTATTTACTTTAGTCGGCTTACCATGTCGAATGGTTAACCAACCGTCACGCGCTAAACGCTGTAAGACTTCTCTAAGGGTAGTTCGCGTCACTCCGATAAGTTCAGAGAGTTCACGTTCTGCTGGTAATATAGTGCCGGGAGGAAAACCACCATTCCAAATGGATTCAACGATATATTGTTCTGCAAATCCTGCTGGGCTTTTAGCTTTTATGACCATTGACTATAATTACCTGATAATAGTTGTAAATTGAGGATGGATTTTCAACAGATTGTACCAGAAGTATAGTTATGCACAAGAGCCTTACAATTACTCGCTGGTGAAAGTAAAAACTAAGCATTCGCTTGTTATAAGTCAAATAGATAATTACTATCAATAAAATTAATGAATTTCAAAGGCTTTGTTGTATCATTATGTTAAAAGTTTGATAGAATTCCAAGCTAATAATAATCGCTAAAATTGCATACAATTTCACAGCCCATTTAGAGAATTACATGAAACAACTTTTATACGTTTTACTGGCGTTATCTGCGGTGCTCTTTCCAAGCATAGCTTTCGCTGCCGAGGCAGCACACCAAAATATTGATTTAACTAGTCACTGGATTGGCTACACCGCTATAGCAATTTTTGTTCTAGCCTATACTCTGGTTATTTTAGAAGAACAGTTGCACCTGAGAAAATCAAAACCGGTACTGCTTGCTGCCGGCCTTATTTGGATATTAATTGCTGCCTATTATAACTCTCAAGGTATGCCAGACGCTGCTGCTGTAGCCATTCGTCATAATTTCTTAGAATATACCGAGTTATTCTTCTTTTTATTAGTCGCGATGACTTACATTAATGCCATGTTAGAGCGTGATGTTTTTAATGCTTTGCGCGATTGGTTAGTACAAAAAGGCTTTAGCTATAAAACGCTATTTTGGCTAACCGGTATTCTGGCCTTCTTTATCTCACCTATTGCAGATAACTTAACCACGGCACTTATTATGTGTGCGGTAGTTTTAGCGGTTGGTAAAGATGAGCCTAAATTTATTGCCATGAGCTGTGTCAATATTGTCATTGGCGCAAATGCCGGTGGTGCATTTAGCCCATTTGGTGACATTACTACCCTAATGGTATGGCAAAAAGGTATTCTTGAGTTTACTGATTTCTTTGCGCTATTCTTACCAGCGGTAGTGAACTTTGTTATTCCTGCCTTTATTATGCAATTCTTTATACCTACAGGTAAGCCAAGTGCTATTACAGGCGAAATGACGCCGATCAAAAAAGGCGGATTAACCATAGTCGGCTTGTTTATTTTGACTATTATTACGGCAGTATCTTTCCATAACTTCCTACATTTACCACCCGTATTTGGCATGATGTTAGGTTTATCTTATTTGAAATTCTTTGGTTACTATCTTCGTCAATCAGGTCTAGGTGAAATCGACAAATCAGATTCACCTACCGGACATATAATTAATGATGATTTTGATATTTTTGACAAAATTGCCAAAGCCGAATGGGATACACTGTTCTTCTTCTACGGCGTTATTTTAGCGGTTGGTGGTTTAGGCTTTATTGGTTACTTAGGCATGGCTTCAGAATTCATGTACGGCGAATTAGGGGCAACGAATGCCAATATTATAGTCGGTCTATTATCAGCCATTGTTGATAACATCCCGGTGATGTTTGCGGTATTAACCATGAACCCTGATATGTCAGACACCCAATGGTTGCTCGTTACACTAACGGCGGGTGTCGGTGGTAGTTTATTATCTGTTGGCTCTGCTGCGGGTGTTGCGCTAATGGGACAAGCACGCGGCTATTATACCTTCTTTAGTCACTTAAAATGGACGCCGGTAATTGCCCTTGGCTACGCTGCCAGTATTTATGTGCATTTATTAATAAACTAATCGTCGCTATTAAATGCTGACATTAATAATGTCATATTAATGTCAGGAGAAAGCCAATCAGCTTTTTCTTCATGGTACCTTTTAAAAAAGCTTCTATTTGGTTAGGAGCTTTTTTTTTACTCAATTTGTTAAAGGAGCTTTTGTGAATTACTTAAGCAATATCACCACACGTCAAAAACCATGGTTACTACTGGCTATCTCAGCTATAACCCTAGAGCTATCTGCTTTATTTTTTCAATATGTTATGGATTTAGCGCCTTGCATTATGTGTGTCTATCAACGCCTTGCTATCTTGGCAATATTTGCCGCCGGCGTTATTGGCACTGTCGGTTGTCAAAATGTATTTGCCAGAACATTGGCCTACCTATCTTGGGGGGGGAGCGCAATTTGGGGGCTAATCATAGCTTTAGAGCATGTTGACATGCAAGCGAACAGCGGTTCACTTTTTTTTAGCTGCGAGTTTATTCCTAACTTCCCTACTTGGGCGCCTTTACATCAATGGCTACCCTTATTATTTGAAGCAACGGGTGATTGTGGCGAGATAAGCTGGCAGTTTTTCGGCTTCAGTATGCCTCAGTGGATGGTGGTTATTTATGCTCTTTATACCCTAGCTTTCGCTGTTGTCCTTGTTAATCGTCTTATCTGTGCGAAAAAGCCATAAGACATAAGGCATAGGTCGAAGTGAAGATAAAAAGAGCAGATGCTAGCGTTAACAGTGTCTGCTCTTTTTCTTATACGGAGTTTGCTCGTTGCTGACCTTTTTTGAGTAAGGCTATTAAGTAAACCGCATTAACGCCTGCCCATACTCACTGACCATGTTTCAAATATAGCGGCGCTGACCACCATTAGTCCACCGACCATAGTTAAAACGTTAGGACGTTCATGTAAAAGCATAAAGGCTAGTACGCTACCGTACAAGGGTTGTAAGCAAGAGATCAAGCCCGCTGTAGTTGCCGACAAATGCCGTAAACTTGAGGCAAATAGGGCGTGAGGAGTCGCAGTAAAGACGATACCAACCAATAATAGCAATAACCAGTCTCTTTCGGTTACTTGCCCTAGTGGTACCTCAATAAAAAGGCACAGCATCAAACAAGCAACTAATGTTTGATACAGCATGGTATGAGGCCCAGAATAATGGGAAAAATAATTTTTATGTAGGATATTTCTTAAGGCAAAAAATAGCGCTGAAAATATTCCGGTAACAATACCGAGAGTTATTTGATTACCTAAGCTTATTTCAGGTATTAACAAGACAATACCGACAATAACAACTACCGCCATCAGCATATCTTTTACTTTTGGCAAACTTTTATTAAACAGCGGTTCAATAAATACCGTTATTACCGGGTAAGTAAAAAAAGCAATGATACCGACAGTGATCCCGGCCATTTGCATCGCGGCAAAATAAGTAACCCAGTGTATGCCGACGACCACACCCAGTAATAAGGCTATACCATAGTCTTTCCTACTGGCTAAAGTGATTTTTTTCTTTTGCAACGTGAGCAAGGTAAAAAGCGCCAAGGCGGCTATACCCGTCCGGTACACCGTTATATCAAGCGCTGGCAAGCCAATCAACTTAGAAAAAAGCGCGGTACCACCAAAAAGAAAAACGGCGATATGTAAATAGAGCAAGCTTTGTTGCTCGACATTTACCATTGCAGGACTTTGACCGGTGTTTTTCATGATTAGGTGGGCATTATTTTAGTATGGCTTAATCAAGATCATTTAATGGCCAAAGGACAATATAATCTTCAAAATTTTCAATACTGACTTCATTATCTTTGACTATTTTCCCTCTTACCGACATACCCGCTTTATGCATTGCTGATTTTTTCCCATTATGCAACAAAGGGTGCCATGACGGCATACCTCGTCCTTCTTGTAGGCGGCGGTAGGTACAACTTGGCGGCATAAAAAACACCGCAGCAATATTATCTTGTGTTAAACGTACGCAGTCAGGCACTAACGTGGTACGTTGCTCATATTTAGAACATTGGCAAGATTTCTCATTGAGTAAATGACAAGCAATATTAGAGTAAAAGATCTGTTCTCCCTCTTTGATATGGTCGGTCGGTAAAAGCTCCTTCGCCTCATCAGTATGCTCGTCATCAATAAATTTATTCAGACAGCATTTAGCACAGCCATCACACAATGACTCCCATTCAGGGCGAGTCATTTCTGCTAGGGTTTTAGTTTGCCAAAAAGGCTGTTCTACTGTTTTTGTATTGTTCATTTACTACTACTTTCTTTACTCATTAACGTTACTAACTAACGTTGTTAATTGATTTATTTGATAGGTGGAAACTTTATCCGATCAGATAGATGGCCTACCGAGCTGACAAAATAATACGATAAATTCCAGTGCATTAAACTCTTATAGTTATCATAAGCAAGATATACCCGACCATTTTCATCATCGGGAAAAACTAACGCCGCTTTAATATCAACATTGGGCAAATTAGTACCATCGACACGTCTCACGCCAAGGGTTTGCCACTGAGCTAGTGTTCTTTCAGTTTCAGACCAGGCTTTTAGCCACTTTTTTCGACTGCCGGTATTTTTTGGAATGGCGAGAGTATTATCAAAGCCTTTAGGTAACTTAACTTGACGACCCCAAGTCAACTCATCACTCCAACCCTGTTTTTGTAAGTAATTAGCCATAGATGAAAAAATATCAGCTTTATTTTGCCAGATATCCTTTTTCCCATCACCATCGCCATCAACAGCATAGCTCAAAAAGGACGTTGGCATAAACTGATTTTGCCCCATAGCCCCTGCCCATGAACCTTTCATATCTTCAATGCTAATATGTCCTTCGTCTAAGATGGTCAGCGCAGCCATTAATTGCTTTTTAAAGAAGACTTCGCGTCTGCCTTCATAGGCTAAAGTTGATAAAGCTGATATGACATTGTAACCACCGGTAAATTTACCAAAGTTAGTTTCAAGGCCCCATAACGCGATAATAAAACGTGGTTGGACCTGGTACTTATCAGCGACTTGGCTTAATAATACTCGGTGCTCTTTGTATAAGGCCCTCGCTTTTTCTACCTTCCACTTTGGTACACGTTTAGGTAGATAAGTATCTAATGTTTCTCTACTCTCAGGTTGGCTTCTATCAGCTTTAACTGCGCGTTTATGAAACTTTACCTTGGCAAAGCTTTCTTTAATTAACGCTTGGCTAAATCCTTGTGCTAAGGCATCCGCTTTTAGGGTTATCACATAATCAGCAAAGCCTTCTGCTGTTAGCTCAGTTTTAGCCGCTTTTGCTTGATTGCTCATAGCCAGTGTTATCACGACGGATAAACCGACCACCTTTATAAGCAAGCTCATTAGAGCTCTCCTTGCTCTTTTTTAGCATCCATAGCAGCTTTATGTGCTTTTAATAAGTCTTCTGGTGGTGGCGGTAACTGTAAAAAGAAACCTTGTTCAACTAGGTTGTTTTTCACTTTTTCTAAATCAGCCAATGCTAATTTATCTTTGTTATCGAGATTAATGAGTGTAACGAGCTCTGGCGTGCCAAACTTCTTCATCAAGTCTTCCGGCACTGCAGAGAAGTCGTCACGAGTTTTAACAAAAATGTAGGTTTGGTCCTTTCGGGGACTTTTATAAATAGCACATAGCATAATGGAGACCTATAGTTAACAGAAAAATTGTATTGCTAATTTAATATATCATGAGCCTAGGATGAACCCTATAGTGACTTAAGAACATAATATTAACAAAAATATAAATGCAGCAGACTGCTGACATAAAAGGTAAGGCTATAAATAGTTTACTTATAACCTTGTTTCGCAAACGTTGTTAAAGCTTCACCAAATAACTCATTACGCCAACTTGATAATAACTCAACTTTTTTCGCACTACTGCACGCACCGTTAAGACCAAATTGCCACGTTAAGAAGTGATTGATTTGCTTTTTTGAAGCTATATTTTCTATCGCTAGGCCATTTCGTTCACTTACCTGCACTAAGAAAGCTTTTACTTTTTTAAACGTTTGTTTGTAAGCCGGGTAATCATCGAGGCGATTAATTGTTTCTGGATAGTCACTTACCTCAGTTTTATCCGCTTTAGCTAACACTGCCAACATAGCTTTACCTTTGTGGCGAATATCGAGAGCTTCCGCCCCTTCAAGGTTTAACATAGCGCTAACACTGACCGGATTACTTTGCGCTAATGCCATTAAGGTGTGATCTTTAGCAATAAAGCCAATAGGCAAGTCACGTTTCTGTGCTTGTTGAAAGCGCCAAGTTGCCAGGTACTTTAACACATTTAATTGCTTAGGATTTAAACGCCACCCCATTTTAATATTAAGATACATGTCACTTTCATTCACTGGTGTGAATTTTTTATCAATCATATTTTGCGTTTCTAGCTTTGCATAGGCTAAAAAACCCGCTTGCGTTAGTTCGGCTAATAATGTTGGGTAAAGCAAGAACAAATGATCAACATCGGCACTGGCGTAGGCTAGTTGTTTTTCCGTTAACGGCCTTTTAGTCCAGTCAGTACGTGACTCAGACTTATCTAATTCGATATCAGTGAAATGTTTTACCATAGCAGCATAGCCCAAAGATAGGCCATGCCCCAGAAATGACATCATGATCTGACTATCAATTAAATTTACCGGTTGGCAATTTCCTGCAGTCAAAAAAACTTCTAAATCTTCTGAGCAGGCATGTAACACTTTAGTGATATTGCCATTGGTGAGCAATTGCCAAAAAGGTGTTAAATCATCAATGGCAAGGGGATCAATAAGGGCAAGTTGCTCACCATCACAAACCTGAAGTAAACCAAGCTTGGCATATAGCGTACGGGTACGAACAAACTCAGTATCTATGGCTAACACTTTCGCCTTAGCGAGTTGCTCACATAACGTATTTAAGCTGAGTTGATCTTCAATTAATTGATAATGCATAATTTTCACTTCTACTACGACTACTTATGACGACGACGAGTACTTTGTTGATGGCGTTGTTGATGCTTTTTCACCGAGCGACGAATTCGACGGCTCTTAGCATTGTCCATGGCTTTTTCGTCAACTTTAACCTTACTTTCCGTTTCCAGTGTCAAGTTAACTAATTTACGATAATAGTTAACTTCTTTTAACTGCAATTCTCGCCATCCACCTAGCGGTAACTGGCGCTGCATTTCTAAATCACCATAACGCACGCGGATAAGACGGCTTACCTGTACTTCTTGGCTTTCCCATAAGCGACGCACTTCTCTATTACGCCCCTCTGATAAGACTACATGGAACCAATGATTTCGGCCTTCACCACCACTGTAAGTGATTTTTTGAAAACGTGCTTGACCATCTTCCAACTTAACGCCAGCACGTAGTCTTTGTAACATGGCTTCATCGATTTCACCAAAAACACGAACAGCGTATTCACGTTCGATCTTTTGTGATGGATGCATTAATCGGTTTGCTAGCTCACCATCGGTGGTAAATAACAACATGCCTGAGGTGTTAATATCTAAACGGCCAACGGCAACCCAACGGCCAGTTTCAAGTTTCGGTAAACGATCAAAAACGGTAGGACGGCCTTCTGGATCTTTACGAGTACACATTTCACCTTCTGGCTTGTTATACATAAGTACGCGACAGATATCTTCATCTTTGGCGGTTAGTTTAACATGGTGACCATCTAATCGAATCAGCTCAGAGCCGGTAATTCTATCGCCTAAAAAAGCAACATTACCGTCAATGCTAACCCGACCGGCACTGATCATGGCTTCCATTTCACGGCGAGAGCCCTTACCTGCACGCGCTAGTACTTTTTGCACTTTCTCTGAGTCGGTATGAGTCGCGGTTTGGAAGTTAACTTTTACCACCTTTTCCGGCTCTTTCTTCGCTTTACCTTTTTTAACTAAGCCTTTTTTAGCTAGGCCTTTTTTGGCCGAACCTTTTTTTTCAGTACCACGTGTGCCATATTTTTTATCAATAGCTGCGTCTTTAGTTGTTTTTTTCTTATCTACCGTCATTATTTTTTCTCTGTTACGTCAGTAGCAGCTCCCTTGAAGCTTACTTCTGACTCATTTTCAGGTTTCATTCACCCGTAAACGGCAATAATTAATTGCATGTTTAATTTAGGCTACTGAAATGGCGAAGGGTCACCTTCACCTATACGTATTATCTCAATACTATCATTAGAAAAATCGATTACTGTGGTTGGGTGCTCCCCTAAATGACCACCATTGACGATAAGGTCAACTTGATGTTCTAACAAATCTCGAATGTGCTCGGGATCATGCTCAGCCATTTCTCGACCAGGCATAATCAAACTGGTTGACATTATAGGCTCTGCCAGTTCAGTCAACAAGGCTTGTGCAATAGTATTATCAGGCACTCTAATACCTATTGTTTTCTTTTTAGGGTTTAACAAGCGCTTAGGTACTTCTTTACTGCCTTTAAAAATAAAGGTATATGCACCTGGGGTGTTATTTTTCAATAATCTAAAGGCGGTGTTATCTATGCGGGTATATTCTGATAATTGGGATAAATCTTTGCACACCAAAGTGAAATTATGATCCTTATCTATCTCTCGAATTCGGCAGATACGCTCTAACGCTTTTTTATCCCCTAAATGACAACCTAAGGCATAGCCTGAGTCCGTTGGATAAACTATCACGCCGCCTTGTTTAATAATGTCGGCAGCTTGTTTCATTAAGCGCCCTTGAGGGTTATCTGGGTGTACATAAAAAAACTGACTCATGAGAAATTCCTTTACTTTAAATAACTTAGACTAATTATGTTTATTGCCATTGTGCCCAAACAGGTTTAGCGCCAACAGGCATGGTAAGGTTTCGCCCTAAATCACTCCATTTATTAGGATAGTGAAAATCAGAGCCCATGGAGGCATATAAGTTATATTCTTGACAATAAGCCAGCATTTTTTTCCTTTGTTCTGGGTTCATTTGCGGTAACACCACTTCTAAGCCATCACCGGCAACCTCACTAAAATGAACAATCAAACGTCGTAACCATTTAGCAGAAAGATCATACCGAATAGGGTGAGCCATGACCGCACTGCCACCCGCTTGATGTATCGCCTGAATCGCTTCGCCAATACTACACCAGTTAGGTTTTACATAAGCACGTTGCCCTTTTGAGCCTTTTTTTCCTATGTATTTATCAAAGGCTTGTTGCATGGTATTAACATGCCCTTGTTGATGCAGTACTTTAGCAAAATGTGCCCGTGTTATGGTGCCGTCACCAGCCAAAGCTTTTGCCTCTGTATAGATAGTAGGAAAACCACATTTCGCCAGCTTCTCCCCCATGGCAATAGCACGCTGCTCTCTTGCTTCTTGCTGCTGCGCTATCAGTGTTTTTAATTCACTATTGCCTTTATCTATATTCAAACCGACAATATGAATTTCAAAGCCTTGCCATGCGGTAGATATTTCAATGCCACTTATCAATTTAAGTGTAATGTTTTTATCTTCAATATGCTTTTGCGCTATATCAAGACCGGCGGTAGTATCATGATCTGTGATAGCTAAAACATCAATTTGAAAGTTGACTGCTCTGTCTATCAAGGTTTGCGGTGATAAGGCACCATCAGAGCAATTAGTATGGCTATGTAAGTCAATACGTTTGTGGGCAAAACCTTCGGTTGCTACTATCTGATGAGGGAAATCAGTGGTTGACAGTAATGCCATAATAAGGTCTTCTATAAGGGTAATCTTAGTATTAAGATAAGTTTACTGATAACGAGTAAACAATGATACTTTTTCCTTTATTAATAAAAAATTTAATAAGCTGAAAGTACATTATAAACGGCTAATTAAAGGCACTTAAAAATGAGCACAGTAACAACTCACTTTTCATTAATTTGGTGGTGGCATAACTCGACATAATTGGGTGGTGATAATTGCGTGTATCTTAAATAAGACTAAACAAATTTCAAAAAACCCGCTTTTATTAGCGGGTTTTTACGTTAAAGCGTTCAAAATTTACTGTACAAAATGAAGTTAACAAAGGATTTCAACATGAATAGAACAAAAACATGGTTTATTTGGTGGCTGTTGCCTATTTACGCAGGTTGACAATTTTTCTTTAAATAAACCGATAGAAGTATTCAATATGACTCAAAATTTACCAAGTAAAATAAAGGGTGAAGTAATCACCATACAAGATAGTACGCACTATCAAAATGATCCATTAAGTGTTTACCAATTATTATGTCACCAACACCAACATAATATTTTATTAGAATCCGCCGAGATTGATAAAAAACATTTATTAAAAAGTTTATTATTAACTGACGCAGCAGTAAAAATTGTTTGTAACGGTAATGCGGTCACTTTCTCGGCCTTAACGTTAAATGGCGAATCAGCCATTAACTTCGCAGCAGCTCAATTAGCAGAGCATGCGCAAGTCTGCTTCGCAGATGATGAAAAATCATTTATAGCAACGTTTGCCGAAGTTGCTAGCGACCTCGATGAAAAGGCTCGTTTAAGTGCCACAAATTCCTTGCACGGCTTACGGTTATTTAATCAACTCTGCAATGAAAACAGTCATCCCTTTGCCGTATTCCTCGGCGGGGTTTTTGCCTTTGACCTGATGGCAATAACAGAGCAATTACCCGCAGTTGATATCGGTGATAACACTTGCCCTGATTTTGTCTATTACTTAGCAGAAACCCTAGTTATCATTGACCATGAATTGCAAACCACAGAAATTGTCGGCAATATTTTTAATTACCATGACGCTGAAAAAACCAAACAAAGTCAATTAGCTATATGCAAACGTGTTGCTCAAATTAAAGCAGCACTGGCTAGCTCAGTCAATGCAGAGCAAGTTGCCCCGTTAAGCCCATCCTATTCGGATATTAATGATAAAGAAAAGTTTAATGACGAGCTGCAAGTGGATATTAGCGACCAACGTTTTTGTCAGATAGTGGAGCAATTAAAAGAAAATATCAGGGCGGGTGATATATTTCAAGTAGTACCTTCTCGTACTTTTACTCTACCTTGTTTTGACCCCATCGCCGCTTACAAAGCACTTAAAATTAATAACCCAAGTCCCTATATGTTTTATTTAAAAGATAGTGACTTTTGTATTTTTGGTGCCTCACCAGAGTCTGCCTTAAAATATCAAGCCAGCAACCGTCAGGTAGAAATTTATCCTATCGCCGGCACACGCCCTCGCGGTTTTGATAAAGAAGGTAATATTTCATTAGACCTAGACAGCCGTATTGAGCTCGAGCTAAGGCAAGATAAAAAAGAATCCGCTGAACATATTATGCTGGTTGATTTGGCGCGAAATGACATTGCTCGAGTTTCCCAGCCGGGCACTCGCTATGTTGCCGATTTACTCAAAGTTGATCGCTACTCCCATGTAATGCATCTGGTTTCTCGAGTCTGCGGTACATTACAAACCGATTTAGATGCCTTGCACGCCTATCAAGCGTGTATGAATATGGGCACATTATCTGGCGCACCTAAGGTAAGGGCAACGGCGCTTATTCGAGAAATAGAAGGTAAAAGGCGTGGCAGTTACGGCGGCGCGGTTGGTTACTTAACTGGCACGGGAGAAATGGATACTTGTATTGTTATACGCTCTGCCTTTGTTAAAGATAATATTGCGCAAGTACAAGCCGGCGCTGGTGTGGTGTATGATTCAGACCCAATGAGTGAGGCCAATGAAACCAGGCAAAAGGCTCAGGCCGTTATCAATGCCATTGCCACGGCTAACACTAATGCCAAAATTTCGGCGCAGGAGCTCACCCATGACTAAATTATTTATGCTCGATAACTTAGACTCTTTTACCTATAACTTGGTTGATGAATTTCAATGTTTAGGTTTTGAGCCCAGTGTCTATCGCAACACGCTCAGTGCTGATTTTATTTTTGCTAAAATGCAGGCCCATACCCAACAAACTGCGGAGCCGGTATTACTGGTGTTATCTCCTGGCCCAGGCGAGCCAAAAAATTCTGGCTGCTTAATGGCACTGATCAAAAAGTGTGCTGGACGAATTCCAATGCTGGGTATTTGTTTGGGCCATCAAGCATTAATAGAGCACTATGGCGGTCGAGTAGACCGAGCAGACGAAGTGGTTCACGGTAAATCCTCAAATATTACCCACCATGGTTATGGCCCTTTTCAGGGGATGAAAAATCCTCTACCCGTTGCCCGTTATCATTCCTTGATAGGTAAAGATATACCCGCAGAGTTAGACGTTATTGCTGAATATAATGGTATGTGTATGGCCATTAGCAAAGAAGATGATGCCGTGTTAGCTTTTCAATTTCATCCTGAATCCATATTAACGACATTTGGTACCCCCTTGTTAAAGCAGAGTATTCAACACTTGCTTAGCCTGTCAGCATCGCTCAATAATAAAGTCACTGGAGAATAGTATGATTAGCCAACAAAATAGCAATGGCAACGCTTTGGGCGCAACGGCACTAAATTCAACAGCTAGTGTTGCAACCGATATCAGTACTATTTTGCCGACATTAGTTGCTGGCGTTGATCTTGACCAAACACAAAGTCATGACTTTTTTCAACAAGTACTGCAAGGCAAGGTAGCACCTGCGTTAATCGCCAGTGTCTTAACCGCGTTAAAAATAAAAGGTGAAACACCAGAAGAAATTGCTGGCGCGGCAATCGCTATCCGTGCAGCGGCCACTCCATTTCCTCAAGGAAACGGTGAAGAAGGTATTGTCGCCGATTGTGTTGGTACTGGCGGCGATGGTGCTAATACCATAAACATTTCTACCACAGCGGCGATTTTAGCGGCGGCTTGTGGTTTGAAAATGGCTAAACATGGCAACAGAAGTGTTTCCAGTATGTCTGGCTCTGCTGATTTATTGGAGGCTTTTGGCGTTAATTTATCCATGTCTCCTGCAACAGCCAAGCATTGTTTAGCACAAACCAACTTATGTTTTTTATATGCTCCCGCCTATCACTCTGGTTTTAAATATGCGGCGCCAGTGAGGAAAGCTATGGCTATTCGCACTATATTTAACATCTTAGGTCCACTAGTTAATCCCGCTCATCCAACTATTATGTTACTTGGTGTGTATACCCCCGCATTATTAATGCCCATTGCAAAAGCTCTACAACTTACCGGCGTTAAACGCGCTTTTGTTGTTCATGGCAGCGGACTAGATGAAATTGCTTTGCATGGTAACACTCAAGTCGTTGAAATAAAAAATGATACATTAATTGAACGTACTATTAAGCCACAAGACTTTGGCTTAAAAAATTATCCGCTTGCAGAGATCAAAGGTGGCACACCAAACGAGAATGCTAAAATCATTAAAGATATATTATCGGGTCAAGGACAGGCGGCCCACAATGCTGCAGTGATAATTAACTGTGCTGCGCTACTGTATTTACACAATAAGGCCGACTCACTCAGTCAAGCTGCGCAGCTTGCCAGTGAGGTACTGGCCTCGGGTAAAGGCTTAGCAACGTTATCAAGCCTAGTTAAGCTTTCAAATCAAGCTGTCAGCTCAAATTCAAAGGACAAAAGTACCTATACAGATCCAAAAATAAAAGCTGACACTGATACTGACACTGACACTGACAAACAGGCTGAAAAATAATATGAATAGCAGCTCGAACACTTCAGTAGAAAAAAACATTTTAGAAAAAATCGTCGACGATAAGCGTATTGAAATTGCCGCCCTAAAAAAGAGTAAGCCATTAGCCAGTTTCATTGACGAGTTAGTGCCGACGACTAAGGATATGTACGCGGCATTAACAAGAACCAAGGATAAGCCACATGCGGGTTTTATTCTTGAGTGTAAGAAAGCATCTCCGTCTAAAGGACTTATCCGTGCCGACTTTGATGTTAAAGCTATTTGCCAAATTTATGATAAATACGCGGCGGCAATATCTGTGCTAACCGATGAAAAGTATTTTCAAGGTAACTTTGACTACCTACAAACGGTAACAAAATTGGTAAAATGCCCAGTACTAAATAAAGACTTCTTTGTTGATAGCTACCAAGTTTACCTAGCAAGATACTATGGCGCGGACGCTATATTATTAATGCTCAGTGTTTTATCAGATGACGAGTACCTTGAGTTATCAGCCGTTGCTGAGCAATATAACTTAGCCGTGTTAACGGAGATTTCCACCTATGATGAACGCGATAGAGCGATAAAGCTTAATGCAAAAATGATAGGTATCAACAACCGAAACTTACGTGATTTAAGTACAGATATAGCACGTACTTTCGATTTTGCCCCAAGCTTACCTGACGATAGGATCATTATTTCTGAGTCGGGTATATATAGTAATGCTCAAGTAAGGGAATTAGCGCCAGCGGTCGATGGATTTTTAGTGGGCAGTTCGTTAATGGACCCTAATAATAACCCCTATCAAGATATTGACTTAGCTTGTCGTAAACTTATTTATGGCAACAATAAAGTATGTGGTTTAACGGATGCTAAATATGCTAGCGCGGCCGCTAATGCCGGCGCACGCTATGGCGGTCTTATTTTTGCAGAAAAATCACCCCGTTATGTAACTAAAGCGCAGGCTCAAAACATTATCAAAGCAATACCTAAGTTAGAGTATGTTGGTGTTTTTGTTAATAGCGAACGTGATGTCATTATTGATTTGGTCAAGACCTTACACTTAAGTGCGGTGCAACTTCATGGTAGTGAAGATGCTCATTATATTGATGCCCTAATTAGTGAACTGGCCGAGAATGACTGTGGTTTTTGTCAAGTCTGGCAAGCTAGTCCAGTAGCAAAAAGTGTTCCCTTACTTAATAGCAGTGTCAGTCATCATGTGCTCGATGGCCAAAGCCCTGGTAGCGGTGAAGCATTTAATTGGCAAGTATTAGCCTTAAGTGAGCAAAACTTATCAAAAAGCTTTTTAGCTGGTGGATTAAATAATAACAATATTAGTCAGGCCCTTGAGCAATTAACCCAGGTAGATTTATTTGGCCTAGACCTCAACTCAGGTGTTGAAGATAGCCCTGGTATTAAATCAAGCGAGAAGCTAGCCCAGGTATTTTCGAAAATTAGGAATTATTAACATGCAAAAAAATATGAAGAAATCCGACAAATCATCCATTAAAGAAACCTTACCCGCCTATTTTGGTGAGTTTGGTGGCATGTATGTCGGTGAATTATTAGTCCCAGCATTAGAACAGTTAGAGCAAGCTTTTATTGAGTCTCAAACCGATGAAAGTTTTTTAACTGAGTTCAATAATTTATTAACAAAGTATGCTGGCCGCCCTACGCCATTAACCTGTTGTCGAAATATTGTAAAAAACCCACTTGCTAAGATTTATTTAAAACGTGAAGATCTATTACACGGCGGAGCCCATAAAACCAACCAAGTTTTAGGTCAAGCCCTACTCGCTAAACGTATGGGTAAAACCGAAATAATCGCAGAAACAGGCGCTGGACAACACGGTGTTGCTACCGCGATAGCCTGTGCACTCCTTGGTTTGAAATGTAGAGTATATATGGGCGCAGTGGATTGTGCGCGACAACAACCCAATGTTTTTCGTATGGAGTTAATGGGCGCAGAAGTTATTCCGGTCACTGCAGGCTCTGGCACCTTAAAAGATGCTGTAAATGAAGCGCTTAGAGATTGGTCTGCAAACTATGAAAACGCTCACTACTTATTAGGTACTGCCGCAGGTCCTCACCCCTTCCCGACCATAGTGAGGGAATTTCAAAAAATGATTGGTGAAGAAGCAAAAGCACAGTTTTATGAGGAAGAAGGTCGTTTACCTGATTATGTTATTGCCGCGGTAGGTGGTGGCTCCAATGCCATTGGCATGTTCCACGATTTTATTCATGAAGAAGGTGTCAAACTGATTGGTGTTGAAGCCGGTGGTAAGGGTATTGAAACCGGTCAGCATGGTGCCACGCTTGTAGCCGGTACAAAGGGCATGTTGCATGGCAACTACACCTATATAATGCAAGATAAGCATGGCCAAATTAAAGAGTCTTATTCAGTTTCTGCTGGCCTTGACTACCCTGCAGTAGGTCCACAACATGCATTCTTGAAAGACACTGGTCGAGCACAATATGTCGCTATCAATGATGATGAAGCCTTGGCGGCATTTCAAGCCTTAGCTAGGTGTGAAGGTATTATCCCTGCGCTTGAGTCAGCTCACGCCCTAGCGCAAGCATTAAAAATGGCAGAAGCCGCCACGACAGAAACTATTTACCTCGTTAATCTATCGGGACGTGGCGATAAAGATTTAGCGCATGTCCAGGCTATTATTTCACCTGATAAAGTATCATCAACGACAAAAGTTAAACATAGAGGAGAGGCATAATGTCACACTCAAATATCCAGCAAGCAGGTGCACGTTATCAAGCTTCGTTCGCGACCTTAAAAGAAAAAAATGAACAGGCTTTCATCCCTTTTGTTACGATTGGCGACCCTAATGCTGAGCAATCTTTTGCTATTATCAAAAGCTTAATTGATGCTGGAGCAGATGCGCTGGAATTAGGTATTCCCTTCTCTGATCCAAGTGCTGACGGTATAACGATTCAAAGAGCGGCACTGCGTGCTTTAGGTGCGGGGATTAACACCGACATATGTATTGATATATTAAAGCAAGTACGAGCATACGCCCCGCAAATACCTATTGGTTTATTACTTTATGGTAACCTAGTTTTTGCCCGTGGTATTGATAACTTTTATCGCGATATGAGTGAAGCTGGCGTAGATTCTGTGTTAATAGCTGATGTACCCATTCGCGAGAGCGAGCCATTTCGAGCTGCGGCATTAAAATATGGTATTGCTCCTATTTTTATTGCGCCACCAAACGCAAGCGATGAAACCTTACGGGCAGTGTCCTCATACTCACGGGGTTATACCTATGTCTTAAGTCGTGCTGGCGTAACCGGTGTAGACAGTACGGATAGCCCCAAAAATACTGTCTCTAGCTCAGCTAATAAGTTAATTGAAAGCTTGCTAAAATACCATGCAGCCCCCCCTATCTTAGGTTTTGGCATTTCCACACCACAACAAGTTAAAGATGCCCTTAAAGCAGGCGCACTTGGTGCGATCAGCGGCTCGGCGGTAGTTAAAATAATTGAGAATAATTTAGCAGATAATAGCAAGATGTTGACGGAATTAAGCCACTTTGTTAGCGAGATGAAAGCGGCAACGAGATAACTAAGCTTTATACCCGTTATGCTATAAAAACTAAGCATTAGTCGCCACAATAAAAAAGGAGCAATACACTTGCTCCTTTTTTATGGCCCACTTTTGATTCCATAAACTTTAAACTCTGAGTATTCGCCAAGATAAAAATACAATAACGAGAGTTAGACCAATAAACAACAAGGCAAAAAGATGATACAGGCTTCGCTGCACTTTGTTTTTTATGCGGGAAAATATGCCGGTTGAAGCGGTATTTATACTTGGGACATTGGCAAAGACAGAAAGCAGTATATTAAAAAGTAGTAACCATATGCAGCCAAAAAAACTTAATAGAGCATAAGGACTGGTCGGTTGCTGTTGTGAGGTTGATTGCTGTAATTGGCTAAAAATGAGACCAACAAGGATTGCAGCCAATAGATAACTCAATTGACGAAAAGGTTGCAACTTGCTAGCAAGTTTTGCTAATAATTCTAACATGTTTTACCCTAGCTAAAAGTTACTCGAACATTCATTAAGATAAAACTTTTATCAAGGTGTTGGCTACCTATTGATAGTAGTTACCCTGCATAAGCTATAGCAACAATCGAGCATAAATCACCAACTACACATAAAAAATGCGACTCATTAAGTCGCATTTCTAAAACTAGCTTAATAAGGTGCGTCCTGCACACAAATTTAATGATCTCACTTCTTCCTTGAACGACTATCCCTAGCATATCCTTTATGAGTCCACTCATATCCATTTTGGTAACTGTTAAGCGCCCATTCAATCATCCTTAATTTGTGTCTTCCTGACAATCATCTCCTTAGTTAACACTCCTTGATGGTAGCCGTCCCTAACTACTCGATGCAGACCTGGGTAATCCAAAGCCACACCATTGTTCATATCATCCTTAATTAGCGTCTTCCTAACACCGTTCCCTGAATTAATCGTCCTTAACTAATCTCCCTATTTATACATCCATTTAAGTAGCCATCCATAACTACTGTCTTGCTGACCTTGGTAATCCTAACCAAGCCACATCCTTAAACATATCATCCTTAATTAGCATCTTCCTGACACCGTTCCCTGAATTAATCGTCCTTAACTAATCTCCCTATTTATACATCCATTTAAGTAGCCATCCATAACTACTGTCTTGCTGACCTTGGTAATCCTAACCAAGCCACATCCTTAAACATATCATCCTTAATTAGCATCTTCCTGACACCGTTCCCTGAATTAATCGTCCTTAACTAATCTCCCTATTTATACATCCATTTAAGTAGCCATCCATAACTACTGTCTTGCTGACCTTGGTAATCCTAACCAAGCCACATCCTTAAACATATCATCCTTAATTAGCATCTTCCTGACACCGTTTCCTGAATTAATCGTCCTTAACTAATCTCCCTATTTATACATCCATTTAAGTAGCCATCCATAACTACTGTCTTCCTGACCTTGGTAATCCTAACCAAGCCACATCCTTGTTCATATCATCCATAGTAGCATCCTGCTACTAGACCTCGTCCTTAAAGCCTCCTTGTTAAACCTTTTTATAAATAGCACCAAAGTATTATTTATAATTAAAGCATCCAGCTTTAGGCTCTCCCTATACGCTACACAAGCATCCCTACTCATATCATCCTTGACTTGCATCCATTGCATCCTATTGACTCAACTCAATCCGTAAGTTATGTTTACTGTCCTCAGTAAGTCCTTATGTCGCTGCAATTCCATTTTAGCAACATGCATCGTCCCTAATCACGTTACAAGTAACGCTGAAGCCCCCTGCTCCTTGTCTTCCTGACATGTTTAATAGTACACCTAAATTTCATTTATCGATGCGTATTAACAAGCAAACTCTAAATGTAAAAACAATGTAACAAGCGATAATTCATGTAAACATACAAAAAACAATATGTTACAGATCAACCATTCCACATTGCAGCAGAAATTGCCAATATATCTCACAAAGCTGTAAGACATGTCTTACAAAAAAAATAGCACTTTGTCGGTGCTATTTTTTATTAAGGGAATTACTTGAGAGAGATAAGGCCTAATATAGCCTTAAAATATGCCAATAAAGTGCAGCTATTCCACTTTATCTCGATAGTGAACCATTACCGCACCACACACGTTTCCTACCGATACCTCTTTAACCGTTTGGTAATCAACATGCTTAAAAAATTCTTTAAATTTTTCTGAGGTAGCATAAACGGCTACCCCTTCACTATCTGGGTGTTCATCCAAAACAGTATTGACGGCGGCCATTAAGTAATGACCAAAACCATGCTGCTGATGCAGAGGATGAACAGCAATAAATGATAGGAAATGGAAAACCTTTAAGGGGACAGCAGCCAAGACAATTTGTTCTTTTTTCATCATCTGCTTAGTACTAAAGTAACCGGCATTTAATAGCATTTTAAGACGCCAATGCCAAAAACGATCAGTTGCCAAGGTTTCATCTGGGCTGTTAATACAGGCGACACCAACCATAGATTCCCCGAGATACAAACCAATCATGGGTTGTTTTGCTTGCCAAAAAGCATTGAGTTCTTCTCTAATAGCACCACGAAGACGTTGCTCATAATCTTCTTTATCGCTATTAAATATCTCTAAAAAAACGGGGTCATCATGATAAGCTTGATATAAAAGTGACGCTGCTAATTTCAACTCATGAGCACTCAAATAAGTCGCTCGAATATTAACGTTTTGGTCTAAATTGTCATCAATACTATTTTCTACCGATTCGGTTTCACTCATTATATTCTCCTACTCTGACGGTGGATTATTTGCTAACCTAACAACTCACCATAGCAGCATAATTTCAAACAGGTCAAATATAATTCGTTTAACTACCATGAAAGCCATATAATTTAGATAAAAAAATACCCCGCTAAGCGAGGCATTTAAGTAATAGTAATAATAGATAATTAGTTAGCTTTTACCTGTTGAGTTTTCAAAAAATCGCCACCATTACCGGTTTCAACTAATTTGCCATTAATAAACTGTAAGAAAGTACATTCATCTTTTGTTGTTAAACCATCTTTATGTTTACGTTGGGTACGATAATATAAAACACGCACCGTATCATCGCCGTCAGTATAAGTCTCAGAAAAATCAGCGACACCTAAGTTTGCCTGCATATCCATAAAAGAAGCACCCAATTGAACGTTAGCAATTTTTTTACGGTTGTTGTAGGCACGATCTTTACTATCGCTGACAAAACCATGATCAATACCATCATCGTTTATTTTAATAACACAACCAGATAATGTCATTGCTAGTGGTGCAGCAATGAGTAAAGCAAGTATTGATTTTTTCATATCTATATTCCCTAGAGGTAAAATGTAATTGTTATAATAATCCTTTACTCAGAATTGCAAAAAACAAGCCAACCACATAAGTCATTGAATAGATGATATTTTTTAAAATACATCAATGAAGTTGCAGACATTTTTAGTTATATTGGCTAAAATATAGTTAAATTAATTAATTATTTTTAATCAGTAAGTAAAATGACAATTATCGATGAAATTTTAATCTGTGCAAACCAACTTGCCAATGCAGGCAAAAAACCAACCGTAGCCTTGGTAAAAGCAAAGCTGAGCCAACGGACTCCGTTAGCCACATTAATCACCACATTAAAAAACTGGCAACACCAACCCGACTTTATTGCACCAGTAAGTGTTAAAGAACAGCAAGTTAGTCAAGACAAATCGAGCAACGATAACACTGCCCTACTAGACTCTCTCGTTGAAAATGGCGCGGTAAAGAAAATAATTCAGCAGTCATTAGCGCAAGAGTTAACCGAGATAAAAAATGAATTAGCGGAAGTAAAACTGCTTATCAAAAACTTAACTGAGCAAGTCAATCAAAAAAAATAACATCTTAGCTCTTTATTTTAGTATCAGTAACTAAACTCTTTGGCGTTAATTGACCGATAAAGCTGACTAATGAATCACTGAGTTTTTTATGTGGTTGACAACCGACACGTTCCACCCAAACTTCACCATTAGTATTATCGACAGAGATAATCATATCTTCTTCATCGGTAACAGCAAAGAACACGGTTTCAGCCTGCTTTAATCTTTGCTTCATTAAGATATGACCAATGATATTCTCTTGTAAACGGTCAAAATCTTCCCTATTCCAAGCAAAAAGCAGTGATAACTGCCCTTCACTACACTCTGCTACAATTTCGCCACTGAAAATAGTGGTGAAATAAGTCTTTATATCCGGATGTAGTTCAAGATCTAATGCCGACTCAACATTACTAAAAGATAGCGTCTCGGTATTTTCATCCGTGACTGACTCAGTTTTCACCGCCACGGGTTGCCAATAATGATGACTATCATCATGTGGACCTAATTCACAAGGTGATAACCATTGCTCATCATGCTCTCTGGTAGGTAAATGTCCAAATTGCTTGATGTGTTGTTGGCTAAAGTCTTTACTAAAGGCTAAAAGTGATTGCGCTAAAGTTTTATTTGTAGATGTCATATAAAGAAAAGATCCTTTAAAATAGCAAGATACTAGCTCACTACTGAAAAATTTATGGCCAATTATCAAAATGCAACGGAACTAAGCAAGTTAACACTGGGTAAAAGTACAGAATATTGCAGCGAATATACCGCAGAATTGCTACAAGGAGTACCTCGAAGTTTAAATAGAGATGACTTAGCTCTAGATCCAAACAATTTACCCTTTATTGGCGAAGATGTCTGGTATGGCTATGAACTTTCTTGGCTCAATGAAAAGGGCAAACCGGTAGTTGCAGTCGCTGAGTTTCGCTTTGCTTGTACCAGTGACAACATTGTTGAGTCAAAGTCTTTTAAGCTGTATTTAAATAGCTTTAATCAAACACGCTTTGCCAGTATCAAAGACGTTGAGCAAATATTAATTAAGGACTTATCAAACATTGCCGGCTCGCCAGCAAAAGTACGTTTATTTGCGGTCGATCACTGTCCCGCTTTAGCTATTGCAAAAAAACCAGATAATTGTATTTGTATCGATGGTGCAGATATCAGCATAGATAACTATCAATATGATGCACAGTTACTAGCTCAAGCACAAAAAAAAGATAAAAGTGCTAAAGTTGAGGAGCATTTAGTTAGTCATTTATTAAAGTCTAATTGTTTAATTACCAATCAACCTGATTGGGCAAGTATTTATATTCACTACCGCGGTAAAGCCATAGATCATGCCACACTATTAAAATATTTGATTTCCTTTCGCCAGCATAATGAGTTCCATGAGCAATGTATCGAAAGAATATACTGTGATTTGCAAAAATTTTGCCAACTTGATGAGCTTACCGTTTTCGCACGCTACACTCGACGCGGAGGGTTAGACATCAACCCGTTTAGAAGTAGTCATACTGAGCAAGCCCCTTTTGCCAGAACCTTACGTCAATAACCCAGCTTACTTTCTGCGAAAAGCATTAAAGCGAAATACTATTTCGCTTTAATGCTTATTTTTCACTCTGGTGTTTTTTCTGGCAAGTCAAGACCAGTCCAAGCCTTAAAAAATAGCTTTTGCTGCTGACTGGCCTTTGCTATAACAATAATTTTTAATTTATTTTTAGCGATAGCGCTAAGTTTAACCTTAGTCGTTATTAGTTTATCTCGGCGAAAATAAGTGAACTCAATGGTTTGCTCTGCTTTAAAGTCTTTTAGACGATTAACCAGATCCTTATCTACTATGCGTAAGCCATCTACCGCGACAATAACATCCTCTGTGGTTAAGCCAGCATGCCAGGCCGGACTGTCTTGCTCTACGGAAGAAATAACTAAACCCTGAGTACCATATTTAGTGTTAAGGCCAGTCCATACCTTAGTTTGCTTGCTCGACTTATCCTCACCAGTTTTAGCATAACTCATTGCCAGTCCTGCTTTAGCCAGTAATAAACTAAAATCTATTTTTGCTGTACCGTGAATATTGTCTTGCCACCAAACTTGATAATTGCTACCCGTCACTTGTTTTAATATCTTAAGCACATCCGCTTCTTTATAACTTTTTGGTAGGCGATGTTGTTGGTATAGCTGGTTATGCACATTACGATAGCTTTTACTTAAGTCTGTTTTATTGAGAATATCAAAATCTAATAACCAAGAAGCTAGAAATCCTTCAGCATAGATATTGACACTATGATTATTACCATAATCGCCACCCTCGCTGATCCAAGCATCAAAACTTGCTTGTGCCACGGTTTGACTTGCTTGACCAGGTTTATGCATATACGCAGTAATTCGCTTAGCAAGTGCGCTAAAAAATTCATCTGTCGTCATTAAATTCCCGCGTAATAACAGTTGGTATTGTAAATAGCTGGTTGAACCCTCGACTAACCATAACAAATTAGAATAATTTTCTTGCTGATAATCATAAGGCACTAGACCGTGAGGGCGATACTGTTTTACATTCCAAGTGTGAACAAATTCATGAGCAACAACGGCAATAAAGCTGAGATAGTCTTTACGGGTCGAAAACTTAAAACGCGAACGTTGGATGATGGTTGAATTAACATGCTCAGTTGCACCACGAGCACCACTCGTGGCATGCACCATAAAAACATAGCGTTTGAACGGATAACCTTGCCAAATATGCTTACTTTGTTTTACCAATACTTTTATATCTGCTACCATTTTGACGCTGTCATAATTACCTTCGCCCCAAATAACCAGCTGATAAAGTCGACTGTCAACACTAAACTCATGATGTTCGTTAATACCCGTTTCAATGGGTGAATCAACTAATTGATCATAGTTGGTAGCAATAAACTGATGGCTATTATCACCTGACTCTAAGCCAGAAAAACTACGCCACAATTTAGGGACAAAAAGCTGGACAGTATGTGGCAAACTTCGACTTGCCTCAGTGTACATAACCACGGCTGAGCTATCTAAAAAGGCATGACTATCATCTATATGGCGAGTTCTTTGCGCCAATTGATTGGCATACACTTGATAATTTAAGTGAATTTTTTTATTTTTACTACCACTTACTTGCCAAGTATGTTTATCAATTTTACGCCAACTAAGCACATTACCCTGGCTATCCTTAGCGATAAAATCACGAATGCCATTCGCTAAGTTCAAAGTCTGATATCGTCCGGTACGCCAGGTAGGTAAATAGAAATTGACCTGCTCTATATTACTTTTGTCAAATTGAAGCTCTACCTTAGCTAGGTGATGCTCGGGCTGCTCGATGATAATATTAACTTTTACGCTCGCATGAGCAGATATTAGTTGTGCAATAAATAAAGATATTGCTATTATTACTTTTATTTTATAGTTAAACACGCAAATAGGTTCTCTCATTATGGGTAGACAAGGTGGTCACTCTAACATCTAGCGATTTTAACAACGAATAAATACTCAATGTTATAAAAAATCAACATGGGCCAATAAAAGTTGTTTTTTTACCTCTATGTTGATAAATAACGTTATTATAGTGAAAAATATCATATACTAAGAACAACGTAAGTGCCCTAAACACGTTTAATGGCTAAACACTAAATAAAGTAAATCACTTAGCACTAGACATCACTCTACATTAGGATAAATCGGATTTATGAATGACAGTTCTGTTGCCAAAAAGCAATTAGTTGCATTGAAACGAAAGCTTGATAGCGCAATTGAGTCTCGTAATTCACTAGAAGAAGATGCTAATCTGCATTCAAGTCTGCTCATTCAATTCATTACTAAATTATCCCTAGTTTCTAAAGGTATTGATCTTGAATTAGACAACCGCTTAGCTCAGTTAAGAATGTTATTCAGTAAGTCAGCCCCCCTTAATGACATAGAAGCAAAAATTGTCGTTATAAGTAAATTATTACAGCAACACAGCATAACCAATGAAAAAAACATTGTTCACCTGCATGACCAATTTAATCAAGCAGGTGAGAATTTACAAAAAATCAATGGCTTACCTGGTGATTTACGCAGAGAGCTACGCGGGTTATTAAGCAAAACAAAAGAAAGTAAAGACGCTTTAATACAATATGTTCCGTTACTAAGTCAATTGTTAGCTTTTTATGATCACGCCCTAAAAGCTAAAAATGCGCCAACTAAACAAGGTGTTTTACCGTCTGCTCAGCTTATTTTACCGGTAAGTCAGTCAAAAAATGACCTCGACTTAGCACTTTTTGACAGCAGTATCCTTGAAAAAATATCAGTGTCACTTAGTACCTTGCCCTTATCTAAAGGCCACACCAATGAGTTATTAGCGATTAAGAAAAAGCTAATGACAGATAAGTCTAGTGATGAAGTACTCCTTCACCTCATCGACATATTTGATGTCATCGTTGCCGACTTTAAAGATGAACAAAATAGTGCTAAGAATTTTTTAACCCGCCTGAGTGCGACGCTAACAACGGTGCAAAGTGCAGTAAAAGAAACTATTGTTACACAAAAAAAATCGCAGAAAACCAACGAAAAAATAAACCAGAAGTTACAAAGCCAACTGGTTGATATGACGGGTACAGTCGAAAAAGCATTATCACTAAATCAAGTAAAAGAAGACATAAATGAAAAACTGCAGTTTATCGCCAGCACCTTGGAGCAAAAATCAAAATTTGAACAACAAAGTCACCAAGAACTAGCGGACAAGCTCAATGATATGTCTGCTAAGGTAGATCAATTAGAACAACAAAGCCGAGTGTTTGAACATAAACTGATCGAGCAGCAAAGAAAGAGTATGCAAGATGCGCTGACCAAACTGGCAAACCGAGCTGCCTTTGATAATTATTTTGCTAAAGCTATGGTACGTTTTCACCATAAACCGTTCCAGCTAGCCTTAGTGGTACTGGATATTGATGATTTTAAAAAAATTAATGACACCTATGGTCATACGGCAGGCGATAAAACGTTACAAGTCATTGCCAATACCATAGTAAAAAATGTCAGTAAAGGTGTTTTTGTTGGCCGCTATGGCGGTGAAGAGTTTGTCTTAATTTACTCTCAAGCCCAAGAACAGGCCTTAACTCTTGAGCTGAATGCGCTAAATAAATACATAGCTCGCCTACCATTTAAGTTTAAAAGTAATAAAGTTAGTATTACCCTTTCAATTGGCGCAACCCATATAAGAGCTGATGATAACATTCACATCGCTTTTGAACGTGCTGACCAAGCAATGTATAAAGCAAAAAAACAAGGAAAGAATCAAGTTATTTACGTTAAGTAGCTAGCTAAAATAGCTGCTTCAACACATCATAAAAAATAGCGATATTTTTATCAGAATAATGACTGATAAAAATCAGCATAAAAAGGAGTGAGTTATGCATACTCAAATTAACCCTGTTGGTAATATGAACTTGCTATCACAAGCCGAAGTAGATCAGTTACAAAAATCGGTTAGTAGCACCTTATATACATTATATCGAAATTGTTCTCTCGCCGTACTTAACGCCGGTTCAAATACTGATGATGCTGAAGAAATATATCAAAAATACCTTACCTTTGAAATACAGGTATTAAGGCGAGAACGCGGGGTAAAAATTGATTTAAAGAATCCTCCCATTCATGCTTTTGTCGATGGCAAAATCATCAGAGGCATCAGAGAACATCTTTCGGCCGTATTACGCGATATCCTTTTCCTTAATAGCCGTTATAGAACTATGCCAAGCTCGTCAGAAGCAATTACCGATGCAACTTTCGATATCCTCAGAAATGCCAATGTTATCTTACCTGAGACTGAGCCTAAGTTAGTTACTTGCTGGGGCGGTCACTCCATCAAACACAATGAATATAAATATACCAAAGATGTCGGTTACCAACTGGGTTTACGCGGCTTCAACATATGTACCGGTTGTGGCCCAGGGGCAATGAAAGGCCCGATGAAAGGCGCAACAATAGGACACGCAAAGCAACGTAATAAAGATGGCCGCTATATTGGCTTAACCGAGCCAAGTATTATTGCTGCTGAGCCACCCAACCCAATAGTGAATGAATTGGTTATAATGCCTGATATTGAAAAGCGTTTAGAAGCATTTGTGCGCATGTCACATGGAATTATTATTTTTCCTGGCGGCGCAGGGACTGCCGAAGAATTGCTGTATATTTTAGGTATTATGCTCAATGAAGCAAATTCTGAGCAACAATTACCGATTATCCTGACCGGTCCGGCCAGCGCCATTGAGTACTTTCATGAAATAGATGATTTTATTGGTGCCACCTTAGGTGAAAAAGCACAATCGTTATACCAAATAGTGGTGGACGATGCCGCTAAAGTCGCTCAAGTAATGAAAAGCGGCTTAAACAAGGTACTTGCCCACAGAAAAAAAACGGGTGATGCCTTTCATTTTAATTGGTCACTGATGATAGCCGAAGACTTTCAACATCCCTTTGAGCCAACTCATGAAAACATGGCAAATCTAACGATTAGCTATAAACTGTCTACGGCTGAGTTAGCGGCTAACCTACGTCGCATTTTTTCTGGCATAGTTGCCGGGAACGTTAAGTCAGGAGGCATCAAAGCAATTCGAGAATTTGGTCCTTTCGAAATATCTGGGGATAAGAAAATAATGGCATTAATGGATAAACTACTGGCCTCTTTTGTCAGTCAACAGCGGATGAAATTACCTGGCAGTGAATATATTCCATGTTATAAAGTTATTGAGGCTTAACATTGTCCGCTCACTTAATACTCATTGATGCGCTAAATTTAATTCGCCGTGTGTACGCCGTACAAGAGCGCCCCTTTATGAAAATAAAACAGCAGCACTGCGATAAGTTATCGGCTAACACACAAGAGCAAGTCTTATTTAACACTCAAAAGAATTGTGTAAATGCGGTGATTAAAATTATCAAGCAGCTTGAACCAACACACGCACTAGCCGTTTTTGATAGTCAACAGCCCTGTTGGCGCTACCAGATTTTTGCTGGTTACAAAAAAGGCCGTAAAAAAATGCCAGAACACCTTGCGCAAAAACTAACCGCTATACAAGATGCATTTATGGAGCAAGGGGTTGATTCACTCACCTCTGTAGAAGATGAAGCAGATGATCTTATTGCTACTTTAGCGGTAAAAATGGCTTTGCACGGGCAAAAGGTTACTATCATTTCAACAGATAAAGGTTTTCTGCCTTTACTTAGTCCTAACATTCATCTTTATGATTACTTTAATCGCCGTTATTTGGATGAAGAATATGTCCAACAAAAGTTTGCTATTAAGTCTTCGCAACTGATCGATTTTTGGACATTAACAGGCGACAATACCAATAAAATTGCTGGGGTAAGTGGCATTGGCCAAGTTAATGCGGCTAAACTAATTAATCAATATGGTTCCTTAAAGGCCATAGTTAACGCCACAGACCTAAAGGAGTCGCTAAAAGAAAAATTACTACAAAGCGATGAGCAAATGGCTTTAGCCAGAAAGCTGTTAACGTTAAAAAAAGATATCCCTCTTGGCTTTAATTTAAAAGATATCCGCCTAACAACACCTTCATCATCTCCCAGAATTAATGTTGATATAATAGCCATTAATAGTGATAGCAACTCATTATAACAAGATAAATAACTATGAATAAAAAAATAATTGGCAGAATATTACTTGCACTAACCGTTTATGGCATCTTTGTCGCCCTAGTTGTCACCTTTTATGATGACAGCCCAGATCAAATGAAATGGAAAGACAGAGAAGCCTATAATCGCCAATTTATTGCTAAGATAAAATTAGAACAATTTACTTTTGAGCAAGCATTAAGTCAGTTAGGTAGCCCAGACATTACTGAAGCCAGAACGGTTAATGAGGTAAACTATCAAGTCATGTTTTACCGTACTCAGCATGTAAAATCTGATGGCATAACCACGCAAGATGAATGCTCCTTCTTGCTTTTTGTCAACGGCACACTCAAAGAAATTGGTTTAGGTAATAATTACCCTGAGCAATGGGGCATTATTAAAAACCACCTTAACATAAGAAAAAACCTAGCCACTATAGACTAAAGTCAGATTGAACCTGACTTAGTAAACCTCTACTATTCCTTGCTAGTTTGCAAAAAGACTTTGGCTCTTTTTTGCCGGTAACGATAAAAACTTTCAAGCTCGCATACATAGCATTACCATGATATAAAATGGCTAATAAAGCACTGAGCTGACCACTTAGTCACTCGGCTTTACATGAGTAAATGTTTCTCCACTAGCATTACACAATTAATTTAATGTATGTCATTGTTAATTAGAGCATAAAAAACATGACGTATTATTCTACAGTATTCCTTAAAAATAGGATGACAAGGTGAACTTAATGACTAAAAAAACCATCACGGTAATTCCTGGCGACGGTATCGGTCCAAGTATTATCGATGCCACGATTAAAGTATTAGATAAAGTAGGCTGTGATTTTGAATATGAATTCGCAGATGCTGGTTTAACCGCCTTAGAAAAACATGGTGAGTTAATACCAGAAGAGACCATTACGCTTATTGAAAAAAATAAAATCACCTTAAAAGGTCCGTTGACGACCCCCGTTGGTGAAGGTTTTACCTCAATCAATGTCACCTTGCGTAAACAATTCAAATTATACGCAAACCTACGCCCAGTATTGTCATTTAAGGGCACGAAGGCACGTTATGAAAACATTGATATTATCACCGTACGTGAAAATACCGAAGGCATGTATTCAGGTGTCGGCCAAGTCATCTCAGATGACGGTAATAAAGCCCAAGCCATGAGTATAATTACGCGTGATGGTGCTGAAAAAATAGTAACCTTTGCTTATGAAACCGCACGTAAAGAAGGTCGTAAAAAGGTAACCGTTGTTCATAAAGCCAACATTTTAAAGTCAACCTCAGGTTTATTTCTAAAAGTTGCCCGTGAAGTTGCTCTGCGTTACCCAGAAATTGAGTCAACTGAAATGATTGTTGATAACTGCTGTATGCAATTAGTGATGAACCCCGAGCAGTTTGATGTCATAGTAACAACGAACCTCTTTGGTGATATTATATCTGATTTATGTGCGGGTTTAGTTGGCGGCCTTGGTATGGCGCCAGGCGCTAATATTGGTGAAGATTGTGCCATTTTTGAAGCGGTACATGGTAGTGCACCGGATATTGCGGGTAAGAACTTAGCGAACCCAACGTCAATGATGTTAGCTGCTATTCAAATGCTAGAGTATTTAGAGATGAGTGACAAAGCAGAAAAAATCAGAGCGGCCATTACCGATGTGATTGCCTCGGCTGATAGAACAACCGGCGATTTAGGTGGAAGTCATGGCACTACCGACTTTACCCAAGCGGTACTTGAGAGGCTATAACGCTTAGCGTCTTAAGCGTAACTGTCTAAACAAAAAAGCTATCTAGTTAATGAATAAACTGGATAGCTTTTTTATTTGCTAGCTTGTTAAAAAACAACGCTAGCGATTACTCTTTTTCTTTAAGCGGCGCTGGAGAAAGTAAACGTGCATGGACAGTGATTTCTTCACGATCATAATACAGGTGCTTGGCATAAAGTTCATATTTGACATTATGTTCGTCAAAGGCATCTTTAATGGCTTGTAAGTCATTAGTAACTTGTTGATAACGGCCCTTCATTGGCAATTTCAAGTTAAACATCGCCTCTTTACAATACCCCTTAAGTAACCATTCACTCATTAGTTTAGCGACTCGTTGCGGCTTCTCTATCATGTCACACACCATCCAATGGACATTGTGCTTCATTGGTATGTATTTAAAGCCATCCATCATCTTATGTTTGACTTGTCCTGTTGCCATTAAAGACTCGGCCATGGCACCATTGTCGATGGCAGTAACCATCATACCACGGCGCACTAATTGATAAGTCCAACCGCCTGGGGCTGAGCCTAAATCGACAGCATGCATACCTGAAGTTAACCGTTCACCCCACTCATCACGAGGAATAAAGAATAAAAAGGCTTCATCAAGTTTCAAGGTAGAGCGACTTGGTGACGCACTAGGAAACTTTAATCTAGGAATGCCCATCACGTGTGGTGAGCTATTACGCACTAATGAAAAACCTAATATTACTTCTTGTCCGCTTAGAAATAGCGCATGTAAAATGGCGCCATCGGGATCATCAGCTGAATTGTTACCTTTCTGGGTCAGCAATTTCTTTTTACGTAAAGCTTGGCGCAAAGGCACAGACAGCTTGCGACAAAATTTACTTAACTCCTTGCCATCATTATCATCCGCCATTTCCATACGTAAATCGCTATATTGCCATTCAGTGCCCAAGGCTTCAATGATTGCTTCAACACGATTATAATCAGGCAAGGCGAGTGTATCAGTGACTGTGACAAACCATTGACGGGCAAAAATAAGTCGCTTAAGAGGCAACTTATTCATTAATGCTTCACCGTGTTCACTTTCTTGTAAGTGAAAAAAAACAATGCCTTTATTTTTCTTTAGCTCTAAATAGCCATACATTTCATTCCAAGCAGCTTTTTCTTGGATTTCTGCACCACACTCTTTTTCAAAGCCTGGACGACAAAATAATACGATGGAAGTCATATGTTGTTTTTACCTTGTATATCTAACGACCTTTTAAAACGCTATATTCGTCAGAGTATTAACAGTACAAATACTGTAGTTAAAAATTATTTTTACCTTCAAATGCTAATAATAACCAAGCTAGCGCAAAGGCAATACCACCAAAAGGGGTTAACTTACCGATAACAGCAAGTTCAAAAAATGATTTAATATAGATTACGCCACAAAAGCACAAAATCCCTATGACAAACGCAATACAAGCACTAAGTAGCACTTTAGATGATTTAGCTGTTTTCAACCAAACCAAGGTCGAAAATAACGCAAGTGTATGAAAAAATTGATATTGTAATGCTGTTGCTAAGCTAGATTGAACCTTTACTGGTAATGCTTGACCGCCATGAGCCAGCCAAGCGCCGAATAGTACAGAAAAACAGCCACTGATACCAACAAAAATCATCATAGTTTTCAGTAAAACCGTGCTGCTCTTAGATTTAACTTGCTGCTTGATCATATTAGTACTGTTCATCATCTTGCCTTATGCTCAACATTGTTAGCGACTATTAACTGGTCAATAAAGTCGACAATTTCCTTAACCGCGCGCTGCATATGTCCTTGATAAGTATAACCCGACTTAACTCTTGGCTTTAAACTGTGATCGCCATCAGGTAAAAACACACAGGTACAGTGCTCAGGCAGCTGGTAGCTGATAATTTCTTCTTTCGTGCCTAAAGCATCACGCTCACCTTGTACGATTAAAATTGTTTTACTGGCAGTAAATAAAGGTTCAAGGCGCAGTTTTTCTGGTTTTTTAGCTGGATGAAACGGGTAGCCTAAACAAAAGACAGCGGATATTTCACTGAGTAAATTAGCCTTTAATACCTCTGGATCAGCAACTAAGCTCGCCGCAGCGCGTGACCCCATAGATTTTCCGCCAATAAATAAGGGCAGCGCCTGACTTTTTTGCTGTGCAAGCACATGCTCAATAACGGCTTGATAGCAAACCAACAGCTTGGGCATTCTATCTGGGGGGTATTTTATCCCTGTTAGTGCCCTTTTATCCATAAAGGGGAAATTAAAACGCACAACATTAATAGCCGCGTTATTAAGTAACCGTACTATTTCAGCCATAAACTCATGAGACATATCTGCACCCGCGCCATGAGCAAATATAACTTGCGCCCTAGCACATTCGACCGTGTCAAAAATCATATTAATATCATTGCCATCGGCGCTGGTGATTACTTGCTGCTTTACCGGTATCTTGGCCATTAATTTATTTGTCCATCGGTGATTAGCTCTTGCTCTGCTTCGACCATATCTAACATCCACTTTCTAAAGGCCGCGATTTTACCGATGTCTTGCTGATTTTCACGACATACGATGAAATAGGCGTTTTTACTCACTAATACATCGTTAAAGGGACAGACTAAACGTCCCGAATCAATATCCGGCTTAGCTAAAACACTGTAAGCCAAAGCAACCCCTTGACCGTGTAAAGCGGCTTGTAAAACCATAGCAGAATGACTAAAAATAGGTCCATGATTCAAATTAGCCCCTTTAACACCAACTTGTTTAAACCAGCGTTTCCAGTCCCGGCGAGAGGTATCATGGAGTAAATTATGCTTTGATAAGTCGTCTAATGATAAAAGAGCCGGTTTACCATTGGCAGCATGCTCTTGCATTAATAAGGGCGAGCAAACGGGGATAAGGTATTCGGTATGCAATTTATCAGCATGGATATTGGGCCAACGTCCACGTCCATAATATATAGCAACATCGACATCTTCTGTCAGTGAATTCTCTGCTTGATCTACGGCTTTAATCCTAACATCAATATCTTCATGTAAGGCATTAAAAGTAGTTAACCGAGGAACTAACCATTGGATGGCAAAGCTCGCCTGTGAACTGACTGTTATCGACCCTTTCGCTCCACGAGCTAACAAACGTTCGGTCGCTTCATGTAGTGAGGTAAAAATATCTTTTATATCTAAATAATACGACTGACCTTCCTCCGAGAGTAATAAAGCACGGTTTTTTCGCATAAACAATTTAATACCTAAGTACTCTTCTAATGATTTAATTTGATGGCTTATTGCCGCTTGCGTGACAAAAAGCTCTTCTGCTGCTCGCGTAAAACTGAGCTGCCTTGCCGATGCTTCAAATGCTCGCAAAGCTTTTAATGGGGGGAGTATATTAGCCAAAAGTCACCTACAAATTTTAAATATTATTTATAATATATGCACTATAACACTGCATAAAAACTTACCAATCAAGCATAACAATTATTCATTAGTTTTTCTAATACATAACATCAATTTAAGTCGTTTTATTTCCTTTAACAACTTGTGTATTATTCACACCGTAGATGAAGGACATCATCTCAACGTTTTATAAAACTCAGGTATAGCGTGTGTTCCCAACCCACACGCTTTATTTTGAAGAGTAAAACCAGCGCGAGAAAAGGTCCTAATATATCTACAGGGAATAAAAATTTATTATTAGGTTATATACAGGACAAATAACATGAAACTAAGCATTAAAAAAACTAACTTACTTGCCGTATTATTCGCCACCACTTTATTGAGTACTGCAGCCACTGCTGCCTTACCAAAAACTGCACTAATTAAAGCTGAGCCAGTGAATCAAACTCAACTGACTAGTGCTGCCCATAACAACCTAAAGTTTTCGTTAACACCAGTTACCATTAACTATACTATACAGTCAACAGACTCAGGCTTTGCCAAACAAAAGCACATGGCTAATCAAAATAAGTCAGTTATTTTAACTAAAATAACATTAATTGCAGATTAATTAGATTAATTGCAGATTAATTAGATTAATTGCAGGGCGATTAAATTTAGCCTGCATCTTAACATATGCCAAAATGCAAGCCCATTTAGTGAAGTACAACCTTAGTGTTCGAGATCACAAATAAAAAAAGGTGTCCTAGGACACCTTTTTATTGCTTTCAATTTATGGGTTTACCTTGTTGTTTACTTATTACCACCCTAGTTAGCCGAGTTAACATCCGCTAACCCTAACGTGCTAGGGTATTAATCAGTACTTAGTGGAGTAAAACCCTTCACTAAATCATCTATCGCTTTCATTTGAACTAGATAAGGCTCTAATTTATCAAGTGGTAATGCACAAGGGCCATCACATTTAGCAGCACTAGGATCAGGATGTGCTTCAATAAACAAGCCAGCGATACCTATTGCCATACCACTGCGGGCTAACTGTACGGCTTGAGCACGACGGCCATCAGCACTATCACTGCGTCCACCCGGTTTTTGTAGTGCGTGGGTGGCATCAAATATAACCGGCGCGTAATTTTTCATCTCGTCCATTGCTAGCATATCAACGATAAGATTGTTATAACCATAACAACTGCCTCGCTCACACAAGATAATGTTGTCATTGCCAGCTTCAGCGAACTTGGTAATGATATGTTTCATTTCATGGGCAGCAAGAAACTGCGGCTTTTTAACATTAATGACAGCGCCGGTTTTCGCCATGGCGACCACCAGGTCGGTTTGTCTGGCTAAGAATGCGGGTAATTGAATTACATCAACAACTTCACTCACAGGTAATGCTTGGTACGGCTCGTGTACATCAGTGATAATAGGTACATTAAAGGTAGACTTTATTTCTTCAAAAATTTTCAGACCTTCATCTAAGCCAGGGCCTCGGTAGGAGTTGACCGAAGAGCGATTTGCTTTATCAAATGAGGCTTTAAATACATAAGGGATGCCTAGTTTCTGCGTAACTTCAACATATTTTTCAGCAATTCTCATGGCAAGGTCTCGTGACTCAAGCACATTCATACCGCCGAATAATACGAAGGGTCGCTCATTAGCAACCTCGATCCCCTGAACCGAAACTGATGTTATTGTCATAAATTATTCCTAAATATAAAAAAGCGTAAAATACCACTGTATTTTACGCTTTTAGTAAAAGTACTATACCCAAGCGACTTCAATATGCTCGTTTCAGGACATCTGAGCGATTCATGATCAAGGCGCGTATTTTATTAATGGTTATTCCCTTAATTACATACGCAACGATGAACATGATTTTCTCAGATGTCCCCGTAGGGCTGGTTTAGAAACGCTTTATCCATCGTTATTGATTTCGATAATAGAATAACTATTCTCTTCAATCAATGCCTGCCTAAAGACGTTTCTAATTCCAGCTGAATCCTGCATTTTGAGGTGGCTTGGGTATTAAGTAGCCGTTAGCTTACTGTAACATCTTCATTAGTTAAACATTAACTACCAGCGACTATTCTTAATAATTGTCCACATATCCACGCCATATAGGTGCCTAAAGCATAACCTAGGACAGCAAGTAGTACTCCTACAGGTGCTAATGACGGATGGAATGCCGAAGCAATTACTGGTGCTGATGCTGCACCACCGATATTCGCTTTACTGCCGACCGCTAAGTAAAAGATTGGCGCTTTGATAATTCTACCGACGACAAATAATAAAATAATGTGAATCGCCATCCAAATAAGACCAATAACTACATATTTAGGTGCTTCGGCAATTTGCGTGATATCCATATGTAAGCCGATGGTGGCAACTAAAATATATAAGAAGCAGCTACCCACTTTTGAAGCACCGACATGTTCAAGCTCTCTTACTTTAGTAAATGACAAGCATAAGCCGATAGTCGTTACTACGAGAATAATCCAGAACAATTTGCTATGTAAGCTGAATTTTTTCAACTCTGGGTAGTTCAGTTGGAAAAATGGTACCAATAAGTCAGCGACAAAATGCGCAAAACCAGCCGCACCAAAAGCGACGGCAATAATAAGCATTAAATCTTTTAGCTCAGGCGTTCTTTTATGCTTTCGTTCATTGGCTTCCACTCTGGCAATAAGTTTGTCAATACCTGAGGTATCAGCGCCACTTTTGGCATCAATAGCCTTATGGTTAGCCGCAATGTACAGCAAACAAGCCATCCAGAGATTTGCCACGACAATATCTACCGTGACCATGATGGTAAATATTTTACCGTCAGCTTCAAAAATTTCTTTCATCGCCAACATGTTTGCACCACCACCAATCCAGCTTCCGGCAAGGGCAGCCATACCACGCCAAACAGCTTCAGGACCAGTAACACTAATTAACTCAGGCCAAATAGCAGAAACTATTAATAAAGAAATAGGGCCGCCAATAACCACACCAACCGTACCGGTTATAAACATAATTAGCGCTTTACTGCCAAGACCAACAATAGCTTTAATATCGATACTTAAGGTTAACAGTACTAAACATGCGGGTAGCAGAAAGTATTTGGCCACGTAACCCACTTTACTAACTTCGGCGCTAACGATGCCAAAGGTATTTAATAAAGAAGGCAATAAATAGCACATTAATAACGCCGGTACATATTTATAAAATTTTTGGCAAGCGCTATTTTTACTATTAGAAGTATAAAACACAAAGCCTAGAATAAGTGTCAAAATCCCCAGTACTACCGCGTCATTGGTAATGAGTGGCGCATTCGCCACAATATTGTCTTGCATCATTTTGCCTTTTTATATTTATTTTTTGATGAAGTGAACATTTTAATGAAGGACGTTATTACCGACATCAATTTTTTCAAGTTGAATTTTTAATATTTTGGCGGCGGGATCTTGAGGACATTGCTCAACGAAGTAGCGATAATCATCCACAGCCACTTTAAAGCAATCAAGTTGGTGTAGCAAAAAACCACGGTCTCTTCGTTGCAGTGGATCGTCTGGGTTTAATGATAAGATAACATCAACACACGTTAATGCCTTATCAAAAGCCTGCTCTCGGATCAGAGCGTTTTTCAATGCTGAAAGATGCTCAACTAAGGCGACATGATCATCAATAGCGACTAAGTCTTGCTCTTCAGGGTCGCCTTCGAGATCATCTAAACGTAAATCAAGTTCAGCCCAATCGAGTGACTCGCCAGTTACCGCGTCAAAAATAATAGCATATTGCTCATCACAGCACAGGCGTACCATGATTTTATTCGGAATAAACACCAAATCAGTTTCAAAGCCACAAGCACTAATAATTTCTTTGACCACAACCGCCTTAACCATGGGCGACATAGCACGTTGATTTAACGATGTTGCTACCCGATAAGCAGAAATAGGCCAACGAGTCTGATAGCTGTCAATAAATAAATGTTGATAGTACAATTCATTAAGCAAAGCTTCAGCTTTCTCTATAGGTGATTCAATTTCACTAACGACAGCAATACATTGACTGATAATTGTCTCTAAACTATCTAGTGATGCATACATTTTGACAATTTCTTGGTCGCTATCGGCAAAAATATGTTCTTCAAGTAAAACAAGTTTTTGCAGCAAATCTTTATCTTTAGATTTTAATTCTGATAAAAACAATTCATTCATAACAGCTTATTTATCCGACTCCATATTATACTTATCTGGTAGACCTAGTATGCACACTAACACTTAGCTAAAAAAGAAGGCTTCTCGTGTCATGGCTAAACGTACAATCAGCATTACCCAAGCTATTGCACCTAAATAGCCTATAATTTGCATCGGCTTATTACGCGCTAATTTCAAGGTGTAATATCCGGTCAAAATATAAGCAAATAACGCTAAAATCTTTTCAGCTAGCCATAATTGTTCCATGGGGTTGAAATGTAGTTTTACTGCGAGGGTAATACCGGCAATCAGTAAAAAAGTATCAATAACATGAGGGCTGATTTTCAACCACTTGCTATCAAGCTTTTTTGAGGCCATTAAGGTCAAAATAAAACGATAGGTAAATAAACTAACGCTAAGTACCGCAAGGGCTATATGTAAATGTTTCAAAGTTATTCCTTTTATTAAACTATTTTGCGCATAGTGTAGCGACTTTAGGTTAATAAATCGTTTTAAAGTGTAACCCTAGACTATAAATCGGCTATTTATACTGATTATCTAGATTAATGCCTAGGCAAACGAGCCCAAGTAATACGTTCATGACCATTAAAGTCTCTGACTGTTTGTACGTTATCATACCCTAAGCTGGTTAAAACATCTCGCACCGCTTCCCCTTGTTGGTAACCATGTTCAAAGAAAAGTGCTCCTTGAGCTTTAAGAAAATTTAGTGCTTGTTGCGCTATGTGTTTAATATCGCCGAGACCTTGCTCATTAGCCACCAAAGCTGATTTAGGTTCAAATCGCACATCACCTTGACTTAGGTTTTCGTCCAAGGCATCGATATAAGGCGGGTTCGACACTATAACATCAAACTTGCGCTCATTAACCGCACTAAACCAGTTACTTTGAAAGATATTGACTTGCGTCAAGTGTAAATCTTCAGCATTTTGCTTGGCTAGTTTCACCGCCTCAATATTAAAATCAATAGCATCAATTTTCCAGTTCGGTTGCTCAGATGCTAACGCCAGGGCGATTGCACCTGTTCCTGTACCGAGATCTAAGCAGTGCAATGACTTTACTTCACCAAAATTATCAAGTACTAATTCAACCAAAATTTCGGTGTCTGGACGTGGAATAAGTGTTGCGGGTGAAACTCGAAAAACGAGTGACCAGAATTCCTTTACCCCTATAATATAGGCAATAGGCTCACCAGACATCCGTCTTTTTAATAAGGCTAGGTAATGTTGTTCATCTTGTTTAACAAGCTCTCTTTCGGGCCAGGTAAGCAAGTAGCTGCGCTCTTTATGCAACACAAAAGCCAAGAGGATTTGTGTATCAAGTTTAGCACTGTCGGAGAAGCAAACTAATTGCTCACGACCATATGCTATCCAATCGGCTATAGTACTATTATTCACTGGCGTTAACAAAATAGAGTTAATGTTTTCCGGCTAATTCAGCTAATAAATCGGCTTGATTTTCCTGCATTATCGGCTCCATAATCAAGTCTAAATTACCTTCCATAATTTCGCCTAGGCGATATAAAGTTAGGTTAATACGGTGATCACTCATGCGACCTTGCGGAAAGTTGTAGGTACGAATACGCTCAGAACGGTCACCACTGGCCACTAAATTACGACGTGATGACTCTTCCTCACTACGGCGTTCTTCATCTGCAGCCTGTTGCAGACGCGCTTGCAGCACTGACATTGCTTGCGCTCGGTTTTTATGTTGTGAGCGCTGTTCTTGACACTCAACCACAACACCTGATGGAATATGGGTAATACGAATAGCTGAATCCGTTTTGTTTACATGCTGACCACCCGCGCCTGAGGCACGGAAGGTATCAATTTTCAAATCGGCTTTATTAATTTCAATGGCATCTACTTCAGGAACTTCAGGCATAACCACCACAGTACAAGCTGAGGTATGTACTCGACCTTGAGACTCAGTTTCTGGTACACGTTGCACACGATGGCCGCCAGATTCAAATTTCAGATGGCCGTAAACGCCTTCACCATTAACTTTCATGATCAGTTCTTTATAACCGCCCTGCTCACTTTCACTGCTGTTCATTACTTCAATTTTCCAGCCTTTCTTTTCTGCATAACGGCTGTACATTCTAAATAAATCACCAACAAAAATAGCCGCTTCATCACCACCGGCGCCGGCACGAATTTCAACAAAACAGTTGTTATCGTCATTAGGGTCGCGTGGGAGTAATAAAACTTGTAATTCATCGGCAATCTTAGCAATCATTTTTTTAGTTATTTTGTATTCTTCCTGTGCCATTTCTCGCATCTCAGGGTCTTCATCTTTAAGCATCATCTCAGCAGCGGAAAAATCATCTTCCGCTATTTTATAATTATTAAAAACTGAAGTCACCGCGTCGAGTTGCTTAAACTCTTTAGATAATTCACGGAATTTGTCTTGATTAGCAATGGTTTCTGGATCGGATAATAAAGCTTGCACTTCTTCGAAACGCTCGACTAGCACTTCAAGTTTTTGATAAACTGATGATTTCATTAAAATGTACTTATATTTCAAATAAGGAAAACTAAATTATTGCTATTCTATCACAGTAATAACGCAATCCACCATGCTCGATAAAAAATGTCACTTGCGGCTAACGGACTGAGTAAACAATACTTAGGTTAACAAGATGACTTGGCTATATAGCTAAGATAATGACTAAAGTACTAGTCTTGGGGATCAATATTAAAGATATCACGTAAATAAAGTAGTTTATCCAGTTCGCCACCTTGAGCGGCAGACTGGAGCGCACTGGTTGGTGCGTGCATGAATTTGTTGGTGAGCTTAGTGGCGAGTTCCCCTAAAACAGCCTCAGAATTTTTACCATTTCTTAATTGGCTAAGGGCTTTTTCGAGTAAAACATCACGGTTGTCTATACATTGTTTACGATAACTAATAACCGTATCTTGGGTGTTTAAACCTCGTAACCAAGCCATAAACTTATCAGACTGGCTATTAACAATACTTTCTGCTTGTACAGCGGCTTTACGTCGATTTTCAATGTTCTTCGAGATAATGCCTTCTAGGTCATCTACGGTATATAAAAAAACATCTTCAAGTTCTGACACTTGCTCTTCTATATCACGAGGTACGGCGAGATCAACCATAAAAATAGGTTGATGTTTACGCGATGCTAAAGCTTGTTCAACCATACCTTTACCAATAATGGGTAAAGTGGAACCAGTAGAGCTGATAACAATATCAGCATGACACATATGATCAGGTATTTGCGCTAAGGTGATGACATCTGCGCCAATTTTTTTAGCCATATTCTCAGCACGTGCCAATGTTCGGTTGGCCACGGTGATTTTTCCGACATTATTTTCATAGAGATGTTTAGCAACTAATTCTATCGTTTCACCGGCCCCCACTAGCAGGACTTTAGTTTTTTCAAGACTGCCAAAAATATGTTTGGCTAAGTTTACTGAAGCAAAGGCAACAGATACCGCACTAGCGCCAATATCAGTCTCTGTTCGAACTTGCTTGGCTACGCCAAAGGTACGTTGAAATAATCGGTCCATAACCAAGGACATTGAGCCGGCAGCTTTAGCTTGGCTGTAAGCTTGTTTCATTTGTCCAAGAATTTGTGGTTCACCTAAAACAAGCGAATCTAAACCACAAGCAACACGCATCATATGATTAACGGCTTGCTTATCTTTATACCAATATAGGCTGGGTAAAATTATTGAGGCGGGTACGTTATGGTAATTTTCTAACCATTTAATAATACGTTGTTGGGTAACTTCAAAGTCGCCATCTTGTACTAGGTATAACTCTGTTCTATTACAGGTAGAAAGTATGGCAACTTCACGGCACTGTACTGCGTCAAGCATTTCTTGTAGGGCGATGGAAAGCTTATCTGGATTAAAAGATATTTTTTCTCTTACCGCTACTGGCGCAGTTTTATGATTAATTCCAACAGCAACTATCGACAAAGTAATAAACCTATTGTGTAAACATTTCTGACAAGTTTTAGTCAACTTGTTTTAACTCGTGCCGCAAGTATAACTCAAGATCCGCATATAAAATATGATCTGTGATAAAAGACCCTAAAAATAATACTGCTATTTACAAAGACTAAAAAGCTATGTTCAAATAACAATTATCATCGCTTGAAAGAATTACCGTCAATGATTAAATTTTTTAATACTGCCCTTTATCCACTTTACTTATTTCCCCTGGCCTTATTTACCCTGATATTTTCAGGCTGTAGTACCTTGCCCAGCAAAGAAACGCAATTGCTAATTACACAAACACCTCAACAAAGAATTGCTAAGCTAGCGCAATTACAACAATGGCAGATAACAGGGAAAATAGCATTTTTGGCGCAGAATTCACGTAAGAGCGCGACATTATCTTGGCAAGTTGACGAAAAGAAAGGCACTCAACAGCTAAATTTAACCAGCTATTTTGGCATTAATGTCTTACAACTCGAATCTTATAATAATCAACATAAGATTCGCGTGGATGGAAAAACCTATCATGGTAATAATTTAGCAGCGCTTATTCTCAACATTACCGGCTTATCATTACCAACAAAAGCGTTAAGCTACTGGCTTAAAGGTATCCCCTACCAAGAAAATGATAGTATTAGTTACCATAAAATAACACAGCTACCACAAACCTTATCAAGCCATTATAATAATGAGCTATGGCTAGTCAGTTATAGTAACTATAAGCATATTAACGGCTATAACTTAGCAACTAAATTTTCAATTAAAAAAGAGGATTTGTTAATTAAAATTTCGGTCAATCATTGGTCAGTGACTGGTCAATAGCCGATCAGCAACCACGCTTTGTCACTCACTTACTATAAGCAGAATTTCTACATGACTTGCTCTTCTCAACCTAATTCATTTCTCAATAAAGCCATTGAATTCCCTTCTCCGGCAAAAATTAATTTATTTTTACATATTGTTGGACAGCGTGATGATGGTTACCACAATTTAGAAACACTCTTTCAATTTATTGATCATAGTGACATATTAACCTTAACAGTCACTGACAAAGCCAGCATAGATTTATTAACGCCTCTTGAGGGGGTTAATTATGACGATAACTTAATTGTAAAAGCGGCCCAGTTATTGAAAAGAAAAACCAAGACACCTTTTGGCGTTAAAATAAGTATTAACAAAATACTACCAATGGGTGGCGGCTTGGGCGGTGGTTCATCCAATGCAGCTACGGTTTTAGTTGCGCTTAATACCTTATGGCAGTGTCAATTATCAACAAGTGATTTGGCAATATTAGGCCTGAGCCTTGGTGCGGATGTACCTATCTTTATTTATGGTTTTGCCGCCTTTGCCCAAGGTATTGGTGAAAGACTTACCGCCATGGATCCCGAAGAACCTTGGTATTTAATTACTAAACCTGAATGTAGCATTTCCACTCAACAAGTTTTTACCGCAGTAGATCTGCCTCGAAACACCAAGAAACTATCCCCTTCAGCCCTTGATACCACTGACTTTCTCAATGATAACTTCCATAATGACTGCCAATCATTAGTAATAAAACATTATCCTGAGGTTGCCAAGTTACTGGCTTGGTTGGTAGAATACGCCCCCTCAAGAATGACAGGAACAGGTGCGTGTGTTTTTACGCGGTTTTCTAGTCAAAAGAGGCGTGTTCATTGCAAGCGAAACTCCCCAAAGGAGTGAGCTCATTTGTCGCGCGGGGACTTAATAAGTCGCCCTTATGTTCTGTGATGACAAGGTTGTCACTGAACAAGTAAACAATTAAAAATATTTGCGAACTTAACTAAATCGGCTATTTTAAAACGTGCTATGGTGCGGAAAATAACTGCTACAGTTTAGTAAGCGTTATACTGCTTAATGATTATATCTTATATCAAAAAGCCTAATATTAATGTCAAATGTTTCTGAGGAATCTACAGTGCCTGACATGAAGATTTTTGCGGGTAATGCCACCCCTGAACTGGCCAAGAAAATTTGTGATCGCCTATATATGCCTCTCGGCGATGCGACAGTCGGTAGTTTTAGTGATGGTGAAATTTGTGTTGAAATACATGAAAACGTCCGTGGTGCTGATGTTTTTATTATTCAATCGACCTGTGCTCCAACCAATAATAACTTAATGGAATTAATTGTAATGATAGACGCATTGCGTCGTGCCTCCGCTGGCCGTATCACTGCTGTAATCCCTTATTTTGGTTATGCTCGCCAAGACAGACGTGTACGTAGTGCTCGTGTACCAATTACGGCAAAAGTAGTTGCTGACTTTTTATCAAGTGTTGGTGTTGACCGTGTATTAACGGTTGATTTACATGCCGAGCAAATACAAGGTTTCTTTGATGTGCCGGTTGATAATGCTTTTGGTACGCCAATTTTATTAGAGGACATGAAAAGTCGTGGTTTTGACAACCCTGTGATTGTTTCTCCTGATATTGGTGGCGTGGTTCGTGCTCGTGCTGTTGCTAAATTATTAGATGACGCTGACTTAGTCATTATTGATAAACGTCGCCCGAAAGCAAACGTTGCCCAAGTGATGCACATTATTGGTGATGTAGAAGGTCGCGACTGTATTATTGTCGATGACATGATTGATACTGGCGGTACATTAGTCAAAGCGGCAGAAGCATTAAAAGAGCATGGCGCAAAACGTGTTGTCGCTTATGCCACTCACCCAGTATTGTCGGGTAATGCCGCACAAAACCTCAGAGATTCAGTGCTTGATGAAGTTGTAGTTACTGATTCAATTCCTCTTTCTGATGAAATTAAAGCGCTTAAAATGGTTCGTCAATTAACCTTAAGCGGCATGCTTAGTGAAGCTATTCGTCGTGTAAGTAATGAAGAATCTATATCGGCAATGTTTGATTAATTTCTAGCGAATAATTACTACTATTGCAAAAAAGCAGCCGCTGCCACGGCTGCTTTTTTATTGCTCCTTAACCCTTATTTATTTCCCCCTTCCCCCTCTAAACCATCAGTAATTAACCGCTTAAGTTGATAGCTTTACCTAGGGCTAAATGTTACAATGCGGCGCCTTTTTTATCTAATGACCGAGTTAGTTGTTAACTGATCTAGGATGTTAAAATGGTATCTCCTTGTTTTTGGTCGCAAAAAACAAGACTTAATTTTTAAGTTTTATAACTTATATAACAGAAGAGTATTAAAATGACTGATTTTTTAACATTAGAAGCTGAAGTACGTACTGATTTAGGGAAAGGTGCGAGCCGCCGCCTACGTCACGCGGAAAAAGTTCCTGCTATCCTTTACGGTGAAAACCAAGAACCAGTATCTTTAACGTTAGCGCACAAAGATGTATTCCGCGCTCAACAAGAAGAAAAATTCTATACGCAAGTATTAACATTAAATATTGCTGGTAAGCCAGTTGAGTGTTTAATTAAAGACATGCAACGTCACCCGTTCAAGCAATTGGTAATGCACTTAGATTTCATCCGCATTGATCAAAACCATGTAGTTCATGCAAACACTACTCTTCACTTCATTAATGAAGAAGAAGCGGTAAAAACTGGCGCTACCATTGCTCATCACGTGACTAAAATTGCCATCTCTTGTTTACCAAAAGATTTACCTGAGTTCATCGAAGTTGACTTAACTAACTTAGCACTTGGTCAAACTTTCCATTTATCAGACCTTACGTTGCCAGCAGGCGTTACTTCTGACGAATTAGCAAAAGGTGAAGAACACGATCTAGCTGTTGTTTCTGCTAAAGCGCCTAAATCGGCTAAAGTAACAGACGAAGCAGCAGAAGAAGCTCCAGCTGCTGAATAATAGCTACATTCATTTATAATATTATAGATAATGACTATTAAATTAATTGCGGGGCTGGGTAATCCTGGCCCCGAATATAGCAAAACACGCCACAATGCAGGTGTTTGGTTCGTCGAAGAACTGGCACGTTGTCACAACATTTCCCTCCGTCCCGAAAAAAAATACTCCGGCCTTTATGGTAAAGGCTTAATTGCGGGAAACCTTGTCCACTTATTAATTCCAACCACCTTTATGAATCGTAGCGGTCAAGCAGTTGCACCACTTGCTAATTTTTATAAAATGTCGATAGATGAAATCTTAATTGCTCATGATGAATTAGACATGCAACCCGGTGTTTGTAAAATAAAAAAGGGTGGTGGTCACGGCGGACATAATGGCTTGCGCGATATTATCGCTGCTATGGCTAATAATAAAGAATTTTACCGGTTACGTATTGGCATTGATCATCCGGGTCATCGCGATAAAGTAACAGGGCACGTATTAGGTAAAGCGCCTAGTGCAGAACAAGAAAAAATAGAACAAGCAATCGACGAAGCCAGTCGATGTCTTGATATTTGGCTAACAGACGACTTAAAGAAAGCGCAAAATCGCTTACACTCGTTTAAAGCCGAGTAAATATACACAAGTAAATACACGCTAGTAACTCTGTGTTAGCAACTAATCAGTAGGTAAAAATTATGGGTTTTAAATGTGGTATCGTTGGCTTGCCTAACGTCGGTAAATCAACACTATTCAATGCACTTACCAAAGCAGGTATTGAAGCGGCAAACTTCCCGTTTTGTACTATTGAGCCAAATACTGGTGTAGTACCGGTACCCGACCCTCGCTTAGATAAATTAACTGCAATAGTAAAACCTGAGCGTGTCTTAGCCACCACCATGGAGTTTGTCGATATTGCCGGTCTTGTGGCTGGCGCATCAAAAGGTGAAGGCTTAGGTAACAAGTTTTTAGCGAACATTCGTGAAACAGATGCTATTGGTCACGTAGTTCGCTGCTTTGACAATGACAATATTATTCACGTTGCTAATAAGATTGATCCTGCTGATGATATTGAGGTGATCAATACTGAATTAGCATTATCTGATATGGACACAGCAGAACGGGCAATTTTTCGTTTAGCTAAAAAGGCTAAAGGCGGAGATAAAGACGCCAAATTTGAAATGCCTGTTTTAGAAAAAATATTAAAGCATGTTGAAGAAGGCCATATGGTACGTTCTTTAGAATTATCTAAAGAAGAAAAAGCCGCTATTGACTATTTAAATTTCTTAACACTAAAACCAACCATGTATATTGCTAATGTCAATGATGATGGTTTTGAAAACAACCCCTACCTTGACGTAGTACAAAAGATAGCAGATGCAGAAGGTAGCGTAGTTGTTGCTGTTTGTGCAGAAGTTGAAAGCGAATTGTCTGAAATGGATGAAGACGATAGAGCTGAATTTATGGCTGAGATGGGCTTAGAAGAGCCCGGTCTTAATCGTGTTATAAATGCCGGTTATGCATTACTGCACTTACAAACTTATTTCACTGCTGGTGTTAAAGAAGTACGTGCTTGGACAATTAAACAAAGTGCTACTGCGCCGCAAGCGGCCGGTGTTATTCATACCGACTTTGAAAAAGGCTTTATTCGCGCTGAAGTCATCAGTTATGACGACTTTATTGAGTTTAATGGTGAGTCGGGTGCTAAAGAAGCCGGTAAGTGGCGTTTAGAGGGTAAAGACTACCGCGTAAAAGATGGTGATGTAATACACTTCCGCTTTAATGTATAAAAGTCCGCCTATAGCTAGAGTCTATTTAGCCTAACCAAAAAACGCATCCTTAGTGATGCGTTTTTTTATGCCGCTAAGGACTGACGAGTCAGCATCCTGGCTGTAAACTTGAGTCAACTTGACCATAGTATTATAATAAAGACTTGTTTTAATTGTATATACAACTAAAATACCGCCTGTAATATAAAAACGAAAGATATACAGCTATTCAGTTAGCTTAGTTATTCTACTAGCGGGTACCATAACTAAGCTAATGGTCTACACTTTTCTTGTTTAAAGAAATTGATAAATCAAACAATAATAAGGCGTCACAATGAAAAAATTTATTTTATTACCCATACTATTAGCGACAAGTGTTATTACAGCTCCATCGGCTCAAGCAGAGGACCTAGCATTGCGTATTTGTGAATATGTGCAAGCAAATGATAAAAGTCGCTTAAGGTCATTCTTAAAGCAAAACAAGTTAAAGCTTCGTAAAGTTTATGATGGCCTAGCGTGTAACGGCAATAGTTTATTAATTTTTGCCGCTAAATCTAATGCTTTAGAAGTTGGCGAATACATTATTGGTAAGTTACCTTCTAAAAAGGTTAAAGCTGAGATAGATAACTTAGCAAAATATTCTGCACATTTAGCTGAAGAAGCAAGAGATAGATAAGACTTACCTTCATGATAAATACAAACGCATTATCATTTCCCAATAAGTAATGCGTTTCTCACCTTTTATTTGCATAGTTATCCACCAAAATGCACAATCAATCGCCAAACAAATAGAAAGTACACCTTTTTTAAAAAAAACGGTTGACGAAAGGCAGGTAGATTAGCATAATACGCCGCACTTGCTACCGAGCAGGTTGGTAAAGGCTACATAGCTCAGTTGGTTAGAGCACATCACTCATAATGATGGGGTCCCAGGTTCAAATCCCGGTGTAGCCACCATTTTACTTCGGTATTTTTTACTTAAGTAAAAAGAGTTCAAGTCTCTTTAACACTTGAATGTAATGCGGGTTTGGCGGAATTAATAAACGATGACGCGCTACTTTTTTTTATAGAGAGTAGGTTCCAGTATTACAAGATGTGAGAGTTCAAGTCTCTTTAACACTTGAATGTAATGCGGGTTTGGCGAAATTAATAAACAATGACGCGCTACTTTTTTTTATAGAGAGTAGGTTCCAGTATTGCAAGATGTGAGAGTTCAAGTCTCTTTAACACTTGAATGTAATGCGGGTTTGGCGGAATTGGTAGACGCGCTGGATTTAGGTTCCAGTATCGCAAGATGTGAGAGTTCAAGTCTCTTGACCCGTACCATTTCAAAGCAACTTTAGTTGCACAAGTAAAAAGTAAATACATTGCAGGGATATAGCCAAGCGGTAAGGCAGCGGGTTTTGATCCCGTCATTCAGAGGTTCAAATCCTCTTATCCCTGCCATTTTTTATGATGTTATTTAGTTATAAAAAAATGCAATGTAATTACCTCCCAGTAGGGATATAGCCAAGCGGTAAGGCAGCGGGTTTTGATCCCGTCATTCAGAGGTTCAAATCCTCTTATCCCTGCCATTTCTTTTAAAGAAATGGTTATAGAGTTCAAGTCTCTTTAACACTTGAATGTAATGCGGGTTTGGCGGAATTAATAAACAATGACGCGCTACTTTTTTTTATAGAGAGTAGGTTCCAGTATTGCCGGATGTGAGAGTTCAAGTCTCTTTAACACTTGGATGTAATGCGGGTTTGGCGGAATTAATAAACAATGACGCGCTACTTTTTTTTATAGAGAGTAGGTTCCAGTATTGCCGGATGTGAGAGTTCAAGTCTCTTTAACACTTGGATGTAATGCGGGTTTGGCGGAATTGGTAGACGCGCTGGATTTAGGTTCCAGTATCGCAAGATGTGAGAGTTCAAGTCTCTTGACCCGTACCATTTCAAATATCCAGAAAACAAAACACTTCCTTCATTATCTAAATTTTAAGCACTGCTTATATTAGATAATTATTTGTGTTTCTAATGGCTACATAGCTCAGTTGGTTAGAGCACATCACTCATAATGATGGGGTCCCAGGTTCAAATCCCGGTGTAGCCACCATTTTCACTTCTGTAAAAATCAATTGAAAATATCTAAATATTATCTCTTCAATATATCTACGAAAAATCCTAGTTAATACTTAAAAAAACACCTCAAGCTCAACAAAAATAATACTTTTAAAATACTAAAGACCCTTTTTAGTTATTCAGTTTAACCACTAAACATTGGCTTGCCCTATTTAATTTTAGTTCTGTTGTAGTTTAGTGCTGCTGAGTAAATAAGTGATACGCATACACGCTCTTTGACATCCTGTCACCGCGATATACCGTGCGTCCTGAACATAATCCCATCCATGGCTGACGAATCCCCATAACTTTTTAATCTTAGTTGGGTTTAATTCCCCAGCGCTTACGGTGAAAAAAGATGAGATAAACTAACTAAAGATACCCTCTCTTTTCGCAGAAAATTTCGCCTAAGCGAAACCCTTGGGCCGGGAGACTCATTAAAAAAAGCATAAAAATAGTTAAATAAGGTTAGGTGTACCCATGAATATCGGCGATCATTAAATTCTCTAAAACCCAATTGACGTCAATATTCATGAATACATCCACTATGTTACACACCTTTTTCAAAATGTCTTCTTTTAATGCTATTAATGATAAACGGAGGATCAAAGCTGTTTTAGATTGTACTGACTCACTTGCAATGGATGAAACGCTTACCCTTACAGGTTTAGGCAGAGGTATCATCAATACTAAAGCAAAAGTTAAAAACTCCATTAAACGTGTCTGTCGGCTATTAGGCAATGAAAATTTACACCAAGAGCGGATAGGTGTTTATGCTGCGATTGCTAAAGTCAGCCTCAAGAATATCAAATATCCTTTGATTATTATTGATTGGTCACCTGTAAATAGGCTAGATAAACAAATATTGCGCGCGGTGATCCCTATAGGGGGCAGAGCATTTACTCTTTATGAAGAAGTTTATCCAGAAAAACAACTTGGCACGGTTACCGCTCATAAAGATTTTTTGAATAAATTAGCGTTAGTTCTTCCTAAAAATATAACCCCAATAATTTCAACCGATGCTGGTTATAGGGTTCCGTGGTTTAAAGAAGTAGAAGCACAAGGATGGTTTTGGCTTGGCCGTTTACGAGGTAGAGTGAGTCTTCAAGTTGAAGAGCAATGGCAGAGTGTTTATGAATTATTTTCACAAGTAAAAGTCAATGAAAAAAAGCACTTAGGGACATGTTTGTTGGGAAAAACGCAAAAGCACACTTGCACAGCCGTCCTTTATAAAAAAGCCTCCAAAGGAAGGAGTACGAAAACATTAGACGGTAAAAAAAGTAGAAGAAGCGTAAGCTTAGAGTATGCTAAAGGCGGTAGAGAGCCTTGGTTGTTAGTGAGCAACATGCCTGAATTAGAGTGGCCTGCAGAGCGGATTGTCAACTTATACAATCAACGAATGCAGATAGAAGAAGGCTTTAGAGATACAAAAAATGAACGTTACGGCCTAGCACTAAATTTTTGCCGAAGTTCAAGTTTAGAACGAGTAAATATTTTACTCATGATAGCAATGCTTACCCAATTTTCATTGATATTGGTAGGAAAAATGGCTTACATAAAAGGCTACTATAAAGACTTCCAAGCTAACACGGTTAAATCTAGACGAGTACTATCTTATTTTCGATTGGGAAAGGAGTTAATCAGACGAGAACAATATCAGTTTAATGTTGCTGACATTGCTCTAGCACTAGGAGGGTTAAAGGCATGCGCGGATGCACAATTCAGATAAAGAAATGGGGATCCCTCAGCATCCATGGGGCTTAACACAAGCATCAGGACAGTATGCTCCTGCACTGTCTAATAAGGTATATCCATATACCGTCATGCTTTTAATGCTCACTTTTATCACCTCAGCAATGCATCAAGGTACTACTGAGCTATAAAACTAGCCAAGAGCGCCAAATCTGCGTGGTAAAACCCTGAAATGACTGAAAGGTGCAGGTGTTTTCTCAAGGATGATGAAAAAGCGGCGTTGTACAGGGATGTGCATTAACGCGGCTCCTCGAAACACTTGATTGAATGAAAGATTAGGTTTTATTCGCAGCGCCGGGAGAGTCCAGAGAGCCTAACTTAGGCGTAACGCGATAGTTCTCTTTCTTTTCTGGGTGTAGTCGCCACCGCGACGCGAAAGAAATTAAGAATGCAGTCGCATTTTAAGAGCATATACATAAAGTCATATTCAATAAGTGCCTAAAAACGCTAGCCGTAATAGTTTAATGCCGAATGAGGATAAAAATGTTGATTATTTTAAGTGGGTGTCTGTTATTTTGATTCACAGAAAAACACACTACTTGAGCTATCAAACTAGCCAAGAGCGCCAAATCTGCGTGGTAAAACTCTGAAAAGATTGAAAGTGTGCAGGTGTTTTCATCAAGGATGATGAAAAAGCGGCGTTGTACAGGGATGTTCATTAACGCGGCGCCTCGAAACACTTGATTGAATGAAAGATTAGGTTTTATTCGCAGCGCCGGGAGAGTCCAGAGAGGGCTCGGCGATAGCCCTCTCTGGGTGTAGTCGCCACCGCGACGCGAAAGAAATTAAGAATGCAGCCATGGCGTGATGATAGAGCTATTTATCATGGGTGTTGGCAACCAGCCCTTAAAAATCTAAAGTTAAGTTTCGTAAGCAATACAATACACGTCATACCTACGCTTCAACCATGTTAACTAACAATAAACCTATAGCTTGGGTAGCCAAACAACTTGGTCATAGTGACATTGGTATGACTTTGAGTACTTACGCAAGATGGTTACCATAGAAATAATCTTTATAAATTAGTCTTATTATATATTAGCTAATGGAACAATTAAGCCATAAAAGTCAAAAAAACATAAATAAGACCAAATAATCACACCTTTAAGTTAACATTCAACCAAATTTGTCTTATCATGGTTTTATAGTAAGTTAATTTTGGATTGTAATGATTAAAAAATTTGGAGTTAAAAATTTTTTCAGTTTTGAAGAAGGCATGGAAGTAAGTTTTGAGCTTGATAAAAAGGTACCTGAAGATATTAGACAGGGTTTAGATACAACTACAGTATTAGGAATAAAAGGAGCAAATGGCTCTGGTAAAACAAATATCATTAAGGCGATAGATTTCTTAACCTCCTTTTGCACTACATCAGCCAAATCTAAAGAAGCTGAGGGGATAAACATAAGATCTTTTTTTGATAATGAAGACGCTATTGAATTCTATATAGATTTTAATGTGGAAGAGCAGCATTTTTTTTATGAGTTAGAAATAACAGAGAAGTCAATTTTAAGAGAGGTTTTATATCGAACTAACTCTAGAAAAGTTAAGGTTTTTGAAAGGGTTGGTAATGAAATTGTAGATTGTATTGATGATGTTGTTGAACTCAAAGCTATCAAATTAAAAAGCAATGCGTCTTTACTTAGCCTCTATGATACATACAAATTTACATCTAAAATGGAAGATGTGCATAATGCATATACATTTTTCCTCCAAATGATCACCAATGTTAATTCATTTGGTTATTACGATGTAGGTTATGATTATAGAGATGCTTCCGAAAAATTTAATTCAGATCCAGAGTTATTCAAATTTGTAAAAAATATAATAGCCTCCGCTGATAATGGTATCAAAGATATAGAAATTACCAATATGATTGATTCTGATGGTAAAAAATATTTTTATCCTGTTTTTATTCATGAACATAAAAAAATGGATTTAAGATTAACCTATCATGATCAATCAAGTGGTACTAAAGCTTTATTTAAAAAAATGTCTCTCTATTGGTTAGTTCTTAAAACTGGAGGGTTCTTAGCCTTTGACGAGTTTGATATTCATATTCACTCAATGATTTTACCATTGATAATTGAAATGTTTACTAACAAAGACATCAATAAGAAAAATGCCCAATTCATTTTTACTGCACACAATACTGAAATCATTGATACTTTGGGAAAATATAGAACAATACTTGTAAACAAGGAAGATAATGCTAGCTATTGCTATCGATTAGATGAAATTACAGGAACAATGATTCGGAATGGACGTCCTATAACCCCTTTGTATCTAGCTAAGAAGCTAGGAGGCATACCTTCAAATGGCTTAAAAAGCTTCCAAGGAAGTATTAATGAAGAGCTTTAAAAACAGCCCTAAAAAGATGACTTTCTTAGATAGCCTACCTGTAACAAGTATTGAAACATCTGACATTGCAGCTAAATGTAAATTTAATTTGTCATATTTTGATGATAGACAGGCACCAAGCCAATCTTTTAGTAATTGGAATGAAGAAGCAGGGATATGTTGTTTAGATTCTATTTTAAATAAAATTAAAGAGTTTACAAAAGAATCTCTATCATATTGGACCAAGCAACGAAGTGGTGCTGGTAGCCTCAAAATTTTAGCATATTATAATGAATTTCCATCTAGATCTGCATTTTTTCATCCCCCTAACATCCCTCATGATGCCTGCTGGGCAAGGTTTCGTTTAGGGAATAAAGTTAGGCTGATTGGCTTTGTAATACCTGAACAAATGAATAATAATGAATTTATTCATAAAGGAAAAGATTATAGATACGACTCAAATACATTTTATTTAGTCTTTTTTGACAAAAATCATGCTTTTTATCAAACTGAACAAGCATAATAAATTATTAACCAAATTAATTTATTTTCATTAATCTATATAGAGCACTAACGTTTTTCTATTATTGTTTTATATTAAAAAGGCAATTGATAATTTAATCGATTGAAATACATATGAATTTTAAGGTTTCAACTCCCCCCTTTCGAAATAAGTAGAGGAAAAGTTAAATCTTTAACTGCCAGTGAACTCAGCTATAAACCACAAGCATAAGCCAAGGCTTTATTTTTTATCGTGCTGTTAAGGAAGGGCACTTTATTAACGGCGAGTAGTGCTAAATTACGTGCTGCCTTAATCACTGGCGAAGGATGGCTAAAGCCTGCATATAAGGCATCCATGGTTGTCATCATAAGTAAGTTCTCTTTGCGCCGTTTTTGCTCATATCGAGCTAACACAGCTTCATCATGCCAAGTTCCGCCATTAGCAATAGCGTCAGCAATAACGTGTTGTAAAGCAATAACGTCTTTAAAGCCTAAATTGACTCCCTGCCCTGCCATGGGGTTGATAGTATGGGCAGCATCGCCTAACAGCAGTACTCGTTTATGTTGATAAGTATTAGCATGCCTGCGTGTTAAAGCAAAAGCGCCTTTCGCAAGTACTTTGATTTCACCTAATCGTTTGGGGAAATATTTAACTACTTCTTGTTGAAGTTGCTTATTGGATAATGATGCTAAGCGAGTGATCTCATCACGTTGGTGATACCAAACTAATGCCGCATAACCACCTAACGAACTTTCTCCGGCTAAGGGTAATAAAGCGACTGGGCCCGTGGGGAAAAATTGTTGCCAAGTAATATCTTGTTGACTCTGTGAGGTTTCAATATTAATCAACATAGCCGACTGTTGATAATCCCAGCCAGTCACACCAATGGCTGACATTTCTCTAACTTTTGATTGTGCGCCATCAGCGCCAATGACGAGTGTTGCCGTTAATGCGCTATTGGTGAGTGTTAAGCTTGCTTTGTCGTGCTCTTGGGTTAAAGAGACTAAACTATCAGGGCAAAAAGTACGGATATTACTCATAGCACTAATTTCCTGCCAGAGCGCCAGTTGAATTAATCGATTTTCAACGATATGACCTAGGTGCGTTTGTTTAATGTCTTGAGCATTAAACTCAGTATAAGCACTTTCATGCTCCCAAACACCGAGGCGTTTATATGGACAGACACGCCACTGCTTAATTTGTTGCCATGCTCCCAGCTGATTAAGTAAATTTTCAGAGGCCAGCGATATAGCCGATACACGTAAATCAAGCGCTTGTTCAACAGCATAATTCTTGGGCTGGTACTGTTCAACCAACGCTACTTTTAAACCAAGTTGAGCTAAGGACAGTGCACTTGCTGCACCAACCATACCACCACCAATAACTACACAATCAAAATGTTCCATGCTTAAAAATTCACAACAATATTGTAATATACCTTTATTTTACCCAAGCCTAGCGCTATTTTCGACTGCTTTATTACATTAAACACCCATGTTCATCACTTTAACCCTCTCCACTTAGGCGAAGTAGCGAGTTGCTGGCCTAAAATATTCAACAAAGGCGGTAAATAAAGTGTTAATAGTGCACGAATACTAGATTCACCCGCAAATTTGTTGAACATAAATAGGGGTGTCCTGATGTTACTAAAGGAAGCAGCGAGGGGTAAGCGATGGGTACTAACATAAGCTGAAAATGCAATGCTTTTGATCTCATGGTAGTTAGACAAAGCTTGTTTGTCAGTAAAATTCAGTTATAGTGAATTGTCGACTTTGGCGGTTCATGGGGAATATGTGCCGTCTAATTAAGGCAAGAATTACTTAAAAATTAAGTTGTTGCCGTTAAAGGTATATTATGAGTAATAATAAAAACTATATAACTGAATGATAAGGATGCACTATGTCAGCATTAGCAAAAACAAACATCTCAGGACAAAATACTGAAGAAAAACGACTCGCGAAAGATATCAATTTAATTTATGATTTTACTGAAAAACCTAACCGCACTCAGTTAAAAGCAAAGAGCGATCGCGCCGTTGTTGCCAAACTAAGAGCAGATTTAGTTTTACCGAACAACAAAATATTAACTGTTGATATAGATTTTGATAGTACAAGCGGATACCATAACAACACTATGTTGGTTATGGATGACTTTGGTGTTGACATGTTAGTCACTGCTTTCGCAGTAAAGTACGGACAGTCATTTGCTGATAAAATAACTAAAGCTTGGGCAGAAAAGAAACAACACGATGACCCTAGAAAACCCACTTACTTGTTGGTACAAAAACCCATTAGGGATGGCGATCTGCCAAAAGTATTTGCCGCCTGCGGTGATAAAATACATGACAATGACAACAAAACACCACAAAGTATCGTTTAGTATTTTCTCTGCTAAAGTATTTCAGGCTAAGTGCTATTCACTAATAGCGCTTAGCCTGTTGATTTTCAGTTTTTCCAGCCACGCCGATAATATCGCCTCGATAAATACCCTCAGTAATGTCACAAAAATGCTGCAAGATAAACATGGTTTTATCTGGTTATCGAGTCAACAAGGGCTAACTCGGCTTGATGGCAGCAATAACATCACTTTCTCGCTCAATAACCAAGAGTGGCCGCTGCCCTACTCTTGGATCAATGATATAAGTCTCATTGATGATAAGCTATTAATCGCCTCAGAAAGGGATGGTTTATGGCTCTTTGATACCAATAACGGTGTCGCTAAAAAGCTAGCCGTTGATATTCCAAGGCAAAGCCACTATCACTCAGTGTGGTTTAAAGACCAGTATTATATCAATGCACCCAATAAGCTTTATCGTTTCAATCCAAGTACAAAAACAACCCAGTTGCTTGATGACAATATCGCCATCAAGCACCTTGTTCATAATAAAGAGCAGCTTTATGTCGCAAACAGTGACGGCTTATATCAATTACAAGATGACCAACTTCAACAGATCCTTAGTGAGCCTATCACTGCCTTAACCGCCCTGTCTGATGCGGTAATAGCCATTACGGCCAATAAAATCTACCGTTTAAGTAATGAGGGTGATATATCAAGTATCAAACATAATGAAAAACTTTATGCCTTAACAAAAGCCTTTGCTAGTGATAACTTTTTCACCGTCAGCAATGCCGGTAAGATAAGTAAATATAATGGTACAAGCTTATTGCCACTGTCGCACAATTATGGCAATAGTACTCCGGTACGCCTAACCTCACTGTTTCACGATGCATCAGGTGGATTATGGTTAATCAGCAGCCATGGCGTTGAACAGCTTAATGAGACTTACGTTACCAATCATAAAGTTATTTTTGATATTCCAATCAATGCCAATGAAATAACATTATTTGATAATGAAATTATTATTGGCAGCTATGGGGCGGGTTTACAAAATTTCTTAAAACCGGTATTTAAGCAAGATATTAATAGCGCTTTCACTAAAAATGGCTTGAAGATATTTGACCTGCTAGAGATAAATAAAGACCTATACATCGCCAGTTATGATGGTTTATGGCGCTATGGTAACAGCACAAAACAAGTACAAAAACTTGATGTTGTTGCTGATAAACTGATTTTAAAGCTAGAACATAAAAACAACTTACTTTATATCGCCACTAATTATTACGGTCTCTATATCTATGATTTGAGTACTGAGAAAATAATTAAACATCTTGATATTATTGATGGTTTACCCAGCACGGAAATTATTGATGTACTGCCTTTAGACTCAGGAAAACTATGGATAGCATCGAGTAATAACATTAGCATTTATCAGCCATCCCTTAATAAAATCATCACCTTAACCACGCCAAATAAGAGTAAAGTGATCTCTTTTGTTTATGCCGATAACAAAATTTTTGCTTCGACCTTAGGTGATGGGATTTTGGTTTTTAATCAACAAGGTGGCTTATTAGCCCAACTTTCTAAAGGTCATAGTTTCACCGAAATGTTATTGATTAATGACACCATATGGGCCTCAGGTAAACCTGGGTTATATCGAATATCACCAAAAAACTATCAAGTAACCATGATAGAGAATAGCCAGCAGTATTCTTTTGTCAGCAGCATGTTAGTCAAAGATGACACGCTATATGCTATCCATTACAGTGGCGTACTAGCACTCAATTTATCTGCAAAAAAACAATTTAACCCCAATGTTATTATTAGTAAAACCACCATCTCAGGTAAAGCCTATTTACTCAATAAAACCATCGAAATAGCAAGTGGTAACGATGTTATCACCCTTGATTTAGCCAGTTTAGACTATCGTCCTGGCCTAGCAAAAGAGTATCAATATCGTATTAACAACAACCAATGGCAGAAAATAAATAATAACCAGTTAACCTTAACAGGACTAGCTTCTGGTCGTTACAATATTGAAATCATGGCCACCAATAGTTTAGGGCAATGGAGTGATATCATAGCGTATACCGAGATTGATGTTGCCTATCCGTGGTACTGGACAATAGAGCTGAGAATCTTCTATGCAGTATTGGTTTTATTTATCGTGTTATTGACCTCATGGCTACTTTTTTTACGGACAAAGTCAATTAAACATATTCACACCTTGCTCAAAGATGATATGCGAAATTACGGTAGACTGATGAATACTTTGCAACGCAATTTACAACTAACCGCGACATCATTAGCAAATAATGATGTCGAGCAAGGTAAGCAACTCATTGAGAAGAGTATATTAGTACTTAAAGATAACATTAATAGCCAAGAGCCTGACAACCTTGCCGGAAAAACCTTAGCCCTGGCAATTCCCTTTTTAGCGGACTATGTCCAGAGCAAGTACGAAGTTAAATTGCACTTCACCTTAGATGATAAGGTGGATAAGCTTAAATATGAACTAAGGGCCGATATATACAAAGTGATATTTGAAGCCATTATGTCAGCTATATTCAAGAGTGAAGCACAAAATTTCAGTCTGAGCTTAAAAGAGGTTAAACAAAAATTATGGCTTACTGTTAATAGCGATAAAAACTCTTTTAGCCAACTTAATAGTAAAATTAACTTTGACCTCGCTAGCTATACTATTCGTCAGATCACCACTAAACATCAAGCGTCACTTAATATTTTTGCTAATGATGACGGCAGTAGTCAGTTGGTAATTAGCGTGCCATTAATGGCCTTAAATTAGTTTATAATTTACCCAGCTAGCAAAAAAAATACAGACATTTACAACTAGTTGCCTTATTCATTCGAAATTAGTCCTTAATTGGTATAAAATATGCCTCCTTTTATCTTTACTGGCTTTGCTTAGGTAAATTCCAGTGAAATTTGTGTGTGAAGAGTGAAGTAATGAGTAAGAAGCTATATATCAAAACTTGGGGCTGTCAGATGAACGAGTATGACTCGCAAAAGATGGCAGAATTGTTGGACTCAACCCATGGTTATACCTTGGTTGATGAAGCGGAACAAGCCGATGTTATTTTGCTTAATACTTGCTCTATACGCGAAAAAGCACAAGAGAAAGTCTTTCATCAATTAGGTCGTTGGAAACGTTTAAAAGAGACTAAGCCTGATTTACTTATTGGTGTTGGTGGCTGTGTTGCCTCACAAGAAGGTGATGCTATACGTAAACGTGCACCTTTTGTCGATATGATTTTTGGTCCGCAAACCCTACACCGCTTACCTGAAATGATTAATCAAGTACAGAAGACAAAGAGTCCGGTTGTTGATGTCAGCTTTCCAGAGATTGAAAAGTTTGATCGCCTACCTGAGCCTAAAGCTGATGGTGCCAGTGCTTTTGTTTCTATTATGGAAGGTTGTAGTAAATATTGTACTTTCTGCGTAGTGCCCTACACCCGTGGTGAAGAAGTTAGCCGTCCCCTTGATGATGTGCTCTATGAAATTGCCCAACTTGCTAAGCAAGGCGTACGTGAAGTAAACCTACTGGGTCAAAATGTTAATGCTTATCGTGGTCCAACCCACGATGGCAGCATTTGTCGCTTTGCTGATCTGCTACGTTTGGTCGCTACCATAGATGGCATCGATCGTATTCGTTATACCACCTCACATCCAGTTGAATTTACTGATGATCTTATCGAAGTTTATGCTGATGTACCTGAACTAGTAAACCACCTACATCTGCCGGTACAAAGTGGCTCCGATCGCATTCTAACGCAAATGAAACGTGGTCATACTGTGCTTGAATATAAGTCTAAAATTCGCCGTTTGAAGAAAGTTCGCCCTGACTTGAGCATGTCGTCTGACTTTATTATCGGTTTTCCTGGTGAAACCGATGAAGACTTTATGGCAACAATGGACTTAATTAAGGCCATTGATTTTGATTTAAGCTTCAGCTTTATCTACAGTGCTCGCCCTGGTACACCGGCAGCCGATTTACCCGATAATATTAGCGATGAAACCAAGAAAAAACGCTTAAAGCTGTTACAAGACCGTATTACCCAACAAGCATTACGAATTGCCAGACAAATGTTAAATACCGAGCAGCGCGTTCTCGTTGAAGGCCCTTCGAGGAAAAACCCAATGGAATTACGGGGTAAAACAGAAAATAACCGTACGGTTAACTTTGTTGCCCCACATACCGTTATTGGCCAATTTGTCGATATCAAAATTACTGATGTAGTTGCCAACTCTTTACGCGGCGAATTAGTAAGAGAAGAAAAAGACATGGGTATGCGCATTGCCCATTCACCAGCAGATATTTTAGCCAATAATCACCACACGGCCACGCCAAGTAACCTTGACGATATAGGTGTAAGTACTTTTACCCCATAGCAGCCCTTTGGGCAGTATTAAGCACTTTAATTTAACAAAGCGGAAATGAATTTGACCACATCAACGACTAAGTCACTTAAGTTAACCCGAAAAGTTTTCAGTTTAACGCCTGTAGACAACCATAGGCAGGCAAACTTATGTGGCCCTATGGACGATAACTTAAAGACTATCGAACGCCGTCTAGGCGTAGAAATAAGTTACCGAGGCCAAGAGTTTACTATCATGGGTAAGCCGTCAAATTGCCAAGCAGTGGTTAAAGTTTTAACAGAGCTATATCTTGAAAGCCAAGAAGTTAAGGGAAAAAGTAAGATAATCTCCCCTGAAATGGTGCATTTAGCTATTTTAGAGTCTGGCTGTCTTGAGCAAGAACAGCCACAAGCAAACAGTCAAATAGCCTCAGAGTTAGGTAATCAATTAGATAAAAAATACGATGATATCGTCACTATAAAAACCAAACGTGGTGTCGTAAAACCGCGTAATGGTAACCAACAATCCTATGTACAAAATATAAGGACAAACGATATCAGCTTTGGTGTCGGTGTGGCGGGTACAGGTAAAACCTATTTAGCTGTCGCCTGTGCGATAGAGGCATTAGAGCGCCAAGAAGTGCGTCGTATTATACTGACCAGACCAGCAGTAGAAGCGGGGGAAAAGCTAGGTTTTTTACCCGGCGATTTATCACAAAAAATAGACCCTTATTTAAGGCCACTTTATGACGCGCTTTTTGAAATGCTTGGCTTTGAAAGGGTCGAGAAACTTATCGAACGCAAAGTCATTGAAGTTGCGCCACTTGCTTATATGCGTGGCAGAACCTTGAATGATGCCTTCATCATATTAGATGAAAGTCAAAATACTACGGTTGAACAAATGAAGATGTTTTTAACCCGTATTGGCTTTAATTCTCGTGCTGTGATCACCGGTGATATAACCCAAGTTGACTTACCTCGTCATCAAATGTCAGGGCTTCGCCATGGTATTGAAGTGCTGCAAGATATCCCGGGCATTAGTTTCAATTTCTTTCAGTCTAAGGATGTTGTTCGCCATCCCGTTGTCGCCAGAATTGTTGACGCTTATGATAATCATGAACAAAAAACAAACCGAGAAAAACAACAAAAAAAGCAAGCACAACAAAAAAATAATGATAAGAGCACGCTAAGCTAATGGCTCATGTCATCGATCTACAAATTGCTTGTAAAGCAACCGAATTACCCACTAAAGCGCAATTTCAACTATGGGTTGATACGGCTTTGGCAGAAGTCACTAGTAAGCCAGAGCAGGAATTTGAACTCACCATTCGCTTAGTTAATAGTGACGAAAGCCAGCAACTAAATAGTCAATATAGAGGCCAAGATAAAGCAACGAATGTGTTATCTTTTCCTTTTGAGGTACCTGACGGCATAGAGCTTAACTTATTAGGCGACTTAATTATTTGCATAGAAGTCATGAAGCTAGAAGCACAAGCACAAAACAAAGCCCTCTTTGATCATTGGGCACATCTTGTTATACATGGTTGCTTGCATTTAGTTGGTTTTGATCATATAAGTGACAGTGATGCTGTTGAAATGGAAACTATCGAGATTGCCATTTTAGCGAAATTAGGCATTAGCAACCCTTATTGATAGCCGTACCCCTGTGATATGCAGGATTTCACTGGCAGTTAACATGGGTTAACAAATAACATTTTCAATAACATAATAAAGGAAGAATAATAGCTCTATGAGCGATGACACCCCCCACTCTAGAACCGGTTCAGCCAATAAGTCTTTTTTTCATAAAGTTATGCAAATACTAATACCTGAGCCGAAAAACAAAAATCAATTGGTAGATGCATTAGATAATGCGCAAGAAATAGACTTGATCAATCCTGAAACTAAACAAATGCTCAAAGGTGTTTTAGACGTTTCTAAATTGCGCGTTCGAGAAATAATGATCCCACGCTCGCAAATGGTTACTATCGATATTAACCATAGTCTTGACGAATTCCTGCCTATTATCCTAGAGTCTGGTCATTCACGTTTTCCCGTTGTTAATGAAAATATTGATCACATTGAGGGTATTTTATTAGCAAAAGATCTACTCGCCTTTGGTTTTAGCTCTCAAAAGGATGATTTTAGCCTAAGGGATATCATTCGCCCTGCCATTATTATCCCCGAAAGTAAAAAAGTTGAACCCTTATTAAAAGAGTTTCGTTCTAATCGCTATCATATGGCTATTGTTGTTGATGAGTATGGCGGTGTTTCAGGTGTTATCACCATTGAAGATATTTTAGAACAAATTGTCGGTGAAATAGAAGATGAAACCGATGATGAAAACGAAGACGAAATCAAGAGATTAGCCGGCAATGTCTACTTAGTAAAAGCGCTTACTGAGCTGAGTAACTTTAATCACTACTTTAATTGCAACTTTAATGAAAGCGATGCGGTTACCATTGGCGGCATTGTTTTACGTCAGTTTAACCACTTGCCACAAAAAGATGAACTTATAAACATAGGGAATTTTGAATTTAAAGTACTGGCTGCTGATAATAGACGCATACAAGTGCTACAAGTCAGTGTTGACAAAGGTCATGAAATTAACGGTAGAATGAGTGACTAATATCACCAAGGGCGTTATTTTTTCAGCGATATTAAGCAAACTCACAAACAAACAAAATTGGCTGTGCTTTTTTAGTGGCTTTTTCTTGGTGTTTGCTTATGCGCCATTTTCCTATTGGTGGCTAGCATTAATTTTACCTAGCATAATACTACACCAAGTCAGCCATGCTTCGCCTAAACTAGCCGCTAAAAAAATGGCTCTGTTTGCCTTTGGTTGGTTTAGTAGTGGTATTAGCTGGGTCCATGTCAGTATTGATCAATTTGGTGGTTTGCCACTGATAGTGTCTTTACTGTTAATGCTAGCTTTATGTTCCTACCTCGCACTATTTCCGGCACTTGCCGGCTATTTAACCGCTCTTTTATCTAAAAACAAACAAGTTAACTTGTGGTTATTACCCTCTATTTGGCTTTTTTGTGAATATTTACGTTCAGTAGTGCTGACCGGATTTCCTTGGCTATCACTTGGCTATAGTCAAATTGACAGCCCCTTAGCTAACTTTGCCCCGGTTATTGGTGAAGTCGGGCTAACGGCTATTATCCTGTTAGTAAACATTTCCTGGGTCAAAATATATAATATCTTGTCGGCCTTATTTAAAAATAAGAACCAAGACACTAATACACACATATCTAGCAAAGACTTAATATTCCCTATGGCTTTAGCAGCAAGTATTCTTGTTACTAGTGTGGCTTTAAGTCTGGTTAGTTGGACTGAGTTAACGGGAAAAAGCGCTAAAGTTGCCCTTATCCAAGGTAATATTGCCCAGTCGATCAAATGGCAACCCGAGCAAGAATGGCCAACGATGCTTAAATACCTCGACTTAACACGGGTAAACTATGATGCCGACTTAATTGTTTGGCCTGAATCAGCTATTCCGGCACTGGAGCCAGCAGTTCAGGACTTTTTAAGCACAGTGAACCGTTCAGCCATTTTAAATAACAGCGCTGTTATTACCGGGATAATTAATTATAACTTTGAAAGTAAAGAGTATTATAATGCCTTATTGGTTTTAGGTAAGAAAACCACAGAGGATGAACAAGGCTATTATTACAATCACAGCAATAGGTATTATAAAAGCCACTTACTACCCATTGGTGAATTTATTCCCTTTCAAGAATGGTTGCGTCCTCTAGCCCCCTTATTTAACTTACCTATGTCGTCCTTCACCGCAGGTAATTATGTCCAAGCAAATTTAGTGGCCAATAATTTTCATATTTTACCGCTAAACTGCTTCGAGGTTGCTTTCCCACTCCAGGTAGCCGCCAATTTTACCGATAAAACAGAATTGCTACTGACCGTCAGTAATGATGCCTGGTTTGGCGACTCTCATGGTCCACATCAGCATTTTGAAATTGCCCGAATGCGCGCGTTAGAATTTGGCCGGCCCTTAATACGCTCAACAAATAATGGTGTTACCGGCATTGTTAATCATTTGGGTGAAATTACTGCCATAGCACCACAATTCGTAGAAGTGGTACTTAGAGGTAAGATTGAGTTGGTCAGTGGTTATACGCCATACAGCCAATGGCCGAATTTAATATTGTTTTTGATGGTATTCATGCCATTGGTTTTGTTGAAACTTTTTAAGTTTTAACAGTCAATAAAAAGTGGCCTGAACAGCCACTGTTCTATAAATCACTTTGTTTGCTTGGGGTGTAGAGACGTTTTATTACGACCCGTTTCTTTGGAACGATACAAGGCAGCATCGGCGCATTCAATCCATACTTCATGGGTTTCAATACTTTCATCAACTTCAGCTATGCCCATACTAATGGTGTACTTAACATTGATATCGTTATAAGTGACAATAGCCTCACTGACCTCTTTACGCAGTCGTTCAGCAAAAATGAAGGCATTTTCAAGATTAGTATCCGACAATAAAATAGCGAATTCCTCACCACCATAACGACCACAAACATCGGTTTCCCTGACATGATGGCGAATTAAGCCGGAAATGTGACGAATGACTTTATCACCAACAACATGACCATAACTATCGTTAATATTCTTAAAATGGTCAATATCAATCATCACTAAAGAACTTGGGTTCTGGCTACGACTCCAGCGCTTATGCTCGGCTAATAAACATTGCTCCCAGTGGCTACGATTAAATAATTGGGTTAAGCCATCGGTTTGACTTAATAGGGCTAATTCTGCATTAGCTTTTTTCAAGCTTAGTTTATGCACCGCTGTATCGGTGACATCATAAACAATTAAACATAAATGGCTTACTTCACCCGTTGCAGAGAGCAGCGGAATAAAAGTAGTATTTTGATACATAAATTCTTCACTACCCGTTACCGGACGATAACTATCGAACTTGAACAAGTAAGGTCTTTGCTCCCATATAGTAAAGGCTTTATTTTTCAGTAAAAAGACTGATTCAGCTTTACGGGTAAACCACTCTCTAGGTATCTCTGGAAACAGATCAAATATCAGCTTACCTTTTACCTCACGGGGAAATAAACCGCTATGATTTTCCATAAAACCATTAAATATTTGTATAGTGAACTCTTTATCGAGCACAACGAGACCAACGTCGATGTTGTGCAACATTTCCATTATCCAATGCAGTTCATGTAATTGTGATTTTTCTAACGTCATAAACCATTCCTGTCATCACTTTCCAGCGCGAACTTGTGTCACTTGTTAATAACAACAAGCTAATGTATTAACTGCGATTAACTCAGTAATTAATCCATCAAATAAGCCAACTTATTGTTAAGTGTTTTCATTGATTTTTCAGTGAAAAGCAACAACAAATCACACTTAATTGGGTAGTTTTCTATGCCATAGCTTATTTCAATGGCTAAGGTTCTTTTCCATTTATTGGCATTATTAGCAATTAAATCAGATATTTTTCTATGTTGCCCCAATACCTCAGGATGTCCTTGGCTGAACTGGATATCAAGTTGCTCTGCCACCCCTTTTAAGCAAGCACCAATAAGTACATTAGCCAAATCCATTAATAACTCTAATTCAGTGCCCATATCAGCATCATATTGATAGTTCATCAGTGAGGCGACATCTTTAAAGCTTGAATCATTTAGAATTAATAAAGCCTCTCCTGAAATACCTGCGCTAATAAAACCTTGGCAAATACCTGAAGTACTTTCATGATTTTCAATATCTTTTAACGCCATGCGAAGTTCACTCACTTCAATGAAGTTAACATTCGGAATCGGTAACACCACAAAAACATTGAGTAAACGTGCCAGTAAATCACCCGCCCGCCCCATAGCAACATTGGCGAGTTCTTGATAACAATCACGCATTTCAGCCGATAAAGTCATCTCTGGTTCAGCAGTCAAAGGGGTACTGTCAACGGTAGAGACATCAAGCTGGCTAGAAAGGCGATCTTCCTGGCTATCAAATTCTGCCACAGGAAGTTTAATCGGCGCAACTTTTATCGCTGCTGCTGGCTCAGTGGTAGCGACTTCCTTTGAGAACACGCCATAAGACGATAATACCTTGGTAAGAATATCTTTATTAACGGGTTTTTGAATAAAATCTAGCGCACCTAAACGAGTAACACGTTGATGAGCTTCGGGTTGAATATCACCCGATATCACTATGGTAAGTGTGGGTAAATCTTCTGCTAAAATGGTTTCAAGCACTTGATAACCATCCATCTCTGGCATATTAAGATCAAGTAAAAGCACATCGCCTTTGCCTGCCTTTATCGCCTCAATACATTCTAAACCATTGGCCGCAAAACTTATTTCTACATCCCAACCATCGGGTAATGAACGCGCCACCTGTTTTCGCGCCATATTAGAATCATCACAAATTAATAATTTAGTGGTCATATTAATCTTGGGCCTTACATAAACGATAACAACGGCCGGGTAAAAACATCTCTAGCCTCTATTGATAACCATAGAGTATCCAATATAAAACACAATGATAAAGTTCTATTTATAGAACTTTTATCGCTAAACGGCTAATATCGGTTCACCTTAACCATTATTTTCAATACTTCATGAAATTTCCTACTTCAAACATCACCTTATGTGCTTTCTTTATCGCCAGTTTTACCCTGGCTTTTAACTGTCAGGCTTACTCTTTTGATCTGGATAAGCTAAAACAAAGCAATAATCTGGTTAAAGCTGGCGACAAATATGTCACCCTTTTAGGGCAACAAGTTAAGGTTGGCGAACAAGCGCCGCCGTTTACAGTGGTTGATAAAAACTTCGCGCCAGTATCACTGAAAGACTTCCAAGGGCAAACCTTACTTATTTCTGTTGTACCTAGTTTAGATACGGGCGTTTGCTCTATTCAAACCAAACGTTTTAATGAAGAAGCGGCCAAGTTACCTAAAAACATCACTGTTTTAACTATCAGTAATGATCTGCCATTTGCCCAAAAGCGTTTTTGTGATGTTGAAAAAATCGATAGTATTAAAGTACTATCAGATTCAGTGTGGCGTGAGTTTGGTACTAACTATGGTCTATTAATTAAAGATATGGGCTTGCTTACCCGAGCGATATTCGTCATTGATAATCAAGGCAAGATTGTTTACAAAGAGCTTGTTGCCAACATATCACAGCAGCCTAATTATGATAAAGCGTTAGCAAAGGTAAGATATACGGCCCCCGTTATTGTTGTTAATGCCGTAGCAGCTAAAGAAGCAGCTAAAAAAACAGAAAAATAATCAACTTAAAACACCAATAAAAACAAAGAACTAACAATTAAACTCTAACTTATTGCAATTATATTCTTGAAAAACAAATAAACAATCCCATCTCTAATTGTGTAGTCGCCGCAAGGGGCTACACCAAGAAATTGCCTGTTCATTGTGAAAGGCAGCATTATTTAAAATGACCCGCGTATTCGCGCAGTAATTTACTAGGCAATATTGCTTTGCTAGTGAGTTGCTCAATAGCTGAACGCCAACATTGAAAATAATAATCATTTTATTGCTATATATTAGGATAACTTATTATGCGTAACTCTACCGATTTCAGTCCACTATACCGCTCTTTTATTGGCTTTGACCACTTAGCTGGTTTAATCGATAAAGCCTCACGAGCTGACAAACAATCATCATACCCGCCTTTTAACATCGAGTTATTAGCGGAAGATCAATACCGCATTACCATGGCTGTAGCTGGGTTTAGCGAAGACGATATTGATATCGAATCAAAAGAAAGTAGCTTAACGATTGTTGGCACCAAGCAAGTCAGAGATAAACCAAAAGTTGAGGCAGGTAAAACTCCCCGACAGTTTCTCCACCAAGGCATTGCCGAACGCAATTTTGAGCGAAAGTTCCAACTTGGCGAGCACGTAAAAGTTATTGGTGCCTTTATGGAAAACGGCTTGCTGCACGTTGATTTAGAAAGAGAGGTTCCTGAAGCATTAAAACCTCGTAAGATAGCCATTAACGGCAAAAGCTTATTACCTAGTAACGCTTAATTCTTAACTGTTTCTCCCTTTGTTTTTGCCCAGTCTTTGACTGGGCTTTTTTGTTTTAATGAAGCAAGTTAAATGTCTGCCCACACCTATTAAAACTCCAGTGAAAACAATATTTCTGCTAAATCTGGTTGCCATTGAAAATCGTTTAGCTGTACTCGGCTACCAAGCACCACTATCTGTTCATCTTGTAAATGCTGCTTTTGCTTAACAAAATATTCACTGCCGAGCGGAAAAGATATTTTTCCTTGTGAATTAATAACTCGAAACCATGGCACACGTCGCCCTTGCCATCCCTCTTTTGGCACCTTACCTAACGCTTTACCCACCAGACGAGCACGACCAGGCAACCCGGCCAAATCAGCAATTTGTCCATAACAAGCAACTCGGCCATGAGGAATTAACTGCACTGTTTGCCATATTTGTTGGTAATGTGGGTATACCATTTTTCGACGTCCTGCGCTATCAAGCGTTGATTAGCCCATTTTTTATTGACCAGTGAATACGCTATCATAGCAGCACAAACATCAATTACACTATGCTAAGGAAAAACATGAAAATTTGGGTGGATGCTGATGCCTGTCCAGTGGTAATTAAAGATATTTTATTTAAAGCCGCTGATAGAGCCAAAATAGCCACGACCTTGATAGCAAACCATAATATTCGAATACCGCCATCACCTTTTATCAAATTTATACAGGTAAGCAGTGGCTTTGATATTGCTGACGATGAGATCGTTAAACGTGTTGAGCCCCATGACTTGGTTATTACCAGTGATATTCCACTGGCGGATGAAGTAATAACAAAGTCTGGTATTGCCCTTAGCCCCCGCGGCGAACTTTTTACCAAAGAGAATATTAAATCACGGCTCAATATTCGTGATTTTATGGACACTATGCGTGCTAGTGGTGTGCACACTGGTGGGCCACCGGCATTAAATCAAACCGATAGACAAAACTTCGCCAATCACCTTGACCGTATTATTACTCAGTTTAAAAAATCTCAATAAACAGTGCCAACATACGACTCAATAAACCCAAAGAGGCCGATACTCAAACGAGTATCGGCCTCTTTTCTCTCAACTGGCTTATTTTTAAATTACGTTCTTTCAGCTACTTATTTTCAAGTAAAAGCACTTTAATTTCTTGCAACTGTTTTTCTAAGTTATCTATTTGCGCACGACTTGCTGGTTCACCACCTTCTGCACTTTCACCGTGTTGCTCAGCACGAAATTTTTCATGCTCTTGGCTCATCACTTCTAATACCGTACCTACCATCATATTTAAAAAGATAAAAGCGGTTAAGAAAATAAAGGTCAAATAGTAAATCCAACTTAATGGATACACAATCATTGTTTCGTACATCACATCGGTCCAATCTTCAAAGGTGGCGATACGAAATAAGGTCAACATTGAAATAGATACATCGCCCCATAATACTTCATTAATTTCATGGAAAAACATACTACCTACGGCAGCGTAAATGTAGAAGATAACAAACATCAGTAGCGCGATATAGCCCATACGAGGTATGGCTTTAAGTAAGGCATTAATCAACAAACGCAGCTCTGGCACTATAGATATTAAGCGTAAAACACGAAACACCCTTAATAAACGAGCCAATAAAATCCCTGACCCGCCCGATGGCACTAGGCTACCAATGACAATGACAGTATCAAAAATATTCCAGCCACTTTTGAAAAAGTATTTTTTTTCAGGGCAAGCAAAAAAACGAATAGATAATTCTATGGCAAAAAACACCGTAACCGCTACATCCATAAGTAATAATACTGCAATAGCATTAGCGGACAAGTTATGAGTTTTAGCGCCAATCAATAACGCGGATAATAAAATAACGGCAATAACAATGCCTTGAAAAATTTTACTATCGTCTATGTTACTTAATTGGCGCTGAGCACTTAAGATCAAACGACTCATTTACTCACGCCCATCACAGCATCACTGACATGCTGATTGCTGCGACGCTCTTGTCCAAAAGTGCTCATTGGGCCATGACCCGGAATAAATCGCACATCATCTCCGAGGGGAAAAAGAGTGTTACGAATAGAATGAATTAAGGTGGCGTGATCGCCACGGGGAAAATCAGTACGGCCAATGGAACCGCTAAATAAAACATCACCCACTTGGGCAAGTTTTGACTCTCGATGAAAAAACACTATATGACCTGGGGTATGACCGGGGCAAAAATAAACTTCTAAGGTAATATTGCCAAAACTTACGCTATCGTTTTGTTGTAAAAAACGCGTAGGTGTGAATTTTTCTGCATAGTTAAATGCCTCACCAAACATTTGCTTTTGCTGTTCGAGAGCATCTATCCAAAACTGATCTTCTTTATGTGGACCTTCAATAATAACATCATAATCTATCGCTAAGGCGTGGGTCGCACCGGCATGGTCAAGATGAGCATGAGTAATTAATATTTTTGCTAACGTTAAGCCATGTTTAGTGATAGCCGCTTTGATTTTGTCAATATCACCACCGGGATCAACTACCGCAGCCTGTTGGGTTTCACTGCACCAAAATAGCGTACAGTTTTGCTCAAAAGGCGTTACCGGGATAATTTCATGTTTTAACATAACTCGCTCTTCAATCATTACTATTTACAAAATGGCGGCATTATATCATAAGTTCCAAGGGTATATTGATGACAAAAAGGTAACAAAAGCCATGAATAACACTTCCCCTAAGCGTGTTAACTCGGTAAGCTTTGCGCAACTAATATTAACGATTAACTATCTCTCTATGACCACCGTTTCTTCCCGTGATTCCTTTCATTCTCGTCTTGGTTTTGTTTTAGCTGCAGCAGGTGCTGCCATAGGGTTAGGCAATATTTGGGGATTTCCCACACAAGTGGCAAATAACGGTGGTGGCGCCTTTTTAGTAGTCTACTTAATTGTAACTTTTTTACTCGCCCTGCCGGCTCTTTATGCAGAAGTTTACATCGGCAATCAAGCACAAACGAACCCTGTAGCCGCATTAGCATCGGCTTGTGGTAAACGCTTTAAAAAACTCGGTCATATCGCCGGCATTATTGGCATTATTGGCGCCATGATGATGTTAAGTTTTTATACCATAGTGGCAGGTTGGATGTTGGCTCATGCGCTGGCATCTTTGGCTGAATTAGTTGGTTTAATGTCATTATCGCAATGGTTATCCACGTCAAGCACCTGGCGCAACGTTATTTTCACCCCTATTTTCATCGTACTTGGCGCAGCCATAGTACACCAAGGTGTGCACAGCGGCATTGAACGTTGGTCGGCACGCTTAATGCCAATGTTACTCGTTATGCTAGGTGGTTTAGTTATTTATATCCTGCAACAAGATGGCGCTATGGAAGGATTAACGCTTTATTTAGTCCCTGATTTTTCACAAGTGACCGAGCCCAAACTTATTATTTCAGCCATGGGACAAGCATTTTTCTCACTGGCCATAGGTGTTGGTGCCATGATGGCTTATGGCTCGTATATGCCTAAAGGAGAGAGTGTTGGCAAGTTAGTACTTTCGATAACCTTACTTGATACCTTTATTGCTTTTATCGCCGGCTTACTTATTATCCCAGCACTTTTTGTTGCCCAACATGCAGGACAAGAAGTATTTATTGACGGTCATTTAATTGGTGAAGGTCAGCTTATTTTTAACATTCTGCCAACCCTGTTTAGCTCCATGGGCACTGTCGGTTTAATTGTCTCTTTTGCTTTTTTTGCGCTGCTTTCAATTGCTGCCCTCACCTCAACCATTTCGTCAACAGAAGTCCCTGTGGCTTATTTAATTGAAGATAAAGCCATGACACGAAAAAATGCTACCTGGTTAGTATCTGGATTAGTTTTAGTTGCCAGCATGTTACTTATTGCCTTTTTTGAGCAACTCTTTGCTTTAGTCATCCAATTACTCACTACTGTGCTGCAACCACTGATGTCGCTGTTTTATTTCATTGTTATAGGATGGTTGTGGAAGCGTGGTAATCAACTAACCGACATAGCAACATTAGCGCAAGATAAATCATTAAGACTGCTTGGTTTTTACTTACGCTTTATTTGCCCAGCATTGTTATTGGTCGTCTTTGTTAATGTGGCCTTTTAAAACCCTTAGTTAAACAACTCGCTAATTAACCAGAGCCTGCTTACCACCCGTAGGCTCTGAAGATTGCTGACGTGATATAAAAACAGCAGACCATAATGACCTTATCAATGACCTGTCATCTTAATAGCTGAACAACTAAATGGGCACAACCTTTTAGCCGTAAAGAGGCTGTTGGCATTTGATGTTAAGCTACTCTCCGCCACCACCAACTTTATTTATCCAGTAACGCCACATCTTCCTCAGTCAAGTCCACTTGCTCTATTTTCTCAAAACGTATTGATATTTTATCTGCCGAGGTATGAATTTGTTTAACATCGGTTGCCGCTTGGTCTATATGTTTGGCAAGGTTAGCAAAACGGCCTTTAAAGCGATTAAAGTCTTGTGCTAAGTCAGACAAATGTGCCTGAATGATATGGATTTGCTGACGAGTCGCTTCATCTTTAAGGACCGAGCGCGCGGTTGTTAATATCGCCATCAAGGTGGTGGGTGATGCCAACCAAACACGTTTCCTATGAGCATATTCAACTAAGTCACTTTGATGCCCATGGATCTCAGCAAAAACAGCTTCCGCTGGAATAAACATAATAGCGCCGTCGGCAGTTTCGTTATCAATGAGGTACTTATCACTAATATCATTAATATGTTTTTTAATATCGATTTTGAACTGACGCATAGCTGATTTCCTCTCAGATTCAGGGGCTTCAAAGTCCATCATTTTACGGTAATTTTCTAAGGGAAATTTTGAATCTACTACAACATTACCGGTCGGTTTAGGTAAAAACAGTATACAATCGGCTATTTTTCCGTTTGATAAGGTATGCTGCAGTTTAAAGCTTTGCTCTGGTAGCACATTTCTGATCAGGCTATTTAATTGCACTTCGCCAAAGGCCCCTCGTGAGCGCTTATCATTAAGTATGGCTTGTAAGCTGACCACGTTGGTAGATAACTCGGTAATTTTCTTCTGAGCATCATCTATTAATGCCAAACGCTGTAAGATATCACTAAAGGTTTTAGTGGTTTTTTCAAAGCCTTCGCTCAGACGCCTTTCGACCTGACCACTGATCTCTTGTAAACGTTTATCGGTAGAGTCCGTTAAAGCATCAATACGCTTGGTCATTTGATCGCTGCTTTGCGCTAATGTTTTCGACAACTCCTCCCTATTGCTAAAGGCCGTGGCATTTAAATGTTTAATAAGTTGATCGAGTGACTGATTTTGATTTTGATTTAATTGCGCTTGCAGCTCATTAAATTGCCTCAATAATTTAATCCGTAAATCAGCCATTTGCTGCTCAAAGCTATTAGCTAACTGCAATTGCTGCTTTTCTTGTAATTGGCTAAGCTGCTGCAAAAATTGTTGCTCAGTTTGTTTTGCTAACTGACTAAACAATTCAATATTATGCACTTGTAAACGTTTTTCTTGCTTTGCTAACCGCACTAGCACCAGTATTAATAGCAAGGCCAACACCACAAAAGCCAGTACAGGCAACCAAGTCGATAGCAACTGCTGTTGCTCTAAGGTAAAAGTCATTTTCTCAATCTCAATAAGGTGCCAAACGCACTACACTGTAAATATTACCAGTATCTTTCTGAAAGGCAAGCACAAAGGCAAGAACTGTGGCTTCCAGTTTATTTCTGAATTTTGTCCTGAGTGATTAAACTCTGTAACAGGGCCGTTTATTAAATAAAGATACAGATAACCCTAGAATATAGAGTTAATTTAATAAGCTGAGTAATCACCTATAAATAGGCTTAGATGTGATAATTAGGTCTACTTATACCACACAGAGGACATTAGAGATTAAACGCTAAACAATGCTTCGGATTAGATTTTGTATTGATTATAGCGTTGCTAATTGGCGTAAAATACTTGGCTAAAATTATCGACAAAGGAGAAAAAACCAACTGTTATTTGTGCTTTTAAGTGACTTGTTAGTTGCGTTGAACGCCTGTGACTTGCCAGTTAGTATACTCATTATTAGTAAATTCAACAGATTCACCATACTGTACAGGTTTTCTAGCCATAGATTCAATAGTTACCCTTTTTTCATTGTCTAAACCATTTAACCAGTCCATAGAGAAGTAGCTATTCTCAATATAACTAAATATAAGCTCCACCAATCTACTAGGTAATAATTGATGCTCTATATTCAGAAGAGAATCTATAAATATTGCGCACTTGGTAAATTGACTAGGCCATGAAAAAACTATCGCAAAGCCGTTCTCTGTTGATAGTGTATTAATAGCAATGTTTTCGACAAAAACAGCATCAAGATCGAGCGATTGAATTTCTTCACCTTCTATCGTAAATTCAGGAGTAAAACACCCTGAAACTACTAAATTTAACTCGCCTGTAAAATATATTGCGACACTTTCAAAATCATCAAACTGTTGTAATTTGTAACTCCCAGTAAATATATCGAGAGACGTTTTAAAGTCATCTATACCTTTAAAAAATCCGAGTTTCATCGCATGCAAGTTCTGTTGAAATACAACTTGATCTTCGTATGTCATTCCACGATCTATATTATCTCTCATGAACGGCACTGCTTTAATCATACTAATTTTTTTGAAATACTCTAAGGCATACGCCCTATAACCTGCAATAAAGTTCTGATCTTGTCCATTATTGTATGGCACATCTTCGATAACGGAAAATAACTCTTTGTCATGCTTACCGCAAAAACCTTTAAAAGTCGAAGCTTTTTGCCAGCCTAGTTTTGAAATTTCATTTCTACCATATTGATCCATGCCAAAACTGTAAACATGATTGGTGTCATCAACTATAAATTTGAGGGGGCCCTTTTTTTGGATTGTATGAGCATTTATGATTTTTTTACTACAGTTTTGTTTACTTGCTTCAGGGTGCATACATTCTTTATGGTTTGTTTTTTCTTTAAAACCAGCAATAATACGGCGGATAGAATGTGAGACCTCATTAGCTCTAATAAGGTGACAGTTTTTATATTTATTTCCCGATCCACACCAACAGGGATCATTACGACCAATCTTTGACATATCTTCCTTGAGCAACTAATAATATATTATGTAGACGTCTCAGTAATGACCGTCTACTCGATTTCTTTATAATCTACCGTAAAACTCTTTAATTTCAAACTCTTAATTTTTGTTTTATGGTTATTTTTAACCATTATTGAATAATACTGAGACTTCTCAGTAATGTAATAAAAAAGCATTAGAAAATATATGGCAAATAGATTTGTGGCTTACGTCTTCAAAGCGCACCAAAGAGCCGTTAGGGTGTGATTGAAATATTGAGTTTCTAAAGTTAAATTCAAAGTGCATGCACCGGACTGCTCAAAGGGCAGTAGCTACCACATTGCGGACGTTTTCATGAACCAAATCCACCTCACCTAATGACAACTTTGATACGAAAGCGGACGTTAGCTTTGGCTTATTTAGCGACAAGTGATCCGTCATTGCGACCTTAACACTAAGAATGTTATAGGTGCTCTAAAAGTGTCGCCATCATTAACACTGATAATTTTACTTACAGTTGCTGAACCGTAGTCTTTAGCGTTAACGGCAAAGGTTAATAAGATGAAAATTATTATTTTTTTCATATCAGGTGCCTTATCTGATAACTCACTATCTATTCCAAAGAAGTCTTTCGTGCAGTATTACAGTATCTCTACATTAAAACTAGCCACATTCGAGAGGTGTCCTATCCGACATAGAAATACATTCTATGTCGTTTTATTATATTTCTACCGTTATTCTATTGTCATTCTATATTTATAGATGTATAGTTCAGTTATCAAATCAAGCAAACGGAGTCTACATGACAACATTTAAAGCAAAAAAACAAACAACCTTAAACCTGAATATTTCTCTCCCTCAAGAATTGGTTCTAAAGCTATTAAAAGAAGCGGAAAAAGAAATGATTGATTTATCACTTCATATCGCTAATAAACTCGATTCTTCATTGGATGAGATCAGTGACGATCTTAAGCTCGAAGGAAATACTTTGACGGGAGCAATTATGCGTGCTGAACATCTCAAAGAAGGAGATGAGTTTACGCTTAAAGACTTATTCAAAGGTGACGAAGCAGGATGGGAAGATGTGAGATCACCTAGATCATTTGGACGTAAATTTAAAAAAGAAATGCTTGATCTGGAGATAGCTGAGATTGCAGGAAAAAAAGCTGATAACAAAATAATTTACAAAAGAACAAATAAAGCGGCGTCTATTTTAACTGTATTGAAGCTGTAAAATTAAAAATTAAAAATTAAAGTAACGGAAGGAAGTCCTAATGGCGTTTTACATTATAGTATTTGTCGTTATTGGTTTTGTGATAGGGACAATAACCCCCAAAAATAAACAGGATGATGCTTATATTTGGTATGTATTGATAAGTATCGGTTGGTTTTTTATATCAGGGCCTTTCGCCATTCTTGCATTCGTTGAATTGGGTGTTGGTGATATGCTTGCAAGGAAAATAAAAGGGCAAGAAAGCACTGTTGATAAAAAGAATATTGATTCAGGAAATATTATTGATACTGACTTCAATGAAATAAAAATCAGTGAACTTAACTTTAATGATGTACCTAAAAATACTGAGAATAAAATTTGGGTTCCAACTAGAAAACATCAAGCGAAGTTAGTTAACCCTTCGCGCTACAACTATAAAACCGAAGTTATTGATTCGGGACAATATTGTTCGTATGGCGAATGGCTGCGTTTAGGATACCAAGTTAAAAAAGGTGAAAAAGGATGCAGACGAGGAGGTTATACCGTTTTGTTTGACAGAAGCCAAGTCATAAGAAAGCATTTTCATTAAAACAAGACAACTATTGAGGAATTTATTATGGCATTAGCAGTATTATTAATATTATTAGCGGTAGCTTACAAGTTAGGACTATTTGAACTTATAAAGGAATTAACTGACGAGGCTACTCGAAAGAGCAAGGCGTAAAACGAGGAGCATAAAATAAAGACCTACAAACGCTACGATAACATGGATACAGACTTTGATGTTGATGCTATCAATGAAAAAATTAGAAAGATTAACAGCATAAAGTTTGATTGATGCGTAACAAAAGCATGGTTAGTACAATTACCCGTCAGCCTTTCAATATAGAGTGCCTGCTCTTATAACCAACCGTAGCTCAGAGTATATAATTTGGACTTGATACAATAAACTCTGTTTTAGCACTACTTGGTGGTAGTCATCACGTTCATGTGACTAGCTGGTAGTCAATGTCGTATCCACATACATCGCTGAACCTTGTTGTTTAAACCAATCAAATTATTGTTGTTGGAGTGGGTTTTAAGTGTTCATTAAACAGTTCGCCAACTTAAACGGATTTGTTCATGTTATTGTTAAAAAAATCTGAAAATTGATTTCCCGTACTTATATCCAATATTATGAGGTTCTCTACAGATCGCGTTATAGATGTGTATACAATTTCGGGCGTATCATCATGATCCATTAGGTAGAACACGGTTTTAGACTCTAAACCTTTAAAACTATGAACGGTTGATAACTTGATTAATCCGCTGTTTGCATAGAAATGGTTTTTCTTAGTTCGTCTTGCTTGCACTATTTTAGTTTGCAATCCTTCATAGTTTTCAAGAGTGTTTTGTAGCGTGTTTTCTGACATAAATTTGAGCGATTCCAAAGTAATATTGGAGTCATAGACTGAAAGTAACTCATGCAGTTCTTGATAGGTTTCAAACATACAATGAACCTTTTCAACATTTTGAAATTGTTCAACTAGTTTACGGACAAAATAAATTTTGGAGGATAGTATAACCACATCATTTGGGTTAAAGTTGTTAGCCTTAATAGTTTTTTGAATCAGTTCAAATGATTGATTTTCCCAGTTATGACTAAATGAGTGATAATCTAGAATCTCAAACGTAAGCCCTTGTTGGGCTGGAGCCGTTTCCAATAATTCAGAATCAGAATATTTTTCTATCAAATACTTCGATTGATAGTCCTTAAAAACTTGGTTGAGTGGTGAATTGAGACTAGTTCTATAAGAGCGTTTTAATTTCTGCCAACGTCCAAATCCTTGAGCTATAACCGCTGCGCGTTCATTGTCTCTCCCATAAATATTTTGTGATTCATCACCAAAAAGAACCATTTCCCCATCAGCCGCTAGAAAGTTATCTCTAATGATTTTGACCCATTCATTCTTAAAATCCTGCACTTCATCAACTAAAATTGTTTGGTAACGTAGCAAATCATAGCCTTCAAAACAGTCTCTTTTATAAAGTTCTTTGAAGCCAAAACGATCTATTAATTCACTTATATCTAGCCCTGTTTCATTGATTTGAGAATTGTAGAACTGATGGTAGTTAGTTACAGCAAAGTTACTCCCATCTCTATATCCTAAAATATCACTGATTCTATCTTTAATTAGATTTTTTAGCGTTATATTATAAGTGATGATCAGTACATTTTCTTGGTGCCGAGTACGAGCATTAACCGCTCGTTGCGCGATAATAGCTGTTTTACCACAACCAGCAACGCCCTTAACCTTTTGTTTACCAACATCACTAACTGCTAACTTAGTTTGTTTGTCATCCAGAGGTATTTTCTTACCTTGATTCAACACATGTTCACATGGCATTAAACGTCGTTTTAGATCATCATAAACACGGTCATCAAATAACACATGAGACTTAAAGCTCTTAATTTTTGATATGAGGGTATTAAGTTGATCATTGGCATATATCATCGACTTATCACGAGACAGCCGTTGTTTAGCCCTCACAATAGCATCAGAGCGTTTATTATAACTATCGTGATTGAGTTTTTGATTGCTATGTTGCTTGAACAGCTCTTGCGATTGTTTACTCAGATCATCGTCGGCCTGGCTATAAAACTGATTGACTTGAGGTTTAGTCGCTTTATGCATATAAACTAGCGGTAGAACAAGATTAAAAAAGTTACGATTAGTAAGCTGCCTTAACCCTAACGCTGGCAAATGTAATTGGTATAAATTCTTTTTGTAAGTAAAGGCTTGTGACTGAGGGGACGCTATTCGAGAAGAACCGTGGGCACTTTGAACTGACCATTTGTTATAACTATCAATACTATATTTTTTTAAATCGTAGTCTTTAACCTCTATGACAAATATCGCTACGCCTTCTTTGATTATAATAAAATCTGGCCTATCACCATCTAAAAAAGGATTAAAAAATATTTCATAGCTGTCATCAAGGTGTTCATTTAAATGATGTAATAAATGGTACTCACCTTCTGTTGGCTGTACTTTTAATCGTTCAATGTTTTCTAGCGACGGATATAAACTAGCCATAATATCTACTTATAAAAAAGGTAATCCAAAATGAGCACCTATTAAACCAATAGGTGCAATAGGTATAGGTAAAAGCAATTCGCCTACAACATCAGCTAACCCATCACTCATTGTGTCGGGTTGCTACATTGATAGCTAACTTTTGTGATACTCCAGTAACTTCAACACATATGTAATCGAGTACTGTTTTCTAACCCCTAATCAATCTGTTCAAGCTAGGGTGGACACTTTATTAAGCGACATTTAATTATTCATATTTCTCAGGACTTAAATAGCCAAGAGAACTATGCATTCTATTCTTGTTGTAATCAACTTGAATATATTCAAATATGTTTTGGCGCATGGCTTTTCTATCCATGATCGGCTCATATTGACCTGTTTAAACTTTCATTGAATGGAAGAAGCTTTCAACACAAGCACTTTTAACATTGCCTTTATATACGGCTTTTATGGCAACTAATTCTACCGTTGGTAACTGTTAAAAACATATAGATACTGGTGTTGTTATTTATTTTTATTCAATTAACATATAGAAATATTTAATAAGGAAATAAAGTAATGTCATCAATAAAAAATGGTTATTATGAGACCTGTGAAAAACTCGCGTCTGGGATTAGTTCTTTTACTGAGAAGGTTCGCTCTTTCAATGAAGAGATGGAAGTTAAAAACATTGAGATTGAGATAGAAAGTGCAGAAGAATTTTGCCTAGGGAATGCCATGAGGCAGCCAGATGGAAACCCATTAAAGGGAAAAGAGGCTGTATTGGCATGTAAGCTAATGAGAAAAGTGTTACTTGAAAATGATCAGGAGCTATTCAATAATTTGAAAGAAGCAGGCTTCATTCATAAGTGATATTTGTAGTGTGGACTCCCCCTTTTTTACCAGCCACCCAAGAAGTTACACTGTAACTTCAACTAGAGGTGTTTATGAGCAAAGGTAAACGACTAACAGTATCTATATGATACTTACCGTATATGATTTGACTCATGAGTGATGATCGTTTCAGGCTCTGTCTGCCATTAGTAACTCAAAAGCTAATGTCAGCTTATGGCTATCAGTTGACCTAAAGAACAACAAGTAGCTAACGTCAGCAAAGCGCACAAAGAACTAAACCGCTCCGCGGTAATGGTGTGTTTGGCAAGCACCGTTCACCCCTTTAACACCTTTAACACCTTCACTTATTCCTAAACTAAGTCTTGAGGCATGTCGTCTCACCTTAGCTTGGAGAATACTCATGAACATCAGCCCATACTTTTCAGCACCACTGCGTCAGCGTATTAACGAAGACATGATCCTTCGTAAACTAGCCACTAGCACACAAATTTCTTATTTCCGTGGTGTTAATAAATTCTGTGAATTTTTACAACACTCACCTGAAACCACCACCCAAGAAGAGTTGCGTGAGTTCCAACTTTTCATGGTCACTCACGGTGTTTCTGGACTCACCGTCAATGCCACGCTAACGGCACTTACGTTCTTATTCAAAATAACACTCGATAAACCGGAAGTCATCGCACGGGTTTGTCCCGTGACCGTTGCCCGTAAATTGCCTGTGGTATTGAGTCTAGAAGAGGCTAAGCGCTTTATGTCTTGTACTATGCATCCTAAATTCAAAGCCGCGTTAGCCGTCGCTTATGGCTCGGGATTACGTGTCAGTGAAGTGGTGTCTTTAAAAGTGAGTGATATCGATAGTGAACGTATGATCCTGCGTGTTGAGCAAGGTAAAGGCAGTCGTGATCGCTATGCACTGTTATCACCCGCTCTCGTTGAACATCTTCGGGGTTGGTGGCGTTTTGCGAACCATGAAGGCCAAATGTTTGAAGGTAGTTGGTTATTTCCAGGCTTGAACCCTATCGACCACATGACAGCTCGCCACTTGAGTCGCGTCTGTAAGCAAACGGCTAATGCGGCGGATATTGAGAAAAATGTCTCCATGCATACTTTGCGTCATAGTTTTGCTACGCACTTACTTGAAGCGGGTGTAGATATTCGCGTGATCCAAGTATTACTGGGGCATGCTCAACTGAATACCACGGCTCGTTATACAAAGGTGGCCACGGATTTACTCAGACAAGTTATCAGCCCATTAGATTCATTAATGATAAAGCATTGAGCCGCTCATGCCTCGTCCAACACTGGAAGTGGCCGATGTCTTCCGAGCACACGGCCAACATTGGCGTGAGAGTCATGCGGGTCATGTCAGTTTAGAGCAACTCAAAGTGATGTCTGCCGTTGAACATTGCCGCAGTGAAGTGCTCGGAGGTCATGTTTTGCATTGCCCTGCGTGTGAGCATGATCAAATAGCCTATAACTCATGTCGCAATCGACATTGCCCGAAGTGCCAAGCGAGCGCAGCGAAACGCTGGCTAGCTGCACGACAAACAGAGTTATTACCTGTCGAGTACTATCATGTGGTGTTTACGCTTCCGCAACCTATCAGTGACTTAGCCTATTACAATAAGTCGGTGATGTATGGGGCGCTGCTCAAAGCGGCCGCTCAAACGTTGTTAACGATTGGGGCGGATACCAAGCATTTAGGTGCTCGCTTAGGTGTGACGTTTGTCTTGCATACGTGGGGCAGTGCCATGACGCATCATCCGCATGTGCATGGCATTATTCCTGGCGGTGGTTTATCACCCGATGGTGAAAAGTGGGTGTCGTGTAAAGCGGGATTCTTCTTACCTGTACGCGTATTATCACGTTTGTTTCGACGGTTATACCTTGAAGGATTACGTGAAGCGTATGAGCAGAATAAATTACTGTTCTTTGGTGATTGTTTACCTATTATGGAGGGAAAAGCCTTTCTGGCCTGGTTAAACAATCAACGAAAAATAGACTGGGTGGTGTATGCCAAGCGGCCTTTTTCGGGGCCTCAAGCAGTATTGGCCTATTTATCTCGCTATACCCACCGTGTTGCTATTGCGAACTCGCGACTGGTGGCTATGGATAAACAAACGGTGAGTTTTAAGTGGAAGAACTACCGCGTTAAGGAGCAAAATCGACACCGAGTCATGACGTTGACGAAAGATGAGTTTATCCGACGTTTTTTACTGCACGTGTTACCGAGTGGTTTTCATCGTATTCGCCATTATGGTTTGACAGCGAATACCGGTCGTAAAAAGAACTTGGCTAAGGCGCGACAGTTATTAAACGTTGAAGTCCCGATAGTGCTATTGGATAAAGATATATCGGGTGAAGTAAAAGCGCATGAGCCAACAGCTACCTTTGTGTGTCCTTGTTGTGGTGCAGCCATGATAGTGACCGAAGTATTACTTCATTTGTATTTGCCTCGAGCACCGCCCTTAATGCAGGGTATGTGATTAACCACAAGGTAAATTATTGACGAGCGTTGATAAGGAATGACGCTGTCCAATTTACGAAAACGAGTCGAATATGGGCTAAAATAAACAAGTATGAAAGGTGATATTTATGTCGAAAAACATATTAAAGCAATCTAGCGTAGTCTTCCTAAAGCATTGCCCCCACTCAGCACAAAAGACAATTAAGTAATCCCCATAGCACCGAGTTTGTTTCCCGCGGTTTCTTCATTGTGAGCCTTTCAGACATCAGCCTTCAATTGGAGAGTTGTTGGTAGGTTTTGTGTACTGGCTGATATCTGAAAACCTTAACCAAGTAGCCCTTAACAAAAGGGCTACTTCATTTGAAGTTTACTAATTTTTTAAAATGAGATGCTAAGGGCGGTAAGTACCACAGAGCAGACATTAGGTCTTTGTGTAAAAACTATAGTTTGGATTAGATATTGTATCGATAACGCCCTGTTTACAGCATATCATTAGGCTTTTAAACTTTTAATAAAAGAGCCCATTTGGCTAAAACCATCAAATGTACTTGGTAATTTATCAGAATCTGATAGAACACCACTAAAAATTAAGTTTTCAAATTTTTCAAGTGCTGTAGCATCTTTTTCCTTTATTTTAGAAGCGTAATCAGCATAACTTTGTATAAATTGACAAAGTGTTTGCCTTAACTCAATCTGCATAATCTGTACTTTTACAGACCTATGATTAAGTAAAATAACTCTAAAGAAATAAATCAATATGACCTCTATTGATATTAACGGCATTAAGATATACAAATGTTCTGTACCTATAGTTTTACTTTTGAACATACCCAATAAAACTAACGTGATTTCAGTTATCAAAGGTGCAAGAATAAGTATTGCCATACCAATTAAGGACAGAAAAGACAAAAAAGCTTCTTTTTTCTTTTTGGTAACAAGTTCAGAAAATCCTTTGTATAACCCTACAAAATTGAATCCAATTTTGTATTCTTCTAGCTTGGTTTTTAAAATATCAACTTCAATTTTTTTTGCTTCTATTTCTTTGTTCCATTCACTTTTGAGCTTTTCAGCTTCAGCCTTCTTTTGTTCAAAACTTTTAAATATGCCGATATTTGCATCATTAATAAACTCTTTTGCAATATTTGCAGGCATTACATAAGAAGCATATATAATCTGAGAGTGTACATTTTCATCCATATCAGCTGCGTCTTCTTGAACCAGACGTTTAATTGAGCTTAGATTCATATTAAGCTCTTTGCCAGCACCGATTAAGAAGTCATATTCACAAAGAAACCTGTATGTTATTGAATATATATGATCAATACTTGTGTTATCAGAAGATTTAAAGTCGCGTAACCATTCTATAAATTGATTTCCAATATGTTTTATATTATAGCTACACCTTTCACTCCAATCCTCGGGGGCTTTGTACATATAACCAACAATAGTCCTAGATATCTTTAAGCGCTTATTTCTACTTTCATCTTCTATATGAGCAGATTCAGCCTTTCTAAGAAACGAAGCTAAAACTTTTGAATTATTCTCCTGACTAAAAAACATCGAAACTCCTAATTAATCCAATTGGCTCACAAAAATTGTTATTGAAAGCCTCTGTAATATAACAGTAATTATTCATTAGAACTAATATAGTAAATAGACTGGTGGCTAATGTCTTCAATGCGCACTAAGTGATCTTTAGCTCTAATTCATTTAACAACCGCTTTAGGCTCCTAGTTTCCCCTAGTAACTCAAAAAAAATGTCTGTTTTGAGGTACCAGTTAACATACTGGCCTAATAAAAACCGCATGATTAAATTGTATGATTTTTACTCGTTTTAGCTTCCGTGAAAACCCACCATGTTCTGATATTCTTCAATAATTAGCCCTAGAGCTGCCTATATAATTGAGATATTTAATTCCCATGAAATGCCAATTTCATGTTAACGCGATTTTATCCGCTCAATTTACCGTTAATATGAATTAAAAAAAAAAGACTATCTGGATTTCGACCTTTAAGCTTTTGATTTCATTATGCCGCCAATTTCACTTTAAACTGGATCTCACATAACGGCACTTATAACAATCCATGTCTATACTCAATTTACTTTCTAATTGTCAGAGCCATTAACATGAAGAAAAATACTAGCCCTTTGCATAAAACAATGAATATTATTTCTTATTTAGCCTTACCTTTAATGGTCATAACGTTAGTCAGTTGCTCTAAAGCACCGCCAGTAGCCGTAAGTGAATGTAGCACTGTGGTCAGTCATGTGAAAAAAGTATTAAAAGACCATGCCCCGAGTAAGACCAAAATGCTTAAACAGTGCAAAGCCGCTACAGATGAAGCTAGGGGTTGTATCATGGCCGCAGATAAACCGATGAAAATACTGCAATGTGACTTTTAGTTTTTTAGCCAACAACTATTTCAGCGGAAAAATTGATAATGCTGGCATATATAACTGTCAGCAAGGGCTGTTTCATCGTTTGTACTACCGTAAGAAATACTACTACATAACGTTGTTAGCACATACTCTATGCCAGCAAGCACAGAAAACATTAAAGCGAAAAAAGGGGCCAGCGAATCAATGGTTAGCTGGCCCCTTTTGATTTTATGCCTTTTTACTTTATCACTTATAATTAATACTGCCCTATTTCCTTATTCAACCACGCGGTGATTAAATAAGAAGAAATAGAGTCGCTACTACTCATTCTATATTGCAGAGTCTCAGAGTTAGCCGCCACATCAGTCACAGAACTATTCGAGGTAAACTTACTCAGTTGCTCACGTGAAAACCACTGAGCATCTTCTAAATCATCTTGGCTAATATCAATTGTCTCAGAAGTGGCAATAGCGGTAAAAGCTAACATTATCGAGGCGGGAAAGGGCCAGGGTTGAGACGCTATATATTGTGGTTTTTCCACGATAATAGCGGTTTCCTCCACCACCTCTCTGCTCACCGCTTGCTCAAGAGTCTCACCTGGGTCAACAAAGCCCGCTAGCGTTGAATACATACCTTTAGCCCAACTAGCCTGCCGACCTAACAAGCAACGTGGAGTACCATCAGCAAACATTTTTTCTACCAGCATAATGACCGCAGGATCGGTGCGAGGAAAACTCATATTTCGACAATCGGAGCAGCGTCGGGCATGCCCAGCTTCAACAGCACCATTAGCATTACCACAATGGCCACAAAATTGATGACTTATATGCCAATGCACTAACCCCTTAGCTAACGCTAAGATTGACGCATCAATAGCAGATAAATTAGCGGTGACTTGTCTAATCCCTTGCCATTGCCCCAGCTCAGTTAACGCTTGCTGAGTAGAAAAACGCAATTTATTATAATCGATAGCAAAGATGGCAGCAGTTGCGGGCTGATTTTTTACACCACCCTGATGTTCTGCTCTGCCTTTCCCTAAGTATATGCAGCTATTAAGATTAACCGTTGGCAGTTGTGTTTTATTAAGATAAATGGGAATAAATTCAGCCGCCTTTTCAAAAAGACTCATGCCTTCATGAATGACACAAAATAAAGTATCTTGGTGATTAAACTCAGCTGTTAACCAGCGTTTATTCTTTCGCTGGTTAGTGCCTCTATCTAACGGCATACTGCCATAGGCTAATGTCATATTTTGCTTTCGTCCTTAAGTGCTGGTGTCCACTGAGCAGACCAACATCCAAAGGAGAAATAATTTAAAATAAGTCACGCCTTGGGAGGATAATTGATAACCACTTTTTTGGCTGTCAATAAGCTGCAGTGTTTTGAGTTCTTTTAATCGAGTATTTAACAATGTGGGGGAGATTTTCTCACAGCGTTGTTGCAACGCTCTAAATGTTGCTGGGCCAGTACGTAAATGCCAAATAATACCTAATGCCCATGTTCGCCCAAGTAAATCGAGTAAAGCCATAATAGGCTTACCCGTTGCAGAGCCGCGTACTTGTCTGCCAGGTAGTGGCAGTGTCATAATTACAAGATAAAATGCAATGATAAAAGCACCATGCTACATTATTGGTAGCGCAGATACTATAGCAAACCGCCCTGCAAGAGCAAGAGAGTAACGCTCACTGCCAATGAGTATTTAGCAGTTAAGTGTTAACTAATTAATTGCTTAACACTTAATTTATTTGCCGCTAATTCATCATAATGAATAGGTAAAAAAATATCAAATTTACTGCCTTGACCTACCTTTGAGCTGACCTCAATACGGCCATGATGATCTTCAATAATAGACCTGACAATATGAAGACCTAAACCTGTGCCCTTACCCACTGGCTTAGTGGTAAAAAAGGGGTCAAAAATATTTTTCAAGTTCTCTTGGCTAATACCAGCGCCATCATCTTCGAAACGGACATTGATTTCTTGTTGAACGACATGTGACGAAATACAAATACAGCCTTTAGTTTCAATGGCATGAGAAGCATTTACCAATATATTAATAAACACTTGTAATAACTTTTGCGGAAACCCAATAACATTAACATTGGCTGCAAGGTCTTTGCTTATTTCAACTTTGTATTTAAGCTCATTAGCGACTAAGGTAAGGCTTTTTTCAATTAATTCATCAATGGCTATCGCTTCAGGAAGTTTTTCGTCAATATGAGCATAATTACCTAAATCTGTGATGATTTTACTGACTCTGGCAGCTCCTTCCAACGTTGAAGCGATTAAAGGTTCAATATCCTCAAGAATAAAATCTAAATCCTCTCGTTGATATAACTCTTGTGCGGCTTTTTTATTAGCAGAATTTTTAGTTAGATCTACATTTGTTAATGCTATATAGGCAAGCAGTGGCTTAAAATAGTCATTAAGTACATCCAAATTACTGCGAATATAACCAACGGGGTTATTAATTTCATGAGCTATACCTGCAGATAATTGGCCAATAGAGGCAAGCTTTTCTGCCTGTATTAACTGTTCATTTAATGACGACAAGGCCTTTTGGCTATGTTTTCTTTCATTAATATCATTTAAGGTGATTAAATAATTAATGGCTCCCATAATAACTATTTTCCGGCCGGTAAATTCAATATGTGGATTTTCAAAACCGGGGGCAAGTAAAGATTCTTCCATATTTTTTAACGCTATATCCTTATCGAACTGACCATCTAAGGTTGCTAAAGCAGGGACAAAATTAGCCACTGGTTTATCGATGATATGCGCTTTATCTCTTAGTAATAATTTTTCAGTTTCTATATTGCACTCTTTTATCAGCCCTTGTTCGTCTACTAAGAGTACCGAACAAGGTATGGTATCCATAATGATATTGGCTTTGTCATTTGCTCGAATAACATTGCAGCGCTCTTGCTCTGCTCGCTGTTTTTCAATGGTAATATGTTGAGTAAACTGCTGAATAGCAATTGATAAGTCAATTATTTCAGTGGCAGCTCTCGTTTGTATAAACTCAACACTAGCCCCTGCGGATGTCCGCTGCAGAGCTAAGGCGGTAATATTTTCAATGGGCTTTACTATGTATTTACTAAAGAAACTGACCGTGCATAAAATAAAACCTAAATAGAGAGAAACCACCAAAAATGACAGTTTAGTAAAGTTGCTTTTCGCTCTCTTAGCCTGCTCACTCCAGAAATGATTATCACGCATAACTTGAGCCGATAATTGCTCTAAGTTACTGACATACATTGTTGTTATCTGGTCAGAGTCAGCAATCCTAGCTTGCCAATAGGTGTTTTTTTGTCTTGAAACCTGGGAGAATAAATTGACAATAACATCATTTTGTTCAGTCGCGACAATGAGTTTTAACACCAGATCATTACCGTCCTTATTGACTAGTTTTCCTTTAACACTCATCAGGGTTTGCCTGAGTTGTGCTGATTGCTCATTAATCCCTTTTGCTAAATACGTTTGCCGACCAGAAAAGAGTAAATCTTGTGTGGTTAGCCAAAGCTGCGACATAGTAAATACATGCTCAATGGTTTGTACTAATAAACGTGACTGATAATGTATCCGTGATACCTGCTCAACCTTTTGGTATTGATGCCAAAGGCTGGCAAAAATAACTACTCCAGAAAGTAACGTCGATATTGCTAATAGCAGATTATAATTAGAAATTTTCATAATTAATTCGCCATTTTTTTGTCAGGGATATGAAAAGCGTTACCATAACTATAGCTTTTCCAATTCATCTCCCCATAATATTTCAGTGAGTAACAGGGTTTTCAATGCACACCTTAATACCACATTGGCTAACTCAGCCGCACCTTGGGCATGACTTAATACGCTTGGCTTCGCCGTAATACCATCAGCACTTAATTGTTGCTTCAATTCTTGATAATTTTTGCCAATAAAAATGTCCTTAAAATCACTATGTTGAGCAATTTTCTTTTTAGGACTGCGACAGCGTTGAAAAACAAAGTCTCTTATTCTTAAGTCTTTATCAATTGCCCACACTATTTCTACCAAGCCCCAAGCACTTTGCTCTGATCTTACATGGACATAACCTAGAACCTCCTGACCTTTCATCGCGATATACAAGGTATGTCGACCGAGTTCACTAAAGTGTAAGTCATTACTGGGCAGTGCAATTTGCACTTGCGCCCGAATATTATCATCGACCGTTTTAACAATTGAAAGCTGATTAGTTTTTTGTGGATAAAGCTGTGCTATTTGCGCAACGGGATCACGTAAGGAGCAGTAAGCGACTGCATGAACATTGCTAGGTAGCAATAGCAGCATAGCTAAAGTCAGTATTAAGATGATAAAGCGTATGGTCATATCAGTACCTAACCCTTATTTGAACTCTAGCCAATTGCTGTTTTTTACCACTTGCTGGGCTGTTAATTTGTTTTACGCCAGACATACTTAGCTCTAACTGGTTATTAAATTGATAACTAAAGCCAATATTTACTAACTTATCCGTACTTGCGTGATCTGTTCTAGCTCTAATAATGAACTGGCTATATAATTTTAATTGCTCATTTATTGAGGTTTTATTTAGCTCAACTAGGCTGTATTTTTCTTTTTGCCAGCCCTGGTGCTGATTATTATCTTCACCTAGGGCTAACTCCCCTAATATCCCCCATGTTCCCCAATAGTATTGCCAATCAATGGCTAACCTTTTTCGTGAAATATCATCAATCTTGCCATCAAAAAAAGACAAGCCAATGACAAAGTCTAGGTGACTTAATGAGCCTATTCTCCCCGTGAGGGCGTATGAGCCAGCAAGCGATTTTGCCTGATCTTTCCCCCCTAGGGTGTAACTAACGTTATATTCTATTTGTCTTAGTACTTTGTTAAAGCTAAGCCCCCAATCCAACTTTGTGCCTAAATTTTTTCCATGATAGTAATCAAGTAAGCGGCCATTGGTATCAATACTTTCTTCTAAGCCAAAAGGTAAGGTAAAATGCCCTACTCGAACATTAGGCAGCCAATTGGGCCCAGCAGTATAATTGAGGTGCGCCTCTCTAATAATAAACTCACTATCATCTTTCGAACTAAATAAGAACGGCACTGGCATATGGTTTACTAACTTGGTGAAATATAGCTGTCCTACACCATAACCAATATCCCCAGAAGAATTAGTAAAAACCTTATGAGTATCAATACCTAAAGCATAAATAGCACTGCTATTATCTAAGGCTTGATTATCATTCAACCGAGCACTGCCATCGATGCTCCATCTGAGGTTTTTGCTGAAATTGCCATAACAAGACTCTGAAACAAACACGAAAACAACGCTGATAAAGACTAGTGAAAAAATATAAAGCCAAGGTTTCATTATTCCCCCTACGGGTAAAGTAAGTCTTACCAGTAACATATATAAATAAACCTTTATAAATTGACCGCCAACCTATTAAGGACTAATTCTCCAGTACAGACAGAAGCCGCTAATGAATATTCGGCATTGATAATTAAATCATCGGTAAGTGTATCTTCTAAGTTGGCGATACCTATATTAGGGCGTAACAGGCGAGGACTTTTTTGAGCTAACCAAATGATACGTTTGGCAAGTAAAACGGCATCATCGGCACAGGTTTCAATCAGTAAAATAGCAAAGGTATGCTCAGCCCACTTTATCAAAGGATCAGATGCTCGGCGCTTTAGTAGCGTTATCACTTCCAAGTCTCGGCTTTTAACCCCTTGCTTGTCATCTATTGAGTCAATTTTTACTAAGAGAAAACTTAACGGGTGTTGATAACGCTTAGCTCTGGCAATTTCATAATTTAGCCAACTTTCGACAAAGTAGTTTTTCGATAACACGCCATCACTTTCAGCATAGGAGACAGTTCCCATAGCACCTTGTTTAAATAAGCCTCTTTCGATACGAATAAGTAAGGTTTTTATATCAAAGGGCTTTATGACGTAATCATCTGCGCCCGAGAGTAAACCGGCACTTTCCTCCGCTATTTCACAGGTCAGCATAATGATCATGGTGGCGGCAAATTTACTATCACTCCTTAAAATACGGCAGGCTTTTAACCCGTCCATGACTGGCATACGTATATCCATAATAATTAAATCCGGAGGGAATCTATGTGCTAACGCTATCGCTTCTTCACCATTAGCGGCCTCGCTAATAGAGACTCGTTGATTGCCTTTATTAAATTGACGGTGAATACCCCTTTTCAAGGTCTCTCTAACACCAGCTTCATCATCAACAATGAGGACACTTTTTTCGCATAACATACGCTCTCCTTGCCCGGTAAATATAAAAGTAAGAAATAAATAGCCGCTTGCTCTTTGGCATAAAGCCGCATAAACACTAAGTAATAATTGAAGTGCAATTGATGTACCAGACATCAAAATAACCCCGAAGTTTTTTAAAGCCCTTAGTGCTCTAGGTCATGGTAAGAGTTGATGTTTTTAGCAAGGTAATGAAGTGGTAATGGGGTATTATCAAAATGACAGTATTTGCAAAATGCAACGCAGGGAAATAATAGCTCGGTTGGCAAGTCTTAGCTTGATATCAAATAAGGTATTATTGGTTAAAGGGTTATGAAACATACCTAAAAAGCCAATATGCTACGGGCTTGAACTTATGCCCAATAAAGAAGAGTCTATTTGTTTTTTTATCATAAACACTTAAAGCTCAACGCCCGTATTCAGTGCTGTTATCCGTTTTAAAGCAGCACTATCTGGCAATAACCTGCTGTATAAAATTAATAAGCCAGCGCATGACTAATTCCCCATCGCCTTGTTGTGACAATGACTGAAGACCCTGAGTGAAGTTTTTCTCAGCAATAATAGCTTTTCGGCTTTGCATTATCGCCTTAGCATAAGCTCGGCTAAATTCAGGGTGACCTTGTAAACCAATAAAATTATTACCCACTTGTATCATGGCATAAGGACAAAAGTCATTAGCCATTAATACTTCAGCGTCAGCTGGTAACTGCTCTACTTGCTCTTGATGGCTAACCACGAGTTTAATTTGATCTTTATGCGGTTGCATCCAAGGTTTATGGCAGTGTACTTTTGTTGTCGCCACGCCCACGCCCCAACCTTTAGCAGAGTAAGCAACTTTACCGCCCAGTATTTTGGCTATAAGTTGATGGCCAAAACATATACCGACAAAGGGCTTCCCCCCGACAAACAATTGCCAAACAAACCGCTCTAACCTAGTAATCCAAGGTAAGTCATCATTTACACTGGCTTTGCTACCACTAGTCATATAAGCATCACAAACATCAATATTGTCAGGAAATTCGCCATCAACAACCCAATAATAATGCAATTCAATGGCACTATCACATTGGCTTAACAACTGAGTAAACATATGGTCAAGGTCAGTAAATTCCTCTTGCAGCGCAGGTTGCACATGGTCACAAAGCAAAATCCCTAACTTCATAATAATAACCCCTCATTAGCATGCAATATCAGCCCATATCAACTCAATAACAATGTTATAGCAAAAATAACTAACTCGTTAACACTCTCCGTGCACTGCTTTTTTGAATATATCGCTATATTGCTGAGCGCTAAAGGCGATAGGGTTGCCGCTGGCACTAGGGTCATTAAATGCCATCATGCCAATTTCATCGGCTCTGCGGGTATCTATGGCTATTTCTTGCAATGAATGAGGAATAGCTAGTTGTTTTCTCAAGGCTAAAATCCAATAAAAAAAACCGTCAAATGTTTGCTGCTCAAGGGCTAAATAACGGCTTAGTCGAGTGATTTTTTTTGCTATAACCTTTTTATTTGCTTTGAGTACATAAGGCATCAATATGGCATTAAGTAAACCATGATGACTATCATAAAGTGCCCCAAGGGGATGTGCTAAGGCGTGCATAGCGCCAAGACCGCGCTGAAAAGCTGTTGCTCCCATAGTGGCAGCGGCCATCACCTGTGCTCGTGCCTCGAGATCATGGCCATTAGCCGTCGCTCTAGGTAAATACTCTTTTATTAAGCGGATGGCCTCAAGAGCAATACCTGCCGCCATGGGATGAAAAGAAGGGGCACAATACGCTTCCAGCGCGTGCGATAATGCGTCCATGCCAGTGGCAGCGGTTAACCCAGCGGGTAAACTAACCGTCAGCTGGGCATCTAAAATCACAATATCCGGTAACATTGCCGGGTGAAAAATAATACGCTTAATATGCGCTTGCTCATCGGTGATAACCGATGCGCGCCCTACTTCAGCGCCTGTTCCCGATGTGGTTGGGATAGCAATGACTTTCGCCATTTTATCTGTGTTTACTCGGTGAAAATTGCTCCCTGAATCTTCAAAGTCCCATAAGGGTCTCGTTTGACCAACCATGAGCGCGATTGCTTTGCCGGCATCTAGGGCTGAGCCACCGCCAAATGCTATAACCCCATCGTGCTTGCCGTGCAAAAAGGCAGTAACACCATCGGTTATATTTTTCTCGCAGGGGTTAGTTTTAATGGCAGAAAAAACCTGACAGTGAATACCTTGTCCAGCAAGATGTAACACCGCTTGTTTTACCATTGGCAGTGCCGCCAAGTCAGCATCTGTGACCAGTAAAGGCGCGTTAAAACTAAGTTCCTGACACGCTGAGGGTAATTCATTGATGCGGCCAATGCCGGCACGAATCGAGGTAGGATAATGCCAATTGCCATAAAATTGCTTCAGCGTTGTCACCGATAACCGCCTTGGTTTTTCACGTTGAGTTAAGTCAAATTTACCAGTCATTATTCACTGTTAGTCATTTTAATATGAAATGATTTAGCTCGGCTAAGGGCCTGATAACCTAAGCTAGATAAGGTACAGCCTCGCCCTGAATTTTTAACCCCAGTCCAGGGTAAAGCTGGGTCGAGGTAATCACAGCGATTAATAAAAAAGGTGCCGGTAGCTAATTGTTCGCCCAGGGCGATGCCTTGCTTAATATTGCGAGTAAAGACGGTCGAGGTTAAACCAAACATTGAGTCATTTATCAAGCTAACGGCCTGTTGATCATCGCTCACTTTCATAATGCCAACCACAGGGCCAAAACTTTCCTCCGTCATTAGTGACATACTGTGGTCAACGTTGGTTAACACTTGCGGCGCGAGATAAGCACTACCTGGCTTATCTAAGGGGAAGTGATGACTGGCAAGGTGTGTTTTGGCGCCAGCAGCAAGTGCTTCGGTTATTTGCTGACGAACAAAGTCCGCATTGGCAGCGTTAACCAAGGGCCCAAGTGTGGTGGCTAGTTCATCCGGCCGCCCTAACTTATAGTCCTGTACTAAGGCCACTAATTGCTCAACAAAGTCATCATAGACCTCGCTGTGCACATAAATGCGTTCAATAGCGCAACAAGATTGCCCTGAGTTGAAAAAAGCACCATCAAGGCAACTTGCCACCGCCTCAGCTATATCAGCATCTGCTCGAACATACGCAGCGTCTTTGCCACCTAACTCTAAACCCACACCAATAAAACGGCCACTGGCGGCGCGTTCGACCATTTCACCGCCGGCCACTGAGCCAGTAAAAGCAACGTATTTAATTAGCGGCTGGCGAATAAGATTTTCGGTCTCATCATGACTTAAGAATAAATTTTGAAAGATGCCCTCGGGTAAGCCCGCTTGCGCAAAAGCGTTAGCAAATTGCTCACCGCATAAGGGGGTTTGCGCTGAATGTTTTAGCAGGACACTATTTCCCGCCATAATGGCTGGCACGATAGAATTAATCGCCGTTAAGTACGGATAGTTCCACGGGGCAATAATAAAAACAACACCCAAGGGTTCGCGTTTAATGTAGCGTATGAAACCCGGTTTTTTGGTTAATTTTATATCGGCTAGGGCATTTTGTGCCTCGGTTATCATAAAGCGAGCACGCTCGGCCATACCACTTACTTCACCCTGGCCATAACGAATGGGCCGTCCCATCATCCAACATAACTGCTCGGCAATTTCATCGGCTTTACTGAGCAAGATATCGACCATGGCATGACAAATAACCGCCCGCTGTGCTAGTGAGCTTTGTCGCCACCTAATTTGTGCGCTATTTGCAAGTGCCAAAGCCCGTTGGACCTCAGCCTGAGTAGCCAATTCACGCTCGACATAAATAGCGTCATCTATAGGTGAACGTGTGGTTTGAATTTTACTCATAGTGAACTCATAAATTACTCATTACTTATCTACCTAGTAACAACGCTACTGCTAAGTGTGGTTAAATTATTTCAGCTTATATAATTTCAAAGTAGCGACTTAACTCCCAATCAGAAACATGCTTACGGTATTCTCGCTCTTCCCATTCCCTACTGGCACTAAAGTGCTCAACAAAGTCATGACCAAACATGGCTATGGCGGCTTTCGATTGCTTAAACCTAGTCGCCGCTGCAAATAAAGTATTGGGCAGTGCTAATTCTGCTGGATGACTTTGTTGATAAGCATTGCCCTTAATTTGTGGCAAGGGCTGCAGTTGCTCTTCTATGCCAATTAAGCCCGAAGCTATGGCCGCGGCTAAGGCTAAATAAGGGTTAGCATCGGCAGCGCCAAGTCGATATTCAATTCGTTGTGATTTTTCTGAGCCAGAAATAACCCGCAGTGCTGTGGTACGATTTTCTACCCCCCAAGTAGCATCAAGTGGCGCCCATAAGCCAGGAACCATGCGACTATAGCTATTAACTGTCGGAGCAATCATGGCGATAAACTCAGGCATAAAGCGTTGTTGTCCGGCAAGAAACTGGCGCTGTAATTTACTCATGCCATCCTTATTATCTTGCTGATAAAACACACCATGGCCTTGTGCATCTTTTAATGAGATATGAATATGACCACTTTGCCCTGGCCAATCTGTCGACCACTTAGCCATAAAAGTAGCCATTAAATTATTACGTTGTGCCCAAACCTTGATAAAGGTTTTAAAAAGTGCGGCTTTATCCGCAGCATTAAGTGCTTCATCATGGGCGATTGCGGCTTCTAAGACCCCAGGACCTGTCTCTGTGTGTAAGCCTTCAAGGGGAAAGTCCATTTGTTCAGCAAGGGCTAAGATTTGATGATGTAAGTCGGCGTGCACCGAGTTACGGATGATCGAATAACCAAAGCAGTCCGGCGACAGTGGTGTTAAGTTTTTATAATTTTTTGCTCGAACAGACTCAGGCGTTTCATTAAAAATAAAAAACTCATATTCTAATGCCGCTATCACTGTAAAACCTTGTTCTTTGGCGCGTTCAAGTACTCGCTTTAGGGTGTTGCGCGGACAAATAGGCGCTGCAGCACCACTAAACTCCGCGATAAATAACAACATATCATCTTCAAAGGGTAAGGCACGGCAGGTTTGCGGGATAATACGAACAGGTGCATCTGGGAAGCCAGTATGCCAGCCAGTATATTTAACATTATCATAAAGCTGATCTTGACAATCCCAGCCCAATACAACATCACAAAAAGCAAAACCTGAGTCTAATGAGCAGAAGAATTTTTCTTTACTCATGTACTTGCCACGCATAATGCCATCGATATCAAACAAGCCCACTTTCACATGGCTAAGGCCTCTTTGCTCGACAATTAACTTAGCGTCAGCAATGGTTTTAACTTCTCTTGGTAATAACATGCACTTTCCTCTTTAGCGGTATTACCTTACCTAGAAATCAGCTAGAGATTACCTAGAAATGATCTAGAATATTGATAACTCGAAGGATAATTAAAATTTGTACTTACCTTTACAGTAAAGCTCAACAAAGGAGATTTTTCAAAATAACTCAATATTGATTGAGTTATTTTCAGAAGAGTACACAACTAAGCAGGCGTAAAAAAGCCAGTCGAATGACTGGCTACTGATGACATGGTATTAATACATGGTACAAACACATGGTGTAAGTAAGCTTAACTGCTAGGTGCCCGCTTAGCCGTGTTAACAAACTGACTGGCGGCTAAAGAAAGTAAGGCGAAAAAGGCACCAGCATAAAATACTAAGGAATGATCATAAAGCCAAATTAAACCAAAGGTCGCTGGTATAACCACAGCGGCAATATGATTAATACTAAAACTTACCCCAGCAGTTGCAGCAATATCTTTTGGGTCTGCTATTTTTTGAAAATAGGTCTTTAAGGCGATGGCCATAGCAAAAAATAAATGGTCAATAACATACAGCACGGCGGCAACATTAGCCGACTCAACCAGCGCATAACCGATAAAAACGGTAATTAAGCCCAAATACTCTAAGGTTAAGGCTTTACGCTCCCCTACTTTGGCAATCCAAGCACCTATTTTAGGCGCTAAAAAAAAGTTAATTAGATGATTAATCATATACAAAAGCGTAATTTCTTGGACACTGTAACCAAATTTTTCCACCATAAGGAAGCCGGCAAAGACAACAAATATTTGTCGACGTGCTCCCGCTAAAAAAGTGAGTAAGTAATACAAACTATAACGTTTTCTTAGAATTATTTTTTTATGTTGTATATGTTCCATTGGAAATTTAGGCATAGCAACGGCTAAGCAAATCGTTAGTAATAAGCCACTAAGACCAAAAAATATATACATCACTTGATAGCTAGCAGAAAAAACACTAAAACCCAGCCAAATTAAGCCATAACAGATAAGTGATGCCGCTGACTTTATTGACATTAGTTGACCAAGTTTTACTGGCGCCTCTGCTTTTTTAAACCACTGCAAGCTTAATGACGTATTTATGGTTTCATAATAATGAAAACCAATAGACATCAACACCGTTGTGGCATAAAGCCCGTAGATACTAGGAAACAGCCCAGTAATGGCAACACCAATAGATAACAGACACAAAGAAATCAAGGCAAAGACTTGCTCGGTAAACACTAATAACACAAATATCGCGGTAAACGCTAAGAAGCCAGGGATTTCCCGTAAAGATTGCAACATGCCTATTTCAGCGCCAGTAAAGGCTGCTTGCTCAATAACAAAGTTATTGAGCATTGCCATCCAACCGGCAAAAGTAACTGACATGACAATGCTGGCAATCGCTAAGAAAACAAAAGGACTTTGCCAACTTTTACCTTGCTCGGTAACAAGTGTTGTTTTTGCTGTTGCTTGCGTTGCTTTGCTTAATTCTTTCATACAACTCCTTGTTATACATAACTGACACTAAATAACTGACACTATTTAACTTACCCGAAGTAATGAGTGCCAAAGACATAGCAGGTAAACGCTCTACCAAGGATAAGCTTGTCTCGCTAAAGAGGCCATTATATGATGATTTAACATGAGCAATAGCGACAATTATGACAGTTAGTTTATCAATTCAGACAAAATCGTCTGGCATAAACAAAGCCCGAGCCGACTTTACCCAAGCTTACCCCGAACTGTATTACCTACCTCTGCCGAATTTAAGCCCATGACGCAGATTGTTAGCCATACTCATCCGTGGTCGCAGCTTTCCTATTCTTGTGTTGGTGTTATGCCTATTGAAACCGATGCGGGTATTTTTGTTTATGCCAACTATTCAAGATAAAAGACTATTACCGATAATTGAAACCCTCAACCAAGAGCCCGCTAATAAATTAACCATAGAGCAATGGTCACTTAAAGTTGGTGCCTCAAGCAGGACACTAAATCGATTATTTAATCAAAATTACGGCATGGGTTTTAGCAAATGGCAACAAAAACTAAGAATATTAAAATCGTTAGAATTACTGAACAGCAATACCCACTGATAGATATTGCCTTTGAGCTAGGTTATGAATCAACTTCAGCATTTATCACCGGCTTTAAAAAACAACTTGGTTGCCCACCTAAAAAGCACCTCGCTAAGTAACCTTTTCTTTAGGGCAACTTACTAGCCTTTAACAGTAACTAATACGTATCACTATTTTTTTTCAAGTTTAAATTCACTCATTTCCTCATGTAAGTCATGGGAGGTAGACTGTAAGTGAGTAGTTGCTTCAACGGCCCGATCAATCTCCAACTTGTTCTCATGCGAGGCATCATTAACTTGCGTGATATTGTTATTTATTTCTTCAACCACACAGTGTTGCTCTTCTGCAGCGGTCGCCACTTGGGTGGACATATCATTAACACTACTAATAGCTTCATTAACATCGGCCATTAAAGCATTTGAGCGTTCAGAGAACTCTATGGTTTTGGCACTCAGCTCTCGGCTATGATCCATAGCCACCACAGCGTTATGTGCGCCCGAACGATATTGCTCAATCATTTGTTCAATTTCTTTAGTTGACTCTTGTGTACGTTGCGCTAAGTTTCTCACTTCATCGGCAACAACAGCAAAACCTCGGCCTTGCTCCCCGGCTCTGGCTGCTTCTATCGCGGCATTAAGCGCGAGAAGGTTGGTTTGCTCGGCAATACCTTTGATGACTTCCAATACTGATTCTATTTTTTCACTGTTTTTTTCTAGCTTAGTAAGCGCCTCGCCACTGTCTGATAAACTTTCCACCAGTTGCCTAATTTGCTCCATAGCCTGTAAATTCACCTGCTGACTTTGCTGTGAACTAGATGATGCGGCTTCTGTTAACTCTAGGGTACTGTTGGTGTTTTTTGCCACTTCTTGTGCGGTTGAAGACAACTCGTTAATTGCTGTAGCCACCAAATCAATTTGTTGAAATTGATTGACTAAATTTTCTTGCACCTTGTTATTTGCTTGGGCTAATACTTGAGCAGTTTGTTGCACATCATTGGTAGAGTCATTGACCTTGGTTAAAATAGCACAAACACTAGCGCGCATTGTCTCCATATGTTCAAGCATCTGCCCTACTTCTCCTGGTTCATCTACTGCTACATGTTCATCAAAATTGCCATGAGCAATATTCTCTAACGAATGTACTGCCTTTTTCAAGCCAGCTTGCACGGCATTAATGACCAGCCAAGCGCTAATAATATTAACGAATACACTCACAACTACTGCAGCTATGGCAATAAACTCAAGCTTGATAGCTTCTTCATCAATTTTTATTACCGCCTCTTCGGTAAAACGCTCAATTTCAGCTAAAACACCTTCAACATGCTCAGTTAGCGCTAAGGCCTCATTTTCAACCGTTTCGCTTAATAGCTCAGCATGATGAAACTTATGCTGTGCTAACGCCACAAAAACTTCTTTCGCGTGTTTCGACCATTTTTTATGCTGACGTTCTAGTTGTTTGACATCAGTTAAAAGCTGCGAAAATTCATCTCTGTCAACCTGCTCTTCAGCATGATTTTTTGCTTGAGCAAGTGACTGCTCTATTGCCTTTAATTCGTGTGCAATCTTTTTATTTAAACTTTCAAAGTGCTCAACCGCTGCCTTATAATGCGCGTTTGCTGAGGGCTCAGTAGCCGTTGCTAAAGCAAAGCGAAAAGCCTGTTCAAAATATATTTCTTGCTCTAACTGATGCTCTGTTAACGAAGTGACCGCTTTGGTTATGGGAATATCGGTATTGGCAACAGCTTCAATATGATGTTCAATGGTGATTAATTGCGTTAGTATTATGGCGGTGGCAATAACCTGGACCGCAACGGCTAGCACAACCATAGCGATAATGCGTTGCTTGATGGATAAATCAACTTTCATCTTAATTACTCCTCAACCTTTTTAGAATGCTTTTGAAAATACTTTTTAGAGTACTTTTGCAAATATTTTTGCCCATTATCACCGCATTCTATGTATAAATTTAAAGCCTAGATTAAAAGTGTAGCTCATTTTTTGTATGGATATTAAAAAGCTAGCGCTTATACATTTTATGATGTTATGACATACAATAAAAAACAGTTGGAGATAATTGTTTTAGAGAGCTGGATAGTATTCACCAAAACAAAATAAACCACCTAAGGAGTTGATAAAATTAAACTTTTAATAAATTATAAATTAAAAACTTTAACGATTAACTTTTGCGATATCTGTTAACGCAGCGGCTAAATCATATTCAATAGTGGTATGTAAAAAGAACACGTTTACTCCTCGATAAAGTGCCTTGCTAAGGTATTTTACTTGCCGCTTAACTATCACTAAGCTTGCTCGACACAATTTTGTCTTGTCAATGCAGTGATTTTAGCGATATAAAGGGCAACGACAGTGACTACAGTGACGCAAACTGCTCCATAGCACTTTTTATTAATGATATTTTATAGGCTTTATTTATGAAACTGATGGAGGTATTAAATGAGATACATCAGCAAGTGCTCCCTTCCCTTGGGCAAGGCAAGGTTGCGACATATATTCCCGCTTTAGCGAATGTTGATCCGATGCAGTTTGGTATGGCGATCACCTTAAATGATGGCCAGTATTATGGCGTCGGTTCATACCGGACCCCTTTTTCTATTCAGAGTATTTCTAAAGTATTTAGCTATACCCTAGCGCTACGAACTTATCAAGATGGCTTATATAAGCGTGTTTGGCGAGAGCCTTCCGGTAACCCTTTTAATTCTTTGGTACAGTTAGAGTATGAAGCAGGTATTCCTCGCAACCCTTTTATTAATGCCGGCGCCATCGTGGTGTGCGATAGTTTGGTGTCTCATTTTAATGACCATGAAAGAGCCTTTAATGAAATTCTGGGGTTTATTCATCAGTGTAGCGGTGATAACAGCATAACCATAGATGAAGTGGTCGCTAAGTCTGAAATGGCACATGGCTTTAGAAATATTGCTTTAGCCAATTTGATGAAAAGCTTTGATAACTTTGATAATGATGTCAATACAGTCTTGCAAACTTACTTTAAACATTGCTCTATTGTGATGAATGCCCAGCAACTATCGCGCTCTATGCTGTACTTAGCGAACAACGGCACTGATCCTATCTCAAAGAAACAGTTGATTAACGCTACTCAAGCAAAGCGTATTAATTCATTAATGTTAACGTGTGGCCATTATGATGCGTCTGGCGATTTTGCTTTTCGCGTTGGCTTACCGGGTAAAAGTGGCGTGGGCGGCGGTATTGTCGCGGTTGTGCCGGGGAAAATGGCTATCGCGGTCTATTCACCGGCATTGAATGAATACGGTAATTCATTAGTTGGCACAAAAGCACTAGAGCTATTTACTACTAAAACAGGACTTTCTATTTTTTAAGCTTAACTTAAACCGCCTTACGCCAAAGGCATGATATTGAGTTTGAGTTATAAAGTAGTTAATTACAATGTTAACAAGCCCAGCTCTGTCGCCGTTACTATCACATTCAGCCTTGATCAAAGTTTACCCTCGGGTTAAGCCAAGTACTGCGGTGGAAAAACAGATAAAAAAGGTCGCTTCCGAGTAAATAAGAAGCGGCCAGTAAAATAAACATTGTACCTAGCTATTTAGAATTCCACTATTTTTTCATCTGAACAGATAGGGCTATTTAACTCACACACTTTATAAGTGAATGTTCCGCCACCGCCAAAGGAGTCTATATAAAAACCATCATTGTCGGTGGTTAATTTCTTCATTTTCTTTTTAACTTTATAGATATGTACTTCATCTCCATTGGCATTGTCCCATGTTAACTCGACAAATTTAGTGCCTTTAACTTTATAGCCATAGAGCGACAAGCTGATTTTTACATCTGCCGGCGGCGCTGCAGCAGGCGGATCTGTTGGGGCAACCTCTCCAGTGCTAAAATTGCTGGTGCCAAGGTTATCAGTCACAGTTAACTTGACTTCATAAGTACCGTCAGCATCATAACTATGAACAGCGTTTACCCCACTAGCGGTATTGCTATTTGAACTGTTTTCACCAAAAACCCAAGCATATGAAAATATACTGCCCTCAGTATATTTACTGGCGCTAGCACTGGCATTAAAGTTACAATCAAGATAGCTACAACTGGCGGTAAATGATGCTGTCGGTCTAGTATCAACAACAGTGACTTCTTGCTCGCTGTAATGGCTAGCACTGGCATCATCAGTCACAGTTAACCCAATATCATAAGTAGCATCAGCATCAAAGCTATGAGCAGCGTTTACCCCAGTTGCGCTGCCTTCACCGCCAAAATCCCAACTATATGAAACCACTTTTTGATCATCGCCATCACTATCGTAACTAGTACTACCATCAAAGCTACAACTTAAATCAGTGCAGTCGACCGTAAATAAACTTACCGGTGGGACATTAGCTATCGTTTCTTCAAAATTACCGCTAAGTGACAGCCCTGAGAAACTTGAATAAGCTCTTATCATCACATAATAAGTACCTGTTTGTGGACTGGCAACACTACAGCTTTCATTATTACCAATTTGATAGGGACGACAGTCATAACTGGTTATACTGGGTTGTGAGCCATATTTTACATATAAATCAGCATCACCACTGCCACCTGAAATAGTAAAAGCTAAGTTAATGGCACCTGCTGGAATACTCATTTGATACATCAACTCATCGCCACTAGCTCCAGAGAGATTATTAACTGAAGCCCCATTCACTAAATGAGTAGGCTCTGGTGCTAGTGGAAACTCACCAACTTCACAGAATTTTTCAGGTGATTCAGGTAAAGGTAGGTAATGTTCAGAGATAAAATCATACATAGCTTTAGCTTTGACTATGCCGTAACCGTAGTTATTATCTCTGCCAGCACTGCCTTTATCATCTGCCGACTGCGCCATGGCGATACGCATTTGATGATTGCTACACTCTGGGTAATAGTTCCAAACTAGCGCGGCAACACCTGCTACATGGGGCGTTGCCATGGAAGTACCAGTCCATGCCGCGTAGCTATTATGTGGTAAGGTAGACATAACCTCTACCCCAGGTGCGGCAATTTCTACCTGAGTATTATATTGGGAGAAACTAGCTTTATTGCCTGATGAATCCACCGCAGCAACAGAGACCACAGAGTCATAAGAGGCCGGATAGGACATACCGCTACTACTATCATTGCCAGCCGCAGCAATTGACAGTATGCCACTGTCATAAGCGGCCTGAAAAGCATTGCTCTCAGCCATACTAGAGCCAGAGCCGCCAAGACTCATACTGATGACATTTGCCCCTGCCGCCATACATTGATCGATCGCGACAATTAAATCTGAGCCATAGGCCCAAGAGCCACTGCTATTAAAAACCTTGACCATATGAATTTTTAAATTATTATTTGGATTAACGCCGACAACACCAATCTCATTATTCCCTAAAGCGGCAATAGTGCCCGAAACATGGGTACCATGGCCATGACCGTCTTCATCCCAATTTCCGGAATCATAATTGTTATAACCATCACTGCCGGTTACACCTGAACTAGGTAAATCGTAATGACCAAGATCATAACCAGTATCCATAATACAAACGGTCATATTGCTATTTGAATTACCAATAATAAATGGCCCTTGTTCTTGTCCTAGAACTTCATGCTCAGCTTCAACCATAGTTATGCCATAAGGCGTTTCTTCAGCGGTATTTTCAGCAAGCAAGTAGCGTTTAGGATCAAGTTCCACTAACTCAACATCATGGCGTTTTTTGAATTGCTTGGCGGCTTGGGCGGGTAAATTTACCGCTATGATTCGATGTTTATCGATTTCAAGCTTGATTTGGCCACGATGGCTTTGTATGGCAGTCATTACTGATGTTTTACTGCCGGGTTTGAACTTAACAATATAGCGTTCATTATCGGCATTAAAATCTTTTTTTGTGGCGGCTAGCGATGGCATAAACATCATTGCCACGATTACGACAACAAGGGGGGTATATTTAATATTCATATCAGCTCTTCCTATCATTATTATTGATGTTAGAGCTAACACTAAGCAAGCCGACATCGCTAACATTGAGGTTGCTTTCTACCTTTATTAAATATAGTTGTTGTTATCGCTAAAAAATAGTAACTGTTAAGGTATTTTATTAACGGCACGCGTGTTAAAAAGTATCTGGCGAACAGAATTAACCTCGTTAAAAACAAATATCTCAGCAGCTATATTGTCAGTGGTGAGTTTATTCTCCTGTAAGTAGCTCACCATAGAGTGACAGTAGCTGATAGCGACATGTTTAACTTTGCCATTTTTCTTATGCTGATTTCTTATGCTGGCTCGGTGCAGGTTAAGCCAATTAATTATTTCCTTGCTCAATATTTAAGCCTCATGTTTCACTGCATAAAGCCCGTTAACGCTTAGTAACAGACCGCCGTGTATTTGCTGGTCAAAAAGCAACAACAAAGCCAGCAACCAACCTTTGCCAGTAGAACCACCATAGATATTGTTCGTTTAGCGCTAGGTGAGTCCATTAACTTTTCATCAAGCCCATCAAAGCAGTACGGGTATAAATAACAACATAGATCTTAACTTCACTTTGCTACCAGCTCTAAATTCATTAATATTACCCCAAGAAAATTATTAAGTTAATATTCGCCACTCACATATAAAGATGAAACTAAAATATTAACAGTGAGTGTTAAGCCGCTAAGTAAAGTGAAGGTTAAAATGAGTAATATAGTGCGTGAAAAGGTAAGTAAGCAATTGATTGAAAAAAAAACGTTAATGGTCGGTGCCGCAACTAATTTATTTATGGCTTTTGCAGGTTGGTTAGCTTACTACTTATCAAACTCGCAAGCCTTGGCTCTCGATGGTAACTTCTCTTTTGTTGCCTTTATCACTGTAATACTCGCTTTACGCGTGTCGGCTATCAAGCTAAACAAATCCACCACCTTCCCTTTTGGCCAATTCGCCTATGAGTCACTTTTTTCAATGGTTAAAGGTTTGATGATAATCGGCATGTTGCTGATGGCACTTATTGTCAATATTGAGCGAGTATTTCATTATTTAGCGGGTGAGCCTGCGAATGTTTTAGATACCGAGGTTATTTTTATTTATAGCGTGATGATGGTTTTTCTTTGTTTCTCTTTGGCTTTTTATTATAAACGACAAAATAAGAGACTATCTAATGCCAGCACCTTATTACTGGCTGAATACACCGGGGTAAAACTCGATGGTTTAATGTCATTGGGCATAGGTATCACTTTAGTGAGTATTCGATTTATTGATATTGAAGGCTATTTCGGCTTTCTTCATTATATAGGTGATGCTTTACTGATTATTGCGCTGGTATTTCTTTTTGGTAAAGAGCCTCTCACTCTGGTGCGGCATTCCTTTATTGAATTGGCTGGTGGTACTTTGCAAAACACTAAGCAAAAACAGCACATTGAATCGATTATAGCTAAGCACTTAAGCGAGGATGGCTTATTAGTCGACAGCTACATATCAAAAACAGGCAGTTGCTATTTAGTTGTCGCCTACATAAGTATAACTAAGCTAGAGACTATTGATGGTAAGGCGATAACAGCAACCAAAGCTGCTATCGAAGCTGAGCTTAATCAACACTACCCTCACGCAATGCTCGAACTATCGTTAAAATAGCAGGCATAAAAAAGAGCGCTGTAAGCGCTCTTCATTAATTGTCTCTTTAAAATAAAGAGTCGATTAAGCTTTTGCTTTGTTTTCCGCTTCTTGGATTTTAACTTTCCAAATTTCAGGGCCGGTGACATGAACAGACTCACCTGTGCTATCTACCGCAACCGTTACTGGCATATCTTCTACTTCAAATTCGTAGATAGCCTCCATACCCATATCTTCAAAGGCAACCACTTTCGCTTTTTTGATTGCTTTAGAAACAAGGTATGCCGCGCCACCAACCGCCATTAAGTACACTGACTTATGGTCTTTAATGGTTTGACACGTTGCCGCACCACGTTCAGCTTTACCAATCGTGCCTAATAGGCCAGTTTCTGCTAACATCATCTCAGTAAATTTATCCATACGTGTTGCCGTAGTAGGGCCAGCTGGACCAACTGCTTCATCACCAACAGCGTCCACTGGACCAACGTAATAAATAAACTTATTGGTGAAGTCTACCGGCAGTTTTTCACCTTTCGCTAACATGTCTTGAATACGTTTATGTGCGGCATCACGACCGGTTAAAATAGTACCGCTCAGCAATACCGTTTCACCCGTTTTCCACTCGCTAATATCGGCTTTGCTTAATTTATCAACATTAACGCGACGAACATTCTCACCAACTTCCCAGGTAATTTCTGGCCACTCATCCAGCTTAGGTGGCGTTAATACTGCTGGGCCTGAGCCATCAAGATGGAAGTGTATATGACGGGTAGCGGCACAATTTGGGATCATCACTACCGGTTTAGATGCGGCATGGGTCGGCATTGAGTTGATTTTTACATCAACCACGGTTGTTAAACCACCTAAACCTTGTGCGCCAATACCAAGTTTATTGACACGTTCAAAAATTTCTAAACGTAATTCCTCTTCAGCATTTTCTGGGCCACGTTCAATTAAATCTTGAATGTTTACCGGCTCCATTAAGCTTTCTTTGGCTAAAACTGCCGCTTTTTCAGCGGTACCACCAATACCTATACCTAACATTCCTGGTGGACACCAACCCGCGCCCATCGTCGGTAAGGTTTTCACTACCCAATCAGCAATCGAGTCTGATGGATTTAACATCACCATTTTAGTTTTGTTTTCACTGCCGCCGCCTTTAGCCGCAATCATAATATCAAGACCCGCGCCTTCGACCATATCAATATGGACCACCGCTGGGGTATTGTCTTTAGTATTTACCCGAGCACCGGCAGGATCTGCAACGATAGAAGCACGTAAGGGGTTATCCGGATTTAAATATGCACGACGGGTACCTTCATCAACCATTTGTTGTACGGTCATGTCTGTTTTATCCCACTGCACCGCCATACCTATTTTAACAAAACAGGTGACGATACCAGTATCTTGACAGATTGGACGTTTACCCTGGGCTGACATACGTGAGTTAATCAAAATTTGTGCTATTGCGTCTTTCGCCGCCTTTGATTCTTCTTTGTGATACGCTTTTTCTAATGCCTGAATAAAATCAATCGGATGATAATAAGAAATATATTGCAGTGCATCTTCAATACTGTCGATTAAGTCTTGTTGTTTAATGATGGCCATAGTGCTCTCTATTAGCTATAGGGCGATTGTCCTTTGCTGGCTATGTTTACAGCATGAAAGTTCAAAAAACCCTAATATTCTTTAATATTGTTAAGTGGAAAGTTATAATAAAACTACTGCGTATAATAACCTGCTATTGAAAGTGCTACCAGTCCCTTATGACTGATAATAACTATTTAACTAGCAAATACTTAAGTGAAGCAAAACCTTGTTTAATACCACTGACATCAAATTTACCACAACACTTAACGCGGCAATTAAGGCCGCACTTAATACCCAGGAAAGCGCCGTGACTCTTGCCGCTAAAATACTGCCCGTTAAAAGTGGTACCACAGCAGAGGCTATTTTTAGCCCTATTGCTCATCAACCTTGGGCGATGTGGTTAGACTCGGGTAATAGCGACCATGTTGATAGTCGCTTTGATATTATAGTGTGGCAGCCCATTGCCACCCTAACCACACGGGGTAATAACACTGATATCTGCTTTCCTAAAAACGTATCTCAAAACTTAGCGAATAAGAGTTACCTTGAAAAAAGCAGTGATGATCCACTGTTACTGCTTAAACAACTGCAAGCACAATTATTTACCATGCCAAAGAGTCCTCATGAATTTTTGCCTTTTTTAGGTGGCGCCTTAGGATATTTCTCCTATGATCTAGGTCGTCGATTTGAGCAACTACCTAGTATTGCTAAACAAGACATTCACTTACCTGACATGGCTGTGGGTTTATATAACAAAGCGGTTATTTTTGATAAAAACTCAGCGACTTTTTACCTAGTGTGCCCCGATGCTGAGCGTATTGAGCTTGAAAAATCATTGCTTAACTCGGCTATTAACGCCACGCTTGGCGTAAGTGCACACGAAAAAGTTGCCAGCAAAACCAGTGATCAAGCTTTCCACTTAACCAGTCCCTGGCAAGCCAATATGGATAAAGCCAGTTACATTGAAAAATTTAATAAAGTACAAGCTTACTTATTAAGCGGAGATTGTTACCAAATTAATTTAGCACAGCGCTTTAGTGCCCAGTATCAGGGTGATGAATTTGAGGCTTATTTAGCCCTAAAAGCAGCAAACAAAGCACCATTTTCGGCTTTTATTCGCTTAGACAATGCCGCTATTTTAAGTGTTTCTCCTGAGCGTTTTTTACGGTTAAAGCAAGGTAAGGTACAAAGTAAGCCCATTAAAGGCACCATGCCGCGCAGCAGCGATAAAGTACAAGATGCTAAGAATGCCGAAATTTTAAGACACTCAAGTAAAGATATTGCCGAAAATTTAATGATTGTTGATCTACTGCGTAATGACCTCAGTAGAAGTTGCCAAGCGGGCTCAGTAAAAGTACCTAAACTTTTTGATATTGAGAGTTTTCCGGCGGTACATCACTTAGTCAGTACCGTTGAAGGTATACTCTCTAGCGATAAACATGCCACTGACTTACTGCGCGGTGCCTTTCCTGGCGGCTCTATTACCGGTGCGCCGAAAATACGCGCCATGGAAATTATAGAAGAGCTAGAGCCACACCGCCGCAGTGTTTATTGTGGCTCTATTGGTTATCTGTCAAATTGTGGCACTATGGATACCAGCATAACGATTCGCACCTTAATTTGTCAGCCAAGTGACAGCTCAGTCAATACCGTTTTAAAAGGGGAAAAGAGCATTTATTGCTGGGCTGGCGGTGGGCTTGTCGCTGATTCAACCGCTGAAAGCGAATATCAAGAGACCTTTGATAAGGTCAATTGTATTTTACCAGTATTATCAAAGCTCAATCAGGTGTAGGCTTAAGTTTAAACCTAAGTTAATGTTAAGTCTTTTAGAAAGCAGCATAAAAATAACAGTTCCTAAATAAGTAGTAAGGGTAACGCCAATGGACAAAAATGAATTTTTATTACGCTTTAATTTATTACAATTGCCTGAGTCTGAGCATAATTATCAACATCATTTACCACTTCGTTCTGCTGCGGTACTCATCCCTTTGGTCGAATCCGCTGAGGGTTTACAAGTATTATTAACCAAACGAGCCAGCCATTTAAAACATCACCCATCCCAAGTCAGTTTCCCCGGCGGTAAAGTAGAGCCAACAGATAAGTCATTAATAGATACGGCACTGCGAGAGACTTTTGAAGAAATTGGTTTATCTCGACAAGCCATCACTGTTGTTGGACAATTACAGCCTTATCAAACCATTAGCGGTTTTCATGTTACCCCAATTGTTGCCATAGTCGCCCGCGCACAACGCTATAAAATGGATAAAAATGAAGTCGCTGAAATCTTTCAAGTACCACTACAACATTTTTTGACCACCAAGGATCATCATGTCTTTGTTGCCAGTAAAAATGGCAAACAACATAATGTGCATTTTTTGCCCTACAAACACTACCATATATGGGGTGCTACCGCGGTAATGATCAAAGATTTAGTCGCTCACATAAACTAGTGCCTCGGTTATTACGCCACTAAAAAAAGCCCCCTAGTACATTTAGTTATCAATTAGTCGATTATTTTGTTTCTTTATTTAATAACTTTCAGCTAGAATTACCACTAACAAAAATTAACCGACAATAATTCCACTATTCCGACAAAAAACAGTGATAATTCGGAAAAATAGCACCAACACCATACTTTATATTACACAGAACCTTTAACACCGAGCTTTAGCTTGAGTACTCTTGGGTCTATAATTAAAGAATAGTGTGAATTAAACCAAGTAGATTATTCCACTTGGTATTAAATAAGCAGAGCAAAGGTAAAAAGTATGATCAGTGTATTTGATATGTTTTCTATTGGTATAGGTCCATCAAGCTCACATACCGTGGGGCCAATGAAAGCGGCAAAACTTTTCGTTGATGCATTAGTTAAGCAAGAATTATTAACTAAGGTCGACCGAGTTAAATGTGAACTGTTTGGCTCATTAGGGCAAACAGGTATTGGCCATGGCACAGGTAAAGCGGTTATTTTAGGCTTCACCGGGCAAACGCCTGAAGGCATTCCGGTTGAATCAATAGAAACTATTTTAGCGGAAGTCGTTAGCAGCCAAAAAATCTCACTCAATGGTAGCCATGAAGTCAACTTCCCTAAAGATGACGCCATTATTTATCACCGCAGAAAAACGCTACCTGCTCATGCTAACGCCATGACCTTATATGCTTATCAAAATGATAGTTTATTATTAGAGCAAACTTATTACTCCATTGGTGGTGGTTTTATTGTTGAAGCCTGTGATTTTGAAAAAGAAAAAGATAAAGCGCTCTCTTTACACACCAATATTAAACGACCACATGTTTTCAGCTCAGGTGATGAATTATTAGCCTTGGCAAGTACTAAGGGGCTAAGTTTTAGTACTATCATGATGGATAATGAAAAGTGCTTAAACGATGAAAAAGTAATTCGCACTAAGCTGGTCACTATTTGGCAAGCAATGAAAGACAGTATCGAACGTGGTATGAACACCGAAGGTATTCTGCCAGGCGGTTTAAAATTAGCTCGCCGTGCCCCTGCGCTGTATCGCACTTTGTTGGTAGAAAAATCTACCGACCCTTTAATTGCAATGGACTGGGTCAATTTATTCGCTATGGCGGTAAATGAAGAAAATGCCGCGGGTAGCCGAGTAGTTACCGCACCTACCAACGGTGCCGCAGGTATTATTCCAGCAGTGCTTAGCTACTACGATAAGTTTGTCAAGCCGGTTTCCGATGAAGACTGTGTTCGCTATTTATTAACCGCTGCCGCTATTGGTATTTTATATAAAACTAATGCCTCTATTTCTGGCGCTGAAGTAGGTTGTCAGGGTGAAGTAGGTGTTGCTTGTTCAATGGCCGCAGGCGCATTAACTGAAATTATGGGTGGCACGCCACCACAAGTAGAGAATGCCGCTGAAATAGGTATGGAACACAACCTAGGTTTAACCTGTGACCCTGTTGGCGGCTTAGTACAGGTACCTTGTATTGAACGTAACGCTATGGGCTCAGTCAAAGCGATTAACGCTTCACGCTTAGCGCTACGCGGTACTGGCACACAAAAAGTTTCTTTAGATAAAGTTATCAAAACCATGTGGGAAACAGGTAATGATATGAAAACCAAGTACAAAGAAACATCACGCGGTGGTTTAGCGGTAAATATTATCGAATGTTAAGCGAATTTTAGTCGAGTGATAGTTGAATGTTAGTCTCTTTATAATTAACAATATCCACTAAAAAAGCCCCTACAAGTCAGTCTTGTTGGGGCTTTTCTTTAGCTATCACTTTAATCTTTTAGCGTCTAAAAATTATACTGATAACCAACCGATACCGTTAATGGTTTACCGACCATAACAGAGCCATGCATACGGGTAGCCATGTAAGTTTCATTGAGTAAGTTATCGATGCTAAAACGTACTTGCTGATTGTTAGCAATATCATAACTGGCAACAAAATCTATCACGGTACGGGCGTCAATATTCTCATCACTTGCGCCAAGCCCTGCTTCACTGCGCATTTCACCGGTATAACGCACAAGTATGTTGCTGCGCCATTTTTCACCCGCTAAACCAACAACAAATTGCAGCTGATTGGTCGGTACATAAGGGAATTCATAACCTGAATCCACATCACCCCAAAAGTCCGATTCAAAGCTATTTAAAAATTCAGTTTGGGTATGAGTAAAAGTTAAATCAATTGGCATAGAAATATCGCCAAAATCAAAAACATAACCGGCTTTAAATTCAAGACCAGTGATCTTCACTGCGCCGGCATTATATTGCTCACCAATCTTATCATCATCACAATTTTGGCTCGCAGTACAGTTGCCATGCATATTGTCATAATCAGAGTAGAAAACTAACGCTTCTCCGTTGAAAGCACCTTTAGCGTATCTCGCACCTAACTCATAGTTAATGCTTTCTTCATTTTTGGCATCTGCATTACCCGGTGATGGTGGCGCAAAGCCTTTTTGTACACCGCCCAGTAACACTAAATCATCACTTAAATGATAAGTAAGCGCTAACGAAGGTAACACTACATCGACGCTGTTTTTTGTAGTTTCAGGGGCCATTTGACGATCTACATCATTTTTGCCCCAATCTTGGCGCTCGATGACCATATTTTCATAACGCAGGCCGGCATTCACAATAAACTTACCGACAGTCCATTCATCGTGAACAAATAAGGCTAAAGCGCTGGCACTATCAATACGATTTGAGTCTGTACCTGGAATACCGGCTTCAGTAAGGTTCATATTGTAAGATGAGTCGAGTTCATATTTATCAACCCATTGATATCTGTCCATTTCATCTTTATGGTAACGGATACCAAATTTTACTTGGTGGCTGTTAAAGTCCGCATCTAATACCGTTTGAATACCTTGCGATAAGTAAGCACGATTATTGGCTTTAACATCAACATCAATTGCACCAGCTGCCACTTTGTCATGCTCTGCTGCGATTTCAATACCACCATCACCTAAGCTTTTACCATTAACCTTACTGGTTTTATACCAGTTACGGCTAAAGTCATTATGATAAACGGTCGTGCCTAAATTAAAGCGACTTGATAGCGCTATTACATGGCTTAGTTGTAACTGCAGGTGCTCGTTAGACATATTATCTTTTTGAGAAGCTGAATAACGGCTGTAAGGAGCAGAGTTAAAATCGCCGGCCGTTAAACCCATATAGGTATCATCAGACTCTTCATCTGAGTACTTAATTTTAAATTCAAGCTCTTGATAGAAAGTGGCATTATCATCAGTGTTATAACGAACTTTAGCTAGAATATCATTTTTGACAAAACCGGTGTCTTGCTCACTATGATTGATATCTTTAAAACCATCAGCTTGGTAACGAAAAACTTCAAATACCGAGCTAATATTTTCGCCCTTGCCACCAACAAAAGCATGCACTTTAGCAAAACCATCTTGCCCTGCTTGTACACTGACCTGCCCCGCTAACTCTTCATCTGGAATTTGACGAGAAATCATATTAATCACGCCACCGGTAGTGCGCGGACCATACATGGCACTTGAAGTACCTTTAAGTACTTCCACTTGTTGCATACGACCGGCTGTTGGAAAGTAATAAGCCGCTGGCGAGGAGTATGGTGCCGGAGCTGCCAATACACCATCTTCCATTATGGTCACCTTTTCACTACGGTTTTGGCCAGTACCACGCATACCAATGTTGGCGCGCAAACCATAACCATCTTCTTCTAAAACATACACCCCAGGGATAGACGTCAAGGTACGCATAATGTCGGTGTAATCGAATTTTTCTAAATCAGCTTGTGATAATTGATGAGCACTGCCGGGAGTATTATTCACCGCGTTACTGTTACCAAAAATAGTAAATTGATCATCTACCGAAGTATCTTTGACCGTATCATCGGCAAGAGCATTACTGGTCACAGTACAAGAGAGGGCACTGGCAATAACCACGCTTAATAGCTTAGGTTTAAATAGATTAAATGATTTAATTGACACTTTTTGACTCCAAATATTTATTGAATACTGTATTGAATTTGGTGTTGAATACAGTCTTTATACTTATATTGCGCGCATTAAATCACGACCAATAATACGAATCAATACTATTTAGATCAGTGTTAACAATCTATTACAAATACCGGTCATGAACTTAGCCGTTAATACATAGACATACCTAGATGAATGGTATGCAGTATAGCCATCAAGGGTAATTAAGCAGCATTAGTAAACATTGTTAGCTATGCTGATAGTTAAGTTAGCAGGGATAAAATTATAACTGAAGGCACTTCAAACTTGATACTAAGACTTGTAATGTATTTAAATAAAAACAAGGCCGCCAAAGACATGATTAGATATTTCACATCCCCGACAAGCTATGTTCTTCAAGCTATACTGATAATAGGCTTATCCGGCTGCCATAATGACAAAAAAAAACCAGCTCCCTCGATTATTAATAATATTGCACCTATTGTTAGCCAAGTAACCATACAGCCACCAAGCCAGCCCAGTAAAACCATTACTGCTAATTACGCTTATTTTGATGAACATGATCTTGAGGGCAGTAGCTTATATAGCTGGTTAATTGACGATATTGTTATTGCTAACTCACTCAGTTTTACCTTGCCAAATGATAGCGAAGGGAAAAATTTAACTTTTTGTATTACACCTATAGCGGCTACAGGAGAGATAACCCAAGGATTAGAGGTCTGTGAAACACAGGTAATTACCGGGCAATACACAAAACCGACTATTGATGCCTTAGTACTGACTAGCTCCATAACAACGGGTATTGAGGTTTCGGCAACTTACCTGTTTGTAGATGAAAACCAACGGCTTGAAGGTGATAGTGTTTTCAACTGGAAAATAAACGACAGTGATTACAGTGCACAAAAAATCATTACCTTCGGGGTAGAGCACCAAGGCAGTTTCCTTATATTATGCCTAACCCCCATCGCAATCTCCGGTGAAAATGCTACGGGTGATACTATTTGTAGTGACGAAATACTTATAGCAGCTAAGGAAGGTGACGCCCCGTCAATAGAAAACCTACAATTAGCCAATTTTGCCAAAGCAACGAATGAGGTTTCGGTATCATATGACTATGTTGATAGTGATGGTGATTTAGAATTTGATAGCACAACTGTTTGGTCTATTGATGGCGTAGAAGTTAGTCAAATGCCCGATTATATACTGCCTCATGATAGCGCAGGAAAACTGCTATCGGTATGTGTTACCCCTATTGCTATAACTGGCTCCCCCACAGAAGGAGCCACTAGCTGCGTAGCAGAATATATCGCGGATATTGTTATCACCGGTAAATTAGAACTATACCAGACCATTAGCTTAGCGATTACCGGTTATAGTTTTAATAGCGTCACTTGGCGCATACTGCACCCAAGCTACTCGCCCATAAGATCTACCGACAGTAGCTCTTTCATCATTACCGGCACGAGTCCAACAGAAGAAGCAAACTGGTTAATTGGTCATGACCTTGAAGTTTGTATTGATACTATCGAATCTGGGGAAATATGTTTATTCGCGGCTGAGCAACCAATCACTGAGATTACTGGCGGTTTACCGACAGAATTAGATACCGACAATAATATCAGCAAGCGCGTTATTGCACCGGTAAGCTTTATTGATTTAACCATTTCAGGTACCAGCAAAAGGTTACATAGACCTCTAAATGTAGTCGAATCAATACTTGCCAATGCTAATAGCGCGGGCAGTGTGCCACTGCATGATGGTCAATACCTAGATATAAATACTGGCCTTGTTTGGGCGATTTACGAACAACAAACTGCCATAGATAGTTGTAGTAATCGCAGCATGATACTGCCCGTGCAAGGAGAAAGTGATACCTCTGATGCCTTTGGCTTGCATCAATTTTACAGTCAAATAGCCAGTAATTATTCGCAATTCATCGGTGCATACATAGTTAGAGCTATGGGTTGGCCTGGGGTCTATTATCGCTCTTCATCATTTCACTCGGTAGGTAACCATTACGATTATTACTTAATTGGCGGCTTTGGCGATTATATCAAGGATGAGACTACCGAGGCTGCAGCTTGTTTAACAACGCTGCCCTAGCCTGAAATACGCCTTGATAGATAAAAGATATCTTCCTACTAACTTGCCTGTTTATACCCAAACCACATGAAGATGCAGCTTCAAGTAGTTTGGGTATATATCGCGTTATTAAGCTCAGAGCTTTTCTTTTGTGAACTCATTGGATAAGTAAAAAGTTATTTTAAAGAGATGACTTCACTAATGAAAGCTACTAAAGAAGGGATTATTTGATTGCATTTGACCAATAATTCAGTAGCAGTAAGCACCATTTTTTTCAGTGTTTGATATTAAGTGAGGTGCTACATAGGCAGTTAAGCGAATATAGCCTTGATGAGCAGATACCGGCCCTTTGCCAATAAGGCGATAGTAAATATGAGTATTAATTGCAGTAATAATTTACTCTTCGAAAACTATTTTTCCGATAGAAATTTGACGAATAGCACCTGTACCACCAAGTAACTCACCGTTATTTTGTGTTTTTATTAATTTAAATTAGGCATTAAAAAACCGATCTAATTGTGCATGATCTAATAACACATGGCTTATTACCTCTGCTGGCGCCACTATCTTCGGTGTCACTGCAATAGTAATCCTAAATATCACCCGATAATTCATACAAGTGTAAATTTTCTCCGTTCATTAATTAGATAAGGCACATGAAAAAGCACCAACAAGTTTCCTTGTTGGTGCTTAATTTTCAGTATAGTGACTAAAGCTAATTACGCAGCTTTTTCTAACACTGATTTTACAGCTTTAGCATTTGGCTTAAGCCAGACTACTTTCTTATCTGGTCGAACAAAGTGACTAACCAGGCCAATAAAGAATATAGCCAGTAACCAATAAAGCGTAGTGTGATCCATTTCTACCGGCTCAGCTTTGCTCTGTTCTACCAATTTTTGCCCTGTAACTTGCTGGGTTTGTTTGGCTTGACTTGCTGACGCTGGAGGTACTTTCGGCTGTGCTGGAGCTTGTGCCAATGCCTCTGCTAATGCCTTAGATAAGGGCATTAAACCAAAACCAACGGCGGCACTGTCCATATACTCATTGAATTTTACATTGTCAGTAACAACATCAAATTTTGTCGCAAGTTCTGAGTAAGTTGCTACCATTGTCTTGATAGTTGCTTCATCAGCTTGCCAGTAGCCTTTACGCACAGCTTCAAGCATACGCTCGATAATTTGCGCTAAACTTTCGGCATTATGCTCTTCAAAAAATTCACGCATATCCATTTGGTATTTATCTTCAACATAGACTTCAAAGAACTCTTGCCATTGATCATCACGTATCGCCTCAGGCGTCATGACTTCCCAACCCCACATGTTATTCATGCGGTCTAAAATGACCGTAGCGCCAGCATAACCAGAGTCTTGCATGGCTTTAATCCAACGTGGATGGAAATAGCGGCTACGCATTTCTTGATTAATAAATTCAGCCAGGGTTTGTACCTTTAACTGATCTTTTTTACGCAAGTTAGAAACATACATTTCCGGAGTTTTACCATCTAGATGGCGTATTGCTAAGCCGATACCACCAAAATATTGGAACGGATCATCATTGGTCAGTAAGGCATAAAGATTGGTTGAACGGGAGAAAATCACGCCCTGAGTACCTGAAAGCACTTTTGCATATAAACCTTGGCCTGCCCCTAAAGCATTAGCAACATTTTCACTCCAACGTTTTTCGTCGCTGCCATAAGCAAAGCCCATGCGATCAAGATAAAGGTTAGCTAATTTATCATCGGTTTCCCAAGTATCCGAGGCTAATGAGCTACCCGCTAAACCAGTACCATAGTTACCGGTTTCATTAGAGAAAATACGAATAGATGATAAATAATCAGCATCTTCTGCTGATGTTCCTTGGGCAAGTAACTCAGCTTTTAAAGCTGTTGCGTGGCGATAGACAAAGTTATTGTCTTCTTTCATTTTAGCCACTTTATCAATGGCTTTTGCTAACCATAACATCACATTAGGAAAGGCATCTCGGTATAAACCTGTGGTAGAGATAACCACATCAATACGTGGACGTTTTAATTCGCTATAAGGAATAACCTCCGTACCGACCACATGTCCCTGATGATTCCACTTAGGTTTTACACCTAGGGCATGGAGTATTTGCGCTTCTAAGGCACCTTGATGACGCATCGTTTCTAATGACCACAAGGAGAAGGCTAACTTTTGTGGGAACTTACCATGCTTTTCAACATAAGCCGCTATGGTTTGGTCCATCAGAGTAACACCGGCATCGTAGGCTTCTTTTGAAGGTACTTTAGCTGGATTAACACCAATAAGATTACGGCCGGTTGGTACGGCTTCAGGGTTACGAATGGGGTCACCACCATAACTGGTTTTGATGTAGTTACCTTCTAGCGCAAGTAATAAGTTTTGTGTTTCAGCTATGGCTTGGAAGTTATACCAATAAGTTTTGGCTACCTTTAGGTCAGCAACTAATTTTTCATCTAAATCAGATAAAGTCTCAGACGTACCTTTTAAAGAGCCGATATAGGCTTTTAATAACTGAAAACCATCAAGTGCCGGTAGCTTTTTAACATTTCGTTGATCAAACTGCTCTGCTTTGGCAATAGTCATGTTATGCGCTTGCTCATATTCTGCCGCGCGCTTCGTGAAGTCATCACCTAACATTTGCAACATGGTAGTAAATAAATGCGCATCTTTTGGCAAATCGCCAAAAACATGCACCCCTAATGGTTGGCTCATTTGCGCCAAGGCATTTAAGTGGTCTTGTAATTTAGCGATATAGTTATCAAAATCAGCGGCCATGGTCTCTGGCTCAATGGCTAAATCTTTTAACATATTTAGCTCTTCTGCCATAACTATGATGCTGTTTTGAGTATTAGCCTTGGTTTTCCCTGCCGATAACATTAAGTAATTGTTAATTTTTTCATTTAATGTTGCCACTTCAGTATATAAACCGGCTTTGGCAAAACCTGGTGTTAGGTGGCTTATCATAGTCGCTCGACCACGACGTTTAGCCTGCATAGCCTCACCAACATTATCGATAATATAGGGATAAAATACCGGCAAGTTGCCTAAAGCTAAACTCGGTGCATCATAGACAGATAAACCACGTTCTTTACCGGTGAGCCATTCTTGACTGCCATGAGTCCCTAAGTGAATATAGGCATCAGCGCCGAAGGTTTCTCGGGCAAATAAATAGCTGGCTAGGTAGCTATGATTAATCGGTGTTTTAGTGCTGTGATATAAATTGGCATGCTCTTGGGCATCGTCACCACGAACACCTTGGGGTATCACTATCATATTGCCAAGGTTCATTCTTGGAATAATAAACGCTAGCATGGTTTCGCCGTTAATTTTTGCTTGTCGTAACATGCTACTTTCTTCTGGCTTGCCCCAACGGGCAATAATAGCTTCAGTAACCTCTGCTGGCAGGGCATTAAACCAATTAAGGTAAGTAGTTAACGGCATATATTCGGCCAAATCGAGGGCGATTAACTGCTCAACATCTTCGCCGCGATAATAGGGGCGTAATAACTTACCCGCTGACTCAATGATTTCTTTATGACCTTTAACATCAATGTTGTAGCCTTTGTCTTTCATCGCTTTAGCGATATTTTCAATGGATGTTGGTACGTCTAAAAAGGCGGCACCAATATTTTTCTCACCTGGTGGGTAGTTCCAAATAAAAGTGGCTATTTTTTTATCACTGTTGTTGATATGCGCTAGCTTGGCATGATTATAAGCACGCTCAACTAAGGCATTTAACTGATAATCAATAACCGTTTTAACACCTTTGTTCTTGCCGGTACCGTTGGCGGCAATAATAGTAGGGTCTGCGCTACCGGTATCTTCTGGCATCACCAAAAAAAATGGTGTTAATGATGGTGAAATACCGGCATGGTCTTGTTCAAAGCTGGCTTGATCGCCTTCGGTATAATTAAGGGCATGTAAGACTGGCACACCCAGTTGTTCAAACTCAGTTCGACGCTTAGCAACAAAATGTAATGAGCGATAGTTAATCAATAAATCAACACGGCTTTTAGTGGTAGTCATGGTGCCTTGTGCACTTGCAATACTGCCAGAGCTTTCGACCGTCAATAAATCAGTGAACTTCGTTGCTTGATCTTCACCTTCGAAGAAATAAGCTAAGGCTTTAGCGCCCTTTGCTTCAAGACCTTTAATCAAGGCATCGACGATTTGTTGTTGTTCATAATCAATAACACTTCTATGGATACCAATAGCAATTACCGGTTGATTGTCGGCAATATTTAGATACTGAAAAAAGGTTTCTTCATCGGCGGTCACTAAACCGGGAAAATCATAATGGTATAAGCCAACATTTGGCACAATAATAGGCGCTTTGGCGGTAAGCGAAGATAGCTTTAAAAAATCATTGGCAAGGTAAAGCATCAAATTACCATAATTATCACGACCAGCATTATTGTAATAAAGGGCAATGTTTTTAGCTTGTTCGCTTGGTAAGCCTTGGTTCATGTTAGCGTTATGTAAATCGCCCAAGGAGATAACCGGCACTGAAGAAAATTCACTGACATAAGCTTGGTATTTACCAAACATGAATTTAGACAAAGCCGGATTGATACCATCAAGCATTATTAAGCTGGCTTTCGACCAAGCCGCTTTAATATCTTCTGCTGATTTGCCTTTGCTGGAAAAATTAACTAGCTCAAACGGTTGCTCTTTTGCTAATAATTGCAATAAGTCGCCCTTAGGTTTAGAGACGTGAGAGGACATCATCAGTAATATTTTCGGCTTAACTTGTGCCTTATTTGTCTGCTTATCTACCGTGGTAGAGGGCTCAGCAACACTGACATTTACTAAGCACATTAGTGCTAAAGCCGTTAGTAAAGTAAGTTTATTTAAAATTTTTGTTATCATTATATTTTTGAGAACCTTTTTAACCTCAGCTCGGGTTAATGGTTGTTAATTAGAGTAAATATATAGCCAAACTAGGTAAAATGCCTTTTCAGCACGCCTGAGTAATTCATGATGTTTGGCTATAAAGACAATATATCGGTTAGTGAGCCAGAGCATGCATAGCTCAGCTATGCATGCTCGCCACCGCAATAGCGTTCCACCGATAAGGCGTTATTACTATTGATAGCAATGACAACTCATATAGAGGGAAAAATAGTGACTTAAACTAACGCAACTAATCCCTCGTTGGCTTAGTTGCTACTGACATGGACTCAGTTTGTGCTGCAACACCTTCAGGTACATAAATAAAACTACCATCAGCCATTTTATACGCAACACCGGCTCGCACACCTTCACCTGAACCGACTTTTCCAGTAGATTTGTATTGTTTAATTTCTTTGCCTTTTTTAACAATCACTTCCATATTTGGCTTACCGGGATTTTTTATCACGGTAACATCATCACTGGAAAAAGTGCTCAAGGGATTTTGTGCTAACGCAATTAACAAGGCGGTAATGATGACCAAAAACACATCAATCAAGTTAACAGCACTAAGAATGGGGTTTAGCTCTTCATCTTCATCAAGAAAGCGCATTATGCCTGACCTTTAATTTTTCTAATGTTAATTAATTCAACGGCACACCAGCGTTTTTTCACCGAGGCCGGCCAAAACGTTAACGATGAAATTACCATGCCCCAAATAACGGCGGCAAAAGCAATGATCAAGTTTTCACTAATGCCTTGGATATTGCCATCAGCCAAGGCTTGTAGTGCTGGCCCCATGGGAATCATGGTGGCAATCAAACCTAACATTGGCGCAATTCGTGTCACTATACGCAGGTTTTCTAATTGCTTTAGCGCCACCACTTCCAATTCATCTTCACTGGCTTGAGGGTTGTTAATAAAATGGTTATGGATGGGATAACCATTATGTGTGGTCACCTTCGGTAGGTCTGCTTGGGAAATCTGGCGTACATAAGCCAGTTTGTTTTGTTTTCTAACTAAGTACTGTGAGAAAAATCGCCCTAATGCATATATGGCGTAAACGACTAACGAACAGATTAAAATAATAACGGGCGTCATCAATAGTTCTGATGTTTGTGCCATGGTTATTTCTAAAGAATGAATATTCACTGTGCTAATTACCTCGTAAAAATTAAGCCAAACAATTGTACAACTCTCCGAACAACATATCAAATAATAATTATTATCATTTAGGTTTACATTTGCATTTCTACTCTGTATGGTACTCACGAAATTAATAAGCAACGTCTGTTTCTTGCACAAATGCACAATGGATACTTGCTGAAGTATTGCTTTTCCTGAAGCAAATTATTTACTTAATACCCCTATTTTATATTTAGGTGTATCTCTTTCTAATAGGAATAAAAAATGTTTATGCCCAAGCGCGCCCTCCTCGCAATCGCGATTTCCACAGCCATTTTTGTCGCACCGTCAAGTTATGCTGAAGACAATGTCCATAACACTGTTCATAGTGCCTTAGAAAGAATTGTTATTAGTGGTACTAAAACAGAAAAGCCACTAAAAGATGTTGCTGGTAGTATCTCGGTCATCACAGAGCAAGATATTGAAAGACAGCTAGTTACCGACATGAGCCAGTTATTTAAATATGATCCCAGTGTACAAGTGACCGGCAGTATCGGCGGCGCACAAAATATTATCGTGCGTGGCATGGGCGGCGATCGTGTCTTAATGATCAAAGACGGCATGCGTATGAACGAAGGTTATGGCGCCAATGGCTTAAATGATATTGTTGGTCGTGGCTTTATTGACACCGATACCTTAAAACAAGTGGAAGTAGCTAAGGGTGCCTCTTCTTCGCTTTATGGCTCTGATGCCTTAGGCGGTATTATCGTCTTTACCACTAAAGACGCTGCAGATTACTTAACGGATGGTGAAACCTTTGCCGGTACGGTTAAAGTTGGCTACACCGATGATGGTAAGCAAGGCAATATAGGTACTACCCTAGCTTTAGCAACCGGGGATTTTGAGCAGGTACTAAACCTAACTTACCGCGACGGTGAAGAGTCACAGAACTATGCTGGTACAAAACCGTCATTAGCGATTGAATCAAGCAGTATGTTCTATAAAGCAAAATACCACTTCAATGATGATACTTACCTTAGCTTTACTGCTGACATCTGGCAGCAAGATGTTACCGGTGATCTTGCTTACGGGCTATTAGGTTATTTTAGAGATCTTGAAGGTTATAGCATTATTGATGAAAATAGCCAAAGTCAAAAAGATAACCAATCCTTGCAATTGCGCTTTCATAGTGAGACTAAAACAGCCGTTTATGATCTGCTCAATGTCTCGCTTTATAGCAATAGTACTGAACAAGAAGATATTGAATATGGTCAGTTAGACATAAACGCTAATTATGGTTATCCGCTAATTGAAATTCGCGATATGTGGAAAACCGCGCTTTATAAACAAGCGACCCTAGGTTTTTTATCTAACGCCAGCCTAGCCCTAAATGACACTCACACTATTGGTTATGGTTTAGATATTGAACAATCGACTTCTAGCCGTACCGAAGTGAAACTTTATTCCGTCGAAGGTACGCCAAAAAATGGCTACCCACAAGCAACGGATAAATTCCCAGAGACTGATGTTTTTCGCGCTGGTTTCTTTATTAATGATGAAATTTCGTTGTTAGATGGCAAGCTTTTATTCACCCCTGGTGCCCGTTTTGATACTTACCAAATGGATGCTAATGGCGCGCTAAAAGAAGACGGAACCCCCTACGCAGACTTTGATGAAAACCATGTTTCATTAAGCATTGGTGGCCTATATAAGTTTACCAACACCATTGCTGGCTTTGCCCAATATGGACAAGGTTTTAAAGTACCTGCTTATGATTTAGCCTACATTGAGCATGATAATTCAATGTACGGGTATAAGATTGTCCCTAGTGATGATTTAGCACCCGAAGAAAGTGATAATTTTGAAATTGGTCTACGTGGCCATACTGGCAATTTTTTCTTTTCGACCGCTATATATTACAGCACGTTTGATAACTTCTTAGCAACAGAGGTTATTGGCCATGAAACTATTACCGACCCATACACGGGTCAAGATATGCTGGTAGAAATCAATCAATATCAAAATATTGACTCAGTGACGCTTAAAGGTATTGAAGCAGCGGTTCGTTATCATATCAATGATAGTTTTTCTGTCTTTGCCAATGCCGCCTATCAAGACGGTAAAGATGATGAAAGTGGTGATTACCTAACCAGTATTTCACCACTTTCAGGCATAACAGGTGTTAGTTATGAAGTAGATGATTTATCTGCTGAGTTAATAGTTAACTGGGCTAGTCGTATGGAAAAAGTGAATGATGGCAGCCCTGAAATTGCTGGCTATGGCACGGTTGATTTCTTAACTAGCTACCAAGTTACTGATGAATTTAGAGTTAGCCTAGCAATAACCAATATCACTGACAAAGAATATGTTAAATATCTAAACGGTGCTGGCCATAAAGATATGGCGACTTTATCAGATGTTACTGAAGCAGGACGAGGTTTCTCCGCATCAATGCGTTATGATTTCTAATGAATAGCGAATAGCGTGTTTAATGAAATAACAAAAATGGCCGTATCAATGATACGGCCATTTTTATATTTAAAAACCTTATCGCAATGTCTTATAATAAGTATTAAATATACCTATATAAGACGATAACGTTTACACCGAAAATGGATATTTAATCGCCTCATGGCACTCGTAACCTTCTACTTTAAAATCATCCATGGTTACCCAAGTCTCTAAATCTTCTAATGATTTGATGTCTGGGTTGATGATAAGTTTTGGCAACGCCATCGGTTCACGTTTTAGCTGCACCTCTTGCATTAACGATAACTGGTCTTCATAAATATGGGCATTAACAATTTTGTGATAGGCCATACCGGCTTTTTTACCGGTTATTTGCGCCATTAACGCCAAAAAGGTAAACACTTGCACCTGGTTAAAGTTAAGTCCTAGCGGTACATCACACGAACGCTGAAAGCTGGTTAGGTGTAAAGTATCGCCCAATAACGAGAAGTTATGAGTATGCATACAAGGTCTTAAACAGCCCAAGTGAAATTCACCTGGGTTGTAAAAAGTCATAATTTCAGCGCGATCATCAATACCGTTTTTTAGGTTATCAACAATCTTCTTCAGTTGATCAATAGTGCCGCCATCGGGCTTAGCCCAAGCGCGGGCTTGAACACCATACACGCGGCCCATATCATCTTCACCTTTACGGTGGGAGTTATTCAGCCAAGCTGCATTTAAATTGGCATTGGCATCCCACGTTTTAGTGCCTAATTTACGAAAATCACTGGCATTATCATAGCCACGGATATAACCAATAAATTCCGCTATGGCCGATTTATAAAAGCTTTTACGGGTGGTAATTAACGGAAATTCATTAGCGCCAACATTGTATTCTAAATCGGCATTAATCACCGTCAAACAACGCTTGCCAGTACGCTCATTTTCAACCCAGGTACCTTGATCAACAATGCGTTGACATAAATCTAAATAAGCGCGCATTAACTATTTCCTTTGGCAGATTTTATCGATGATGAGCTATTAGCTTTCTTTGATGATGAGCTAGCAGATGTACTGGTCGACTTCGCACTGGCTTTGCTCACTTTTTTACTCTCATTAATGGCCAATTTTTGCTGCTGGTTGTACCCCCAATAAATGATAAACAGTCCAATAAGTATCATGGGAATACTTAATATTTGCCCTTTGGAGATAAAAGAGAAATACAAACCTAAATGAGCATCTGGCTCACGGAAGAATTCGACCATACTTCTGAAAACACCATAACCAATTAAAAACACCCCCGAGGTTAAACCTAAACTGCGTGGCTTACGGGTAATAACATACAAAATAATAAACAATACCACGCCTTCTAAAAAGAATTCATAGAGCTGTGAGGGATGACGCGGAACTTGTAAGGCATCTGTTGGGAAAACCATAGCCCAAGGCACATCAGTTTGACGTCCCCAGAGCTCGGCATTGATAAAGTTGCCTAAACGGCCCATGCCTAAACCAATAGGTACTAAGGGCACAATGAAATCGCCGACCGCTAAAAAGGACTTATTGGTCTTACGGGCAAAAATCAGTACCGCTAAAGTAACCCCCAGTAAGCCACCATGAAAAGACATGCCACCTTGCCATATTTGTAATAGGTATAAGGGATCAGCTAAGAAGTAGTCAAACTGGTAAAACAGCACGTAGCCAATACGGCCACCTAAAATAACGCCGATAAAACCGTAAAATAATACATCACTGACTTGCTCACGTGTCCATAAGCCATTACTTTTATCAGCCGCCTTGTTTGCCATAAACAGTGCGGCAAGAAAACCAATTAAGTACATGGTGCCATACCAACGTAATGATACTGGGCCAATGCTAAAAATGATGGGGTCTATCACGGGGAATTGTAAAAACTTATCTGTCATTGCTGGTCCATTTTTTAGATAAAAGTTAGAGATAAAAGGTTAAAAGATAAAATCTTTGCTTAATGCGCACGATTATACCCTGTTATGGCTAAAAGGTTATTTATTAAAATACTTAACTGCAAACCACTCAACTTAAAAAATCAGTTAAAACTGGTTAACTAAACATCATTTTAATAGCGACAAGAATAAGAAAAACCGCAAAAATTTTCTTCAAGGTTTTCACCGGTAATTGACTGGCATATTTAACCCCTATCGGCGCAAATATTATCGAACTCATCACTATGCCCAATAAGGCTGGCAAATAAATATAACCGAAACTCCACTCAGGCAAATTTGTTAAATGAAAGCCAGTAATGATGTAACCAATGGAGCCAAATAAGGCCACCATAACGCCACAAGCGGTTGCTATACCAATGCTATGGCGCACCGACACGCCAAAAAAACTCAACATGGGTACTAAAATAGCACCGCCAGCAATGCCCATTAAACTGGCAATAACGCCAGTAAAAAAGCTAAGTGAAGGCAAAACATAAGTGGCGGGCAGTGACCTTTCTTTTGAGGCATTTATCGAAAGTAACATGTAAACCGCCAGTAAAACCACGACAACAGAGAAAAATCTGGCCAACACTTCACTCGAAAGAGAATCAGCAATGAAAGCGCCTAGCAATGCCCCTATGGCGATTAAGATCATTAATGGTCTGGCTAATGACCAGGGGATATTATTTTTTCTATGGTGGGCGAATGCCGCACTGGCCGAGGTAATGACAATTGCCCCTAAAGACGTGCCTAACGCCACCGGCATTACTATATCGCTACTCACGCCAACCAGTGGTAGTAAATACACCAGTGCTGGTACGATAATAAGACCGCCACCTATGCCTAACAGGCCCGCAAGAAACCCAACAACACTACCTAAAACGAGACAAAATATTAATACAGTTAAAATCATACTAGTTAGCGGTAAGTCCGCCCTTCTATCAATTATTGCTCAAAAACGAGGGGGAAACAGCCCCTAACCACCCGCGTGAATAAAAACACCCAGGCCAAGTGCTTCCAGCTGTTCATTGAGATAACTATGTACTTGCTTAGCCGTTGTTAAGGTTAAGACTTTAGCTAAAATAGTTTCTGCTTGAGTAAAGGTAATGTGACGAATAACCCATTTAATACGGGGTACGTTATGACCATTCATGCTTATTTTGTCATAACCCATGGCCAATAATAAAATGGCCCCGGCAGGTTGTGCCGCCAACTCACCACATAAACTAATGGGCGTTAAATATTGCGCCGATTGTTGAGCCAAGCTATTTAAAGCCGTTAATACCGCCGGATGAAAAGCATCATATAAATTAGCCACCTGGCTATTATTTCGATCGACCGCTAATAAATACTGCGTTAAGTCATTACTACCAACAGAGAAAAAATCAACACGTTTTGCTAGCGCTTCCATTTGAAATATAACTGAAGGCACCTCCAGCATAATGCCCACTTTGGGCCGTACTAATTGCGCCGATACAGCCTGAGCTTTCAATTGTGCTTGCTGGAGACTTAAGTGACCATCGACATTGCTTGCTGACATTAGCTCTGTGGTTATTGCTGTGGTCAATTCCGCTTTTAGCTCGGCAAACGCCTGATTGATTAAGCGAATGGATTCATCTACTTCTTCAACACCAGAGATCATCGGCAACATGATTTCTAAATTATTTAAGCCTTGATTGGCTCGTAACATTGCCCGCACTTGCACCAGAAATATTTCCGGATGATCTAGGGTAATACGAATGCCGCGCCAGCCCAGAAAAGGGTTTTCTTCATTAATAGGAAAATACGGCAGTGATTTATCGCCGCCGACATCTAAAGTACGCATGGTGACACTATGTTTAGGAAAGACCTGTAGCACTTTGCGATATAACTTAGTTTGCTCTTGCTCCGAGGGAAAACAGTGCCTATTCATAAAGGGTATTTCGGTACGATATAAACCAATACCAAGGGCACCAAGTTGCGCATTATGTTCAAATCCTGCCGATAAACCGGCATTGAGTAACACTTCAATCGCTCTACCATCTTGGGTAATACAAGGCAGGTGTGCCACGGCCATGACTTTATCGGTCAGGGCTTTTTCTTGGCTTAATAAATACTGATATTCTTGTATTAAAGTTTCATCAGGTTTGATAAATAACTCGCCACTATAACCATCAAGTATCGCCTGTTGCTGGTGTAATTGACTAAGCACTATGGCATTAACCCCCATAATGGCCGGCAAACCTAATGAACGCGCTAAAATAGCCGCGTGAGAATTATTTGAACCTGATAAGGAAATAATGCCAAGCAGACCCTGATGCTGGTATTGAGCGACCATGGCGGCACTAACGTCTTGTGCCAGCAAAATAAATTCGCTGGGCAATTGCTGTTCTTCTTGCGCTTGTTGCTGAAGATTAATCAATAAACGCGTGCCTAAGTCTCGAATATCACTGGCGCGCTCGCGAAAGTAGCTATCTTCAATGGCTTCAAATTGACTAATATAATGCTCGATCACTAACCTTAAGGCACTATCCGCACGCCAACCTTGGGCAATTTTCGCGGCAACCTCTTGGCCTAAATTGGCATGATCTAATAATTGTTTGTAAACATCAAAAATAGCTAAGCTGTCATCATCAATCGTTTCACTCAATTTACTACTTAAGGCATTAAATTCTAAACGCGTTTTTTCAACGGCTTGTTCAAAGCGCAATAACTGTTTTGGCCTATCGTTAGATTTTTTTAATGAGACCGCAGCAAGATCAGCTTGCGGTTGGCAGACGAAAATTTGACTTAAGGCTATTCCTGGCGCGCCAGCAATACCATGTAATTGTTTAACACCATGATTGTGTTCTTCTTGCTGATTCAGTAAATTTTTAATTTCGGCATTAGCCAAAGCACCGGCTAATTGCGCTGACAGTGTCACTAAAAAAGCTTCGTCATTTTCAGTAAAATGACGCGACTCTTTTTGCTGAATCGCTAAAATACCTAACACTTTACGTTGATGAATAATGGGCGTGCCCAAAAAGGCATTAAAATCCTCTTCTTCAACTTCTGGAGCGTGAATAAAGTCTTGATGCTGCTGAGCATCAGCAATATTTAACGGTTCTTCTCGTTGGCCGACAAGACCGACTAAGCCCTCAGAAAAACCGATACAGGTTTGTCCTTGTGAATTTTTAGCTAAGCCATCAGAAGCCATTAATAAAAAATGTTGCTGGTGATAATCGGCAAGATAAATTGAGCAACAATCAGTTTTCATGGCTTTTTTTACACTAGATACCATACGTTCTAACGCATTTTGCAGTTCAGCCTCTTGACTAAATTCCAAGACTATTCGACGTAAGGTAGTTAACATTTAAGGCCTCAAAAATTTATTAAGGGTTAGCATATAAGTGAAAGTTAGAAAAAAATAACCCACAATAAAGTGGGCTATTACGATTATTAGCGCGATTCTACAATCATAGTAATAATTAAGTTTTATTGACACTAGGCGCGACGTTTACGACGCTCCGGCCGCCGTTCATACGTTAACGGTAAAGCAAAACTGGCAAACTCTTTCATGACCATGCGATATACATCACGTTTAAAAGAGACAACCTGCCTAACAGGATACCAGTAACTTACCCATCGCCAATCATCAAATTCAGGGTGCGAGCTATGCAGTAGATCAACTGCAGATTCCGGTGCCGTTAGTTTTAATAAAAACCACTTTTGTTTTTGTCCAATACAAACGGGTTTAGAGTCATGCCTAATATAACGTTTTGGTAATCTATATTTTAGCCAATGCTTAGTTGAAGTAACAATTTTCACGTGTTCGGGTTTTAAGCCAACTTCTTCATGTAACTCTCTATACATGGTTTCCTCAGCCGACTCACCTTCATCAACTCCACCTTGTGGATATTGCCATGAATGTTGTCCAAACCGCCGTGCCCAAAATACTTGCCCCCTGTCATTAATTATTACTATGCCGACGTTGGCGCGATAGCCTTCGGCATCGATCACAGGAACTCCTGACAATTTATAAAATTCTTGCATCAATTCAACCATATTAACGTCAGAGGGGCAAATGATTACTTTGATTTTTTTAGCAAAACCATGATAATAGTTATTAACTTAGTAATAATATATTTCATGGTTAATTCACTGCACTTATGAACATACCCTCCTCTGAACAAGCACTGATGCAAAGTGCGCAAAATTTAGCCGGATTAACCCTAGGTGAAATAGCGCAACAAGCAGGTATTGCCATTCCTAAGGATTTAAGCCGTAATAAAGGTTGGATAGGTTTGTTATTCGAGCATGTACTAGGCGCCAGTGCCGGCTCTAGGCCAGAGCCAGATTTCCCTCACTTAGGTATTGAACTAAAGTCCTTACCCATTAATGAGCAAGCTAAACCGCTTGAAACAACATTTGTCAGTGTAGCCCCGTTAACTGGTCTAGTTGGGGTAACTTGGCATAATTGCTACGTGCGGAAGAAGTTAGCGCGAGTACTCTGGGTGCCAGTGATCACCCGTAAAGATGTGCCGTTGAGTGAGCGTTTAGTGGCTACACCTTTTTTATGGTCGCCCAACGCTGAAGAAGAAGCGTTATTAGCCCAAGACTGGCAAGAGCTCACCGATATGATAGTACTGGGTGAAGTAGAGAATATTCATGGCAAACACGGGCAAGTGATGCAGTTAAGACCCAAAGCGGCCAACAGCAAAGTAAAAACCCAAGCATTTGACCGCAACGGTAAACCTTTTATGACCTTACCGCGGGGTTTTTATCTAAAGATAAATTTTACTCAAGCCTTGTTACATCGCTATTTAAGAATTAACTAATTCGCCAAAGAAACGAGAGTTTAGTTAAAGTTTAGTGACGGTTATTTCTTGCGAGATGATGACAGTTGTCCCTGCCGGCAGTGCTTGCCAGCGAGTATTTGCGGCTTCTAAACAAACATATTCTTGCTCACCATTAGGGTGAATATCTGCCATAGTATTGGCTAAGTCAACGCCTGGGTTCCATAACACCCACTGTTGGCAATTACTGCTGACGATAGTAATTTTACGCTGCCACTGGCTATCAACAAGGGTCATTGGTTCACTGCTATGATATTCACGATCAATCTCGCCGACACAACTAACGCTCTGTTGTTGAATGCTCGAATTACCGGTTAATTTATCATAATAATTCACGCCAGTTAACGCATCTATGGTGACGTTTTTTGGCTTACTGACACTAAAATAGCTATGCAAGGCAGTCGAGTATTGGGCATCGTCTGGCGAAAGGTTGCTCATGGCTAGGGTCTGTTTAAGGCTTTTACCAAAAAACAGCGTTTGCTTTAATTTATAGGCATTAGGCCACAGCGGATGTTGCTGCTCTCCCTCTAAGACCAAAACAAGGGTAACGCCACTTTCATCGGCCTCAATTGCTTCAAGTTGCCATGGCAGTTGGCGAGCAAAGCCATGGTTAGCTGATTTTATCTGCTTATCATGCGCACCAAACCAAGGCCAACACAGCGGGATACCACCGCGAATTGCTGTACCGCGTTGATAACTAGCTTGCTCACTTAACCATAAAACATCTTTATGGCCCCTGGGGGTAAAACTTAACACTTGCCCGCCATACAAACTTAGCCGTGCTTGGCAATGTACATGGCTAATACTGAGTCCCTCATGACATTCAGTAGCATTCCCCGCTGGAAGGTTTCCTGGTGAAGAATCACCCTGGTTTAGGGTGATGGCGGTAACTTGAGCAAAATCGTTATCTAATAATATTTGTGTCATGGCGGTAACTAATGTGGTTAGGTTATAAAGTGGTAAGTGCTTGTTATACCAAAATCAATTGTTCGCGTTTTTAAACGGTAGATTAAGCTAGGTTTTATTAGCAAGTAGCTAAAAGCTGCTAAATTCTATAAGAAGCTAACACTGGTTGATAGCATAAAAGCTTACCTGCTAGCTTTTACTTAACAGCAAGCCATATAAAAATATGCTCTTTTAGCGAGAAATCACTTCGTTAGCTACAGTGGCCTATCTACCAGCTTTTACCTAGCGATAAAAATAGCGAATACTCACCGCCTGTGGCAGCCCCTATACCGAATACCGCAGGGCCAAAACTGGTGTCTGTGCCTATGTAAATGCTGCCGGAGTGAATTAAATCACTGTATTTAACGGTTTCATTCATAGCCCAAACATTACCGGCCTCAATACTGGTCCCTAAATAAATAGGTAAACCTGAGCCACCGGGTACTTCACGGCCTAAATCATACTGATAAACAACCGCAGCAAAGACTTTATGTACACCAATAAGCGCATCCTCTTGATAGCCAGACAGGTTTAAGAAACCACCTAGCTCGGTCACATGGACACTAAAGTCACTGTCATTATCTATAGTGGCAAAAGAGGTTATACCAACAAAAGTATGGCCACCAAGACCAACAGCACCACGCCAATCAAGAGTAAAGGTCAGGGTTTTATCTGTTGTAGTGGTGGTTAAATGCGGTGAGTACTTATCATTTAGCCACTGCACTTCAACGGATAACTTATTGCCTTGCGTGGGGAAATTAATACTGTTGAGCGTATCATAAGCAAACTTAACAAAGCTGCCATAACTCTGATAATCAAACTCATCAGTATCGGGAGTATCTAAGGATAAATCCCCCGTTTCAGCCGTTACGCCTAACTCAATAATACCGTTAAAAGAGTAATTATAACCTAAGGATAGCGTTGCCAAATAAGAGTCTTTACTCAGTTCAGGACGTTGATTGGTTTTTTCCCACCGGTCTTGAGCAAAGGTAACTCTAGCGCGACTGTATAAATCATGTGACTTGTTCAACGGTTGATAGAATTCACTAGCAAGTAAGGTTTCCCAACCAACTCTAACTTCATTTAACCAGCGACCACCCTTAGGGGTAAGATCTGTCATCAAATAAGACATATTCATCGAAGTGATAGAGCGATTAGAAAAGTCTGTCTTTAAATTAAAACCAAAATCAAAGTAATTAGGCCCCCAAGACTTAGCCTTAGTATAGAGAATTAAAACCCTACCTTGCTCGGTATCAATAAACTCAACGGTTACTTGTTCAAATTTATCTAAGGCATAGACTCTATCAATGGCTAAATCTAAGGCTTCTTTGCTCAGTTCTTTGTTTAACTCAACGGCAAAGTGCAGGGCAATAATATCGTTTTCTACTTTTGAATCATTGCTAAATTGAATTTCAACAATTTTGTCGGCTAGCTTAGCAAACCACCGTTGAGCTTTATTGCGCTTTTGTTGTTGATAAGCTTGATAATCAATGTCATTAATGGCTAATTTTGCCAAAACATCTAAATTAGCCAACGCGGCTTGCTCGCCCAACTTTAGCGCTTGTGGCATAACCGACCAATCTGTGGTGCTTAGCTCATCAATGGCTGGCCGTAACAACACATCTTTATCAGTCATTAAGGCTTTTTTCGCCAAACTGGTATTGTTCGTTAAAATGGTAGATAACTGATTGAGCACGGATACGGTACTGGTTAATTCACTTTGTTCTGCTAATGGCGAGCCAATATCGACAGCAATAACAATATCGGCGCCCATACTTTTAACGACATCAATGGGCATATTATTGGTGATACCGCCATCAACTAACATCACGCCATCAATTTCGACCGCCGCGACAATACCTGGTACGGCGGCCGATGCTTTCATTGCTTGGTTAATACTGCCAGCATCCAGCACCACCATTTTTGCTGTTGCTATATTTGAGGCAATCGCTCGAAAGGGTATGGCCAAGTCATCGAAACTAGCAAAAGAGCTGACGGTATCCGTTGAGCGCTGTAGGATTTGATAAGCACTTTGTCCTAACAATAAGCCATGGGGAACTTTAAACTCGCCATCGCTATAACCTAATCTTATTGATAAATTGTACCTATCTCTGTGCTGTTTATTGGCATAAGAGAGTGCTGCCCTTGGGATGAAATCAGAGTAACCATCATGCCAAGGCAGTGCCAGCATAATACGTTCAATTTCATCAACTTCATAACCTAAGGCATACATGCCGCCGACATAAGCGCCAATACTGGTACCGACCACATAATCGATAGGAATGTTATGTTGTTCTAGAACTTTAAGCACACCAATATGGGCCGAGCCTTTCGCGCCACCGCCACTTAAGACTAAACCAATTTTATCCCGGGCATGGACAGAAAAAGCTAACGTAGCTAGCTTAAAGAGTAAAAAAGTCAGTAAAACAAAACGCATAATAGTTGCTTAAAAATTAGTTAGTCAGTTAAATATGTTTCATTATAATAATGTTCAATAATTAAAATACAAGTTTAATCTCTGGACTCAATTTAGCCATCACTTAGCGAATGCGCTGAATATAATACTGACCAAGGCAATTTATTTTAACAATTGTGATGAGTAAAATAAAAAGCCCGTATGTTGAGTTTCCTTAACATACGGGCTTTGTTAACGGTACAGTGACTCCCTCAATGCCCCAAGGCTTTAGCTTTATGCTTAACCTTAGGCTTACCTTAAAGATTGATCATTATTTAGTATAGGCACGCGGCATATCAGTATCGGCGGTATAACGTTGACGTAATGCATCTTGGCGTGATGTTAACGACATAGCATTACCGTTAATCCACATAGCATCGACCTTGGTACTAATTTCAAACGGATCACTGCTCCATAAAACTAAATCAGCATTTTTACCGACAACAATACGGCCAGAGTTTAAGTTAAAGCTATCGGCAACATTGGCAGTAATTGCGGCTAAGGCAGTGGTTTCTGCTAGGCCATTGGCAATGGCCACACCCGCATCAAAGCGTAATTGATTAATGTTATGGCTCTCTCCACTATTAGTGATAATAACGGTAACACCCGCTTTGCTCAATATAGCGACATTGGCAAGTGAGGTATGCAATGAATCAAAACTAGTCGGTAAGTTATCAATAGCACTCATCATTACCGTTACCTTGGCTTTCGCTATTTCTTCGCTAACCAGCACAGCATCGCTTGCGCCAACAAGTATTAGATCAAGGTTATATTTTTGCTTTATTTTAAGTAAGGCGAGAATATCTGTTGCTCTATCCGCGTAAGCCAATAGTGGTTTTTCACCTGATAATAAAGCATACATGACCTGCTCTGCCCGCGATGGCGTTTTAGCTTCTTTTTCTTCTTTTTCTTCTTTGTCTTCTTTGTCTTTTCCTTGCGACTTTTTCTTCTTGGCTTTAGCTTTTTCGGCTTTAGCTAAGGATTTTTGTGCATCTTCAAGTTCATTACTCAAGGTTTGCAATTTAACCGCTCTTGAGCCTTTACGAGTGCTTCCAAGTGACACTATCACCGCGTTTTGCGAGACAATAACACTGTCAAATTCACCGGATAAATTAACGACAAAGCTTTGACCGGTAAACACTTTTTCGCCACCATGTGGCATAACCAAGTTACTGGTTATACCGCCCTTGCGCGCATAAGGTATTAAGCTCGACTTAGGGTTAAAGGCTAAACTGGCATCAAAGGTTAAATCTGCTTTTTTATCAGAGCCATCGCGAGTATCGGAGACAGCGCCCACTTCAACTAAACCCAATAAGTTCTTAGTGGCAATAAAACCTGGCGTTAAAATACGTCCTTTAGCATCGATAATAGTGTCGGCATTAAGTGAGTCTGGCACGTCATCCTTGCTATAAACGGCGGTAATTTTTCCCCCTTCAATAACAACGGTTGCTTGTAAAAGTACCCCTTGTTCAGCAACGGTATACACAGTGGCATTGGTGATAGCTATTTTTTCTGCCTGTACCGCGCTAGTTGTTAGGGCTAGTGCGCCAAACAAAACATAACGCAACGAAGTAATTAATTGAATGTTTTTCATTGATGTTGCCCTTATTTGGTTACTGGTTTGGTTACTGGTTTGCTTGCTGGCTTATTTACTGAGTTGTTTACTGAACTGTTTACCGGTTCAGTGCTTGCTTTGTTAGCGGCTTTACTGGCATCGCTATCAACATAACTATCTAGTGTTTGGCCAAGTAAAAAATCACTTTTAGCTTGGTATTTATCATCAAACCTATCATAAACCTTAGCGCCATCAATAAAGACTTGCTCAGCTTGGGCATAAACGCTGAACGGATTAGTGCTCCAAACGACAACATCAGCCTTTTTACCCACCACTAAACTGCCAACTTCATCATCAATACCCAAAGATTTGGCGGCATTGGCGGTAATCCACTTAATGGCATCTTCTTCTTTTAAGGCAAAACCATGCTCATTGGCACGGTACATCACTTTCGCCGCTTCTTGGTTTAAACGTTGAATAGTTGTGCTTGAGTCAGAATGCACCACAGCACAAGAATTTTTAACCGCATCAACAATGGCAACATTTTCTTCAACCATGTCAAAAGCTTCCATTTTAAAGCCCCACCAATCTGGCCACATGGCCGCACAGTTGCCATTGGCAGCTAATAAATCAGCAATTTTATACGCTTCAATAGCATGGTGAAAAGTACCCGAGTGATAATTAAACTCATTACCAAGGTCAATCATTACCGCCATCTCTTCCGCTTTATAACAATGGTTATGAATTAAAATTTCGCCGTCTAAAACCCCCATTAAGGTATCAAGCTCTAGATCACGTTTTGGTGCTTTCGGGTTTTTGCCCGCGCTGTAGTCACTGTCATACTTATCCCAAGCACGCTGGTACTCCGTCGCAGCAAGCCAAGCACTGCGGTAACCGGCAACATTACCCATGCGAGTAGATGGTAATACTTTTCGGCTACCATAAACACGTTTAGGGTTTTCACCACAAGCCATCTTCAAACCATAAGGTGCCTCGGCAAATTTCATGCCTTGCATGGTTACACTGGGTACATTACGTAAAGTAACACCACGGCCACCAAATAAATTAGCTGAGCCAGGTAATATCTGTAGGGTAGTTACACCACCAGCACGAGCAGCTTCAAAGGCCGGATCTTGCGGCCAAACGCTATGTTCAGCCCAAACTTCTGAAGTATTAGGCGAGGTCATCTCATTGCCATCGGAATGTGATTCCACTTGTGGATTTGGATAAACACCTAAATGGGAATGAACATCAATGATACCTGGGGTAATCCACTTACCGGTCATATCAATAACCTTCGCCTTACCTGCGAGTAAGTCCTTACCTACTTGCATAACTTTGCCATTAACTAACAAGATGTCGGCATCATTTAAGCGCTCACCAGTACCGGTTAAGATAGTGGCATTGGTTAGTAAAATACTTTGCGCCGGTAGTGCTTGGTAAGTACTTGGGTAAGGATTTTTATTGATAACAACTTTAGCATCTTGTTTTTCATTGGGTAGACAAGCAGTTAAACCAAGTGACAACATACTGGTGGCGAGCAAGGTAAACATACTTTTATTATCAGTGATTTTTTTAGTGAATTTACCGTTAAAAAAACTGCGTGGTAATGACTTTTTAGGCATCTTAATTCCTGTAGCGAAACATATTGCCCAATACCATAAATTTATTTGGCTAAAACAACAAGGTTATGACGACAAACAATCAAAAAACTAGGTTTAATGACTGAGATTAAGCTCAAATCAGAGTCTGCCCTTACCCATGAGAAATTTTTTATAGCCATGTCACCGCAAAATGAAGCATTCAGCGTATCTAAACTGGTGATGGTTATTTTTTCTTAACGATAGAGAAAAGTAACGCTTTAATTTTTTTATAGCGAAAAGCTAATAAAATGAGGGTCAAGATAAAATAAAACAGCGGTGAAATAAGTTCAGATTTAACCGACCAATAAAAATGAATCGCCACCAAGACAGTTATAAGATAAGAAAAATTATGTAAGCTTTGCCATGATTTACCCATTTTCCGTTTAAGGCGGTTAACGGAAGTAATGGCCAGCGCAGCTAATAACACAAAGGCAATCATGCCAACTGTGATATAGGGGCGTTTAACAATTTCGTTAAAAAATAACGACCAAGCAAACTGCAAGTCAAAAGCTAAAAAATTCAATATATGCATAAAGGCATAACTAAAAGCATATAAGCCAAGTAAGCGTCTTACTGGCAATAAATAACCTTGTTTAAATTTTTTGGCCAGCGGTGACACAGTAAGCGTTAGCAGTAACAAGTTAAAAGCACCGATACCGGTAAAGTGAATCACCCGTTGCACCGGATCAGCACCGAGCAAATCATTAAAAGCCAGGGTATATAAATTGAACAAGGGCAAAAAAGCCGCTAGATGAATAACAACTTTCAACATAAATACTTTGTTCGCCGTGGCTATTTTTTTCTTCATACAACTAAAAGAACTGTCTTAAATTCATACCTTTATATAAATGAGCTACCTGCTCACCATAACCATTAAAAGCTAAAGTTTTAATGCGGTTGCGGGCAAATAAACCTCCCGTCGTTATGTGCCGTTCACTGGCTTGACTCCACCTTGGATGGTCATGCTCGGGGTTAACATTGGCGTAAAAACCATATTCCTTAGGTGCCAGCTTATGCCAGGTGGTTTGTGGTTGCTGACTTACTAACGTAATCGACACTATGGATTTAATACTTTTAAAGCCATATTTCCATGGCACCACTAACCGAATGGGCGCACCATTTTGCGGCGGTAAAGTTTTACCATATAAACCGACACTCATTAAAGTCAGTGGGTTCATCGCCTCATCAAGTCTAAGTCCTTCAACATAGGGGTAAGCAATACCACCGCCTAAGCGTCTATTGGCTTGTCCTGGCATCTGCTCTGGATCATCAAGGGTTTCAAACAATACATATTTTGCCGAGGCGTTAGGCACTACTTTCTTTAATAAGTCAGCCAAAGAAAAGCCGATCCAAGGAATGACCATGGACCAAGCTTCAACACACCTCAAACGATAAATTCGCTCTTTAAGGGGAAACATACTGGTTAGGTCATGGTAATCTAAAGTGATGGGCTTATCGCATGCACCACCAATAGTTAACTGCCAAGGATTAACGTTAAAGTTTTGTGCTAACTCTTGTGGTTGCTGCTTTTGTGCACCAAATTCATAGAAATTGTTGTGGGAAATAACTTTACTTTCAGGAGTAAGAATTAACTTATCGGTGTTTGTATCCGGTATGTACTTTAACGGTGTTGTTTTGAATTTTATTGGCTCATCTTTGGAGAACCAACCAGCGTTCGCATTAGCACTAGCAGTAGCTAACAAAGCACCCGCCCCTAAAAAGCCCATGCCCTTTAATAATTCACGCCTATTTAGATATACATCTTCTGGGGTTACATCGCTTTCTTTTAAATCGTAGCTCTTGGCTGTTTTTATAAGCACAGCTAATCCCTTATTAAATATGACAACTAGTAATAAGATAGGTTTTAGCTACATTAAATTTCAAAGCTGGCTCATTAAAGATATTACTAACATTTAAAATAAAAAAAGTGCGCCATCAATGGCACACTTTATAATAAGGAAAGTTAGCTTTAGTTTACTTATCTCAACTAAACTAAAGCTAAGTTTAACTAAAGTTAAGCGGCTTTAGTTAAGGTTTGTAAATGTGCTACCACATCACTTGACTCATATAACCATTGCACTTGACCATCTGATTTCTCTATACGTAGACAAGGTACTTTGCGTTTACCGCCTTCACGAATAAGCTCTTCACTAAAATCATTTTTACCACTGATATTACGTAGCTCAATCTTTAAACCTTCTCGTTTCATGGTACGGCGCACTTTTACACAAAAAGGACAAGATGGTAGCTGATACAAGCTTAAGCTTTGGGTTTTATCATCAATTTTAGCTTGTTCCTCTATCGCGCGTTTTGGTGAGCGCGGTGAAAAAATAAAGTTTAGTATTAAAATTAATTGCCCTATGGGCCAACGGATAGCTTTCATCAACATAATATTTAGTAACTCTTGTAAATAAGGTAATTTCTATATGCTTAATTAACACTTTGTTTAGGTTAACTATTAATATAGGTACTAGTGTTATAGGCGTTCAAGACACCAATTCTGGCAATTATTCTAACACAATTGTCAGACTATTATTTTGCTGACCATTGTCCTATTAATTAACTACCACATTAGGTCATCGGGAATTTGATAATCTGCATAAGGATCATCTTCATCCGTTTCTGCAGTCGCTAACTTATCGTTTTGCACTAGCACCATAGTATGGTCGAGCTCTGCGACTTTGGCAGCCGTTTCACTGGTAACAAGGTAAGTGACTTCATTTAAGCCACATAATGCCAAGCGGCCATTGACCAGTGCTTTATGGGTGATGGTATTAAGCGATAATTTTTTAACTTTATTATTGAAGGTATAGTTATATTCACTTTCCCCGCTAACACCTGTCAGTTGGTGGTGTTCAAGAATTTGCTTGATGCGTAATAGCTGTTCTTTAGTAGCAACCTCTTGTTTTTTAACATCATTAAGTGCGCTATCTTTAGCAACTTTGTCAGCTTTCGACTTAACTAAGTCTTGTTTTACTTGCTCTTGTAAACTCGCGCCATGATCAACACCGCTACGTTTTTGCTTATTTTTTTTACGTTTATCGGCATTTGCTTGACGCGTTTTTTGCCTGGTAGTTAAACCGGCTTTGAGCAACTGTTCTTGAAGAGAAGCCATGATAAATTCCTTACTGCTTTAGGCAATATGTGAGGCGAAAATTTTTTGCTATTCTACCCATATTTAAGCGTAAGTGCCAATTTAGGCGCATAAAGACTCCAGAGTAACGCATCAAGTATTATCCTGGCTAAAGAAAGACATTATACCAAGTCCATTAAGTTAGTTCCCGAAGGGCGAATTTAAAAACTTATCCACTGGCGTTATTACTTTTGATAAGGACTCGGCATGGATACTTATTAGAGAATGCAGACGGTACCTTATGTGGATAATGCCGGAGCAATGATCCTGAGTATATTCTCCTCAATAACCATTCTCGACCATCAATGCCTTGGCTCTAAGACTTTTAATGCCCGCTGAGTGAGAACAAGTTCCTTGGTATTGTATCGATTACCTACCGGTTGCTTTTATCCAGCAATTATTTTCCTAGACAGTCATGGCCTTTGCCAAGGCTTAGTTAATAAGACATAAATGGTAAAGTTTTACTGGTAATTCATCGACTAAAAATAGCATTATTGTCCTCTAACCGTGGTAATAACCCTATAATTTTGTCCTGGTTGATCCGATGATAACACCCAAAAAACAAGTAAACAACGAAGCCTTTCGTAATATTATAAAGTTCAGCTATGGGTTAAAGTGGTTAGCCAACCCCTGTATTTAAAATGGCCTATACTCATTGAATTCATTGATAACTAGCTTTTATAGCTGTTTTAAACGCCCGTATTATAACCACTGACATCTAAGGTATTCCGATGGCTAAGGCGCAAGTTTCATTTCCCTGACTTTCAATTGCTAGGTAGATGCGTTACTGTACAGGCGATCAATTATATGATTATAATTATTTCAAAAATATAATTTCAAATTTAAAGTAACAGGAAAGTAGTATGTCTCAAGCAAGTGCACGCCACATTTTAGTGGATACAGAAGAACAATGTTTAGCCTTGAAAACAGAAATTGAAGCAGGTAAAGACTTTACTGAAGTAGCTAAAGAGCATTCTAACTGCCCATCTAATGCCCAAGGTGGTGATCTAGGTAGCTTTGGCCCTGGCCAGATGGTACCGGAGTTTGATGCAGTTGTTTTTTCAGCACCTTTAAATACCGTACAAGGCCCAGTAAAAACTCAGTTTGGTTACCACTTATTAGAAGTAACTGAACGTAGCGAAACCTAGTCCAATAAAAAGTAAAATAAAAAGCTAGTTAAGCTAATGGTTTGTAAAAACTAAGTTTAAATAAAGAACATAAAAAAGCCGCAAAATTTGCGGCTTTTTTGTCTCTGTTTTCTAGAAGCTTAGGGCAGTAACAAGCTAGCTAAAAGTTGCCTGCATCATCCAGAAGAACAAAATGGATAAACCTGCACCTATAGGTAAAGTGACAACCCAAGAGATAACAATGTTTCGCACCACACCTAAGTTAATGGCGGCAATACCACGGGCCATACCGACACCTAACACGGCACCAACCAGAGTTTGTGTAGTTGATATTGGCAGACCTGCACCCGAGGCGATGACCACAGTACTAGCCGCAGCTAATTCAGCAGCAAAACCACGACTTGGCGTTAAGTGAGTAATACCTTGGCCAATGGTGGCCATTACTTTATGACCAAACAGCGCTAGTCCAGCAACAATACCAAAACCACCTAACGGAAGAATCCACCAAGCAATGGCTGACGTAGCAGAAATTTGCCCATCATTTTCAACAATACTTACCACCGCGGCCAATGGACCAATGGCGTTAGCAACATCATTTGAACCGTGAGCAAAAGCCATAGCACAAGCGGTAATTACCATTAATACAGCAAATACTTTTTCTACATTGACGTATTGCGCTTTTTTGGCAAGCGTTTCATCAAACTTCAAGCGACTAATCAATATTTTACCTATGATTGCCACGATAACAGCGACAATAATTGCTAAATAATAACCACCTGCGCCTTTGATTTCAAGGGTGACAATACCAAGATCGACAGTTTCTAAACCTATGTGTTTAAGACCTTTTTTGATGGTAACCAGTGATAAGACAAAACCAGCAAGAAACATATAAACAGGAACCCAACGCTTAGCTTGCTCTAATGGTTTATCGGTATCAAAAATCAATTTTTGTGCACTGTTAAAAATAACAAAAGCGATAACACCTGAGATAAGTGGCGTGACAACCCAGCTACCAACAATACCAAGAACCTTACCCCACTCAACAGCATCAGGGCTTACGCCTACCGCAGCAAAACCAACAATGGCGCCAATTATAGAATGCGTGGTAGAGACCGGCCAACCTAAGGCTGAAGCGATTAATAACCAGGTTGCCGCAGCAAATAATGCTGAAATCATGCCATAAACAAGTAATTCAGGCGTTTCGATAAAGTAACTAGCATCAATGATGCCTTTACGTATGGTTGAGGTCACTTCACCACCAGCAAGGTAAGCTCCGGCAAATTCAAAAACCATCGCTATAATAATAGCTTGTTTAATGGTTAGTGCTTTTGAACCAACAGAGGTTCCCATGGCATTAGCGACATCATTGGCACCAATACCCCATGCCATGAAGAAGCCCACAACAGCAGCAATAATGACAAAGGTGCCGCCTGAGTTAAGTATAATATCCATCAGTTAAGCCTTATTTCCTAGCAAGAAGAATTTCTAAACGTGCACCTACACGTTCAGCAAGGTCGGCTAAGTCGCCAACCCAATCAATAATTTGATATAAGAACATTACATCAACTGGATTCAAATCCTTTTCAATCGCTAATAAGTTTTTACGTAAAATAATTTGCAAGCTATCGGTATCATCTTCAATAGCGTCTAATTGGTTGATCATTTTCTCAACTAAGACAACTTCACGGCCACGAAAGCCCGTTTCTAATAAGTCATCTAGTTCATTAATGGCTTCAGCCGCTTTTTCGGTAGCATCAAGACAGCGCATTAGATAAGTAGAAAACTCTGCTTGCAAGCTAGTTGGTATTTCAAGTTTACGCCCTAAGATTCGGCCGGCAATATCTTTTGCTTTGTTGGCTATTTTGTCTTGTTGGGTAAGGAGTTCAAGTAAGTCAGCTCTATCCACTGGCATAAATAAGCCACCAGGTAACTCTAGACGTAATTGACGTTTTAAAGTATCAGCATCTTGCTCTAACTTAGACAGTTTACGACGAACTTTTGCCGCTTCACTCCAGTCATTTGCAAAACATGCATCAAAAAATGGGATAAGTTGTTTACTACATTTAACAACTATTTGAATATGTTTTTCTAACGGTTTTATTGGTGATTTTGCAAATACACCTATGATTGTATTTCTGGCCATAATTATGTTTCCAGTCTGTATAACTCTCGTCATTGCTATGCGCGGCGGATAGTAACTCATTTAACTTCCAATGTTAAATGCTAATATGAGCTTAAATGCATACCTATATTAGCTAACCACAACAGTGTTAATTTATATCCACTAAACTCTCGATTAGATCTTAGCTAATCAATTGAATTTAATGTTTTTTTTATTATTCATCTTTATTTAAATTACTTGGTAATTACTTGTTGATCGTTTAGAGATTTTTCATCTCTTCCGCCGTGCTATGACGAACCACCTTACCTTTAACAAAATAAATAATATGTTCACAAATATTTTGACAACGGTCGCCAATACGCTCTAACGCTCTAGCGGACCAAATAACCGTCATAACTTGCGGGATGGAACGTGGGTCTTCCATCATATAGGTCATTAATTGACGTATCAGCGCTTCATATTCACGGTTGATTTTGTCATCCATTTGATGAATTTTAATAGCAGCATCAACATCCATTCGAGTAAAAGCATCTAAGCTTAATTGCAAAAACTCTAATACCCGTCGACCTAAGTTATCAAGATTCACCAATAAGTATTGCTGCGAAGTGGAAAAGTTTTCTAGGGCGACTCGGGCTATTTTCTCTGCTTCATCGCCAATACGCTCTAAATCCGTAATAGTTTTAACGATCGCCATAACTAAACGTAAATCGCCAGCCGCTGGTTGGCGTTTGGCAATGATGCGGGTGCACTCATCATCAATACTCACTTCATAAGCATTCACTTGATAATCTTTACTTAACACTTGCTTCGCCAAGGTTACATCCCGTTGATCAACCGCAGCTAGTGCATCCGCTACTTGTTTTTCAACCAAGCCGCCCATATGCATAACATTATTAATGACCCGCTCTAAATCTTCATTGAACTGGCCAGAAATATGACGACCTATTTGTAAATTATCCATGGTGTATCCTTTTATCGGTATGTTCTTGCATACTTATCTACTTATTGCTAATGAGTTACTACTAGATTAGTTAACCATAACGACCCGTAATATAATCTTCAGTTTTCTTTTTCAATGGCGTGGTAAATAATGTATTGGTATCACTGTACTCGATTAAATCCCCCATATACATAAATGCCGTTTGATCAGACACCCGTGCTGCTTGTTGCATATTATGAGTGACTATTACCACAGTAAATTGCTTTTTAAGATCATTGATTAACTCTTCAATGACTAAGGTCGAAATGGGATCAAGTGCGGATGTCGGCTCATCAAGCAGTAACACCTCAGGTTGAATAGCAATAGCACGAGCAATCACTAAGCGCTGCTGCTGACCACCGGAAAGCCCTAAAGCGCTTTCATGTAATCTATCTTTCACTTCATTCCACAAGGCGGCACTGCGTAATGATTGCTCGGCTGCATCATCAAGATTTCTACGGTTATTTTCGCCCATAATACGTAAACCATAGACGACATTTTCATAAATAGTTTTAGGAAAAGGATTAGGACGCTGAAATACCATCCCCACTTTTCGTCGCAATTCGGCCACATCTACATGTTTGTTATAGATGTTATGACCATTAAGGTTTATTTCACCAGTGATATGACAATCATCAACTAAGTCATTCATACGGTTAATACAACGTAATAAGGTTGATTTACCACAACCACTTGGCCCAATAAACGCAGTGACCTGCCCCTTGGGAATCGACATGGTAATATTATTTAACGCCTGTTTTTTACCATAAAATAAATTTAATTTATTAATATCTAAGGCAACTTGCTCGGGCGGTAAATTATTTAAATCTAACGGGCTTTTAATTAAAGGGTCAGAGCCTGTAGCTAATACTTTTGGGCTTATAGAAATCATAATAGGTTTTTCTCTAATTACTTTTCATTGATCATTACTTGTCATTTTAAAAACTAATTTAAAATGACAAATTTAAACTTACTGTTTAAGCAACCTAGTGCTCTAACATCTTATATTTTTCCCGTAATCTATTACGGATTGACACGGCAATCATATTCAAGGCAACAATAATGCTGACTAAGAGTAAAGCGGTTGCAAAAACTAAGGGCCGCGCGGCTTCTACATTAGGACTTTGAAAACCAACATCATAAATATGAAAGCCTAAATGCATGAATTTTCGATCTAAATGTAAGAAGGGAAAGTTACCATCTATGGGCAAATTAGGCGCCATTTTAACCACGCCGACCAACATTAGTGGTGCTACTTCCCCTGCTGCTCGAGCAATAGCTAAAATAATACCGGTCATAATAGCAGGACTGGCGATAGGTAAGATAATCCGCCATAAGGTTTCAGCCTTCGTTGCGCCCAAGGCCAAGGAACCGTAGCGCATCTCCGATGGAATACGTGATAAACCTTCTTCGGTGGAAACTATGACCACAGGTAAGGTCAATATTGCTAGCGTTAGCGAAGACCATAATACGCCGGGGGTGCCAAAAGTGGGGCTAGGTAGGTTTTCTGAATAAAACAATTGGTCGAGTGAACCGCCCACTATATAGACAAAAAATCCTAAACCAAATACGCCATAAACGATAGACGGCACACCAGCCAAATTAATAACCGCTATGCGTAATAGCCTAGTGAAGGCATTTTTACCGGCATATTCATGTAAATAAATCGCTGCAATAACGCCCAAAGGTGACACTATGACTGTCATCAATAACACCATAAGTACGGTACCAAAAATAGCAGGAAACACCCCACCCTCAGTATTCGCCTCACGCGGATCTTCAATGATGAATGCCGCAATCTGACTAAAGAAGGTAGCCAGTTTTTCAAGCAAGGTAAGTTTATTATTAAAGGTGACTTTAAGGATGTATTCAAAATTAATAGAAACTAACTGCCCATCCATAGCACGCATAACAAGATGATCACGCGATATTTTTTCGCGATAGCCCATTAACTCTTGCTCTAACTTGGCATAGCGTTGATTTAAACTAACCACCTCACTATCAATCTCAGCTTGCACACTTGCGGTTAACTTATTTTGCAATTCATACTTACGCGTTTTTAAACGTAAACGTTCTAATTGATAGTTTATTGCACCGATATCAGACTTTTGTAAGTCATCAATCTGTTGTTGAAAATTTTCAACTCGCGTTAATAATGTAGTTAACTGATTGGCGTCAACTACTTTGCCGTCAACAACAACACTGTCAATGTAACCGTAAAAGTTACCATTAGTACGACGTTCAACCATGACCAATTCTTTTGGTGTTTGCGTCTTTTGAATGTAGTGACTTAACAACCAACGAAAGTCTAAACTGACTAGCTCTCGGTTACCGGTTTTGATCAATAAGCGCTCTAACATTTTTTGCTCTGGAGCAAGCACTAAATTTAAATGCGCTAATTGACCGACAGGTATTTCCTCTCGGTCATATATTTCACCAATAACAATACTCTTGACACCATTTTTATCGATGAGATCAAATTGGTAAAGTTGGCTTGGCCAAAAATATGACAAACCACGTGAAGCGATAAGCCATAACAAGCCCAGCACAGAGATTAAGCTGATACTTACGCCAGCTGCTGATAACCATATCCAGGGGGCGCCTGATTTGAACCATTTATTCATAAAATAACTCTTAAATTGGTAAATAACTTATTTTTTTAGACAATCAATATCACGTGAACTACATTGAACTGTATTTTTCACGTAAGCGTTGACGAACAATTTCTGCTGCGGTATTGAAAATAAAGGTAAATATGAATAATACAAAGGCGGCTAAGAACAAGATACGGTAATGGGAACTACCCACTTCGGCCTCTGGCATTTCTACGGCAATATTGGCGGCTAACGTTCTCATTCCTTGGAAAATACTCCAATCTAATATCGGCGTATTACCCGTTGCCATCAAGACAATCATAGTTTCACCCACTGCGCGGCCAAGTCCCATCATAACCGCGGAAAAGATACCTGGACTTGCGGTCAACAGCACTACCCCAACTAAGGTTTGCCATTGAGTGGCACCAAGCGCTAATGAGCCACTGGTTAAATGGCCTGGAACACTAAAAATTGCATCTTCAGCCATAGTAAATATGGTAGGAATAACAGCAAAACCCATGGCAATACCGACCACTAAAGCGTTCCTTTGGTCAAAATTGATACCCAGGTCGTTAGTAAGGTATTGACGCATATCGCCATTAAAGAGCATAGCTTCTAGCAGTGGTGATAGAGAAAATGCCGCATAGGTTGTCAATATTATCACTGGGATTAATATAATTGGCGCCAGGGTTTCAGGGAATTTATCTTTGACCTTATTGGGTAGTTTATACCAGGAAAAGGCCGTTAACAGTGTCACCAAAGGTAATAAAAGAAAGAGCATAAATATTGCCGGTAAATACTCTTCCATTAACGGAGCTAACCATAAACCCGCTAAGAAGCCTAAAATAACGGTCGGCAGTGCTTCCATCATTTCGATAGTAGGTTTGACTTTTTTACGTAAGCTTGGCGTCATAAAATAAGCGGTATATATTGCCGCACTTAAGGCAACCGGTACCGCAAATAACATCGCATATAAAGCCGCTTTAATGGTGCCAAAAGAAATAGGCACTAAAGAAAATTTAGCTTCAAAATCATCAGAGCCAGAGCTAGATTGCCAAATATAATCAGGCTCAGGATAACCTTCATACCAAACTTCTTGCCATAACGCTTGCCAAGTAACCTCTGGGTGCTCGTTATGAACACTGAACGTTTGTAAGTTTTGCTTATTGATATCGAGTGGATCATTACCATTAATGATTAAGCCATTTGCTCGCGGCGCTATAGCAAAGGCAGCAGGTTGGCTCGAGGCTAATTGTCCTTGCCATAAATGGGCAGAACTCGTGGTATAAAAGACATTGACCAGGCCACTGGTCGTCATAGTATAAAAACTTTTGCGGAACCGCTCGGTGTAAATAGCGGTTATCGCCGTTGATGTTTGCTTTTGGCTGTCATCATTGGCATTAAAACTTCTGATTTGTTTAAACTGGCGACCTGAATCTGTTGCCACTTCAAACCATTGACTGACGTGGCCACTACTATCACCCAGTAATACTGAACTACTACCAGAGAGCAAAGCCATTGAAGTAAGGTAAGTATCTTCGCTACTAAGAATAGGGGTAATCGTTGCTTTTAAGCTAACCTCGTCATCATCTTTTAACGAATAAACCCACACGGTTGAACCAGTGCGTACAAAAGCCAAACTCAAATCAGGCGTTACTTTAATTTCATCAACACCACTATTAACGATAGCGTCTGGTAAGTCTATTTGTTGATAATTTATTTCATAATCAACGTCATCGCCCGCACTGTCTGAGCCAAACTCATCATCAGCTATAAAGCTGGTTTTTATTAAACGTTTATCCTCAGTAAAAGCAACAAAGACCATTCTTTCGTCATCCAGGGCAAAAGCCAGATGAGGTAATTGCGCTTGTTGCTCATCTATCCTTAACGACTTTTGTCCTAAGGGGTAATTTACTTTAGCAATAATTTCCCGGGTATCATTGGCGTAGATGGCATGAAAGCTCGGCTGAACTAATAAGGTTTTACCACTGCGAGTATGGAGTAATTTATCAGCTGAAAAGGAATTCACCACACTAATAACCTGCTCTTGATTAAAAGCATCACTGGCAAAAAGAGACCTTGAAAGCGCTTTATCACCGACTGAAAACTGATTATTTGCGTGCTCCGCACTGGCGGTTAAATGATAAAAATGAATAGTACCCGTATCGGTAATTTGATAAACCAATTCTTGTAACTCATCGACACCGGTCGCTAACACTTTTTCATTCGCTGGTAAGTTAATACTGATATTAACCGCTGGCTCTATTTTAGCGGATTCAAAAATAGGCATAACGACATAAAGCAAATACAAAAAAATCAACACTAGGGTGAACAAAACGCTAATACCACCAAAGGTTATTAACCATTTTGCCAATGAATTTTTAACCGCCCGACTTCGGGTTGAACTAATAAGAGTTGCCACTTAATTAACCTTATTATTAATAAACTAACGACTAGCTTATCCAATATAGAGAATATGATAAAAATAACTGGGCAAAGTATAAGTCAGTTATGTGACATTTATATTACAGTAAAAAATTGCTTCACTAATAAATTGCCAAGGGCATAAAAAAAGCAGCGCCTCAAGTGAGTTGCTGCTTATCTAATACCACGGCTAAATTTCAACGTGACTGTTATTAACTTTGGTTATGACTCATGTCTTAGCTCAACAAGTTAATATACCAAGGCATGGCTTTATCTATGCCTTGTTGAATTTTAAATTCTGGCTCAAAACCAAGCAATGATTTAGCTTTAGCAATATCGGCTTGTGAATGCCTAACATCACCTGCTCTAAAGTCTCTATACGTTGGCGATTGTTGATACTCGATACCATTCGCTTGTAAAGCGATTTTTAAGCTAGCAAATAAACTGTTCAAGCTTGTTCTATCACCTAAGGCAACATTGTACACTTGATTCTTACCGGCAGCGTTTGCCGTGGCCGCTAAAATATTAGCTTGTACCACGTTTTCAATAAAACAGAAATCACGGCTGGTTTCACCATCACCATTAATCAGCACAGCTTCGTTCGCTATCATGGCAGCAGTCCACTTAGGTATTACCGCAGCATAAGCACCATCTGGGTCTTGTCTTTTGCCAAAAACATTAAAATAACGTAAACCGGTACAATTTAAGCCATAGGTTTTATAAAAAACATCCGCATAAAGTTCATTAACATACTTAGTAACCGCATATGGGGATAACGGTTTACCAATAACCTCTTCCACTTTAGGTAACCCTGGGTGATCGCCATAGGTAGAACTTGAAGCCGCATAAACAAAACTTTTAACCTTGCTATCTTTTGCCGCCGTTAACATAGTTAAAAAACCAGTAATATTGGCTGAATTGGTTAATAAAGGATCGGCAATCGATCGGGGCACTGAGCCGAGCGCCGCTTGATGAAGGATATAATCAACACCCTCTTCATAATGACTTAAAGCTTTATTACAATCACTCAGCTCTCTGATATCACCTTTAACGAAATGAAAATTTTGCCATTGCTGGGATGAAACCTGTGTTGCTACTTCATCCAAGTTGTGTTGATGACCAGTAGAAAAATTATCTAAACCCACCACTTTTTGATTTAATAACAGCAGCATTTCTAATAAGTTTGAACCGATAAATCCGGCACAACCCGTAATCAGCCAAGTTTTAGGTGAATTGATAAGTTCTTGTTTAATTTTTTGAAATTGAGTCATTTTCTTTTCCTTCAATGAGAAGCCCATGCGTTAAATAGTCCTTCTTTAACAAACTACCTTTAACTGAAAGTCAGCTAGAGCTGTTTTATGTCGCCTCTGTTGTAGTTTAGTGTTGCTAAGTGAACAAGCGAGACGCGTAAACCTAACGTGCATGGATGCACTAATGTCGTGGAGACAGGAGTCTAAGAACGACCATGGGGATCTACACAAGCTTCAGGATAATATGCTCCCAGCATTATCTAATAAAGTACATCCTGTACCGTCATGCTGGTGAAACTCGATTTTATCACTTCGGCAATATTCACCATAAAATCATATAGTTACAATGTAGGCATCAGTATTATGGAACAGAGCCTTTATGTCATATAGTTAGTTGAATTAGGCAAAATGAGATTACAAGCGAATATCTGCTAACTCTTTATCTAACATATATTTCAGATCGTAAATCACATGTTCTTTTTTCATCATAGCTTTGATTTTACTAGCAGTTAAAGCCTTAAACTGCTTGTGAGCTACCGCAAAAATCACCGCATCATAATAACCTTGCTTAGGTGATGAAATTAAATCGATATCATATTGTTTTTTTGCATCTTCAGGATTTACCCAAGGGTCGTAAACATCAACTTTAATATCAAACTCTGCTAATTCTGTGTAAACATCAACAACCTTAGTATTACGAATATCCGGGCAGTTCTCTTTAAAGGTTAAGCCCATTAATAACACATTAGCGCCATTTACCGGTAACTTGGCTTTTAGCATGGTTTTCACTAATTGTGATACCACATATTTGCCCATAGAGTCATTAATACGACGTCCCGCTAAAATAACTTCTGGATTGTAACCAATCGCTTGTGCTTTATGGGTTAAGTAATAGGGGTCGACCCCAATACAATGGCCGCCAACAAGACCTGGCCTAAAAGGTAAGAAATTCCATTTAGTGCCAGCGGCTTTTAATACTTCTTCGGTATCAATATTAAGTTTATTAAAAATCACCGCTAATTCATTAATTAAAGCAATATTGAGATCTCTTTGAGTATTCTCAATCACCTTAGCTGCTTCAGCTACTTGAATACTTGATGCTTTATAGGTGCCTGCGGTAATAATAGATTTATATAAGCTATCGATAAAATCAGCAATTTCAGGGGTAGAGCCTGAGGTAACCTTTAAAATATTGGTAACCCTATGTTCTTTATCTCCGGGATTAATACGTTCAGGGCTATAACCGGCGAAAAAATCTTGATTAAAAACCAGCTGACAATTACGCTCAATCTCAGGTAAACATACCTCTTCAGTAGCACCAGGATATACCGTTGATTCATAAATAACGATATCACCTTTACTCATCACTTTAGCCAGCATAGCACTGGCTTTGATTAACGGCGTTAAATCAGGTTGCTTGTGTTGATCAATAGGTGTTGGCACTGTGACAATATATATATTACAGTTTTTTAAATCGTCGACATTAGTAGAATATGAAATAAAGGCTGAATCGGCTAATTCATCACTTGATACTTCTAAAGTGAAATCATGGCCTTGCTTTAATTCCTCTACCCGTTTGTTATTAATATCAAAACCTAAGGTCGGATATTTTTTGCCAAATTCTACTGCTAAGGGTAAACCGACATAACCTAGGCCAATGATTGCTAAATTTACGTTTTTTAATGAATGCAACATACTAGGTCCATTTAATTTTTATCAATACTTTATGAGTATTTTATTAACGCTATTATTTAATTTATGACCTGCTAGGCATTAACCCCTAGCAGTATTTATTTAATTTAACTATACGCTTTCAGTTAGATTCCACTGATAGCAGCAAGGGCCACGGCTGAGTTATAGATAATGGTCGTGACACTAGTCCATAATGCTAAGTTATTCATGTATTCAGCATCAAGCGGTACCACTATGGTATCGCCAGGTTTTAAGTTATCTCCAGCATCGCTAGTAAACCAATTGCCACTGTCCATCATTTTAATACTACCATTGGCAGCAATAATATAGATTCTGTCTTCATCAGCACGTTTTTTACTGCCGCCACTTTGCGCAAGGTAATCTTCAGCTGATAAATTAACATCATACATATGTGATGAGGTGACTTGTACTTGACCAACGACGTTAATAGAGTTTTTCAATGTTGGTACGTAAAGCACATCACCCCCTTCAAGCAGCACATCATAATGTTCATCGTTAACTACTTTAGGTAAGTCCAGTACTAAACGTCCCACTGGTTGTACATTAGCCATATCAGTCAACATTTGTTGTACTTCCGCATAAGATTGTGAGTAATTTTGATCCGTCATTGACTTTGACGCCATTTCTATCCGTAGATCAGCAGTCAATTTTAATAAGTTTTGTTGTTCAATTTCTCGTAACTGCACCCGGGTAAAAACTGAGCCTTCTTGATGGGCAAATCGGGTAAAACCACCGGCTTTAGCAATTAAATCCGCTAAGCTTTCGCCGCGACGCACGGTATATTTACCCGGAAAAACAAATTCGCCCCTAAGTTCAACCACACTATTTTCACTCCAGGCCGGAATTTGATGAATATTCAATCTATCTTTAGAGCTTAATAAGACATTATCCTTTTCCTCACCTGCAAGTGCTGCCCCAAGGTTAATGCTAAAAGACATTTGCTGAGCCATATGATTTACAATTTGATTACGAGTCACTTCAGCGCGTACTACATAGGCAGATTCTGTTAAGCCGCCAGCAGCCGCCACTAAGTCTGCAATCCGGGCATTTTTAGCCAGCGGATAAACCCCAGGGAATTTCACTTCACCGTCAGCTTCCACTAATTGAATCGGCTGACCTGATTTACCTTGACGTTTTAACTGTTCAATAATAGGCCACAGCAAACGTTGACGTGAAAACAGGGTTAACTCTTTAAGGTCTAGTTCATCTTCAACTTCGCCACCACTAAATAGCGCAATAGATTGCTCAATGCGTTTAGCCGCGGCGATTTGTCCACTATTAAGTTGAGAAATTTTTTCTTCATCGCCGTATTTCAACCAGAATTGCTTTAGCTTATATTTATCTTTCGCCAGTTGCTGCTCTTTTTTAGTGAGATTATCTTGAGTAAAGGCTAAGGCATCTAAACTAATTTTACTGTCAATTAATTTTATAATATTGGCAAAGATTAAAATCTTATCATTGCCTTGTAAAACTAGGTTATCTTTTGAATTAGGCATTGAAATAGCTTTGGCTAAATCAAATTGTAGTATTTCAATATTACGGGCAATATCTATTTCACGGACCACCAGAGAATAATTTAGATCGGCAGAGTGTAATAAGTGAGAGTCGATACTGGGCAAAATATCGGTAATACGCTGTCCAGCTTGCCATTGGTATTTACCTGGGCGAGTAACCGCACCAATAACAGTAATAGATTGCTCAAACATTTCAGCCGCTTTCATTACGTAAACCGCATCACCTGCTTGAACTTTTTTAGCTAAATCACTGGCTTTGGTTAAATCGATATTAACTACCGTGCGCAAGGCATCATGATTATAACGTTCCACTCGGGTTGTTTTAGCAAACGCTGTGGGTAACAAGCCCCCTGACATAGTCAAGACATCATTAAAGTCAGCATTTGGGCTTAGTTCATAAATAGCAGGGCGTCGTACTTCACCTTCAACACTAATGGTATGACCTTTAGGGGCAATAAAAACCACGTCACCCGATTGCAATAAAACATCAGAGCTTGAGTCACCATGAATTAACAGGTCATATAAATCCAGCGTAGTGACTAATTTACCGCCACGTTTAAGCTGAATATTACGCAAACTACCTATATCACTAATACCACCAGCAGCAAAAATCGCATGGGTAATGCTTGATAATGAACTTAAGGTATAAGGACCCGGTTTAAAAGCATCACCAAGGACAAAGATACGCATTGAGCGTAAAGAGGCTATACCGATGACAACATCAATACCAATAACCTTCTCTTTAATACGTGCAGACAATAAACGTTTCATTTCATCAAAGGTTAAACCAGCAACAGTAAAAGGTCCGTGTGATGGAAAGACTATTTGCCCTTCACGGTTCACCGTTAATTCTAACTCGCTTTGTTCTTTACCGAAGATTTGTACTGAAACTTTATCTCCTGGTCCCATGATATAGTCGGCAGGAATGGCAATATCCATCATAGGCGCAAACGTTTGTGGCGCATTAGCAAAAACATCATAGCCAAAGGGTTTTAGCTCATCACTTTCTTCTAACTCTGCTAACGCATCTTCTGCAACAATAGGGTTGCCGTCCGCATCAAACGTGGTGCCGCGCGGAAACACCTCGGTATTTTTTATCTCATTGCTTGAACCACTCGCCGATAACTGGCCTTTAATGCTACTTAAATCAACACCCATACTTTTAGCAAGCGCTGCTTGTTGTGATGGCGGCATTTTTTTAAACTGCTCTAACTGCTGCTGGCTTATCTGAGTATTAGCGAGTACTTTTAAGGGCAAACTGGCCAGAGAAAAAGTCAAAAAAAGCGATGCTATTATAAAAAAATTTCGGGTGTTGGCATGGTGATTTTGAACAAACTGTTTGATGGCGGTTATCATTTTAGCAAAAATTCCTATTTATTATAGCCGGTGCAGTAATACATTTAAGCAGAGCGACCATTTATCATTGGAACAATCCGTCCTTGAACTAATAGCGCCTGAGCTAAACCACTTAAATTAGTGACGCCGAAGTTTACCAGCATATGGATAGGCAAACAATATGTTAACCAACCTAGTGCTAAGTTATATTAACCAGCAACTTACTATTTAGCTGGTAAGTGCAAGGAAACATTTCTCTACGGCTCTCAAAGCAAGCAGGCTATTGATTTCACCTAAAACTTGCCTTTAAAGCAACACACAGGTATAACACTCTCATTACTTTTGTATGGTCATACCCTCTGCCCATACAAAAGTAAAATTAACGCAAAAAATTATAAAAATAAAATCTAGGATAATTATATGACTACACCTAATGCGGGTACGCTATTTGGCCACCCAAAAGGACTTTTCCTGTTATTTGGTACTGAAATGTGGGAGCGTTTCGGTTATTACGGCATGCGTGCCTTATTGGTCTTGTATCTAATTGCCTCAACACAAGATGGCGGCTTTGGTTGGACCAACCAAGAGGCGTTACGGTTATATGGTTTTTTCACCATGGCTGTTTATTTAACCCCGGTAATCGGTGGTTGGTTAGCTGATAACTATATTGGACAACGTAAGGCTATTATTTACGGTGGTATTATCTTTGCCTTAGGTTACTTTACCTTAGGTATTCAAAAGTCATTGATTGTCGGCATGGAAGAAACGGTATTTTATATCGGTTTAGCGCTTATTATTATTGGTAATGGTCTATTTAAAGCCAACGTATCAAGTTTAGTCGGTGAGCTTTATGAAGAAGGCGATCACAGACGTGACAGTGCTTTCACTATTTTCTATATGGGCATTAACTTAGGTGCCTTTTTAGCACCCATCACTGTTGGTATTCTTGGCGAAACGGTTAACTGGCATTACGGCTTTATATTAGCCGGTTGTGGTATGTTAATTGGTTTAACCTTACAACTGACCCTAGCAAATAAATATTTAGGTGATATTGGTGTGCTGCCATCAGCTAAACGTGTTAAAGGTGAAACAAAAGCAGATGCACCGTTAACCCCGCACGATATCGACCGCATGAAAGTTATTTTGATCATGAGCATGTTCTCGGTAATTTTCTGGGCGGGTTTTGAACAAGCCGGTGGTTTATTCACTATTTATGCATCTGACTTCACCGATCGTACCTTGTTTGGTTTTGAAATTGCCGCTTCATCATTTCAATCATTGAATGCCATGTTCATTATTTTACTGGCACCTTTTGTTGCCTCTACTTGGGTTAAAATGGGTTCAAACGAGCCGACCTCACCGAAAAAGTTCGCTTTAGCTATGTTATTTTTAGCCTTAGGTTTCTTCGTGATGTTATGGGCAACTATGGTTCAAGGCGGCGATGTTGCGGTGAAAGTAAGTATGTTGTTCTTAGTATTCGCTTACCTGTTCCATACTTTAGGTGAGTTATGCTTATCACCCATTGGTTTATCACTGGTCACTAAATTAGCGCCACTTAAATTTACCTCGTTATTAATGGGTATTTGGTTCTTCTTTACTGCCTTATCTAACTGGTTAGCTGCATTTATTGGCTCATTTGTTGGTGAAGGTGAAGAAATGGTTAATAATGCCGCTAACATCTTTATGGGGGTTGGTATTGGTGCATTAATTACCGGTGTTATTATCTACCTGTCAGCGGGTAAATTAGTAGAGTGGATGCATGGCGCTGAAGGCGAGAATACCCATGATTTAGAGTCTAAAATTGAAGAAGAAATTTCAGTGACCGGCACTCACGAAGGTATTTCTGAAACACGCAGATAATTCGTAAGAGTACAAGTTACAAGTATAGTATTAAGCTGGGCGAGCAATCGCCCAGCTTTTTTTATTCCGAATAAACAATAAAGAACGCATAAAGATACTCGCCCTTATGAATGCACGCTCACAATTACGAAAAGAAATCAGACAACGCCGTAATAGCTTATCAGCAAGTGAGCAGCATAATGCAGCGATTGCTCTAGCAACTAGCTTATCTAGCCATAGTAAAATTCAACCAGCTAAGCGCATTGCGATTTACTTAACCAATGATGGTGAGTTGGGGACGTCAATTTTTATTGACTGGTGTTGGCAACAACAAAAAGAGCTTTACCTACCGGTTATACACCCTTTTAACCCTGGGCATTTACTTTTTTTACGTTACCAACAAGATACCGAGCTAGTTACCAATGCCTTTGGCATTTTAGAGCCTAGATTAGATGTCACTAAGGTTTGCCCGTTAGCCGAGCTTGATATCATATGTACACCGCTAGTGGCTTTTGATGATACTGGCGCCAGGTTAGGTATGGGTGGTGGTTTTTATGACCGAAGTTTAGCCCACTGGCAACAAACTAAACTATACCCACTTGGGCTTGCCCATGATTGTCAGCGAGTAGCAAATATCCCGGTAGAGAGTTGGGATATTCCCTTACCCGAAATAATCACGCCAAGTAAAAGCTATTGTTTTGTTTAGCTATCCAAGCATCATCAATTAGCTAACAAATAAAGCCTAGCGTTAACAAGAAACGTTAAATGACGGGCCATTTCAATTCAGTAAAAAGCTGTTGCCATTGCTGATCAAACGGCGCTGATATGGTTAATCTTTTATCGCTAACCGGATGATTGAACGTTAATGACTGTGCGTGCAGCATTAAGCGTTTAAAGCCGAAGTGTGCAATAAAAAACGGATTCTGCTTGTTATCGCCATAGTTGATATCACCTATAATAGGATGGCGTAAATGCGCTAGATGACGACGAATTTGATGACGCCTACCAGTAACTGGCTGTACTTCAACTAGAGAATAACGCACGCTATCGAATTTCCCAACCTTGATTGGCAAGCTCACTTGCTGCTTTACTTGATAGTAGCTTTGTGCCGATTGTGCGGGCTTATCACGACTCACATTTTTATCGCCTAATTTATCCAGTTTTTCTTTCAATGGGTGATCAATGAAACCAGTTGGCACCGCCAAGTGACCACGTACTAGCGCATAATAGGTTTTCACCATGCCACTGGCTTCGATGTTATCTTGCGGAGCGAATTTCGGCGCAAGCTCGGCATCAAGTTCAGAATCAAGTTTAGGCCTATGCTCAGCTTGGCTACTTTTATTGGCAAAAGCTTGATTGAGCAGAGTGGCTACCTCTTTCGTTAAGGCAAACAACAGCACGCCTGACGTTGGTCTATCTAAACGATGGACAGGATAGACATATTGCCCGATTTGATCCCGTACTAATTGCAAAGCAAAATAGATTTCATCTTTATCCATAAAGCTACGATGGACAAATAAACCTGCAGGTTTATCAACTGCCACCATAAACTCATCTTGATATAAAATAGTAAGCACTGGTTTGACTAATGGCACCGTTTTTTCTTCAGCTAAATCCATAGCTGAGCCCGTAGCTAAGGTCTTAGCTAAAATACGCCCGTCAATATCACTCACAGTAATCACCTTGCCCGGTCAATGCTTGGTCTATTTTATTGATAACAGCAAGTAAAGCTTGCGCCGATAACTGTTTAAAAGATTCTTCTGCCATTGGCCTTAACGCTATTTTACTCGGTAGCGCTTGTTGTTGATTTATCAGCTGAGTTATTCGAGGAATAAAAACAAACTGTAACCATTGCTCAAAAGCTAAGCTATCACAGCAAAAAGGTGCACTACTCGCCAGCTCGGCCGCACTGGGTTGCTGTGTTTGCCAAAGTTTAAGTAATTTAAGTTCAGTGGTTAGCGCTGCCAGCAACGCTCTGGTGTGTTCAAGGTGTTTTTTCATCATCAGGGATCAATTATTTAAGGCCGATTAATGCCGGCCGATAGTTTTACTATGTTAATAGCGTCATTATCCTTATAATAAGGTGCTATAACAAGCAGCAATATTTTGAATTTATGACTGACACAGTACCAGCAGCTAACATAACTACCCTATCAGAATTACTTAAACTTTCTGGCTCACAATATCGCCTTTATGATATTGGTCGACTAGTCACTAAATTATCCAAAGAACACTTTGAAAAGATGGAGTTAAACCAATTACCCTATCCTAGCCCCGTTCAGGGTCATGCTTGCCTGGCGATTGCTTTTTGGCAAAAAAAATCGTCTCAACCGTATTTATGGCTATTGAAGTTACCTCTTGATGAGCGTGGCTTATTAAACCAAGGGGCAATAAATCACTTTATCGCTATTGTTGTTGAAGCCCTAGGTGCTGATTTAACTCAAAAAACCTCTAAGAAGCAAGAAGAAATACTCAAGTCTAATCCATACCTTTATACTCCGCCTCAATATAAATTAGCCAGTATAAACAGTAAAATCAAAGTTGATTTACAGCAACAGCCCAGTGAATTTTTTGCACCGTTTAAGCACTACCTTAGCCAAGAAAATTTACCAGATAACTGGCAGCACATTGGTGTACAAGGCATTACCGACTTTATTGCCAGAATAAAGCAAGATAACCACAGCGAACTGCTAGTCAAAGCATTGCCTCATTTACCCTCTGAAGTACTGTCCCCGGTTTGCAGTGCCTTAGAAAATGAACAATACCCACTGGTTTTAATAGATGCCCTGGTCGCCTTAGTGGAAAAGGCCTTAATAAAGCCAGCAGAGACAGCAAAAGCGGCACCTTTATTACGAGCACTGGCAGCCAATAGTCACCACATCCATGTGAAAGCAGTTGTCGCCAAGATTTTGACTGCTCAGCCAGTAAATAGTGAATTATTAATTACCCTATCAAGCCGTTGCTGGCCAGCTTTAGCGGATGAGAAAACGCTAATGTGTTATTTTGAACACCTAGTTAATCTTAATGATCTAGCCCTGTTTTCCAGTACTTTTAAAGATTTAGTGGCGATTCCGACCATGAAAGCCATTGTTTTTCATTGCCTTCGCAGTGAACATCGCTCTGAGGCACTCGCACAAGCCATTGGACAATTATTTAACCAAGCTTAGGTATTATCGTTTATGGAAAACATTTATTATTTGCTATTCTTCTGTTTATTTTGCTGGTACTTCGTCTATTTAAGACAAGTGTCGGAGGCTGCTCAACGTTATGTAAATAATTACTGCAAAGAAACGGGTCTGCAGTTTATTTCCTTGGCGAGACGCTCAAGTCGACCCAAGTTTACCAAGCAGCATGGCCTCTGTATTTATAGCACTTTTGATTTTGACTTTAGTGGTGATGGCGAGTCAAATAACCACGGTTATCTAACGCTTTATGGTTTAAAGCTAGAGCAAATAAAATTACCCGCTTACCGAGTAAATTAGTACTGACCTTTATTAATAAACACATTACACTGGCTTTTTTGTCAGACTAGCCGTTAAGTTACTGTTCGCTTAAATAATAAGTTAATACCTAACCTAGCGCTAATTTAATCTATCTGTTGGAGATTTTTGTGCCATTTTTACAAGCCGTTTTTTGTTTAAAAGGATTTGACGACCGTAGTCGATTTTTTACCAGCTCAATATTGTCTCTGTTGGGTTTTATCTTTTTTTCAGCCATTTTTTCCAGCTTTTTACTGGTAAGTTTTACACTTTTATTAATCTTAACCGCTGTGCTCACCTGTAGCACCAAACGACGATTACACGATGCCACGCTTAACAAGAATTGGCAATTAGTGCCCGGCGGTTTACTTTTACTTACGGGTGTACTGAGCTTAATAATTGAAAATAGTAGCAGCTACTATTTATTAATTTTACCGGCCTTGAGCTGCGCACTGCTGCTCACTTACCCCAGTACAAATAAAAAAGTTAAGCATGATTATATCTTGGGCTATTACGGCCCAGTAGATCTAACTAGCTACCAACAAGGGCCCGTTGGCATAACAACGCTTCATCAGCGTATTGAACCAACCTTAGCTGCTGACTCCGTCAGTGAGCAGGTTTATCTTAGTGACACGGTCGCGGCGGAGCAAAGCAATACACCAAATTACCAGCCTAATGATGAAACGAGCAGTAAACAAGCGGATCTTGGGGAGCTTATTCGGCTAAAAATGCTCAGTAACCGTAAATTACAACTTGGGGTAATTGCCAGCGTAGCACTGATTTTTATCGCGGTATTTGTTAGTAGTGTTTTAAACTCAATCAACCAGCAACATTTAACTAGCCGTAATACTGCCTTGAATGAAGCCAAAGAAATCACTAAAAACACCTCTGATAATATTATTATCACTAAAAAACATTTATTGGCAATGCCGGATAATTTCAATTTATACTTATCCGAGTACCAAGGCATTATTATTCACTGGCAAGCCGATCAAGTCCCCGATGGTGAACTCTGGTCACTACTATCTGCACAAGGTGATAAAAGCTGTCAGAGCATTAAGTTTAATAAAGGTGCACCTTTACGTCCTTTAACGGTTTTAGTTGAAAACGGTAGTGAATACTTTGCTAGCTTCTCCCCGCTCGATAGTCGGGAATTAGTACAAGCTCTGGCTTTTCGCGGTAAGTTTTCATTATGTGGTTATAGTTTCTCCCTTAAAGGTAGCCAAGCTACCCTGGGTAAACACCTGCAGTACGCGCCTTTCCTAGATAAAGATGCATAGTTTGACCTGAGCAAGCGTAAACGATTAGCTTATCACTAATCCGATCATTAACTTTGTCACGGTTGGTTTTAAGGGACTTGCTACATTAGGCATCAAGGCATCAAGGCATCAAGGCAATAAATAATAGCCGCTATATTTTTTAGTTATTTGTACCAGTCGGTTATTATTTGTTTTATTTTTACCATATCCAAATGTGTTTGACAGGCTTTACTTACCCGTTCAATAGCTTGCTCTTCCAGTTCCGCTACACTCGGCGCTTTGCTGACCTCATAACCAAGCCACAGCATAAAGAGCTGTAGTGCCGCAGGTTGATCAAATAGACCGTGTAAATAACAACCAGCGACTTGCCCATCGTCACTTAATAAGCCTTGATCCTCACCTTGCATATCAAGTAAATAGTGACACGGTTTTGCGCCATCATTAATCAAGGTGCTTTCACCGGCATGAATTTCATAGCCACTAATTTCAACCCTTTGCTGAGCAAGTTGTAATATCGCGGAAACATTAAGCAAGGTTTTTTCCCGCTTTAATACTGTCTTCATGGCAAAATAGCCTAGTCCTTTACTACTCCCCGCTTGCCCTTCTAATCCTTCTGGGTCAACAATCAATTCACCCAACATTTGATAACCACCACAAATACCTATCACTTTACCGCCATAACGCAAATGTTTGGCGACATCATCATGCCAACCACGTTGACGTAAAAAAGTGAGATCACTACGGACATTTTTACTACCAGGTAAAATAATCAACTCGCACGGAGGAATCGCGATTTTTTCAGGACTGTTATCACCTGCAACGCCTTTAGCAAACAGGAACTGGCAATCTATATCTTTATGATGGCGTAAGGCATCAAAATCAGTATGATTACTCATGTGAGGATAAACTAATACTACAATGCGCACTTTGGCTGTAGACGATTCTCCTGTTTCTGACGTTTGCTGGGTCACTAAGGCATCTTCTGAAGAAATATCTAAACCATGCAAAAAAGGTAACACCCCTAACACAGGTTTATTGGTTTTTTTCTCTAACCAGGTCAAGCCAGACTCAAGTAACTTAATATCACCTCGAAAGCGATTAATGACAAAACCAACCACTCGGTCTTGCTCTGATTGTGACAATAACATCAAGGTACCGACCAATTGGGCAAAAACACCACCTTTATCAATATCAGCAATGATCAAAACGGGGCAATCGACTGCTTCAGCAAAACCCATATTAGCAATATCACCCTCGCGTAAGTTTATTTCTGCTGGACTGCCCGCACCTTCAACCACGACTAAGTCATATTTTTCTATTAAACACTGATGTGAACTAAGCACAGCGTGCATAGCCGTTTTTTTATAATCTTGGTACTCACTCGCTTCCATATTCGACGAACCACCATGAGTAAGCACCTTACCGTGCACAATAACTTGCACACCGGTGTCACTATTAGGTTTTAATAAAATAGGGTTAAAGTCGACCTCTAAAGGTAAACGCGCAGCTTTGGCTTGCAGTGCTTGGGCTCGACCAATTTCGCCACCACAAGGGGTAACAGCACTATTAAGCGACATATTCTGCGGTTTAAAAGGTGCTACCTTTATGTGTAAATCAGCAAACAAACGACAAAGGCCGGCCACCAAGGTAGTTTTCCCCGCGTCAGAAGTAGTCCCTTGGACCATCAAGGTTTTACCTTGAGCTGATTTAGCGAACGTAAAGGGAGTATCGCTAGTATGAGTGTTACCTTGCTTAGCTGGCATATTAAAAGTCCTCAAGCAGCGGCATGGCAATAGTCGTCACTTGTTGATGTAGTAGTTGCTCTGCTTGTGGATATAAGTGCTGAGCTTGGTTTTTATCTTGATAAGGCTGGCTTATACAAATCCGCGAGAGACTGCCATGGCCTATCTGTAATTTTTGGTACCAGCTTGCTTGTTGCCAATCTAGCTGTAATATATGCGCCAGTATCATGCGAATAACGCCGCCATGGACGATAACTAACACACGTCTCACTGCTGGCGTTTTTTTTGCTAATGGCCCTTGCGGCTTAGCATGAAAATTTTCGGCTTGCTCAGTGGCAATAGCCACTTGTTGCGTTAACACGTTTTGCCAAGCCTTCATCACTCTAGAGTGAAAGTCAGCTAAGGCCTCAGCCTGAGGTAATATTACCTCAGCCGGAGCCTGAAAAAACGCTTCAAGTTGTGACCAATGCGCTTTAGCTTTTACCTGCTTAAAATATTGCTCTTGGTTACTTATGTTATGATCTTGCCCGCCACAAGAAAGGACTTCATCCCCAGGTACTTTTTCCAAGCCTACTTCTTTAACCGCTATTGAGTTCACCGGCACTTCGCTCAAGAGGACAGAGTCGAGGGGCTTAGCGTCAAAAGGTATATCATCAAAAGGTACACCATCAAAGCAGCCAAAATTCATCTCTTGTAAACCTACTGATATCGCTAACGGTAATTGGCATAGCTGTGAAAATTCTGTAGCTAAAAGCTGGCAGCGCCTTAAAGGCGAACAAATAATACTCTGGTAGGCATGGGCGGTTTTTTGTTGGCCAACTAAATATTTAAGTAAACGGCTATTATCACTAGCAACAGGAGCGACATCAGTACAGCCATATAAAGCTGGCTGGCCTACAACTTTAACATGCCTTATTAAGTCAATTACCAGCAAAACTAGCAATCATCTTCATGGCGGTCCTTTTAACAACTAGTATTTTAATAGTCATCTTGGCACTCATGACTGTTTTTTATATTTAGCGGAATACCGGCGGTTACCAAGGTAACTTTATCGGCAAGGCCAGCAACCTTTTGGTTTAACCAACCACAATAATCAACATATAATCGCGTCGATTCACCCATAGGCACAACACCTAAGCCAATTTCATTACTGACAATAATAAGTTCTGTCTTTACTGAGCTTAAAGACGCCATTAACTTATCTATCTCAGTTTGTAAATGCTTACTCTGCTGGACATTACTTGCCTCATGTACCGCATAAAGTTGGTTGTTCAACCACAACGTTAAGCAATCCAATAAATAGACATTGTTGTTATCAAGATCAGTCAACATTTGCGCTAGCGCTAATGGGCATTCCATTAATTGCCAGCTATCACCTCTATCACTTTGGTGTTGCTTTATTCTCTTGCCCATTTCAACATCAATGGCGGTTGCCGTAGCAATATAAACCGCGGATTTATTTAGCTTGCTTGCCAACGTTTGCACTTGTTGCTCGGCATATTTCGACTTGCCCGAGCGAGCACCGCCTAACACAAAATGAATCACCCCATAACTCCCGTTAAAGTATCGTTATGGAGAAAGGCAACTAGGGTTAAATATATAAGCAACTCAGCAATTTGCTGTGCGGCACCTAAACAATCGCCGGTAAAACCACCTATTTTAGCCATAAGCCACTGTTTGAAAAACCAACGAAAAAACAATAACACCAATAACAAAGAAAAAACCACTTCACTGGCATAAAAAATTAGCGGGGCTAGACCTATCAAGAGCAGCAGAGTTAATTCTGCCCATGACTGTGCTTGCGCTAAGGGTTTACTCTTACTTTGCTCATCATTACTGACATAGGGCAGGCTAGAAATCAGACTGCCCGCAACCGCTCTAGACAAGCTTGCCGCTAAAACAATCGCTAAAAGTAAGTGGTTACTATCCTGTTGAGCTAGCTCTACTAACAAAGTGAATTTAAATAGCAAAGCCATCACTAAAGTGACAGCACCATAGGTACCAATACGACTATCTTTCATTATACTTAATCGTTTTTCTCTGGCGAATGCGCCACCTATGCCATCAGCCATATCGGCTAAACCGTCCTCATGAAAAGCGCCGGTTAATAGCAAACTTATCACCATAATTAACAAAATAGCGACATTGACCGGTAAAAAGTGACTCAAACCGACATACGTTAAGCCGAGCAACAAACCTGTGACTAACCCCACTAAAGAGAAGTATCGGTTAGCTTTATTCAGTAAGGCCTCTGAATAAATCATGGTTTTAGGCACAGGTAAACGAGTAAAAAAGCTTAGCGCCAAGTAAAATAAATTCAGTTGAGCTTTTACGTTCTCGAGCAGATTTTCTATTAGCTGGCCTTTTATCGGCTTAATCACACGGTCACACCCGCACTTTCGAAGCTGGCCATATGATTATAAAAGCTTGCTGCAGCTTTAATCAGAGGATAAGCAAGTGCGGCACCTGTGCCCTCCCCCAAACGCAAACCTAGATTTAATAAGGCTTGACCACCTTGCTTAGTTAACGTTTGTGCCGCCAGTAGTTCACTCAGTAATAGCTGATGGGCTTTTTCTTCGGAAACATGGGCAAAGATAAGGTAATTTGCTACATTTTTATCTAAGCGCAGAGCAACAAGTGCGGCCACGCTAACAATGAAGCCATCAATGACAACGGGGATGGTGTTAGCGGCGGCTGTTAATATCGCCGCCACCATTTGCACAATTTCAAAACCGCCGAGTTGTGATAGTAACTCAGTGATTTCAGCTTGATTTAACGTTTCAGCGGCACTGTCTGCTAGGTTTACTCGTTGTAAAGCATGTTCAATCAAGGTGGTTTTTTTAGCTAATTGTTCATCAGTGATACCGGTACCGCGACCAACACACTGCTCGACACTAAAACAAGTGAGCGCTGACATTAAGGCCGCAGCAGAGCTAGTATTAGCAATGCCCATTTCACCGAGTAATAACAACTCGACACCTTGTGCTACTTGCGCATTAACAAGCTTTTCTGCCTGTTCAAAGCCTTGTTCTACCTGAGTAATAGACATAGCTGGGCCGACTGAAAAATTATTTGTTCCTGCGCCAAGACGTTGCTCAATAAGTTTAACGCCTGCGCTGTTATCGTCAACTTGCGCTATGTCATTAGGGTTAATGGCTTGTAATATGCCGCAATCAATCACCCTAAGCGCAAGCTCATTACTTTGACAAAAACAATTTATTGCTGCCCCTCCCTGTAAAAAATTGAGTAGCATTTGTTGTGTCACTTCACTGGGGGCAATACTTAATTTTTCTTCATTGATGCCGTGATCGCCCGCAAAGACTAACATGGTCGGCATTTTAATGCTGATGTGGCCATTACCTTTATCAGCTGAGCTACAGCTATCAAAATCGGCATGGTTTTTTCGTCTTTGCTCACTAATTAAAGCGAGTTGCACAGCCAAGGGTTCAAGTGCACCTAAGGCACCTAGCGGTTTCGTTTTTTCGTCAATTTTAGTTTGTATAACGGCTAATGTTGCTTTACTTAACGGTGAGATTGGCATCATGAGGTTTAGTCTAAGGGGGGTAAAAAAGAAATACAATGACCTTATTTTAAGCTATTTAACTTATTAAAAACATAACTCTTTTCACTATGATAGCAGGATTAATTTACAGCAATGTTTTAAATTATTATTGCTTGCTCCGCTAAAGTCTTCACTAGGAAAAAGTGCTAAAACTCTGTACCATCCTTTAGTAAGAAATATTCACCTTAAAATTCCACCTCAGGCTGATATGATTTTATGAAAACAATTACAAAATGTACCCTTATCCTTGCCAGCATATTGTTGACCAGTTGCGTTAATCAAAATACCAAGATTGCCGCTAATATCATGCCCACTACCAATCCATGTAGTAAACTCGAACAACTTAAAAATGCCTATTATAATGACTTTAAGCAAATTAAAGAGATTAAAGTGGCCGGCAGAGTCAGTAATATATGGAAAGCTAAATATCAGCTTTTTGGTGAAAACTGCCAAGTATTTTCCTGGGGGGGCAAGCAACATACCTACTCTTGTCGCTTAGTGGCGCCTGATGAAGAAACCGCTCAAAACTATTACCGCAGTGCCAAAAGAATCACCCAGGAATGTTTAGGTGATGAGTGGCAAATAGAAGAAAGTAACAGACGGCACGATGATGGTATGAAAGCAAGTTTTACCAATCATGGCGCGAAACAGAGTGAACAGGTAACTTTTTCAACACACTTAGTGCCAACACCGGGTTTATTTTCCACAACTTGGACGCTGTACTATTATGTAGGAAATAGTACCGAGCCAAGCAAGAAAAAAGATTAAGTTAGGTATATACCCGTAACCATTCAAGATGCATGTTTCAGAGTGCTTGAGCAATTTCAATTCAAGGCGCTGTGATGAAATAATGGTTGTTCAGGAGAATATGCTCCTGCATTCTCTAATAAGCTACATCCATGTCGCGTCATTATGAGTTACAGCAACGATGAAGTGATGTTGCTCAAACGCTTCTTCGATGGGTTTAAAATGACTTTATACCGCGTTAAATAATTAAACCATAGAATGACTATGCTTCCATTATTTCCCTTGCCTAAAGCCCTTTTAATTCCCACTGAAATCGAGCACTTTGAATGGTAACGGGTATATATTTAAAGTTTATACAAGTTAACCGGGTTATTTCATTTATTAAAAAAGCTGATATTTACTTTTGCAACTAAGTAAATATCAGCTTTCAGTTTATAATCGGTAATGCAATAGCGATTACTCCCTATCTGACTAGTTATCTGTCGGCTCAAAACCATCAAGCGTTACGCCAGATAAACCACCGGTGCCACCTTGCTCATTATTACGTAATTTGATCATTAACCGTAAATCATTCGGTGAATCAGCATGATGTATGGCATCCGCATACGTAATCATCCCCTGTTGATAATGGCTAAATAGCGCCTGATCGAACGTTTTCATACCCAACTCATTGGACTTTTCCATAACTTCTTTAATACTACCAATGTCACCTTTTTTGATAAGTTCACTTACATAAGGAGAGTTCAGTAAGACCTCAATGACGGCAACTCGGCTATGACCATCTTTAGTCGGTACTAGTTGTTGCGCAATAATAGCACGCAGGTTTAAGGCCAAATCAAATAATAGTTTACCGTGTTGATCCGCAGGTACTAGATGCATAATCCGATCAATGGCTTGGTTGGCGTTGTTAGCATGTAAGGTAGCGATACATAAGTGCCCGGTCTCAGCAAAACTAAGCGCATGCTCCATCACCTCTTGGTTACGAATTTCACCAATTAAGATAACATCGGGCGCCTGTCGTAATGAACTTTGCAGTGCGGCATCAAATGACACGGTATCTAAGCCAACTTCGCGTTGAGTGATCATACTTTTACCATGTTCGTGGACAAATTCCACCGGATCTTCAATGGTTAAAATATGGCCACAAGAGTTACGGTTACGATAACCGATAAGTGATGCCATCGAGGTTGATTTACCCGTACCCGTACCACCAACAAATAACACTAAGCCACGTTTAGACATAATGACGTCTTTCAATATCGGCGGTAGACCTAAGTCATCAACATCGGGGATTACGGTAACTATTCGACGAATAACCATACCAGCCATATCCCGCTGCCAAAAAGCTGAGACCCGAAAACGACCAATATCATCAATTTCTATGGCAAAGTTACATTCTTTTTCGGTATGAAATTGCTGCTGCTGCTTTTCATTCATGGCAGCATGAACGAGTTCTAAAGACTCTTCAGCAGTTAAAACCACATCATCTATCGGTTGTAATTCACCATTTATTTTTGCACTCACTGGCATTTTGGCGGTAACAAACATATCAGAAGCGTCTTGTTTTACCATTCTTTCTAAAAATTGATGCAGTTTCATTTAATAACCTCTATTTCTTTTACTCACATACACTCATATACCCGTTACCATTAAGATACCGGTTGCACGTGCACTTTGATTGGTAACGGGTATAACAACCTTATAAACCAATGAATTGATTTTTATCAACCGCTTTTTCCATGGCGGCTTGTTTAGTAATGATGCCGCGATTGACTAGGCCTTGTAGACATTGATCCATGGTTTGCATACCGTGTTGCATACCCGTTTGGATAGCAGAATACATTTGCGCTATTTTATCCTCGCGAATAAGGTTACGAATAGCGGGTACACCAATCATAATTTCATGGGCGGCAACACGACCACCACCCACCTTTTTAATCAAGGTTTGTGAAATAACCGCACGCAGTGACTCAGACAGCATAGAGCGCACCATAGCTTTTTCTTCTCCGGGAAAAACATCAATAATACGGTCAATGGTTTTCGGTGCTGAAGTGGTATGCAGTGTACCAAAGACCAGATGACCCGTTTCTGCTGCTGTCATGGCTAAACGAATAGTTTCTAAATCACGCATTTCACCAACAAGAATTACATCGGGGTCTTCACGTAAGGCTGAGCGCAATGCCGCTGAAAAGCTTAAAGTATCACGATGTACTTCCCTTTGGTTTATTAGGCATTTTTTATTCTCATGAACAAATTCAATAGGATCTTCTATGGTGAGAATATGATCATGTTTAGTACTGTTGATATAATCAACCATGGCCGCTAAGGTGGTTGACTTACCTGAGCCGGTAGGTCCAGTAACCAACACTAAGCCGCGTGGGGTATCGGAAATTTCACGAAATATTTCCGGACAACCTAAGTCATCAAGGGAGAGGATTTTACTAGGAATGGTACGAAAAACAGCGGCTGGACCGCGATGTTGATGGAAGGCATTAACCCTAAAACGCGCTAAACTGGGCACCTCAAAAGAGAAATCGACTTCTAACTTTTCTTCATATTCTTTACGCTGACGATCATTCATAATGTCATACACTAAGGCATTGACATCTTTAGCATCAAAAGCTGGGATATTGAGTTTACGTATATCGCCATCCACTCGAATACTCGGCGGTGTCCCCGTTGATAAATGTAAATCTGATGCATTATGCTGTACGCTAAATGCAAGTAGTTCGGTAATATCCATAAAAGCCTCTATTGATAGGGTGATACAAAATAATATTTTTATCTTTTATCGGTAATAATTTAATAGGTTATACTAACCAGAAAATACGTTAAGTTAAAACAGTTCACATTAAGTTCACATGATAAACATAAAAGATAATCTTGATAAAATTAAAGCGCAAATCCAGCAAGCTTGCCAGCAAAGTGGTCGATTAATTCCTTATACTGAACAAGTAAAGCAGTCACTGCCAGTATCACTACTGGCAGTCAGTAAAACTAAGCCTGCGGCACTTATTGAACAGGCATATTTAGCAGGACAACATGATTTTGGTGAAAATTACCTACAAGAAGCCGTAGAAAAAATAACGCAGCTAGCACATCTACCTGAGTTAAATTGGCACTTTATTGGTCCTATTCAAGCCAATAAAACCAAACAAATTGCCCGTTATTTTTCTTGGGTCCATAGTGTCGATAGAGAAAAAATTGCCCGGCGCCTAAATCAACATATTCAAGATGATAATTGTCACAATACTCCGCTAAACATTTGTTTACAAGTGAATATTAGCAATGAAGAGTCTAAGTCAGGCGTTGCTATTGATGACATTTTATCCCTCGCTGACATTGTTAACAACTGTGATAAACTCACCTTACGTGGCTTAATGGCCGTGCCTGAAAAAAACGCCGGTAACGATTGCTATGAAAAAATGCAGCAACTATTTATACAATTACAAAAACACTACCCCAGTGTCGATACCCTGTCTTTAGGCATGTCTAATGATTTGCCCCAAGCGGTGGCCCACGGTTCAACCATGGTGAGAATTGGTAGCGCCATTTTTGGTGCACGGACATATAAAAATTAACCTTAGGATTATCTTTATGAACAAAATTGCCTTTATCGGTGCCGGTAACATGGCGCGCGCGATTATTATTGGCTTAGTCAACTCAGGTGTTGCACCACAAAACATCATGGTGGCTAATCCATCAGCAAGCAAGAGACTAAATCTGGCGCAAGAGTTCGGCGTTTTACAAATGGAGGATAATAACAAGGCCAGTGAGTTTGCCGAAGTAGTAGTGCTTTGTGTTAAACCACACCTTATCACTGAGGTTTGTCGGCAAATAAGTCAGGCTATCAGTATTTCAGGAAAGCTTTTTATCTCGGTAGCCGCGGGGACAACGGTTGCACAGATCCAAGTAGCCTTATCAAAAAACAGCAAGGATAACCTGCCCCCTGTGGTTCGCGTTATGCCAAATACCCCGTGCCAATTGGGCTTAGGTATGAGTGGTTTATTTGCCTCAAATGAAGTTAGCGTTGAACATAAGGCGATTGCCGAGCAGCTTATGACGGCAGTGGGTAAAATCATTTGGCTGGCCACAGAGGATAAGATTAATGATATTATCGCCGTTGCTGGCTCTGCTCCAGCCTATTTTTTCTTGTTTATGGAAGCCATGGAGAAACAAGCGCAACATTTAGGCTTTTCAAGTCAAGAGAGCCGCATGTTAGTACAACAAACCGCTCTTGGCGCCGCACAAATGGTCGCCCATAGTGACGAGGCTATCAGTACCTTGCGTGCTAATGTCACCTCAAAAGGTGGGACAACACATGCGGCAATAGAGCAATTTAAACAGGATGGTATGGAAGAAATGGTAAAAAATGCCATGGCTGCTGCCATTGCCCGTGCTGAAGAAATGGCTAAATAGTTCATTTCAATGACCACAACTTTAATTAGAAAACTTATAATTACTTAGAGGAAAACCAATGGAAGCAATTATTTATTTGCTGAGATTCGCCTTCGACGCCTTGTTAATGATTTTGATCATGCGTGTCTGGCTGCAATGGGTTAAAGCAGACTTTTATAACCCCTTAAGCCAATTTATTGTCAAAGTAAGTAACCCATTAGTGGTACCACTGCGCCGAATTATTCCCGGGTTAGGTGGTTTTGACCTAGCAACTATATTGGTGGCATATATTGTCGCAACATTGAAATTTGTCACCCTTGCGGCTTTATCCGGTGAAAGTTTAGGTGTGTTAGCCTTTTACATTGGCTTATTAGTGTTATTAAAACAAGCAGGATTTTTGCTGTTTATTTTAATGATCATCATGGCTATCATGAGTTGGGTAGTCAAAGGTTATAATGCCACGTCAATGGTTCTTAGCCAATTAACGGACCCTTTTTTACGACCACTTCGCAAAATAATTCCTAATTTGGGTGGTTTAGATTTATCTATGTTGGTCGCATTTTTGGCGATGAATGTCATCAATATATTATTGGCCAATTCACTGCCTTATTGGGGCGCGCTATAAAACAGTTAAACTCATCTTTATCAACTTAATTTACTTCGGAACTGTGCTATACCCGCTCTACTTCAAGATGCATGTTCAGGAGCACAGAGCAATTTCACTTTTAGGCGCACCAATGAAGTCATGGCATTCCCTTACAAATTGGTGCAACAAAGAAGGGATGTTGCTCGGTGTTCCCCTTCGGGTGGGTTTTAACAGGCTTTATGCCGCGTTATTCATGATAATAAGGGAACAACAACCATTATTTAAAATGAATGCCTTACCTAAAGTCTGTTAAATTCCCACTGAATCTTGCACCTTGAAGTTGAACGGGTATATAATTAAGTACAAGTAACAGCACAGTTTCGAGTCCCCTACACTTTTTTGGAGATCCACATGAAAACTTCAATCATAAAACTACTTATCGCACTTAGCCTTAGCTTGTTTGTGATGACCAGTGTTAGCGCTGAAAACATGAAAAAACTAGGCTCAATGAATGTACATTACATGGCTATTGGGTCAACATTTTTCACCCCTGAAATAGCTAAAGCCTATGGTATTACGCGCAGCAGATACAATGGTTTAATCAATATATCGGTATTAGACAATAGTAAAAAAGGCACGCCTGCTAAAGCCGTTAGTATTACCGGTAAAGCTAAAAATAACCTTGGGCAATTTAAAGATCTAGATTTTGTCGAGGTCAAAGAAGGTAATGCTATTTATTACCTAGCCCAAGTTCGCTATCGCAATGAAGAAACCCTTCATTTTGATATTATGATTAATGATGGCAAAGAAAAGCAGCAGTTGAAATTTTCACAAAAATTCTATGTTGATTAAACGAAAACACCCTAACAGGTTATTAAAAAAGAGCTTTATATAGCTCTTTTTTTTACGCTTAATTTTAGCGAAATATAGCAAGTCTATTACTGTTTAAGGTAGAATAGCGCTCATAAAATATCATTAATAAAACGAGTAAACAGGTAACCATCATGTCCAAAATTGTATTAGCCACAGGAAATCTGGGCAAAGTTAAAGAGTTAGCCCACTTATTGACTGAGCAAGGCATTGATATAGTACCGCAAAGTGAATTTGATGTTGCTGAAGTGGCCGAAACAGGCACGACTTTTGTCGAAAATGCCATCATTAAAGCCCGTCATGCGGCAAAAATCACCGGCTTACCTGCGATTGCTGATGATTCTGGTTTGGAAGTTGATGCCTTAAATGGCGCGCCTGGGGTTTATTCAGCTCGCTACGCTGCAGATATCACCCAAGGGCAAGTTACTGATGATGATAATACCAATAAATTACTGGCGGCTTTAGCCAATACTCCTGACGAGCAAAGAACAGCTCGCTTTCATTGTGTTTTGGTTTATATGAAACATGAAAATGATCCAACACCACTTATTTGTCATGGTGTCTGGCAAGGCACTATTACTAGAAGCAAGCAAGGTGAACAAGGCTTTGGTTATGATCCTGTCTTTTGGCAAAGTGACTTGCAAATGACTTCCGCGCAATTACCACGAGCAGTAAAAAACACGCGCAGTCATCGTGGTCAAGCATTAGCAAAGTTGGTTACACAACTGGCTAAGGCGAGAGCATAAAGTGAGCATGAGTACCGTTATAATGTTAGAAAATCAACCCTTGTCACTCTACATTCATATTCCATGGTGTGTGGAAAAGTGCCCTTATTGTGACTTTAATTCCCATGCGGTTAAAAGTAGCATTCCCGAGCAGGATTATGTCGAGGCCTTAATTGCCGATTTAGATGCCGACATTAAGCGGTTTGACCTAACCGAGCGCTCTTTACACTCTATATTTATTGGTGGCGGTACACCAAGTTTATTTTCAGCCGCATCGATTAAAAGCTTGCTAACACAGGTTCTTAGTCGCTTTGACCATAAAGCCGAGATAGAAATCACCCTAGAAGCCAACCCTGGTACTGTTGAGGCCGATAAATTTATTGGCTTTTTTAACGCTGGTGTATCTCGACTTTCTATTGGTGTACAAAGCTTTGCTTCAGATAAGTTAATAAAACTCGGCCGTATCCATGATAGCGATCAAGCCAAAACAGCAGCAAAACTTGCCACAGATAGCGGCGTCAGCAGTTTTAATTTAGATCTAATGCATGGTTTACCTGACCAGTCTTTAGCCAATGCTTTAGACGATTTAAAAATTGCCATTAGCCTGAATCCTCATCATATTTCTTGGTATCAATTAACTATTGAACCTAATACTATTTTCCACTCTAAGCCACCGAAATTACCCGTGGATGATGTTTTGTGGGAAATCCAAGATATGGGCGTAGAACTGCTCAAAGAAGCGGGTTATCACCAGTATGAGATTTCAGCTTACGCTAAAACAGGTTACCAATGTCAGCATAATATAAATTACTGGCAATACGGCGACTACCTTGGCATTGGTTGTGGCGCTCATGGCAAAATTTCCGATAGCCGAACACAAAAAATAATGCGTACGGTCAAAGTAAAGCACCCTAAAGGCTACTTAGATCACAATCGTGATTTCTTAGATCAATTATCAGAAGTAGAAGACAGTGACCGCCCGTTTGAGTTTATGATGAATCAGTTAAGGCTTTTCCGTACTTTTAGTGTTGCGCATTTTCAAACAAGCACAGGCCTGGCCATCAGTTCGGTACTACCGCAACTAAAAGAAGCTCAACAAAAAAAACTTATGGCTTATGAAGTCATAGACAATGAAGAATATTGGCGAGTCACTAACCATGGACAAAGATATTTAAATGATTTGTTGGAGATTTTCTTATGACGCTAGCACCATCATCAAGCGCTCAGTTAAATCAAGCTGAGCAGCAACGCCAGCTTGATTTAACCTTTATGCAAAGGGCCTTTGAGCTAGCACAGCAAGCGGAGCAACACGATGAAATACCAGTTGGTGCCGTGGTAGTGTATCAAGGCAAGATTATAGCAGAAGGCTTTAATCAATCTATTATGCTTAACGATCCGTCTAGCCATGCAGAAATGAATGCCATTAGACAAGCGGGGACGTTTCTCAATAATTATCGACTGCTAGACTGTACTTTATATGTAACCCTTGAGCCCTGCCCTATGTGTGCCGGTTTATTAGTACATAGCCGAATAAAGCGCTTAGTCTATGCTTGCAGTGACCTTAAGACAGGAGCCGCAGGTAGTGCTTTTAACCTAGTCAATAACCCGCAACTAAATCACCAGTTGGAATTAAGCACAGAGATAATGCAAGAGCAGTGTAGCCAATTGCTATCTGCTTTTTTTAAACGACGCAGAAAAGAAAAAAAACAAGCCAAACAAGCTACTGATAAAGCCTCTCTTTAACGATAAATATAGTCGATAAGCTGTCAGATAGAATGAGCCGAAAATTGAGCACAAAAATTGATGGCGAATATTGATGGCGAATATTGAACCCTGTGCTAACTTATAAGTATTCCTCTTAACGCTGTACTTAGCTCATGGATAGGCTCCTATGTCGGCTTATTTTACTAATAATTCAAATGTCCCCCCTGGTCAACAATTAACGGATCCTAACGCTAGCCCGATATTTTTTGATCGTAATAAAAAAGCATTTTTAGTGCTAGTGCTGGTGTTGTGTTTGTTACCTAGCTTACTCAATGTACTTGGCATCGATTTCTCTTCAAATATCACGGCACTCAATTTCAAGCAAACTATCGAAGCTAATCATTTGTTTTATGCCCTTGCCGGAGCACTTCACCACACGTTATTAGAATGGTCCGCTGTAGTTTTAGCTTTACTTACTTTTATTTTGGCACTGGTGCATTATCGAATTCATCGGGATGTTGCCATCCCGATAATGGGTATGGCTATTTTTTGTGCTGGCTCAGTCGATGCTTTTCATACCTTGGCAGCCACCCGTATTATTTCAGCACAAGCAGAAAACACCGATTTCATTCCTTTTACTTGGGCTTTATCACGGATATTTAATGCTTGTATCATGATAACCGGCACCTTGATATCTTTTATGCTTTACGCCAGAGAGCACCAAGCTGACAAGGCTATCGAACATAGCAGTGAATATGCAAAAAATAAGCGTAAATCAGATTATCGGACCATATTCATTATTGGCCTTTGTTTTATTACACTGGCTTATGTCTTGGTTCATGTTGCCGCTAATAGTACAAGCTTACCGCAAACCATGTTTAAACAGGCTCTGATCACTCGCCCTTATGATGTCTTACCTTTAGGTCTATTTATCTTTGCCGGTAGCTTATTTATCAACCTATATCGGCAATTTCCCACCATAGCCAAATATGGTTTATTGCTCAGTGTCATCCCCGAAGTGACCACACAAATTCATATGGCCTTTGGTTCAACGGCATTGTTTGATAACCACTTTAATATTGCCCATGGTTTGAAAATACTGGCTTACGGTTGTGCATTTTTAGGCTTACTCTTTGATCTAAAAACTAGCTCAATAAGTCAATTGAGCACGGGCACAGGAGAAAAATTTCCGCCAATAAGTCCACTGACAAATAAAAATGATGATGCTCTCTTGCAAAGTGAACTATTAGACGTTGGCCACGCTCGGCATTCTATTAGCATGCAAATACCTATTGCCGCTTTTGTTTTGGTATTAAGTGTTGCTACTTTGGTGAGCTTTTTATTTTATTTTGAAACTGAACGCTTGTTAATTCAACAAACAAGCAATGAAGTGGCGATTGAAAGTAAACTTGTTGAACCTATGATCAAACAACTTTACCGCCAAGCCAATACTGACATCTTATTTTTGAGTCGTATGCCAGGTGTACTAGGGATGCTTAACTCTTTTAACGACATTGATGAGCACAACTATCGATTATGGAAAAGCCGAATGGAGCAAACATTCAGTGAGTTTCTTATTAATAAAGAATTTTATTATCAGATCCGCTATATAGGCATAGCCAATAACGGCCAAGAATTAGTTAACGTGCGCAATGATAGCCAGAGTATCGTTATACCCAGCTCTCGTCTACAACAAAAGTCTGCTCGTCCCTATTTTAAAGCCACTATAGATAAAGATCCCGGCCAAGTATATTTCTCAAAAATAGAACTTGCTAAAAATTACGGTGAAGTTGAAAAACCTCATAATCCGGTTTTACGAGTAGCGACACCAATATACCATCCAACCACAGGTGATATCTTTGGCCTTATCGTTATTAATATAAATTTCGGTAACTTTATCGCCCAACTTAAAAACAGAGAATTGAGTCAATTATCTTTTTATTTAACCAATGAAGAGGGGGATTTTGTTTCCCACCCAGATAATAGTAAAACCTTTGGCTTCAATCTAGGACATCGATATTTAATACAAGATGAATTTCCTCAGTTAAAATCGGTTATTAGTGAACAATTAACAGAATATAACATAGCGGCAGTCACTATTGATGAGCACAACTATCTTGGTCATTACCAACAAGTCAATTTAAATCGCTTTGATAACATTCATCAACTTAACTTATTGCTATTAAAAGACAGCACTGATATGGAGCAAACGCTGGCGGCCTTTAGAATGCGGAGCTTATTACTTGGTAGTGCCTTGGCCTTAGTCGCATTAGCCATAGCAACCATTGCGGCTAGGCGTATTGCCACGCCATTGCAGCAAATAACAGACAGCATAGAAAATTATGATAAATATAATACCTTAAGCGCCCTACCCACCAAGAGTAATACCGAAATTGGCGTACTGGCTCGCAGCTTTAGCAACCTATTTACCCAAATGCAATTTGCCCTGCGAGAGCAAGAGCACTCGGCACTACTGGCAAAACAAAGCTCTGAACAAATACAAGCCATTTTCTCAAGTGCCGCAGAGGGTTTCATCACCATCAATGAGCAAGGCAGTATTATTGCTTTTAACCAAGCAGCGCAAGAAATGTTTGGCTATAGCGAGGCTGAGGCGCTTGAGCAAAATGTTCGTACTTTAATGCCAATGCAGCAAAGTACCAAACACGATGGCTACCTTAATCAATATAAAGCCACGGGCATAGCCCATATAATGGGTATAGGCAGAAAGTTACGTGCCCAGAAAAAGTCAGGGGAAATATTTCCCATTCACTTATCAATATCTAAAGTCACCAGTGAACAAGGCATAGTTTTTACCGGTATTATCAGAGACATTTCAAAAGAAGAACTACTCGAATTAGAACAAGAACAACATCAACACGCTTTAATGGCAGTAAACGAAAGGATAAGCCTAGCAACTGACGCGGCTGGCATAGGCATTTGGCAATACGATATAGCAAATGACAAGCTTTCTTGGGATAAATGGATGCATAAAATATATGCAACAGTGCCACAAGAATTTTCAGGGAATTTAGCGCATTGGCAAAAGTCGGTTCATCCTGAAGATATTACCTCTGCTAATCAAGCGGTATTAGAAGCCATTGCCCAGAAGACTAAATTAGATGATGAGTTTAGGATAATTACCCCAAGCGGTACGATAAAACACATTAAAGCAATGGCTTTAATCAAACTCGATAGTCAGGGCGAAGCGGTACAAATGATAGGTGTTAACTTTGATATTACCGAACGTAAGGTTGTTGAGCAAGAACACATTGCCGCCAAAGAATTAGCAGAAGATACGGCTCGTCATAAAGCCGAATTTCTTGCCAGTATGAGCCATGAAATTCGTACCCCGATGAATGGCATTATCGGCATGCTTGGTTTACTACAGAGAAATGAATTAAGCGAAGAACAGAGGCATAGAGTAGATCTGGCTAATTCAAGTGCAGAATCGCTACTGACTTTGATTAACGATATTCTTGACTTTTCTAAAGTAGAGGCAGGTAAGCTTGATTTAGAAGTGATAGATTTTGACTTAAGAAATCTTTTTGGTGAGTTTAGTGAGTCACTGGCGTTAAAAAGCCAAGAAAAAAATATTGAGATCATTCTAGATAATAGAGGCATTCAACAAAGTCATGTGAAAGGTGATCCTGGCCGCCTTAGACAAATACTTAACAACCTAACAGACAATGCTATTAAATTTACCAACCAAGGTGAAATAGTCATTACGGCAAAATTAACCGAAGCACAAGCAATGAATAGTGGCGAAGAAAATCAACTAACCTTGCATTGTAGTATTAGTGATACCGGCATAGGAATTCCATCCGATCAGATAGCTAAATTATTCCAATCCTTTACTCAAGTTGATGCCTCAACCACGAGGAAATACGGTGGTACTGGCTTAGGGCTCGCCATTTGTAAACAGCTATGTCAATTAATGCAAGGGGATATAAAGGTATCCAGCACGGTAGGACAGGGCTCTAACTTTTCATTTACGGTAAGTTTAGCTAAAAGTAAACAAGCTAGGATTGTGCTACCTGATGTTGATATAAATAATGTACCTATGTTAATCGTTGATGATAATGCAACGAACCGATTGGTACTAAAGGCTCAGTTAGAGCATTGGGGAGCAATAGTTTATGAAGCTGATGGTGGTTTATCCGCGTTGGCTTTACTTGAAAACAATGCCATTAACCAAGAACAAAGCAATATAAAAATGGCTTTCTTGGATATGTATATGCCACAGATGGATGGGGCAACATTGGCTAAAAAGGTAAAAGAGCTGCCAAATTTAGCTGAGCTAAAGCTGGTGATGATGACATCGATGGCAAGCCGTGGTGATGCAAGCTATTTTAGAGGGCTTGGCTTTTCTGCTTACTTCCCAAAACCAGCCATTACTGAGGATTTATTTAAAACCTTAAGTTTGTGTTTATCACAGAGCACAACATCATCAGCACAATTACCTCTTATTACTCATCACTATTTAAATGAACTAGGCTCTGCTGAGGACGTTAATAACAATAATGACTTAAGCCAGTGTCGATTATTATTGGTCGAAGACAATCGCATAAACCAAGAAGTAGCACGTCATATTTTAGCTGAATTTGGCATAGTGCCGGACATTGCGGTTAATGGCTTAGAGGCATTAACGTTACTAAACGCAACCAAAGGTCAATCAACAAAGGGACAAACAACTCCAGATGAAGCGCCATACGATATTATTTTAATGGACTGCCAAATGCCTGAAATGGATGGTTATCAAGCTACCGCAGCCATTCGTCAAGGAGAGGCAGGAGAAAAAAATAAGGCTATAACAATTATTGCTATGACCGCCAATGCCATGAAAGGAGATAGGGAAAAGTGCCTTGCCGCAGGTATGACTGATTATCTAAGCAAACCTATTGAGCCAGTAAAGCTGAAAGAAAAACTTAGACAGTACCTTAATTTAGTAATTAAAACTGAAACGATTAGCCCTGCAATCCCAGGTAAACTTGCGCAAGAGCTAGTAACTAAAACCGCCGATAAAACAGCGGCTACCAATAGTGATATTCATTTTGCTGAAGAACAAGACCAAGAACAACTGATGGTATGGCACAGAGGTAACTTTAGTAAACGCTTAAATAACAATGAAGAATTTCAATACAAGCTCATAGCGCTGTTTATTGAAGAAACGCCAAAACAATTTAACGCCTTAGCACAAAGTATTCACCAGCAAGATAACAAACTACAACATGAAATTAGTCATAAAATTCAAGGAATGTCGGCAAATTTAAGTGCTGAATCTTTACTCAAACACACCAAGAATTTCAATCAATATGTAAAAACGTCTAGCCCGGATAATACTCAAATAGATGAACTATTCCAAGCGATGCAATTAGCTTATCAAGCACTTGAACAAGAACTAAAACGAGTATTAAATGAGAAACTCATTGAGAGCTGAGACTAAGAAGAAAAATAATGCCTTTAGCTAACTAACGCCGGTTAGTTTGTGTAATTTTAGCGTTATTAAATCTGCTTAAATTTGATATGCCAAGCACATTAAGGTATTAATAGGGGCGTAACGACAGCAAACAATAATACTAAAAAATAGCTAAAGGTTATCACTACACATGATTAAACGTATTCTGCCCATTTATCATACGGGTTGGTTTTATCTGCTTCTATTATTCTGGGGTGTTAGTTTTTGGTATGTATCCATTGGCGGTCTAAACCAGGTAAACCAATTAAATATCAATGCCCTCGTTCAGCTAACATCTACACCAACATTACCCAAAAATAAGCCAACGTCTGAGGCAACTGAAATTTTAACCTTGTATTCCTCCTTCGACGAACACGAGATAGACTCAATATCGACAATATTGTCATCGCACCCTCAAAGTCAAATCACCTTACTGGGGACACCCTCAAGAAAATTTATGACAAGGCTGGAAAGCTATTTAACTACCAGTCCGAGAAAAAATAAAATTGTCATCGCTGCCGACAATAGTTGGTCAAAACAAAAACTAAATACGCCATCATCAACACTCTATACCAGCACGTTGGCTTGGTTTCGTTACTCTGCCCATAACCTAAAACAAACCAGCTCAGAACACTTTATTTACAGTCCATTTTTAATCAATAAACGACAAAGCTTCCCGATATTATGGCAACAGCAAGAGGAAGTCTACTTAAGTTTAGTGGGTGAAATTCTACGGCAATTAAGTGTAAATACCGAGCTTAGCCTGAATCAAAGTTGGCAGCTTAGTTTAACTAACACAGACAACGAGCAAGTGACTAAAAAATTGTTCTTAGGATTTTTTGGGGAGATTTTTACCTCAGGGGCAGCTTACTCTATTCAGCAAACAGCTCAAGATAAACAAGGAAATAAGGGCATAGCCGCTCAGGAACTTACTAGCGTTAAGACATTTGTTGCTCAGGGAATCAGTAAAGCGGTTAGTGCTGTGCCTACACCGCTATATAAAGTTATAATCATCACTGACCATAAGCAATTCCAGCACAAAATGGTGCTGGGGGTACTTAAAGAATTACTGCAACAGGATTATTTATCTCAAAAGTTAAGCACTATTTTATTGTGCTGGGCTTTGTTCGTAATCGCTTTAAGTTTAGCTTGGTTCATACGTTGTATGCCCATGAAGCAACAACTACTAAGTATAGTGAGCTACTGCTTAGTGTTATTTATCATACAATTTTTCATGTTCAAGCAACATCAGTGGCTTGAGGTGTTGCCCGTGGTATTTTTTCTGGCGGGCTCATGGCTATTACTTTTCGCTTATCAAAAAGAGTGCCAGTTGTTTTTATCGGCCCTAAAGGGACAAACAGCGCAGTTAAATAGTACCGCACGTGCCACAGCAATAGTCGACAAAGGGCAATCATTGAGCAATCAACAAGCAAAAATAGCAACAACGGGAAACATGCAAGTGCCTTTGTCAGTGGACACTACCCCTATGCTCGAAGAAGAATTGCAACAAACCTTAGTGATACTTGATAAGCCAAGAAAAACTAGCACTAAACATCACTTAACGGTTGCGAGTTTCGGCCGCTATCAAGTGGAAGGTATATTAGGCAAAGGTGCCATGGGCATTGTTTACCAAGGTGTTGACCCTAAAATAAACCGTCACGTGGCCATTAAAACCCTGCAATTAAGTGATGATATCGACTCAGCTGGGTTTATTGAAGCTAAGGAAAGATTTTTTAGGGAAGCGCAAACGGCTGGTGGCCTAAGTCATGCAAATATAGTCACTATTTATGACGTTGGTGAAGAACAAAACCTCGGCTATATCGCCATGGATTTACTTACCGGCGCGCCATTATCACTTTTTACTCAGCCAGGGCAAACACTACCAACGCCATTGGTTTATCAGCTATTAATACAAATAGCCGATGCCTTAGACTATGCCCATAAGCAAAACGTGGTTCATAGAGATATCAAGCCAGCCAACATTATTTATGATGATGACTTGCTCAAAGTTACGGTAACAGACTTTGGCATAGCCTACGTCAGTGATAACAGTAAAACCCGTACGGGTATCATTATGGGCAGCCCTTATTACATGTCACCCGAGCAAATACTCGGCTTAAAAGTAGATGGACGTAGTGATATTTTTAGTTTAGGGGTAACATTTTACCAACTACTTTGTGGCTATTTACCTTTTGAGGGAGAGTCCATCGCTACCGTTGCCTATCAAATTACCAAAGCAAAAGCCATTGCTGTTAATCAACGAAATACTGCTCTACCGACAAGTGCTCTACGTATATGTAGTAAAGCCATGCATAAAGATATAACTAAGCGTTATCAAACAATGGCTGAATTTAAGTTAGCCTTGGCAAATGCGCTGAAAAGAGACTTTAAGATCAGCGCTAACTAATAAAGTAACCTATGAACTGCGCCACTAAATAGCCACTTTTCATCATAAGATAAAGGAAGTAACCGTTAACTCCTATGAATTATCACATTAAGTCCCTATGTCATCAGGGCGCGATACGAGACAATAATGAAGATGCGATAAGTTATGGCATCAATGAAGAGTTAGGCATTATTTGGATGCTAGTCGCAGACGGCATGGGTGGCCATAATGCTGGCGAAGTTGCTAGCGCTATGTTAGTTGACCATATCAAGAAAGCCTGGGATAAAATTTCCGTTAGTCCATACCCCCATTGGGATAGCTGGATTACCAAGCAGCTTAATGGCGCAAACATGGCTATTTTACAGCAAGCAAAAAACCAGCAAACACAACAAGGCATGGGCACTACTGGCGTATTGATGGTAATAGACCAGTATAACTGCCATATTGGCTGGGTTGGCGACTCGCGCGCTTACTCTTTTAAAAGTGAGCAATTACAACAAGAGACTGTCGACCACACCATGGTGCAAGAATTAGTCAATAAAGGCGTAATAAGCGCGGCAACAGCAAAAAAATCCAATACAAAAAATATGCTTTCACAAGCGATTGGTGTGCGAGAAAAAATAACCATTGATACAGTAACCATAGTAATAAGTAATGGCGATACCATAATGTTATCAACCGACGGCTTACATGATTATTTAACTGAACAAGAAATCAGTCACTATTTATCTCAATTTTCTGTTAATAAAAATGTCTGTCATGACATGATAAAGCAAGCAATAGCCAAAAACAGTCGAGATAACCTGACGGTAGGTTTAATCAATTTACCCCATAAACCAGCATAGTTATAACTAAAGAATAATAACAAAATTAGGAGTTTATATGGCTTATTTAGCCTTAAGTGTTGAAGATGTAATTATTAATAAATGGCAGTTAGTCGAGGGGGTTTTACTCATAGGTCGAGCAAGTAGTAATGACATTCAAATTAATGACGCCGCTGTTAGTTCAACACATGCACGATTAATTACCGAGCCAGACCCCTATATTGATGGCCAACTGATTACTTATATTGAAGATCTTGCCAGTACTAATGGTACCGAATTAAATGGTAACAAGATCTCTCGTGAAAAATTAAATCATGATGACATGGTCACCATAGGTTTCAACCAATTTCAGTTAATTGATAAACAATCAAATACCCTCGATGAAACCGCCATTATTATTAGCTAGTACAAAAATCAGACAGTTATCACATACGCTTAGGATTAAAACCACGCCAATTGATTGATAAGCAATAAAACTCATGTAATGAAACTCGATGAAACCGCCATTATTATTAGCTAGTACAAAAATCAGACAGTTATCACATACGCTTAGGATTAAAACCACGCCAATTGATTGATAAGCAATAAAACTCATGTAATGAAACTCGATAAAACCGCCATTATTATTAGCTAGTACAAAGATCAGACAGTTATCACATACGCTTAGAATTTAAACCACGCCAATTGATTGATAAGCAATAAAACTCATGTAATGAAACTCGATAAAACCGCCATTATTATTAGCTAGTACAAAGATCAGACAGTTATCACATACGCTTAGGATTAAAACCATGCCAATTGATTGATAAGCAATAAAACTCATGTAATGAAACTCGATGAAACCGCCATTATTATTAGCTAGTACAAAGATCAAACAGTTATCACATACGCTTAGGATTAAAACCACGCCAATTGATTGATAAGCAATAAAACTCATGTAATGAAACTCGATAAAACCGCCATTATTATTAGCTAGTACAAAGATCAGACAGTTATCACATACGCTTAGAATTTAAACCATGCCAATTGATTGATAAGCAATAAAACTCATGTAATGAAACTCGATAAAACCGCCATTATTATTAGCTAGTACAAAGATCAGACAGTTATCACATACGCTAGGATTAAAACCACGCCAATTGATTGATAAGCAATAAAACTCATGTAATGAAACTCGATGAAACCGCCATTATTATTGGCGAGTTAAGGGAGATCACTTGCTAAGCAAATTTTTGCCTTGCGATTCAATGAATTCATTCATTACTAGGTTAAAATAAGACTGTCGGCGCGAGGTCATATTATCATGCTGGCGACTTAGCTGTTTTCTTCGTTGATTACTTTTAAATGGTCTTTTCACTTTATCATTCTCAATAAGAGCAGCGTTACAATTGTCTCTACTATAGCCTACTAAAATGTCACTTTTATGACAGTATAATCACAAGGATGTCATGTCTTTAGCAAGCGAATACTTGCCACTTTTACATAAATGATGGCGACAAGAAAGCTCTTTTTTATTAAGGCATGCGGCAATAAGGCATTTGCATCCAGGTGACGAGTAGAGCTAAGAAGAAAGTGATTAGTTCACCGCTCTCTGCTGTTGAAGATGATTATAGTGCAGGCTTTAGCTAAGGTAGCGAAGTTGCAGCAGTGACTTTTATTGTAGCGTCTCTTTTTCGGCTTCTTTAACCTTAGTGGCTAACGGTATTGGCAAAGCTTCACCGTCAGCAAGCGGGTTTTCTCCTGATAAGTATTCTTCTTGCTGTTGCTCTAAAGCTAAAGCTTGCTCCTTAGCTTTATTATCTAACCAGCTTAAGGTGTCATAATAGCGACGAATATTGTCAACGTAATGCACTGGCTCTTCACCACGCGCATAACCATGTTTAGTATTTTTGTAATATTTTTTCTGCTGTAATAATGGTAAACGAGTTTTCACCTCTACCCAGCGATCTGGATCGCCACCTTGGCGCTGGGTAATAATTCTAGCATCGTTTAAATGACCAAAACCAATATTATAAGAAGCAAGTGCAAACCAAATACGATCTGGACTCGGTATTCTATCAGGCATCATAGCTATCATACGCTTAAAGTATTTTGCCCCACCCCGAATACTTTGTTCGGTATCTAAACGACTTTTTATACCCATTTGTTTCGCGGTTGCTAACGTCAACATCATCATGCCGCGAACCCCAGTATATGAACGTGCGGTTGGATTCCAGTGTGATTCTTGGTAACTAATGGCCGCCAATAAACGCCAATCAAGCTCTTGCGCATACTTCTCAAATAGCCGTTGATATTTAGGTAACGTACTTGCTACCGCTTTAATAAAGGTTCGAGTTTCAACATAGTTAAACTGTTCAATATGGCCATAATACTTGTCATCTAGCGCCAGTAAAGTACCGTCGTGATGCACCTTACCAAAAAACTCAACCAAGCTTGCTAAAATATCATCATGACTATTCTCACTGACCATCCAAGCTAAAGGCTCTGGTTGTTTAATACTAAAGCCAATACTTATCTCAGGGTAATAACTGCGGTTAATGGCTAAATTATTACTGTCAATAACGGTATAATCTATTTCACCACTGAGTACTTTCGCCAGTAACTCTTCGCTATCAAAATCTATGGTCTCTTGCCAAGTGAGCTCACTGTGTGTTTTTTTTAACTTTTCCAAGTTTTCCACATAGCTTGACCCAGTCGTAACCATCAACTTACCCGTTAAGTCGGCCACTTCTCTCGGTCTTACATTACCTTGCTTGAACACTAACTTCTGGCTGATGGTTTCATAACTTGGCGCAAATCGAAAACGTTGCCGGCGTTTTTCAGTTATCGATAGACTTGCAGCCAACAAATCAACTTCACCGGTATTTAACTTAATAAAAAGCTCATCCAAGCTATAACTTGGAATGATGCGCAATTCAACATTAAGCGATTGTGCATACTTTTTTGCTAATTCATATTCAAAACCGGCAAAACCATTGGCCGTGGTGTAATAGTTTGTCGGACCAAAAAAAGTGCCGACATTAATATAACCTCGGTTCAAAATACGCGATAAACTGGCACTGTCATTTTTTTTATCACAGGCACTTAAGAAGCTAGTGGCAAAAATAACCAAGAGTAAAGAGGCAAACTTAGTTACTAACTTACTCTCTAACCGAGTAATGAGCTTAGCTTTTATTGAAACAGTTAAATATTTAGTCATAAGCTCAATTGTGTCGTGTATTGTGCTATTAGCCAAGTACTTTTTACTTGACACTAGTGTTAAGTTTTTACTTGACTTTTTCCATTAACAAAAGCGTTAATTTCAACTATAATACGCGCGAAATTTTCGGTTTGCTTTCACTGTATAAATTTAACAAGTGAAAGCCGATCAAAGCCCTACATAAAACTTGGTGACTTACCTTATGACGATGCCTAAGACGACGTTAATTAAAAACCTTCGTGGCGCTCCAGCACTTTCTGAGTTCAGAGTTAAAAAACTGTTAGCTCAATGTGAACAGTTACAACTGCCTGTAAATGATATTTATGCTGAATTTGCCCATTTCGCCCAACTTAATCAAGAATTAAGTGCCAGTGAAGAGAATGTTTTACAGCAATTACTTAACTACGGCCCAAAAATTGAGGAACATCAACCAACAGGCTTATTTTTATTAGTGACACCTCGTCCAGGCACTATTTCTCCTTGGTCATCAAAATCTACCGACATAGCTCACAACTGTGGCTTGAATAAAGTTGTTCGCTTAGAACGCGGCATTGCTTATTACGTCTCATTAAAAAATGATGTGCCATTAAGTACAGAGCAAGAAGTGCAATTAAACGCTTTACTGCACGACCGCATGATGGAAAGTGTTTTTAATGATTTCGCCGAGGCAAGCACGTTATTTTCGAGCAGTGAACCGGGTGAATTAACCGTCATTGATATTGAAAACGGCGGTAAAAATGCATTAGTTCAAGCGAATATAGAGTTAGGCTTGGCCTTAGCCCCTGATGAAGTGAATTACTTATTTGAAAATTTCACTAAGTTAGGCCGTAACCCACACGACATTGAGCTTTATATGTTTGCTCAAGCAAACTCTGAGCATTGTCGTCATAAAATTTTTAACGCTGACTGGACCATAGACGGCGTTAAACAAGAAAAATCCTTATTTAAAATGATCCGTAATACCCATGAGATCAACCCTGATTATGTACTGAGTGCTTATAAAGATAATGCCGCGGTAATGGTCGGTAATAAAGGCGGTCGTTTCTTCCCTAACCCTGAAACAAATATTTATGCTTACCACCATGAAGATATTCAGATATTAATGAAAGTTGAAACGCATAACCACCCTACGGCAATTTCACCCTACCCTGGTGCTGCTACAGGCTCAGGCGGTGAAATTCGCGATGAGGGCGCAACGGGTATTGGCTCAAAGCCAAAAGCGGGTTTAGTGGGTTTCTCGGTATCTAACTTGCGTATTCCTGACTTTGTACAACCGTGGGAAACTGATTTTGGCAAGCCAAGTCGCATTGTTACTGCTTTCGACATCATGATGGAAGGCCCATTAGGTGGCGCGGCATTTAATAATGAATTTGGTCGCCCAGCTATTTTAGGATATTTTCGTACTTATGAAGAAGAAGTTAACTCCTTTAATGGTTTAGAAGTACGTGGTTACCACAAGCCAATTATGCTTGCCGGTGGTTTAGGTAATATTCGTGATGAACATGTACAAAAACGTGAAATAATTGTTGGCGCTAACTTAATCGCTTTAGGTGGCCCAGCAATGAACATTGGTTTAGGCGGTGGTGCTGCTTCATCAATGGCTTCAGGTCAGTCAGCTGAGAGTTTAGACTTTGCTTCAGTACAAAGAGAAAATCCAGAAATGGAACGTCGCTGCCAAGAAGTTATCGATAAGTGTTGGCAATTAGGTGAAGAAAATCCTATCGCCTTTATTCATGATGTTGGTGCTGGTGGCTTATCAAATGCTTTCCCTGAGCTTGTCTCTGATGGCGGTCGTGGTGGTGTTTTTGAACTTCGTAACGTACCAAACGATGAACGTAGCATGGCACCGCACGAAATCTGGTGTAACGAATCTCAAGAACGTTATGTTATTGCCGTATCAGACAAGAACTTAGCGGTTTTTGAACAAATATGTCAACGTGAACGTGCGCCATATGCTGTGGTTGGTCGCGCCACTGAAGCATTGCAATTAACCGTTACTGATGCACATTTTAGCGATAACGAAAAACTTAATACCCCGATTGATTTACCGCTTGAGCTATTATTAGGTAAAACACCTAAAATATTTAAAGACGTAAAAACGGCAACCGCTGCTGGTGATTCATTAGAGTTAAGCAATGTCACCTTAACGGATGCTGCGAACCGTATTTTAAGTTTACCAACGGTTGCTGAAAAAACCTTCCTCATAACCATTGGCGATCGCAGCGTAACCGGCATGGTTAACCGCGATCAAATGGTTGGACCTTGGCAAGTACCGGTAGCCGATTGTGGTGTTACCGCTTCTGCCCTTGATTCATACCATGGTGAAGCCATGGCTCTTGGTGAGCGTACACCTGTTGCCTTATTAAACTTTGGCGCTTCTGCTCGTTTAGCCGTCGCTGAGTCTTTAACCAACATTGCTGGTACTGATATTGGCGATTTAAACCGTATCAAACTTTCTGCTAACTGGATGTCACCTGCGGGTCACCCTGGTGAAGATGCCGGTCTATATGAAGCAGTTAAAGCCATTGGTGAAGAACTTTGTCCAGCCCTTGGTTTAACCATTCCGGTCGGTAAAGACTCAATGTCGATGCGTACCCAGTGGACTGAAGAAAAAACAGATGAAAAGGGTCAAACTTCTCATGTAGAAAAATCTGTCACTTCACCTATGTCATTAATCATCACCGCTTTTGGTGTAGTTGAAGATATTCGTAAAACAGTAACGCCTGAACTTCGCAGCGACAAAGGTGAGACACGTTTAGTCGCTATCGACTTATCTAAAGGTAAAAAACGCCTTGGTGGTTCATGTTTAGCGCAAGTTTACAAACAGCTAGGTAATGAAACCCCTGATGTTGATAGCCCAGCAGTATTAAAAGGTTTCTTTAATGCCATGCAAGCCCTGGTACGTGCTGAACTGCTAGTTGCTTACCATGATATTTCCGATGGTGGTTTATTCACTACTGTTACTGAAATGGCGTTTGCTGGTCATACTGGTGTTGATATTGATATCAGTAAGTTATCAAACGGCGCAAGTGATGATTTAGCGACCTTGTTTAATGAAGAACTTGGCGCAGTTATGCAAATACGGATAAGTGATGTTGAAGCTATTGACGTAATTTTAGCTGAACATGGCATTCTCGATTATTGTACTGACATTGGTCATTTGAACAACGAAGATACTATTCGCTTTAGCCGTGATGGGGAAGTCGTCCTAGAAAACTCTCGTACTTATTACCGCACTGTTTGGGCACAAACGACTTATAGAATGCAGTCACTGCGTGATAACCCTGAATGTGCACAACAAGAGCATGATGTTAAATTTGATACTGAAGATCCAGGTTTAAACACTGAGCTTACTTTTGATATCAACGAAGACATAGTTGCTGATTTAATTATCAAAGATGCACAAAGCAGTACTGATGGTATAGCCAATCCACGTATTGCAATTTTACGTGAGCAAGGTGTTAACTCTCATGTAGAAATGGCGGCGGCTTTTGATAGAGCTGGTTTTGTTGCCGTTGATGTACATATGTCGGATATCTTATCAGGTCGTACTGATTTAGCGGATTTTAACGGCTTAGTTGCTTGTGGTGGTTTCTCTTACGGTGATGTTTTAGGCGCTGGTGAAGGTTGGGCAAAATCAATCTTATTTAACGCAGATGCACGCACTATGTTTAAAACATTCTTTGAACGTAAAGATACTTTCACCTTAGGTGTGTGTAACGGCTGTCAAATGTTGTCAAACTTAAAAGACATCATCCCAGGCTCTGAGCACTGGCCTCACTTTGTACAAAACAAATCAGAGCGTTTTGAAGCACGCTTCTCATTAGTTGAAATTCAAGAGAGTCCGTCAGTATTATTTAAAGGCATGGCAGGTTCACGTATGCCAATCGCTGTGTCGCACGGTGAAGGTTATGCTGAATTTAGCTCTGATACTGCTATTGATGCTGCCAACAACTCAGGCACAGTATCAATGCGTTTCGTTAATAACTACGGTGACGTTACTGAAACATACCCTGCCAACCCGAACGGCTCAGTTGATGGTATCACAGCGTTAACGACTACTGATGGTCGTGTCACCATCATGATGCCACATCCTGAACGGGTATTTAGAACAGTAGCTAACTCATGGCATCCAGATAGCTGGGGTGAAGATTCACCTTGGGTGCGCATGTTCCGTAACGCTCGTGCCTTTATTGGCTAACCTTTTTGCTATTAAAGCTAATTTAATTGTCAAAAGTACTCACTGACATGCGTCAGCTCCGTGCTTTTTCCGCTAACTTAGCTTAACTAGCTTCAAGGACTCTGATTAATTTTAAGCAGACTTAAATGCAAGAAACTAAAAACCGACAATTCCCCATAAAGGATTTGTCGGTTTTTTAATGCCTGCTATCCTAAGCGCCAAAGTTACTGACCTTTGTCAGCTCCGTGCTTTCTTCGTGAACTTGACTCAATCAGCTTCAAGGTACTCTAATTAAATTTGAACAACACTTAATTAGAGAAACTAAAAACCGACAATCCCCTAAAAGGAATAGTCAGTTTTTTATTGCATAATTCAATAACTTAAACGAGAATAGCACCAATTAAAGTAACCACTCAATAATAAACACTCGCTTTTTTGAGCGATTGTATCTGTGCGGAAATGGAATTATGCATTACTTAGTTAAATTATATTTGTTAACGGCTTTATTCGCTTTTTCTACTATATCTCAAGCAAGCCAAGATGAGGCTACTTTCTCTATTGGTGCGTTCAATGAACCTGAAGGAGATCGTGCTGGTGCCGAAATATCGGTATCTGCAAAAGGAGATATGTTTGGCGGCAGACTAAGTGGCACTTTGTATTTTGGTGGTAATAACGTTAAAACAGCTGAAACAACGAGTTACTTTTCTGCTGATGGTCATTTTTACCCGAAAGGTAATACAACTACAACCGAGTATGAAAGTAATGAGCTTTACCTTGGTTTTTCAGGGTTTGCCTTTGTACATTTAGATCAATTAATAAATCCATATCTCGGTGTAGGTTTTTTTATTGGAAAAACACAACACTGTAGCAGTCACGAAGAGGAATTTGAGAGCTGTACAGATGATCCAGTACTTGCTGTTTATCCTGAATTTGGCATTGAATTTAACATTCAAAGTATCCAAATAACACCTTATATTCGACGTTATTTTGACACCAGTGACTCACACAAGTCTGGCAATGTTTACGGCATTAACCTGGGCATAAGATTTTAGACTTTACTTAATGTTATCCCTCTAGCAGACAAATCAACATTTGCTGCACATACATTGATTGAAGTTAATTTTTATCAGGTAATTGCCATCAATAAACTAGACAAAATCTAATGAGATATCGGTGCAGCCTTTTACACAGCGTACGCCTGTTGGTCCAGCTTGCTCAGGGGTATGGAGTTTTAACGGTTGTTTACAGACTTTACATAATACGGTTTTACCTAACATCACCTGTTTAAGCAGTTTCTTTTGTTCAAAAAAGGATGATTGGCTTGCTTTTTGTAAGGCGGAAAATTGTTTTATATCTATGTTCATATACGTCCTAAACTCGCTTTATTTGTAGAGAATAATACCATTTTATAGCGAGTAATAGCCCAGTTAGTCAAAATTACCACAAAATAAACGCTATCAAACTGTCCCTTTAACGGCGTGGCACTTGAGAAAAACAGCGGCTGATAGTGGCTGATTTTTACTTTTCTTGGCAAGCCGTTAAAGAAAATTTTTGCTTGTTTGCTAGTAATAACCGACCGAAGTTGAGCACAACTCTTGACCAGAAAATAGTACTGAGCAGTCGATTTACCCTCACTTATTAGCTCATCAGGCTTTTATTGCATCTGCCAAACGTTATTGCCGCTTTACTCTTCTGGACAACATGTTAGCTCACGACTCAACTTCATAGTCATTTTCTGCAATATTTGCCGATTATTATTATCAATGCGCTATTTTAGCTTTGCACCGACCATAAACCTAGTAAAATAACGGCAAAGCCCTAACGACTTCTTGCCAATATGCCTATAGATAATAGCTGTTCAGAAAATCAGGACGACACCACCACTAGAAACCAACATAAGTTTGAGTGGCATATCAAAGTCGATGGGCACGTTAATGGCACTGCCATTTCAATATTAGAAAGTTATCGTGATGGCCAAAGTAATTCACCACAAACGTCGTTATCAACAGCAGCGTTAAAGCAGGCCATTAGTAAAGGCGCCTTATGGTTAACGCCGGCAAAAAATAAAAAACAAACACAAAGATTACGCCGAGTAAAAAAACAATTACTCCCTGATGATGAACTGCATTTTTATTACAATAGTACAGTGCTGTCAACACCGGTTCCACCAGCAATACTCATTGAAGATTTAGTTGATTACAGCGTCTGGTATAAACCCTACGGTATGTTATCGCAGGGTTCTAAATGGAGTGATCATTGCACCATTGCCCGCTTTGCTCAGCAAAACTTGCCTAACGAGCGCCCAGCTTTTATTGTCCATCGATTAGATAGAGCGGCGACTGGCTTGATATTAATAGCACACAGTAAAAAAGCGGCACGGGCGCTGTCAGCAATGTTTGAGCAACACCAGTTAGAGAAAAATTATCATATTATTGTTCATGGTGATCACAGTAAAAGACCACAACCAGAAGTTATTACCGCTGACATTGATGGCAAGAGTGCCCGCAGTACCTTTACTTGCTTGGCCTATGATAGCTATGCCGATCGCTCATTAATAAAAGTCAAAATAGACAGTGGTAGAAAGCATCAAATCAGACTACATGCGGCAAGTATTGGCCTGCCTGTGGTCGGTGATAGATTACATGGCATAGCCGATGAAAGTGAGCCATGTGATTTACAGCTATGTGCGGTTAGCTTACGCTTCTCTTGCCCGCTCACCCCTAAGATAACATCAGTAAGTGCTGGAACAGCCACAAAAAAAGAGCGATATTTTGAGTTGCCAGAAACATTAAAGCCTCAGTTATCACCGAGGCTTTAATGTTATATCGCTATCAATTAGCCAGATAAAGTAGCTAGGCTAATTGGTTATAGCGAAAATACTCTAGCTAAAATAATATTGCTAGCATAGTGCCGCTAAATACAATAATTAAAGTCAGCATCTTCAAGTAGAGATAAGCTATTACCAACCAACTCTTTACTGGCAATCGCAGTTAAAATCTTTAAACCTTGCTGACGTTGTTCTAGTGTCAGTGCTTGATAAGGTAAACGAATGTTTTTAGGCACCGCATCTGTCATCATTAACGCAGTATTAATGGCAATAGGGTTAGGCTCACAAAATAGCCAGGCCATTAAATCGGCTACTTGTTCATTAAGTTGTGTGGTTTGTGTTAAATTTTCTTTATCCATTAACTGGCGCATAATGCCGGGGATAATATTTGAAGTAACTGAAATCACGCCATGTGAGCCATATTCATGACGGCCAGCATAACTTTCATCATCATTACCGGACCAACAAGCAATACCTTGTTTTTCATAATAGGCAATGCGTTCGTTACCGGCACATTCTTTCACACCAATAAAGTTTTTATGCGAGGCTAAAGGCTCAATGAATTCTGGGGTTAAGTCTTGTCCCGTTCTACCTGGAACGTTATAAATAAAAGCAGGACCTATATCGAGTACTATTTTTAAGTGCTCAATTACCCCTTTAAGCGAAGTACGACCATAGTATGGGTTTATCTGTAGTGCGGCATCCATACCTATAGCAAAACCATATTCGGTGGCTTTTATTGCTTCACGGGTATTATTACTACCGGTATTACCCACAATAATTAATTTATCGCCAAAATTATGCACACAATGAGCAATTAGCATTAAGTGCTCTTCCCAGCTAAGTAAGTGCCCTTCCCCGGTAGTACCACCGACCACAATACCATCAACACCGGCCGCGATTTGCTGCTGTATTAAGAAATCGTAACTTTTTAAACAAACTTCCCCTTTTTCAGTGTAGGGCGTTTTTATTGCGGTAATTAAACTTGCTGCTTTTAATCGCTTCATTAACTATCTCTAATTTTTTATTTGATTCTAATTAAGGTAAATCAGTAAATTCTTACCATTAGTCTAACAATGACCGGTGTTATCAACAACCCGTGTCATGATATATTCTTCATTGGTTAATCTATGTTGATAATGAAATTTTTTATGATCCAAGGATAACACCTTATACACTTGATAATTATCATCATTATTTAAATCTGCGGCATAGATTTTATCATTAATCAGTTCGTTTTTTGTTACGGTAAAGTGAATATCAGCCACTAAGCCCCAATCACCAAGCTCGGTAACTTGCTCAATAATTACGCCATTAACATCCAGCGTAATAAAGGTAAATTCAAAACTGCCATCACTACTAAGCTCAGCATACTCAACGGTTTCATGGCCTTGCTCATCAATATCACTTCGATACCAGCGACCAAAGAGTAACGCTCTTGCATAGGTTTTTTTACTCACTAGGTATTGCCCTTAAATTTTGCTATGTGGAATTATAATTTTAAATTATTAGTTATACCAATCCGTATAAGAAAGTGATCGCTTAGCTAGATTTTAAAGACTTAGCAGCAAGCTATTGATGAAGATAATGGTTATTCAGCAGAATAGCTCCGGCATTCTCTAATAAGCTAGCTCCATGTCGCTTCCTTGTCAAAATCAATAACGCTGTTTATAAGCGGTTAACACTGCCTTTCGGGATCGTATGCTCACCATGATAACGGTACAATTTTTTTTAATATAGACAAACTATTATTTTTAGTTGTTAAAGCAAAAGCGCTGTCAATACTGCCAGGCAAAGTATCAGTGCTAATATTGGCCACTACTTTAATGATACGTCATTACCAACGGTTGATTGTCACTGTGCCATTAGGGTTATGTAAGCTAAATACTTTGCCTTGTTACCGAGAAGGACGAGGGTAATTTCAGCCCTGATTTTTACTGACCATGACAACTAGGCTGACAAGACAAATTAAGCACGGTGAAAAGCACTAAGCTCTTTAGCCAGTTTTAAATTACATCACTCATTGCTTATGCCCTATATTTTATATTTTTTAACTTCATAAAAAAATTATGATGTAACTTTAGAGAAAAAGGTTTAAATTTATCGACAAATAAATACCTTAAGGATAGATGAACCATGTCAGCCCCGAATGTACAGTTATTATTAACCGGTAATGAGTTGATGACCGGAGATATTGTTGACAGTAACTCCGCCATGATGGCACAAATACTAAAAGAACTTGGACTTAAAGTTAACCGTAAGGTAACCGTTGCTGATGATTTGGCACTACTGGTCAGTGAAATCACCTACATGGCAAGCACTAGTGACCTATTAATAATTAATGGCGGTTTAGGGCCAACGGTGGATGATTTAACGGCGCAAGCTTTAGCGCTTGCTCTAGGGGTAGAGTTAAGTCAACACCCACAAGCGCTGAGTCATTTAACCCACTGGTGCCTGCAACGCGGGACAGAATTAAATGCCCCTAACCTCAAACAAGCCATATTACCTAAAGGCTGCCAAATAATAGCCAACAGCCGTGGCAGTGCCGTTGGTTTTTACGTGCGTTATAAAGATTGTGACATTTACTGTACCCCCGGAGTTCCCCATGAGCTAAAAGCCATGTTAATAGAGCAAATAGTGCCGCTTATCGCTAAAAAAATACCGAGTGATTTAATCACTGAGGTCACTCGTTTGCAGGTTTTTGGTCTAGGTGAGTCAAGTTTGCAAAAAGCAATTGATGAGCAACTGCCCAATTGGCCGACAGAAATAGAACTGGGCTTTCGTGCGGGTATGCCCTTACTTGAAATAAAGCTAACTACAAATACCAAGCAAGGTTTGGCATTAAAATCACTCTGGCAAAAGAAATTAGTCAAGGTGCTTGGCGACCATTTAATCGCTGAGGTGCAAGGCAAGCCAAAATCACTGGCGGAACACCTGCTGAATCAATTACAACAGCACAATATAAAAGTCACCACGGCCGAGTCATGTACTGGCGGTCTCATTGCCAGTACATTAACCGAGATCAGTGGCTCATCGAGCAGCTTTGAGGCCGGCTTTGTCACGTATAGCAACGAAATGAAAACAGCTATGTTAGATGTTCCCGCAAGTGTTTTAGCGCAAGAAGGTGCGGTAAGTGAGGCTGTGGTGATCGCCATGGCGCAAGGTGCATTATTAAAATCTAAGGCGGATATTGCCATCGCGGTATCCGGAATTGCCGGACCCAATGGCGGCAGTAAAGATAAACCTGTGGGTACCGTTTGGTTTGCTTGGGGTCGCCTGGGAGATATCAAAACTCAATGTTTACAATTACCTTATAAAAGACGTCAATTTCAACAATTTGTCGCGGCAATAGGGCTAGACTTACTCCGTAGATACCAACAAAATTTAACGACTATACCAAACTATATTGCCGAAAGAGCTTTTCCTCCTCAGTAAAGGGCAATAATGATAGACAAAACCCTAACAAGATATAAACTAGAATCAATATAACCCAGCGGATAAGTCATCGCTTAATCATTGCTTAGTGTATTAAAAATTTATATATTAAGACAAAGTATAAAAAGAAATAACACATGAATATCAGGAGCCTATTGTGATAGAGAAAAATTTTATAACCAGTGGCCGAAATACCATTATTCACAAGATAAAGAAGTTCGACTTACTTATTATGAATGGTGAGAAGTTGGTTGTCATTGTTAGCCATCGTGGCATTGGTATTTATAAGGGTGAAGTACCTGCGAAACGATCTATTGCTAAAAAAGCGTATCAAGACATTATTAATATTGCATCTACCGAAATTTTTGGTGAAGAGAAAACACTCTTATTCATCCAAGCGCTTGATGGTGTAGAGTATAAAATTGACTATTCTAAAGAAGGTACCACTAGCTTTATTAAAATTCATCAAAGCCATTATATATAGGTTAAGTATATCTCAAGCCAGCTTGCGAGCAGAGAAAACATAATAATTATAAAATAACAACAGCATCTATCCGTTATTTGGCTCAGCAGTACTTAACGGTTAGAGGAGCCCAGTAATGACCAAAGCCAGTTTAATTTGCAATGATAAAAATAATATCGATTTAGTGTTAGAGCCGATTAAAGGGGGAGACACTATTTCCACCTTAACTATCAATGAGCTAATAGAGGCATCAGAGTATAAAAAGCTTCGCATCAACAATGGTAATGTCAAAAATGCTGTTGCTGAGTTACATGATGTGCTCAAACCATTGCAAGATAAAAATACTGGTAGAACCATACGCTATCAAGTGCTTGAGCGCGTTGACGCGAAAATCAATATAACCATAGAAGCGGATGAAATGGGTGCTAGTGCAGAAATCACCAGCGCTCAAGGCGGTAAACACCTAACGGCAAAAGCCATATTAACTGCGGCACAAGCCGCTGGGGTAAAAAAAGGTTTTAGTAAAGAGCATTTAATCCAACTGGCACAACTTGCCGCCAAAGAAGCGCCTAACAATCAAGTTGAGTTGCAAATTGCCACAGGAAAAATAGCAATTAATGGTAAAGATGCCATTATAAAACCCTTGGTTGAAAGTGCACAAACACGCATTCTCAAACCTAAAAAACGCGAAGATGGTAGCGTAGACATGCGAGACCTTGGCGATATTATCTGTGTAAATGTTGGTGATCCTCTGGCCAAAAAAGTCCCCTTAACCAAGGGTGTGCAAGGTTACACGGTAACGGACACGCCTTTAGCCGCAGAGCCAGGTAATGATATCGAACTCGTTGCTGGGCAAGGTACCAATATAAGTTCACAAAATACTAACATTTTAGTTTCAGAGAAAGTTGGTCTGCCTAAACTCATTAACAACGGCATGGAAGTTGATGAGGTATATAAGATTAAAAATGTCACCGTGTCTACCGGTAATATTAATTTTACTGGTAGTGTTATTATTGATGGCGATGTTACCGAAGGCATGAAAGTTACCGCTTCTGGCGATATTACCGTGGGTGGTTTTGTTGAGTCGGCAACCCTAGAAGCCGGTGGCGATATTACCATTACTGGTGGTATTATTGGCCGAAAACATGATACTGACAAAACCCAGATTAGCAATATGACTATGAGTGTAAATATTCATGCTAAAGGCAGTGTTTATGCCAAGTATGGTCAATATGCACAAATCACTTGTGCTCAAGACGTACGTATTGAAAACCAGTTACTACACAGTATTTTAGATATTAATGGTCGCTTATGGGTAGGTAAAGATGGTAAAGCTGATGGTAAACTCATCGGTGGCTATACCAAAGTAGGCTCTTCAGTTAATGCCGGCATGATTGGTGCTACTGCGGGTAGTAATACCGTAGTTAATTTTGAACATAAAATCCTAAAATTTAAAAATGATATTCGTCAAATAGATGAGTTACTCAAAATAGAGTCGGATAAAACCAATGAATTAAAAGCGGCGATAAATAAATTAAAGAAACTACCTAAAGATAAAGCAAAACCCGAGTTAATAGCCAAAATAGTGCCAACCTACCAATATCATGCCAATAAAACGGGTGAAATACTCAATGAAAAAAGCAGCCTTGAAGACAACCTACAAGAGTACATGGCGAGTGTTTATCTTGAAGCCACAGAAAAGCTTTATCATGGCGTTGAGCTAATTGTCGGTGATTTTAATGAGAAAACACGCCGAGAATATGGTCCAAGTAAAATGATTTATCATGAGAGAAAGATACTTATTGACCCTATAGTGAATACCTAACAGTGATGGTAAACACCTCAACGCTAAAATATTGTACTCTGCTCTTTTTCACCTTACCCTTAAGCCAGCAAGCCTATGCTCAGCAATGCTCCATTCATCTTAATTATGGGGTTATTATTGCCCCTAAACATATCCGCATCGTCGATCAAGGTATTACCCAAGTACAAATTAACAATAGCGAGCAACTTTTTATTAAAGGTAGGGAAATTTCCTTATCTATAGAGCAGCAACAACTGTTAAGAAGCTTCAGTAGCGGGATCCGCCAACAAGTCCCAGAAATAATCGCTATGGCGATTGAAGGAGTAGATATTGCGTTAAAAGCAATCAATAAAATGATTGCTGGCTTAACGGGGGAAAACAGCGCTGCACAACAAAAAGTACAAGCCAAATTTGATGAGATAAAATGGCGGATACGTGCACGTTTTAATCAAAGTGCCAATAACTATTATATAGCGCCACAAGACTTAAATGATTTTGATGAAATGTTAACCGGTGAATTTGAACAAGAGATAGAAGCGATGATTTCAATCTCTATCGGTTCAATATTAGCCGCTGTTGGTCAGTCGGTATTAGTTGACCGTAATAGCAGCGAATACGGTAGCGAAACACGAATAACCACCTTTGATAAGCGATTAACAAGCCTTAGCGCAGGCTTGGATCTCGGTGTGACTATACGTGCTCAAGCACTTGATAAAAAAGTGGCTATTTTTTGTCAAAAACTGAGTCAATTAGATGAAATTGAAACTCAGCTTCACCAGGCCATACCCGCATTAAAAGCATATAACCTTATCGAAATATCTACTAAGCTAAACTCTTGATAGTGGGCGGCTTATATTTACGTAAAATCAACGAGTTATATTCAAGAGAAATCCAACAAGTAAGTAAAATTATTATATTGCCCGCCCCTCAAAAAAGAAGAAAAAAGCCCAAGACACTCCTTAGAGTATATTGGGCCTTGCAACACTAAAATAACCTAATAGCTGTATATAATAGCAATTTAACTCTGTTGCTGAGTCGCAACAAACTTAATAGCTATGGTATTACATATTCGGGTAGTTTGGCCCACCAGTGCCTTCCGGCGTTACCCAAGTAATATTCTGACTGGGGTCTTTAATATCACACGTTTTACAGTGAATACAATTTTGCGCATTAATAATAAACTTATCACCTTGCTCAGTTTTTTCAACTTCATAGACTCCGGCAGGACAATATAGCTGTGCGGGTTCATTATATTTCAATAAATTAACACTAATAGGAATGTCAGCATCTTTGAGTTTTAAATGACAAGGCTGTTCTTCTTCATGATTGGTATTAGATAAAAATACCGAAGACAGTTTATCAAAACTTAATTTATTATCTGGTTTTGCATACTTAATCACTGGAACATCAGCCGCAAGCTTCAGTTGGGCATGATCTAGGCTATCATCTTTAAAATTAAACGGTAATTTACCGGAGAAAAAATTCTGATCTAAAGTGTTATAAGCGCCACCTAATAAAGTACCAAACTTGTGCATCGCCGGACCAAAATTACGGGTACTGTATAGTTCTTCATATAACCAAGAGTCTTTATAGAGTTGGCTGAAGTGCGTTAAATCCTGCTTACCTTCTTCGGCAATACCTTCATCATTAATCAATACTTGGGCAATGGCTTCAGCCGCTAACATGCCTGATTTCATTGCGGTATGATTACCTTTAATTTTAGCAAAATTAATGGTACCGGCGTCACAGCCCACCAATAACCCACCCGGCATGGTCATTTTAGGTAATGAATTAAAACCACCTTTCGCCATAGCTCGGGCACCATAGGAAACTCGTTTACCACCTTCAAGGTATTGACTAATTTTAGGGTGATGTTTATAACGCTGAAACTCATCAAAAGGGCTTAGATGTGGGTTGCTGTAATTTAAATCAACAATTAAACCAACAAACACCTGATTATTTTCTGCATGATAAAGGTAACCACCACCGGTAGTTCCTTTATCTAACGGCCAACCAGCAGTGTGTACCACTAGACCTTCTTGATGTTTTTCTGGCGCTATGTCCCAAATTTCTTTAAAACCTAAGCCGTAATGTTGCGGCGAGCTTTTTTCATCAAGATTAAATTTTTCAATTAACTCTTTACCTAGGTGACCACGACAACCCTCAGCAAAAACCGTGTACTTAGCACGTAACTCCATACCTGGCATAAAGGAGTCTTTTTCTTTGCCCTCGGCATCTAACCCCATATCACCGGTGATAACACCACCAACACTACCGTCATCATTATATATGATACTTTGCGCAGGGAAACCGGGGAAAATTTCAACACCTAATTGCTCTGCTTGCTCAGCTAACCAGCGACAAACATTACCCATGCTAACAATATAGTTGCCGTCATTATGCATAGTTTTGGGTACGGAAAAGTTAGGTAATTTGATACCTGATTTTTCACTCGTTAATAGGTAAATATCATCAGCAGTTACTTTGGTAGTTAATGGTGCATTTCTTTGTTGCCAATCAGGAAATAATTCATTTAAAGATCTGGGTTCAAAAACAGCGCCGGAAAGAATATGCGCGCCCACTTCTGAGCCTTTTTCAACTACACAAACCATTAACTCTTGCTGCTTATCTTGTGCTATTTGCATTAAGCGACAAGCAGTTGATAAACCGGCAGGGCCAGCACCAACAATGACTACGTCAAATTCCATCGATTCGCGTTCCATAAGATCTCCCAGTATTATTATATTTAGACTGTTAAGTTTTCAGTAAAATTCAAACATGTGTTTGATATTCAAACAGGTGTTTGATAGTATCTTATAACAGATGCCCAAGCAAGGCACTGTTACAAGCACTTATCTAGATTGTATCTTAGTTTAAAAGTTTTCACCAAGATTACGTTGACGTTGACGTAAACCAGGGGTATCTTTTAACTATTATTGTAAATTAACAAACCTTTTCAGAGGCTGCGATGAAAGTATTAGTTCCGATAAAACGTGTTATTGACTATAACGTCAAAGTTCGAGTAAAACCCGATCATTCCAATGTAGATCTTGCCAATACAAAAATGGCGATCAACCCTTTTTGTGAAATTGCCATTGAAGAAGCGGTACGTTTAAAAGAAGCGGGTATCGCAACAGAGGTAATTGCAATTTCTATCGGTGATAAGTCTTGCCAAGAACAATTGCGTACTGCATTAGCCTTAGGTGCCGATCGCGCTATTCAAATTGAAACAGATGAAAACCTAGATGCATTGAACATTGCTAAATTATTGCAAAAAGTGGTTGAAGAAGAGCAACCGCAACTTGTTATTTTAGGTAAACAGTCCATTGATAGTGACAATAATCAAACTGGCCAGATGCTAGCGGCACTTACAGGCATGCCACAAGGTACCTTCGCCTCAGAAGTGAAGTTTATTGACGATAAAGTCAATGTTACCCGTGAAGTTGATGGCGGTTTACAAACTGTTGCGCTTAGCTTGCCCGCTATTGTAACCACAGATTTACGCTTAAACGAACCTCGCTACGCTACATTACCTAATATTATGAAAGCTAAGCGTAAGCCATTAGTAGTAAGACCAGCGGCAGATTTTGGCATTGATTTAAGCCCACGTACTAAATTATTAAAAGTTACGCCGCCAGCAGAGCGCAAAGCTGGTGTTATGGTAAAAAGTATTGATGAATTAATTGATAAATTAAGAAATGAAGCCAAGGTGATCTCATGAGTATTTTAGTAATTGTTGAACACGACAACAGCTCGTTAAAAGCTGAGACCCTAAAAACAGTAGGCGCAGCGCAAAAAATTGGTGGTGATATAACACTACTGGTGGCAGGTTTTAATTGTCAAGATGTTGTTGATGCGGCAGCAAAAGTCAATGGTGTCAACAAAGTAATAGTCTGTGACAATGCCGTTTATGAGCATCACCTTGCTGAAAATCTTAGTTTATTAGTCACTGAATTAGCCAGCGATTATGAACACATTCTGGCAACAGCGCTTACTACCGGCAAAAACTTTATGCCTAGAGTTGCCGCGTTATTAGATGTTGCGCAAATTTCTGATATTATTGACGTTGAAAGTAGTGATACTTTTATTCGCCCTATTTATGCCGGCAACGCTATTGCCACAGTACAAAGTTTAGATAACAAAAAGGTTATCACTGTACGTACTACTGGCTTTGATGCGGTAGCAACCGATGGCAATGCTGAAGTGGTTAAATTAGATACGGTTACTGATGCCGGTATTTCAAGCCATGTAAGTGACGAACTCACTGTCTCTGAGCGACCTGATCTAGGTGCGGCAAGAGTGGTAATTTCTGGTGGTCGCGGCATGCAAAATGGCGATAACTTTAAATTACTTGACGGTATTGCCGACAAACTTGGCGCAGCAATTGGCGCATCACGCGCAGCTGTTGATGCTGGCTTTGTGCCAAACGACATGCAAGTAGGTCAAACAGGTAAAATTGTTGCTCCTGACTTATACATTGCCGTCGGTATCAGTGGTGCTATCCAGCATTTAGCTGGTATGAAAGACTCAAAAGTCATTGTCGCTATCAATAAAGATCCCGAAGCGCCAATCTTCCAAGTTGCAGATTACGGTATTGTTGCTGACTTATTTGATGCTTTACCTGAGTTAGAAAGCAAGCTTTAAAATATTCAGGCAATAATATACCCGTTACCATTCAAGATGCATGTTTCAAAGTGCTTGAGCAATTTCAATTCAAGGCGCTGTGATGAAATAATGGTTGTTCAGGAGAATGTGCTCAGGATAATTGCTCCTGTATTATCCGTATAAGGTACTTCCTGTACCGTCTGCATTCTCTAATAAGCACCATCCATGTAGCGTCATTATGAGTGACGGGTATCTATCACTAACAAGCGGTTTTCAGCTTGTTAGTGATATAATAAAACCACAGTGACTATGAACGTTGCTGTGGTTTTATTTTATCTAAAATTTGATTAACCAGTTTAGCTAAGAGTATTGAGTGATATATGAAAAATAGTTTGTCTAGTTTAAGTGATTTAGCCGCTGCTTTTGGTAAAGCCCCCATTGAGCCTAATAAATCGACACCAGCCAGTGATGACTCACTAGTCTATTCAACTGACACCGGCCGCATTAACAAAAAAAAAGAAAAAACTGTTACGCCAAGTGATGGTTTTGCACGTGTTAGACGCGAAACCAAAGGCCGAAAAGGCAAAGGGGTTGTGGTCATCAGCGGCCTAGGTCTAGACAACAAGGCACTAAAAGAATTAGCAAAAAAACTTAAAAAGACCTGCGGCAGTGGTGGCTCAGTCGTTGGAGAAACCATTGAGGTTCAAGGCGATAAGCGCGAGGTAATACAGCAGGTGCTAGAAAAGGCGGGTTTTAACGTTAAGTTTACCGGCGGTTAATGCTCCACGCTAGCTAGGCTTTATTATTACCGAGTTAAATTTCATAAGCTTTTCTGCCTGCTAAGGCATGAGCTAGAGTATTACCATCAACATATTCTAATTCCCCGCCCACAGGAACGCCGTGGGCAATTCTAGAAATATTAACTTGATATTGCTGGGCAAGCTCAGCAATATAGTGCGCGGTTGCCTCCCCTTCGACCGTAGGGTTAGTTGCTAAGATAACCTCACTAAACTGACCACTAGCAAATTGCTTAATTAATATATCAAAACCTAAGTCATCTGGCCCTATGCCATCAATAGGGGATAAATGCCCCATCAAGACAAAATATTTACCAAAAAACTCACCGGTTTGCTCTATAGCAATAACATCACCCGGTGTCTCAACAATACAAAGCTTAGTCGCTAACTGTCGTTTAGGGTTTTGACAAATTTCACAGAGTGGTTCTTCGGTAAAGTTACGACACTGTTGGCAATGGCCAATATCGGTCATCGCCTTTGCTAAGGTTTTGGCGAGTTTACTACCGCCACGTCGGTTACGTTCAAGTAACTGAAATGCCATGCGTTGTGCTGACTTAGCGCCAACCCCAGGTAAACATTTTAGTGAATCAATTAACTCTTGCACAAGTGGACTAAATTTCATAGGTAACTGCTTTTATTTTAAATTTTAATGACTGGCTGATAAACAAAATAGCCTTATGAAAAAAAGTAATAGTCAATGTCGGCTCTTTTTCAAAACATAAGGCTAATTTTAATAAAACTAATGGCTAAATAGTAGTGGCTTACCGAAAATAATTGCACATAGTTTAATTACCGGCTGCAGAAGAGAGTCGCTGCTGTCTTAGAGCAGAGGGTAATTCAGTAAACATCATTTTAAAGTGTCGATAAAGTAACTGTGATCAGAAAAACCTGACTGATAGGCAACTTGGGCAATGGGTAGTTTCGTTTCCACCAATAACCGCCTAATAAAGAAATACTCATTGATAATAACAAATGACCAAAACAAGTAAACGCCGATTTTGTTGCATTACAATCCGATTTTATATTAACCGTTCCCCCTTGATATCGATATACTAAATTTAATCGACAACTCACCAACTAACGGTTTAAACTTCTAGTTAGTTAAAAACTCTTGAGTCACAAGATGAATAAAGTCCACCCAGGAAAAATTAGATTAGGTATGGTTGGCGGCACCAAGTGAATTGTTGTTGAGCAAGAGGAATATCCTAATGGTTTGAGTTCTCTTACTGCAGTAGTTTTATCTAAAAAAGGCTTAGAGCAGTATATTAAGCAACTTTAGTAAAAGAATAATTTCCTTTGATAAGTGGTTAGCGTTTGCTTTGTTAAGTGAGTTTGTATAGATTAATTATTGAAATATATAATAATAATGACAGAAGACGGACGTAGTATGAGTACTGTTCTTTTTAACACCCTTGATTTAGCATTGCTTTTTACCATCTATCAATGTATTTTATTTGCCTTTTTTTTAGTACTGATCAAAAAAGGTAAAAAACAAAGTAACGTATTGTTAGCGTTATTTTTATTGTCCTATGCGGCAATACCACTAGATACCCTAATTAATTTTGGCGAAGGATTTCGTCAATTTGCCATTAGTTTTTCAGCGAATGTTTTTTATGTTTTTGGCTTAGCTTATTGGTTAGAAGCCGTATTGTTACTCTTCTATGTCCGCTCACTTATATACAAAAATTTCAGCTTTAAAAAAACCGACTTACTCTATCTATTGCCATTTTTTCTTTACCTTATTTATGAAAGCAATGCCTGGTATATGCTTGATAGCGATACAAAAATAGCCATTCTTAATGGCTACCATATTGAAGCAGAGCCTTTTTATACTCGCTTCATCAATTTATTTAGAGAATGTTTTCGAACTTTTTGTGGCATATTATGTTTGCTCGAATTACGTAATTATCAGAAAAAAATCAAGGATAACTTTGCTGATATCGAAGGTGTCGATCTTACTTGGCTTAAAGTGCTAACTATTGGTTTTCTCATCATTAAAGTACAAGCGGTATTTATTACCTTGGGCTACATGACCTCGATTGACCTGCACTTTAGCATTAACTACCCTGTACTTGGCCAGCTATCTAATTTTATGGTTATGTTTTTAATTAGCTTTTTAATATTTTTTAGTTTAGGGGTATCAAACCTTTTTCATGGTATGGACAACTCAACCTCCCTGCCTTTAGAAAAAGAATCGATAGACCCTGAGCAAATAAATGCCTTAACGCTTTACATGAATGAACATAAACCTTATTTGAATCACTTGTTAACGTTAGACAACCTTGCTACACAAACTTTTATGCCCTCAAGGCAGTTATCGCAGGTAATTAATCGACATTTTAAAAAGAACTTCTTTGAGTTCATTAATGGCTACCGTATTGATGAAGCTCAAATGCTACTGACAAGAAAAGAAAATGAAAAAATCACCATGCTAGCCGTAATGGCTCAAGCCGGCTTTAACAGTAAAGCTACTTTTAACACCTTTTTTAAGAAGATTGTTGGTATGACACCAACGCAATATAGAAAAGAACAGCAAAAAACATAAATGAAAACACTACTCTTTAATAGTCACGATATCGTCTTATTAGTAGCTTGCTATATCTGTTTTTTATTTGCAGCGATGACCTTATTAGGTCGCAGTAAAGCAGATTCAACACCTCGTTTCTTAGGCTTTTTTTTATTATCACAAGCAGGGATTTCCGCCTATGTACTGGCCTTGTATGGCGAAGATTTTCATCTTTGGTCGGTAGCTCATATGCCTTGGGTATTTTCAACCTTAGAGTTGGCTCTTTGGTTAGAAGGGCCACTTTTATTATTGTATACACGTTCGGCGCTATACCAACAGCTCAGTTTTAAAAAGGTTGACCTGGTTTTATTACTGCCCTTATTAATCTATCTAGTGACGCTAGTCCTTGTTAAAGTTCAATTTACCACAGCTCAGGGCGTCGATTTTCTACTTTTTCTGAGAGCTGAGCATATTCAGTATTATGAACACTTGCGCAATGTCGTTCGGGCTGGTTTTGGCGTTTGGGCTTTATTTACCATACGGCACTACCAAAATCAGCTCTCAACAGCTTATTCTAATACAGAGTCAGTCAATTATACTTGGCTTAAACTGTTAGTAGTCGGTTTTATTGTCTTAAGATTGTGGTCTGAAAGTTACCTGATCATTTATACCTTAGTTACGGCAATTTTTGACGCATCAACGGTTACTTTAATCAATTTCAATTTAATGGGAATTATAGAGAATTATGGACAGTTATTACTGGTATCTACTTTACTGTTCTTTGCTTTATCAGACCCTCGCAATATTCTCCGGGTAAGCAAAGAAACGCTAGATGGTATTACTAATAAAGACATTACTAAAACAGACAAGCCTAATACTTACTCACCTGAGCAAGTTACCCGTGTCGGTAATCATATGGAAAAACAGCGCCCTTACTTAAACAATCAGCTTAAAATTGACGATTTAGCACGGCAAGTATCACTGTCACCCAAATTACTCTCCAATTTAATCAATCGAGAATTTAAAGTTAATTTTTTTGAATACGTTAACCGTTATCGTTTAAAAGAAGTAAGTGCTTACCTCACCGACCCCAATATGGCTAATCAATCCATTATTGACCTTGCCTTTCTTGCTGGCTATAACAGCAAAAGCAGTTTTAATCGATTATTTAAATTAGATACCGGCAAAACTCCTTCACAGTTTCGCAAGGAAAAATTACCCGCAACCCCCTAGACAAGGGCTATTTTTGCTAAGAAAACCCCCTCAGCAAGATTCATTACCGGCAAGGACTTGCTCTATTTTCAGAAATAAATAGTCTGCTGTAGTCGTAGTATTTGTATATCCATAACAATAATGCTTGAACACTTCAAAAAAAAATTTTCAAAAAAAATAAATACAAATTACCGTAAAACCAACAACCTACAATATTAAAACAACAAAAACCCTTTTATAAAATGGTTCAACTTAAGAAAACACCTAACTTGGTACGCTGATAGGCTTGTTTTTAGCGATAGTCCATTCGAGCAAAGCGTCAAATTATTTATTACAGACCAGCAAATAAAAATAAATATAACAACATAAGTATTAACAAGCGGTGGAGAACACCATGAATATAGATATTATGCAACAATATATTGCTAAAAAATCACAAACGACCACGATGAGAGAAACTTTACTTACCTTACTGGCCGGCAGTGTCGCTATTAGCATGCTGGTATACCAACAGTGAACCCGGCAGTGATGTTTCTTGGAGTTTAGTCAAAAGTTGTCAGTAATAAGTTGTCACTAATACTCAGGTAACAAGTATGTTTTTACCATGGGAGTTACCTAATAAGAGTAACTCCCATGGTTACAATTAGTAACTAAATCTATATTTTTCATAACATTAAAAAGTACATCATTCGTTAACATAAAGTTGAACGTACGTTTATTGTATTTTTCATAAGTTGAGACGACTTCTTAATAAAAATATTTTACCTTATTTGTGTTGATGAATCCTTTCGGTTTTTCTCTTATACCAGTTCCATAAATTAGGTGAACTATTTTATACGTAGAAAAAATCGCCAAATACAAGGCATTTACTTTAATAACTAGTTGTTCTAATTATTAAATAAATAACGAAGTAGTTGGTGGTTTTAGCAAGTAGAAATGATCACATAGTTAGTGGGATTGGTGTTATATCGTAATGTTCCCATCACCAACGCAGGTTTAAACAACAAGCAGGTTTTTTTGCTTTGCGCTAAGTTTTTTTGACACTCACGCCCCTGCTCTTAAGCATATTGTTATTGAATTAATACAACAAAAAATAATAATCAAATTTAAAACATTTACAGGTAAGTACAATCATGGCGAATATACTATCTAATTTTACTCTTTTTAAAGCCGGTGCGAAATCAATACATATTGCCACCTTACTTTGCAGCGCATTAATATTGACCTCATGTGGTGGTTCATCATCAACAGAGGCCGAAACAGAGCCCACTGACTCTAATCTCCCGCCGGCAGAGTTACCAATAGCGGAGCCGCTATTAATAGAAGCTGAAGATTATGTGCGTTTTTTAGATACGACTCAGGGTAACGAAGGTAATGCTTTTCGCAATGACAATGTCGATATTGAAGAGTTGAGCAGTGGTGAAGGTTTTATTGTTAGTTATACCGAGACAGGTGAATGGCTAGAATATGATTTCACCTTAACGGCTGGTAGTTATATATTGTCGATAAAAGTTGCTTCAGCGCTTGGTGGTGGGGCTTACTCTTTATTTCTTGATGATGAGCTAGTAGCGACCGATAGTGTCGCTGAAACTGGGGGTTGGCAAGTTTTTGAAAACCATGATGTTGCCCTACTTACTGTTACAGAAGGTGCTCATATTTTACGCCTTGAAATCATTTCAGGGCCTTTCAATATAGATAGTATTCACTTTAAAGTGGATGATGGTAGCTTTGTACCTCCCGTAGTTGTACCCGAAGAGGCGCCATTGCAGCTGCCTGATGTTAAGGTGGTGATAGACCCCAACCCAATCAGTCCACTAACGGCAGTGAGTGAAATGGGCATTGGCATTAATTTGGGCAATACTTTAGACGCACCAACAGAAGGCTCTTGGGCACCGGCAGCAGAAGAGCAATTCATTATTGATTTTAAAGAGGCGGGATTCAAACATGTGAGGATCCCAGTTACTTGGCATGAACGTACCGATAGCTCAGCGCCATATCAAGTAGATGCTGCTGAAATGGATAGAGTGGAAACCATAGTTGATTGGGCGCTACAGCAAGAGCTTTATGTTATTTTAAATGCCCATCATGATAACTGGCTCAAAGATAACTATGCTAGTCAGAGTAATCGCAATCGTTTTGACTCGATTTGGTTGCAAATCGTTGAGCGATTCAAATATAAATCAGCAAAATTACTGTTTGAAATTCTCAATGAACCTGTTGGCTTAACCATTGATAATGTCGATGAAATAAATGTACGAGTGCTCGATATTATTCGCCGAGCGAATCCGACCCGTTTAGTGGTGTTTTCTGGCAATGGTTTTACCCCAATTGATGCTTTGTTAGCCGCGGCAATACCCGATAAAAATGATGATTATTTAATTGCTAATTTCCATGCTTACGACCCCTGGCCGTTTGCTGGTCAGTGTCTTAGGGATTGGGGTACAGATGCAGATATCGCTGCATTAGGTGATATCTATCAAAAAGCCCATAACTGGTCAGTCGAACATGATATCCCAGTAACCGTCAATGAATTTGGTGTTGCCCACTTTGACTTTACTGCCCCTGAGAATATCTGTAATGAAGATGACCGTTTAAAATATATTGCAGCGCATGTGAATTTCGCCACAGCGCATGGTATAGCGGCAACTTTTTGGGATGATGCCGGTTCGTTTAGCACTTATGACCGTGCTGAGTATAGCTGGGGGCCAGAAAAAGATATTCTTGTCGCGCCGAACTTACCCTAAAATTTTAGACTAACTGCACAGTTAATAACCCAGTAACTCAGCATATTGATAAAGAAAAAATAAATTATCTCATTGCAGTTAGGCACTTTCTCAAAAAATGAAAGCTCAGCCATATTTAAACAAGTACTGAAATATATGCTACTTGCTCAGACAAAAATGTAACTAAAACGACCTTTATTTAAAAACAATCCTTAGAAATTGGGAATATGAATTTTATGAGTTTTAAACGTACTTTTACCACAGCTATCAGCCCGCTAATTTATCTAACGCTAGCTTGCACCCTGTTTAGTGCAGCGCTTAGTGCCCTACCGGCACCAACTGAACTAGGTCAGTTCTATGTGAAGAAGCAGTATTCAGGACAAGCAATACCAAGTTTTTCCCAAAACAAACATAGGCTACCTAAACCTATCTTCGACGCTAAACCTGAGTATATCGACTTTTACTATCGTGCTTGGCAAATAGGCTTTGAGCACTTTAAAAAACCGCAGGCAAGCAGCCCTTTTGTTTCAAACTTTATTGATGAAGCTTTTAACGACAATATATTTTTATGGGACATGAGTTTTTCAACCATGTGGGGCAATTACGCTCACCACATTTTCCCTAGCATTGACGGCTTAGACAATTTTTATCGTCTGCAAATGAGCGATGGTGAAATAGTACGAGAAGTCGGCGAAAAAGATGGTCATTTAGGTGTTATTGGCTGGTCTGAGCCTGGCACCGCCGGGAATTTAAACCACCCTATTCTACCTTGGGCTGAGCTAGAGTCATATAAAATCACCAACAACAAAAAACGACTCGCCGAGGTTTACCTGCCATTAGTAAAGTATCGTGAAAGTTTTAGCAAAATTTATCACCCAGCTTCTGGTTTATACCTTACCGATAAAGCGGCCATGGATGACTCGCCACGCAATAAAGAAATGTTAGCGGGTATCGATGTCGCCGCCGAAATGGTTATTTTTGATCGTTGGTTGGCGGAAATGGCCACTGAGCTAGGCAAGGATAGTGAAGCCAAACACTATCTTGCTCGCGCTGATGATTATGCAACGTTTATTAATGACAAACTTTGGCATGAAGAAAGCGGTTTCTATTATGATTGGGGCAAAGATAACAAATTGATGACCATGCGCACTATTGCCGCATTTTGGACCCTGTTAGCTAAAATCCCTAATGATAAGCAATTGGCTCGGTTAATCGAACACCTTAATGATCCTAAGTCATTTAATACCAAGCATAGAGTGCCGACCCACCCCGCTGATGAAGTAGGCTTTAATGGCGACTATTGGGCCGGTGCTGTTTGGGTGCCAACAAATACCATGGTGATACAAGGGCTGGAAGTAAATAATGAGTTCGCATTAGCACGAGAAATAGCGATGAATCACCTTGATAGCACCACCCAGGTTTTTGTTGAAACGAATACTGCGTGGGAAAACTATACCCCACTTGAAATTAAGCAAGGCCGTAAAGCAAAAGCTGATTTTATCGGTTGGTCAGGTTTAGCCCCGATTAATTATTTGATTAAACATGCCATTGGACTGCGCATCAATGCACCAAAGAATGAAATTACTTGGCGTATTAATGAGCTTGGTCGCCATGGCATACAAGGTTTGCGCTTTAATGGGCAAGGAGAAGCCATGAATTCAGTTGATTTAATAGCAAAAAAACGAAAAGAGTTAAGCGATGATATTCATATCAACATCCAATGTCGACAAGCCTTTACCCTGAATATTATTAGCCCGTTTGCTCAGCAAAGTTATCAAATAAATTGCCAAAACAAAACAGAAATAGTCTTTATAAATAATAAGTAAATTTATTTTGTTATATTTTATAAGTAGTTAGTTGATGAATAATTTAATAGACAAACAAATGAAAGCGCTTACAATAAAAAGTGAACTAACAAATACATGTTGAGGTAGTATTATGCACAAACATAGAATAAGTTTCGCCGATATTAACATTATTAGCGCTAGCATTGCCGAAGTTATTGTCGATGAATGCATTGAAGTATCTTTAGAAATGGTTGAAGAACATGATAACTTTATGGCCTCTATTTTTAAGGGAAGTTATGGTGTTTTACTCAATAAAATTAATACCTACTCTTATAGCCCAGAAGCACAATACATCATGGGGTCTGCCGAAAATATAGTGGCTATTGCGGCGGTGAATTATAATGAGCAAGGCCAGCAATCTAGCAAAGCGATTACCGATAAACGCGTCATTGATCAATTAAATGTCCGCACTTTTTCAGGTTTGGATTTAGGCTGGCAGCAGGCAATAACCTGGCTAGATCAAGAATTAAAAAGCAATATCACCCCAGCCTATTCGCCATAGCAGAATAAGAGTAAGTTATGCCGATAAGTAGCGGGGCAGATAATAGTTATTTATTGGCTGCCCTATATTCAAGGTAATCTTTTGAATAATGTTATTTTTAAGTTCAAATTTTAGGGGGAGTTACTGAACTGAGTCATTTAGGTATCGCAAGCTAGCAATAATGCTTAGATGATCTGAAGGATAAGCAGCTATTTTTTTTGCCCTACCGGTAAGACCTTGGACAAAAAGGCAATCAATACCGGCACTTTTAACTAAGGTCAGCTTAGCTTTTGACTGCACTAATATTACTTCTCTACTATCGCATTGACTATTAAAGTCACCCAATAATATTTTCGGGTATTGAGCAATTTTATTTAGCTGGGCCGCTGTTTCTTTAGCATTGGCTATGCGAGTCGCAATACTTTCATGGTCCCAATGAACATTAACGATAAAATAACGCTTATCCGCTTTTGCTATCACCGCATACTCACCTGTTCTGGTGGCATTAGGGCCATCGGTTAAATCAAAACGGCCAGACTCGATAAAGCGATTACCCTGACAAAGATTAATAAAAATTTGAAATTGACGCTGCCAACACTCTCCAAGTGATGTCTTCAGAGTCATAGCACGCTGATAGTTAGTCGGCAGTTTATTATTAATATCGTTTTCTTTAAGCTGCCAATCGTCGACACCTTCTTGGATAGCAAGAACATCAACCTGATTAGCCGTAATTAACTGCGCGTAATCATCACTATGTGCTGGCATGGTTTTCCAACCATAAATGTTAAGTGACATCACAGTGATAGTCTCAGGTACTGTGGCGGCAGGCACTTCAGTGTTCAAACTAGATGCAGCGACAAGGCTAAGTAAGATTATTTTTACTTTCAAAGAAACTACCACCCTATTGAATGTCAGCTTAGTGCTTAAGCTCATAAGATAAGAACCACTGATAAAGATCGTCGCCGGAATAAACTCGAGTCCAAGCATCATGACCTTTATCTTCATGCACAGTAAAACGCACGTTGTTATGGCCAAGTTTTTCTAAGGTATCGAGTCCCGCATAAAAATACTGAATATTCACCGCACTATCTCTACCGCCGGCAAATTGCCAAACCGGTAACTTATGCTTTGCTATTGGCGCCATTAAACTCGGATGGCCCCAACCAACTACCGGGGCGATAGCAGCGAACCTTTCAGGGTATTTACTGGCCAGATACCAGGTGCCAAAGCCGCCATAACTAAGTCCTGATAAATAGGTTTTATCTACATTGACTCGGTACTTTGCTTGTACGCTATCAAGCATGGCAATTAAATCAGTCTCAAGTTTTTCCCAGCCTTGTGGCAATAACGGCGCAACCTCACCCATATCAGTTAGTGAAGATGTTCTTTGCATAGCAGTTTGGGTTTGAAAAGCCGCGCTGCGCTTAGGTACACCATTAGCTAATCTTTTTGGAATGTTTTCTTTAGAGCGGTTATCAATATAGGTAATGCCTTTTTTATCAAAACCAAACATAGGCAGCTGCGGTGAAATTATAATAAAAGGCAAATCTTTTTTCTGTACCCAAGCCTCATATAAAGGCCCTTGCATCAAGACAAAATCGAGTTCATCTTGGCCATTGCCGCGCTCACCATTACCATGTAAAAACAGCATTACCGGCCATTTTTTCTCTGGTTTGGAGTGATAACCTCGGGGTAAATAAACAAAATATTCGCGCTGACTGTTATCAACACTAGATTGGTAGTCTTCTCGCAGTAACTCGGCTGTTGAGATGAGCGCTGTTTCAGCCTGTGTGGCTAGGCTTTTACCGGTATTATTCGAACAGGAAAATACCAATAAAGTAGCGGCGATTAAGGAAAGTTTTATTTTTTTCATGACACTCTGACTTTAAAAATAATACATATTAGGTGATGTTAAATGTTATAGGTTAAGCGTTAAACTAAGTTAGCCTTTCTTTTCGGGAATCAGCCAAACATTATTAACAACATCAACTTTACCCTGCATTTGTTCAACCACCACTTGATCAATCACCTTTATCGCTCGTTGAGCCATCATGCTAAAGGTATCTTCGCCAACTTGGTTGGGGGTGTGATCTGGAAAGTTTCTTCGCGTACGGTGAATCCAATAACTTTCTGACAAGTTATCTTGACCAAACGCTTGCTCGACACCTTTTTTACCAAGCATAAAACCTAATAAACCGCCCCAAGTCGCGGTCGGGTTATCTGAATCCCAGCCAGCCAATGTGCCTATTTGAATAGTTCGAACAATGTCACCTTGTCCGTAGAACAAACTCACTAAACTGGCGGCAAAGTTAATACCCGCTTCAAAAGGGTCATGATAAATATAACCATCGGCATTGTTAACCTGATAACGCTGATAAACTTCATCACGAGTTTTTTCCCAGTCATTTTTATCTGTATTTTGCTGATATGAGCTTTTAATAAAATCATACATTTTAGCTGGATATGAATCTTTAGGAAGAACTTTACTTGCTTGCCCAGCCAACCACCAAGTTTGCTCTTGCATGGTTAAACTTTTATCCACAGACGAAGCTAGAGAATGCATAGTGATATAAAATTGGGCGATCCACTGAGCATCATATTTTGCTGATACCCTAATGGGTAAATGTGATAATTTTAACGCAATATCGGCTCTTACTGGCGCTAACAAACCAAATATTTCCGTGGTCAGCTGAGCATCAATCATCATGTACTTAGCATTATTTTCCGGCTCACTGGTTGCTGGCGGCAACATGCCTTGCGCCATTAGTATTCGCGCTTGTTCATTAGCTTGCCAGAGGAAGTTCTCTTTTACCGCTTTAGAGTCGGTAAATTTTTTAAACAGTGGTGCATCCTCTTCAGAGTAGGTGTGTACTAACCAACCAGTTCGGACTTGCTCAGTGGTTAACAAACTTGTTTGATGAAACTCATGTAAATACTGATACATGTATTCAATATCGGTATCATCATCTGCGCCCCAAGGTTGGCCCTTTTCAACAAAGAAAAAGTCAATGGTATCACTATGAGGTACCCCTTCCCCCCAGATGGCAGGTAAATCCTTGCTACCCCAATCTTCATCGGTATAAAAAGGCATGGTGGCTGGTGTGCCTACTTTATCCATTTCCGTCACTAATCCGGTCCAATTAGCGATACTTTGCCCTAACCAAAAACCATGTAACTTATCTTGATAAGCGGCTCGTGAAATAGCGATGTAGTCGATATTTTTAAGCAGAGCTGAATCATTGACACTATCTGTCGGGACGTTTTCTGTACACGCAGATAAACAAATCATCACGACGAAGTATAAAAATAGCTTTGCTAATTTCATCGACTATCTCCAGTTAACATAAATAGATGTTTAAATTTTTTCGGGCTAAGCATCGAATAAATTTAAAATATGGAACAATATTGAACAATATATATGAGGTGGTAAACGTAAAGATACTCAGCACTGTATTTCAAAATAATGCCTTGTACATGAGTATCTTTCAACATCGACGAAGCGCTAACAACTGTTAGCTAGATGTCATGTGATACCAATTCCCTTAAATTTATTCCCACCTCAGAGCTATGTCAGAGAAGTTATAATAAATAAAATTTGTGCAGGTATAGTCACTCTATATCTAACAAATTGGTGAAATTATTATTTTTCTGACCAGCTCCCAAGGGCGAGTTTAAAAGGCTTACATTCGTCGTTATTGATTTTGACAAGGGAATAACCATTATCTGCAATCAATGCCTTGCACCTAAGCCTTTTAACTCTCGCTGATTGAGAAATAACTTAATGGACTTGGTATTACTGTTGGTAATTAAAGCTTGCCTTAAGTTTGATTTGATCAAGGGAAGTGCCAAGTAAGACTTCAAAATCACCCGCCTCAGCCAACCAATCATTAGTGTTTATATCCCAAAAAGATAAATCACGTTTATTCAGCGATATACTGATTTGTTTACTTTCACCTGGCGCTAAGAATACCTTGGTAAAACCTTTCAATTCTTTTGCTGGTCTATCAACACTGGATTCAACGTCATGTAGATATAATTGCACCACCTCGGCGCCAGCGACCTTGCCGGTATTTTTAAGCATTGCTGTCACGGTAATACCTTCATCCGCAGTAATACTTGCTGCCGATAAGGCAATATCCGTTAAGGCAAATTTGGTATATGAAAGGCCATGACCAAAAACGAAGGTAGGTTTTATTTTTTGTTGTTCAAACCAACGATAGCCAATAAACACACCTTCGGTGTATAGACTTTCTTTGGCGTTATAATCGTTTAAGGCAATGGGCGCGGTATCTTCAAGGCGAGCCGGCAGGGTAATTGGCATTTTACCACTGGGGTTAACAGCTCCGGTTAGAATATCGGCAAAAGCATGACCTGCTTCCATCCCGCCATACCAACCCCACACAATCGCGTTAGCTTGCTCTGCCCAAGGCATTTCAACGGCTGAGCCAGCAACAAGGAAGACCACGGTTTTTTCATTGGCGGCAATCAAGTTACTAATAATTTCATCTTGTGAGTTAGGTAGTTTCATATCAGGTCTATCGATTGACTCCCGGTCATCTCCATGGCTCAAACCGCCAAAATAGATAACGACATCGGCTTGTTTAGCGGCAGCAATATACTCAGCTTCACTGGCAAATAATTCGCCCGGCGCATTCCAACCTAAAGTGAAGTGTTCACTGCCATCATATTCAATTTCAAAGCTATAAGATTTACCCGCGATTAACTCAATAGCATGAGTTAAGGCAATAACCTTACTGGTATTCATTGCATTTGATAATTCAGCGCTACTCAGTTGATAATCAATAACTGTTTCATCGTTTATTTTTAATTTAAAATTACCCAAGGTTTCCACGTTCAATTGATGTAAACCAGTCATTAAAGGTTTAATTTTTGCAGCCATAGTGATGTACTGAGTATTGGTAATATTGCTAGCGTTAGCTGGCGCTATGGCTTTAAACTTTGAATCAACTATCCAAGATTGTTCGGTTAAGTTTAACCGTGCTTTTTCAGCAAAATATGAGATATTCCATGCTGGTGTACCGGTCCAATGACGACTCTCAACATAATCACTGGCAATAGCCGCTAAGTCACTGCTGCGCGCTCTCATCACAGTAATATTTACCTGTTCGCCAAAGTGTGCTTTTAAGCCTGCTAACGGAGTGACTTCATATAAAGATTTTACTTCTGATGAGCCGCCACCCGTGCCATGTTTTTTATCGGCATTCGGGCCAAGTACCAGTATGTTTTTCAGTTCTTTTATCTCTAAGGGTAATACCGCTTTAGCGCCAATAAGGTCATTTTTCAATAACACCACACCTTCGGTGGCAATTTTACGGGCGGCAGCTTGATGTGCTTTAGTATTTCTAGCACCCGGTAAGCGATTTTCATCGTACATACCTATGGTATGTTGCACTCTTAAAATGCGCCTAGCTTTTTCATCGGCAACAGCTTCGGGGATTTTTCCCGCTTGGATCATCTCTAGAAAAGGTTTTGCCAAAAAGTAATCTTGGTAATCGGCAACGTCGGTGCCCATTTCTAAATCTAAGCCATTAACAGCGGCATCATAGGTATTAATATCAACATGCCAATCGGTCAGTAAAACGCCTTGATAACCCCACTCACCTTTTAATATATCCATGATCAAGTGTTTGCTTTGATTAGCATTAGTACCATAGTATTGGTTATATGAGCCCATCATGCCAAGCACTCCTGCTTCTTTAACCGCCGCTTCAAAGGCGGGTAAATATACTTCTCTTAAGGTGCGTTCATCCGGTTTGGCATTAACACCGGTGCGGTTTAGCTCTTGGGTGTTTAAGGCATAATGTTTAACCGTTGCGGCAACATCATTGGCTTGAATGGCTTTGATTTGCGGTACCACTAACGTGGCCGCTAAAATAGGATCTTCACCCATGTATTCAAAGTTTCTGCCGTATAAAGGTAAGCGCGCTAAGTTAACCCCAGGGCCTAAAATAAAATCTTTTTTCCTATGGCGGGCTTCAGCACCTAACACTTGCCCATGTAGGCGAGCCATCTCAACATCCCAACTAGCCGCAACTGAGGTAAGGTGAGGTAAATAAGTGGCATAATCATCGGTCCAACCCGCCGATGCCCAAGTATGGCGTTCTATTTGATGACGGACACCGTGAGGACCATCAGATAACCACATTTCAGGAATGCCGACACGCTCAATGGCATTGATATGAAATTTACCACTAGCATGGGCCAAAGAAACTTTTTCTGGCAAGGTCATTTTTGCCAATAAAGTTTCAACATCTTGCTCAACTGTCGCTAGGCGATCTTCCGCATGTGCCACATCTTGCTTAACTACTGTGTTGCCAGCTTTATTAGCGCCTTTATTGCCGATAGTGACTTCATTGCCATCTACACAGCCACTAAGCGCTGTGCTTAGCGTAAGTAGCGCAGAAACAAGCATGGTGCTTTTTAGTCTACCTTTGATAAATAGTGCTTTCATTAACTAACCTTTTTCAACGTCTTTATTTAGGATGAACAATAAATGTAAGCGCTTACATTTATTGTTCTAACATAATATCTACCGATATATTTAGCAAGTAAATATTGCTCTTAATAATAATTTTTACTCAGCTAACTACTTAGCTATGCCTTGCAGTACTTAGCAATATAGTCTTTTTGCATTGGCATTGTCGCTACTGATTTTTGAATGACTGAATGTATATGTTTTAACCTGCGTTCTATCTCATCTTCAGGTAGTGCATCAACTAACGGATGATAACCACTAGGCCTTAGCCCTTGGCCATGCATAACAGCTAACCAAGATGTCTCATTAAAGAGTTCATTGTCTTGACGATAAATACGACCATTAGCTTGGTATAAAGCCATCTTAGCTTGTAATCGTTCTGAAACTTGCAACTTCTGACAATCACGCCAAAACTCTGAATCATCACGGTCGGTGGCTTTATAATGTAAAACGATAAAATCACGGATATATTCAAGCTCAGTTTTCGACTGTGCATTAAAGGTATCAATATCTATTTGGTTAAAACCTTGATGAGGAAATAAAGCCATTAACTTGGCAATCGACGATTGAATAAGGTGTAAACCAGTAGATTCTAGTGGCTCAACAAAGCCCGCGGAAAGGCCAATAGCAATACAGTTTTTATGCCAAGCTTTTTTACGTACCCCCGTTGTCCAGCGCAAGAAATTTGGCTCGCCGATGGGTTCACCTTCCATTTGCGCGGTTAATATTTTAACGGCTGCTTCGTCACTAACAAACTTACTTGGATAGACATAACCGTTACCTACCCTGTGTTGCAGAGGAATTCGCCAAATCCAGCCAGCTTTTTGTGCCTTGGCTTGAGTAAATGGATACAAGACCTCCGTTTCTTTAGCCAAACAGGGTATAGCCACGGCTCGATTACAGGGCAAGACATCACTCCAGTCATCAAAGCCGGTTTTCAGTGCGCCTTCAATTAACAAGGCTTTGAAACCACTACAATCAATAAATAAATCTGCTGTTACCCGCTCACCATCCTCCAACAGTAAGCTGTCAATAAAGCCATCACTGTCTCGAAGTGAAACATCGACGACCTTAGCTTCAGTGCGATTTACGCCACGCTCAATAGCATAATCACGCAAATAATCTGCATATAAGGTGGCATCAAAATGAAAAGCGTAATTAATTTTAGATAACGGAGAATTACCCATATTTTGCGGACGGATAAATTTTCCTTGTCGTGCCGCGACTGCCGCTAATGAATATTCTTCAAGGTCAGGGCTTTTACCTTGTTGATGCATTTTTAACCAATAATGATGGAACTGAATGGCATCCATATTAGTGCCATGCTCGCCAAAGGGATGCATATAAGCACCGCCATTTTTGGTCCAATCAATAAATTCGATACCTAACTTAAAAGTAGCACTAGTTTTTTTAACAAAATCATTTTCGTCTATGCCGAGAATTTTATTAAACAGTGATATTTGCGGAATGGTGGCTTCACCCACGGAAACACTACCTATTTGATCAGATTCAATTAAGCGTATAGCACAGTAATTTTTACCTAATATTTTAGCTAAGGTTGCTGCGGTCATCCAACCAGCGGTGCCACCACCAACAATAACTATGTTGTTAATTTTATTTTGCTGCTTTGCTTGTTCTTGCTGCATAGCTGCCTCCCAGAAAAAATAGAGCGATGAGCCGACCCTACTACTTCGTAGAAAAGTAGCGCCGGCGAAGGGATGATAAGTGTCGATGTTAACAATCCCCCAAATAAGCGTGGCGATTCAATACGGTCATATACATTGAAGCGCCATTTTACACTTTCTAAGCAAGGTGCTAGAAAGTAGCTTTTACCACTAGGCTATAACGACGGTCATTGGTAAACCAAGAACGGGTCACCTTGTCACCTTGCTGATTTACTTGCATCTCAGTTTCAGTAATATTGTTGTTCAAATTAGTACCTTGCATACCAATTTTCCAATTATCACTTACATCCCAAAAGATTGAAGCATCTAGCTGGCCATTAGCTGTATTATAAATAGGCAGCTTGGTGATAACATCACGGGTAGTTAACAAGTAATCTGAACGCCAGTTGTAAGCAATACGTGCTGAGATACCAAACTTCTCATACAACAAGGCTGCATTAGCATTTTGCTCTGAAAGTCCTTGCAGTGGTAAATCAGTAAAGGCGATATCACCCGCCTCATCTGAATCACTACTTGAGTTATTCAAACCTGAATTAGGTGAACCATCCTCATTGATGTGGGTATAGTTTAATTGCACACCTAGACCTGAGAAGGCACCGGGTAGCGCATCAAAAAATTGTTGGTAAGACACTTCAAAACCCGCGATAGTACCTTTACCACCATTGGTTGCGCCGGCCACTTCTACTTCTTGAGTGACACCATTGTTAGTGTAATCATTATAGGTAAAGCCGTTAACAAAGTAGTTGCTTATATCTTTATAAAACAAGGTAGAGGTTAATGAACCAGCTTCTGCAAAATACCATTCCAATGACAAATCATAGTTGTAAGATTCCATTGGTTTTAATAAAGGGTTACCTGAGCTTGCGGTATAACGTTCATACTCTGCATAAATTGGCACAGGCTCATCTCCTTCCGGCACGTTAGGATCAAAGGTTACCCTCTGATCTGCTCCGCCAATGCTGACATAATTTCGAAGATTTCCTAATGAAGGCAAGGCGATGGCTTCAGAGAAAGCAAAACGCACCAATAACTCATCAGTAAGGTTTAATTTAAAGTTAACACTCGGCAGTACTTTAGTATATTGACCTATCGATTGGGTCACTATAGAAGCATTATTACCAAAAGCGGCCTGTTCAGCATTTAAGACGTTAGCTATATCTTTGTCATTCTTTGGCACATCATCGGGATAACTAATGAAACCGTCGGTGGTATTATCCAGTCTCACGTATCTTAAACCGATATTAGCACTGTAATCCATGCCTGAAAAATCGCCTTCAAAATTTAGCTTGGCATAAAAAGCAGTACTTTCTTCTTGGGTGACATTAATTTCGTTACCGACAAAGTGTCCCGTTGCATCGTCGCGGTCGGCTAAAGGATTCCAACCCCAAGCAACGGCTTTAGCACCAGCTAAGGCGTCATTTAATCCTGAGTAGTTTTGTACCATGGACAGCGAGGGGAATAAGAAAGTATTACCACCTTCGGTATTTAATACACCGCCACGAGCGAAGTTATCAAAACTTACTTCATCATAAGGCACATCAGTATCTGCATACCAAATATTGTGATCAGCCCACGCTTCAGACAATACCCCCCAGTTATACGTTGATTGTCTGGTAGTTTGTTGACGATTTGAGTAACGAGCACCTAGTTCAATCGACTTAACAATGCTGTTATCAAAGGTATATTCAATATCCAAACGAGTGGCAAATTCTTCGCCTTCATTATCCGAAATATGGTCCATAGCGCTACGCCAAAAGTTAGTGCTTGGATCAGTAAATGGTGTACCTGGCGTATGATCGGCTTGTCCATCGTAAGCAGGATGTAGCAGGCTAATCTTTGGTAAGCCGCTGCCACGCAAGTCCATGCCAACTACGGCACGAGTTGCGCCCATGACAGAAACATCTTCAATGGCCATGGTTGCGTAAATATATTGCACATCAAAGTTAATGGCCAGTGAATCGTTTGGCGTGAACTTAGCATTAAAGCTGTAATCATTTACAATTGATTCTTCATTACGTACCCGGGTTACCATAGTATGTTGCATACCGTAGCGTTGTGGTGAACCATCGCCACGCCAGCCAGCTTCAGAGGTAATGATACCGTTTTCAAAAGTACCATTATCATCAAAATCAAAGCTAGTACCATCAACAGGTTTCAGGTTTACTTTCGAATCACCATCGTCCATTTCTATCGCGTTTTCATTCCATGCTAGAGTAGCTTGCGAACGAATGAATTCACCGGTTAATACGATAGTTTTAGCGGTGTTTTCCCATTGCAATGACGTGGCAAAACCATCTCGTTCTTTATCATCTTGTTTCTTACTTAAGCGAGCTGATTGAGGAACGTACTTACTGTTATCCCACTCTTGCTGTTCATATTTACCTGCTTGTACGCCGTTTGACTCGACTTTTATTTCTGAATGAGAGAAGTTAGCCAAAAAGCCAAAACGCCCTACATCTGTGGCCCATATATCACTATAAAGGACAGAAAAAGTTGGCGCGGTCTCTTCACGTAAATCGGTATAAGTGACATCAGCGGAGAAAGAAAATACCCGACCATCAGCATCAAACGCCTTACGGGTATTAAGGTTTACCGTACCCGCTATACCGCCTTCAATCATGTCAGCGGTTTGGTTTTTAAATACTTCCACCGAGCCCATTAATTCAGGTGATATATCTTGAAAACCTAAACCTCGACCCGAATCAGCAGAAAAAGCATCTCTGCCATTAAATTCACTGCGTACATGTGTTAAACCACGCACAACAACACCACCGCCTTCAACACCAAAGTGATCGGGATCATCTGCGGCGGCAAAGCGTTCAATAGCAACCCCCGGCATACGAGAAATAGCTTCTAATACACTTCTGTCTGGCATAGAGCCCATATCAGCAGCAGAAATAGCATCCATTACCGTATCCGCATTCATTTTCATGTTTTGTGCTGAAATTAAATTACCGCGTTGGCCTTTAACCTCGATGACTTCAATGGCTTCTTCTTTGGCTTTTTTATTTGTTTCGTCTGCGGCATTAGCTGAAACCGAACTTAGTCCAATAATTGCCAAGGCGATTAAAGAATACTTAAAGGCATTATGCTTAGTTACATTTTCCTGTTGTTTTTGCTGATAGAGTGTTTTTTTCATTTAAATTTCCCCTGATATGGTTCATACCAAATGCTCAAATTGTTATTGTTTTCAAGTATGAATCTTATTATTAGTGATTGGCTTTTTAGCCAGTTGGCACAGTAGCAATCACCATCAGGGCATTCGTCTTATCTTAGAAAAAATCTCTACATTGAACGTTCAACTTTATGTATTCAGATATTTATACTTGTAAATACATCTACTTGATTGTTATTTAACAACTTTAATTCTTGCTTGTTTTTTACCCAGCTCACTAAAACAAGCATATTTAACTGAATTGTATCGACTAGGCTAGTTAATCAAGGTCAATTTCTGGAAAACATCGGCGTTGATATAGCCTAAATTCTTATTACCATTTACCGCTTGAATATCAACCGAGCCAATAAAATGTTCGCGCTCTTTACTGCCATCGTTATCACAATAGGCCAACATAAAGCCGAGCTCTTTCCCCAGGGATAATTTTACTGGCTGCGGCTTTTTCTTTTGCGTGTTTGTTTGCATCGGCATTTGCATTTGCATAGTAAAACTATCGTCATAAACTCGCACGGCTAGCTCCCAGATAACTTTATGTGGTGATTTTTCGCTGCGACGCCATTTACTGGTTATATGATCGTTTAACAAGACAAAATTATCCGAGCCGTCGGCATTTTTTTCGCCGATATCCACCACCTGATTATCAAGAGCAATATGATAAGCAAAAGCATTAAAATTAAACTGGTGATTACCACCTGAGCCATCTTCATCAATAAAGACTTCTAAACAATCATCATGCCAATAGAGATGGCGAGGATCGGCATGTTGATCAAATAAAATATCATCAGTAATTTCTACCAATAAATATAATTGCTCTTCATCCCACATTATTTTAAAGCGGCCACTAAAATCTGCAGCACTCGGTTGTGTACCAAAAATGAGTTTATCTATTGGCTGCCATTTAGCTAACTGCCAACTGACTTCATCGGCAATACCATCAATATTCATTTTTCCTACTGCTTTTACCGCTTCCAGCGCAGATACATGAATAGAGCAAAGCATTAATAAAGTGCTGATAAATTTAATATAATTACGCATTGTTAATTTTCCTGGTAATGAGCTGAGCAAGTTTATTTATTTCATCGGCCACTAATAAAAATGGTCGGTCACTATTGACTGAGCTAATATCTTGCTCTCTGAGCAAGGGTGACTCCATGGCGGCAAATTGGCTAGCAAGTAATGCCGGTGAAAAAAAGTGATTTTCTCGTTGAGAAATCCGCTTGGCAATGACAGCCTGATCGCCGATAAGATAGAAAAAATGACAATAAAAAGGCAGTGTTCTAAATAAGTCCCTGTGGGCCGATTTCAAGCCGGAATAGGCCAAAGCCACGGATTTACCCTGCTGATGAAGACAATTTAACTTTGCTATGATAGTCGTGAGCCAAGGTATCCTCATCTCATCGGTTAATGGTTTATTGTCTGCCATATGCTTTTTAGCTTGTTCGCTATGAAAGTCATCGGCATCGATAAAAGTGAGGGCAAGTTCCTCAGCCATTTTCTTAGCTAGGGTAGATTTTCCGGAGCCACTCACCCCCATCACAATAAATAACCGTAACCGTGATGGCTGCGTTAGCTTAATCATGTGACTGCCCCCCGTTGGCATGACTAGCTGCACGGGTGCCCTCAGCTGTCATTGCTACCTTAACTTGTAATTGATAATGCTGTCCCGCCTGCAAGTTTGTCAGGATATTACCGGTTATTTTTTGTTCATTGAGTAAAATTGTCACTGCGGTTACCTCACTGCTTTGCTCGATAGTGAAATTGAGTATTGCCCGCCTAAATAATCGCTGACCAGATAAATGTTTTAGCGTTGTCGGCAGTTTTGGCATTATCTGTAAACCTCGAGCGCAGCCTTTTAAGCCGCACAGCTCTTCGACTAAACAACGATATAACCACGAGGTTGTGCCGGTATTAAATAAATGACTCGAGCGGCCCGCTTGTTTGGGCAGCTGATGATAAGCACCACGATAATAGTTAGGTACATAGATAGGTAATTGCCCAGTTCTTTGGGCATTTTCAAGTGATGGCAACATTTTACTGAGCAAGTCAAAAGCTAAGTTATTTTGTCCTGCTTGATAAAGCGCATAAATATAAAATATTGCCGCGTGATTATAAACAGAGCCATTTTCCGACACCCCAGGATGTTTTTGCGTGATACGGCCAATATCTTCCACCATAGCGGTATAACTTGGCGCCAGCATCATCACCCCTTGTGGCGTGGTCAATTGTTTAGTGATGGCCGCTATCATGTCAACTTGCTGATCTTGGTTTGCCGCACCACTGAGCATGGCCCAACTTTGTGGGTTAAGGAATATCTTGCCCTCTTTGTCCTCATTTGTACCAAAAACACGACCATCATCGGTAATACCGCGGGCAAACCATTGTCCATGCCATAAGTGTTTATTTACCGCACTATTGATGGCTTGGGCAGCAAAACGATATTCATCATACTTTTGTTGGCTAATGCTAATGTCATATTCGACACAAAGATCACACCAGGTTGTTAGTGCATAGGCTGTAGCTAAAGATAGCCAGGCAGAAACGCCCTTACCTTGATAACCGACCATATTCATTGGATCGCACCAATCACCTTGCTCAATAAAGCTCAAGCCGCGATGATCGGTAGCATTTATAAGGTAATCCAAGGCTAATTCTATATGGCTGGCAAACGATTGCTCTTCGGTTGAATCGGCAAAAGCGATCATTTCACTGAGTAAACTGACATCAGCGCTTTCATTTAAGTAGACCGATAAACAGATAGGCAACCACACACCATGATCTGCATGAGGTACTTGATTAATATATTTAAGCTGTGCGTCTTGATGCAGCAAAACCCCCTCTGGCATAGCTCCGCTAATGGCTTGTTGAGAAACAGCTAAAATATAAGCTTTACGTGTCTGCTGGGCATGAATAAAAGCCATGCCCATATTATCTTGAATATAGTTTCGAGTTTGTGGGTCGGTGCTCAAACGATTAACATCGCCGTGGTAAAACATTTGTCTTGGTAACCAATGATTGAAAAAATCATCAAAGCCTTTATTTCCGGTACCATTATCACTGTTAATGGTTAAACACGCTTTGCTTTGTGCTATGTAGTCTCGATAGGACTTTTCCGTTTGACTTCGTTGTTGATGACCCAAATATTTTTCTTTAATTATCGCGATTTCAGCTTCATCTTTGGCTGGACCAAACAGAAATTGATAGCTTTTACCTTCACTGGCTAATAACTGTTGCTTAAATTGCATGACCGCAACAGGGGTTTCGTAACGTGCTTCAACATTCTCTAACAACTCAGCCTGCAGGGCACTTGGTTGATGCAAACCGCCTTCGCCTTCAAAGACCTTTTGATTAGCATGCCAAGCCGTCGGGCGAGTATCACTAAGAAAGAAGGTTTTGTCTTTAAAGTGCTTGTTTTTAAAATAATCGGTCACTTTTTGATAGGGCGTTACCGAATCAGCGACAATAGCATTTAAGGTCTCGTTATAGCTTGCTGACTGATTCATCCACGACATATAACCAATAGTGAAATACGGATAGATGCTAATATTTTTCGTCTTTTCCGTTAGGTTTAGTACCGAAAAAAACCAACACTCCACTAAGTCATCTTTAGTCAAATTAACCTTGATGCTGATCTGCAAACCAAAGTGTTCAATTGACCAAGTAATGTCACTATGGCCGAGTTCAAAAGAAAATTTATCGAGTTCCACCCGCATGGGTTCATAGGGCAGTGAAATGATTTCACCACTGTCTTCATCTTTGAGGTAGAAAAATCGTCCGGGATGATGAGTAAAATAGCTATGTTCCGGTTGAATAAAGCTTTTAGCTTCCATATTTGGCGCGTAAGAATACTTAGCTGGCTCGGGCTGCATAAACTGTGAATTAACATAACCACGACAATTGACTTGCATCACCATGGAACTGTTCCATAAAAAACCGCTCGCATTAGGTAATTTCGTCGGACTGGTTAGCTTTATTTTATTATCACCAGCAACCGCGTTATCTATAGAGATCAAAGGCAACTTAGGTCTAGGTAACTTAGGCATTAACGGCTCCTGTTTTATCCTCAGCAGTATTAGGATTTTCTTGCTTTACTAATTCTTGCTGCGCTAACGCTTCCCGTGCTATTTTTTCCTGTATAAGTAATTCACCTTGCAACTTTTTCAGCTGTTGATCATCTAAGGGGTAAAAATAAATTACCGGCACAGCAATGGCGGCAAAAATAGCCGGCAGCAAGCTCATCAGTAAGACTATGCCTTCTTGTGACGAGCCGGTTTGCACCTGATTGGCAATATAACCTAATGAAGACAGCGTCCAACCAATCATAGCGCCCGCAAGGGCACCACCAAGTTTTTGTGCAAAGGCAGCAGCGGAAAATATCATCGCCGTGGCCCGACGCCCAGTACGCCATTGCGAGAAATCCGCGGTATCGGCATACATGGAAAAAACTAACGGTGATTTTGGCCCCAGTGCTAAACCAATCATAATTTGTAAAATAAACATCAAGGTAATGTTATCACTCGGCACAAAATAGAAAATAACTGACAGTAGCGCGACAATAGTCATCAGTATCATGAGCAAGCGACGTTTATCAATAAACTTGGTTAATAGTGGCGTCGACGCTGCGCCAATGGCTAAAGCAATCATGTAAGCCATAGCAAAGCTGCCAATTAAATCGGGACGTTCAACATAATATTTAAAATAGAAAGTGCCGCTACTGCCTCTTAATGAGATAGTCATCATGATGATAAGTGCTAAGACAAAAAGAATCTTCCAAGGGGAATTCTGCGTCAAATCTTTTAAATCTTGTAATACCGGTGTTTTTTGCTGTGCGGGTGGCGATATACGCTCAGTGGTTGATAAAAAAGTAATAACAAAAAGTACCCCAGCAACTAAACCATAAGTAAGCATAGTAAGCTGCCAACCAAGTGCTTCATCACCCTGCCCTAAGTAATTTACCAACTCAGGTGTCATATAAGCGACCAAACTACCACCAGAAAAAGCGCCAATAAAACGGAAGCTGGTTAAAGTGGTTCTTTGCTGACTATCACCGGTAACTACACCCAGTAAGGCGCCATAAGGTACATTTATAAAGGTGTATGCCAACATCATAAAGATGTAAGTGCCATAAGCCCAAATTAATTTATTACTATCACTGGTATCAGGCACGGTAAAAGTAAGTACCCCTGCGGCAATCATGGGGATAATACCCCAGAGTAAATAGGGCCTGAATTTACCAAAGCGGGTATTTGTTCTATCCGCGATGGCACCCATTAGCGGATCAGAGCAGGCATCAATAAGCCGAGTCACCAACATCATAGTGCCGACAGCAGCGGCTGATAAGCCAAAAACATCGGTATAAAAAATAAAAAGGAAGACATCAAAGACCCGCCAATAAAAGTTTGAAGCGACATCGCCACAGGCGTAACCCACCTTTTCACCTAAGTTAAGCTGATGCTGTTTTATATTTTTTATCATTATGAGGCTCGCTGTTATTACCAAAAGTTACCTTTGTGCATCAAAGCCACAAAACCCTAGTTACAATTTTTTGTCATCTCACGCCAGCAAATGTAAGCGCTTACAAATATACTGGCATTTGTATTATTTTCAAGCTGTAATTTATATAATAAAAACAACAAACAATCTAATAAGCTGTTTAATATAGTATTTACCTTAAAAATTATAATTAAGCGCTGTATATAAACTGTGCTTTTAGTGTATAAACTTTAATTTAAATTGAAATACTTATTGACCTCTTTTTATTATTAACTTACCTTTATGTAAGCGCTTACATTGTTACTTTATTTTGCAACTTGTCAAAACGATCTGATGTGTTATATTTTTTTGTACAATCTTGTAAGCGCTTACACTAAAATGATAATTATAAAATGGTCCACTAAGACTGAGGATGTAACATGATTCAGAAAACATTCACCAGAACAAGAATTGCAACAAGCTTGTCATTGATACTTGGGGCAACTGCGTTGCCGGCAATATCAGCAGAAGAAGTATCAGCAAATGCTGCCGCACATAGCGACGTCGAAGTTATCGAAGTAACGGGCATGCGTTCAAGTATCAAAGAATCTACGCGTTTGAAGCGTGATGCTATCGGTGTGGTTGATGCCATCTCTGCTGAAGATATTGGTAAGTTTCCTGATACTAACTTAGCTGAATCGCTACAGCGTATTACCGGTGTTTCAATTGACCGTTCAAATGGTGAAGGTAGCCGAGTAACAGTTCGTGGCTTTGGTCCTCAGTACAACATGGTCACCTTAAATGGTCGCCTTATGGCTTCATCTACTTTACCTGACGGTGGTGGCGCTTCGGATAACAGAGCTTTTGATTTCCAAAATCTTGCTTCTGATGCGGTTAAATCGGTAGAAATATACAAAACAGCCAATGCTGCTGCTGCAAGTGGTGGTATTGGTGCAACCATTAACATTACTACGGCTAAACCACTTGATAACCCAGGTTTTATTGCTAGCATAGGTGGTAAAGCCATGATGGACACCTCAGTAAGAGATGGTGTTCGTGATTACAGTGACCAAGTAACACCTGAACTCTCTGGTTTATTAAGCTGGACTGATGAAGATGAAATGTTTGGTGCTTCTTTCACCGGTAGCTTTTCTCAACGTGATAGTAGTTCTACCCAGGCCGTTGTTGCTCAATGGCGTAACGGTGTATATGACGGAACAGTTCCTGATATGGTGCCAGATTCTTCCCCTGGCGCTCCTACGCAATTAAATAATGCCCCGGGTATTGGTGAAAATTATGCACTTCCTTCGGATCTTGGTTACCGTTTATGGGACAGACAACGTGAACGTACTAACGCACAACTAACCTTGCAATATCGCCCTATAGAGTCTATTACCGCGACTTTTGATTATACCTACTCTAAATTAGAACAAGAGCAACAAGGTACTGAATTATCAATTTGGATGTCTGATTATAAAAGTGATATCACTTTTACTGATGGTTTAAACCCTTCACCTTTAGTTTACCGTGAAGATAAAAGAGAACAAGCACCTCGTGATATTGCCGTAAAGCAAAAGTATCGTAATTCAATCACCGAAGATGCAGCTATTGGCTTGAACTTAGTGTGGGAAGTTAATGATGATTTAACCTTAGCGTTTGATTATAACGATTCCTCTTCTGAGTCATCGCCGATGTCAAGCTATGGTAATGATGTCACTGTCGGTATTGGTTCTAACATTTTAGCACAACAAGGTGCTACTTATGGCGCCTCAGGTTTCCCGGCAATCCACGTTGGTTTTAACGATTGTGACCCTCGCATTGGTTTAAACTGTAATAATGTATTTGACGTCAGCGATGTTGGTACCTCTATTTACCAAAAATCACATGCTTACAATACCAATGATATTACTCAAATTCGTATCGACGGTACTTGGGAATTTGAAGACGGTCAAATAGATTTTGGTATTGAATCAAGAGAAATGGATAACCACTCAGTGCAATCAAGTACTAACCAATCTATGGGTGATTGGGGGGTAAATAATCCTGGTGAAATTCCTGAATCGATGTTAGATGCTATCGATTTTAACGACTCTTTAGACGACTATAAAACCACGGGTTGGACGCAAGCTTTCCGTGGCGACGCTATTGCATTAGCTAATTGGGCAGCGCCTATTTATGGCTTAGATTTAGCACGTGACACCGCCCTTGCAACTGACCGTCGCATTCAAGAAGATGTTACCGCGGCTTACGTAAAAGTCTCTTACGCCGGTTACATCTCTGATCTGCCTTATAACATCTCTGTAGGTGTTCGTTATGAAGATACTAAATCTACTTCAACGGCTAATATTGCTGCACCAACCGCGGTACGCTGGGTAAGTAATAATGACTTTACCGTAGATCAAGGTGCTTTTGTCGATGCTCAACTGCGTAGTGAGTCAAACTCTTATAGTCACTTTTTACCTAATATCGATTTTGATATTGACTTAACAGAGAACCTCAAAGCCCGTGTTTCATTCGGTCAAACAATTGCTCGTCCTACCTATGGTCAATTAAGTAATGCGGTAAGTATTAACGGCGGCCCTGGTGCACCAACAGTGCTTAATGAACTAAATGGCTCGGCAACTCAAGGTAGAGCATCACTGGTACCTTTAGAATCAACTAACATTGATATTTCAATAGAATGGTATTTTGACGATACCAGTTATGTCTCTGCGGGTTACTTCAGAAAAGACGTTGATAAATTTATCGGTAATGCACCAATTGTCGGTGATTATTATGGTTTAAGAGATCCAAGTGCCGGCCCAAGAGCTTTACAAGCGATTGAGGATTTAAATGCCGCTGGTATTAACGTTAACGAAACAACCTTGTTCTCACAAGTTGCGGCGACTCAGTTAGGTGAAACAATTTATGCTGACGGTCATACCGATAACTACTATGAAAAAGAAGTCGATGTTTTTGCTAACAGCGACGATCCATTAATGAGCTTTTTATCACAATCACCAACGAACAACAAAAGTGCAGTAATTGATGGTATGGAATTCGCGGTGCAGCATTTCTTTGGCGATAGTGGCTTTGGTTTTCAAGCAAACTATACCATTGTTAATGGTGATATCGGTTTTGATTTAGCCTCTACAGCTACCCAGTTTGCTTTACTTGGTTTAAGTGACACGGCTAACTTAGTATTGTTATATGAAATGGATAATTTCTCAGCACGTATTGCTTATAACTGGCGTGACGAATTCTTAAACAATGCGGCAATTTATTCAAATGAGCCGGAGTTTACTGAAGAGTACTCACAACTTGATTTCAGTATTGGCTATCAAGTGACTGAGCAGTTTTCAATGTCATTTGCAGGTATTAACATTACTGGTGAAGACCCGCGTAAACATGGTCGTACAGCCAACCAGTTAACTTTTGCTGAAGAATGGCATGCACGTTATGAGTTAGGTCTTCGTTACACTTTCTAAGTTATACGAATATAAGCTCTTAGCTAATAATTAAGAGTCACCTAATAAGTAAATATAAATAAGCCGCTGAGCCTTAGAATTCAGCGGTTTATTATTTTTACCTTTAATAAAAACACTCGGCACTTGTTAGAGCAGATAATAAATAATACATAGATAAAACATAAATAATTTTTTATAAAGCGATCTTTTTCTACAGGCCATTTTATAAAGTATTAAAGTTAAGTACAGTAAATCATTACCTTAAATTGTTAAAAACATGAATATCTAGCAGTAAAAAAATGTTAAGCAAGCAAGTTAAACAAGCATTCATCTATAGGACTTTTTCATGGCTAATCACGACATTCTCGATAATAAAAATCACAAAGACATTAAAGTTATTACTCATTTTAACGACAAATTTTCAGCAAAGATTAACAGTGCTTTAATATTCCCTAACGAATTTAAAGCAGCACAGCGTGACTACCCTATTCTATTTATTAAAAACCCTGAAACAGGTCAGTTTCAAAGTGTAGTATTACTGGGCTTAGTCGCTGGAGAGAACCTCTATATTAATAACGGTTGGCAAGCCAGCTATATCCCGGCGATGATTAATAAAGGCCCATTTATTATTGGTTTTGAAGAAAAAGAAGAAAATGGCGAAAAGGTTAAGCAGCCGATAGTTGCCATTGATATGGACAATCCAAGAGTGAACAAAGAAAGTGGCGAGGCACTATTTTTAGACGATGGTCAGGCTAGCCCTTATCTTGTGCAAGTAAACCAATCGTTAAAAACACTGCATGATGGTTCACAGCTAAGCCAACAAATGTTTGCAGCATTTTTAAAAAATGATTTAATTGAAGCTGTTGCTTTAAATATTGAGTTAAACAATGGTGAAAAAATTTCTCTGCAAGGCAATTATACCCTTAATGAAGAAAAGCTAGCTAAGCTCAGTGGTGACGCTTTGAATGAGCTGCACAGCTCGGGTTTATTAAGACTAGCCTATTTTATTACCGCTTCTTTGGGTAATATTCAACGATTAGTAGACTTAAAAAACAAGCAATAGTTTACCCGCTAACATCAGCAAAAAATTTTGAGGCTTAAATGAATAATCATAAAATTACTAAAATAGTTATTGCTGGTGGCGGAACTGCCGGTTGGATGGCAGCAGCTTCCTTGTCAAAGTTGTTAGGTAAATCCTTTGATATCACCTTAGTGGAGTCAGATGAAATTGGCACTGTCGGTGTTGGTGAAGCAGCAATTCCAACACTAACCGCATTTCATCGTTTACTGGGCATCAATGAACAAGCCTTTATGAAAGCAACCCATGCCACGTTCAAATTAGGTATAAGCTTTGAAAACTGGAAAAAGGGTGATGATGAATACATGCACGGTTTTGGCCGTGTCGGCAAAGAATGTTGGGCGGGCGAATTTCAGCACTTTTGGTTACACGGCAAGCAAAACAACATTGACTTCGGTTTTGAACATTATTCCCCAGAAATTCAAGCCGCTAAAGCTGAGAAATTCGCCCTTGCAAAAGGCGGTTTAAATTACTCCTATCATTTAGATGCCAGCCTTTATGCAAAATTTTTACGTACCTTTGCCGAGGCACATGGTGTTAAACGCATAGAAGGTAAAATTATCGACGTCGCCAAAGATAGCAAAACGGGTGACATTAAATCGCTGCAACTTGCCAACGGCAATGTTATTGAAGGTCAGTTATTTATTGATTGTACTGGCTTTGTTGGCTTACTTATCGAAAAAGCATTACATACAGGTTATGAAGATTGGTCACACTGGTTACCCTGTGACAGTGCTGTAGCCGTACAAACGAAATCAGTATCAGCCCCGTTACCTTATACCCGTTCTATCGCCCGTGAAAGTGGCTGGCAATGGCGTATTCCATTACAGCATAGAGTGGGTAATGGCTTAGTGTTTTGCAGTAAATATTTGGCTGATGATGATGCCAAAACCTTGTTGATGAATAACATTGAAGGTGAGCCGATTAAGCAACCAAGAGTGATTAAGTTTAAGACGGGTCGCCGCAGAAAAGGCTGGAATAAAAACTGTGTTGCCTTAGGTTTATCGAGTGGTTTCTTAGAGCCGTTGGAATCAACCAGTATTCATTTGATCATGTCAGGTATATTACGATTAATCCGACTATTTCCTTTCGAGGGTATAAGCCCGTCCGCTGTTAACGAATATAACCAACAACTGACCACTGAACTTGAGCATATCAGAGACTTTATTATTTTACATTACCATGCTACTGAGCGAGCTGACACACCGTTTTGGCAGTACTGTAAAAATATGGAAATACCTGACTCGCTTAAACAAAGACTAGCTTTATTCAAAGAAACTGGACGTATATTCACCGCTGAAGGCGAATTATTCCGTGTTGATTCATGGGCACAAGTCATGTTGGGACAAGGTGTCTATCCTGAGCAGTACCATCAAATTGCCGCTATTATGAAACCACATGAACTCGATAAATTCTTAAGCGATATAAGACAGACAATTGATAAAGCGGTCGCAAACCTTCCTTCCCATCAAAGCTTTTTAGAGCAGTATTGCCGTTCAAGCCGCTAATCTAATCGGCTCAATTAACGTGCTAGTAAGTAACGAATAAGTTTTAGTCTGACATTGCTCATCTGCACATAAAAACAATATCGTGCACGTACTTATCCCAGTAACTACGTGCATAAAAACAACTAAATCTTCTGCAGACCATACTGTTTAATTTTATCAATTAATTCTCTATTACTGGGTAACGCCGATAGGTACTTTTTAGTAAGCTGAACATTTTCACTAAAAAATTGATGCGCCATTTCTTCATTGACAAACTTGCGTGACACTTCATTTTCTTGGGTTTCAAAGCCCATACCATAGAGCACATATTGCCAACTTGACGAAGGAAAAACCTCTTCAACATGGTGAAAGTCTTGTGGTCCTGGCGGTTGATGTTTCCATAAGGTTAATAACTCTTGTAGACTTTCAGGGATGGTTTCAGCATTACAATTATCTCGCCAATAAGCAGAGTCGGTTCTTTTGGTTAAAATATAGTGCAGCTTCAAAAACTCTATAATACGCTGCCAACGATAGAGGAATTGTTTATTATAACGTTTGGCGACTATGTCCATGGTTTCGCGTGTGGCGGGCATTTCGCGACTTATTTTAGCCGCAGCTAGCTCAACTAAGACTAAAGCTGAAGCTTCAAGTGGCTCTAAAAATCCAGAGGCCATACCGATAGCGACACAGTTTTTATGCCAAAATTTTTCTCTATGTCCGGGATTAAAGCTTATTTTTCTTACCTTAAGTTTATCTGTTTCAGCTTTGCCAATGGAAGATTCAATATAAGCGCGTAACTCACTTTCAGCATCTTTATCATTAGTATGCTCGCTTGAATAAACATAACCTACCCCTCGTCTTGAAGGTAAACCTATATCCCAAATCCAGCCTGAGCTTTGCGCTGTTGATATAGTATGGGAAGCAATAGCACTATTTTCGTCAGGATAAGGCACTTGTACGGCCAAGGCGGTATCATTAAATAAGATGTGCTTTTTGCTAATAAACGGCACATTAAAATGCTTGCCTAATAATATTGAAGAAAAACCTGAGCAATCAATAAATAAATCGCCTGCGATATCACCGTGCTCTTTTGTTGCAACTGAGGCAATATCACCATTGTCAGCTGAGTTTATTGCAGTTACATGGTCGACAACATGCTTAACGCCTAGTTTTTCAATACAGTGTTTTTGCAAGAGCTGAGCTAATTTAACCGCATTAAGATGATAAGCATAATTAGCTATACCAGCATATTCAGGTGTTGAAATGAGTTTAGGAGCACGGCCTTGTTCACAGAGATGTCCTTGATAACTGACGGCATCAGCAAATGAAATTTCGCCTCGATGTTTCTGCCAGGGAAATACCAGGTCTGTTTTGGTATAACCCTGCGGTAATACTAACGGGTGATAATAATAGTCGTCTTCAGCGCCGGTAACCCACTTGGAAAATTTAGCTCCTTGTTTAAATGAGGCTTCACATTCTCTAAATAATTCAGTTTCAGATATGCCGATTTTATCTAAGGTTTCTCGCATGGTTGGCCAAGTTCCCTCTCCCACACCAACAGTATTCACCTCAGGCGACTCTATTAAAGTCACTTGCAAACCCGATGCAGACTTTGAATTATGCTCTGCGGCAATGACACCTGCGGTTAACCAACCGGCAGTGCCTCCACCTACGATAACAATATTTTTAATGACTTTACTCATAGCTCCCCCGATTAAGATACTGGTCAGTTGTGGCTACTCTAGGTCGCCTGTTTTGCACTATCCGATATTATTTTCACAACTAAAAATGTAATGTGAACACACCTTACGTTTTAACCACGCAGGAGCAAATACCTTAGCCATTGCAGCCCCATTATTTAATGGTCGACAACGTAAATTATAACGCCAATGTAAGCGCTTTCATTTAAAACTAATTATTTTAATTAAGCAAGGCATTTATCGATTAAGGATTGCGTAGTTAGCAGAGAAAATTAGTAGCTTACTTGCTTTACTTATATTGATAGCTTGTCTAAAACATGAGCCTGAAATGAGCCTCAGCAATTTTCATGATTGTTTAACATTTTTATCATTTGCCAATTTCGCTGAAGGTGACAAATATCAGTGGCCAAATAATGCCTTTGCTTCGTTGCCAAACACCTGATGCCGTATAGGGGAATTTCAAGTTAGAGCAGATAAATTTTGCAGCCGGTATTAATTTAAAAATTTCTTAGAAACTTTTATTTAGTTTATTGATAAACAAGATTTTTAGCTGCTTTCTACTAAAGTTAGGCTTACTAACTCCCCCCTTTAGGTTTAGCCATGGCTGCACCCTCATTTTTTGATAACAATGACTTTATGCCGCACGGTATGTGTTATTTATGGCAAGCCGATATTCTATGGACTTCGGTTATTTCGGATGTATTAACCGGTCTGGCTTACTTTTCCATTACCGCCGCGGTTATCATTTTTGTTAAGAAGCGACAAGACTTACCTTACCCCTGGTTCTTTTTATTAGCTGGCTCAGTTATTTTTCTTGCCTGTGGTACATCCCATCTGATCAGTGCCATGGTTATATGGGAGCCAATCTATGGTATTTCAGCCATCGTTAAGGCAATAACGGCAGTAACTTCGGTGGCTACCGGTATTGTTATATGGTTTATTTTACCTTTTTTTATTCGCTTGCCGAGCCCATCAATGTTAGAGAAAAAGAACCAAGCATTGCAAGACTCGCTGAACAAGTTAAACCTTGCGCAATTATCATTGATTGAATCTAAGAAAATGGCTTCATTAGGAGGGTTAGTTGCTGGCGTCGCCCATGAAATTAATACCCCTTTAGGTATATCAATAACCGCTGTATCACACTTAATAGACACCACAGATGAACTTGCCAATCACTTTATACTGAAACAGATATCCAGTAAAGAATTTAGCCGTTACATAGAACAAACAAAGCTTAGTACTAATTTAATTAAAATTAATTTACAGCGTTCAGCTGATTTGATTAATAATTTCAAGTTAGTTGCGGTTGATCAGTCCGACAAAAACCTTCGTTTATTTCAAGTGAAAAAATATACAAATAAAATACTGAGTAGTCTTCACCCAGTATTAAAAAAGAAACACTGCACCTTGACCTTAAAATGTGCTGACGATATAACGCTTTGGGGAGACCCTGGAGTTTTAACCCAAATCATTACCAATTTGGTGATGAACTCGGTAATTCATGCCTTTGAAAATACCAACAAAAGGAATATTACTATCGAAATCACCGCAACAGAGCCGTTTCTGCTATTAACTTATACTGACTCGGGCTGTGGCATAAATGAGCAAGTTAAACAGAAAATATTTGAACCATTTTTTACCACTAGGCGTGCTAAAGGCAGTAGTGGCTTAGGCATGCATATTGTTTTCAACCTGGTAACTCAGTCATTAAAAGGAACTATTGATTGTGTTAGCCACTTAAGCCAAGGTACTCAGTTTATTTTGAAGTTTCCTTTTGATACCAGAGACAGTTCGACCTGAGCAAGGTAAAGCCTTAGCAACAAGGAAAGAAAATCGCGATACTGCCAACGACTATAACAAGGGTAAACTAACCTCTATTATTGCTGACAGCACAGCTCAATGTGACTTTTAACCGCAGGAATATTGATGACGATTAAGTATTACTGAACAAGCCAGATTGGCGTAAGGTGGCTGTTGATTAATTTATTCGCTCATCAAGCGGTCTTAACTGTCTATCAGTTTGATGAGCGAATATGAAAGCGATTTGACTAATAAAAAATCAGCTGAACAGCAAAAAAGCATATTCAGCTGACTTACTTCCTACGGCGACTTAATGATTACTGACAAGAAATATTAGCTTGCTCTAGGTTATTAGGTCTAATATAGACATCAGTAAAATCAATGCTAAATTGCGCTATTGTATGCAATGAAAATGGACTAAAAATATTACTCATATCAGCGCCATTTTTTTCAAAACATTGTAAATCAATATTGAGGGTGTGCCATTGGTTAAGCTTTAACGATGACAATTCCTTGCTTATATTGACCTGGCCCTGGCATTGCTCACCACAACTCATAGATAAATAAACCTGCGGCATTACTAAATTTAGCTGCTCAGTCAAACGCACGGTTAACTCTAGGGTCGAATTAGCCTTACTATAGGGTGTTAGATCAGTGGCAGAGCTACTGGTAAAAGCAATCAAGCCCTTTTCAGAGCCATTAAATAGCACTCTTCTGGCATCTTCTTGCACATTTCTATCAATAGTGTGTAAATAAAGCGCTTTATTTTCAATAATGCTGCTGGTCATAGCATTAGTAGCATGACTATCAGAAATCATCATTTTCCATGGCGATTTCACCGAGCTTTCAAAAAGGGTAATACTTGGTAAGCTTGTCGTAGTTTTGTCAGTACTAACGTCTAAATCATCGGCTAATACATTCGGTTCACCATAACTCAAACCAAAACCATAAGGCAATAATGGCTGATAATTGTCATCAAAACGATTTACCCTAGTTTGATTAGCTGTTGCTGGCCAAGAATAAGACAGTTTACCGGTAAAATCATGGTTAATGTCACCGTTGGCTTTGCTGAACAGCACATCGGCTACAGCAACACCTTCTGAGCCGGGTAACCATATCGCGACAAATGCATCAGAGGCATTAAGCTCAGCATTAACCCACAGAGGACGACCACTAATAAATAAAGACACAACTTTTATACCATCGGCTTTAAGACGTTTTAACAAAGCAAGGTCTTGTTTAACTCCTTGTTGATATTCTAAATTTTCTATATCACCTACGCCTTCGGCATAAGGTTCTTCGCCAAAAACAACAATTGCGACATCAGGCTTAGTGTTATAGTGACCATCAACATTGAGTTCAACACTACCGCCTTGAGTATTAACCTGCTGCTTAATGCCCTGATAAATAGAGCTGCCACCGGGGAAGTCATCATTAAAGTTATTAGTACCTTGCCAAGTAATAGTCCAACCACCTGATTGCTTACCAATATTATCGGCACCATCACCGGCAACCAGAATCCGTTGATTGGCTGACAAGGGTAATAAATTATCCTTGTTTTTCAATAGCACTAACGACTCTCTTACCGCTTGCCGGGCAACTTCTCTGTGCTCAATAGCGCCAATTAAATGTATTTTCCCTGATAAAGCTCTATTTACTGGGCTTGGTTTATCAAAGAGCCCTGCTCTAAATTTAACCCGTAAAATTCGACTGACCGCATCATCAATACGAGTTTGTGCAATTTCACCACTTTTAACTTGCTTGATAGTATTTTCATAAAGTGGCCGCCAAGCATCCGTTGGCACCATAAAAATATCTAGGCCGGCATTTACCGCTTGTGGACAGCTTTCGTTTGAACAACCTTTAACTTGCCCATGACCATTCCAGTCACCAACAACAAAACCATCAAAGCCCATTTTCCCTTTCAATACATCCGTTATTAGGTATTTATTGCCATGAATCTTGCTACCGTGCCAGCTATTGAAAGATGCCATAACTGATTGAGCGCCAGCCGATAAACCGCCAACGTAACCTTGACCATGAATATCGAGTAACGCCTGCTCTGCTGAAAGGTTGTTGCCTTGATCGTCGCCGCCATCGGTACCACCGTCACCGATAAAGTGTTTTATGGTACTAATAACACGATTGTCACCAAGGAAGTCTTTGTCCGCAGCACCCTGCAAACCTTTTACTATGGCAGCAGAGTATGCTCTAACAATCTCTGGATCTTCAGAGTAACCTTCATAGGTTCTGCCCCAACGATCATCGCGCACGACGGCAACCGTAGGTGCAAAAACCCAATCAATACCCGTGACCCTCACTTCTATTGCGGTGATTGCAGCGATTTTTTCAATCAAATCAGGGTTATTAGCTGCCCCTAAGCCGATGTTATGAGGAAACAAGGTAGCACCAATAACATTATTATGTCCGTGCACCGCATCTGTGCCCCACATTGTTGGGATGCTATTACCGTCTAAACTATCATCGATTGATGCTTGGTACATGGCTTCAGCTAAATTGACCCAATCACTTGGTGTAGCATGTTTATCATTATTAGGAAAAGCACCACCACCATTTAAATATGAACCAAAGCCATATTTACGCATATCTTCAACCGTGATATCTCGTATTTCTGGTTGGATCATTTGCGCAATTTTTTGCTCAAGTGTCATTGTCGCGAGTAAGGATGCTACTTTTCTTTCAATATCAGCATTCGTTTTAACGGCTATATCAAGTTTTGGCCAAATACTAATATTGGCTGACGTTTTTGCTAGCGATGAAGACGCAGCGCTTTGCTCAGGCTTTATCTCCGCTACTGATTCTTGCTTATTGCCATTACAGCCAACAAGTAGTGAAGAAATAGCCAAGCATAGTATGCTGGTTTTAAGCTTATTACTATTTAACGCTTGGCTTCTTAACCTTTTACTTTTTAGCTTATTATCAATAAATTTTTCATTTGTCATAGTGTTACTTCTTATTCATATTAATTGCTAGAACGTGGTGATAAGCCACTCTTATTTGGCAATGTCTTTTACTTTACTGCCGGATAGACCGTAATAGGCGATAAAGAAATAGCAAAATATAGGTAAGAGAAACGCCGGTTGTACACCAACACTGTCAGCAAGTAGCCCTTGAGCAAGAGGAATAATGGCTCCGCCAACAATCGCTAAGCATAAAATACCTGAAGCTTGACTGGTATGTTTACCTAAGCCTTGGATGGCTAAACTGAAAATTGTTGGGAATATAATTGAATTACATAAACCAACCAGTAAAATTGCCACCATGGCAAGTGTACCCGATGAGAAAACAGCCACTAAAATCAGTATAACGGCCAGTGTTGCGTTAAAGCATAACGCTTTGCCTGCAGCTATTTTTTGCATAACGGCTGCACCGATAAAACGCCCCACCATGGCACCGCCCCAATAATAGGCGATATATTTTGCCGCTTGCGATTCTTCTAGACCAGCAATATTAGGGTCAGCAAAGAAGCTGACTAAAAAGCTACCAATGGATACTTCAGCACCAACATAAACGAAGATGCCAACAGCGCCGAGTACCAAATGACGATATTGCCACGCACTACCACTCTCTTCATCTTGGCTTTTTTCTTCTTCCTCAACGGGTGACACGTTAGGTAGCTTTATCCAAGCAAAAATTGCGGCCAGCAGTAACAACATAGCGGCAAGAAAAACATAAGGCATTTGTACTGCTTCTGCAGACCCTTGTGCAGATAGTGCATCCGCTGCTTCATTTAAAATCAACAAGGCGCCAAAAAATGGCGCTATGGTAGTACCTAAGGCATTAAAAGCTTGAGTCATGGTTAAACGAGATGAAGCCGTTTTAGCCTCACCCAGCATGCTTACATAAGGATTAGCTGATACTTGCAACAAGGTAATGCCACTGGCAAGTATAAATAGTGCCATTAAGAAAACAGGGTAGCTGTGCATAGAGGCTGCGGGGTAAAAACATAAGCAACCAATGGCAGCAATAATTAGCCCTAAAACAATGCCCTTCTGGTAGCCAAGCTTTTTAACTATTGCGCCGGCGGGCAGTGAAACAAGAAAATAAGCACCAAAGAAACAAAACTGAACTAACATGGCCTGACTATAAGATAAATCAAAAACACCTTTTAAATGCGGAATTAAAATATCATTTAAACAGGTAATAAATCCCCACATAAAAAATAATGACGTTAATGACGTTAGTGCAAAAGAAAAGTTATTGTTTTGCGGCACATCACTCACCTGATTGAAAGTACCTGAATTTGAATGCATTGACATATTTCCCTCATTTTAATTTATTTTGTTTTATTACTTAATTTATTATCAAACAACTAGGCGCAAATAAAATCATAAACTTATTACTTTCAATGACATATCGGCGTTAAAATTGAAATATCATGAAAGTGGTTGACCTAAGTCTTATAAAGCTCTAATCTAAATGTAAGCGCTTACATGGACATTAAAGAACATCTAGTTACTTTTTTCAACCTTTTTTATAACCGCTGACATAAAAATAAATTTAGATAATCGCCAAACTAATTTGGCTTAAATAAATAGGTATATAGTTAATGACTGTCAAACTTACTTTACCCGCTCAATCTGAAATGCTTTCAAAAGATTTCATTTATGGTGTCGCAACGGCTTCGTTTCAAATAGAAGGCGGAGCAAATAATCGTCTACCCTGTATTTGGGACACATTTTGTGATACCCCCGGTAAAGTCGTTGATGGCTCAAATGGCGATATTGCCTGTGATCATTACAACCTTTGGCAACAAGATGTGGAATTAATTGCCTCTTTAGGCGTTGATGCCTATCGTTTATCTATTTCTTGGCCGCGGGTAATCAACGAATCTGGTGAACTAAACCCAGCCGGGGTCGATTATTACCTTAATATTTTAGATAGCTTAAAATCTAAAAATATTAAAGCCTTTGTCACACTTTATCATTGGGATCTACCTCAATACCTTGAAGATGAAGGTGGCTGGTTAAATAGAGCAACCGCTTATAAATTTAGAGATTATGCCGATAAAATTAGTCTAGCATTTGGCGATAGGGTTTATTCGTATGCTACGCTGAACGAACCTTTTTGTAGTGCCTTTTTAGGTTATGAAGCTGGCGTCCATGCACCCGGCATTGTTGGTAAAGAATTTGGTAAGAAAGCCGCTCATCATCTTTTACTTGCCCATGGTTTAGCTATGCAAGTACTGGTAAAAAACAGCCCAAACAGCCAAAATGGTATAGTGTTAAACTTTACCCCTGGTTACCCTGAATCGACATCGCTAGCCGATGTAAAAGCAACAGCCTTTGCTGATGATTATTTTAACCAGTGGTATATCAAGCCAATATTTGACGGTGAGTATCCTGAAATTATGGCGCAACTACCCACGGCTCATCAACCTGAAATACATGAGGGTGATATGGCAATCATAGCCCACCCTACTGACTTTTTAGGGGTCAATTTCTATACTCGTGCGATTTACCGTGCCGATGCAGATGAACACTTCTTGCAAATAGATCCTCCAGAGCCTCATACCGATATAGGTTGGGAGATTTATCCACAAGCTTTTACTGAGTTATTGGTTTCACTCAATGACAAGTACTCATTGCCGCCCATCTACATCACGGAAAACGGTGCAGCAATGGCTGATAGACTGGTCGACGGTGTGGTAAATGATATAGACAGGATTGATTATTATCAAAGTCACCTTAATGCAGTGCATGACGCTATTGAGCAAGGTGTACAAGTAAGTGGCTATTTTGCCTGGAGTTTAATGGACAATTTTGAATGGGCGGAAGGTTATTTAAAACGCTTCGGCATTGTTTATGTCGATTACGACACACAAGTAAGAACCATTAAAGCCAGCGGACTTGCCTATAAAGCCCTAATAAGTAATAGATAAAAAATAGATAATCCGTTTTTTTGCCTGAATGATGTGAAGCTAAATGATAGGAAAACAAATGACTAAAATCCCCTTTTATGAAAAAGTAGGCTACGCCACGGGCGATGCTGCTGCTAATTTAGTTTGGCGCGGCGCTTTAGCTTACTTAGCCGTGTTTTATACTGACACTTTTGGTTTAACCGCAGCCGCCGCCGCCATGCTGTTTTTAGTGGTGCGTTTGTCTGATGGTGTTACCGATATAATTATGGGCATGATTGCCGATCGCACTAATACCCGCTGGGGTAAGTTTCGCCCGTGGATTTTATGGTCGACACCCTTTTTAGCCTTATTTATGGTGTTATGTTTCACCACCCCTGATTTATCTGATAGCAATAAACTCATCTACGCTTATATTACCTATATAGGTTTAACGCTTGCCTACACGGTAAATAACGTGCCCTATTCCGCTTTAATGGGCGTAATGACGGCAAGTGACACCGAACGCACTAGTTTATCTGGCTTTCGTTTTGCTGGCGCTTTTGCTGGTGGTTTACTGGTGATGGGCTTTTTACCTGACTTGGTGGCCTACTTTGGCGACGGCAACGATGCCTTAGGTTATCAATATAGTATGTATTTGTTTGCTGGTATTTTAATTGCCCTTATGGTGATAACGTTTGCCACCACCAAAGAACGGGTAACAACAGTCGTTGATCAATCAAGCAACTTAAAAGCCGAGCTATTTGATTTAAGTAAAAACTTACCTTTTATCATTTTACCGTTATTAGCTATGAGCTTATTTTTCTATTACCGCAATATATATAGCGGTATATTCTTTGTCATCATCATGACTTCTATATGGCTATTGATTAGGCGTTTAATCAACAATACACCGAAAGATATGAGTGGTAGTCAACGTGATATGGTTGACCTACTGACCAATAAACCTTGGTTGATACTATTAGGCATGGGCTTTTTAACCATGATGTATAACGGCATTAAATACGGTACCATTGCCTATTATTTCAAATACCAAGTAGGCGATGACCTCATGGTTGGTAAGTACTTCATCGCACTATTACTGGTGTCGATATTAGGCGCCTTATGTACTAATTTTTTAGCTAAAATGTTAGGAAAACGCAAGTTGTTTATTGTCTCACTTATGATTAGTGGGGTCTTAACCGCCGCTTTCTATTGGGTACCTCAGGGGAATATCACTGCTATTTTCATCTTAGGTTGTAGTGCTGAATTTTTTGCCGCCATAATGCCAACCTTATTTTTTACCATGTTGGGTGATTCTGCAGATTATTCTGAATGGAAAAATGGTCGCCGAGCTACTGGCTTGATCTATTCTGCTGGCACCTTTGTCCAAAAAACCGGTGGCGGTTTTGCTGGCGCTCTGGTCTTGGTGGTGCTGGCTAGCTATGGCTATGATGGTATGGACAAAGCGACTATCGAAGCATCCTTGCCTGGCATGCAATTACTGATGAGTTGGATACCCGCTGCTTTTGCTTTTGCTGGTGCTGCTTTGATGGTTTTTTACCCCTTAACCTGTAAGCAAAATCAGCAAATTGGTGATGAACTAAGGCAACGTAGAGCCGATTTAGTCGCCACTTAGTAATTTTCAACAGCGCCACTAAAACATAAAGTTCGCTGTTTAAAACGACAACAAAAGAAAACAAAGTTTTGTAGCCATGATTAGTGTTAGAGAAAAATAGCTTATGGTTTAGGTGATACCGCCAGTAATATTATTTTCCAAACGGTAATGATGTTTTTATTACTGTTTTATACTGATGTCATGGGTTTATCACCTGCTGCAGTTGGCACCATGTTTTTATTGGTCCGACTTATCGATGCGGTAACTGACCCACTGATGGGTAATATTGCCGATAATACTAAAACTAGGTGGGGCAAGTTTTACGATTCACCCTAGCCATTTATTACGTGAAGTGTTTTCTTGGTCGTGAAGACTTAATTACTTCCTTTTTAACCTTAGGGGCTATTGCCAGTATGATAGGTTGCGCCGTTGCTCAACCGCTGGCAAAACGAGTCTGTAAAATTAAAGCCTATATTGCCTTACAAATAATATCAGCAACCAGATGTTGAACAAACCGAAGCGACTAAACAGGGTATACTATTATCCTTTACCGTTTTACTGGCGTTAGGCTCATTTGCTGTTGCTTGGGTAATGCGAAAATACACCTTAACAGAACAGCAAGTAGTTAAAATACAAGCACAATTAAAGACTGCTACTAGTTAACATATTGGCAAACATGTTAGAATTAAACCGTTAAAATTCAAAGTATTTACCACTAAAATTGCCAACTTAGGAATATCATGGCCACTATATACGAAGTTTCAAAACTTGCTGGCGTTTCTTTAGCAACGGTTTCTCGTGTGATAAATAAAAACCCACGAGTCAGCGATAAAACACGTCAGAAAGTTTTGGACGCAATGGCTGAACTCGGTTATCGCCCTAATTCTATTGCCCAGTCACTCGCATCAAATATAAGCAATAGTGTCGGCATCTTAGTTTCAGAGTTACATGGCCCCTTCTTTGGTCAAATGATGGCTGGCATAGAATCTGAATTAAGAGCCGCCGGCAAACACGTTATTATTACTACGGGACACAGTGAGGAAGATAAAGAAAAAGACGGTATTGAGTTTTTGATTAGCCGAAATTGTGATGCCATTATCTTACACGTTGAGGCGGTCAGTGATGCTTACCTAATTGATTTATGCAAAGGAAAAATGCCTGTTTATTTTATGAGTCGATTAGTTGAAGGTTTAAATGACCACTGTATTAGCTTAGATAATGAATTAGGTGGCTACCTTGCCACCCAGTCAGTAATAGCGCAAGGACACTCAACTATTGCCTATATCGCTGGACCGCAATTTAAAGCCGATGCAAAAGACAGATTAGCGGGTCATAAACGAGCATTAGCAGAAAGTAATATCCCTTTTAGTGACACGCTATATTTTGAAGGCGACTTTAAAGAGACCGGTGGCAGTGACGGTTTAAAGCATTTTCTTGATAGTAAACAGGAGTTTAGTGCATTGATTTGTGCCAATGATGAGATGGCTTCAGGGGCAATTACTTATGCCAGAGAGCGAGGGTTTTCCTTACCTAAAGATCTATCGATAATAGGCTTTGATAATATCATTTTTGCACGACATACCTACCCGAAACTGACTACCATAGATAATCCAGTAAACTTAATGGGCACCATGGCAGCAAAGTTAGTGTTAAAAAATATTTATAAACAAAAGAATATGTCAATTACCCACTCTTTTGAACCAACACTTATTACTAGAGATTCCCTTATTTGCAAAAGCTAGTGCAGTTACTAGCGACACTGAAAAAATAAACACCTTTGAACGAGAAGCAAGACAAAAGATGATGAATTCACAAGATAGGCAAGTAATAAATCTAGTTGCTGATATTGGCGGTACAAATATCAGGTTAGCAATTACTGATCAGAATAATAATCTCAACGAAATTGAAACATATCAGTGTCAGCAGTTTCCCCACTTAAGTACGGTAATTTATCAATACTTGACCGAAAAAAAACTACTTAACACTCGTGTAAATGCTTGTTTAGCCATAGCCTGCCCAGTTGATAGCGATGCTATCGCCATGACCAACTTGCCCTGGCAGTTTTCACAAAAACAGCTAAAAACAGAGCTTAAGTTAAATAGCTTAACGCTAATAAATGATTACACCGCAATCGCTATGGCCATTCCTTTATTGAATGATAAGCAAAAGATAAAAATTGGCGGCGGAGAAGCAGTGAAGAACCAACCAATAGCTGTCTGTGGTCCGGGAACAGGGCTGGGGGTTGCTAATTTAGTGAACATTAATAATCACTGGCACTGTTTAGGTGGCGAAGGAGGTCATATCGACTTTGCCCCTGTCGATGAACTTGATGTTAAAATATTTGCACAATTAAAAACGACAAAAAATCGCATTTCTTATGAACAGCTACTCTCTGGTTACGGCTTAGAGCAAATATATCACGCATTAACGGTTATTATGGCTGATGACAAAGCCCCTGCAGCGACTAAACTAACGGCTAAAGATATTAGTGCACAAGCATTAAATGGCAACTGCCCGATAAGCACACAGGCTTTATCACAGTTTTGTAAAATTTTAGGCAGCTTTGCCGGTAACCTAGCCTTAACCACAGGCTCGATTGGTGGCGTATATATTGCGGGTGGTATAGTGCCGAGGTTTGTCGATTATTTAAAAAATAGTGAGTTTAGAGCAAGGTTTGAAACTAAAGGTCGTATGTCGTATTTAAACAAACAAACGCCGACTTACATCATCACCGAAAGCCAACCAGGTTTACTCGGTGCTGCCGCTTATCTTAACCAGGTTTGCCCATAATTTACCGAAAATAGCAGGCAAAAAAAAGCTCAAGAATCTCTTGAGCTTTTATTATTCAAAATACACCTGCTTTAAAAACGCCAGTTTGAAAATAATCTGGCTTCGAAAGCAGCCTAAAACGGCATTTTCATACCTGGTGGTAATTGCATCCCGCCAGTAAGTGCGCCCATCTTATCTTTATTTTGCTCTTCAACACGACGTACCGCATCATTTACCGCTGCAGCAAGTAAGTCTTCAATCATGTCTTTATCATCGTCCATTAAACTGTCATCAAGCTCAACACGACGAACACTGTGACTACCGGTCATAGTTACTTTAACCATGCCAGCACCTGCTTCACCAACAACTTCCATTTTTGCCAGCTCTTCTTGCGCTTTAGCCATTTTGGCCTGCATTTGTTGGGCTTGTTTCATTAAGTTGCCCATTCCGCCTTTCATCATGATATTTTCTCCGATATTACTAGGTTGACTATTTTTACATTGATTGTCTTATTTTACCTGAAAGACAGCAAGTTTTGAATGTAAATGAAGTGATTAAATACTCTGGGGTAAAGTCTATTTCAGCGCAGAGTTTGAGTTAACGTGGCGCAATGCTCTCTTCATTCAAGCTAGCCTGAAAAGTATCTTGCAAGGCAATCACCACAGCATCTTCTTTTAATAGAGCTTTAACATAATCAAGTCGTTTGTCGTTAATTTGCACTTGAATTTGATAAGGGTCGGCCACCGTCTCTTCAACGATATTTAGTGTTACGGTAACTTGACGAGATAAAAACTGACAAATATAGCTTTGCAATTGTTGCTGAGCAACATCGGTTTTTAAATGCCTGGTTGCCTGATTTAATAGTAAGATCAAGTTATCATCAGTAGAGTCTTCACTGATGGTAGCATGTATCGCTAATTGCCGAATACGGGCGGTGAGCTGCATAGAGTCAATCATATGCGCCCATTTATCGACTTGGTTTGCTTTAGTTATGGTCGCAGGATTAATGTTATCTTGATGAAACGGAGCTTCCGGCTCTGGCACTATAACAGCACTTGCCGTTGCTGCCACTTGTGACTCAACAGGTGCTGCTATAGCGCTACCTTTACTACTATCTAGGTTACTAGATTGACGCAGAGCTGCGTCACTTGGCTTTTTTGCATGCTTCTCCAGCTCTTTCTTGCGACTGCGTAACATATTTCGTGTTGCCAGCACTGAGGCTACTGGGCTATCAATACTAAGCTGGCCGTCTTGTTGATTAACAAGAGGAGTTGGCTTTTGTTGCTCGTTACTCTTGACTATTGATGTTGTTGGCTCAGCAATAGCGGCTATTTCATCTGGAATAACAGCTGCTTCGCTTGGAATACTAGCAGCTTGCTCTGGAATACCGACTGCTTCGCTTGGCATACCAGCAGCTTGATCTGGAATACCTACTGCTTCGCTTGGCATACCAGCAGCTTGCTCTGGAATACCTACTGCTTCGCTTGGCATACCAGCAGCTTGGTGTGACATTGCCCTGTCGCTATTGCTAAAATCGTCGGCTTGTTGCTCAATGGCGAGCATTTGTTCATTCAATTCATTTTGTTGAATGTTATCCTGAGTAATAAAAGGCTCAATAACTTCCGGGTTAACCATAGGCTCGGATTGAGTATCGACCACTGCAGTTTCCGTGGTAGTGGCAACTACTGGCTTTTGGTCTAAAGCAGCAGTACTTGGCGGTATTTGAGCGGTTTTTGCTAATGCAACATCATTAAAGTTAACCTCGTTGGGGCTAGCTTCATTGGCATAGACATTAGTAGCGACAATTGCTTCACTGCTAAGCGGTGGTTTTTGCATTGGTTTAAAAGCAATTAAACGCAATAAGGTCATATCAAAAGCAGCTTGCTCATCAAAAGCATAGGGTAAATCTTTGCGACCATTGAGGCTTATTTGGTAATACAGTTGCACATCTTCAGCAGACATAGCTTGACTAAACTTTTTCAATAAAGTTAATAAGTCAGCGGGTAAATCGAAATGCTGATCAACTATTTGCAGCAATGCTATTTGATGAAATAGTTGAATTAATTCGGCAAATAAGCGGCTATAGCTTGGCGCATAAGAAGCAATTTCTTGTGATAACGCCATTAACGCTTGGCTGTCTTGTTTTAGTAAAGCGACGACCAGCTGATAAACCCAGTTTTGATCGATACCACCGAGCATCTGTTGAATATTAGCTAAGCTAATATTTCCTTGCCCTTGAGCAATAGCTTGGTCCGTTAAACTCAATGAATCGCGCATGCTGCCACGAGCGGCTTTAGCGAGTAAAGTTAGGCAGCCTTGCTCATAAGTTACTTGCTCTTTAGATAAGATCTCAGCCAGTTTTTCTTCAATTTGTTTAACGGTTAAGGCTTTTAAATGAAACTGCAAACAACGTGATAACACGGTAACAGGCAGTTTTTGTGGATCAGTAGTTGCTAAAATAAATTTAACATGCTCCGGCGGCTCTTCTAAGGTTTTTAACAAGGCATTAAAACTATGACGTGATAGCATATGTACTTCATCTATCAAGTAAACCTTAAAGCGTCCTCGGCTTGGAGCATATTGCACATTATCAAGAATTTCTCGAGTATCATCTACTTTAGTTTTAGACGCGGCATCAATTTCTAACAGGTCAACAAAGCGACCTTGATCTATATCGATACAGGCATCACATTCGCCACAAGGCTTAGCTGTAATGCCAATTTCACAATTAAGACTTTTAGCAAAAATTCGGGCAATTGTGGTTTTACCGACACCTCGAGTGCCGGTAAAAAGATAGGCATGATGCAAGCGCTGTTGAGATAAAGCATTGGCAAGCACATTGACCACATGCTCTTGCCCTATCAATTCTTGAAAGTTTTTAGGTCGCCATTTTCTCGCTAAAACTTGATAACTCATATTAAATTACTTTTTGATGCGGTGACAAATTATTCACCTTGATACTGAATAAGCGAATAAGGGGTAATGTTAAGCTCTGCAAGGCGTTTTTCGCCACCTAAATCGGGTAAAGAAATGACAAAGCCTGCGTCTTGTACTTTCGCACCTAAGCGTCGGATCAATTTAGTTGTTGCCTCTATGGTACCACCTGTGGCTAATAAATCATCAATGATCAGCACCTTGTCTGCAGAATTTAATGCATCTTGGTGAATCTCTAAGACATCTTCACCATACTCTAATTTATAAGCCTGTGCATAGGTATCACGAGGTAATTTTCCCGGTTTTCTTACGGGTATAAAGCCTATTTCTAAAGCTAAGGCTAAAGGTGCACCAAAGAGGAATCCTCGAGCTTCAGTACCAACCACCTTGGTAAAGCCTTTATTTTTATAGGCCTCAGCTAAGAGTGAAATTGTTAATGAAAAAGCTTGTGCATCTTCTAATATACTGGTGACATCGCGAAACATGATGCCTTTAACGGGGTAATCTGGCACAGTATGTATCGCATTAAGCAACTGCTGCTGTTGGGATTTATTCATGATAGCAAAGCAGAAAGCCTTAGATTGGCTCTCTGTAATAGTAATAAATAGATAAGCAAATCATAAAGCAATTCTGCTAATTTTTACAGTGATAAAACGCTAGCTTAAGCAATATTATGAATTAACTTGCAAGGCTTCGCATTCAAAGCTCGAATCAGTGAGTTCAGATAACACCGCAAGGAATTTATCCTTATTAATTGGCTTATCAATAGTTTTATCAAAGAGTGAGTATTCTGGCAAGTTTTTAAGACTATCAATACCCTGAGTAGTCATAAAAATAATTTTTGTCTCAGCAAACTCAGGGATTTTCTTTAGATTTTTTGTGAGCTGTAAACCATTCATCAACGGCATTAAATGGTCGATAACAAAAAGTTGGTAGTTACCTTGTTGCGCTTTCCCTAGTGCATCTAAGCCATTAACAGCTTTATCAACAATATGCCCCTGTGAAATGAGCAAGTCTATTAGCATATCTTGAACCGCTTTTTTATCATCAACAACTAATATATTCATATACAATTTTTAGACAGTAAGAGCTAATTTGGCGCGGATCTTACCCTATAATTATTGCAGTATATAGGGTTATCTTAGATAAATTATGATACAACATGTATTCAAATGTAACGTCAACTTAGCACTAATGTATAATTTCTTGCCAAGTTGTTATTTACTTGGCCAGTTTTAGACGCTGGCGTTTAGGGCTAGTTGTACTATTAGGGTTAACATAGACACTACTTGCATTTGGTCTAGCTCCTTCTACCCATGGCGATGAGGGTGGTGTTTTGTTTTGTTTTTTCTTAGCATAATTGCCTTTATCATTTCTTGCTTTGGTTTGACTATCAGTAGGGCTAGCAATTTTTTTACTTCTTTCAACATGATATTTTTTATCAATAGCCTGTAACAGGTTTCGTAAAACTTGATCTTTACATTCTCGATAATGTTTATGATCCACTTTACGGGAAAATGCACTTAACTCAGGCTTGCTAAGGCGAAAGTCTACTTCACTGAGTAGAGAAATTATTTGCTCGGCTTGTAAATTAAGTGCAATTTTAAGTTTTGTTAAAATAATATTATTAGATAGACGCTTTTCGGGTATGGCCTGAGCACCTGGCTTTTTACCACGTTTTTCATTGATAAAACCATTTAAAAACACCGCTAACTTGGTATCAAATAGAGCAACAAAGTCGCTATCATCGTCTTTTTTCAGCCATTGACTTACTTGTTCACGATTAACTTCCTCACCGGCAGAGGCAAAGATCGCTACCATTTGTTTATCATTAAAGTTAAAGGTATAACGCAAGCGGCGCAAAATATCATTATTGTTCACGGTGAAATCCAGTACATAAGCATAAGAAGGCTATTATACACACTAAGGCTAATAGCAAACTATATGTTAGTGAAATACTTCTCGGCTAAAGTGTAGTTGTTTACCAGACGTCATTAATGTTTTAAAGTCTTGCTGATTAACACAAAGTAGCGTTTCATGATCCCCAGCTTCTAGGTAAACTTTTGCTAGTTGAGTTAACTCTTGTTCACAAACCATACTCAGATGATAAGCGTCAGCTGCAGGCGGCACTGCACCCTGATTACAATCAGCGAAAACTTGATAGACTTCGTGCTCCTTCATTAATTGATAACTACCATGTAAATTTTCATTCAGTACTGACAGATTAATTTTATCAGCCGCGGGTAATATCGCCATTAATTTTTTGTCTTCGTGGTTTTTTAACAACACAGCCTTGGCTATTTGTTTTAATGATATGTTTGCCGTGATGGCAGTGCCTATAGAGCTATTACTGTGAAAGTGGTCAACTTCTTGGTAGGGAATACTTTTTTTATTCAAGTAACGGGTAAGTCTGGTTGAAATATTCATATAAACCTCGATACATTAAGTGCACTTATTACAGTATAGCCATATATGCACCAACTTACTTACTAAGAATATTATGGTGAACCGGCGGGCCTAACAACGACAAAAAACGGCTACTAACCCGTTTTATTGCTTAACTGAACATAAGTTAGTGTTTAACCACCACACTTTTTATTTTTGTCTTTCATTTTCCCTTCACCACATTTACCTTCACCGCACTTGCCTTTTTTAGCCGCGTTCATTTTACCTTCGCCGCATTTACCCTTGCTATGGTCTTTCATTTTACCTTCTCCGCATTTACCCTTACTGTGGTCTTTCATTTTACCTTCGCCACATTTAGCCTTGCTGTGGTCTTTCATTTTACCTTCGCCACATTTACCCTTGCTATGGCCTTTCATCTTACCTTCACCACATTTACCCTCAGCGTGATCTGCAGCAATGGTTACTAATTCATTTGCGGCAAAAGGGTTTGTCTCTGCTTTTGCTACATTACTAGCAAAAAGGCTAAAGGTAAGTAAGCCAAGTACCGCTGCTAGTGATGATGTCTTAACTATATTCATAATTTTTTTCCTTTAATTTAGACTTGTATTTAGGTGTTCTCATATTATTGAGATTTATTTATATGACTTTTTACATAGACCTGTGTGGCTAATTAAATATTTCAATTTTTTATTGTTATTATCTCAAAAATCAATCATAAAAAAACCAGCCGTATCAATAAAAGATATGCTGGTTTTTAGTCGCACTATGTAACTTAACGCTAAGCGTTTAAATTAAATGCTAACCTTTTTTCTCTTAGCTGTTTCAACAATAAAGTTTTTCCAACCCTTGGCATTTCTACGTGCACCTGGGTGTTTCATCGCTTTTAGAATAGCTGCATATGCTTGCTTGTACTTCTCAAGATAAAAATACGATTGAGCAATATTGTTATGAATTTGGCCTTGATTAGAAACACCTAATTCAAGAGCTTTATTCAAAGCAACAATAGCTTTAGCAAACTGCTCATCTTGTTTTAACAACATACCTTGTTTACGATAATGTTTAGCCTTATTGGTCATTTTGGCTAATTCACCATAATAACTTGCTGCTTTATCGATATGTTGTGCAGAATGCCAGGCATTAGCTAAAGTAGCGATATTATTATCGTCACGTTTAACTTGACCCAAAGCAATATGTTTTTCTAACAACAGAGCAGCCTTATAAGGCGCTTCAGATTGTGAGTATAAACTTGCTAGTGTCTTTATCTGAGCTTCTTTATTCAAGTGACCAAGTTTATAAGCTAAGTCTAGTGTTTGTACAGCTTTATCATAATCCTCGATGAGTAAATAAAACATTGGTAATTGTGTCCACCACTGTTTATTTTCCGGAAAAAGTTGTATTACTGTCTCTAAAACCTTAACAGCTTCATTATACTTTTTACGCTCATAATAAGACGTAATTTTTAAGATATACGGGTTTTGATTAGGCTTATCAGCAAAAATAGCTATGGCTTTATCAGCTGGTTCAATCACTTTATCTAATTGCTTTAATGAGTAATAGGCATTAGCAATTTTGATATAGGTTTGACCATCTTCTTCTCCAGTGAAGTCCATCCAAGCATAATAACTCTTCAACGCACCTTTATAGTCTTTGGTTTGCATTTGCATGTCACCCAATAACGTTAAAGACAAGCTATGATCTAATGCATTAAGCAGATCAGGTTCTATAGCTAATTTAAGATAGTCAATGGTTTTTTGCTCATTATCACCTAACGTAGCGTACATAACCGCAATCATACGGGCTACATAAGCTTTGTCATAAGATTTTGAAGCACTTATATCTAATAAAATAACTAGAGCATCTTTGATATTATCTTCACTATAAGCTTCAAAAGCTTTTTGTACTTTCTTACCAACACGTGGGCCAACAAGATGTGACTTGCGCTTCTTTTTCTCTGTTTTTTCCGCACCAGCAGCTTCTGCATAATTTACAAAGGGAGCTTGCGCAACAAGTAGTGAAGCAACAATAACAAGAGAAGTCGATAATTTTTTAAGTTTTAAGTTTTTAAACACTAATTTATTAAACATAACTATTATCCTCCCATTTTGAAGTCAAGTTGAACCGTTAAGCCTGGACGACGTTGAGGTTTACCATCAACAATCTTTGGCTTGTACTTCCATTTTCTCAGTGCACGTTTGGCTTCTTTATCAAAGACACGTTTAGGTTTAGATTCTAATATCTTCACATCTTCAACACCACCTATTGCGTTGATAGTAAAGGAAAGAATAACGTAACCTTCTTTGCCATCTCGAGCAGCTTGAATCGGGTACTTTGGTTCAATACGTACTATTGGTGTAGCATCACCATCACGCCCCATTCCAGCTCCAGGAGCAGACAAGCCCGTTGACGCACTTGGCATCTGTACACTCGGCATATTGAAGTTTAAACCATCAGTATTATTGTTGGTTTCAGGCTCCGGAGTTTGCTGCTTCGGTGGCGTTTTAGGCGGCGGTGGCGGCGGTGGCGGTACACGACGACGCTGTTGTGCGGCCGACTTTGGCGGCGTAGTATTTACTTCTACGATAATAGTCTCTAGCTGGTCGTCCTTGGTTCTATCTCCTGTAGAAACAAGGAATGCCATAAAAGAAAATAAGGTAAAAGTAACCGCTGCACCTAGTAGTATCGATCCTAAAAAGCGAACCATATTACTACCCCTTCGTAGCCGCGATAGAAATTCGGTCTATGCCAGCGTCTTTAATTGCATCCATTACAGTAACAACAACACCATGTTTGGCATTTTTGTCAGCTTGAATGATAACAACATCGGTCGGTTGCTCAGCAAGTAATTTTTCAATTCTTGCGCCAACACGTTCAATGTCCACTCGACCTTTATCTAACCAAATTTCACCATTTTCTTTGATTGCAATAAAGATGTTGGCATTTTTTTGCTTGGTTTGATTCGCCGCTTTAGGTTTATTTACTTCAATACCAGCTTCTTTAACAAAAGATGTGGTTACAATAAAGAAGATCAGCATGATAAATACGATGTCTAACATCGGTGTCATATCAATCATTGCTTCTTCGTCCTCACGGATTTTTCTACGTGACATGATTAGTTCTCTCTAGTGATGAGGTAAACTGTCAACCAGTTTAGCCTTTGCTAGTTTAAGTTTAGCGTCTAGTCTTGTACTAAAAAACACACCTGATAACGCTGCTACCATACCCGCCATTGTCGGAATAGTTGCTTGCGATATACCAGCGGCCATTAGTCTCGGATTACCTGTACCTTGCTCTGCCATGACTTCAAATACGCCAATCATACCGGTTACTGTTCCCAGTAAGCCAATAAGAGGACACATAGCCACTAAGGTTTTAATGGTAATCATATTTTTTTCGAGTAATTCTGCTGCTTCGGAGATCCAAGTTTCTCTAATTCGATGTGCATACCAAGACGTAGTGTCTGTACGAGCTTCCCAATTAGAGATAATACTTTCTCTAAGTTTTGGGTACTCTGATGTTAAGAACCAAAAGCGCTCAATCATCAGTATCCACATTAATAAGAGTGCGAAGGCAACAGCGTAAAGTACGTTACCGCCAGTCGCAATAAAACCCCTGACAGATTCCCAAAGCTCTATCAGGAATAACATTATTTAGACCCCTTCTCAGCAATCGCTGCAATTAACCCGGCGCTTTGCTCGTCTAGTTTTTGTAATACTGACTTACTCTTACCGGCAACAACTGAGTGGATTAAGATAAGTGGTAATGCACAAATCAAACCTAATGCTGTAGTAACAAGCGCCAGAGAGATATCACCCGCCATAATTTTCGGATCACCAGTACCAAATAAGGTAATGGTTTGGAAAGTCATGATCATACCGATTACTGTACCTAATAGACCCATAAGCGGGGCAATAGCAGCAAACATTTTGATCAAGTTAACACCACGGTCAACTTTTGGCGTTTCCCGAAGGATGGCTTCATCAAGTTTTAATTCTAATGTTTCAGCATCTACATTTTGATTATCATAGAAAACTTTAAGCAAACGACCTAAAGGGTTGTTTTCATTAGGTTTATCAAGATTTTTCTCTTGTGTTTTAATGCGAGAAGTCATACCACCTAAAACGATTAAACGCTCAGCAGCAATAAGAAGACCGACAATAAATAATACTGTGATAGCGTAACCAACTTCTTTACCTTCATGGAAGAATTCTTGAACAGTTTTCTTACGTGTTTCTAAAGCTAAGATAGCACCTCGTGAAGGATCAACATATACAGGGGCATAACCAGAAGTAATAGTGAAGAAATCAGCTGCTGTTTCGGCAATGAAACTTGCTGGTTGCTTAGGTAAAGGTTGAACTTGACCAACTTCATCGTTATAAGTTAAAAAACCTGTTTCAGAAATTAAGTTAAAGGCACCAATACGGATGATTGTTTCCGTAGATTTAGTACCATCAAGTTTAGTTACTTCCACACTGAAACGAGAAACCTTACCAGATTCAGTCATTTCGGTTTGTAAAGCAAACCATAATTCTTCTAAATCGCTTAAACTTGGGATTTCTTTAGAGTTAGCGATACGGCTAAGTGCAGCACCACGATTAGGAAATTCAGCACTAACAATAGAAGTACTGATTTGACCATAAGCATTGGCAGCCGCAGCACGACTTACACCAAACATTTCACCTAAAGTGCCAGTTGCATTGTCTAATTCAACTTCTTTTTGGCCTAAGGTTATTTCATTTGCCGCATAGGATTTCATTAAACGTTTGTTACGCGCTTCCTGACTCGCCAACTCATTTTTTGCTTTATTTAATAAGGCTTGCTTATCACTACGAGCAGATAAAAATTCAGCTTCACGTTTTTTATCAAGTTTTGCTTCAGATACACGATCAGCTTTTACTTGCTTTAACAAGTCATCTAACGAGTTAGCTTGTGTAGTTGTGACCATGCCTACCGTCATAATCGCTGCAAGGGATAAGAAATTTATAACTTTTTTCATTATTTTGCTCCTGCTGCAAATACTGGTAATTTAGTTAGATCCATTGGCAATTGTTTTTTCGCCATACGAATTGCATCAGTAATAGGTTTTAAATATTCATCACCTAACTCTTCCCATGCGCGACTTTTATTATTCCATAACCAAGATTGTTTAGCATCAAGAGACTGTGCAACAAGAGCAATACGACCCATATGGACAAAATCAGTAGTTAAAGTACGACTACCTAAATCAAGTTCGCCTTGATACGCAGCAAAAATAGTACCGTAACCGGATTCAATTTCATAAGCTTCAAGGACTAGACGAAACTGCTCAGAAACTGTTACATTTGAATCTTCCATTACGTCACGTAAATTAGCAACACGCTCTTTACGAAGTACAAGATTCATCGGTACATCTAATTCAATGAATTTTTCAAGCGAGTCAATCATCTTGTACATTAATGGTACAACACCTTGCTTGATTTTATCGATACTATCAATTTGTCTTTGCAAAGAAACAAGAGTGTTTTTTTGATCGTCAACCATACGTTGTACATGGTCGTTATAACCACCTAATACGTCAGCAGAATCAACAGTATTACGGTATTCCCCAAGAAGCTCTTGCGTTTGCTCGTAAATATTATTGACTTTAGCTTGTGACTTTGCAGATTGCTTGAAGATTTTCGCTTCAGCATATTGAAGGTCTGTTAGTGCATCAGCAGCAGCGATGTTGCTACCAGCTAGTGCTAGTGCGCCAACCATCGCTGTGGCGATGAGGCTTTTCTTACTTACTTTGGACATAGTTCCCAACCATTGCTATTTTAATCTTAATAACAAAATATTTGTTATCACGAATATAAAAGTCTGTCGTTTTTAAAATGTAACTTTTTATGAATACAACCAAGCAATAATCCCAAATGACAGCAAGGCTGTCAAGCTGAGACTTTAAAACTCGCGGTATTATATTTTAGTGTTAACCACTTGATTAACACTAAACTGTATCGTTTTGCTAACAAAATTACTCAGCTTAGCTTAATAAGCTGAGGGACAAAAATTTTGCAGATGTATGTTTTACTAACATCTTCGTAGTAAGTCAAATTTATTAACGTAATTTAGGGAGAAAACCTGGCGGTGATCCCGGGTGGGATCGCGCATTTCAGATAAATAACACGGCATAATAAATATATTGTAACTACTCAGCCTAAATAAAAGTTATTTATTGATCTTGAAGGATCTAGTTGCTTGATCCTTTTAAGGCTTTATCATAGCTCAATGATTGATAATGTGCTCCAAGCAAAGAATATCAAAGACGCCCAATTGTTGATTAATCAACAAATGGGAAGTTGTCCGTGTTCAGGCTAAAACAATTGAGTCACTCACTCAAAAAGTGACCTCATTTACCCAGCAAGTTGACTCACTGACCGCTGAAGTTAAAAGCATCAAAAGGCAGCTAGCAAAAAACAGTAAAAACAGTAGTAAGCCACGATCAAGTGATGGTTACTCAAAACCTGCCCCTAAAAACCTACGTAAAAAATCAGCTAAAACGTCTGGAGGACAACAAAGTCAAAAAGGACATACGTTGAGAATGGTCACTGAGCCTGATTTTATTGAACACTATGATGTCGAGATTTGTACACACTGTTGCGCTGATTGATCACATACCGAAACGCTTGAGGTAGAGCGCCGCCAAGCCTTTGATTTACCCACCATAGAACTACAAGTGACGGAGCACCAAGCACAAATCAAACAATGATCAGCATGTGGGTCGCAGAAATAAAGCGTACTTCCCCGATAACATTAAAAAAGGGGTACAATACGGCACTAACGTTCAAGCTATCCTGACGTACTTTAATCAATACCAACTATTGCCATATCAACGAACTCAAGAAATGTTCCAAGATTTTTTTAATATCAAGCTGAGCCAAGGCACGATAAAAAATGTACTGTGTCGCGGTGCTAATGGCTTAAACAAATTTACCGAACAACTCAAAGAAAGCTTATTGGCTAGCCCGTTAACCACTTTGATGAAACAGGCTTACGCGTTGATAAAAATCTCCATTGGTTGCATGTTGCCTCTAATGAGGAATTAACGTATTACTTTATCCATGAAAATCGTGGGAAAGATGCGATGGATGACATGGGTATTCTCACTCATTATCTTGGATATGCTGTACACGATCACTGTAAAAGTTACTACCACTATCATTGTGAGCATGTCTTATGTAATGCCCATCATTTACGTGAATTAACGTTTGTAAAAGAGCAATACAAACAAACAAACGTGGGCAAAAAAATGAAAAAGTGCTTGTTAGGTAACCTGAAAACTGGATAAGGATTGAACTAACTGCCCACCTTGCGATCAGAACTTTCGACCAAAAACGATTTGAAAGCAACAAAGGTGGGCAGATGAATAACTTAATAGATATATTTTTTGATGTCGATGATTTTTGTCATAAATTTATCCCTATATGGGAGGCCAATTTAATCGCTAACGGGACAAAAAACGAAGACGCAAATCAAAGATGACCTTGAGTTAATGTATGACTATCGTTATGGCTTTTAATCAATCAACCATAGATATTTCAATAACTTATATATTAGTTTAGTTCAGAAGTATTGGCAACATGATTTCTCAAACCTGTTAAGTTACACGCGTTTTTCACACAAAATGTCGTCCTTAATTGTACCTATGTGTGCTTACTTTCAAATGGTAAAAGGAAAGCCCACAGGCATTGTATTTGTCGACTCTACAAGCCTAAAAGTTTGCCACAATATCCGTATTCCATGCAATAAGGTCTTTGATGGTGTTGCCAAACGCGGGAAGAGAACAATGGGCTGGTTTTACGGTTTCAAGCATGAGGGATCCCCTCGAATACTTTATTTATCCAAGTTCATGATATTAATTGTGAGTGTAGATATTTGTGAGCTTCATGGCATCTGTGAAATGTTATTTTTGGCAAAGTAATTTGATCACACTTTGCCATGAAGGTCGATCCCCCTAGCAATATATTTTTAATTAAATTTAGAGGGGATTCGTCAGGTTTCAAGCTACATTTATTGATTAACCATGTAGGGGAAATTATTTCTCTGAACATAACACCAGGTAATACAAACGATAGAACGCCTATTCCAGAGTTATGTAAAAACCTCTACGGGAAGCTTTATGCGGACAAAGGATATATCGGTAAAAAGCTTAATGAGAAGTTAGCGGCACATGATGTTGATTTAGTCACTACTGTTCGTAAAAATATGAAAGCTAAGGCAATGTCTGTATTTGATAGGGCAATGTTATCAAAGAGATACATTATTGAAACGATAAATGATCAACTTAAAAACATTTCACAAATAGAATATAGTCGACATCGTAGTGAGGCAGGTTTTATGTTGAATGTCATTTCAGGCATAGTGGCTTATTGCTTTTTAAAAAAAGCCACGTATTAAGTTATCACCGAGTGAATTTGGATTAATGTCGATCTAAAAAAGAGTCTTCTTAAGCAGATCTCAGGTTAGGTATTAAAAATGCTGTTGATGAAGCTATTTGTGGCGGATAAAAAAGCCTAACCCCACAACAAATATTGGGATTTGAGCATTATTATGATGGAATTTTATTTGAAGCCAAACAAGAAATTCCTATTTTAACTAAGCCAGAGCAGAAAAAGCGTGGGTGAGTCAAAAAACATAAAAGTCACAACTTGCTTAATCGATTAATTGAATATAAAAGTCAAATGCTCGTATTTATGGCTAATTTTATGCTGTCATTTGATAATAACTTGGCAGAGCGAGACATAAGAATGGCCAAATTAAAGCAAAAAACATCAGGCTGTTACTGATCGGAAGGTGGTGGTGATACTTTTAGCTCAATAAGAAGTTATTTGTCTACGGTGAAAAAGCAAGGCATCAATATACTCGATGCACTGATTGATCTATTTAACGGTAAGCCATTTATCCAGCCTTGAATTAAAACAAGCTATCAACCGATAGCCCTGAGTAGTTACAATAGGGCAAGCATTATACTGGGGGAGGTTTGGTGCACTCAATACGCGAGCATAGTTAAGTCAACAGATAAAAGTATATCGATTTAAGAAATTAAAAACAAAGGGTACTTTCTACCCTTTGTTTTTAATAATTATATTTTAACTATTATTTACTTTAAATGTTTTGCTAAAAATTTTTCCATCTTGGTGTAAAGCTCTATTTTATTTTCTTCTTTACTAAATCCATGACCTTCATTTTCTTTCATGATCCATTCATCATCGCTTAAGGTAATACCACGTTCTTCAAGTGCATCTCTTAAATCTGTTGCATGCTGCTTAACAACACGTGGGTCTTTGGCACCTTGAATAATCATTAAAGGTGCTTTGATTTTATCAACATGAGCCAATGGCGACATACGTTTCATCAAGATTTCATCATCAGGATCTCCTATTTGGATTTTTAACAATTCTTTACCCTGTTCCCAATGTTTAGGCATAGAGCTAAATAACAAAGCAACATCGGTAACACCCACATAATTTATGCCACACTTATATAAATCAGGTGTAAAAGTTAAACCTGCCATTGCGGCATAACCACCATAACTTGCCCCATAAATGCATATTTTATCAGGATTAGCAACACCTTCTTTAATTAAGTAATTAATAGCATCAGTGAGATCATTTTGCATTTCTGCGCCCCACTTTCCGCCATATCCAGCCTGTTCAAACGCTCTACCATAACCACCGGAGCCACGAAAGTTAACCTGTACAGTGGCATAGCCTCGACTTGCAAAGAATTGATTTTCTGGGTTAAACCCCCATACATCTCTTACACCAAATGGTCCTCCATGAGGATTAATAATAATGGGAAGATTTTTTCCATTCGAGTCTTTTGGAATTGTGATATAGCCATTAATAACTAAACCATCACGACTTGTAAACTTAATAGGTGTCATTTCTGACATGTCATCAACATTTAACCAACTCATTCTTGATAATAGGTGTCGAACTTTACCTGCCTTTCTATCATACAGATAATAGTTCCCAGGATCTTGATCATCATATACGAATAGCACGTTCATATTTTCATCTTTCGATTGACTAGAGATACTAACGCGTTTACCTGGAAAAGCTGACTTTAAGCTATTCATCATAGATTCAGTTTTTTTATCAAAATAAAATGTTTCAGGATAATCCTTTATATAACTGACACCTAAAAGTTTCTGCTGATGACGAGAGATTATTAAATTACTAACATCGACATCAGCATCAGCAAAGATCAACTCACCCAATTTGTTATTTTTAGGATCATACTTGTAAATTGCGGCTTTATCTCTGCCAATATTTGAAGTTACATACATAGTTTTGTTATTAAAATCATAAATTAGCGGAACAATTCCTTCATCTAATGGACTAAATTGTCTTGTTACTGTGAATTTTTCTGCATCTTGATCCTTGTAAAGTAGCTGTCCTTTTAGACCATTTAATGTGCTAGCACCACGTACTTTACCATCATTATCTAAAATCCAGTATTGTACATCCCCTGGGTTTTTAGCTATTAACTTCATCTTCGGGTTTTTCTTACGCTTTTTATTCCAACGACTATGAATATTTAACTTGTATAAATCTGGTGCTTTAATTCTCCTACCATTATATTGAACTATTATATGATCAGGATCATTGGGTAGAGTGTGTACCACAGTGGCAGTTCGAATACCTGAAGCTCCAGACTTTGATCCTACTAATAAATCTACCCTCGGCTTTTTCTTAGATATATTAACTTTATATAAACTAAATGCTTCAGAGCCATCACTTTGGATTGTGAAAATAATATCGTCATTGTTTGCCCAAAAAAAACCAGCAATGTCCTGCTCTTTCAAACCGGTTACAACTCGAATATTTTTTAAACCATCAGTTTCCATTACGGCTATGTTTTTTCGTTTGCCGACGGGTGAAATTACCGCTAATTTACTTCCGTCAGGTGAAAGCTGTAGTGAAGTGAATTTGGGGTTTTTAAAAAAATCTTCAACTTTTAACTCTGATGCACTTCCCCAAGCAACATCGGTGAAAGTTACAAACAAGATCAAAGTGACCAATTTTTTCCATACTTTCATTTATTTTCTCCTACTAAAACAATAATCCACACACTTGTTAATAGACAGCTAACCATTACATCAGTGATGTTTGGGCTTAACAGTCATTATGAACAAGATTATATAGGCATAAAAAAACCTGTTAAACAAATTTAACAGGTTTTTAACATGATAACTAGATAACTAGATAACTAGATAACTGAATATTAGAAAGATTGCTCAATTCTAAAGTAAACAGTACGACCAGTTAGGTCATATAAAGACCAACTTGCATCACGGTAGTCACGGAATCCATCGTAAAAAGAAGGTGCTTCTTCGTCTGTTAAGTTATTGATACCAAGAGTTAAACGCGTTCTAGTTGGTGCTGTATAAGCAAACTGGATGTTGTGTTTAATATAAGTAGGGATATCAGCTAAGTAATCTACGCCCCACTCTTCGTTACCTGAATCTTGAGCAGCAATATAGAAAGTAGTCCAAGTAGCAGTAAAGTCTTCATAAGAATAACCAATAGTTAAGTCACTTTTTAAATCTGGGAAATCTTGTAAACCAGCTGAATCAAATGGCTTTGAGTCTGCTTCTGCTTTCTCTTCAAATGACATTACATATGATGCATTCCAAGTAGCTGCGAAGTCACCAAATGAAGTTTCATGCATATAACGAAGTGCAAAATCTAAACCGTCTGTAGACAATGAAGACTTGTTGATATAAGTCGTTTTCATGTCTTCAATTTTGCCAACGTTGGTAGGACCACGGTTAATATTAGAAGAGTATTGGCCTAAACCGCCATTTTCTTGCTCGATACGCAAAATTTCAGTGTTAGAAACACTATCAATCTTATTATTGTAATTAATTGCGTAATAAGTAACTTCTACAGATAAGTTATCAAGTACATCCCAAACACCACCAATAGTAAAAGAATCACCTGTTTCTTCGGTTAAGTTTTCATTACCACCAAACCAAGTTGCAACTTGCTCACCTGCATTACTACAGTAACCTGATTCATCTTGACCTGGGTTAGCATCACACCAAGCTGTATCACGAACAGTAGGGAAACTTAAAGCATCTGATTGGAACATTTCACCCATATTAGGTGCTCTGAATGATTGTCCCCATGATGAACGTAATAATAAGTCTTCCATTGGTCTCCAAGTCAAACCGATTTTTGGAACAACCTTATCAAAAGTTGACTTTGAAATTCCACGACCAACGTCACCTTCTTGTTCATATTTCTCGTAACGACCCGCTAGGCTTATGTCAAAATTCATTGGCAAAGCCATTTGAAGTTCTATGTACGCAGCAGTACGGTTACGAGTTGCGTTAACATCATCGCCACCAGAGCCACCAGAAACAAAACCGTTTGCAGATTCAGGATCACTCTTTTGAGAAAAATCTATTTTTTCGTACTCAACACCAACAACACCAGCTAGTATATAATCACCTTCATCGATGAATGTCGTAGCAATTAAACCATCAACTTGCTGACTTGCATAACGGCCTTGGTAAGTTCCTGTATGGTTAGCTTGCTGGTACATATCTTTCATGTCAGCATCCCAAGCATCAAAACTTTTGCCAGCATTATTGAATATATCGTAGTTACCAGAATCAAGCTGTGCTTGAAAAGCAACATCGTTAACTAAGTTCTGACCAAAACTGTTAGTAATTGACAGGCTGTTTTGATAATTCACTTCCCAATCAATACCTAAACCAATATCAGCAGCACCTTCAAAACCAAATACTACGTCAGAAGTAACAACTTCAGTTTTAGTATCGCGAGCGCCGATAGGTGCAGCACGCGTATACAGACGTACTTCTGTGCCCGCAGCACCTGTAGGGTACATTGGGTTATCAGCTTGCATGTAGATAGGACCAGTAGATACCGGAGTAGCTGCATAACGCGAATCCGTTTCGTTGATACTTGCCATTGCACGACCAACAAAATTGATATCATCTGTCAATTCATAATTGAACTGAGTGAAGATTGAATTTTTTTCCTTATCAGGGTAGAACTTTGTTACCGCGCCGTAATTATATTTACAACGACCGTTATTCGCGCCATCGGTGAAATCCATAACATTAGGAGCATCAGCACAAAGTGCAGAGTTCGAATAGTAATCGCCTGTACCGTCCACTTTATAGTTGACTACAGGGCTGTATGTACTGTAACCACTGTATACATCTTTGTCATATACTGGCCATAAATCACGATCCCAAACTGCATCAGCTTCAGAATGTTCATAGGTAAAAATGATATTACCTTTATCAGAAGTAAAACCTGTTGTTAGAGTAAATGATTGACTTTCGCCACCGTCAATTTTAGGAGATGAAAATTCATATTTAGCATGAACACCGTCGAAATCTTTCTTAGTGATGATGTTGATTACCCCGGCAACAGCCGCAGAACCATATACGGCAGAAGCACCGTCACGTAAAATCTCAATACGCTCAACAATTGACATTGGAATAAGAGAAGTATCAGCTGAAGAGCCTGATGAAGAACTGGTACCTGGCATACGACGGCCGTCTAATAATACTAAAGTGGCATCAGAACCTAAACCTCGTAAGTTAATACCTGAAGATGCTGCAGCACCTGCACCATAACCTGAAACACCTGTCCAAGAACCAAATGCGTTAGCTGACAAGTTATTTAAAACGTCAGCAACTGTAGGGGAGCCTGAAAGGCTAATATCAGCAGCAGTAATTATAGTTACTGGTGAGCTATTCTCAAGGTCAACTTGCTTGATACGTGAACCGGTTACTTCAATTTTCTCTATTTCCTCTGCGCCTTCATCAGCTGCTGCGGCGAAAGTTGGAGCTGAAATTGCTGCGGCAGCGCCGGCACCAAACATCATCGCTAAACGGATGGCTTTAGCTACTTTACTGTTATTATACATGTTTACTCCCTGGATCACCTAGGTGATTGGTTGTTTATTTGTTTGTTTTTATTTTAAAAAGACTCAAGGCTATGCTGCCTCGTTTATCTTTTATCAAGTCGTATGACCTGATCTGTCGGTTAAGATAGTAAACGGGAATTACCGGAACCGTCAACACCAATTGCAACCAAATGGTAATATTTTTAACAAATCGATACAAGTGGACACATTTTGACTAACTTATACTACTGCGGTAAGCAATGGCCAATAAATCACTAACCACTTGTTTTTAATCATTAAAAAACGTACAGCTCAGTATATTTAAGCCAATTAATTAATTTTAAAAAATAATATAATAAAACAACCAATCAATATTTACACTTTAATAACAAGACGATATTTCCCTTTACTAACAGTACCTTAGAAATTAACTTTCTAGTAACTTACTTTAGTTATTTAATTTAACCTTCCAATAAACATAAATACAAAACCAGAATTATCAACAACTTAAAAGAATAAAAACTCATACCGTACATTTATAATTACAAAAATGGTTTTTTAACATATGAAAGATTCAAAGCTAATGCTACATTTACCTATTTACTTAAGCGCTAGATACTATTTTAGCTTTACTATAATCTAGGCTATAATTGCGCCCCACATACGCTCCACATGACTTAACAGCTCGTTATATGAATAAAAATAGACATGAAATTGCTATTCAGCGCCTAACAACTCTACTTGAGCATTTATCTGTACAGGCAAAGCAAACTGACCTATTAAACACTAAACATAAATCCCATTACCTTATTGAAAATAACAATCTATTTTCTCAACACCTATTTAGTACCGAGAGTGATAAATTTTCGCCCTACACTAAAGAAGTAACAAAACGCTTAAATGAATTCTCTCGGCTGTACCGTTCAAGCACCAACAATGTCAATAAAGCAGAAATTGCTTTATCATCGTTACTAAAAATTGAACAACAGATTGCTGCTTTAATGAAAGCGATAGAGGCTAACCAAGTAATGCATCAAGCGGCCCAAGTTAGCGTCGACGCGAGAAAAAAAGTCCGGATAAAAGCCACTAAAGCTAGCCAATATGATAACTATAATAAAATGGCAAAAGAAGTTTTACTCTCAAGTCATCAACTGCATCAGCAACTTAGTGAACATCATGAATTCGAAAGAAGGTTAATGGCGATGGTTACTGAACGGGAGCAGCAACGTATTCAAAGTAAAGCCAGTAATAGCAACAAGCTTTCACAGGAAGTACTTGCTTTACACCAACGTTTAGGACGATGTCGGAAGGCTATTTCAGCCATTGAACGTAATATTGAACTTGCCCAAAAGAAAAACCTTAGATAACAATAAGCGCTCAGCCTGATATATTCGCATTTTGTTTTAACTAAGGTTACTCTTTGTCTAAGCTCTATTGAACCGTACTATTTTCTTCACAACATAAAAGGGGTTTTATGAAGATTTCAGAGGACATTCATAACTATTATGAAAAATTAGTTTTGCAACATTTTTTCAAAGCAAAATTTGATGATAAATATGATGAAGATTTTATTGCAGACTTAACCTGTGTAGTATTAAACCAGTTGCCTACTCGTTATATCCGTCATGAGGTTGATATGGCTTTTTATTTACCACCATCAGAGCGTTTCGATATGGAAAATAAAGTCAAAGAAGCTATCGCTAAGGCACTTGCTTTTATGCATGTGAGTAGAAAAGAATAATAATATAAAGAGGTTGGGTGGCGACCCAACCAGCCACACCTCGGCACATGAGTCGTCTGCTGCGGTTGCTTCCTTCCGGACCTGGCCGAGTTCACAGAGTATCATTGCGAGGGGACCGAAAGGGTCACCATAGATGCTTTAAAACAAATAACGTCTTAAGGCGGCGCAAATTATCGCTAAAGCTAAGTAAATTTGCAAGCATTAGTTGCTAAAAACCGACTGTTTGCTTATTTTTCCACCTCAGCAACAAAATTAGCGACTCTTAAAACCTTATTTAGCCAGTTTTTCATTCACTTCTAATAATACCGATTTAATAATTAATAAATTTTCTTTACCTATACGTAGCAACAGTTTGTCACTATCATCAAGCGCTTCCAGTTGTGGATCGTGATACTTATACATAACACTGGTACGTGTTACATTCATTGTTGATTTAGGTAACTCCATATCTAGCACTCGATTTATTGCGTCTTGCAGGGTATAAGTAAAATCGTCTTCATAGCCAAGTTCACTATAGGCTTCATTAATTAACGGCTTAAGGTCAACATACCATTGCACTAAGGTTGTGCTATCAATTGAACGTAATAGGTCGACATAGATGTCAAAGCGCTTACTAGTAGCACTGTCCCACTGCCAAACGTTCTTCTCGCCATCTATATTACTTGATTGCTCATCAACAGCGAATTTTACTTTAGGCGGAATAAAGGGACTATATTCATAAGCCAGTAGTCCCTGAGCAAAATTATCGGTAAAAACCACAAAACGGCGAATTATATCTTCAGTAATTAACAGTGATAATAACTCATTGCGCCAAGTTAATTCTGGTAACCTTCCTTGAAGCCAAGCATCACTTTCATCTAATGGCGGTAATGGCAGCGCGATAACCTGTTCGATATCAGGCGCTTTAACAGTTACTACTAGCTCTTCGATAACATCTGCTACCACATCAGGTGATAATTCAATACTGTCATTAATTACTTCCTCGCTGTGCTTTGTCGCAGAGATCTTTTCACCCTGCGCTATTGTTAACAATTCACTTGAGTCCACAGGGCGTTGTTCACTTGTCCCTGTTGAAAATTGCCATAAAGCGACAGCGACTAAAACAATAGTCACGATAAATATAATCAATGGGCCGGTATTTTTTTTACTTTCGCCCCGCTCATTTAACTGTTTTGCTGCTACGTTTTCCATGGCTATCCAAATTATTTTGAGTTAATGCTAAGTAAACATTATTGCAACGCTTTTTGCCTTGTTATGCAACCACCCTATGCAGTTATTTTACTTTTTATCTGTGTTTTTTTGTTATAAAGTGTCAATCACTTAACAATAGCCCATTGTTCTATGCAGGGGTATTTTTCACAGTTAAACTTACTTACTGGGCATCGGCCTGGTTTTCCGGTAGCGCTTTGATAAAGGCAGGCAGCTTATTACAGTTTTCAACCACTTGCTTAATTAATGGATAAGCGCTCATATCAACTTTAAATCGATAGGCATTATACACTTGCGCGACTAAACAAATATCAGCAACACTGATAGTGTCAGCAAAGCAATACTGCCCTGCACTAATAGTTAATTGCTTTTCTATGGCTTTAAACCCTATGCTCATCCAATGTTCAAGCCATAGCTGTTTCGCCTCTGCACTAATGTTTAGTGAGTTAGCTAAGTATTGTTGTACTCGTAAGTTATTAAGGGGATGCACCTCACAGGCTATATCTAAAGCTAAGGCCTGAACTTTTGCTTTAGCTTTGGCGTCGCTTGGGTATAAAGCATGTTTTGGCTTACTTTGATCCAGATAATCAATAATGGCTAACGATTGGTTTAACGAGAAATCGCCATCAACTAAGGTTGGCACTAAATGGTTAGGGTTGAGTTCACTATACTCGCGGCCATGTTGTTCACCGCCATTTTTAACTAGATGTATAGAGATGGATTCAAAGGGTATATCTTTTAAATGTAGAGCAATTCGTACACGGTACGCGGCCGTAGAACGCCAGTAGCCATAAAGTTTCATCGTATTCCTTATATTGAGTTATTAGTCTTAAAAAAAATGCTAATTACCTGACTGAGTTAACGTCTCTAGTTAGCTCAAGTACTGATAATTAGCATTTACTTATACTTAGTCAAAGCGGTTTGTCGCTTAAATTAACTACTGTGCTTTATATTCAACGACTTTTTGGTCAATGGCACCAAAAATACTGCTACCTTCATTATCAAACATCTCAATGCGTACGGTATCACCAAAACTCATAAAGGGTGTCACAGCTTTGCCATCGGCAATAATCTCTAACATACGAATTTCAGCTAAACAGCTTGATCCTGCTGAACGGTCGTAGTTTGAAATAGTACCAGAGCCTATAACACAACCGGCTGATAATGGCCGTGTTTTGGCTGCATGAGCAACAATGGTTGGAAAATCAAAGGTCATGTCTACACCACAGTTTGGCTGACCAAATAGCTCTTTGTTTAAATGGGTTGTTAACGGTAGGTGTAATTTTTTACCATCCCATGCATCACCTAATTCATCAGGTGTTACCGCAACCGGAGAAAAAGAACTTGACGGTTTAGCTTGGAAAAAGCCAAAACCTTTCGCTAATTCACCAGGAATTAAATTACGTAAAGAGACATCATTAACCAACATAAGTAACTTAATATGCTTGGCTGCTTGCTCTGGTGTTGCGCCCATAGGAACATCATCAGTGATCACAGCGACTTCCGATTCAAAATCAATACCAAACTCTTCACTGGCAACGGCAATATCATCACGTGGACCAATAAAAGCATCTGAGCCACCTTGATACATTAATGGATCGGTCCAAAATGTTTCCGGCATTTCAGCATTACGCGCTTTACGCACTAACTCAACATGGTTTACGTAGGCACTAGCATCAGCCCACTGATATGCACGAGGCAATGGTGATTCACATTGAGCTTGTTCAAAAACTAAGGTATCAGTGATTTCATTGTTATTTAGCGATTGGTAAATCTCAGCTAATTTTGGTGAAATTTCACTCCAGTTATCAATAGCAGCTTGTAAAGTTGTGGCAATATCACTGACCACGACAGCTTTATCAAGTGCGCGACTAACAACAACGAGTTGACCGTCGCGTGTATTATTTTTAAGTGTTGCTAATTTCATTGTTAAACCTTTTAATTATATTAAATTATAACTGTAATATTTATCGATACATTTAAAGTATAAAAGTATGGTACGAATTTTTCACCTGACAACCAAGCTATAGCGCCAGCTTATTCACTAACCGTACGGCATAATTTCTTTACGGTTATTATTACACTGCTATGACACTTATTTTACGCCAAGTAAGTGTCTCGACACGGGGTTATATTTTAACTGTTTTTTTATTAATATCGTATTCGCGTAATTTATTAGCGATTGCGGTATGGCTAAGACCAAGTTTCTTAGCAAGTTGTCTGGTGCTTGGGTAAGCTGGGTATAGCTTACGTAACAGATCGGCTTCAAACTTTTTCACTGCCGCATCTAATGTACCCTCAAACTCTTGCTCTAAATAGCCATGTTCACGGGTATAAGCCGGTAATGCTAAGTGACTTATTTCGATTTCATCGCCCTCAAGCAGTGAAGCGGCACGAGTAAGTACGTTTTCTAATTGACGGATATTACCGGGCCATGGGTAATGTTCAATAAAGTCACGACAATCATCGCTAACTTTAAGATGGCTGCGACCAATTTGATGAGCAGCTTTACCGATAAAAAACTCTACCAAGGGTAAAATATCGCTACGGCGCTCTCTAAGGGCTGGTAATGTTAAACCAAAAACATTGAGTCGATAATAAAGATCTTCTCTAAAGTCCCCGATTGAAACAAGGTTTAATAAATCTTTATTGGTCGAGCTAATGATACGCACATTGACAGTAACTTCTTGCTCTGAATCGACACGCCTAAAACTACCGTTTTGTATTACCCGTAATAGCTTACTCTGTAGTTTAGCTGACATTTCACCAATTTCATCAAGAAAAACAGTACCGCCATCAGCCATTTCAAAAATGCCACGTTTACTTGATTCTTGACCTTTCTCACCCACACCAAATAATTCAGACTCAGCAACATCATCAGGTAAAGCGGCACAATTTAAGGTCAGAAAAGCATGCTCAGCACGTTTACTGGCACCATGACAAGCCCGAGCAAGTAACTCTTTACCGGTACCGGTTTCACCCATAATTAAAATAGAGGCGTCGAGTGACGACATGCGCTTAGCTTCACGAATAACTTTTCGCATAGCACTTGACGTTGCCTGAATACCTGAAAAAGTATTTTCTTTAGGCTGTTTAAAGGCATTCATTTGTTGGCCAAGGCGCGCTTCAGATTTTAAAATTAACACGGCCCCGGCCAGTACACGGCTGTCATTTTCACCCGCAACATGAATTGGCATGATGTCAGCAACATAATCATCGCCTAGAAATTTTAACCGTCTAGTTTGCGCAAGTACCTCCTTAGCATCTAACCAGCGATTAAAATTAAAACCTTTCAACCACAAGCTAATATGTTGACCAACAAGGGAATCTTCATCTTCACCGATAATGCTTGAGACTATGGTGTTAACAATACGAACATTGCCTTTTCTATCGATTGAAATAAAGGGGTCAGGGAAGGTTTTAATTAAGGTGGCAAGTTCATTTCTTTCACGCTCAGATGGCATGTAAGGTGCTGTTTTTACATCACCTACGCCCTCAATCAAGCGTAATTGTGGCATAAAAGTTTGTAAGTCGGAAAAATCTAAATCAGGAATATTAATAAAAATACGCCCAGGCTGCATCAATTCAATACCACGTACATTAATGCCGTGTTCAACAAAGATACCTAATACTTTTTGTCCCATGCCAACACGGTCATGACAAGTAATTTCCAAACGCATTTCACAAGCCCTTAATCTAGAATTTAACAAAAGGGCTATTGTAAACTAATTTTTACGTTAATAAAGCACAACATTTACCAAGTTGTATTTTGATAAATGTCAGTACTTAAATTTGCTCTATATTTCACTTAAATAATAATTTAAACGAGTTACTTAAGTGCGTTACTTAAGTGAGTTATTAACCCAATTCATCGGTTTTAGCTGCGCAGATAAAATCATTTTTATGCAGCCCACCAATAGAGTGTGTCCACCATGTAACAGTAACCTTACCCCATTCAAGTAAAATAGATGGATGATGGAACTCACTTTCTGCCAACTCTGACACTTTATTGGCAAAGGCCCAGGCCAACTTATAGTTTTTAAATTTATATTCACGCTCAAGCATCATGACATTATCACGTACTTGTGGCACCCAATCTGGAATTAAGGCAATCAGCTCTTTCAGCTCTTCATCACTTACTTTCGGTGCATCGACGTGACAAGCTTCACAGGCTTGACTCGCTAATATATCACTGGATTGTGCAGTCATTATGTATCCTTAGTTATTTTTATATTTATTTGCTAAATTATTTTCGCTTAATTATTTTCGCTTAATTTAACCTTGCGGCATCATTAACTGGCTTGTTTTGTCGGAAATTTAGCCTCGTGCAGACCTAACATTTGCGCTTTAGCAACCAATTCCATAATGTCATCAACTTCTAGCTTTCGAATATCATCTAAGTCAGATACTTTAGTTAGCAGGTAGTATATGGGTTGCATAATATCGATGCGATAAGGCGTTCTTAAAACATCTAACACATCAAAAGGTTTACGTTCCACCTCAGCACTATGCATAGCGTATTCCGTTTCCCCTGGTGAGGACAATACACCACCACCGTATATACGTAGGCCATTTGGCGTATCGAGCAAACCAAATTCAATAGTAAACCAGTATAGGCGAGCTAAAAACACCCGTTGCTCTTTGCTGGCATTTAAGCCCATCTTGCCAAACGCTTCGGTGTAGTTGGCAAAAGAAGCGTTAGTTAACAGAGGACAATGACCAAATATTTCATGAAAAATATCTGGTTCTTGTAAATAGTCCATTTCTTCACGGCTACGAATAAAGGTAGCAACGGGGAATTTCTTTTCAGAAAGTAATTTAAAAAACTCGCCGAAACCGATTAAGGCCGGTACCGGGTAACATTGCCACCCTGTCGTTGCTTTTAAGACCTTGCTTACTTCATCAAGTTGCGGGATACGATCGGTTGGCAAGTTTAATTTTACTAAACCCTCATGATATTCATCACAAGCTTTATCTTTAATGCATGCTAATTGACGAGCAAACAACTCCTGCCAAATGGAATTTTCTTCTGCTGACCATTGTATAAAGCCCTGTTCATCAGGAACTTTAGAAATATACTTTGTGCCTTTTGCCATAGTGGTAACCTTTCTTCTTAAGCGACTTTTGTTATAATTTTTAAATGTAATAATTTTTATTGTTACTGCATTCATCTTAAGACATCAGGGTAGATAAAATAAAGCAACACAAAACGGTCAAAAAAACAACAAACGCACTTGCTGTACACGAAAGGTTACAGCAGTAATTACAACCAGGGGGTTCACTGGCTATTACGGCTTACTAGGACTTACTAACGCTTTAATTTGCTGGGTTATTTTTTTACGAACATGGCTTAATTTAAGTTTTTCTTCAAAAGGAATTGGCCGACAAAGCTCCATCGTTTTAGCACCTAGCCTAGCGGTTAACATACCAGCACCTAGCCCTTGGGCGAATCGAGCCGATAGTTTACCCATTAACTCGGCGCCCAGCATGTCACTACCAAGGTCTGCCACTAATTCACTAACACCAGCATAAGCCATATTAACAAACACTTGTTTTATTAACTTTATTCGACTCCAGTAGCCCAGCTTCAAGCCATACAGTCCTGCTATTTTATTTATCATGCGTAAATTGCGCGATAACATAATTAACATATCTATAAGCGCTACCGGGCTTAAGGCAATTAAAACCACTGCTTCACTAGAGAATTTTGCTACTTCATTTAACGCTTTTTCATCAACTTTCGCTAATACCACCCGCGAGTAGAGCTGAACTAACTCACTAGAACTATGGTCTGCCGCCAAAGCATCATGCCAAACCTGCTGTTCTTCGGCACAATCAAACACCAAATCACAAGGTAGGTTTTCGCTAATGTTGTGACAAAAGTCTTTACCACGTTGATTCGACGATTCAGTATGCTGATCAGCATCTATTAATAACAGTTCCTTAGCTTGCTGTTGCATTTCCTGACGTTTTTTGAACTGCTTAAGGCCAATAAATTCATGCCACAACACCTTAGCAGCCGCCAAGGTCAATGAGACTAACAACAAGGCATAAAGGCTAGTAGTTATCGGTGAGTTTTCAAAGCCTGCAATAAAGAAATCAACCGCTTCAATGGCAAGTAAGGTGATAAATAAAGCAGATATTATCCGCCATAGCCATGAATATTGACCAGCTGGCACGTTAGTAACACCTTGGTGTAGCTGTTCGCCATCAAGCTCTGCTGGTGTTAATTCACCTAGGCGATCTTCATCCGGGCTTAGCGGTAAATAGTCATCATTAGTAAACAGAAGCTGTTCGGTTACCTTAGCACGAGTGTCTTTACCTTGATTATCACTGTGTTCAGCTAAAGTGTCACTCTCGCTAAAAAGTATTTGCTGAGCTAATTTTTCTTTGTTTATGTTGTCTTTATTAGTCATATCATTTTATCGGCAAGTAAGAACTGTAATACTTGATCCATGCGAATGTGTGGTAAACATTGATGTTTAGTGAGATCTGATAAGGGAGCAAAGGCGATAAAATTAAAAGTGTTCGATCGCCAATAATTTTCTTGCGGCAGCTGATTGGGTACCGCCCCTGGAAACACCGTTATTTTTTGGCCAAACACTTCAGTTGCCCCTTTGCCCTCACGCTGAGCTAAACGTTGACCTTGAATAACAGGAATATCTGCCCCTTTATATTTACTGACCCCTGAAGTTGTCGCTTTAACAGCAGCAATGGCTAAGGTTTTAATTTGTACGGCTTCGTAGCTTATATGGTGTTTGTTTTGGTGAATCAATTGGTTTAACAATGCCACCATAGGTGCGTGTTGTTCTGGGGTAACATGGTCGGCTTTAGTCGCGCAAAACAATAGTTTGTCAATTTTAGGGGAAAACAATCGAGAAAATAGCCCTGACTTACCATAACTATAACTTTGTAGGATCATCGACATGGCAAGTTCTAAATCGGCAAAACTTTCTCTCCCTTTATTCAAGGGCGTTAAACAATCCGCCAATACTATTTGTCGATCAAAACGCAGAAAATGTTCACGATAGAATTTCCGGACTACTTGTTCTTTATACTCAAGATAGCGTGAACGTAACATACCAACAAAGCTATCATCCGGCGCATTTTGATAAGCATTGCCATCAATGCTTGCTAATGCGGGGAAGGGGAAAAACTCTAAAATTGGCGCCCCTGCTAACTCACCTGGTAATATAAATCGTCCAGGCTGTATTACAGATAAACCTAGGTCATAACGAAAAGTATATAAAAGCGCGGTATACTCTTGCGCTAGCTCCCCTAAGAGTTCCTCACTAGCACTAGCTAATGGGTCAATTAGTGCCAATTTAGCCAAAAAACTCTTACTGAGCTCAGCCCGTGGCGCACGGGTCATTAAATCATACGTTTGCTGTGACCACTGTTGATACGTTTGTTTGAGCATGGGTAAGTCAAGCAGCCACTCACCGGGGTAATCGGTAATATCTAAGGTTAATGTGGCCATATCTGTGGCGTATTTAAGTATTGAACTTTTCGGCTGATAACGAATAGACAAACGTAATTCACTAATACCATGTGTTGGCTCTGGCCAGTTGGGTTGCTCTGCTGTTAACGCAGAAATTGCTGCATCATAATCAAAGCGCGGCACATGAAAGTGTTTTTGCGGTACACGTTTAGCGGCGATAAAAGTGCCATTGTGCACGGGATCAAAAAAACTAAGTTTTGTACCATTACCTTCATTGATTAGTTGATTTACCAAGGAAGTAATAAATGCTGTTTTACCGCTACGGCTTAACCCGGTAACCGCTAAAGTAACATGTTGATCGAATGTGCGACTCAGTAATTCATTAGCCTTACCTTTTAGATTGTTTTTTAACTTATCTAGACCACGTTTTTTGATGAACAATTTACTTATTAATGCCATAACGAATTGATAACTTATCTATTAATATCTTATTTAAGAAGTCATTTGATAATAAGGTCTTTTAAATAAAATCACACCTTATTGATTATTTTTCACCAGAAAAGTTAAGCTATCACGGTTAATACGGGCACAACATTACTGGACTAATAGAAAAGCTGCCAACTGACAGCATTCCTCCTGTGCTTAGAGCTTATTTATCTCCCTTGAAACAGTAAACTCCGCTGAGGTAACATATTGTTCCATCAATTGTACTTTCTTTTCCAAAGCGCGAAACTTACGGCGAATATCATATAGTGCTTGCTTGGGCGGCTCCCCCGCTTGCCAAATCCTCGCTTTTACTTTTATTGATTCATTGCTAAAATCAGCCTCGTGCCGCCCTTGCTGATGCCTTTTACCATAGCGGCTTTCACTTGGCTCATGGCTTCCTCTTACGATTTTCCCTGGGGCTTTATCCAAAATAAACCAACCAGCAATATAAATTAAGATAAGAAATGGCAAGCCAAAAAGCACACCAGATACCACTAATATTCTTACCAACCAAGTTTCCCAACCGAAATAATCTGCTAGGCCAGCACAAACCCCTGCTATTTTTCCCCGCTCGGCGTTACGATATAACTCTCCTCTTTTTCGACTCATAATTTGGTTCTCCAGTTGGGGGTCTCCGCGTCTAAAATCGCTTCGAGTGTTTGTATCCTATCAGCCATGGTATCGGCAACTTCTGACAATTCTGATAATTGAATATACTCTTCTTGGCTTAGACCTTGGCTTACTTGCTTTTTACTGCGGTAATGCAACACCAACCATATTGGCGCAACAATAATCATAAATATAATGACAGGTGCCATGATAATCTCTTCCACAATACGTCTCCTTTATCCTATGCTAGCGATAGCTTTATTTAGGCTTTATTCATATTTTAGTTATTATTTTTTATTGTTTTTCATCTTAGCTTTTAACTGAGCTAATTCATCATCAACCTTTTCATCGGTCTCAAGCTCGGCAATCTCATCTGCTAATGATTTACCGCCTAAATCATATGATTCAACTTCGGCTTCGATATCATCAATTTTACGTTCATAATCATCAAAACGGTTTAAGGCATCATGTACCCGAGTGCTGTGGATATTTTCTTTTACTTTTAAACGAGAATTTGCTGACTTTTCACGAATAACAATGGCTTTTTGCCGCGTCTTGGCATCCGTTAGCTTATCTTGTAATTGGCTAATTTCATCTTGCAACTTACAAATATGCTCATCAAGGTGGCTTAACTCAGCTAATAAAGCTTGTGCGCTTTCACTGCTTTTTTTCTTTGCCATTAAGGCAGCACGAGCCAAGTCTTCACGATCTTTACTTAACGCCAGTACGGCTTTTCCTTGCCATTGTTCCGCGTCTTTTTCAAGGCGGGTTACTTGCCGAGTTAATGCTTTTTTCTCTGCTAATATTTTTGCCGAGCTAGAGCGCACTTCTACTAAGGTATCTTCCATTTCTTGAATGATCAAGCGGACCATTTTGGCTGGATCTTCGGCCTTATCTAATAAATTATTTATATTAGAGTTAATAATATCTGTGAATCTTGAAAAAATACCCATAACATCTTCCTCAACTTGTGGCTAAATCATGCCAAACTTTATTTACATTTGCGTGAACTAAGTATTTACTTAGAGCTAAATAACTATTTTAATATATTCATTTTTTAAGCCAACTTTAATAATAATAATAACACACTGTTTTTAATCACATTATTATTTATTTAAAAAAGACTTTCAACCGACTAAGTAATAAAATACACTATTTGTTAGTGAAATAAACCAACATTTGAGTCTACTATGGCGCGTTTTAACCAACAAGATAATCTTCTTGGCCAATCAAATAATTTTTTAGAAGTACTAGAGCAAATATCTCAAATTGCTCCTTTGAGTAAACCCGTACTGATAATTGGTGAACGAGGCACAGGTAAAGAGCTGGTTGCGGCTCGTTTGCACTATCTATCTAAACGCTGGCAACAAAATTATATAAAACTTAATTGTGCGGCTTTAAATGAGAATTTACTTGAAACAGAATTGTTTGGTTATGATAGTGGTGCTTTTACCGGTGCAAATAAGCGTCATGAAGGACGATTTGAACGTGCGGATAAAGGCACACTATTCTTAGATGAAATTGCTAATACCTCTGGCCTCATTCAAGAAAAGCTATTACGTGTTGTTGAATACGGTGAATTTGAGCGTGTTGGTGGCTCAAGAACCATTACTACCGATGTACGTTTAGTGGCGGCAACCAATGAAGATTTACCTACGTTAGCTGCATCGGGACAATTTAGAGCAGATTTACTAGATAGATTAGCGTTTGATGTTATCACGCTACCACCGTTAAGAGAGCGCTTAGACGATATCATGATGCTGGCAGAGCACTTCGCCATCAACATGGCCCGTGAACTTGAATTTGAATTATTTAGCGGTTTTACCGAAAAAGCTAAACGTAGCCTGCTTGAATATCCTTGGCCTGGTAATATTCGTGAGTTAAAAAATGTGGTTGAGCGTAGCGTTTATCGTGGTAATAATCCACATTTGCCCGTCCATGAATTAATCATAGACCCTTTCGACTCTCCTTATAGACCAAAGCATAGCAATCAAACCAATGACAGAATTAAAGCTCGTAGCGGTAGCATTAACACGGTAACTGAGAGTATGACCCGCGAGGATATTGAACTAACCGCAACGACTAAGCCATCGAGTGCTAAGCTGCCCACTAAGACAGTGACGCAAGAGTTTCCCCAGTCCTTAAAATCATTATCACAAGATTATGAAATTGAGTTAATACAATCGGCGTTAGCCCATTGTCAATTTAATCAAAAGAAAACCGCGGAAGCACTGGAATTAACGTATCATCAATTAAGAGGTTACCTAAAAAAATATAACTTGCTTGATGGCAGTATTAACGATGAGCTTTAAGCCAACACTCCCTTTACTTATTACTGCTTTTGTTAGTCTGCTCGCTGGATGTAACGAGGGTAATAAATTATCGTTAAGTGAGCGCAGTATTATCTATTGCTCTGAGGGCTCGCCAGAAACGTTTAACCCTCAGCTTAGTACCTCAGGAACAACCACTGACGCCACCTCTAAACAGCTTTATAACAGCCTTATTGTTTATGAAGGGAACAATAACACCTTGGGCCCTTCCCTGGCTAAGTCCTGGCATGTTACTCGTGACGGTAAAAAAATCACCTTCTATTTACGTCAAGATGTACACTTTCATCAAACGAGCTACTTTACCCCGACAAGATTTCTTAATGCCGATGATGTTTTATTTAGCTTTAATCGAATTGTAGATAAAAACCATGCTTATCATCAAGTATCTGGTGGCCAGTACCCTTTTTTCCAAAGTGCTAAATTTGCCGAGTTAATTGAAAAAATCGAGAAAATTAACGATTACACCATTCGCTTTATTTTAAAACGTAATGACAGCTCCTTTTTAGCTAATTTAGCCACCGATTATGCGGTAATATTATCGGCTGAGTACGGTGAAAAACTACTCAATAAAGGTACACCGCATAAAATAGATATACTGCCCATTGGTACCGGACCGTTTAAATTCAAAGATTATCGGGTTGGTTCATTAATTCGATTTTACCGTCATGATTCATATTGGCAAGGACCAGCAAAAATCGAGCAACTTGTTTTTGATATCACCCTGAGTAAAACCAGTCGCTTAACTAAACTGTTAGCGAAAGAATGTGATGTCAGTAGTTACCCTATAGCCCATGCAAAAATTGCAGAAAGAACTGACTTGATATTGGAGTCGATTACCTCGTTAAATGTAGGTTACTTTGGTTTTAATACTAAAAAAGAGCCATTTAATAATAAATTAGTGCGCCAAGCTATCAGCTTAGCTATTAACAAGCAGGCGATCATTAATACCGTTTACCACTCTCAAGCAGCCCGAGCTAAATCAATACTACCTGAAACATCATGGGCTTATGACAGTGAAACCCCTGAATTGGGTTATGATCCGGTACGGGCAAAGTCTTTATTAGCCATAGCAGGTTATGCACAAGGTTTTACTATGGACCTATGGGCAATGCCAGTGCAAAGAGCTTATAATCCAAATGCCTTAACCATGGCCAAGCTTATCCAAGCTGATTTAAAGAAAATTGGCGTAAAGGTGAAAATTGTCAGTTATGAATGGAGCACCTTCTTGCGTCGCTTATCCTTAGGTGAGCACCAAAGCTTTTTATTAGGCTGGAATGCCGATACGCCAGAACCCGATAATTTTTTCACGCCAATGCTAAGTTGCTCGGCCAGCGAAACGGGTAATAATCGGACCTTTTGGTGTAATAAAGAATTTGACCAACTACTGCAAGAAGCCCTTAAAACAACCAACATGAAGCAAAGAAAGCGTTACTATGCTCAGGCTATGGCAATAATTAATGAAGAAATGCCTTTATTACCCATTGCTCACTCAAAGCGCTATCAAGCTCGTGGTGCCGATGTGGTAGGTGATATATTGTCAAACTTTGGTGGTATCAGTTTTTATCAAGCGGCTAAAATAAATACCAATAACAAAACTGATGACATGGTTAACAAGGTGAGTAACTAAGATGCTTATTTTTACCTTACGACGCATCAGCTTATTTATTTTTACTATGCTGGTGCTAACTTTATTATCATTTAGCTTAAGTTTTTTATTTCCGGGTGATACCGTTATTAATCATTCCGGTCAAATTAATGCTACGGCAAGCGAATTAGCACAACTTAATCAAGCTTACCAAATGGATAAGAGCATTGTTAATCAATATGGTGCTTATTTAACTCATATCCTTAATGGTGATCTTGGTCAATCTATGGCCAGCCAATCGCCCATTAGCAACGAGATTATAGAATTACTGCCGGCAACCATAGAGCTCAGCTTAGTGGCTTTACTTATTGCTATGACAGTCGGTATTCCTTTAGGTTTTATTGCCGCGATCAAACACAATAAAACCAGTGACCATGTGATATTATCTTTAGCTATGCTTGGTTATTCCATTCCTGTTTTTTGGTTAGGTTTACTGGCTATACTTGTTTTTTCCATCGGCCTGGGCTGGTTGCCTTCGGCAGGAAAAATCAGCTTACTGTTTGAAATAGAGTTTATTACCGGCATCCAGTTTATTGATATTTTATTAAGTGATAGCCCCTATAAATGGCAAGCTTTTAGTAATGCCAGTGCCCATATCATTCTCCCCGCATGTGTCATAGCCCTAGCACCCGCGACTATTTTTATTCGTTTGTCGCGTGCCGCGATGATCGAAGTGTTAGCCACCAGTTATATCAGAGCGGCTCGTGCTAAAGGATTAAGCTTTCAACAAATAATCTTTCGCCACGCCATACGTAATGCACTGATCAAAATAATACGACATGTGGGTTTGCAATTTGCCAATTTAGTCACTATCGCTATGGTAACTGAGGTTATTTTTAGTTGGCCTGGCATTGGTCGATGGCTAATAGAAAGTATATATCAGCGAGATTACACCGCAATTCAAGGCGGTTTATTAGTGCTGTCATGCTTTATATTTATTATCCATATTTTAACAGACTTTATCTATGCGGCGCTCAATCCATTAGCCCGAGGTAATAAACATGGCTCGTGAAAAAATATACCTTGAAGAAGTTTTTCCTTCGCCCTTTATGCAGTTGTGGGGGATTTTTCGTAAAACTCCCGTCGCTATGGTTGGCTTCTGTTGTTTTATTTTCCTAATTTTATTAGCTATTTTTGCACCAATTATCTCACCCTACTCGCCAGTGGACGGCAATTTAGATATGATTTTATTACCACCTGCTTGGCATGTAGATGGTAATGTAAGTTATTTGTTAGGTACCGATGAGCTTGGCAGAGATATGTTATCTCGGCTCATGTATGGCACTTCACTTACCTTTGGTTTAAGTTTTATTGTGGTGATTTTTTCTTTAGTTATCGGCGTGGTCATTGGTTCACTCTCAGCGTTAACTAAAGGCATTAAGTCCAGTTTTTTAAATCACTTTCTCGATGTAATACTCTCTATCCCATCGCTATTACTCGCCATTATTATTGTCGCTATTTTAGGTCCGGGTATCAGTAACACTGTCTGGGCAATTGCTATAGTCTTTATCCCACAATTTATCCACATAACCCGCTATGCTGTAAAAGAAGAATTTAGAAAAGATTATGTCCTAGCATCGCGCCTTGATGGTGCTAGTAATTTCCGTATTTTGTACTACTCAGTATTCCCAAATATTGTTGAGCGCTTAATGAGCCAAGCGACACTGGCTCAATCAGCGGCAATATTAGATATCGCCACACTAGGCTTTTTAGGGCTAGGGGCACAAATTCCCTTGCCCGAATGGGGCGCTATTTTAGCCAATGGCCTTGAGCGCTTTTATATAGCGCCATGGACGGTTTACTTACCTGGTCTAGCGATATTATTCGCCGTAGTTGCCACTAACTTAGTGGGTGAAGGCATTCGCCACGCCCTCAAGTTGCGTAAGGAAAACTAATGTTATTGCCACAAATAGCAAACAAAGTAAAAGTAAAAAAACATATGATTTTACTTTTTTTAACCTTCATCACTCAGCCTAAAGCTGCGCATAAGTAGAGCTTATGAATTTACTCGACATTAGAAATTTATCCATTGAGTTAGATACCCCCAATGGCCGTATATTGGCAGTAGATAGAGTAAGTTTATCCATAAAAGAAGGCGAAATACGCGGTTTAGTCGGTGAGTCAGGCTCAGGAAAATCACTATTAGCGCAAGCCATTATCGGGGTTTTAGAAGATAAGTGGCATGTCCATGCCGACCGTTTCCATTGGCGTGGCATCGACTTATTACGGCTATCAATAGATGAACGTAGAACATTATTATGTCGTGATATCGCCATGATATTTCAAGAGCCCATGAGCTGCTTAGACCCCACCACTTTGATCGGGGCACAATTAAGTGAAGCAATTGATACTTCACAATTATCTGGTTATTTTTGGCAACGTAATAAACAACGCAAAAAAGAGGTGATAAAATTACTTCATAAAGTGGGTATTAAGAACCATAGTCAATGTATTAGTAGTTACCCTCATCAGCTCACCGAGGCAATTTGTCAACGCGTTATGATAGCAATCGCCTTGGCAGGCCGACCAATGTTATTGATTGCCGATGAGCCAACAGCGGCTATGGAAAGTACCAATCAAGGGCAAATATTTCGATTATTAGCAAACCTAAATCAATTAAAAAACATGTCTATTTTATTGATCAGCCATGATTTAGAAAACATTACCCACTGGACTAACACCATCACGGTAATGTATAGCGGTCAGTTTGTTGAAGCGGGTACCACAGAACAAATATTTAATAAACCTATGCACCCTTATACCCGTGCTCTAGTTGATAGTAGTACCAAAGCAAATCTGCAATTACCCGCTAAGTCGCGATTAATGACCTTACCCGGTAGTATTCCAATTTTACAACATTTACCTATAGGTTGTCGGCTAGGCCCTCGATGCCCAAGAGCTCAGCAAACCTGTGTTTCAGCGCCAAAAGTGAGTAATTTCCATGGTCACAAAGTAAGTTGTCACTTCCCGATACTCCGTGAAACAGTAAAAAAAGAGCCGCTAAAAGACAAACCAGTAAAAGGGACAAACTAAGATGAGTGTTTTATTAGAGGTAAAGGAAATATCGAAATCGTATAAACTAAAAGGCTACTGGTATCATAAACGTGAGTTTAATGCCTTAGCACCGGTATCGTTTACCATTAAAGCAAAAAAGACCCTAGCAATTGTTGGAGAAAACGGCTCGGGTAAGTCGACCTTAGCGAAGATATTGGTAGGGGCGGAAACACCAACTAGGGGTAAAATATACCTCAATGGCCAGTTACTACAAAGCCAAAGTTTTAAACAACGGTGCCAACAAATCAGGATGATATTTCAGGACTCTGGCACCACTTTAAACCCCAGTTTAACTATCCAACAACTACTCGACGAGCCCTTGACATTAAATACCGATTTAGAGGAAAAACAGCGGCGTCAGCTTATTCGAATGACCTTACAAAAAGTTGGCCTACTTGGCGATCATATGAACTTTTATCCTCATATGTTTTCAGGCGGGCAAAAACAGCGAATATCCCTCGCTCGAGCAATTATATTACAGCCACAAGTTATCATTCTAGATGAAGCCTTAGCGGCGTTAGACCCATCACTGCGCTCGCAAATGATTAACTTATTACTCGATTTACAGGAACAGATGGGCTTAGCCTATATTTTAATTTCTCACAATTTGGGTATTGTTCGGCATTTCAGTGATGATGTATTGGTAATGTCTCATGGCGAGGTAGTTGAGTCAGGAAAAACCCTTGAGGTAATGCGTAATCCCCAGCATAAAGTAACGCAAAAACTGATGATGAGCCAAAATTTCAAACTAAAGTAAACATAGACAATTCGCTTAACTTAGTCACCCCATTAACTACGCCACTTCAATTCGCCAATAGATTAAACAGATTAATTTCACTTACTAAATAAAGCATAATAAAAAGCCAATAGCAGAATACTGCTATTGGCTTTTTAGTCAGCGTTTGTCACCTTCGGTAACTAACGGTGTTAACTGTTAATAAACTGACATCTGCTCGCTAAGTTGTTTACGAGTAATGGTAGCATCCACTTTTAACGAGTTAACAAAGCTTTGATAAGCAGACTGTGCTAACTGAGACGTTTGTTGTTGTGCTAAATTCGGATTGGCCGCAGATTCACTGACATCAACACCAGTAACTTCAATTATGGCTAGATCACCATTACTTAAGGCTACCGTTGATGCTGAAACAACACCATTGACTGGGTGCGGTAAGACAAACGCAGCACGACTGATACTTTGATCAATTACCGGGCTATAACGAGCAACTTTATCTTTACTAACAAAGCTAGTATTAAGTGCGGTTAATCGAGTAGAAATATCAGTACCCGCCTTAAAGTCGGCCAATAAAGCATCAACGGTTTGTTGAGCTTGCTCAGTTGCTTTTTGATTAACTAAAATATCTTTAATTTGCGCGGCAACTTCCGTTAAAGGCTTAATATTCGCAGCTTGGTAGGTATTGAGGCGTAATACCAAGACAAGATCATCGTTAACTTCAATAAGGTCAGAGTTCATATTGTCCTGTAAAACCATCTCTGAAAAAGCGGCTTCAATAACTTTTGCTTGATCAAAAGGAACACTATTACCACGACTTAATAACCAAGGAGATGTTTGTATGGCAACATTTACCTCGGCAGCAGCATCTTCTAGGCTATCAGGAAACTCAAAACTAATGCGCGCCATTTCTTGCTGTAAAGTAAAGAATGTATCTTGTGCTTGCTCGTTGCTTAACTTAAGTCTTAATTCAGCTTGTACCTCAGAAAAGTCTTGCACGGCTTCGGCTTTATAGTCAGTTAACAGCAATATATGATAACCAAAACTAGTAGTAACCAGTGGACTCATATCACCAACATTAACTAATGCTAATGCAGCTTGGTCGAAAGTTTCTTCCATCACACCGGGATCTAACCATTCTAAATCACCACCGTTTTCACCACTATAGCTATCATGAGAAACTTCTTTCGCTAGCTCGGCAAAATCTTCACCTTGCTCAAGACGACTTAATACCGCTTGAGCTTGAGTTTTAGCAGCATCATCGTCAACATTGCCATCGGTGAATTCAATCAGAATATGAGAAATACGGCGCTGCTCTACTTCAGTAAAGCTAGCTAAATTCTCTTGGTAATACTTAGTTAACGCTTCATCAGTAACCTTAATGTCTTTTGCAATATCAGCCACATTTAGGCTGATATAGTCAACTTTAACCTGTTCTTTATTTTCAAAGCGAGCTTGATTGGCTAGATAGTAATTATTTACTTCTTCATCCGTTAATTGGATTGTCGCTTTAAACTGTTGTGCAGAAATGGTAGCAAAGCGGATATCACGCGTTTGGTTTTGTAACGCCAATTGCAATTTTTCTTGGTAAGGTAAATTAAACTCTGTGTTAACTAATGCTTGGCTTAATTGACGACGAGTCATTTCAACTCTTAAATAATCACGAAAATTAGAGGATTGAAAGAAACCAGCTTGGTTAATGATAGCTAGATAACGATTATTATCAAACACGCCGTCAATTTGAAATTCAGGCATATTTCGAATAGTTTCTTTTAAACGCAAATCAGAAACACGAATAGCCAAGGCTTCGCTGTTTTGATCTATAAGCTTTTCGTTAATGAGGCTATCTAAAACGCCTTGACGAAAATTAGCCATATAATTTTCATCATTTGATAAGGTATCAAACATGCCACCAAATTGTTGTTCCATGCGACTACGCTGTGCTTGATAAGCTTTATTAAATGCTTGCAAGCTAATGGGTTCACCATTCACGGTAGCAACTGAGGTATCAACTGAACTGCTGTAACTGCCAACACCTGCCACAGCGAAGGTTAGGATAATCAAACCAAGAATAATTTTGGCAGTCAATCCCTGCGATTTTTCACGAATATCTTCTAACATTTTTGTCTCTTTTTTTATGCTTAAAAAAACTAGGCTTAGGTATATTTATAACAAATAGATTAATTGATATAAATTAAAGTTGCTCGCGATTTTAGCAGATGAATAACATATCTTGAAGCACAAAATCAACTAAATGCACATTAATTATGATATTTTTATTTTCATGCAAGGTATAAAGTAAAAAACCACCTGAAAGGTGGTTTATGATACGCGGTATAACTTAGTCTAAATAGGTGACTAGTTACATGCGTCTTTTAATGCTTTACCCGCTTTGAAAGATGGGATTTTTGCAGCAGCGATTTGGATAGTAGCACCCGTTTGAGGGTTGCGACCAGTACGTGCAGCACGGTCACGTACAGAGAAAGTACCAAAACCAACAAGAGCAACTTGCTCGCCGTCTTTTAACTCATCAGTTACAGCGCCAATAAATGAATCTAATGCACGACCCGCAGCAGCTTTTGATATGTCTGCACCAGCAGCAATTTTCTCGATTAGTTGAGATTTATTCACAGTGTATACCCCTTCAATTGTTATTATACAACGCTATGCTTTTTATTAATGCAGTCCATTGAAATATGATTTCAATGGACTCCTTGAAGCGTTGAGTGTAGAAAATATTTTGCTTTCTAGTTCCCGTCAATTCATCTATATAACATAGAGAATAAGGGGTCTAGCGATATAAGCGTAGATAACTTACCATAGTTTGAGCGTTTGCAAAGCGAAAATTGCTATTTTTGGCAATTATTTTAACTTTTCCAGCCTTTTTCGATATAAAGCATCAAAAAAGACCAAGCTTTGAACAAATTACTTTTCAACCTTCCATTGTTCTACTGGGTGTTCAAGCGCTATGGCAAGTACCTCATCTATCCATTTCACTGGGTGAATAGACAATTCGGCTTTAACATTTTCCGGAATTTCTTCTAAATCACGTACGTTTTCATGGGGTATAATGACCGTTTTTATACCACCACGATGAGCTGCAAGTAACTTCTCTTTTAAACCACCAATGGCAAGAACTTCACCACGAAGGGTGATTTCACCGGTCATGGCTACGTCTGCTCTTACTGGATTTCCGGTAAGGCTTGACACTAATGCCGTACACATACCGACACCGGCACTTGGACCATCTTTTGGTGTTGCCCCTTCAGGAACATGAACATGGATATCACGTTTTTCGTGAAAATCTTCATTGATACGCAATTTTTTAGTACGACTTCGCACCACTGTCATAGCGGCTTGAATAGACTCCTGCATAACCTTGCCCAAGGAACCGGTATAAGTCAACTTACCCTTACCGGGTACTGAGGCAGTTTCTATGGTCAGTAGCTCGCCACCAACTTGAGTCCAAGCTAAGCCGGTTACTAGGCCAACACGGTTCTTATCATCGGCTTTACCGTAGTCAAAGCGTTGCACACCTAAAAACTTATTAAGATTTTCTTGATTGATGGTGACTTTAGTTAACTTTTTATCAAGTAAAATTGCTTTGACCACTTTACGACATAATTTAGATATTTCACGCTCTAAATTACGTACCCCTGCTTCACGGGTGTAATAGCGGATAATGCCAATAATAGCACTGTCATCAATGTCGATTTCGTTAGCTTTCAAGCCATTTCGCTCAATTTGCTTATTGAGTAAATGATTTTTAGCAATATTGAGTTTTTCATCTTCGGTATAGCCGGACAAGCGAATAACTTCCATACGGTCTAACAATGCTGCAGGAATATTCATACTATTTGATGTCGCAACAAACATGACCTCAGATAAATCATAATCAACTTCTAAATAGTGATCATTAAACGTGGTGTTTTGTTCTGGGTCTAACACTTCAAGTAAAGCAGAGGCAGGATCTCCACGCATATCAGAAGACATTTTATCGATTTCATCCAATAAGAAAAGCGGATTTTTAACGCCTACTTTTGATATTTTCTGGATTAACTTACCTGGCAGCGAGCCAATATAAGTACGGCGATGACCACGAATTTCAGCTTCATCACGAATGCCACCTAATGCCATGCGCACATATTTTCGGCCAGTGGCTTTAGCAATGGATTGACCTAGCGATGTTTTACCAACACCAGGAGGTCCAACTAAGCATAGAATAGGTCCTTTTAACTGGTTTACACGTTGTTGTACGGCTAAGTACTCTAAAATATGCTCTTTAACCTTATCTAAACCAAAATGGTCTTTATCAAGTACTTCTTGGGCAACAGTAAGATTACGCTTTAATTTACTGCGTTTTTTCCAAGGTACATTGATCATACAGTCAATATAACTCCTTACCACCGTTGCTTCTGCCGACATAGGCGACATCATTTTCAGCTTTTGCAGCTCAGCTAAGGTTTTCTCTTTCGCTTCACTCGGCATTTTCGCCTCTTCTATACCCTTAGCCATTTGTTCAAGCTCATCAGGAGTATCTTCGCCCTCATTTAACTCTTTTTGAATGGCTTTCATTTGCTCATTCAAGTAATAATCACGCTGACTTTTTTCCATTTGCTTTTTAACACGGGTACGAATTTTCTTTTCAATTTGCAGTAAGTCGATCTCTCCTTCCATCAATGCCATCAAATGCTCTAATCGAACATTAACATCAATAATTTCTAAAATCTTTTGCTTATCAGCCAGCTTAAGAGGCATATGAGCGGCCATAGTATCGGCAAGTTGTTCAGGGTCATCTATACCTGATACCGAAGTGAGTACTTCCGGCGGGATTTTTTTATTAAGCTTTACATAACCTTCAAATTGAGAAATTGCTGAGCGGATCAAGACTTCAATATCATCACCAAGATCTGTATTTGGCTTAATATATTCAATTTCTGCGCTAAAATACTCATCTGTTTCAATAAATTTCTTTATTGTTGCGCGCTGGGAACCTTCTACCAGAACTTTTACCGTACCGTCGGGCAACTTTAACATTTGTAAAATGGTCGCTACTGTCCCTGTGGTGTATACATCTTCTGCTTTAGGGTCATCTATGGCGGCATCTTTTTGGGCAACAAGAAATACTTGTTTATCCTGTTCCATGGCTAAATCTAAACAACGGATGGATTTTTCACGACCGACAAAAAGGGGGATAACCATTTGCGGGTAAACAACAACATCTCTTAAGGCTAAAACGGGGATCTCAACGACACCAGATAATTCTTTACTCATTGGTTACTCTTCTTGGGAATTGTTTTAATTAATATAAAAATAAAGCTATAGAAACTATATGGGGCTAGGCTGTTAACTTTCAACAAAAGATAAAAAATAAAGAGCCAAACATACTATTTTTAAGCGATGAGATCAAAAAATCCTCAACAAGTAAGTAATTATAAAAGGTAATAATTATATACTCGTTGAGGATAATATATTTTCTGTATAACGGTATATACCCGTTACCATTCAAAGTGCTCGATTTCAGTGGGAATTAAAATGGTTTTAGGCAAGGGAAATAATTGAAGCATAGTCATTCTATGGTTTCATTATTTAACGCGGTATAAAGCCAGTTAAAACCCATCGAAGAAGCGTTTGAGCAACATCACTTCATCGTTGCTGTAACTCATAATGGAACAACCATTATTTCATCACACCGCCTTGAATTGAAATTGCTCAAGCACTCTGAAACATGCATCTTGAATGGTAACGGGTATAACAGTGCTAAAAATTATTTAGCCGCTACTTTCTCTTTCTTATTGCCATAAATAACAATAGGCTGACTTTCACCATTGATGCACTTTTCATCAACCACAATTTTACTGACATTATCCATTGATGGTAATTCATACATGGTATCGAGTAAAACTGCTTCAACAATTGAACGTAAACCACGAGCACCTGTCTTCCGCTTCATTGCCTTACGCGCCACAGCATGCAGAGCATCTTCCCTGAACTCTAACTCAACATCCTCCATCTCAAATAAAGCACAAAACTGCTTAGTTAGGGCATTTTTAGGCTCTTTAAGAATTTGAATAAGTGCGTCTTCATCCAGTTCACGTAATGTAGCTACCACAGGTAGACGGCCAATAAACTCAGGAATTAAACCGTATTTAACTAAATCTTCCGGCTCAACTTCAGCTAAGCGATCCGTTAAAGATTTTTGCTGATCTTTACCACGAACATCTGCGCCAAAGCCAATACCTGTACCAGTATGACAACGTTGTTCAATAACTTTATCTAAACCAGAAAAGGCACCACCACAAATAAAGAGGATCTTGGAGGTATCCACTTGTAAAAACTCTTGCTGCGGGTGTTTACGCCCACCTTGCGGTGGTACCGAGGCAATAGTTCCTTCAATAAGTTTTAATAAGGCTTGCTGTACACCTTCACCTGAAACATCACGGGTTATAGACGGGTTATCTGATTTACGTGAAATCTTATCAATTTCATCAATGTAAACAATACCACGCTGTGCTTTTTCCACATCGTAATCACACTTTTGCAATAACTTTTGGATAATATTTTCAACATCTTCACCAACATAACCGGCTTCGGTTAATGTGGTTGCATCTGCGATAGTAAATGGCACATCCAGTAATCGAGCCAAGGTTTGTGCTAATAACGTTTTACCACTACCCGTTGGTCCAATAAGTAAAATGTTACTTTTACCCAGTTCAACACCATTATGATTATCACCTTTACGCAGACGTTTATAGTGATTATAAACGGCTACCGCTAATACTTTTTTCGCGTGGTCTTGACCAATAACATAGTCATCAAGCTTTTCACGGATTTCGATAGGAGAAGGTAACGCCTCCTTACTTTCTTTTGGCGAAATTTCAGAAATTTCTTCGCGAATAATGTCATTACACAGTTCTACACATTCATCACAAACAAAGACTGATGGACCAGCAATTAATTTACGTACTTCATGTTGGCTTTTGCCACAAAATGAACAGTAAAGTAATTTACCACTATCACCACCACTTTTAATATCGGTCATGCCCTACCTCTAAACTTATAATACCAATAAATCCATTTATTTCTCGTTCTACACTGCTAAGTATACACCGAAATCTTATTTATCGTCACGTTGTTCTAATATAGAGTCTACTAATCCATATTCAACCGCATCTTCTGCACTTAAAAAATTATCTCTGTCTGTATCTTTAGAAACTTGTTCTAACGTCTGGCCAGTATGTTCAGCCATTAATCGGTTAAGTTTATCTTTTATGTATAAAATTTCTTTAGCATGAATTTCAATATCTGATGCTTGTCCTTGGAAACCACCTAAAGGTTGATGAATCATCACCCGGGCGTTTGGCAAACAGTATCGTTTGCCTTTCTCACCACCGGATAATAGAAAAGCGCCCATACTTGCCGCTTGACCAATACAGACAGTGCTGACATTCGACTTGATAAATTTCATCGTGTCATAAATTGCCAGACCTGCAGTGACTGAACCACCGGGTGAATTTATATAAAGAAAAATATCTTTATCTGGGCTTTCAGACTCCAAGTATAATAACTGCGCAATAATCAGGTTAGCCATATGATCTTCAACTGGGCCACAAAGGAAGATTACCCGCTCTTTTAGCAGCCTTGAGTATATATCATATGAACGTTCACCTTTAGGGGTTTGCTCAACAACCATAGGCACTAATGTGCTTTCGATACCTGTAGTACTGCTTTGTGATGAAACCTGAAATGAACTTTGTGATGTAATTTGAGAATTAAACAAGAGTATACCTTCCCTTAATGAATATAATGGCCCGTATGTTGCCATACAAGCCATTAAATTTAAGCGATTGCTGAGTCTATTGTCAATGCAAAACTGCGATAAACTTCAGCTTTAGTTAATATTATTTAGCTTCTGGGTTCATTATCTCTTTGAAGCTTGATTTTTTATCAGCAACGTCAGCTTTTTCAACTAAAAGCTCAACGGCTTGCTCTTCTAAAGCAACGTTTTGCATCTGCTGCATCAGTTCTTTATTTTTAGCATAGTACTCAACAACTTCTTTAGGGTCTTCGTAAGCTGAAGCCGCAGAAGTAATTAGTTCATTTACTTTAGTTTCATCAACTTTAAGTTCATTAACCTTAATTACTTCACCTAAAAGCAAACCGATTTTAACACGACGTTCTGCTTGTTCTGTGAACATTTCTGTTGGAAGTTGTGGCAGATTTTTAGGGTCCATTTTTCCTTGGAAACGTTGCATCGCTTGTTGACGTAAAACATCAACTTCTTGAGTAACAAGTGCTGCTGGTAAATCAACGTCATGTCCAGCTAATAAACCATCAAGAACTTGTGTTTTAACTTTAGCTTTAACTGCTTGTGTTAATTCACGTGTCATGTTTTTTCTTACTTCAACACGTAAAGCTTCAACACCACCTTCTTCAATACCGAATAGTTTTGCAAATACTTCATCGATTTCTGGCAGTTCTGGCGTTTCAATTTTATGAACAACAATATCAAACTCTGCATCTTTACCTTTAAGCTTTTCTGCATGATAATCTTCAGGGAAAGTTACCTTGATAGTTTTTTCGTCACCGGTTTTCATGCCCGTAACTTCTTTTTCAAAACCAGGGATCATACGACCAGCACCAAGTTCTAATTCAAAACCTTCAGCTTTACCACCGTCAAAGTCTTCACCGTCGACACGACCAGAAAAATCAAGTGTTAACTTATCGCCTTCTTTACTCTCACCTTTGTGCTCTTTCCATGTTTGGTGTTGCTTTTGCAGCGTAACAAACATTTCATCTAAATCAGCATCAGTCACTTCCACTTGTGGACGCTCAATAGCGATTTTATCTAAATCTTTTAATTCAACTTCAGGATACACTTCAAAAGTTGCTTCAAACTCTAATGCTTTGCCATCTTCATTGCTTTTAGCAACAAATGAAGGACGACCCGCTGGATTGATTTTTTCTGCAACAATAGCATCGACAAAATTACGCTGCATGATTTCACCAGCAACTTCTTGACGTACTGATTTACCGAAGCGTTTTTGAATAACTGACGCTGGCACTTTACCTGGACGGAAACCGTTAATACGCTGTGTTTTACTCATTTGACGAAGACGATTTTTAACTTCTACATCTACTTTTTCGGCCGGAACAGAAATAGTCAGACGACGTTCCAAACCTTGGGTAGTTTCAACTGAAACTTGCATTTAAATACCTCAAAAACTTAGCGTATAACGCTTTTTTACGCACCAATTAATAGTCAACATCTTTGGTATTCATTACCAAATTTGTGACAAAATGATGCCCTGTTACAAAAATATGACGCCAAATTATAGCTAGAGCAAAAAAAAGTTGCAAGGTGTAAGTTTTAACCATTGAATATTTCTCCCCCATTCAACGCTATTCGCTAACAATTTGACAAATCATCACCTCCCGCTAAGCATGATTTTTTCAGCTAAAAACAAGCTATATAGCTGTTATACTTCAAGATGCATGTTCCGCAGCACAGTGCAAAGTCACTTTTAGGCGCAGCAATGAAGTCATGACATTCCCTTACATAATTGCAGCAACAACGAAGTGATATTGCTCTACATTCGCCTTTGGTGGGCTTTAACAGGCTTTATACCGCGTTATTCAGGGTAATAAGTGCTGCATGGCTGCAGCTTAATAGCGAATGCAGACGGTACAGGAAGCACCTTATTAGATAATGCAGGAGCAATTATCCTGAGCGTATTATCCTGAACAACCATTATTTTCCAAGAAGGCCTTAACTAACGTTTTTAATTGCCACTCAATCTTACCCCTTGACGTTGTACGGCTATATACTTTGATAGATAAACTAAATACCACGCGGGGCTCATATTGAAAACTTTAGACCATAAAAATTTATTTAGATTCAACACTAATACCAATTCCAATAAGTTTCTTCACATTCAGCGAGGTTTAAAAGGTTTAGAGGCAAGGCATTGATTGAAGAGAATGGTTATTCCCTTCTCAACATCAATAACGCTGCTTGTAAGCCTTTTAAATTCGCCCTTCGGGAGCTTTCCCGCGACTCGATAACTGCACATAGTTTATTTCATATAGAATAACTATATGCAAAAAAATTCTGTTTGTTCTCAAATCACTGGCAAGCTCTGAGTGGGAACTAACTTAATGGATTTGGTATAAGCTAACACGGAAAGTAAATTAGCATGAGAAATGTAGAGCAACGCCGCCTTGGCGTATTTTAACCAGCACAAGCGAGTAATAATTGCATGAAATTGCTATATAAATAACCCGAGTAGAGGTTAGGTAGGCGGAGTTTATCTCAATACTTGTATCTCTAGCCGTCAGGTTACTGATATCTACGTTAAATTAACCTGCAATAGGCTCGCTATTGTCACGAAAATTCGCCTTGACTAAAATAACCACAAGTAAAAGCAATTAGAAAAACTTAAGTATTATAATTCAAGATCTTAACTAGCTATTAAACAGAGTACAGCTTAAGTATTAAATGAAGTGTGGTGTAGCAGTTCAGTTTGTGAGAGAAAGTGGTCGGTGATGCAAGATTCGAACTTGCGACCCCTTGGACCCAAACCAAGTGCGCTACCAAGCTGCGCTAATCACCGATATATGCAGTCAATATTCCAATAGCAGAGTAATTAAGATTTTAACTCTAGCCCTGATGAAATATTATCATGAGTATTAAATAGAGACTGTATTTACATTGCAGAAAGAGAAAGTGGTCGGTGATGCAAGATTCGAACTTGCGACCCCTTGGACCCAAACCAAGTGCGCTACCAAGCTGCGCTAATCACCGACATATTCTCTCAATATTTTATTAGTAGACACTAATAAAGTAAAGATGGGGTGGCTAAAGGGACTTGAACCCTCGACAACCGGAATCACAATCCGGGGCTCTACCAACTGAGCTATAGCCACCATAACAATTTTCATACTTATACTTTATAGTATAAGTATGGTGCGCCCTGCAGGATTCGAACCTGCGACCCACGCCTTAGAAGGGCGTTGCTCTATCCAGCTGAGCTAAGGGCGCAATTCCCTACATAGGCATATCACTTCAACTAAAAGTTAAAAGTGGTCGGTGATGCAAGATTCGAACTTGCGACCCCTTGGACCCAAACCAAGTGCGCTACCAAGCTGCGCTAATCACCGATTTATGCTGTTTCAACAAGCAGTAAACTGTCTCGTTTCAACGGGTGCGGATATTACCGAGTTGCTTACGTTCAGTCAAACCTTTTTTATAAAAAAATAGCCGTTCGCTCACTTTTGATACAAGTCGCTGAATTGTTCAGCTAGACAGCTTACGTTTGCGCTTTATTTAAACAGCGAAAGTCTTGGCATTATTTTACCGCTATCGAACGACACCTTTAGCCTAATAGCCATGATAGATAAAAATACCTGTTTCAGCATATCCGAGCGATTCATGTTCAAGGCGCCTGTTTTTATTCAGGGTTGTCCATTAAAAAGAGAGGCAACGATGAACATGGTTTGCTCAGATATCCCCACCGGGCTGCTTTACAAACGCTTTAAGCTACGTTATTGATTTAGATAATAACAATAACTATTCTCTTCAATCAAGGCCTTACCTAAAGGCGTTTCTAATTCCAGCTGAATCCTGCATATTGAAGTAACATCGGTATATTATATAAAGTAAACCTACAATAGAGGTGTACTTTATGGCAAAATAACCTCGTTTTATCACTTAAATCTAGGGTCAACACCAGAGTTATGACAGCATCATTAATCGATGGCAAAGCAATTGCCAAACAACTTAGAGATTCAGTTAAAGAGAAAGTTACCCAGCGCATTAACAACGGTCAAAGAGTGCCTGGTTTAGCCGTTATATTAGTAGGTTGTGATCCCGCTTCACAAGTCTATGTCGGCAGTAAGCGCAAAGCGTGTGATGAAGTAGGCTTTATTTCCCGCTCTTATGACTTACCAAACACTACCTCTGAGCAAGAGCTCATAGCCTTGGTAACTGAATTAAATAATGATGATGCTATCGATGGTATTTTGGTACAACTGCCTTTACCTAAAGGTTTAAATGCCGACTTAATTATCGAGCATATTAATCCACGTAAAGATGTTGACGGTTTTCATCCCTCTAATGTCGGTAAGTTAGTATTAAGACAACCCGGTCTAAGACCCTGCACACCAAAAGGCATCATCAAGCTCATTGAATCAACGGGGGTCGAAACTAAAGGTTTAGACGCACTTGTTATTGGCGCTTCAAACATTGTCGGTCGACCTATGGGTTTAGAACTGTTATTAGCCAAGTGCACGGTAACAACAACGCATCGTTTTACTAGAGATTTAGAAGGTAAAGTGCGTAATGCAGACCTTATTGTCGTCGCCGTTGGCAAACCTGGTTTTATTCCGGGTGAATGGATTAAAGAAGGCGCAATAGTGATAGATGTTGGTATTAACCGTTTAGCTAACGGTAAGTTGGTTGGTGATGTAGACTTTGATACGGCTAAAGATAGAGCCTCATTTATCACCCCTGTACCCGGTGGTGTCGGTCCGATGACAGTGGCGAGCTTAATTGAAAACACCCTAATAGCTTGTGAGCAAGCAAGTCATTAACAACACGCGCTAAAACCCACTAATAAAACGTACTTATTTACGCTTTAACTTACGCGTAAAAATCAACAAAGGGTGAATACTTTATAGTATTCACCCTTTTTTATTGTTTAATGTTTAATGTTTCGTGCTTAGTACTTTATTTAACCACGCTAAAGTACTTTAAGCTTTACGCCATGTGGTTTTACCGGCGCTATCTTCTAAGACAACATTCATGGCATTGAGTTTGTCGCGTGCATCATCAGCAAGGGGCCAATCTTTATCAGTGCGTGCTTGATTACGTTGCATAATAAGCGCTTCAATTATCGCCACTTCATCATTATCGTTATCACCTTGCAAGAAAGCAGCAGGATCAAGCTGTAATAAGCCAACAATATCACCAAGAGCAACTAATGTTGACGCCAACTCGCTGGCTAAAGCATCATTATTGGCCGCTTTAGCCACATTTAATTCTTTTGATAGTTCAAAAAATACCGCTAATGCTTGTGGCGTATTAAAATCATCATCCATGACTTGGCAAAATTTCTTCACAAACGTTGCCTCTCTATCCAAGACAAAATCTTTATCAATATTTACATCACGTAGTGAAGTGTAAATTCGCTCTACCGAAGCCCTAGCTTGCTTTAGGTTATCAATCGAATAGTTTAACTGACTACGATAATGACCGGTTGTTAAGAAAAAGCGTACTGTTTCGGCATCATATTGTGTTAACACGTCGCGTATGGTGAAAAAATTCCCTAATGATTTAGACATTTTCTCTTGATCGACTTGCACCATACCTGTGTGCATCCAGTAATTGACATAAGCCGTGTCTAGGGCGCAACAGCTTTGTGCAATTTCATTTTCATGATGAGGAAAGGTTAAGTCAGAGCCACCGCCATGAATATCAAAGTGATGACCTAGCTCTTTGGCACTCATGGCTGAACATTCTATATGCCAACCAGGACGTCCATCGCCCCAAGGAGATGACCAACTTGGCTCGCCCGGTTTAGCCGATTTCCAGAGGACAAAATCAAGTGGATTATGTTTGTTTTTATCCACTTCGACACGGGAGCCAGCTTGTAATTGTTCCAGATCTTGCCCACTCAGTTTACCGTAGTCCGCATAACTAGCCACCGCAAACAAGACATCGCCCTGCCCAGTAACTTTAAAATTATCACCAGCAACATAAGCATGTTTTTTAGCCACTAAGGTTTCAATCATAGTAATGATTTCATCCATATGTGTGGTTACTCTCGGCTCCAAATCAGGTCGAAGCATATTAAGTGCATCAAAATCTTGATGCATTGCCGCAATGGTACGCTCAGTTAAGGCCTCAGTTGTTTCATTATTATCTTTGGCACGATTAATTATCTTGTCTTCAACATCCGTAATGTTACGGACATAATTCACTTCATAACCGGAAAAACGTAGATAACGAGCAATATTATCAAAGCTAATATAGGTGCGACCATGGCCTATATGGCATAAGTCATAAACTGTGCAACCACAAACATATAAGCCGACTTTACCTGCATTGATTGGTGTAAAGATTTCTTTTTTACGACTTAAAGTGTTGTATATCTGCAACATAAGGTTTTATGACTCCGACTGAGTAGTTTTATTTGATTAGGCGGTAGATTGTACCTGAACAAATCTAAAGGATCATCAAGACTAATGCACTTTATAGTAAGTTAGCGTACAATTGTGGCAATTAATTTATTAAAACTTAACAAGAGATAATTATGATCATACTAAAAACCAACCTTGGCGATATTAAAATTGAATTAGACTTCGATAACGCACCTATTTCCGCAAAAAACTTTCAGCAATATGTTGAAGAAGGTCACTATGATGGCACAATATTTCATCGGGTAATTAAAGGTTTTATGGCACAAGGCGGTGGTTTCATTCCTGGTTTAGAAGAAAAAGAATCTCGCGCCAATATTAAAAATGAAGCAAACAACGGTGTCAGCAATAAACGCGGTACTTTAGCAATGGCGCGTACTCAAGAGCCACATTCTGCTTCATCACAATTCTTTATCAATTTATCAGATAATAACTTCCTTGATTTCACTGCTGAAAACACCCAAGGCTGGGGATACTGTGTTTTTGCTGAAGTTGTTGAAGGTATGGACATAGTTGATAAGATGACGTTAGTAGAAACGGGTAATGTACAAGGCCACGGCGATGTGCCAAAAGATGACATATTAATCGAATCGGCCATTGTTGAGTAGCCTTAGCATTAAAATGACCGAAACTAATAAACCAGCAATAAGTTATTTTATTGCTGATTTACATTTAAGTGAAAACAGGCCGGATATAACCGCCTGTTTTTTACGTTTTTTAAAAAATGATGCTATTAATGCTGAAAAGCTTTATATCCTAGGCGACTTGTTTGAAGCTTGGGTTGGCGATGATGATGATAGCCCTTACCTTAAAACTATCGCTGCTGCGCTCACTACGCTCAGCCAATGTGGTACCAAGGTTTATTATATTCACGGTAATAGGGATTTTCTTATCGGTAAGCGTTACGCTAAACAAGCAAGCATGCAGCTGCTACCTGAAATCGATACTATCGATCTTTATGGTCAACCTGTGGTCATCATGCATGGTGATACCTTATGCACACGTGACATTGATTACCAAAAATTTCGTAAAAAATCCCGTTCTTGGTGGTGGCAAACCATTGTTAAAAGTCTGCCATTATTTATTCGAAAAAATATGGCGGCTAATTATAGAAAAAAAAGCGCTGCCGCTACGGCGGTGAAATCACAAGAGATAATGGATGTCACCGGTAGCGAGGTGATTGCCTGCCTAGAACATTACCAAAGCCAGTTATTAATTCATGGTCATACACATAGACCTGCAGTACATGAAATTATCGCCAATGGCGAAAGCGCGCAACGTATTGTCTTAGGTGATTGGTACGAACAGGGGGCTTGGCTAAAAGTAACACCTAACTCTATTGAATTACTCAATCAAGCATTAACGTGGTAAATACTAGCCCCTGCCCATATCGCATCGTTTAAATTATTATCACGACAATAACGGACAATACACCTTAACTTATTATTCTATCGATTAGCATTAAAGCGGTAACAATTGCTTAAACCGGCATGCCAGAATGAAACTTAAAGTCTTCATCAGGCGATAAAATAAGCTCAGCTTCAACGTTGGCAAAGTATGCTACTCGCTCACTAATATCCTGCCCTGCTACTTGTTTAGCCAATGTTAAATAATCTTGGTAGTGACGGGCTTCTGAGCGTAACAGCGAAACATAAAACTTATTTAAGTCATCATCTAAATGTGGCGCTAACTTAGCGAAACGCTCACACGAACGTGCTTCAATAAAGGCACCAATAATTAATTTATCAACCAAGGCATCGGGCTCAAAAGTTTTTACATGTTTGAGCATACCTTTGGCATATCGACCAGCAGTGATACCATCAAAAGGAATATCTCGCTTAACCATAATCTCTAGGACTTGGTAAAAGTGGTGCAATTCCTCTTTAATTAACAGCAGCATTTTATCAATAAGATCTTGGCTATACGGCGAATCATTTTTAGGCAGGATAGCTTTAGAGAGGTTGTTTTTATTAGCAAGAGACGCTAAGTCACCCTTTTTTCTATATAAAAAGTCTTCATAGGGTTCAAACCATGCTAATAACACCTTGTGACTGGCTTTATCAATGGCATATTTTCGAAGAAGAAACATCGCAGTTTGTCCGGCTTTAAGCTCACAAGCTAGATGGTCGCGTAAAATTATCGGTAAATTTTCGGCTTTCTTCGCTTCATCTACCCATTTTTCAGGTGTTTCGCATGATAAAAAGCTTAATATGGGTATTAATAGTTGTTCTACTTCGGTCATCTGTTTATCTCTGCTCTATATAACTAGGGAGTTCGTTTGAATAAATTTGATTTATTACGCTATTTTAAAAGCCTATTTCTTGAGATACTAGCAAAATCTGTTTTTACCTTACATAGAGCAACTTTATGCCTTCTATTATAAAAAAAACGCTTAGCAAAAAAAATGCCACTGAAAAACTGGTGAAAAAGCATGATAAATTGGTGCATAGTGAAAACATGAAAGTGAACTCTCATGTGCAGCGAGAGTGTGATGATTGGATAATCAATACTCTGATGTTAGATACTATTGATGTGCCGTTCAAATACAAACGAAAAAAGCGTTACAAAAATTTGCAGGGACAAAGAGTCAATTTAACTTATTACCCTGAAAGTGAGAACATTGCTGGCTTCAATATTGAGGTCATGTCGGTTGTGCGTATCAAAATTAGTTAGTAATCAACTGGCAGTCTTTTTCTTTATCGCATAAAAGTATTAAAAGCTCTTTTGATAGAGTTTTATTGTTTATTTTTCCACCAACACTTGACGAATCATCTTATATATTTCATAAATAAAGAAGTAATAATAAGAGTACTGATGGCTTAATTATTTATTGTTGTTTTTTAGACTAAAAAGTACTTTCCGAATATTTACGTGCGAGAGGAATGATTATGATACTAAACCACATATGGGGATTATACACTCACCCTAAAAAAGAATGGCATGTTATCGAAAAACGCCACGAAAGTTTAAATTATAGTTTAATGCATATTTTAACCATAGCGCTAATCCCAGCAATATGTTGTTATTATGCTACGGCTTACATTGGCTGGACCATAGGTGTAGGTGACCCTATTAAAATAAGCGTAGAAAGTGCTAAAATTATGGCGGTGAGCATGTATTTCGCTTTGATTTCTGGCGTGTTCGCCTTAGCTTATTTGATTCAGTGGATGGCTAAAACTTTTGACTCTAAACCTGATTATGTGCAGGCACTTGAACTTGCTGCCTATACCTCGACCCCCTTATTTATGGTAGGTATTACCGCTTTATTCCCGGTACTGTGGTTTGTCACCCTAGCAGGCATTGCCGCCGTAGTTTATTCAATCTATTTGTTATATGCAGGTGTACCTATTATGATGAATATCCCCGAAGAAAAAGGCTTTATCTATTCAAGCTCTGTAGTAACGTGTGGCTTGGTGTTGTTAGTCGCCTTAATGGGACTTACCGCAACGATGTGGACTATGGGATTTGGGCCAGAATTTGTGCCTTAACTAACCTAGATAATTTTCAACTAGAGACTATTAAACTAGAAACATGAATCTAGACAAACTGTAAATAAAAAAGCCTTATCTCTACTATAGAAATAAGGCTTCTTTTTTAGCAATTTTGATTGCAGAGTTTAAATTTTACCCGGTTAGCAGTAATATAAACTACTCCGCCCCTTCATTATGCATATCAATTATTGAATCAGCGTTTTTATCTGAGGTTTCTTTGCTGCTATTATTACGTAACGCATCTAGCTTCTCTAAGTAAGCTTGGTCAATATCATTGGTCACATAATTACCATCAAAGACTGAAGTGTCAAACGATTTAATTTCTGGGTTGCCTGAGCCTACCGCGCTAATTAAATCTTCAAGAGATTGATAAATTAGTTTATCGGCACCAATTAAATTACAAATATCATCTAATTCACGACCATGAGCAATTAATTCATTAGCACTTGGCATATCGATACCATAGACATTTGGGAACCTAACTTCAGGCGCAGCAGAAGCGAAGTAGACCTTATTTGCACCTGCAGCTCGCGCCATAGCAATAATTTGTTCCGAGGTAGTTCCTCGTACAATAGAATCGTCTACCAGTAAAACATTTTTGCCTTTAAACTCTGTGGTAATAGCGTTAAGTTTTTGACGAACAGATTTTTTGCGTTGCTCTTGACCTGGCATAATAAAGGTACGGCCAATATAACGGTTTTTAACAAAACCTTGACGGTAAGGTAAGCCAAGATGATGAGCTATTTGTAGGGCTATATCGCAAGAAGTTTCAGGAATAGGAATAACAACATCTATATCAAGATCCTGCCATTCTTCAGAAATTTTCTGGCCTAGCTTAGTGCCCATCTCTACACGAGAGGCATAAACAGACATTTTATCCATGGTGGAATCAGGACGGGCAAAATAAACAAATTCAAAAATACAGGGACTATAAACCGGGTTTTCTGCGCATTGCTGGCTATGAATTTGACCATTTTCAGAAAAGAATATAACTTCACCAGGGGCTATATCACGGACAAAATCAAAAGAACAGGCATCAAGAGCAACGGATTCAGAAGCGACCATATACTCAACCCCTCCTTGAGTTTCTCGCTTGCCAAAAACTAAAGGGCGGATACCGTTAGGGTCACGAAAGGCAATCATACCGTAGCCAACAATCAAGGCGACAGTTGCATAAGCGCCACGAACACGTTTATGAAGATTAGTTACTGCCGTAAAGATATCATCTGGGGTAAGGACAATATTATCACCTTGCTGTAATTCGTGCGCTAAGATGTTTAGTAAAACCTCAGAGTCTGAAGTAGTATTAACGTGTCGACGGGCTTCCTTAAATAACCATGTTCTTAATTCATCAGCATTCGTTAAGTTACCATTATGTGCTAATGATAAGCCAAACGGTGAGTTTGTATAAAAAGGTTGTGCTTCTGAAGAGCTAGAAGTACCAGCGGTAGGATAGCGAACATGGCCAATGCCAATATCACCTTGTAAACGGAGCATATGGCGGGTATGAAAAACATCTTTCACCAAGCCATTTCCTTTACGCAATCTGAAGGTATTATTATGAATGGTTACAATACCTGCAGCATCTTGACCACGATGCTGAAGTACAGTTAATGCGTCATATATAAACTGACCAACAGGGGTTTTACCGACTATACCAACAATACCACACATAAAATTCTCTCCACAAAAAAATATTTACAATACTTATTTAGCTAAAGCACTATGCTCAGGATAGTGTGAACCATCGTATAAATATTGAATTATAGGATATTGAAATAATATCTTATAAATGACAGTATACGGAGTTACTCCGCATGAACTTAGCCGTTACTAACAACAACTAACTTAAAAAACTTGATGACTGTTTAAGGTACTCAAAAAACCATTCAACCACCAAAGTAAACTCTGGGATTAAATCGGAGCTTTGCCACCACTGTGTTTTTGCCGCACCGGTAAAAGCATCGACAAAAAACAACATGGCACTGATAATGAGTACCCCACGAAGGGCGCCAAAAACCAGGCCTAATATACGGTCTGTGCCAGAAAGGCCTGTTTTGCTAACCAATTGCCCAATAAGATAATTCACCAGAGCGCCAAGCACTAAGGTAGTAATGAAAAGAATGGCAACGGCTGCGGCATTACGCAAGAATTGATCAGAGATATTGGTTAACAGATTAGCAAGGTTGGCATAGAAAGTACTGGCAACGAAAAATGCACTGATCCAAATCACTAAAGATACCGCTTCTTTGACAAAGCCTCGTACCAAACTAACCAGTGTTGATATACCTATAACGGCCAAAATGGCGTAATCTATCCAAACCATAACTTGAGTGTCTCGTTGAGTTTCTCTAAATTAGAGGCGCGCATTCTACCAGAACTAGCTAAATAATGCCTAACATTTTATAAAATCCAGCTAGTTAATCGGTTCAAAATACGCCACTTTCCCTTGGATACCCGTCAATTTCTTCAGCGCCGGTAGCTTTTTAACCATGGCTGACTTTATTAACTCTGGCCCGATAATGACTTTAGTTAATATGCCCTGCTTGGTTTTGATTGGTTTAGTAAAAGCAATATAACCAGTAGACTTTAACTTTGTTAATAACTGGGCCACATTACTTTTATCTTTAAAACTACCTAAATGAATCACCCAAGCTTCTTGAGGAACCGCTTTTTCAGGTAAGGTTTTACTTAGCTGCTTTGGTGTTTTTACTGGCGCTTTAGCGAGCGATTTAGTAACGGCCACTTTATCTTTTACCTTTTCCGCAGTTTTCGGCGACTGCCCAAGGGTATAATCAGTTATAACCTCATCGATAGCTTGCTCATTAGAAATTGATATAGCTTTTTGTCGTACCAAGTTCTCTGCAGGAAAGGGTTTATTGGTTAGTTTCCCAGAAAAAACTTCCGCTTGAGGGATAGCTTCAAAGTCAGCTTGGTGTGACTGTTTCTCGCCATCAAGTACATCAGGTAGGAAAATAATAACCACGGCGGCAACAATAATAGTACCGACAAGGCGATTTTGAAACGGTGTAGACAAGAGACACTCCTAATTAATACCACTTAAGTGATTCGGAAAACTTACCGATCAAAATGAATACCGCCACATTAATACGGTAAAACTAACACGGCCAAACTAACACGGCCAAACTAACAAATAGTCAGTTGGGCTCTGATTTGAGCAACAGTAAAGAATGAGCCAAATACAAGAATTAAGTCAGACGAGCTCGCCTGCTTGTTCGCCATTTTAAATGCCTCATCGACATTGTCAAAACAATTAGTGGCATTAGTGAACATCGCCAAGTTATTTTGCATAGTTTCTTTGCTGGCAGCCCTTGGTACACTTAACGCTCCAGCATACCAATAATCAACAACATCTTTTAGTGATTGCAAACAGCCACTGATGTCTTTATCACCGAGCATAGCAACGACAGCATAAATATTTTCATAGTTAGCTTGTTCTTTTAACTGCTTAAGGTAATCCGCTAAGTATCGAGTTGCTTGGGGATTATGGCCAACGTCGAGAATTACATCGCAATGATTTTTTTGTGGTATTAATTCTGTTCGCCCGGCGACTTTAGTTATCGAAATAATTTGGTTCACAAAGTCAGCGCTAAGAGGTATTTCAAGTTTTTCTAACACCATTAACGCGGTCGCCACGTTATCTCGTGGGATAAAGGGTGTTTTTAGCGCGGTTAACAACGTTTGCTTTGATTGCCATTGCCAAGAAGCTTTTTCACCGGTAACAACAAAATCTTGCTCACGTAAAAATAACCTTTCACCATCAATAGCGTGTAACGCATGAGCATGAGCTAGTACCGATTTAGGTACATTGCTATCACCAATGACTATGTCTTGCTCTTGTCGCATAATGCCGGCTTTTTCAAAGCCAATACTTTCTCGGTCATTACCTAGGAAAGCTTGATGGTCAAGATCTATGGTGGTGATCACCGCAATATCGGCATCAATGATATTCGTTGCATCCAAACGGCCACCTAGGCCAACTTCAAGTATGATATAGCTCGGCTTAACACCCATTAACACCAACAGTGCAGCTAATGTTGTATATTCATAGTAACTGAGGGATATTTCGCCACGAGCAGCTTCAATTTGTTCAAAAGCAGCCATTAATGGCTTATCTTCAATATCTTGCTTATTAATCCGCAGGCGCTCATTAAAGCGCTGCAGATGCGGAGATGAATAAACGGCAACGCTTTGCTTTACACCTGCTATTTTGGCGTTAAGTAAGGCATTCTCCATAAAAGCACAGGTGGTGCCTTTACCATTTGTGCCGGCAACCGTAATAACCTTGGCAAAACTTAAGTCAATCGCTAAACGCTGGGCAACTTTGCCAACTCGAGCTAAACCAAGATCTATCTCAGTGCTATGTAGATTTTCTAAATAATAAAGCCACTGATCGAGATGAGTGAAATCTTGATAGTGGCTTGAATTTGATTTTAACATTTATGTCATCAATAAATAATTTAAGTGAAATAAGCAATAACGACTATTGGCTTATTCTGCTTTCGAAACTACGCTATCTTGGCCCATAAACTTAGCTAACATTCTCGCTATTGTTGTTTTCATTTCACGACGATCAACAATCATATCAATAGCGCCTCTTTCTAATAAAAACTCACTGCGCTGGAATCCTTCAGGTAACTTCTCTCTAACGGTTTGCTCAATAACACGTGGGCCAGCGAAACCTATTAGCGCTTTAGGCTCAGCCAGGTTGATGTCACCTAACATAGCCAAACTTGCCGATACTCCGCCCATAGTTGGGTCAGTTAATACTGACACGTAAGGCAGACCTTGCTCACTCATTTTAGCTAAAGCGGCACTGGTTTTTGCCATTTGCATTAAAGATATTAGCGCTTCTTGCATGCGGGCACCGCCACTGGCTGAGAAACAGATAAAGGGTACATTATGCTCTAAACAGTATTCAACACCCTTAACAAAACGAGCACCAACTACAGAAGCCATTGACCCGCCTAAAAAGGCAAATTCAAAAGCGGCAACAACAACTGGCATACCATATAGTTCACCACTCATGACCACCATAGCATCTTTCTCACCGGTGTTTTTTCGAGCGGCAGTTAAACGATCTTTATATCGCTTAGTGTCTTTAAACTTTAAGATATCTTGTGCTTCAAACTCCGCACCTAATTCAATGCGATTGTTCTGGTCAAGAAAGCTATCAATACGTTTACGCGCATTGATTCGCATATGGTGATCACATTTAGGACATACTGATATTTGACGCTCTAATTCAGCTTTATAAAGCACGGCATTACATGAAGAACACTTACTCCATACACCCTCAGGAATATTACTTTTTTGTGTCGTTTTTGCTTTCGGGAGAATTTTTTCTATCCAGCTCATAATTTTATTTTTGCCTGTTGCAACGAAATATCTGTCGGTTTATTGATGGAAATAACCCACCAAACTCTGGTTTGAATTTATACTAATTTTAACCACATATTAGAGCATACTATACCCTATAGAATATAGAAAAAACTGGTCTGTTCAGTGAAAACCATGATTTTACCACCTTTTTTTTCTTATAAAAATAGTGGCCCTAAACGACTTTTAGGCAAGTTAAAACTTTCGGGGTAATCAACATCAACAAAATATAACCCTTCCGGTGGGGCCGTAACGCCAGCAACACAGCGATTTTTAGCCAATAGTACCTCTTTTATCCAAAAGGTTGTTTCTTGTGATTGACCCACACGCATTAAACTACCAACAATATTTCTTACCATATGATGCAAAAAAGCATTCGCCTTGATATCAATAACAAGGTAATCACCCTGTCGAGTCACCCGACAATGTTTTATCGTACGAACCGCAGAGTGAGATTGGCAATGTACGGTTCGAAAAGAGGTAAAATCATGTTGCCCAAGAAGATGATCAGCGCCTTGCTGCATAAGTTTTTCATCTAAGGCGTAGTGACAATGGCTGATGCCGTGGCTTAATATAGCTGAACGTAGCGGTTTATTATAGATGATATAACGGTAATTTCTCGCGGTGGCACTAAAACGCGCATGAAATTCGTTATCAACTTGCTTCACCCATGAAATAGCGATATCAGCAGGTAAGTGAGTATTAACGCCCAAAGTCCAAGCGATATCTTTACGTTGTTTAGAGGTATCAAAATGGATTACTTGATTAGTGGCATTAACGCCGGTATCAGTACGCCCTGCACAAACAACCTCTATAGCTTCATCGGCAATTTTTGATAAGGCTTTCTCTACTTTTTCTTGTACAGTGATAGCGTTAATTTGCCGTTGCCAGCCACAATAATTTTTACCATCATACTCAATACCTAACGCATAACGCATGCAAACCTACCTTGTTTAGTGAGGCGATTATTTTCGCTGCGCATTATCCTTTATTTTATCCCGTTATACTATTTTATATTAGCGCCTTACAATGTATCTAATAGTGTTTGTGCTGCCACTTGCTGAGTTTTGTTACCTTTTTTAATGACTTCCTGCAAGATTACTTCAGCGTTTTCTTCATCACTCATCTCTATATACATTTTTGCCAAATCTAACTTACTTGACATTGAGCCATCTTTATCAACATCAATACCACTATTATTGTCGGAAAATCGACCTAAAACACCTTCAATATTAGTCTTTTCGTAAGGCTCAGAGGCATCTGTATTGGCTAAACTTTCAGAGAGCAGTTCATCAACAGAGACGTAGTCCTCTGTTGCCTCAGCTTCTTTGATGCTTTCAATGCTTTTGCCAAGACTGTCATCAATTAAATCATCATCAATATCATTAAGGGTTAGTTCAACCACATCAACCGCTGTTGAGGCAGTGGCAGACTCTTCTTCAATATTTGCTAACAATTCATCAAAATCAACATTATCTAACTCGGTAATTATGTCTAAATCAGCCGTTTGTTCTGGGTGTGCTTCTTCGTCTGCATCAGTAGTCTCGGCCAATAAGTCAGCTAAGACCTCTTCGTCAGAAAAGTCAGGAGCAAGATCAATAGCATTTAAAGGACTTATTTCTGTTGGTTGCCCTGATTGCTCAGCCGTTTTATCTAGCCCCTCTTCGACTAACAATTGACTTAATGCCGACTCAGTGAATGATTCATCACTTTGTCCATTAGCTGTTTCATTGCTCATATAGTCCGTTAAGCTATCGCCAATATCTTCTTGAGTGCCTTGTTGCTCATTTTGCCCAACTTCATTTTCGCTTTGTGTATCAGCAATAAGGGCATCAATATCTAACTCATCATCTACGGCAGCACTTTCACTACTCGCTACTGTTTCATCAGTTAATTCAGCGTCATTTTTCTTGGCCAGAATATCGCTAAAATCTGCGGTAAGAAATGGCGTGACATATTCAGCGGTAAATTCAGCAATTTTAGCTTCATTTTCTGCGATTTCCTTTTGGATTTGTAACTCTTCAGCACTCAAGCCACTATCGTTTTCCTTAGTGCCCTGTTCGTCCATTGCCATAGCCGATGTTTCGTCTGGCACTGCTGTTTTTGCCGATATTGAGGGCGTTGGCGCATGATCGGACATTGAGGCAATCAAAGCATCAATGTCATCTGGGTCGGTAAGTTCAGCTGACTGGTCAGCGACGTCTTCACTTACCGAATCATCAACAGCATCACTTCCCTGAGCAGAAACCGAGGCAAGTAGCGCATCGATATCATCTGGATCAGTGACATCTACGGCTACTTTTTCTTCGGTTATTTTTTCTGCTGCTTTTTCAATAGGGGCTTCTTTAGCGGCTGCTTCGACCGGCTGATCAGCAACTGAGTTACTTGCCGCATCACTTCCCTGGGCAGAAACCGAGGCAAGTAGCGCATCGATATCATCTGGATCAGTGACATCTACGGCTACTTTTTCTTCGGTTATTTTTTCTGCTGCTTTTTCAATAGGAGCTTCTTTAGCGGCTGCTTCGACCGTCTGATCAGCAACTGACTCACTTGCCGCATCACTTCCCTGAGCAGCAACAGAGGCAAGTAGCGCATCGATATCATCTGGATCAGTGACATCTGCTGCTACTTTTTCTTCGGTTATTTTTTCTGCTGCTTTTTCAATAGGGGCTTCTTTAGCGGCTGCTTCGACCGGCTTATCAGCAACTGACTCACTTGCCGCATCACTTCCCTGAGCAGCAACAGAGGCAAGTAGCGCATCGATATCATCTGGATCAGTGACATCTGCTGCTACTTTTTCTTCGGTTATTTTTTCTGCTGCTTTTTCAATAGGAGCTTCTTTAGCGGCTGCTGCGACCGGCTTATCAGCAACTGAGTCACTTGCCGCATCACTTCCCTGAGCAGAAACAGAGGCAAGTAGCGCATCGATATCATCTGGATCAGTGACATCTGCGGCTACTTTTTCTTCGGTTATTTTTTCTGCTGTTTTTTCAATAGGGGCTTCTTTAGCGGCTGCTTCGACCCGCTTATCAGCAACTGAGTCACTTGCCGCATCACTTCCCTGAGCAGAAACAGAGGCAAGTAGCGCATCGATATCATCTGGATCAGTGACATCCGCTGCTACTTTTTCTTCGGTTATTTTTTCTGCTGTTTTTTCAATAGGGGCTTCTTTAGCGGCTGCTTCGACCGGCTGTTCAGCAACTGAGTCACTTGCCGCATCACTTCCCTGAGCAGAAACAGAGGCAAGTAGCGCATCGATATCATCTGGATCAGTGACATCCGCTGCTACTTTTTCTTCGGTTATTTTTTCTGCTGTTTTTTCAATAGGGGCTTCTTTGGCGGCTGCTGTGACTTGTTGTTTCGCTGGCTCTTCATCATCAAGTTTGTCAATACCACCCAGCAAATCATCTAAGTCATCTTGGTTTAATTCACCACCAGCAAGCTCTTCTGCTTGGTCATTTTTTTCTTCAACTTCCTGTTCATTTACTTCATCGAGTGCAGCTTCGGCTTTTTCTTTGGCAGGCTCTTCAACAGCTGGTACCTCATCGTCTAAACCACCAAGCAAATCATCTAAGTCATCTTGGTTTAATTCACCACCAGCAAGCTCATCGGCTTCTTCATTGGTTTTATCATCGGCTGAAGGCTTTTCCGAGGCCGGCGATTCATCATCTAATCCTGCTAACAAGGAGTCTAAATCATCTTGAGCCAACGTCCCGCCCTCAAGAATATCATCGTCGCTACCATCATCGAGTAGTATATCTTCAAGATCGTCGAGATCATCTAAACTATCGTCTTCATCTAAATGAATGGCATCACTATCGTTGTCAATTAAATCAATGGATAGTTCATCATCCAATGACAAGTCATCACTCAAATCAAGCTCATCATCCAAGTTCAACTCATCGTCTAATGACAATTCATTATCAAGTGATAGTTCCTCTTCAACGACAGTTTCTTTTTTAGCTTTAGGGCTAGGTGTTTTCTTTTTGCTATCTAACTCACTGAAAAAAGCTTCATCCGATGCTTGTTGCCTACGCTTAAACAAAAAGCCTAATAAGGCGAGAATTAAAAGAGCAGGCATGGTACCCATGACAATTTTAAACCATAAACTTGAGGTTATATCTTGCTCTGCCAGCGCGGCCTGTTGCTGTTCTAATAATAACTGCTGTTCTCTAGCTTCCGCCTTTGCTAGTAAGGCTTGCTGCAATTTGATCATGTCGTCCATTTGCAACTTAATTTCTTTACCTTTAGCTACCTCATTTTGCATGACGTCAAGCGTGTCATTAAAAGAGTTGAGTCGCAGACGTAAAGCTTCATTTTCTCTTAAAATTGCTTGCAGGCCATCAATAGAATCTGAGATATCATTTTGAATGTTCTCTAAACGTTTTTGTTGCTGACCATCAATTTTTTGTAATTGCTCTTTAATTTCAGTTTTTACCGTCTCTAAATCTTTTTTATTAATGGTCGGCTCTTGCGCTACTATTTTGTTAGTCGCTTTAGGTTGAATTTTTAGCCAAGCTTTACTATCACGCGCTGACTTCTTTTTGGCACTCTCGGTATTAATTGCCATCATGTTATTAAACGATGGGATTTTTAAATATTGCCCCTCAATTAAATGGTTGATATTACTATCAACAAACGCTTGTGGGTTTTTTTGGTATAGCGCCTGCATTACTTGGTAAACACTCAAGCGAGTATCAGGCTTAATTCTAGTGGCAATATTCCACAAAGTATCTTTAGAGGTGATGGGACCATATCGGTCATAAGGAAAAACATCACTACTTTTAGGTCCACGCATGCGAATGCCGCGCTCTTCTTCTGCACTAATAACGGGGAAATGAGCCGTAAGTATGCCAATAATAATCGCCTGCCATAGGCACAGGCGTAATAATTTTTGCATCAGGATTCCTAATTAAGCTAATTTAACTATTTTATCTTATGGGCACTATTATATTTTGCGCCAAAAAAACACCGCATTACTTCACCTTTTACCTAGTAAAGCTTATCTAACAGATAAAATGCAATCTTTATTCCAAAAAAGCATTAACTAACAAGATAATAGCAAATTCACTCAATAAGTCTTCTGTTTTTGTAACTGTCCGGTAAACAAAGTTCCAAAAAATATGGCTTGGTTAATACTTAGTTACAGGCTTTAACGATGACAGCATTGCCCTGAGCAATACTTTTATCTAAAGGGATTAGCTGGCTTAAGCGAAAAAACTCGTCGTTCATTAATGGCTATAATGAACGACGAGTTTTATTGATTGAGTGTACTTAACTTTTGTTAACTTAATTTATCGTAGTTATACCCGTCACCATTCAAAGTGCTCGATTTCAGTGGGAATTAAAAGGGCTTTAAGCAAGGGAAATCATTGAAGCATAGTCATTCTATGGTTTCATTATTTAACGCGGTATAAAGTCATTTTAAACCCATCGAAGAAGCGTTTGAGCAACATCACTTCATCGTTGCTGTAACTCATAATGACGCGACATGGATGTAGCTTATTAGAGAATGCAGGAGCATATTCTCCTGAACAACCATTATTTCATCACAGCGCCTTGCATTGAAATTGCTCAAGCACTCTGAAACATGCATCTTGAATGGTAACGGGTATAACAACCTTAAGTCACTAGCTTAAATAATCTTTTACCAATAACTCAGCAATTTGTACACTATTCGTTGCCGCCCCTTTGCGGACATTATCGGCAACAACCCACATATTTATGCCGCAATTGTGGCTGATATCTTCACGAATACGACCAACATAAGTTCCATCTTTACCACTAGCATCACTAATTTGGGTTGGAAAATCTTCATCATTACGACAAAGAACGACACCGGGAGCTTTCTCTAACAAGTCTTTAACTTCTTCTGCGGAAATAGGAGAATTAGTTTCAATGTGCAGGGCTTCGCCATGACCAAAAAATACCGGAACACGCACTGCGGTAGGATTAACTAAAACGTTTTCATCACCGAGTATTTTCTTAGTTTCCCAAACCATCTTCATTTCTTCTTTGGTGTAACCATTTTCTAAGAAGACATCAATTTGTGGAATAACATTAAAAGCGATTTGGCGAGAAAAGTTTTTACTTTTCACTGGCTTGCCACTTAATAAATCAGCGGTTTGTTTCGCTAATTCATCCATAGACTCTTTACCACCACCAGATACCGATTGATAGGTACAAACATTTATCCGGCTAATACCAACGGCATCATAAATAGGCTTTAACGCCACCATCATTTGAATGGTTGAACAATTAGGATTAGCAATGATATTGCGATTACGGTAATCCACTAAGGCTTCTGGATTAACTTCAGGCACAATAAGAGGAATATCTGCATCGTAACGGAACTCAGAGGTATTATCGATAACAATACAACCGGCTTCACCCGCTATAGGCGCAAATTTAGCAGAAGTAGCGCCGCCCGCTGAGAAGAAGCCAATTTGTGCTAGGCTCCAATCAAAATGTTCAGCGTCAAGCACTTCAATACTTTCACCTTTGAACTCAATGATCTCACCCGCAGAGCGAGCACTTGCTAATGGGTAGAGTTTATTAATGGGGAAATCTCTTTCTTCCAAGATTTCCATAATTGTTTTGCCAACTAATCCTGTTGCGCCAAGTATACATACATCAAATTTCTGTGCCATGATTCTCTCTCTAGTTGGACGTTTTACTAAAACCTAAGCGATGTGGCACATCACTATCGGTATTGGGTGACAAGGTTACAGTAACCGCGGAAAACTCCCTGCGAACGGGGTAGTTTTTCCGTAAACTATCGAAACCTTGAGTGAATAATTGTTGACGAAATATTGCATCGTCTCGCCTGACATCGTAAACCATTTTAACTAACTGGTTTAGTAGTATTTGGCTAAAATCTTCATTTATTTCAATTGCTGGAATACTTGCTGGCGGTAAAAAATTGGCTAATTGATATTTTGGCTCAATTTTAAGCTGTTGACATAATGCCTGATAGAGCATTTCGCTGCCACGAGCTTTTCCTTCTAAGCTATAACCAGCAATGTGTGCCGTGGCTATTTCAGTATAAGGAATTAAGGCCTCAAGGACGTCTGGCTCTCCTTGCCATACATCGAGCACAATTTTCAGCCCATGACCAGCCTGTTTAAGCGCTAGTAAGGCATGGTTATCAATCACATCCCCACGACAAGCACTAATTAATATTTGCTCATCGCGCAACTGAGCAAGATTTTCTTCATTTAATAATTGAAATGTTGGGTGTGCGCCACCAACAATTTTAGGCACATGTAAAGAGATGACATCACAAGCTAATACTTCCGCAAGTGATACATATTTTCTTTTATCTGTACGGTCAATACGCTTACCTTGCCCTTGCTGTTGACGCTGATTTTCTGCCTGTTTTTCTGCTAGCAAGGGGTCACATATTTTATGTTCAATACCCAAGGCCAGTAGCTTCTCACTTAAACGGCTGCCGGTATTGCCGCCACCAACGATACCAACGGTTAATGACGATAAATCAAGTAGATAACGTTCAGCTAACACCACTAAGGCACTTAATACATATTCAGCCACCGAAATAGCATTACAGCCTGGCGCTGAATGGAAGGGTATGTTGCGTTTTGCTAGATAATGCTGATCAATATGATCTGTGCCTATGGTGGCGCTACCAACAAAAGAGAGTTTATCGTTAAGGTGAAGTAACTGCTCATTAACTTGGGTAATCGAACGCACGAGTAGGACATCAGCATCGGCAACTTGCTCTGCAGTTAATGTTCGTCCAGAAAAAGGGATTAATTCCCCCAGCTCGTCGCCATTATGACCCCTATTAAGGTGACAGAGTTCACTAAAAAACTCTTGGGCAAAGGGCATATTTTCATCAAAAAATATTTTCATGGCTTGAACTAACTGGCTAATGGCATTAATGTGCACAATTATACGCTAATTTAGCTATTAAGCGCTAGGTAAGCCAAGAATATTCATCTAGATAAAGCTAGATTAAGCTATTGTACAAATAAAAAACCACATCAAGCAGGCGCTTAACATGGTTTATTTTAAATTACGTAGCAAGTGAGCAGCTTTACTACTGCAATATAAAGCTATTTATATTTTTTCATCACCAAGGTGGCATTAGTTCCACCGAAACCGAAGCTGTTAGACATAATGAGATTTAGTTCAACATCTCGCTTTTCAGTCACTATATCTAAGCCATGAGCTTTTTCATCTAAATTATCAATATTGATTGATGGTGCGACAAAGCTATGCTCCATCATTAAAATTGAGTAAATAGCTTCGTGAACACCAGCAGCACCAAGAGCATGACCTGTCATTGCTTTAGTTGCACTAATTGCCGGTGAATCATCACCAAATAATTCTTGAATAGCGCCTAATTCTTTAACATCGCCAACAGGCGTTGAAGTGCCATGAGTATTTAAGTAATCAATTTTACCTTCCACACCTTGCATTGCTTGTTTCATACAACGCACTGCGCCTTCACCACTAGGTGCGACCATGTCATAGCCATCAGAAGTTGCACCATAACCAACAAGTTCAGCATAAATATGTGCGCCACGGGCAAGAGCATGTTCAAGTTCTTCAACAACAACCATACCGCCGCCACCAGAAATAACAAAACCGTCACGGTCAGCATCATAGGTACGAGATGCTAATTCAGGTGTGTCATTACGACCTGCTGATAATGCGCCCATTCCATCAAACATCATCGCTAGTGACCAATGAACTTCTTCACCACCACCTGCAAAAACAATATCTTGTTTGCCTAATTGGATTAATTCCATCGCGTTACCAATACAGTGAGCACTGGTTGCACAAGCAGAGCTAATTGAGTAGTTAACACCTTTAATTTTAAAGGGAGTGGCTAAACAAGCTGAAACAGTACTGCCCATAGTTTTAGGCACGGCATAAGGACCAACGCGACGAATACCACGGGTACGCAGGGTATCTGTTGAGGCAACAATATTCTCTGATGATGCACCACCTGAACCGGCAACAATACCCGTACGTACATTGGAGATTTGTTCTTCGGTTAATTTGGCATCTTTAATCGCTTGTTCCATAGCTATATAAGCATAACCTGCCGCATCACCCATAAAACGTACCGCTTTACGGTCGATATGTTCTTTAATCACCAGATCAGGTTTTCCCCAAACATTACTTTTCAAGCCTTGCTCAGCAAAACTATCCGAGTAAGTGATACCTGACTTACCAGCTTTTAATGAGGCCAATACTTCATCAGCATTATTACCAATACTTGAGACAATACCTAAGCCTGTTATTACGACACGTTTCATTTAACTAACCATCTATAATTATAAAATTTTGCGCTATTATACTCGTAATAGCCGTCGAACTGGTATTACTAGTTGCTCATGGCAACATAAACCAGCGTACACTTGTACACTATAATATAATATCCATTCTAATATATCTATGACATTTTAACTATCTGTTATTACTTTCTGATTAGAATCAATATGTCAGGTAAAATAGATAAGGTACTCTAAGCTAAATATGTACTACTTTTATCACTTAAGCAAAAGAATTTTTCATGAAAAAACCAGATAAAACATATAAAAGCAGTAAATTATCCTATCAAGAAGATGCTACTCCCTATTGCCAGCGTTTTGATGCCTTTTATTTTGATAGTGAGTCAGCTTATCGGCAATGTGATTCGATTTTCATTCAAAAAAATCAAATAAAACGTCGTTTACAAACGGCTAAGCAAACTTTTACTGTAGCTGAAATAGGCTTTGCTACTGGCTTAAATTTTTTATTAACCTTACAGGCGTACCAAAAAGCGCAACTACATTCATCGAGCCCACTTGCTCCTTTGCATTTTATTAGTGTTGAGCAGTATCCACGCTCAAAAGAGCAATTTATCCAGGCTTTAGCTAAATTTCCGCAACTAGAGGAACTAGCGTTAGCACTCACTAATAGTTACCCGGATTGTGCTGTTGAACAATTCCAGCAAGATTTTCAGGCAAGTTTTTTAAATGGCCAAGTGCGTTTAACCCTGATATTTGATGAGGCAGCCGAAGCTTTATCTTCACTAAAATGTGGCCAACAAGGCTTAGTCGATGCTTGGTATTTAGCTGAATTTTCTGCAAAAACAAATCCTGACCTGTACAGCAAAGCCCTAGTCAGCCAAATTGGCCGACTGGCAAAAGAGCAAGCAACACTTACCACTATGCCCCTAGCGGACTTTTCACCAAAACAGTTGCACGAAATCGGCTTTCGCTTTGAAAATCAAGCTGGTGCAGGTGAAAATAGAGCCATGTTTTACGCTGTCAGGCAAAGTAACCCCTTAACAAATAAAGGTTATCAATTAAGACCACGTATTACCAAGCCTCAACATGTCAGTATTATCGGCGGCGGCATCGCTTCAGCCTGTGCGGCTTATGCACTAACTAAACAAGGCATAAGAGTTACCTTGTATTGTAAAGATAGCGCTCTGGCCCAAGGCGCCTCTAGTAATGCTATTGCCGCTTTATACCCTTTACTGCACCAACAAGCCGATGATATCAGTTCTTTTTATCAGCAAGCCTTCTGGCGTGCTAAAGCGCTATACCATGAAATTACTGAGCAAGGTTTTTCCTTCCCCCATCAGTGGTGTGGTTTATTGGAAGTCTCTTATAAAGAAGCCTTAACTAAAAGACAACAAGCATTTGAACAGCTAAATACTTGGCCTAAAAAGCTTATCCATGGCGTCAATGCCAAGCAGGCCAGCAAGCTTGCCAATATAGACCTACCTTATGGCGGTCTGTTTATGCCAAGTGCTGGTTGGCTGTCACCGCAGCACTTAGTTAAACAAATTTTTAATGCAGCGAAAGCAAGTAACCTTTTAGATATAGTGACCGATACCCATATCACCAAAATACGACAAGTTGCTAGCACTACTGCAGATGTGAGCACTAAAGGGGAAAGTAACAGCTCATGGTGCTTATCGAGTAAGCAAGGGGAATTTAACGCCAGTGTTTTGGTAATATGCGGAGGCGCTGATGCCATTGAAATTGAACAACTACAGGCGCTACCGCTGACCGCTACTCGTGGTCAAGTCACGAATATGGCAAGTAATAGTAAGATAAAGAAACTATCGACCGTTATTTGTCATAAAGGTTATTTAACGCCCGAAAATAACGGTATCCACTGCATAGGCGCAACGTTTCAGAAAAATGATACCAATATCAACACCAATAAAGCTGACGATAGTTATAATCTAACGATGTTAGCTAAGTGTTTACCCGAGTTATCCGCGACCATTAATTGGCAAGAGCAAGATATTGCATCAAGTAAGGCAAGGTTACGCTGTATGTCGCAAGACCACCTGCCCCTCGTTGGCGCAGTACCCAATATCAGCGAACATATAAAAGCTTACCCTCATTTAGCCAAGGATAAGAATTGGAAATATAGCCAACCTGCACCCTGTATAGATAACCTTTATGTATTACTTGGTTTAGGTGCCCGCGGTTTATGCTCAGCGCCTTTAGCGGCCGATATTTTAACAGCAGAGTTATGTAATACCCCCTACCCTATGGATAACAGCAAGTTATTTAACTTAAGCCCGAACCGCTTTATCATCAGGGACATTATTAAAAGAAAAGTCTAGCCGTAAAGTTCGTGTAAACTGTAGGTAATCTCCATCGAATTTTTTGCTCACTATGTTCAAAAACATCAAAATAACAACCAGTATTAACAAGGCATTACAACAGTTGGTACTCGTAATTATGCTGGGATTATTTTGCCATTATTCTTTGGCAAGTGAAAACAGCATTACTGAAAGTAGCATTGCAGCTAACATTGGCGAAAGTAACACTGAAAAAAACACTGCCAATAAAATACGGGTTTTATTTGTTAACCCATCCATTGAAAACGACCCTTTTTGGCATAAAATAGAGCTGATAACCAAACAAGCCGCTACTGAGCTAAATATCGACTTAGCAATTATTTATGGTTATGGCACGCGTTTTTTTCAACTAGAAGAATTAACAAAGTACTTTGAGCAGAACCCCGCCCCAGATTACATTGTCTTATTAAACTATCCTGGCCATGGAAAATTAACGATGGATTTTCTCCTGCAACAACAAGTGAAAGTGATAACCTTAGAGCAAACCATAGCTAAAGAAGAAAAGAGCCTTATTGGTACTCCTGGCAGTAAATATAAAAATTGGCTTGGTGAAATATATTTCAATAATAGCAATGCTGGTTACATGCTAGCGAAAGAATTGATAAATATGGTGAAAGCAGACAATAAAAAACCTATTGTAGCCGGAATTAGTGGTCACTATGGTTCAGAATCCACCTTGAGAAATAGCGGATTGCAAGCCGCTGTTAATGAAAGTGGTGCTCAATTAACGCAAATTGTTCACGCTGGCTGGTCTGCTGAAGACGCTTATAAAAAAACACATAAATTGTTACAGCGCTACCCTAACATCAACATCATTTGGTGTGCCTCTGATCATATGGCCTTAGCTGTTGTTGACGCTATTGAAGACCTTGGTAAGGTAGTAGGGAGTGATATTTTAGTAGGTGGCTTTGATTGGACGCCAAAAGCAATAGCAAGTATAAATAATAATAAGTTGACGGCAAGTGTTGGTGGCCATTTCATGATGGGAGCGATGGCAATAATGGCTATTTATAATGAAGAGCAAGGCATAAGTCATAACATTTTTGTCAATGAACACTACAATAGCTTTGAACTCGCTCTTATTAGCCAAAGAAATATTAATCAATACATTCACTTATTACAAAGCGAAACACTGCCCCAAGTGAGTTTTAAAGGGCTAGCACAACTTTATAGCACTAGAGCGGGTAAATCATCGATCAACTTGTTAGAAATGCTAAAAAAAACATCTCTAAAAAGAGTAACATCAATCACTAACCCCTCATTCTAAATATAAAAAGTACCTAAAGCTTGGACTAAAGTGGAAACCGCTGTTGAACCTTCAGCCAAAAATTAGTCACTATAGCGTGATCTTGTGGCGATAGCTCAGTTTTAGCTTGAGTAATTTTTTCATTTACCTCTTCAATCAGAGCGCTCGAAATAGCTTGGCTCTCATCGCCAAATTTGGTCGCGACTAAAGAAAGCAGTCCGCGCAAGTAACCGCCCGCAAATAAGGTATCACTATCAGTATCATCTAGATCGAATAAACCATCTAAATACTGATAAAAATCAGCAACACTAGTTAGCAGGTTACTTGCAATGTTTGAATTATTTGAATTGTTTGACATGTAAATCACTTTAAAAATGTTAAGTTATGAGTTTGGATTACTAAGTATATTTTACTGAGGACTAGCAAGTGGATACAGCACTTGATCTTTATAGCCTGTGGTTATCTGCATAAAACCCGATAGCTGTTGATCTAGTTCGCTATCGCCGGTATCGCTAATCAATGGTCTATTAGCCAAGGCCGCTAGTTTAGTTTTGGTGGCGATAATAATAATATTATCACGGCCCCCAGGCTGCGCTAAAATAAAACGAATAATACGAGGGCTTAATTGCTGGTTACCGCGACCAAATATATGCCCCTGGCCGCCAATTAAGGTAATGACCAGCTTGCTGATACCTTGAAAATTAGTGATAGCTTGATAGAGTTCAGTTTCAGTGACATCGGCGGCAGTAAGTGACTGCTCACTGACAATATCGACACCAAGTAAGGTGTTATCAAGACTCAACTCACTCATTAAGAAAGCAGTCGTTGAGCCAGAGCCGATGATAAATTGTCGGTTTTCATAATCAGCCATTTCTTCGATAACAGTGGCGGCAATATCTTGCAGCACAAATTCATCACTTTCTTTACCGCCGGATTTAACCGCTTGGACATAACGAAGTTCACAGGGAATTTTCATCTCACTATAGCGCTTGGCTTTGACTATACCTTGTCTAAATAAATTTTCGTCTATATCCATAACATCACCTGTCGTTAAGGTAACTAATTCTTTGGTGACCATTAATTCAATAACGCGACCGGCAGCTTTAGGGGTAATGGCATAAACACCCGAATGAATTTTGCAACCTGCCGGAATGCCTAACACCGGCACTTGCTGATAATCATCATCGTTGGTGACCACATTGGCTATATCTCGGGCGGTGCCATCACCACCAGCAAATAAAATAATATCTACGCCATGGGCGAGTAAAGCTTGTGCGGCTAACTGACTATCATCGCTTTGTGTGTGTTTATGTTTTGCTTGATAAAGTACTTCTACGTTAAAACCTAGCTCACGGGCACAGTGTTCCCCCATTTGCTCATTAGCGGTGTAGATGACAATTTCATCTTGATAAGGTAATAATATTTCCAGAGCCAATTTTGCTCTGGCATTCGCTTGCGGTTTTGCGCCAAGTGCTAACGCATGCATCGCCATACCATCACTGCCCTTAAGGGCAACACTACCACCTATACCAGCAATGGGATTAATGATAAAGCCAAGTTTAAATGTTGTCATTTTTTCTCTGTTCAATGCTACAGCGCAAAGTGCGCTCGAGTTAATGGTAATGGCGTTTGATAAAAATCAGCCAGCGCTGCGATATATAATTGTGCATCGAGGGGGAACCCTGAGCTTAAATACCTTGCCACTTGCTGATAAACAGCCAGTTTAAAGGCAATACGGTCAGTATTGCCCGTGCCAGATAAGTTATCTACCGAGACATCAAATTTTTTCCCAACGGCAACACAAAACGCCCACTCTATTGCCTGTGGTTTTATTTCTACTTGTTCAAATTTAAGCTGCTGCGCTTGATCACGCCCATCAGGGATATACCAATAACCAAAATCTTCTAATAAACGCCTTTTTTCCCCCGCATGGCACCAATGAGCAATCTCATGAAAAGCGCTAGCATAATAGCCGTGGGCAAAGATTATCTGATGGTAAGCACAGTTTTCATCAGCAGGTGCATACAAAGGTTCATCAGCACCTTTGATTAAGCGAGTATTATATTGATGAAAAAAAACTTGCTCGAATAGAGCGATGAGATCTTGGTAATTGTGCTGCAGCATGACGACGTTTATTTACTGAAATTATTACCGGCTATTGTAACGAAAAATGACGATGATACCATCGCCATTTTTAATTATTTACGCAAGTGAACACCGCTATTTATAATTTTTTCACCGCGCTCTTAATAACAAAGTAACCGATAATACCGGAAATAAGTGAGCCGATGACAATACCTAATCTATCTTGGAAAATTGGCGAGTTAGCGCTTTGCTCGAAGGCCAATGAACCGATGAATAAGCTCATGGTAAAACCAACACCACAGAGTAGCGAGACACCGTACAATAATTTCCAGTTAACATTGGTTGGTAATTTGGCAAAACCTAATTTAATGGCAATAAAACAAAAACCAAAGACACCAACTTGCTTACCAACCACTAAACCTAAAATAATACCCAGTGGTACCGGTGAAGTAATTTGCTCTAGGCCAACACCTGCAAAACTGATACCCGCATTGGCAAAAGCAAAAATAGGCAAGACCACAAAAGCAATGGTGGTATGTAAGTTTTCCTCTAACGATTTAAGGGGTGACGGTTCATCACCCTTACCTTTCATCGGAATAAAAAAGGCTAACGCAACACCGGCTAAAGTTGCATGCACGCCCGATTTTAACACGGCGATCCACAAAATCACGCCAATAAAGATATAAGGCGAGGTACTGGTAATGTTATAACGATTCAGGGTAAATAAAATCGTTAACATCGCGGCTGCTATCACTAAAGACAACATAGATAATTGCTCAGTATAAAACAGGGCAATGATCACAATCGCACCTAAATCATCAAAAATAGCCAACGAGGTTAAAAACACTTTTAACTGTAACGGTACTTTGGAGCCAATAATCGCTAAAATACCTAGGGCAAAAGCTATATCCGTAGCGGTTGGAATAGCCCAACCATTTATCGCATTCGGGTTATCATAGTTCAATGCCACATAACATAATGCGGGTATTGCCATACCACCTAACGCGCCAACGGCAGGTAAAGTAATTTGTCCTGGCTGTGATAAATCCCCTTCTAAGAATTCACGTTTTAATTCCAAGCCGATAAGAAAGAAAAACAACGCCATTAAACCATCATTAATCCACAGTAATAAAGGTTTAGCAATTTCAAGTTTTCCTACGGAAACAACAACGGGTACATCAAGTAATAAAGCATACCAATGAGCCCATGGAGAGTTGGCTAAGATCATGGCAAAAACTGCAGCGAACATTAATATAATGCCGCTGGCAGATTCTTTTTTCAGAAATGTATCAATGGTAGAAATTGGCATAGTTGTCCTTTTTTTGCTTATGCTATTGAGGAGGAAAAGATATCCATAGTATTATGTCATAATATGTCACAATGGCAGGTACTGGCAAACATTATCATTGTGAAAGTTTGTAACAATTTTATCACGTTATAACAGCAGAATATCGGCTTAAATATAAAAATAATTCGGATACTTTCACTTTTAACGTCAAAAATTCAAATTACTACTATATTACACTAGTCTCACTACCACCATTAAGTGTAATATTTAACTAAAGTAGCGCTATTAAATTTACAGGTGACTAATGAAAAAGCTTGATAGCATCGATTTACAAGTATTAACCATACTTTATGATGATGCAGATATTACCAATAAAGAACTTGCAGCCCAAATAGGTATTGCGCCCTCAACGTGTTTAGAGCGAGTAAAGCGCTTAAAACAAAGTGGCGTTATAAAGGGGGCATTTATCGATGTTAACTTAAAAACTATTGGCGGTAATATAGAGGCCATTGCCGCTATTCGTTTGCAACCCTATTCAGAAGAAATTGTTAATAGCCTACGCGATGATTTATTAATGTACCCTGAAATATTAAATTTATACCATATGGGTGGTAGCTATGACTACTACATTCATATGTCGGTAAAAGATAGTGAGCATTTACGTCAATTTGTTTTCAAAAATATTACTTCTCGCGAAGAAGTAACAACGGTAGAAACATCACTGGTTTTTGAGCATAGCCGCAGTGGCATATTACCGAATTTTGACGAGTAACAATTGCCTATTATACCATTTTCATTAAGTTTGTGATCTTGTTGTGTGTAGGGAAAATAAATCAGGGCAAGGCGCTCGATTGACCAATAGCGGGTTATTGGGATTGAGAGCAACGCCGCCTTGGAGTATTTTAACCAGCACAAGTGGGCAATAATTTAACATGCCTATGTAGTTTACTCAGGAACTCTTTGTAAACGTCATCTTCGAAGTCTCTGATCGAAGATCCATTGCTCTTTATGCACTGGATCCCCGATTAAAACACCACGGGGATGACGATCCTGAGCCAAGTGCATAGGCAATAATTTAATGACATTGGTATTAAATGTAAATAAAAGTTAAGCCATAAAAAATCCCGCGCTATTATTTAATAACGCGGGATTTATATTATCAATGAGCGAATAGGTTAGTTTTTGAGGTCATCAAAAAAGCGTTTCACACCATCAAAAAATCCAGTTTCTTTTGGGCTATGTTTTTTACTACTATTCGCCATTTTCTCTTCTAATTGACGTAATAGATCCACTTGATCGCCGGATAAGTTAACGGGTGTTTCAAGTACCACTTTACACATTAAATCACCGGTAGAAGTGCTACGTACCGACTTAACACCTTTACCACGTAAGCGGAACATTTTACCTGTTTGTGTTTCTTTAGGTATCTTCAGCTTAACCTTACCACCTAATGTTGGTACTTCAATATCACCACCTAAGGCTGCGGTAACAAAACTAATCGGGACTTCACAATATAAGTGATTTTCATCACGAACAAATATTTCGTGATCACGGACATTAACTTGCACATATAAGTCGCCCGCAGGTGCACCATGTTCACCGGCTTCGCCTTCACCAGATAAACGAATTCTATCACCGGTATCAACACCCGGTGGAATTTTAACGGATAAAGTTTTAGTTTTCTCAACACGACCTTGACCGCGACATGAGGTACATTTTTCGCTAATAACTTTGCCCTTACCACTACAGGTAGGACACGTTTGCTGTACGGCAAATAAGCCCTGACGCATCTGTACTTGGCCGTGACCATGACAAGTGCTACAAGTTCTAGCAGAAGTGCCCCTTTTAGCACCAGAGCCATCACACGGCTCACAACTGACAAAGGTAGGTACTTTAATTTCTAAGCTTTTACCCTTAACCGCCGCTTCAAGGGTTAAATCTACATTATAACGTAAGTCTGAGCCACGTTGTTGGCGCTGACGTCCACGACCGCCGCCACCAAAAATATCACCAAAAACATCACCAAAATCTTGGGCAAAACCACCGCCGCCGCCACCACCACCGCGACCACCTTGCTCAAAAGCCGCATGGCCATATTGATCATAAGCAGCACGTTTTTGATCATCATTGAGGATCTCATAGGCCTCTTTAACTTCTTTAAAGGTTTCTTCTTTAACCTTATCACCTTGAGTCCTGTCTGGGTGATACTTCATGGCTAATTTTTTATAGGCTTTTTTGACTTCTTTCTCAGTGGCGCTTTGGCTAACCCCTAAGGTTTCATAATAATCACGTTTTGACATAAATCTGTTTCTTTACTTCAAGTTGATTGAGGCTAATTTTCTTCATTTTTCGGAATTTATCGATAAAAAAATCAAGAAAATCAGCACCAAATAAAAATTACTTTTTTCTCTACTAACACACAAAAAGCGCCGAAAAATATCGACGCTTTCATAAGACGTTATAAAGCAAAGTTAAATAAGCTTTAAGCTAGTTAGTTTCAGTACAAGGCGGAAGCACGGAGCTTGGTTTACCAAGTGAGTACTGACAACGTCGTAATGGAGCTAACTAGCGACAAGCTTTTTAACTGACTTACTTGTCGTCCTTAACCTCTTCAAATTCAGCGTCTACAACGTCGTCTGCAGGTGCAGCAGCATCCGTTGCTTGCTCAGCACCTTCAGGAGCAGCTTGTGCTTGTTGCTTAGCTTGAGTAATTTCCATTAATTTAGCTGATGCTTCCATTAACGCTTGAGTTTTGCTATCAATCGCTTCTTTGTCATCACCTTTAACCACGTCTTCAAGCTCAGTCAATGCTGTTTCAATTTTCTCTTTGTCTTCACTTGGTAACTCATCACCTGCTTCTTCAATTTGCTTGCGTGTAGAGTGAATCATGCCATCAGCTTGGTTACGTACTTGTACTAATTCTTCAAATTTAGCATCAACATCCGCGTTAGCTTCAGCATCACGCACCATTTGATCTACTTCTTCATCCGATAAACCAGAAGAGGCTTTAATAACAATTTTTTGCTCTTTACCCGTATTTTTATCTTTTGCCGTTACATGCAAAATACCATCGGCATCAATATCGAAAGTTACTTCGATTTGCGGTTGACCACGTGGTGCAGCTGGAATACCTTCAAGGTTAAATTGACCTAAAGACTTGTTCGCTGAGGCTTGCTTACGCTCACCTTGACACACATGTACCGTTACCGCTGATTGATTATCATCAGCCGTTGAGAACGTTTGTGATTGCTTAGTAGGAATAGTAGTGTTTTTATCAATAACATTGGACATTACTCCACCGGCGGTTTCAATACCTAATGATAATGGCGTAACATCTAAAAGTAATACATCGGTAACTTCACCAGAAAGAACACCCGCTTGAATCGCAGCACCACACGCTACTGCTTCATCTGGGTTAACGTCTTTACGTGGCTCTTTACCAAAGAAATCTGTAACCGCTTTTTGCACCATAGGCATGCGTGATTGACCACCCACTAAGATAACATCATCGATGTCATCTACGGTTAAGTCGGCATCTTTAAGAGCTATTCTTAATGGCTCTAAGGTTGCTTTTACCATGTCTTCAACTAACGACTCTAATTTAGCGCGCGTTACTTTGATGTTCATGTGCTTAGGACCTGAGGCATCAGCAGTGATGTAAGGTAAGTTAACATCCGTTTGTTGTGCTGAAGAAAGCTCACATTTCGCTTTTTCTGCCGCTTCTTTCAAACGTTGCATCGCTAATGGATCAGACGTTAAGTCCATGCCTTGATCTTTCTTGAATTCAGCAACAAGATAGTTGATTAAACGGTTATCGAAATCTTCACCACCTAAGTGAGTATCACCATTGGTCGCTAATACTTCAAAGGTGTGCTCGCCGTCCATTTCATCAATTTCAATAATTGAAATATCGAAAGTACCGCCACCTAAGTCGTATACGGCAATAACCTTATCGCCTTCTTGTTTGTCCATGCCATAAGCAAGAGCAGCGGCTGTCGGCTCGTTGATAATACGTTTAACATCAAGACCGGCGATACGACCCGCATCTTTAGTTGCTTGACGTTGTGAATCATTAAAATAAGCAGGAACGGTAATAACCGCTTCAGTGACTGTTTCACCAAGAAAATCTTCTGCCGTTTTTTTCATTTTCTTTAATACTTCAGCAGATACTTGTGGTGGCGCAATTTTGTTGCCTTTTACTTCAACCCAAGCATCACCGTTGTCAGCTTTAACAATGCCAAATGGCATGATTTTAATATCACGTTGAGTTTCTTCGTCTTCAAAACGACGACCAATTAAACGCTTGATAGCATATAAAGTATTTTCAGGGTTAGTCACTGATTGACGTTTAGCAGGTTGACCTACTAAAATTTCACCTTCAGCTGTATAACCAATGATTGAAGGGGTGGTACGATCGCCTTCAGAATTTTCAATAACACGTACACTGTCGCCGTCTAAAACTGCAACACATGAGTTAGTTGTTCCTAGGTCAATACCGATTATTTTGCCCATCTTGGGAGCTCCTATTCATTAGTCTTTATCTAAAAAAGATAAAGTAATATTAATTAAATTGTTTGTTGAATAGTAAGTGGGGTCAGCAAAATGTTTTTCAACTATTCCTAATAAATAAAACAATAAATATTATTTTTTCTTTATATAACAACATAAAAAAACCAGACATTTGTCTGGCTTTTTTAACTACAATCTACCTTATTCGACTAACGCAGTAGCATTCAACTTCAAGCTGTATGGCTCAATTAAAAGGTAAATGCACGGAGCTGACGTTAGTCAGTGAGTACACTTGCTATATAAATTGAGTTTTACAGCAACAAGAAGAACCCGCTACTAAGCAGTAGTGTCTACGCTAGGTGCTGCTTTAGAGACCATCACCATAGCAGGACGGATTAAACGACCATTTAACTCATAGCCCTTTTGCATTACGGCAATAACTGTGTTTGGTGCTACATCCGGCGCTTCTTGCATAGACATAGCTTGATGAAGTTCCGGGTTAAAAGGTTGGTCTTGTGGATCAACGGCAATAACGCCAAATTTTTCTAGTGACGAAATTAAACCTTGCAGGGTTAATTCAACACCTTCGATAATATCTTTGTTACTTTCATCTTCTCTATCGATACTTTGTAAAGCACGTTCTAAATTATCAACGCTTGCTAACATCTCACCAGCAAATTTTTCTAAGGCGAATTTACGCGCTTTCTCAACATCTTGAGCAGCACGGCGGCGAATATTATCCACTTCTGCTTTCGCACGAATAACCGAATCTTTTTGATCAGCAACGGTAGATTCTGCTGTAGCGACCGCCAACTCTAGCTCGTTAATTTTCTCTTGCTCTTCACTGAGCACTTCATGAGCATGTTCATGTTGCTCTTCTACCTGCTCTTCGGCTTCTTTTACAATGTCATCTGCTAATTGCTCAGCGCTAATATCTTGCTCAGGGCTGCTTACTTGCTCATCGTTAGTTGGTGTTGACTTTGTTGTCATGGAAAAACCTCAATTTTATAACTATTGGTGACATTATGGGGGCTGTAAAAAAGGATTCAAGCGTGATTTAAGACATTTTATAAAAAAGTGAACTTTACAAGTGGATAAAATCCAGCGAAACTGCTCCTATACCTAGCAAACTAAGTAAATTATCGTTATGGCTCAACTCTATACAACTATTGGCCTTATTGGCAAACCAAATCATGATGGCGCAAGTGCCACAATAAAAACTTTGCATGACTATTTATTAGCGAATAACTATCAAGTGCTTGTTGAGCATTCGGTGGCACAATCACTCGATATAAAAAACATGACAACGGGTAAACTGACTGACATTGGCGAGCAAGCTGATCTGGCAATTGTTATCGGTGGTGATGGTTATATGCTTGGCGCAGCACGGGTACTGGCTTGTTATGACATTGGTGTTATTGGCGTGAACCGCGGTAATTTAGGCTTTCTAACCGATCTTTCACCGAATGAACTTATCGAACCTTTAGCACAAATATTAGCGGGTAAGTCTCGCAGTGAACAACGCTTTATCATTGAAGCTGAAGTGTATCGCCATGGAAAACTGAAAAGCTCTAATAGTGCCGTTAATGAAGCGGTACTTCATGCCGGGAAAGTTGCTAGCATGATCGAATTTGAAGTCTATATTGATGACGTTTTTATGTTTAGTCAGCGCTCTGACGGCCTCATTGTTTCAACACCTACCGGCTCAACCGCTTATTCTATGTCTGCTGGTGGACCGATTTTAACGCCTAATTTAAATGCACTGTCACTGGTGCCTATGTTTCCTCATACCCTAACAAGTCGCCCTATTGTTGTCGATGGTAATAGTGAAATCAAATTGATACTTGCCAATGATAACCATGAAAATTTACAAGTAAGTTGCGATGGCCATGTCATTTTATCGGTAATGCCCGGCGATGAAGTTATTATTAAAAAGAGTGAATGCAGTATTCGTTTAATTCACCCCCTTGATCACAACTATTTTAACGTTTTACGAAATAAATTAAGCTGGGGTAATAAGCTATATTAATCAGCATCATGCACTGGTAGAAAAGAATAACCTTATCAAAAAACAAGCAAACAGTTACAAATAAGCTTGAATAAAAACCAATAACTGTATAAATTAACAGGTACTGGTTTTTTATTCATGCTTATTAAGGTTAACTATGCTGCTGCAACTTAACATTCAAAATTTTGCCATTGTCCGTTCATTAGAAATTGATTGGCAAGCGGGTATGACGACAATTACCGGTGAAACGGGTGCGGGTAAATCAATTGCCATTGGTGCGCTGGGTTTATGTCTAGGCGACAGAGCAACAACAAATATTGTTAGGCCAAATTGCAAAAAAGCTGATTTAGCGGCAACGTTTGATATAAAGAAAAATAAAATGGCAAAAGCCTGGTTAAAAGTGCATGAGCTGGTGTCAGAACATGACAGTGAGTGCATACTTCGTCGTGTTATATCGGCTGAAGGGCGGTCAAGGTCTTATATTAATGGTAGCCAAGTACCGTTAGTTCAGTTAAAAGAGATTGGGCAACTATTAATTAATATCCATGGTCAACACGATCATCAACTCATTGTTAAAGCTAGCCAACAGTGCCGCTTACTCGATAATTATGCTAATCATCCAACACTACTTAGTGAAGTAAAACATTATTCACAGCAATGGCATAAACTCAATAAAGAATTAGAATCACTGCAACAAAGTAAACAGCAGCGGGAAGCTGAGCAGCAACTCATTCAATATCAAGTGACTGAACTCGATGAGTTCTCTTTACAGCCCGATGAGTTTACAACCTTAGAGCAAGACTATAAAAGACACAGTAATGCCCAAGACTTACTTGATACAACCCTAAGCTCATTACAACTGCTCTCTGAAAATGATAATTTTAATATTTTGGACGCGTTAAGAGAATGCAGTGAAAACATCAACTCAATAGCGCGGGTTGATAAGCAATTAAACGATGTCGCCACGATACTAAGCAATACCCTCATTCAATTAGATGAAGCAAATAACGATTTAACACACTATTACCAACAATTAGAATTAGATCCGCAAAGTTACGCCATCATCGAGGAACGATACTCCACGGCTTTGCAATTAGCCAAGAAACATCAACTTTCACCAGAAAATTTAGTTACTTTTCATAGCGAATTAAAACAACAACTGGCATCAATATCTGGTGATGAGACGCGAATTAATACTATTATTGAAGAGTTAGAACAGACTAAGCAGCATTATTATGACAGCGCAGAGGTATTATCAAGTTCAAGAATAAAATCAGCTAAAAGTCTCAGTAAGCGCATCAGCAAAAGCATGCAAGAATTGAATATGCCCCATGGACAATTCTATATTGCTATCGAAAGCAATAAGCAAGCTGGCAGTGGTAAAGAAGTCATCAATAGCAATGGCGCTGATATTATCAGTTTTAAAGTCAGTATTAACCCAGGTCAAGTACTTGAGGCTATGCACAAAGTTGCTTCAGGGGGAGAATTGTCACGTATCAGCCTAGCCATGCAGGTGATTTTAGCCGATAAAGTTATTACCCCAACACTCATATTTGATGAAGTAGATGTTGGTATTAGCGGGCCGACCGCCGCTATGGTCGGTAAAAAACTACAACAACTCTCTAAAAACACCCAAGTAATTTGTGTTACCCACTTGCCACAGGTTGCCTGTAAAGGCCACCAACAACTTTTTGTTAGTAAAATAACCGATGGTGAGTTGACAGAAACTCGGGTAAGTGAACTAAGTAAAGAAAATCGGGTCAAAGAAATTGCCCGTTTGTTAGCGGGTGATAAAATATCTCAGCACAGTTTAGCAAATGCGCAAGAGCTATTAGCAGGCTAATAGCTCTTGCATACTATCGACATAGCAACCATTGAACCCTACTAACAACTATTTTCTAGTAACCAGCAAGAAATCTAGCTAGTGTTTTTTTAACGGATGTAATAAATAGCTTTGCATCCATGCTGGGCTTGGGTATTATCCCTGCTCACACTTTTAGCCTGTTTTTTTTGAGCTACTTAAAGGTAAATAAATTTTATGTATTTTCGTGTTGCCATTATTATCACAGCCCTCACGTTATCTTCCTGCTCTAGTTGGGTATATCGCTATGATGTTCCACAAGGAAATTACCTTGAACAAAAGAGTATTGATAAATTACAAGTCGATATGACTAAGGAACAAGTTAGATTTATTCTAGGTAGCCCAGTTGTCGTTGACGCGTTCGATAATGATACCTGGAGCTATATCTACAAGTTAAAGTCGGGCCGTGGTAAAAAATTCGATGTCAGAAAACAGTTTATCATTAAATTTTCCGACGACAAGTTAGTTTCTGCCTCTGGAGATTTTAAACTTTCTGATAAGTTTAATACCCCGTTCAATGCTCCTGCTGAAGAAGAATCAGACACTAATAACAAGTTCAGTGCTAAACAAGGTGACGTTGTCACTGAGGGTAAGCAAGATGAAGATAAGCTGGGTGAAAACAAAGCAGCAATTAAAAATTAATAGCACTTTAGTTAACTGGCTTTAACTTGATGGTTGAACCCATTTTCTTAATTTTTTCTTTATTTAGCTTATTTAGCAATGAATAAAGCTTATAAAAAAACGGCCTTTATGCCGTTTTTTATTGCCTTAAGCTATGCCTGAACATAGCCAGAAATTGAGTCACTAGGTCTTTGCCTTAACTCGTAGTGGGTTAACCCGACCACCGGTTGTTTTATCTGCTCGACCTTCTCGCTTGGCTTTTTCTGCCCGACGTTTCCTTACGTCTTTAGGGTCAGCAAGAAGGGGACGATACACTTCAATTCTATCGAGATCATTGATAAAATCTGCTAGTTTTACCGCCCTATTCCACACCCCTACTTTATTAACCTTTAAATCTATTTCAGGGAATAAATCAATTATTCCTGACTCGATAATGGCTTGTTCTACTGTAGTTCCCTTGGCAAGTACTAAAGTTAATATTTTTTGCTTGTGCGGAACACCATAAACAACTTCAATGCTGACTTTATCCACGACTATTGCGTCATTAATATGTTTTAACGCCGTACTATCAACGGTCATAATTAACCATTAACTCCGTATATTTCTTTGGCTCGTTGCGTAAACACTTGTACCAAGCTGTTACTAAAATGGCTAAAAACTTTACCAAAGGCTAATGAAACGAGTTTATTTGAAAACTCATATTCTAACTCTAAGCTTATTTTGCAAGCGTCATCAGACAAGGGCGTTAGTAACCAATAGCCTTCAAGACTTTTAAAGGGTCCATCAACCAGAGATAGCTTTATTTTTTCATTAGAGATCATAGTATTTTTAGTAGTGAACCATTTACTTAAACCGCCCTTGGAGACAAGTAAGGCTGCAGTTACCGTGTTATCATCTTGAGAAATAATTTTACTGTCATTACAATCCGGTAAAAAAGTAGGGTAAGCGACAATATCATTTATTAACTGATACATTTGTTCAACACTGTGCATAACTAACGCACTACGACTTATGGTTGGCATTCTCTCTTCACCTTTTTCACCTATTGCTCACAAAATAATGGCACCATCATAACAAAACACAGCTAAAACCGCATTAATCTAGTCATTTTTCTAAAAAACACTAATTTGCCATGTAAAAAAGCCTTTATGTCGGTATAATCACCGCGCTTGCTGCTTGTTATGGCAACGAAAAATGGAACAAAAAATGGCTAAAAAGAAATCTAAAAATAAATCCAATAGCAATACCATCGCTTTGAATAAAAAGGCTAGGCACAACTATAGCCTAACCGATAAGTTTGAAGCGGGTATGAGTTTGCAAGGTTGGGAAGTTAAAAGCATAAGAAGTGGTAAAGTTAACATTTCTGATTGTTACGTCCATATAAAAAATCGAGAAGCCTATTTACTAGGTGCAGAAATAATGCCCCTTAATGCGGCCTCTAGTCATGTTGTATGTGATCCGAACCGCGATAGAAAATTATTACTTAATCAACGAGAACTAGATAAACTTATTGGTGCTGTTGAACGTGACGGTTATTCTTTGATTGCCACCGCCATGTATTGGAAGCAATGTTGGGTAAAACTAGAGTTCTATTTAGGTAAAGGTAAGAAAGATCACGATAAACGTGCTGATATTAAAGACCGAGAGTGGGCTGTTGATAAAGGTCGTTTAATGAAAAACAAAAACTTGGATCGTTAACTTGTTCGACAAGTGGTTAAAAAATACCACGTTGTCTATTTAAGTTAAGCGCTGTATACTGTGTTTATAGGCATTTCGAGCCTAGACTTAGAAAAGAAATAGAAAACTGTAAACCTTTGGGGCGGATCTAGGATTCGACAAGATTCACGAAACCCAAGGTGCATGTCCAGGGGCGGTTGGCCTGGTAAAAAGCCGTAAAACTATAATTGCTAACGACGAAACGTTCGCACTAGCCGCTTAGGCTAGCCATCACCTCGAAATCTCACCTATTGGTTAGAGGATTGATGGTCACCCCAAATAGGTTAGCGAGGGAAGTTTGCTTGAGACTGAACCGCGAAATAGTATCGAGCTCACCATGACGAAGCCTGTCGCTTGGCGTCCAATTGGTTAAATAAATGAGCGACTAAACATGTAGTACCGAGGATGTAGGCTTTTTGGACGGGGGTTCGATTCCCCCCCGCTCCACCAAATAAAGACCTTTTTAATCCATTAGTTATACCTAGTAACTTTTAGATTTGGCCATAGACAAGTCATTGTTTATGATAAGAAAAACCGCTTAATTGCGGTTTTTTTATGTCTGTCATTTATTCTACGCTACATCAGTATCTTTTTGGCTCTGTTGTAGAACACTGTTGTCACCCATAGGCAGCGATTAATATTTCCTGTTTATTAAGCTTTGCATTACTTTCCCTAAACCAAGCAAGGTAATTCGATAAATACTTTGTGGCTACTCCTTTCATTTTCCCGTTAACCCAACCCTTAAAGTGGGCTATTGCACCGTTCACGGTCTGGATATGGTAAACCTTATCTATGACTCTCTCCTTACCATTTATTAGTCGCTTATGGTCACAATTTTTTTGCTTGGCTATCGTCACATATGACCATGAGCCATCACTGCATAATACCGAGTTCTCAGTAATGTTAGGAGCTAAATTAGCGGCTATTTCTGCCGTTGTATCAGCCGATAATATCGGATTAATCATATGGTTACTGCGATCAATAGATAAAAGTACTGTGACCTGTCCTTCTCTAGTTCTTTTATCAATATTACCACCCCGTTTTCTGGGTTTAGTTTGCTTTGTTAATGTGTTCGAGCCTTTTTCTGAGTAGGCAAGGAAAAACTCATCAACTTCAATAATGCCAGATAATTTATCGTGATTTTTTCCTGATTGAGCACTCAAAAAACGGTGACGCCATAGAAAGGCTGTTCTAAGGTTAATATGACAAATATTAGCGGCTTCTCTTAAGGTTAATTTCAGCACCATACAACGTGCATATTCTTCCCATAAATAACTTTTACGTAGTTTCGCCAGTGGTGTACTCGTCTTATTATTAAAGGTTTTTAAGCAACCTTTACAACGATACCTTTGTATTGAACCAGACTTCCCCCATTTTTTTAAATGGATAGAATGGCAGTGTGGGCATTGAGATAGCGCATCGAAAAGTGGCTGAATTAACTCATCCGTACTAATTTCAGTGTCTAATGCTTGAATTGACTGGTGAACTACCTCTCTTTGCGCCGGTGTCATAGAGAAAAGTGCTTTCGTGATTAGATTAAGCTTACTTACAAATGATTTAGTCTTCATTGCTAGTACCTTCAATCAGTTAAGTCTTATTTATAAGTATAGACAACAATTAGCTACAACAGAGCCATCTTTTTATGAGTACCCATTTAGTACCTCCTAATTATGACAATAGCAAAGGAGTTGCGAAAAATGAAAAAAATACTTATTCTATTTTTATTCTCATACCAAGTTTCATCTCAAGAAAACAAATTAAATGAAGCATATTATGTAAATTCACATTGCACTGGAAAAATTGAATTTGTCTTACCGGTTAACACCAGACACCCACTCAAAATAATTAATACATAAGTTCAATAAATCATCGCTTCTTATTTACATTGGGCCGAATTTCACTTTGATTTTTATGGTGTCGAAGAGGGTATGCAAACAAATGCACAAAAACAGAGTTTTCATCCAATTTAAGGCACGACTAGCCTTAAGTGAGTAATTGATCCCGATGAGTTATATGGATTATTAAGCAAGCAACTTTTGGCAAATTGACACCGTAGCGCGTTTCTTTAAGGGTTAACACCAGACACCCACTCAAAATAATTAATACATAAGATCAATAAATCATCGTTTCTGATTTACATTGGGCCGAATTTTACTTTGATTATTATGATGACGAATAGAATATTAATAACAATGCACAAAAACAGAGAATTCATCAAATTAAAGGCACAACTAGCCTTAAGTGAGTAATTTATCCCGATGAGTTATATGGATTATTAAGCAAGTAACTTTTGGCAAATTGACATCGTTGCTCGTTTTTTTAAGTGCTGATGTTCACAAAAATCCGTGAGCGCTTGCGCTCTACCCACTGCGCCATGAAAACATTGTCTAAACTGGGTGGTTAATACTAACCAGTTTTCGTGACTTATGCCTAAGCGGGTTAATATTTCAGGTTGGGCTTTGTCTATATAACCGCGTTTATCGGCTCGAATACAACGGCCAGTTAAATCAACCAATTGTATATAGTCACTTAATTCAAACGGTAAACCTGTTGGCATGTTCTTTCTTGGGTTACCGATAAAGGGCAGTAGTTGTTGGGCTTGTTGCCCTTTAATCGCCGCTTTTATCCGTCGTTGAATACTGGTGTAGTTTGATGTTTCGGGGGTTTTAGCACTCTTAGCTCTAATTGGGTTTAAATCAACATAAGCCATGCAGGCTATTAACGCTGCTTCATCAAGCAAGGCTTGAGATTTAAAACGTCCTTCCCAAAACCTGCCGGTACACCCATCTTCAAAATTGGCTTGTTTAGCGATAGTTTCATTTAAAATACGCATAAACCAACTGATATCCATCAAGCGCTGACGATAAACCTTGGCAGTTTCGTTTACAACCTGTTGTAGCGTGTCAATAAGTGGCTCACCGCGTAAATATTGCTGGGTTAGCAATGTCCCTTTAAATAACTGATGCCAACGGCTAATCACTTCATGCATTGACCATGACTTCGCTTGTTGCTCATCAATAAATAATACCAAATGGGTATGATTACTCATGACCGCATAAGCACAGACATCAATCGCAAACACCTCACTTAATACCTGTAGTTTATCGGCGACCCAACCACGTCTATGCTCATAACTTTGCCCGGTGTGCTTATCTTCACCACACAGATATGCCCGCCGAACACAACGAGATACACAATGATAATAAGGCGTGTCAACTAAGCTTATTTGTTGTTTTCTTGCCGTGGCCATAATAACTCTCAATGGAGATTTATTGATTATTATTTAAGCATAGTAGAGTCACTCATTATTTCCATTTGAGTGGGTGTCTGCCATATTTTGTTTCCATTTGAGTGGGTGTCTGCTATATTTTATCTGCTATATTTTGAGTGGGTGTCTGCTATATTTTCACTTGAACGTGTCGCAATGGCGACGACAAATTATTTAACGTTACCTCTGCCCCAATTATTACAGAGGAAAAGCGACAACCCAATCAGAGCTCTCATCACCTTGTTTATCAAATTTATATTTAACCGAAGAAAAACCACAGACTTTTACAAGACCATTAAAGTCAAACGGTTGTTTTGCTCCTGCTTTTGATTCCATGAATGCAGCATCGCTTGGTATAATAATTTTCTCATGTTCGGCTGAGATTACAAATGCGGCTTCAGCCAATATGAGATCATTATTATGACGTTTGATAACCTCAGCATTCCCTAAACTGTTTCCATCTAAATCTCTAAACTCAAACTCTTCTGGATGATTAATTTCAATAACCTCACCGTCATTAATTTGATAGGTAATTAACATGTTTACCATTGTTTATTCTCCCAATTTAATTTATTTGTTGGTGACTTAGAGGCTTTGCTCGACCATAACCTAGTAAGCCAATCTGATGACATATTACGTTAAAATAACAAACTATTATTGATATGAACACACCTAAAGTCAGATACTGCTGTTAATAAAGAGTTAGTCATCAAAGTCCGAGAAGCTGATGTTAGAATAACTATTAACAGTGAGTGTCCTAGTTAATTTCAGACTTAGGCATAATAACCACTAAACTTAACCAAGGTAAATTAAGCTTAGTTTATTGATTTAAATAGACAACAGTTATTATGGCTGGCCTAATAAGTTACTTTTTATTAGCCAGTTCATTAAAATCCTACTTCGATGAGTTCTGCATTAAAGGCGGCTACATCGCAATCTTCACTAACACTACAGTGTTTAGTATAAAATTCTATTGCCAAATCATAGCCTTTTAATGCTGCTATTTTTGACCACTCTAATGCTTGGTCTATTTTATTGCTGTCAAGATACAAACGAGCTAAATTAAGTTGGCCTTGAACATAACCTTTATTGGCCGATTCCAAGAAAAATCTCTCGGCGTCTTCTAAATTTGCTTGAATATCAGTACGTAACATAAAAGATAAACCGATTCTATTTTCACGATAACCTTCTACCTTCCTATTAACACCGAGGTTTGGTGTCAGTACTATGGTGCCAAACAACTTTGAGTTTTTCGGACGTAGCACCAACAATACCGTCTCGTTTTGATAAAGGTTAATAAGTTTCTCGCGGGTAAATACATGATGCTTTTTATTGAAATACTTGTCATTTAAGACCTTGGCACCTCGAATGTCACTTGCTAAAGAGGACTCGTTTTCAAAAAGAAAGCGTGAAAACACCAAAGAAACTGTGTTAGGAGTAAGGCTGACCACCTTGCCCAAGACATACTTTTTATTGGGTATTATTTTATCGTTAATACTCGTTTGATTAATATAATAAAAATCATTAATTTTAGGGCTTTCAATATATTCTTTACTGAGAAAACTGGCCTGATATTTATCATACTGCCAATAAGACAACGCCAGTAAAACCATAATAATGCCAGAATACATGGGGATCAAGGCATATGATTTGAATAGTTTTTTCCTAAGTGTTTTATAAGCAGACGATGAAAGTGAGTCGACATCAAAAGAGCTATCACACTGGTTACAGACGATATTGATGGATTTTTTAACTGGGAAAAAGGGTATACTTTCTATATAAAAATACGCATAAGTCAGTTTTCCAATAACTTTATGCTGCTTAGAACTACAAGACTGGCATGTTAAGTGATCAATAGTGATCTTTTTAAATTCAATTTGTTTATATTCCATTGGAGTAACCTTGTAATTTACCAACTAATAGTATTGATTAGCTAGGTTTTATCTATATAAATTGATTGTATCATCAGAGACAGAGCCAGATGTAAAAAACCACGCACGAAGTGGTGAATTGAACCTTTGTTAGAACAGCCTAATTATAAAATTAAAGTGCAGGTATTATTAGCAAAGATTGAAGCCGTTAAACACAAATTTTAACACCAGACATATATGGATGCTATATCCTCTTCCTGCTATAATCTGGTGTCTGCTATATCCTCTTTCTGCTATATTCTCTATTACGTAAGTAAAATCTAATACTGAGCTATGAAATAATTGAGGGGATTTGCTAGAAGCTATTTCCTATTCAAGAAGATCACACTCATATAGATGCCACAGCTCAAACAATGATAACTGCATTTAAACCTAATTAAGGTTTAATTTTTAGAACGGAATAAAGATGACAACTGAAAAACCGAAAAACAAGCCATTCGTGGAAATAATATTTAATGTAGCCTTACCTTCTTGGGTTCTAATGAAGTTTTCCAGTCCTGAGTATTTCGGTGTAGTAGCAGGATTAATCATAGCCTTAGCATTCCCTCTTGGGTATGCCGTTTATGATTACCTTCGAACTAAAAAAATGAACCTAATATCTATATTTGGTTTTTTAAGTACCCTATTAACCGGTGGGATTGCGTTGTTTGAGTTAAGTGTCCATTGGCTCGCAATAAAAGAAGCCTCTATACCGGCGTTAATCGCGGTGTTTGTCCTGTTCTCTGGTGTGTATGGTAAACCTTTAATCGCAAAATTATTATTGAATAAATCGATGTTTAAGGTCGAACTGATATATGAAAAACTTCATGAATTAGGGCAGACCGAGGCATTTAAAGCTAAAATAGGCTTTGCTAATAAGTTATTGGCATTAACGTTTATCTTTTCAGCCGTAATGAATTATCTATTAGCAACCTGGCTTGTAACGAGTCCAGCAGGTACCGTCTCTTTTAATGAAGAACTTGGTCATATGACCTTAATGAGTTATCCAATCATTGCAATACCATCAATGATAATGCTTGGTGGCCTTATGTTTTATGTTACAAAGGTAATAAATAATTTAACTGGTTATAAATTTACTGATTTATTGGTAGAACAATAAATCAGTGGCAGTAAAAAATCACAAGGTAAATGTAAAACCCAAAATACTGCCTTTTTTATTGCGGAAATATCTGCCAAAACAAGTAATAGCAGCTAATGTTGGGGGGAATGGACTCTGTTCAACTCAAAAGCTGCTTTTCATTCAACAGCAGACCCATTGGAAAATCATGATAAAAGAGCATTAGATATATCATTGCAAGTGCCAGATGCCTTTAATTATAAAACCTATTATGTTGTACTGACTAAACATGCGCTACTCCGTTTAATAATACGCGGTCAGGCGTCCATCGTTAACCCGCATGAATTATACAATTACCTTGAAAAATAACGAAAGAGCTTATTTTTACCTCATTATTTTTAGCAAGTAATACAGCAGGAACAGGTAAGGCTGAAGATGTGAATAGGCTGCGAACAAGGTAATTTTTCAATATGATTCTGCTATAAAATATTTCCCTGAGTGCTTGCTTCAAGATCATAGTTTCCTCACGTATTGTGAATGAAAATCGACAACTAGAGCACTACCAAAAAGCTAAGCTATCAGTTAATATTCGCTCCCCAGATTAATTACCCCCAGTTGACTAAGGAAAACAATTAGAAAAATGCTGTATTTATTTGTTATTTTTGTTGGAGCGTTTTTATTATTTCAACTTCAACCATTAATTGCCAAATTGATTTTACCTTTGTTTGGCGGTGGGGCGGCAATATGGACTGCCTGCTTGTTGTTTTTTCAAGGCTTTTTATTATTAGGCTATTTATATTCACATTATCTGACCAAACTGAATAAGTTAAAGACCCAAGTGATAGTACACGTAACTTTATTGATGATGAGTTTGCTGTTTTTACCACTGGCATTGAATTTCAATTTTAAGCAATATTTATCAACAATAATGGGTGACTCGCCATTATTTGAAATTGTTTTTATTTTAATACTTTCAATAGGCTTGCCCTATTTTTTATTATCATCAACCGGGCCCTTAGTGCAAAGGTGGTTGACCTATAAAGATAGTGCCAAGCTACCTTATAAGCTTTATTCCTTATCCAATACAGCCTCTTTATTAGCGTTGTTGAGTTACCCTTTTATTTTTGAGCCACAATTTACCCTGAGCAATCAAATACTCATTTGGTCAATTGGTTATACCATTTTTGTTTTAGGGTTTGTCAGTTTAGCGTTAGTCATGTTTAAACAAACACACTTAGCGACAAATATGTTAGCCGCTAATATTAAAACCGACGTTAAAAAATGTAGTAAAACGGTGATTGCCTTATGGTTGATGTTATCCGCCACTGGGGTGGTGTTATTAGTATCAACGACTAATGCCATGACACAAAATATCCCGCCAATGCCTTTTTTATGGATATTACCTCTGTGTATTTATTTGCTTACTTTTATTATTAGCTTTCATAGTCCTCGTTGGTATGTACGCTGGTATTGGTTTGTTTTATTTGTAATTAGCTCTTTTACTGCTATTTTTATGTTTTTTATTGGCTCTCAATTCGACATTATTTCTCAAGTCGTTATTTATTGCGTGATATTATTTTCTGCTTGCATGCTTTGTCACGGGGAGTTAGCAAGACTTAAACCATCGATAGAGCACTTAACCTTATTTTATTTAAACATGTCTTTAGGTGGTTTTTTAGGTAGTGCTTTTGTTGCTTTTGTCGCTCAAAATTTATTCACTCAGTTTTTAGAGTTTCCTTTGGCTATTTTAGCGGTTTATTTGTTGTTTTATTTTTGCTGCCAAGTTAACAATCACCTTGAGGAACATACTTCTGCCCAAGACGTTAATCGCCATAAAGTTCTCTTTCGTGACCAATTATTAGCCCGGGTAAGCCTAGTATCAGCGTTGCTTTTATTTGTATTTTTTAGCTACCTTAATAATTTGTTTGCCGAAAGTAATATCGATAGTAGTCGGAATTTTTATGGTATTTTAAGTGTGAAAGATGTAAAAATTAATAATATTCTAGAGCGTAGGTTAATTGATGGCAGTACCTCTCATGGCACTCAATATTTAGTTACTAACCTTAATAATAAGGAGGTTAGTTATGATGTTACGCCAAGAAGCTATTACCGTAAAAATACTGGCGTGGCTATTGCGTTAGAACAAATAAGGGCAACCTTGCCATTAAAGGTCGGTATTATTGGTCTTGGTGCGGGAACTCTGGCCGCTTATGGTCAATCTGGTGATGAATATAGGTTTTATGAATTAAATCCTGATGTACTGTTAATGGCAAATAAACATTTTAGCTATTTGTCGAAATCAAAAGCTAAGGTTGAAATAATACTAGGCGATGGTAGGGTTTCATTGGCGAATGAAGAAAATAACAATTTTGATGTTTTAGTGGTTGATGCTTTTTCTGGTGATTCAATACCGACCCATTTACTGACGGTAGAAGCCTTAGTTATTTATTTTCAGCAATTAAAATTTGACGGTGTTTTAGCTATTCATATATCCAATAGTCATTTAGATTTAACTCGGCTGACTATTGGACTTGCCGACGCATTTAATAAACAAGCGTTATACTTTAAAACAACAAGAGATAAAAATAATAATGAGGCTGAGTGGGTATTATTAACGAATAATGCTGCATTCATCAATAATGCTATTGTCAGGCATTACGCTAGTAACTGGCCTCACAGTACCAAAAAGCCATTAGTTTGGACGGATGATTATAGTAATTTATTGTCGGTGCTAAAATAATTACCTCAGCACATTAACATAAGGTAATTATGAAAAAAAACAAATAAAAAGCAGCTATTACTTAGCTGCTTTTTATTGCGCGTAACCCTGCTGGTTAACTTTTTAATGTTTGCCTCTTAGGGGCAAACTTTAACACCAACAATCTCACTAGCAGTAACACCAGAATCAAGGCAAAAGATTGTGATAACCAATTGGGCAACACTTCATGGTGTTCCCCTAACATAGGTGCCACTTCAATGTCGAAATGCTCCACTAACATATCGGTTAAAAAACCAAAAGCAATAGCAACACCAATAACGCCAGTTAAATAAGAGGCTACCGCCCGCTTACCCAGCTCACTTGCTACCACGCCAAGGGTAGCGATATTTGTCGCGGGCCCTGCGAGCATAAAGACCAACACTGCTCCAGGTGAAACACCCGACAATAATAAACCGGCGGCAATAGGTGTTGATGCGGTAGCACAGACATACATAGGGATAGAAATTAAAATCACTACAATCATGGCTAATAGACCGCTACCCCATTGGCTAAAAAAGCTTAGCGGTATATAAGTTTGCACCAGAGCGGCGAATGCCAAACCAATTATTAACCATTTTGCCGTGTCATTTAACAGCTTAGTACAACTAAAGGCTAGGGCTTGCTTTAACTTGTTAAAAACAGACCATTGAGCAGAATCATGCTCGTCCCCTTTGGTACTGCAACAAGTGTCTGCCGATGCTTTGCTTACCTCTTGTTGAGGCTCTTGTTGAAGCGCAAGCTGCGACTCTGGTGGTAATGCTGCATCTGTTGCTAACTTAGCCTCAGATGCACAGCATGAGGTTTTAGTTGCCGCTGTTGGTTTAGCGCAGCAACTTGTTTGCTCACTAGTCTCAGCTACTATAACGTCAGGCTTTGCTTCTTTATCCGCACAACAAGAGCTATCATTATTTTCAGCTTTAGTTTCTGTTTTATTATTATTTTTATTATTAGTTTTAGTTTCATGCTGAACTAACTCATCTTTGCTATCACGACCAACCAGAACCCCTGCGACAATTGCACTTGTTATCGCAGCAATAGGCCTGATAATGGCCATAAATGGGCCAAGTAACACATAAGATACCGAGATCGAGTCTATGCCTGTTTCTGGAGTAGAAACGAGAAATGCCGTGGTGGCACTTTTAGAAGCGCCCGCTCGCCTCAGTGCTAAAGCAGCGGGAATAACGCCACATGAACACAGTGGCATAGGTGCGCCAATCAGCGCGGCTTTTATCGTGGTAAGCAGACCATCACTGCCTAGGTGTTTAATGAGGAAATCCTTTGGTAGATAAACATTAATTAAGCCCGCGATCAATAAACCTAACATTAACCAAGGGGCCGAAAGTACAAACAACTGCCAAAAATTACTTACTAATAATTGCATCGACATTCTCCAGTGCAGATAAAATTGAACAGTGGGTTGCTTCTTCTTCGCCACCACAACAAGCCGCAACTAATAATTCCAGTGAGCCTTTAAAACATGCCAGCTCGGCTATTTTATTATTTACTTGGCTAAGTTTTTGCTCGGTAAATGATTTGACTTCAGCACAACTATGACTGGCTTTATCAATTTTAATAGAGAGTAAGCCACTGATTTCTTTTAAACTAAAACCAACAGCTTTAGCTCGGATGATAAACTGCATAATCCTCAGTGCTCCCTCATTATATAAACGGTAACCATTATCGGCACGACTGGTCGCGGCTAACAATTTATGTTTTTCATAATACCTTAAGGTATCTGTCGATACCGATAATTTTTGCGCCAGTTCACCTATCCTATACATAATCTATCCCGTATTTAATTCTGTAAAAGTCCAGCCTTAATGAATATCTTACATCATAAAGCTTGGAGTTAACTCCAATGTCAAACAACTATTTAACTATTTTATCCTTTTATCATTTTTTAGCCGTTAAAATTTCCCCCCGCCTTTACCGGAAAAACTGCCTGCACTTTTTCAGCTAGTGACTTTTTAACCACATAAACCCAGAAAGTAACCACTTGCGTAATACTCTGCCACCAAGATCAGCGGTAAAGTAATTTAATCGTTTGTGCTCTGCCCTGCGCAAAAAACAAAGGCTATTTTTATGCTTATTTTATAAGGCACACGTTAGTTCCTGTACTTTTGTCACATTTTTAATGTTGCTAGCGGTACACTATTTTCCATAGTCAGGTTATAATTAACGCTTATTATTTTTTCAACAAAGGTTTCCTCGGCAATGGAAAAACATTTTATTACCGCACAAGAATTATTAGAAGATTCGTTTCGTGTAGCCGCCAAAGTATTTGAAGATGGCTTTCGTCCACAATTTATCGTCGGCATATGGCGTGGTGGTGCACCTATTGGTATCGCTGTGCAAGAATATTTCGACTTTAAAGGTGTGGAAACTGATCATATTGCCGTTCGTACTTCGTCTTATTATGGGATCAATAAACAAAATAAAGAAATTAAAGTGCACGGCCTGCATTACATTATAGAAAATGCCAACGCCAGCGATGATTTACTCATTGTTGATGATGTCTTTGATTCCGGTCGAAGCATAGATGCACTTATCAAGCAGCTGCAGAAAAATATGCGCAATAATATGCCACAAGATGTTCGTGTTGCTTGTCCTTGGTATAAACCGCAAAATTCAAAAGTAGATTTTGCTCCTGATTACTTTGTTCATACCTCTGATGAATGGTTAGTGTTCCCCCATGAATTATCTGGTTTAACCCCTGATGAAATCATCGCGGGTAAAAAAGATCTCGTCAATATTCACGATTTATTAATCTAGCGTTTGTTTAGTTAAGCGTTAAATCGCTATGAAAAGCATGTCATCAAGACATGCTTTTTTTTTGCCTTAGCTATATTAAAGCCAGTTTTAATCGCTTAGCTTGATAAAGCTCATGGTTTTAGCCAGCGAGGATATATGCTGTTCTTTTTAAAAGCTCCCCCCGGCAATACTCCATTACTAGGTTACATTTATCAGCTAATAAAAATTAAATAACAAGTTAATAATTATTTGATAGTAACTTAAATAAACCTTTAATTTTCATGTCAATGTCTTTATTACTTGCTAGGAATAACCCGTACAAAATAGAGCAAATTAATCATTGATCTATATCAATATAAGTTTAAACTTTCAGAAATTACTGAAACTTCAGAACGAACTTATGATACTGGCGTCAAAAATAGAATCTTTTGTTATGCATTGTGGCGAAATGGGCAGCCGATGGGGCTTTAATCGCACTGTCGGTCAAATGTATGGCTTATTAATTATTTATCAAGAGCCGTTAAGTGCTATACAAATCTCTGAGGCACTTAATATCTCTCGTGGCAATGTCAGCATGGGTATTAAGGAGCTGCAATCCTGGCGTTTAGTACAGGTTCAACATAAACCTAAAGACAGAAAAGAGTATTACTCACCTGCAGGCTCTATTTGGGAAATGGCAATTCGGGTCTTTGAAGAGCGCCGTAAACGCGAAATAGACCCAACCCTGTCACTATTGCGCGATAACTTATTAACTGAGCCGACTAATCAACAAGAAGAGTATGCACAAAAGCAGATGCATGAAATTCATGACTTACTCGAAACCGTCACCCATTGGGCCAGTGAACTGCAACGCCTGAGCCCAGAGCAGCTTAATACGCTAATGAAACTAGGCGCTGGGGTAAGTAAAATTATCAACCTTAAAGATAAATTAATTAACAACGGTAAAGTGTGATCTTAACCGTTTTTTATGTGTTTTTTAACTTTCTATAATAAATTACTAACGTTATCAATTTACCCTGCAGCTTATTACCTGCAGGGTAAATGATAAACTAACGGAGTCCATCGTGCTTGAAACGTTAATGCTGTCACGCATTCAGTTTGCCGCCAATATAAGTTTTCATATTCTTTTTCCAGCAATCACCATAGCGTTAAGTTGGTTTTTATTTTTTTTCAAATTACGCTTTGATCAAACCGGCGATCCTGTTTGGATGCGCGCCTATCGATTTTGGGTAAAAATATTTGCTCTCACCTTTGCCATTGGTGTAGTTACTGGCATTACCATGTCATTTCAGTTTGGTACTAACTGGCCCAAGTTTATGGAAACCGTTGGTAATATTGCCGGCCCCTTATTGGGCTACGAAGTATTAACCGCATTTTTTCTCGAAGCGGGTTTTCTCGGTGTTATGTTATTTGGCATAAAAAGAGTTTCCGCTAGAGTACATACTTTATCTACCTTCATTGTTGCCATAGGTACTACCCTGTCCGCCTTTTGGATTATAGCCCTTAACTCTTGGATGCATACCCCCCAAGGCCATGAAATGCGTGATGGTGTTGCTTTTCCAGTAGATTGGTTTGCCATTATTTTTAACCCGTCATTTCCCTATCGTTTAACCCATATGCTTATTGCCTCAGGCTTAACCGCCGCCTTTTTAATCGCGGGTATCAGTGCTTATCGATTACTTAAGGGTGATGATAAAAAAGCCCCAAAACTGACACTAAAAATAGCCTTAACTGTGGCAATGTTTTTAACACCACTACAAATATTTATGGGTGATCTGCATGGTTTAAATACCCTTGAGCATCAGCCACAAAAAATTGCCGCTATGGAAGGAATTTGGCAGACCCAAAAAGGCGCGCCGCTAATACTGTTCGCTATACCTGATGAAGAGCAAAAAAAGAACCACTTTGAAATAGCCATACCAAAACTGGCCAGTTTAATTTTAACTCATGATCTTGAAGGTGAAATAAAGGGTTTAAACGAATTTGAAGGTAATCACCCACCCGTAGCACCCGTATTTTTTGCTTTTCGTATTATGATTAGCATTGGCATGTTAATGCTAATCATCTCTTGGTTTAGCCGAATACAGCTCATGCGTAATAATGTTTTGCCGCGATGGCTGTTAAAAGTATTGGTTGCCATGAGTTTCTCTGGCTGGGTAGCAACATTAGCTGGCTGGTATGTTACTGAAATAGGACGACAACCTTGGTTAGTTACCGGAATTTTAACGGTTAAAGATGCCGCAACTACTATAGCACCTGGCAATGTCGCTTTATCTCTCGTCTTGTATCTCACTTTATATGTGGTGTTAATGACCGCGTATTTACACACACTATTTACCATGGCAAATCGTGCAGTTGAAATTGAAGAAATCACTGATGATGAGAAAGTTAAACCTGTGGTTCACACAGCAATAGCTCACTCAACAAACCAGTCACCGAATACCAAGGAGAATGATAATGTTTGAAGCTAATTCACTGGCAGTCATATTTGTTTCGCTAATGGGCTTGTCGATATTGTTGTACGCCATATTAGATGGCTTTGATTTAGGTGTTGGTATATTGCTACCACTTTCACAAAAAGATGATAGCGATACCATGATCGCCTCTATTGGCCCTTTTTGGGATGCCAATGAAACCTGGCTGGTCTTGGCTATTGGCTTGTTGTTAATTGCTTTTCCATCAGCCCATAGCCACATTTTTAAAGAGCTCTATTTACCCACGGCGGTATTATTAATTAGCTTGATACTACGCGGTGTCGCTTTTGATTTCAGAGCCAAAGCAGCATTTAGCCATAAACCAACCTGGGACAAGGTCTTTAAAGTAGGTTCATTACTCGCAGCCTTGAGCCAAGGTTATATGCTGGGCATGTATGTTATGAGCTTTGAAGACTCTCTAGCAGCTTATGCCTTTAGCTTACTCAGTGCATTAGGTGTTGCAGCTGCCTATGCCTATATTGGTGCATGTTGGCTGATCATGAAAACAGAAGGCGCCTTACAAGTACAAGCGGTAGCTTGGGCTAAAAAGACCGGGGTTATTTGCTTTATCGGCGTAGTGGCTGTTTCAGCGATAAACCCCTTAATTAACCCTGATGTTTTTGCTAAATGGTTTGCTTGGCCGACCACCTTATATATATTGCCTTTACCGGTATTGTGTTTTGCCTTATTTGTTTACAGCTTATTACAGTTGAAAACATTACCTGCTGAAATGGATAAAGGCTGTTGGCGACCTTTTGTTGCTGCTGTTGTTATATTTGCTTTATGCTTTTTTGGTTTTGCCTTTAGCTTCTTCCCCTATATAGTGCCGGGTAAATTAACCATTTGGGAAACCGCAGCAGCGCCTGAATCGTTAAGCTTTTTATTATGGGGAGTGATCATAGTAGTACCCGTGATCTTCAGCTATACCGTCTTCTCATACTGGGTGTTCTGGGGCAAAGTACGAGAGTTGAGATACTATTAACAACGATGTTCTTTAATGACTTATCTAATGAGGTAGGTAGCTAATTAAGTAGCTAGTGAGATGACGAATAGTTAGCTACTTGGCTGCTTAATTAACTCTCAAATTGGTAAAAAAAAGCCCATTTAGTCATACTAAATGGGCTTTAATTTAGACTGTTTTGTCTAACAACTTGGCTTAGTTTATCGCCAGTAACTCAATATCAAAAATTAATAATGCTCCAGGGCCTATTTTTCCTGCCGGTTTGTTACCGTAGCCTAAACTTGACGGAATATAAAAACGCGTTTTCTCGCCGACAACCATCAACTGCACACCTTCAGTCCAGCCTTTAATTACTTGATTTAAACCAAAACTAATTGACTGGCCTCGATCGACTGAACTATCAAAGACACTGCCATCAAGTAAAGTTCCATGGTAATGCACTTTAACTTTCGACGATGCACTTGGGTGCTCTGTACCACTACCTTGAGTTAGCACTTTATATTGTAAACCAGAAGCGGTTGTAATTACCCCAGCCTCACTTTTATTAGCCGCTAAAAACTCACTGCCTAATTTTATATTAATTTCGGCCGCTGCTTTATTGCTACTTTGTCGCATAATGAAGAAGACAAATAGTCCAATAACAATAGCGAGTAATATAAATTTACCCATTCAATAACACCCTTAAAGATTTGCTTACTTGAAAAAAGGCATATTACTTAATTCCTTACTAACTTGCCAGCGCAAAGCTATTAAGCCTTCATCAATAGCTTATTTTTCCTGTTATTGATTAAGACCGAGCCTTGATTAAAATAAATACATGAATGCCAACTATTTCACTTTAAATTAACACTGAATTTTAGGGATATCTCGCCAGCAGGTAGTGTATTGTGGGCTCAAAAAATTCCGTTTCATCTGCCAGTTATCACTTTGCCCTTGCGCCGCAACTTTTAAGGTACCTTGACCATAACGCTTATTTATTTTATCAAGGCATGCCATCAAAGCTGGGTTTGTTTGCGCGGGTAAAAATAAATCCGCTTGTTGAAAAGCACGACTTTGTAATTCAATCGCACCGACACCGCAGCGATAAAAACGCACACCGGGCACAAATATATCACTCAGCGCACTCGTTATTGCGGTAGCTATGTCGCAATTATTATCTGTTGCTTGGCTAAAGCGGTAGCTAATGGCCTGCTTATAATAGTTTTCATCATGAGGTGAGCTCGAAGCAAAGATTATCAGCTTCTTAACTAAGCTACCTTGTTGTCGCAATTTTTTAGCCACAATAGCGCCATGACTGGTTAAGGCGGCTTGCAATGCATGAATATCCATAATGCGTTGACCAAAACTTCTCGTTGAAAAGATCTCTTGCTTAGCTGGCTTAACCTCATCCCAAGATAAGCAGGTAATGCCATTGAGTTCATGCACGGTTCGCTCAATCATAACGCTAAACTCTTTACGCATAGCTTTAGGGTTTTGCTGCGCTAACTGGTAGGCATTATTAATGCCCCGGGCTGTTAATTTTTTTGCAATGCGTCGGCCCACGCCCCATACCTCATTAACAGCCATGCGGGTGAGCACGGCCTTAGCACTACTTGGGCTATCAATAACCGCGACGCCGTTAAAGCCGGTTAATTTTTTTGCAGCATGATTAGCCGCTTTAGCTAAGGTAGTAGTAGAGCCAAAACCAACACCAACAGGTAAGCGTGTTTCCTTCCATATAGCGCGCCTTATCTCATGGCCATAGGCATGCCAATCACTAATAATATTTTGATAATTATTAAAAACTAAAAATGATTCATCAATAGAATAAATATGTTGCTTATCGCAATAACGAGCAATAACCGCCATCATTTTATCACTCAAATCAGCATAGAGTTCGTAATTTGAAGAGCGAACCACCACATCATGCTTGTCTAATAACCACTTCACTTGAAAGTAAGGCTTAAACTTTGGAATACCTAACCTTCTCGCAATAGGGCAAACCGCACAAATACAGCCATCGTTATTGGTTAGTACCACCACAGGTCTATTACGAATACTGGGATCAAAGACTTTCTCAGCACTGGCGTAAAATGAGACCGCATCAACTAGTGCAAACATGCAAGTAAATCGGGAACTGGATGGTGCAGACGAATAGACTGAGTAACGACGCCTTCTAGCTGGAAGGTGTCTTCGGGTTTAATATTTACCGGAGCAAATTGCTGAGAAGCAGACAATAACCGTGCTTGTGGCTTATCCAAAATTTTACAGACAAAACAACCATTATAGTTTGCCACAATGACATCACCATTTTTGGCGGTAAGCGACCTATCAACAATAAGTATATCACCATCAAAAATACCTATGCCTTGCATAGAATGACCTATGGCTTGACCAATAAAAGTCGCATTGGGATGGCGAATAATAAGTTGATCTAAGCTTAGACCTAACTCTTTATATTCGGCAGCGGGCGATTCAAAGCCAGAAATACCAGCTTCAATATAGATGGGAATAACTTTCATAACAGACAACTTTTCATAGTATCAAAACAAGTACTGTATATTTAAACAGTATATTATCTTATCACCATTTTAGAAAGTCTTGTTATGAATTAAATCCTCACTCACTAATTTATGCCAGATAAAAAGCCATAAGTAGCGAATATTCATTACGCTATTTATGGCGGCAAACATTCACAGTAACTTAACTAAGTCTAGCTAGATAAAGCTAAACTTAGTTGCCTTAAAATTTAGCCAACGAAACTAGAACTGATACAGCTCTGCTTTGGCTAATAGCTTTTTAGCGGTCAGCTTACTGTTGGCACAAGCGTTAATGTCTTTTTTATTAAAGACTAATATTTGATCTTTGTAGCCACGACCCTGCTAACTGCAGTTTTAATTTATCGAGTGCGCTATATAATTGTGACTTGGCGGTATTGGTTGAGATGCCAAGTTGCTGACTAATATCTTCGAAAGTACACTGCTGGAAAAACTTTAACTCCACTACCAGTTTTTGCTTGACCGGTAAATGCTGTATCGCTTGTAATAGCGTGCTACTTTGCTGTTGTAAAAATAAGTCTTTTTCTAGGCATAACGATTGTTCATCTTCTTGCTCTGGCACATCATCAAGTGATTGCATCGGCCGTTTACGTCGATAAAACTCAAGACAACGATAATGAGCAATCTTAAACAGCCAACTCTTAAAGGGACATTCACCTCGAAACTTGGATAAATTTCGAAATAATGCCATAAAGATATCTTGCATTAAATCCATGGTATCAGCCGGATTATTCACCATACGTAAAGCGTAGTTTTAGAGAGGTTTCTCATAACGTTTTACCAGTGTTAGCCAAGCTTATTTTTTTCCTTTTAGCGCTGCGCTATGAGCGTTTCATCGCTTTTTTCAAACACAAAGGCTCCTATTATTAGTCTATTACTTAAAAAAAATCACTTAAAAAATTTGTTACGCTATCGCTACATAAGCGTCATTATTACTGGTATGCAACTATAAAGTAGCGCGGGTAAGCAAAATAGTTTGGAAAAAGTTTATTTATTTTAGCGGTAATTAATCTTTAGCTATTACGTTTACAGTAATTGTTTTGATTAAGTGGGCAGGCAGAACAAACGTCCCCTAAATACAGGGCTACAACTACGCACATAAAAAAAGCCCTTAACCGTTATCCACAGTGGAGGGCTTTGAATAAACAGATAAATTTAAGCCTGTTAGCGCTAATAAGTATTGCCAAAGAAAGCTAAAACGTCATCACCACACGGCCAGTAATCTCACCATTAATCATATCGTCAAAAATCTCATTGATATCTTCTAGTTTTTTCTCAATGGTAATGGCTTTAACTTTACCTCTCGCGGCAAAGTCTAAACACTCAACTAAATCTTTCCGGGTACCAACAATAGAGCCGATAACACTCACGCCATTTAATACCGTATCAAAAATAGGCAGCGGCATATCTTCTGCTAGTAGGCCGACTAACACACATTTACCCCCTCGGCGAATGACTTTATAGCTCTGCTCAAAGGCACTTTTGCTAACGGCGGTACAGATACTGGCGTGCACACCACCGGTTTCCTCAAGTACACGCGCAACAACATCATCACTTTTAAAGTCTAAACAAAGGCTGGCCCCCAGTTCTTTAGCAAGTTTCAATTTATCAGTGCCGGTATCAACGGCAATAACATTTAAGCCCATGGCAACGGCATACTGAACCGCTAAATGCCCTAAACCACCGATACCAAAAATAGCGACCCACTCACCCGGTTTTGCGGTGGATACTTTCAGTGCTTTATAGGTAGTAACGCCGGCACAAAACAAGGGGCTGCTGCAACATAATCAATACCATCAGGAATTTTTACCACATAATCACCATGGGCTTTGCAATATTCGGCATAACTACCATCAACCGAATAACCGCAGTTTTGCTGTGATAAACATAAATTTTCATTACCGGTTAAACAGTAGTCACAATAGCCACAAGCACTATAAAGCCAGGGGATGCCAACACGGTCACCAAGTTTGAAATGTTTAACTTGCTCACCAATTTCAACAATCTCACCAACGCCTTCATGACCCGGAATAAGTGGCATTTTAGGTTTAACCGGCCAGTCACCCCGGCAGGCGTGCAAGTCGGTATGACAGACACCACAAGCATGAATTTTAACCAAAACCTCTTGACTAGCAATGCTTGGTTTATCTCGCTGTTGAATTTCAAGACGACCTTTAAATTGATGAATAACGGCTGCTTTCATAATAAAACTCCTTCACATTATTGTTACTGCAATAGTTGTTGCTGAAATAGAGAACGCCGAAATGATTATCGACGAATGACAAACAGCTCATTGTATAACTAGGGCGTGAGAAAGAGACGATACAGATCAAGCAATAAGCATAAAAATCATACTAACGACTAGGTGACTATCTTCGAATAAGAAGAAGCTAAGCTAAAGTACATAAAAATTTAATAAAAACATTAACAAAGCATAAGAAATATGGTTAAAATAGCGACCTTAATGCTATGTCTCCATAGTTTAACTGGATAAAACTGCGGCCTCCTAAGCTGCTGCTCTGGGTTCGAGTCCCGGTGGAGACGCCATTAGCACTATTTAAGACGTTCAACACCATTCAAAAACCTACCAAATCCCATTAAAAACAAGGCTCTTAGCTATCAATAGCGATTAATAAGAGTTTGTAACACTCAAGTTTTATAGTAACATCTGAAGTAACATCGCTTACCCCTTACTTTCTGAGTGTTACTATGGCTAAAAAAGTTACCCCACTTACCAACACACAAGTAAAACAAGCTAAGCCTAAAGAGAAGGAATATAACTTATCTGATGGTGATGGCTTAATGTTGCGTATAAAGCCCACTGGCTCTAAGTTGTGGCTATTTAACTACTATCGCCCTTTCATCAAAAAAAGAGCCAATATTAGCTTTGGTACTTACCCTGAAACAACACTGGCAGAGGCTAGAGAAAAACGAGCTGAAGCTAGAAAGTTATTAGCCAGTGATATTGATCCCAAAGAACATAGAGACGCTAAAGAAATAACACAAAAAAAAATACTGTCTCACACTTTTGAAAGCGTAGCGGCTAACTGGTATGAATTAAAAGCTAAGAAAGTGACACCCGACACAGGCGGTAGGATATGGAATTCAATAGAAAATCACTTATTACATGATTTAGGTAAATATCCTATTTCTAGGATAACCGCACCACAAGTAATAGAAGTGCTAAAACCTATTGCCATCAAAGGCAGCTTGGAGCTTGTTAGAAGATTATGCCAACGCATGAATGAGATTATGAATCATGCGGTAAATGTTGGCCTTATTCACGCTAACCCATTAATAGGAATAAAGGCGGCATTTGATACGCCAACCGGTAAACACATGCCTACCTTGAAGCCTGAAGAACTACCCGAGTTAATGAAAGCATTAAGTTACGCCAGCATAAAAATAGTAACGCGCTGTTTAATTGAATGGCAGTTACATACCATGACAAGACCTAGTGAAGCAGCAACAGCCAAATGGTCAGAGATAGATTTAGATAATAAAATATGGATTATTCCTGCTGAAAAGATGAAGATGAAACGAGAGCATGTTATTCCCCTTACTGATCAAACGTTGTTTTTATTAGAAAGGCTAAAACCAATAAGTGGCCATAGAGAATACATATTCCCAGCAAATAACGACCCTAAAAAACATACTAACACCGAAACAGCAAACATGGCGTTAAAGCGTATGGGCTTTAAAAACAGGCTCGTTTCTCATGGTTTAAGAGCGTTAGCCAGTACCACATTAAACGAACAAGGCTTCGATGCTGACGTTATTGAATCCGCACTGGCACACGTTGATAAAAACGAAGTGAGGCGTGCTTATAACCGCGCTGAATATTTAGAGCGCAGACGTAAGTTAATGTATTGGTGGTCTGAGCATATTGAACAGGCTCAAACAGGTAAAGTTAATAAATCACAAAATTTAAAGGTTGTAGGGATACATGAGTAAATTATTTAAATTAAAAAAATAGCTTTCTTTAAAGGATGCTTCAATCCGGCTTTCTAATTCATTTGGTGAAGAGGTTTTAATTAATGACATTCTACAGTTAGCCCTTAATGATGAAATCGAGTTATGCTGGTTGTTAAATCACCAACTAGTTTGCGAAGCAAAATACTATTTAATGTTAATGCTAAGTAAGTCTGATTCAATAGAGTTTCAAAAGACAAATAAAACGCCCGAAGAATATGCTCACATTCCAAATGAAATTTCAGATGATATTGTTTTTAAAATCATGCCGGACATAGGTTTGTTATCTCTCAAGGAAACCAAATTAACGAATGGTATTACAACTATAGGCAAGCCATTTATAACAGACGGTGCTTATAGAATAGATTTAAATACAGGCGCAATGAAGGGGCATATTTCAGACTGGCTTACAGGTAAAGATTCAGAATTTGTTGCTATGGATGGAATGATATTAAGAGATAATGATAATAAGCTTTACCAACCAGTAGATTTATTACCTTTATCTAAGGAAGAACGAGAGGAGACTGGTAAATATTCAATATATGACGGTTTCTCTTACCCAACAGACAATACCCCTAACATATCTGAATTGGTTGTACTAAGAGAAGATATAGAAAAGTTTGAGTATAGCTGTATTGAGAATGATATTGAAAAGTCACAAGTCCCAATAGATTTAGACGACCGAATACTTAAGACTAAAACGATGTCATTATTATTTGAGAGCATCCAAAAAGCTGTTAGTAATTACCCTATTTGGAAAGATAAATTCGATAGAGAGACAATACAAATGAGTGATATTGATACATGGCTTCATGCTTCAATTACCTCTACAAAACGAGATGCTGAAATAGTTAAAAAAATATTAATTGAAATTTTCAATATAAAAAAAACAGTAGGGTAATATGCTAGAGGCTGAGTATATATAACAGAATGAAAGTTGAGAATAGCCAACTAATGAACTTTAAACTGGTAGGGATACATGAGTAAATTATACAAATTGAAAAAATGGCTGACCTTACAAGAAGCTATAAATCATATTTCAATAGCTTTAGATGAGCCGGTTACAGAAGCAGATATTTATAGGTTTGCTTTAGATAAACATTTAACTTTATCTGTAAACTTTGTAAATGGAACTTGTGCGTATTTAGGTCAAAGAGACACTTCAGATAAAGGGCTTGGGGCTTATTTAGATAAATTTTCTCCGGAAGAAATCAATCTACTAAATGATTTTTGGCTACCTTCACTGGATCATACCCAAGTTAGGTCTATTCGAGGTGTTTGGGATTTAACTTTACTTGGCTCTGAAGCAATCGATCTTGAATTCAATTACCAAAAACTCACATCAGGCGTAGAGGTTAGATCATGGACGCGTAAAGTGCCACTTTACAGGCACAACACCACCACACCCCGTTGATATCATATCAATGTCACCTGAGCAGATAGCTCTTTATATAAAGACAAAAGCCGCTAAGAAGTAATTCAAAGCAGCTTTCGATAAATTCGCTAGTGGCTGTAGTTTTGCCGACCTCACCACTAGCTTATTCATAAGAGAGTATCCCACAATGACACATTTAAAAAAATGCTCATTGCTAGAAACTTTATTTTCTAGGGGTGATCACATTGATATTATCAAAGGTAACTTAGTTATAACGCCAGCAAGTAAACAGCCAGTACCTAAAAAATGGCTTGCTGAAAACTCAACTCGTTTGTTGATAGAAATAGCCGCTTTGCTTGATGTTAATGTTTATATCTACGATAACTATTCAACGGGATATTATGGCAAACATAAAAGCCCAGGAATGACACTACAGTTAATTAATATATCAACAGGTGAGGATTGCTACTTAACCTTTAATGTTGACCTAAAAAGAAGCCGTACAACTAACAATGGGATAAAAGGTAGTTGCTTACCTAAAGGACAATTCCGTATTAGCAAAAAATATAAATTCTACCAATTTTGGCTTTCAACGGGTTTGAGTTTACCCCCAAGATTATCTAGCTTTCATGATTACATGGGGAACTTAAAGCAGTGTTTTTTCATACCTACTTTTGCTCATGGCGCTAAAGTAGAAGATAAAATCATACCTTTGCTTAACCTTTTCCATGGTGAGGTATGGGCTAGGTTTTCACAGCTTAATCCAAACAACAACCGAACAAGTGACATACAACAGCCAGACAAAACACATCAACAAACTACCGATGAATGGCTAAGTGAGTGGGAGCAAGCATGAAAAATGGAATTACCATTCCCACTTGTAAATGGAAAATAATATTCGAAGTATTCTTGGAAATCATATTTAAAATAATGAGGGTTTATATTTAATACCTATTATTTAATTTGCTTGGTGAGTTTTTATTGGGCGATAAATACCAACCTGAAACTGTTTACAGTTTATTGTTACTGCCAACGTTGTACGTTTTAAAAGGCGCACATATTATAATTTCACCCTATTTTGTCGTTGTTAAAATATCCGACAATGAGGTTCAATCTAGAACAGGAATTTTTACCTATAGACTAGATAAGCTTCAGCTTAAAACAGTAGAGAATATTGAAATAGTAAGTACCTTGTTAGGTAAGGAATTTAACTACAGCACAATATATTTATATGCTCATGGTTCATGGTTTGAATTGCTTTATGTAGTTCACCTTGAAGAGATAAAAGCGCAAATAGAAAGTAATTTAGAAAACGTAAGAGGTAAGTGAATTTTCCACATATATTAGCTTGCTATAAATGGCGGTAACTTTCTTCAGGCAATAAAAAAGCACCAATCAATGGTGCTTAATGTTTTACTCATTACTTGAATGTTAGAGTATGAAACAGACTAGATTACTGTTTTTTGAATCTACGTGCTGCTAAACCCATAATACCTAAGGCGAAGATGGCAAGGGTTGTTGGTTCAGGTACTGAGTTAGTACTTAACACACCAGCTTGAGATGAAATAGATACCCTGTAATTACCCACGCTAATTTCATTAGTATTGCTTTCATTAATTCCATCTCTAGCACCAGCTTCATTTAGGTGATAATCACCAATTGCAAAAACATATGTTCCAACATTAAGATTGACAGACATAAAACTATCGTAGTCTTCAGTTGAACCATCGTTTCCAAGTTCACCGTCATCATTTGAGTCAACTAGCGAACCATTAATATCGTTAGAAAATAAATAAATATAACTATCTAAATGATCGTTATTTGTTCCATTATCAAAAAAATCATCATAGTCCCCTTCGTAAGCTAATACATCAAAAGTGAACAGGCCGCTACTTGTAACATTTAATATCCAATGGTCTACTTCTGCGCCTGAGTCGATACGTCCATCAAGAGTAATCAAACCTGCATTAGCAAAACCACTAACAGATAAAACTAATCCAGCAACAGCCGCTTTTATCATTTTTATATTCATCGTATTTTCCTTTGTAATACATTCCTTGAAATAGAAAGGCATTTTAGTTAATGCTTTTCAGCTTAAAGCAAAAATCATACCACTTATAATAAATTACTATTTTTCATCACTTTACCGGTAAATTAACAATGGTAAATTAAAAAGTGTAAAGTTAGTAGACACTTATCCAATCATAAGTTGTTATCTACCTTGGCTTAACAAACATCATCACTATCGCGTTCACGGCCTATCAAGTATAGCCCCGCGCATTAACAACAACCTATCAATGACATTGAATATTTATAAAGGCAGTTAAACCAGCAGTAATACTGTATAGGAAAAGCATAAACATAGAACAGCTCGCCCCATAAGAACCTAAGAAAAGTAGTACGTTAACCCTGTTTTTCGCACAAGATAAACATGATACAATGTAAACATATCCTTACAATAAAGACTTTAATATGACAGCAACTAACAAAACACCTACCAGTAAATACATGGCTGGCGATATCAGGCATTTAATCAACAAAGCCATTCAAGATGAATTAACCAACTTACCAAACACATTAGCTGAAATTAAAGACCCGGTTCAAAGGTTAAACTTCTTAACTAACCTGAACTCTGGATAAGCAGCACTTGCTCAATATTCCCCTTTATCCGATTCTCAGCGTTAACACGTCGATAAATAACCCGTTATTCATAAACGTGTTGCCTTGATAATCGAATAAATTGAAACATTGATAGTGTATATTACTACTTAATCTTGTATATTTTGTTCTTAACAACCGTAAGTCGTTGTTTTTACTTATACATCAAGCACTCATTATCCAGAGTTCAGGTTAACTAAACTTATGCCTTTTGTTTGTGCTCCAATTAAACAAGTTGGTGTTATGACAGCACGTAGGGAAATAGGCGAAGACAATATATCTTAACTTTAGTTTTCAGGGTAAATGACAATGCCTAAAGGTCATCATTACGGCAGAACACAAACAAGGGCTTACACTGGTGAGTATCACCGCATACATGCCAATATATTCAAGTCTTTACTCACTACACCATTAGGTAGTTACTCAATCGACTCTGAATACCTGAGTGCTAATCACCGTAAGCTAGTCTTAAAAGAAAATAAAAATGGTGTTCGTTATGTAACATTCACAATAAACGATAAGCCCCATAAAATAGGCTATGTCTGAGTAAATTGTTGCAAAGGTACCATACTTAATTTATGTGTGAATAACTTCCAAGGTGACACTCATGAATGAACAACAATTTACTCATTTTTTACAGCAGCTTACATTGTTATCGCCGAGTCAGCGACAACGACTTCATCAGAGACTAGGACAGACTGAATTATCGGCAGAAGAAGTTTTATCAGTTCAGGCAACGTTGCAACGATGTCCTCACTGTCAGTCAACGTTATTAAAACCATGGGGTTCAAGCCATGGACTGCCCCGTTATCGGTGTGCAACCTGTCAAAAAACATGTAATCCATTAACTAAAACGCCACTGGCTAGATTACGCCAACGCGATAAGTGGCTAACCTATGCTCAAACATTAATTGATGGGTTGAGTATTAGAAAAGCAGCCAAATTATGCGGTGTTGATAAGAACACAGCATTTCTTTGGCGTCACCGGTTTCTAGAAATCGCTAACACGCATCAAGCGTTGCATGAAGAAGGGATTGTTGAAGCTGATGAAACCTTTTTTCTTGAGTCGTTTAAAGGTCAACGCAACTTACCGCGGCCACCAAGAAAGCGTGGAGGAGTGGGTAAAACAAGAGGAACCAGCGATGATCAAATTCCTGTGCTAGTCGTCAGGGATAGACATAAATCTACCGCGACAGTGATCTTAGCAAAAGTTGATGCCCAGCATGTGGCTGCGGTTTTAACCCCTCTTGTTGATAAAGATGCGGTACTTTGCACTGATGGTGCAGCAGTATATTCCGCATTTTGTAAAACTAAAGGGATCAAACATGAGGTGATCCTTACTAAAGGCCCGAGAACGCGAGGCGCATTTCATATTCAAAACGTCAATGCATTTGATAGCAGGCTTAAAGGGTGGATGAAACGGTTTCACGGTGTTGCAACCAAGTATTTGGGGAATTACTTAGGATGGAGAAGAATGCTAGAACGTTATTCTCATATAAGCCCAGAGATTTGCTTATTTGAAGCTGTTGGACGAATGCCACAATAGCTACTTCAGACATAGCCATAAAATAGCCTTAAAGCTCGATAATCGAAGCGCCAGCAACAAACTATACATAACTTGCCCATACTGCCAAAAACAACGCCAGCACCTTTACGCTATCAAACATGCCTATGCTTGCCGCCAATGTATCGGCTTACATTACGCTAGCCAAAGTGAAAGACCACAAGACAGACTAATTAGGCGTATTAGAAAACTAAGAAAAGAGTTGTGGGGCTTTGATTGGCCTGACGTAAATAACATGTTTGAAAACATTCATTACTGGCCTAAACCAAAAGGGATGCGCTGGAAAACCTTTTACATGAAGCGAGATAAAATAACCGAGTTAGAAAAGAAATACTGGCCGTTTGTAGATTCTCAAATAGAAAAGTTAAGTTATTTACTTTAAAAGGTCACTCGCTGAAAAACTAATGAGTGACTTTTTACCTTGGTTACACCAGAGGTAACACTACGCAAAACAAGAAACAACAAAACTCTTATTTAACAAATAGATAATATCAATCAACGGTTTCCGGTGGAGACGCCATTACTAGTAATCCCCCCCCCCATGAACACTTTATTTTTCTCTAAAATGCACCTTCAAAATCATTGAGTTCTGAAAATGAAAAAGCCCCAGCACTGTACTTAAACCAGTGGTGGAGCTTCAATTTTCCATAGCAAGTAAATAACCAGCGACTTAGCTACTCATCTGCTTGCGTTATTTCTACATCCATGTCATCTGCGACTGAGTTACCACTCAGCATTGCACTAACAGCCATGATTAATACTGCAAATATCACGGTTGTTAATTTAAACCCTCGCGAGGATGAATTATTCATTGTTTTACCTATATCACTGCCTGCTTGATTTATTATTAATTTGTACTATTTATGAGCAGGTGCAAAGACATTAAACGATTACTTTTTTATTTTCAAGCGTTTTCTTTAGTTAAATAAACAATTAAAAAAAACAACTTAATCAATTATATCAAATGTTAAGCCTTGCTGAGCTTCTTGTTGCTCAATAGATGAGATAATCACTCTAATTGAAGCGCTTAACACGCCAGCACCCGAGCTTAACGTCGCTAATTTGGTATCACCTCGTAATAAATGGCTATATTTAATGGCCATAGCCATTGCCGTACTGTTAACTGATAGCTCGTCATAGTTTTGTTGAGTGAGATCTTGCTCGTTTGCCTTGCTCACTGCCTCATTTTGAGAAGATATAATAAAAAACAAACTAGCGTCTGCACGTTTGTGTTTATGCAGCTTAATAGATAAACGTAAGGCGTCAGCCCCTAGTAGCTTATGAGCACTTTCAATCAGTGCCTGTAATAATTTTTGAATGTAGAGTTCATCGCTATTGATATAATGCGGCACGCTGTCATCAATAAGGAAAGAAATTGGCTTACCTTCATAAGTATTACTTGCTTTAAATACCGCTTCAGTGCGCTGTAAAAAGCCATGAAAATCAAAACAGTCTTCTTTGGCAATGATCTTACCTGACTCGATATCAGATAAATCCATCATGGTATCTAACAAGAGAGCAATATTGCTGCCTGCATGGCTTATACCTGTCACCTGTTTGTTATTTATGCCTTTTTTCTTTAATTGCTCAACAAATACCTTCATGGCTAGCAATGGCAAACGTAACTCTTTATTTAAATTCTGTAAAAAATTACTTTTAGCTAAGCTTTTTTGCTCGGAACTTTCTTTCGCTAAAATAAGCGCTCTGGTTTTAATATCGACTTGCTGACCTAGTTCACTTGAGTAGGCAGCCATCATCAATACCAACATTTGAAATAGTAAAGCGCCAAGCGTACCACCAATAAGCACAGCCCATGCTTGCCAAGTCTTCACTTGACTAAACCAAGGTTGCTTTTCGGCGATATTAATTTGCCAGAGTCGAGAAAAGACCTCCATGTTAATGGTTTCCATATATCTATTCGCGCTAGGTAACGCCTGACCAAAGAGAGTAAAGGGCTGGTGACTTGAGACATCTTGAATAAAAAAGCTAACGTCTTGGTCTTGTTGTTTCGCTAGCTGCTGAAAAAAGCGATCAAATTGTACGACTGCCACAACAAAGCCTATTAACTTATCTGCTTTGATTATCGACAGCTTATTTTGCCCTGATGGCTTAGTCGCGTAGTTATCCTCTGGTGGTAAAAAAACAGCCTTACTAAACAACATGCCTGGCTTAGCCATGTCGTCTTGTACCAAGGACATTGGTGCGCTGGCAATCACCTGTTTACTATCAACAACCTGCTGCATAGACAATACCTGCTGGGGGGTGCTATAAACATCTAGGCCAAAAGCAGCCTGATTACCGTATTGTGGGTATATATAATACAAAGGAGCATATTGGCTACGAGGTTTAGCAAGTACAACTTTGCCATTGGCAAGACGCTCTCTAATGTGAAAGTCTTGCTGCAAGGTTACTGAACTTTGTTGCTCAAACCATTGTCGATGGCTAAAAGGTACAATTGGTGCCCACTCTAACGCCCTAATACTAGAACCTTGCTTAAAAATACTTTCACTAAACACAGTAAACTCAGTTAATGAAACATAATCACTGGCTTTAAAAAATGCCGAAAGGCTATTGATTTGGTTTACTACGCCAGCAACTTCTGCTTCTATCAAGCGCTCGATTGCCACTTTTGATTGCTTAAATAGCGCTTGTCGATAACTTTGTTGTTCATACTGAGAGGTTTTAAACAATATCAAAATAGCCAAAGCACCTAAAACAGAAGTAAAACCGACAAAAATTCGTTTAGTTAACTTGAGCTGTTCTGCATTTTTAGCCAGTAATAATAAAGGTATAAAAAATACCGCCACCAACATGCTAGCGGACCAGGTATTAATAAAGGTATAGAAAAAGGTGCCTTGTATAACTTGGTTATCTAGCATGGCAATAACTAAAACCGAGCTAGCTGAGACTATGCTGGCAATAGGGCCAATACGAAGCAGAAAAAAGAATAAGTGCTTTCTGGATAGTAACCATTTTTTATAATGAATAAAGCGAAAAACAAGCTGTTTAGTCCAGAAAGCCTGCAAAACAATAGCAAGTACGGCAATACTCATCACCGCTAAATTGGCATCAAAGTAAAAAAAATACTTCAGACTAAAAGCCAATATTGGTGTTACCAATAAGATGGCAACAATGGGCGTGAGACCCCAGATAATCAGTAAGCCACTGACAACTGCCGCGGCAGGACCAACAAAGTTTACCAGGGATTGTGGATTGATAAGCCATATCGCACCAAAACAACTAGCAAGGTACAAAAGGGCCGAAATAAAAAATCGCGGTAAGTGAAGTTGCATCATAGAGTATTATTCAAGAGTGGCAGAGTAATTCCGTTAATATTTTGTAAATAATGACACAAGTTTTACCCGATACTAGCATTATATTATCGCAATAATTTATCGCGAGACAAAATAATAGTTAAAATTCCATAATTTAATTTGCGCTACGTGCTTTGGTGAGCGAAAATACGCAGAATTTTTATTCTTTCAAGACTATAAGATCTGGAGCTATTATGTCATCACGTCAAGAGCTAGCAAATGCTATCCGTGTATTAAGTATGGATGCCGTACAAAAAGCAAAATCAGGGCACCCTGGAGCCCCAATGGGCATGGCAGATATTGCCGAAGTATTATGGCGTGACTTTTTAAAGCACAATCCTGCCGATCCTAACTGGGTTGACCGTGATCGCTTTATTTTATCAAATGGCCATGGCTCTATGCTTATTTATTCTTTATTACATTTATCGGGTTACGATTTATCTATTGATGATTTAAAAAACTTCCGTCAATTGCACTCAAAAACCCCTGGTCACCCAGAATACGGTTATACCCCTGGTGTTGAAACAACCACAGGTCCATTAGGTGCAGGTATTGCCAATGCTGTGGGTATGGCTATTGCTGAAAAAACCTTAGCCGCGCAATTTAACCGCGAAGATCACGCCATTGTTGACCATTTCACCTATTGCTTCTTGGGCGATGGTTGTTTAATGGAAGGTCTATCACATGAGTCATGTTCACTTGCCGGCACCTTAGGTTTAGGTAAGTTAATCGTTTTTTGGGATGACAACGGTATTTCAATTGATGGTAAAGTTGAAGGTTGGTTTACCGACGATACTCCAGCCCGGTTTGAGTCTTACGGTTGGCATGTTGTTTCTGTTGATGGTCACGACCCGCAAGCAATTGCACACGCCATTGAAGCAGCGAAACTAGTCACTGATAAACCAAGTATGATTTGTTGTAAAACAATCATTGGTTTTGGCTCGCCAAATAAATCAGGTACTCATGAGTGTCATGGTGCGCCTTTAGGTGATGACGAAATTGTTGCAACACGTGAATTCTTAAATTGGCCACACCCAGCTTTTGAAATTCCAACAGACATTTACGCTCAGTGGGATAGCAAAGAAAAAGGTCAACTCAGTCAAGTGAGCTGGAATGAAAAATTTGCTGCATATAAAGTAGCACACCCGGCACTGGCCAGCGAATATGAGCGTCGTGTTATTAAAGGTGAATTACCGAGCGATTTTGAAGAAAAAGCCAATGCTTTTATTCAACAATGTCATGAAAGCGGTGAAAACATTGCAACCCGTAAAGCGTCACAAAATGCCATTGAAGCCTTTGCGAGTATATTACCTGAAATGTTAGGTGGCTCAGCTGATTTAGCCGGCTCTAACTTAACCTTATGGTCTGGTTCTAAAGGTATCAAGACTGACCCTGCTGGTAACTATATTTACTACGGCGTGCGTGAATTTGGCATGAGTAGTATTATGAATGGTATCTCTCTGCACGGCGGTTTTATCAATTACGGTGCTACTTTCATGATGTTTATGGAATACGCGCGTAATGCCATACGTATGTCGGCATTGATGGGTATTCAAAATATCTTTGTTTATACCCATGATTCTATTGGTCAAGGTGAAGATGGTCCAACACATCAACCTATTGAACAATTAACTAACTTAAGAACCACGCCAAACTTAACAACATGGCGCCCATGTGATGCCACTGAAGCTGCTGTTGCTTGGAAAGCTGCGGTGCAAAGCCAAAAAGCACCAACGGCATTGATATTTTCACGCCAAGGTCTACCGGCTATGAGTCGTACTCAAGAGCAAGTAAGTGCCATTGAAAAAGGTGCTTATATACTGGTTGATTGTGCTGGTACACCTGATGTTATATTAATGTCTACCGGCTCTGAAGTTTCGCTGGCCGTAGATGCCGCAAAAGTATTAACCGAGCAAGGTAAACTTGTACGTGTCGTTTCTATGCCATCCACGAATGTTTTTGATAAGCAAAGCTCTGACTATAAAGAAGCTATCTTACCTATTAGCGTAACCAAACGTGTTGCCATTGAAGCGGCACATGTTGATTTTTGGGCTAAATATGTCGGTCTAAATGGCGCAGTTGTTGGCATGACCACCTTTGGTGAGTCAGCTCCAGGTAAGGTATTACTTGAGCACTTTGGCTTCACGGTCGACAATGTTGTTAAGACAGTAAACCAGTTATAACTCAGTAGATAACGCTTACCACAAACGCTCTATCGCACTTGTGGTAAGCTCTGGTACAATTACCGCTTAGATTATCAATTTGCTTATCGCTTAAAATCATCACTTAGAATTATCACTTAGAAATGCAGTAAAATTATGACAATAAGAATTGCCATTAATGGCTTTGGCCGTATCGGTCGCAGCGTAGTTAGAGCGCTATATGAAAATGGCAAAACAGAGTTATTTACCCTAGTGTCAATTAATGAATTAGCTCCTTCTTCTGGCATAGCCCACCTGTTGAAATACGATAGTACCCATGGTCGCTTTCCTTTCAAGGTCAGCCAAAACGATGATCAATTGATTATCGATGGCGATGAAGTAATCTTAACTCATATCGATAGCTTGAATAGTCTACCTTGGCAACAACAAGATATTGATATTGTTTTTGATTGTACCGGTAAATATGGCAGCCAAGCCGACGGTTTAAGTCATATTAACCGCGGCGCGAAGAAAGTATTATTCTCTCACCCAGGTAGCGCAGACGTTGATGCAACCATTATCTATGGTATTAATCATAAAACCTTAAGTTCAGATGATCGTATTGTCTCCAATGGCTCTTGTACTACTAACTGCATAGTGCCAGTGATTAAGGTGATTGATGAAGCTTTTGGCGTAGAAAGTGGCACCATCACCACCATTCATTCATCAATGCATGATCAGCAAGTCATTGATGCTTACCATAAAGATTTACGTCGTTCGCGTGCGGCCAGTCAATCCATTATTCCCGTAGATACTAAATTGGCTGCGGGTATTGAGCGAATATTACCAAAATTTAAGGGCCGCTTTGAAGCCATCGCCGTACGGGTCCCTACACTCAATGTTACCGCCATGGACTTAAGTATCACGGTCAATGCCGATGTCAGCATTGACGACATCAACCAAGCAATAGTGTCAGCTAGCCAGGAGCAAGATTTATCTGGCATTTTAACCTATACCGAAGAGCCTTTGGTGTCGATCGATTTTAACCATGACCCACACTCTTGTATCGTTGATGGTAACCAAACGCGGGTTAGCCACAAACGTCTAGTTAAAATGCTTATCTGGTGTGACAACGAATGGGGCTTTGCTAATCGCATGTTAGATACTGCCATGGCAATGCACCTAGCGCGAAATTAACAAAAAAGAAAAGCACCTTGTAAAATAACTATTTATCAAGGCATTGCACATAATTTACCGACAATAAAAATAGGAGACAACAATGACTATTATCAAAATGGCTGAGCTAACACTAACGAACAAGCGCGTGTTGATTCGTGAAGATTTAAATGTACCTATTGCCGATGGAAAAATCACTTCGGATGCCCGTTTACGTGCGGCCTTACCTACCTTAAAACTTGCTTTAGAAGCTGGCGCAAAAGTAATGGTTATGTCTCACTTAGGTCGCCCTACAGAAGGCGAGCCTGAAGAGAAATTTTCACTTAAGCCTATAACTGAATACCTAAGTGCTGCATTAAACTACCCGGTTCGACTAGTCACCGACTATTTAGACGGTGTTGAGGTGGCAACGGGTGAATTGGTTGTTTTTGAAAATGTCCGTTTTAATATTGGCGAAAAGAAAAATGACGATGCTCTAGCAAAAAAATTAGCTGCCTTATGTGACATTTTTGTCATGGATGCTTTTGGTACAGCTCATCGAGCACAAGCAAGTACCCATGGCATAGCAAAATTTGCTGAAACAGCCTGTGCTGGTCCATTACTTTCTGGTGAACTAGAAGCATTAGGTAAAGCGTTAGACAACCCAGCTAGACCATTTATTGCAATTGTTGGTGGCTCTAAAGTGTCCACTAAATTGACTGTACTTGACTCTTTAGCGGGCATTGTTGATCAGCTTATCGTCGGTGGTGGCATCGCCAATACCTTTATTGCAGCAGAAGGGCACAATGTCGGCAAATCATTATTTGAAGCCGATTTAGTAGAAGAAGCGACTCGTTTAACTAAACAAGCGAAAGCCAATAAGGGTGATATTCCAATTCCAACGGATGTGGTTGTCGCCACTGAATTTTCAGCATCAGCGTCAGCAACATTAAAAAATGTTAAGGATGTCAATGCTGACGAAATGATTTTTGACATTGGCCCAGATTCGATAAAAGCATTAACTGATATCATAGCTAAAGCTGGCACCATTGTTTGGAACGGACCTGTTGGCGTATTTGAATTTGATCAGTTTTCTCAAGGCACCAAGATGATTGCACAAGCCATTGCCGATAGTTCAGCCTTCTCCATTGCAGGGGGTGGTGATACCTTAGCGGCAGTAGATAAATATGGTATAGCCGATAAAATATCTTATATTTCTACCGGTGGTGGTGCTTTCTTAGAGTTCTTAGAAGGTAAAAAACTTCCCGCCGTTGAAATTTTAGAGCAGCGCGCAAAATCACAACATGGCTAGTGCTTAATTTTCAAGCCATAATTTAACGATTGTTTAGAGTAAAAATAACGAGTAGCTTATATTCTCTAAGCTGCTCGTTTTTTATGCGCAGATACGAGCAAGCCGCTAAATAAAAAGTAAAAAAAACATAAATAGAAAGCAAAACGAAATCAAATCAAAATTAAAACGAAATAAGAACGAAACAAAACGAAACTTAGTGTTACACTAGTGTAGTAAACTTACTATCCAAAACTTAAAAATGGTCTACAACAACCTATAGCACAAACTAATCTGGTAATATTCGCACAAAATACAGATTTTATAACTATTCCCGCTTTAAAGACAACTTTAATAAATTTATTCTGTAAGATAAGCGGGCTCTTTGCTATAATTATGTTGTCGAAATAAAAACATCCAACCTTAGCAACAAAACTTATCTAGGAGTAAGTAAATGGCTTTAATTTCAATGCGCCAAATGCTCGATCATGCGGCAGAATTTGAATACGGTATTCCAGCATTTAATGTCAATAATTTAGAGCAAGTACGCGCCATCATGCTTGCCGCTAGTGATACTGATAGCCCTGTCATCATGCAAGCATCTGCAGGTGCCAGAAAATACGCCGGCGCACCTTTCTTACGCCATTTAATTCTAGCCGCTATTGAAGAGTTCCCAAATATCCCAGTCGTTATGCATCAAGATCACGGTACTTCTCCTACTATTTGTCAACGCTCTATCCAACTAGGTTTTTCATCGGTAATGATGGACGGCTCATTAATGGAAGACGGTAAAACACCAAGCAGTTATGAATACAATGTTGCAGTAACTCAACGTGCAGTTGAAATGGCACACGCTTGTGGTGTTTCTGTTGAAGGTGAATTAGGTTGCTTAGGTTCTCTTGAAACAGGTATGGCTGGTGAAGAAGACGGTGTTGGCGCAGAAGGTATTTTAACAAGAGAGCAAATGTTAACAGACCCTGAAGAAGCTGCTGATTTTGTCAATAAAACCCAAGTAGATGCACTGGCCATTGCCTGTGGTACTTCTCACGGCGCTTATAAGTTTTCTCGTCCACCAACAGACGATATCTTAGCCATTGATCTTATTAAAGCGATTCACAAACGTATCCCAGATACTCACTTGGTTATGCACGGCTCTTCATCGGTACCACAAGAGTGGTTAGCTGTTATTAATGAGTTTGGCGGAAAAATCCCTGAGACTTATGGTGTACCTGTTGAGCAAATTCAACAAGGCATTAAACATGGTGTACGTAAAATCAATATAGATACGGATTTACGCCTTGCATCTACCGGTGCTATTCGTCGCTTTTTAGCGCAGAACCCAAGTGAATTTGATCCGCGTAAATTTTTACAAGTATCAACCAATGCCATGTATGACATTTGTAAAGCACGTTATGAAGCATTTAACACTGCTGGTCATGCCAGTAAAATCAAACCTATAAGCCTTGATAGCATGTTTGACCGTTATCAAAGCGGTGAGTTAAAGGCTATCATTAAGTAACACTACTGATACAAACTAATTAGATAAAAAGGGCTTCGGTCCTTTTTTTATGCTCGAAAATAATAGGCGACTTAGGTATAATCTCCGGTAATTATCAGCGGTTCGCCCTAAAAAGTAGTATTAATTAACATGTTTTCTCGCTTTATCCTTCTCCCCCTATTGGTTATTTATTGCATTTTTCCTATTATTGCTTATGCCCAAGAGCAAACAGCAGAGACTAGCTCTGCAGATGCCTCAGACATACTCTTTAGTTTAGAAAAGGCCGATGAGTCACACCAGCCCTCATCTGGCACCTTGTTTACCGCTTCAGCGCAACTTGGTTTCCTCTATTTAACCGGTAATACTCGCAGTGCCGATATTAAAACCGGTTTAGATCTACGCTTTGAAAGAGGCCTTTGGCGCAGCTCTTTTGTTTTTGATTTATTGGTCAAGAAAACCGAAAAAGAATCACAAATTGACAACAATGATATTCGTAAAAACTTTGAAACCACAGATCAAAAATGGAGTATTGCTTCACAAACTAACTATACCATTGATTCAATAAATCAAAACTACATCTACGGCAGTGTCTTTTATGAAGAAAACCGTTTTTCTGGTTTTGACTCGCAAGCTTCCGTGTCTACTGGTTGGGGTCGCCGCTGGTTTGAAAGTAAATATAGCAGTTTTGATGCCGATATTGGCCCAGGTTTTAAGAGGGATGTTACCCATGTGGCTACTGAAGACGTGTCTAATGGCATGAGAAGTCACACACAAGACACCTTCATTTTGCAGGTGCAAGCGCTTTATAGAAAAAAAATAAATGAACACATTGAGTTTAAACAATCCTTCACCATTAAACATGCCATCGAAGTGGGACAAAACAGCATTTACAAAGCAGAAAGCTCAATCACCAGTAAGTTGATTGACTCTTTACAACTTAAAGTCAATTTTGTCATCGATTACAATTCAAAGGTAGATGATGATAAAGCTAATTTAAATACTGAAACATCAGTGGTACTTATTTATAGCTTTTAACGTGAGTGAATAGCGTGAATGGTTTAACCATTTATTATTAGCATTCACGCGATAAAAGTCTGACTCTAACTATAAAGCTCAAAGGAGCTTAATCAGCAATAAGCTCCTTTTTACTTTTCCCTTTCTAAACTTAATTTAATTCATTTTAATAAAACACAAGTTTACTTTGCTAATCCCCTTATGATTGCCCTAAAATAGCCGTAATTAAAGCTCCCTTCAAATAAAAAGGTCTCACCATGGCTCAGCCGTTACCCGATAAATTCATCATGTCGATGAACCGCGTTTCAAAAATAGTTGCACCGAAACGCACTATTTTAAAAGACATTTCTTTATCATTTTTCCCTGGCGTTAAAATAGGTGTTTTGGGTTTAAATGGCTCAGGTAAATCTACTCTGCTACGCATTATGGCGGGTGTTGATAAAGAATTTGAAGGTGAAGCTACCGCATTAGCTGGCACTAAAATTGGTTACTTACCGCAAGAACCAATCCTTGACGAAACAAAGACGGTTAGAGAGATCGTTGAAGAAGGCGTTGCTACCGTTAAAAATGCTTTAGCACGTTTAGACCAAGTCTATAACGAGTACGCTGAAGAAGGCGCAGATTTTGATAAGCTAGCAAAAGAGCAAGGCGAATTAGAAGATATCATCAATACACAAGATGGCCATAATATTGATAACGTACTTGAGCGTGCCGCGGATGCCTTACGTTTACCACCTTGGGAGCAAAAAATTGCCGAGCTAAGTGGTGGTGAACTCCGTCGTGTCGCCCTGTGTCGTTTATTACTAGAAAAACCAGACATGTTATTACTGGATGAACCAACCAACCATTTAGATGCTGAATCTGTAGCTTGGTTAGAGCGTTTCTTGCATGACTACCCGGGGACTGTGGTAGCCATTACCCATGATAGGTACTTCTTAGATAATGTTGCCGGTTGGATTTTAGAGCTGGATCGTGGCCACGGTATTCCGTATGAAGGTAACTACACTGCCTGGTTAGAGCAAAAAAATGCTCGCCTTGAACGAGAAAGTAAAAGTGAAAGTGCTTTACAAAAAACCATCAAGCAAGAGCTTGAATGGGTACGTTCAAATCCAAAAGCACGTCAATCAAAAAGCAAAGCCCGTATGGCTCGTTTTGAAGAACTTAATTCTCGAGAGCATCAAAAGCGTAGTGAAACTAACGAGCTTTACATTCCACCTGGGCCACGCCTTGGTGATAAAGTAATAGATGTTATCAACTTAACCAAGTCTTTTGGCGATAGAGTGCTCATTGATAACTTAAGTTTTAGCGTACCTAAAGGAGCTATCGTTGGTATTATTGGGCCAAACGGCGCGGGTAAATCAACCTTATTTAAAATGATGACTGGCGCTGAACAGCCCGACTCAGGTGAAATAATCTTGGGTGATACGGTAAAACTGGCCAGTGTTGATCAGTTCCGTGATGATATGGACAACAGCAAAACCGTTTACCAAGAAATATCTCAAGGCCATGAAATTTTAAAAATTGGTAATTATGAAATTCCGAGTCGTGCTTATGTCAGCCGTTTTAACTTTAAAGGCAATGATCAACAAAAAATTATTGGTCAATTATCCGGTGGTGAACGTAACCGTGTTCATTTAGCCAAGCTGGTACAAGCTGGTGGTAATGTATTACTACTAGATGAACCGACCAATGATCTAGATATTGAAACCTTACGAGCATTGGAAGAAGCGTTATTAGAATTCCCTGGTTGTGCCCTGGTTATTTCCCATGATCGCTGGTTCCTTGACAGAATTGCTACCCATATTTTAGATTACCGTGACGAAGGAAAAATCAACTTCTACGAAGGTAACTTCACTGATTACGAAGCTTGGTTGAAGAAAACTTTAGGTCCGGCAGCAACAGAGCCTCACAGAATCAAGTATAAAAAAATAGGTTAGTCACTAACTAAAGTAGCCCTTAGTAATACCCGGGTAACTTTGCGCTAATGCGCTAAAATAGCCAATTAAAGCCAGTTAAATTTTTGATTTTAACTGGCTTTTTACTGCCCAGTAACTTTTTACTTTTTAATAAAAGCGGGCTATGCTAAAGATACACCACACTAAAATGTAATGGTCAAAAATGGAAAACAGACGAAAATTTACCCGAATTTTATTTTCAATTAAAGCTGAATTAGCCATTGAAGGTAGTATTTATCCAGTATCTATCCATGATATCTCACTTAATGGCGCCTTAGTTACCGCCATAGACAGTAAAAAATCATTGAAAGGTAAACTTGGCACCTTACATTTCTTACTGTCAGACAATGAGTCAGAAGTAACAATGAATATTGCGGTTGTTCACGTAGAAAAAAATGAGACTGGCTTGCAATGTAATGCTATTGATATAGACAGCGTCACCCATTTACGCCGCTTGGTTGAGCTCAATCTAGGTGACAGTGAACAACTCAATAAAGAGTTAAGTCAGTTATCACGTTAAAAGTTAAGTTAAGATTTTCAGCTATTCCCCCTACCTTTTAGGAGTTTTAATGAATCATCTAGTTATTTCTTGTATTGGCCCAGATCAAATCGGCCTAGTAGACACCTTATCTAAAATTATTGCCAAACATCAAGGTAATTGGCAAGTCAGTAGCTTGCATCATTTATCCGGTTTTTTTGCCGGCGTTATTGAAGTAGCCGTAGTAAGTGAAAATACTGACCAGCTCATCAGTGAATTAAAAGCCATTAATGGCTTAAGCTGCCAAATTGAAATAGCTGAGCCTAATTTACCTAAGGTGACTAGTAACCTAGTCCTTGAGATCACCGCCAATGACCGAGCGGGTATAGTGCAAGAAGTTTCATCCGTCATTCATCATCAAAATGGTAACTTAATCAAATTGGTAAGTTCGCAAGAGAGCGCAGCCTATAGTGGCCAAAGTATTTTCAAAGCGAAAGTGAAAATTGCCATCGATGAAAACTCTATTGATGAACTTATCAGTGCCTTAGAGCAAATAGCGGATGACTTGATGGTAGATATTTCACGCTAATGTTCATTGGCAAAAATCACCAGTAAAACGGCGCACTATATCCCCATTACCAATCAAGATGCATGTTTCAGAGTGCACTTTGAATGATAACGGATATAAACCAGTACTTTAATTTTAACGCTAAAGTATACAAATAAAAAAACGACTGCTAGCTGCAGTCGTTTTTTAGGCTTTAGTCGTGCCATTGACAAACTCTGGCCTTGCTTTTTACCTTAAGACAAGGAGGCTAAGAACTCCGCCGCTTTATTAATATCTCGGCTACGCTTCATATCAGGCAAACTTTTTAAGAAAGTTTCACCATAAGGTTTATTGACTAACCTATCATCACAAATCACTAAAACACCACGGTCACTAACATCTCGAATAAGTCGCCCTACTCCTTGCTTTAACGCTATTACCGCCTGTGGAAGTTGAATTTGGCTAAAAGGCTCGCCGCCTTGTCGCCTGACATCTTCACAGCGTGCCTGTAACAGCGGATCGTCCGGTGAAGCAAAAGGTAATTTATCAATGATGACACAAGTAAGCTTATCACCACGAACATCAATGCCTTCCCAAAAACTGGCGGTTGCTAGTAATATCGCTTTATCTTGTTCAACAAATTGCTCAAGTAACTTGCGCTTGGCCATCTGCCCTTGCACTAATAAGGGATTATCAATACTGTCAGCTAGAATTTCAGCGACCTGATGCATTACCCGATAACTAGTAAAGAGCATAAAGCAAGCACCACCACTCGCTGCAATCAGCGGCTCCGCTAATTTTGCTAACGCCAAAGCACGATTTTTATCATTTGCCTGGGGCAAATAACGTGGCACAACCAGTTGAGATTGCGCTTGATAATCAAACGGACTATCAAGTAAGAGCTTTTTTGCCCCTTGTAAACCTAAATGCTGGGCAAAGTGATCAAAATTATTATCTACCGCCAAGGTTGCCGAAGTAAAAATCCAACCGGCACCAGACTCTTTCACCACAGCACTAAATTTATCACTCACCGTCAGTGGTGTTTGATGTAAGACCACACTGCGCGGTGTAGTTTCATACCAAAAACTCATGCCATAAGCTTCAACATTGGCCATCACTTCATATTGGGCTAATAAGTTTACCGCCCGGTCAAAACAATTATCGATGGCTTCATTTCTGGAGACACAAAGCTTTATCACTTGGTATAAAAAATCTAAATCGATTTTTAAGTTAGCAAATTTTTGCTGAAATTGAACTTGTTTATGCTTTTCTCGCCAATTTCCCCGTTCGGGATCGTAATTAAATAACAGTCGGAATTCTTGACAACTTTTCTGTAATTTTTCCGCTGCTAGCCCTAATTGCTTAACATCGGTTAAACTACTACGGTGTACTTGTAATACGTCGGTGCACAAATCAACAAGCTGTTTAGTTGAGAATGCCTCACCAAAATATTCACTGGCAATATCGCCAATTTGATGAGCTTCATCAAAAATCATCACCTGTGCCTTAGGAATAAGCTCACCAAAACCGGTATCTTTTAAAGCCATATCTGCAAAAAACAAATGATGATTGACCACAATGATATCGGCATCACTGGCTTTTTGACGGGCTTTAACTAGGTAACAAGCGTCATAGTCTGGACAGTCTCTGGCCAAACAATTATCTAAGGTACTGGTAACAAACGGAAAGATACTGGAGTCTTCACTAACATTAACCAATTCGCCAATATCACCACTTTGTGTACCATTAGCCCAGGTTTTAATTTTCACCAGATCCTGTAACATTTGTGCATCAAGTTGACCGCGACTATCTTGGTACTGTGCTAAACGATAAATGCATAAATAGTTGGCACGTCCCTTTAATAAAGCGACTTGTGCATTACTGCCTAGCACCTTTTTTATTAAAGGAATATCTTTATGGAATAGTTGCTCTTGCAGGTTTTTAGTCCCGGTTGAGACCACGATTTTTTTAGGGTTTTTCGGATTTAACGCTAAAAAGGCGGGGATCAAATAAGCAAAGGTTTTGCCTGTGCCTGTACCAGCTTCCACAATGAGCGATGATTGCTGGTCAATGGCTTCAGCAACATCAAGGGCCATATCTATTTGTGCTTGGCGAGGAGAGAAGCCTTTAATGGCTTTAGCTAAAGCGCCGTCTTTAGCAAAGGCTTGGCTAACTTGGGATGCTATCATTTAAAAAAAAGGCACGAAGAAAAATTTATGCCTGAGAGTATACTTAACTACCGCTTAGGCATAAAGGTCTAAGTGTTTACCGTTACTCTTACCGGTAGTTTTTTTTGCATCTACATCGTTCTCATCCAACACTACACTTGCGTCATTATTTGTCTCAGAACTATTCTCACTTTCCTCTTTATCATCAGCTTCTTGCTGTGAACTATGGTATTTGTCTTCTTCACTAGTAAAATAATACTCATGATTTTCAAGATGATTAGCATCATCGCTTAGCTTACTGTTAGCAGCCTCTTTCAACAGTGCTTTTACCTTTAAGCTTGCCGGCTTAATAGGTATCTGGACTACACGTGTTAGTTGAGTCGTAAAAATATCCATCTTTAGTTCCTACACTGCTTCATGCTTGCGAATTTGTTAACCATTAATGCTATTATCGACCAAAAACACTTTAGCTTTAGCTTTTCACTTAGGGACTAATACTATTACAAAGACTCGACTAATAAATTTAACCGTTTTTCATATAACAAAAAGTAATAAAAAACTTCTATTTATTACTTGCAGCTATCTTAATTAAGCAGTAATGTAAAGTTCATCAAAACAAATTACTTACTCAATACTGTTCAATTAATTATACAACAGCACAGTAAATTACTGACTACTAACAGAGAATTTAACCATGATTATTAACCTGAATAGCCGACATCACCATCATCATAGCAATTAGCCCATTCAGCGTTAGTAACAAAAACACTGCAGGGCAAAGGCCTTTCAGTGGAATTAAGTAAACAGTTATACAAGCAATAGCACCAGCTTTTATAACAATAAAATGTCCTTACTAAACCCCCGAAAGAGTCTTTTCTCTCTCGGGGGTTTTTCGCATTTTAGCGCATTAGAAATTGTATATACATGACGAATTTAAAGATTAAGACACCATAGGAATTACCAATATGAGCACATCAGAGCCACGTTTACGCATTGCCATGCAAAAGTCAGGACGCCTGAGTGAAGACACACAACAATTATTAAAGCGCTGCGGATTGAAACTTAACCTTAGCGACCGTCGTTTACTCGCCCACGTTAGCAATATGCCGATAGATGTTATGCGCGTACGTAGTAGTGATATTCCAGGGCTAGTTATGGATGGCGTATGTGACTTGGGCATTGTCGGTGATAACACCCTAGAAGAAGCGGCACTAGAGCGTGAATTAATGGAGCAGAAGTTTGCTTATATAAAAACCACAGCACTTAATTTTGGCGGCTGCCGTTTATCACTAGCCATGCCGGAAGAGTTTGATTATCAAGGTATTAAAAGCTTAGATGGTTTACGCTTTGCCACTACTTACCCACAACTGCTTAACCGATTTGCCCGTAATAATGGCATTAATGTAGATTTTTGTTTACTCAAAGGCTCGGTAGAAGTGGCGCCACGTGTTGGTTTATCCGATGGTATTTGTGATCTGGTTTCCACTGGTGCGACACTTGAAGCTAACGGTTTAAAAGAAGTTGCCGTGATTTTCAAATCAACCGCATCACTGATCCAAAACCCTGCAGTCTTAGCGCCAGCCAAGCAAAAAATTCTTGATACCTTATTGCCACGCATTCAAGGGGTAATGAAAGCCAAAGAAAGCAAGTACATCATGCTGCATGCGCCTAAAGATAAGATCAATGAAGTGAGTGCTTTAATGCCAGGTAGTGAGACGCCGACTATTTTACCGCTAGCTGGTCGTGATGATTTAGTAGCCGTACATGTTGTTGCTACTGAGACGTTTTTCTGGGAAACCATGGAAAGCCTAAAGGCATTAGGTTGTAACTCAATACTAGTTATGCCGATTGAAAAGATGATGGGCTAAATTAACCTTACCTCATTGCTAGTAGATGCAAGCTCAGCATCGGCAGTACTCACTGACTAACGTCAGCTCAGTGCTCCCTCTTTGCACTTGCACCAACTAGCTTCGAGCTAAAGTAAATTATTTTTTTTACTTATTAAAGAAACACATCCTCGAAGTATTAGGAACAAGTAATTATGATTAATCAACTAATCAAGTGGCAAGAGCTGTCAGAGCAGCAAAAAATAGGTGCGCTAGCACGACCAGCAATAGTGGATAGTGCCTTATTATCCACCCAAGTTGCTAACATCTTGGCGCAAGTTAAAAATCAAGGTGATAAGGCACTATTTGCCTTAACAAAACAATTTGATGGTATCGCGCTTAGCACCTTATCAGTGGGTGCAGAACAAATTGCGCAAGCCAAGTTAGCCCTATCTGCTAAACGTTTAAAAGCAATTAACACCGCTTATCAGCAAATCAGAGCCTTTCATAGCGCACAACAGCCAACAGATATAACGGTTGAAACGATCCCAGGCGTTAAGTGCACCTTAAAAACTGAAGCCATTGAAAGTGTTGGTTTATATATTCCTGCTGGCTCGGCGCCATTGCCCTCAACAGTATTGATGTTAGGCATACCGGCACAACTTACCGGTTGTCAACGTACGGTCTTGGTTTGTCCACCTGATAAAAATGGCCAACTGGCTAATGAAATATTAGTGGCGGCTGATCTTTGTGGTATCAGTGAAATATACACAGTAGGTGGTGCACAAGCGATTGCCGCCTTAGCTTACGGCACACAAACCATAGCCGCGGTAAATAAAGTTTTTGGCCCAGGAAATCGCTATGTTACCGAAGCTAAAACTCAGTTATCACAGCAAGTTCCCGGTTTTACTATTGATATGCCCGCCGGCCCTTCTGAAGTATTAGTTATTGCCGATGAGCAAGCAAACCCGGCATTTATTGCCGCAGATTTATTATCGCAAGCCGAGCACGGTATTGATAGCCAAGTAATACTACTCAGTGATAGCGAGTCATTAATAGCACAGGTATCTGCACAACTAGAAAAGCAAGTTACCGTATTGTCTCGACGTGACATTGCTGAGCAAGCGTTAACCCAGTCTAGGTTAATTTTAACCAAGGACTTAGCGCAAGCGGTGCAAGTGTCGAATCAATACGCGCCAGAACACTTAATTATTCAAACTGAAGATGCACCAAGCTTACTTAACAGTTTGCGTAATGCCGGTTCAATTTTTGTCGGCGCTTATACCCCTGAATCGGCGGGTGATTACGCCAGCGGCACTAACCACGTATTGCCAACGTATGGTTATTCAAAGGTTATCTCAAGTTTATCACTGGCTGACTTTTCTCGTCGCTATACCGTGCAAGAGATAACTAAATCAGGTTTGGCGAGTTTAGCTGAGTGTATTATTGAATTAACCGATGCCGAAGGGCTAGATGCCCATCAGCGCGCGGTGACCATTCGCTTAGAGGAAGGAGTTTAAGCATGGCTAAGTTAAGCATGAGTAAACACGCTTTAACGACCGCTGAGCAATTAGCACGCGAAGAATTAATTGCTATGGTGCCTTATCAATCGGCACGACGTCTATTTTCTAACGCTGATGCTCAAGAAGATAAAGTATGGCTAAACGCAAATGAAGCACCAGGCAAAGGTCAATATCAGTTATCCGCGATAAATATCAATCGCTACCCGGATTTTCAGCCCGATTGTTTAATTTCAGCCTATAGCGAATATTCAGGCTTAGCAAAAGATAAAATCCTAGCAACACGAGGTGCCGATGAAGGCATAGAGCTTATCATTCGCAGTTTTTGTAAAGCATACCAAGACACCATTTTAATATGTCCACCCACTTACGGCATGTACGCTATTAGTGCTGAGAATCACGGTGCTGCGGTTATTAAAGTAGCGCTAAACTCTGCTGATTTAACGCTAGATTTAGACGGTTTGCAGCAACAAGTGGGTAAAGTGAAAGTGGTATTTTTATGTTCACCGGGTAATCCAACGGGTAATTTACTACCAAAAGCACAAATACTAGCCGCTATTGCGTTGTTTAAAGGCAGTGCTATGGTGGTGATTGATGAAGCTTATATCGAGTTTTCACCTGAGTATTCATGCACCCAATTATTGCATGATTTTGATAATGTCATTGTGCTTAGAACCTTATCAAAAGCGTTTGCGCTTGCTGGTCTTCGTTGTGGTTTTACCTTAGCAAATAATGACGTAATTACCTTACTAAGTAAGATTATTGCCCCCTACCCTATTGCGGCACCTGTAGCTGAAATCGCTAGCCAAGTCTTAACGAACGATTTAGCCATAATGCAAACTAGGGTAAAGCAAACCAAAGTATTACGTGAACAGTTAAGTAACTGGCTTACTGAGCAAAACTGGTGTTGCCATGTCTTTACCAGCGATGCAAATTTTGTCCTGTTTCGTTGTACTAGCGCAGAGGATAAAGCCCGAGTATTTAATTTGTTACTTGAAAACAACATATTGATTCGCGATCAGTCTAAACAGCAGCAGCTTGAAAACTGTCTTCGCATTAGCATTGGCAGTGAGGACGAACTAGCACAGCTAAAGCAATTATTAACCGCCTTATAAGTAAAAATTAGTACTGTAACAAGGCTAATAAACGAACATAATGAAGAGTATTTTATGAGTAAGAACCAAGAAAAAATATTATTTATCGACCGTGACGGCACCTTGGTTGAAGAGCCTGCCATCGATAAACAACTTGATAGCTTAGAAAAACTAGTGTTTGAGCCGAATGTCATTGCTGAATTACTAAAACTGCAAGCCAAAGGCTTTAAGCTAGTGATGGTTTCCAACCAAGATGGCTTAGGCACCAGTAGTTTTCCACAAGCTGATTTTGATTTGCCTCATAATAAAATGATGGCGCTATTTAGTTCTCAAGGGGTGAATTTTCAAGACGTATTACTTTGCCCACACTTTGAGGAAGACAATTGTAGTTGTCGTAAACCAAAACTAGGCTTAGTGAGCGATTACTTACAGCAAGGCAGAGTTGATTTTACTAATTCTTATGTTATTGGTGATAGAGCAACCGATATGGGCCTTGCTGCGAATATGGGCATTGTCGGCATCAAATATGATCGAAAAACTTTCAATTGGTCACAAGTGAGCGAACAGGTTTTAGCCAAATTCTCACAAGCTCGTATAGCGAGTATTACCCGGACCACCAAAGAAACCGATATCAAGGTCACCGTTAATTTAGATAAAAAAGGCGACAATAATATAGCAACGGGCTTAGGCTTTTTCGATCACATGCTAGATCAAATAGCCACTCATGGCGGTTTTAGTTTGCAATGTAGCGTCAGTGGTGATTATCACATTGATGAGCACCACAGTGTTGAAGATACCGCCCTTGCACTTGGCCAGGCCTTAAGACAAGCTCTGGGCGACAAACGTGGCATTGGTCGTTTTGGTTTTGTCTTACCTATGGATGAATGTCGCGCCGAGTGTGCCATCGACCTTTCTGGTCGTCCATGGCTTGAATTTGATGCCGATTTCACCGCAGATAATGTCGGAAGCATGTCAACACAGATGGTTGGCCATTTTTTCCGCTCATTAGCAGATTCAATGTTAATAACTTTACATTTATCAACCAGTAAAGGGAATTGCCACCACCAGGTTGAGAGTCTATTTAAGGTATTTGGCCGAGCGTTAGGTCAAGCCATTAAAGTAGACGGTGATGAGATGCCTAGCTCAAAAGGTATTTTATAATGACTAAGGAAGTATCTGCAGGAATGAATGTCATTGTTGATACTGGCTGCGCAAATCTAGCCTCAGTTAAGTTTGCCGTTGAGCGTTTAGGTTATCAAGTGACCATCACTGATAATATTGAGCTCATCCAACAAGCGGATAAAGTAATACTCCCTGGGGTTGGTAGTGCTAAGCATGCCATGGCTAATATCAACGCTAAAAACTTAGTGAGTGTCTTACAAAAACTGACTCAGCCAGTACTTGGTTTTTGTTTAGGTATGCAGTTAATGACAGAGTCATCAACCGAAGGTAATAAGTCCTCAACTGAGGGGAAAAGTGATGGCCTAGTGCCTTGCTTAAACTTAATTCCCACTAAGGTAGAGCCATTAAAAGCACAAGGGAATAGGTTGCCACATATGGGCTGGAATACCCTCAGCCAAATATCAGACCACCCCGTGCTCAAAGGTATTTCCGAGGGTGATTACTTTTATTTTGTCCACAGTTTTGCCGCCCCTATAAGTGAGTACACCATTGCCAGCTGTGAATATGGTAGTACGTTTTCAGCAGCTATTGCCAAAGACAACTTTATTGGTTGTCAATTTCACCCTGAGCGTTCCAGTGCTTTGGGCAGTAAGATCATTCAAAACTTTTTAGAACTAGGGCCACAGGAGCTTGTGAACTTATGATGATTCCCGCAATTGATTTGATTAATGGCCAAGTGGTGCGTTTGTATCAAGGCGACTATAACCAACAAACCCACTATGAATATACGGTGCAAGAGCGTCAACAGGCTTATGCTAAATCCGGCGCTACTGTCATGCACTTTGTCGATTTAGATGGCGCAAAAGACAGCACAAAACGTCAATTAGCAACATTAAAGACCGTAGTCAATCACCCCTCAATGATCATACAAGTAGGTGGTGGCGTACGTTGTGAAGATGATGTAAAACAGCTATTAGCACTAGGCGCAGATCGCGTTGTTATTGGCAGCTTAGCCATCAAACAACCAGAACTAGTTACTCAATGGCTTAAAACCTACGGCTGTGAAAAAATTGTCCTAGCACTTGATATAAAAATTGATGCCCAAGGTAATAAAACCCTGCCCACTCATGGCTGGATTGAAGATAGCGGGGTAAACTTAGAAGATTTACTTGCCCAATATCAAGATGCCGGTATTAAGCACGTATTATGTACTGACATTAGTAAAGACGGCACTTTAACGGGGACTAATGTTGATTTATATAGCGAAGTTTGTGCTAAGTATCCAGATATTCACTGGCAAGCGTCGGGCGGTATTGGCAGCTTAGACGATATTAAAGCGTTAATTCCAACCGGTGTTAGCGCTGTTATTTTAGGTCGTTCATTGCTTGAGGGTAAGTTTACCCTTGAAGAGGCGATTGCCTGTTGGCCTCCAGCTGAAGCTGTAGCTGTAGCGGAGAAAACCCCATGTTAGCCAGAAGAATTATTCCATGCCTCGACGTTAAGGACGGAAAAGTGGTAAAAGGTATACAGTTTAGAAACCACGAAATTATCGGCGATATAGTGCCGTTAGCACAAAAATATGCCAAAGCAGGTGCTGATGAACTCGTTTTTTATGATATCACTGCCAGCTCTGATGGTCGCGTGGTAGATAAAAGCTGGGTAAGTCGTATTGCTGAGGTCATTGATATTCCTTTTTGTGTTGCTGGTGGGATAAAAAGTGCAGCCGATGCTAAAGAAATCTTGATGATGGGCGCTGACAAAATATCCATTAATTCCCCAGCATTGCAAGACCCTGAGCTAATTACTCGCTTAGCCGATATTTTTGGTCAGCAATGTATTGTTGTTGGCGTTGATAGCTTTTATAACAAAGAGGCTAATGCTGGCAAAGGGGAATATCAGGTTTACCAGTTTACTGGTGATGAAAAGCGTACTAAGCAAACCGGCTGGACCACGTTTGACTGGATTGAAAAAGTAGTTAGCCTAGGTGCCGGCGAAATCGTCCTCAATTGCATGAACCAAGATGGTGTACGTCAAGGTTATGATATTGTGCAATTAAAACAAGCAAGAGCGGTATGTAATGTGCCTTTAATCGCCTCAGGTGGTGCGGGTACCATGGCGCACTTTAGTGATGTCTACCAACAAGCCGATGTTGACGGCGCTCTGGCTGCTTCTGTTTTTCATAAGGGTGTTATTGCCATTAAAGAGTTAAAAAATTATTTAAAAACACAACGTATTGAGGTAAGACCATGTTAGTAAACAAAGACAATATTAATGACTTAGCATGGCAGAAAATGAATAACCTCATTCCTGCCATTATTCAGCATGCGGCAACGGGAGCCATACTAATGCAAGGTTATATGAACCAAGCATCCTTAGCTGCCACATTAGCCACAGGTAAAGCAACCTTCTATAGTCGTTCAAAACAAGCTTTGTGGGTTAAGGGCGAAACCTCAGGTAACTTTTTAAACGTTCAGCAAGTCTTAACTGATTGCGATAATGACAGTTTACTTATTGCTTGTTTGCCTATGGGGCCAAGTTGTCACTTAGGCACTGAGTCATGTTTTCCGGAGCAAAAATTAACCCAGCAAAACTTTCTCAGTGAACTTGAACAAGTGATTGCAAGCCGAAAAAATGATAAGCCAGAAGACAGTTATACCGCACACTTATTTTCTCGCGGCACCATCAAAATTGCGCAGAAAGTCGGTGAAGAAGGCGTTGAAGTTGCACTGGCTGCAGTAGCAGAAACGAAAGAAGACTTACTAGGTGAATGTGCAGACTTATTTTACCACACCCTAGTACTCCTAGCCGACCAAGATATCGACCTCAATGAGGTTATGGCGGTATTACAACAGCGTCATAACAAATAACTTCACCTGCCATTATTGAAGGTATTCATGCTATTTTGCTACATGCTTGCCTCCTTGTTATGTTAATAAGACAAGGATGCAAGTAGTTAACTTCAGCGAACTAGTTTATAAAAAGATGGCGTTCTTTTATGGTAATACTCTTTAATGAAATAGGCACTAGGTTATTCACTAAAGCACTACTTATCGCTACTCTCATAAGTCTCAGCTGAAATGTTCTCGGCCAGCAGCATAGTGTATTTATATTCGTGATGATGTCTACCTTGATTACCAGCACTTTGTTGCTGATAGAGATATCAGCTTAATAGATAATTTCTCAGGTAAAAACATCCGCCGTGACGTGGTTAACATGATTATTGCCCAGCAGACACTCAAACTTGGTGGTTTTAATCACAGTTTCAGTTACGCCCCAGGTAAAGTTAACTTTCGTAATACTTAAATGTTAGAAAATGGTCAGCTGCTTATAAGTTTTGATTCTTATTGGCAACAAGATGCGCTAGCTATTGCCAGTAAAGTTTATATCTCTGACGAAGTCATAAGAAATGGCGAGTACATCGCTGGTATCTATACTAGTCCCCAAAATACTAAGACCTTAGCGGTTAAGGTGTTAAGTGACCTTGGCGGTATCAACACCTAAATGGCGCACTGACTGGCAGACACTGCAGCAGCTTCACCTTAAAAAGCTTATTCAATAAGACTCTTGGTTATCCATGGCACGCATGGTAGATATTCAATGGATAGACTTTATTTTGATGCCCTTTAATTCAAGCCCAGAGCAAAGCTTTATTATGGCTAAAATTCACCTAGTACCCGTTAAAAACATTGGCCTGGTACTTAAAGACTCCCGCCATTTTGTCATCAGTAAGGCTCATTCTGAGGGGCAGGAAGCCTTTAAAGCGATGAATAAAGGCTTAAATACTTCGCCAGCGTGGCGCTATTGTTAAAGCCTATCAATAAGCTGGATTTTTTGTTGATAGCAATAAAATAAAAACTATTAATCTTTGAGTTATTATAGATTTTATTAGCTACATTTTATCCCTACATGTAGTAATATGCTGAGCAATAAAATGAGTAGACTAATTATTGACCTTATTTATTATAATAAGCTGCTAATTTGTCTAAAAGACCATAAGTAATACCTGCTAAGGAACAGCTATGTTTAAACGTAGAGCAATAAAGAAATACGGCAACCAACTGTTACCAAGACTACAAAAACGTTATGGTGAGCAGACTTTTTATAATGCTAGCCAAGTTCGAGCAACCGTATACCAATGCAACTTCAATCCTAGCTACCTACCACTGGGCTACTTACTCTTTCTTGAGCCTTGTGCACTAAATAAAATAGTCACTACTGAGTTCCCAGAATTGTGCATAAGAAAATATAAACAAGAAATTAAAGATTACCTGAATGATCGTAAGTATTATGGTTACTTAAAGCAGTTAACTATTTAACGGTTCATACTCAATATGACCATAAAAACCACCTGGCAAAGTAAAGCATTCTCCGAACTATCACTTAATCAATTATATGATGTACTGAAATTGCGCATTGATGTTTTTGTCGTTGAACAAACGTGTTATTACCCAGATCTAGACAGCGAAAAAAACCTGCTTGACCGACACCCTCAAACCCTACATCTTTTAGGTTATCAAGCAGAGCAACTGGTCGCTTACCTGCGAATTTTACCTAAAGGTCAAAGCTATACCAGCCATATCAGTATAGGTAGAGTAGTCATTGCCAATAAAGCTAGAGGTGGAGGCTTGGGCCATGAATTAATGAAAGAAGCATTATCACTTTGCCAGCAATATCACCCTAACGAAGAGATTAAAATCTCTGCTCAACAACATTTAAAGTCATACTACCAAAGACATGGTTTCGCTCAGGTATCGGCTATGTATTTAGAAGATGGCATACCACACATTGCTATGCTCAGAGAAAGTTAGCAATAAATTATATACCCTAGAAATAAAAAAACTCGCCAAGGCGAGTTTTTTAACTTAAATAGCTAGACAATTACTGGTTACTAAGAAAGTTGCTTTAATAATAATGCGTTAACTTCCTCAACAGCTTGTGTGCCATCAATAGTTAGGTAGGTACAATTACCCGCTTTAGCTTCCGCTTGATAAAAATCAACTAATGGCTTAGTTTGATCATGATAAATCGATAAGCGCTTACGTACAGTCGCTTCTTCATCATCAGGACGAATAGATAAATCATCACCGGTAACATCATCTTTGCCGGCAACTTTTGGCGGATTGAAAACAAGGTGATAAACACGTCCTGAGCCGGAATGAACACGACGACCAGCCATACGCTCAACAATCACTTCATCAGGCACATCAAATTCAAGTACATGGTCCACAGATATGCCACTTTCTTTCATAGCATCCGCTTGTGGAATAGTACGAGGGAAACCGTCAAGTAAAAATCCTGCTTTACAATCATCTTGAGCTACTCGCTCTTTGACTAAGCCGATGATCAAATCATCTGAAACTAATTGTCCTGCATCCATAACGACTTTAGCTTTATTGCCTAGTTCAGTGCCGGCTTTAATTGCAGTACGAAGCATATCGCCCGTTGAAATTTGTGGAATACCAAATTTAGCCATTAAAAATTGTGCTTGTGTGCCTTTACCAGCGCCTGGAGCACCTAATAAAACAATGCGCATATTATGTAACCTTAAATTGATGGTTGAAGTGTTAAAGTAAATATTACCTTTATTCAATACTATAAATTCTCATTGATCGAGCAAAGGTAATATTTCTTAGCTTTTCCATAAAGCCGGCAGACACTATACAAGCTAGCCTATTTGCAAACAAGTAGTGATAGCTCAGATTGATCAAAAAAGGAGGTGTTTCATGCATGAAACCCTCCTTTTTAAGACTAAAGTATTATCTAATAATTTAACTTAGCATTAAATAATTACTTAGTTAGGCTTAACATTAATTTATTCAAGCGAGAAACGAAGCTAGCAGGATCTTTTAAGCTACCACGTTCAGCTAACATAGCTTGGTCAAACAACACTTCAACCCACTGGCCGAATTTATCATCATCTTGTTCATCGGCAATATGTTTAATAAGATCATGCTCACCATTGATTTCAAAGATAGGTAATGTATCTGGCACGTCTTGACCAACCGAAGCCATTAACTTAGCCATTTGGCTAGTCATGTCATTATCATCAGCGACGATACAAGCAGGAGAGTCGGTAAGACGTTGAGAAAGTTTAACATCTTTAACTTTTCCTTCTAAGCAAACTTTAATGCGCTTAACGACAGAGTCATACTCTTTCTCAAGCTTCTCTTGTGCTTCTTTAGTTTCATCGTCATCCATGTCACCCAGATCTAAACCACCATGAGTAACAGACTGTAATTGCTTAGAATCAAACGCTGTTAAATGGCTTACTAACCATTCATCTATGCGATCAGACATTAACAATACTTCAATGCCTTTTTTACGGAATACTTCTAAATGCGGGCTACTTTTAGCCGCTTCGAAGCTATCGGCAACAACATAATAAATCTTATCTTGGCCTTCTTTCATACGTTCAATGTAAGTAGCAAGTGATACATTTTGCGCTGCTACATCTTCCTTGGTGGAAGCAAAGCGTAATAATCCAGCGACTTGTTCTTTATTGCTGTGGTCTTCAGAAGGACCTTCTTTTAATACCTGACCAAACTCATCCCAAAAGCCTTGATATTTATCCGCATCTTTTTTAGCTAACTTCTCCAGCATTTTTAATACGCGCTTAGTACAACCCTTACGAATAGCTTGAGTAATCTTGTTATCTTGTAATATTTCACGAGAAACGTTTAATGGTAAATCATTTGAATCTAATGAGCCTTTAACGAAACGTAAGTACGTTGGCATAAACTGCTCAGCATCATCCATAATATATACACGCTGAACAAACAGTTTAAGACCATGTTGTTTTTCACGGTTATACATATCAAATGGTGCTTTGCTAGGTATATAGAGTAGAGACGTGTATTCAGTCTTACCTTCAACTTTATTATGTTCCCATAAAAGTGGGTCACTAAAATCATGAGAGACGTGTTTATAAAACTCTTTATATTCTTCGTCGGTAATATCTGCCTTTTCGCGTGTCCATAAAGCAGTTGCTTTATTAACAGCTTCCCATAGTGCAGGTACGGCATCTATAGCATCAATAGCTAGCGTAGTTACCTTGCCTTCATCATCTTTCACTTCAGCAACGGCTTCAACCGCTGGTATTTCAGTGGTTAACATTTCTACTGATACTGAGATATGATCAGAGTATTTAGTAACAATTGACTTTAAGCGCCAATCATCGGCAAATTCTGACTCACCTTCTTTTAAGTGAAGAATGATATCGGTACCACGATTAGTTTTTTCAATCTTAGCGGTAGTAAACTCACCTTCACCGGCACTTATCCATTCGACACCTTCAGAGGCATCATCACCCGCTTTACGAGTACGAACAATTACTTTATCTGCAACAATAAAAGATGAGTAAAAACCAACACCAAATTGACCAATAAGTTGTGAGTCAGAGGCTTGATCACCTGATAATGTTGAGAAAAATTCAGCAGTGCCTGATTTTGCAATCGTACCTAGATGTTCGATTACTTCATCATGGTTCATACCAATACCATTATCAGAAATAGTGATGGTGTTATTTTCTTTATCACAGCTAACACGTACGCGTAAATCACCATCATTTTCATATAAAGCATTATCAGATAATGCTTTAAAACGCAGCTTATCCGCAGCATCGGCAGCATTTGACACTAACTCACGTAGGAATATCTCTTTATTAGAATAAAGTGAGTGGATCATTAAGTGAAGTATCTTGGCGTTATCTGACGCAAATTCATGTTTTACTGGCTTATTTTCTACTGTCATTTTATCGACCTTTTGTTAAATACCTATTTGGACGCCTACTTGGACGCCAAACCATTGCATGTACTAGGTACAGAGCGGGTTTGTTTAGTTGATACATATCTGAGGGCAACAACATTAAAATCAAGTAAATAAGTTAAAAATTTTTCTCTTAACGAACGCTGACAAACTATAACTGCATATTTTGTATATAAGGCAAGTAAGATGCCTACGTAGCTTGGGGATGATTAGAATTTAACGTTGAACAATCAGAAAGAAATTCAACGGCTATAAATAGAGTGCCGGAGTAGGTTTCCCTACTCCGGAAAAGTATACTCGTGCGATACGATTGACAGATCAGATCTAAACACCAAGTATGTTGTTATTAAGGAACCACCAAGGGAGTAAGTTACAATTAATAACAGCATAACAATACCTTATGATGTGTATAAAACATACAGCCAATTACTACTATAGTATTACCATTGGGCATAGATAAATCACTTCAATACATTGATATAATAATTCACAAATGCTACATAAATATTCACTTTAACTTTAAAGTAAATATCTATAACATACTTGCAAGTGATTGATGCCGGAGTAGAAACCCTACTCCGGGCTTATATACCTGTGAAGAACGATTGACAGATCAGCTCAAACCACAAAGTATGTTGCTACTAATTTGTAATGCAGGGAGTAATTTACAAAATAGTAACAACTTCATCTTACTGGGTATATTGTATAAAATATACCGTTAGTTTGTAATATAATATGACTAAAGTAAAAATAGGGATTACGCAATATTAAGCTGAATAATTATATTTTTAGCTACATTTTTTACTTTCAGTTTTAAATATTGACCGGGTACTGACTAGAAAATTTAATATCAACATAACGACACTTTACCCCAGAAATAACTTGGCAATGTCCTACATTATTCCAAGCATCCGGCCTTACACCCTTAGGGTAAGACTGAGTGCAGACAAAAATTCTCCAGACATTTTTACCACATAAAGAGCAGTCCACCCGCTTACTACCTCCAGCGCAACTGCGCTGACATACATGGATATAATAATGTTGCCGCGTTGCCATGGATGGCAAGGAGCAGGCTCAACTTCTGCAGCGCCGCGGCACTTCCGTAAGAGAATAGTGAATGGGATCAGGTGGGTCCAAAATATGTAGGCGGGAATTTATTCGCGCTTATTAGTAATTGTTTCAAATCTCCGACAGCAAAAAACCCGACTCTTTCGAATCGGGCTTTTCTTAATAGAAATCGAGAATGTCCTACTGACGTGAATGGATTCACAGGAGTGACCTCACATAAAATAAGAACACCCACACACTTACTAGCTTCGACACAACTACTTGACGTACATGGATGCCACTTATTAGGATAATGCAGGAGCATATTATCCTGAGCAATTATCCTGATGCAAAGGAGTGACCTCACATAAAGAGAAATACACCCACACGCTTACTACCTTCGGCGTAACTGCGCTCATTTCTGCAACGCTGCGGCACTTTCCGTTAGAGAAGACTCAATGGGATCAGGTGGGGCCAAAATATGTAGGCGGGAATTTATTCGCGCTTATTAGTAATTGTTTCAAATCCCAGACAGTAAAAAGCCCGACTCTTATGAATCGGGCTTTCTTAATAGAAATCGAGAATGTCCTACTCTCACATAAAGAGAAATACACCCACACGCTTACTACCTTCGGCGCTATTACCTTGCGCGATTGAAATCCCGCCTACACAGCTCTCATATTGTAGGCGGGAATTTATTCGCGCTTATTAGTAATTGTTTCAAATCTCAGACAGCAAAAAGCCCGACTCTTATGAATCGGGCTTTTATTAATAGAAATCGAGAATGTCCTACTGACGTAATGGATTCACTAATGTCACAAGTGCATGGATGCACAGGAGTGACCTCACATAAAGAGAAATACACCCACACGCTTACTACCTTCGGCGCAACTGCGTGACGTACATGGATGGGATCAGGTGGGGCCAAAATATGTAGGCGGGAATTTATTCGCGCTTATTAGTAATTGTTTCAAATCCCAGACAGAAAAAGCCCGCAACAATGTTGCGGGTTTTTATTAATAGAAATCGAGAATGTCCTACTCTCACATAAAGAGAAGACACCCACACGCTTACTATCTTCGGCGCTATTACCTTGCGCGATTGAAATCCCGCCTACACAGCTCTCATATTGTAGGCGGGAATTTATTCGCGCTTATTAGTGATTGTTTCAAATCCCAGACAGTAAAAAGCCCGACTCTTTCGAATCGGGCTTCTCAGTGCCTAAGCACAAATAGAAGTTTAGCAATGTCCTACTCTCACATGGGAACTCCCACACTACCATCGGCGCAACTGCGTTTCACTTCTGAGTTCGGAATGGGATCAGGTGGGGCCACAGCGCTATGGTCGCTAAACAAAAAAGGGTCAATCTAGAAATTTGATATAAAAAGTTTACAAAAGCAATTCAAGTAACACGAGTACGTGTTTATATATTTATGTCAGTCTCACACACACTTTATAGTCAAAAACTACTTGGGTGTTGTATGGTTAAGCCTCACGGGCAATTAGTATCAGTTAGCTCAAGACCTCGCAGTCCTTACACACCTGACCTATCAACGTTGTAGTCTCCAACGACCCTTTAGGGGACTTAAAGTCCCAGTGAGAACTCATCTCAAAGCCTGCTTCCCGCTTAGATGCTTTCAGCGGTTATCAGTTCCGAACGTAGCTACCGGGCAATGCCATTGGCATGACAACCCGAACACCAGTGGTTCGTCCACTCCGGTCCTCTCGTACTAGGAGCAGCCCTCTTCAATTCTCAAACGCCCACGGCAGATAGGGACCGAACTGTCTCACGACGTTCTAAACCCAGCTCGCGTACCACTTTAAATGGCGAACAGCCATACCCTTGGGACCGACTTCAGCCCCAGGATGTGATGAGCCGACATCGAGGTGCCAAACACCGCCGTCGATATGAACTCTTGGGCGGTATCAGCCTGTTATCCCCGGAGTACCTTTTATCCGTTGAGCGATGGCCCTTCCATACAGAACCACCGGATCACTATGACCTACTTTCGTACCTGCTCGACGTGTCTGTCTCGCAGTTAAGCTGGCTTATGCCATTGCACTAACCGTACGATGTCCGACCGTACTTAGCCAACCTTCGTGCTCCTCCGTTACTCTTTGGGAGGAGACCGCCCCAGTCAAACTACCCACCAGACAGTGTCCCCAAGCCGGATTACGGCCCTAGGTTAGAACATCACGCATACAAGGGTGGTATTTCAAGGTTGGCTCCACCACATCTAGCGACATGGTTTCATAGCCTCCCACCTATCCTACACATGTAGGAGCAATGTTCACTGTCAAGCTATAGTAAAGGTTCACGGGGTCTTTCCGTCTAGCCGCGGGTATACGGCATCTTAACCGCAAATTCAATTTCACTGAGTCTCGGGTGGAGACAGTGTGGCCATGATTACGCCATTCGTGCAGGTCGGAACTTACCCGACAAGGAATTTCGCTACCTTAGGACCGTTATAGTTACGGCCGCCGTTTACCGGGGCTTCGATCATCAGCTTCGACCTAAGTCTAACCGAATCAATTAACCTTCCGGCACCGGGCAGGCGTCACACCGTATACGTCATCTTTCGATTTTGCACAGTGCTGTGTTTTTAATAAACAGTTCCAGCCACCTGGTTACTTCGACTGGTTTAGGCTCCGGAAGCAAGTTCCTTCACCCTATACCAGCGTACCTTCTCCCGAAGTTACGGTACTATTTTGCCTAGTTCCTTCACCCGAGTTCTCTCAAGCGCCTTAGTATTCTCTACCCAACCACCTGTGTCGGTTTGGGGTACGGTTCCACTATATCTGAAGCTTAGAAGCTTTTCCTGGAAGTGTGGCATCAATGACTTCATCACCGTAGTGACTCGTCTCAGCTCTCAGTTTTCCTAATAAAAGGAGGAGACCGGATTTACCTAATCTCCCAACCTTCAGCCTTTCACACGGACTACCAACGCCGTGCTCACCTAGCCTACTCCGTCCCTCCTTCGCAATATAATGAAGTACAGAAATATTAATCTGTTTCCCATCGACTACGCGTTTCCGCCTCGCCTTAGGGGCCGACTTACCCTGCCCTGATTAACATGGGACAGGAAACCTTGGTCTTTCGGCGGGGGAGTTTTTCACTCCCCTTATCGTTACTCATGTCAGCATTCGCACTTCTGATACCTCCAGCAGACTTCTCAATCTACCTTCAACGGCTTACAGAACGCTCCCCTACCACTTGCAATAAATTGCAAATCCGCAGCTTCGGTGACTAGTTTAGCCCCGTTACATCTTCCGCGCAGACCGACTCGACTAGTGAGCTATTACGCTTTCTTTAAAGGATGGCTGCTTCTAAGCCAACCTCCTAGCTGTCTATGCCTTTCCACATCGTTTCCCACTTAACTAGTACTTTGGGACCTTAGCTGGCGGTCTGGGTTGTTTCCCTCTTCACAATGGACGTTAGCACCCACAGTGTGTCTCCCGGATAGTACTCATTGGTATTCGGAGTTTGCAAAGGGTTGGTAAGTCGGGATGACCCCCTAGCCTTAACAGTGCTCTACCCCCAATGGTATTCGTCCGAGGCTCTACCTAAATAGATTTCGGGGAGAACCAGCTATCTCCCGGCTTGATTAGCCTTTCACTCCGACCCACAAGTCATCACCGCATTTTTCAACATACGTGTGTTCGGTCCTCCAGTTGATGTTACTCAACCTTCAACCTGCCCATGGGTAGATCGCCGGGTTTCGGGTCTATACCCTGCAACTAAACGCGCAGTTAACACTCGCTTTCGCTACGGCTCCCCTAATCGGTTAACCTTGCTACAGAATATAAGTCGCTGACCCATTATACAAAAGGTACGCAGTCACCAAACTAAATTTGGCTCCCACTGCTTGTACGTATGCGGTTTCAGGTTCTATTTCACTCCCCTCACAGGGGTTCTTTTCGCCTTTCCCTCACGGTACTGGTTCACTATCGGTCAGTTAGTAGTATTTAGCCTTGGAGGATGGTCCCCCCATATTCAGACAAAGTTTCACGTGCTCCGTCCTACTCGATTTCACTTAAAGGTTGCTTTTGTGTACGGGACTATCACCCTGTATCGTTCTACTTTCCAGTAGATTCCACTAGCGCCCAATAAGCTTAAGGGCTGATTCGCGTTCGCTCGCCGCTACTAACGAAATCTCGGTTGATTTCTTTTCCTCGGGGTACTTAGATGTTTCAGTTCTCCCGGTTTGCCTCGTTAACCTATGTATTCAGTTAACGATACCTAGCTTATGCTAAGTGGGTTTCCCCATTCGGACATCTCAGGCTATTACGGTTGTTATCACCTTACCTGAGCTTTTCGCAGATTAACACGTCCTTCATCGCCTCTAACTGCCAAGGCATCCACCACATACGCTTAGTCACTTAACCATACAACCCCAAGTATTCTTGTCTTTTACTGCTTATGCGTCGTTGCATTTCATTGCTTGCTCAGTCATGTAGTAAACTACACTCCTTTACTCGCGCTTCGTGCGCCTTGCCTAAACACTAAAATCCGTCGAATCAATTTTATTGCTAAAACCAATCCATACTGGACTGTTCGGAGACTAATCCGAACTAATTGTAAAGTCTGACATTTTCACGTACTCAATATACTTACCTCGAAAGGTTCATATAAGATGAGTTACTTGATAAGACAATCAATGTCGAGTAGACATCAATCGAATGTTGATACAACCTCTTGGGAGAGATTGCATCGCTTTTGTTGGTATTTATATCATTGCAACGTTCAGCGCGACACCGTTCGTTACGACATAAATACCGATATTTATATCAGCTTTCCAGATTGTTAAAGAACTTCAATTTAAGGCACATTCGCTTAAAAAGTGGTTTAAAAAAACCAAATTTAAAATAGCTTATAAAGCGTAGTTTAAATTTGGCTTCTATTCTCTTTTTATTGAAGAAGAAAATATCCATTTACTTTTAATCAAGGCAGTTGGTAGCGACGTGTAGTTTACTACACGAGCTGCGAACTAACGCTGAGTAAAATTAAATGGTGGAGCTAAGCAGGATCGAACTGCTGACCCCCTGCGTGCAAGGCAGGTGCTCTCCCAGCTGAGCTATAGCCCCATTTATGCGAATTCCTTTACTTAACTTCATCGTTGCATTCGCATCTCAGTGAATCATGTAGTTATCTACATTCATTCCTTCAATGTTCAAGCGCCTTGAAGTAAAGAAAATTAACTCCGCCTAAAACATAAAAGCTTTAGTGGGTTGGTTCTTCTTCATATTTGTTATCATGTAATTTGTGTGAACACTCGTAAAGCCGAAGCTTTCATTAAGCAATTTTACTTCAAGATAAGGAGGTGATCCAACCCCAGGTTCCCCTAGGGTTACCTTGTTACGACTTCACCCCAGTCATGAAACACAAAGTGGTGACCGTCCTCCCGAAGGTTAAACTAGCCACTTCTTTTGCATCCCACTCCCATGGTGTGACGGGCGGTGTGTACAAGGCCCGGGAACGTATTCACCGTGGCGTTCTGATCCACGATTACTAGCGATTCCGACTTCACGGAGTCGAGTTGCAGACTCCGATCCGGACTACGACAGGCTTTGTGGGATTCGCTCCACCTCGCGGTATTGCAGCCCTCTGTACCTGCCATTGTAGCACGTGTGTAGCCCATCCCGTAAGGGCCATGATGACTTGACGTCGTCCCCACCTTCCTCCGGTTTATCACCGGCAGTCTCCTTAGAGTTCCCGCCATAACGCGCTGGCAAATAAGGATAGGGGTTGCGCTCGTTGCGGGACTTAACCCAACATTTCACAACACGAGCTGACGACAGCCATGCAGCACCTGTCACTCAGTTCCCGAAGGCACGCCTGTATCTCTACTGGCTTCTGAGGATGTCAAGGGATGGTAAGGTTCTTCGCGTTGCATCGAATTAAACCACATGCTCCACCGCTTGTGCGGGCCCCCGTCAATTCATTTGAGTTTTAACCTTGCGGCCGTACTCCCCAGGCGGTCAACTTAGTGCGTTAGCTGCGCCACTCACGGATCAAGTCCACGAACGGCTAGTTGACATCGTTTACGGCGTGGACTACCAGGGTATCTAATCCTGTTCGCTCCCCACGCTTTCGTTCCTCAGCGTCAGTATCTGTCCAGGTGGCCGCCTTCGCCACTGATGTTCCTTCCAATCTCTACGCATTTCACCGCTACACTGGAAATTCCACCACCCTCTACAGTACTCTAGTTACCCAGTTCAAAATGCAGTTCCAAGGTTGAGCCCTGGGCTTTCACATCTTGCTTAAATAACCGCCTACGAACGCTTTACGCCCAGTAATTCCGATTAACGCTTGCACCCCTCGTATTACCGCGGCTGCTGGCACGAAGTTAGCCGGTGCTTCTTCTGTTGCTAACGTCACAGTGATGATTTATTAAATCACCACCTTTCCTCACAACTGAAAGTGCTTTACAACCCGAAGGCCTTCTTCACACACGCGGCATGGCTGCATCAGGCTTTCGCCCATTGTGCAATATTCCCCACTGCTGCCTCCCGTAGGAGTCTGGGCCGTGTCTCAGTCCCAGTGTGGCTGATCATCCTCTCAAACCAGCTAGAGATCGTCGCCTTGGTAAGCCTTTACCTTACCAACTAGCTAATCTCACTTGGGCTAATCAAGAAGCGAGAGGTCCGAAGATCCCCCCCTTTGGTACTTTTCACTACAAAAAGCACGTTATGCGGTATTAGCAGTCGTTTCCAACTGTTGTCCCCCACTCCAAGGCATATTCCCAAGCATTACTCACCCGTCCGCCACTCGTCATCAAACTAGCAAGCTAGTTCATGTTACCGTTCGACTTGCATGTGTTAAGCCTGCCGCCAGCGTTCAATCTGAGCCATGATCAAACTCTTCAATTAAAAATCGTTTGTGTAACCTCATCGCAAGCGATGTGTTACTGCTCAATGAATTCTGTCGTTTCTTTTAAAAGTAATGCGCGAACAAGTTCCCGCCTACAAGTAAAAGAAGCATTACATAGTCGCTACCTATCTCGCTAGAAATAAGTAACTTATATTTATTTGCATGAACATCATTCATTAAGCGTTTTTGTTCTCCCCGAAAGGAAAACTATGTAAAACAACATTAATGTGAGTGTCCACACAAATTGCATGATAACTAATTGTTAAAGAAATAAGCAGTAATCGCATTCGTTACTCGCTTTAACTCCTTGCTAACGTTGCCGTTTGCCCGAAGCAGGATGCGCATTGTACGCCTCCGAGTTTTGATGTCAACGTTTTTTTTATAAAAAGTAAAGTATTTTAAAACACTTTAAAACGTTAGCTTAAGTTAGCTGATTTACCTTAAAAGGAAGTAGATAACTTATCAAAACAGTTCGTTGATGATTCATTTTCCCTGAACCCCTTGGAACTGGATGCGGATTCTATAGAGTTTTGAGTGTAGCACAAGCGTTAATTTTACTTTTTTGTTTGTTCGATTACAAATGATACATAAAGTACAAAACATCAACAGCTACAGGTCAGTGTCAGCTTTCTTTACATGTCACCGCATAACTACCCACAAAGAACAAAAGCATACAAAAACCAATATAAACAAAGACATAAGCCAATAATATACAATATACAGGAAGATATACTGACTATTATTGCACTTTAAGCAAATATTTATGTAAACATATTTTACATTGTTTACATTGTAGCAACTGCTTTGATCCTATACATCACTCTTAAAGTACCAAAACAACACCACTTATTAACATTTGTGTAACAAAGGCACTATTATTGCTTATATATTTTACTCGCTACTTTTCATTGTGCTTTTGCCAATGAAGATAAAGAAAGTGTAATAAATATACACAGCGAAGATATAACAATAAACCGGAGATAAATATGTATTTTAAGAAATCCATAATAGGGAGTCTGATTACATTAGCACTCACTGCTGGCGCATCCAATGCAGTAGTAGCTAATGAAATTACTGGCGATATCAGTAAGTTCAAATCAGTAGGTAGTGAAATTAATAGCAAACATAAAACTACAGGCTATATTATTCAATTAAGGGGTAAGACTGGTATTGCTCAAGCACAAGATATTGGTGAGCTGTTACCCACCAATCAATTAGTTGCAAATACAGGTAATCGCTACAACGCTTATACCCCTGCAATGAAAGCTTATACACAAGCAATGGAAAACAAACAAAAGCAAGTAGCAAGTTCAATTGATTCACTGGAAATTTTGCATTCTTTTAAACATACTTATAATGGTTTCACCGCCAAACTTAATGCTAAGCAAAAAGCGCAATTAGAATCTCACCCTGATGTTATTGGTATATGGGAAGATAAGTTACATGTGGTAAACACAGCAAACACTCCTGAATTCCTTGGTTTAACAGGGCCTGGTGGACAACACGCCCTGAATATAAAAGGTGAAGGTGTCATTATCGGGGTTATCGATACGGGTGTATGGCCGGAAAACCCTAGTTTTGCCGATGATGGCTCATATTCAGATCCAGCCGACCTTGGTTGGCAGGGTACTTGTGATACCGGCACTGATTTAGAATTTAGCTGTAATAATAAATTAATTGGTGCTCGTTATTTTGGTGCTAGCTTTAGCAGCCAATACGATATTCAGTATAGCTTAGGGGAATTTGATTCTCCTCGTGATGCTGACGGTCATGGTAGCCATACGGCTAGTACTGCTGGTGGTAATGAAGGTGTAGCGGCTATACTTTCAGGAGCTCCAGCAGGTACAGTTTCAGGCATGGCACCTCGTGCTCGTATTGCGGTATATAAGGTTTGTTGGAATAGCGACTATGTTAGTCCTGAAGGCAATAAAGAACGTGGTTGTTTCGGTGGCGATACTATGGCAGCAATCGATGCTGCGGTAACTGATGGTGTTGATGTAATCAACTACTCGATTGGTGGTAGCAGAACTGACTTAACAGTGCCTGCGTCTGCAGCCATGTTAAATGCTGCCGCTGCCGGTGTCTTCGTTGCTGTTTCTGCAGGTAATAGTGGTCCTGATAAAGAAACTGTTGGTACTCCTGCTCCTTGGGTTACCAGTGTCGCAGCATCTACTTATAATGGTACTTCTACTATTATAGGTAAAGCGCTTGATGTTACTTCTGGTTCTTTAGCCGGAACTTCACTGATGTCAGTTCCTGCAGCCTTTGCTCCGGCAACAGTTGGTCTTGCCGGTGAACTTGCTTTAGCTGAACCGGTTGAAGCCTGTAATGATGCACCTTTAACTAATGCAGATGAATTAGTTGGTAAAATAGCACTTATTGCTCGTGGTTCATGTGCTTTTACTGAGAAGTTCATCAATGCGCAAAATGCGGGTGCGATTGGTGCACTTGTTTATACTTATGACGGCACCTCACCATTTTCTATGGGTGGTGAAGATCCCGCAGTAACTATTACGGGTTCAATGATATCTTTTGCTGATGGCCAAGCATTAACAGCAAGTGTTCTTGCTGAAAGCACGGCAGTAATTTTTACTGATACCGCGGCTTCAGGTGAAGTGGTTGAAGTGGGTAATACCATAGCGTCGTTCTCGTCACGTGGTCCAAACTTAAACACTTACGATATTATCAAACCTGATATTACTGCTCCTGGTGTTAAAATCTTAGCAGCAACTACGTCTGCACCAATGTCTGGTACACAAGGTGAGACATTTATGTACCTGCAAGGTACATCTATGTCTAGCCCGCATATTGCCGGTTTAGCGGCGTTATTTAAAGAGTCGAATAGCTCTTGGACGCCAGCACAAATTAAATCAGCAATGATGACAACTGCTCGTCAAGACTTAACGAAAGAAGATGGTACTACACCAGCAGACCCATATGATTTTGGCTCTGGTCATGTAGCACCTGTTTCAGCTTTAGATCCAGGTTTATTGTTTGATATTAACCTAGCTGATTACCTCGCTTTCCTTTGTGGTCAAGACAAAGAAAGCTTTGTTGCAGGTTACGATACTAGTTGTGCTGACCTAACAACCAAAGGTTTTAGTACTGATGCAAGTCAATTAAACTTACCATCAATCGCTATTGCCGAGTTACTTGAAGCTGAAACTATTTTCAGAACAGTATCAAATGCAACGCTTGCAGCATCTTCTTATTCTGCAACAATTGAAGCGCCTGCAGGTTTTGACGTAAGTATTCAAACGTTTGATGCCAATGGTGATGAAACGCCAACAACGAGTTTAGATGTTGATGCCGACGGTAAAGCGAGTTTTGCCTTAACGTTCAGTAAAACAGAAACCACAGAAGTTAATGCTTGGAAATTTGGTGCTATTACTTGGACAGACAGTGCTGGTCACTCAGTACGTTTACCACTAGCAATTAAAGCGGTACCTACCGTTAAAATTGAAGTGCCTGAACTTATCTCTGGTGATCTTAGACGTGGTCGTTTCCGCTTCCCAGTTAAGATGCTTTACTCTGGTAGAACAAGTATTAAACATGCCGGTTTAGTTGCACCATTTGGTACGGCTGGTACTGTTGAAGCAGACCCAGCTAAAGAATTTGAGTTTTTAGGTGCTGGTACTAACTACCATATGTTCCATATCCCTGTTGGTACTCAAGTAGCTCGCTTTAGCTTATCGGATGCTTTAGTAACAGAAGCAGATAGCGATCTTGATCTATACGTTTACCGTTGTGATAAATGGTCATGTACTCAAGTTGCTAACTCATTAAACGCTGGTTCAAATGAAAATGTTATTTTAACTAACCCTGAGCCACGTGCAGATGTGAGTGTTGGTGATGTTTATCTAACTATGATTCATGGTTATTCAACCGGTGCAGCCTCAGCAACTGATTATACTATGGTTGGTTGGATTGCAGATCAAGCTGAGAGTACTACTCGTGTTATCTCTAGCCGTAGAGCCATTACAGGTCGTTTTAATTACACTACTATTATGACCAGAGGTTTACCAACGGGTACAACTTATATGGGTGCGGTAACTTACTTCAATGCTGATGGAGAAGCTGAAGGTACTACTGTCCTTGAATTAAATAACTAGTCTTAGTTACTCATTGTTCAATGCTAACGCTATTTATGCGTTAGCTAAATAATATTAGCAAAGCCCATTTAAATCATTTAAGTGGGCTTTTTATTTGCCTCGCTATTAAAGACTTCTGTAATTAATCTACTCTTAACCTGCTTTTGGTAAGCTCTCAATGTTTACTTTTAAAATAGCCTTACTTTAAAACAGTCTAACCTTGGCTAGGAAATTTCAAACTAAAGCTATACACCTCTTCGACTAATGCCACAGCTCAAATTAAATTACAACATCACACTGCAGCTTTACCGATGTAGAACGCGTGTTAACCATCTCCTTAGCCACAAACGGGCAATGGACCTCATTGACATTTAGCCAGTAGTCATAAGTATTCAAAGTGGTTAGTTAAACTCCGTAGCTTTAGAATTGATAAGAGTTATTCATCGTGTAGCCCTAATTAGACAGACTTAAACATGCTTGCAAGGGTAAGTTTTATAAGGAGGTTAACTAAGGCAAACTCGGGATAAGAAAAAAATAGCGATTGTCGTCATTCTGGAAGTCATTTAAGCCGGAATCTATAGTTTAAGTGACTAGATTCCCGACAAGTTTAGCTGCTAAGTCTCAGGGATTAGTGCATGCAATTATAAGGTTGAAAAACCAGTGGCGATGAAATAAGGAGTATGGGAGTAACTTGATACTTTTAACTTGCTTGTACTTTCTCAAGCTAAGTTACAGGCATAAAAAAGGCCTTACCTTAGTAAAGCCTTTTTTAATTAAATACCGAGTAATGATAATTGCTCTATATTTAAAACACCACTAAGGGTAAATTAGCTCTTTTTACGACGTGATGCTAAACCAGCAATAGCAGTTAAGAAAAGTATTAAAGTAGCAGGAGTAGGAACAACGGAAACATCACCTAAAGTTACATCAGTAGTATATACTAAAACGCTATTTGGACCATCAAAAACATCGATATAATCCATAGATGGGACATTCCAAATAGAACCAGCCCATGAAAATGCATTATATATATCTTTTAAATCAAAATCAAGAGTTAGGAGCCCTGCAGCTAAATCATCATTGTTAAAGTGTGCTTCAAATGAAGGGTTATCTAAATCATATGCAGTTAAATCTAATAAATCAATATTAAAAAGGTTGAAAGAAACAAAACTATTTACATAAGAGTCACCGATATCAAACTCTGTTGCGTTGTCGACATTAATGGTTATATTACCGATCACTTTCCCTGCATCAAGGATATCTTGGCTGATCAAAGTTGCATTTGCTGCACCAACAAAGCTAAAAGCTAACGATACAGAGAATAAAGCGCGTAAAACTAATTTATTTAACATGTTACTTCCTATTTATATTATGACTATTATATTTTTTATAGTGTTAATAGCGGTGTTACTTAAGAAGTATTAAGCGACTAGTATAAGTAACTACCGACATTGCACTGTATAAAGCAATAATCACGCCTAAATAATATTCACCTTAAATTACAATAATTTAGCCAAACAATAACACTTAGTTAACTAGCCCTTAACAATTAAGTATTAGAGTGTAAAAAAAACCGACACTCGAGTCAGTAAGCTGAAAAAAGTAACTAATTGTCATTATATAAAGAATTTGCTAGCTTAGGGTGACAAAAACAAAGCTATACTTATTAAGTCTGTTTCCACTCAGAAACCTACTTGAATTGGTATTACAACTTACTTAGCGCGATATAATGGCTATGCTATCCGTTGTACTATTACCTATAAGTTACAGAATAAGGTTCAACTATGAGTATTAAAAAAATATCTTTCACAGGCATTTTCTTAGCGGTAACACTAATTAGCTCATCGCTTATCAACAGTGCTTACGCAAAAAATATCGCTATCTATCGTTGGATTGATAAAAATAATATTGTCCATTTTAGTCAAAACCTGCCGCAAGGATACGATTATACTGAGCTAAGCACTATATCGTCATTTAGAGCCTTATCAAAAGATGAAAGACAAGCACTTGCTGAAAAAGATAAACGGGCACAAGTCATTGCACAGCAAGAAACTCTTCAAGACGATATTACCGCCAAAAACAAAGCAACTTTTACCAAGAACTGCAAAGCTGCTCGACTTAATATTAAGATGTTAACTTCGTTAGATGATGTTCATGTTAGTGAAGAAAAAAGCGATGGTAGCATAGGCAGTCGCCCATTAACGGCAGCTGAAAAGGCAGAAAAACTGACCTTAAGTAAAAAACATGAAGGCCTTTACTGTAGTAAAGATATATAGCATCCCTACTTAGTCCTACTTATCTAAACGGTAGGACTAAGCATTAGCAACAAGCGATAATCATTCACTTAATTATCCACAAGCTGACAAAAGGCTATTGGTAGGTGAAGTTCAATTTATTCTCAACAACACTCACTAATATGGTAGTGCCTTTGGCAAATTCACTACTGAGAATTTTTTGAGCTAATGGGTTTTCAACCATTTGTCGAATAGCACGTTTTAAAGGTCTTGCGCCAAAAACAGCATCAAAACCTGCGGTAGAAATGAGCGATATTGCCTCATCAGTTATTTCTAAATTGAGCTCTTGTGCCGCTAATCTTTGTGCCAAAGCTTGAATTTGTATTTTAGCAATTTGTTTAATTTGCTCAGCGACCAGCGGATGAAAAACCACCGACTCATCGATACGGTTAATAAACTCAGGTTTAAAGTATTGTCCTAAAATATTCATTACTTGTGCTTTCATTTGCTGATATTGACTCTCACCAGCAAACTCTTGAATGACATCAGAGCCAATATTTGAGGTCATAATAATAACAGTATTTTTGAAATCAACAGTGCGACCTTGACCATCCGTTAATCTGCCATCATCAAGAACTTGTAATAGAATATTAAACACATCTGGATGAGCTTTTTCTATTTCATCAAGTAAAATGACAGAATAGGGCTTTCTGCGTACCGCTTCGGTTAAATAACCGCCCTCTTCGTAACCAACGTAGCCTGGTGGTGCTCCAACTAAGCGTGCTACTGAGTGTTTTTCCATAAACTCAGACATATCAACACGAATTAAAGCATCTGGAGAGTCGAATAAAAACTCGGCAAGTGCTTTGGTTAACTCAGTTTTACCAACCCCCGTTGGTCCTAAAAATAAAAAAGAACCTATTGGCTGACTAGGGTCACTCAAACCAGCCCGAGATCGTCTAATAGCATTAGCCACTGACGTGACGGCTTCATCCTGCCCAATAACACTTTGGTGCAAGCTATCTTCCATATGTAATAACTTATCTCGCTCTTGCTCTAACATTTTAGCAACAGGAATACCGGTAGCACGACTGAGTACATCAGCAATTTCAACTTCGGTAACTTTATTGGCTAACAAGGTCATTTCTTGCATTTCAGCTTGGCTAGCTAAATCTAATTGCTTTTCAAGCTCGGGCAATTTGCCGTATTGCAATTCAGACATACGATTTAAATCGCCGGTTCTTCTTGCCGCCTCAAGTTCAATACGTGCTTGCTCAAGTTCTTCTTTGATTGTGTGGGCACCATAAAGTGCTGCTTTTTCCGTGGTCCACACTTCATCTAATTCATCATACTTTAGCTGTTTGTCGGTAATTTGTTGCGAGATGATAGCCAAGCGCTTAATGGAAGCCTCATCTTCATCTTTTGCTAATGCCCTTTGCTCAAGCTTTAACTGAATTAATCGTCGTTCAAGCCTATCGAGATCTTCTGGCTTAGAGTCCATTTGTAAACGAATGCTCGATGCCGCTTCATCAATAAGATCGATGGCTTTATCCGGTAATTGTCTATCACTAATATAACGATGGGATAACGTTGCTGCCGCCACAATGGCAGGATCGGTAATATTGACTGAATGGTGTAACTCATAACGCTCTTTTAGACCGCGCAATATAGCAATAGTATCTTCAACACTTGGCTCTTCGACTAAGATTTTTTGAAAACGTCGCTCAAGCGCAGCATCTTTTTCTATATATTTACGGTACTCATCAAGCGTAGTAGCGCCAACACAATGCAAGTCACCTCGAGCTAACGCCGGTTTTAACATATTACCCGCATCCATGGCGCCATCGGCTTTTCCGGCACCGACCATGGTATGTAATTCATCGATAAAGAGAATGACTTGACCTTCTTCTTTTGCCAATTCATTCAGCACTGCTTTTAAACGCTCTTCAAATTCACCTCGATATTTTGCACCGGCAACCAGTGCTCCCATATCCAGTGATAATACCCGCTTATTTTTCAAACCTTCGGGAACTTCATGGTTAACAATACGTTGGGCTAAACCTTCAACAATAGCCGTTTTACCGACACCGGGTAGCCCTATGAGTACTGGGTTGTTTTTAGTCCGACGCTGTAAAACTTGCAATGTACGACGAATTTCATCATCACGACCGATAACGGGATCAAGCTTACCCTGCTCAGCGAGCTCGGTTAAATCAATGGTATATTTATTTAAGGCTTGGCGAACACCTTCAGCATTTTGTTCCTCAACCTTTTGACCACCACGAATATGTTCAATCGCCGACTTTATTCGTTGTTGATTGGCCCCTAATTCGATTAGAATTTTTCCTAAGGGGCCTTTATCTTCGATAGCAGACAATATAAACATTTCTGAAGAAATATATTTATCAGACATTTTTTGTGCATGTTTATCACATAGATTTAAAATTCGGCCTGAGGCCGCTGATAATTTCACGTCTCCGCCGCTACCTTCCACTTGCGCTAATGAAGCTAAGCCAGATTCAATTTTCTGACGCAAAGAGCGCACATCAATACCAGCACTTTTTAACAAGGCAATAACAGAGTTACCGTTTTGATTAAGTAAGGCTAACATCAAATGAATGGGTTCAATGAACTGGTGATCTTTGCCTAAGGCAAGTGATTGTGCATCAGCAATGGATTCTTGAAATGATTGGGTAAAACGATCTAAACGCATTTTTATCTCCTAATAGCAAGTGGATTCATTAAGCCTATTAGTATGACTTATTCCCCTAACGTATAGTTATGTTATAAGGCTAAAAGATTATTTTTCAATGGAATTTCAATATTAGATTGATATAAAACAATAAGCTGTCGGTTAATTGACTAAAATATTTTCCGCAAAAGTCAACCTAGATCAATTATATTCTGCAATTTAACGCCGACAAATTAGCGCCGACAAATAAGACTCGCCATACGACCCGTTATTTGCTCCTTGCGATAGGAATAATACTTATCTGTTGCTTGGTAGGTACATTCAGCTAAACATGAAATAGCAGTAACGCCCAAAGATTGTAACTGTAGTCGGGCAATTTTCTGTAAATCAGCAAAGTATTTACCACCAGCTTGCTTTATAAAAGCATCATTAAAAATCATATCTTGCTGAGTAAACACCTCTTTAACCTCACTACCCACTTCAAAAGCATCTTTACCAATACATGGACCAAGCCAAGCGACCAGTTCAGCTGGCTTACTGTGCATTTTATCTAGGGTTTTTTCAATAATATTCGCGGCTAATGGACGCCAACCACCGTGAATAGCAGCAATTTCACTGCCATCTTTATTGCTTAGTAGTATAGGCAGACAATCGGCAGTCATTATTGCCAAAGCAACATTTTTATGACGAGTGATACTAGCATCGGCCGTTATCACTTGCTCATCTACGGCAGTAATTTCTACTACTTTATTGCCATGAACTTGCTCAAGCCACTGAATTTTAACTTCTTCGATTAATTGCTTACTTGGCGTAACTTGTTTATTAATCAGTTGCTGGTTAATAAATTGCTTTAACACATTACGATGAGAAGTAACTTGCTTTACATTATCGCCGACATGAAAAGCTAAATTAAAGCCATCAAAAGGGGTGGCGGTTGAAACTTGCCCGTTTTTCTTTAGTGGCAATGCCTGTTGCAGAGGAATTCGGGTTGTTTGTAGAGCGAGAACTTTATCGCTTACTTGCGATGAAGTGGCAGATGAGGACTTATGTTTAATTCTAGAGGTAGGTAAAGCAGGCCAATTTACCAGCTCAAATGTAGAGTTGGTAAATTGAAATGGCTCATGTTCATCATGAGCCATTTTACTAGGACAAGTATTCGTCTTTGGCATTAAGCTTATTATCTTCTTGTAGAAGCTCAATTAGCTCAACAAAATCTTCTGGTAAATCAGCATGCCAAGTCATTTCCTCTCCGGTTATCGGATGAAATAAAGATAACATAGCCGCGTGCAATGCTTGGCGTTTAAAACTACGCAATTTCGTTAACAGCTCTGGTGTGGCATTTTTTGGTGGACGAGGACGACCACCATAAACAGGGTCACCCACTAGCGGATGAGTAATATGAGACATATGAACACGAATTTGATGCGTTCTTCCTGTTTCTAAGCGTAAACGTAAACGGGTATGTAAACGGTATTTCTCCAAAACACGGTAATGTGTTACTGAAGGACGACCAACAAATGACACTGCCATTTGTGTACGCTTAGTAGAATGACGACCAATTGGCGCATCAACCACACCACCTGCGGTCATAACACCACAGGCAATCGCTTCATACTCACGAGTAATTTCACGTAATTGCATCGCTTCAACTAAGTTGGTTTGCGCGGGAATAGTTTTAGCGATAACCATTAGACCGGTAGTATCTTTATCAAGACGATGCACGATACCAGCTCTTGGCACTACATCGATTTGTGGGTAGTGATGTAATAAAGCATTAAGCAAAGTCCCATTAGGATTACCGGCACCAGGATGAACAACTAAACCTACTGGTTTATTTATCACTAAAATATATTCATCTTCATAGACAATATTTAATGGAATATTTTGAGGTTCAAAACGTAATTCAGCTTGAACTTTAGCATTAATTTCAACAACTTCACCACCATACATTTTCTCACGCGGACGGGTAAGTACTTCGCTATTTACCTGCACTTGTCCGGCTAAAATCCACTCTTTTATCCGTGAACGTGAATAATCAGGAAACATTTTCGCTAATGTTTGGTCAAAGCGTTTACCTAGACATGACTCAGGCACGGTATCTTTATGTTGAATGATTTCTGACATTAAATTCTCTTTAAACTGGTTTAAACCTAGCGAATTAATCAAATTACCATTTGCACTGTGCAAGGTAAGGTTGCTAGGGTAGAATGCATATTCTTAAATATAGAAACATTTTACCCGTTTACGCGGTGGTTTGATATTTATTTTAATTAAAACAAAGTAGCGATAATAAATTTCATGGCAAAATTGACAGTAAAAATTATTTTAACCGTTTTAGCTTTGGCCCTAACTGGCTGTTCTTCCTCTGGTGCTGACATTGAGAAAGTCCCGGATAAGTCGGCACAATCATTATTTGTTGATGCTAGATCAGCACTCGATAATGGTTTATATCAAAAGGCCATTCAAATACTTGGCGCCATTGATTCTCGCTTTCCTTTTGGTCCTATTTCTCACCAAGTACAGCTTGATTTAATTTATGCTTACTATAAAAGTGGTGATGCAGCCCAAGGTATAGCTTTAACCGATAGGTTTTTAAGATTAAACCCAAATAACTCAAATATTGATTATGTGTATTATATGCGTGCACTGATCAATATTTCTACCGAAGAAAACTTATTTCAAGACTTAGCTGGTATTGACCGTACCGATCGCGATCCAGAGGCTTCACGTAGCGCTTTTAAGGATTTTAAGAGTATAGTCACTGATTTTCCGGACAGCAAATATGCTGCCGATGCACGTAAGCGCATGATTTCGATAAAGTCTCGCCTAGCACAATACGAATTGGCCGTCGCAAAATATTACATTAAACGCGAAGCTTATGCTTCAGCGGCAAATCGTGGTCGTTATATTCTTGAATACTTTGCGCCCAGCCCTGAAATAGAGCAAGCCCTTGAGATAATGATTGAGAGTTACGATAAGTTAGCGCTAACTGATTTAAAGAAAAATGCTCTGCAAGTACTGGCGGCAAATTACCCAAACAATCCATTGGTGAGATAATTAGTGATATAAACTAATTTATAAAGCTGTTCGTTAAACGGCTCATTAAGCTAGAAAACAAATAAAAACGCTGGATTACCAAGGTAATTCAGCGTTTTTTTTATTAAGTAATTTAAGTCGTTATTTCAACAGTGTCAGGATCCTTTACAGTTTACTCAAACTAACAAATCACCCTTTATTCTATACCGCATTAATTAAAGCTTATAATAACGTATGTTTACTTTTAACACGTAGCACCAACAAAGCAACAGCTAACAACATCAACATAGTTGATTTTGGTTCTGGCATTTCAGTAGTAGTGAAACCTGCAGGATCTCGTGCCCATACTGAAATATGTGAGATACCTTGAGACTCCCCCTTCTTATTTTGAAAGACATTGCTCATGTCGAAGGTACCACCTAAGTTATAAGGCACCTCTAAATTGAGTGGACCACTTTTAAAATTAAAGTCATAAACAACAAATTCATTAGTTGACTTAAAAACCAAGGCTAAATGATCAAATACCCCCTCACCAAATAACTCCTCTAACAGGTTAACAATATCCCAGTCAGGCATTATTGACCAAGTCCCTTCAGTACAGCTAGTATCATCGTCTCCTAAACCAAAGCCTTCGCCAATAATAATATTTTCAATGTCATCGTAACAGGTAAAGTCAATTGTTATTAGCTTTTCAATATCAATACCAGTCAAGTCCAAATACCCTTCATCACCCTCATTTTCAATAAGGTTATTAACGATGCCAACACCGGTATCAGAATATTGAAAACCATCTCCTTCATCTTTGCCTAGGAAAACCCAACCAGGGTCTGTTTTGTTGGTATTACCATCAGTATCATCTAAGTCTTGTAAATCTGTTTCAGGGTTAATAAATAGAATATTGTTATAACCTTCATCTCCGTTTTCAGCTAGTGGCGTTTCCGGAGTTTCTGAGTCATAAAAGGGGTCAAATAAGGTGTTATACGGCGTTAACAATGGGTCAGCAGGACTATTGCCATTATTATTACTATGCCAAACCTCACCATTGAGTAAACCGTCTTGATATTCGCCAATATTGTGCTCTTTAGGTAATGGCTGGTCATTGCCTAGTAAAAGTATGCAATCGGTAGCACTGATGCCATTGCCAGCGCCAACATCAAAAAGGGCGTCAGGGGCATCACCATCAGGGTCATATGCCAGTTGTACAAAATCTAGTTTTACATCATCGAAGCTACACATGGCTGTCGCCATAGCCGACGAGCTAGTAGCTATGGCTATAACTAAGCAGATGAATTGAATAATGTATTTCATAACGTTTCCTCATGTTATTGAATAACCATTAAACAGCTTTGGTATTATTCATATAAAAAATTCGTCATAGAAAAAGCTGCATAAATCGCACCAGAGTACAATTAAGTATATTTATTAATCAGTTGTTAACGTGCTTGATTTTGCTTGTGACAAAAGTGTAAAATAAGCCGACACTTTTAACGGATTTATCTGCAATTTTGCTTCTGATGTTAGGCAAAAAAACAGAGAATAATGGCCATCTCGGCTAACATATTTAGGCCCTGACTATGTATGACTTGATGTAATATAGTCTTTAAGAATCGCCCGTATTCTTAATTTATTTCGCGTAGCGGTGGCGACAACACCCAGAGAGAAAGAGGACTACCGCGTTACGCCTAAGTTAAGCTCTCTGGACTCTCCACGCTGTCAATAACAAAAATGTAGGGAACATTTTTGAATAGCTTTAGCTAGTCTGCGCAGCAGGTGAGTATCATGGATGATACGAGTAAACCTAGTCTTTCATTCAATCAAGTACTTCGAGGAGCCGCGTTAATGAACATCCCTGTCCAACGCCGCTTTTTCACCATCCCTGATGAAAACACCTGCGCACTTTCAATCATGTCAGGGTTTTACCACGCAGGTTCGGCGATTTTGGCTTGTTTAGTGCTCAATTGCCATATTGGCAAGTATTGGCAGTCATAAAATATTGGTAATGTGATGCCATGCTGAAGTGATAAAAGCGAGTATCACAAGCATGACGGTATATGGATATACTTTATTAGACAGTGCACACGTCACATGGATGTGACTTATGAGATAATGCAGGAGCTATTATCCTGAGCACACTGTCCTGATGCTTATGTTAAGCCCCATGGATGCTGAGGGATCCCCATTTCTTTATCTGAATTGTGCATCCGCGCATGCCTTTAACCCTCCTAGTGCTAGAGCAATGTCAGCAACATTAAACTGATATTGTTCTCGTCTGATTAACTCCTTTCCCAATCGAAAATAAGATAGTACTCGTCTAGATTTAACCGTGTTAGCTTGGAAGTCTTTATAGTAGCCTTTTATGTAAGCCATTTTTCCTACCAATATCAATGAAAATTGGGTAAGCATTGCTATCATGAGTAAAATATTTACTCGTTCTAAACTTGAACTTCGGCAAAAATTTAGTGCTAGGCCGTAACGTTCATTTTTTGTATCTCTAAAGCCTTCTTCTATCTGCATTCGTTGATTGTATAAGTTGACAATCCGCTCTGCAGGCCACTCTAATTCAGGCATGTTGCTCACTAACAACCAAGGCTCTCTACCGCCTTTAGCATACTCTAAGCTTACGCTTCTTCTACTTTTTTTACCGTCTAATGTTTTCGTACTCCTTCCTTTGGAGGCTTTTTTATAAAGGACGGCTGTGCAAGTGTGCTTTTGCGTCTTTCCCAACAAACATGTCCCTAAGTGCTTTTTTTCATTGACTTTTACTTGTGAAAATAATTCATAAACACTCTGCCATTGCTCTTCAACTTGAAGACTCACTCTACCTCGTAAACGGCCAAGCCAAAACCATCCTTGTGCTTCTACTTCTTTAAACCACGGAACCCTATAACCAGCATCGGTTGAAATTATTGGGGTTATATTTTTAGGAAGAACTAACGCTAATTTATTCAAAAAATCTTTATGAGCGGTAACCGTGCCAAGTTGTTTTTCTGGATAAACTTCTTCATAAAGAGTAAATGCTCTGCCCCCTATAGGGATCACCGCGCGCAATATTTGTTTATCTAGCCTATTTACAGGTGACCAATCAATAATAATCAAAGGATATTTGATATTCTTGAGGCTGACTTTAGCAATCGCAGCATAAACACCTATCCGCTCTTGGTGTAAATTTTCATTGCCTAATAGCCGACAGACACGTTTAATGGAGTTTTTAACTTTTGCTTTAGTATTGATGATACCTCTGCCTAAACCTGTAAGGGTAAGCGTTTCATCCATTGCAAGTGAGTCAGTACAATCTAAAACAGCTTTGATCCTCCGTTTATCATTAATAGCATTAAAAGAAGACATTTTGAAAAAGGTGTGTAACATAGTGGATGTATTCATGAATATTGACGTCAATTGGGTTTTAGAGAATTTAATAATCGCCGATATTCATGGGTACACCTAACCTTATTTAACTATTTTTATGCTTTTTTTAATGAGTCTCCCGGCCCAAGGGTTTCGCTTAGGCGAAATTTTCTGCGAAAAGAGAGGGTATCTTTAGTTAGTTTATCTCATCTTTTTTCACCGTCAGCGCTGGGGAATTAAACCCAACTAAGATTAAAAAGTTATGGGGATTCGTCAGCCATGGATGGGTTTATGCGTCTCGCTTGTTTACTCAGTAATGCTGAACTAAAGGTAGTTGTGAAGCGAGACTAGATAGCTTCGCGGTTCTCTTCACCGGTACGGATGCGGATAACACGTTCAACATCGGTAATAAAAATTTTACCATCGCCAATTTTTCCCGTTTGCGCCGTTGCTAAAATGGCATTAACACAACGATCAACATCTTCTTTGGCAACAACAATTTCTAATTTCACTTTCGGTAAAAAATCAACCATGTATTCCGCGCCACGATACAGCTCAGTATGACCTTTTTGGCGACCGAAACCTTTAACCTCAGAAACAGTCATACCAGTAACACCAATTTCGCCAAGGGCCTCTCTTACATCATCCATTTTAAATGGCTTAATAATCGCTTCTATTTTTTTCATCTGTGTTGCTCGTCAGTTAAAGTTGTATTTATTTAAACAATTAAGATATTACAGCGTGTTTATTGCTATTTAGCAATATCCAATTGGCTTTTAATTTTGTTAAACTAGTGAAAACTACATATTTTATACTCAAGCCTTGCTAGGAAGTCTTATGGATCAGCAAAACATTATTGCAGAAATGAAAGTTATCCCTGAAATTGATGTTCAATTTGAAATAAACCGCCGTGTGGCCTTTATCAAAAAACAATTAACACAATCAGGGCTAAGCAATTTAGTGTTAGGCATAAGCGGTGGCGTTGACTCTTCTACTTGTGGCCGTTTAGCGCAACTGGCTATTAATGAATTAAATGAGCAACAAGCTGAACATAGTAATAACAAAAGCTATCAATTTATCGCGGTACGTTTACCTTATGGAGTACAAGCCGATGAAGATGATGCCCAACAAGCGATACACTTTATTCAACCAAGCCATTGCTTAACCACTAATGTACAAGTGGGTGTAGAGGGTATTCATCATGAAGTTTTACAGGCAATGAGTAAGGCTGAAATTTTAATAGCTAATGATGCTCATATAGATTTTTCTAAAGGCAATGTAAAAGCCAGAGCACGCATGGCAGCACAATATCATATTGCCGGTATTGTTGGTGGCTTGGTACTAGGTACTGATCATAGTGCAGAAAATATCACCGGATTTTTCACTAAATGGGGTGATGGTGCTTGCGATTTAGCGCCACTTTTTGGTTTGTCAAAAAGACAAGTCAGAGCACTTGCTAGAGCACTGGGTGCACCAAGTATATTAGTTGATAAAGTACCTACCGCTGATTTAGAAGAACTAGAGCCAGGTAAAACCGATGAAGATGCCCTAGGGATAACTTATGAGCAATTGGATAACTTCTTAGAAGGAAAACAAGTAAGCACTGCAGTTAGTGAACATATCATCACTATGTATAATAAAACACAACATAAAAGACAAGCAATACCAACCATTTACGGTTAATTATTTGTTGAAATACTTTTAGGCTTAGCTAAATCCATTTTTATTATCTATAACTGAATAACACAAGGCAGTTAATAAAAATGGACTTTTTATGCTTGATACTCAGCCGTATGATCAAAACAGCAAATCGACTAGCAATCCGCTAACTCGTTATCCAGCTAAGTTATGTCGAGGAATGACATTAATCGAATTAATGCTCAGTATAGGTATTACTTCGATAATCACTACCCTCGCCTTACCTAACTTTAACGACTTTATTGTCCAACTCAGAGTGGATAATGAAATTTCACGGCTATCACGCTTGTTACTCACCGCGCGTAATCACGCCATTAGCAGTGACACTAATGTTATAATCTGCCCAATAGCAAGCAATGGCGCATGTTCAAGCAACTGGCACGAAGAACTGAGCGTATTTATTGATAGTAATGGCAATCAACAATTTGATCGTGCCAACAATGAACTCTTGATTGCCATTAAGGGCCCAATAAAGTCTGGGGATGTACTAACCTATGCAAAAAACAGAACTAAAATAACCTATCAGCCAACTGGGCATTTATTTGGTTTAAGTAATGGCACACTGCGTTATTGCCCGAAAGGTTATCAAGATAAATCTAGAGCGATAGTGGTCGCGCGATCTGGCAGGTTTTACGCCACCACAGATAACAACCATGATGGTAAAGATGAAACCCGCAGTAATCAGCTCATTAAGTGTGATTAACGGTCAACAGACAAAGTTGATTTTTGTTCGCTTGTGGGACGTTAAATACCTTAGCTAAGTTTTCAATCGTGAAAACTAATGGCTTATTTACTGATAAGCTAAATTGTGAAAAGTCATAATATTCTAGCTGTTTGTTATTTAGCCTCTAAGTAAAATCATGGTAAAAACAGAGATTTCACCCAATTAAAGGCATAACTAGCCTTAAGTGAGTAATTTATTTAGAAGGGGCATATTGATTAATGGTTAAGCCAGCAACTTTTGGCAAATTGACACCGTTGCTCGTTTTTTCAAATGTTGGTGTTCACAAAAATCCGTAAGTACTTGCGCTCTGCCTACTGCTCCATGAAAACATTGTCTAAATTGGGTGGTTAATACTAACCAGTTTTGGGTACTAATGCCTAAGCGGCTTAATATTTCAGGTTGGGCTTTGTCTATATAACCGCGTTTATCGGCTCGAATACATCGGCCGGTTAAATCAAGCAATTGGATATAGTCACTTAATTCAAACGGTAAACCTGTAGGCATGTTCTTTCTTGGGTTACCGATAAAGGGCAGTAATTGTTGGGCTTGCTTTCCTTTAACCGCTGCTTGTATCCGTCGTTGAATACTGGTGTAGTTCGATGTTTCTGGGGTTTTAGCACTCTTAGCTCTAATGGGATTTAAATCGACATAAGCCATACAGGCTATTAACGCGGCGTCATCAAGCAAGGCTTGAGATTTAAAACGTCCTTCCCAAAACCTGCCGGTACAGCCATCTTCTCGATTGGCTTGTTTAGCAATGGTTTCATTTAAAATACGCATAAACCAACTGATATCCATCAATCGCTGACGATAAACCTTGGCAGTTTGTTCGACAACCTGTTGTAAGGTGTCAATGAGTGGCTCACCCCGTAAATATTGTTGCGTTAGCAAGGTTCCTTTAAATAGCTGATGCCAACGGCTAATCACTTCATGCATTGACCATGACTTCGCTTGCTGCTCATCAATAAACAACACTAAATGGGTGTGATTACTCATGACCACATAAGCACAGACATCAATAGCAAAAACGTCACTTAACTCCTGTAATTTATCGGCGACCCAAGCACGTCTATGCTCATAACTTTGTCCGGTAAATTTATCTTCACCACATAGATATGCTCGGCGAACACAACGAGAAACACAATGATAATAAGGTGTATCAACTAAGCTTATTTGCTGTTTTCTTGCGGTCGCCATAATAACTCTCAAAGATATTCATTGATGGTTATTTGAGCATAGCTGATGCCACTCATTATTTCCATTTGAGTGGGTGTCTGCTATATTTTATAATGCCAGCAAGTTTATCTTCCGTATCCCAGTCACCGTCACCATCGGTATCATAACGGGTATGCTTGCGTAGTGGCGTGCAGCTGGTGGGTAGGAACAAATCATAACCAGTCTCGTCTTCAAACTCTCCTCCATCCTCATAGAATCCCTCCTGAGCACCATCGGTGATAGCATAGATGGTTACGTCACAGCCAACTAGAGGTGTAATTACAGATATGACAATCAGCTCATCTTGATGGGCAGGTATGCGACCTTCATTTAGTTTAACGGCGCTGTCTGGACGGGATATATATATCACATGCAAGAAGAACATTCTCTCCGATAAGAGCGTTTGCTACGCCGTCACAGGTTCCATCTCCATCAACACAGTCGATCCCTGTCGCAGCCTCTTCGGCGCCCGGTGAGAGATTAAAGGTAGAAGTCAGTTGCTCTAGGATCTGAGCTCCCATTGGGACATTGGAAGGAATATCTAAAAAGTATTCATAACACTGCGGTTCATCTGAGCCCACCAGAATAGTTCCGTCTCCCGTTGCGACAACAGTGTCTGTTAAGCACGCAACTGGCGAGTCTCCAAACGCTGTAATGGCCAAATTTTTGTTTTTCCCTTTGCCTGCAGGAGGAGCGGCAAAAACAGAATTTGCAATCAAGCTAATGACAACTGCAAATATAGAAAACATAGTGAATTTTTTCATGTTAAATTCTCCAGTTTAGAGTTAAATATCATTGAACAGGCCCTTACGGATTCTCAATATACTTGTTACTAGTTAGGATTAAGTCTCACTTTTATCACCGTTAAACCTGTTATTTCAAACTCGCTGCTAATTTCTTTGGTTAAATAGCTTTCTATGTTAATTAAATACAAATATGAATAGATTCACAATACCAAGCAATGCAAACCAAAAGAATACAGCAGATAAACTTTATGCATAACTCGTGCAATAATAATATTCACAATATTTTTCATCTTGTTAACTCAGCAAGGAAAAAGTCAAAGCGGAAGTAAGGTTAAAAGTGTAAAATTATTCGACAGTTTAATTTTAATTTTAAACTTAATCCTATATTTCAGATGAGCACCTTATTTACAACCTGATTACTATTCTCTCTAGCTAGAGCGTAGCGAAGCAAGCGAAATACTGTTTTCTGGGTACCTTGCTGAGCAAAATTTTTACCCGTGAGTCTAGGGATTAAATGTAAAACAATAAGTCAGCTTACTTAAGCAAAGCACCCTGTAAAAAAAACTGACACTATCAAATGATTACTGCCGTTTACGCCCAAGGCAAGTTTTAATATTACTGAGTCAGCCTAAAATATTTTGATGATAAAAATAAAGCTTAAAGATAAAAAGCCCTAGCAACTTCGTCGACTAGGGTTTTATAGGATATTGCTTAGCTATTGATTAGCTATTAATTCGTCGCTAATTATAAGGGTACTATTTTGTATTAGCCTTCTGCTTAAGCTGTTCAATTTCATTAGCGATAGCTTGCGGTGAACTGGTATTACGACATAACCAGTAATAAGCACCCGGCACAATAAACAAGGTAAAGACACTCGCTAATGATACACCGGCAAAAATAACCACACCAATAACCATTCTACTTTCCGCGCCTGGTCCTACCGCTAACACTAAAGGAATAGCACTAGTAACTGTGGTGAACGTGGTCATCACTATCGGACGAAGTCTTTGCTTAGAGGCATTAATTAAGGCATCTTCAAAAGCAATACCCTTGTCACGTAACTGGTTAGCAAATTCGACAATTAAAATACCATTTTTTGCCGCTAAACCAATGAGCATAACAATACCTATTTGGCTATAGATGTTTAAACTCATGCCCATCAATTCCAGTCCGGCCAGCGCACCTACCAGCGCTAACGGTACGGTAAGTAAAATAACAAACGGATGAATAAAACTTTCAAACTGCGCGGCTAATACCAAGTAAGTAATTAACAATGCCAACAAGAACACAAACAAGATAGAGTTGCCCGATTCTTTTAGCAATAACGACTCACCTTTATAATCAATTTGCACATGTTCAGGCAGCTTGTTTTTGGTAACAGCCACTAAAAAGTCTAAGGCATCACCTAAGGCATAACCATCGGCTAAATTCGCCGTGATGGTAATACTACGTAAGCGGTTATAGCGATTTAGCCGTGACGAGGTGGCATTTTCACCAATAGTTAATAAGTTTGCTAATGGTATTAACTTACCCGTAGTGCGAGAGCGAACATAAAGGTTATCGATATCCGTTGGGCTTTGAAATTGCTTTTTATCACCTTCAACAATGACGTCATATTCTTCGCCTCTATCAACAAAAGTAGTAACGCGACGCTGACCTAACATGGTTTCTAGGGTTTCGGCGATATCACCAACTGGCACACCTAAATCATAAGCTCGTTCACGGTCGATTTGCACGAGTAACTGAGGGTATGTTTCTTTATAGTCACTATTTATATTGGACAAGTTAGGGTTCTTTTGCGCTTCGGTGATCAAAATATCACGCCACAGAGCCAGCTCAGCAAAGGTATTACCTTGTAGCACAAAAGACACCGGGGTATTACCGCCACCGCCGCCACCTATACCACGACGCATAATGGCAAAGGCGCGGACATCGGTAACACTTTGCACATCGCGGTTTATTTTATTAATAAAACTAAAGGTATCAATACTACGTTTATCCCAATCAGGTAAGCCGACAATGGCAATGCCGCCAGTGCCACCAAAACCGGGCACACGCACTAGTACCCGGTCTAACTCGCCTTTTGCTTGATAGCCTAAAAGTTTCTCTTCAATTTTATGCATATTTTTTACATTACTTTCATAACTGGCGCCTTCAGCGCTTTGCATAATTAAGAAGAAATTACCGCGGTCCTCTTTGGGCGTGTATTCCGACGGTAATTTATTAAACAATAAAAATACCGCGGCTAACGACAAGCCTAGTACCAGCACAATAAGCATAGGTTGATGAATACTATTTTTCAGGGCTCTGCCATAAGCCGCTTCAAAGCGGGAAAAAGCACGATCAAGCTTTTGACCAAAAGAGGAACTGCGCTCTCGGTGTTTTAACAATTTTGAACACATCATGGGGGTCAGTGACAAAGCTGTTATGCTTGAAAAAACCACGGCAGCAGCAATGGCAATGGCAAATTCAGTAAAGAGTCGTCCCATATTGCCCGATAAAAATATTAAAGGCACAAACACTGAAACCAATACTAAGGTGGTGGCAACAACAGCAAAAGCGACTTCCCTGCCCCCTTCATAGGCAGCTATTAAAGGTGTTTGACCGTTTTCGATACGGCGGTAAATATTTTCTAATACCACAATGGCATCGTCCACTACTAGACCGATAGCCAAGACTAAAGCCAACAGTGTTAATAGGTTAATGGAAAAACCAAACAAAGATAACGCCATCATGGAGCCAATAAGGGCGACCGGTACAGTAACCGCAGGAATTAAGGTGGCGCGCACATTACCTAAGAATAAAAAGATGACCAATACCACCATTAGCATGGCAATAATTAAGGTGCTATAGACCTCATCAATTGAGCCTTGAATAAAGACTGAGCTATCATAACTATTGGTTATGGTTGTGCCCACTGGCAAAGAGTTACGAATAGTGATCATTTCTTTTCTAGCAGATTTAACTACGTCCAAGGTATTGGCTTTTGATTGCTTAATAACGCCCAGACCGACCATGTTTTTACCATTGCCACGGAACATGTTTTCGTCATCTTGTGCACCAATGAAAACCTCGGCAACATCACCTAAACGCACCATAGCATTACTGGCTGAATTGCCTTCGGGGTGACTAATGACCATATTGGCAAAATCTTGCACGGTTAAGTAACTACGCTCTACTCGAATAGAGAAATCTCGGTCTATTGACTCGATACGCCCCGCCGGTAATTCCACATTTTCATTGCGTAAGGTATTTTCTATATCTTGCACGGTAATATTACGCGCGGCCATGGAGACACGATTAAGGCGTATTTTCATGGCATAAGTACGACCACCACCCACTTGTACTCGAGCAACACCATCAACTACAGCAAAACGATCAACAATATAGCGATTAGCATAATCGGTTAGCTCTAACGTACTCATGGTTTCACTTTGTAAAACAAACCAAACAATGACATTTTCATCGTCATTGGCTTTAGATACTTCCGGTGGTTCAGCTTGCTCGGGTAAGTTATTTAGCGCCCGAGAAATACGATCACGGACATCATTGGTGGCGGCATCAATATCACGGTCTAAGTTAAATTCAATGGTTATACTGGAGCGACCAACACGACTACTGGAACTTATACTTTTCACCCCTTCAATGCCACTTATTCTGTCTTCAAGTAGCTGAGTGATTTTAGTTTCAACAATGGCCGCAGAAGCCCCCGGATAATTGGTACTAATGTTAACAATTGGCGGGTCAATATCGGGGTATTCTCTTAATGGCAGCATTAAAAAAGCAACAATACCAAAGGTGATAATAAGTAAGTTTATTACCGTGGCAAAAACCGGTCGTTTTACCGACAAATCAGATAAAAACACTAGTTTTTGCTCCCATTCTCAACCGGAGACTTTACTTTAGCTGCTGTTTCTTCAGCGTCTTGCGCTATGATACTCAACGCAGAGCCATCACGTAGTTTAAGTGCCCCTTCAACGACGACTTGTTCGCCGGCAACTAAGCCGGAGAGAACCTCCACCATACCGGGATGACGACGACCTATTTTTATTGCTTTACGCACGGCTTTATTGTCCTTTTCGACAAAGACATAATGTTTATCTTCAATAGGAATAATACTGCTTTCTGGTAATTGTAAAATATTTTCGACTTGCAATAACACGCTAATATTAAGTAACATACCAGGGCGCAGTTTTAACGCTTTATTGTTGATGGTGGCGCGAACCTTGATGCTACGAGTACTGACATCAATGCGACTATCAATGGCAGAAATTTTGCCAATAAACTTTTTATCATGGTAAGCACTATTAACCGCGCTGATTTGTTGACCGACATGGATATGGGTTAACAAGCGCTCGGGTAAATAAAAGTCGACTTTTATAATACTCAAGTCATCCAAGCTAGTGATCACACTACCGGCATCAATATAAGCGCCTTTACTCACCTCACGAAAGCCAAGAACACCGGTAAATGGCGCACGAATAGTTAAGTCATTGAACTTAGCCTCAGCACTTACTAGCTGCGCTTCAATCGCCTTAGTTTTTGCTTCTTGTTGCTCCACTAAAGACTCAGAGGTAGCTCGACTGAGCAGTAACTCAGCTAAACGCTGTAAATGCGCCTTTGATTCAGACAAGTTGGCTTTTAACTCATTAACCTTTGCTAACTCTTCTAGATTATTCAGCTTAACTAACACAGCACCCTTGTTAACTTTTTGACCATCGTCAAAATAGACTTCATCAACAATATCTGAATATTTACTGGTGATCATCACCTGCTCATTTGCTCGCGCTGTACCTACCGCTTCAACACTTTCAATAAACTCGGCCAGTACCACGGATACCATTTTCACCGCAACGACACGTTTAAATGAACTTTTTTCTTGCTGGGCTTCAGGCCATTGTACATAAATAATTAAGGCCACTAAAATGGCAATTATACTGAATAAAGGTAAACGGCGGCTAATAGCCGAAGTGTTTGTTGCCGTGGTAGACACAGACTTATTTGACATAAAAAGGATCTCTAATTGCATAGTAATAGTGTGGCGAAAATCGTGCGTCTAACGTATATTGGACGGATAATTACACATAAACACTATAACCTATAGGCTAGTGAATAGCATTTACCTAGCCGGTAACTTAGCTTAAAATGTTAACCACTTAACGCAAATTAACACCAAAGAGAAAAACACTTGAATAAATTAGCCCTACTAGCCTTTGCCATACTATTATTTTTAAGCACCATGTTATGGTATCTCGCCAATGGCTCTTTAAATGAATACCTAAAAAGCCAAGTTCTTTTACAAAGTCATTACTATAGCGGCCAAAAGGCTCAGTTACTCAGTGCAGACTTTTCAAATAATACTGGCATTACTCACTTTACCGACTTATCAATTGCCAATATAGAGGGTTTAACTCAGCCTCAACTAATTAAAGTCGATAACATCAGTGTGCATTTAGCAGAGCTTGCTACTAGCCAATTTGACGCACCCAGCATAGCGAAAAAAACCACTACCTTAGTGCATGTTAAGCAACTGCGTTTTAATAAGTTGCACGCTTGGTCCGAGGTGACACAAACTGGTCAAACTAATCTCGAAGTCTTGTATAAAAAAATCGAGATTCAATTAGCGACTGATTACCCCGCTTTATACCCACAACTAAGCGCTGAGCTATACGCAAAAATGTACCCTGAGCGTAGCGAGAAATTGGCCTTAGAAAATATTGATAGCCGCCCCAAAACACCCGAAATTGAAACCAACCAAGCAATAATCGCCTCCAAGAAAGCTAAACAGAAAAAGCGCCTCTTAGGTAAGGCACAAACCCGCGTTAGCGTCAGTTCAGTACTTATTAAAGAATTAACCCTGACCATGATTAAAGGTAATAAAGTGCTTACCAAACGCTTTGATAATATCGAGTTAGGCCGCCTTGGTGATGAAAATGGCTTAGATAGCAATCAGTTGGGCGGAGAATTACTTAGACGTTTACTCGGTGAGTTAATCCGTATAGAAAAAGACAACCCGATGGCAAGCTTGGCTAATGAGCTTGAGCAGCAGGAATAAATACAACGGATACATTAGGGGCTGTTGCTCTTTCGAGATGATTTTTACCACAGTTCCCTTGATATTTAGAGTAAATATAGTATGGGTGTAGCTACCTCAACTGGCATAACCTCGAATCATATAGCTTGCTATATATATGCCAGCAAACGCTGCACCTTATTTAAACCACTGAAAAGTCTTTAATTGCCGCTAATTTTTTCGGTTGTATGATTCTATTTTTAACGGCTAGCTGAAACCTGCTAGCTGGACGGAGAAAATAGCACGGTGTTAACTTGACTTAAAAAAGCGGGGTATAAGAGTAGTACCTTTAGATAACAGCAATTCCCCTGGAAAATATGGCTCGCTAAACTGATAAGGATCATTGCCACAGTTAGCCCCTTGATTACTATGATCAGCACAAACGTTGGCTAAACGGTCTTTAGCTACCACTTCCCCCTTGCCTGTCACATTTACGTTATAAATCCTTCATCCTTCCTTCATTTTTAATTTACCTAATTGTCATTTTTAATTTACCAAACTGTCATTTTTAGTCACTAGCATAGCGATGATGTTAATGCCGCTGCGTTAGCAAAAATTATTACCCGAATAAATAACCTTAACTATTAACCTTTATTTTTCACTTAATACCTAACCAAAGGAAGCACTATGAAGTCAATGTGGGTTTCACTTTCAGCTTTGTCATCACTTTTACTCGCTAGCGTCGCTGACGCTGGCGTTTTGCCCAATGTGCAAAAAGAAAGTCAGTGGTTTGTTGATGGCCAACAAAGCGTTATTACTAAAACCAAGCTAACGACACGTAATAAAGCAAAGAATGTCATTTTATTTGTCGGCGACGGTATGGGATTATCAACCTTAACCGCGGCACGAATTTTAGCCGGACAAAATGAAGGGAAACTGGGTGAGGAAGGATATTTAAGTTTTGAAAGATTCCCTTATTCTGCCCAAGTTAAAACCTACAATGTAGACGCACAAACCCCAGACTCTGCAGGAACTATGACCGCAATGATGTCAGGGGTCAAAACCGATGTCGGTGTTATTGGTGTTGATGAAGATATTGTTCGTGGTGATTGCGCAACCGTTGCCGGTAATGAATTAGTCACCTTATTGGAAGCCGCTGAAATTAAAGGTTTGTCGACAGGAATTATTTCCACGGCCCGCATAACTCATGCAACCCCAGCGGCAGCTTATGCAAAGTCTGCCGAGCGCAACTGGGAAGATATATCAGATATGCCTGAAGCCGCTATAACGGCTGGCTGTACAGATATTGCTACCCAGCTCATTGATTTTGAAAAAAATTTAGAGCAGCGTTTTCCTGGCGTTGATGTTAATGGTATTGAAGTTGTTTTTGGTGGTGGACGTCGACACTTCCTTCCCAAAGATGCAAGCTACAACAGCGCAGATGCTAGCAGTGCTATTGAAGGCGACCGTAGTGATGGTGTTGACTTAACAGCAAAATGGCAAGAGCAATATCCAAGTGGTAAATATGTTATTGATCAAGCTGGCTTTGATGCCATTGATGCCAGTAGCACGACGCGCGTATTGGGACTATTTAATGAATCTCATATGCACTATGAAGCGGATCGTAAAAATGATATTGCTGGTGAGCCTTCCCTCACTGAAATGACCCGTAAAGCTATTGATATTTTGGATAACAATGACCAAGGTTTTTTTCTAGTGGTTGAATCTGGACGCATTGACCACGCTCATCATGCGGGCTCCGCATACAATGCACTAACCGATACCATAGAGTTCTCTAATGCGGTACAAGCAGCTATCGATAATACCAACTCCGAAGAGACTTTAATTTTAGTTACTGCTGATCATAGTCATGTATTTACCATTGCTGGTTACCCCAAACGTGGCAATCCCATTTTAGGTAAGGTTGTTAATGTCGGTGAAACAGAGCCTGCACTTGCCAGTGACGGCATGCCATACACCACAGTCGGTTATACCAACGGTAAAGGCTTTCGCAATTTAGTGAATGAGACCAATGCCGACCTTACTTATAACGACGATGCGGTTGCTGGTCGCCAAGACCTAACAATGATTGATACAACATCAACAGGTTTCCATCAAGAAGCGGCTATACCACTGGGCTCTGAAACTCATGCCGGCGAAGATATTAGCTTACATGCTATCGGTCCTGGCGCTCATTTAGCACAAGGTGTTATTGAGCAAAGTGTTATTTTTCATATCATCAACCAGTCTCTTGGCTTAATTGCTCACTAACTTGCTAATCGAAAGGAATTAACAATGAAAACATTAAATTTAATATCATTAGCCGTGTTAGCCACATTAGCGGGTTGCGAAGGCAGCGACGGCAATGACGGCACTAACGGTGATAAGGGTGTAAACAGTTTGATTAAGCAAACTTTAGTCAGTGTTGGCCATAAGCAGTGCCTGAATGGTGGTGTGCAAATTGATTCAGGCTTAGATGACAATGGCTCTGGTACTTTAGACGCTAGCGAGATTGAGGCAACTGAGTTTGTTTGTCAGGCAACAATTACCCAAATGCAAGGCTCGGCATTGGCCGCGACCACTAATAACCTTTGGTATGAGCAAGGGCAGAGTGTTTTAGCACAGGCGAAATTGAATACTAAATCCTTGGTTAATACCCGGGGAAAAGCCAAAAATATCATATTATTTGTCGGTGATGGTATGGGCATATCAACCGTTACCGCCGCGCGTATTTTAGCTGGCCAACAATTAGGTAAATTGGGCGAAGAACATCAGTTAAGTTTTGACAAATTCCCCTACTCTGGTTTTGCTAAAACCTATAATGTAGATGCACAAACACCCGATTCTGCCGGCACAATGACAGCAATGATGTCAGGGGTGAAAACTGATGTCGGCGTCATTGGTGTTACTGAAGCCATTAGTCGCGGCGATTGCTCGACACTCTTTGGTAATGAGTTAGTGACCGCCTTAGAGCTGGCAGAAATAGCGGGGAAATCAACCGGCATTATCTCTACCGCACGTATTACGCATGCGACACCAGCCGCAACCTATGCTAAATCTGCGGAAAGAAATTGGGAAGATATTTCCGATATGCCCGCAGCAGCCATTGCCGCAGGTTGTCAGGATATAGCCTCACAACTGATCAACTTTGAAAGCAATATTGAAAACCGCTTTCCAGGGGCTAATGTTGATGGTCTTGAAGTGGTATTAGGGGGTGGCAGACGCCATTTTTTGCCCAATGATGCAGCATTTAATAGCGCCGATGCGAGCAGTGCTGTTGAAGGTGATAGAACCGATGGTCGAGACTTAACGGCAGAATGGCAAGTGCAATATCCCTCGGGCAGTTATGTTATTGACCAAGCGGGCTTTGATGCGGTTGATGCCAATACCACATCACACTTATTTGGTTTATTTAATGAATCACATATGCACTATGAAGCAGATCGTAAAAATGATATTTTAGGTGAACCGTCTTTACGTGAGATGACCAGTAAAGCTATTGATATTCTTGATAATAATGAAGCTGGTTTTTTCTTAATGGTTGAAGCTGGCAGAATAGATCATGGCCATCATGCGGGCAGTGCTTATGCGGCATTAACCGATACTATTGCCTTTGCCGATGCCATACAAGCGGCGGTTGAGGCAACCAACCCTGCAGAGACCTTAATTATTGTAACGGCCGATCACAGCCATGTTTTCACTATGGCGGGCTATCCAAAACGTGGTAATCCAATTTTAGGCAAGGTAATTAGTGTTGGTAAAACCGAGCCTAGCCTAGCAAGTGATGGCCTGCCTTACACCACATTAGGTTACACCAACGGTAAAGGTTTTAGAGATTTAGGCGCTGAAACTAATGCCGATACAGGTTATAACGGTGATGCAGTGACTGGCCGTCAAGATCTTACCCTAGTTGATACTAATACTAGCGGTTTTCACCAAGAAACTCTGGTACCGCGAGGCTCTGAGACACATGCAGGTGAAGATGTCGGTATTTATGCCATGGGCCCTGGCGCACATTTAATTACCGGTACCAATGAGCAAAGTATTATTTTCCACGTAATGGATTATGCCGCTGACCTGGTAAAAAAAGCTGAAATGGCCATGGATTAACGAGGATTTATCAACGTTATCTTTACTATCAACGCTAAAAAGATAAGGAGTCTGCCCTGTTTAGCACAAAACATGCAGCTTCTTTATCTTTATTTTACTCACTGCCTTATTAGCATCAAATGAACTTATTATGAAAACTACCGTATTATTACTGTCAACAATATTCCTGTTAACGCTATCGTTCAGCAGTAGCGCCAGTGAATGTAACATTTCGCCCAACTTACTCAGTGCTTATTATGATGTTAGCCAGCAGGGACGAAGAAACACACCAATGCAGGCAGCAGCACAGAAAAAAACCTTTGAATTACACCGCCAGAAAAATCAAGTGCTACAACGAGATATTAGCCAAGGCATTAATGATATTTGGTCGTTAAATGCTAATCGCTTGTCGTTAAGCCGAGCCTTTGAACAATATCAACATGCCATAGAGTATCAGGCCAATGAATTGCGCTATCAGCCACAGTGGCGAAATATTTTTCAATTAGTAGTAACGCCTAAACTCAAGGAGATGCAACTGGTCGAACAAAAAAAGTCGGGCTGTCAATTAGAGCAACACTATGTACTTAAAAGTAAACACACTGAATATCAATTAGTGTGGTTACCTAAACTGCAATTGATCAAGTTCTTCCAAGCCAAGAGCAGCACATTGACTCACCAATGGAAATTAACGAATTACCACGCTGACTCGGCACAAATCACCGCACTATTTAAGCAGTATTCTAGTTATCAAAGTACCGATTATGCTGATGTTGGTGATAACCAATCAATACCTTTTCTAGCCGCTATGATTAATCAGGGTTTTTCCGCCTCACAAGATACTCAAAATAGGCACAAACATCAGCACACTCATTAAGCTAAAGACATTAAGACAGCATATAAGCTTGTTTAATAATTTCCTGTCTCATTAGCTAATGCGCAGGAGGTTATTATAAATCTGCCTTTTAGCTTGCCAAGTTATATAGAACATTCATCACTATAGTCAGCCCCTGTTCAACTTCCCTTTCATCCATGGCGGCAAAACCCAAACGGATAAAACGGAACTCTTTAGTAGATAAATCATTATCAGGTAAGTTTTCGCGAGACAAGTCTTTGGCTCTGTAAAATTCGATTTCCGTTTGCAGGTAGACCTGCTTAGCCATCAGCTCCTCTTTTAAGCCAACAATAGACTTACCGGTATCAAGCCAAATGCCATATCCCCTTTCACTTTAACGACAACACCATAGTGAGCGTGAAAGAAAGTAAGAGTGAAAGCGAGAATGAGAGCTTGCTAGGTCAGCAGTTAATGGCCCATGTCAGTAATCAACTCCCGTTAGCACAACAACTTAGATCGACTGAGGGGATTAAAAATGCAATCAATATCAGCCTAATATTTCACGGTGAAGATGATTATATTTCCCCTCATGATGTCAGTGTTGAGCATAGTGCAAGGCGAAATAAGCCACTTTTGGCTGAGCTAATACGCTCGCTTTGACCGACAACTTATTTAGTAAACCTCCTAATACCTAATTGGCGACAACTTACATTTTCTGATATCTTATTTACCAATGATTAACATTTTACCCAAGTGTTAATCTTACTTATCAATAATAGATAGTTATACCAGCAATAATAATACAAAAAGGACGTTACCATGAAAAAGACATTAGTCTCTTTAACCGTGCTCATAGGGTTAATGGGCTGCAATAATAGCAATAACTTAAATACATCAATTGATGAGAATAGCGGGCCCGTGCTTATTTCAGGGCTAAATATTACTGCCATAGATACCACAGTAAAACCTGGCGATGACTTTAACCTTTATGCGAATGGCAATTGGATAAAGCAAACCAAAATCCCAGCTGACAAATCATCTTATGGCGTAGGTACCATAGTGCACGAACAATCTCAAAGTGACGTTAGAGCGATTATCGAAGCGGCTTCTAGTGGTGACTTTGTCCAAGGCTCCAATGAGCAAAAAGTGGGTGATTTATATCAATCTTATATTGACTGGGATACCCGTAATAAAATTGGTTTAGCACCTATTCATCATGAGTTTAGCCAAATAGATAACATTAGCAATTACGATGAATTAGCGATACATTTTGCCGTGGCGAATAAACTCGGTTATGCCATTCCATTTAATCTTGCTCAATATGTCGATTTTAAAAATCCAAACTCTTATATGAGATATACCTGGCAATCAGGTTTGGGTTTACCTGACAGAGAGTATTATTTATTAGATGACGATGCCTCAAAAGAGCTCAGAGCAAGTTACCTTACTCACATAGAAAAAATGCTAAGCCTGGCCGGATTAGCCAATCCAAAAGCAGCCGCTAAAGATATCTTTGCCTTAGAAACCAAATTGGCTAGTCAGCAGATGAAAAAAGAGCAAACCCGCGATATGGTTGCTCTTTATAATAAGATACCGACCAAAGAGTTAAGCAAAATCATGCCTGATTTCAACTGGAGTGGTTTCTTAGCACAAGCTGGCATTAGCGATATCGATGGTGTTGTTATTACGCAAATGGACTACATGAAAGCGCTGAATAACATCATCAAAGAGACACCAATATATACCTGGCATGTCTACTTAAAGTGGGGCGTTATTAATAGCACTGCAAGTCGACTGACCCAAGAGATAGACCAACAAAACTTTGAATTTTATGGCAAGACCTTACGTGGGGTAAAAACACAACTGCCGATGTGGCGCCGCGGTGTTAGTGTGGTAAATCAAAATATAGGTGAAGTGGTTGGCAAAGTTTATGTTAAAAAGCACTTCCCACCGCAAGCTAAAGCACGTATGGAAGAATTAGTGAATAATCTAATCAAAGCGTATAAAGTTAGCATTGAAAACCTTGATTGGATGACAGCTGAAACCAAAAAGCAGGCGTTAGATAAGTTAGCTAAGTTTACCACTAAAATTGGTTACCCGGAGATCTGGAAAGATTACTCAGCCTTAACCATCAAAAAAGATGATTTATTTGGTAACTTAAAACGCTCTGCTTTAGTAGTTTACCAACAGGGTTTAGATAAACAAAATGGCCCGGTACAAAAACATGAGTGGGCTATGACACCACAAACGGTTAATGCTTATTACAACCCTCCGTTAAACGAAATAGTGTTTCCTGCGGCAATATTACAACCACCATTTTTCAACTTAAATGCCGAAGATGCTGTTAATTATGGGGCTATCGGCGCCGTTATTGGTCATGAAATTGGTCATGGTTTTGATGATGCTGGCAGTGCTTTTGACGGTGATGGTGTTTTACGTAACTGGTGGACAGATGCCGATAAAGCGGAGTTTAAAAGCAGAACTAACAAGTTAGTGGCCCAATACGATGAGTTTGAACCACTTAAAGGTGTTCATGTTAATGGTACTTTTACCTTGGGTGAAAACATTGGCGACCTTGGCGGCTTAAGTATTTCACTGCTGGCATATAAAATGTCCTTAGCAGATAAACCTTCGCCAGTTATTGATGGCTTTACCGGCGAACAACGTGTTTTCTTGGGCTACGCACAAAGCTGGAGTAAAAAGTATCGAGAAAAAGCATTAAAACATCAAATCAGTACCGATCCACATTCACCTGCCATGTACCGAGTAAATGGTGTGGTCCGTAATATCCCTGAATTTTATCAGCTGTTTGCGGTAAAAGAAGGCGATAAGCTTTACTTAGCACCAGAGCAACGCGTAAAAATTTGGTAGTTATATTTTAATCGAAGCGCGAGTTAAGCTAAGCGCTAATTAAAGTAAGTACTTGTTAAACTAAGTACTAGTTAAAAGAAAAAAGCGCTGAGTTACCTTAAGTAACTCAGCGCTTTTCTTTCTTACCTTAGCCAAGCTAATATTATGTTAAATAAATTTAAGTAGACTTTTTCTGCGGCAACGACCATGGCCAATAGTACCGGTACATTCTTAAAGGCATTTAAAACTAGCTTAAATACACTTTAGAAATAATAACCAACGTTAATATTAAACCTCGTTTGCCACACTTTACTATCTCCTGCCATGGTGCCGCCAATAAAGGGTTGATTTTTGGCTCTGACTAGGTCGACATAGGTATAAAGTCCGCCCGCTGAGATAGCGACCCCTAATACGTTCATAATAGTGTCATTGTCAAAATCAGCCGATTTATCAGTCATTAAGTTATAGTTGTTATAAAAATTTAATGAGCTAATCGGACCAAATTCGACCGGCTTTAAGTAGGCTATATTAACGCTATAAAGCTTTGCTTCACTGGGAATAGAATCATAAAAACTATAAGCACCAACGGCTAACAATGGCGAGTAGCTATCAAAGTTATATTCATAGTCGGTATATTGCAGTTTGATATTCCAACGATTAAATTGCGCGTCAGTGTGTAAGGCAAAGGCCGTTCGGTCACCTATCGATGAAGTGGCATCTCGTATGTCTCCTGATAACCAAGAAAAACCCAATTCAACATTAGCTAACTGATAGGCATAACGTAAACTTAAGGTATTGTGCTCAGCAGCTGCTAGGCTAGGTTGCTGATAAATGCCCTCGTCACTTGCACGTACACCAACTATATCGTAAGAATACCTATCGGTTCGATTGTCTACATAACCATCTATACCGCCCATTTCATCGGTAAAGAAAAAGGCCAGCCGTAAATCATGTGTAGCCGTTTTTCTAATAAATTTGATACCGGCATCATAGTCATCTTCTAAACCAACGTAGTAATTACTACTAAAGAAATAATTGTGAGAGTTATAATTTAAGTTGCCAAATGGCACCCGTGTTATACCTATTTGTCCTTGCCATTCGTTATCAAAATCATAACCAAGCCAAGCATGATGAATAACATTCATGTATTGAAACCAGCGATATTGCGCAGATAATATCACCCCGCCAATTGCACCATTTAAATCAAGGCGAAATAGATCAAAGTCTAGATCGCCTCCTCGGTTGGTATTGGCATCGTTGTAATCTTCATATACATATTGAAAACGAACGGCGCCACCCAAAATAATGCCAGCATCGTCTTCTGCAACTACTTTGTTACCCGCAGTTTTTTTTTCTGCAGTAATGTTAGCCGCTGCATTTACTGCCTTTTTTAGTTGCTGTATTTCTATTTCAAGTTGCTTTACTTTGTTGCTCAGCTCTTCTTTTTCAGTAGAAAAACATACCTGAGAAAAGCATAAGGGCAATAAAAAAATTGTTAGATTTTTCATAATATCTACCTAATTAGCTTGCTAATAATATGATTTACCGCTAAAAAACTTATAGCTTTTATGGTTAGTGATGTAATTGATTAATTGCTTTCAACTGGCCACTTCTCGCCATTACTATCTGGAATATAATAAGAAATTGGACGCAATTTTTTTAACTTAGTAAAACCTTGGTTAAACTTGTCTCTGAAGTACTCGGCATTGGGGTGCTCTTTAGAACAGAGTAAAAAGTTTAACTGTGACTTTAAGGGCTTAGGATGGGTGGTAACCTGCTTTATTGCGGCTTCACTATAAAGTTGCCGCAATTGATACCAACCGGTTTTGACACTGGGGAATATATCAATTCTGCCGGCCATTAACATTTGCCAGTTTTGCTTATCTCTGGCAACCCAGTGAACACTTAATGCTTGTTGATCTGCCAACCGATGAAACTCCTCACTGTAGGTGTAGCTCAATGTTGCCCCAATGATATATCGAGATAAGTCAGTTAACTTTTGCCATTCAACTGGGGTCTTTTTCAAATGGAAAAACAACCACTCTTCTGCAAAAAGTGGTTCACTAAAAATGAATGATTTCAATCGGTCTGGCGTTTTTGCGTAATACATAATGCAAGCTTCATGGCCTAGCCTTATCATACGTAAACCACGTGCCCAGGGAACAAATAAAAACTCTGTTTTAATGCCTTCTAAAGCAAAAGCATCGGCAACGAGTCTAGATACATAACCTTTATCTTCATCAACCTCGTTGATAGCTGGTGGATAACTGCCAGTAACAATAACGATGGAGGTTAAATCATCTTTTTCCGCCGCAACACCTGCAGCAGCCAAGCATAAGAAAGCACAGTAAAAAAACAGCTTAAAACAATTCATCATAAATAAATTTACTCTGTTCTTATGGCTACGAGGAAACTTTCAATAGTTAAATTGAATGAGCCCAAACGCTTAACATTTTTAGGATTGCATTAATTTTTATAGCTTATAAAAGAAATTAAGCAATGTTTCCCTGAAGTGGCAGAGGTATTCGCTAGGTTATTAGCAAGCAAACCCAGCGTTTGCTGATAACTATAATATCGGTATTAATAACTCCGCTTGCTAGCTTAATGCTTTTTCAATTCATTGGCTTTTAATAACATGGATTTACTTTCTTCGAGAAAGTCACCGGCATAATCACCAAACCAATCAGAGACGTGATTGAACATATCAACAAAGGCATCTTTATCATCAAGACTGACATCTTCAAGTAACTCTAAGAATCGATAAGCAAAACGTTTCATCATGGCAACATTGTCTTTGTTAGCAAAGATAATATCAGCATATAGGCTCGGGTCTTGGGCAAATAACCGGCCAACCATGATCAGCTCTAATCGATAAATAGGCGAGCTCATTGCCAGCAACTTTTCAATATCCACATCTTCTGCCATTAAATGATAACCGTAAGCAATGGTAGAAAAATGTCGCATCACTTGTACCATAGACATGGCTTGATCATGTTCATGGGCTTCAACCGGGTAAATTTTCGCACCCCACACTTCAAATTGCTCGAGTAACCACTGATATTTTTCAGGGTAGCGGCCTTGACAACTAATAATGGTTTGTTTAATTAAACCTGTAACATCAGGACCAAACATCGGATGTAAACCTACCACAGGACCTGAGTGTGCCTTTTTCATTTCAACTATAGGTGACTCTTTAATACTGGTTAAGTCGGCCAGGATACAATCTTTTGGCAAGTTATTAAGGTGATGAATAACCATGGTGGTTAGACGAATAGGCACAGCGACAATGACCACGCTGGCATCAGCTAAAATAGCCGCACTGTTGGGCCAATCGTTTTGCTCAATAATCTCAACTTGGTAATCAGAGCGCTGAAACAGGTCAACAAAAATAGCACCTAACTGTCCTTTACCGCCAACCACAACAATCTTTTTACACTCAGGGTTTACACAGCGATAACCACTGGCATCTTGGCTGACATAAGAGTCACGCATTAAACGACGTAACACATCTTCAATTAAGTCAGGAGATAGCCCAGCTTCACTGGCTTGTAAACGTCTTTTAGCAAATAAACTCGCTTCACGTACTGGGTCATAAATAGGTTTACCAACACTACTTTTTAATTGCCCTACTTTACTGGTAACGCTAAGTCGCCTTTGTAATAGCTCAACTAAATCACTATCAATTTCATCAATTTCATCACGTAAGCTGGTTAACTTTTTATCAAAGTCGGGATCTGAATTCGTCATTGCTCTCTCTTCTATAAAACATTTTCTCTAAAGCATCTTATCTAAAGCCATAGTATTAAAGTATTTTTCTTTAATACTATGGCTCAAAATTAAAATAGAAAACGCGACTAATGTCGCGTTTAATACCTTAGCTACATACCTTAGTTAAAGAACCGGTAGGCAAAAAACCGTTAGGCAATGCGCGCGGTTAAACAAGCCGATAGACGTGCATCGATATCGGCTAATAATTGCTCGGTTTCAGCAAAGTTAATGCAGGCATCGGTAACCGAGACACCGTAAGCTAAATCTTCTTTGGCTAAATCGCTGCTTTGCTTACCAGCATTAATATTACTTTCTAACATTATACCAATAATCGATTTATTACCCGTACAAATTTGCTCAACCACATCTAGGGCAACTAATGGCTGACGGGTGTAATCTTTATTCGAATTACCATGGCTACAATCAACAATGATACCGGCATCAATACCTTGTTTAGCTAATACTTGCTCACACTCGGCAATGCTTTTTGCATCATAGTTAGGCGCTGCACCACCCCGTAAAATAATATGACCATCCGGGTTACCTCGGGTTTGAATCAAGGCAACTTGTCCTTGACGGTTTATGCCCATAAAGTGATGGGGCGAAGCGGCTGATTGCAATGCATTTACTGCCACATCTAAACTACCATTAGTGCCATTTTTAAAACCAATTGGCATGGATAAACCACTGGCCATTTCTCTGTGAGTCTGTGACTCGGTAGTACGAGCACCAATCGCTGACCAGCTAAACACTTCAGCCAAGTATTGTGGGCTAATAGGGTCAAGCGCTTCGGTTGCCAAGGGTAAACCAAGCTCTGTTAAGTAAAGAATCAATTCACGGGCTTTGCGCAGGCCATTTTCAACATCAAACGAGCCATCCATATGTGGGTCGTTAATTAGACCTTTCCAACCCACTGTGGTACGTGGCTTTTCAAAATAAACACGCATAACCACAAATAAAGAACCTTGGTGTTTATTCTGCAGCGCTTTTAGCTGACGAGCATAATCTTTAGCGGCTTCAACATCATGAACAGAGCATGGACCTGAAATCACCAATAAACGAGGATCACGCTTGTGAATGATAGCTGAAATAGTTTTACGCGATTGTTGTACAAAGTCACGACCGGCTTCAGAAAGTGGTAATTCCGCACGTAAAGCTTCGGGCGTAATTAATACATGCTCAGCATTAACATGAATGTCATTTGAGCTTGTTGGTACTGCTGATAATTTGCTGGCTGTGGTCATTATTTTTCCTTGATTTATTTATTTTCCACCACAAGGTGGAGCATTGAAGTGTGTACGCTAGCTAAATAAACAGATTAAACATGTGAAATTCAAGGCAGAAGAATAGCGGTACAGCTCAACCAAAAACAAAAACAAGAAATCGTAAAGATTTAATTACGCGATTTGTATTGATATAATTACACTCTTTTTGACTTATGTATAGTGTTAAATAGTAATAAGTGAGAATAACTTGGCTCAGGAATAAATGGCCTTAGAGTAAATTAAATTAGGGCAATAAATTAACTGATAGACACGATAATATTCATAGTGAGGCAGTAGCTAGTGAACAGTTCAAAGAGGAAATTGAAGGCTGAACTGGCAGCATTAACAGCAAGACGAATGCAGCCAAAACAAATAGGAAGAGGAAGAGGAAGAGGAAGAGCAAAATAAAGCTCTACCTCATTTATAATAACTAACCTCCCCCTCGTGATGCTAGAGCAAGGTTAGTTAGCTGCTTATTTTATTTAATCTCAGATCTTTCACTGATCAACACGGGTTCACCGTCAATGACCAATTCAAAAGTAACATCTACCGCATTAGGCTTGCTTTTAACACCTGATTTTAGGGTGAACTTATGGCTAAACTGCTGAATTTCGTAGGGTGCTATGGTAATTTCTTCTTCATAATATGAGTTTTCAAAAATATCTGAAGGGTACGCTTGTACCATTATTTTACCTTTAGTTTCTCCTGCATGTGGCCCTCTAAATTCACTGGTAATAAACACTTCATTGCCAATGACTTTTGCCTCTTCAACAATTGCCATGGATGACCAAGGATATACCCGTGCACCTTGAGTTACCGTTAGCACAATTAACTGCCCCTGCCACTCCACGCTTGCCTTAGCCGTTATCGCCTTTTTGCTGGTGCGAGTCGCTAACGTGGTAGTTAAGTCTTGCCTGGTTTTATCGCCACTTGCTAGCAATAGCTCTTTAGTAAAGCTGTTATTGCCTTGTTGGTTTAGCACTATGTTCACCTTAGCGACTGAAGCGCCTTGGTTACGCAATACTGCAGAAACAACTTGCTCACCATTGGCCTTTTCTTGACGCCACTCTAAGCGCAGGTGCAAACCAGAAAGCTCTTTTAACGCATGATTAATCTTGTCTTTGGTGGCGCCTGAATTAACAATGGCCGCAACTAAGCTAGTACTAGCAGCATTCAATTTAGCTAAAGAAGCTAATTGAATTTTACGGTCTTTTGGTGTGGCAACAAGCATATATTCATACATGACTGATAACTCATTGGGAACCTTGTCACCTAAGCGCCACATCGCTCTAAATAAACGACTGATAGCACGATCCGCAGGGTTTGCCCACGGGTTAACTTCGAGATTAGTGGTTAAATCTCTAGGCACTGGGTTGAGGTCTCTGCCATCATCGAAAAAGGCCGTCAGTCTATGTTCGGCATTTTCAGCCAGTATTGCCATATGCCTATCAAGTAACTTAGCGCGCACCTCATTTGATATGGAAAAATTCACCTTATATTCGCTAGCTTTCGATTTAAGTAAAATAGATAAATGGTCAGCATTAATGGTAACCGAAAGCCCTAATTTAGGTTGCAATTGTGCCTCTAAATTAGCAACCATCTGCGGTGGTATAGAGTATCGAATATCGTCTCCGCCCAATGAGCTCGCATTGACCACAATAGTATTACCTTTAACGATTTTTATTTGCAGCAATTCATCTTCATCAGGCTTATAGGATTTTTGCTTAAATGTGCCTACTTTTTTATCCGCTGTTAATCTCTGCTGATTTTCATCACTGATCTTTAAACCTAAACCAATGCCGACATGGCCACGATGCAAATGATCAGCCTGATAATCTATCGCTAACGCAACGGTAGGATTATCAATGCCGCGTTCAGGTTTAATGATTAATGACGACATTTCGGCTAAAGGCTGGTCAAATTTAAATGATTTATAGACAGGTTTTTCACCCGGTTTTAAGCGAACATCCATACGAGGAGAGCCATGTTCGTAGCTATTATTTAATACCCGTACCCATAACTTATTACCATCTTGTTCCCAAGGCCCAGCAGCGGTATTAAATGTTTTATCAATGCTGGCAACATATTCGACAAACTGGTCTTCTACCTTGTCCCAATCGCCAAAAATATCCATCATCAACTGATGAGATAACGCTTTACCACTACCATAATCCGATTGACGCATTGCCGCCATTTCATCGCGATACGCTTTAAATTTATGTGATCGGTCTGGATGGTCTAACATAAAATGCACAATGAGAAAGTTTATACCACGATACAAACTCGGGTTATTAGTCATGTCCTCAATACTTGGACTATTTAAGGCTTCATATTGTTTTAAACCAAGACGGACATAGTCCATGGGTGATGCTCGATCAAACACCATCACTTTTAACTGTTTTTTCTCTGGATCATAATAATGATGTGCTAAGGCATCAGCAGTGCCTTCGGTAAACCAAGTGGGTAACCAACCTGGATAGTCCATTAACGACATTTGAAAAACATGACCTTGCTCATGTACGACAATATATCGTTGATGTTGCTCACGCGCACTAGGAAAACTATAACCAACTAGGTTATAAAACATCGCTTCGCCACCCGCACTAATGCCTCGGGTAAAATTATCGTCAGTTACAAATATTTTAGTTTCTTTTTTACTTGAACCATAAACGGCTGCCATGCGTTTATTTTCCATATCTGGCGGTGTCATGCCGAAAAGTTCGATGTAATGTGGAAAAGAACTTTCCAGTAATTCCATATACAAGAGTACTTGAGCTTCTGGCCTGTTACTTTTTAGGGCAAAATGTTTACTGACGTACCAGTCAAAACCTGGGGTATTATTTACCCGACCTGAGCTATAGGTATAAGGAATGTTTTTACCAACCTTAACTACCTCTATGCTATTTAACGTTGATACTCGACCACTTGCCGTAACGTCCACACTCATATCTGATGGATGTGGGATCACACTTGCCACTGGTATTAAAGAGCCTTGTGCTGTTGTTAACTCTGTAGAAGTTGCTGGTAACTTAGTCACGTGTTTATCAATAGTGGCATTACAGCCGGATAAAATGGCACTGGTAATAACCAATGATAGTAACGTTGGCTTTAAGTTCATGCTTAACCTTATAAATGGGAAATTATAATTATTGAGATGACAAACACTATATATGTATATTGTATACACGCAAGAGAAATAGCTAAGGAGTGGTAACAAAAAAAATCACCGTAGTGATAAGCGTAATAAATAATGAATAAGCAATGGCTTCCCAACTTACACAATCCAGGAATGACTCACATCAGGTTTTGTGGCCTTCTTATTAAGCCACCCATAATAACTTATGCTTATTCACCTCAATAAACTAAGCTTAATTTACCTTATTAAGTTTGGTGATTGTTATGCCTAAGCCTCGTTCACAACAAATCAGTTTATTAGATACTCCGTATTATCATATTTGTAGTCGCACGGTACGAAAGGCCTTTTTGTGTGGCGTCGATAAAGAAACAGGTATTAGTTTTGAACATAGGCGTACATGGATTGAAAAGCGGATATTTCAATTGTCTACAGTGTTTGCTATCGATATATGTGCTCATGCTGTGATGCATAACCACTTACATCTCGTTTTACATGTTGATGTAGAGCAAGTAAAAAAATGGTCAATGGCGGAGGTACTTGAACGTTGGCATCAGTTATTTAAGGGTACATTGCTTACTCAAAAATATACCAATAAACAGGCCCTTGATAAGTTTCAACTGGCTATGGTTGAAAGCACTGCTGATATTTACAAACAGCGTTTAATGAGTATTAGCTGGTTTATGCGTTCATTGAACGAGCCAATAGCCCGGCAAGCCAACCGAGAAGACCAATGCACTGGACATTTTTGGGAGGGACGCTTTAAATCTCAAGCTCTGCTTGATGAAGGTGCCCTATTGTCTTGCATGGCTTATGTTGATTTAAACCCAGTGCGCGCTGGTATCGCGCCTACACCAGAGCAGTCTGCTTTCACCAGTATTCAATTACGTATAAAAGCAGCGATAAAAGGTCAACAACCTTCGTCGTTATTATCTTTTACTGGCAATGAACAGCAAGAAAAGCCAACCGGCATTCGCTTCAACTTAAAAGACTACTTATCTCTCGTTGATGAAACAGGCCGTATCATTCGCGCTGATAAACGTGGTGCAATTAACCATAAAACGGCAAACATTCTTGTAAGATTACACATCAATGAAGAAAGTTGGCTAAAACTCACCACGAATTTTGAAAGTATCTTCACAGGCGCCGTCGGCACAGCTGAGCACTTATGTGAATTCAGTGAACATGTTGGCCTGCAACGCACTCATGGTATAGCCAATGCTAAGGCCTGCTTGAGTAGCGCTTAACGCCCTTCATCAATCAGCCATGAATTTTATGTTACCTGAACGTGGCAGGTTTACCTTAGCTAAAATTCAATAACTTAAAAAATATCAGTAATACACGACTAACGACAAGCCATTTACTTTATAAATGGGTCTTTTATCAAACCAAAAATACCATGATTAGCCTGACATTATTACTTGTAGTTATTATGGGTGGCAGAGTCAAAAAACTTGAATAGCGCTTAACGCCCTTCATCAATCAGCCATGAATTTTATGTTACCTGAACGTGGCAGGTTTACCTTAGCTAAAATTCAATGATTTGAAAAATATCAATAATACACGACTAACGACAAGCCATTTACTTTATAAATGGGTCTTTTATCAAACCAAAAATACCATGCTTAGCCTGACATTATTACTTGTAGTTATTATGGGTGGCAGAGTTAAAAAATTACGACAAGCCATTCGCTTTCTAAATGATCCTTTTATCAAACCAAAAATACCATGCTTAGCCTGACATTATTACTTGTAGTTATTATGGGTGGCAGAGTTAAAAAAAACGCCTTGCGGCGCTTTTTACTTATTTACTAGGTATTAGCCATTAGCCATTAGCCATTAGCCACCGTGAATAATACGCTTAGCGATTAAGTTTTCAACAACACTTGGATCTGCCAAGGTTGAAGTATCTCCTAAGCTATCCACATCGTTTTCAGCAATCTTACGCAAGATACGACGCATAATTTTACCTGAACGAGTTTTAGGTAAACCCGGTGCCCATTGCACATAATCAGGCTTAGCAAAACGGCCTAATTCTTTAGCAACAAATTCACGTAGCTCTACCTTTAATTCGTCAGACTCAGTCGCATTACCCATTAAAGTCACGTAACAATATACGCCCTGGCCTTTAATTTCATGTGGGTAACCAACAACCGCAGCTTCAGCAACTGCAGGATGAAGTACTAGCGCACTTTCAATTTCAGCAGTACCTAGTCTATGACCTGATACGTTTAAGACATCATCAACACGGCCGGTGATCCAATAAAAACCATCTTCATCACGTTTCGCGCCATCACCAGTAAAGTAGTTACCTGGATATTGGCTTAAATAGGTTTGATAAAAACGCTTATGATCGCCGTAAACGGTACGTAATTGTCCCGGCCAACTTGCCGTCATCACTAATAAACCTGCGTTTTCACCTTCTAGGGTATTGCCCTCTTTATCAAATAACGCTGGCTGTACGCCAAAGAATGGCTTACCCGCACAACCTGGTTTCATATCAACAGCACCTGGCAATGAAGTGAGCATGATGCCGCCAGTTTCGGTTTGCCACCACGTATCCACAACGGGGCAGTTGCTCTTACCAACAATTTCATAATACCAATGCCATGCTTCAGGGTTAATTGGCTCGCCAACTGTACCTAATAAACGTAATGACGATAAATCAGCTTGATTAACTAAGTCATCACCAACACTCATTAGTGCGCGAATAGCGGTTGGCGCGGTGTAAAATATATTCACTTTATGTTTTTCACATACTTGCCAGAAACGACCCGCATCAGGATAGGTTGGCACACCTTCAAAGACTAAGGTAGTTGCACCATTAGCTAACGGGCCATAGAAGATATATGAGTGACCCGTGATCCAACCTGCATCGGCGGTACACCAATAAATTTCGCCTTCTTGGTAATCGAAAACATATTTATGGGTCATGGCTGCATAAAGAATGTAACCACCACAAGTATGTACTACACCTTTTGGTGTACCGGTTGAACCTGAGGTATAAAGAATAAATAATGGATCTTCCGCATCCATAATTTCTGGTTCACATATGGCTGGCAATTTCGCCACGGCTTCTGCGTAGTTAATATCAATTTTTTCATTCCAAGCAATGTCGCCGCCAGTACGGGCAACAACAATCACTGAGTGTACGTTAGGGCAATCTTTAACCGCGGCATCAACATTGGCTTTCAATGGAATGCGCTTGCCACCACGAAGGCTTTCATCGGCAGTGATAATAACTTTACAATCGGCATCAAGGACACGGGCTTTAATGGATTCGGTAGAGAAACCACCAAAAACAACGGAATGAATGGCGCCAATACGCGCACAGGCTAACATGGCATAACCCACTTCAGGGATCATCGGCATGTAAATACAAACACGGTCACCTTTTTTAACGCCGCGCTCTTTTAATAAGTTAGCTAAACGGCAGACATGGTCGTGTAATTCTTGATAAGTAATTTTTGCATCATCATTAGGATCATCACCTTCAAAAATGATGGCGGTATCATTGGCTTTAGTCGCTAAATGGCGATCGATACAGTTGTAGCTGACGTTTAGTTTAGCGCCCGAGAACCAGCTAATTTCAGAATTTTTTAAATCGACTTTACTTACGCTGTCCCATGGTTGATACCAATCAATAAACTCTTTCGCTTGCTCAGCCCAAAATTCATCAGGCTGCTCAATTGATTTTTTGTACATGGCATCATATTTAGCGGCGTCAATATGCGTATGCGCTTTAGCTTTATCAGATACTGGATAACGTAATTTTAATTCTTTCATTCTCTCTTCCTTCGGACTTAACTTGAGGTGATTAACTTGAAATGTTTTATTAATTTTTTTCTTATAATTTTCTTATATTAGTGCTTTATATTTTTTATTTATAGCAAGGTTCAATATTCTTTGGCTATTATTTATAACTTTATTTGAAGCTAATTAGTTGCAGCTAGTTTTAACGTATTATTTTCTCTATTTCCAGTAATTAAATTTTCAGGCATTCTACCGCTGAAGATAATTGGATAACTAACATGCTAGAATTTTTAATTCACTCTGCCTATACGGCTTTAGTCTTAATTTACGTTTTTACTCTATATTTTTTATTGTTTTCTCTGAGTAAAGGTAAAAAAATTAGCTAGCCAATCACCATAACATTGAAAATAAGCAATGACAACGCTGTCATTGCTATACAGTAGAACAGAAAAAAATAGCACCCGCCTATAAGTCAGGTGATTTTTACGATTAATCTTCAGGCTAGTTTACAGATTAGCAAATACTTTTAGTTAGTGAACCATACTGCAGAGAAATTTTAGACATAAAAAAACCGAGCACATGGCTCGGTTTTATCAATGAATATTATACGACTAACTATTCGTCATCAAGATCAATATCAGCTTCGTCTCTCGGGGTGAAGGTTCTAATACCTTCTTTTGCTATGATCTCAATATAAAATGACGTTAAACCGTCAACTTGAGTTTGATCAATGCGTTTATTAATGTCTGACAATTGCACTGGCTCTGCTTCTTCTTTGGTATTACCAAATTGGCAATCAAAGTCCCAATAATCAGCGCCGGCTGGTAAGGTTTTATTGCGTTCTCTTTTGAGGTATTTTTTAACCTCGTTCTTTACCGCATCAACACGTCTTTCAAGCTTTACTTTCGGGTGGGTTAATTCAAATGTTTTTTTCATGGTTGGCCTTAAGTCTATGGCTACAATTACCCGCGTTTATAACACGAGCATAGGTGTAAATAAATCAATGCCAGTATTTTACGTTACTTTCACCCAAGTAGCGAGATAGTGATGGCAACACAAGTAAAAAACCTGCTGTTGTTGCCACTATGGCTATTTTACCGTGATCACTTTAAACGGATAACTTTATAGCGATAACATTGCCTGGGTAGCGGCAATAAGATGATGCTTAGTATTAGGTTCAACTGAAGCATGGCCTGAAGCCTCACTAATAACCAAGGTTGATTTAGGTAACTTTTGGTGCAATAACCAGGCATTATCAACAGGACAAACAATATCATACCTACCATGGACTATAGCCGTTGGAATATCTTGTATTTTATCGCAGTTCGCTAAGATTTGATTGTCACTCAAGAAGCAATCATTCACCATGTAATGCGCCTCATGCCGAGCGAGTGTCCAAGCATGTTTATCACCGGTTGCTGCATCAACAAAGGCTTGATCTGGTTTTAAAGTACAACAACGAATTTCCCATATACTCCAAGCAGTGGCAATTTTTTGCGCCAGTACTTTATCTTCGCCCACTAACATTTTGTATGCCGCTTTAACATTCGCTTGCGCTTTACCTTGCGGTAAAACAGCTAAATACTCCTGCCAATAATCAGGGAAGATACGCGTGGCACCGCCCCCTGAGAAGGTCCAATTAGTATCGACATCGCGAGCTAAGAAAACACCACGTAGCACTAAGCTTTTAACACTGACCGGATGAGCTTGTGCATAAACTAAGGATAAAGTTGAGCCCCAAGAACCGCCAAATACATGCCATTGTTTAATTTGTAAGTGCTGACGAATTTTTTCTATATCAGCCACTAAAAAATCAGTTTCATTATTATCCAAACAGCCGTGAGGTAATGAACGACCACAACCACGTTGGTCAAATAAAATTATATGATACTGCTCAGGATCGAAAAAACGTCTGTCATTGGTTGAACAGCCGCCACCGGGTCCGCCATGAATAAAGAGCACTGGCTGACCTTGTGGATTACCACATTGCTCAACATAAATTTGATGTTGACCATCGACATCAAGTAAGAAGTCATTAAATGGCGATATTTCTGGGTAAAATTGATTCATTCATTTATTCTCTTCAAAGAGTGTTTTTTTCTAGGCTGACCTTGCTAGGTGCTCGATTTATGTTGTATTAACTTAAATCCAAGGCATATTTTTTTAATAATTCAATAGGCACTATTTCCAGTGCTTTGATATGCGTTTTTCGTAAATATACCCGTGGTGCTCTATCATTTTGATGGGCTTCTAACCAACGTGCTGCACACAGACACCAAGTATCGCCAGCTTTAATACCTTTAAAGTCAGCTTCTGGTACTGGCGTTGATAAGTCATTACCTTTAAAGCGTGAAAACTCAAGAAATGACTGACTTGCTTCGATACAAACCGTATGAGAGCCGACATCTTGTGCACAGGTATTGCATTTATTATCGCGAAAAAAACCGGTTACCGGATCACCACTACAGTCTTCTAGCGCTTCACCAAAAATATTAATTGATTCATCCATTTCTATAACTTGTTCCATAACCTGACCTTGCTTTAATTTAAGATGCTGACGTTACCGCATTAGCGCGCAAGTTAATACTGTTACTACCTATAAAAAGCAGTCAAATCGTTCTTAGATCTCATGAATAGGTGTAAATGACCGAGTTATGGCTTAAGTGGCAAATAAAAAGCGCCTTAAGCGCTTTTATATTGTTAATCACAAAGTAGCTAGACATTAAACCTAATTAAGCATGGCTAGTTGTACCTGATGATTTTTCTGCTCTCGCTCAACATACTTGCTCAGGTTGTTTTAACTGGTAAGACGACGCGCGTTGTAAAGTAAGCCAATTTTCTTTCGGTAATTTATTCTTCGCCTCAACTAAATTTATCGCCTGAGCAATATGTTTTCAGCTATTAACAAAATCGTTGTCTTGGTAAAACACTTGCGCAAGTAACATTTCTTGAGTACCGGTTAATTCTTTTGGAGCCTTTAGCGGTTGAGAGCGTGCGTCACGCCACTTGTTTAAGTAGACCAGTGCCACTTTATAGTTTTGTTGCTGCATGCTCAATTGCGCTAAAGAATTATAAAATATACGATTAAGCCTTAGTAACTTTGATATAGTTTTCATCGATGGCTTGAAATAATGGTACTAGTTGTTCTGCAGGTGCTTGAAACCAAAAGTCGCGATACTGGGGTAATATAATTACCGGCATGCGTTGGTGATAGTCAGCACACTTGGCATTAGGTGCCGTTGTCAGTGTCAGCAATTGTCTCTTTGCTTCGGGACTATTCCCTTGTTTGTCACCTTGGCTGTTACTTTGATTTTCACTATTATTGAGGTACCAAATACCCGCCATTAAAAATGGCTCTTCATTAACATGGCTAAAAAGATACTTTTGCTTCTTACCTCCTTCAGTGCGCCACTCATACCAACCAGAGCAAGGGATTAAACATCGATGTGTTTTAATCGCGACTTTAAAGGTATTTTTAGTTAGCACAGTTTCACTTTGCGCATTAATAAGTAATCGCTTTGACCAACTTGGCTGCATGCCCCAATTGGCATCAAGTTGCTGATAACTTATCTGTTCATTTGAGTCGTGATTTTCCCCTTTGTTGGCATCATTACTAATGAGCGTTGCTACGTTTTGGCCTGGGCTGAGATTATTGTTTGCTGGCACACTAAATTTACAGCCGAAGAAATCGCTAATAATTTTACTGTGTTTACTCTCAATCTTCATTCTGCCACACATAGTACAGTCAGCCTTTTTTGATATGGGATCTGGCATTTTGCCGGCCAACTGCGGTTTACGTGCAAAAATAACACTTTTATTTTCAAGTAGCTCAGCGGATTTATGGATGTCAGCGACTTGGTAGTAAAGGGCTCCCCCGATTTTATGGACAAAAACTATTGGCTAAAGGGTATAACAACGAAGCATAAATGTCTTATTTTTAATCAAACCAGCTTGGCTTGAATAATATTTAACTGCCATTGATTAACCTTTTGTTTTTTAGCTAGTTGCATTGCTTTTTGATAATACTGTTGAGCTGCTGCTTTATCTTTTAATTGCTGATAAAGATCGGCGATTGCCATTAAGTAATCAATATTATTGACGAACTCCGCCTCATTGGCTTTTAACAAAGCAAGCGCGCTTTCAGGTGAGTCATAATAGCTAACAAAAGAGGCTTGTTTGGTTATCAATACCTGTTTCGATGCGGGAGAACTTTTAATCGTGTCAGCAATAAACTGAGGTAGGGCATCGGCATTTTTCTGTCTATAGTGCTGACGGATCAATAGATGAACCACTGCTGCTGGAATTGGCTGCTGCATCGCAAATAGTTTTTGAATATCTTGGTAATGTTTAACCGTTTGCTCTGGCTCATTTTTCTCTAAAATGCTTTCTGGAATATACCAAGCTTTGAATATGGCTTTTAAACTATCACGTAGTGCAATTAAACCAACCGAGATATGATTTTCATCCGGGTAATGCTTGAAACTCCACTGCAAATTATTTAACGGCTTCGAGTCTAGTTGATTAATAAAGGCATATTGCCCCATTTCCATCTCATCTGCTAGCGATAAATATAAGGCTATATTTTGATGCTCAGTTTTTCCTAATTTCTCTTTTGCTTTGTCAACGATGGCACTATCCGATACCCAGACTCCTGGACTAATAGCGACATAGTTATTAAATGAATCTGGCGCTTCGAGTAAGGTGTTGAGCACAAATAAACCTCCGATTGAATGACCAACTAGGGTTGAATGCTTAGCCGTGCGGTAATTTTTATTGATATAAGGTTGTACTTCGTCGTTTAAAAAAGCCAAAAACTCTTTTGCTGCACCCTTATTATTTTTTACCGGCGAAGTAGAGTTATTGGGGGTCATATACTGTCGGTATTTTTCAGTACCTTGATCAGCCAAGCCGACCAGAATAACTTTAGGAATAAGCTGACCCTTATTCGCCAAAAGATCCAACATGCCGGAAACACCATGAAAGTTATAGTCACCATCGAGCAAGTAGATAACTGGATAAGTATTTTTTAAATCACTACGATAATTTTCCGGTAGTAATATTTGTAATTCACGCTGTTCGCCTAACACGATAGAGTTTATTGTTACTCGCTCTCCCCTATCAAAAATACTAGCAAAGCTTATCACTGGCAGACAAAGCATCAAGGTGAACAGTGTTTTTATAAAAAAATTCATTATCTAGTACCTGTTTTTTTTGTTTTTGTTTTTGTTTTTGTTTTTGTTTTTAGAAGGGTAAGTAAATCCGATGAGGATTATATTAACAAGTCCATCATATAGTACAAACTAAAGAGCACAAACTAAAAGCATTTGCATTTAAACCGCGCAGTATATTCGTGGTGTTACCAGAATTATTGGTACTGTTATCAATACTATTGTCATTTACTGTCGGCGTAACATTAATGTCGCCACCACAACCAGCCAACGCTAATCCACCAGCAACTATACTTACATGAAATATTTTTTTAATTGTATTTGCATTTTATCTCTTCTCGTAGAATTGTTGTAGACCAAGTAGCACCTTACTGATGAGTCTATATATGAATAAGCCAGCAGTATTAATGACCACCTTTTATCATGGAGCTGGTGTTCGATGTGTTCAACACCGACGTTGGCATCAACGCCTTGCTGGACGAGACGGAAAAACATGTGCCCTTCAATTAGCAATAGAACTTAATCACTTTTTTTTTGAAAAATAACGAAACGATGACTAAGAATCAATGAGCAACAAACGCCTAGCGAGAGGATTAAAAAATAGCGTGAGATAAAAGTAATAATAAGCTATACATAAGGCATGATTTATTCATCGGTACTGAAAATTTTAAATGAACTTAGGTGAAATGAGAGATAACTTGCAAGGAAACCCGACGACTCTTCGCTTTAAAATAGGTGAATTCATTATTCGCTTTTCCCTGCAAATATCGGTATTACTCATGGTTACCGGCATAGTCAGCGCCTATTTGTTTATAGCAAGCACAACAAAATCATTGACCAACCATACCTCGCAATTAAATGCACAGCGTTACTTAGAAGCTTTATCCGCCTTTCGCACCCTTTATACTAATGAGGTGGTGAACATCGCAATAAAACAAAATATTACCATCAGCCACGACTACAAGAACATTAAAAATGCCATTCCTTTGCCGGCGACATTAAGCATGGCCTTAGGCAAAGAAATAGGTAAGTTCCAGTCTGGCGCTCAAACTTTTTTATATAGTCGCTACCCTTTTCCTTGGCGAGAGCAAGAAAATAAAACCATATTTAACCAAGACTTCTCGCAACAAGCTTGGGATAGTTTAACCAAAAATCCAGAGCAAGCTTTCTTTAGATTTGAGGAGGTCGATGGCCAGATGTCAATACGTTATGCCATTGCCGATGTTATGCGCGAAGGTTGTATTGATTGCCATAACAATCATGCTCAAACACCGAAAAATGACTGGCAGATAGGTGATGTTCGTGGCGTAATGGAAGTAATTTTACCCCTTGATAAAGCCCAATTTACCGCACAATCGTCACTGCAAGCCACCTTTATCGTTTTGTTTGCCATGATGGCTCTTATTACCTTGGTGCTGTTCATCTTTTTTAGTCGTATTAAAAAAGATGCAAAAAAACTGGCCGACTCAAATATAGAAATGATGAACAAGCAAGAGCAAGTCAATTTTGCCAATGAGGAAATGAGCTTAGCTATTGAGCAGTTAGAGCATAAGGCAAAAGAGTTAGTTAGCAGTAATCAAGTTAAAGCAGATTTTATGGCGACTATGAGTCATGAAATTCGCACCCCGCTCAATGGTGTTATTGGTATGCTGAGTTTATTAAAGCAAAGTGAACTGACCCATGAACAAAATCATCATGCTCACCTTGCCACGGTTAGTGCCAGTTCATTGTTAAATATAATTAACGACATTCTTGATTTTTCAAAAATTGAAGCAGATAAGTTAGTTATTGAGTCGGTAGAAATACCTTTAGCTGAGCTAGTTACCAACCTTAGTGCAACTATGGCACATATAGCTCATCAGAAAGGTTTAGAGCTTATCGTTGACGTCTCGCAATTAAAACATGTGGTAACCAGAGGCGATCCACATAGGATCAGACAAATTCTGAGCAATCTAATTAATAATGCCATTAAATTTACCGCTCAAGGTGAAGTGGTTATTAGTACTAATATAGCCATGATTGATGAAAAAAATCTACAGTTTAGCTGCTCAGTGAGCGATACCGGCATAGGTATAGCGCAGCATAAATTAGATTCTATGTTTGAACGTTTCACTCAAGAAGATAGTTCAACGACGCGCCAATACGGTGGCACAGGTTTGGGCTTAGCCATAGTTAAAAAATTATGCCAACTAATGAAGGGCGACATCACAGTAACGAGTACACCAGGCCAAGGCAGTACTTTTAGTTTTACTTTGTTATTAGAGGCTTGCGACTATATTAAAGCCGAATTGCCACAAGTAGACTTATCAGCTTATCGAATATTAATTGTTGATGATAATAAAACCAATAGAGAAGTATTAGATGGCCAACTAAAATTATGGGGAGCTAAGGTGAGTCAAGCAGACAGTGCTAAAGCTGCGCTATCATGTTTGGCTGCAGACTTAAGCAATGATGGCCATAAAAGTTTTGACATTGCCATTTTAGATATGCAGATGCCTGACATGAATGGCGCGCAACTAGGTCAACAAATAAGAGCCGATAAACAGTTAGCACAGTTAAAACTTATAATGCTTACTTCCCTAGCGAGACCCGGAGATGGACAATATTTTGCTAATATAGGCTTTAATTTCAGTCTGCCTAAACCTGTTATCACGGCAGATTTAGCAAAAGCGCTAGTACAGGTGTTAAATGACGATAAAGCCACAAGTCAGCAACTGACTCTACCAATAAAAAATATCAGTAAGCCGATAACGATGAAACCTTTGCCTAAATCTACGCGTATATTATTAGTAGAAGATAACGCCATCAACCAAGTTGTTGCCAAGACTCTATTAACAAATTTAGGCGCTCAAGTTGAGATAGCCAATAATGGTGAAAAGGCGCTATTGTGCTTAGAAAAAGGCTATTTTGATGTAGTACTCATGGATTGTCAGATGCCGGTAATGGACGGTTATACCGCCACTAAAACTATCAGAAAATCCCAACATGATTATAAAGATATATATATTATTGCTATGACGGCAAACGCCATGAGTGGCGACCGAGAAAAGTGCCTTGCTGCCGGTATGAATGACTACTTAACTAAGCCAGTCGATATTATTGCCCTAGAAAAAAGTCTACTAAAAGCACTAAATATGCCCTTAGCGCAGCTTGAAGCAGTCATACCCAGAAGAACAGAGCAAAATATTACCAACAAAAATAAGGCAATAAAAGCAGTGGATGAAAGTATAAGCAATAATGTTTGGGGTAAAGCCGGGTTCTATAAAAGGGTCGGGGAAAATCAGCCTTTAGCTGAGCGTATAGTGGCTATGTATTGTCAAGATATGCCTGATGAAATAGATAAGTTAAGCCAAGCGATTAGCGCAAGAGAGATAAAATCAATTGCAGCTATCGCTCATAAAATAAAAGGCTCTAGTGCTAATCTTGAAGCGACAAAGCTGGCCCAATGCGCCCTTGAGATTGAGCTAGATGTTAAGGAAAATAACTGTGGTGATATTGACGTACTCTCGATTAAACTAAAGGACAATTTTACTGAACTATTAACAGAGCTTGAAGAGTTTATTGCCGTTAACGTGCCAAATTAATCATAGCTTAACGGCCATCACTTAGTGCTTGAAATTCCAATAAACCGTGATAACAAAAACAGCGACATAGTACTTTGACACCGTGACAGCCATTATCTACAATACGCCTCCTTACCTCATGCACAATAATTCATTGATAAAGAAGCAAACAATGTCTAATCAAGCCCTACCTAATAACAAAACTAATAACGAAACCAATATAACGCAAGTCATCGCTTATTTTAAAACCTTACAAGATAGGATTTGTCAGGAGATAGCAGCCGCAGATGGCTCTGGCACCTTTATTGAAGATAACTGGCAGCGCAAAGAAGGCGGCGGTGGTAGAACCCGCGTAATGACCAATGGCACAGTGATTGAGCAAGGCGGGGTAAATTTCTCAGTAGTCTCCGGAGATAAATTACCTCCCTCGGCTACCGCGCATCGCCCTGAACTTGCCGGCAGAACGTGGCAAGCTTGTGGCGTATCATTAGTTATCCACCCTAAAAATCCTCATATGCCGACAGCGCACGCCAATGTGCGCTTTTTTGTCGCCGAAAAAGAAGGTGAAACGCCTGTTTGGTGGTTTGGTGGCGGCTTTGATTTAACCCCTTTTTATCCAAAAGATGAAGACGTGCAACATTGGCATCAAACCGCGTTCGATTTATGCCAACCTTTTGGTGATAATGTTTATAACGATCATAAAAAATGGTGTGATGAATACTTTTATTTAAAACATAGAGATGAAACCCGTGGTGTTGGCGGACTATTTTTTGATGATTTAAATCACTGGGATTTTGACACTTGTTTTGATTATGTCAAAGCCGTTGGTCAAGGTTTTATTGATGCCTATGTACCCATTATGCTACGTCGTAAAGATGATGTTTATGGTGAGCAAGAGCGTCAATTTCAACTGTATCGCCGTGGCCGCTATGTCGAGTTTAATTTGGTCTTTGATAGAGGCACTTTATTTGGCTTGCAGTCCGGCGGAAGAACAGAATCAATTTTGATGTCGATGCCACCTCTTGCCCGCTGGGAATATAATTATCAGCCCGAAGCAGCAAGCGCAGAAGCTAAACTGGCGGATTATTTGAGCCCTAAAGATTGGCTTAACGTATTAAAAAAATAGCTTGAAATAAAACGCAGCTAGTATCATTCAGTCGTATTTACGCGGCCAAGTAACGAAAGTCTTATTTAATAGGGCTAGCAATAATTTAACATGCCTATGTTGTGTACTCAGGAACTCTTTGTAAACGTCATCTTCGAAGTCTCTGATCGAAGATCCATTGCTCTTTATTCACTGGATCCCCGATTAATACACCACGGGGATGACGATCCTGAGCCAAGTGCATAGGCAGGTAATTTAATGAAATGGGTATAATACTAAAGATGGAAAGTCTTATTTGATAATGGCTAGTGTTAACACCTTAAGCCACTATTAAATAAGGCTCTCGTCTTAAATTTTTAGCGTTTCGCTGATACGAACCTTTACCTTTTTTCGCTTTAACTACCTGCATTTTATAAAGCTTCGAGGTGACTAACGCCGCCAAAAAATTATCTTTGATTTGCCCTCTGCCCAACTCAGTTTCACACTTACTAGCTTTCGCTAATGATTTTCTCTGCTTACTCATGATTTATCCTTTTAAGGTTAGTTAATTATTACGCTAGGTAATGACACTAACATAATGACTACTTATTATACCGCGTTAACTCTCAAGCCATAGAAAAATCGATAACTGGCATAACTTACGTGTTTAAACGGATTTCTCTGGTAAATAAAAAGCCATGAATAACGCTATTTTTCAAGGTAGCTCAAGGGTAAACTAACTTCAATTAAGCGTAAATTTAACACAAGGACATTAACGTAATAATGATCATTCAACAGCACAGCCATGATATAGAGACCCCAACAGGCACTATGCGTACTTATGTTTACCGCCCGCAAGCGCAGGGTAAGTTCCCCACTATTATTTTTTACTCTGAAATATTCCAACAAACAGCGCCGATAGCAAGAACCGCGGCACTAATGGCTGGACACGGCTTTGTTGTGCTGGTACCCGAGGTGTTTCATGAATTAAACCCTATTGGTACTGTGTTAGGCTACGACGATGCCGGTAAAGATAAAGGCAATCAAGACAAGTGGGCTAAACCTTTAGAACACCATGATAGCGATACCCAAGCCTTAGTGAGTTTTATTCAACAGCAAGAGTATTGCACCGGCAAGATTGGCACCATGGGCGTTTGTATTGGTGGCCACCTAGCCTATCGCGCCGCATTAAATGACAATATATTAGCCGCGGCTTGTTTGTATGCTACTGATATCCATTCAGGCGATTTACCCAGTGATGAGGGTAATGACACATTAACGCGTACTAAAGACATTAAAGCCGAGCTATTAATGATTTGGGGTAAGCAAGACCCGCATATTCCTGCTGAAGCCCGTATGAAAATACACCAGAACTTAATAGCTTCGGGTAATGTTTTTGCATGGCATGAATTTAATGCTTCCCATGCATTTATGCGCGATGAAGGTGAACGTTACGACCCACAACTAGCACTGCGTGTTTATGGCATGGCGGTAGAGCTGTTTCATCGGACACTGCTAGCTTAACCAGACTTATGCTTCACTGAGCGCTGGCTTAGTAAAATTAAAAATGGGCGGATTACCCTTCAACTGAAGGTTCAGGGTTCAATGGGAGTTAGTAAGGCTAAAAAACAAAAAAGCCTGAATAACGAATTATTCAGGCTTTTTTTCAAACTTTCTTTACAGAAAAATGTATAAAAAATATTTCTATTTCTTAGTCAATTTCTCTTTAATACGTGCTTTACGGCCAGATAGCTCGCGCAAGTAGTAAAGTTTAGCTTGACGTACATCACCGCGGCGTTTGACTTCAATAGAGTCAACAATTGGGCTATGTGTCTGGAATACACGCTCTACACCAATACCGTGCGAAATTTTACGCACAGTAAAAGCAGAATGTAAGCCGCGGTTCTTAACAGCAATAATTACACCTTCAAATGCTTGAAGACGTGATTTCTCACCTTCAGTAACTTTTACTTGAACTACAACAGTATCGCCCGGAGCGAATGTTGGTAGATCAGTTTTCAATTGCTCTTGTTCGAGCATGTCTAAAATTTTACTCATAATACCTTCTTCCTAGTGTGCACAGTCTAAGTGGATTGCTTCGCTTGTTTTTTAATTAAAGCGAGTGCTTTTTCCTGCTCAGCTGTCAGAGCTAGGTTGGTTAATAATTCGGGTCTTCTAGTCCACGTTCTTAGCAAAGATTGCTCTTGTCGCCATAAGCGTATATGTTCATGATTACCACTCAGTAACACTTTAGGTACTGACATAACGTCTCCATCAGGAGTTGTCATTACCTCAGGCCGAGTATAATGAGGACAATCTAATAAACCATTAGAGAAGGAATCCTGCTCTGCTGAGTCTTTATGTCCCAAAACACCTGGCACTAACCGTGCTACAGCATCAATTACAGTCATAGCGGCGAGTTCTCCACCACTTAAAATGTAATCACCGACCGACCATTCCTCATCAATATCTGAGGCGATTAATCGCTCGTCTATGCCTTCATATCGGCCAGCAATAAATACTAGTCGGCTATGTTGTGCTAATTCACGTACGCCTTGTTGATCAAGCTTTCGTCCTTGCGGAGACAAATAGATGACTTTGACATTACTATCATCATCACCAGACTCAAGCGCATCTTTACGCGCAGCTTCTCTTGCCGCATGTATAGCATCGCGTAATGGTTGCACCATCATTAACATGCCCGGACCACCGCCATAAGGACGATCATCAACGGTACGATGTTTATCATGGGTAAAGTCTCTTGGATTCCATTGCTGAAAGTCAATAAGCCCATTACGAATCGCTCGACCTGTTACTCCGTACTCAGTAATAGCATTAAACATTTCGGGAAAAAGGCTTATCACCCCAATCCACATTTTGTTATTCTCTTTAGCAGAGCTAGTGCTAGTCACAAGTTAAAAACCTGGATCCCAGTCAACACAAATTTGTTTATTTTCAAGGCTAACAGACTCGATAACTTGTTCAAAAAGATAAGGGATTAACCGCTCTTTTTTACTAAAACCATCATTTAAGTTAGCTTTCACAACCAGTACATCATTAGCGCCAGTTTCCATTATGTCTGAAACTACACCCAGGTCGTAACCTTTGTTAGTCACTACAGACATACCTATTAAATCGCGCCAGTAAAAATCATCTTGCGATAATTCTGGCAACGCTGCTGAACTGGTTTGTATCTCTGAACCGACTAATGCTTGCGCAATATCTCGATCATCAATACCCGCCACTTTCACAATTAGGCCTTTGTTATGCTTGCGCCAATCAGTAATTTCTACTGTTTGTATCTTATTCCCTAATTTTAATGACCAAGGAAAATAGTCAAGTATGGCATCGGTTTCACCAGTGAATGAATGAATTTTCAACCAGCCTTTGATGCCATAAACAGCGCCTATTTTACCTAAGGTGATTTGTTTTTCTTCTTTACTCACAAAATTCCCCTACTACCTACTAAGCAATTAAGCCGCAGCTTTTGCGTCTTTAATTAACTTAGCCACACGATCAGATAAAGTAGCACCTTGACCTACCCAATGGGTAATACGGTCTAGATCTAAGCGTAATTTTTCAGCTTGACCTTGTGCTGTTGGGTTGAAGAAACCAACTCTCTCGATGAAACGACCATCGCGAGAATTACGGCTATCTGCAACAACAACCTGATAGAATGGACGCTTTTTAGCGCCGCCACGAGCTAAACGAATGGTAACCATATCGTCCTCTATATATGTTAAGTGTTAAAACGGATTTTCCAGACACTTCCCGTCGACAAGCGACAGAAAAGCTCGCGTATTTTACGCTTTTAGTGGATTTTTACAAGTTTTATTTATCTAAGGCATTAAGAGTGGCTTACATATATTTGAACATATGACGTAAAAGGGATGCTACCTTAGTTCAACACTTAGTCTAACTCTTGGGGAGTTTGCAGCCAAGGAGGGGATTTTAACAGCAGTGCAAATGCCTTGGCATCAACGGGGCGACTATAATGATAGCCCTGCATAGAGTCCACGCAACTAACCGCCAAAAACTCACGCTGCTCGGCAGTTTCAACCCCCTCTGCGGTTATATGTAATTTTAATTGCCGAGCTAAAGCAATAATGGCTCGAGTAGCCATAACATCTGCGGCACTTTTAGGAATGTTTTTTATAAAAATACCGTCTATTTTTAATTTATTAAGTTTGAACTTAGCTAGATATTTTATTGATGAATAACCGGTACCAAAATCATCAAGGGCGATAGAAACACCTAAAGTACTCAATTGCCTCAGTTGCACTATAGACTGCTTAGCATCTTTCATTAGTGTATTTTCAGTAAACTCTAATTCTAAATATTGAGGCTCTAAATGACTAGCCGCTAACGAATCAGCAACTGTGCTAGAAAGATCCGTTATGCTTAATTGCATAACAGACATATTAACGGCTATCACTAACCCCGGGTAGCCTTGTTGCTGCCAAGATTTGTTTTGTAAACAAGCTTGGTTAAGTACCCAATCACCAATTTTTGTAATAATGCCAATTTCCTCAGCGATAGGAATAAATACATCGGGGGCCAAATCACCGAGTAAGTCATTATGCCAGCGCAATAATGCTTCAACAGCAATGATTTCATTTGAGGCAGTTGATACTATGGGTTGGTAGTGTAAAGTGAATTCTTCCTTGTCCATGGCATCAAGTAATTGTTCAGCAATTTTTTTCTTGGTATTGACTTGTTCTTGCAGCTCCTTAGAGAAAAAAGCCAAGCTATTACGGCCCTGTTCCTTAGCAAAACACATCGCAGTATCGGCATGTTTAATTAATTCTTTACTATGCTCGCCATCATTTGGATAGACAGCAATACCAATATTACTGGTTATATACATTTCTTGCATAGCTATCCGGTAGCACTTAGCCAGTTTGACAATTAACTTAGCTGCAAAAGCGTTTATATCCTCGGTGGGCGACATTGATTCAAGTATAATAAGGAACTCCACCCCGGTAATTCTCGCTAAAGTGTCACCTGAACGTAACTCGCTTGATAAACGCTTAGCGGCCTGTTGCAGTAACTTATCGCCCCCCTCATGACCTTGTTTATCATTAACAGCCTTAAAGTCTTGAATGCCAATAAATAACACCGCTATTGGCGTGCTATTTCTTTCGGCACGGGATAAAGCATGTTGCAAGCGATCGTGGCAAAGTGCTTGGTTAGGTAGGTTAGTTAAGCTATCAAAAAAGGCCAGGCGTTTAATTTCTTCTTCGGCAATAAATTTTTGCTGCATTATTTTTCGCAAATATAAGCTATAGCGAGTCAATAATATTAATAAGCCAAGCACGGTAACACTGGCTAGGGTAATGATTTCATCTAATCGCCAATGTTGTTGCTGACTAGATAATTGTCTGACAAATTCAGGCACATCTAGCAAGCGCGTTAGCCAAAGTGACCCTGCGGTAATAAGGATAATAAACACGCTTTCAAAGGCAAAAGCAAAACGTTTAAAAAAGCCGACATTTTCAGACTTGCCCGTTGGTAGACGAGTTATATTTTTACGAGCATTGTTTTTAGCCATATAGTCGAGTACCTCAATTAAAGTCCATAACTAAAGCCTAGAGTTTAATTGCAGAGTTTATCTGCATAGTTTAATAACCTAAGTAAACAATGAGCTTGCTGCCGCCCGAGCACGTTAATTAGCTAAGCGTTTAACGCGATAAACACTGCTAAATTATGTGACTGGTAAACAAGTATAGCTAGCCTAGAAGAAAATAGTTAACAAGCAGTTAAACATCACCTGCTTCATTATCGCTTAGGTAAGAGGCTTTGAGCCGCCTTTTTGAAAGGTTCAAAATAGATTTGCAGCAAACTGTTGTGCCCTTTGTGATTAACACTAATGCCATAAGTAATTTTGCCCACTTGTGAGGCTTTAATGTGGCAAGAAAAAAGTCTGTCCCAAACAGCTAGGGCGGCGCCAAAGTTTCTATCAAAGTGCTTGGGGTTATCACTGTGATGTATTTGGTGTTGAGCTGGGCTTATCAAGTAGTTTTCCACTTTATCGCCCCAGCTTAACCAAATATGGCTATGGCGTAAATTTGAGCCAAATAAATTAAACAAAAAAACCAATGCGTTAGCCCCTAAAATATCGTACATCTTTAATGTCGGACCAAAAAAGTAATAACAGAGTCCGACCACAAAACCTTGTGTTAGTGTCATTCTAAAGGCGTACAGTAAGCTTTCAATGGGATGGCTGCGATAAATGGTAAAGGGTGTTAGTACTAAAGCTGAGTGATGTACCTTATGAAACTCCCATAACAAGGGAAATTTATGCAAAATATAATGTAATAAAAAACGGGTAAAATCATCAAACAAAAACAGTAATACCGTGAATATAGTTATAATTGCAGCGCTAGATAAAGCAATCGGCTCAATATAGCCAAAGACAGCCTCTATGGCAGATGAAACACCAATAGCGATGGGCGCCATGGTGATAACAACCAGTGGAAAAAGTGCCGATTTTATCAGCTTGTTAACCACTAAGAGTACATAATCCTGTCGTGCCGATTTATGCGTATAAATGGATTTTGGAAAAACAAAGCGTAAGAATGGCAGCAGGGAAAAACGAGAGAATTTAAGCCAATATACTGGGATAGCTAATGCTACAGCAGAAAGTAAATAAACAATATAAATACGTTTATTGGCATCAAAAAAATATTGGCTGAGCTCTGCGATATTAACCGATAAAAAATCTAACAAAACCAGCTAACCTTATTTTAAATGACGGGTGAATCTTAAAGCTAACATAAATCAAAGCAGCAAAGCCCACCTTGATTTAACCCATAAGACCTAAAGCATAGATAAAATACCACACGCTTATAGCGCGTGGCGTATTTTATGCCGATAACTTATAGCGGTAAATTATACCGATAAAACATGCCGCATACCTTTAGAAGTTATACTGATAACCAACAAACAGCATTTGTGGTTTACTCGGCCTAGCACCATAAGGTCTGCGGCTGACAATTTCTTGGCTATCAAAAATATTATCCGCTTTAATATAAACCTTACCGTATTGACCAAGATAATAACTGGCAGATAAATCAACCACCACATAAGCTTCTGTTGTTGCCCCTTCTAAATATATTTTTTCAACAGGATCTCCTTCTGGTGTTGTTGCCTTACCAGACACCTCCTGCATTTCACCGACATAACGAGCAATAAAATTGATATCCCACTGCTCCGCCGTTAAGCCTAAATTAAGGGTTAACTGATGCTCGGCAAGGTAAGGTAGACCATCGCCCTCGGTAATTGAACCCCACATACTGAAACCGGAAACAAAAGTGTTTTTAAATTCTGAATCCGTGTAGGTGTAAACAATTGACATGGGTACATCTAACCCTTCGCTGAGCTTAGCAGTATAACTGGTCGAAAATTCCAAACCGTAAACATCCACTTCACCGCCGTTAAACTCTTTGTCTAAACTATCACCACAAGATGATGCGGTAGAAAATGAGCAACTCTCTTTTAAATTACTCATATCATTATAGAAGAATACCGCTTCACCTTGCAGGTCGCCTTTATAGAAACGGCCACCGATTTCGTAGTTAACGCTATTTTCAATTTCAGTTTCTGGACCTTCTTTCGGACTGGTAGGAATAAAACCTTCATGGACACCAAAGAGAAAGCCTAGGTTTTCATTTACCGTATAAAAAAGACTTAAACTAGGTAACCAGATATGAGAGCTTTTCTTTTGCCAGTCATCTTCCTTACCAACAATACGATTTTGATAAGTAGAATCGATAAACTCACCACGCAAACCCAGCGTTATAGCAAGGGCATCATATTTGATGGTGTCTTTAAAAAAGACGGCTATTGCATCGGTTTTTTCACGGTTGATGGTTGAATCCTTTTGATCTTCACCATCACTATTTAAGTGACCTGCAAGCATAACAAAACTATCTGTCGTGTGGTTACGCTCAATTTGATCTTGATGAAAACGGGCACCAACATTAAATTTATGATTTAAGCCAAACAGCACTTGTTCAAAATAAAGCTCGGTTTGAATGCCTTGTGAAAAATATTCACGAGCATTATCACCTAAAATTATTTTCTCATGTTCTTCAATACTATCAACTTGGCCCGTTAATATTTGATAAAAACCTGTATTGGCATCATCTTCAGGGTTAGCTAAGATATCTTGCAAATCACGATATTGATTATCAAACTTTTTAAAGCCATTTATTTTAAACCATGAACGCTTAAAGTTATTGCGGTAAACATGGGTGGTGATATCAAAGCTATCCGTTTGCATAAAGTGGGTAAACTGTACTTGCTCATGCTGCCAGTCCATATTATCCAGCTCACTAGCAACATAGCGACGATTTGGGTTGGCATAAAAATCATCGTCGGTTAACCCTAGGTAAGTTTCATTAGATTTTTCGTCGGCATAAGAAAGCTTTAAACCAAAGGTATGGTCAACACTGCCTGTAGTTAAGTCATAACGAAACTTAATCATGATATCGTTTTTATCAAAGCCAGTATTATCATCGCCCTTGCCATAAAGCGTAGAGCCGCCACCATCAAGCTCTTTAAAACCATCGGCTTGCATATTAACCGCTTCAATTAACACGCCTAGATCGCCAAAGGTATCGCCGTAATAGCCATGCACCTTAGTATAACCATCGCTGCCGGCAGCGACATCTATCATACCTTCACTTTCATCGGGTACTGCGCGAGTAGTCATATTCAACGCGCCGGCGACTGTATTGGGGCCATATTTTATTGCCGCAGGACCTTTGAATACTTCTAAGGAAGTCATTTTAGACATCATAGGGAAATAATAAGCCGCTGGTGCCGAATAAGGCGCTGGACCAATTAAAATACTATCTTCCATTACGGTAATCTTTTTACTACGCTCAGGGGTCGAACCACGAAAGCCAATATTAGGTCTTAAACCGTAGCCATCTTCTTCACGAATATTAACGCCTGGGACGTTATATAAAATCCGATTAATATCATCAAACTTGAATTTCTCTAATTCTGCTTCAGCAATTAAAGTGGCTGAGCCACCTTCGGTTCTTAATTTATTACCATGGCCAATAATTTGAATACGTTCAACAAAGTCAATTTTCTTATTCACTTCCTTGGCAATTTCCTCAATATTACCAGTAATACTCGCGCTTGTTTGGGCATTATCTGCAGAATTGTTAGCATTAATGTCATCAGCGGCTATTGCCTTGGATACCGGTACTAAACAAGTAGATAAAGCAATGGAGAGCGCAAGTGCGGTGGTAGAAAAAGCAAAGTTGTTAATAGTGTTATTAAGCATTAATCATTATCTCCAGCGGCGGTTTGAGGTAACTCTAAAGCTAAACTGGTAATAAAATCACTTTTTAACTTATCGGTAATGTTTTTTACCTCACCATGGGTGACTAATACTTTATCAGCATCATTGGCTAACGTTGTTGCTAGTGATTCTTGATAATTATTAGTGTCTGCAATAGCAAGTGCGACAAAATCATTAATCATATCCGCAGTAGCTTTATCGCCAACGTCAATTAAATAATGGCTAAAACCTAAGGCATCGACTTCATCAGCAGTTAAGCTACCCTGCATAAACATTTTTAAAGCGCGTAAGTTATTAGTGATATTGATTATCGAGTGATTTGCGTATTTTGCTTCAACGGATTCAGGGCAAGCTTGGGCACCACATTCATTAGCAAATAAGCCAAGTGGCTGAGCAAGCTTACTGTCTTTAGTCGACTTATCTAGATAAAATATGGCATCACTTAATTCATTTACCGCATCATGCTGGGTAGCAAAATCACTACCTAGGGTACCAGCTGACTTAAGCTTAGCGGCATAACCACCATGACCATCACTGCCTAACCAAGCAGTTAATAGCTCATTAGCATTATGTTCAATATCACTGGCCACTTCACTGGCATATTCACAGCGTGCGACTTTACGGTATTGTTCGGTTTGGTTATTCCATTGGCTTGGCACTGTTGAACCAGTACAGCTATGAGTGAGGTTGTCATTAAATAGTAAATACTCTAAGGCGACCATGCTTTTACGTGAAGCGGTACGGGTAGCAATATCATAAGGCTGGCCATTTACAGTGCCGGCTTTAAAATAAGTAACATCAAGGTCAACGCCACAAGTATTTTGTGTTGGCCATGAATAGATATTATTACGTAATGCGCCATCACCAATAAGTAGAGGAGACAATTGCATCATATCCGCTTGTTGCCAGCTATCCATGGCATTACGCCAGCTGTCTTTCGCCAATACTTTGGCTTCACTCACTAATGAGTCACTACCATTATTGTCAGCAAGAGCTTCTTCTTGTTGGCAATAAACGTTAATCGCTTGTTGCTGGGCAGCTGCTAGCGTTGAGAATTCTTGGTAAGTTGGCGTGATTACCTTATCGACAATACTGGCAATTAACTTACCTTGATCAAAGCTACTATCATTACTCTGGTTGTTATCATCAGTTCCATTAGCGGGATCTCCTCCAGTGCCAGTATTACTACCATTACTGCTGTCATCTCCCCCCGCGCCAGTATTACTGTCGCTATCTTCATTAACGGTTCTACTACTAAAACCATCACCACTAGAGTTGCTATTGCCTTCGCCACAAGCGCTAACTAGAAACACAGAGGCCAGTGCCACAAAAATAAGCTTCTTATTGAATGAAAGAGCTAAAGAAAGTGCTTGGGAATACTTCATGATTATCTTACCTTTACTCTACTTATACATGGGCAAGAATTGCCCCTTGCACCATAATGCAAGTTACTAAGTATTTAAACGCAACAAAGCTCGAACAACATCCCTGTTCAAGCTTTATTTAAATTTTAAGGTGTTAGCCCTTGGTTTTAATACCTTAGGCTAACAATAAACGTCTACCAGTTCGCGACATTTTCAGCATCAAAACTTAATGCTGTTTGCAAGATATCACGCGCCTTAATAAGGTCTGCTCGATATGCTGTAACATCAGCGGCACCAACTAATACTGGCGCATCTTTAAAGTACACATGCATTGCTTTGAACTGTGCATCAGTAATTGGTGAATACGGGTTAAACTGTAAACCTAAAGCAAACCCTTTAAGTTCAGAGAAGTGCTTAGCCGTTGTAGCAAAGTCGAACTCAGTTGTACCTACTTTAGCTAAATCAGCATGTAAGTCATTAATATAATGGACAACTGTTGCAGCAATTGCTCGTTCCCATGCATCAACGGCAGAGTCACGGTAGCCTAAAAGCTCTGTCATTTGAGCTTCAGTTAACGCCGTACCGGCATTGTCATTAATTAGCTTACGGCCACTTAAGAAAGCATCCATCGCTTGCTTAGTGTAATCAGTTGCAGCAGCATTATCTTTTGAACCACGGTCACGTTTAGCGGCATTTATTGAGTTGCCAAAATTTTTCTCTGACATTAAATCAATCTTACCATCAGCATTTGTGTCGTGTTGACCATTCCAGTCACTACGACCATCTTCATCAGAAGACACCTTGCCAGCGATTTCATTGTCGTTATAAGCTAAATAATCACGTGCTGCGCCAAAGTAACCAAATCCTTCATCAAATTGATGCTCTAATGAGGTGTAATTTTTATCACCATCCTTATCACCAGTTATGTTATCTGCCTTTAAACCTTTATTTTCATTTAAATAATCATCTGTCCCTTGCGCATAAGTCACAGACATTAATAAGAATTTTTGAATTAATTGGTTTAAATCAGTACCGTCATAATTTACGTAAACAGCAATTTTGGTGTCAGTACCTGGAGCATAACGCTCACCACCTAGGTTTTCCATGGCATTATCAGCAAGCTGCTCAAAGAAACTCTCGATTAAGCCTGTTGGCGTAATTGTGCCTTTTGTGCCCCAACCAGCAAAGTCACCATCATTCCAATCTTTTGACTGTCCCCAGTTATCATTACCAGCAACCTTACCTTTTAAGGTTTTATGACCTGAAGAGATATCACTAAAGGTTTTTTGCTTGGCATCAATAAAGGTTATTGGAAAAACACCATCGATCCAATCTTCACTCTTACCGTCAAAATAAGTATTTAATTTAGCAATAACTGCTTCTTTAGACGGTAAATCTCCGTTATCTAAATCAGCTTGTAAACCACCTTTACCAATGTAATGCTTAAGTTCAGCAATTAATGCATGACGCGCAACTTGACCGCCGTATGAAACACTAGATTTTTTATACTTATCGTCTTCGTTACCTAAGTTGCTAGCAAAGTCGTAGTAGTTAGGGACATGTTCAAACAAGTCTCTTACGTTAATTGTTACTTCCTGTGTATATTCATTGCTATCTTTATCAGTTACTGTGATATTGAATGTGACTTTTTGTTCTTTTTCATAATCTAGAACGTACCCATCAGCAAGCTTTAATTTGTCACCCTTGATAACAAAATTTTCATTATCAGTGACATATGAAAATGACTCTTCAATATCTAAGTCAATGGTTTTTAGAGTAGCAATATCCGCACCTACTTCATTCTCATCGACAACAATTCCTACTTCACCATCGTGTAAAACAAAAGATGCCTCTAGCTTAATTTCAGTAGGTGCCAGGTTGATTATTTCTTCAATATCGTCACTTGAACAAGCGCTTAGTGCTGAAGTTGCTACCATAACGGCTATAGCGAGTGCTTTTCTTTGAAATTTCATTACTACTCCAATTGTGCTCAATACGACCTTAACTTGTTATCTCAAAGTATTTCGCGATGAGAGACATACCATTAAAGTGTCGAGCTATTTTGTATTTTTTAATTGCCCGCATAATACACAAGTCTAAACACAAATGCGAATAAATCTCATAAAGATGTGAATTAATGTTACTTTTATTGATTTATAGCAACGAAGGCTAAAGATGAACAACTATAGCAAGGGAATTAAATAGAATAACGTGCCTATGCACATGGTTCAGGCTCGTCATCCCCGTGGTGTCAATAGTAGATCCTGCCTCTAAAAGCAATGGATCTTCGATCAGAGACTTCGAAGATGACGTTTACAACGACGTGCTGAGCTAACTGCATAACCCTAAAAAATAAAAAAGGCCGCAAATGCGACCTTTAATAGAATAATTAACTATGTAAAAAATGTGTATTAACGGCCGAACATACCACCCATACCGCCGCCGCCCATGCCACCTGGTGGCATCATACCTTGCCTTATGTTGTACAAGTGCATCATTTTTATTTTAAAAAATGTGTATTAACGGCCGAACATACCACCCATACCGCCGCCGCCCATGCCACCTGGTGGCATCATACCTTGCCTTATGTTGTACAAGTGCATCATTTTTATTTTAAAAAATGTGTATTAACGGCCGAACATACCACCCATACCGCCGCCGCCCATGCCACCTGGTGGCATCATGCCCTGCATGCTGCGCATCATTTTTTTCATGCCGCCTTTGCCTGACATTTTTTTCATCATTTTTTGCATTTGAGTAAATTGCTTAAGTAATTTATTCACATCTTGAATTTGAGTGCCCGATCCAGCCGCAATACGACGTTTACGTGAGCCTTTAATAACATCAGGACGTTCACGCTCGCCCGGTGTCATAGAGTTTATAATGGCTTCCATGCGCACGGTTACCTTGTCATCCATTTGATCTTTTATTTTAGCCGACATATTGCCCATGCCTGGAAGTTTATCCATCATGCCCATCATGCCGCCCATATTTTTCATTTGCACGAGCTGGTCACGGAAGTCTTCTAAGTTAAAACCCTTACCGCTTTTGACTTTTTTGGCTAATTTCTCGGCTTGTTTTATATCAACCTTGTGCTCTATTTCTTCAACCAGCGAGAGCACATCACCCATACCCAAGATACGCGAGGCAATACGATCAGGATGGAAAGGCTCTAACGCTTCAATTTTTTCACCGACGCCCATAAATTTAATAGGTTTACCGGTAATATGACGAATAGAAAGCGCTGCACCACCACGGGCATCACCATCGGTTTTGGTTAAGATAATACCTGTTAACGGTAAAGCTTCATTGAAGGCTTTGGCGGTATTCGCCGCATCTTGACCTGTCATGGCATCAACAGTGAAGAGGGTTTCTATCGGATTAATGGCGGCATGAAGCTGCTGAATCTCGGCCATCATGTCTTTATCTATATGTAAACGACCCGCGGTATCGACAATAAGTACATCGAAAAAGTTTTTCTTCGCATGATCAACAGCAGCAGTAGCTATATCAATAGGTTTTTGTTTGTCATCACTAGGGAAAAAAGCAACATCAATTTCTTTGGCTAAGGTTTCAAGTTGCTTTATGGCTGCTGGGCGATAGACATCGACACTGACCACCAGTACTTTTTTCTTTTCTCGTTCGGTTAAAAATTTTGCCAACTTAGCAACGGAGGTTGTTTTACCTGCGCCTTGCAGACCCGCCATTAATATTACGGCTGGTGGCGCCGCTTTTAAGTCAAGCCCTTCATTGACTTCACCCATGGCTGCTTCAAGTTCTTTTTGTACAATTTTGACAAAAACTTGGCCTGGGGAAAGGCTTTTAGAAACATCGGTACCAACCGCTTGCTCTTTTACTTTAGCAATAAAATCACGAATGACGGGCAAAGCGACATCAGCTTCGAGTAATGCCATACGAACTTCGCGTAAGGTATCTTTAATATTGTCTTCGGTTAAACGGCCACGGCCACTAATGTTTTTAAGTGTTTTACTTAAGCGATCGGAAAGATTGTCAAACATGAAATACTCTAACAGCAAAATATGGGTGAGGTTAATGCTGCTATTATACCCAAATATCGCTAAGATGCGACAGCAGATAGTCCTGCATGTCATTTAGTATGGATAAAAATGAAATATATATGACTTGACTGAACTCACTGATTATCTTTTATCCATTAAGGCACTGATAAAATACCCCTTGGTTTTCTTTAATTTAAGTCAATACTTTACACGAATCACATGGCGCAGAAGATTTAATCTGATAGAATCAATTTTTTAATGGATATGTTCAGCCGTTTTAGGGGTTAGTTAGTGGATTTTTTGGTTATAGGTTCAAGTTTAGCTTTTTTGCTTTATATACTTGCGACGTTAGCAATCGTCACACGATTATTTCACCCTAAAGGACCGAATCTCACCTTAGTATTAAGTTTAGCTACCGCTGCTATAGCAATTCATGCTTTTAATGATGGCTTATTATTTTTCTCCCAAGACAGTATCAACTTTAATTTACCCAATGTAATTTCCTTAGTCAGCTTAATTATCACTGTGGTGGTTACCTTGGTAGCGCTGCGCTTTAAAGTCAATTTATTGCTACCTGTGGTCTATGGCTTTACCGGTTTATGGCAGTTAGTCATACTCTTTCTTCCGCCTATTGAATCCATTCCTTTGGTGGTAGAAAAATTCGTTTTATTAAGCCATATCAGTTTTGCCTTAATTGCTTATTGTATACTCATTATTGCTACTTTATATGCGTTCCAAGTAACCTATATTAACTTAAAACTAAAAAGAAAAAACTTAACCGCTGTGGCTCATTTACCACCACTTATGCAAGTAGAGAAGCAACTATTTAGCATTTTGACCCTGGGCACAGTAATTCTATTTGTAAGTCAAGTTATTGGTTTTGTTTTTCTCGATGACTTTCTGGCGAAAAAAAATGCTCATAAAACAGTACTATCATTACTAGCCTTTGCTACATACAGCCTTATTCTATGGGGACACTTTCAAAAAGGTTGGCGTGGTCACCGAGTATTAGTGTTAATGATCAGTGCTAGTGGTTTACTGACCTTAGCTTACTTTGGCAGTCGCTTAGTAAAAGAATTCATTTTATAAATAACGACTATTTATCCCTACCCTTGTCGCCATGACATTGCTGGTATAAGCTAGCCGTATTCACTAATCATTTTATTTTTAACTTTTACTTTTATATAGAGGAAATTCCCTTTTTGGACAGTATATCCACCCAGATGCTCTTTAGCATTCTTGGCGTCTTAATATTCTTATCGGCCTATTTTTCAGGTTCAGAAACCGGCATGATGTCATTAAACAGATATCGATTGCGTCACCTGGAAAAACAAAAACATAAAGGCGCTATGCGAGTCAGTAAATTACTTGCTCGCCCAGACCGCCTTATTGGATTAATTCTTATTGGTAATAACCTGGTTAACATTGCCGCTTCTGCTATTGCCACCATAATAGGCTTACGCTTATTTGGTGATATGGGCATTTTGATTGCAACTATAGTGTTAACCTTTGTGATCCTCATTTTTGCCGAGGTTACCCCTAAAACACTCGCCGCACTGTACCCAGAAAAAGTGGCCTTTCCTAGTTCGATAATTTTAAGCTTATTACTGAAATTACTTTTCCCACTGGTGGTAGTAGTAAACTGGATAACCAATGGTATATTGATGCTTTTAGGCATAAATTCTGACCAAAGAGAGCAACATAGCCTCAGTAGTGAAGAATTAAAAACCGTAGTAAACGAATCTGGCGCTTTATTACATAAACGCGATCAAGATATGTTGGTCAGTATTTTAGACTTAGAAAAAGTTGTCGTGGAAGATATCATGATCCCACGCAGTGATTTGGTCGGGATAGATGTTAACGCTGATTGGAAAAAAATACAAAAGCAACTTACTCAAGGAAACCATACTCGAGTATTACTTTATCGCGATAACATAGATGATGTGGTCGGTTATATACATGCCCGAGATGCGTTAAAGCTTTTATCAAAAAATCAATTTACTAAGGCGACATTACTTAGAGCGGTACGTGAATTATATTTTATTCCCGAAGGCACACCATTAAATATTCAATTATTAAAGTTTCAACGTGCTAAAGAGCGTTTGGGTTTAGTGGTTGATGAATATGGCGACATCCAAGGTTTAGTCACTTTAGAAGATATTCTTGAAGAAATTGTCGGTGACTTTACTACGACCATGACACCAACAACCAGTGAAGAAATTAACTTGCAGCCTGATGGCAGTTATTTAGTCGATGGTAGCGCGAGTATCCGAGATATTAATAAAGAGATGTCATGGAAATTGCCCACAGATGGTCCTAAAACCCTTAATGGCTTGATTCTCGAATACTTAGAAGAGATTCCACAGAGTAATATTAGTTTACGCATCTCTGGCTACCCTGTAGAGATCATTGATGTTGCAGACAATAAGATAAAAACCGTACGGGTAATGCCTGAACATTATATTGATGAAAACCCTGAAGATTAATAATTAAACAGAAAAAAGTTAATCACAAAGTTATCCACAGAATAGGGTTTTCGAATAACCTTATTCAACGCTCCACAATTTCTGTGGATAACAATAGCCAACCCTATCAGCAGCAGCATTTAGTTATTTCAATAAAAATTTAACAAAAAAGCAGTCTTTTTTTTCTGTTTATTTTATGAAAACACTGGCTATTGCTGTAGCTATTATCACAGCTAGGCTTGCTGGTTTTATAATGTAAAAAACAAATGGACAAGCTTTATCCCAGGGTAACTATTATCATTTACACAAAATGACTGGTTAAAGACTATCATACTGACTTTCATGTAATGGCTGGATTAATCAAAGAATAATCGCCACAACCAACCATGATCTAGGTCTTTTTCACAACTCTTTAATTGACTACTGTAACGTCTAGCTCGGTTATCCACTTTACGTGCGACTTTCACTAACCAAGGTTTTTTCTTATAACTTTTATGCTTAAAGCCCCCCCAACCCTCGTGGTAATTTAAGTACTGGCTATATGCGTCCCACTTAGAAACCCGATTCACCTTTTGGGTTTTAAAAATAAACCAGCCCATAAAATCAATCGCGTCATCAAAATCATCTCGATCTGCTCCTGAGTTACCTGTCTCACGCATATAGTCTTTCCAAGTCATCGTTTTAGCTTGCGAATACCCATAGGCAGTACTTACCCTACCCCAGGGGATAAAACCTAACAAATAGTCTCTTGGTGGCAAAGCATCGTGACGAAATGAGCTTTCTTGATACATCATACTCATAGGTACATGGATAGGTACGCCCCAACGTTCACGGGTATCTTTAGCAGCAAAATACCAATCGCGATGTTCACGAAATATTTCACATATATTCTCAGGGTTTTTCGGTGGTGGGGTGGCACAACTTGCGAGCAATAAAACACTTGCGGCGATAACTAAGGTCGTTTTACATGAAGGCATATACAAATAACAATTATGAAAATATACTGTTCATAATGCCAGAATCACTAAAGCAATGGCAGTTATTGCGAGTAAATTTATTAGCTTAAAATTAATTTATGAAATAATGTTAAATAAAGATAAATAATTTGAACTAAACATTAATACCACACTCTTACTTAACAGTTATGTTATTCCCTTAGTGTTTCATGTTTTATACGCCCTCTACTTTTAGTTGGGCGTTTTTTTTTGATTAAAATTAAGAGACAGAATAACAACTATGTTATGCCAGCTTTTATTAGTGAGCTTCCATCTTTAAAGTTTTATCAGCGAACTATTTAGCCAGTACTGAGGCATAGTTTTATCTATTAGAACTATAAAGAGAGGCATCTGCTAAGGGATGAATATTGATGCCATAGAGTATAATTTGATAATAAAGGCATTAACGGATAATTTATTTTGAAATAAATGAACTTATCAACTTTTATCACGTCTTACTAATTGAAACATTCTTCCCTGGATTGCTTTCATTTGATTTAAGTATTGTTTACTTAGATAACCAGCGCGTCGCCTTGACGCGCTTTTTTTATCTCTCAATTACTATTCTACTTTACCTAGCAATTATGCACCTAACCTCTTGCCCGTGGCTTTTAGGCGAAATAGTCAGCTAAAAAATCATCGAAATTTAGTACATCTGCGGCCTCTATATCCGCTTGCGCTTGATGAGATGCAGGTACACTTGCGTCAAAAAATTCCTGACTATAAAATTGGTAATCCCGTTCTTTTGCCTGCTGTCGATATTTACTAGCTTTATCTAAAGCATACTGAGACAAAGACTGCTCTTGAATAGCCGTTAATATCTGTGCCGAAGGCGTTAAATTGGCATCATTAATTTTAGCTTGCTCACGAACAATAGCGGCACTGTAATTACTGGTTTGGTAAGCTTTATCTAACAGCTCGGCCACAAGTTTCAGCTGCTCAAATATCTCATTACCCCAAGAAGTAACCGATTTTAGGACAACGTCTCCCTGCTTATTGGTATCAGACAATAATAACTCAGGGTCTCTACCGCGTAATACCACGTCATTCATATTCGACTCATGAATTTTTTGTGCCGAACAATCAAACTCTTTATTATCGACAAAAGCACAAAAAGTAAGGAATATATCTAAAAAATACACTTGCTCAAGGCTAATACCAGTATCTGAAAGAGGATTAACATCAAGTGCTCGTACTTCTATATACTCGACACCACGTTCACCTAACGCAACGGATGGTTTCTCTCCAGATTTAGCGACACGTTTGGGACGAATAGGCGCATAGAGCTCATTTTCAATTTGTAGTACATTGTCGTTCAACTGCTGATATTGACCATTAACCTTAACACCAATGCCAGCAAAGTCTTTCGACTTTAATTTAATCGCTTGTTGCACACCCGCAACATAATCCGCCAAATTGTTATAACAAATTTTCAAGGTCGATTGCTCAGCGCTGGTATAACCTAAATCACTCATGCGTAAGGAGGTCGCGTACTCAAGATAAAGCGTACCAAAAGCTGTCTTTTTAAAAGGTAAATTATGCTCTTTACCTTGTAAAAAAGAGCCACATATTGCCGGCGAGCTACCGTATAAATAGGGGATCAACCAGCAAAAGCGTTTGTAATTTCTTAAGATGGAAAAATAGCGATCGGAAATAAAATCATCTAGTGGTAAGGGCGTACCTGCTGCTGACTCTATTTTTGCAGTCTGATGTAGCTTATGTTGCACCTGCCAGAAGTCTTGTGAAAATGAGAAATTAAAATGAATTCCTGAGATGACTTGCATCATAGAGCCATAGCGATTTTTCAGACCTTGACGATAAACAGTCTTCATTTTACCAATGTTAGAGCTACCATACTGAGCTAGTGGTATTTTTTCAGCATCGTTAACAAAGCATGGCATGCTCATTGGCCACAGCAGTTCACCGTCAATATTATCAAAGGTGTACTTTTGAATATCTTGTAGTTGAGCTATCGCTTGCTCGGGGGAGTGACTTACTGGGGTAATAAATTCAAGTAACGTCTCTGAATAGTCTGTGGTTATCTGTCCATGAGTTAGCGCTGAACCAAGTTGGTGATAATGACCATGCTCTGATAACTTTCCTTCGGGCAATATTCGCAATGCCTCTCGCTCTATACCGCGACCAATACCTGCAACAGCAGCCAAATTTTCACTTTGGCTAAAAGCGCCAATATAATCAGTTAATGAGAGTGTCAAAATAATTCCTATCTATACCAGTCAGCCACGTAGGTTAACCGTTAGCTTAATTTAGCATTTAGCGAGTAAGAGGTATAAAAAAAAACCCCTTATTAATACGATATAAATAAGGGGTCTTTGAATGATTTTCAATACCTATGTTATATATATTCCGCTTTATTTTTTATGCGGACTGATATTATTTGGCCAATTCCAGTTCAACCACTTCAATATTAAGTGCTTCTAATTGCGCCCTAACTACTTGACCGTCGCCAACGACAATCCATTGCATAGGTTTTGCCAATTCTTTTGCTGCAATAGCATTTAATTGCTTAAGGGTGATGTTATTGATAATTTCACCTTGTTGCTCACCATAATTAACCGGTAAGTTAAATTGTAACAATTGTCTTAAGAAGCCGCTTTTTTGACTCGGTGTTTCAAAGCTTAAGGCTTCGTTTTGTGAAATAGCTTGACGCATAAAGGTAACTTCATCTGCCGTTAAACCATGTTGTTGGTAGTTTTTAAGTTCCTGTTCAATTTCAATCATAGCATCATAAGTATGCTCTTTTTTAACACTAGCACCAGCACTGAAGCTGCCAAGCGTTTTACCGGCTGAGAAGTAACTTGAGGCGCCATAGGTATAACCTTTATCTTCACGTAAATTTAAATTGATACGGCTATTAAAAGCGCTACCTAAGGGGTAATTCATTAACGTTGCTTTAAAGTATTCACCGGTTGCATCATAAGTCATCGCTCTACGTGAGAGCTTGATCACAGATTGGCTGGCATCTGGTAAATCAACAAAATATAATTTGTTTGGTGTCACTGCGGGGAATTGATAATCACCAACTATGGTGTAATCTTTACCCTGCCAAGCTTGCAACGTAGTCAATTTCGCTAACAAGTCAGCTTTATCAATATCACCCACAACCACTAGGCTCGCCTTAGCCGGAGAAAAATATGTTTGATAGAAGCCTTTAATATCTTCAAGAGATATCGCTGATACTGTCGTTATGGTACCGCTGTCAGCTAAGCCAAAACGATTATCTTTGCCGTAAGTGACTTGCTTTAATGCTCTACTGGCTAGAGTACGCGCATCTTTATTACCTTGTCGTAAGCCTTGTATTAACTGATTTTTAACTCTATCAAAATCAGCTTGCGCAAAAGCAGGTTTAAACATCATTTCATTCATTAACGCTAGAGTCGCATCAAGATTTTTCACCAAGCTATTAACTTTAATATAGGTATTACGTCCGCTTGCACCAATAGAAATATCACTACCAAGTTTTGCCAGTTCATTCGATAGCTCTTCTTTGCTGCGTACCGTTGTGCCCTCATTCATCAAACTAGCTGTTAAGCTGGCTAAGCCGGCTTTGTCGACTGAATCAAGTAAGACACCGCCATCAAGGCTTAATAACAAACTAACGGTGGGTGTTTCACTGTTTTTAGTGGCTATGATTTCAATGCCATTAGCAAACGTTTCCCGCCATAAAGTGGGGACGGTAATTTGTGGATTAGGGCCAGATGTTGGCATAACACTACGATCAAAGTCACTGGTGTTTTTCATCAGTGCTGTATCAAGTTGAGCCAGCGTTGGTGGTTTACTGACATCAGGCAGAGTAAAGTTGTTTGTTTTCGCGATTAGCTTTTCTTGCCCATGTGGCACTATCGACAATATCGCGGCACCTTTACCCTGGATATACTTTTTAAAGACTCGCATGACATCGGCTTTGCTTACATTATTATAACGATCGACTTGCTGCGCGGTGTAATTAGCATCACCTAACATAGTTTGATAATGCGCTAAGTTAGAGACTTTACCAGAAACACTTTGCAAGCCATAAATAGTACCGGTTTCAATACCCACTTTGGTTTTTAATAAATCATCGGCATTAACACCACGTTGTTCAAACTCAAGCAGAGTATCATTAATCACTTGCTCAATTTTTGCCAATGATAAACCTTGTTGTGGATTTGGTAGAGCAAAAAAGCTCATTTGACAAGCTAGTTCACGACATGGGTGGCTTGCCCCTGCTTGCACAGCAATGCCAGATTTTACTAAGTTTTTATAAAGTAGTGACGTTGGCCCGTTGCCTAATATATTGGCTAAGACATCCAAGGCTGGTTCATCTTCATGCATACCATAAACGGTGGGAAAACTAATATAAAGTAATGGTAAAGAGACATTATCGGTAAAAGAGTAATAACGATTTTCACTCAGTGTTACTGATGTTTTTGCAATATTTTCTACTGCGGGGCCGGCATTTAGTCCGCCAAAATATTTATTCACCCAAGCAAGGGTTTGTGCTTCATCGATATCACCACCGATAGTCAGTACCGCATTATTAGGTCCGTACCAACGAGAGAAAAACTCTTTTAAATCGCTTACTGTGCCACGGTCAAGATCAGACATATAACCAATGACCGGCCATGAATAAGGATGTTCGCGTGGGAAAATCATTTGATTTATGGTTTCATTTAATCGGCCATAGGGACGATTATCAACATTTTGGCCACGCTCATTTTTTACCGTCGCACGTTGTATCTCAAATTTTTCTGGCGTGATGGCTTCAAGTAAAAAACCCATACGGTCAGACTCAAGCCATAACATTTTTTCTAATTGGTTTTTCGGTACGGTTTCAAAATAGTTGGTACGATCCGAGTTAGTTGTACCATTTAGGTCGCCACCACTTTGTGTAACCACTTTAAAATGCTGCTCATCGGCAACATTTTGTGAACCTTGAAACATCATATGCTCAAAGAAATGAGCAAAACCTGACTTACCTAGTTGCTCACGTGCTGAGCCGACATGGTAGGTGACATCAACATGCACTAAAGGATCTGAATTATCTTGGTGTAAAATTACCGTTAAACCATTGGCTAACTTATATTTTTTAAAAGGAATATTAATAACATCTTGCTGAGCAATTACCGTTTCAACCAAACTAACACCCGCGGGTAAAGTGGTCGTTTCTTGGCTACTACAAGCAAATAATAATGCTGTGCTAGCGGCTATTGCCGTGACTTTAAATGTAGATTTAAATTTATCTAGTATTTGGGCAGAAAAGTGGTTTTGAAAAGATTGTCGCAAAATAACATCCTGTAAAAAGAGTAAAATCTAAGAGTTTGAATTATCATAGCAAACATAATCACCAAGGGGCTATTTAAATGTATCAAACTATTGCAGAACATCATGATTTTATTGTTGTTGATAAAGACCCTGGCAGCAACTTTCATGATGAAGGCGAACTTGGCTCAGGGCTTTTTTCTCGGGTAAAGAGCCAGTTAAAAAAGCAAAATAAAAATGCAGATCTCTATCCCGTACATCGACTCGATAAAATGACTTCAGGGCTGGTTATCTTTGCAAAAAACCTAGCCTGTGCACAAACCTTTGGTCGGCTTTTTAATGACCACGATATTGAAAAATATTACCTAGCCATTAGCGACAAAAAACCCAGTAAAAAACAGGGCTTAATTAAAGGTGATATGGCAAAAAGCCGGCGCGGTATGTTCAAGCTATTACGCACCATGAAAAACCCTGCCATTACCCAATTTTTCTCTTATAGTATGGTCAACCAACAAAGGTTATACCTGCTTAAGCCTCATTCAGGTAAAACCCACCAATTACGTGTCGCCCTTGCTAGTATAGGTGCGCCCATTGTTGGCGATCCGCTTTATTACAGCGCATCATCAGCAGACCGTGGCTATTTACATGCCTATGCGCTCAAGTTTAGCTATTTAGGCGAAGACTTCGAGTTTACTTCGCTACCGACAAAAGGCGAGTTTTACCTAAGCCCAGCAGTTAATGAGCAATTAGCGGCAATAAAAAAACCCTGGCAGTTAAACTGGCCAAGGCTTTAGCGCGAACAAGTTCCCGCCTACAGGTTATCAATAAATCGTAGGCGGCTTATCTTGAATATAAACTAATCGCGCAATTTTCTATAACGAATGCCAAAAAACTAGACCAATCGCGGTCGGACAAACGAACTCATCGTAAGTAACAAAAGCACCAAGGCTATTTACATGCCTATGCGCTCAAGTTTAGCTATTTAGGCGAAGACTTCGAGTTTATTAGCATGCCCAGCAGTGGTGAGTACTTCTTAACAGAACACGTTAATGAGCAATTAGCGGCAATAAAAAAACCTTGGCAGTTAAACTGGCCAAGGCTTTAGCGCGAACAAGTTCCCGCCTACAGGTTATCAATAAATCGTAGGCGGCTTATCTTGAATATAAACTAATCGCGCAATTTTCTATAAAGAGTGCCAAAAAACTAGACCAATCGCTGTCGGACAGACAAACTTGGTATACCAAGGCCAGATTTTCCAGAAGAAACTGTGCTCGACATCTTCATTACCTTGCTTGATTTCCGCTAAAATTTCATTTCTATACCAAATCCAACCAACAAAAATACAACATAACATGGCAATAATAGGTTGACCGTATACCGTAGAAACATTGATCACCAAACCAAATAACAAGTCAAAATTTACCACGATTATTGCGCTTAACAGTAAAATACTGATACCTATTACTGTAGTGGCTTTTTTACGTTCAATATTATGACGTTCAACCACAAAAGATACTGGCCCCTCTAACATAGAAATTGATGACGTTAATGCCGCTATAGACATTAAAACAAAAAAGGCAAAAGCGACAAATACACCAATATCACCCATACCAGTAAATAAGCTAGGTAATACATCAAAGACTAAGTTAGGACCCGATATTAAACTGCCATCCTCGGCAAAAATTGCCACCCCTTGCGCCTGTGCAACATACATAGCAGGGATAATTAATAAGCCTGCTAAAAAGGCAATAGAGACATCAATTAAAGTGACTTGGGCAGCAAGTGTCACTAAGTTCTCTTTTTTAGCAATATAAGAGCCGTAAATAATCATCACGCTAGTACCCAGTGACAAAGAGAAAAATGCTTGCCCTAAGGCACTAATTAAAAGATCAGGTTCCAACACTCGAGAAAAATCTGGATTTAAGTAGGCATTAAAGCCCTCGCGAGCACCATCTAAGGTAAAGACATAGATGATCAATAAAATAAGCAAACCGATTAACATTGGCATCAAACGTTTTGACCACTTTTCAATACCCTGCTCAACACCACGGCGAATTATCCCTATGGTTAACATCATAAATAATGCGCTGAATATTAAGTCTCGAGGCACTGATTGTACCGTTAACCAACTTGCGGCTTGCTGAAAACCAAGTAATTGGCTGATGGGTTCAATTGCATAGGCCATCATCCAGCCAGCTAAAATACCATAAAAACTTAAAATAAGTGCCGCGCAAATAATGCCACCAAATCCGATAACAAAGGCAAAACGTTTTTGCCATAAATTACGTGACATTTTTTGCATACTGGTTACCGCATTAGCTTGACCATAACGACCAATTAACAACTCAGCCATAAAGGCAGGGTAAGCTAAACAAAATGCTAACACTAAGTACACTAAAACAAAGGCAGCACCACCATTGCTTGCTGTTTGCGTGGGAAAGCCCCAAATATTACCTAAGCCAACAGCAGAGCCTGCCGCGGCCATAATAAAACCGAAACGCGAACTAAAGCCGCCTCTTGAAACACCCATTCTTTTCCCCGAAATATTTTGCGAAATTATTTTTTATAATAATTGATGAAGGTCTTTGCCTTATGATGAGAGCACTAATTTACGCAATAACGCACAAGAAAAATAGAGGTGAAGGCATTTATTATTTATTTAATAAACACCGAAATGTTAAATAGACTGTAAACATTGTGATACTGATAAATTAAAAACAATAACGCGGGTATAGCCGCGATGAAAATTATCTAATGAACAACTTAAACCGCTACATTTTTCATCCCGCTCGCCTAAGATTACGGGAACGATAAAAATAAACCAGCAAGAGTTGCCTCCTTACTGGTTTATAATTAATATTCAATCAATTGTAAATTACAAGCGGAAAATATTATCTGCACTATCTCTATCCACTAGGCGAATAAAAGGATCTACACCGGCAAATTTAGGCTTACCTTTGACTCGCACTGTTATTTTGTTGGTACCTGTTTTGATCTGATGTTTAGCAAGATATAAAACAAAATTTTGTGCCGTTAAATCATCAGGATCAGCGCTAAATAAACCAATATCAATTTTATCACTAAAATCAACTTCGGTTTCTTTGCCTTGACCATCGGCGCGCATCAGTGCTGCTTCAATGGTTAAGGTGACATCAAAAGTATCTTCAATATCAGTAACAGCAACCACTTGCACATCGGTAGTTTTTAAATCATATAAACTAATATGCTCAAACAAGTCGCTAATAAAGCGCTTTTCTTGTGCATCAGTATCTTGATTAAGGTAAGCCATTAAATCTAAGGTGGTTGGATACGGCGTACTTTGATACTTAAATTCATTAAGGAAGTTATGTAAGGCGTTATTTAAACGCTGCTCACCTAATCTGTCTTTAAGTGCCATCATGACGATAGAGCCCTTGTTATAATGAATATATTGCTGCCCCTCACTACGGTATAAAGGCATTTCTGCTAACGTTTCACTACTGCGCCCGCTAAGGTATTTATCTAACTCGTATTTTAAAAATTTACGCAGGTTATTCTGGCCGTATTTTTTCTCCATCACCATTAACGCGCTATATTGCGACAAGGTTTCAGAGATAATCGCACTGCCTTGTACATTAGCTGCGCCCACTTGATGTCCCCACCACTGATGGGCAACTTCATGTGCGGTAACATAATAAGCCATATCAATATTGTTCGGATCGCGTAAGTCTTTAATAAAGCCCATTTTTTCAGAAAAAGGCACGGTATTAGCAAAACTTTGCGCAAAACTGCGATAACCTGGGTATTCGATTATACGCATTTGTTTGTGTTGATAAGGACCAAAATTTTCACTAAAATAATCAATCGAATCACGTACTGATTCCATCATGCGATCAACGTTCATAGCGTGATTTTTATGATAATAAACCTCAATATCTATGCCTTTATACTGCTCTTTTTTCGACTTTAATTTTGCTGACATAAAAGAGTAATAGTTCACCATAGGCGCGTCCATTTTATAATGAAAGGTACGGCGACCATCTTGCAGCGTTTCGCTTTGCAAGTAACCTGGCGCGATAGCAAATTGATCGGCTACCGTTGAAATGGTCGCTTCAAAGTCAATAAAACCTATGCCACTACCAAGGTTACTTTCATTATAAAACCGTTTATCTTCGAGTTTATTGGCGCGCTGTAATGGCGCTAAATCATGCTGACGACGCTTATGGCGATCGCTTAACTGCCAGCCCTGTTGATAGCCAAAGTTTGGAAATAAAGCTAAGTTGTCAATAAAAGTACCATTGTGCACTAAAGCAAAATCGCCATTGCTTTCACTAAATCCTTGATGGACACGGGTAACCGTTAACTTGCCCTTACGTACTTCACCTGGCAATAGCGGCTCAGTAAAAGTAAACCATGCTGTATCAAACTCTTCATCTAATTCACCTAAAATCCCACCTTCAATCTCCACCGACCATTGTTTACTATGGTCAGGTTTTGCTACTAAAAATTTAGTGATGGGCTGATCGCTAGTATTGGTTAAACTTAATTCGGCTACCGCTTCAATACGGCGTTTACTTGGATAAATATCCACTTTCGCATGTACTTTAGTGATGGTTGGAATAGTCGCATTAAGTTCGCCCACGTACTTATGCTCATATGCGGCACGGTTATCATCGATATCATCGGCAATAACAAAGTCATTAAGGACACGGGTATTGTAGTGAATAACACTGCCTGCACCGATAAAAATAATTAAGCCTAGCGTAATAATGGCTTTGCCTGAAGTTGATAAGTGATAAGAAATATTTTTAACACGAGTTTTTAATGATTGCGCCGGCCCTCTATGCCATAAAGCATAAGTTAAACAGGCGAAGACTAACGTTAAACCGCTCCAATAAAACATATACCAATGATGACTAGTTAAAAAGTGCCCATAACCATTAATGTCCGAATACAAAACTTGTGGTGCCGCGCCAAATTGAAACATGTTATGGCTAAAACCTAAACTGCTTAGTGTCATTGAACTGATAATAAATAGTACAAACAGCAACATGCCAATATATTTATTTGAGCTAATCACTTGTAAGAAAAAGGCCAAAACGGCGGTGAAAACAAAAGGCACTAAATTGATGTAACCTAAGCGCAAAATATATTGCGATAACTCAATGTGTTGATGACCTTGCAATACTTGATTAAGTACAGTAACCACAATACCACAGAGATAAAGTAAGGCTAAGACCAAACTAATAGCTATAATTTTCGATAACCAAAAAGTGATATTATGAACCGGCATTGAATCAACAATGTCGCCCATACCTGAATCACGTTCACGCCAAACAATTTCAGCACTGTAATAAGCCAGTACTATCATCATTAGTAAACTTGTCGAGCCAGCGATAAACTCAACCATAGTTTGCGTTAATGGCCAGTTAGGCGTGCCATAGCTGCCTAGAGAACTCATAAGTATTGAGATAAGCATAACCATAGTAATTAAGGCAAGTACGACAAAAGCTGCACTGAATACAACTTGTTTTATTTCAAATATAATACGTAAACGCAAATGCGCGGCGGTTTGAATACCCACACTTTTAGTGGCAATATTATTGTTTAATAATTGAGGGATTTTTTCATTTTGCATTAACGTTTGCTGTGCTGCTTTTTTCTGTGCCTTTTTACTGATTTTTTTTACTTTAGCGCTAGATAAACCTACCTTAGACCTAAAACCACCAAAGACTGCTAGTATAAATACCGAAATAGTCAACCACAGTAAGCGGTTTTCTAATAAGGTGCCGCTTAACTCAATGGCACTATTATTCTTATCAAACATGGTCCAATAACGTGTCATTTCAGCAAAAGAGTTTAATGCAAAAGGATCAAGCAATGCGGCTATGGTGCGGTATTCTGGTGCATCTAAAAGCTGCCCTGAGACAGAATATAGAACAAATAGGCCTACGGCAGAGAGATAAACCGCCATCATAGAACGAAATTTAATAGCTACAGCATAGAAGAAACACGACAATACCAAAAGTGTTGGTAAAGATAGATAAAAATACGCGCTAAAATAGTAACTTAAATTTGTATCACCTAAACGCTCAGGCTCAACCCAACCAACTAAACCGCCCAATAAAGTGCCGATTAAAATACCTAAAGGCACAAAAGCAAAAACAGTTGCAACGACGGCAAAAGAGCCTAAAAAACGCCCTAGTTGATAGCTAAGCGGGTTTATCGGTTTAGAATAAAGCAACTCTGACATCTTGCTGCTGTCATTACGGGTTGCGGTATTGGCAACAAAATTTACCACTAAGAACATGGCAAACAAGCCCATGATCAACAAGGTTTGCGCAATAGCAAAAGGGCCGTTATATAAAACATTGCCAGCGCCACCCAGCTGAATATTTTCACTAATGGTAGCAAAAAAGGTCAGAAAGAAAAAAATCAAACTAGTAACATAAAAAGAGGGCTGTCGAGTAAAGTAGCGCCATTCAAAGGCAAACATTTGCATTAACATAATAAGTTCCTTGTCATTATTTTGCTTGAATTAAGCAACTTTTTTCTGTGCTGCAGCAGGCTGAGTTGAAGTGGATTGAGTAGCTGCACGATGTTCATTTAATGTAGAAAAATAAACGTCTTCTAAATTAACCGGCGCAGCCTCAAAACCGAACGGGGCATTTTCTGCTATTACATGTACAACCGTTTGCCCAGCAAATAAACGCTTAGAAATAACATTGTATTCTTTTTCTATAGCGGCAAGATCGGCTTGCGTAATCGCTTTACGCCAGATTTGACCATTGAGTTTATTGGTTAATTCGATGGGATTACCTTGTAAAACAATTTTCCCTGACGCTAAAACCGCCATATTAGGGCAAAGTTCGGTAACATCCTCAACAATATGTGTTGATAATATAATGGCCTTTTCTTCACCTAAGGCGACTAATAAGTTATGAAAACGATTACGCTCTTCTGGATCTAAACCTGCGGTCGGCTCATCTACAATGAGTAAGTCAGGATCGCCAAGCAATGCTTGGGCAATACCAAAACGCTGGCGCATACCACCAGAGAAGCCACTTACGGCATTTTTTCTATGCTGATATAGGTTCGTTTGTGCCAATAGACCTTCTACCACTTCTTTACGCTCTGCTTTGTTTTTCAAACCTTTTAAAATAGCCAGGTGGTCAAGTAATTCATAAGCACTAATACGAGGATAAACACCAAAATCTTGTGGCAAGTAACCCAAACGTTGGCGTAAGGCTTGCGGGTCTTTTAAAACATCAATACCATCAAAGGTAATACTGCCACTATCAGCATCTTGTAAGGTAGCAATGGTACGCATTAATGACGATTTACCGGCACCATTAGGGCCTAATAAACCAAACATGCCTTTCGGGATTTCCAGCGTAATATTATCCATCGCTTTAACTCCATTATCGTAAGTCTTGGATAAATTTTTTATTGTTAACATTATTATTCCTTGCGTTATTATTAGTGAAGCGTTATTTAGCGCTATTTTACTTAAAAAAACATTCATCCTTGCTCAAAAATGATAAACGGTCAAAAAAGGGGACAAACGGTAAATAACAGAGTAGCTTATTATCGAACGGGCTATTTTTATCAAATAAACGGTTAAATTTAACCGAAAGCTGTAATGTTCGGTAATAAAAAGCCAATAAACATTACCCTATCAACTTGTTAACTTAATGTAAAATTCAATTGATATTGCACTCTTTATCTTGGTACAAAATTTTACTCTAATAGCTTATTAACAGCTAAAAAAAAACCTGCTGTTTTAGCATTTACAATGCAAAAACAGCAGGTTTTAAGTTTTACGTTAACTGAATTTTATCTTTTAACAGATAAACTCATCGTTATTACTCTGCTTCAGGGCGCATATGTGGGAATAAAATCACGTCTTTAATGGTTGGTGAATCAGTGAACAACATCACTAAACGATCAATACCAATGCCTTCACCGGCCGTTGGTGGTAAACCGTATTCTAAGGCGATGATGTAATCCGCATCATAATGCATAGCTTCATCATCGCCGGCATCTTTTTCTGCTACTTGTTTCTTAAAGCGCTCTGCTTGATCTTCAGCATCATTAAGTTCTGAGAACCCATTGGCTATTTCACGACCACCAACAAAGAATTCAAATCGGTCGGTAATAAATGAGTTGTTATCATTACGACGAGCAAGAGGTGAAACTTCCCACGGGTATTCGGTAATGAACGTTGGTTGATCCAATAAGTGCTCTGCTACTTCTTCAAAGATTTCACAGATATACTTGCCTGGTCCCCATAACTTAGCAGCCTCACCTTCTTTAACACCCACAGCTTTTGCCATGGCTTTAATCGCGGCAAAGTTATTTTCCGGGTCACGTAATGCGGCTTCATCAAGGTGCTCAGCTGCGCGATGCTCTTTACCGTATTTTAAAATGGCGTCGACCATAGATAAACGCACAAATGGCTGGCCAAAATCGTAAAATTTCTCTTCGATGACTTCACCATCAGAATTTTTAACGGTATTACGAATCATCGTTGTACCCAGTACATCTTGGGCAACAGTACGTAACATTTCTTCGGTTAAATTCATCAAATCATTGAAATCAGCATACGCTTGATAAAATTCAATCATAGTAAATTCAGGATTATGACGGGTTGAAATACCTTCATTACGGAAACTACGGTTGATTTCAAATACACGTTCAAAACCACCGACCACTAAACGCTTTAAGTTAAGCTCAGGGGCAATACGTAAATACATATCAAGATCAAAGGTATTGTGATGGGTCATAAAAGGTTTAGCGGTTGCGCCACCAGGTATGATTTGTAGCATCGGCGTTTCTACTTCCATAAAATCACGTTCAACTAAAAACTGTCGAATGCCTGAAATAATTTTTGAACGCATTTTAAAGGTATTACGGGTCTCTTCATTGATAATCAAATCAATATAACGCTGACGATATTTAGTTTCTTGATCTGACAAACCATGAAATTTTTCAGGTAATGGACGCAGTGATTTAGTCAACAAGGAGTATTCATTCATATTCACGTAAAGATCGCCTTTACCTGATTTATGTAAAATTCCTCTAATACCAATAATGTCACCAATATCTAACGAGCCCCATTTAGCTCTTATTTCTTTCTGTACGGTTTTTTCCGCATAACCTTGAATACGACCTGACACGTCTTGAATGACTAAAAATGGTCCGCGTTTTGCCATAATACGACCGGCAATAGCATAAGTAAGCTGTAGTTCTTCAAGTTCTTCTTTGGTTTTTTCACCATGTTCAGCTTGAATATCAGCCGCTAAATGTTCACGATTGAAATCGTTAGGAAAACCATTCGCGGAACAATTAGAGCGAATTTTTTCAAGCTTTACCCGACGCTCAGCAATCAGTTTATTTTCATCTTGTGCTACGGGTGTACTTTTAGCTTTATCTGTCATGTTAGTTTCTCAAAGTTATCTTTAATTTTTTCAATTTAATTAATTATTTGTGGTTAGCTTTTATTGTTAGCTTAATACTACAAACCAGACTTTAAACTGGCTGCTAAAAACTTGTCTATATCACCGTCTAGCACGGCTTGTTTGGTTCATTCTGCTTCTGTTTTCAATATCCGGGAAAAGCGTTGCTACAAACCAGACTTTAAGCTGGCTGCTAAAAACTTATCAATATCACCGTCTAGCACGGCTTGTTTGGTTCATTCTGCTTCTGTTTTCAATATCCGGGAAAACCGTTGCTACAAACCAGACTTTAAGCTGGCTTCTAAAAACTTGTCTATATCACCGTCTAGCACGGCTTGAGTATTTCTATTCTCAACACCAGTGCGTAAATCTTTAATGCGGCTATCGTCTAAAACATAAGAGCGAATTTGACTGCCCCAGCCGATATCAGACTTACCATCTTCAAGCACTTGCTTATCGGCATTTTGTTTTTGTATTTCAATTTCATACAGCTTGGCTTTTAATAGCTTCATCGCTGTGGCACGGTTTTTGTGTTGCGAACGATCACTTTGACATTGTACTACTGCACCGGATGGAATGTGCGTTATGCGAATCGCTGAGTCAGTTTTATTAACATGTTGACCACCTGCGCCCGAAGCACGATAAGTATCAACACGTATATCAGCAGGATTAATCTCAATTTCAATGCTGTCGTCAATTTCAGGGTAAATAAATGCTGAGGCAAATGAGGTATGACGACGACCAGAGGAATCAAACGGTGATTTTCGTACCAGTCGATGTACACCTGTTTCAGTGCGCAGCCAACCATAAGCATATTCACCGGTGTACTTAATAGTACAACCTTTAATGCCGGCAACATCACCGTCAGTAACTTCTACGACTTCTGTTTTATAGCCGTGTGCATCACCCCAACGTAGATACATGCGCATCAGCATTTCGGCCCAATCTTGCGCTTCAGTGCCACCCGAGCCAGATTGAATATCTAAATAACAATTATTTATGTCTTGCTCACCCGAAAACATCCGGCGAAATTCTAATTTAGCCAAAATGGCATCTAAAGCATCGGCTTCAGTAATAGCTTCATCAAACGTTTCTTGATCTTTTTCTTCCACCGCTAATTCAACTAAGTCGGCAATATCTTCACAACCAGTTTCAAGTTCTACTATGGTATTAACGACTTCTTCTAAGGCGCTACGTTCTTTACCAAGGGCTTGAGCCCGCTCAGGATCATGCCAAATTTCTGGTTGCTCTAACTCGCGAGAAACTTCAACAAGACGTTCAGCTTTAACATCGTAGTCAAAGGTACCCCCGAAGCGAATTAGCGCGGGCACGGATTTCTTTTAATTTAGTTAATATTGGGTTTGTTTCGAACATAAACCTTCAAGCAATAATTTAATTAGTAGTCTTTGACGGCATTGAACAGCAAAAGACAAATAGTCGCGCATTGTAACGCAAATAAGGGGGTAAATATACGGCTAACAAGTACGCTATGTTACTTTTATCGTTACTATTTATAGCTATTTTGTATAACAACTTTGCTAATCACCCGTCAGAATTACTTAGTAATATAAGATTATTGAGGCTTTGCTTTGTTTAAGACTAAAAATATCGCCGATGCTAATCCCGCCGAAGCAAAGACCATACACATCACCATAATTTGATAGCGCGCGGCGATAAAAGGCGAGACGCCAGCAAGGATTTGTCCGGTCATCATGCCAGGTAAAGAAACAATACCGACGGCAAATAAGGCATTAACATTAGGGATCATCGACGCTTTAAAGGCAATATTACGTGATTTTTGATAAGGCTCACCACGGTTAAGTTCAGCATAAAAACGCTCGCCACATAAACTGACGCTATTCATGCCATTGGCAAACACCATGCCAGCCAGCGGCACTAAGGTTTTCGCTTGATGCCAAGGTTCTAAATGCAACACGCCTTGGGTAATAACGAATAAAACAATAAAGCTACTGATAAAAATGGCCAAAAATGCACTGCTAAACAGGGACTTTTGCGGTGACTCTATATTATTTAAGGCTATGTAAGTTGAAAATAGCACCATCACTAGCAGTAAGGAGCCAATAATCCAAGCATTGTCACTGGCAAATAGGTAACTTAAGGCATAACCCACTAACAATAACTGCACTAACATACGTACTAGTGCATGCAAGGTCCGCTTTTGTGGCAATGACCAGCGAGCTAAAATAAGCAGTACCAGTACCACGGGAATAAAAGCGATGGCAAGTTTAGTGAGTGGAATAGTGACCAGTGCTTGCTCCATAGTTATCTCCTCAGTTATGTCCTTAGTAAATCCTTCTTATCTATAAATTAATGGCTCTGTTGTAGTTTGGTGTTGTTGAGTAAACGAGCGAGACGCATAAACCCTTCCATGGGGCTCAACACAAGCATCCATGCTTGTGATGCTCGCTCTTATCACATCAGCAACATCTTCCTTTAAATCAGTGTGTTACATTATAGACAACAGTGTTCTACAACAGAGCCAAATTAATATTAAACGACCCTAATATCTTCAATCATCAACTGCACGGTACGTTTACCTCTGAATTCATTCACATCCAGACGGTAAGCAAGGTGAACTTGTTTCGCTTGGGCATTTGGCCAAGCTTTAACATCAACATTAAAAGCTATGCCATCAAAGACTTGTTTACCTTGAGCCGTGTCTTTTTGTACCACAATTTTCAAATGTTTTTCCCCCACAATTCGCTGCTGCACTATGGTGAAGGTATCATCAAATAAAGGCTCAGGAAAATTTTGTCCCCAAGGACCGGCTTCTCGTAATTGCTCGGCAAATTCAAGGGTAAGCAGATCAGCACTTAATTCACCATCGGAAAGAATGATGCTCGCTAAGTCTTCAGGTTTTAGCCATTTTTCAGCCAATTCATTAAATTGTTGCTTGAATTGAGTAAAGTCTTTTTGCTTAATCGATAAACCAGCCGCCATGGCATGACCACCAAACTTAAGAATTAAGCCCGGATTTTGGCTATCAATATGCTCGAGTAAATCACGTATATGTAAGCCAGGAATTGATCGCGCCGAGCCTTTAATTTCAGCATTGTCACCCTGCTCGCTATCATCACTGGCATTAGCAAAAATAATACACGGACGGTGACATTTTTCTTTTAGTCGCCCGGCGACAATACCAATAACCCCTTGGTGCCAATCTTTTTGATATAAGGCAATAGCAAAAGGTAGCGGCTTATCTTCACTTTCTTGATTGAGACCGCCAGCTAAGTCAACTGAGTTCATCACTCGCTCTGCTTCAACTTGCATGCCCTGTTCTATTTCTCGACGGGTTTTATTTAAGTCATCAAGCTCTGCCGCCATTACGCGAGCAGTCGATAAGTCAGTAGCCAGTAAGCAATTGATACCATAAGACATATCATCTAACCGTCCTGCGGCATTTATTCTTGGAGCTATGGCAAAGCCAAAGTCACTGGCAACTAGCCTTTGCTGGTTCTTATTGGCTATTTCTATCAATGCTTGAATGCCAGGCCGTGTTTGACCCGCACGAATACGTTTTAAACCTTGGTCAACTAAAATACGATTATTAGCATCAAGAGACACCACATCGGCCACGGTCCCTAAAGCAACCAGATCCAATAACTGAGCAATGTTAGGCTCAGCAATTCCTTGCTCAGAAAAATAGTTACGTTCGCGACAATACTTTCTTAACCCTAACATGAGGTAAAAGGCGACACCAACACCGGCAAGGGCTTTACTGGGGAAATTACAACCAACTTGATTCGGATTCACAATGGCATCGGCAATGGGTAACGTATGCCCAGGTAAATGATGGTCAGTAACAATCACTTGCATGCCAAGATCTTTAGCGCGTTTAACACCGGCAATACAGCTAATGCCGTTATCGACGGTAATTATCATTTGTGCTTGTTGCTGCGCAGCAATATCAACAATTTCAGGGGTTAAGCCATAACCATATTCGAAACGGTTTGGCACAATAAAGTCATGATGGTTACTACCAAACAGACTAAGCGCAATCATCATTAAGGCGGTACTGGTAGCGCCATCGGCATCAAAGTCACCAACAATAACAATAGCTGTTTTACTTAATAGTGCTTGATGTAATAATTGACAGGCCTTGTCCATGCCCATCAGCGCGGTGTCATCCGTCATACCTTGTAAACGAGCAACATTAAGTTCAAGTTCTTGTGCAGATTTCATGCCTCGGCTGGCATAAATTTGTTTTATGATTTCCGGTAAAGTATCTGGCAAATGAGCAGTTGCGACCTGTGCTCGGCGAATGATTTTTTTACTCATGCTATTCGGTCTCGGTTATTCTCATGATGGTTTCAATACAAGAAACGCTTATGACATATTTTCAACATAAAAAAAGTACTTACTGATAATCAACAAGTACTTTTAAAAGGACAATTTACTGGCACATTGAAAAATGAATTAGGTATTTTTCAATAACTCTTCTAATTGTGCTGGCGGTTGGTAACCTGGAATCATCATACCATTTGATAAGATAATTGCCGGTGTACCGTTAACACCGATTTGGCGCCCAAAATTAAACTGCGCTTCAATCGGCGCTTCACAAATTCTATAGGCAATACCACTACCTGATTTGGCTTTGGTTAACGCTTTAGCGGTATCGTCACTACACCATACTGAGCGTAAATCTTTAAAGCCTTGACTCAAATTTCCCGTTCGGTCTTTAATACCTGCACGTGGATACGCTAAGTAACGAAATGTTATGCCACGAGCATTGTAATCCGCCATTTGTGCATGCATTTTACGGCAATAGCCACAAGTGATATCGGTAAACACAGTCACCACATATTTTTCATTTTCTGCTTTATAAACAATCATGTCGTCTTTAAATTTTTCGATACCTTCAAGACGAATTTTCGCCAAACTCTCTTCGGCTAAGTCTTTCACTTCATTGCCTAAGCTATATATTTTACCTTGAATGAAATAATCACCGTTATAGCTCGCATAATACAAGCCTTGATTAGTAACAAGCATAGCGATGCCGGGTACCGGTGTTTTTTCAACTTTAACAACGGTTAAGCCTAAAGAGCGGTTAATTTTTGCCTTTAAAGCTTCAACATCAAGCACACTTGGGTCAGTTGCCGGCTTGGCTAATGTTTCCGGTACATTCGCTTGTGCTGCAGCATAGGCGCTGGGGACAAATAAAGCTAAAGTAAACGTAGCCAATACGGCGCTAAAAAAGAACATTTTATACATAATTATTCCTAAAAAATTCCTAACAAAATTCTAAAAAGCTTTAAATAACTTCTATAAAGTAATGGCAATAAAGCTATAAAAACAAGCCTAACATACCTGCTCATTGGAATAGACCTAATTTTAAGCAAGGAAATTACAGCCATAGGACTTTATTTGCAACTTAAAATAGCGAGTATAGTGAATTAACTGGTAAACAAAGATAAATGTTTTTGCTAAAATCCCAGTGAAATGGCTCTATGTTCCTGAACATCTATCTTGAAATAGAGCGGATATATAATAAAATTTGGAAATAGAAAAATGAAAATTGGTTTGTTTTATGGCTCAACCACTTGTTATACCGAGATAATCGCCGAAAAAATTCAGGCCTTAATTGGTGCCGATCTGGTTGATATCGTTAATATCAAAGATCAGTCTTTAGCGCTGTGCTTGGATTATGACTTTATTATTTTTGGTATCTCCACTTGGGATTACGGTGAGATACAAGAAGACTGGGAATCTATTTGGAGTGATATTAATCAATTAGACCTTTCCGATAAGATTATTGCTTTATATGGTATGGGTGATCAAATTGGTTACAGCGAATGGTTTCAAGATGCTCTGGGTATGTTACACGAACAAGTACTGGTACAAGGGGCAAAAACAATCGGTTATTGGCCAATTCAAGGCTATGAATTTACCGCATCAAAAGCATTAACAGCTGATGGCGAGCTATTTGTTGGTCTGTCGTTAGATGAAGATAGCCAATACAATTTAACCGATGACCGTTTAGATACTTGGTGTGAGCAAGTATTACTTGAGTACAGCAGCTTACTTTAGCAATCCGCATTTACTCCATAATAGTTTCCTCGGCAATTTATTTAGCCCTTGCGATAATTAGTTACAGCAAGGCCTAAAAACACTATAATTGTCGCCATATTATCATTATACCAATCTCACACATTAATGAGTCATTTCTACGGGTTAAAATAACCAAGGACTTCGTTATTTATTTAATAATTAGCACAACTAGTTATTTAAATGAATGCTTGGTATTTGGCAATTTTCCCGACAAAAAAAGATCACTTATTTAATGAAATTGGTATTATTAACTCTTAGTGAATTATCCCCTATGTTTGAGCAATTCGATCTAGACTCAGAATTATTAGCCAGTATCAAAAAACTTGGTTATACCAAGCCTACCTCAATTCAAGATCTAGTGATCCCTGAGGCGATGGCCGGCAAAGATATACTAGCATCAGCCCCGACCGGTACGGGTAAAACCGCCGCCTTTTTACTGCCTATTGCTCAACATTTATTAGACTACCCGCGTACTCAACCGGGCTTTCCTCGGGTATTAATATTAACCCCGACACGAGAGTTAGCGATTCAAATTGGTGAAGACTGTAAGCAAATTACCGAGCTAACTAAAATAAAAACGGGTGTGATAACGGGTGGCGTTAACTACGGCAGTCATACAGATATCCTAACAACGACAACAGATATCTTAGTGGCAACGCCAGGTCGATTATTAGAATATATTGAAAACGAGCAGTTTGATGCCCGTGACATTGAAATTCTTGTTTTAGATGAAGCCGATCGCATGCTCGATACTGGTTTTAGTGAGGCCATCAACCGCATTGTTGCTGAAGCTCGCTGGCGTAAACAAACCATGCTATTTTCAGCAACCTTAGAAGGTGCTGGTGTACTAGGTTTTGCCAAAGAAGTACTAGACGATCCTATATTTTTAGAGTCAAACCCATCACGTAAAGAGAAAGCCATCATTCACCAATGGCTACACCTAGCTGATGACTCACACCATAAACTCAATATGTTAGTCAATATTCTTAAGCAAGAAGGTGTTGAGCGTACCGTCGTTTTTGCTAATAAACGGGAAACTGTACAATACCTTTCCGGTAAACTTTATGCGGAAGAGTTACCTTGTGTTTGGCTAGAAGGTAAAATGCCACAAGATAAACGTAACAAAGCTATTTCACGTTTTAAAAGTGGCGAAATTAAAGTATTAGTGGCAACCGATGTTGCCGCCCGCGGTTTAGATATAGACAACATAACGCATGTCATTAATTTTGATATGCCACGCAAGGTTGATATTTATATTCACCGTATTGGCCGCACAGCTCGTGCCGGTAACAAAGGAACTGCTATTTCCTTAGTTGAAGCACACGATATGGCTGTTATTGGTAAAATAGAGCGTTATACCAAAGAACGTCTACCACGTCGTGTTATTCAAGATTTACGTCCACAGCACAAAGAATCGCGTGTGGTCAATAAAAAGGTAAAACTTAAACTCACTAACTCGCAGAAAAAAGCCAAAGCTAAGAAACAAGTGAAGAAAAACGCTAAGCAAGCAAAAAAAGCCGCGAAGTAAGCAATATCAGTGTTGTCAGCGAGCGGTGGCGTTTATCTTGGTTGCCGTTTTACTGTCGCAATGCGTCGCTACTGGTAAAAAATCTAAGTTCATAGTTCATAAAAAAGACCGTAATGCTTTAAGCAATACGGTCTTTTTTTATCTAAATATCAAAGAGAATTAACTAACCAAATAAATCGCCAAGTTTATTTTTCAACTTATCCTTTAACTTATCTTTGGCTTTATTCTTAAGTTTATCTTCCAGCTTTTTCTGTTGCTGTTTAACAATATCTGAATTCTTTAAGTCAGCCAGCGCTTTATCGGTATCGGTTAATAAGGCTTCAAGATCAAGCAGCTCTGCTGTTTGGCTATCACCTAATTTCAAGGCATTAGCTAATTTCTCGTTTAAGCCCTTATTCACTTTATCCTTAAAGTCAGTAAGTCTGTCAGCAACCTGTTGCTTAAATGCCCCGGTTAAGGCGTTACTTAAAGATGAAGTAATAGTAAATTTTGGCCTATTAAGCTCGCCATTAACCGCAACATCAATAGTTAAGCTATCTAATGACTTCATGGTAGCCAGTAATAACTGGGTAATTTTTGAGTTAGCCTGGCCTTGAAAACTTGCCTGTTTAAGAGACAAATGGTTAGCCGCTGAGATGTCATTATTGCTTAAGCTAAAAGTACCCTTACCACTAAGCTGTGCTTTATCAAGGGATAAGGTTAATGTCTTGCTTTTTGTTAACTGAGTATTGGATAACCAGCGATCATTAACAAACCATGCTCCGCCAGCATTGAAAGCACCCGATTGACTTAACTTAAAGTGACTCGTTAGACTAAGTTCACCATTTGCTGTTGAGCTAATGTTTATCAGGCTATTTTTACCTCTAAGCCAATGCTGATGTGTTAGCTCACTGCCACTAACGATGACTTCACCCTGCGCCAGTTGAATTGAGAACAGTGCTTTTTTGATCAAGACCGATGGTAGCGGGGACTCTTCTTTAAAGAAGATAAATCGCCCGCTAGTATGAGTTTTTACCTCATTAGCAGTTGCTGCAGTTTGACTATTATCCAGAAATGGTGAGATTTTTTCATAGGCCCATTGTGCCTTTTGCACATAGTCACGGGCTTGCTCACCAAAGAGAATATGAGCAAAGTCTTCGGCATCAATACTTTCAAGTTGATAGGTTTTTTCAATTTGCTGCCAATCTTTGCCCGGAGCAGTTTTTAACTGATTAACGTGCTTAGCTAATAAGTCCTTACTGGCTAATACTTGTTGCTTAGCTTTTTTAACAAGTGCTTGATCGGCTTTAAACTCAGCTTTAATTTGTTCGAATGCAGTTTTTATTTTTTCTATATCGGCTAACGAATTAACGTTCATCTTACCTAAAGCTTTGACTTTATCTTGGTAAGACTTCAGTTTTGCTTTATTAGGCAATTGTGCCTTTAATGCTTTTATTTTAGCCTGTTCAGTTTTATAACTCTGTTGTAATTGTTTGCTAGCTTTAACCGTAAATAAGTTACTGTCATTAAGTAAGCTTTTAACATCCGGTAGCTTGATATCAACTTCAGGTAGTATAGCTTTCGCTTGCTCAGCTAAGCTGGCGTGTGCACCCTCATCACTTGCTTGCTCATCAGCGTACACTCTACCCGGCTGAGCACGAACGCTTGAAAAAGCAAGCTGACTGACTTCAAGTTCATCAATGATAATTTTACCAAATAAATATTGCCAAACGTCAATACCAGCAGTCGCCCGTTCAAAACTAAATAAATTCTGTGTTGGTGCTGCTTTATCGGTAACTTGCAAGCCTAAAACGCTTATCTGCAGAGGCGAATAAGCCAGCTTTACCTCGGCAATATTTACTTCTGCGCCAAAAGCACTTTCAGCCGAACTAACAAGGGCTTTTTTTACTAAGCTTTCCGCAAAAAAATAGCCGAAAACAACCACTAAAGCACTTAAAACAAGAAAGGCAACCATGCCTTGCCAACGAATAAATCGTGCCATTATAAAGCTCCTTTAGTTAAGCTAGAGTCACTAGAAAAACTGCTGTATAAACGATAAAACTTAGATGCTTTTAAGGCTTGCACAATTCTAAATTTCTCAAAAAACGTCATGATATGCAGACGATATTTCTCTATTAAGACTTTGCTAATAAAATATACCGGAACACATAATACTAGCCCTAAAACAAAGGCACCCAGGATATAAGTATGGTGCCAATGGGCGAGTTTAAATAAGCTTAGTTGGTAAATCGAGGTGAAAAAGTCAGTCAACGCTGGCTGGGTAAGTAATGACTCACCCACTAGGACGATGACAGGAGAGAGTAGATAACTCATGCCAGAGAAAATACCGACCGCAAGCATGAAGCTGCCTAAATGTACTCGAATGAGTAAAACAAAAAATATTATCACTATATTATGCAAGGTTAAGATGGGTGATAAACCAACCACAAAACCCAAGGCTATGGCTAACGCTATTTGCCTGATGGAACTATCACTGTTTAAGGCATGAAAAAGCTTGGCGAGTAAAGTTAACATGTCACCTCCTGTTAAAATGTTTAAATGTTTAAATGTTTAAATGTTTAAATATGATGAAAGCCAAAGCCAAAATTAACTTGGCTACTAAAGCTCTTTACGAGTAAAAACCCATTCGTTACCTTGCGATAAACTGTCACTATATTGATAGCCAGCCAAATCAAATTCCTTAATTTGCTCAACCGACGTTAATTTATTTTGAATAATGTAACGTGCCATAAGACCGCGAGCCTTTTTGGCATAAAAACTGATTATTTTGTATTGACCATTTTTCCAGTCTTTAAATGCGGGGGTGATAATAGTGGCATTTAACGACTTCGTCTTGACCGATTTAAAATATTCTGTTGAGGCAAGGTTAATAAGTACCTCATCACCTTGCTCAGCCAAGGCTTTATTAAGCTCGCCGGTAATAATGTCCCCCCAGAATTGATATAAGTTAGCACCGCGACTATTGGCAAGTTTACAACCCATTTCCAAGCGGTAAGCTTGCATTAAATCAAGGGGTTTTAACAAGCCGTATAAACCCGATAAGATTCTGAAATGCTGCTGAGCGAAATCGAAATCTTCCTCACTAAACGACCCAGCATCAAGCCCTGAATAAACATCACCATTAAAAGTTAAAATGGCTTGCCTAGCATTCTCGGTGGTAAAGGGAGTTGACCACTGACCAAAGCGTGCTGCATTTAAACCAGCAAGTTTATCACTCAGCTTCATTAAACTGGCGATGTCACTGGGAGCAAGTTTGAGGCAGTCGTTGATCAATAACTGGCTCTGCTCAAGTAAGCTAGGTTGACTGAATTTTTCTGTCGCTAGCGGGGATTCAAAGTCTAATTTTTTTGCAGGTGAAACAACAAGTAACATTATTTTTCAGCCGAATTATAGTGATTACATAATAAGGCATAATATATCATAAGCGTTAAGCAAGTTAACAGCGTTTAATCTATAGCAAGGCAAGCGCCAGTAATGCTGTTTGGCGTAAGTTAAAAACAAAAACACCTTAATCTGGTAAAAATAGCGCAATAAAGGGTGCTTTTTTATTTTTATGTTGTAATATTTCACCAGCTACATTCATTATCGAATTTAGAAAGGCTCAGCAATCCAATTTTTCCCGTTAGAATTAAGGTAACGCCATGACAAACTCTTCTTCACAGCTTGCACAATTAAAACAAATGACCACAGTTGTGGCTGATACAGGTGATATTGAAGCGATAGCAAAGTTTCAACCGCAAGATGCCACCACAAACCCTTCGCTTTTATTAAAAGCAGCGTCTTTAGCTAATTACCAAGGCCTAGTAAAAGATGCCGTTGCTTGGGCTAAAACACAATCAGCCAGTGCTGAGCAACAAGTTATTGATGCTGCTGACAAGCTTTCGGTGCTAATTGGTCTAGAAATACTCAAAATTGTTCCTGGCCGTATCTCGACCGAAGTAGATGCGAGATTATCTTTTGATACTGCTGCATCAATTACCAAAGCATATAAGCTAATTGCCATGTACAACGAAGCCGGCATTAGTAACGATAGGATTTTAATTAAACTTGCTTCTACCTGGGAAGGTATTAAAGCAGCAGAGCAACTTGAGCAAGAAGGTATTAATTGTAACCTGACTTTACTGTTTAGCTTTGCCCAAGCACGTGCCTGCGCTGAAGCGGGCGTTTATTTAATATCTCCCTTTGTCGGTCGTATTCTCGACTGGTACAAAAAAGATACCGGTCGAACTGACTATGCCAGTAATGAAGATCCTGGTGTTGTTTCAGTTACCAATATTTATAACTATTATCAACAGCATGGTTTTAATACTGTGGTAATGGGTGCTAGTTTTCGAAATACCGGCGAAATTCTTGAACTCGCCGGTTGTGACCGGTTAACCATTAGCCCGGCATTAATGGCTGAACTAGCGAATAATACTGATACTGTTGTACAAAAATTAATAACTTGCCAAGCAACTGCTGAGCAAGAAGCGGCTTTAAGCCAAGGTCAATTTCGCTGGCAGATGAATGAAGACCCTATGGCAACAGAAAAGCTTGCTGAAGGCATTCGTAATTTTGCCATTGATCAAGTGAAGCTTGAACAACAATTAGCCGCTATGCTCTAAATCAAGGATAAAATATTTCATTATTTGTACTGGTTACGCTTATTTTAAGCGCATATTTTATAGAAACATGCGCTTTTTCATATTCATGGCTAACAAACTATGCTAAAAAAGATAGTAATTCTTTTAAGTTACTTGCCAGCCAGCAAGTGTTAATTTAATAGAATGGGTCTAGGCATTTATTTTTCGATGTGATGGTAAAAATAAGGGGCACTTTATGGATAAGATAAACCAAGTTTCCAGGTCAACAACACAAGTAAGTAAAAAGCGCGTAGCATCAACAACTAAAAAAACATGGCGTGAAATTGAATCGATTCGTGATAAGTTTCAGCTAGAAAAAGATCTACGCATGTATGAAGACTCATTAGAGTATATGTTAGAAGAGCTCTAAACGGTAAATAAGCTAAGTTCCACCGACAATAGTCATAAGTCCCAGCATGCTGGGCTTTTTATAACGGTACAGTTTATCGCTTTAAAGTAACTAAGCAGTTGACAAAATTTAAACAGCCGTTTAAATTTTACCCCTAACCTCTCTCTACAAATAAATTCAATGCAAAAAAACGTCATCAATTTTTCCCATGCTAATGGGTTTCCAGCCGGCAGCTATCAAACATTATTTGCTTACCTACCTGACAACATGCAGGTTATCGCCTTAGATAAATATGGTCATAACAAGCAAAAGCCGGTTAATAATAACTGGCAAGCTCAAGTAGAAGAGTTAATAATTTTTGTCGAAGCTAACCAAGTTGATGGCAATAAAGTCATTTGCCTCGGTCATTCATTTGGCGGCGTGATATCTTTTATTGCTTGCTGTCAAAGACCTGATTTATTCAAAGGACTTATCATGCTAGATCCTCCCGCACTCAGTGGCGCTGGTGCTCTAGCGGCAAGGTTGGTAAAGAAAACCAAGTGGATAGATAAGTTTAGCCCTGCCGGACGTGCTAAAAACCGTCGTGCTCAGTGGCCATTGGGCTCTGATATAGGCGCGCTATTTTCTGGAAGAAAGCTATTTAAGAACTTTGATAGCCGGTGTTTAACCGATTATATAGCTCATGGTATATGTGAGCGCAATAATCAGTTGGAGCTGACATTTGACGCGCAAGTAGAAGCCAATATATTTCGAAATATCCCTTCAAATTTATCACGCTACAAAAATAAGTTAACCATACCTGCCACCTTAGTTTATGGCACTACTACCGATGTTTTTCCTCATCATATCTTTAGTCGCTTTGTTAAACTTAACAAACATATCAAGCTACAGACTACCCCTGGTGGTCACATGTTTCCATTAGAGCGCCCAGAGCAAACAGCTAAGTTAATTACAGAGATAATAAACAGTTTTCCTGAAGATTAACTATACATATACCCGTTACCATTCAAGATGCATATTTCAGAGTGCTTTGAATGGTAACGGGATAGCTAACACTGCCGACATAAAAAAGCACGCTTGCCTTTACAGGAACAACCGTGCTTTCTTTTGTCTACTAATGCTAATTATTAACTAATTTGCATTAAATAATATTTAAAATTAAAGCTAATTAGCTTTAAAGCAAGGCGCTTGCGCGGAGTTGACGTTAGTCAACGAGCACATGCAACGCAGCTCTCAAACTAAGTAGCAAAAAGTTTAATTATTATTGGCCTTTAATTTCAGAACGACCATTATAAATAGCCTTATCACCTAAGAACTCTTCAATACGTAATAATTGGTTGTACTTAGCGACACGGTCTGAACGACATAAAGAACCGGTTTTGATTTGTCCAGCTGCGGTACCTACCGCTAAATCGGCAATAGTTGTATCTTCAGTTTCACCTGAACGATGTGAAATTATCGCAGTGTAACCCGCGTCTTTTGCCATTTTAATCGCCGCTAAGGTTTCGGTTAAGGTACCAATTTGGTTAAATTTAATTAAAATAGAGTTAGCAACACCAGTATCGATACCACGTTTGAAGATTTTAGTATTGGTTACAAATAAATCATCACCGACAATTTGTATTTTATCGCCAAGTAAATCCGTCTGGTATTTAAAACCATCCCAATCTGACTCGTCTAAACCATCTTCAATAGAAATAATTGGGTATTCTTGACAAAGTTCGCCTAAGAAATCAGAGAACTCGTTTGAAGTGAATTGCTTGCCTTCACCTTTAAGGTCATAGATACCTTTATCTTTATCGTAAAATTCAGTAGCCGCACAATCCATCGCTAAAGTAACATCTTTACCTAAAATATAACCTGCAGCAGCTACCGCTTCTTTAATGACCACTAAAGCATCAGCATTTGAGGCTAAATCAGGAGCAAAACCACCCTCATCACCAACAGCCGTATTCAAGCCTTTGGCAGATAATACTTTTTTCAGTGCATGAAATATTTCAGCGCCCATACGTAATGCTTCACTGAAGTTTTCAGCGCCGACCGGCTGAATCATAAACTCTTGAATATCAACATTATTATCAGCATGTTCACCACCATTAATGATGTTCATCATAGGTACTGGCAAGCTATAAACACCGGGAGTGCCATTTAAGTCAGCAATATGTTCGAATAATTGTACACCTTTATCCATTGCCGCAGCTTTGGCTACCGCAAGAGATACCGCAAGAATGGCATTGGCGCCAAATTTTTCTTTATTTTCAGTGCCATCTAAATCAATCATGATTTTATCAATGTTGGCTTGCGCCAATGCACTTTGACCAAGTAAAGCCGGAGTGATGTCATTTTTAATGGCGGCAACAGCCTTTAATACGCCTTTACCTAAATAACGAGACATGTCACCGTCACGTAACTCTAATGCTTCACGTGAGCCAGTAGAAGCGCCAGACGGTGCAGCCGCACGACCCCAAGCACCCGATTCAAGATATACATCGGCTTCCACGGTTGGGTTACCACGAGAATCCATGATTTCACGTGCTAAAATTTTGCTAATTTTTGACATTATCATTCCTGTTAAATATATGACGCTCAAGTAATACTTTGAACGGTAAAGTTAATACTTTGAACGGTAAAGTTAATTTTAATATTGCTAAACTTAAAGCAAAAACCGCAGTGCTAGCTACGGTTTTAATAAAGTTGTTATACGTTTGTTTTTTGTTTTTGCAATTCAAAGGTCATTGCAATAAAACTTTCAAACAGTGGGTGTCCATCACGTGGAGTTGAATTAAACTCTGGATGGAACTGCCCAGCAATAAACCAAGGGTGATCAGGTATTTCAATCACCTCAACTAATGTTTTATCCGCAGATAATCCCGAAAACACTAAACCTGCTTGGTTTAATTGTTCACGGTAGTTATTATTTACCTCATAACGATGACGGTGTCTCTCTTTAATTGTTTCACTACCATATACGTCATACACCTTGGTACCTTTCATCAAGTGACACAATTGAGCGCCTAAACGCATGGTACCGCCCAAATCAGAGTTTTCAGAGCGATATTCAATTTTGCCTTCTTTATCTAACCATTCACTGATCAAACCAATAACGGGGAAAGGTGTTTCTGGATTAAATTCAGTACTATTAGCATCCGTTAAACCGGCAACATTGCGGGCATATTCAATTAAGGCGACTTGCATACCTAAACAAATACCTAGATAAGGTACTTTATTTTCACGGGCATATTGCGCCGCTAAAATTTTACCTTCAATACCACGCTCACCAAAACCACCGGGGACCAATATAGCATCGAGATTTTGTAAAATTTCAGTGCCTTTAACTTCAAGGTCTTGTGAGTCAATATATTTAATATTAACTTTGACTTGGTTCTTTAATCCCGCATGTTTTAAGGCTTCGTTAACCGATTTATAAGCATCGGGTAATTCAATATATTTACCTACCATACCAATAGTGACTTCACCAACCGGATTAGCTTCTTGATAAAGCACTCGTTCCCACTCACTTAAATCAGCTTCAGGGACATCAAGACCAAAACGTTTAACCACTAATTCATCAGTACCTTGAGCTTTTAATAACGCCGGGACTTTATAAATACTGTCAACATCACGCAGTGAAATTACTGATTTTTCTTCAACATTGGTGAACAAAGCTATTTTTGCTCGGGCATTGGCGGGAATAACCCGTTCTGAGCGGCAAACTAAAATATCAGGAAAAATACCAATACCACGCAATTCTTTGACTGAATGTTGGGTAGGTTTGGTTTTAATCTCACCGGCAGCCGCTAAATATGGCACTAAGGTTAAGTGCATAAACATTGCACGTTCACGGCCCACTTCTGTGGCTAACTGACGAATAGCTTCTAAAAATGGTTGTGATTCAATATCACCCACCGTACCACCAATTTCGACCATGGCAATATCGTAACCTTCGGCACCTTCAATTATCCGACGTTTAATGTCATTGGTAATATGAGGAATAACTTGAATAGTGGCACCTAAAAACTCACCTTTACGTTCGCGAGCTAAAATATCTTGATAAATACGACCCGTAGTGAAGTTATTAAGTTTGGTCATTTTGGTGCGAATAAAGCGCTCATAATGGCCCAAATCCAGATCGGTTTCTGCGCCGTCTTCGGTAACAAAAACCTCACCATGCTGTATTGGACTCATGGTACCAGGATCAACGTTAATGTACGGATCAAGTTTTAACATGGTAACTTTTAAACCACGCGCTTCAAGAATTGCTGCTAATGAGGCTGCGGCAATGCCTTTACCAAGAGACGATACTACACCGCCAGTTACAAAAATATATCTAGTTGTCATGTTTACACCGATGTCAGAAAAAACAGAATTTTGCGCTTAAATGGTTATTATTTATAAACTTAATTTCAATATCACATTTAAAAAATGCTCTATACACCTAGTGCTAATAAGAGATTAACTAAAGAATTAGCGTAAATGTAAAATTGTTGAAATAGGAGTTTTACCAAACAAGCAGGACGGGAAAGTATTATACTGAAAAGCTAAACGAACAACAATAACAACAAGCCATCACAGCAATAAAATTGTCTATTTTTTATTGTTTTCTAGCGGTAATTACGCTTGAACTGTAAAAATTCAGTCGATAAAAAAGTATTTTAACCGCGCCAGCTGATTCTAGGTTAGTTGCTCTAAGTCTGAACAGTTAGCACTATTTAAGTCAACTGCCTTGCTCTGATTCTTTTTTATTACTAGTTGCGTATAATGGTACTACTTTCCTAAATTAAACCGTGATTGATGTTAAAATGACTATAGAAAAATTAAACAACACCTTATCCGCCATTGACGAAGTTAATCGCCAAGACCCCAATACAATACTATTTAATGGTACTAGCCAAGTAAAAGAATTAATTTATGGTCAACAAATGACGGACTGCTTAAAACAATATTGGCCTGAAGCAAATGAGTTATTGCAAATTGCGGTTCGGGCACAGCATATTAAGCGCTGGCAATTAAAGCGCACTGAATTTGCCGACGGCAAAGCAGGATATTATCAATGGCGAATTGCTCAAGGTAAGTTTCATGCACAATTAACGGCAAGCATTATGATTACTCAGGGCTACCAAGCAGAGCAAGCTGAGCAATGTGCTGCTATTATTCGTAAAGATAATTTGAAGACAAATAGTGATAGTCAAACGTTAGAAGATGTCGCCTGCTTAGTTTTTCTTATGCACTACTTTGATGCGTTTGCAACCAAGTATACCGAGCAAGATAATGAAGCAAAGATTGTTCATATAGTGCAATTAACCTGGAAGAAAATGTCAGAGCAAGCCCATGATATTGCTTTAAGTTTAACACTACCCGATCATTTAGCGATCATAGTAAATAAGGCACTTGCTTAACCTTTTTCCCGCGATTAACAACGAAAGTAATAATGCAGACTGCTCTAATATCTTAGAGCAGAGAGTCGGCACACTTCTCTGCTATGCTTTATGCCTAAGCTGAACTGAGATAAGCACCAACTACTCAGAGTTCAGCTTACCTATTTACTTAGAGGTAAGCGCACTAAAAAAATAAACGGCCCAATAACCAATGCCACAACCAGTCCGGTTAATAGCGCGCTTTGTAACATTAAGGCCGACCAGCACACAGATAAAATAATACTTAATAAGGCAATACGTTTCGCTTTTCTAGGAATACTGCGATATTTTTGCCAATCATGAATTAATGGCCCAAAGGTTTTATTTGCCAGTAATTTTTTTTGCATTCGAGGTGAAGATTTGGCAAAACAGGCCGCCGCCATGATCAGAAAAACAGTTGTTGGTAGCACAGGTAATACCGCACCTAATATAGCTAAACCAACACAAAATACTCCGGTGACTTTCAACAAGATAATCTTGGCTTTACTCTGCACTGATGGTGAAACAGGACAGGAACTGACATTGAATTTTGCGTCTTTACTTATTTCTCGCTCAGTAATAATCACTCTTTCCATGTATGAATACTCCCTATTTCAGGTATTAGTTGCCGGTGTTAGTATTAACTTTCACCTTGTTGTTAGTATCACGACTTTGACGAATTAGCACATCATCCGCTTGGCCATGGTTTTCTTGCATAGCACTAGATTTGGCTAACCTATCATAAAGCAACACGTTAACCGAGGCCGCTAGGTTCATACAACCAATAGTAGGAACATAGACAACTTCATCAGCACAATCGATGACTTGTTGCTTTATTGTGCCATCCTCAGGACCAAATATGTATACTGCCTGGGGTGGATGAATAAAGTGTGGCAAGGGTGTAGCGCCTTCCACTAAGTCAACACATATGATTTTAGTCGTCGATGAGATATTTTCCAGTAAGTCTTTAATATTTATAAAATCCTCAACACCTAATAGAGGAATTTTCCCCTGAGCATTTTTAGTATCAGTTTTTAAAGCACCTTTATTATATTTAGCTGCTTGCTCATATCGTCTGCCGGTATAAAGCACTTGATCAACTTGATAACAACCAGCAGCACGCATTACCGCGCCAACATTGGTTGGGCTTTTTGGGTTAGTTAAAGCAATGGTAACGTGAGGTGGGCTTTGTTCTTTGTTTTTGTTCATACGTTTGCTCATAAAATTATTATAGCGTTTTATAGCCGTTACCTATCATGATGCCTTTCTTTCCTGGTTTTTTACTTGTTGCCAATAATTTTCTAATTCAGCTAAGTCATGTTCAGTAAAACTTTTACCCGATTGATGTACTTGTGCCTCCACGCCATGAAAGCGTTTAGTAAACTTTTTATTCGCATGGCGAAGTAGTGTTTCGGGATCTTCTTTGGCATGACGACATAAATTTACTACTGCAAACATTAAGTCTCCTAACTCTTCGGCGAGCGCTTTCTTATTCAGTGACTTGGCCTCTAACTCGTCTTTAACTTCTTGTACTTCTTCTTCAATTTTAGCAAACACATCGTTGATGTTATGCCAATCAAAGCCGACATGTGCGCAACGTTTTTGAATCTTTGCTGCCTGAGATAAAGCCGGTAAGTTTTTCGGGATATCAGCTAAAAGGCTCAAGTTTTGCTTATCCGTTGTATTCGCCATTTCCCGCTGACTTTTTTGCTGCCTTTCGAGTATTTTTTCATTTTCCCAATTGGCTTTTATTTCAGCATCGCTGTGAAAATTCGCCTGAGCAAACACATGGGGGTGGCGGCGAATAAGTTTTTCACAAATGGCGGCTATAACACTATCAAAGTCAAAATACTGCTGTTCTTGACCTAACTGACTATAAAAAATCACCTGAAAGAGTAAGTCGCCTAGCTCCTTTTCCAACTCAACAAAGTCACCTTGTTCAATAGCATCAACTACCTCATAAGCCTCTTCTAGGGTATGACTGGTTATTGAAGCAAAATCCTGCTTAAGATCCCACGGACACCCTGTAATAGGATCGCGCAGTTGCGACATGATCCAACGTAACTTTTCTATTGAGGCTTGTTCTTTTAACATTTTATTCCGCTTGTTATTTTCGCTTTATTTACATTATGCATCACACAGGCTTGAGCCATATTAGTGCACTATAATTACAGCCGTCTCACCTGGCTTACATCATCTAATTGCCGTAATTTATCGAGAACACGCAGCAATAACTCACTATTTTCCACTTCCAATTTTAGCTTCATACTCATGGTCTGCTTGGCTTTATCGGTATGACTTTCCATGCCTATAATGCTTACTTTTTCATTGGCAATAATGGTGGAAATATCACGTAATAAACCTTGTCTATCACTACCAATAATTTGTGCCGTGGCTTGATAACTTTGTTTATGTGCATTGCCCCACTGCACTTCAACTAACCGCTCAGCTTGCAAACTAAGAGCATTGGCAAGTTGCTCACAATCTTGTCGATGTACTGAAATACCTCGGCCTTGCGTGATAAAGCCCAAGATGGTGTCACCTGGTACGGGCTGACAGCACTTCGCCATATGAGTGAGTAGGTTACCGACGCCAGAAACGGTTATGCCATTATCATCTTGCGCTAATGTTTTACTGGTTGGACTTTGTTTTACTAAACTTTGTGGGTCTATTTCAGCTTGAGGTTTTAATTTACTATCAAGCTGAGTAAAGTGATTAATAACTTGCTGTAATCTGGCGTTACCTGTAGCTAGTGCAACATAAAGATCATCTATAGTTTTCATATTAAAGCGTTTTGCTGCCGCTAATAAGTCTATAGTGGCTAAATCATATTTAGCTATTTCACTGTCAAATAACTCTTTGCCCTGAGCAATATACTTATCCCTATCAAGCAATTTAAAAAAGTGCTGAACTTTAGCGCGCGCGCGCGAAGAGTAGATATAATTTAAATTAGGGTTAAGCCAGTCTCTACTCGGATTTGGCTGTTTACTGGTTAATATCTCTACCTGATCACCCGTTTGTAACTGATGGGTAAAAGGCACTATTTTACCAAATACTTTAGCGCCAATACAACAATGACCAACATTGGAATGGATGTAATAAGCAAAATCTAATGGCGTTGCCCCCATAGGTAAATCGATAACGTCACCACTTGGGGTGAAAACATAAATCCGGTCTTCAAACACCTGACTGCGTAACTCATCAAGTAATTCACCACTTTCGCTAACATCATCTTGCCACTGCAAAATCTTTCGTAACCAACCAATTTTATCATCAAAACTATTATTTTTACCGCTGGCCGTGCCTTCTTTATAACGCCAATGCGCCGCAACACCAAGTTCGGCGTCATCATCCATTTGCTTGGTTCTGATTTGTACTTCTACCGACTTACCTGTTGGCCCTAACACCACAGTATGTATTGATTGATAGCCATTGGCTTTTGGGGTAGCCACATAATCTGAAAATTCTTTGGCTAGGTGTGGCCATTGGGTATGGACAATACCCAAGGCAGAATAACAATCTTGTACTTTTTCGACCACCACACGCACAGCTCGCACATCAAAGAGCTGTTCAAAACCTAATGATTTTTGCTGCATTTTTTTCCAAATGCTGTAGATGTGTTTAGGACGGCCAAAAACGTCCCCTTTAATAGCTAAGGCATTAAGTTCACTCTTTAACTGACCAACAAAACTAGCCATATATTGCTCTCGCTCTAGTCGAGTTTCATCTAAAAGCTTAGCAATTTTTTTATAGACCTGCGGGTGCAGGTAACGAAATGAAATATCTTCAAGTTCCCACTTTAATTGGCCTATGCCTAAGCGGTTGGCTAGTGGCGCGTAGATATTAGCACTCTCTTTTGCCGCTAACACACGCGTTTCTTCATCACTATTTTTCTTTGCCCGTAAGTCGCATAGCCGTTCCGCTAATTTGATCACCACAGCACGCACATCATCCACCATAGCCAACAACATACGGCGAATATTATCTATATTCTGTGGGGTAGAGCCAAGGGCTTTATGACTTTGTTGGCGCAGCGCTTTAATGGCCGCCATCTGTTCGACACCTTGGCAAAGCATTAATATGTCTTTAGATAAGTGCTCTTTGACATAATCTATGGAAATAATATTATGCTCTAATAAGGGGGAGATAAAAGCCGCTACTAACGAGTCAGCATCTAGGTTCAAACCACTTAATATTTCCACCATTTCCATGCTTTTATGTTGCAAGTCGAACTTTACCGCACTGTCATGCTGATAAAAGTTACAGATTTGCAACCATAAAACAGACAAAGCCTTGGCCTTTACCTCGGTTAACGCTAAGTTGGTTAGCCATTGTTCAAAACTTTGCTCTGCTATTTGATGAGATTTACGCACGGAAACCATAGCTATTCCTTTGTCTTTGAAAGTTAACTTAATGTTAGCTAATACATATTTTGATGATCTTAAATGCTAAATACTATGAGTAAACAAGACCATAGTCTCAACATGCTTTGTTTGAGCAAACATGTCTATCAGTGATATTTTTTCAAGCTTGTAGCCATGAGCAATAAGAATTGCGCTATCTCTTGCTAAGGTTGCCGGATCACAGCTGACATATAAGACGCTAGGTATTTGTAGTTTAGCAATTTGACTTACTGCTTGCTCTGCTCCTGCTCTTGCTGGATCAAGCAGCACCTTATCAAACACTTGTCCATTAGCCCACGATGCTAATAACCAATGACTGTTCAAATCTGCCTGATAAAACTGACAATTATCAAGACCATTGACTTGAGCATTATGACTGGCTTTATCAACCATCACTTGTACACCCTCAACACCAACAAGCAGTTTTGCGTATTTTGCCAGCGCTAGGCTAAAATTTCCGAGACCACAAAATAAGTCCAGCACCTTATCACTAGGTAAAATATTTAACCAAGCTAAGGCTTGACTGATCATGGCATTATTAACCTGATGGTTAATTTGAATAAAATCACTACTGGCAAAATAAATTTTATTTTTATCGGCTAATGTATATGAAAATACCGCAGAGCTATTCTCTTTGCTACCCGCCAACCGCACTTGCTGGTTACCATCATCAATAATGACATGCCAACCATATTGCTGCGCATACGATTGCCAAAGCTCGATATCCGTAGCATTCATTGGCTTTAGTTGTCGAATAACCAGCACTACTTGCTTATCTTTTTGTCTTAGCTCGGGTAAGTGTTTTTCAAGTATATCCGCTTGAATGACTTCTATATGACCTATGGCAGATTTTACGGTAAGTTGTGCCAATAACTTTTTTAGCAAGGGAAAAATGTCATTAAGTGGCTCAACTAAGACCGGGCATGACTTGATTGCGGCTAATTGATTGGTGGATTTTTGTCTAAAGCCGATAGTTGCGTGGGATTTTTTATCAAATTGAACACCTATACGGGCTTTACGCCGATAATGCCAAGGGCTACTTTTTATCGGCGCTTGCCAAGGTAAGTCTTTGCCGTCAACTTTTACCACGTTATCTTGGCTGCTAAAAAAGCGAGAAAAAAGCTCGCTGACTTTATCTTGTTTGAACCGCAGTTGCTCTGTTATATCAAGCATTTGCAGATCACAGCCACCACACACACCAAAGTGCTGACACTGAGGCTCGACCCTATGCTCGCTTTGCTTGCCAATAGCAATGAGTTTAGCGCGAGCATATTTGCTTTTTTGTTCGATAATTTTCACATCGACCACTTCATTGGGTAAAGCTCCAGCTATAAATACCGGTTTATTTTGCCAACGGGCAACACCGACACCATTTATATCGAGCTTTTCAATACTAACGGTCAAGCGCTGATTGCACGTTTGTGGTTTAACTGTTGCTTTAAAAAAATTTGCCATTTTCACCCTAGAACTAACGCTTACTTTATTACCAATATATCTATTTCAGCAGGAGCTTAGCCATCTATACTATTAATTTATAGCCGCTTATGAGATTATTTATGTTAACTTGGATAATCGATTAGATAGTTAATTATTTCAACGAGTATTTTACCCTAAATTGACAAAAAAAGTTCAACTAAAAATGCATAAAATAAGCCTGAAAGACTGGGTTATCATACTCACTATTCTCCCGACAACGTTAATCAGTTTTGGTTTAGCTAGTTATTTTTCTTATAGCCGCTCAGTAGAACTTAATGACATCCTTGAACAACGTGCTAAAAGCATCATTGAACCGATAGCTATTGCCAGTAAAGGCCCTTTACTTAATAAAAACAGAGATAAGCTTCGCCAACTAATAGGGTTTACGCACCGAAGTCAATCAAACATAGTCAACAGCATTGTTATTTTTACCGCAGATAATCAAGTTTTTGTCGCTAGTGCCTATCGTGGCGATACCCATTTAATGAGATTAAATGCCGGGGAAAAGCTGCCAAGTCACACCAGTATGCAAAACATTGACGACTATATTATCTTTAGAACGCCTATCATTGATGAAAACTATAACCCTCTAGTAAATAAAAACTTCCCCCCTAACCCCACACACAATAGCGCAAGACCTTCCCCCGTTGGTTACATTGCTATGCAAATTGATAAGAGTCAGCTCAATTTCCAACAGCAAAGCCAATTTATAGTAGCGTTTGCACTTGCTTTACTTGGCTCTTTACTCAGCGCAATATTTGCCCTGAGACTCATTAAAAAAGTAACTAAGCCAATAAACTCTATGGTGCAAGCAATTGAGCGTATTAGAGAAGGGAAATTAGATAGCAGAGTAAGTGGTCAACTCATTGGCGAACTTAACTTTTTAAAAAATGGTATTAATGCCATGGCGCAGTCTCTTGATAACTACCAAAACGAGATGAACGCCAGTATAGATCAAGCCACCATAGATCTACGGGAAAGTTTAGAGCAATTTGAAATACAAAACGTAGAACTCAGCATTGCTAAACGTAAGGCTCAAGATGCTAATAGGGTAAAATCTGAATTTTTAGCCAACATGAGTCATGAGTTACGTACACCACTAAATGGAGTTATTGGCTTTACTCGGCAAGTGCTAAAAACCCCCTTGACTGAAAATCAGCGGGATTATTTACAAACCATTGATCGCTCAGCAAACAATTTATTAACCATTATTAATGATATTCTCGATTTCTCTAAGCTCGATGCCGGGAAAATGGTTATTGAAAACATTCCTTTTTCGTTACGAGAGTCTCTTGAGGAAACACTCACCTTACTAGCCCCATCAGCTCATAAGAAAAATATTGAGCTATCAATAAATATTCCCCAAGAAATACCCGATTCACTGGTCGGTGATACGATGCGGATTAAACAAATTATCACTAACTTAATTAGTAATGCGATAAAATTCACCCCACAAGGCTCAGTTAATGTCGATATAGTCTATGAAGAAGAGAACCAAAAGAATATCAAATTAAAAATTATCGTCAATGACACTGGCATTGGTATGACTAGCAAGCAACAAAGAACAATTTTTGATGCCTTTACCCAAGCTGATCAGAGCATTACTCGTTTATACGGCGGCACAGGTTTAGGCCTAGTGATTTGTCAACGACTCGCACAAGAGATGCTTGGCGATATAGGTTTTACCAGTGAAAAAAATCAAGGATCCAGTTTTTGGTTTACTTTTCAATGTGAAGTAAATGCTATGCCATTAATACTAGAGTTGGACAATAAGCATTTAGCAAATAAGACCCTGCTCTACTATGAAGAAAACGATCACAGCAGAGAAGCGACTAAGAATATATTAAAGCACTGGCAGATGAACGTTACTAGTGTGACTAACAAACATCAATTATCTCAAGTGATTTCTCACAGTAAAGAAACACAACGAGGCTTTGACTATGCACTTATCGGCCATAACCAGGCAGCTACAGCCTTAAGTGACTTGAAGAAAACCATTACAGAATTACAACCCATCACCAGTAATATACATCTGGCATTAAATAATCACTCGCCTAGTTTACCGGAGGCGCTCATTGCCTGTGGTGCTATTAGCTGTATGAGCAAACCGCTAACATCAAGTAGTTTGAGTAAAGGATTACAGCCGATGATAAAAGCTGAATCACAAAAACTTACCCTTGCTGCACCTATAGGAAAAATATTACCCATTAAGGTCTTGGCGGTTGATGATAATGAAGCCAACCTGAAACTAATTAAAGCCTTATTATTAGAGCAAGTTGCTGAAGTGGTGGTTACCGACAATGGCATGTCAGCCATCGAGCTTTGTAAATCAGAAACTTTTGCGCTTATTTTTATGGATATACAAATGCCGATATTAGACGGTATTAGCGCACTTAAAGAGATTAAAATCTTACCTGGCCACAGTAACACACCAATTATTGCCGTTACTGCTCATGCGTTAAGTGGTGAAAGGGAGAAAATGCAGCAACAAGGCTTCAATGCCTATATGACTAAACCAATAGATGAAGCAATGTTGCGTCATATAATCTATGAGTATTGTGACTTCAACCACTTAGTAAGCTCAGCTGCCCCCCTTATCACCAGTAGCAGATTGGCCGAGGTTGAAAATTTTTCAAAAGTCATTGATTGGCCTTTGGCGTTAAAGCGCAGTGCTAATAAAGCTGACTTAGCTAAAGAAATGTTTTTAGGGTTAATCGAGAGCTTACCGCAAATTCAACAAGATATTCATCAAGCTATTGCTGCACAAGATATCGCTCTACTTAAGCGTTTAGTCCATAAACTCAACGGCGCTTGTTGTTATACTGGTGCACCAAGTTTAGCAAAAATCACCGCGCATTTAGAAACACAGTTGAAAATGGGCATAGGCTTAGAAGAACTTGAACCTGAGTTTTTAGAGTTTTTTGATCATATAGAACAAGTTTTACTTGCTGTGCCTGAAGCACTAAAACAAATGAGTGTTAACAGCCATTAACTTTTTTAGCTCATTAAAAAACAACAATATTTGTTGCTTTTTTAGGGGGTGACTTGATTGTTACTACTTAGCTCTTATTGCTTAGCCTCTTGCTAGCGAGGTTATTGCTAACTGGATAATCGGCAATGGCTAACGGATCACTAGCGGATAGCGATTTTTGGTGAGGTATCTATATCTCCATCTTCTGAAATAACCGCAACGCCACCATTGCACTGCATTACCGCTAAGCTATGACCCTCATCATTACGAACAAAGGTAATTTCATAGCCAAATTTTCCTAAACTACTCGCAGAGAATTTTTGCGCTAAGGATAATTTATTCCACCAAACTGACTGCTCTGGAGCTTCCTTTCTACGCTCAAGCATTGGTTTCATCTGTGTTTGCATCACTTATCCTCACTTATTTTCATGTTGAATCCCTTCCCGCACTCTATCCATTAAAGTGTAGCTTATAATTTCAACAAACAAAATAAATGACAAAAATATACCTCACTGCAACCCTTGCAAATAAGTAACTAACCTAACGAATCGGTGCCCTAGCCTCCAGCATAAGTTGCTTCATATCACGTACCGCTTTATCTAAGCCATCGATAACTGCACGAGCAATAATGGCATGGCCAATATTTAGTTCAATAATTTCTTTAATGGCAGCAATAGGCTTAACATTAAAATAATTCAAGCCATGACCCGCATTTACTTTTAAGCCTAAGCTATGTGCATACTTAATACCTGCCGTTAAACGTTCAAGTTCTATCTGCTGCTCATCTGGTGAGGTGAGATCAGCATAGTGCCCCGTATGAATCTCTATATAAGGAGCTTTACTAGCAACAGCAGCATCAATTTGTGCTTTATCGGCATCGATAAATAAGCTGACCATTATGCCAGCTGCAGATAACTGTGCCGTTGCCTTAGTAACTTTATCTAATTGCCCAACAACATCTAAGCCGCCTTCGGTGGTAAGCTCTGCACGCTTTTCTGGTACTAAGCAACAAAATGCTGGCTGAACTTCACAGGCAATAGCAATCATTTCATCAGTAACAGCCATTTCGAAGTTCATCCGGGTATCTAAGGTCTGCTTTAAGACATGAATATCTCTGTCTTGAATATGGCGCCTATCTTCACGTAAATGGACAGTAATACCATCTGCTCCCGCATGTTCTGCCACACTAGCGGCATAAACAGGATCAGGATAACTAGTACCGCGAGCCTGTCTTAATGTGGCGATATGGTCAACGTTTACACCTAATAATAATTCAGTCATTTTATTCTCTTTTTGTTTTTTTTGATATTTTCTGACGATATAAATAGCTAAAATTTATTTTTTGTTAGCAAAAAGTTTTCGGCTATTTAATGGTTTATTGCCAAGTAACTGGTTAATAACCTGCCGCATTAACAACTTAAAGGTATAGCTAACCTCTGCTGGTACACTGGTATTACATAATGCGTCGCGCTGAGCAATTGCTTGTAAATGGATTTTATCAAAGCATTGAGCACTTTGTTTAGGCATAGCTCCATAGACAGGGACAAAACCTTGCTCGTCGATATAATGAAAGTGACTAACATCGTGCTCAAATACAGGGCTAAAGTCAAATGATAGCCCTAACTCTTCCAGCAGCGCCAGTTCAAATAAGCGTAATGGTGGTGCGATGGCTTCTTCTTGAGATAGGGCGGTCAAAGTAGCTTGATATTGACAGAATAGCTGCGGACAAGCTATGTGCTCTGTTAACAGACGAATCAACAATTCGTTAAGATAAAAAGAACTAAACAGGCTATGTTTTATCAGCGAAAATGATTTGGCAATGGCATCAATTTGGGTGATTAGCTTAACGTTACCTTGACCTTTCAATGTCAATCTTAGCGGTAAAAAAGGCTGAATTAAGCCTTTTTTTATCGAACGCTTAGATTGGCCAACGTAGACCAATGCCGTCACTTTACCATCTTGCTCAGTTAATAAATCAACTAACAGCTGATTTTCACGATATGGTCGACTATGTAAAACAAATGCTTTTTGTTCAATCATCTACCACATTCCAATTAACCCGTGTAATCATCACCATAACCTAAGCTGCGTAATGCTCGTTCATCATCTGCCCATCCAGATTTTACTTTCACCCAAGTCTCAAGATATACCTTACTATCAAATAAACTTTCCATATCACGTCTAGCTTCCTGACCTATGGTTTTCAAGCGTTCACCTTTATTACCAATGACCATACGTTTTTGGGTCTCACGTTCAACTAAGATCAACGCGTTTATATGGATAATTCCTTTCTGATCCACCTTAAATTGCTCTATCTCTACCGTAATAGAATATGGCAATTCATCACCGGTAAAACGGATAAGTTTTTCACGAATGATTTCAGAAGCCATAAAACGGCTAGATCGATCGGTGATGTGATCTGCTGGGAACCAAAAATCACTTTTACCTAACGAGGTTAAACATAATTGGCGAATGGTATCAACACCCTGTCCCTTACTTGCAGAGATAGGCACAATATCCCTAAATTCGTGCATCGCTCCTAGCTTCTTCAGATGAGGTAATAAATCATCTTTGTCCGCGATGTTATCAATTTTATTAACAACCAATATACAAGGAGAACCACTTTGTTTGACTTTAGTTAGTACCAGTTCATCGTCTTGAGTCCAATGCGTTCCTTCAACTAGGAATACTATTAATTCAACTTCTGCAATGGTACTACTAGCTGCACGGTTCATTAACCTATTGATGGCACGTTTTTCTTCGGTATGTAAACCTGGGGTATCTACTAATATTGCTTGCCTATTTTCTTCAGTCAATATGCCTAAAATACGATGACGAGTCGTTTGTGGTTTTTTAGAAGTAATACTGATTTTTTGCCCTAACATGGCATTTAATAATGTTGATTTACCAACATTGGGGCGACCGACAATAGCAATTAAGCCTGCGTAGGTAGCTGAGGTATCGTTGTGCATAATTTATTTTTCTCGTGCTTATTTTTTTACTGGGTTACTTTTAGTATGTCGGATATTTGCTAATTTGGCTTGTTTTAATGTGCTATTTTTTACCTCGTTAGCTTGTTCAATCAATGCAAGTATTTGCTGAGCAGCGGCTTGCTCTGCTTTTCTACGGCTAGTTCCTTTGGCGACAACCTCTTCGCTGATCACTGACGTTTGACAACGAACGGTAAACTCTTGGTTATGGGACTGTCCTGTAGTATCAATTACATCATAACTGGGTAATGGAATTTTTCTACCTTGTAGAAATTCTTGCAAGCGCGTTTTAGGATCTTTTTGTTCATTACCAGGTTTAATTACCGCCAAGCGACTATCAAACCAACTTAATATAAGTGTTTTACAGCGATCGATAGTAGAATCAAGGTAAACAGCACCAATGATGGCTTCTATGGCATCCTCTAAAATAGACTCACGACGATGTCCGCCACTTTTCAACTCTCCTGGACCGAGTATTAGGTATTCGCCCAAATTAAATTCTCGAGCCACTTCAGCTAAAGTGACGCCCCTTACTAAACTAGAGCGCATCCGAGTTAAGTCACCCTCGTCCTGCTTGGGGAATTTATCAAAAAGTGCCTCTGCAATAACAAAGCCTAAGATAGAGTCCCCAAGGAACTCCAGTCTTTCATTATGAGGTCCTTTGGCGCTACGGTGAGTAAGTGCTTGCACCAACAATGTCGATTCATTAAATTCATAACCAAGCTTTTTGGCTAATCGAGCAAGATTACGAGGATTAATTTTCACGATATAACTCTATATGCCAGGTAAAAAAAATAGCCATGTTAAATGATAGCGCCTATGCGTTCAAAACGAATACCGGTAGGCAACCATTGCGGTAAAAAGCTGTCTTCGCTGCGATCAAAATCAAAACTCATCCAAATAGCAACAGCCTCACCGACAAGGTTTTCTTCAGGGACAAAGCCCCAAAAACGTCCATCTAAGGAATTATCACGGTTATCACCCATGACAAAGTAATGCTTCGCCGGCACTAAAAACTCATCCGCTGCGGTCCCTGGCTGCTGGAAGTAATGGCTAACTCGGGCTAAGGTCTGACTGTCATTTAATACCTGGTGACTTTTATTCAACATTTTCGCGGTAAATTCATTCATGCCAAACTCAGCATCTGGCCCGTCATATTTACCAATAAAAGTTTGCTCTATTTGTTCAAATTCAGGGCACTTGGCATCAGTTTCTTGACAGGCGCGCTTAATATAAAGTAATTTATTTCGGAAAATAATACGATCACCTGGTAAACCAATCACTCGCTTAATATAGTCAACCCTAGGGTCTTGTGGATATTTAAACACCACAACGTCACCATGTTCAGGAAGACCGTTTTCAATAAACTTATGTCTTAACACCGGATCTTTCAAGCCATAATTGAATTTATTCACTAGAATAAAATCACCATCAAGTAAGGTTGGCATCATTGAGCCAGAGGGTATTTGAAATGGTTCGTATATAAAAGAGCGTAAAATTAAAACAAAGGCTATTACCGGAAAAATTTGTATCGCTGTATCAACTAAGGGTGATGGCTCTGTTAAGGTAGCTAATGCCTGAGGAGTTAACTCAGCAGCGGATATTTCTTTTGCTGAAACCTCAGCGGCAGCAGCTTTGAGCTTACGCTGTGGCGCTAAGTAAAACTTATCAGCAAACCAAACGACTCCTGTTAACCCAGTAATTATCACTAAAATAATCGAAAAATAAACGGCCATACTATTCCTATTTTAAAATGCTATTATGCAAAAATTAGCGGCAACAATGCTCTACTATCACTAATTTTAATTGTGGCGTAACGGCTTGAACTAACTATCGAGCTTAAGCACGGCTAAAAACGCTTCTTGTGGTACTTCAACATTACCCACTTGCTTCATGCGTTTTTTACCATCCTTTTGCTTTTGCAAAAGCTTTTTCTTACGACTAATATCACCACCGTAACATTTAGCCGTAACATTTTTACGTAACTGTTTAACAGTTGTTCTCGCAATAACGTTATTGCCAATAGCCGCTTGAATAGCAATATCAAACTGCTGACGATGAATCAACTCTTTGAGTTTATCTACTAATAAACGTCCACGTGCGGCTGAATGAGTTCTATGGGTGATCATAGCTAAAGCATCTACTCTGTCACCATTGATCATCACATCCACTCGCACCATATCGGCAGTCTGAAATCTAATAAAATGATAATCTAGTGATGCATAACCACGACTGGTAGATTTGAGTTTGTCAAAAAAGTCCATCACCACTTCAGCCATCGGTAATTCATAAGTAACTGCCACTTGATTACCATGATAAATAATATCTTTTTGTACACCACGTTTTTGAATACAAAGCTTAATCACATTGCCTAGATACTCTTGTGGTACTAATATATTTGCTTGAACAATAGGCTCTCGAATTTCATCAATATTATTAACTGCAGGTAAGTCGGAAGGGTTATCAATAGATAACAAGTCACCATTAGTACAGACAATTTCATAATTTACCGTTGGCGCTGTGGTAATTAAATCAAGATCATATTCACGAGCAAGACGCTCTTGAACGATTTCCATGTGCAACATGCCAAGAAAACCGATACGAAAACCAAAACCTAAGGCGGATGAGTTTTCTGGTTCAAAAAATAAAGAGGCATCGTTAAGGCTTAATTTATTCAGTGCATCTCTAAAGTTTTCATAATCTTCTGAGCTTATTGGAAATATGCCTGCGTAAACTTGTGGCTGAGCTTTAGCAAAACCTTTTAATGGCTTAGACGCTTCTTTTTTACTGATAGTGATAGTATCGCCCACTGGCGCACCGTGAATTTCTTTGATGCCGGCAATAATAAAGCCAACTTCACCTGTTCTTAAAATGCCCGTTTCTTTTTGTTTAGGGGTGAAAATTCCGATTTTATCGATTTGGTGAACTTGCCCAGTAGACATCACCAACATTTTATCGCCTTTTTTAACTTCACCATTCATTATCCGAACCAGTGAAACAACACCTTGGTAATTATCAAACCATGAGTCTACAATCAAAGCTTGTAATGGTGCATCTCTATCACCTTTTGGTGGTGGGATATTTTTAACGATAGTTTCTAATACATCTACAATGCCCAAACCTGTTTTAGCCGAGCAAGTTACGGCATCCGTAGCATCAATACCTATGATATGTTCTATTTCTTCAGCAACACGTTCTGGTTCGGCTTGCGGTAAATCAATTTTATTTAAAATTGGAATAACTTCTAAATCCATTTCAATGGCGGTATAGCAGTTAGCAACGGTTTGTGCTTCCACACCTTGCCCTGCGTCTACCACCAATAAAGCGCCTTCACATGAAGCCAAAGAACGTGAGACTTCATAGGAGAAATCGACATGGCCAGGGGTATCAATAAAGTTTAGTTGGTAAGTTTCACCATCTTTTGCTTTATAGTCTAAGGTAACACTTTGTGCTTTAATGGTAATACCACGCTCTTTTTCTATATCCATAGAATCAAGCACTTGCGCTTCCATTTCTCGGTCTTCTAAACCACCGCAATGTTGTATTAGACGGTCAGCAAGAGTTGATTTACCGTGATCAATGTGGGCAATAATTGAGAAATTTCGAATGTTTTTCATAAAAGGCAGTCAAATAAAAAGCGTTAAAATAATATAATGGCGTGATTTTAACGAATTAACTGCCTTGGGGCTATCTTTTGTTCAGATATCTTTTGTTTCAAGCCGTAACAGACTAAGACTTTATTTACCTTGGCTTGGCGAAGGAACAACTTCAATGATCTTAGGCTGTAAGTTTTCACTATTTTTGCCTTGTTTTTGCTTAAACTTAGCCAGCCTATAACCCAAGTAGCCTCCTATTAAACCCAAACCTAGTGCAATTAACTCATGGGCTAATATTTGCTGGTTAACCAGCCATTGTCCGACGGCGGAAAACGTAATCAAGCCAAATAAAGGTAGTAAATAGACTTGACCGGCGCTCGATAATACATGTTTTTCCGGCAAAGTTAATACGACACTATCACCCAGCTTTAGGGTTTGACCAATAACATTACGATCATAGGGTAACGTTAGGGTAAGCTTGGCTTGTGGCAGTGCTTTAGCGATTTGGCCACTGCCACAGCTATCAACTTGTGCACAACCACTGCATGCTGATTTTATTTGACTGGTAACGGTAACTTGCCCAGCTTCAATAGCAACGACATTGGCGAGCTCTTTAATCATCTTTCTGCTCCCTTTATCCCACGTTGAGTATTATTGCTTACCTTCATTTTTGTTACAGCAACAATAGATTCGGCAATTTTTTTGGCGGTAGCTAGAGGAATAGCTCCAACCACGCCAACCTCAATGCCTTGAATTATCTGATTAAAGATTATTGTTGCGCCATCACTTGCATATTCAGGCGCTCTAAACTTTTCATGACTAAGGCTAACATAGACAGATATTTCAACTAAGCCATCTGAAAACAACATAAACTCAACGGCTTTATCATCACCCTGATGATAGTTATTTAGCTGATGTTGGTTAGATTTTATCACAGAAAAACCTTGCGGTAACCAATCAACTTGCCAAGACAGACTTTTGTTTTGTTGTTGATTATTTAACTTAATAACACCTGGCAATTCAGATGATTGCAATTGCACTAAGTTTTCCGATAACTGCTCACTAACTTCAAGGTGGGTAAATTGAATTTGCTCTAGTAACAGCCCTTGACGGGTAAATATCGCCATTTTTAACAGCAGACCGGTCTGCTGATCAAGCCAAAGCCAATAACTATAACGGTACTTATCTTTTGCGACAATACGTACCAGCTGCGCAACTCGGCCCAACACTCGACTGCGGCCGACAGAAATAAAACGATAGCTATCTTCAATCGCACTAATATCACCGCGAAAAATTGTCGGGATAGGGCTGTTAACATCATTAGAAATAATTGAATAAGGTTCTTGTTCGGGTTCGATATAGCTAACAATAGCCCCTTGGCGCAATATATCACGGCGAGGGCCATTAAGGCGGGAAAAAATCTCTAACTCTTGACTATCTTCGGCAATGCCATGCAACCAATGATAGGGCTCGGCATGATTATTTTTAACGACAACAAAAGAGGTAGTAAAATTTAGCTGACGTAATGATTTTGATAGTTGCTCTAACCAAAGCTTGGCTGACTCTGTATCAGCTATAGCTGATACATTAACGCTTAACAGCAATAACAAAAGTGCCGAAAATTTCATAGGTTCTCAAAGAGGTTGGCTGAAAGTTTAATTATCAACTAATTCAACCAATCAAGCTATTTTATATTGCTGCCTAATTTCACTTGTTGGTTATGATCTTTTAACAGCGCGTGTAACCGACGCTGTTGTGCCGCTCTTTCGCCAGCTAACTGCTCATTCAGTACTTTTTTGTTTTGCTGGCTTGACTCACCTTGAGGTGATTGCATGGTAAAGCTTACTGGGTTGGCATAACCAGTTAAAGGCATGGTTTGCACCACCTGGCTTGGTGTTACTGGAATTGAGTTTTCTGCAACATTATTTTGCACACCAACAATCATTAAAGCGGCTGCCGAAGCTGCAATAGCAACCTGCCCCATGGGTTTAACAAAACTGGATATTTTGGCTTTAAAACGCATGCTGGCATCGATAACAGTGTTGGTATTTTGCACCGTTTCACTTACTGGTAAAAGCACATTGTCGGCAGACGAAGAGTCATCACTTTTCGCATCTTGCTGTACAAAAGCTTGTGTAGATGAGTTAGGTGATAATATCGTCGCCTCGAGAGCAATAGCAGCTGAAATTGTTTTGCTTAAGTCGAGTTGCAGTGATTGAGGTACCTCATCACGTAATACATCACCGATTAAGTGATAGGTTTGCCAAGTACTTGATAAGTGTTCATCCTTGAGCATATTATCAACTAAGTTTGCACTGACACTATCGTCTGTTGATGGCGAGTAGTTATCCACTAATGAAGATATTGACTCTGATTTAAATTCACTCATACCTTTACCTTAAAAACACTTAGTTAAATTTTTCGTTCACAAATGACTTAGTTACTTTTTTGTAACAAGGGTCTAATTTTCTTGTCTATGGCATCACGTGCTCTAAATATACGTGAACGCACGGTGCCTACTGGACACTCCATTATCGTCGCAATTTCTTCATAGCTTAAACCTTCAATTTCGCGAAAATTAATCGCTAACCTTAAATCTTCAGGTAATGACGCCATGGTACTAAAGATAATGGTCTTAATTTCCGCGGTAAGTAAGATCTTTTCAGGAGAGGCATTCTCTCGTAAAGCACCACCAGCATCATAAAGCTCCGCATCATCGATTTCTACATCGTTACTTGGCGGTTTACGAGCAAGCGCCACACTGTGGTTTTTTGCACAATTAACCGCAATACGATATAGCCAAGTATAAAAAGCACTTTCACCTCTAAAATTCGGTAATGCTCTATAGGCTTTAATAAAAGCCTCTTGTACTATATCGGGTACATCGCTATGATTTTTAACATAGCGACTCACTAAATTGGCAACTTTGTGCTGATATTTAGTTACCAACAGGTTAAACGCATTTTTATCGCCACGCTGAACCCGCTCAACTAATTGTTGATCTATATTTAGTTCGCTCTTTTGAGCCATATCCTTTAACACTGACAATTGATTTGTACTCATATTTTCCATTGGCTCGTAACAAACGCATAAAATAAGACTTATGTTTTTATAAAAAGTTCTTTTTATTTTTGATCTTTTTTAACAATGTGCATTATTGGTTTATCGAGCAATGATATTATTAATGCCAGAAGGTATTTAAACGCTATTATCTGGCGGCTTATATCTATGTATTATAGAATACCTCAAATTTCTTAACTTATATATTCGCTTTAACAGCAGAATTTAACCAATACCGCATGACCCAACAAAATAATTGTGATGTTTTAATCATCGGCAGTGGCGCCGCAGGTTTAACTTTAGCGCTACATCTAGCTAAAAATGCCGATGTGGTAATTTTAAGTAAAGGGCCCTTAAATGAAGGCTCTACTTTTTATGCTCAAGGTGGTATTGCCGCGGTATTTGATGAAAATGATAGTGTTACTGCTCATATTGAAGATACTTTAATTGCCGGTGCCGGTCTATGTGACGAAGAAATCGTCCGCTTTACCATTGAAAATGCTAAATCTTGTCTAGAGTGGCTAATAAGCCAAGGTGTCGCCTTTGATAAAGAGCCAGGAAATAATGGCGCAGACCGCTATCATTTAACCCGCGAAGGTGGTCATAGCCATCGCAGGATTTTACATGCGGCTGATGCTACTGGGCAAGCAATTCAACTTACTTTAGCCGAGCAAGTTAAGCAACATTCTCGTATACGTATATTTGAACGTTTTAATGCCATAGACCTTATTTGTCAGCCTAGCTCCACGGGTAATCAAGCAAAACAATGTATTGGTGCTTATATATGGAATAGAAATACTGAAAAAGTAGAAAGTATTTATGCACAAAAAACTATTTTGGCTACTGGTGGCGCCAGTAAAGTTTACCAATACACCTCGAATCCTGATGTAGCCAGTGGTGATGGTATTGCGATGGCATGGCGTGCTGGCTGTCGCGTTGCCAATATGGAGTTTAATCAATTTCATCCAACCTGTTTATTTCATCCTTCAGCGGGTACTTTTTTATTAACAGAAGCACTGCGCGGCGAAGGCGCCAAGCTAAGACGCCCTGATGGCAGTCGTTTTATGCCCGACTTTGACGAGCGTGCCGAATTAGCACCGCGTGATATTGTCGCTCGGGCTATTGATTATGAAATGAAACGTTTAGGTGCTGATTGTATGTACCTTGATATTAGTCACAAATCCAGTGAATTTATCAAACAGCACTTCCCTACTATTTATGAAAAAACCATGTCTTTGGGCATTGATATCACTAAACAACCTATTCCTATCGTACCTGCCGCGCATTATACCTGTGGCGGAGTGATGGTGAATAAACAAGGTAAAACTGATATTAGCCAACTTTATGCCATTGGTGAAATGTCATATACCGGCCTGCACGGTGCCAATCGTTTAGCCAGTAATTCACTGCTCGAATGCCTGGTCTTTGCCCGCGCTGCAGCTGTCGAGATTAGTGCAACGTTAAGACAAGATAATCGCTATTTAACCCTACCGCCATGGGATGAAAGCCGCGTAACCGACTCGGATGAAGAAGTTGTTATTCAACATAATTGGCACGAATTAAGATTATTTATGTGGGATTATGTCGGCATTGTCCGGACAACAAAACGCCTTGAACGAGCATTGCATCGAGTAGAGTTATTACAACAAGAAATTGAAGATTATTACCAGAACTTTAAAGTAAGTAATAATTTACTGGAATTAAGAAACTTAGTGCAAGTAGCTGAGCTCATCATAAAGTGTGCCATGGAGCGAAAAGAAAGTAGAGGCTTGCATTACACCTTAGATTACCCCGATATGTTACCTACCGCTCAACCAACAATCCTTTCACCCGTTAATCTAAGCTAATAATATGCGTCTTTAGGTGACGTCACCGAGTTGCTTTATTACCCGAGCAAGACGAGAAAAGTCTTGCTTAGAAAAGCTATCCCTATATATAAATAACTGTTTAGGGATGTTATTGGCGGCATTACTGCGTGGCGTGAGTATCGGCTCACTTGGTACCATAACTAACCAACAGCCGATAAAGCTTACTCTACTTGCTGCTAATAGTTGATAACTTGTCGGACTGCCAGCTAGATAAAAGCCGCCAGTTGCCGTTAAGGTAAAAGAACGGCTTATGGCGCTAGCATTGTTAATGGATAAAAACACACTAAGACCTATTAGACTTACTAGGGCCAAGCATTGAGCTAAAAGATAATAAAAGCTAGTACTAACAAGGATAGTTAAGCATATTAACACGACTACAAAGCTATATAATGCTAGCTTATAGCGAGAGTTTCGAACATTAATATTATAGTTTGACGCGTTTGAGTATAAATTGCACCATAGCGTTGAGTTCTGTGTCTTCACAATGTTCATGCCCCATAAACCATGCAAATAATTCTGGGTCTTGGCAAGTGAGTAAACGTTCAAAGGTGAACTGCTCTTTTATTGATAAGTCATCATAGGCTTCATCAACAAAAGGAATAAACAATACATCTAATTCTAACATTCCGCGACGACATGCCCACTTTAGCTTAGCCTTATTAACTTTTAACACACTAGTAGAGTTTTCATCATGTGTCACTGTATTGCTTGAAACGTCATTACCAGACATAAATACCCTTAATTGATTATCACACGGGCATTGTAGCAATAACTCACCGAGCACAGCTATTAAAAACACTAATTTTAACTAATATAAATCCAAGATCTAGTTGTTTTTAGCAATTTCGTCCCTATTCTATAGTTAACCTTTAATCGTCCAGCAAAGCTAGTCCCACGCTTTTTCATAGAGTTCATTATGACAATAACAACCAATACACAATTACCTGCTTTAACTCAGTTGCCAAGTACCTATCTTATTGAGCTTAACAATTTTGGCGCCATTTCTTTATCTGGTGAAGAGCAAAGTAAATATTTGCAAGGACAAGTAACCTGTGATGTTAATAACAGCACAGAGCAAAGCTTACTTGTCGGTGCTCACTGTGATGCTAAGGGAAAAGTTTTTTCTGTTTTCAGATTAATTAACCGCTCAGCTGCTCACTTATTATTACAACCTAAAACCAGTATTGACAGCTCACTTAACGCGTTGAAAAAATTTGCTGTTTTCGCTAAGGTCACTATTGAAGAAGTTAAAGACTTAACGTTTATCGCCTTAGTGGGTGAACAAGCCAGTGTTTTATTACAGCGTGAATTCTCTCAAGTACCTGATACTTTAAACCCAGTGGTACAAATTAACTCAACCAGCTTAGTTTATATCTCAGGTGAACAGCCTCGCTATATCATCATAGATGATCCAGCCGCTATTACCTCACTAGTTACATCCTTGGCACTACCGATGTTTTCACAAAAGGTATGGGATTTATTAGAAATAACCCAAGGGTTTCCTATATTAACCGCCAGCACTAGCGGCCATTACGTGCCCCAGATGCTTAACTTACAAGCCATTAATGGTATTAGTTTCACCAAAGGCTGTTACTTAGGGCAAGAAACGGTCGCTAGAATGCAATATTTAGGTAAAAACAAACGCGCACTATTTTCTCTGCATAGCCAACTTGAGCAGGACCTACAAGAGGATGACGTAATACAAAAGCAATTAGGCGAGAACTGGCGAAAAGCCGGCGATATTCTAGCCTATTATCAAGCCGATGATGGCAACTGTTACCTACAAGCGATTTTAGCTAATGATGCTGACCAACCTACCATGCGTATCGCTGCACAAGTTGCCAGCGTAGTAACAAAGCAAGCATTACCATATACCCTCGATACTTCAAAATAAGAGTTTCAGAAATCCTGAGTGATTCATGATTAAGGCGCATCTTTTTATTCAGGGTTACTCCCTTAAAAATAGATGCAACGATGAGCATGAACCTCTCAGGAATTCCCGCAGGGCTGGTTTAGATACGCATTATGCTACGTTCTTGATTTCGACAATGGAATAACCATTATCGTCAATCAACGCCTTGCCTAAAGACGTATCTAATTCCAGCTGAACCCTTCACTTTGAGGCAACAAGGGTATACACCCTTGCCCCTGTATAAGCACAATACTTGAATGATTAGGATAAAAAATGAAAATTGCAAAACATAATGTTGTTGTTATGCATTATGCCGTATCTGACGGCGAAGGTACTTTAATCGATAGTTCATACGATGATAAGCCGATGGCTATTATTCAAGGTACTGGCTATTTAATTGCTGGCTTAGATGATGCCCTTATTGATCACCAAGCGGGTGATCAATTCGAAGTGGCGCTATCTTGTCAACAAGCTTACGGTGAACGTAATGATAATTATGTGCAAAAGATACCTAGAGCAGATCTAGCTGGTGTTGAAGATCTCAGCCTAGGCACACAATTACGTGCTGCAACAGACGATGGTGAACAAACGGTTATTGTTATTGATGTACAAGATGATGAAATTACCGTTGATGGCAACCACCCGCTGGCAGGCTTAGACTTAAGCTTTGATGTTGAAATTATTGAAGTACGTGCAGCGACTGCTGACGAACTTGAACATGGCCATGTTCATGGTGAAGGGGGTTGTGGTCACAACCACTAGTCCATTTTATACTGGCATAAAAAAAGGTAACCTTAGCTCTAAGGTTACCTTTTTTTTGATTTATCTTTAGCCGTTACTTAGCCAATAAAGATAATTATTCAGCGACATCAGCCACTTTTTCTACTGCTTCTGCTTTGTCTACGGCTTTGTCTACTGCTTTATCTTCTTCTGCCGTTTTGTTTAAAAGCATATCACGTAACTTAGTATCTACATCCTTGGCCATATCAGGATGTTCTTCTAAGTATTTAGCGGCATTCGCTTTACCTTGGCCAATACGTTCGCCATTACAGCTATACCAAGCACCGGCTTTTTCAACAAAACCATGTTTAACGCCCAACTCAATTAATTCACCTAAACTATTGATGCCTTTACCATAAATAATTTGAAATTCAGCTTGTTTAAATGGTGGTGCTATTTTATTTTTAACTACTTTTACGCGTGTTTCATTACCAATGATTTCATCACCATTTTTAACCGCGCCGATACGACGAATATCTAAACGAATAGAAGCATAAAACTTTAACGCATTACCACCAGTAGTTGTTTCTGGCGAGCCAAACATTACGCCGATTTTCATGCGAATTTGGTTAATGAAAATTAACATGGTGTTTGATGTTTTAAGATTACCGGTTAATTTACGCATCGCTTGACTCATCATTCGAGCTTGAAGTCCCATATGAGAATCACCCATATCACCTTCAATTTCAGCTTTAGGTGTTAACGCGGCCACAGAATCAACGACAATCACATCAATAGCACCAGAGCGAGCTAGCATATCAACAATCTCTAAAGCTTGTTCACCGGTATCGGGCTGAGAAATAAGTAATTGATCAATATCTACCCCTAACTTTTTGGCATAGATAGGATCAAGTGCATGTTCAGCATCTATAAAAGCACAGGTTCGCCCCTCTCGTTGGGCTGAGGCAATAACCTCAAGAGTTAACGTAGTTTTACCACTTGACTCTGGACCATAAATTTCAACCACCCGACCTAACGGTAAACCACCAGCGCCTAAGGCAATATCCAAACCTAAAGAACCGGTAGAAATAGTTTCTATGTCCATAGTGGTATTATCACCAAGCTTCATAATTGACCCTTTACCGAATTGTCTCTCGATTTGGCTTAAGGCAGCAGATAATGCTTTTTCTTTATCGTCTTTCATAGTTGCTCCGCGATTATATCGCTATTTCATCTTCATGGTTTCAATTTAATAACGCAAGTATACTGTATGGTCGTACAGTATCAAGCTTTTAAATTTTTATTTTTTTACTGGAAATAAATTAAAGCATAGATACTTTTAAGCTCCTGATATAATTATACTTTTAAATAGAATGTAACTTTTTATTTTTTTATTTAAAAAAGTTACTATTTAATTATCTATGGTTATTTATCTACTATTTAAATTTTTATTTTTCCTGGCAATATTATCAAGTTTAGCCATCAGGGCATAAAGTAACCTGAACTCTGCGTTAAAATGTCGATAAATAGCCCGCTATTAATAAACGCCTTGCCTTGATAATCGAATACATTGAGCCATTGATTGGCTATATAGTGATTTCAATTGCTGGTTAAATTTATCATCGAATGTAACCCGTCGATTTTACTTAAATATCAACCAGATATTATCCTGAGTTCAGGTTAAGGTTAAGGTTAAGGTTAAGGTTAAGGAATGACGCTATCAACTTATTCAACATCAATCGTAGATGAGTATTAAACAATATTTTTTACTGGCTCAAAGGCACGTTTTGAGGGTGAGTTAGATGGTGATATTGCCAAAAAACGCTGCCTTAGCAGTTACCTTGGTGAGAGGGAAGCAGTCTGTTTATCCCTACAACGGATTCTATATTTTTCATTATTGATCATGCCTGTGCACTTGGCTCAGGATCGTCATCCCCGTGGTGTTTTAATCGGGGATCCAGTGTATAAAGAGCAATGGATCTTCGATCAGAGACTTCGAAGATGACGTATACAAAAAGTTCCTGAGTAAACTACATAGGCATGTTATTGATTAAGCCATCTCATGCGCCATCGTCAATATTTAGAGTTTACTTTTGGCTGGCCTCATACCAAGGTTCAGGTTTATGAATATGATAGCCCTGGCCATAATCGATACCAATGTCGGTTAGTATTTTTTCAATGGCTGCATTTTCAACAAACTCAGCAATCGTTTTTTTATTCATCGCCTCGGCAGTGCGCTTAATATTTTCGACAAAAACACGGTTTATCGGGTTAGTGTCCATATCCCGAACAAAAGCACCATCAATCTTTATGATGTCTACGGGTAGTTTTTGTAAATAGCTAAAAGAGGATAAACCACTACCAAAGTCATCTAATGAAAATTGGCAGCCAAAAGCTTTCATTTTATCAATAAAATGCAGGGCTGACTTTAAATGAGTGATGGCCGAGGTTTCTGTTATTTCAAAGCAAATACGTTTTGCTGGTATTTGATATTGTTCAAATAGGCTGATTACCTGATCATATATATCGCGATCAGCTATGCTAACACCTGATATATTGATGCTATAACTGGCCTTATCATCAGGGGATAAAGCTAACATTTTAAAGGTATTTTCAATAACCCATTGATCAACTCGTCTAATTAAACCATATTTCTCCGCTGCTGGAATAAAATGAATAGGCGGAACCAGCATTCCTTGGGCATTTTTCATTCGTATCAGCACCTCATAATGACAGCTACCTTGTCGGCCAAGAGGTTTTATTTTTTGACGATATAACAGTAAACGATCATCTTTAAGTGCCTCAGCAACATCATGCACGGCTTCCATCTCTTTAGCGTGCAAAACCAGTTGTTCATCATCACTTTGATAGACTTGTACTCTATTACCACCTTTTTCTTTTGCCAAATTAACCGCTCGCCCTAAAGATGAGTACACTTGTTGCGCATCAAAAATGGACTGGTCTAAAATGATGACACCAATACTGGCGGTAATATTAGTATCTTGTTGATACTCAACAATACGAATTTTTTGTATTAATAAGCGAACTTTATGGGCAAAGTCTTTTGCCTCACTAAATAATAGCTCAGGTAAAAGTATGCCAAATTCATCATTACCTAAGCGGCTAATAATAGCATCATCAGGAAGAAATTCTTTTAAGCTTATCGATATTTGATGGAGAAATTTATCACCAACGGCATAACTGATACTATTATTAATGACTTGAAATTTATCCAAGTCAATATGTATGACTACACCTACTTGCTTACTTGCTATAGTGTTGGCATTAATAGAGTTATGGGTAAGTATGTGATTGGCCTCAATATGCTCAGATAACTGTCGGTCGAAATTCACTCTATTGGCTAAGCCAGTTAATTGGTCATAATTATCCACGTAAGCTAATGCTTGCTCTACTTGCAATTGCTTGCGTAAACTGTGTTTTTGCTGGCGGAAAAAACCATAAATAAATAAGGTTAACAGCAGCCAGATAAGTAGTGCTTTAATCAAGTTCTGGCGATATAAATTACTGCTATATTGTGGTGATAAACGTATGGCTAATTGCCAGCGAGTATTTGGAATGGCTTTGACAAAGTTAAAAGATTTCAACTCACCGCCGATAATTAATTCACTGGTGTTACTATGCTCCGTTTCAGTGGTTAATTCTACTTCGCCAAGCGAGTCGGCACGCATTAAAAAAAGTTGCTGGTGTGGTAGTTGATATTTCTTTAGTAAATTAATTAAAACATCAGGGTTAAAGGCAACAAAGAAAAAAGCACCTTTACCTGACTTAGTCGCCAGGGGCTGTAATAGGTCAAAATGAATACTGCTTTTGCTACGGTGTAAGAATAATTTATTTTGCACACCATTTTGAACTGTTTCAGCAATTTCTTCTTCACAGTCAGCTAAAAAATTTCCCGTTATATGCTTTAAAGTACCCTTGCCATCTTGATCAATCAAAGCAAATAAACGGGTGTTATCGATCTCACTGCTCAGCGCTGTTAATACTTCCATATACGCTTGCTGAGAAGCTTGCTCACCTTGCTGTTGTAATTGCTCGATAGCATTGAGTTGTTTTTGCTGAAAGAGATCAATTTCTAAACGCAGTTGGGCGAAATACTCTTGATAATCTGACAGGATACGATCAGTTACTGAGTCCATCAATGACTCTTGATAGCTTTGATGGATATTACTGGCTGAGAAACTCTGTGAGACCAATAATATTAAGATCAAAAAGCTCGTTAAGATAACGACTCGTGTCGACGTTCTTAATGCTTTACTCTCTTGTTGTGTATAGGATTGTTTCAATCAGTTCTCAAAATAACACCTAATATCTATTAGGGACTATTGCCCTTTCAGGGTTAAATTTCATTCAATGCTAAGCGACTTTAATCGCGATGCGGGTTTTGTCGCCTAGTTATGCTATGTAACTGTGGAGCAACAACGAAAAAATTCATCTAGCCACACCAGCTCATATGCACGACCTTGTTTACCTATCAAACGAACTACGGTAAAAGTAAGCTCGAAAAGATTAACAGACACTAATATAAACAGTCACATTATTTTAGGCAAGCACTATAAATCGCCAAAAAATTAGTGTGCTAGTTTTTCACGGCCAATTTTAACAATTTGCTCGGATATTTTTTTATTAACACCTTTTACCAGTACCCAACTATGCCAGTATAATGTTTCTACTAATTTTTTATCTGGGCATAAACTGATTAATTGACCAGAATTTAACTCTTGTTCTATTTGTAATTTGGGTAACAAGCAATAAGCAACATCTTGCTTGACTAGCGCAACAAACGCCTCTGAAGAGCACACGCTATGGCAATAATATTCACTAGCCGCTAAATTAAAGTGTTTCGCAATATAGCGAACATGCATATCATCTTTATGATCATAACTTATCGCTGGCGCCATTGTTAACGACCTTTGATTCACCCCATCCGGAAAGTATTTTTGCGCAAAACCTTTACTAGCCACCAAGCAATACTCCATCTTCCCTAGTTTAAAAGAGCGATAACCTTTTAACGGTTGTTCAATAACACTTACGGCGCCAATGGCTTGCCCGCTGCGTAATTTGTCTAAGGTTCGCTCTTCATGTTCAATAATTAAATTCAATTCCACTAAGTGATTCTTAAGTATTGGCGTAATAGCATCAATAAACCAAGTAGCAATACTGTCAGCATTAATAGCCAAAGAGACTTTCATCGGTTTTATCGGTTTGTCCGGATACAGTATTGGCACAAGTTCATGCTCAAGTTGCTTAACTTTCTTAAAGTGGCTTAGAATTTGTTCGCCGGCAAGCGTAGCGACAATGGGTTGGTTTCGAATAAGTACCGGTTGCCCTATATGTTCTTCTAGCGCTTTTATTCGTTGAGAAATTGCCGATTGGGAGATAAACAGTTTTTGTGCCGCTAATGCAAAGCTTTGCTGCTCAATAACCTCAGCTAATGCCGCAAGATGTTTATAATCAAAGTTTGCCATATCCCCTAGCCCCTATATAAGTTTTACTAATGATAGTTAATAATTATTAATTATATTAAAACTTTTACTTAGTGCACACTAGCGCTTATCAAATTTTATGACTATTTTTATCGAGGACATCATGAGCTTATTAATTTTAGCCAAAGGTTTTACCCTAACATTGAGTATGATAATGCCCATAGGCACACAAAACTCTATGTTGATTAACCAAGGTATTAATCAAAACCATCACAAAATGACCGCCGCTCTTTTTGTGCTTTATGATGCCTTACTCATCAGCATAGGTGTACTTGGCGGCAGTATTTTACTGTCACAGAACGCCACCTTATTTAATATGCTCACTTGGGGTGGCATCATATTTCTCAGTGTTTATGGTTTACTGTCAATGAAGTCGGCATTTTCGCAAAGTAAAAGTACGCCTGATACTGTGTTAAAAAAGAAGTCCGCAAAAATTGTTTTCTTAACAACCTTAGCGGTTACTTTTTTAAACCCACATGCCTACATTGATACCGTTATGGTGATTGGCAGTGTTGGTGGCCAATACTCAGATGATGCCAAAGTATATTTCCTCATTGGCTGCGTATTGGGCTCATTAACTTGGTTTAGTTGTTTAGCACTTGGCGCGGCAAAACTTTCCAAACAATTAAGCATACCCAAAGTAAAAATGACCATAGATATAATTATTGCCTTAGTTATGTGGCTGGTTGCTTGGTCTTTGTTTAATACCTGGATGGCTAGATAAGTAATTCTACCGCCAATAAATAGCAAAAAGTTAAGCAATGCTAATAGCGCTTATGGCATAATCTAGGGAATTACCAATCGGTGTAAACCTCCCTAGTATTAAGCTAGTCATAACATAAGAGTTTTAGCATTTCATGACCACTGCCATAAAAGATCTTTCATCCCACACCCCTATGATGCGCCAGTACTTAACCATTAAGGCTGAGTTTCCAAATATTTTGATCTTTTATCGCATGGGCGACTTCTATGAGTTGTTTTTTGATGATGCCAAAAAAGCCTCTGAATTATTGGATATATCCCTTACTGCTCGAGGTAAAACTGGCGGTAACGCTATTCCAATGGCCGGTGTACCTTATCATGCGGTTGAAAATTATTTAGCCAAGCTGGTCAAGTTGGGCGAGTCAGTCGCTATTTGTGAACAAATAGGCGATCCAGCGACCAGCAAAGGTCCGGTTGAGCGTAAAGTGGTACGGGTTATAACTCCTGGAACACTCAGTGATGAAGCACTGCTAACGGATAGGCAAGATAATCTGATTGTCGCCATCGTCGACAATCAATCCCCGCAAGCAAAGCTAAAAAACAACCCAGCACCCGCTTTTGGTCTGGCTTATTTAGATATGGCCAGTGGCCGCTTTGTCTTGACTGAGCCACAAACCAGTGAACAACTGCTAGCTGAACTGCAAAGGTTATCTCCTGCAGAATTACTCTACAGCGAATCGCTACAAGATTTTAGTTTAATCGAGCAAAGAAAAGGTTTACGTCGTCGCCCCGAATGGGAGTTTGATCTCGATACCGCCATCAGTTTGTTAAATAAACAGTTCGATACTAAAGAATTAACCGGCTTTGGTGTTGATGATAAGCCATTAGGCCTAGCCGCAGCGGGTTGTTTATTTCAATATGTTCAAGATACTCAACGCACTGCCCTACCCCATATTCGTGCCATTATCTGTGAATCGGCCAATAATGGTGTGGTGCTTGATGCCGCCACCAGACGAAATTTAGAGCTAACGCAAAACTTGCAAGGTGGACTTGATAACACCCTTGCCGCCATTTTAGATAAATCCTGCACGCCAATGGGTTCGCGTTTACTGAAACGTTGGTTACACTTTCCATTACGCGACTTAACCGTGCTTAATAATCGCCAAGATACGGTAAGTGATATCATAGCATTAGATCTAATCACACCAATTCAGCCAATATTAAAAGGCTTGGGCGACATTGAACGTATTGTCTCGAGAATAGCCTTACGCTCGGCACGACCACGAGATTTTGCCCGTTTACGACATGCGCTACAACAATTGCCTGAGCTGCAAAGAGAGTTAACCTTAGCTAAACCAAGTTACTTACACACCCTAGCACAGCAAAGCCAACCAATGCCGCAGTTACAAGGGTTACTTGAACATGCCATTATCGAAAACCCACCAGTACTTATCCGTGATGGCGGTGTTATCGCGCCTGGTTATAATAGCGAACTCGATGTATTACGAGATTTAAGTGATGGCGCCACCGAGTTTTTAAAGCAGCTGGAACAACGCGAAAAAGAGCGTACTGGCATTCACTCACTAAAAGTGGGCTATAACAAGGTCCATGGCTTTTTTATTGAAATGAGCCGCACCGCTGCAGCTAATGTCCCTGATAATTATATCCGTCGCCAGACATTAAAAAATAATGAACGTTTTATTACCGAAGAATTAAAAGAGCATGAACATAAGGTGCTGAGCGCGCGAAGCAAATTCTTAGCCTTAGAAAAATCACTCTATCAAGAATTATTCGATAAAGTCATGCCAGATATAGCGGAATTACAACAATTAAGCCAAGCCATTGCCGAGCTTGATGTGTTAACCACCTTCGCAGAGCGCGCATTAGCGTTAAACTATGTCAAGCCCAGCTTGGTGGCCGAGGCAGGTATTAGTATTGATGCCGGTCGCCATGTTGTCGTTGAGCAAATGACCAATAATGCCTTTATCGCTAACCCGATTTTGTTAACTGAGCAACGTAAAATGCTGATCATCACCGGACCAAACATGGGTGGTAAATCAACTTATATGCGGCAAACAGCCCTAATTGTTTTACTTGCCCATATCGGTTGTTATGTCCCCGCGGACAGTGCCACCATTGGCATAGTAGATAGAATATTTACTCGCATTGGTGCCTCAGATGATTTAGCCAGTGGCCGTTCAACCTTTATGGTTGAAATGACTGAAACCGCCAATATCTTGCATAACGCTACCGATAGAAGTTTAGTATTACTTGATGAGATAGGTCGTGGCACCAGCACCTACGATGGCTTATCACTAGCATGGGCGTGTGCAGAAATGCTGGCACTTAAAACCAAAGCTTTTACCCTGTTTGCCACCCATTATTTCGAATTAACTCTGTTAGCAGAGCAGATTGATACCCTTGCTAATGTCCACCTAGATGCTATGGAACATGACGATAGCATTATATTCATGCATGCAGTACAAGAAGGGGCAGCAAGTAAAAGTTTTGGCTTACAAGTAGCACAACTAGCGGGTGTGCCAAAAACGGTAATTAAGCGGGCAAAACAACGGTTAGCCGAATTAGAGCAACAGCAAACATCGAATCAGTTAACCGCTTCGCCCATTCAAAGTGATGCTTTTGAACAACTCAGTTTAGCGCCAGATGAGCACCCAGTGCTAACCACTCTCGCAGAGACTGATGTGAATGATTTAAGCCCGAGACAAGCGTTAGATTTACTCTTCTCTTTAAAGGAACAGCTTTAAAAAAAGCAGCTCTAGGTATTAACTAAAGCAGCAGTTGAGTTACACATACGGCTGCTTTTTTTTGACTGAGGTTTAGTGACTGAATGTTAAAGAGGCGCGGGCTCCGTGCCAAACTTTATATAGAATTTATAAAGTTTAAGCTTTAGCAACGAAAAAAGCCTCAGCATTACTATTTATAATTAGTAGTGCTGAGGCTTTATCTTTATATGGTGCCCCGACCCGGATTTGAACCAGGGACACGAGGATTTTCAATCCTCTGCTCTACCAACTGAGCTATCGGGGCATTCTTTACAGAGTGGAACTCTCTAAAGAGCGCGTATAATATAGTTAAACATTATCAGTGGCAACCGTTTTATAATAATAATTAACTTAAAATTTAATTTAGTACTTTATTCATACTTTACCGCTAATTAAGTGTGTAATTATTACCCTAAAACGCAACTAAGACCCAACTAAGACCCAACGAATACTAACTAGACACCGACATTAATTAAGCTATGCCTTATTGTTGGTAAATTGCCGGTGTTATTTCTTTGAGGATAAACATACCATCCCAATAAGTAGACCATTCACTTGCTGGGAGTGTCTGTTGATAATCATTGACAAAAACTTCTATGTCACTCCCTTGTAGTGATAAGCCTTTATTTTCAATATAATTAATCGCTGAGGATGTCTCTTGCTTAAATAGTTGTTCTATTGAGTTTTGCTTTAACGTAGTGAGCTCTTTATTTTTCAAATCGATATAACTTAAATATTGCCCTTGCTCACCGCTAAAATGTACCATGTAATAAGCATCACCAAAGGCTTCACTAACCACTTTTCCAGCATTTACTTGCTTATTTCCCTCTTTAGTTAAATGCCAAGTATGTGCCCACACTATGATTTTCTTATCTGGGTATTGCTCTGCCCACCATTTAATATTTTCACCCATTTGCTCACTACGGTTATCCGCAAGTTGCCATTGTCTTTTAGCTTGAGCGACCAGCCCTTTGGTTATACGGTACCAAAAACCATTACCGTGCCGGTCAAAATTACTTGCTAGGGTATCGAGTTGACTAAAAAACAACGTTTCTTGTACTAAGGGTAAGCGGACATTGGAGCCATCCAGAATTTGTTGGATGTGCTGGCAAAACACTTGCCAATTAGGACTATTTACCCAAGTGTTATCAATTTTTTCTTGTGCTTTCGTTAAATCGCTAACAAGGCCCGCCAAAGATAGTCCACCGGTATGCTGGCTGTCAAAGCCGACCATGGTCAATGGATTGTCAGTATTTAGCTGTTCGTTAACATAATCAAATAAAGGCGTAACTTCCTTGCTATTAGCATACATATAAAAAATATTACCTGGCGCTAATTTTTTTATTGATTTGCCAGCATTTGCTTGTTGCATGATTTCCCGTACATCATACATGCCACTTTCTAAAATAAACAAATCAAAACCATGATGTTGATGTAAATATTTTATCAAATCTATTTTCAGAGCAAAGACACTGCCCGCGCCATGTGTTTGTTCTCCTAAAGCGAGGATCCGTACCTTGGCAATTTTTTTTGCAAAGGCGGCTAAATCTTGCTTTTCAAGCTGCCCAGAGCTATCGACATTAATGGCGAGGTGATTTGCTACGAGTTGCTGACTAAGGTTTTTGTCAGTCATGAGAGCTAAGCTATTTTGCTTATGGCTGCACGCCGTTAACAATAATAAAAGAATTGATAAAACAAAATTTGAACACATGGATCCATCCTTGAATAAAGTAGTATTAAATTAAAAATCGAACTGATGTTAACACATTGAATTTATGAAGGTTATTCAAAAAATATAGAAGTATAACTAAAATATTATAACTCAAACTCACTAAAGTCTAAGTCAGTATTTTGTACCGGCTGTATTTCTTGGGGAGGGTCAAGCAAGGAGGGTTGTAAATCAGCGGCAACGATAGGCTCAATAACTGGTTCAGTTTCTTTGACCTTTTGCTGATTTAATTTACGTTTTTTACGTTGTAGGCAACGTTTGATTACTTTTTGTTTCTCATCGTTAGTGAAGTTGCCCCATTCTTGTCGTTCATTACGCGAGCGCATACAACCTCGACAGTGGCCTTTTTCATCAGACTCACAAATACTGACACAGGGGCTAGGAACTTCAAAGAACTCTAATTGCACTTAACCCTCACTCGAAAAACAAATAAAAAAAATGCGCGGTAAGTTAAGTATAACTTATCAGCGCATTTTTTATAACAGCTAGTGGCTGTTGCCCCCTAAGGAGACAATTTAACGACTAAGCCAACTTATCACTAACGATATGATAATCAGGGTCTTCAATTACGTTAAGCTCAACTAACTTACCGGCTTTATCTAGCAATTGCTTACACTCTTGGTTTAAGTGTTTTAAATGCATGGTTTTGTTACGCGACAAATATCGCTCAGCTAAAGTATCAATGGCTTCTATGGCCGAGTGATCAACAACCCGGGCATTTTTAAAGTCAACAATAACATCGTCACTGTCTTTCTCTGGACTAAATTGCTCAAGGAAGTTAGCAATTGAACCAAAAAATATTGGCCCGTTAACTTCATATACCGTTGAGCCGTTTTCATCGACACTTCGGGTAACCGTTATATGTTTGGCATGTTCCCAAGCAAAAACGAGTGCGGAGACAATAACACCTACTATAACGGCTATCGCTAGATCTGAATAAACGGTGACCGCTGAAACCAAGATGAGCACAAAAGCATCGGCTTTAGGCACCTTGCCTAAAATACGCAAACTTGACCATTCAAAGGTACCGATAACAACAATGAACATGACCCCAACAAGTACCGCTAAGGGTATTTGCTCAATTAAACCCGAGGCAAATAAGATAAAACCTAGCAACGCTAACGCAGCGGTAATACCCGATGCTCGACCACGACCACCAGAATTCACGTTGATCATCGACTGTCCTATCATGGCACAGCCCCCCATACCACCGAAGAAGCCAGTCACAGTATTCGCGGCGCCCTGAGCAATACATTCTTTATTACTACGGCCACGTGTGCCCGTCAATTCATCAATTAAGGTCAGTGTTAATAAAGATTCAATTAAACCAATTGCCGCAAGGACGATAGCAAACGGGAAAATTATTTTTAACGTTTCAAGAGAAAAAGGTACTTGTGGAATTGAGAATGTTGGTAAACCACCCGCAATAGAGGCAACATCACCGACCAGCTTAGTATCAAGTCCAAGTCCAAACACTAAGAAAGAAACCCCGACAATAGCCACCAAGGTAGAAGGTACGGCTTTCGTTAATTTAGGAAAGAAATGAATAACCGCCATGGTTAAAAGAATTAATCCAAGCATGGTATACAGTGGCGCACCCTGCATCCATTCAAGCTCACCAGCAGCATTGGTGACTTTAAATTGGCTAAGTTGTGCTAAAAAGATAACAATGGCTAAACCATTAACAAAACCAAGCATTACCGGATGCGGCACCAGACGGATAAACTTACCCATCTTAAATACCCCGGCCAATATTTGTAAAATACCGGTGAGTACTACCGTGGCAAATAAATAGTCAATACCATAAGTGGCAACTAAACTCACCATAACCACAGCCATAGCACCCGTTGCACCAGAGATCATTCCCGGGCGACCACCAAACACGGCGGTAATCAAACCGACTATAAAGGCCGCGTATAAACCAACTAACGGGCCAACACCGGCAACAAAGGCAAAAGCTATCGCTTCAGGCACTAGTGCTAGAGCGACGGTTAGTCCCGATAACACATCATTTTTCAGGTTGGACACTTTACTGGCGTGTAATTCAAACATTTTTATCTCATTGGGTTTAACGCAAGACCTAACACCGAGATGAAAAATATTGCGCATTCGAATTGGCGAGCCGATTTCATTTACACTTAATCAACACTAAGCATAGACAAAAACAAGCAAGTTTTCTGTGATTTTAAGGGGCGGGAATACTATAAATATAGAGGGTAAAAGTCAATATTTGCTTACTTTTACCACAAAAATAAGCAAACAAACTGCGTCTCTGAGCTAAATTAGCTGCCTGCTGCTTCGCGTTGCTCTAAAAATGCTACAATTTCATCTTTAGAACTTAAAATATGGTGTTTTAATACCGCAACAGCTTTATCTATATCACCTGTTTTACAATAGGAGAGTAACTGGTTGTGCTCAGGTCCCGCTTTTGAAATACCACCTGCCCACAATAAATGCATACGTATGTACCTATCTGCATTTTTATTTAAAATATTGACTAAATCTTGTGTTTGTGGAAGTTTAGCTGCTGAATATAAACAGTTGTGATAACGTGAATTAAGCTCACTCCAGGTATTAGCAGCATTTTCTTTACCAAGTGCTCTATCTAATTCCGCTAAAATATCACCCGCTTCCGTTAATTTCTCACGGGTTAATAACGGTAATGATGCCGCTAATAAATGCCCTTCAAGCATAGATCGTAATTCAAAAAGTTCATCAGCATGTTTAGCATTAAGCATTGTTACTGTTGCACCTTTATGCGGTTCAAAGATAACTAGGCCTTCACCTTCAAGTTGCAGTAGCGCCTCCCTGACAGGAATACGGCTGACATTTAAGTCGGTCGCCAACGCTGCTTGACGCAGTGACTCACCCGCCTTTAATTCACCGCTAAGAATTTTCTCTCGAAGAGTTTCAACCACTAGCTGCGTTCTTGTTTTATATACTATATTCATAAAATGCTTCCGAACAATATTAGCGACCATTATAAAGAGTCATTAATAGAACACCATTAAAAAATGTACTTTAGCGTTTAAATTAGCTAAAAAACGCCAGTGAGCTTATCTGTCGTTTTAATTTTAGTTTTTTTTAAATCAAAAACGCTAGCTATTATTTAGCCATAACAAGCTAATAACTATTGAATAAAGATTAATCAACGAGCCAGTGTATTTCTTTCACTTGGCCATTACGTAAATATTTAAAAGTCACTCTATCGCCTTTTTCAAAGCTAGCAAGGTGCTTCTTAATTTTCACCACTGAGGCCAAATCAGTTATAGCACGACCGGCCACTTCCAGTAGTATATCACCACCAAGTAAAATAGGGTTACGACCCATAACTACACTCATGTTACCGCCTTTAAAACCGAGTTTATCTGCTAAAGTACCAGGAATAACATGTTGAATTAACATACCATGCCCAGCGGCGTTATTAAGAACGTAAGACTGTTTTTTATTCAGTAACAGCGGAATAAAACCAGAGAATGTACCTGGATCGCTATCAATTATATGACGTATAGTATCAACAGAGATAACAAAGCCGAGGCCATTACTGCCACCACTTTTTGACAAGATATGGCTAACAATGCCAATTATTTCACCATTGAGGTTAAACATTGGTCCACCCGAGTTACCTTGGTTAATTGAGGCATCGGTTTGCAATAAGCGTGGTACTAAGGTGCTACCCGGTATGGCACTACCATCACGAATACCACTTAAATAACCAACAGATAAACTATGACTAACACCAAAAGGCGCGCCAATAACAATAACTTGCTCACCAATTTGATAATCGTTAGCTTTAGCTAATTTCAATGGCTTTGCTGTACTAGGTACCTTGCCGGCTTGAATCATGGCTAAATCAATTAATGGCTCTACCCAAACAACATGGCCAGTAGTTTTGGTACCGTCAGCAAATATCACTTCAATTGAAGTGGCTTTATCAACAACATGCGCAGCAGTTAAAATTCGACCTTCGCGACTAACTAAAGCACCTGAACCCAAAGAATTAGCAGTTTGTGCTTTATAGGCCACCTGACCAATTTTGGGGTCAGCTAATGACTGCACATGTAACTCAACTACTGAAGGGTTGACCTTCTTATATAATTTTTGGATTGAATTTTCTTTTACTTGATAGGCTTGGCTTGGTGTTACACAACCACTTAAGAATAAAACACAAAGAAATATAAAAACTCTGCTCATTGAAAAAAACCCGTCTGTTATTAAATTAATAACAGTGTAACTAAGTGCAACCTCTTTATCATTCTTTTTATCTAGTTGACTAGGTAAATAGCTAAGCGGAGATGCTATGATAGCCATCATTATTTAAACAGGAAAAACACATGGAAATTATCGCCATACTGGCGTTACTGTCTTTGGTTTGGTTAATGTGGCAATTAGTTAAAGCCAAAAGGTTTACTCGCTTTAAGCAACATATTGATAGCGAGTTAAAAGCTAAAGTTATTGCTAATATTATTGCAGAGTTAGCAATAACCCGCACTGAGCAGCAACCTAACAATGATTGCCATCAAGCAGCAACATTACTTTATTGGACTCAATATAAAAGCCGCATATTGCATGCTGCTTTAGCACGTGAAATCATTGACCAACAATGGTTAATCGACAGCGGAAATTTACGTAACGCTCAACACTTATTTTTCATTGAGCGCCAATACTTACCATCTCCTAGTCAAAACGAAGACCAAGCAAGCTAAATGGACAAAGGTTTAACTGATAAAACTTAAGCCTTTTTAGCAAATTGTAAATCCCAAACACCATGCCCTAGTCGTTGACCACGGTTTTCAAATTTAGTTAACGGGCGAGATTCAGGACGTGGTACATAATCATTTGATGCAGACACATTGTTATAACCTTGAGCACTTTGCATATCTGCTAACATACATTCTGCATAATTTTCCCAATCGGTCGCCATATGAAAGACACCACCGACTTTTAATTTTTGTCGGATAGTTTCAACAAACTCAGCAGAAACAATGCGGCGTTTATGGTGCTTTTTCTTATGCCATGGATCAGGAAAAAATAATTGCACCGTTGTTAAAGTTCCGTCTGGAATACAGTCCGCTAAAATATCAATAGCATCATGGTCAAAAATTTTTAAATTACTAACCCCAGCGGCAATGGCCGATGAAATACAAGCGCCGACACCTGGCTTATGTACTTCAATGCCAATAAAGTTTGTTTCTGGTGCTGCTTGAGCCATTTCAACTAAAGACTTCCCCATACCAAAACCAATCTCTAAAACCACAGGGTTAGCATTAGCAAATACTACTTGGCTATCAATAAGACCATCACTATGGTTGAGACCCATATCTTGCCAATGATCGTCAATCGAACGTTGTTGATTTTTTGTTAAGCGACCTTCGCGTTTAACAAAACTACGAACTTTACGAATGTACTTACCTTCTTGCTCGGCCTGCTCTATGGTTTTATGTGTTTTTTCGTTTTTTTCAGTCATAAGTTTTCTTTATCAAAAAAGACTCTGTTGGTCATAAGTGTTGCTAAGCGAACAACAAGACGCTATGAAGCCATCCATGGCCGCTCTACACCAACATCAGGACAATATGCTCCATGCATTGTCTAATAAGCTACATCCTGTAGCGTCATGTTGGTGAAGCTTGTTTTTTCACATCAGCAAAACTTAGTTTTTATCAATTACTTAGGCTACTAATAACATTTAACGTGATGTAGCTATATAAAGTTAGTTCGTTATTCTAAATAAATGGCTTTTAGACAAAGCCGTCAAGATATTCAGTGCCTGCGCTTATGGGACATAAGTAATGGTAATGAATAACGCCGACAATGCTGTATAAAAATCATTTATAACGAATAAGACTATTCAGCCCACCAAACATCGTATAGCTCGCTAACTGCTACTGATGTAGCGCCGTTATCAGTTAGCCATTTTTCAACCGCAGTACGGTTTTCATCCGTACAAGAGCCTAGTGCTTGTGTACAAATCAGGCCATGCCATAAAGTATCACCTTCACCGCCAAAACCTAAACCATTTGGTTGGATAGCCTCGGCAAAAAACTTATCGATAAAGGCATCAAGCTCATCACCGTTTATGCCTTCTTTTAATTGCCAAGCAACATCAAAGCCAAATTCTTGAAACTCATCAACACGCATTTTTTTACGGATACGTCGACTACGATTTTTTGCGGTAACTTTCATAATAAAGCCTTATTTTTGCCTAGCGCTATGCCAATTTTTTAACAGAGCGAATTTTAAAGGCGATATTATATACCCAAGTCCATCAAGATGCGAATTTGCCTATTTGAGCTCAGCACATTATTTAGTTACACTGCGCGCTATGAATTATCCTATAGCAATATCAGCCGAATCAGCTGAAAAATTTGGCCAGCAAGTTGTCAGTTGGTATCACCAACAAGGTCGAAAGCATTTCCCTTGGCAACAAGATAAAACCCCATATCGGGTGTGGATTTCTGAGATAATGTTACAACAAACCCAAGTTACGACAGTTATCCCATACTACCAACGTTTTATGGCAAGTTTTCCGACCATTACTGACTTAGCCAATGCCGATGATGATGTAGTGCTACATCATTGGACCGGCTTAGGCTATTACGCCAGAGCGCGTAATTTACATAAAGCCGCAAAAATTATCGTCAATGATTTTTCCGGACATTTTCCCATAGAAATTGAGCAAGTTATTGCCTTGCCGGGCATTGGTCGTTCAACCGCTGGCGCCATTTTAAGCTTATCCCTAAAGCAACATCATCCTATTTTAGACGGTAATGTTAAACGAGTACTTGCCCGTAGCTATTTAGTTGAGGGCTATAACGGTTTAAGTAAATTCGATAAAGCCTTGTGGTTATTAAGCGAGCAATTAACCCCTAGCATCGAAACCGACAGCTTCAACCAAGCAATGATGGATCTAGGTGCAACGGTATGTACACGCAGTAAACCCAGTTGTGAGCTTTGCCCTGTTGAACAAAGCTGTTTGGCCAAGGCTGGTGAGCAGCAAATGAATTTTCCTCAGAAAAAACCTAAGAAAAAAATTCCTGAGAAAAGAACCATCATGGTCATTCCTAGAATACAAAATGAACGCTGTGATAAGGTGTTAATGGAAAAGCGCCCACCTGTGGGTATTTGGGGCGGCTTATGGTGTTTTCATGAAGTTGATGAGTTAAATGAAATTGATGATTTAATGGCGAGTTTGTCACTTAAAGCGCTTTCATCACAAACCCTAACAGAGTTTAGGCATACTTTTAGTCACTTTCATTTAGATATTACCCCTGTGGTCGTGGACTGCCAGCAACTTGATGCAGTAGAAATAAACGAACCTAATCAGCAAAAGTGGTATGATTTACACCAAGAATTAAGTGTCGGCTTAGCGGCTGCTACACAAAAACTACTAACCCTACTTAGTAATTAAGAGTTAGCAATTAGCTATCAGCTAAATTAACTATCTACTTACCTAATATTTACCTAATAAAGAGAAGAGAAGCCATTATGAGTCGTACAGTATTTTGTCAAAGCCTAAAAAAAGAAGGCGAAGGTCTAGGTTTTCAACTTTACCCCGGTGAAATAGGTAAACGTATTTTCGATAACATTTCTAAAGAAGCTTGGAAAATATGGCAAAAGAAGCAAACCATGATCATTAATGAGAAAAAAATGAATATGATGAATGCTGACGATCGTGCTTTTTTAGAATCAGCTATGGTTGCCTACCTATTTGAAGGTAAAGAACCAGAAATTGAAGGTTATGTACCACCGAGTAAATAAACATAGTTAACTATTGCGCTGCCTATTTTATAACTCGTTAACGCTTACAAAAACTACATAAAAAACAGATGTGCTGTAAAAAACAGCAAACGAACGCTTTTTATAAAAAACTTAGTAAAAAACAGTTGACGGGGTAAAGGAAAAACAGTTTAATACGCCCCGTCTTAACGAGGCAGTGAATGAAAGCCAAGTTAAACATGTTAAGCCCCGATAGCTCAGTTGGTAGAGCAGAGGATTGAAAATCCTCGTGTCCCTGGTTCAAATCCGGGTCGGGGCACCATTTTACAGAAGTACTGCTCATCTATTATTTAATTATAATATTAAGTAATACTTCGGTGCCAGAGTATTCAAGCTAATTTTTAATAGGCTTAAATACTGCACACAGTTTTGTGTGCCGACTTAGCTCAGTTGGTAGAGCAACTGACTTGTAATCAGTAGGTCGCCAGTTCGATTCCGGCAGTCGGCACCATTTATTCTCTTTGAGAATGTAATAAGCCTCAGCATTTATGTTGAGGCTTTTTTATTGCCTGTAATTTATTCGGCTTGAAGTGACAACTAGCCTACTGATTGAATCAGTACATCATATAAGCCCAGCAGTTCCACTCCGGCAGTCGGCACCATTTATTCTCTTTGAGAATGTAATAAGCCTCAGCATTTATGTTGAGGCTTTTTTTCGTCTGGAGTTTATCTAGTTGTACTACTGATTGAATCAGTAACTCATATAACCCCAGCAGTTCGACTTTGGCAGTCGGCACCATTTATTCTCTTTGAGAATGTAATAAGCCTCAGCATTTATGTTGAGGCTTTTTTATTGCCTGTAATTTAACAACTAGCCTACTGATTGAATCAGTACATCATATAAGCCCAGCAGTTCCACTCCGGCAGTCGGCACCATTTATTCCGCAAGGAAGAAACGAAACCTTAACAGCAATGTTAAGGTTTTTTTTCGTCTGGGGTTTATCTAGTTGTACTACTGATTGAATCAGTACATCATATAAACCCAGCAGTTCGACTTTGGCAGTCGGCACCATTTATTCTCTTTGAGAATGTAATAAGCCTCAGCACTTATGTTTAGACATTAGTATTGAGGCTTTTTTATTGCTCTGTTCCATAATACTGTTGTCTACATTGTAACTCTATGATTTTATGGTGAGTATTGCTGAAGTGATAAAGCGAGCTTCACAAGCATGGATGCTTGTGTAGAGCCCCAAGGATGGGTTTACGTGTCTCGCTTGTTTACTCAGCAACACTAAACTACAACAGAGCCTTTTTATTGCCCATAATTTACTTAACTTGAAGTAAGCAACTAGTTCACTGATTGAATTAGTACTTTCTATCAGCCCAGCAGTTCTACTCCCGCAATCGCCACCATTCACTCTCTCATAAGCTAGCGGAAAGCATCACAATTTATGATATTTCAATATTGTCCTTCTGAATAATATAGCTAATATTTTCACTTTGTGGCAACTATGTGGTCGAGTCCTTGATGTTTTGAGACTTTGCTATACTTAGCTTTATAAGAATAAACCATGAGGTCACTCAATAGATTGACCTGATATAAGGAGCATTAACATACAAATTTATTAAGTGAGGTTTATTATGTTGAGACATTATTTTGTTTCCAATGATCTTGATGAGTTGGAAGAAGTTGAACATGAATTAGAGCAACAAGGTTTTAGCGAGCCACAAATTCATGTATTAAGTGAAAATGATACTGAGGTTGAAAATCATCATCTGCATGAAGTTGCTGCGGTGTTAAAACAAGACGTAGTGCATTCAACCGAATTAGGTGCGCTAATTGGCGTAATAGCTGCCGGTGCCATTATCCTGCTTACCTATCTGTTAAACTGGCATCTATCGGCAGCTGGTTGGGTACCCTTTATATTTCTAGCCATCATTATCTTAGGTTTTTGTACTTGGGAAGGTGGTTTTATCGGTATTCAGCAACCTAATGTAAACTTTAAACGTTTTCAAGAAATGCTGCATAACGGTAAACATATCTTGTTTGTTGATGTTGAACCTCGCCAAGAACTTGCCTTAGCTAACGTCATGAAAACACATCCCAACGTTGGTGCTTCAGGCTTTGGCGAGTCTACCCCTAATTGGGTTATTCGAGCACAAGATAACTTCAAACGCTTTATGAAAGTTATGCCCTAACGGTCACGTTATCGCACTTACTTAAAATAAAAACCTTATACAATTATGCTATAAGGTTTTTATGCTGGTCGGTATTTTAAAAGTTCTTATCAAGCTAGTACTAAATATTAGCAAAACGCCTAAGCTAACCTGTTTTATTTTTACGCTATGCCTAAGCTCAGTTTACTTAGTCTCGCGTTATCATTTTATCTTAACAATATGACCAAGCTTATTATTTCTAACTGTTATAGGTAAAATATATAGTGAGGAGCTAGAGAAATCATTCAGCTGTTGTCGCTAACTTGTGCAAGGTTAAGTTGTGCTACTTTTCGCTACTTTATCAAAATTAGTCTATGTTAATAATTGAGCAGATCGATAATTAACTATGATTACTGTGTATATGAGTGCAACAGTTTTTACAAAAAGAATGTTAGCTTAGTTTGGTTTTACCCTAAAGCGCGACAATAAATTTAATTATTATTTCTCTTCACTCATTCACCTCAGCATTTTATCAATTAAGTTATTGCTATCGAGTACTGCAACTTATATTAGGGTGCGTTATGACGATAGCCATTGTTATTATTTTATTAGTTATAGCAACATTAATTTTTCATTTTGTCAGCCCTTGGTGGTTCACTCCTTTGGCATCAAACTGGCAGGCTATTGATGACACCATTAATATTTCTCTTTGGGTTGTTGGTACTGTCTTTGTCGCAGTAAATCTATTCCTCGCCTTTGTTATTATTAAATATCGTCATAATAAAGATAGGCGCGCCGACTACGAGCCAGAAAATAGCAAACTAGAAGCTTGGCTGACTGTTGTTACGACTATTGGTGTTGCCGCAATGTTAGCTCCTGGGCTGGTTGTCTGGGGGGAATTTATTACTGTGCCTGAAAATAGCGAAATCGTTGAAGCTGTTGGTCAACAATGGCATTGGAGTTATCGACTACCGGGCAAGGATGGCAAGTTAGGAAAAACGGCAATCAAGTTAATCACTGAAGACAACCCGTTTGGACTTGATGTAAATGATATTAATGGCTCTGATGATTTACTGGTAAACAGCAATGAATTGCATCTGCTTATTGATCAACCGGTCAAAGTTTTATTACGCTCAAAAGATGTTTTACACAATTTTGCCGTGCCGCAATTTCGAGTAAAAATGGATTTAGTCCCTGGTGCCATTACTAATGTCTGGTTTACCCCGACCAAACTAGGACGCTACGAACTACTGTGTGAAGAGCTCTGTGGTATTGCGCATTTTACCATGCGGGGTTTTATTAAAGTCGACTCAGCCAGTGATTATCAAACCTGGTTGGCCAGCTTACCTACCTTTACTCAGACATTAGCTCGTGACAGCGCAAATATAGCGCTAGGTAAACAACTTTATGCTGGTTGTGCTGCGTGTCACGGCATCAATGGTCAAGGCAATCAAGCCATGGGGGCGCCTAAAGTGGCGGGTTTAAGCCGTTGGTATCTGCAGAGGCAATTACATTATTTCAAAGAAAAAATTAGAGGTCAAAATAGTGCCGACCTATATGGCCAACAAATGGCCGCCATGTCGGTTTTATTAGCCGATGATAAAGCGATTACCGACGTTAGCGCTTACCTTAGTGCCTTAATTCCTACAAAAAAAAGTCCTTTTGAAAAAACATCTAGTGAAAATACGCTAGTGACTGGCGGCGATGCCATTAAAGGCAAGTCGCTTTATAAAAACTGCGCCTATTGCCATGGTGAACATGCTCAAGGACATTATGCCATGAACGCGCCCAAATTAGCGGGTCAACACGCTTGGTATTTGAAACGACAAATCAACGCTTATCAACAGGGCATTAGGGGGACACACCCAGCTGACCTCTATGGTAATCAAATGGTGTTGATGTCCAAAATATTACATGACCAACAAGCGGTTAATGATGTAGTGAGTTATATCAATTCACTACCTAACGTGAAATGAACTTACTGCGGAAAGACTTTAGGAGCATGATGTGACAAAAATGGAAAATGTAGCGATTGCGGATCAAGTGGATGAATCCAGTCATCCTACCACGTTCATGAGCAAGTACATTTGGAGTCAAGACCATAAAGTTATCGCCGTGCAATATTCGATCACGGCAATAGCGGTAGGTCTGGTGGCATTAGTATTGTCCGGCATGATGCGCTTGCAACTTGGTTTTCCTAATGAATTTTCATTTATTGATCCCTCGTCTTATCTGCAGTTTGTCACTATGCATGGCATGATCATGGTGATTTACTTATTAACCGCATTGTTGTTAGGCGGTTTTGGTAACTATTTGATCCCACTTATGATCGGGGCAAGAGATATGGTCTTCCCCTTCTTGAATATGCTCAGTTACTGGATCTATCTGCTGTCCGTGTTGGTATTACTCGCCAGTTTTTTTGTTAGTGGCGGTCCCACGGGTGCTGGTTGGACCTTGTATCCTCCGCAAGCCATTTTAAGTGGTACGCCAGGTTCAGGTGCTGGTATTTTGTTAATGCTTATCTCACTGGCAATTTTTATTGTCGCTTTTACCATGGGTGGACTAAATTATGTCACCACCATCTTACAGGCGAGAACCAAGGGCATGACCTTAATGCGCATGCCTTTAACACTTTGGGGTATTTTTGTTGCGACAATTTTGGGACTGTTAGCTTTTCCAGCCTTATTAGTTAGTGCCATCATGATGATTTTTGACAAGGTAGTTGGCACCAGCTTTTTTATGCCCGCCATTTTATCGTTAGGGCAAACATTAGAGCATAGCGGCGGCAGCCCAATATTGTTTCAACACTTATTTTGGTTTTTTGGCCACCCAGAAGTATACATAGTGGCTTTACCTGCTTTTGGTATGGTATCTGACGTAATATCCGTACACGCTCGAAAAAATATTTTTGGTTACCGCATGATGGTTTGGGCCATTATTGCCATTGGTGGTTTGAGTTTTGTTGTTTGGGCGCACCATATGTATGTTAGCGGCATGAACCCGTATTTTGGCTTTTTCTTTGCCACCACCACACTTATTATTGCTATTCCAACCGCTTTAAAAGTTTATAACTGGCTATTAACTTTATGGCGCGGAAATATCCACCTGACCGTGCCGATGTTATTTGCCATAGGTTTTATTTTCACCTTCACTCATGGTGGTTTAACTGGACTGATGTTAGGTAATGTCATCATAGATTTACCTTTGTCAGACACCTTTTTTGTTGTGGCTCATTTTCATATGGTCATGGGGGTTTCACCCATAATGGTATTGTTTGCTGCCATTTATCATTGGTTCCCACTCTTAACTGGACGATTTTTAAATAATAAGCTGGGCAAGTTTCACTTTTGGGGCACATTTTTAGGTACTTATGCTATCTACCTACCCATGCATTATTTAGGGTTTTTAGGCGTACCTCGACGTTATTATGCCATGGGCGAGACAGACTTTATTCCTGAGTCCGCCCAGACGCTTAATGCGGGTATTACCGTGTCAGCCATTATCGTTGGTTTAGTGCAAGTGGTTTTTATTTTTAATCTCATCTGGAGTACCTTTAAAGGCAAAAAATCAGGGCGGAACCCTTGGCAAGCAACATCACTGGAATGGCAAACGGCGCAATTTCCTCCTGGGCATGGTAATTGGGGTAAGAAATTACCTCAGGTTTATCGTTGGGCATACGATTATAGTGTGCCTAAAGTTAAAGATGACTTTATTCCACAAAATGTCGCCCCTAGAGACGTTGAATATCTAACTGATGATAAAAATAATAACCAGAGGGATAAATAATGCAAATGCTTAAATCATTGCGAGTTAAACCTTGGTTACCAGTCGAGTTTGAACAACAAACTAGCCAAGCCACTGGTTTACTTAATAAAGAAAAAGCCGCCAGTACTGCCTTACACTTTTTATTGGCGGTGATCACGGTGATATTTTTCTTATTTACCGTCACTTTTTTGCAACGTACACAATCTTTTGATTTTCAGGCACTATCGGGAGAGCCATGGTTGCCGTTTACCAATGCAGACATTTTATGGCAAAACAGTGCTTATCTACTATTGGCAAGTATTAGTATTATGTTAGCGAAAAAATTTGCTGAACGGCAGAGCCTCTCTGCCATCATGATTTCATTAGCAGCAACAACATTGTTTACTTTACTTTTTATCAGTGGCCAAATTCAAGTGTGGCTACAACTGAATCAGTCTGGCTTTTATATCACTACCAATCCCGCTAACAGCTATTATTTTTTACTTACTGGTGTACATGCCTTACATATCATTGGCGGCATATTGGTATTCATGCGTTGTATTTTACTCTTTGCTGTTAACCGCTCTTACCAACAGCTAGTTTCCCGTCTCAAGTTGTGTGCGCGGTATTGGCACTATTTATTTTTTATTTGGTTATTTTTATTTTTTTTATTAACCAGTGATGCTGATACCTTTAAAACTATTGCTTCAATTTGCGGTTTCTAGGGAGAATTTATGCCTAACGATGACCATAAAAAAGACCATGAAACAAACAAGACCTCGTCCTGGCAAAGTGTCGCCAATGATTGGAACGCTGATAAGCAGTCTTTTGATATGCCCTGGGGCAAGTTGATGATGTGGATATTCTTATTAAGCGATACCTTTATCTTTAGTATTTTTCTTACCAGCTATATGAGTGTACGTATGACGGTAACCGCTGTTTGGCCAAACCCAAGTGAAGTTTTTGCGTTAACTATTGCTGGCCATCACATTCCCTTGGTCTTAATCGCCATTATGACCTTCATTTTAATCACTAGTAGCGGCACTATGGCCATGGCGGTTAATTATGCCTATCAAGGAAATAAGCAGAAAACCGTCTATTTAATGCTAGCAACCGCATTATTAGGTGCAAGTTTTATTGGCATGCAAGCCTTTGAATGGACCAAATTAATAGTAGAAGAAGGCATACGCCCTTGGGAAAATCCCATGGGTGCCAATCAATTTGGCGCGGCATTTTTTATGATCACCGGTTTCCATGGCTTACATGTCAGTGCTGGTGTTATTTATCTTACCGTGATTGCCAAACGAGTATATCAAGGGAAGTACGACCAGAAAGGTTATCACATTGTTGAAATTACTGGATTATATTGGCATTTTGTTGATTTAGTTTGGGTATTCATTTTTGCATTTTTCTATTTATGGTGAGGCTAAGCTGATGAAAGAAAACACCAAAATAAAAACAGTTACTTCACAGCCTAAACAGCACCCTATCAGTATGTATCTGAAAGTATGGCTATTACTTTTTGTCCTAAGTGCCTGTTCATATATGGTTGATTACTTTCAATTTCAAGGCGTACTCAGATGGACTCTTATTTTAGTTTTCATGCTATTAAAGGCTGGCTTAATTATCATGGTATTTATGCACTTAGCATGGGAGCGTACGGCAGTTAAATTATTATTATTTTTACCACCCATTGCTATTTTAATTTTTATTGCCCTGATGTCGAGTGAAGCTGATTATGTTTTTATCGGCCGAATTATTTCGTTTTTTAATCCTTGATGTTAGCGCATTGCTGATAAGGAGCACAAATGAATAACAATGCTACCCCCGAGTTGCCAGTGTCTCAATTAGCTAGTTGGCGAGATTATATCGCCTTATGTAAGCCGAAAGTGGTGTTGATGATATTAATCACCGCTATGGTTGGTATGTATTTGGCTAGTGCTCAGAACTTTGACCTTAAGTTGATAGTAATCGCAACTATCGCCATAGGTTTTGCCGCGAGTGCCGCTGCAGTAATTAATCATGTCGTCGATGTTAACATTGATGCAAAAATGCAAAGAACTCAATGGCGACCTCTAGTTAAGCAACGCATTAGCAATAAACAGGCGCTGTTTTTTGCCGCTAGCTTGGTCTCTAGCTCAATGTTTTTATTGTTAAATTATATCAATCTGTTAACTGCATTACTTACCTTAATTGGTTTTATAGGCTATGCCTTGATATATACTTGTTTTTTAAAGCATAAAACACCTCAAAACATTGTTTACGGTGGCTTTGCTGGTGCTATCCCACCTTTGTTAGGCTGGACAAGTATCACCAATAGCATTGCACTGGAACCATTATTATTGACCTTGATTATATTTTTGTGGACGCCCGCTCATTTTTGGCCTTTAGCAATAGACCGGCTTGAGGATTATCGACGCGCTAATGTCCCGATGTTGCCGGTAATTAAAGGGGTTAACCATACCAAGACTTGTATTGTTATTTATACCTTAGCAACCATTATTGCCAGTTTATTACCGTACTTTTTTCACTACTCTGGTGAGCTTTATTTATCCTTAGCTGTGCCCCTTGGCCTATGGTTTAGCTATTATGCCATTCAATTAAAAGTGGCCGTAGATAATCAATTAGCCTTAAAAACATTTTATGTTTCAATTTATTATTTAATTGCGCTTTTTATTGCTTTATTACTCGATCGTCTTGTAGTTTACTGGTGATAAAAAAACATGAAGACCAAGTCTAGGAATAAGTCAAATTGGCAACAAGCCTTAATATTACTGCCTATTTTAGTTGTCATGGTATTCACCATATTTGTTTATCGTTTAACCACTAATACACATTATCAGACCAATATTGACCTGCCTAAGATACAAGGGATTATCCTAAATGATGCACAACTATTAACAAACGTTCAATTAACTAACCATCTGGGCCAGGCTATTAATCAGGACTATTTCAAAGGAAAGTGGCACTTTATTACTTATGGTTATACTCAGTGCCCTGATATTTGCCCAACAACTTTATTCACCTTAACCCAGCTTGCTGACTTACTCAGCGCAAGCCATGATAAGCCAGAAACTCAATTTATTTTTTATACCATTGACCCAGATAGAGACTCCCAAGCAATACTTAGTCAATATATTCATTATTTTTCAGATAAGTTTATTGCCGTTCGTGCCAAAACATCAGCAGATGACCAAAACTTTCAACAAAGCTTAGGTATTAAGGTTGAGATCACTCGCCCAAGGGCAATTTCAGCCTCTCAAAGCGGGCCGTTATATCAGGTTAGCCATGGGCTAAGCATATTATTAATAAACCCAGAGGCTGAATTACAGGCAGTGTTTATGCCTGAAATTACCGAGCTTGGTTTTAATAGTTTTACCCCTGAACGTCTTTATCGCGATTATTTAACCGTTATTAACTATTATCAACAACTCAGCTTACTCTGAGGTATTAGAATGGGTGTTTTTTTGCTTATATGGCAACTTAAACATAACTTTGTTATCACAGCCTTATTAAACTTGAATAACCTAGAAGAAAAGCGATAATACCCGCTATGAAAATTAAGCCTTTGGCCTATTTTAGTGCGGAGACAAAATGCTACTAGCCAGACTATACAAAAAAATCAGCCCTTTTCAACGGGTTATCATTGCCTTAATACTCGGTATATCAACGGGAATTTTTGTTGGCGAGCCAGCCGAACACTTGGAAGTCATTGGCGATGTTTATATTCGCTTATTGCAAATGACTGTTTTACCTTATGTACTGGTTTCGATCATTGGCGGTCTTGGTCGCTTAGACAGCACTATGGCTAGCCGAATTGGTTTACGCGCGGTGAAAGTAATAATCATCCTGTGGCTGTCTGTTATGGCTACCTTATTATTACTGCCCTTAGCTTATCCGAACTGGCAAACCGCAGGGTTTTTCAGTACCAGTATGATAGCTGAGCCCGAAGTTTTTAATTTTGTTAAACTTTATATTCCTAGCAATATTTTCGCTTCGTTATCAGAAACTATTGTACCTGCCGTCGTATTATTCTCATTATTAATGGGCGTCGCACTTATTCAAGTTAAAAATAAGGAAACACTACTCACCTTAACCACCAATATTGGTGACAGCTTAATGAAAGTAGCTTCTTATATCGCTAAGTTAGCGCCCTTAGGAATTTTTGCTATTTCAGCCTCTGCCGCGGGTACGCTTGAGGTTGAAGAACTTGGCCGCTTGCAAGTGTTTTTATGGGTATATATTACCGCTGCGGCCTTACTGGCTTTCGTCTTGTTACCACTGATAATTCATTGGGCAACGCCATTTTCCTACCGTGAAATATTATCAACGGCAGGTGAAGCCGTGATAACAGCATTAGCGACCGGTACGGTATTAGTCGTCTTGCCGATGATAATTGAGCGCAGTAAAGAGCTGTTAGCTAAACATGGTATGGATTGCGAAGAAACATACTCAACTGTTGATGTACTAGTACCTACCGCCTACAGTTTCCCCAGTACCGGGACATTATTGGGCCTAGGTTTTATCTTATTTTCAGCTTGGTATGTCGGTTCACCCTTAGGTTTTGATGACTATATTTCTTTTGTTATTATGGGCGCCTTAACCGCTTTTGGTAGCATGGCGGTCGCTATTCCCTTTTTACTCGACTTTTTTGACTTACCCGCCGATCAATTCCAACTGTATTTATTAGGCAGTGTAGTGACTGCTCGTTTTGCTACAGGCTTAGCGGCACTGCATGGTTTTGTCGTTACCCTATTGGTCGCTTCCGCAGTATTGAAAAAACTTAAATGGCATAGAATGATGCAAGCCATAGGTGTGCATTTAGCGGTAACCTTTGGCGTGATGATTGCTGCTGGCTTTATTTTGAAATCATTGATCCCCTATCAATATGAAGGTGTACAAACGTTTGAAGCAATGAAGTCGATGAATAGCAGTGCTAAAATAGAACAATATAAAGAACTTACGCCTTTGGGATATTTTGAGCAACAGCAGCCGCGCCTTGAAATAATTATGGCCCGTAAAAGTATTCGTATTGGTTATTACCATGCCAGCTTGCCTTATGCGTTTAGAAATAAAGATAACCAGATGGTCGGCTTTGATGTCGAGCTACTCAATCAATTTGCTAAAGATCTTGAGGTCAATCTGGCCTTAATTCTTATTAAAGATAAAGCTGATGAAGCCAAGCTATTGGCCGATGGTAGTGTTGATATCACTATTGGTGGTCATGCAATAACACCAAAACGTGCCTTAACAGTGACCTTTACCGATTCTTATACTTTTCGCACGGCCGGCTTATTAGTGAGTGACGCTAGGCGTGATGAGTTTTCCGATCTTTACAATATTCAAGCAATGACGAATCTAAACCTAGGTGTCGGCAGCAGTAAGTATTACCAAGATATGGTTAAAGAATATATACCCAACGCCAAGTTAACCGTGGTTAATAACGTTAGACAATTTCTAAAAGGTCGCTATAAAGAGGTTGATGCCTTAATTTACTCGACCGAGGCAGGATCTGCTTGGGCAATGTTATACCCTAATTTTTCCGCCGTTATACCAAAAGGCTTACGCCTTAGAGCTCCGGTTGCCTTTGTACTGCCGCAAGGTCAGTTAGATTATTTACAGTATATGAATACCTGGCTGAAACTGAAAAAAGAAAATGGTTTTCAGCAGCAAGTTTATAATTATTGGATTTTAGGTCAAAATCCTAAAGCGAAAAAGCCGCGCTGGTCGGTGATGAGAGATGTACTCGGTTGGCTTTAGCTACTCGCGTAAGATAACTAACAAGCAATACAAAAGCACCTTTACTGATATTATCAGTAAAGGTGCTTTTTAGTTTTAGATCTGGGCTAGCTGAGCTAAAGCATTAGCTCTATTTTTTATGATGGTTGTTGATATACCAATGATATTGTTGGGTATAGCTGAGTATGCAATATCATTATAAACACGCGGTAATGAAAGCTAATTTTTATGATAGTTGTTGATATACCACTGATATTGTTGGACATACCTGAGCAACAATATCATTATAAACACGCGGTAATGAAAGTTAATTTTTATGATAGTTGTTGATATACCACTGAGTATGTTGGGTATACCTGAGCAACAATATCATTATAAACACGCGGTAATGAAAGCTAATTTTTATGATAGTTGTTGATATACCACTGATATTGTTGGACATACCTGAGCAACAATATCATTATAAACACGCGATAATGAAAGTTAATTTTTATGATAGTTGTTGATATACCACTTAGTATGTTGGGCATACATGAGTAACAATATCATTATAAACACGCGGTAATGAAAGTTAATTTTTATGATAGTTGTTGATATACCACTGAGTATGTTGAGCAACCGTATCATTATAAACACGCTGTAATGAAGGTAAAATCAGCTCATCCGCTTGGCCGGTTAATTCATCCATAAAAACTTTTTTCGCTTCAGTCGCCAGCACTAAGACATTATCATAGCGACTATGACAAAAGCCTGCTAAATGGCCTTTACCATAAAAGATATCATTTTCTGCGGCAGACATTTCAATACCATCCACCTGCATGTTTTGTAGTGCCTCGAGCCAACTATCAATAATTGCTCGCCATTGCTCGCCCTTAACAGAACTTGTGCCGACGTTTATTACCGGTAAGTCTTTTCTCTCATGGCGTTTATAGTTATAAGAGTGATTATCATAAATAAGACATTGGCCAAAATCTGCCACTAAGGCCTCTACTAATGCGGCGACAATACGGTAAAACTGAGCATGTTTAGCCTTACTTGTGCTAATCATCTGTTCACTGAGTGGCGTTTTCCATATTTCTTTGCCCCAAGCCGTTTCATAAACACACTCATCAGTATTGCGATTTAAATCATATTCATAGCGCGAGTCATGAGCAATTAAGGTAATGGCTTGCTCGGCAATAAAACTCGCAGTATAGGGATCTTCTTCGTAATAACGTTCTGCTTTTGCCAACAAACAGTTATCGTCTAATTCTGCGCGTAAATTGCCGCCATCATGAATAGCTGCAGACATAACAGGTAGGTATTGCTCAATTTTCAGGGTAAATGCGCCGCCGGCAATCGTCGCGGTAAAGCATTGACGTTGCGTGATTTTATTAATGATTTCTTGTTCTGTTAATTGTACGGATAATTGCTCAGTCACAATCGTACTCCCTAAGCTAGATAAAAAATACGGTTATAGCATAGCTTATATCACAGGTAAACAGTACTTCAGAGGCTGATAACAATATGCAATGAATACTTATATCAGCGAGTTGATTTTATTTTTTTATGCTTCTGCTTTGCCAAAAACATCTGACAAAATCGAGTAACGAATGATATTACCGTTCAATTAGAGTCACTTGATACCATCAGCTTGGCTATAATGTTCGGCTAAGGCAGAAACACCAAAACATTGCTCTGTTAAGCTGCCCTGTTCATCAAGTAGTTGATAATTTATCCTGTACAAAGCATAAGGTCGGTAGTCAAGCAACTGTTGATATCGTTGCGCAACACTACAATGAATAATAGCCAAGTTACTCGAAGCAACTTCATTTACATTGACTCTGACACTACGTATCGCATGGGTGAACGCATGACTATAAGTAAACAATTGCCGATGTATTTTGCCAGATACCAGAGGCTTTATCACAATATCATCAAAAGTGATTTCATCACTCGACCCGGGGATTTTTAGTGCTGAATAATCTAGTTGCTCAACAGACAAAACCGTCAATTGCTTAGCAATATTATCTAACATAAACTGTAAACAAATATCGGCTAAACCATCAAACCAGTAGCCGCCACCAATATCGCTGTGACTACCAGCAAACCAGACCTCTTTAACCCGTTCATCTTGATTAAATAAAGTGGGTTGCAGCCATAAGCGCCGCTCATCAAGGGCGAGAATGTGCAGGGCATTGGCAATATGTGGTGCTAAAATATCATTTTCAAAAACAATACCACTGGCTGGAAAGGTATTAGGATCTAAATCCAGTGAGCCTCGGATAGCAGCAACGGTGTCAAAAACACCGATAAACTTAACTGGCATGGCTAAATGTGCGGCAAACATTCTAGCAATAGCTGCGCCACGACTAAAACCAAAAATATAAACCTCATCACCTGAGCTATAGTGCTGACTTAAATCAGCATGAGCCTCGCTGAGAATATCATCCATTTCCCCATAAACTGGGGCAACGACGGCATTAATGGCTCGAATTAACCAGTTACCTCTATTACCAATACCACTGTAATAAAAGCTATGCTGTGCCGGTGTCAATGCATTGCAGCCATTGGCGGGTGTTAGCTTGCCACCCAAAAAGATATGTAATTTTAGAATATTACTGATACTTGCATCATCATCAATATCACCGACATCTTCCGGGTTATTACAAGTACCATCAAAACAAAAAATAAGCTTTTTCATCATTTTATCCTGCGGCAATTCCTTGGCTATTTACTTGGCGGTATCATTGATAAGCCAGCTGGCACGGGATCATTGATGACGTGAACACAATCAGGAATTACAACGCTTAATCCATTAAATCCCGATATTGACAGCTTTAATCACGCCAAAACGTGCAATAGCTTGGTAAGTATAATGCGAGCAAGCTGGCGTGAAATTACCACTAAGGGCAAAATGCTTAATAGAGCCAGCCGTCGCTCGCCTCTTGCTTTAAAGTCGCGGCTAACCTTTTTTAACGGTAAACCACTTGAGCCAAGTAATAAAGTGCCGCAGCCGCCTTCAGTAATATAGAGACCCTTATATTCATCATATTTATTCATAGTAACTGTTAGAGTTATTATCATGAAAACCAATAACTAAGGTATAAAAGCAACTCCATAATAGCAAGTATTTATTTTACCTAATCACTCCTAGTGGTAATGGCTAAAATTCCCTTGAGCTAAGCGCAACTTTTACTAATTTATCAGCAAGAACACTAGTCAAGCAGCCATTGAGGCTGATAGAATCTAACGCATTATATTTTTTGAACATAAAAGAAGACATTGAGATGGGCAGAGCTTACCAAAACCGTAAATTATCTATGGCCAAAACCGCTGGGGCCAAAACTAAAGTTTACTCTAAGTACGGTAAAGCAATTTACGTTTGTGCTAAAAATGGTGGTATTGATCCCGATGGTAACCTTGCTTTACGTGCCTTAATCGACCGCGCCAAGAAAGATCAAGTTCCAACTCATGTTATTGATAATGCCATTAAAAAGGCTTCTGGTGCTGGTGGTGAAGATTTCGTTGAAGCACGTTATGAAGGCTTTGGCCCAGGCAACTGCATGGTTATTATTGACTGCTTAACCGATAACGGTAACCGTACCATTAAAGATATTCGTCAATGTTTTAGTAAAAGCAATGCAAAAATTGGTTCCTCTGGTACTGTTTCTCATATGTTTGATCATCAAGCTGTGTTTGCCTTTAAAGGTGAAGATGATGAAATTGTCTTAGAAAACCTAATGATGGCTGATATTGATATTACTGATGTTGAATTAGACGATGGCATTATTACCGTTTACGCACCTCATACTGAATTTTTCAAAATCAAAACTGAATTTGCTAACTCTATGCCACAATTTGAGTTAGAAGTTGAAGAAATCACTTGGGTACCGCAAAACTATATTGATGTTGAAGGTGAAGAAGACCTAGCAAATTTTGAAAAATTCATTGCTCTGTTAGATGACTGTGATGATGTTCAGCATGTTTATCATAATGCTGAACTTAAAGATTAATATCTCAGCATAGCGCTTAGTTAACTAAGCGATAAATTTTTATAAAAAAGCCAGTACCTTAAGTACTGGCTTTTTTTATAACTAAATATCACGGGTAGTCATTATTGATGGTACAGCGGCAGTACTTTACCACTTAAACTGCCGCGCCATTTTTTACCGTTTTCGATAAATAATATCTCACCATAGTTACCACGTTTGATACTTGAATCTATGGCTATTACGCGACCTTGATAGCGTGTCTCTATTTGTTTTTGTGAGGTGTGGCCGACAATGAGATGTTCGACATCAAAATGCTTAAGTAACAAGTCAATTTCAGCACTGGTCGCACCCTTATCGCTTTTTTTAGAACCTTCTGGGTAATCATTCGCAAAGTAACCACGATACCAAATAATCCCATTAGTTTTATGCAAAAACTTTGCCCAGCCTGCTCGGGGTTTATCAAGCTCAGCTTTAATCAGACTATCTTTAAACACTGTATTTATTTCTACTAGAGTACGTTTTTCTGTGGCTAAACTTGGATGAAAGCCACCATGAGCAAATAGCATATTATTTACTTTAACAAGTACAGGTTTACTACGCAGCCAATTGCCGATAATACTATTTGGACTAAATAGCTGTTCAAAGGGTTTATTTAGCTTGTTCGCGCTTTCAATATACTTAGGGTGTAAATAACGTAAATCACCATTTAAGATCATCACTTCGTGGTTACCTAAGGTCAGATGGATATCACCGCCGGCTTTTTGAGCTTGCTGCTCTAGGTCATATAAAAACCACAATATTTCAGTAACTTTGTCACCACGGTCAAAGATATCACCGGTAATAACAAAATGGCCTTTGCCAAAGGCCCAGTTTTTGTTTTCATCAATAATGTTGTTATTGGTTAATAGCTCAATCATTAAGTCATATTTACCGTGAAAGTCACTTAGAGCGGCAACGGGATAATCGCCTGAGAATTCAAGTATTTTATTTTCAACACTACTAAGAGCATGAACAGCAGCGGACATATTACAAGCTGAGATCGTGGTCGGAAAACTTACCGCTGTAGTGGTTTGTGTTAGCACTTCGCCTTGGCAAAGCCAGTAAGACTCTAGCTGTTGTTGCTCATTAACAAAAACATAAGGACCATCATTTACTGGTGCTAATACCGGCACTAACTGTGGTAAAAATGCGTCAGCTTCTGCTTTCTCATCAGATACATTCGTTGACAGAGGCAAAGCAAAAGCTGAGGCACTGCTTGCTAGCAATATAATTGAGGTCAGCGCGACTGAGCGCACGGTTATGAAAAAGTAAGAAAACATGGAAACTCCGGAAAAGTAAGGGTAACAATATGAACAATAAATACGCGACAGAAAACTATTTTATTAAGAAAAGAAAACCACTTCCATGTGAGGATTTAAAAATGGCGCTTAGCGTACTAACCGCCATAATAATTTACCTTACAAATTATGCTTACAAGTTAAGCTTAGAAACTAACTTGTGCACCTAGGTAAACAAAACGACCGGTACCGGCATCGTATTCACTACCAAAGTTACCGCGACCACCGTAGTAGAACTCACCTTTATTATCAAAGATATTATTCACACCACCAAACACTCGTACTGAAGAATCATCACTCATTTCAATCTTATAAGACACTGATAAGTTATGTTTAAAGTAAGAACTAAGCTCTTGGAAAGCTAATGATTGTGGATTTTTCACACAGTCGACATCGCCAGCAGCACAAAGCTCTGTATTATTATCCATATCGGCTTGCCAACTTTCCTGTGTACTTAAACTACGAAGCGCTGAACTCTTATAAGTGGTGCTCCAGCGAACACGTAGATCATCTAAATACCAAGCAATAGAAGCGGCAGCTTTATCTTCAAATGTGCCATAACTTGCGTAACCGACGTAATCTTCTTTAATTACACCGTCATTACCCGTGACTGTTTTAGAGTGTTCTAACATATGAGTCCAATCCATTTTGAACTTCACACGACCAAAGCTGTTCATGTCATAAGCATAAGCAACGGCGATATCAACACCACGTGTACCTAACTCATCAATGTTATAACTGCGTTGTAAAACTTCTTCTAACTGGCCTTCTGCATCACGCTTAATAACATCACAGAATTCATTATCATCACCCAATTTGATGCTTGAATCATAACACTGAGATAGAATTTGCTCGTTACCAAACTCATCAATCGCATCAGTAATAGCAATATCATAGTAATCTATCGCAATACTAAAACCGTCAAAGAAAGTAGGCTCATACGTTGCGCCTAAAGTCATTGTGGTACCCGTTTCTTCAAATAACTCAGGATTACCCGCATTTGGCGAATAACTACTGCCTTCATCTTCAAATATACCTTCAGCAGCTATTGTCGCGGCAATACCTGGCTCTAAACGACAGTTAGCATGCCCTGGATCTGTTGATGTTGCAGTAACATCGGCACAGATATCATTAAAGCTATCAAAATCACCTGCTGCTGGTTCATATAACTCATTTACACTGGGTGCACGTTGTGAGATTGCGTAGTTAGCACGTAAATTAACACCGGCACCTACTGTCCATAAGAAGCCTAATTTATAACTAGAGACTACACCAACATTTTTAATATCATAATCAGATAGTCGAATAGATGCTTCTACGGATAAGTATTCAGCACCCGGCATATCACGCAATAAAGGAATTGACGCTTCAGCAAATACTTCGGCAACGTTTATTTCGCCTTTAAACGCAGGGATTAGGTTCCAGGTAATACCACCGTAAGTTAGCGCATCATCAGTAACCGCTTCTTGTGTATCTTTACGGTATTCAAAACCAAATACTGTCGCTACTGGGCCGGCCGGCATTTCAAATAAATCCCCAGTGACATAGCCCATAATAGTGGTGAGTTGGTTATAAACATTAAGTGTTGGGTTAACACGAATATAATCTGCCATTTCTGGAGTAATAGAGCCTTCACCAAATAAATCTAAAGCAACACAACCGTCAGCACGTGCCTCGGCATCATTACACTGAATAGTTTTTCCGTCAGCAGCGTAGCCTGCATCTAAAGCATTTTTTGCTTTAAAAACATCAATTTCATTATTACGATATTGACGTTGGTGAAATTTACCGTAACTGGCCGAGATATCCCAATCCCAAGCACCATCAAACATAGTGCCTTGCAAACCAGCCCAAGCACGTACAGTTTCACGTTCGTTATCAGTAGAGACTGGACCTACTTCAGTAAAGCGACGATCCCAATAAATACGATCTTTATATTGGCCCGCTGTTTCACGAATATTATCAGGTACATAAGGGTTATCAATTGGGATATAACCCAATTTAACTACCCCTGGTTCACCTGTTACTCTATCAGTATAAGTAGCTGATTCAGTATCGCCTGAATCTTCAGGTGATTTATCATTGACCGTGTAGTTACCACTCCACTGGACTTGTGAATAAAACATCACATCATCAGTAATATCAAAATCTACTTTTATTGCTGCTGAAAAACGTTCACTCGGTACTTTAAGCTGCACAAATTCACGAGTGTTAATGCCATCTCTTTCTTCATTCCAATCAGTATTCTGACCTTTTTCATTATACCAATAAGTGGTGTCGTATTTACTTGATTCTAAGAAAACACCACCTGGGGTACCATCACTGCGGTTACGCCAGTCACTCATCGGTGTTTCATAAAGTGATTGAAAGCCATTCTCAGTACGAATTTCATTGCGCATGGTGTCAGAATTATAACGAAATGATGCTTCTTGCGCTGCACGCTGACGATCGCCATATTTAAGTCCATAGTCTTTATCATAATTAGCACTAAAAAATACATAACCGCGGTCATCGGCAAATAAATCACCGAAACTTGCATCAATGGTAAATTCTTTAGCGCCGCCATCTGTACTTTCACCGCCACGGACTTTAAAATCAAATCCTTCTTTATCGGTTTGGGTAATAATGTTTACCACACCGGATACCGCATCTGCACCATAAGTCGCACCGGCACCACCGGTAATAACCTCAACTCTTTTTACCATACCCGATGGGATGGTACTCATGCTGACATAATTACCACTTTTTGAGTTTGATACCACGCGTCGACCATCAATTAAGGTCAAAGTACGGTTAGCACCTAAGTTACGTAATTCAACGGTAGTAATACCAGTATTTGATACACTTGATTGGCTGGTAGCATTACTGGTGCCATAAGAAAGCGACGGCATATTTTCAACTAAAATTTGCGCCATTTCGCCAAGGCCAGTATCACCGATGGCTTCTCTCCCCATGATGACTAGTGGCGTGGCAACGGTAAAGCTATCACGGCGAAGAAGAAATAATTAAGACCATTCGCAAAGCTGGCTATCAATTAATGCCAGAGCCGCAATGGCAAAATAGCCCATCAAATATAAGTAAAGTATCTAACCCTGAGCCGCTAGAAAGTTCAATAAATTACTCCGTTGATAGCTCTATTAAAAATTCAGTATATCAAGAGCAAGATAAAGCAAATAATCAACCAACAGCGAATACCACTGCACTTACCGCTAACAAGAGTAAAGCGATAAACATTAACAGTACTCATGTACTGGTAACTTTAATCCTCAGCTTGTTAGTGCTGCTTTATATTCAGCAATTACCCAATGACAACGATATTAAAATTACCGCTATCACTAAACACCCCGGTAGTGAACTTTTTCCTTCGCCCTCTCCCGATGGTCGTTTTTTAGTCTATAGCCAAGTATCGGCTAATCAACCAACCAACTTGTTTATGAAAGACACTCATCAAGTTGAGTTACCACCAAAGCAATTAACCTTTGATAATGCCATAGAAAGACATAGCGTTTGGAGTAACGACGGCCAATATTTGTATTTTTCTCGTAAAGATAAGGCCAACAACAGCTGCCATTACATCCAATTAAAAGTCGCTAGCCAACAAGAAACACAACTAGCCACTTGTCCCATGCAAGGGGTTTATTATTACCTTGATATATCCCCTGATGACCAAACTCTTGCTGTTTATAACAAGGGCGGCTTAGCAAAGAGAACAGGCATATACTTTATTGATTTGTCATCAAAAAACTTTGCCATGACGCGATTTTCTTGTGATAGTGATTATAGTTATAAAGATAGAGATATGTCATTCTCCCCCGATGGTAAATACCTGGCGGTTGCTCGGCGAATCAACCGCTTAAGTGAAAACATTTACCTTATTAATCTAGCAACGAAGGAGACAGAACAACTTACTTATGATGAAGAAGATATTGTCGGTATGTCTTGGTTTGGCGATAGCCAAAAATTAGTCTTTGCTGCCCAACGAGCAGATAATCGCTTTGGTTTTGTTATCGATATTGATAATCGAGTAAAACAGGCATTGAACTTAACAGGCTTTAGCTACCCGAGCATTGCTAAACAATCACAACAATTGTATTACCAAGAACGAATAGAAACCTCTTCCCTGGTAAGCTTACAGCTAAATGATGCTATAGCGAGTAGCCCTTTCCCGGTATTAAAATCAGATTTCACCTATGAATCACCTGATTACAACCCAATAATTGATTTAATAGTATTTTCTTCCAATGAGTCTGGCTTTGATGAACTTTGGTCAGCTAAACCCGATGGTAGCGCCCGTAAACAGTTAACCAATTTAAAACAAACATTACGTTACCCTAAATGGTCACATGATGGTCAAAATGTCGCCTTTTTAGCGCCGTTATCTGAAGATAGAGGCGATGGTATATATATTTACTCAGTAAAGAATGAGCGCGTTACATTACTCAGCAGCCCCTTTTTCCAGCATAATCGACCAAATTGGTCTATGGATGATAAGCAAATTATTTCGGCCATCTATGGTGATAAACATACCGATCTTTATAGCATTAATATCGCAGACTCCAGTACCCAGCGCCTCACTTTTGATGGTGCACGCTACGGCGTAATGATAACAGCCGATACCTTACTTTATACCAAACTTAGAAAAGGCTTATGGCAAAAGAACATCAATGATAGGCAAGCAGGTGACAGGGTTATTGAGGGAGATTTATTTAATACTTTATACGCATGGACTTATGAGCAAGGCCATGTCTACTATCAGAAAACCTTTGATGATCACTATCAATTAATCTCCTACGATCTCAAAAATAAAGTTCAAACGCCGCTAGTTAGATTACCGCTTAACTCCATATATAAAAATGATAGTCTGACCTATATTGCAACAGAAGATCGCTTGCTCTACACCAGCAGCAGTTTTCCTCAAGCCAATATCAACATGGTTACCAGCAAGCAATTATTTTAAAAAATAATCATATAAAAAGGCCAACAAACGTTAAACATTTGTTGGCCTTATTTTTTCTTATAACCTCTGCACAAAGTTGTTAACTCAAAACAGCTTTATTCACTTATTGGTGGCGTTTCATCAACACTGTCGTCGCTGACATTATTTACCGTAGCAGATTCAATTTCTATTTCTGAAACACGTTGTAAACCACGAGGCAGTTTATTACCACGGCGACCACGTTCTCCCATATAGTGTTCGATATCCGTAGCTTTCAGGGTAAGTTTACGCTTACCTGCATGTAAGGTAATGGCAGCCCCTTGTGGAATAATAGCAAGTATACTGACAAACTCTTCTCTCGTTTTTGCTCGGGCAGAAGGAATATTAATAATTTTATTGCCCTTACCTTTACTGAGTTCCGGTAAGTTTTTTACTGGAAAAACCAGCATACGCCCTTCACTAGTAATGGTTAGACAGTAGTCAGTGTCAAAATTGTTAATTAATTGCGGCGCCATCACCTTGGCAGCTTCCGGTAAACTGATTAACGCCTTACCATTTTTATTTCGACTGACCATATCAGCAAAGCTACTGACAAAGCCATAACCGGCATCACTGACTAATAGGTACTTAGCCTCGTCATCTGACATTAGGCTATGGACAAAGCTCCGCCCTGTGGTCAAATTAAAGCGGCCGGTAAGTGGTTCGCCTTGCGAGCGAGCCGTGGGTAAGGTATGAGCATCAGTCGTGAATGCCCTGCCATCGGAGCCGATAAAGACCACAGGGCGATTACTCCGCCCTTTTGAAGAGCATAAATAACCATCACCCGCCTTATAACTTAAGCTGGTTGGGTCTACATCATGACCTTTAGCACAACGTGCCCAACCTTTATCGGATAAGACAATAGTGACAGCTTCACTTGGTACTAAATCTTTTTCAGTCAGTGCTTTTGATTCAGTTCGTTCAACTATTCTAGAGCGGCGATCGTCACCATATTCTTTAGCGGCAGCAAGAATTTCATTTTTCATAAGTGTATTCATACGCACTTTTGAACTAAGGATTTTTTCTAAGTAGTCTTGATCAAGGTGTAAGGCATCTTGCTCGGTGCGAATTTTTACTTCTTCAAGCTTAGCAAGTTGGCGCAGTTTAATTTCTAAAATAGAGTGCGCTTGTGTATCTGATAAAGAGAAGCGCGACATTAACTCGGCTTTAGGATCGTCATAACCACGAATGATCGCTATCACTTCATCAATATTTAAGTAGGCAACCAGTAAACCATCAAGAATATGTAAACGTGCCAAGACCTTATCTAAACGATATTGCAAACGACGACGTACGGTTTCACGACGAAATTCAAGCCATTCAGATAAAATGACCAGTAAGTTTTTAACTGCTGGACGGTTATCTAAACCTATCATGTTGATATTAACACGAAAGCTTTTTTCTAAATCGGTACTGGCAAATAAATGCTGCATTAACTGTTCAATATCAACCCGATTTGAACGTGGAATTATCACTAGACGTACCGGATTTTCGTGATCAGACTCATCACGAAGATCGGCCACCATAGGCAGCTTTTTCGCCGTCATTTGGCCAGCAATTTGCTCTAATATTTTACCGCCAGAGGCTTGATGTGGCAGTGCTGTGACCACAATATCGCCTTGTTCAACATTATAAACGGCGCGCATTTTAATACTACCACGCCCGGTTTGGTAAATTTTTTCAATATCAGCTTTAGGGGTAATTATCTCAGCGTCTGTCGGGTAATCTGGCCCTTTAACAAACTCGAGCAAGTCACTTACTTCAGCTTTAGGATTCTCAATTAAATGCACACAGGCATTGGCCACTTCCCGGACATTGTGCGGCGGTATATCCGTTGCCATACCAACAGCAATACCGGTAATGCCGTTCAGGAGAATATGTGGCAAACGCGCTGGTAGGGTAATGGGCTCTTTCAGGGTGCCATCAAAGTTTGGCTGCCAATCCACTGTCCCTAGGCCTAATTCAGCCAGTAATATTTCACTAAATTTTGATAAGCGCGATTCGGTATAACGCATGGCGGCAAAAGATTTAGGGTCATCGGGTGCACCCCAGTTACCTTGGCCATCTACTAAGGGATAGCGATATGAGAAAGGTTGTGCCATTAAAACCATGGCTTCATAACAGGCGCTATCACCATGTGGGTGGAACTTACCTAGTACATCGCCTACGGTCCGTGCTGATTTTTTATATTTAGCTGTCGCAGATAAACCAAGCTCTGACATTGCATAAATTATGCGTCTTTGTACGGGCTTTAAGCCATCACCAATATGTGGCAAGGCACGATCCATAATAACGTACATGGAGTAGTTTAAATAAGCTTCTTCAGTAAATTGTCTTAAGGGAACTTGTTCTATTCCATCAAGGCTATATTCGAGCGTATCTGACATGAAAGGATTTCCTGATCGTACAAATTTAGTTATTTTTATTTGTTAACGTTATAGCTTATCTGATTATGAGCTTATAAAAAATAGATAAAGTCACAAAAGCGTTAATTATACCAAGTCTATTAAGTAATTTCACACTCAGCGAGAATTAAAAGGCGTAGAGGCAAGGCATTGATTGAAGAGAATGGTTATTCCCTTATCTAAATCAATAACACAGTATATACGCCTTTTAAGCTCGCCCTTTGGGAACTCATTAGCAAACTGATAACATCACACAAGGAATGAAACATATAATAACTATCTTTAAATAATTTTGTTTGTTCTAAGCTCGCTAATGTAGTTCTGAGTTAGGTAATTATTTAACAGAATTGCTATTACCCCTTCTTTCTTGTGCTTGGGCAATATTCTGATAACAAACGACACTATTTCGACCAAGTTCTTTCGCTTGATACATGGCCAAATCGGCACAATGTAATACTTGCTCAAAGGTCAATTTATTAGACGCCATGGTGGCCACACCGATACTGACCGTCACCCTACTCTGGAGGATTAACAATGAGAAGTCATGCTGTGCTATTTTTTCATTAATGCGCATAGCAATCGCTTTCGCTTTATTGCTATCGGCAAAAGGTAATATAGCAACAAATTCTTCACCGCCTAGGCGATAAAATACATCCCGAGAACGCATGGTTTCTTTTACCAGTTGGGCAATTACCCTAAGTATTTCATCGCCAACTTGCTCACCAAAGTCATCATTAATTTTTTTGAAATGATCTAAGTCCAACAATAGTATCGATAACTCCTCTGGCTGCTCAATAAAGCTAGCCACCATATGTTCTCCATGTTCAAACAAAGCACTGCGATTTGCTAAGCCAGTTAAGGCATCGGTTCTGGTTAATCGAATGAGTTTATTGCGTATTTTCAACTGTCTAAAAAAAAGTAGCACAAAAACGATAGCGGTACTGATAATTAGCGTGAAATTATACTGTTGCGTGGCTTTTTGCTCTTGTACTTCAGCAACTCGGCGAATTTTTAGTTTATTTTGACTAGCCAATAAGCTGTTGCTGGCCTTTTTATCATGCACTGTAAACGATTGCTCTAAAGACGCTATCATAGCTAGGCGCTTAGCTTTACGATAACTATAATATTTTTTTAAATACGATTTTTTCTCAAGATAGGCGAGATCAAATTGACCTTGTTGTGCGTAGTGAACGGCTAGAATTAAATGTAATTGCAAAAAATTGGGCTGATGTAATTGCTGCGCTGAAATTTGTGCCGATAACTTAAGGGCTTGCTCTAAAAGTACAATAATTTCGCGGCTCTGTTTTTTATGGCTACTGTGTTCAACACCATTAGCTATGGAATTTTCTTTAAATAATGCTTGCGTGACTAATAATAAGTACTGCTCTGCCGCATTCAGTGGCGTGGTAGCTAAGGTAAGCTGTTCTAGTGCTCTGGCAATTTTCTGCTCATCAATACTTGCTTGCTTAAGTTGCGTAAGTATGGCGAGTAAATCTTCGTTGATAGGCAACAGACTTACTGCCGGCAGAGGTAATAACGCCTTTTCATTCGCTGGTTCCTCGGTTATGGCCGAGGCAATAATGGGCTCTTTTGCTAAACTAACCGATGCTAACATCAGCTGCATGAGCATAATAATTAACAGAATTTTACTGATATTCATTAGCCACAAACCTTATTTCTTCCTGACGCTTTGGCTTGATAAAGTTGTTCATCGGCCCTTTTTATCAAGCTAATTAAATCTTTATCATCGGCTAAAGTAGCGACACCAATACTAACGCTGACTTTTTCCAGCTTGTTAAACGGCCAAGAATGTTGACTGACAGCTGAGCGAATTCGCTCACTTATTTCTAAGGCCGATTTCAACCTGGTCTTCGGTAAACAGACCATAAACACCTCACTACCAAAGCGCCCAAACAAATCACTTTTTCGCATCATATTCGTGCCAATATAGGCTACTTTCGCCAAGACTTTATCGCCTGTGCTATGACCTAAGCAATCATTAATGTCTTTGAAATGATCGATATCTATCAGTAAAATTGTTAAATTGTCCTGCTTTACTTGAGTAAACTTAAAGGCCTGTTGCGCTTGCTTCATTAAACTGCGTCTATTAGCGACTCCCGTAAGGGTGTCAACATTGGCAGCAATTTTAAGTTTATGCTGACTTTGCAGCAGTTTAACCAGTACCCAAGCAAAGGCTAAAGCAACTAGGGCACTGATGATGAGGTAAAAGCGCTGCTCTTCATTGGCTAACGTAGCGGCTCGTAAATTTTCATTATAAAGGTCTTTTTTATGGTGTAATATTTTATTTCGTTTATCCGCCTGTTCGCCTTCAAGCTTTAAACGTACTTGGGCAATAGAGCGATTATCTTCATTTTCATACAATTTATCGGTTAAAATGATCACTTGTGATAGGGTTTGAAAAGCGTATTGAAATTGCGCTAACTTGTAATAAATACCGGCTTTCAACTCCATTAAGTAGACATAATTTTCTTTTTTAATCAAAGATAAATCCTGATTATTGGCTAATGTTTTTTCTACTTGGCTCAGGCTAACAAGCGCGTCATCAAAACGGTCCAACTTGTATAACATGTAGGCTTGATCATAATAAAATTGTAATTGATAATCGAGCTTCTCCGTTGCTTGCAAATACTGCTTTGCCATCAGTAAATATCGATAAGCGGCCTCAGGGTTGCTGTCTACTTTCTGTTGATACGCCCAGGCCATGCCAGAATAAACGCTATACATGCTATCACTCGGGCTGTCTTTATTTGACTCAGCAATGATGGTGTTAAAAACCGTGATTGCTTGTTGGTAGTCGTTGTTCCGAATATGATTAATAGCAATATTATACAAGCTAGTATGGGCGGATAATATCATCCCGGCTTTTTTAAAATGTAAATACGACTGCTGATAATAAACCATTGACTGCTCATCTTGCAGTAAATACGAATACACAATACCAAGTTCACTGTTTACCGTCCCTTTAAGCTCTTCATCATCGGTTTGTCCAGCAATATTATAGGCGTCATTAAGCAAGACTAAAGAGCGTTTAAAATCATCGGTGAGATAAGCAATCGCCCCTAAATTAATAAGGCCTAAAGCGACTTGCACTTTGTTATGTAAAGATTCAGCAACTTCTAAGCCTTTTTTATATTCTTTCCTCGCTTGAGCAATATAACCTAAACTTTCAAAAGCAAAGCCTTTTAAATACAACAGTTCACTGATCAATATGCTAGGACTCGACAGCCTTTTCGCTATGGTTAGCCCCTGATTGGCCGTTTTTTTGGCGCTACTATATTTGTTTTGTTCTATTTGTATCTCAGCAAGCAGCTTAAAATATATTAAATTTTGCTCTATAGTGAGCGCTGTCAGCACCTTTTCATAAACCGTTAGTTGTTTAAGAGAGCGCACTAAGTCGGTTTTTTTCAGCTGTTCAACTTGCTCGATGACTTGATTAAACTGCTTAATATTCACTGTTTCTTGGCCAGTGCTGGCCATAGGCAATAACAGGCAGGCAATACTGATAACAATTGATATTGCCTGAGCAGATTTTTTAGCAAAATACAACAAACTGTAGTTCCTTAAGGCAGCAAAACGATTAGAGCGGTTAAGGCAGTATAAAACGATTTAGCCTTAGAGTTAAACCGTAATTTTTAACTATTTATGCTACTTTTCGAACAAAACAACTGGCCAATAAAATAAATACAAAAGCAAAAAACATACAGGCTGACAGGCCAAATTGCTGATAAATAACACCAGAGAGAACTGTACCTAACAGTCTGCCCATGGCATTAGCCATATAATAGAAGCCAACATCCATGGAGACACCTTCATCTCTGGCAAGAGCGACAATAAGATAGCTATGCAGTGATGAGTTCATAGCAAAAACAGCAGAAAATATAAATAGACCTACGATTAACACGGCATTACTTTGCGGAAAAAGGTAAATAGCAACAGATAAAAGCAAGGTAACCAGTGCCAGTAATACTGACCAAAAACCTGCTTGTTGACAGCGATTCTGTGCTGCCTTGGCGGTTAAAATATCGAGCAGCTTTGGCGCATTAGCTTGAATGATGCCATAAAAAATAATCCAACAGGCAAGCAAAGTGCCTACATTTTGGTGTTGCCATTGTAATTGACTGGCCAAATAAACAGGTAGGGCAATGACAAACCAGACATCACGACCGGCAAACAGGCATAATCGTGCTGCAGATAAATAATTTAAGGGGGCATTTTTTGAAAATAACTGGCTAAATTTTGCTTTATAACGCGTTTTACCGATATTGCCACGCAGCATAGGATAAGTGCTTAAGGCAACAAGGGCTAAGGCACTAGCCATCAATAGCAAGGCGTTTTGAAAGCCAAAAAGAGTAAGCAATAATCCGCCGAGAAAAAAACCGACACCTTTTAAGGTGTTTTTTGACCCCGTCAGTAAAGCCACCCATTGAAAGAGTTTACTTTGTCCTTGCGCACTATCCAAGTTGGCTACCAGTAATTTAATACTCGACTTAGCACTCATTTTGTTAAGATCTTTAGCAATGCCCGACAACGCTTGAGCAAACATGACATAGGTAATACTTAAATACTCACTTGGCACTGTTAACAGTGCTAAAGCGAGTATCTGTATCAGCAGACCAATGAACATGGTTTTATTTAACCCTATGCGTGCACCAAGCCAGCCACCAATAAGGTTAGTGATAACACCAAAAACTTCATAAAGTATAAATACGCTAGCTAAGGCTAATGGGCTATAACCTAACTGATAGAAATACAACAACACCAACATGCGCAACGCGCCATCGGTTAAGGTGAAAGCCCAATAATTAGCCGTGATAACTAGGTATTGTTTTACCGGGTTAGGCAAGGAGTTCAATGACTGCAAACTATGATTCGTTAATATCAGTTAAACTGAGGGCAATAATTTTCATTAGCTCGGCACTGCGATTAGCATAGCCCCATTCATTGTCATACCATAAATACATCTTCAGCTGAGTACCATTTATCACCATGGTTGATAAAGCATCAACGACACAGGATCTAGTATCGGTTTTATAGTCCACCGACACTAATGGCCTTTCCTCATAACCTAAAATACCGTTAAGCTCTCCTGCAGCAGCATCCGCCATTAACTGATTTACTTCCTCAACAGTCACATCGCGCTGCATTTCAAAAACACAATCCGTTAATGAGGCATTTGCCAGTGGCACTCGCACCGCATGACCATTTAACTTGCCTTTTAGCTCAGGGAAAATATCAGTGATGGCTTTTGCCGAGCCAGTTGTGGTAGGAATAAGCGACTGGCCACAGGCTCTTGCACGGCGTAAATCTTTGTGAGGGGCATCTAAAATAGTTTGGGTATTGGTAACATTATGAATGGTAGTCATGCTGCCATGTTTAATACCAATGTTATCTTGCAATACTTTAATTACTGGCGCTAAACAATTGGTGGTACATGAGGCGGCAGTAACAATACTATGCTGCTCACCTTGATAAAGTTGCTGATTAACGCCCATAACAATATTTACTATATCCTTATCTAAAATATTACCTGAGCTATCTTGCGCTATCTTCATTGGCGCAGTAACCAATACTTTTTTTACTCCTTGAAGAAAGTAGGCTTGTAACTTAGCTTTATCGCGCATCACACCTGAAGCTTCAATAACAATATCACACCCTGACCAGTCGGTTTCAGCGAGACCCTCATTTTGGCTAACGTGCAGGGTTTTTCCTTCAATGTACATTAGCTTAGCGGTTGCTGTCGCTTCATATTGCCAACGGCCATGAATAGAGTCAAAATTAAGCAAATGAGCCAGTGTTGGTGCATCACCAGCTGGATCGTTAATTTGGATAAATTCTATTTCTGGCCAATGCCATGCGGCGCGTAAAATTAATCTGCCCATACGGCCAAAGCCGTTGATACCTACTTTTATTGTCATTTGTTTTTCCTATTATTCACTAAACTAGCTGATTTAATTACAACACTGTTGCACACGGTCCGGTCGTTCGCCCATCACGGCTAAATTTTGCAGACATTCATCGATCACCGGCAAGTTTTCCTCAAAACAATTTTGAATCACTGCTTGCTTCCATTGCGAAAGAGACTTGGCCAGAGAATAATAGACCCAACGACCTGACTTTCGTTCGCTGAGTAACTGCTGTTGCTTTAATAAGGCTATATGGCGAGATATTTTTGGCTGGGATAATTGCAACGCATGAGTTAGCTCACAAACACACAATTCGCTTTCATACCTCAACAATAATATGATCTTCAAGCGTGTATCATCGGCCATTGCTTTAAAAAATAATAAGCAGTCACTTTCTGTAACTCGTTTTGTAGTAGTGATCATTATTTCTGTCTCGTTAACTCGAACTTACTCTGGGCAGTTCATTGCCCTAGATAATACATATGTTTTTTCATATGTATAGCAACTTAATTTAAATACTTAATTATGTGCGCTCATTTTAGCGTGCTTGCTCTATAACAATGTCCATACTAAAGTCATAAAAAAGCCCTCATAAAAGAGGGCTTTTTATTGCGACATTGCTGCTAGAGACTCTGGGATGCCAACCTTATAAGCCACTCAGGCTAAGGTAGGTTAACTGTTAACCTGAAAAGACTAGGCCCTTAACTGGCAGCAACAAGGCTTGTATTCGTAATATCATGGCATGAACAACCCCGACCGCATCAACCATGTGAAAATAGACTGACTCGATTGTGCTCAGTGTGCCACTGTTAATTAATTCATCATGATAGCTATAAACATTAGCAATACATTTTGTGCCCGGGATAACCCCATCGAGTCCACCTTCATATAAAGGCACAAGTTTTACCGTCAGTGTGCCAGGTCTTGCTCTTTCTTGTATATCCAATAAGGTCTCAACGGCTCTGATTTGCCCGGTAGCAATAACACTCTGCACGCTTGCTACCTTCATCGGGATAATGATGAAAGGCTTAGACAGGCAGGTGATTTCTGCAAAAGTACCCACCTTAATGACATTCGCCGATAATTGATTAAAGCCCGCTTGTACCGCTTCTTTTCCGGAAGCTGCACCAGAAGTTGGTACTAAGATCCCCGCAGCGCGAATCATAGGATTAACAAAGTCGCCCGGTTGCAAAGCAAATTGTTGCAATTCGCCATCAATATGGGCATAAACTGTGCGTTTAGCCTTATCAACAATGAACGAATCTAACTCTTTCAGAGCACTGGCTCTTTTAGCCGGTAAGACGATATCAATGACCGCTTGTGCTGATGCTTGATTAGCTTTCGCAGCAGATAACCCCGCTTTATTGATGGCTACGGTATCAGCCATTTTCTGCACTTCACTGGCACTGATAATATTTATCCCTTTGAGCGATAACTTCTTCTTGCGATCATATTCATTTTTTGCCCGCATATAAGAACTATTAGCTTGTTCGACATTACTCATAGCTATAACCAATTGAGCATTGGCGGTAGAAAACTCTGCTTCCACTTGTTTTACTTTTGCATCCGCTTTGTCAATAGCGGCTACTTGCGATTCATCATACATGCTAAACAGCGCAGTTCCCGCTTTCACTTTTTGATGATTCTCAACAAAAACATACTGCACTCGGCCACCTCTCTCTGGCATTATCGAGACGGTGCGAAACATGGGCGTAGCATTAGAAGTAGAGGGGTGGTAATAAAAGATTAACGTAACCAGTGATATAGTTAAAATAACACAGGCAGATATGCCCCAGCGCAGCTCATACCACATGGTAAAAAAGGTTATTTCTTTGCCCCAGGTCTTGCCTTGGCGATATTTTCTAAATAAATAATCCGGTAAAATGGTGATAAGTGAACATAAAAAAACTTCAAACATGTTAGTTATTCTCCTTATTAATCACTTGCTGTCCGGGTACTTGCTCTACTGAGTTTTTCTGCTCTGGTGCTTGTTGCTCAGGGGCTTGTGGTGCTGTGCCATCTTTAGCTTTAGCAATTATCTCTAACGACTTGGCCATAGATTTCAGTGGCGCTAAAAAATCAGGTACCTCCACCACTGCTAATACTAGGGCTGCCACCCAAAAGATATTGTTATGGGTGAATAAAGCTAAAATAGTTAATACAGTGATAAGCTGTATTTGACTATGATTTTTTCCGTGGGCAAGATGTTCAGGCACGGCGTGTAACTTGAAATATAAAACACCCGCAAGCAAGACGCCTACCACGAGGATAATAGTCATGACGATCATTAAAGGATCACTATTGGCTCCCGCCAAATATCCGGGCATAGACTCAGTACTCATTTGATTTCCCTCTCGTTTCTTTTGTTAAGTTTGTTTGTTTGTTTGTTTGTTAAGTAATAAAGCTAAGTTTTAAAGCTAAGTTTTAAACAATCGCCATATCACCTTTACTTTGTAACCATGCTTTACGGTCACCGGCGCGCTTTTTCGATAACAACATGTCCATCAATTCCATGGTCTTACTGTGATCATCTACCGTAAGTTGTACTAAACGACGCGTATTAGGATCCATAGTGGTTTCACGTAACTGCAAGGGGTTCATTTCACCCAAGCCTTTAAAGCGTTGTACGTTAACTTTACCGCGTTTTTTCTCGGATTCAAGTCTATCGAGAATACCTTCTTTTTCTGCTTCATCTAAGGCGTAAAAGACTTCTTTACCAATATCAATACGATATAAAGGTGGCATGGCAACATAGATATGACCTTGTTGTACTAGTGGGTAAAAATGTTGAGTAAATAAGGCACACAATAATGTGGCAATATGCAGTCCATCCGAATCGGCATCCGCTAAGATACAAATTTTACCATAACGTAGCTCTGATAAGTCATCACTGTCAGGATCAATCCCTAAAGCTATTGAGATATTATGTACTTCTTCCGATGCTAATATTTGCGCTGAGTCTACTTCCCAGGTGTTTAATATTTTACCTCGCAACGGCATAATGGCTTGAAATTCACGATCGCGTGCTTGTTTAGCACTACCGCCAGCAGAGTCACCTTCCACTAAAAACAGCTCAGTTCTGGCTAGGTCTTGACTACTGCAATCGGTTAATTTACCGGGTAAAGCAGGACCCGAGGTGATTTTTTTTCTGACTACTTTTTTACTGGCTCGCATGCGTTTTTGCGCGTTACTGATACAAAATTCTGCCAGTGTTTCCGCTTTATCGGTGTGCTCATTAAGCCACAAACTAAAAGCATCTTTTACCACACCAGAAACAAAGGCGGCACATTTACGGGACGATAATCGTTCTTTAGTCTGTCCGGCAAATTGTGGATCTTGTATCTTAATAGATAAGATATAACTACATTTATCCCAAATATCATCTGGGGTTAATTTTACCCCACGCGGTAAAATATTACGAAATTCACAAAATTCACGCATCGAGTCAAGCAGCCCTTGGCGCAGGCCATTAACATGGGTACCGCCAACAATAGTTGGAATTAAGTTAACATAACTTTCCCCGACCCCTTCGCCACCTTCTGTTAACCAAGTAACCGCCCAATCGGCCGTTTCATGCTGAGAGGTAAAACTGCCAATAAAAGGCTGTTCAGGTAAGGAAACATAGTCTTTTATTGCATCTTGTAGATAATCGGTAAGACCGTATTCATAACACCATTGGTATTTTTTATCTTCAATTTTGTCATGAAACTTAATGGTTAAGCCTGGGCATAATACCGCTTTAGCTTTAAGTAAATGGGTCAGGTGACGAACCGAAAATTTAGCAGTATCAAAATAGCTAGCATCGGGCCAAAATTTAACACTGGTGCCGGTATTACGTTTTCCTACCGTGCCAGTTTCGTGCAGCTCTTCAACTTTATCGCCATTTTCAAAGGCCATTTCATAGACTTTACCGTCTCGTCTAATACTGACATCAACCCGAGTTGACAAGGCATTAACTACGGAAATACCTACACCATGTAACCCCCCTGAAAACTGATAGCTTTTATTAGAAAATTTACCACCCGCGTGCAGTTTACAAAAGATAAGTTCAACCCCGGAGACACCTTCTTCCGGATGAATATCGATGGGCATACCGCGACCATCATCAATTATTTCAAGTGACTGATCCTGGTATAAAATAACACTAATATTTTCTGCATGCCCCGCAAGTGCTTCGTCCACTGAGTTATCAATAACCTCTTGACCTAAATGATTGGGTCGTGTGGTATCGGTATACATGCCCGGACGGCGGCGAACTGGTTCTAGGCCACTGAGTACTTCAATGGAATCGGAATTGTATTGGTCAGTCATGTGAAACTCAATTTAATCGCGGTTAAAAGGTCTGGTGTTGCGAGTATTTGCATTAGCGACGGCAGCTAGTGCAATGCTCATTTTATTAGTGGTTAATCAAGTTGAAAGAAGTCAGTTATGGTGGCTAAGCATTTATCAAAATTGATAAAACTATGATCACCCCCCCTTTGAACTATTAATCGGCAATGTTGATATTTTTCCACAGCTTGTTGGTAATTTAACACTTCATCCCCCGTTTGTACCATAACTAGGTAATTATTTTTTTGCTGACCAGCAATTGTTGGCGCACTTTGCTTTAATGCTTTTAGCTGCAGCATATGCTCTGCGGTCACCTGGTACACTTCTTGGGTATAGGGGTTAACTTGTTCACCGATATAGTCATGCAGTAATTCATCGGGTGTTATCGCCGGATTCACTAACACTGCTAAATAATGATATTTTTCTGCCAGATAACTGGCAAAGTAGCCACCTAGCGATGAGCCGATTAAATACCATTGGCTGTGATAATTGTGCTGTTCAATAAGTTGCTCTAATTGAGTAATAGCCTTAGCGGGTGTGGACGCTAATTGTGGACAGAAAAAACCGACCTCTGGATAGTTTTTGGCTAAGTAATGACGGGTTTGTTCGGCTTTTAGCGATAAAGGCGAAGAATTAAAGCCATGAATATAGAGGATGTTTTTTTGCATTATTACGTTTTCATGATTAAGCATTTTTAATTATTAAATAGCTGTCCTGCCTAGAAAAGTTACCATAACGCTGACATTTACTAAAGCCTACTTTATAAATCACTGTTTTATAAGTTAATAACATCACTATCAAGCTGGCCATTGCGGTATAAATAAAAAATCCGATAACCCGGGCCTTTAGCCAAAGCGGCAACACCATCGACGCTAGGATCAAATTGTATTGATGTTGCTGGGCAAGTATACAGAGTTACCGGCGCTTTAGCCGGTGTCGATTTTTCGGGGGCAAGATGGACTGTTTTAACTGCTTGTTTACCTTGCTTAGTGAGTTGCATAGCACTATGAACATGTCCACAGGCAATCGCTTTAATATTGTCAAAGTCATCAATGGCTTGCCAAAAAGCGCTTTTATTTTGCAAACCATATTTATCAATAAAGTAACCCACGTCTATAGGATGATGATGCATCATAACGAGCTGATGTTTATCTGCTTTGATAGCCTTTTGTAATTTCACTAAAGCTTGCTCAGCGACATAACCTGCAGGTGTTGCACTTTTGCTATCAAGAAGTTGAATTTGCCAATGCGGGTGGTCAATTGTAGTGTCAGAGGTAAACGGCGCGGCAGAAAAATATTGAGCTAGTAGTTCAGGCTCGTCGTGATTACCCGCCAGATAATATATAGGTACCGCAATACCACACTCATGAACGAGATCAACAAAATTTTGGTAGGACTGTTCGCTGTGATCTTGCGTCAAATCACCGGTAAAAATGACATAGTCTATTTGTCGGTTATGACAGATACTCAATAATACTTTTCTTAGGTTGGCCAGAACATTATGGCCATGGTGCAGGCCATTGACTGATGAAAACAAATGACTATCACTTATTTGCGCCAAAACGATGGGTTTATTTTCGGGTGAATCAGTTTCAGTCAAGTTCATAAGTTAACATGCCCTAATTTAAGAATGCAACTCAACATTCACTTGCCCTAAACGCAAACATAAATGTAACCACTCATTTAAAAACTGATTAGTTTGCTGCTTTTCATCTTGCTGGTGCATTTGACTATTGGGGTAATCGTAACGCGGTTTTACTTGCCTAATGTCTTGCGTGGCAAGTACTTCCGCCATACGAGCATCATGGTACAAACGAATAGTCATACGTGGATGCAGTGCACTGGCAACAACACTGGCAATATTTTTAAGCGAATGATGTAAGCTTTCCTGCTCAAAATCAATGACTGAAGTATAAGGAGTGACCTCTGTTATTGTTACCTTATAGGAGAGCAAGTCACTGATAAAAAAATGACGCACTTCACCAAGCGCTGACTTATCCGCTAATACTTTCAGTAATAACATGTAATTGTTGGCACATAAGCTCATCAAGCTAACTAAGTTAGGTTGGTAATTTTTTCTAATCCCGTTAACCAAGGCTCGGTTAGGAAAAAAACTCATAGCTGCCTCTTACTGATGCTTTTATTACGAGCAGGTTTAGTACCACTAACTTTTAGGAGAAAGTGATTGATAGTTCATTGCCAGCCATTGTAACCCGATAATTGTAGCGGCGTTAGTGATTTTACCCTGGGCTAATAAGTCTAGCGCCTTAGTGCGACTGACAAGGTGTAACAATATATCTTCATTTTCTGCGTCTAAGCCATAAACTTGGCCATCATTAACTTTATTACTGTCAAAATGTGCCAAATAGAGATGAATACGTTCACTCATACCGCCAGGGCTAGAAAGGTATTGCATGATCGGTTGTAAGTTATCGGCACTAAGGCTGATATTAGCTTCCTCTTTAGCTTCTCGTATGGCGACTTCGATTGGACTTTCGTTTTCATCAAACATACCAGCAATAAACTCTAATAACCACGGGCTATCTTCTCCCCTGATGGCGCCAGCACGAAATTGCTCTATTAACAGCAGCTTATCTTGCTTGACATCATAAGGCATAACAACGACAGCATCACCACGCTCAAAAACTTCCCGGGTAAATTTCTGACTTTGCTGCCCTGAAAAAAGTTTATGCTGCAGGGTATATTCATTCATTTTAAAAAAGCCCTGATACTTGGTTTCAACAGAGTGCACCAACACCTGCTCATTATCGAATTGCAGCATAGCTAAGGGCTTATCTTTATTAATTGTCATTCAATATCTCGTTCAAAAAATAATTTGTTACACTAGTAAACAGTTATTTTATTTGGTTAATTTAAAAATCCATGTAGGATACCCTACCAACGAATACCCATAAATGAATAATAAGAGTAATACACCCAAGGAATTCCTTACTCATGAAAAGAACACTAAGCACCCTAATTATTGCGATAACCGCTGCTTTTAGCAGTACACATTCCCAAGCCGATGATTTACTTACCGTTTATCAGCAAGCTCTATTAAACGATCCTGTGGTACTTAAAGCACAAGCTCAGTTTATGATAGTAAAAGAAGATATTGAGCAAGCCCGAGCAATATTACTACCACAAATTAACGCCACTGGTGGAATTTCCATTAGCGAGCGTGAATCACAACAGTCTCAACTAGGGGACTCTAATGTGGTTGTCTATGATGCTACCTCCAATACTGATGTAACCAACTTTGGTGCTAACTTAAATATGCAACTTTATCATCATGATAGCTGGTTGCGTTTAGATAACGCTAAAAAAACAGCCCATCAAAGTGATTTAACCTATCAAGTTGCCAAACAAACTTTAATCATTCGCGTAGCTAAAGCTTACTTCGACTTGTTAAGTACCAAGGATGACCTTGTATTTTCCACGGCAGAAAAAGATGCTATTGCTCGCCAGCTAGAACAAACCAAGCAACGTTTTTCAGTTGGTTTAACGGCAATAACTGATGTTTATGAAGCCCAAGCGCAATTTGATAATGCCGTTACCGAAGAAATTCGCGCAGAAAATGCCATTTTCCAAGCAGAAGAAGAGTTACGGGTAATTACCAATACTTACCCCAGAAATATCAGTGTCTTAAATACTGAGCGTTTTAGCACTAGCACACCTATACCTAATAGTGCTGATGAATGGCAAGTAACCGCCGAAGCTAAAAACCTTGACTTAATTACCGCTAGAGTCGGTATTGATATTGCGCGAGACAGTATTAATATTGCTCGTGCAGGTCATTATCCAACCTTAAGTCTAAACGGTAATTGGGGCAGTGGTAAAAGTCAAACCAGTGTTGAGGCTCTGGGTTTCAATCAAGACTTTGATGAAACCCCTTATTTCGATAATTACTCGGTAGGTATTACCTTAAATGTGCCTATTTACTCGGGTGGCGCCATTCAAAGCTCAGTGCGTCAAGCACAAAGTCGCTTTATCCTGGCTAGCCAAGATTTATCATTAACCCACCGCAAGATTGTCCGTACCACACGTAATGCTTACAATACCGTTATTGCTGCTATTTCTGCGATAAAAGCGTATGAGCAATCGGTATTAAGTGCCCAAAAAGCACTGGAAGCGACTGAAGCAGGCTTTGAGGTCGGTACTCGTACCATAGTTGATGTCTTAGATAGTACCCGTAATTTATATAACGCTAAACGTAACTTATCATCGACTCGTTATGCCTATATTCAAAACGTTTTATTACTGAAACGTGCGGCTGGTACCATTACCGATGAAGATTTAACGGCTATTAACTCCGGTTTAATGGCAGTTAATTAGTTTTATGGTACTTATAACTAAACACTAGTTTATGCAGCCATTAAAAAAGCCCTAAGCAATACCTTTGCTTAGGGCTTTTTTGTCTTTATTACCTTGCTAATGCCGAGTTAAGGTTACACCAGTGCTTTAAGGAATCTAGTCAGCTCTTTCGCTTCTCGTTCAACAGAGTAATGTTGTTCAACACGTTGACGACCAGAGCGGCCCATTTGAGCAAGCTTAGTTTCATCACTCAGTAGCAAGGCCATTTTATCGGTCACTGCCACCAAATCATTTACCGGTACCACATAACCATCAATCCCTTGACGTATGACTTCTGGCCATGCGCCAGCTTCACTGGCAAGTACCGCTGCACCACTACTCATGGCTTCAAGAATAGTTAAACCAAAACCTTCACTTTCGCTCAGGGCAACCACAAGTGATAAGCTGCTAAATATTTTGGGAATATCAGCGAAGTCCTGCTCGCCAACAAATACTATCCGTTCAGACAAGCCAGCTTTAGCAATGCTATCACGTAGCTCTTGGGCATATGTTTCATGTTTAGCGGCAATACCACCAACAATAACCGCAGTATAATCAGGATGGTCTTTTAATATTGCAATGCAGCTTTGCACAAAAAGGTGGACGCCTTTTTGTTTTCTCACGCGTCCAAGAATCGCAATACCGCGCTTACCTTTTGTTTGGTTGGGCGCTAATAAGTTAAGTGTTTGCCAAGCTTGTTGTTTATCCTTGCTCGCCACATAAGCACTGGTATTTACACCATGATAAATGACGGCACTGGGCGGTTTTTCTAAATAGCTGGCTGAGGCTTTACACATGGCAATAACCGCATCCATACGTCTTGTTAACCAGCAGGTAAAGCTAGCGCGTTTTCGCTGAGCAGCTGAGCTGAAAACCAACTTTATTTTGGCTCTAAAAAGGTATTTTAACACCACACCTTGAATCATTTCATCAACACGACGGGCATGAAAAATACGAAATTTACCATTGGCTAAAGGACGTTGACACATTTTGACTACTTGCCAAAAACTAATGGCTAAACTGGTATCAGTTAAGTTATTTCTTCCCATGATACGTAATGGCATCATATCCTTTTGGTAAGCGACCACTTGCAACATAGTTGAAGTAATGCCGGAAAAATTCCGTTTTGAATTGCCAATAATAAGCTCAATTTCGCTATTGCTTACCTCTTGGTTAACCACTGTTGTCATCAAAAACTCTCTAAATACCCATGATTAGTCTAATGACGCTATTCTACGGTATAAGCCCGCTTAAGTACCGCTAAGTACTAAATAACTTCATTGCCCAAGACAAACTAACTTGCGTATAATCAAACATAGTTAAAATAAAGATCAAAAGAGAAATACATTGAGCAAAAATAACATGTTGCAACCTAACTTTAAGTTATCTTTTTTATTACCCAAATACTGGTTAACTTGGCTAGCTGTTTTTATCCTTTACAGCATCTCTTGGCTGCCGTTCAAATTACAACTCGCCATGGGGCGGGTTGTAGGTCGATTATTTTTTAACATTGCCTCAAAAAGAAAACATGTTGCCCTGACTAATTTACGACTATGTTTTCCGGAAAAAGACGAACAAGAACTGCAGCGTATTTTAAAAAAGAACTTTGAAAATACTGGTATCGCCTTATTTGAAACGGGTATGGGCTGGTGGTGGCCAAATTGGCGCATAGCAAGAAAAGTAAAAGTTATTGGTGCCCACCATATAACCTCGGCACAAGCACAAGGTAATGGTGTACTGGTCTTAGGCATGCATAACTTAAGCTTAGAAATGTGTGCTCGAGGTGCAGGAATTGACAATCCTTTAGTGGTATTTTATCGCCCCCATAACAACCCGTTAATGGAATTTTTTCAGCACCGAGGTAGGGCACGGTCTAATAAATACATGTTAGGCAAGCGCGATGTTAGAGGCTTACTACGCGCACTGAATAATAAAGAGGCTTGTGCCTACCTACCCGATCAAGACTACGGCCGTAATAAAAGCCTGTTTGTGCCATTTTTTGCGGTAAAAGAAACGGCAACCACAACCGGTACCCTTATGTTTGCCCGTAAGAGAAACACTAAAACCATGATGATGATTCCGCGGAGAAATGCCGATGATAGTGGCTACACCGTTGAGATTTCACCGCTAGAAAACTTTCCAACCAAAAATGACCAACAAGACTTAATCACCATAAACCAAGCGCTAGAAAAAGCGATTATGGTTCAGCCCGAACAGTATATGTGGCTACATAGACGATTTAAGACCAGACCTAACCCAGAAGATGCCTCATTATATAACTAACTGTTTATTAATATTATTAATAAGCTAACGCCCCTTCTGCTATGAATGCCTTAAGGGGAAATATAGAGGACAGTTGTATAAACATTAAACTTTGCGTAAAGTAAGCTAACTTCACTATAATTAAAGTAATGAATACAAAGGTATTGATTAACCGATGAACTTTTGGCTGCGAAACATTATCTTAGGACTTTTCCTGACCGTACTGGCTTGGGGCTTTTTTGCCAACCAAGACTTTTTGCTGTCCATTGATGCCTCCTTAGGCAAGGTTGATGAAAGCACAATAACTGCCAAAGAAGCGACTGTCGCCGCTGTGCCACAAGAGCCTGAAAGTAGCCCGACAAAGTACCAGCAAGGTCGGACTTCAACCAATGCCGCAGCGCTTGGCTTATCTAAGTTTTATGCCAATTTATACGGCGATATGGATGGCAAAGGCCCTAAAATCCGCAATAATATAGTTTACCTGCCCGAGCCAAAAGGTGACTTAACTAAATTATTGCAAGCTAGAGAAATGGTGGTACTGCCTTATAAAAAGAATTGGCAGGGTAGTATCGAATCTCGTCCCTTTAGACGCGGTGAAACCTTAAATCGAAAACTTGCCGAATATTCTGACAAAGATGGTATCGATTTAATTTGGTGGTTAAACCGAGATTATGTGGTAAAAGACCCGTTTAGAATTGAAAAGAACATCTTAACAACTACCTTTCAGGTAGCTAAAGCCATTGAGGGTCACTTTGAAGCAGGCCTTTCTATTTTCTTTTGTCATCGCCAACGCGCTATTGTCGTTATTGAAAGTGCTCCCCAACCCTTTTTGGATGAGGAGTGTATTTTACTTGCCAGTGAAAAGCCTTATTAATCCTTGTTATTCATTAATCAATTAAGCGTTTTTGCCAAATATCTACCATAGCACCTTGCCCAACTAGGTTTTCCCGAGGAACTAATGGCTCGGCATTTTGCATCGTTGCTTGATGCCCCAACGCCCTTAATTTTTGATACATATTACTCAGCTGCTGTTGTTCGGTTTTTGCCAACAAGCCTAATGTTAATAATATTTTAAATATGCCTAAATTATCACTAACAAGCATCAACTCACGGTATTGTTTAGCGTAGGCAAGCACAAAAAATTGGGCTATAAATTCAATATCGACCAGGCCGCCCCTGCCCTGCTTAATATCAAACTGTACATCGGTCGATTTATCCAGATGGCTGCGCATTTTTTCCCGCATGTTAGTAATATCGTTTTTTAGCTCAGTAAATGCTCTTGGCTTTGATAAAACATCTTGTCGAATAGCGATAAATTGTTGCTGAAGATCATCATTACCAAAAATCATTCGCGCTCTTACTAGGGCTTGATGTTCCCAAGTCCAAGCATCTTCATCTTGATATTGGGCAAAGGTCGTTAGATGTACCACCAGCACCCCTGAATTACCCGACGGCCTTAAGCGCATATCCAACTCATATAATATGCCGCTATTCATACGGGTATTAAAAAGATGCATGATGCGTTGTGCTAATTTCATATAAAATTGGCTTGCTGGTACCGATTTACTGCCGTCTGCCCTGCCACTGGTGACTTCATCAGGGTTACTATGATGAACAAAAACTAAATCCAGGTCTGAGCTATAGCCGAGCTCTACGCCACCGGTTTTGCCATAAGCAATAACGCCAAAGCCTTTGCCCTTAGCACCATCTAAGCAGGTGGTCGGTTCACCAAAACGTTCACTGATCTGTTGCCAAGCAAGGTTTATCACCTCGGCTATAATGGCCTCGGCTAAAGCGGTTAAATGTTCGCTAATTTGAGCCACAGGTAATACATCAGCAATTTCAGCCGCAGCAATACGTAATTGTTGTGATTGCTTAAATTGACGTAAAGACTCCATTTGCGCTTCAAGGTCTTCCTCTGGGATACGTAGCATGCGTTCACGCAACTCTACTGCATAAGCACCAAGCTGTGGCGGGTTATGCAGTAACTCGGGATCAATAAGCTCATCCAGTAATATCGGGTATTTAGCAATATAATCTGTCACCCAACTACTTGCTTGGCATAAGTGAATCAGTTGCTTTAGAGCGCCGTCATTTTCAAAAAGTAATTCCAAATAAGCAGTACGTGTCACTATTTTACTAAAAACTTGCAATACTCGCGCTAATACCTGCTCGGCCTCGTTTTTCTTTTGCAGTCGACATAAAAGTAACGGGATTAACTTATCTAAAACCTGTCGGCCACGAGTACCTAAACTGCGCTTACCGATATCCTCGCGAAAATGGTGTAATACTTGCCAAATTTTATCACTTTGCCACTCAAGACCTTCTTGTTCCAACCAAGCAATAGACTCTTCATCACTCCAGCGGCTATGCCAAAGTGTCACCCAATGTTCATCGGGCGCTTGATGATTAGGACTATCAAAGCCAATCAGTTGCTCAAATTCTTGATGAACACCCTCCATATGCTTAGCTAAAATTCTTAAGAAATCAGCCCAATTAGCAAGGCGAAGTACGGCTAATAACCGCTGTTGATCTAGTTCATTATCCGGTAAAGTTTGTGTTTGTTTATCGGCTATTGCTTGAATAATATTTTCTACTCGCCGTAAAAAACGATAAGCCTGTTCGAGTACTTGTTTACTGCTAGCATTTATTTCCCCTGACTGCACCAGTTTCGGTAGCACAGTGAGCAAACTGCGTTGCTGTAATTCCTTTACTCTTCCGCCACGAATTAGTTGAAAAACTTGCACGATAAATTCAATTTCGCGAATGCCGCCCGCCCCTAATTTAATATTATTGATTAGCTGCTTGCGACGAACTTCTTGGGCAATCATCATTTTCATGCGGCGCAAACTGTCTATAACACTAAAATCAATATAGCGACGATAGACAAAGGGCCTGAGCATGCTTGATAATTGTTGATGATATTTAGACTGACCAATAAGTCGGGCCTTTAACATGGCGTAACGCTCCCAATCACGCCCTTGCTCTTGGTAGTAATCTTCCATGGCGTTAAACGTCAATACCAGCGGGCCACTATCGCCAAAAGGGCGTAAGCGCATGTCCACGCGGTAGACAAAACCATCACAAGTGACCTGATGTAATGAAGCAATTAGCTTTTGCGCTAAGCGAGTGAAAAATTGCTGGTTATCGATACTGCGACGACAACCCTGGGTGACACCACATTCAGGGTAAGTAAAAATAAGGTCGATATCAGAGGAGAAATTTAGCTCTTTGCCACCAAGTTTACCCATACCATAAACCAGTAAAATCTGCTGTTCGCCCTGCTCATTAGTAGGTTTGCCCCACTTTTTCTGACAAAAATCACTGAGCCAAGCTAAGCTCGCTAAGATAAGTTCGTCGGCTAGCGATGACAGTCTCGCTAACGAGGTATCTAAACTAATATTAAAAACCAAGTCATCAATGGCTATCTTGACCATTTGCTGTAAACGAAAGCGTCTCAGTATTCGGTGTAGTTGCACCTCATCAATACAGTCGGCTAATTGTTCAAGCAAAAGTTTTTTATAGTCCGGTAATATTTCTTTACTGGCTGATTTAAACAACTCAATAACAAGCTCAGGGGCTTGTAAAGCACTGGCAAGAATATAGTCACTTAAGGTTATCGCTTGTTTAAAAACGCTAAGTTGCTCTGTGCTTAACTCGTCACATACATTACTGTGTTGTTCAACAAAGTGTTGCCAACTTGTTGTTTGTTGTTGCATTAACAGAGCAGAAAAGGATAAGGTCACAAGAATTCCTATATAAGCAGCGTTGCCTATAGACATAATATGTCGTTAATGGTATTAATTGACACTTGCCTATGACTTGTCGCTAAAATTAATTAACTATTTCGATAACATAGCATTTTTGAGGAGATGATGGCAGAAATGCACTTACTAAAAACACCTTTTTTATTGCTCTTGATCATAATTACCAGCCTTAGCCTTTTTGGTTGTGGCGACCCTGTGAAAGCGCAAATTGAACAACAACTACCTATCACCGAACAAAGAGTATCTCAATTAGGTGATGCCTTAAGTAATGGTCACATTCGTAATGCCAACTTAATCAACCAATATGCTAATAAAGTCATGATTAATAAAGCCAGTTTAGCGCCATTAATTAACGAGTTTCGCAAAGATGCTTCTATCGACGGCCCTATGTATAAGGCACTTTTAGATAGAGTGAATACAGCCAAGACGCAACCACAAATGTTTGATTCTTCGCAAGCGCTTTATAATGAATTGCTTAATATTTACCAAGCAGCAGATCCTGTGCTTTTCTCTGACGCCCTCAGTGATCCGCTCAATGTTTTGGCCGATATGTCAGATGGCCAGTTACCTCGCATTAATTCGCTATCAAAAGCACAAAGCCAACGCGCCAATAATGCCCAAGATTTTGGCACTGGCGAGCAATTAATTGGTAACCCTAGTTATGGCAACTGGCAAACCGGCAGTAATGGTATGTCCTTTTGGGCTTGGTATGGCATGTATTCAATGGTCGGCAATATATTTGGCGGCCGCACTTATTATAACGATTGGGGTAGAAATCGTAATTATAGTTATTACAATGACTATGGTAGAACACGCTACAGCTCACCTGGGCAATTAAAAAAACAAACGGCACTCGATACTCGCACGAAGAAATCCTTTAGTCGTCGCGGACAAAAATTCACCAGCCCTTACAGTAAGAACCGCGTTGGCTCTTCTAGTTTATCAAGCCAGAGTAAAACCGCACAAAACAGTGCCAACCGCTTTCGCACTAATGCTGTTAAGAAAAGTAGTTATGCCAGCAAGTCGAAAAGTAAAAACTCAAGTTTTAGAAATTCAAGAACCAACACCTCACGCGGCTTTAGACGCGGGAAATAGTGAATAAGTCATGAATCAAAAAAGAATAGGAACAGCAAAATTATGAACACATTCATCGAGCTCGTTGGTGTTAGCTTTAATAATATTAGCCCAGATTTATTTATTTATTTAGCCATCGACGTTTCCATTGCCATCTTGTTATTAGGCGCTATGCGCTTCCTTTTAGGGGTTAGCGCGAAGGTTAATAGTACCGAAGAATTAGCCAAAGAAGACAATTTCGCCTTTGGTGTCAGTGTTGCGGGTAGTGTATTAGCCCTTGGTATTGTCCTTACTGGAGCTATTACCGGGGAAGCGGCAAGTAGCTATGCTATGGAAGCCATCGGCATGTTGGCATACGGCGGCTATGGCTTAATACTGATAAAAGTGGGCCGTATTATCCATGATAAAGTGGCGTTACAACATATAGATAAAAATGCCTTAATTCTTGAAAAAAACCTCAGTATCGGCATTATTGACGCCGCTGGCGCCATCGCTACCGCCATCATTATTCGCTCGGTCTTACTCTGGGTTGATGGCTTAGACCTAAGTACTTTTATTGCCATTACCAGCGGCTTTATTGTCGCACAAACCATGTTAGTTATGGTCACCCGACTTAGGGAGAAGCAATACGCGAAAAACAACCAAGAAGATTGTTTACAAGAAGCCTTAAGTAATGGTCAGGTTGCCCTAGCAATTCGTTATAGTGGCCAAGTGATCAGCACAGCATTAGCGGTAACCGCGGCCAGTCATTTTCTTATCTATAGCCCAGAAACCTTAGTAGTTAATTTACTTGGTTGGTTAGTATTTGGCGTAGTAATGACCCTACTGGTGGCACTACTTACCGCTATAGCTAAACATATTGTCCTTTGGGGCATTGATTTAGTTGAAGAAGTTGATCAACAACATAATATCGGTGTTGCCAGCATTGAGATGGCGACCAGTATTGCTATAGCGTTAATTTTAACAGCATTAATGGCATAACGAACAAAAAAATACCGCCAGCTTTACTACGCAGAGTTGGCGGTAACAATTAACACTACGCACATCACACGTTAATTAATTCCTTCCTTAAGAATAACTAATACTAACCACTATGTCACAAAGCTCTTTACCTCAAAACCCTTTACCTCAAGACTCTTTACCTCAAGGAAAGTCCCACCTACTCGACGATACCCTACTTATTTTAACCATGGCGGTGTTAGCTGGTTGTGGCCTAATTTATGAATATTTACTTTCTCATTACGCTGGTCGAGTGTTAGGCGTGATGGAAAGCACTATCTATACCATGATCGGCTTAATGATCGTTTCTATGGGGCTTGGTGCATTTGCGGCACGTAAAGTCCGCTGTGCTTTTAATGGCTTTGTCTGGCTTGAACTCATTATTGCCTTACTAGGTAGTTGCGCTATTTTAGTCATTGGCGGCTTAATTGCTATTACGCAAATATTTCCAGAGCTTATTGCCGACATGTTATCTCTGCCACCCGATATGAAACCTCAAGGTGGCATTTTTAAACAATTGAGTTGGCTTGCCTTTAATAGTCCTTATTTCTTCGGCATGCTGCTGGGCTTCTTTATTGGTATGGAGATCCCCCTAATTGCCCGTATTCGTGAGCAGATCCATCAGCAACATCTGGCCAATAACTTAGGCACAATTTATGGCGCAGATTACGTTGGGGCCGGTATTGGCGCAGCTATCTGGGTGATCTTTTTACTGAGTATTGATATCAGTAAGGCCGCAGCAATAACCGCTAGCCTAAACCTTATTGCCGGTGGTTTTTTTATTCTGCGCTATTGGCGGCGATTACATTGGCGTAAAACCTTTGTGGCTTTACATTGCCTATTGGCTTTGGTGATTATTTTAATGTTCAACTATGGTAATCAATGGCTCAATCAAATGAATAGTTTGCTCTACCTGGATAAGGTGGTGCATACCGATAAAACTCGCTTCCAACAGTTAACCTTTACTGAGCGCCATATGGGGCTTGAGCAAGATAATATTATCAATTTTTACCTAAATGGCCGCTTACAGTTTTCTTCAATTGATGAACATATCTATCATGATTATCTCGTTGCGCCAGTGATGGCGGCATCCGCACGAAACGAAAATATTCTCATCATAGGTGGCGGTGACGGTTTAGCCTTAAGAGATGTGTTAAAATACCAACCAAAATCAGTGACCTTAATCGATTTAGACAGTGAGCTAATTGATATTTTCCAACAGCCAGAGCAGCATGTAAATCCACGTTTAGCTCGGCAAATATTGCAGTTAAACCAAAAAAGTTTACAAGATAAACGTGTCACTATTTATCGCGCTGATGCTTTTATTGCTATCAATAAATTAATAAAAGACCGACAGGTCTTTGATGCCATCATTGTTGATTTACCCGACCCAAGCCACCCAGACCTAAATAAACTCTATTCGGTTAATTTCTACGCTCGGCTTAATTTATTGCTGGCTGGCGATGGTTTAATCGCTATCCAATCAACCAGCCCCTATCATGCTAAAGACTCGTTCATTGCTATTGGTAAGACAGTGGCTGCGGCTAAGTTTGTCCATGTTCAGCAATATCATGACAATGTGCCCAGCTTTGGTGAGTGGGGTTGGACCATAGCCGCAAAAAATGGTGCTAGCCCATTAACCCGATTAAACAAACTAAAGCAGCTACCAATTAACCATCAATGGTTAAATTTAGCTATATTAAAAGCGGCTTTTATTTTCCCTAATAATTTCTACCAAAACAAAGCAGATATTGGCATTAATATATTGGGTAGCCATACCATTTATCAGTTACATCAAAAGGCTTGGCAAGATCAACAAGGCTTAAATTAACCTTTAAAGCCAGATGATGACTAACGAATAATACCAAACAGTAACAATTACTTTATAAAATACCTTGACATAATATGTCAAGATGTTAAATTTAACCCAGACGACATAATATGTCATCTGGCTTTTTCACTAAAGAAGGAAGGATAGGAAATACATGAATATTCATACTATAGCCGATCACTTAAACAGCTTGGCAGATAATTCAGATACCGGCATGAGCTTTGATTGCCAACCCATATCTGGCGAAGTTGACGTTCTGCAAATTAGTATCTTAGGCCGAGAAGAATTACCTATTTTTGTTTCGGTAACCGAAGATCAAATTATTTGCATTTGTTACTTATGGGGCCTTGATGAAGTTAAACCTGAATCTGTTAATGCTATGCATGAGAGCATGTTAGAAATGAATATCCCTATGCCCTTGACATCATTTTCAAAAATTGGTGATAAATATGTAGTTTTTGGTGCTTTATCTATCAAGTCAAATTTTATTGATGTTGAACATGAGTTAGCGGTATTAAGTAATAATGCCGTAGAAGTTATTGATGATATGAGTGAATACTTGCTTTAGTTAAAAATAAAACAAATCACCTTTAATCATTCCCCCCTAGTTAGGAGTTAATAATGAGTATATTTAAAAAAATTATGACCGCAATTCGCGGCGGTGCATCAGAAGCCGGTGAAGCAATTATCGATGCCAATGCTACCCGTATATTTGAACAAGAAATACGTGATGCCGAAAATCACCTCACCAAAGCAAAACGTGATCTAACCGGTGTTATGGCGGAACAAATGTCAGCAAAACGTGAAGTTGACCGCTTAGGCCGTGAAGTGACTGAACATGAAGGTTATGTAGCACAAGCGCTTGAAAAAGGTGATGAAACATTAGCCCTAGCGGTGGCAGAAAAAATCGCTAACTTAGAAACTACTTTAGCTGATCAACAACAAGCCCACGATAGCTTTAGTGGTAGTGCTGATCGCTTGAAAGACTTAGTTAAGAAAAGTGAACGCCAAGTTGCTGAACATAAACGCCAACTTTCTATGGTTAAAACCACTGAAAGTGTACAAAGAGCGACCGCAGCCATTACCGATAACTTTTCATCAAGCAATTCCAAGTTATTAAGTGCTAAAGATTCTCTAGAGCGCATTAAAGCGAAGCAACAAAAATTCGATGATAGAATGAAGGCTGCTGAACTACTAGAATCTGAAGACTCGGATAGTTCGTTACAAGCACAATTAAAAGCTGCTGGCATTGGTGCACAAGATAAAAGTGCTAATTCAGTATTAGAGCGTTTGAAAGCTAAGAAAAAATAATGTTAAGCGTTAGCTGACGGTAATGAGTTAACCGTGCGCTTAACGCTTTTACATAATAAACAATAGCCAATGGGCACTATTATTTATCGCTACTTAAAGCTTTAGGTGGGTGTCCATTCTACGTTAGGTCTGCAGATGAGTTTTTTAAAAAAAATATTTAACAAATCAAAAAATGAGCCAAGAAAACTAACAGAAGTTAATCAGTTACTTGTTGGCGATATTATTGCTTTAACGGACAGCTTTGCTTTACCCGAATCATTACGTGGGCAAGAGTTGCAAGTGAAAGCCGTTAATAGCTATGAGTTTGAAGACAAGGTACAAACCGAATGGGCTTTGATTGGTACTAACGATCTAGAGATATTTTTATCACTGGCAGTTGATGATATTACTGAGCTTAAATTATCGTTAAAGATTCATCATGATGATGTCGAAACTCTATTTGATTTAGAGCGTTTTGCGGAAATTTTTGATGAACCAGGCCAAGCTTTTTTAGATAGAAAAGCCGATAACGAGCTCACCACAATGTGGAGTAGTGAACAATATCAACAAAGTGTTTTTGCCAAGGTGGGCTATTTTCATCGTAAGGATCATCGCAGTGAAGACTTGTCAGCCTATGAAGGCAAAGACAGTGGTGAGCAATTCGAATTGTATAGCCTCTATAATGAAGATCAAAGCAAAGGTGTTGATGTGGAAGTCTGGCAAGATGGTGATACCGAAGTGTGCTTAACTTTATTTAGACCGCTCAGTGATATAGTGGATATGTACCCGGCAAGTTAAGCGGAAAATCAATCTAAACGTTAAGCGGAAAGTACCATGGCGAGAAAAATACCCGATAAATGGCAGTCATCAGTTAAAGCGATAAAAGCGGTGCAAGTCGCTTTTGATATGGAAGAAAAAATTCAACTATCTATCCGTAAGGAAGCGCTTGATGCAGGTTTAAGTCCGTCTGAACAAATTCGTGATATCTTGGGTTTACCGATAAATAAAAGACCTAAGCGCCCACGTCTCACGGTAAGTCTATCCCCAAGTGACTATCAAATTCTCGCAGAAAAATATCAACTAAGCGCTGAAGACCAGCTGGGAATTAAGAAGAAACTGATGGATGATTTAGTCAGTCATATTAATTCCAACTATTCAGGCGAAAATGAATAGTAAGTTCAAGCTCTAATAGTAACATTCACTCTAAAGATGTAACTGCTTTGTTAGAGCTTTCTTTTGTGCCATACTGCAACGAACAGTAAAAATAATAACTTCACTTGGGATATCATTATGTTAAAAAAAATCACTGCTATTTCTTTAGCCTTAACACTAACGGCTTGTGCAAACACTGAGGCACTTGATGCCAACATTAGCTCACTAACCAGTAAAGTTGCTGCCTTATCAGCCCAAGTTGCCGACTTAGAGGTACAACAGCAATCAATGGCAAGCGATGCTAAAGCCGCTAAATCTGCTGCTGAGCAAGCAGCAAGTGATGCTAAAGCCGCTAACGAACGAATTGATAATGTTGTTGCTTCATATAAGAAGTAATAACAAACATTAGCTTAATAAATAATAAAAAAGCACCTTAACGTTACTGTAACTAACGTTAAGGTGCTTTTTATTGGCACTATTTTACCGTTATTTAGCTAGTTCAACCACTAAACCATGGGGTTTTTCGATGATGGGGAGTAATTGCTGCCAGTACTCACGTGTACTGCCAACAAATCGATGCATTGCCTTGGTTAAAATGACATTATTTTTTGTTACGTCGAGGTCGGTTAACGGTTGATGTATTTCTATTAATTGCTTTTCACCATTTTCATAAGACATTTTTACTGGTTGGTTAATCACCCTCACTTTAGTATTCAATGGTACGTTATCAAAAAGCCATTTAATATCATCATCATACATTCTAATACAACCTGAGCTTGCCCGCATACCTATGCCAAATCGCTGGTTGGAACCATGAATTAGGTATTCGCTGGTGCCTAAGCGTAAGGCATATTTACCAAAAGGGTTATTAGGCCCGGCGGGGACTTCTTTAGCTAAATATTTACCATGTTCGGCAAAGTGACGTTCCTGCATTGCTTGTGTAGGTCGCCAGATAGGATCTTTTCTCTTTTCGCCAATAACAGTACTCGTTAATGGTGTTGATAAGCCCTGCCTACCTATGCCCACGGGAAATACATGTACTTTATTTTCTTGCGGTGAAAAATAATACAAGCGTAATTCCGGTAAATTGATCACGATACCTTGACGAGTAATAAAGGGTAATAACATTTCACTAGGAATAACGAGCTGCGCACCAATTTTAAGTAAAAATGGGTCGTGCTGCGGATTAGCCGCCAGTAAGGCTAAAAAGCCGACATTATATTGCTCGGCCAGTTGCTGGAAATAATCACCTTTGACCACAGTGTGCATGGTGTTTTTACCAATAAGGCGCTTGTTGACACTGCCCAGATCATAAACGGTTGCCATTAACGGCTGAGTAAATAGCAGTAAAATAGTAAGGCTTAGGGAAATATAAGGTGATTTTTTATTTTTTACCATCATGTCTATGGCCAATATGGTTGCATTGTTAAGGCTTTAGCGCGAGATTGATCTAGTGCAGTAATTAAATTTTCACTCTTGTTTGTTAACCAAGCCAGTAATTTTATCTCTGGCTTAGGCAACTGGACTAATTGTTGCTGTAATAACTGCAAAGATTGTAATTCGCTAATACCCTGCTTAATATCAAGCCAAGGCATACTGAATCTTTTAACCATATTACTCTGTGGCTCAGCGAATAAGCAACTAAACCAACTTGTGGTTAATAGTGAACGAATCAACAAGCTGTGCGCGGTTAAATATAACTCGGTAGATGAAAGCTGTTGTGGTTTTTGTAATTTAGCTAGCTCATCAGTTAGCAACTTAGTGCTATTGCTTAAGTGTTTAGCGGCAAACTCAAATAATGACACTGACTGTTGAGTTTTAACCATCTTAGCCGCCTTACTTTCAAGTAATAAAGACAATAAGTCTAATTGCAAATTATTAAAGCGTTCGCTATGCAATAGCGCCAATACTTGCGCCTCATCTGGGTAACGCTGTTGAGCCAATTGTAATTTAGTTATCAATTCTTGGTTTACCGACGCGGCCTTTTGAGATGAACTTTGCTTGTTAGTTAAGGCTTGAATATAACGGGCATTATCGACCCAGTGAATGGTGCGAATAAAATAACTTAGTTCACTGCGGAGTGCTTGCGGAGCAAGCGATAAATGCTCACCCGGCAATTTTTCATCTGCTGATTTCTGCTCGGTAAAGAGCTCATTAAAAAGCCAAAACCCTTGTCTAAGTAGAGCAAGTAATTCACTTATTTTACCCAATTTAGTCAGTGATGGCGCATCAACATAGCTATCCACACCGAGTTGTAACTGAGTGAGAGCATACTCTATGCCTTGATTAAAGGCACTATCTAGGCTGCTATCTTGTGAAAAATCGATCATCGTCAGTGCGATTGGCTCAACAATAGTGTCATCCATAACAGCGTTATTTTCAAGATTAGGGCCAGCGGAAATACTCTCATGATATAAGGCATAACCACGAGCTGCTTTGGTTAACTGCCCGGGTCGTAGCGCTAATTGACTAAATAACAGCTTAGTTAAGACAAATAGTGCCTGAGTATCGCCACTCACCAACTCTAACTCGATTTCATAAATACGTGGTTTATTAGCATGACCCTGACAAGCAATCTCACCACAATCAAGGGCAATTTCCACGATGGCATGCTCTAAAGTAACCAACCAAGTATAACGGGTAAAGTGAGTTGAAAAAAGTTCCATAACCTCTTGCTGTAATTGCTTAATATCTGAGTCTGGCCGCCAAAGTGTCGCGGGAAATAAGGCAAGAATAGGTTTACCATCCTCAATATCAACATTGTATTCAGGCCTTTGATGTAGACCGGCAATGACAGAGCCTGATGTTTTGATGGTTTGTTCAAAACGTTGTTCTTTACCCTGACATTTAGTGCCTCGGGTACGTAAGGCTATTTTTTGTTGGCGTAGTGTCAAACTCGGGGTGTCGAAATAGTGATTGCTTAACTGCATATCTTGCTGGACAAAGACTAGGTTATGCTCAGCGAGTAATTGGCATATAGTGGCTTTTATCTGCTTTACTGGTGCCAGCTCGTTATTTTCGAGCAAGGAGTATTTTAATTCTATTTCGGTAACCATTATCATCCAATTAAGTATTTAGCTATAACTTAACCAGCATACCGTTAGTGCATCAATATGCCAATAGCGAGTTTGCCTTAATGATTATAAAGCCATAGAAGATAGCAACTATCCTACCAGGAGTTCATCGTTATTTTATCGTCTGGTGATTAAACTTACTTATTAACTTGCCAATACAAAAATCAAAGCTGCTTAAGGTTTGAGCTGATATTTGCGCATAATGAAATCATTCTTAGCTTGCCATCAAAGCGGCAAACACATAATATCTTGTCTTACTTGATTTAATTACTACATTGGTTTCTCTATGAATAACGTTATTAACGTCATAGCAGTTATTGCTATCACTTTATCTAGCTCACTTTTTTCATCTGCTCAGGCGGCAGAAAACAATTACAAGCTGGGCTATATCTCTGATGAATTATTCATATATATGCATGCAGGCCCTGGCACAAATTATAGAATTTTAGGCACTATTATCGCCGGTGCCAAAATAGAAATTACCGGTGCTGAAGATAATGGTTATAGTGAAATTATAGATAATAAGAATCGCGCTACCTGGGTGGAAAGTAAATATATAACTACACAAGCAGGACTTCGCTTTGTGGTAACTGAGCTCAAGGAAAAAATAGCTACTAGCAGTGACTTCACCAGCCAACTTGATGGTGCAGTAAATGAACTAAAAAACAAAGTAAACCTATTAACTAATGATAAGAAAAAACTTTCCGCAGAGCTTAAGCAGTTAACACAGACATTGACAAAAACACGCACAAAGATTAAAGATCAAGATATTAATATTAAAAAGCAATGGTTCTTCAATGGCGCATTGGTATTAGGCATAGGTTTGATTTTAGGTTTGATTTTACCAAAACTATTCACTCGCCGCCGTGGCGCTATGGATAATTGGTCATAACAGTTTTTTATTAATACTTAGAGCTGACTACCTTAGTGATTAATTCGCTAAGGTAGTCGCTGTTAATCAACAATTGCTATTTACTCTGCTAGGCTTAAATATTGTCGAGCAATTTGACTTGCACTAACCTTAGTCAAAATGTCAGCAGCGCTTAAATCAAGCTCACTATTTAATACCTTATTGATTGCTGCTGCTAGTGCTTTAGGATCTCGCCTAGGCACTAAATAATCACTTAACTGCCCGGTTAATATTTCATCTGGTCCATGTTGGCAGGCTGTACTGACCACTTTGGTATCTACGGCAAGTGCTTCTAATAGCACCGTTGGCAACCCCTCATAATCCGAGCTAAGTACCAAGGCTTGGGCATGTTTTATCCAGTTATAAGCATTCGCTTGAAAGCCAGGTAAAATAATACGCTCAGCTACGCCATACTTCACCGCCAGCTTAAGCGCCTTCTCGGGCTTATTACATAATAAAACTAATTTAACGTCTTTACTAACGAGAGCAAAGGCGGCAAATAAAATGTCATGACGCTTTTGTTTAGCTAAGCGGCCAACATGAATAATGTAGGGTTCCTTGGGTATAGCGCTATCGGCGATTAATGCTTTTTGCTGAATATCTTTAATATCAAACGGGTTATAAATAGTCGTTATAGTTTTAGGGTAAATGACTAGCCCTTGAGATATTTCCTGCTCTATGCCCTTGGACACCGTAATTAAATGCTGGTCAGAAAGATTTTTTTTAGATTTAAGTAAGTACCAATAAGCGAAAGGACCTAATTTTTTTTGTCGCTGCAGTTCTTCCTCAACACTATTATGAATAATATAATAGACTGAGCAAATACAGCTGTTGACGAGTAAGTTATTACTACGTTCTAAATTAGATAACACTAGATCAAAAGGCTTACCTTGTTGCTGTTCACGGCCACTAAACCAGGCTTCGAGTTTGATTATACTGGCTTTTATCTGCCAAAATCTGTCTACTTTTGAGGCTTTATGGTCAAACAAATAACAAACATTAATGCCATTAGGGATGGTATAATCGCAGCGATTACTTAATGATAAAATGGTGACGCTATGGCCTTGGCTAACCATTTCGGTGGCTAAACTAATCATCACCCGTTCTGCGCCACCGCCCGTTAGTCCATCTATTACTATGGCAATATTTTTCATTTAATTATCATCCTGAACATTCATTTTGTAACACTTCTTGCTGAGTCTTTTGCTAATTACTGCTGTGCTGAACATCACTTGCATTATCAAGCGTAAATAACGCCGCGATATCATCGACAATTATATCTAACGCCTTTACTGGCGCAAGTTGTGCCATATTACCGAGCAGGGTTTGACGCTGTTTTTTTTCAATGAGTCGCTGTGCTTGTTGCACTAAGCTAGCTGGGGTTGCTTCAGCCACAAGTACTAATTGTTTATGCTGACATAACTTTAACCGCGCTGGCTGATCCGGCGATATCGGTGCCGCGACACAGGCTTTATGCAAGGCAATACATTGCAACAAGGTATCACCGGCACTGATAACACAAGCTTGCGCGTTTACTATCAAGGAGATAAAGTCCTTATTATTAATACTTTTCAGACAAATGATATCGTCATCTTCTGGCAGCTCTTTAGGATAGTTATCACCGAAAATAACCAGGCATTTAATTTCACTTTGCCGAGAAAAAGCCAGCGCTGCTTGATAATAGATATCTGCAGCAAGTTCCCCTGCCACTAGGTGCCCGCCAGAGCCGGCATTAAAAATAAAATATTGCTCTTTAACAAAACCATATCGTGCCAGTAACTGGTTTTGATAATCGACACTGCTCACTTCAAAAACCGGGCCTATGTTCTTAGGGGCAGGTTTATTAAACAAAGATAGCTTAGTGCGTTGCCAATAACTTATCGGTTTTATACAAAAGTCAGGTTGTGCGACCCAGTGAATATCGGTATTGAATAAACGGTTTAATTTCAAACCACGACTGCGTTTTTTATCATGCTGGGAGATAAAGGCGACTTTTGCGCCAACCGCTTGTGCTTGTTTAAATTGCTTAGCTCGTCCCGAGGCATCAAATAGCACTAAATCAGGCTTAATATTAGTAATAATAGTATTAACTCTTGTTACATCTTTGGTAGGAGATCCCTGACAAGCATGAACGATATAAGGACAATCGTTAAAATAGGCAACTTGCTCATTTAAAATAAAATGGATATTAATATTAGGCCAGCGCAACTGCAGTGCCTTAGCAATAATCATTGAGCGCATGTATTCACCTATACCCGAAGGTGAAGAGACAGGAATAAATAATACGCAGTTAGGCTTCATGAAAACATCAGACATAGAGTGAATAGGTGGAATAAAAACAAACATAATACCTGAAAAGTGTGCCTACTCTAATAGCAATTGCGACTTTTTTGTTACTTGCTTTAAACAGTGGATGAGTTCACTGGTCAACACTGCTACAATCGGCAAAATTTTTACTATCGCTGTCTTTTGATATTCTGGTGGTAGTTTTCTATTGTTTTTTATTATTCATTATTATTGTTAGTGTACTGCACTCTTTAGGACGTTTTCATGTTGTTAAAGCCTAGCTTAGCCTTTATTTCCTTATTTTTCTTAAATGCGAGCTTTGCCGCACCTTGGGTAGAGCCAGATGATCTCGCTTTAAGAAATGATATTCAACTACTTGCTGATATCGGCTTGATTACCGCACCGGTAACGACCTATCCGCTGATGTGGAATGCCATTAAAGATGACATTCTGTCGGCTAATACCGCCTTACTGACTGATGAAGAAATTCAAGCCCTTGCTCATGTACGCTATAACTATAAATATGCTTCAGGTAAACAAAACATCACCAAGAAAACTATTTACTTAGCCAGCAGTCAAAATCGCTTTACCAGTTATGGTAACGATCATTTTGACCAAGGTAATATCGAGCTTTCCAATGAATTTTTTGTCGGCAACCTAGCCGGTAAAATACAAGTTAATTACCGCCTTGGCTTAGATGATAATCCAGAGCTAAATCAAGGCAGTGATGCCAATCTTGACGGTAGTTACCTTGCCTATAAGTTAGGTAACTGGGTACTCAGTGCAGGGGCGATAGAGCGCTGGTGGGGCCCTGGCATTGATACTAATTTGATTATGACGACAAATTCAAGAGCACTGCCCGCAATGGCTATCACCCGCGATAACTCTGACGCGTTCAAAACCCCTTGGCTCAGCTGGATTGGCCCCTGGACACTTACCGCACAAATGGCGCAATTAGAAGCAAGCCGCTACGTTGCTGATACCATGATGTGGAGCACGCGCGCGACCATTCGTCCACTGCGCGGTTTAGAAATGGGTGTCTCTTGGTCATTGCAGTGGGCCGGTGAAGGTCAACCTAGTTCAATCGGCGATTTTTTGAAAGCAATCACTGGTGGTCAAGAATGTGCTAACGGCAAGCCGACTTGTGATCCAAGTATGCTTTCACAATTAGGTAATCATCTAGCTGGCTATGACATTCGCTGGTCGGATACCGTATTTGATTTACCTTACGCGCTATATTTACAAACCATAGGTGAAGATGGCTCACCTAATTTTGGCTTAATCACCGATAAAGCCGATATGTACGGTATTGAGACTCGCTTTACCCTATTTAATCAGCGCATCATGGCCAACTTAGAATATACCGATACGCAGGTGGCTTGTAACCGTTCAGGTCCAAGCCCTGAGCTTAATTGCTTTTATGAACATAATACTTATAAATCAGGCTATCGATATTATCATCGCACTATCGGCTCAACTTATGATAATGATGCGCAAACTCTTGTTGCTACTTTTCTAATCCAAACAAAAGCAGGCAATAGCTGGCAATTGAAATTTAGAAAAGCGCAACTAAATACTGACAATAGTGACTGGTATCCTGATGATATAAACATGGGTAACACCGTATCTCAAGTTGCTGAAGACGTATTACAATTTGATGGTCAATATAAATTTATCGCCCTCGATTCACGTTTTACCCTTGGAGTAATAGTAAGCAATTCTAAATTTGCTAATAATGAAGACAGTCTTAGCAGTGAAAGCAGTTATGAAGATGGCACCGAATTTGATGCCTATATAAAATGGGAATACCGATTTTAATCCCTGACAGTAACTTATTACAGACTATCTGATTAGCTGGCTGGCTAGCTGGCTAGCTGGCTAGCAATGGTAACTTAATATATCTTGGCTAAGTAAATAATAGTTAACGGCTAATTTAAAAAATAAAAATGATGATATACTCCATCAATCGATACGTATGAATAACTAAGAAGCCAATAAGCTAATGAAGACCACAACTACTTATGCACCTCGCTGGTATAACACTTATGCCATTCACTTATTCCGCTTAGTTATCACTAGAATTTTACCTGTTTCTTGGTTTAGGACGGCAATTCCTGCAGCTAAAGATCGTAAAGCTGTTGATGGTTTTTTCACGTTAGAGATTGTTAGTCATTGCTGGGGCTATTCAAATATGCTCACTTACCAGCTGAGCTCTTTTGTCAATTACCCACCAACTAAGTGCGCTTTAACGGTTACCGTCTTTTACGCTGTCGAGGATACTAAAAGCCAAGCAGTCTTAGATTTCTTCAATAAGCAAACAGTTAAGAATGTCACTTGGAATTTCCAAGTGCTATCAAAAGGAAAATTGTTTCGACGCGGCATTGGCCGAAATATGGCAGCACGAACCACTAGTGCCGACTGGCTATGGTTTACTGATTGCGACATTATTTTTCATGAAAACTGTTTAGATTCCTTAGCTGAGCAACTACAAGGAAAGCAAGAAAGCTTGTACTACCCTCAGCAAGAACGAACCACAGAAATGTTAGCACAAGACGATCCTATGTTGCGCCAAGATAGCGAACCGCAACTAGTAGATATCGATGCTGATGGTTTTAGTTTACATTCTCGCGATAAAGCCAAAGGCGCGTTTCAAATTGTCCATGGTGATGTTGCTCGCGCTATTGGTTATTGCGAAAAGTTAAAAATGTTTCAAACCGAAGATGACCGTTGGCGTAAAACCTATGAAGATACCGCTTTTAAGTGGTTAATTTCCAGTGAAGGCATCCCACTAGATATCGATGGCGTCTTTCAAATCCGTCACATCCAAAAAGGTCGTTATGCCAAAGACTCTAATATTTCGAGAGTTCGCAGTAAGATTAGACGTTTGCAAGAGTAGGGTTGACGATAATGAAAGTATTAACTGTATTTGGAACTCGACCTGAAGCGATAAAAATGGCACCACTTGTTCATGCACTTGCTGATGACCCACGCTTTGAGTCTAAAGTTTGTGTTACTGCTCAGCACAGAGAAATGTTAGATCAAGTACTCGAACTATTCAAAATAACGCCAGATTTTGATTTAGACCTAATGAAGGCAGGACAAACCTTAAATGATGTTACTGCGGGTATTTTATTAAATCTAAAACCGGTTTTAACCGAATTCAAACCGGATATTGTGCTAGTACATGGTGATACAGCAACTACTTTTGCGGCCACTTTATCCGCTTACTATGAACAAATAGCTGTAGGGCATGTCGAAGCAGGTTTACGTACTCAGAATATCTATTCGCCGTGGCCAGAAGAAGGAAATCGTAAGTTAACAAGCGCTTTAGCAAAATTCCACTTTGCCCCAACTGAAACATCTAAAGAAAATTTACTAATAGAAAACCATGCTGAAGAAAGTATCATTGTTACCGGCAATACTGTTATTGATGCCCTATTAATGGTTCAAGAGCAAATAACACAAGATAGTAAATTAAAAGCAAGTTTAGCGGCTAAATTCACCATGCTTGATAAATCTAAAAAACTTATATTAGTAACAGGACATCGACGTGAAAGTTTTGGCCGTGGTTTTGAAAATATTTGCCAAGCCTTAGCCTTAACGGCAAAGCGATACCCTGAAGCACAAATACTTTATCCTATGCATTTAAATCCAAATGTTAGAGAGCCAGTAAAGCGCTTATTACGAGGTATAGATAATATATTCTTAATCGAACCACAAGAATATTTACCTTTCATTTACTTAATGACCCAAGCTTATATTATCTTAACTGACTCTGGTGGTATTCAAGAAGAAGCGCCTTCCTTAGGCAAGCCAGTACTCGTGATGAGAAATACCACTGAGCGTCCTGAGGCTGTAGCAGCAGGCACAGTTAAATTAGTCGGTACTGATGTTAAGACCATTACTGACAACATAGCTGAGTTAATGGATAACGAACAAACATACAAAAGTATGAGCATTGCCCATAATCCCTACGGGGATGGTAAAGCTTGTCAGAAAATTTTAGATGCCTTGTACAAATAACAAATGTATAAATCATAAACAAATAAAGGCCTAGTTCAGCAGCTAAGTCGAGACTTTTATTGGGTACCTTCTATGTCTTTTAAACAAAAAAAATCCATAAACCAAAAAATAAAATGGTGGTTTAACACCCGTATTGTCGGTTTTTGGCGCATAAAATTTTTAGGAAAAATAAAGAAAAAATTATCGCCAGCGCCAGATACGGTAAAGTTTAATCATGATGCGAGCCCAATGCCTGCCCCAAGCAATGAAGGCATTACGGTAATACTTACCGCCTACAAACGTTCTGAATATTTAGAACAACAAATTGCAGCCCTGCGCGCCCAAACCGTCCCACCTACAGAGATCTGGGTATGGTCAAACCGCAGTGATGATGAATTACGTGATATGTCTAAACTTGCCGATCGTGTTGTCGCTTCAAATAGTAACTTTCTTTTTTGGGGCCGTTTCGCCTTAGCAAATTTAGTTCGTACTAAATATGTTGCTTTTTTTGATGATGATATTTTGCCGCAACCTCGTTGGTTTGAAAACTGTCTGCAAACAATCGCCTCGGGTCATGATGCAATATTAGGTGGCTCTGGCGTTTTATTGCCCATAGAAGGTGGTTACTCAAGTAAACATAAAGCCGGCTGGAACGGTAATCATTACAATAGCCCAGTGCAAGTTGATTTAGTAGGTCATGCTTGGTTTATGAATAAAGCCCATGTGCAATATATGTGGCGAGAAGAGCCGGTATCCTGGGATAACGGTGAAGATATTCACTTAAGTTATATGGCGCTTAAATACGGTGGCATTAAAACTATAGTTCCGCCACACCCTGAAAACGATCAGTCCCTGTGGAGTTGTCGTCCTGATTTTGGTAAGATTGTCGGTCGTCTAAACGTAGCAACATACAAAACTAAAGACCATAAAAACACCCGTAGTGAAATTGTTGATAGTCATACTAAAGATGGTTGGCAGGTTGTTAAGAAGCATAGTGACTATTCGCTACCTAAATAGAAAAACTTCACCGAAGAATTACAGATATTTAATCGTAAACTGCAAAATAATGAGAATTTTTCCCTAGTACGTTTTGGTGATGGAGAAATGGAAGTAATCAACGGTAAAGCTATTGATTTATCTGAAAAATGTAACGGTGAGCACAAGTACAACCCAAACAACAAAAAAGATGAGTTTTACCGGGAAATATTAGAGCAATCATTATTGCATAAAAGCGATTCATACTTTGTTGGTTTACCTTGTCGCTGCTGCGTCGGCGACTCTCACTGTGATAATTTACGTTCACAAGCAAAACAAAGTGACAGCCAACTTACCTGGGCCAACCTCTTCGTTAATGCAAATTACCCTGAATTCTTAGCAAGCACGGTAACTATTTTAAAAGGCAAGACAATCAACATGATTTGCCATGAAAAAGCTGACTTAGCGGGGCTACCTTTTGCAGTTAACGATAGTTTTAGAGTTGGAGCAAACGCATGGAGCCAAAATTACGATGTCATGCTCACTGCAATGACAGCCTACATTGAAAAAAATAACACTGAAAACCAGGTGTTTATATTTTGTGCTGGTGTGCTTAGTAATATGCTCATATTCCAGTTAAACAAAGCTTATCCAAATAATACCTACCTGGATGTTGGCTCAGTGTTTGATGACATGATGGGATTAGGTCAAACAAGAAAGTACCTAAAATGTAGCAAAAAACGCTTGAAGCAAGTATGTGTTTGGTAAAAGATATAACTAACCAAGCAGTATATGAAGCATTAGTAGTGCGTAAGGTGCAACTTAATACCCTTTATTGATTAAACCGACTGCTTTTTACTAAGTTCAATACTTTTTAGGGCTAAATAAAATGTAGTGGAGCCAAAATAAAAAGCTCAGTACGTACTCATCGCCAGCGGCACCTTGCGATTAGTAATGACAACCTTTCATATTTAACTATCATATTACATTTTAGCCATTGACACTGCTAAGCCAAGTGCGCTATTAATAGTGCATTGAATATTTACCTCTTAAAAAGAATATTTATTAGATTTTTGTGAATTTTACACAAACGCTAATAACGAAACTAAAATGACTAAATTGATTACGCACATTAAAACTAACCTCTTGCTCGCACTCATCATGCGCGGCTAGGTTTTGTTGCTTCTTCAACAGTTTAAATATTAAGAACTAAGTAGAAATTAATTAAAACCCGCGCTAACAATCGCGGGTTTTTTTATGTCCGCAGTTAATAGTGAAAATTTTACCGTAGACATCAGATTTTAAAGGACAAAAAACATGAGCAGCCCACAAGTTAACAATGACCAAGTCATTATTTTTGACACCACTTTACGTGATGGTGAGCAAGCATTAAATGCTAGCTTATCGGTACATGAGAAATTACAAATTGCCTTAGCTATCGAACGTTTAGGTGTCGATATTATGGAAGTGGGCTTTCCCGTTTCATCCCCTGGTGATTTTGAATCGGTGCAGCAAATTGCCCGTGTGATAAAAAATGCTCGCGTTTGTGGTTTAGCGCGCGCCGTTGAAGCCGATATTGATGCCTGTGCTGAAGCATTAAAAGTTGCCGATCAATTTCGTATCCATACCTTTATTTCCACCTCTGATGTCCATGTAAAACAAAAGTTGCGCAAAGAGTTCGCTGATGTTGAAGCCATGGCGGTACATGCGATTAAACATGCCAGAAAGTATACCGATGATGTCGAGTTTTCTTGTGAAGATGCTGGTCGTACACCTATTGATAATTTATGCCGCATGGTAGAAAGTGCCATCAAGGCAGGTGCGACCACAATAAATATTCCCGATACCGTTGGTTATACCCTACCTTTTGAATTCCAAGGCATTATCACTGACTTATTTAATCGGGTACCCAATATTGATCAAGCGATAATTTCTGTACATTGCCATAACGATCTAGGTTTAGCCGTTGCTAACTCAATGGCAGCGGTGCAAGCCGGTGCTAGACAAATCGAATGTACCATTAATGGTATTGGCGAGCGTGCCGGTAACTGCTCTTTAGAAGAAGTGGCGATGATCATGAAAACTCGCCAAGCTTTACTAGGTGTACACACCAATATTAATCATCAAGAAATTGCCCGCGTATCTAAATTAGTCAGTACAGTATGTAATATGCCGGTGCAATTAAATAAAGCTATTGTTGGCGGTAATGCTTTTAGCCATTCCTCAGGTATTCATCAAGATGGCATGTTAAAAGCCAGTAATACCTACGAGATCATGACACCAGAAAGTGTCGGCATTGCTAAAACTAAATTGAACCTTACCTCTCGCAGCGGTCGTCATGTCATTAAACACCGCATGGCAAGCTTAGGTTACCAAGAGTCTGATTATGATATTGAGGAACTTTACCGTGACTTTATCACGCTAGCGGATAAAAAAGGCCAAGTATTTGACGATGACTTAGAAGCCTTAGTCTTTAAGTTGCAGCAAAAAGATTTACAAGACTTTTACCACTTAGATACCATTAATGTGCAATGTGGTGACGGAGAATTTGCTACTGCCAGCATTAAACTTACCTCTGGCAGCAAGGAAGAAGGCGATGGCGGTAACAGCAAAGTACACTCAGCAACAGGTAATGGACCAGTTGATGCGCTTTATCAAGCCATTAAACAAAGTGTTGATATCGAATTTGAAGTCAGCGATTACAAAATATCAAACAAGGGCTCAGGTGAAGACGGCTTAGGCCAAGCCGATTTAGTCATTATTTGGCAAGGTAGAAATTTCCATGGCTACGGTTTAGAAACTGATGTTATTCAAGCCTCGGGACAAGCATTGATTCATGCACTAAACAGTATCCACCGAGCGATGACCATTGCCGAGTTAAAATCGGCAAAATAAACATTAAATAAGCGCGATTAAAATCCCGCCTACCGGTGAACACCTATGTAGGCGGGAATTTATTCGCGCTAAAACAAAATTACAATTTAAAAGGTTATAAACATGTCCAACATAGCAATTTTAGCCGGTGATGGTATCGGCCCAGAAGTCATGATTGAAGCTAAAAAAGTACTAGCGGCTGTGGCAAGTAAGTTTGATTTTGAAATCCAAACTAAAGATTATGATATTGGTGGTGCCGCCATAGATAATCACGGTAATGCTCTACCAGACTCAACCATGGCAGGTTGTGAAGCGAGCGATGCTATATTATTCGGCAGTGTTGGCGGCCCTAAATGGGCAAACTTGCCACCAACTGAGCAACCTGAACGTTGTGCTTTATTAGGTTTACGTGGTCATTTCGATTTATTTTGTAATATGCGCCCAGCAACCTTACAGCCGTCACTATCATCGCTTTCAACATTACGCGCTGATATATCTTCGCAAGGTTTTGACATATTAGTTATTCGTGAACTAACCGGCGATATTTACTTTGCCGAGCCAAAAGGTCGTCGAGGCGAAGGTGAAGAAGAAACCGGTTTTGATTCTATGTTTTATTCACGCCGTGAAGTAAAACGCATTGCTCACCTTGCTTTTCAAGCAGCACAAAAGCGCAACAATAAAGTAACGTCCGTTGATAAAGCCAACGTATTAGCGACCAGTCAATTATGGCGCCAAGTGGTTGAAGAGGTTGCCGTAGATTATCCAGAAGTAGAGCTAGAGCACCTTTACGTTGATAACGCGGCCATGCAACTGGTACGTGATCCTAAGCAATTTGATGTCTTGCTCTGCCCTAATCTATTTGGTGATATTTTATCGGATATTTGCGCCATGATCACCGGCTCTATGGGTTTGTTACCCTCAGCCAGCTTAAATAGCGACGGTTTTGGTATGTATGAACCTGCAGGCGGCAGTGCTCCTGATATTGCCGGTCTAGGCGTAGCAAACCCAATTGCCCAAATTCTCTCTGCGGCTTTAATGCTGCGTTATAGCTTAAATCAAGAGGCAGCAGCAAAAGCGATTGAAGAGGCAGTATCGAGTGCCCTAGATAATGGCATATTAACCGCTGACTTATTATCTAGCGCTGACAAAGCCAAGGCAAAATCCACCCGTGAAGTGGGTGATTATATCTGCCAACAAATTATTTCCCAGAAAAAAGAGAGCGCATAAAATGACCACAACTAATCCACAAACCATGTATGAAAAATTATGGCAAAACCATTTAGTTGAAGACGCTAAAGGGCAAACACCCTTATTATATGTTGACCGTCATTTAATTCATGAGGTGACCTCACCACAAGCTTTTGCCAGTTTACGCTTTCATAATCGCCCGGTACGTCATCCTGAACGTACCATTGCCACTATGGATCATAATATTTCAACACGCTCCATTAAAATTGATGCGGCTGGTGAAGGCGCAGCCAACCAATTACGCGCGTTAGCAATAAACTGTAAAGATTTTGGTATCGAGCTGTTTGATATGGGTCACAAAAATCAGGGTATCGCCCACGTTATTGGGCCTGAGTTAGGGTTGACCTTACCAGGTACTATTATCGTTTGTGGTGATTCACATACCGCTACCCATGGAGCTTTTGGTGCCCTTGCTTTTGGTATTGGTACCTCAGAAGTAGAGCATGTTTTTGCTACGCAGACCTTACGTCAAAACAAAGCCAAAACCATGAAAATTGAAGTCAAAGGCCAGGTAGGCTCAGGCATTAGCGCTAAAGATATTATCTTAGCGATTATCGGAAAAACCGGTAGTGCTGGCGCAACAGGTTATGTGGTTGAATACTGTGGTGAAGCTATCGAAGCGCTAAGTATGGAAGAGCGTATGACGGTTTGTAATATGAGCATCGAATTTGGCGCTAAAGCCGGTTTAATTGCTCCGGATCAAACCACTTTTGATTATGTAGAAGGTAAAGAATACGCGCCAAAAGGTGAGGTATTTAGCCAAGCGGTTGCCGATTGGAAAAAGTTAAAGTCAGATGATGATGCAATATTTGATGCGGTATTAACCCTTGCCGCCAAAGACATTAAAGCGCAAGTGACTTGGGGTACCAATCCAGGGCAAGTGATCAGTGTTGACGGCACTGTGCCTTCGCCGGACGATTTCAGCGATCCAACTGAAAAAGAGTCTTGCATCAAGGCGCTTAAGTATATGGACTTAACCCCTGGCACCAAGATGACTGATATTCAAGTAAATAAAGTCTTTATCGGCTCTTGTACTAACTCACGTATTGAAGATTTACGCGCCGCCGCCGGTGTTGTTCAGCAATATCAAGGTCAACAAGTGATAGAGGGCGTTGACGCCATTATAGTTCCTGGCTCTTACCGCGTGAAAGAACAAGCAGAAAGTGAAGGTTTAGACAAAATATTCACTGATGCCGGCTTTGAATGGCGCTTACCGGGTTGTTCTATGTGTTTAGGCATGAATGATGATGTGTTAGAGGAAGGAGATCGTTGTGCTTCAACCAGTAACCGAAACTTTGAAGGCCGTCAAGGGCGTGGTAGCAGGACTCATTTAGTTAGTCCTGAAATGGCCGCTGCGGCAGCAATCACCGGCCACTTTGTTGATCTAAATAGCTAGTAGTTCTGAGTAATAGTTAATAGTTAATAGTTAATAGTTAATAGTTAATAGTCATCTTCGAAGTATCTGATCGAAGATCCAGTTGTTTACGATAATAACTATGGATTCCCGATTAAAATAACACGGGAATGACACTCAATATTTGGCGGTTTGCTATCGATAGTAAGCTCTGCCTCAAAGAGGAACAGAAAATGGAAAAGTTTAATACACACACTGGCTTGGTTGTGCCATTAGATATCGCCAATGTCGATACCGATCAAATCATCCCTAAGCAATTTTTACAAAAAACTGAACGTATAGGTTTTGGTGTACACTTATTTCACGATAGTCGCTACCTTGATCATGCTGGTACCCAGGTAAATCCTGACTTTATCCTTAACAAGGCTGAATATAAAGGCAGCAGTATTTTATTAGCCCGTAAAAACTTTGGCTGTGGTTCAAGTCGAGAACATGCACCTTGGGCGCTACAGGAATTTGGTTTTAAAGTAATTATCGCGCCAAGCTTTGCTGATATTTTTTACGGCAACTGTATCAACGTTGGCCTTTTACCGATTATATTAAAAGAAGCAGAAATTGAGCAGCTATTTAAACTGTCTGCTGATACTCAGCTAACCTTAAAAGTAGACTTGCCAAATAATGTTATTACTTGCGGTGAACTTTCGTTTACGTTCAGCTTAAATGAATTTCAACAATACAGTTTAGAAAATGGTGTCGACAGTGTCGGTTGGACTCTAGATAAACTGGATACCATCAAAGCCTTTGAAGCTAAAATGCCTGCGTGGCAATAAACTTTCTTTGTCTTACCATTTAAAACAATAAATAAAAAGCCCTGATAAGTGATAACTCATCAGGGCTTTTTCTCTGTCCGGCTAAATTACAGATAGACTTTTATACCATTTTCATTAAGTTTGTGATCTTGTTGTGCTCAGGAAAAACATTTCAGGACAAGGCGTTCGATTGAGCAATAGCTGGCTATTGGGATTGAGAGCAACGTAGTCTTGGGGTGTCTTAACCAGCACAAGTGGGCAATAACTTACTGAAATTGGTATTATATACCGCTAACAAGCTACCAGTTGGTTAACGCCGGTAAGCTAAATGTTTCACCTTGGAAAGAGAGAATCACTTGCTGTGGTAGTATTTTTTCAACCACTACGTTATCGCCAATATAGTCGCCTTCATAACGATCTTGACCATTCACCTTTACCCAGCCATTACCATCTGAGACATATATATGTTGTTCAAACGTCATGCTCGGTAAGGAATTTTTCAGGCTTTTGGGCATTTGAGCAAGCGATCTAACCGCAGACCTTGAGTTATCATTGTTGTCAGCTAACTCAAACGCATTACGCTTAGCTAATGAGCCCCTTACTGACTTATTATTAGCTAAAGGTTCCGCTTTGATTTCATCATTGGTTTCATCAAGTGCCGCCTGAAAACGTGCTAATAAATCACTAGAAACACCGGCAACTTCCCTCACTTGATAGTCTTGATATTTATTATTTACTGAGGTTTTCTCCCCGCTAACTACGAGGATTTTGTCAGTGTTGTCCTTGTCGGTAATTACCTCAGTAATTGGCTGTTCAATAGCCGCTACTTTCACGGTTTTACTTTTATCCGCAACCTTATTAGATTTCTTAGCCGTAATAACGTCGGTATTGCTTGCTGGATTGTTGGCTGAATTTTTCAGGCTAGCATAGGGCAGATCTGCGGAAGTATGTGCTACTTGTTTAGTGGTAGGCATTACCACTTGCTTTTTACTATGTTCAGCAACTACATCTGCTCGCTCAGTGCTATTTAGCTGCACTGGGCTGCTAGTTACTCGCTCCTGCGCTGTACTTACCATGACTTGGTGCAAAGGTTGCTGTGTTTGGCCCCACCAAAATCCTGCTAAAGCAAAAAAGGCAGCGACACTTACTGCCGTGGAAAACAGCAAAACCCCGTTATAATTTTTTTGTCCTGGCATAGCACTTAGGTCGTCACCCAACGCCTGCTCTGCTGCGGCAACGACAGTTTTTTTATTAACGACACTATCATTTTGGTTATAGGCCAACATCAAGGCACTATGACAGAGTAAATTAATTAACCTAGGCACACCTTGTGATAATTGATGAATTTTATTTAAGGCGCCTTTATCAAACAAAGCTCTGGCGCAATCAGCAACCGTTAATCTGTGCACAATGTACTGGTCAAGCTCTGGCTTTGTTAGCGGCATTAAATGATAGCGAGCGGTAATACGTTGCGCTAATTGACGTAAGTCTCGACGTTGTAATAATTGCTGTAATTCAGGCTGTCCGATTAAAATGACCTGTAATAATTTTTTGGTATTGGTTTCTAAATTGGTGAGCAAGCGCAATTGCTCTAGTACTTGCGGTTGTAAATGTTGGGCTTCATCAATAATCAATAAAGTATTGATATCATTTTGATGATTTTTAAGCAGCTTTTCAGCAATTTTATCGGTTAAGCTTTTTAAACTGGCATCGGTTTTTCGATAACGAATTTTAAATTCATCGCATATAGTCGCCAGTAATTCTTGACAGGATAAGGTTGGATTAAGAATAAAAGCAGCTTGGGTGTTTTGTGGTAATTGCTCCATTAAACAACGACTAATGGTGGTTTTTCCAGTACCCACTTCTCCCGTCAATAAAGCAAAACCACCGACTTCTCCTAAGCCGTAAGTTAAGTGTGCCAAGGCCTCCCTGTGCCTATCACTCATAAATAAATATTTAGGATCAGGGGAAATAGAAAAAGGTAATTCACTTAATGAGAAAAAATTGCGGTACATGGCCAACGCTGAAATAAAAAATAAAGTACAAAATTAACTGCTTGTTTGACGGATGTCAAAGAGTTAACACATTTAGAGTAAATGCTTAACATTTAATTGCAAATGGTAACGATTATCATTACTATACGATCAATTAGTTACTTACTCATAATACTTAGAAGGAAAATATGGTGTTAAAAACATCCATAACTCTATTAGCACTAGCTATAGCAGGCCAAGCACATGGTCAAGTTAACCAGATGAACCAACAGAGTCAAATTCAACCTAAAGCAAGTGCACAAGATATTGAGCGAATTATCGTTACCGGTAGCCGTATCGCAGAAAACATAGATGAAGTTCCTGCTTCGATAACCATAATCACCCAAAAACAAATAGCGCAGCAGTTAATGGTTTCTTCTGAAATTCAAAGCTTATTAGCTAACTTAGTGCCTGGCATGTCACCAAGTACGGGTACTTCCAGTAATTCAGGACAAACCCTGCGAGGCCGAGCTCCCTTAGTGATGATTGACGGCGTACCACAATCAACACCATTGCGTAATGGCGCATTAGGTATCAGAACACTCGATGCCAGTGTTATAGAGCGTATTGAAGTGATTAAAGGCGCTACCTCTATTTATGGTAATGGCGCTGCCGGCGGCATTATTAATTACATCACTAAAAAAGCCAATAGTGATAAAAAGCTTAGTGGCCATGCGAGTATTTCAACTCGCTTTAGTGCGGTAGAACTTGAAGATTCTGTTGGCCAGCGCTATGAAGCGGGTATCAATGGTGAAGTAAATAACTTCAATTATGTCTTTAATGCCAGTTATGAAGAAAATGGTTTACAACGCGATGCTGACGGCGATATTTTAGGTTTAAAATACGGCCTTTCTGATGCAGTAATGCAAAATTACTTTGCTAAGCTGGGTTATCACTTTGACGATGAAAAGTCATTGCAGTTCACTTATAACTACTACCAATCAAAGCAAGGCGTAAATTTAATCGACCAGGTTGGCAATATAAATACCGGTGAAAAAACCCAAGCCATTGCAGTACCTGTTGGCAAGTCGGTATTAGGTGAGCCGCAGGGTCCCACCAACCATAACCTCATGCTTAAATATGTCGATGATGAAATATTTGCGCAAACAGGATTGATGGTCGACCTCTACCGCCAAGAAGTAGAAAATATTTTCTTTTATTCACCAACATTAGCTAACCCTGATGCTGGTTACTCTGGCGGTCAATCATTAATAAGATCGGAAAAAAAGGGCTTAAGGCTAACCTTCAATACTCGAGTTGATTTCAGTTTAGCTAATGGTGACTCAGTTGAGACCACATTCATTTATGGTATCGATGCCCTTAATGATGTTACCTCTCAACCCATGGTAGATGGCAGGGTTTGGGTGCCTGAAATGGATATGGAAAGTCTCGCCGGATTTTTACAAACCAAGCTAATTTATAATGATGACCTTGTTATTAAATTTGGGGTCAGACAAGAAGATATTGATTTAACCGTTAATGATTATAGTACCTTGAAGTTATGTAAAAAAATTGACCAATGCTCTGTCCCCGTTAATGTCATTGGTGATACCTTAAATTATACCGCCACCACTTATAATATTGGCGTAAAATATAATGCCCTAGCACTGTTTAGCCCGTTTATCAGCTACTCTCAAGGGGCTGATATTTCGGATACTGGTCGCTTGTTACGTACCGCAACAGTCACCGATATTGCACTTATTCATACCCAATCCTCTATTATCGATAATTATGAACTTGGTTTTAGCTCCGACTTCGAACAAGTTCATTTTGAGTTTGCCACTTATTTCAGTACTTCTGAGTTTGGTACTACCAATAAGTTTAATGAAGTTACCGGTGTTTATATGCCAGTACGTGCGCCACAAGAGATCTATGGTTATGAAGCATTAATTAACTATGAAATCAATGAAGCCTGGGTGGTTAATGCCACCTACAGCTGGGTTGAAGGTAAAAATACTGCAGACGATGTTTATTTAGGGGCAAAACAAATTAGTCCGCCTAAGGCGACGGTAAATCTAAACTGGCAGCCAAGTCATACTATCAGCCTAGCGCTCAATTACTTGTATGTTGGCAATCGTAAGCGCTTTGAACCGGTTGACGGTGAATATGTTGGCGATCAAGGTCCTATTGATAGCTATCAAATAGTGAACGTAAGCGGTAACTATAACTTTGCTAGCGATTGGTCGGCTTTTATCGGCATAGAAAACTTATTTAATCAAGATTACTACCCGACAAAATCACAGGGTTATACCTACGGTGGTTACAACATTAAAGGTCTAGGAGCCACGGTTAATATTGGTGTTAATTATCAATTTTAATACCAAGTTCTCACCATGATTAAGCCATAGTAAGTAGCTCAATAACTATCATGCAAAACCTTCATTAGTGCTTTGCATGATAAAAAATCAAATAAGTAGCTCGGCCAATCTCTGCAGTTATTGCCCCCTTATGATACACTTGCATCAATGTCCTCTTCATTTTGGTGTCCCTTGTCAAGCAACAACTCTGAAAGTAAAAACCAGCCACTTAACACCTATTTAGTCGGCGGTGCGGTGCGCGATAAACTGCTTAATCGTCCGGTCAAAGACAAAGATTATTTAGTGGTTGGCAGTAGTGTTGAGCAAATGCTAAAGCTAGGTTATCAACAAGTAGGTAAAGACTTCCCGGTTTTTTTACATCCACAAACAAAAGCAGAATATGCCCTCGCCCGAACAGAGCGTAAACAAGGCCAAGGTTATACTGGTTTTAGTTGCTATTTCGCTGCAGATGTCACTATTGAGCAGGACTTACAAAGGCGCGATCTGACAGTCAATGCCATGGCAATGACTGATAACGGTGACATTATTGATCCCTATAATGGCCAAAGAGATCTTAACGACCGTATATTGCGCCATGTTAGTGACGCTTTTATTGAAGACCCTTTACGTGTGCTACGTGTGGCACGTTTTGCCGCCCGATATCACAAATACGGTTTTACCATAGCCGATGAAACCCTTACCCTGATGCAAGAAATCAGTGCCAGTGGTGAATTAAAAACCTTAACCCCTGAACGTGTTTGGCAAGAAATGCAGTTAAGCTTGGCCGATGGTGGTACTAATACTGACATTAATTCCGGTAACCCTGAAGTATTCTTTCAAGTACTTAAGCAATGCCATGCCCTAGAAGAGTTATGGCCTGAATTGGCCGCTTTATGGGGCATTCCCAACCCTGCCCTTTGGCACCCTGAAATTTGTAGTGGTTTGCATACTATGATGGTTTTGCAGCAAGCAGTGTTACTCACCGAAACGTTGACTGATAAGCAAAGTGGTTCTTTGCAAATTGCCTCTCTACATGACAAGAAAACCGCAATACGTTTTGCCGCCTTATGTCACGATTTAGGTAAAGGGCTAACGCCAGATAACTTATGGCCTAGCCATAAAGGCCATGAAAAATCAGGCTTGCCCTTAGTAGAGAAAATTTGTCTGCAACTAAAAGTGCCAACACACTACAAACAATTGGCCTTGAAAGTATGTGAATATCACTTACATTGTCATAAAGCCTTTGAGCTTAAAGCCAGCACCTTATTAAAAATGTTTAATCACTTAGATATTTGGCGTAAACCGGAAGAATTTGATTGCTTTTTAATGGCTTGTAAGGCTGACTTTCTCGGTCGTTTAGGCTTTGAAGAACGTCCTTATCCGCAAGAGCAATACTTACAAGCGGCAGTGAAAGCGGCTAGGCAAGTAAGCGCAAAAACCTTTGTCGAACAAGGCTTACAAGGCTTAGCGATAAAAGAGGCGATGGCAAAAGCCAGACTAAACGCTATTGTGGCAGTTAAAGCTGACTGTGCACATTTAAGCCCAACACCACATTAACAAGCTCCCCTCAGTAAAAATCACTACTATCAAGACCACTTAAATACAATTGTACAAAATATCAGCAACAATTTGTTGCAAGACATTTACAAACCACTACAACTACCTTAACCGCCTTTAACTATCATCTTTACCTCAAGTCCGTATCAGCTTTTGGTACAACTTAGTAAAAAATAAAGGTGGTTAACATGACAATGCAAATAGCTTCTTCTGGTAACTTAACACCAACTTACCATATTCAACCTGTTTCACCTGTCAGACATCAAGGCGAGCCTCGTGCAGATTTAAGTGATATTTTGACACCTGAGCAAAAGAATACTGTGCAACAAGGTGTCGATGACAAAATAGCGGAGCAAGTTGCCCAGGTAAAATCAAACGTTCAAACGGCTAAAGATATTGATTTGATGCAGTCCCATTACCAGCAACAGCAAAAACTGTTTGATATCTACTTACAAACCAGTACCGAGAGTAATATTGCCAGTGACTCTACTCAAGCTAATCAAAGTAGTAGTGCGGTATCAGTATTAAGCAATAGCTATGCTGATTTATATCAATTACATCAAAATGTCAAAGAGGGTGTTGGTGACTTTATTGAACATAAATCAATGCAAACATTGCCAGCACGCTCTGTTAGCAATGCAACCGAAACGGCGGTAGTAAGTGCCAGTAATCAGCCATTAGCACTGAAACAAGTCGATGCTTACCAGAGTTTAATGATGCCAAGTACTGCGTCTTATTTGCACCTAACTGCCTAGGAAGTTAATAGCTAAGCTTGAGCCAGTCCTTAAGTATTAGCCGCTTAGATTTAGACTGATACTTAGACTTAAAACACCAGGTTTAATGCTTGAGTGCTTTTAGCAAGTTTAATTCCAGCAATAAACATTGTGGTAGCCAAAGCCATAGGGTTAGCGCGACCACATAAGCAAGATTCACTTCACAAAACAGTCCCAGCAAACTTGCCACATAGATTACGGCTCGATTACCGTATAACAGGTAATGCCGTTGCTTTGCAATTGTCATAATGTTCACCATTAATATGATGCGCAAACTTAGTTAAAACAGCCAGTGTTCGAAATTATTTCTTATAAGCTTTTATCGGCCAAGGCTGATAAAAGGTAAGCCCTAATTAACCTTCGATACGCTTTTTTGTACTTATTCGTTTTTAATTCGATCTATAGCTTTATATAACTCTTTCTGGTTTTCTATAGCTCTTTATAAAAATGATGCATTTTTCAAGCCAAAATCACGTCAAAAATTGAGCGAGAAGATCATTAGCTTTGTTTTAATTCGGGAGTATCGATAGTTCTAAAGGTGAGGTTTATTCGCGGCTCAGATACTTTTTTTGTTGGCGGTAATCGGTGTAACCAGTGTTGCTGGGTAGTGCCTTTCATGACGAGCAGGCTACCGGGTTTAAGTTGCAGAGAAATAACTTGTTTCGAGAGTTTGTGTTTAAAGGCAAACTTTCGTTCTGCGCCAAAGCTCAAGGAAGCAATGGCGCCATTTTTTTTCAGGTCTTGCTCACCATCACTGTGCCAGGCCATGCCTTCTTCACCCGAATGGTAGAGATTTAAAAGGCAAGAGTTATAGCTTTCATTGCTATGCTGCTCAACTAACCTTTTCAGCGTTAATAGCTCCTGAGTAAAAGCGATAGAATGCTTGGTCACGCCGGAGTATGTGTAGGCAAAAGGTTTACCGTCAACCGTATCCGCGCACCAAGCAACTTTCCTTTTCGTTTCAATCAGCTTACCAAACACTAACGCTTGATCGCAGCGCCAAGCAATGGTGTTAAGTAACCGCTCAAAGTAGAAGTCGCTATCACTTAGCGGCATAATTTCGCCGTAATAATTTACCACACCATCGGTAGGTAAAATATTAAGCGGCTCATCGAGTAAGGCAGAAAATAAATCCATGATTAAATAAAGTAGTCTTAGCGCAGATTAATAGCTTAGGTTGAAAACTTATCTATTACCCCAAGGGTTAGTCGGGCCTGAATTGGCCGAACGTTCACGGGTTTTCGTCGCTATTTTAATGCGTAACTCTTCTGCAGATTCAAGACTTAGCTCTTTCGGTGGTCTTTGCTCTAATCCTGAGGGCACAATACGATCACGTGGTGGTAATTCAAAGTTAGCATCATCCGCTTTAGGTAAGCTGTTATATTGATACATATAAAAAGCTTCAACCTTTTCTTGCGCCCATGAGGTTTTCTTTAAAAATTTTAGGCTCGACTCAATACTGGCATTTTGCTTAAAACAATTTAGGTTCATATAAGCCGCTAAAATTTCAAAACCGTAATGGCTAACTAATTCAGTTAACACGGTTTCAAGACTAGTACCATGTAGTGGGTTGTTTTTGTAAATATCTTTATTGGTCATTATTCTTCCTAAACTGCCTAGGATGGCAACTATGCTTTGACTTAACGGGTATGAATGAACTAATTATACCAGTTAAGCTAAAGCAAGTGGCAAAATAAAAAAGCCACAGCTTATTTTATCAAGCAAAACCAGGGTCTTAATTTTCACACTTAACTGGCGAATTTTTTGTCACTGAAGCGAGTAACTTAATGCTTAGTGAATGCTAATTAAGCTGACTACTTAGTGAAACTCACGTCAGCATCGAGGTTATCAAGTGCTAATTTATAAGCGCATGCAACATAGTGATAACGCGAATTAAAGGTGTCGTCATCAATGGTAAAGCCAAAGCTATAGACTTTTCCTGCTGCAATTCTGCCACCGCCCGCTTTAATCAAGGCGTTAAAATCTATAAAGCTTGGCCGCACGATTACCGTTATTGATGTTAATAGAATAACTATGCTCTTCACCCTAGGCCTTGCTTTAAGGCTTTTAATACTCGCTGCGTGGGAAGTAAATCCTTAGTTAATCTGGCTTTATAATACGAAAGCTTTATCATGGGCTAATAAACAATCGCTATAGGCTAACCGTATATGTTATCAACTTTTTTCAAAGTAAAACCTGTGGTTGATGAATCAAGCAAAGAATGGATTTTTGATACTTTCTCTTGGTGTATGCAGCAACTTGATAGTGAATTTTTCAACGATAATAGTGAGCTGATCTTACCTAATAATACTTTTTACCCTGGTAGTTCAACTAGTGTCGAAGAAATGGCCGCAGCGATCTTTGCTAATACCACCAAATACGCTGGCATGACTGCATGGCCACTAAAGCTGGTAGCAGCAGAAACCTTCAGCCAAAAGCCCATGCCGCAGTTGTTTTTTCAATCATCACTACGTGGTGAAAGCGCGATTGTTACCGCTAAAAAAGCCGCTGATGCAAGCTCTCATATCAGTTACAAAGTAGAAGGTGAGCAAGTGCTGTCAGACTTAGACTTAGACACAGGTATAGACATAGATATTGCTTTTCACTCAAGTCAGCTTAACCAACCGCAAGATTTAATTGCCTATTTAGTACAAATACAAGCAGGTATTCTAGTTAATCAACATGGCATGCTCCCTCCAGGGGGAAAAGAAGTATTGCCGCAAACCATCGATTTAGTCGCCTGTTTTATGGGCTTTGGTGTTATTTTTGCTAATACTGCTTACCAATTTAAAGGCGGTTGTGGCACGTGTAATAACCGCAACCTTAACCGACAAGCAGCCCTGCCGGAACTAGAAACGGTTTATGCGTTGGCATTATTTTGTGTCATCAAAGGCATTGAGATTAAACAGGTAAAAAAAGAACTAAAGTCCCATCTCTATAAGCCATTTCGCCAAGCACACAAAGAAATCACCCTATATTTACAACAAACAACTAACCCTGAACATGCCTTGCTAACAGCAAATTTTAGCAAGTAATTAGTCGGTTAATAAGTTAAAGGTTTGAGAAAATGGCCAATATATTTAGTAATATTCCAGCAGAATTAGCCAATGAAATATTTGAAGATATCCTCATTACCGACAAGCTAAGGATTGAACGTATAGTATCAAAGGGGCAAACCTCGCCAGATACCGGCTGGTATGATCAAAGTGAAAATGAATGGCTTATTGTTTTATCAGGTTACGGTGTCATTGAATATATAAATGGTGATCAGGTTACCCTTAAACAAGGGGATTACCTAAATATCAAAGCCCATGAGCAGCATCGAGTGATAGCAACATCATCGGATGAAGCGACAGTTTGGTTAGCTGTTTTCTATTAAGTTGGCTGCGTTTCCCTTCGCTAGACCATGTTAGTAAACTATTATCAGCCCCTTGTAGGGGGGTCTTGATATGACTATGAGGCAAGGCGGGTCTGATGAATTACGATAAGTTTAATACGTTTTGTGGCTCTTTAGCCGCAACTAGCTAGGTAATGCAATGGGGCAACTCACATGTCTGAAAAGTCGGTGGTAAAGTTGTTGCCATTGGTGGTTGGAGCCAAAATAAGCAGGCTATTTTTACGGCTAAGGACTAGCTTTAGCGCGGTTTTCGTCAAAACGGCGCAACCGTCCACTAAACCTCCACAACGCCCCCGCCGATGTAACTAAGCCAGCTTAGCTAATACTCATTACCTAATAGCAATGGCATCATTAGCGTTTCCACAAGACATTAATTAACGCGCCGAACATAATGAAAGTACCGCCCATGATAGTGGTGGCCACCGGTACTTCACTAAAATACGCCCAACCGATAAAGACTGAAAACAGTACCTGCACGTAGGCATAAGCGGTTGCCTTGTTAGCATCGGCGCAGTGTAGTGCTTTTGTTAAGCCCACCTGCCCTACTTGGGTGAATATGCCGATTAAAATCAGTAAACCCGTTGCTGCTAAACTCGGCACAACAAAATCGTCACCTAACATAACAATTGAGATAGGCAAGGCTATCAGCGGGAAATAAAAAATAATGACCGAGCTGTCATCTGTTTTGGTCAGCTTTTTAATTATAATATATGCCACCGCACTGCCAAAAGCACCAAGTACCCCCGCGCCAATACTTAGCCATGGATATTGAAATCCGCTGTCTATTTGCAAATTTGGCTGAATCATAATAACTAAGCCAATCAAGCTCATAACGATGCAGGCTATGGTTGAGCGCTGGATGATTTCTTTCAAAAAAAACAATGCCAGCATAGCGGTAAACACTGGATGCAAATATTGTAATACCGTCGCTTCTGCCAAGGGCAAAGTTGTTACCGCATAATAAACAAACATTAGCGCAAACGTTCCCACAGTACCGCGGGCAATCAGCAGGGTTTTATTATTCCCCCACAGGGAGATCTTTTTACGCTTAATATCAGCGTAACTAATCATGCCTGAAACGATGGCGCGTGCGGCAACAATTTCTAACACAGGAATACCTAAGCCACTGACTTCTTTTACACAGGCGGCCATTAAGGCGAAACCAAAAGCTGAGATCAACATATACCAAACACTCATTGGTACTGAATTTTTAATGGTGGTAAACATTTACTAGGGTACTCGAAAAGGTAAGAGGCAGAGTTATACCAAACGGATAATTCGGTGAACGGGCGCTATTCTACCCCATGAAGGCTAATAAAAAAGGCTTAAGGTTAATTAACCTTAAGCCTTTAATTTTATCTAATATACCAGTTAGCTCAAGTATTCACTCACTCGCTTAATATTTGCCTATAGCTAGTAGCTAGTAGCTAATGCTGTATTCAAGGGCGATGCGACGGCCGTAACCTTTGAATTGGTTCCTATATGTTTGCCAAACCACTTCTTTGTTCATTTGTGAGACCAGTGGTTGGTAATCTTCATTAAGTAAGTTATCAATACCCAAGGTAATGCGGCCAAGGTCGGTGCTAAAAGTAGCAATGAGATCAACCAGGGTGTAACCATCATAAGGTGACTCGTAGTAGCTATAACCCTATGGCCCTTCTGCAGCATTCTTTTCACGGTCGCCAACATAATTGGCTTGTAAACGTAAGGCGGCAATTTCATTAAATTGATAATTGGCATAAAGTGACACTTTTACTGGCGTTATTTTAGTATCATTTAACCAGTACTCTTCACCTGTACTGCCATTGGTCCGCTTACCTTCAGACTGTGACAAAGCGCCACCTAATTTAAAGCCTTTAGTAACAAAGTAATCTGCGGTTACTTCATAGCCCCAAATTTCTTCATCGGCAACAATCACTGCGGCAACACGTTTATCGGTTTCAGCGGCAACATTGTAGTCGTAGCCATAGCTGTCTGAGATATCGGAGTAGAAGATGGCAAAACTTGCTTGCAGATTATGATCGCCAAAACGCAAACCAGTCTCAAAGTAATTAGTTTGTGTCGCCGGAATTTCATTAGCAAATTCGGCCACTGTATCTACCGGCATATCACGTAACATACGCATATCGCCATGTGAATAACCTTGTGAGAAACTGGCAAAAATATCGCTACTATCGGTAACACTATAAACCGCGCCTAAGTTAACTAATGGTTTATGATATTTTAAGGTGTCGCCCTGTTTTGCCGTAATGACACCTTTTTTATAGCGCTGATAATCTGGTACTTCAATTTCAAAATTTTCGTACCGCAGACCTGCTTGCAAGGTTAAATCATCACCTAATTGCTGCCAATATTGGGCAAATGGACTTAACTTGGTTTCAGTTAAATCACATACTGAGCAAATATATTGCGACTCAAGTATCGGCTCCCCAGCATCTCTTTGACCAACAATGACCTCACGTATACGACCTTGTTCTGTGTTGTCGGTACCATATTCAAAACCATAAACTAAGCGTTGTTCATCGGTAATGTGCCATTGTAATGCGGCTTTAAAACCAGCTCGCTCTGAAACAATTTCTGAGCCTGATTCATAGCCAACATTGACATCACTTTTATAAGCTGAAAGGCTCAGTTGCTGACCAAAAAAATCATCATGCTCATAGGTTACTTGAAAACTGGTTAATTTAGTTGATGGATTTGGACCTTGATACGGGCTAGTTTCATCAATTTCCACCATGCCATTATCTTCATTAACACTGCGCTTATATTGCAGATTATTAACGATTTTATAATGATGGGCAAGAAAGGCGACACGCGAGTTGCTCATTTCTTTATCGAGTTTAAATAAAATATCGTACTCGTCTGCATCACCCATGCCGCCTTGGCTATTAGGAGCACCGGGTAAACGATTACCATCAGCATCATATAAATTACCACGATCTTTACCTGCTAGGTTTAGCATAAAGCCAATATCTGACTCACTGGTACCCGAGACGGTTTGTGAGAAACTGTAGCCAGTATCAGATAATTCACTGGCAAACGCTTCAGCGCCAATGGTAGTTTGCATTTCAACATTGGCAGTCGATTTTTTAGTAATAATATTGATGATAGCGCCAGCTTCACCGTTACCATACATAGCACTAGCACCTTTAATGACTTCAATGCTTTGGATAGCATCAACTGAAATTGATTGTAAATCACGGCCACCAGCACGTAAAGTTGTTGAAATTAACACGCCGTCAATCATGACAATAGCTTTGCCACCACGGAAGTTTTGTCCAAAGGTCGACATAGTTTCAGTACTTGGCGAAAAGCCCGGCACTAAATTTGAAATGATTTCACTTAAATTTCGGGCAACGGTTTTTTGTAAGGCTAAATCTTCTTGAGAAACGATAAAAACAGAGTTTGCCGTATCTGATAATTTTTGCTCAAAGGGAGAAGCGGTAACAACTATTCTTTCAATATTATCAGACGCAGCTGCTGATTGGGCAAAGACAGGGCTGACAGCTATTGCTGCCGATAAAGCTGTTGTTACAGCAAGGTTTACAATGGATAAGTTCATGTTAAAAAGACTAAATAGAAATGGGAATTGTTATTATTACTATTTACTACATTAATGCAACCCTAGGACACCGCTTGGTTACATCTTTTAACAATATAGTTAGAACTTATTGATCTATTCATATTTTTCTCTGTTTGAACAGCATAGTTTTTCTTTAGGTTTTCCTCTTCACGCCGCCATTAGCACGCCTTGCCTTTTTATTAGCGGCTATTTAAGCGTTATAAAAATGTAAATTTTGTAAAAAACACGGGGAATATAAGATATACAATATATCTAATATTGTTTATGATGATTTTCGCTACAATATACGATTACTTTATAACCTTTAGGCTTTTTTAAAAATTTTGTAGCAAGTTAATAAATAAAAAACAACAAAGCTTTGATAAACAGTGCTTTTATAGTGAATTTGTAACTTAGGGATAAGATAAGTAACTGGCTATCAGATAAAAATATAATAATAACCAAGGATAGAAAATGACTCTCATCAACAATAAAATAATGAGTCTGTCTATGTTAATGATGTTATGTGCATCACTAACTGCTGTAGCGGGAAAGCAAACGTCTGATAATGGCTTTGCTAAAGAATTAAAAATACCAACAAGTAAACAGTCGACGTCTGCAAAACAAAAAACACTTGTTAAGGGCAAGACCCTAGCAAAAAGTTTACGGAAAAGTCGCAATGTTCATCCGTCGAGTGTTAGTGCGGCAAACCAAGTTTGTGCCATTGATGATAACGGCCAAGACTGGCATAAATTACAAAAAAAATTAAACAAAGAGCTTAAACAATTTACCTTGTCATCGAGCAAGGCCATTAAATCGCTATCGAGTCGATCTTTAGCAAGCAGTCTTTTGGCTAGAACCAGCAGCTTAGCTGCAGCGGTAGCCGACAATGGTGTAGCGGGACGTTATTATATTCCGGTAGTTTTTCATGTTTACGGTGCAGATTTTACCTGTGATGATGCGGCACAAAGCTGCTTAACAGATGCAAAAATTATTGATGCCCTACAACGTCTTAATGAAGATTTTCTCGGTACCAATACTCAAGACGGTCCCATTGCCCCACAGTTTCAAGCCATTCGTGACAACTTAAATATTGAGTTTGTTTTAGCGAAGAAATCTCCAACGGGTGCTGACACCACAGGTATTGTACGTTACGGCCGTGAGCAAGCAGGTTATGGTAATGGCAGCGGTGCAGATACTGCCATTGCTGGGGATGCTTGGGATAACTTTAAGTACATGAACGTTTATATTATGAACGACTTGTATGATGATGGTTCAAGCAATAACTCAGGCGTTGCTTGGTATCCTGATATAGCGATGAGCCAAGCCAACACTTCTCGTGTGGTTTATAACGGTTGGTATGTTGGTGATAATACTGATGAAAATTTCCGTTCGGTATTAACCCATGAGTTTGGCCATTGGTTGAATCTACCACATACCTTTGCCGGTAATAGCTGTTCATTAGCAAACGAAACCTTTTGTGCTTTAACCGGCGATAGAAGCTGTGATACTCCGCAAATGTCGTTATCAACTGACATGTATGAAAACTCACCAAACTGTCTTGGTCAGCCGACCAACACCGAAAACTTCATGCACTATACCAGCAACTATGCCATGTTTACTCAAGGGCAAGTAGCGCGTATGACCGCTGCTTTACATGGCGATGCACGGGCAACACTTTGGTCAAATGACAACCTTATTGCTACCGGTTTAACAGCTTACACCAGCAATGCCGATCATCCGTGGGATGGTATTTCAGGTACTGATAATGGTCCAGTTGGTGAGCTTATCGCTAGCTTTGATAACTTATCAGCAGAAAAAGATGCCATCGATACTTTTGTCATTGATGCACCTGTTGGCACACAAGCTTTGGCATTTTACTTATCGGGTTATGAGCAAGACCCTGATATGTACGTATCGGCAGGTCAAGAATCGAGACTCTTAGCCGACGGCAGCTGGCAAGCGGATTACATATCATTTTTATCTGCAGCAACGCCAGAGTTTATTGGTGTTTTAGGTCCTAAGGCTAATGAAACTTATTATGCCACTGTGCATGCCTTTAGCGAATATGAGCAAGCTAACTTGCAAGTATTAGCGGTTGAAGATCCTTTATTAGCCGCAGGTAATAAACGTTACCACGTTATTAAGCAAGCTGGCATATGGTCTGCTGCGGGTGTAGCGCCGAAAAAATATCAATTTACTATCCCTGATAGCGCGGAAAAAGTGGTTATCGTTTTTGCTGGTGCTTATGGCGGCGATCCTGATATGTATATCAGTCGCAATAAACCGGTAGATATGAATACTGCCGATTGTAAGCCCTTTAGCGCCGCTAAATTAGCCGAGTACTGTGAGTTTGCTCAAGGCGGTACCTTTAATATCTTAATCGACCCCTTTGCTGAATATTGGGATGGCGAATTACATGTTTATTATGAAACAAGTGATGATAGCAATCAGCCACCTTTTGCCAATACTAACCCTAACTACCAAGCAATGCTTGACCATGAAGTGCACTTTAACGGTGACTCTTCAACAGATGTAGATGGCAGTATTGTTAGCTACCTTTGGGACTTTGGTAATGGCGATAACAGCACAGAAACAAACCCTGTTTATGTTTATAACCAACTAGGTCAGTACCATGCCAGCTTAACGGTGACTGATGATATGGGTGTGAGTAGCACGACTAATACGGTTGTTGATATCACTTTATATAACCCTAATGATGCGGTGTTATGTGATGGTTGTAGCCGTGTTTATTTAACCGAAGAAATTGGTTTATCTGCGGCTAAAGGTAGTGAGCCACGCAGTTATAAATTCAGCGTACCAACGGCAGCATCTTTGGTAGTGATTGAAATTGTTGCTGGCTCAAGTGGCGATCCAGATTTACATGTCAGTCACAACAAAGCGGTATCCATTGAGTCCTTTACTTGTCGCCCTTGGGAAGGTCCAGGTGCATTAGAAAGCTGTCAATTTAACCAAGGCGGTATTTTTAATGTCATGATTGACCCTTTTGATGCTTACAGTGACGTTACTTTCAAAGCGTATTACGACATTAGAGATGATGCCGACCATTCAATGCCTAACGAGTTGCCCATTGCGCAAGCAGGTGCAAGTTATACCGGCTTTACCGGTAATGCCTTAACGTTGAGTAGTGCTGGTTCAATGGATGAAGATGGTTACATTGTTAGTTACTTGTGGAACTTAGGTGACGGTAATACTAGTGACTTAGAAAATCCTCAGCATAACTACGCACAAGCGGGTCAATATAACATTAGCTTAACGGTTACCGATAACGATGGCGCTACTGCTACCGCTACTGCGACAGTAATCATCAATCCAGCGGGTGATATGGATGGCGATGGCGATGTTGATAGAGATGATATGCGTGCTTTATCATTAGCAATTCGTCGTGGTGAGCAATTAGACCTAGCTTTCGATATTAATGGTGATGGTGTGGTTAACTCACGTGACGTGCGCGCGATGAGAAGTATTTGTTCTTATAACCGCTGTAGCACCATAGCTCCGCCGCCAGAGCCACCTACAGCAATGGCTTCGAGCAATGATAACGTTGAACAATTTGCAAGTATTGCCTTTAGCAGTGCTGGTTCAAATGATAATTACGGACGCATTGTTAGCTATGCCTGGAATTTTGGTGACGGCGCTACCAGTAGCCAAGCAAATCCAAGCCATGCTTACCAGCAAGTTGGTAGCTACAGCGTAGTACTAACGGTTACTGATAATGATGGTATGACAGCAACTGACACTATTGCCCTTAATGTTAATTACGGCGCATTGTTAGATAGCTGTACAAATCAGCCGGCCTTTACTGATGGCACATTAGCAGCGGGCAGTGTTACCTGTTTAGGTGCTGACAGCCGTCAAAGCTTCTCAGTTCCTGAAATTAACAATCATAAAAGTATCGCCATTACTGTCGCCCATGGCGGAGGTGATATATCACTGTATTACCGTAATAGCGGTTGGGTAAACCTTAATAACTCCAGTTTTGATGCCTCTTCTACTGAAGCCAATAACCAAGCTTGTATCTACCTTGAGTTAACGCCAGAAATGGATTACTGGAGCTACATTGAGCTTACTGGTGCCAGTTCAGGCGCTACTATAGTGATTGATTTTGATACTCAGGGCTGTCGCCCAGTTCAGTAATTACAAAATAAAATCATAAAATAAAAATACCTCTAAAAAATACAAAGCAGCCAGTCGCGAGTCTGGCTTATTTTAAAATAATGAATAAAATTTATTAATAACACTTCATAAAAATAACTAAAATAATAAAAGGAAAGACCATGAAAAAATTTATTGCAATGCTTACTTTACTTATCGGCTTTAATGCAAATGCTGGTTTACTAACTATAGATATTTCTGCTGATGAGGTTTCAGTAGGCGAATCAGTATTGGTGACTATTAGTGCCAGTAATTTTGACGAGACAGATATGTTCTGGTTTGACTTCAATTTTGACAATTCTGTTGTCTCTTATGATGCAAGCTCATTGAGTAGTGGCTTGACTTTAGCCGATGATAATATCAATTTTAATGGCTTAGAAGTATCTGCCGAAGATTTTGGTTTAGCATTTAACTTTTTTACCGATGATTTTTCAATAAGGGCAGCAGGTGACTTTGTCCTAGCAAGCTTTAATTTAATTGCGGGTTCTGAAGGCTTCACTGACTTCTCAATAGCTAACTTCTTTAACCCGTCAGCATTTGATGATTATACTATAGCTTTTTCTGGTGCAAGTTCAGTTAATGTGAGTTCTGCTGTTGCGGTATCTGAGCCCAGTGCTGTATTTATGATGATGTTAGCTGGTTTTGCTTTAGTTAGCAGCCGTCGTAAAGCTAAGTAAATAATCACGTAAACCTCTAAGTTAATAAAAAAACAATAAATGGATGCATTGAGTTAACTGAGTAAGTTGTCTAGACAACTTACTCAGTACGGCGATGTTTACCTATCAAAATAATTATAAATTCAACAAACTTGCAACGGTCTCACAATGAAAATATTACCTAAAAAGTCGCTACTTGCTAGCGCACTATTACTGTCGATGAATATCGCTAATGTCCAAGCTGCTGACATGTGTGGAGAAAAAACACTACCTCGTCAAGGCGAAGTTCCTGCTAACGAAATGCATTGTATTACCGATTATGGCCATTACTTATATGTCACTGTGCCTTACGATAATAGCGAGGTAACCATTACTACTTCGGGTGGTACTTTTACTGGCTCTGATGCTGATATAACCCTTTACCCGGGTACTTGGTGGGGAGACGGCGATGTTGAAGCGAGTAGTAGCAACCCTGATACCAACGATGAAAGTATTTCATTTGTCTCCCATGCTGGTAAACGTTACTTCCACATTGGCGGCAACATTCAACAAACCAGTTTAATTGTTAACATTAGCGGTGGTGATATTCCAGAGCCACCTGAGCCTATGGGTGATTATATTATTTATCCTACCAGTACATTTGTTAACGTACCTGCGGCACTTATTAGCTCTAAAGCACAATATGGCGCTAGCATTGCTGAAATTTTAGCCTCAGATTATAATGGTTTTAAAACCATTGCCGGCGCTGTGAACGACCCAATAACAGATGTATCTCAAGCCCTTCATTATCTAAGCGAAGCAGATGATTTAACCGATCCGGATTTAAACCAGTTATTATACTTTTTAGCCACTTATAAATATTATGCTGAGCAGATGACGGACTCAGAAGCTGAAGATTTAAGTACGGCATTATTAGCGGTTACTCAAATGAGCAATTTTGTCAGCCCTGCGGGCAGCGTGATACAAGAAGGTTATGCTTATGCATTAACAAACTTACAGCGCTACTCGGGCGCGGTACATTTTAAAGATCATTTACCGCATTTATTAGGTCTTATTCAATATTACTCTGAGCAAAGCAAGCCATTCTCACTAAGTAATGCCGGCGATACCACCATGGCATTAATGGGTACTATTGCTTCTGCCGCCTATTATGGTGATGCCCCAGTTAAAGCCGCCTATAACGACAATATGTTAGAGGTATTATCGGTGATGCGCTCATTTGTATTTTTAGGTGAAACATCCCTTGATATGCGCTGGTCTACTGAAGATGACAGAAAATGGATACTGCCGCATTCGTTTAATGCTATGGGTAAAATTTCAACTATTGCTACCGATGAAGCGAAAGCCCGTTTTGATAGCACTATTTTAGAGGCGCACGGTAAAGTAATCGCTGATATCTCAGTAGAAACCGCCAGTATTATTGTTACTAAAAACTACTTAGAGAATGCCGGACGTAGTTGTGAAGCGGGTGATGCCTTATTTGGTAGCTGTATTGTGCCGCCTAAAGTAGCAGATATTTTAACGGTTAACCATGCTTGTACTGACAACATTACTATACGCGCACAAGGCTCAATCAGCCAAGCAACACTGGCTCAGTCATGTGCAGATATGGCACGACAAGAAAGTGAATTTCATGCTTTCTTTAATACTGCCGGCACGCCTGTTGCTGGCGATTTGAATGAACACATTGAAGTGATTGCCTTTGCTAGTCCGGACGATTATGAAAAATATGCTGGCGAATTTTTTGGTATCAGTACTGATAATGGCGGTATGTATTTAGAAGGCACACCAACAGCGCAAGGTAACCAAGCACGCTTTATTGCCATGCAATGCCCTGACTCTTGGGTAGGTGGTTCATGCCAATATGAAGATCAAATTTATAACTTAAGACATGAATTTACCCACTACCTTGACGGTCGTTATATAAAATCAGGCTCATACGGTTCATTTGACTATAACGTCGCTTGGTCTGAAGGCTTGGCTGAATATATGGCCATGGGTAAAGAACATCCCCGTACCTTAAATACCCTAAAAGGTGAAACCATTCCCCCTTTATATAACATCCTATTTATGAGTTATGAGTACGATAACTTATATCAATGGGGTTATTTTGCCATGCGTTATTTAGGTGAGCAGCATAAAGATGATTTAAACCTTTTAGTTACCGCCTTACAATCAGGCAATAACAATGCTTATGTCGCTACACTTAAAGAGGTAGTACTGCGCACAGCTTCAGGCTTTGCAGCATTTGTACTAGCAAACTCTGAAACAGTGGCGCCAATCGCTGCACAAATGCCGGCAGCTGATACCATTGGCAGCTGTGACTTAGTCCAGCAATATCCGCGTTATTATGATGCCAGTAAAACTAACTTTACCTTTACTAATACTACCGATACGCCAGTTTCACTATTCTGGGTAAATAGTACTACCGGTAAAACTAACTTTGGCAAAAACTATAAAACCTTAAACCAGGGTGATACTTACACCTCAGCCAGTTGGACGGTAGGCGATCGCATGATGTTAAGCGATAACAACATGAATTGTTTGGGTGTTGCGGTAATGGCAGCAGATGACAATACTTTCACTATCGATGAAGACTTGGTTAAAGATGTCGTTGTTGAGACCATTCCTGAATTAAACCAAATGGGCAGTTGTGAATTAGCACAAGCTCATTTGATCATGAACGAATCACATCAATTTACCATTACCAATACCTCTGATACGCCAGTACGCTTATTCAGAATTGATAATACTAGCGGTAAAATCATCACCACCAGTGGTGCCAATGACTTTACTCATGGTTACGGTATATTAGCACCAGGGGCAAGTTACAGTAACGATGTTTGGTATGGTGATCGCCGCTTAATGGTTACCGATACCAGCTTAAATTGTTTAAGTGTTGGCGTATTAAATAATGCCGTTAGTAGCTTTACGGTTGATGAAGCAACTGTGGCTAAAGCTGCTGCACCAGAGGTTATCCCCGTAGCAAATACCATTGGTAGCTGTGAGCTAAAAGCACCGCATTTAGTCGGACCTTTTGAAAGTGACTTCTCCTTTGTTAATAACAGCGATCACACGGTGCGGGTTTATCGTGTTGATAATGTTACTGGTGAACTAAGTGAAGGTTTTGGTTTTACCACACTAGCCAAAGGTGATACTTACGACAGTGCCTCAACTTGGAAGTGGTTTGGTAACCGCCGTGCCGCCATTACTGATGAAAATGGACATTGTGCTGGTGTTGCTGTGATGACAGAAGAAGATACTAGTAACGATTATGAAATTACTAATGCACTCTTTGAACCCGAGGTACCCGATGTTGTCATTGGCGATATGGATGGTGATGGCGATGTCGATAGAATTGACATCAGAGCATTTTCTTTAGCACTTCGCCGTGGTGAAGCACTGCCTATCTCATTTGATTTAAATGCAGATGGTGTTATTAATTCACGCGATGTGAGATTAATGAGAGGCATATGTACCTACAATCGCTGTAGCGCAAACCCAACACCGGAGTAAGAGGCAAGATGGTAGCAATGTTAGCTAGTTAGACCTTAATAAACATTGCTACTGTTTTACTATTAAGTATTTATTGTTAAACATTTACCTTTAAATATTTAACGGTCAATTACAGCTATAAAAAAGTGGCTATTTTATACCAATCGGACTAATTTATTGATCATTTAGCGAGAATTAAAAGGCTTAGAGGCAAGGCATTGATTGATGAGAATGGTTACTCCCTTGTCAAAATCAATAACGCCGCTTATAAGCCTTTTAAACTCGCCCTTGAGGAGCTCATTAGCAAACTAATAACATCAAAAAATCAATAAAATATAGAATAACTATGTTTAATCCATTTTTTTCGTTCTTAACTCGCTAATGCAGCTCTAAATTGGTCAATTCATTAATCCGTTTGGTATTAGCCACTTTTTTCATTATCTACTTACAGTTAATTTATTTCTCGATATTTAGTTCTCGATATTTATTTGGATAAATTTAATCAGCTAAACTCGCCAACTTATCACGTATAGCTTGATACCTTTGTTGCTGACAAAGTCCAAACCCTGATAATTGTCTGACTTTATTGCGGCCAAATAATGGCACTGTCATGCCAGCAAAAAAGCGGCAGTAACTTTCCAGTGATAAAGGTTGGTTGATTTTACCGCTGAGACGCTCTGCTAATTCAGTCATGCCATGCTTTAATGTCTCATCACTCGGCCATGGCGTATTTTCTTGAGAGCGCGCAAGCACGGCAACTTTTCCGCGACAAACACTACAATGTCCACATTGTGGCACTGTGCCTGAGCCACCAGAGCCATTAGCACCATTAGCATCTAGGCGGTTACTGCCAAAAAAATCATCATCAAAATAACGTGCTAGATTTACCGTTAAGCAAGTATCAAGTTGAAAAAAACGTACTAAGGCGGCGATGCGTTTTATTTCTTTTTCTTCATTGTCTTTAAAGTAGTCACTTAAGGTTTGGCACAAGCTAGGATCGGCTAACTCATTAAGGTTAATTTTAAAGACCTCGGTCATACCTTTAGTTTCCAGTACTATCAACTGTTGCTCTTGCAAGTATTCTAGGGCAGCAATAACACGATTACGCTCAATACTTTTATCTTTTAACAAGCTATCAAAATTTAAACTACCCCAGACTTTTTTAAACTCGGTGGCGTTAAAAATACGTTGCAGAAAATCTTTACGTTGCTCATTAAAACTATTAAGTATTTCATCTTTCGGCTTTAACAGCTTAATTTTAAAATCGGCAAAATAAGCATAAAGTGGTTCAATCACGCCAGCTAGCTCTAACTGAACCAGTAAGGTTTTTAACGGTAATTGTTTAATATTAACGGCATTAGACAGTTGCAATATTTGCAGCTCCCACTTGCTGTCATAAGCACTGGTTATTACTTCATCTTTGATACTGTTAAGCAGCATTTCAATACCGTTAAATTCCGGGGTATCGCCATAAACAAAATTTTCCACCGTATTCAAACCATCCAGATTTGCCAAGGTAAAACATTGTGCTGGTTGTCCATCTCGTCCTGCTCGACCGATTTCTTGACTGTAGTTTTCAATAGATTTAGGTAAGTCATAATGAATAACGAAGCGGATATCACTTTTATCTATGCCCATACCAAAGGCAATGGTGGCGACAATCACTTGAATTTTACCCGCCATAAAATCTTGCTGAATCTGACTGCGAGTATCACTATCAAAACCGGCATGATAGGCACAGGCATTAATGCCTTGTTGCGTTAAATATTGCGCAACTTTTTCAGCACTCTGTTGCAAGGTTACATAGACAATACCTGGGCCTTGTTGCTGAGTACTTTGTTGAGAGATAATTTGCGCTAATAGGCCATTTTTTTCTACCTCAAGCACTGGCACAACACTTAAATCAAGATTTGCGCGATAAAAACCCGTCTGCACAATATGTTCGTCTCGTATAGCAAACTTAGCGGCCATGTCCATTTTTACTTTACGGGTAGCCGTGGCAGTAAGTAATAACACCAAGGGAATTTTTAACGCTTGGCAGTAGCTAGGTAACTTTAAATAGTCAGGTCTAAAGTTATGGCCCCACTCTGAAATACAATGTGCTTCATCAACCACCAACATAGATACAGGTACAGATTCAATAAATTGCCTAAATCTTTCGTTTTTAAAACGCTCAACCGACACCATCAAAACTTTGATATTACCGTCACGCACCCCTGCCATCACGGTTTGAGCTTCATTACCCTTTAGGGTCGAATCAATGCTTGCCGCCTTAATACCTTTGCTCGCCAAAAAGGCCAGTTGATCTTTCATCAAGGCTAATAATGGGGATACCACTAAGGTTAAATGTGGCAAATGCAACGCCGTTAATTGATAACACAAGGACTTACCTGAGCCAGTTGGAAAAATAGCTAAAGAAGATTGACCATTTAACAATTGCGTAATGGTCTGCTCCTGTCCTGGGCGAAAGCCATCAAAGCCAAAGATTTTTTTGAGTGATGGCGCTAATTCGCTAATTTGTCTGACTTGCTGAGTCATTGGTGGAGCTTGCTGGCCGAATGTAGGGTTGGTCATGGGTATTATCACATTAAAGGTAGTCACTTATTCATCTGTTCATCATACCTTGCATCAACTAAAAATACTTAGTTCAGCCCATTTAAAATCATCAAACCAGTCTTTATGTCGATTCAAAGGCAAATAATGTCAGTTCAAAGAAAGTAGACCGACATGCCCCTGCTAACGCGCTAAATTAATCCCATCAAGACAAAAGTGCTGCAACGATATAGCACAGCATAATAAATAAAATATAAGGGATTAATGAATGAAAAAATCATCACTGACCATGACCAGTCTATTGGCTGGCCTTAACTGTATTAGTAGCCTAAGTGTTCAAGCCATTGATCTACGTATAGACAATGTTCGCTTATACCAAGCGGAGCAAAGCGCTTTTAGCCAGCCAAGTACTTTGTATATTGAAGATGGCAAGATTATTGAAATAACCACCAGCCAAGCTAACAGCAAAAACGCAGATAATATTGTTGATGCACATAATAACTTCGCCCTACCTGGCTTAATTGATTTACATGTTCACCTTGGTGCATCTGGTAGCAACTACGGTAAAGAGTTTCAATACTTACCAGTAGCATCACATTTTAATTCAAACTTATATTTTGGTATCACCAGTATTGTCGACTTATTTTCCTTTGATAGTACCCTTAACGAGGCCAGCCAATTAATCGCTAAACAGACCTCGCCAAACTTATTTTACGCCGGGGTATTATTTACCAATCCTGGTGGTCATGGCACACAGTTTGGTGGTAGTGCCTTAGAAGTCACTAATTTTTCGGCTATTGATGATTTATGGCAACAACATATGGCGCGCAAGCCTCATCTAACTAAAGCGGTTATTGAAACCTTTGGGGGTCATGGCGCTTCGTTAACTGATAAGCAACTAACCGAAATTGGCCGACGTTCAAAAGCGGCTGGACTGCCTTACTTTGTCCATGTATCTAGCTTAGTCGATGGCAAAAGAGCAATTAAAGCGGGTGCAACTGCCTTAGCCCATGGTATTAATACCGAAGCAATTGATGAGGAGTTTATCGCCTTAATGGTTAAACACAAGGTAGCTTACATACCAACACTCGCTGTAACTCAAAATCACAGTGCCGAATATAAACATCAGCAAGTTAGCAGTAACAAAACTTTGTTAGCGACAGTGCCAGATAAACTGCAACATTGTTTATTTGATAAAGTAGCAAAACCATCAAAATGGCAAGATATCGTTTGGCAAAAGCGGCAAGTTTCTTTTCAAAATATTCGAATACTTGCCCAAGCCGGTATTATCATTGGTACAGGCTCTGATGCAGGCAACCCTTATACTTTACATGGCAGCGGTCTGCATAATGAACTACAAGCACTGAGTCAATCTGGCTTAACGAATGCACAAGTAATAAATGCAGCGACCATAGATGCGGCAAAAATAATTAATGCAGCAGAGCTAGGCCAATTAAAAGTAGGATTTCAAGCAAGTTTTATTTTACTAGCACAAAACCCGCTTAACGACATTAGCCAGTTAAGTAATATCCAAGCAGTGTATAAATCAGGGATAAAAATTGATAGAAAAGATCTGATTGCCAAAAATAAAAAGCTAATACCACAAGGAGCCGCATGCAATGTCGAAACCGTCATCGCCAACAAAGCGAAAAAAACTATTGATGACTTTAGTGGCGAAATTCAGTGGCAGGCGATAAGCGATACCATGATGGGAGGTCAATCAACCGCCAAACTAGCGCAGCAAGATAATATGCTGTCTATAGATACTCAATTAGGTAAACCAGGTGGTTTTGGCGCCTGGGCTGGTATGCAAGTTATGTTTGATACGCCCATTGACGCTTCGAAATTCAAGGGAGTAAAAATAACTTACCAAGGTTCCAAAGTACCGTTTGGACTTTCTGTTTATCATAGCGAAGTTCAAGACTGGGACCACTTTTCTGCCACACTACAGCCAAGTGATACTTGGACAACGGTAGAAATTCCGTTTAATCAATTGCAGCAATTTGGCTTTGGCAGCCAGAAAGATTGGTCGGCAAAAAGCTTAGCGGGTTTGAGTTTAGTGTGGCGTACTACGCCAGGGCAGCAATTACCTAGTAACAAAAACACCTTACAAATAAGTAATATAAGTTATTTTTAATTTGTTAAGCTGACGCTGATTTTTATAAAAACAGCTAAAATATTCAGCTACATTTTATTAGCTGAATTAAGATAACAACTCAATATTTCACCAAAAAAGTAGAGAAGAATATGTTGCGTCAGCCCTTTTTTAAATACAGTTTTTTTGCTCTGCTTATTGTTGATCTCACTTTTACTGCTGGTCTTATTATATCTGGCATGTCAGATATTTCATTAAGCACTCTTCTCGCAACAACTATCTGGTTTATTAGCTTTTATTGGTTACCTGTTTGGGCGGCGGCTTATATCATTTTTAATATTAGAGCTAGAGGCATTGAAAATGCTTTTATTGAGTGGATAATTACCGTAATAATGCTGAGCCTAGGTTTACTCATTACAGAGAAATTATTACAGCTAAGCTTCAATGATTCATTTTCGTTGGGGAATTTTTTACTCCTTGGTGGACTAACGTGGGGTACACCCATTTATTTTATTGCGCGATTTATTGAAAGTAGAGGCAAAATATCACAGGAAAAACAGGCAAGGAAACAAGCACAATTGCAAACCTTAAGGTACCAATTAAATCCGCATTTTATGTTCAATAGCTTAAATACAATTTCAGCTTATATTCATTCTAACCCTGATTTAGCCGATGAAGTATTGCATGAATTGGCTGATATTCTTCGCTATTCCTTAGATACAGGCGAAGATAATAGTGTCTCTCTACAACAAGAAATTGCCATTATAGATAAGTATTTGAATATCGAAAAAGCGCGCTTTGGCGACCGACTTATCGTTAACTTTGATATTCCAGCAGAGCTGTTAAATATCCAAGTTCCGCCACTTATTTTACAACCTATTGTTGAAAACGCCATAAAGCACAATGCTCAGCAAATCGAACTGGCAATCACCATTAAAGTAGAAAAAGTCATTAACCGTAAAGATGAAATATTAAGAATATCGATCAGTGATAACGGCTCTGGTTTTAGTGAAGCCGTGTTAACCAAAGGTTATGGTAAGGGCATTGGCATGAAAAACTTGCAACTGCGCATGCAGCAGTTACCACAAGGTAAAGTCATTTTAACTAACGGTACAACCCCTAATCGCAAAGGAGCGACTGTATTGGTGGAGATGGCACTATGAATAAATTAACGGGTAAGGAAATGCCAAATAAAATGCGCGTTATTTTTGCTGACGATGAAAAACCTGCCAGAGATAAACTCGCCCATCAGTTAAGTCTTATTGCAGATATCGACGTGGTCGGTTTTGCCACCACAGGCAAGGAAGCTGTGGCGCTAATTAATACCCAAAAACCTGATTTAGTGTTACTGGATATTCAAATGCCTGAAATTAGCGGCATGGAGTTATTAAGTTTACTTGATTATAAACCACTGATCATTTTTACCACTGCTTATGATCAATTTGCCATCCAAGCCTTTGAACAGTCATCTACTGATTACCTGTTAAAGCCCTTCCCTCTGGGACGGTTAAAAGCGGCTATAGATAAAGCAAAAAAACAGTTTTTGGCTGGCTTACCGATAGATAAAAGCCAACAAGAACAAAACTATATACTCAATAATAACGCACCGATTAAACGCTTAATCAGTAAAAATGGTGAGCGCATGACCATATTATCACCAAGTGACTTACTCTTTATCAAATCATCTCAAGGTAATTGCTTAGCTTGGGATGGTAAAGAGCATCATTACTTATCAGAAAAGCTCGACTGCTTAGAGCAATCATTAGCGTCAGCAGAGTTCGTACGTATTCATCGAAGTTACCTAATTAATATCGATAAAATTAAAGAGATTCAACGTTGGTTTAATGGCAAGTTGATGGTGATCATGGATGATGACAATAAAACAGAACTCAGCACCAGTCGCGCTGGTGCTGATAAGTTAAAGCAGTTATTAGGATTGTAACGTAAAAAGCTACTAAAGCTTCTGCCTTAACAAAGCTTAGGTACCACAGAAGGTATGGTAATTTTCATCACCATCACTGGGTGCATCTTGATAATTGTGAGTATTATCTAATTGTGTATAAGGTTGCTGTACTACGGCTAGAAACTTATTTAAATCTGAGAGCTCAGAATTTTCTTGATATGCAGCTTGGCTGGTCGCTAAAATAGCTTCAACATGATGGTTTCTTGGAATAACTAGTGGGTTAGTTTTTGCCATCAACGCCTTAGCCCCGTTTACGTCGGCGGCGATTCTTACATACCAACGTTTTAGCCATTGCTGCCACTTGTCTTGTTCCGCTTCATCATCGACACTTTCCTGAGCAAGGAGGTTATCTACTTCTGCTTGGTTTAAGTTATCGCGCAAGGTGACAAAAGACTGGCTGTAATCTAATTTCTTCTCGGCCATGATGCCGAGCAAATCATTGATCAATTCATGATCGGTGTCTTCCAGCTCAGCGATGCCTAACTTGTTAGCCATCATGATAAAATATCCTTGCTTAAAGTCATCGGTAAACTGCTGCAACAAGGGCGCTAACTTAGCTGAGGCAATGTCCTCATCTTCATCAATCAGCGGTAACAAACAATCGGCAAGACGCGCCATATTCCACTGCATTATTTTACTTTGGTTACCAAAAGCATAACGCGCATTTCTATCAATAGAACTAAACACAGTATCACTATGATAATGATTCATCATCGCACATGGGCCGTAATCAATGGTTTCCCCTGAAATGGCGGTATTATCGGTATTCATCACGCCATGAATAAAACCAACCCGTAACCATGACACAACCAAGGTAACTTGTTTGGCGATTACCGCCGCAAAGAAATCAACTACTTGCTCGCCAGATAGTGCATCACCGTCAACGCCTTTAAGCTGGGGAAAGTGGCGTTCAATGGCATAACTGGTCAATTTCTTTAAGGACTCAATATCATTACGAGCAGAAAAATATTGAAAAGTACCAACACGAATATGACTAGTGGCAATACGAGTAACCACGGCGCCAGGTAATGCTTGCTCTCGATAAACCGCTTCACCGGTTGCGACTACGGCTAAACAGCGTGTAGTGGGCACACCTAAGGCGAACATCGCCTCACTCATTATATATTCACGTAGTGCTGGTCCTAGCGCGCAACGGCCATCACCTTGTCGAGAAAAGAAACTGGTACCTGAGCCTTTTAATTGTACATCCCAATACTGACCTTGCTTATCACTAAGATCACCTAATAAGTGTGCACGACCATCACCGAGTTGCGGATTAAAATGACCAAACTGGTGACCTGAATAGGCTTGCGCTATCGGTTTACTGCCGTCAATTAATTTACTACCCGAGAAGTATTGTGCCAGTAACTCGCTATCTTGCTGGGCAGAATAGTCTATTTGTAGTTCTTGTGCTAAAGGTTCATTCCACAGTAATAATACTGGCCTAGCTACGGCTGATGGCTGGGTTTTCTGGTAAAAACTACTACCTAATTTATGGTAGTGATTGGAAAGTTTCAAAGCACTCACTCCGCTAATAAAATTCTTGTTCGATACGCTGACAATAGCGCATTAAGTTAGGGTAACTACGGGCTTTACGATTAAAATCATGCTCACAGTTTACTGAGATAAACTGACATAATATAGCGTAAGCGGTCGCATCAAAAGAGCTTAGTTGCGTACCATAAAAATGTCTCTGTTGTCGTTGGGTGTTGCTCGCCAAGTAAAATAAACAAAACATTAAAGCTATTGTCAGTCATAGTTAATATTTCGTCTTATCAATTTAATAAGATAGCTAAACTAGCATGTTTGTTTGGCACGAACAATTAACAGCCCGTAACCTTATATTTCAGCAGCAACCACTGAAATTTCTACTAGTAAGGCTGCTCTAGCCATTTTAGCAGCAACACAAGCGCGTGCTGGTGCATGCCCTTCTGGCAGCCAAGCATCCCAGACAGCGTTCATATCAGCAAAGTAACTCATGTCTTTAACATAGATGGTCGCTGATAAGATGTGCTCTCGGTCACTACCTGCTTGTATTAACAAAGCATCAACCTTATCCAGCATGGTTTGTGTTTGTTCGGTAATGTCTTTACTGGCATCGGCCGCCACTTGGCCACACAAATAAATAGTACCGTTATGTTTAACAACCCTACTCATTCTTTGTTTTGTTTCTAGTCTTTCAATCATGATTAGTTTTCCAAAGTTTTTATTAATAGGCTAATTTCAAGTATTGTGGGGTAAACAAGTAAGACGCGGTAAACCCATCCATGGGCGCTCTACATAATCATCCCTGATTATGAAGCTTACTTTTATCACCTCAACAAAACTTAAAATTTTCTCATACCTGATGTAGCAGCAGTTTACTAAAATAAATCAAAAAGAAAACCCCAGTGTCTTTCAACAATGGGGTTTTACATAAATAGATATATTGCAGGTAAAATAGCGCTATTTGCAGATAGTTCGCCTTAATTCAAGGCGGTTGCACGGAGCTGACGCATGTCAGTGAGTACAACCAACGCTGAAGTTAGGTGAACTAGCAAAAAAGAGTGCTAATTTTTACTCCCATTCGATGGTGGCAGGTGGTTTCCCTGATATATCGTAAACTACGCGAGATATGCCATCAACTTCGTTGATAATACGATTTGAAACCAAACCGAGGAAATCATAGGGTAAATGTGACCAACGAGCGGTCATAAAATCGATAGTTTCTACACAACGTAAACTTACTACCCAATCATATTTACGTTGATCGCCCATGACGCCAACTGAACGTACTGGTAAGAACACGGTAAATGCTTGGCTTACTTTTTTGTATAAGTCGTGCTTGTGTAATTCTTCAATGAAGATAGCATCGGCGCGACGTAATATGTCACAATATTCTTTTTTCACTGCACCTAAAATACGCACACCTAAACCAGGTCCAGGGAACGGGTGACGGTAAAGCATGTCATACGGCAAACCTAGCTCTAAACCTATTTTACGTACCTCATCTTTAAATAATTCACGTAATGGTTCAACTAAACCCATTTCCATATGCTCAGGTAAACCACCGACGTTATGATGAGACTTAATGACATGGGCTTTACCGGTAGCAGAAGCCGCTGATTCAATAACATCTGGGTAAATAGTGCCTTGTGCTAACCATTTGGCGTTGTTAAGCTTTTTAGATTCTTCTTCAAAAACTTCAACAAAAACATTACCAATGATCTTACGTTTTTTCTCTGGATCACTTTCACCGGCTAAACGATCTAAGAACCTGTCTTCAGCCTTAACATGCACAATTTTCAAGCCGAAATGATCACCAAACATATCCATGACTTGCTGACCTTCGTCTAAACGAAGTAAACCATTATCAACAAATACACACGTTAGCTTATCGCCAATAGCACGTTGTAATAACATCGCCACAACCGATGAATCAACACCACCTGAAAGGCCTAAGATAACTTCGTCATCACCCACTTGCGCTTTCATTTTAGCAATAGCATCATCAATGATTGACGCTGAAGTCCATAATTTTTCACACTGACAAATATCAACAACAAAATTTTCTAAAATACGTAAACCTTGTTTAGTATGAGTAACTTCTGGATGGAATTGCACACCGTAGAATTTTTTATTCTCATTGGCCATTGCGCCATAAGCACAACTTGCCGTTTTTGCAACCGTAACAAAACCGTCTGGAAGACTTGAGACCTTATCGCCGTGGCTCATCCAAACATCGAGTAAGGCATTACCGTTATCACCCACGCTATCTTCAACTTTGTTGAATAACGCAGACTGAGTAACGAGCTCAACCGCAGCATAACCAAATTCTTTATGGTCAGAGCTTTCAACACCACCACCAAGTTGCTCGGCCATGGTTTGCATGCCGTAACAAATACCTAAAACTGGCACACCCGCATTAAATACATATTCAGGTGCACGTGGTGAATTAGCTTCCGTTACCGACTCTGGGCCACCAGCAAGGATAATGCCAGTTGGGTTAAAGCCTTTAATTTGCTCTTCGGTTACATCCCAAGCCCAAAGCTCACAAAAAACGCCAATTTCACGGACGCGACGGGCAATAAGCTGAGTGTATTGAGAACCAAAATCTAATATTAGTATGCGGTGATCATGAATGTCTTTACTCATGTTGTTTTCCTACTGTTAACGCTCGTTCATTTAGAGCGGTGTATATTAAGTAAAAAGGCTGAGCTTTCTCTTGTGAGATTCGAGCTCAGCCTATTTGAATTTGTTATCTTCTTAATTGTAATTAAGAGACCAAGAATAGTTTAGTTCAAAGCTAGTTAGCACTAGAGCAAAGAAGAAGCACGGAGCTGACGCTAGTCAGTGAGTACTTCTGCTGCGGCTATTGTGATTAACTAGCACAGAAATAAGCTATTCGACTAACCTGTACGGTAATTAGGAGCTTCTTTGGTGATTGTTACATCATGTACGTGTGACTCACCCATACCTGCAGAGGTAATTTTCATAAACTCAGGTTTGGTACGCATGGTTTCAATATCTTTGCAGCCAGTTAAGCCCATGGATGAACGTAAACCACCCATTTGCTGATGAATTATAGCTGCCACTGGACCTTTATAAGCCACTCGACCTTCAATACCTTCTGGCACTAATTTATCAGCTTCACCATCAGATTTTTGGAAATATCTATCGCTTGAGCCATCTTTTTGCGCCATTGCGCCTAAAGAGCCCATTCCGCGATATGATTTATAGTAACGACCTTGATAAAGTTCAACTTCACCAGGAGCTTCTTCCGAGCCTGCAAACAGGCTGCCGACCATGACACAATGTGCACCAGCAACTAAGGCTTTAGCAATATCACCGGAAAAACGAATACCACCGTCAGCAATCACTGGAATTCCGGTACCTTTCAAGCCTTCAACAGCATTTGAAATGGCCGTTAACTGTGGTACACCAACCCCCGTAACAATACGCGTGGTACAAATTGATCCTGGGCCAATACCTACTTTAACAGCATCAACACCGGCATCAGCCATAGCTTTTGCACCCGATGCGGTGGCAACATTACCGGCAATAATTTGCAAATCAGGATATTTATTACGTGTTTCTTTAACTCTATCTAATACACCTTGAGAGTGACCGTGTGACGTATCAATTAATAACACATCTACACCGGCAGCAACTAAGGCATCAATACGTTCATCGGTACCGGCACCAACACCAACAGCAGCACCAACACGTAAACGACCAAATTCATCTTTACAAGCGTCTGGCTTATCTTCGGCTTTTTGGTAATCTTTTGCGGTAATAAGACCCACTAACTTAAAAGCATCATCAACCACTAAGATTTTCTCAATACGGTTACTGTGCATTAAACCTAGAATCTGTTCGCGTGCTGCGCCTTCTTTTACTGTCACTAACTTTTCTTTTACTGTCATTAGTGACGATACCGGTTTGCTTAAATCCGTTTCAAAACGTAAATCACGGCTGGTGATGATACCAACTAAGTTGTTGTCATCATCAACAACCGGGAAACCGGAGAAACCTAAGTCATCGACTTTGTGCATGACTTGTTCAATAGTAAAGTTGCTATTTACTGTTACTGGCTCTGAGACTATGCCACTTTCATACTTCTTCACTTGAGAAACATTTTGCGCTTGTTCGGCAATGGTCATGTTTTTATGAATAAAACCTAAACCACCTTCTTGCGCTAACGTGATCGCTAAACGCGCTTCTGTCACTGTGTCCATAGACGCAGAAATCATCGGTATGTTTAAATTAATTTTACGGGTTAATTTAGTTTTTAAATCAGCCGTGTGTGGGAGTACTTTTGAATGGGCAGGTATAAGTAACACATCATCAAAAGTTAAAGCTTCTTGGGCAATTCTTAGCATCGCAACATCTCTCTAAAAAGGTTGGTTAGGGAGTGAATATTGCGGCAGAATTTTAACCGTTTTCTTGTTTTAGGTAAACCTATTTTTTTAAACTTTTATCAACTCACCATAAAACATCGAAAAAAAAGTACCGGAATATATCTTTTAGAAGAATATAATTTGAATTATTAGCCTCTTAGCTAATAATTGACAGATGTGTCAACTTATCTAACATAACTAGCAAAAATATAATATTTATTTGAAAGTATAACTACTTGGCTAAATATGGCTGCTACCTTTGAAATGATGAGTTCGATATTATTTTATTAGACTTGATATACTAGCTAGCTATCCGCCTAAAACACTACTATTACCTCTGCATTATGAGCCAACAGCATATTTTACAAATCAGCGAATTAACTAAAAAAGTACGCTTTATACTGGAAAGTGAACTAAATACGGTGTGGTTAACCGGTGAAGTATCTAACTTTATCGCCGCCAGCTCAGGTCATTGGTATTTATCATTGAAAGACGCCAAGTCACAAGTAAAATGTGCCATGTTTAAGGGCAGTAATAGACGAGTTCGATTAAGTAATGGTGCCACACCTAAGAATGGCCAACAAGTTTTAGTGCGCGCTAAAGTATCTTTATATGAGCCGCGCGGAGACTTCCAGTTAATTATCGAACATATGGAAGATGCCGGTACTGGTATCTTGCGTCAGCAGTTTGAACAATTAAAAAACAAACTGAACGCCCAAGGTTTATTTGACTTAAGCCATAAAAAAGAAATACCTGCACATATCAATTGTGTTGGCATTATCACCTCGCCAACTGGCGCAGCGGTGAAAGATATTTTAACGGTACTCAAACGTCGTAATCCCAATATCAAAGCGATTATCTACCCAGCATTAGTGCAAGGAGAATATGCGCAAGGCGACATTTGTCATGCCATTGAGACGGCCAATAGCCGCCAAGAATGTGATGTCCTCATTGTTGGTCGAGGTGGTGGCTCTTTAGAAGATTTATGGCCCTTTAATGAAGAAAGTGTCGTGCGGGCCATTTATAAAAGTGCTCTGCCGGTAATTAGCGCCGTCGGCCATGAAATTGATACCACGCTAAGTGACTATGTTGCTGATTTACGAGCCGCCACCCCCTCTGCTGCCGCTGAGTTAGTATCAAGCGATAGTAATGAGTTGCTTAACCATGTAGTTATGCTTAAACAGCGGTTAATTAAAGCCCTACAAGGGACACTAGCGCATTTAGGCAATGAAAAAAGTTATTTACAGCACAGGTTATCGCAAGTACACCCCGAGCAACAGTTACAATTACAGCAACAAAAAGCCGATGAATTAGCGTTACGTTTAAAGCAAGTGATGAAGCGTAATATGGTCCAGCTACAAGGTAAACCGGCGCAACTTAGCCAACGATTATTACAGCAATCTCCAGCAAAGGTAATTCTATTACAGCAACAACAAGTCCGCCTAAATAAGCAGAGAATTAGCCAAGCTATGCAAAACACTTTACAGCATAAAAGTGAACGCTTTGTGCATTTGCTTGAGCAATTACAACTTGTTAGCCCGCTAGCGACGATAGCACGAGGCTACAGCGTCACGCGCAATAAAAACAATGCCGTTATTACTAAGGTTGCTCAGGTGAGTAAGGGTGACGAAATAAGCGTGCAGTTAAGCGATGGTCATATTAATGCTAGGGTAATCTAAGCTTTGTAAGTTAACCTGAACTTTGGATAAGTTAAGGACAGGTTAAATTAGTTATCCTGTGCTAGCCCTTGATAAAGTAATTCAATGACTTGTTGTTTACTCACTTGGTTGAATTTAACACCAAAAGATACACCATCAATTTGTTGTTTAATATTGCAAATAGTGGCGTTGAGTTTAAGGTTACTTTCCCCTTCGCCCATTACCACGACAATCTCGATTATTTTATCTTCGGCCAACAGCAACTTTTCGCCATTAATAATATCTAGCTGACCACCATCAACTGATATGTTGGTCATGGTCGTTTGCCAGTAAACACCATCTATTTTTACTTTCGCGTGAATATGAGTATCGATACGCACAGAGGAACGTAATTGTTGTAAGGTGACCTTATTAGGGATGTCTAACACCATAATACGTGAGGGAATTTGCAAAGTTTGTCTAATAATACTAATAAAAGCAACCGCAGCACCATCGCGACCTTCAATAAGACCACGCACGGTGATCACTGTACCTTGACAAATATATTGAGAAAATGCGCCTAGCTTGCTTGCATCAGGAAATTCAATGAGTACATATTTTTTAGGCGAGTAACCAATATAAAAAGTATGGAACTTTCTTTTTTGACCAGCAGGGGTTGCTATATCAATAGTGATAGCTGCACCCGCTTTTAAAAAAGCTAAGTGACGAGCAGAGGGTTTAGTTGCATCGGTTACAATTACTTTTCCAGCCATATTTTCAATAAAATTAAGTGTGAAGTGTAGCTATTACCTTAATTAAATCAGACAAAAATTGCAACAGACACTTTTGTGTCCGTTGCAATGATAACGGTTAGCAAAGTTTAATCTTTTTTATAACCTTGTGTTAATCGAGCAATTTTCTTCTGCTGGGTATAGGTTAACTTTTTCTTACCGGCAAAGGGATTCAAGGTATCTTTAAACTGAACTCTAATCGGGGTGCCCATCATTTTTAACGACTTACGATAGTAATTCATTAAATAACGTTTATAAGACATGGGTAATTTCTTCGCCAAGTTACCATGAATGATAATGATAGGTGGGTTATAACCACCCGCATGGGCATATTTAAGTTTAATTCGACGGCCTTGGTGCATTGGGGGTTGGTGATCAAAAGTCGCCATATCGAGTATTTTAGTAACCATAGCGGTAGAGATACGCTTAGTTGCTGAAACAAACGCTTCTTCCACTGACTCATATAAGTGACCAACACCTGTGCCATGCAATGCTGAGATAAAGTGTATACGGGCAAAATCAATAAAGCCTAAACGTCGGTCTAACTCAGTTTTAATACGATTTTTTTGATGCTCTGCCAAACCATCCCATTTATTAACGACTAAAACTAATGAGCGCCCTGCTTCGAGAATAAAACCTAATAAGCTTAAATCTTGATCGCTAATGCCATCTTGAGCATCAATGAGAAGTAAACAAACATTAGCGTCTTCAATGGCACGTAAGGTTTTAATGACAGAATATTTTTCTACTACATCGGTAACGTTTTTACGACGTCGAATACCGGCTGTATCAATTAAGGTGTACTCTCGACCGTTATGTTCCATGGGAATATAAACGCTGTCACGAGTAGTGCCGGGCATATCAAAAACAACAACACGCTCTTCACCCAAAATACGGTTAATAAGGGTTGATTTACCCACATTAGGGCGACCAATAATAGCTAGTTTTATTTTGTCATTTTCTTTTGGCTCATCTTCAAGCTTTTTAGCCAGTTGTTCTGCAGTTAGCTCTACCTCTTCTTCTACAGCAAACCCATCATCCTCTTCACCTTCCACTTTAGGCTGAACTGGGTTCGCTAGGGCTTCAATATGAGGTGTTAGTGCCAGTGTTAATAGTTGCGTAACTCCACGACCGTGTGCTGCAGCAATTTGGTAAACATGTTCACCTAAACCTAAAGCGTAAAATTCGGCTACGGCTGAATCACCATCAATGCCATCGATTTTATTGGCCACTAAGAATACTTTTTTATCTTGCTTACGCAGGTATTCGGCAATACCGTGATCTGCAGCGGTTAAGCCTTCTCGAGCATCGACCAAAAAGAGTACCGCATCGGCTTCTTCAATTGCCACCAATGACTGCTCGGCCATAAGAACATCAATGCCTTTTTCATCACCATTGATACCACCGGTATCAATAACAATAAATGGATGTTCTTCTACTACAGCTTTGCCATATTGGCGATCGCGAGTAAGACCTGGGTAATCAGCGACAAGTGCATCACGACTACGGGTTAAACGGTTAAATAACGTTGATTTTCCGACATTAGGACGGCCAACAAGAGCAACTACAGGAAGCATGAGCACCTCAAAAATTCACCATACAAGCGAGTAATGCATGGTTTGCAAACAAATAAAAACTAAATACCACTAATAATAAGTAACTGTCTTAGCTTACTTAGCTTAAAATGATATGACTAAAAATGATACTGCTAAAAACAAGTAACGGCTCCTGATGCACTTAGCATAGGAGCCGTTAGTATACCAAATCAAATAGTTTTATTCTCACTGAGTGAAAACAAAACTAATTTAATTGGTATTCATTTTAGCGGCTAGGTTCGAAAATAAAGCCGCTAAAAAAGTGCGACTTATTGCGCCACACTGACAATTATTGGTGTAATGATAGCTTGTAAGTCTCCATCACGAGATTGGCTATACAAGATATCATCAACCACTGTTGGTGTTGAATGTATACCACTGCCATCAACTTTATGGCGAGAAACAATTTCACCGGTTTCTTGATCAAGCCAATGTAAGTAACCTTCAAAATCACCAACAACAATGTATTTATCCACCACAGCTGGCCCCGTAACACTACGGTTTGTTAACTCCACATTACTCCAGCGTTCAATGCCATTAATACGGTTAAGGGCATAAACGTGACCACTAGTATTAGTAATAAAAATGTCATTACGATAAACAGCAATTTGTCTATATGATGAATATTGGCGTTTCCATAAAATGCGCCCTGATTTTAATTCAATAGCAACAAGGTTGCCACGAGCAGAGATAACATAAATTTTGTCACCAAAAACCACCGGCGCTGAGTCAACATCAATAACTCGCTGTAATTCAGTGGAACCGGTCGCTTCACCAACTTCTGTAGTCCAGCCTGCTTGGCCTTTCTCAAGTATGTAAACGGAAAGTTCACCCTTGCCTGAGCCAATCAAGACACCACCAGAGGCGATTACCGGCGTGCTAATACCGCGCAGTGTAAGTGCGGGAACATCTTGCTCAACTTTCCACAGCTCTTCCCCCGTATTGGCGTTAAAAGCTTTAATTAAGCCTGAAGCTGAGTTCACCACTAAGATACCTGAATCTAAGGCTGGCGGAGTGAGCACTTCACCCCGTATTTTTGCTTGCCAAACCAAGGCACCCGTTTCTGCATCTAAGGCGAAAACTTCACCGTTTTCAGTACCCAAAAATATTTTGTTAAGCCCAGCTGTCGGACCACCAGCAACTAAAGCCGAAACTCGGCTATCCCAGAAACTGCGTTCGTTATTAATGTCACTTAAGTCAACTTGCCAAACTTTTTTACCACTGTCTTTATCAAAGGCAATAACGTCACCCATACGACTTGCGCTATAGACTTTGTTATAAGCAACAATAGGTTTTATCCGAGAAAAATAATCATCAACACCATCACCAACGCTACGTTCCCATAATACTTCCACATCAAAAGCATTATCTAATGCTGAGAGTTCTGCCACCTTGGTACTAGGGTCTTCATCATCATTTGAAGAACAAGCAAATAAACTTGCCGACAACAAGACAATGGCCAGTGCTTTTTTAACACTCAGGCCCTTAAAAAATTTACTATCAAAATAACGCATAGTCTGCCTTTTAACTAAAATAAATGATTGTGCAAATAACGGGATAAGTTACTTACCTTCAGACTCAGTAGCTACCAATTCTGCAACGACTAGTTTAGTCGTTGGTAAAGTAGTTACTTGGGCTAAATCATCTAATTTAATTTGTAAATTGGGGCTGGTCGCTATACCGTTAGCCGCAAGTGCCGCTTGATAGGCATTACGAGCAAGGTCTTTTTTACCTTGTTGTAAATACGCATCACCTTTGATTTCTTCAATAGCTGCGGTAAATGATACCGGTAAGTTGTTATTTAAAGTAGTAAAGGCTTGCGAATATTGCTCAAGTTGCACTTGAACTCGTGCTAAGCGTAAACTGGCAATTGCTTTAATACCATCCGTTGGCGCTGACTCTATCGCAATGGTTAGTTGTTTTTCAACTTGAGTCCAATCTTTATGTGAAGCTGACTCTTTTGCTAGCGCCAATGCCGTTAAAGATACATAGCTATTGTTACCATGTTCACTGATAAATTTTTCACCATTCGCAGTAAAAGCTGCAAAGTCTTTACCGCTTTGCTCCATAAGCGTTTGATAACTATCAGATACGGCTAGCTCTTGCTCAAGTTTATCATCTAGATAAAAGTTAAAACCGACAAAACCAGCAAAACCTAAGGCAATACCAGCCACAATAGTATTACCATTTTTTTGCCAGTAACCTTTAATGGCTTCGACTTGTTGTTCTTCCGTTTGATAAATTTCCACTACTTCACCCTGGCTTAACGCCCTTAAATTAATTCAGTTAACAAGCTCGAAATTTGGTTAAATTCCACGCTTTGCTGTTCTTTTTGACCGCGCAGGTATTTCACCATAATTTTCTGTTGAGCAATTTCATCATCACCCAATATTAACGCGATTTGTGCGCCGGACTTATCGGCACGTTTTAATTGTTTTTTCATATTGCCACCACCACAGTGACACTGCAATCTAATATCAGGTACTTGATCACGCCATTGTTCCGCTAATTTGTTTGCTATCACTTGCGCGTCATCACCTAAGATCACCACATAAGCATCAACTTGCGGGCGAGTATTGGTGACTTTATCTAACTCTGTGAGCATTAAAATTATGCGTTCAATACCTAAGGCAAAACCAAAAGCTGGCGTTGCTTTACCACCAAGTTGTTCAACTAAACCATCATAGCGGCCACCCGCACAAATAGTACCTTGGGCGCCTAAAGTTGTAGTAACCCATTCAAATACGGTGCGATTATAATAATCCAAACCACGTACTAGACGCTCATTTAATACATAATTAATACCAGCTGCATCTAAACGAGCACAAAGGCTAGTAAAATGCGCTTGCGTTTCTTCACCAAAATGATCGGATAGCTTAGGCGCATTAGCAAGTGCTTGTTGAACTTGTGGGTTTTTACTGTCTAATACTCTTAACGGATTGGTGTGCATACGACGTTTAGAGTCTTCATCAAGTAAATGCTCATGTTCAACTAAATAAGCAATCAATGCCACACGGTAATTTGCTCGTTCATCGTTTGAACCTAACGAGTTCAACTCTAGTGTGACAAACTCATTGATGCCAAGTTCCTTCCATATACGTGCGGTCAGTATAATAATTTCAGCATCTATATCAGCAGTCGCTATACCAAAGGCTTCCAGGCCAAATTGATGAAATTGGCGATAGCGACCTTTTTGTGGTCTTTCATGGCGAAACATTGGCCCCATATACCAAAGGCGTTGCTCTTGGTTATACAATAAGCCATGTTGAACACCCGCACGAACACAACTCGCCGTGCCTTCTGGGCGTAGCGTTAAGCTATCACCGTTAAGATCATCAAAGGTGTACATTTCTTTTTCAACTATATCGGTGACTTCACCAATACCACGTTTAAATAATGCAGTTGACTCCACAATTGGCATGCGAATTTCAGCAAAACCATAATTACTGGCAACGCGGCGCAGTACCGCTTCAACCATTTGCCAAATAGGAGTTTCACTTGGGAGGCAATCATTCATGCCACGAATTGCTTGTAGAGCCTTTTGTTTAGCCACTGAGGGGTCTCTCTTTCTTTTAATTTTATAATCCTAAAGACTGACCATTTAAGGCGAAATCTTTAGCATTAGGTTAAATTAATAATGGATAGGTTAAGTGCTGTGTTAAATTGCGCAGCGCGCAGTATACCTAATAACAGAGCGCTAATAAACTAATGCGAATAAAGGCTAAATAATCTAGTGTTTAGCCTTTAGCTTCGCGTAAAATCACGGGTTATTATCGGCAGTTAATCGACTGACTTAAAGTCAATTTTATTCTTTTCATCTTCGCGTTCATTTATCGCGTGTGCTTTGGCACGGATACGCTGCTCCAGTTGATCAACAAGGTTATTATTATCAAAGCGCTCTTTTTGACGTATGCCATCTAAATAAAAGCCACTTTTTTTACTACTGCCAGTTAAGCCTAAGTCTGACACCATAGCTTCCCCCGGACCATTAACAATACAGCCAATGATAGAGACATCCATCGGCGTCATAATATCTTCAATACGCTGCTCTAAAGCATTGACCGTTGCCACCACATCAAACTCTTGCCGAGAACAACTTGGGCAAGCAATCAAGTTAATACCACGACTGCGTAATTTCAACGACTTTAAAATATCAAAGCCCACTTTAATTTCTTCAATCGGATCGGCGGCAAGAGAGATACGTATAGTATCACCAATGCCTTGTGCCAATAATATGCCCAAACCAACGGACGATTTTACCGAACCAGAACGTAAGCCACCAGCTTCTGTGATGCCCAAGTGTAATGGGTTATCAATTTGTTTAGCCAGTAACTTATAAGACTCAACTGCAAGGAAGACATCAGACGCTTTAACACTGACTTTAAATTCATGAAAATTTAATTTATCGAGAATATCGACATGACGCATAGCCGATTCTAACAAAGCTTCAGCTGTTGGTTCAGTATACTTTTCTTGAATATCTTTCTCTAAGGAGCCGCCATTAACGCCAATGCGAATGGGGATATTGTTATCTCGAGCACACTCAACCACACTGCGTACTCTATCAATCCGACCAATATTACCTGGATTGATACGTAAACAGTCAGCGCCGTACTCAGCAACTTTTAGCGCGATACGGTAATCAAAGTGAATATCAGCGACTAAAGGCACATTCACTTGCTTTTTAATGGCACGAAACGCTTCAGCAGCATCCATTGTTGGTACACTTACCCGTACTATATCGGCACCAACCGCTTCCAGCGCATTTATTTGCGCCACGGTCGCGTCAACATCTGTGGTCAAGGTATTGGTCATTGATTGCACAGTAATAGGGGCACCGCCGCCAACCGGTACATTACCGACCATAATTTGGCGAGAGACACGACGTATAATTGGAGATTCTTTAAACATAATTTTTCTTTATATAAAGGGTAGTAACTAAACTCAAAAGTAAGTATTAATAACTATTCAACAGTAGCTATTCAGCGATGATGGGTAAATTAAATTTAGCAATATTTCCAACAGCAAACGCAGACATGTCTACGGGCTGGCCATTAAAGACAATACTGGTTAACTCAGGTTTACCGACGGTAATACGCAGTGGCGCCTTACCTTCAATAGTCATCACATAACCTGACTTTTTAACACCCCAAGCAATTCGCTCACCGGTAGCATCAAAAATATTTACCCAGCAATCACCAATAAAAGTAAACACTGCAGTACTTATCTCTGGCTCCTGGGATGGTGACACCTCACTTGTTGCTATTACTGCAGATGAAAGCTGAGTATCTTTAACAATAACAGGCTCACTCTCAGGGTGCGACACTAGTTCAGTTTTGTTGTTCTTGGCCATGGCTTGAACTTGGCTATTAACTAAAGTGGGTCGTTCACTTAAAGGGTTAAGCACAATCGCTGCACTTTCTCGCTCTTCGCTCGTATTTTCCAGGTTAACGGCTAAAGACTTTGCGCTAACATTGACAGCACCAGCCGCTTGCTGGTCACTATCTTGCTGCCACCATAAAACGGTCAAACCGACTAATACAGCCACGATAAGATAGCTTAACCACATAACACGACTATGCTCAGCTTGCTTCGTGGTTTCATTAGAAAAGCTCAACATTTCACTACGTTGAATATTAGCAGCATCAAGTGCATCATACCTGGCCAAGACATCATCTACGTCAACGGCGACTAATTTAGCATAATTAACCAGGTAACCTCGAGTGAAAGTAACCGGTATTAAAGGGTCAAAAATATCGTGTTCCATATCGTTAACCAGAGCTACCTTAAAGTTCAGCTTACTGGTGATATATTCTTGTGAGAGTGATAACGCTTTTCGAGCGTCGCGCAACATAGCTCCCGGGCTCACCATTTCCATGTCTTCACTTAGCTCGGTGATTTTGTCGCGAATTTGATCGGTGACTGGTTCGGTAATATCACCTTGTTGTTCTTTATCTGGTTTTCCAGTAGGGGTTACATCATTAATCATTAATATTTTTCACTGTTAGAGGGTCAACCACATAGAGCTTATCACCTGCATGGATTTTATTTTTTTCAGAGATATTATTCCACTTTCGTAATGCTTTTAGCTTAACGTTATATTTCATCGATATATTGTAAAGATTTTCACCTGAAATGACTGTGTGCAAAACATCTTTAGCATCGACTGAGATCATCGGAGCCACGACATACCTTGCTTCTTTAGTTATTGCTAGTTCAGGCGTTATCAATGCTGGCGTTATAACCTCGGCGGCAAGTTGTTGAGGTAACGCTTCCGGTAAAGGCACATCACGTGTAGCCGCTATAGGCTGAGTTGAAGTCGGTTCAATGGTATTAAATAGCGATTGTTCGACTACTACGCTGGTAGCTACTACAGGGGCAGTTACTGTGCTGGTAGTTACTACAGGGGCAGCTGCTGCTATAGCTGTCATTTCCTCAGGGTTGGCTACGCTAGTTTGACTGACCGGCGTGCTAGCCGCTGCTACCGTTGCCACTACTGTAGCAGAAAGCAAAGCACTTCCTGAGCCAAGTGTGGCTGGCATCATAGTCAATGCGGATGTACCAGCAGTCGTAGCAGTCATTAACCTTGTAGGTACTTGCGCCACCTCTACTAGGGCCTTACTATTTTTAGTTAAACTAGCTGTTTTAACACTGGTGGTATATGGCGAGTCGCCTACTTTTCTAGGCGAAAGTTTTACTACACGTTTATTGCTAGCGGGGAATAACTGAGGATATTTTCCTTTCTGGCTAACTTGATACCTTCTCGCTAAATCATCCGCTTCAATAAAGTTTAAGTTATTGAGTAGATATTGCTTACTCTCCCACGATTGCGGATACATTTTCACTAGCATATTCGCGTAATTACTTGCGGTACGCCGCTGACCTAACTGCCTATATAATTTATAAGCGAGTGCAAGTGAGTCAGCCGTAAATCGCTGGGTATGACGTTCAAATTTTTGTAAAAATCGCTTAGCTTCTTGGTAATTTGCCATGGCATATTGCAACCGTACCATTTGTAACAAGCTTTTTGTTCTATTTGGGCTATGGAATATAGCTTTATGAAAATACATTTCAGCTTTTTCAAAGTCATTAATTTGTAAATAACAGGAGGCAAGATTTTCATAACTTTGTGATACCAATATGTAACTTGGCACAGCAATCGCTTTTAAAAACTGAACTTCAGCAGCATCAACTTTACCTTGTCGACATAAAAACACCCCATAGTTATTTAGAGTGTCCGCACTGTCGGCTTGGATAGCTAAAGCTTGTTCGAAGGACGCAATGGCGAGCTTACTTTCACCTACTGTTTCATAGTAGTGAGCGAAGGCAGTATGTACTTGTACTAAGTCTGGAGAGAATCTTTTCGCTTTGTCTAAATTGAACTTAGCTTGAGACATGTTGCCCATTCTTAGGTAACCTAAGCCTAAAGAAACACGAGTTGCCGCCATTTCATCTCGATTAGCTTTGTTTCTTACGATGGGCTGATTATTTTCAAAACTTTGGGTAACACAACCACTTAACAGCGACATTGAAACCACAGTCAAAATTGTCGGGAGAATATATTTAGCCATAGCTTTATCCATAATATGCAAGGTGTTGACCGCCTCTTATTGTCATAGCAAACTCACTAACTTAGTGATCATTTTCAAATAGCTTAAATAGCCAATAACATCGTTGTTTTCAATGCCAGCAGTCAGCTATTACTCAAGCAAGCGCCTGGCTCTTGAACATTTTTCTTCATTGCAGCTGGTAAAGTTGCAACTGTAAGCTTACATTAATGAAGTTGGTACTATTTTTCACTAAAAACAATACCCTAATGCTTAAACTACTTTGATAGAGATAGTGTCAGCTTTAGCCTGATCTTTCAATGAACTTATTTCAGCATTTTTTGCGCTGTTTTTAGCGCTAAGAAAAGCGCTACGCTTAGTCCTATCTAATACATCACCGGCAAGCTGACCACAAGCGGCATCAATATCACCACCACGTGTACGTCTAGTAATTACCGTTAAGCCATAACTTTGCAATACTTTATCAAAACGGTCGATTCGAGAGTTACTTGAGCGCTTATAAGGTGAACCTGGGTATGGGTTAAAAGGAATCAAGTTAATTTTACTCGGCAAGCCTTTTAAAACATGAGCCAGTTCGTGTGCTTGTTCAGTACTGTCATTAACATGATCAAGCATGACATATTCAATAGTTGCTTGTTTGTTTGCTTTTGAGCCATCAATATATCGTCCGGCTGCGGCAAGAAAATCTTCCAAGGGATATTTCTTATTGATTGGCACTAATTCATCACGTAACTTATTATTTGGCGCATGAATTGAGATAGCTAAAGCACAATCAATTTTTTCTTTAAGCATGTCTAACGCAGGAACAACACCGGAAGTACTGACCGTCACTCGACGCTTAGACAAACCATAACCTAAATCGTTCAACATGGTATCCAGTGCCGGGATTAAATTTTTCATATTTAATAGCGGCTCTCCCATTCCCATCATAACAATGTTGGTAATAGGACGAGTACCGGTAATGCGGGTTGCACCAATATCATTGGCAACACGCCATACTTGGCCAATAATTTCAGCCACAGTTAAATTGCGATTGAAGCCTTGCTGGGCGGTAGCACAGAAGGTGCACTCTAATGCACAACCAACTTGAGAGGAGACACACAAGGTGGCACGACCATTTTCAGGGATCCATACGGTTTCAATTTCTTGGCCGCCTTCAAGTCTTAATGAATATTTAATAGTACCGTCAACCGACACTTGTTTTTCAGAAATTTCCGGCGCCGTTATTACACAATTACGCTGTAGTTTTTCCCGTAACTTCTTATTAATGTTAGTCATTAATTCAAAGTCACTGTAACCAAAGTGATAAATCCACTTCATCATTTGATCGGCCCTAAAGGGTTTTTCGCCAATAGACTCAAAGTATTCACGCATACTTTTATGATCAAAATTAAGTAGGTTTATTTTACCGCTTACATCACTCATACAAAAAACTCTCAATAACTAACATCAAACTACTGCTAACAGCAGTCTAAAAAACAAGGCGCGTATTGTACGCTTTTTAAGCAACAATCGCAATTTTACTGGCTTATTTTACTGCGAATTATTATCCGCTTAAAATAACAAAAGGATTTTACTAATTGCTCAGTAAAATCCTTTGTATTCACTGCAATTAATGTTGCATTAACAGCTCGCTAATTTGTTCAAGATTAAGGCGCTAGCACTACGTGTGCACTGGCGAGCAAAAGATTGTACAAAGTAATAACTGTTAAGCAATATTAACGAGTGCGAGCACAAATTTCGTCGTCTGAGAAGAAATAAGCGATTTCACGTGCCGCTGATGCTACCGCGTCAGAGCCATGAGCAGCATTTTCGTCGATGCTATCAGCAAGGTCAGCACGGATAGTACCCGCAAGTGCTTCAGCAGGGTTAGTAGCACCCATGATTTCACGGTTTTTAAGAACAGCGTTTTCGCCTTCTAACACTTGCACCATCACAGGACCTGAAGTCATAAATTCAACTAAAGCACCAAAGAAAGGACGTTCACTATGTTCAGCATAGAAACCTTCGGCTTTTTCTTTGCTTAAGTGAATCATTTTAGCTGCAACGATTTTTAAACCAGCAGTTTCAAAACGGTTGTAGATTTGACCGATGAAGTTTTTAGCAACTGCGTCTGGTTTTACGATAGAAAAAGTACGTTCGATAGCCATGATAAGCCCTCTTAATTTAATGTAGTTAAGTTGAAAATTTAAATGTCTCTTTAGCCATTGGTAAAACGGCTAAAATTTTGCGCGCATTATAGACGAAAAAACAGTAAAAAACTAATGATATCGTCTCAGCAACATCATTAGTTTATTTAGAGCTCGCAATGGCAATTAGCTAGAGACCTTACGCACTGGTCCGACGATATTGGCGGTAAGCAGGCTGCCAGAAGTTACGCTCTATTTTAGCGCGCAATTCATCATCACTCATTGCCAGCGCTAGGTTTTCTTTAAAAGCAACTTTAGCAATAGCAAAAGCGATGTCTTTGCTTAATTGGGCAATGGCTGTTAGCGGTGGTAATAGCTCATCAGACTCTTTATTAGCCAGTGGAGAAGCCGCGGCTAATTTTTCGCTAGCAACTTTTAACATATCATCAGTTATGCGAGTAATACCTACTGAAACAACCGCTAAACCAATACCAGGGAAGATGTAACCATTATTACACTGGGCAATAGGGTACGTTTTACCTTGATATTCAACTGGCTCAAATGGGCTACCTGTAGCAATAATCACTTGCCCTTTTGTCCAATTAATCACCTGGCTAGGGGTAGCTTCTACTTGACGAGAAGGGTTACTTAACGGCAAAATAATAGGCATGTCACAATGTGACTTCATCGCAGTAATAACCTCTTCGGTAAATAAACCTGCTTGCCCAGAAACACCAATCAATATATTAGGTTTTGCACCATGCATGACTTCAACAAGTGAAGCGAAATCCCCTTGTACATTCCAGGCGGAAATAGCCTCTTTACCTTGTACTAGTTTTTGTTGGAAGTCTCTAAGCTCTGCCATACCTTCGGTTAGCAAACCAAACCTGTCCACCATAAATACTTGGCTACGCGCTTGTTCCGCAGAAACACCTTCGCTTATCATCTGACTGATAATTTGTTCGGCAATACCACAACCCGCAGAACCGGCACCAACAAAAGCAACACGTTGCTCTGATAATTTTTCGCCTTTACTGCGACAGGCAGCAAGTAAAGTGCCAACAGTAACCGCAGCGGTTCCTTGGATATCATCATTGAAACAACAAATTCTATCTCTATAGCGCTGTAATAAAGGCATGGCATTGCCTTGAGCAAAATCTTCAAATTGCAACAGCACCTGTGGCCAGCGACGCTTAACTGCACTGATAAATAACTCTAAAAACTCATCATAGGAATCTTGATCGATACGTTTATGTCGAGAGCCCATATACATAGGATCGTCTAATAATTTCTGATTATTAGTACCGACATCAAGCATCACAGGCAAAGTATAGGCTGGGCTAATACCACCACAAGCGGTATAAAGTGATAACTTACCAATTGGAATGCCCATGCCACCAATGCCTTGGTCGCCTAAACCTAAGATACGTTCGCCATCGGTAACTACAATGACTTTAACTTTATTTTTAGTGGCATTTCGTAAAATATCATCAATATTAAATCTATCTTCGTAAGAAATAAATAAGCCACGCGAGCTACGATAGATATCCGAAAACTGCTCACAAGCATCTCCTACCGTCGGGGTATAAATGATAGGCATCATTTCGGTTAAATTACTTTGTACTAACTTAAAAAATAGGGTTTCATTATTATCATGAATAGCACGTAAATAAATATGCTTATTAATGTCACTATTAAAGCAACTGTATTGACGATACGCCCGCTCAACTTGTTCATCAATAGTTTCATACCGTGGTGGCAATAAGCCAGTTAAGTTGAAATTACCGCGTTCTTCTTTGCTAAAGGCACTGCCTTTATTAAGTAGAGGTGTTTCTAATAATGAAGGTCCAGCATAATGAATATAAAGTGGGCGTTTGGATTGGGGCATTTGACTTACTGCTTATATGTTTGATGAATAATGGAAATCAGCCAAAAGTATAGATGATATTACCCCTGCTGAAAAGCAAGAGCATGCTTGAATTTGTTAAAAATGAGCGCTATTTGACGGAATCGATTGGTAATAGATTTGAAAAAGATATTTCGATGCCACTATGTGAAAAATCAGTTACTTTTTTGTGGTGAAAAGTACCGGCTTTACCTTGGCATGCTATCACTGCAGGGCATTATTATTTTGGGCTAACAATCAGTGCAGCTTAATCTATTAGCATTAACCAAGCATTAATCAATCTCTGCCATCCAAGCCAGTTGAATAGCTTCAAGTACCCGTTCGCCGCAATGTTCCGGATCATCTTCAAAACGATCTAATGCCAGCACCCATAGTCTTAATTCAGTAAAGTGTAACTTAAGGGGATCAACATCAACATGTTGCTCCATTAGATCAAGAGCGATCTCTTGAGAATCACTCCATAGTAGTCCATTTGCCATGATATTACCCCCATACTTAGCTGCATGATTTTAATGACTTAGCTAGCCACTAAAATAACAATTGAAAGAAAAATAAATCTATAATTAACATTAGTATAAGCCAGATGAATAGCAACCTAGCCTTTCGACAAAAAGGGCAATCGGTATGCCACCACTTTTTAAAACTCTTCATGATTAATCTACTCGTAAAACACCGCGCTATTATATATCAACAAAATGATATCAACAGAACTTTTAAAAGATAATACCGAGAGCCCTCGGCAAAAGTATTTCTAAAGAAGTTGTACTTATTCAATGTTAACTTGGTCATAACAAGAAATAAAATGCTAACATTACATGAATATTTAGTTTTATATTCTCTATAAGCACCCAGGTGACCAAATGGATTCTTTCGACAAGCATATCCTTAGTATTTTACAAAAAGACTGCACCCTTTCAACCAGTGATATCGCCGAGCGAGTAGGTCTATCAACGACCCCCTGTTGGCGCCGAATTCAAGCGATGGAAAAATCTGGCATTATTAAAGGCCGCGTTGCTTTAGCCGACCCTGAAAAATTAAATGTTGGCCTGTCTATTTTTGTTATGATAAAAACCAATCAACATAACCCTGCTTGGTTAGCAAAATTTGCCCAAGTTGCGCAAGATTTCCCCGAAATTGTCGAGTGCTACCGTATGAGTGGCGAGGTTGATTACTTGCTGCGTGTAGTTGTGCCAGATATGAAAGCTTACGATCGCTTTTATAAGGAATTGATTACCAAGGTAGACTTTTCTGATATTAGCTCGAGTTTCGCGATGGAAGAGATTAAATATACCACTGCCCTGCCAGTAGATTATATTTAGGCACACTTTCTTAGTAAATTCTCAATGAAAAAGCCACCGTTACAGCAAAGTATCGGTGGCTGTTAGCTGGTGCTGTCGGACTAGTTACTTAATTAAAATTGTGCGGAAAAGCTCAAGTAATAACCATCAAAATCATTTTCATCTTTATTATTAGCCACTGAATTATAGCCCAATTGCACTGAATAGTTGTTGCTAATAAAATAACTAGCACCTAGGCTATAAAAATCATTATCGCTATAAGTCACTGACACTGAGGTGCTATCATTATAATAATAACTAGCATTGACACTCCAGTAATCATCAACGAATACAACATCTCTATTATCAAGGGTATAGCCGCCGCCAAGCACTATATAACTTTGCTCTGCGATGCCAAAAAAGTATTTAGATGACAGCTGATGAACATCAAAGTCTTCATCAACATTATAACTAAAACCAATATAATCCATACCAGAAAGTTGCCAGTTATAGCTACTACTATAGCTAAAGTAGTCATCGCCATCACCGCCATCATTATAATGAGCGCTTATGACTAAGTCGTCTGAAATTAAGTAGCCGATCTCAGCCGCGTAATAACTACTACTATTATCATAAGAGATTTCGTTACCATCACTAAAATAGGAATCTGTCCACTTACCTTCTGACTTGTAGTAGCTATAGTTTACGCCAAAAATAAAATTATTAATTATCCATTGACCGCCAATAGCAATACTATTATCGCTTGAATCCGAGTTAGAATCTCTAGATTTATATGCTGAAGAAACTTCCGTGTTGCTATTGGCAACTAAAACATAAAGATTACTAATAGTATTGATATAAGCAAACTCATTTAACGGACCGAGTGTCTGCCTTTCATCGAAGTAATATTTGCTATATAACGCAACAGCATCAGTGTCACTTTTACTATAAAGATCATACGCTGGCATATTAGATGTATAACGACTATGTGAGTAACTTACTGTCGAAAAAGACTGATAACTTTCGGCAAGTACCGTATTTGAGAGCAGCAAAGCCACTAGAGCTGATAATTTTGAGACTTTCATAAAAATTAATATCCTTATTATATTGTCCATTAAAAAGTGAAATAAATATGTCACTATAATAGTAACTCGTCTACTAATAGATTAATAAACTTACACTTTTTAGACAAAACCTCACAGATAATATACGATTACTAAGACGAATTAACGCAGTATTTACCCTGAAATGGCTTTATTAAACGATAAAATACCACTAACAACTTTACTGCCTTGCTAGGTATACTAAGGAGATACCACGAAGCATAAAAATCGTCTCCTCTTACAGGTTTATTATGAGCACCATTAAGTTTTCCAGCACTGAAACAGAGCAACTAGTGAGTAAAATACAAGACTACTTTACCAAAGAACTCGACCAAGATTTGGGTCAGTTTGATGCCGAATTTTTATTAGATTTTTTCTCTAAAGAAGTCGGTGCTTATTTTTATAATCGCGGCTTGTTTGATGCACAAACGGTTATTGCCACTAAGCTAGAATATGTTAGTGAAATGATGCACGAAGGCATCAGTGAGATAGAAAAGCCTATCCGTTAAATAGCTATGCTTATCGCTAAAATAAAGCCGCTGTTAAGTCATTAACTGCGGCTTCTCTTAGATTAGTTAAAACCTATTAGTTTATTTTAATTTCGATAAAGTCAATTTTCCCCAGCGACTAAGCGCCCTTAACTATTAAGGATTAGTTGTTATTTTTTTCCTTCTCGGGTTTTTCAACCACTGCCTCAACAACCTCAACCTTTACCGCTGGAGTTTCAACCTCGAGCTTAGTTGCAATCGCTTTTACTGGCTCAGCTGTCTGACTTACCGGCACTGTTTGAACTGCGGCTTGTGCTTGCAATGCTAAGGCTTTTTTCTCAGCCTCTTTTTTTGCTTGTGCTTGCAATGCTAAAGCAGCTTGCTGCGCTTCCAGCTTAACTTTTGCCGCTAAGGCTAACGCCTCTTGCTGAGCTTTTGCTTTTAAAGCAAGTACTTTTTGCTCTGCTTCTTTGGTAGCTTGTACCTGCACTGCCAGCTCTTTTTCAACAGCATGTTTACTTTCAATTTGTAAGACCGCTTCTTTATAAGCTTGTAAACGAACCAAGTCGATATCTTTACGTTGTAATTGCTTATTTAGCGCTGAATTTTCAATAACAAGGGCATCATATTTGGCATCTAAATTAACCAATTGGCTTTTAAACTCTGCTCTAAGGCTTTCCGTTGCTGCCGATGATTGGTTACTATCACTTTGCAGTGCTAACACAGCAGCTTTAGCAGTAGTTAACTTGCTCTTTATAGTACCCGCTTGCAATGCTATGGCTGCAACTTGTTTGTTCATGGCTAAATCACGTACATCAGCGATTGCTAATGATTCACCTACCGTGTGTATCAGCGCTTCTTTAGCCAGTAAATATTGCTCATAATATTTACTTTTTGTTTTCTTTAAGGCATTGACTTCTTTCGCTATATGGTAAAGATGGGCAAGTTCAAACTCAGCTAGTTTTACCGCAACTTTTATCTCAGCGCTGGCTCGAGGAGTAGCGGTAATGATGGCATTCGCATGACTGCGCGCCGCTAATAATTGTTTATGGCTAATTGGTACATATTTGGCCAGACGCTTTTTCTTGATATAAGCAATATCGCTATCAAGTTGACCTAAATAATTGTAACGCACAGTGCGAACTTCTAGTGCCTGCATATCGATAAGTAATTTAGTTTGTTTTTCTTGCGCTGTACTAACCTGGCCTTCATCAATGTATTCAACCAAATCATCTACTCTAGCGCTAATTTTTCTATAATCTTTAACAAACACTTTTGGCGCACCAATCTCTGATAAAAACGCCTGTTGCTTAAAAGTTTCGGCTAAGGTGCTTTCCGCGGTATCTTTAATGCTATATGAAAATTTAAGCTTTTGATGTGCCAAGGCAATATAGTTAATTATTTCTTGCTTGGCTTGCAGGTATTGTTCGGTATCACTTTGAAAAACATTAAAAGAAGAAGCGCCGTTTTTACCTATATCCATATACACTTCAGTGGCATTATCAAATTCAGCCACCGCTTTTTTAAAGGTGCTCGGAGCAAAATAAGCAAGTTGTTCTTTTCTGCCTTGACTAATATCTTGCTTTAACTTATCAAGGGAAATTTTAGCCTCGACAAAATATTGAGTTTGCTGATTCACCTCAGCATTTTTAGTCATCAAATCTTTACTGGTTGATTGACAAGCCGTCAACAGTGATAGTCCTACACAGGCAAGACATAGAGTTAAGGTTTTCATTTAAGGTCCTTTAAAGGTGATTCCGCACAAATATTTACATTTATTTACAAATTATAGCGCGAATATATTTAAGGCATCAAAAAATAATTAACTCTTATAGGTAAAACCACTCTTAAAAAGTAATTTTAGTTACAAAAGCCTATAAAAACAACGAATAATAATTATAAAAAAACTCGCCGAAGCGAGTTTTTTTACCCTGAAAATTAAGCGCTATTTACCCTTATTTAACATACTTAGCTTTAGTTTTTAGTTTTCACTGGAAAACCACGATCACGCATTAACGCCTCAACTCTCGCATTACGCCCTCTAAAGGCGCGGTACGCTTCGCTTGGGTCAACCGCGTTACGAACACTAAATAAATGCTCAACGAGTTTAGCGGCAACTTCTTTATCGTAAAAACCACCTGGCGCTTGGGCAAAGGCCTCAGCCGCATCAGAGGTTAATACTTCTGCCCACATGTAACCATAATAGCTAGCCGCATAACCTTCGCTGCTAAAGATATGACCAAACTGAGGACTACGATGACGCATCACAATTTGCTTCGGCATATTAAGGGCAGCTAACGTTTCACGCTCAAACTTATCGACATCAATACCGGTTGGGTCTACCGTATGGAATTTCATATCCACTAGAGCTGAAGCTAGATATTCCGTGGTTTTAAAGCCTTGATTAAAGGTAGCTGCTTGTTTAATTTTAGCCACTAACGATTTTGGCATTGGCTTGCCGGTTTTATAATGCACAAGGTAATTATCAATGACTTCATCGGTAGATAACCAACGCTCTAATAGCTGTGATTGAAATTCAGTGTAATCACGTACGCCTGAGTTCAACGTTGGGTACTCAACTTTAGAGGCTAAAAAGTGCAATGCATGGCCAAATTCATGGAAGTAAGTTTCCGCATCAGACCAAGAAATCAAGGTAGGCTGTCCAGCGATGCCTTTAGAGAAATTGGAGTTGTTAGCAGACAAGACATTTTTCTTACCGTCAAAGGTGGTATGCGACCGATAAGTAGTTGCCCATGCACCTGAGCGCTTACCTTTGCGCGCAAACGGGTCTAAATACCATAAGCCAATATGCTCACCTGAGGTTTTATCTTTAACTTCCCAAACACGCACATCTTGATGAAATACCGGCACAGAGCCATCGGTTACTTCGGTAAAGTTAAAGTTAAATAAACGCCCTGCCACATAAAACATAGCTTCACGCAGGTTATTAAGTTGTAAATACTGTTTTACTTCATCAGAGTCTAAGTTGTATTTATCTTGACGCACTTTCTCAGCATAAAAACGATAATCCCATGCTTGGATTTGCTCGATACCATCTTGTCTCTTGCCTATGGCAAGCATATCAGCAACTTCTTCCTCGACACGGGCAATCGCTGCCGGCCAAACTGATTCCATCAAGGCGATGGCATTTTCAGGTGATTTAGCCATACGGTCTTCTAAGCGCCATGACGCATAATTTTTATAACCTAATAAACCAACACGTTCATGACGTAACTGTAAAATTTCAGCCATAATGGCATTGTTATCATACTGGTCGCCATTATCACCACGACTATAGTAGCTGTGCCATACATTTTTGCGTAACTCACGCTCTGTTGAGTAAGTTAAAAAGGGATCCATTGATGAGCGAGTATTGGTTATGGCGTATTGACCTTGATGATCACGCTCATTCGCTGCTGCTGCTGCCACGTTGATAATTGATTCAGGTAAACCACCTAATTGTGACTTGTCTAAATACAGTACATAGCCTTCTTCATCCGCTAAAATATTATTACCGAACTTGGTTTGCAGCTGGGCTAAACGCAAATTGATGTCTGCATAACGTTTTTTATCTGCCACATTTAAGGTCGCACCATTACGGGCAAAGCTATTATACATTAATAACACTAAACGCTGATTTGCCGGGCTCATCGCCTTAGTTGCATCACTGTTATACACCGCAGAAATACGTTTAAACAACTTTTTATTTTGATTTATTTTTGAATAAAACATCGACAGTTTTGGCGCTATCTCATCTTGTAGTGCTCTAAATTCTGGGCTAGATTTGTTGGCACGCCAAATACCGTAATAGCTGAATAGTCGGCTTAACTCTGCGCCCGTTTTTTCCATAGCCACTATGGTATTTTCAAAAGTAGGCGCTGAGGTGTTATTGGCAATGAGTTCTACTTCCAGCAATTTATCAGCCATGGCTTTATCCATCGCTGGCACTAGCCCAGTTAAGGTCACTTGCTCAAAGGCGGGTACGCCCTGAAAAGGTCCTTGCCACTTAGCAAGTAGGAGATCTTGTGACTCTTGTACGGTTTGCACACTAGTCGCGTTATTTAATGTCTTAGCTGCGGGCAGAACATCAGTAGTATTAGTTGCTGTTGAGCAACCCATCAAAATACTAGAAACTAAAAATGCCTTGATAAATAGGGGGTTCATTGAATATTCTCTTTTATAGTAATTAGCTCTAGTTTACCAAGCATCAAGTAGCGGGGATATATCAGTGATTACCGTCTATCGCAGTATCTCTACAATTAAACTTATTTTTATGCAAAAGACATAAAAAAGGCCGACTACTAATGTAGCCGGCCTGAAGGGGAGTGGAGTATAACAAGTATATTAAGTCCTTTCTCTGTCCTTAAGAATGACAACGAAACAAATTGATATGGGTTGGGAGCTCCCCTAAAACTGTGCTGAACTCGTTATTTACTCGCCGTAGTTTTAGCGACAAAGTCGACTAGCTCTTGCTCTGTAATTGCTTTATCAGCGTTACTATCGATTTGCTGAAAAGATTTCACTAACCATGCATTGTTACCGGCCATAACCTCTTGCTGACTTAATTTGCCATCTTTATCATTATCTAATGAAGTAAAGGTAAACTTATTAGCTGACTCTTTCACCTCTGCAATCACTAGTGCCTTGGCTGAGGGGGCTGCCTGTACCGCAGAGTTATCATCTGTACTATGAGCTAGTGCATCATCAGCATTGACAAAAAACGACGCCATACTTACAGCAACTACAAATGCGGTTACGTGCGTTAAACTGATACTATTCATGGTAATCCTCTGTTTAAAATTAAAGCGTTAATTAACGCGGATTAAATTCATTATCGTTTGAGCATAAGCACACAGTGTGCCATGATTGTCATAACATTGATTTAAAAGGATTTTACAAGATGAGATCTAGATGTTACCTGCTAAAGCTAGGTAAAACTGTCGCCATATAGCAACAGAATAAAAAATTAATGGCCAACTATCACTAATTACAATGCACATAGTATGATTAACCAAGCATTTACAAGGGTTTACACAATGAAATTTAGCTATACATAACTGTCTCAAAATAAAGACACCCTTGTTTTTGCTTAATTTTTCAGACAAAGTAGCTACAGTTCGATTCACTGCAGTAGAGTTCAGGCTAAAATTTCATGGCAAACCTTAACAACCTCAGAAAAAGTAAAGCGAGACTAAATAAGCTGCTGCTGTCGTTTTATCTTTTTAGTCAGTCATTACTTAATAATGTTTCCATCAATAAGCTAACCTTGCTTGGCTTTACCTTTGTTGCTATGCCTCTAGTGATGGCTTTACTTTTTAGTGCAAATAAGGTCAGTCAACTAGCCAAGCAAAGTACCAGTGCTATATATCATGTTGCACAATTAACCCAACTCAATAGTCGCCTTGATGACACCATTGCTAAAGTTGAGCGTTATGCCAGTCAATATATAGTGCTTAAAGATGATGAATTACATACCGTCTTTCAACGCCAGCAAAAATCATTAGCCGCCATCATTCAAGAAGCAATGTTAATGCAGCAAGATATCGCATTAAAGGAGCTATTAAATGCCTTAAAAATTGAGAATGAGAGGATATATACCTTGATAAATAGCGCTGGCGCAATTTCACTATCGTTAAATCAAATTCAATTAGAATTCAAGCGGTTACACCTCATTAATAAAGAACTAGAACAACGCAGCAACGTTGTCATTAATCAGCAAGTATTAGATATACACCGCACCACAGAAAAAATTAACAATAATATTCTTGCGCGCTTATATATTATTCCTCTGACACTATTGATAGCAGGTGTGTTCATTATCCTCATTACCACACCATTAAAACGGCTCACTGATAAAATAAAACGACTAGAGCAAGGTGATTTTGAACAAGAAATTAGCTTGCATGGTCCTGCCGAAATAAGAGCAATAGCCGATGCTTTAGAGAACATGCGGCAACGTCTACATTCCTTAGAATTACAAAAATCGAGTTTTATTCGCCATATATCCCATGAATTAAAAACTCCACTCGCGGCGATCCGAGAAGGCAGCGAACTTATCTATGATAATAGCGTTGGCCCACTCAATGAGGAACAACAAGAAATTTGCGCTATTATTCGCGCCAGTGTTAATCGTTTACAACGTTTAATTGAAGATTTACTCGATTTTAATATCGTCCTAGATTCAACCAGCTTACATGGCTTAGAAAAAATAAACCTAGCGCAGCTAATAAGCGACGTTTGCCACGTAAGAAAGCTCGACATTAAGTCAAAATGTTTAACCTTAAAGTGTACTAACAAGCCCAGTTTTATTTACAGTAATAGTAAACAACTGAGTGTAATTTTAGATAATATTTTGTCGAATGCGATAAAGTATTCACCGATAAACGGTAATATCACCATAACGTATAGCAGTAGCAAGGAGTGCTTAACCATTAATATTATTGACCAAGGCCCAGGGATAGAGTTATCACTTACCGACAAAGTATTTGATGCCTTTTATCAAGGCCAAGCACCAGAAAACAGCCAAATAAAAGGCAGTGGCTTAGGCCTTACCATAGTTAAAGAGCTATTACTGCGCCTAAATGGCAGTATAAAAATCACCTCGGCAGAAAATCTAAACACCGCCACTCAAAGTGGTGCCTGTGTCACCATCACCTTGCCTAATACACAAGTAGATAATGAATGATGAACAGCAACAACCTTAAGGTACAAATACTTAGCACTTTCATCACCTCGAAAGCGGTAAAATATAGCACTGGCTCGCCTCGCTGGATTAGACCATATCTATCGATGGGGCTAATTATCCTCTTAGCCAGCTTAGCCAGCGCTTGCCAAATGCCCCCGCCAGCCACTAAGACTAATGATGGCGTCAATTATAGCCAGTATTATTTATGGTTAAAAACCTTAAACAAGCAAGAGGTTTTGACAGAAGAGCAAAAGCAGCACGTTTTAATAAATCAGCCGTTAAAGGGTGTCAACTTTAGCCAAGGTAAGCTTATTTTAATTTATAGTTTAGCCAATACGCCACTGCATCAACCCTATAAAGCCAAACGACTACTTAATGAACATTTATTAGCCAGCAATAATATGAGTAAAGAAAATGTAGCCTTTACCATGTTACTTAGAGATCAACTAAATACTCAGTTATATTTATTGGAAAAACAGGCCCGCTCTAGTAAAAAGTTTTCTCAGCAGAGCGATGAACATCACGCAGAGATTAAGCAATTAAATAACCAACTAAACCATGTTAACCAACAACTAATGCTACTCAAACAAATAGAGCAAAATATTAATGAACGTGGCTAAGACCAATCGGCTTAACTGAGAGCTCACTTAACGAGAATTAATCCGTTTGCTATGCCCCCTAAGAGAGAAATTTATGAGCATAAACACTCAAACAGTTACCCAGTACTCTGCCAAAATTCTTATCGTAGACGATGATCCTAGTCTATTACGTTTACTCAGTATTCGCCTATCCGCTGCCGGCTATAACGTTGAGTCTGCCGCCAATGCCAAAATAGCGTTAGGGACATTGCAACATTTCATTCCACAAGTGGTCATTAGCGATTTGCGTATGGATGGCATGGATGGCATGGCTTTATTCGAGCAAATTAGAGTACAACACCCGAATATGCCGGTAGTGATAATGACTGCCCATGGCACAATTCCGGATGCAATTAACGCCACGAAACAAGGGGTATTTAGTTTTTTAACTAAGCCTTTTGAAAGCCAAGAATTACTAGAAACCGTTGAGAAAGCCATACGTTTACAACCATCAAGTGGTGAAAAAACCTGTGAAACAGAGCGTTGGCGCAATAATATTATTAGTCGTAGCACTGTGATGACCTCGCTATTACAACAAGCTAAACAAGTAGCCACTAGTGATTTCAGTGTGCTTATCCATAGCCAAAGTGGTACCGGCAAGGAGCTACTAGCCAAAGCAATTCATCAAGCCAGTAACAGAAAAGACCAAGTTTTCACCGCGATAAACTGTGCGGCGATTCCTGAGCAACTGCTAGAGTCTGAATTATTTGGCCACGTTAAAGGCGCCTTTACTGGCGCCGTTCGCAATCATCAAGGCTTATTTCAAGCAACCCATGGCGGTACTTTATTTTTGGATGAAATTGGCGATATGCCATTAAGCTTTCAGGTAAAGCTACTGCGAGTGTTACAAGAAAGAGAAGTAAGGCCAGTCGGAAGTACTCAAGCGATAAAAGTCGATGTGCGTATCATTTCGGCCACCCATGTTAATTTAGTCAAAGCGATTAAAGACAAAACCTTTAGAGAAGATTTATATTACCGACTCAATGTTGTTGAGTTGGAATTACCTCCCCTAGTACAGCGACGGGAAGATATTCCCTTATTAGTACAATACTTCTTAAACCAAGCCGTTGCTCGTTCCAATATGCCGATAAAAAGCATCAGCCAAGAAGCCATGGAATTGCTAATTAGTGCCCCTTGGCCAGGTAACATCAGACAACTGCAAAATGTGGTTGAGCAAAGTGTCGCCTTATCAAGTGAAAACGTTATTAGTGCCGGTCTAGTAAAGAATGCCTTGCGTGATGATGCCACTCAATTTCCGTCTTTTCAGCAAGCACGTGATCATTTTGAGCGAGATTATTTAGCAAAATTATTAAAGATTACCGCAGGTAATGTTTCACAAGCGGCGCGAATTGCTCAACGTAATCGTACCGAGTTTTATAAATTGCTAAATCGTCATCACATAGTTGCTGGCTCATACCGTGTAGATTAAGCAAGGTGACTAAACAATTGGCTAGCAAATACATAAGCGGGGCGCAGTTTAATCAGTAAGTGACACTAGGCCAGTGTCACTTAAAGCAATTCAAGTAAGTTTCTTCCTACGCTGCGAGACCTAGAAGGCTAAGAGGCAGGCATTGATGGCAGAGAATAGTTAATGAGGATAATTTTCTCAGGATAATTTTCTCAGGATAATTTTCTCAGGATAATTACTCTGGATAATTTGCTCCTGCATTATCTAATAAGGTACTTCCTGTACCGTCTGCATTATCTAACAAGGTACTCCTGTACCGTCTGCATTATCGAATAAGCTACATCCGGGCTGCGTTATTGTCAAAATCAATAACGCCGCAGGTAAGCCTTTTAAACTCGCCTATTTTCATACTAAGGTCGACATATTAACTATCAAGCAAGTAGCCGCTCTTGTAACCAAGCTGAAATATCTGTCAGCTGCTCGGGTAATACCGAATGCTCCATGGGGTAAGTTTGCCAAGTCACCTTATATTGGGCTGCGTTTAGCAATGCATTTGCCATTTTACCAGCACTCAAAGGGACAACATTATCTCGCTCGCCATGATTTTGCAAAATAGGGGTCGCTAAATTGGCGGGATGACATTGCTCGGGAAGTTTATCCGCGGTCGGTAAATAACAAGATAATGCCAAGATACCGGCTAAGCTTTGCTCAAAACGTAAACCGGTAAATAAACTCAATACACCACCTTGGCTAAAACCAGCTAAGACAATATTTTTCGAGGCTATGCCCAAATCAATTTGTTCTTGGATTAAGGCCTGTACTCGTTTTTCCGACTCAAGTACACCGGCCATATCAGCGCGATTATGTAAATCCATACTTTTAATATCATACCAAGAGCGCATAACAGAGCCTTGGTTAATCGTTACTGGCTGCTCTGGTGCATGGGGAAAAATAAAGCGAATACCGTGATTTTCTGGCAAAGCTAATACCGGCACAATAGGAGCAAAACCTGCTCCAGAGTCGCCCAGACCATGTAGCCAGATGACACAGGAGGTTGCTGGAGATTTCGGTTCGATGGTAATTCGTTCAAGTGGCATTGTTGGCATAAAATTCAATGTTTTGTTCATTAATAAAAAGATGTCATATCATAGCAACCGTTAGTCCTTGTGGCAAAAAAGCAGCATGAAATTACACTATTTTTACCATAATCTGCCGACATTACTTTGAAAGTAATTAAAAAATGTCCAGCTTTTACTGGCAATATTACGACTCTGATAAAGAACACTTAAACGCTGGGCGATATGCTCATGGCTCAATGATAAGCGTTGTCAGCTCTGCCCTTGACCATTATTCTTTAGCAAGTCACTATTGAAGGCATTATTTCTTAGTACGTCATTTTTAAAATCATCATTGCTAAGTACATAATCAGGTGCTTTGCACAGCCCTAAACCTTGCTTAGCCACTACCGCTAACAGTGAGTTGCTCTGCTGCAGATGCTATCAGCGGTGAACAATATAATTTGTGCAGCAGCTTAAGCTCTCAACACTCACTAGCTTAAGTTGAAAATTTTAGAGTCAGCCTTAAATTTATCCATCCTCCCTGTATTTATTTAGCCCCCTGAAAATTAACGTAAGTAATGCACTTTTCATTGATCTATTCCGGGCATCCGCTTTTACTATTCATTACCATCATTCATTACCCTACTGTCGTAATCATCTTAGCTGTATATAAGGCACACATCCGATGCAAATCACCGACTTAAAAACCGAACAAAAAATACCGCCACTATTACGCTTAGGCTTTCGACCATTTTTTCTGAGCGGTGCTCTCTTTAGCGTTTTTGCCGTTACTCTTTGGTTATTAATGTATCAGGGTACCATCAGCCTATCCCCATTAGGTGGCGGCTATTGGTGGCATATTCATGAAATGATTTTTGGCTTCGGCGGTGCCATCATTGCCGGATTTTTATTAACAGCAGTGCAAAACTGGACCGGCGCACGAGGCGCTCAAGGAAACACCCTATTAGCCCTATGGCTACTTTGGTTAGCTGGACGTATCTTGCTCATAGTACCTGAGTTACTGGGCGAAAACTTGAGCAGCTTAATTGACCTAGCCTTTCTGCCCACCGTTGCTTTTGTCTTGGCAAAACCTATTATTGCCATCAAACAGTACCGTAATTTGTTTTTCGTACCGCTATTAGCATTATTCACCTTGGCTAACACAGAGATGCACTTAGCACTATATTATCCAACCAGCTTCAACATTGCTTTTGCTGGTTATGCTGGGGTAATGTTAGTGACATTTTTAATGTCGGTAATGGCGGGTCGTGTTGCGCCTATGTTCACCGCAAACGGTACAAAAACACCCAAAGTAACACCACTACCTTGGTTAGATAAAGCGGCCAATGGTAGTTTAGCGATTGCCATGTTCAGTTTGCTATTACAGCCCGTCATTGGTTTTTCGGGACGATTTTTTGGTGTTTTACTCATTATTGCCGGCATCTTGCAAACCATACGTTGGTTAAGATGGCGACCTTGGCTCACCTTAAACGTGCCCCTGTTATGGTCTCTACATACCGCGATGAAATTCATCTGTTTTGGTTTACTGCTCTTAGGCTTGAGTTATTTACTGCCTGAGGTACCAAGCAAGCATATTTGGCATTTACTTACTATTGGCGGCATGGGTGGTTTGATTTTAGCGATGATTGCCCGAGTTTCTTTAGGTCATACTGGCCGCCCGCTAACGCCACCAAAATCGATGTCCATTGCTTTTATTTTAATTAGTTTAGCGGCCTTGGTGCGTACTTTTGGCCCTTGGGGACTACCCGAGAAAACGTTACTCTTTATTGATATCAGTGGCGGTTTATGGATTGGCGCCTTTGCTATTTTTATTGTCGGCTATGCGCCGATGTTAATAAGCGCAAGAAAAGATGGTCGCCCAGGGTAATGTTCGTTGTCTGCAGTTAACATGCTAGCTTTTAGTGTGCTAAAACCTAGCAAAATCTAACGAAAACTAACGAAAACTAACCAAACTTAAGTTAAGCCTAACTAAAGCTTCACTAAATAAGCCAGCTAGTATTAAATGTACTCGCTGGCTTATTGTATTTACAGTCAGCTAGACAAGATAACTAACCCCCTAAACCTTTGAGTACAATCATGCGCGCGGTATTTTTAGATAAACAAACCTTTAGTTCAACCCTTGATTTTTCTATCATTGAGCAACAATTAACTGAATTAAGCTGTTATGCCACAACCTCAGCGACTGAGGTCATCAGCCGTTGCCATGATGCTGAGATTATTATTACTAATAAAGTACCCTTAAACGCAGAAATCTTAGCAGACTTACCGAAATTACGGCTAATTTGTATCAGTGCAACGGGTTATAACAATGTTGATATTAATGCCGCCAAGCGTTTAAATATAGCCGTGAGCAATGTCAGTGGTTACGCAGGGCAATCCGTTGCACAATATGTTTTTGCTCAGTTACTCGAGTGTTATCAGCAAACCAACCATCATAATAACAATACTAGACAAGGTTTATGGTCAACAAGCGATGCTTTTTGCTATCACGGCAATGGTTTTAGTGAATTGGCCGGTAAAACACTCGGTATTATTGGTTACGGAAATTTAGGTAAAGCCGTTGCCGCGATTGCGCAAGCATTTAATATGCAAGTGCTTATTAGTGAGCGACCCAAGACAACAACCGTTCGAGCAGGTCGAGTTGCTTTTGCGCAGGTAATAGAGCAAGCGGACATTATTAGTTTACATTGCCCACAAACTGCTGAAACAGAAAACCTTATTGATGCTAGCGTTTTATCACGGATGAAAAACACCGCAGTACTAGTCAATACGGCCCGCGGCGCATTGGTTGATGAGGTAGCGTTACTAAACGCCTTAAAAAATAAAGAGATAGCCTATGCTATTTTAGATGTTTTAAGGCAAGAACCTCCGCCAGTAGCGCACCCCTTGCTTAAGAGTAAGTTAGCAAACTTGAAAATCACCGCTCATATTGCCTGGGCAAGTATTGAAGCTCAGCAGCGTCTGATTAATTTATTAGCGAATAATATTATCGCCTTTAAACAAGGTCAGCGTTTAAACCGTTTAGACTAAGTTAACTCACTGAACGCTGATATTTTAACTGAAATTTGTGTTGCAACCTTCGTGCACTGACATAAATACCTAGCTGCAACTTGCTCGCAACTTTGCTATCTTAGGTCTGGTATAAGCAATTAAGTGCCTTAAGAAATTCCATGACTAATCAAAAAAATACTATTCGCTATGTGCCGTTAACCTCAGCATATTTTTCACAAGTTATCACCCTGGCGAATCAAGTGCACGGTAAGGGTTATTTGGATAATGACAAACTAAGTCAATGGACTAATAAAGGCATAGTTAACACAATTAACTGTAGTTTTGTTGCCTTGCTCGATAATAAGCTTATTGGCTTTCGTAGTACCTATTCAGCCAATCAGTGGCCAATAGATCATTGGTGTAGCCCAACGTTATGGCAAGTAGACCCGCAAAAGTGTTGTTACTTTAAATGCAATACCGTCGATGAAAAACACCGCGGCTTAGGCATTGGCAAACAACTACTGCAACTTGCCATTGAAGCCGCAAAACAGCAAGGCGCGCTCGCGGGTATAAGTCATTTATGGCAACAAAGCCCTAATAATAGTGCCGTAGCCTATTTCACTAAATGCGGTGGAAAACTGATAAAGTCTCACCCTGATAGATGGCATGAAGAAAGTAAACAAGGCTATCAGTGCATTTTATGTGGTCATGATTGTCATTGTGAAGCCGCTGAGATGATCATTCACTTTGACAATAAAGGCTCACTTAGTGATTAGCTTTTATTGATGCAGTTAAATAGTATTTTCATCATCATTAAGCTGCTCTTTTAAATGCTTAAAAATATCTTCATTAAATAGCGCTAAACCTTTTCGAGTTAGAATAAAGGATGAGGCGCTACCGACATCATGGGCAATAACATCCTCATGACGTAAAAAAGCTAGCGTGCCAATATGAGCTGAGCGTTTATCGACATCACTCTCGATATCGGGAAAAATATCATTAAAGCCAATTTCTGTCGGTGTAGGAAAGTGTTGCGCTAATACGTTCAGTATAACGACAGCTGACTCATCAAATTGGATAAAACTTACATTCATTATTATTCCTGCTGGTGCGATTAAATAACGGCTACCTAAAATATAGCAGACTCACTTCAATTAGAAAGTTGTTAGCGCTCCGCGATAACTTAAGCAATGATTAATAATATTGTTAGCCGTCATTCGTTGTCATCAGGTGAAGTATTCATCGGTAGCTGCCAATTAATCGCGCTAACCTTGCGATGAGTTAACCATACATTTGTTTTGGAGAAATGCTGACAACCATAAAAACCTCGATAGGCCGACAGTGGTGAAGGGTGTGGACCCGCTAACACTAAATGCTTTTCCTGGTTGATGTTTTTTCCTTTTTTGTGGGCATGTGCGCCCCAAAGAATAAAAACACAGCCCTTATTATGGTTATTTAATTCCTCAATAACTTGCTGCGTAAAGGTTTCCCAGCCTAGCTTTGCATGTGAATGAGCATTAGCCTGCTGTACGGTTAACACGGTATTCAGTAATAACACTCCTTGCTTAGCCCAATGCGTTAAACAACCATGTGTGGGCGTAGTAAAACCCTTGATATCCGTCGACAATTCTTTATAGATGTTAACCAGTGATGGTGGCACTTTAATCCCTACGGGTACGGAAAAGGCTAAACCATGGGCTTGACCTTTGCCGTGATAAGGATCCTGACCAAGAATAAGCACTTTAACATCCGCTAAATCAACGTACTTAAAGGCGTTAAAAACATGCTTTTCTGCTGGGTAAATGGCAATTTCAGCGGTTCTTTGTTTGGCTATTTCTGTCACTAAGTTTTGAAAGTACTCTTGCTTCGCTTCACGGTTAACTAACTGCTGCCATTGGGGTTTGATCATGATTTTTCCTAGAAAGTTAACCTTCACTTTAACAGCTAAAGTTTTACAATTGCTACCTTAAAAGTAAAAAAGCCATCACCGAGGCGATAGCTTTTATATTTTACCTTAGTATTATACCTTAAGTAATGAGACTAAAAATTTGCAAGTAAGTTGCTAAGCGACTGTACAGCTTGACTTACTTAACAGGTAGCTGCGTAAATCACTAAAATTCGCCGACAGATCTTCCGATAAAATAGGCTCGCCGACACAAGCAGCCAACTCTTTTGGTAAACTTATAGGTTGTCCAAGAATACTTTCAACAATTTCTTTAAATTTCGCCGGATGAGCTGTGCCTAAAAACACGCCAAACTCCCCATCCTCTGCATTGTATTGTAGAGCTTTATAGGCGATAGCTGCATGGGGCTCAGTAATATAACCCAGTTTACTTAACTGAATGACCGCAGACTGGGTTTGCTCTTCATCGATAGATACTGAGCTAACACAGCCCTGTTCAACAATACCGCTTTTCAGCATATGTTCAACACGTGGCCAGTTATTCGGGTTACTGACATCCATCGCATTTGAAATGGTAGCCACCGTTTTATTCACCGTCCATTGCCCTGTTTTAAGGTAACGAGGCACAGTATCATTAACATTGGTTGCGGCAATAAAGCGCTTTATCGGCAAGCCCATAGCCTTGGCAAATAAGCCAGCTGTTAGGTTACCAAAGTTGCCACTTGGAATAGAGAAGACGATATTGCTTAAATCACTTTTTACTCGTGATAATTGCGCTACTGCTTCAAAGTAATAACACACTTGCGCTATCAGTCGACTAATATTAATGGAGTTGGCGGAGTTTAAACCAATGATATTAGCCAATTCTGTATCATCAAATGATTGCTTAACTAACCTCTGACAATCATCAAAATCACCATCAATCGCTAATGTTTCAATATTACCGCCTAGGGTAGTAAACATCTTCTCTTGCAGTAAACTGATTTTCCCCTTGGGGTACATAATAACCACACGAATGTTATCAATCCCGTGAAAAGCATGAGCAACGGCCGCACCAGTATCACCTGAGGTCGCCGTTAAAATGGTTAAAGGCTTAATTTTACCACTTGCTTTTACATCTTTGGCAACAAATACTTGTAAGCATTTCGCCATAAAGCGCGCGCCAAAGTCTTTAAACGCTAATGTCGGACCATGGAATAACTCTAAAACTGCCCGTTCAGGGCTAATAGGCTGTAATAAAGCCGGGAAATTAAAAGCATCCGTAATGATGTCAGTTAATTCATTCTTGCTTAAGTCATCGCCAACAAAAGGTTGTAGAATTTTAACACTACGCTCAACTAAAGGTAGTGCCAGCAGTTCTTCAATATTATCAAATTTAGGTATAGCAGTTGGGAAAAATAAGCCCTGATTTTTACCTAATCCTTGTTTTACCGCTTGTGCGAAACTTACCTGTTCGTCATTTTCTTTTAAATTATAATATTTCACTGTCATTCCTAATAATCTGTTTACTAAATTGTTTAGCTTTACTATTTAGATATGATTAATGCCAATCGTTTTTTAATACCTAAGCTAAAGCTCAGTTGCACCAACATTATCTACTTTACATACGTGGACAAAGCCTAGTGCGGTTTGTAAATAATTATCTTGTAACCATAGAGCAAATTTCTGCGCTTGTTGTTCGCTATCACAAACACAAAATAGTGTTGGCCCTGAGCCTGAAATGCCAACAGCTAAGGCGCCTTGTGCGGTCAAATAGTCGCGAGATACTTGATACCTTGGTAACAAATCTGTGCGATAAGGCTCAGCAACGACATCGGTTAGTACCGCAAAAGCTTGGCTCTTATCTTGACGATGACAGGCATCGACAAAGGTTGCTAAATTTTGACCAAAACTGATCAAGTCACTACGACTATATTCAGTAGGTAAAACATCCCTGGCCGCTTTAGTTGATACGGCAATGCCTGGATAGGCCATAACATAGAAGCAATCATCAAAGCTTGGTAAAAGGCGCGAAATGACGTTTTCATCGGGAACCATTAATTGCAAGCCACCTAAATAACAAGGTGCAACATTGTCGTAATGTATGCTGCCACTAATTTTAGCTTCCATTTGCCCAGTCATTTTTAATAAAACATTTTTAGCAAAGCTAAAACCCTGATATTTTGCATAAAAAGTATTTAATGCTACCAGTGCAGCAACAACAGAACAGGCACTTGAGCCTAAACCACTGCCAACTGGCATTTTTTTATCTAAGGTTAGCGCAACAAAAACAGGGCTTTGCTCAGCCTTGAGTAATTGCTCATTAAAAATTAATAAACATGACCAAACAATATTATCTTCTTTCTTACTAGGCAGCTTAGCGGCAAATTCACCCTTAACCGTTAAGCTGTTGGCTGCTGTTGTCGCCGATACGGTAACCACATCGCCTAATAAGGTGCCATCTATTGGTTTTACTGCGAGCCCTAATACATCAAAACCGACACTAAGATTACCTATAGAGGCAGGTGCAAATACCGAAATACTGGTGTTATGAATAGACATTAGTGTTGTTGTTCCCAAGTTAAAGTTCTTAATAAATCACCAAAAATACCGGCGGCAGTTACTGCTGCGCCTGCGCCGTAACCACGTAAAACAAACGGTAACGGTTGGTAATATCGACTATGTATAGCTAAAGCATTTTCCCCGTCTTTAATGCCATATAAGGGGTGTTCAATACCAACGGCTTCGATTGATACTTGGCATTTTCCAGCCACTATATTGCCGATGTAACGTAGTACTTTACCTGACGTTTTAGCACTGGCTACACGCTCGGCAAAGCCACTATCCAGTTTGCTTAAGTTAGCCATAAACTCACTGACATTACCACTATCATCAAAATCACTAGGTAATACTGATTCTATTGTGATATCAGATAACTCTAAGGGCATACCTGCTTCACGGGCTATAATTAATAGTTTACGTGCGACATCCAGTCCACTTAAATCATCACGCGGATCTGGCTCGGTAAAACCATTTTCCTTGGCAATAGCGGTAGCCTCTGATAACGACATGCCCTCTTCAAGCTTACCAAATATATAAGATAATGAACCTGATAATACCCCTTCAAAACGTTGTAGTTCATCACCTGCTTTGATTAAATTCTGCAAGGTATCAATAACAGGTAAGCCAGCACCTACCGTGGTTTCATATAAGAAACGGCGGTTCGTTCTCTGCGCAGTAGTGCGCAGCTTTTGGTAATACTCCCATGAATCAGTATTAGCCTTTTTATTGGGGGTAACCACATGAAAGCCTGCCGATAAATAATCTACATAACTCATGGCTAATGCTTCATTAGACGTTGAATCAACAAAGACCGGATTTATCAAATGATTATCACGAACAAACGTTTTCAGGTTCTCAACATTAACGGCTAGTGGTGGCCCTGCTTGGGCAACTGCTGCTTGCCAATTATTTAAATCAATACCGTCTTGGTCAAATACCATGCCTTTAGAATTGGCAATACCATAGACTTTCAAGACGATATTTTGCTTTTTCAAACTCGCTTGTTGACGAGATATTTGCGCGATAAGCTCACTACCAACAACACCACAGCCGACGAGAAAGACATCAATGGTGCGCTGGTGAGAAAAGAAATTCTGATGACTTACCTTCATGGCATCCATGCATTTTCGCTGTTCCACCACAACAGAAATACTACGCTCGGAAGAGTCTTGCGCTATAGCAATCACATTGACTCGCGCTTGTGCTAATGAGCTAAAGAATTTAGCGGCAACGCCGCGTTGGTGATGCATACCATCGCCCACAAGTGAGACGATAGATAGTTCACCTTTTAACGATAACGGTTCAAGTAAACCATTTAAAAGCTCTAATTCAAATTCATCTTCTAAGCTATGTTTGGCAAGTTCGGCATCTCTAGAATAAATACAAAAGCTAATACTATATTCACTAGAGGACTGACTTATCATAACCAGAGAGATATTTTCTCTACTCATGGTAGCAAAGACACGACTCGCCATGCCGACCATACCTTTCATGCCAGGGCCAGAGACATTGACCATGGTTAAGTTATCAAGGTTAGAAATTGCTTTTACCCGTTTTTGTGGATTATTTTTATTAGAAATTAACGTCCCTGGTGCACTTGGATTACTGGTGTTCTTAATTAAACAAGGAATATGGTATTGCGCGATAGGGCCTATTGTTTTTGGATGTAACACACTGGCACCAAAATAAGACAGCTCCATGGCTTCTTGATAAGACAAATTATCCAGTAATTTAGCTTCTTTTATATAGCGAGGATCGGCGTTATAGATACCATCGACATCGGTCCAAATCTCACAACACTCAGCTTGAGCACAAACGGCTAACACAGCAGCCGAATAATCAGAGCCATTACGCCCTAATGTCGTTATTTGTGGTAGGCCATTATTAATGTCAGCATAGACGCCAATAAAGCCAGGCATTAAAGCCACTTGATTCAATTCATGGTATTCACTGGCAAATTTTTCTTTCGATAAGACTAAATCTGCCACGGCATTCAGTGATGAATTATTGGTAAATAGAAATTTTTCAGGTGCTAATAGCGAAACTTGTAAACCATAAGCTTGTAGGACGGCATCAAGAATTGCTACGCTTAACCGCTCCCCCGTACTAATAATACGAGCACGGATATGATCAGGACAATAGTTTAGTAAGGTCGCCCCTCGCATATAGCGTTCCAATTGCTTTTCATAATTAGTTAATGCTTGCTGACAATGTTGGTTATTAAAATTAGTAATACTTGCGGATAAGTCATCAATAATGGTGGTTATTGCGCGTTTAAAGTGACCTAAGTCAGTTACCATTTTTGCTTCATCGCTAATATTTTCAGCCATGGCAACTAAGTGATTGGTAACACCTTGTGGTGCAGAGACTACTATCGCAAGTTTGGACGATTGACTTTGCTCTTTAATAATATCGGCAACTTGGCGAAAGCGCTCAGCCGAAGCTAATGATGAGCCACCAAATTTAAGTACACGCATGTTTTGTCCTTTGTAAAGAAATAATGAAGTAGCTAGCTCTGTTGTCAGCTTGGCTATAAACAGTCAATTGACATTAGAGTTAAAGCTCTTCATCGTAAGCATAAAAAAAGCCCGTAACCTTTTCAGGTCACGGGCTTCGATAAAATTTAACTTTTTTACACGTTAGCCAGCGACCGCCACCCTAATGAGGGTGGTGGTGGTAATAATAATAAGCATAATAGTAATGTGGCTGTTGTTTATTTTCATAACCTTAAAGTGCCTTAAGTTATGATCTCTGTCAATCTTTAATAACAAAAAATATTAAATAAAAAATTATAAATTATGCATAAAGGTTATATTTTATGCATAAAAATTTATTTTTAGCTTAAATTTTGCATAAAACATCTAGCTGCGGCCTAAATTAAGCTTAAGCCAAAGGAAAACTAGTGACGAAAGCGGCACTACATACTTTATTTCGCCCCTGACCTTTCGCTTGATATAAAGCTAAGTCGGCTTGCGTGATCAACTCTTCATAACGAGAGTCATCGTCACTTAGCTCGGCAACGCCCAAGCTCACCGTTACCTTGATAGCCACACCATTATAATTTAAAGATGCGGTGGCGATACTAGTACAAATACGTTGGCCAAGCTCCATCGCGCCAGCTAAATGTGTTTCTGGTAAAATAATAGCGAACTCTTCACCACCATAACGACCAAAGGTGTCTTCAACCCTTAATAAAGAGCTGACTAAGGCACTGATTTCGGTTAATACCATATCGCCACATTGATGACCATAATTATCATTGAGTAATTTGAAGTGATCTAAATCAAGCATAATCAGCGATAATTTTTTATTATGTCGGCGTGATTTTGCATACTCTTGAGCCAGTGATTCTTGCCAATGTCTACGATTATATATTTGAGTTAAACCATCAATACGGCTCATTTGAGCCAGCTCTTCTAGGGTCTTTTGTAACTGACCTTGATAATGGCAAACATCGGTTACATCCTCGATCAAGATACAGATATGCTTTTGTGCACAATCGGTTTCTATCGGTAGAAAAGTACAATTTTGTGCCATAAACTCACTATCTGTGGTGATTGGGCGAGTATGAGGCAATTCGAATAAGTGATGTCTTTGTTGCCAAGAACAAAAACTGGGGCTATTTAATTGTAAAACTGAGGTCAGCTTTCGGGTTAACCAGCGCTCAGGCAGTTCGGGGAAAATAGTAAATATCGATTGACCTATTATATTTGCAGTAGCTTTATCGGTATGTACTTGCAGAAAACGATTCCACATCACAATATTAAATTCATCATCAATCACCAAAACCCCGGTATTTAACTGGTTGGCAATTTGGCTATTGATTTGTTTAAGCATTGGCTCAGTTAACATAGGTTCCCCTGTGCTCTTTAGGTGAGTTAATGCATTAGGGTTTAACATCAGAAGTCTGCCAAGATCCGGTCAAGCACCTTTTTGATATTTAATATTGCCGTTTCAGGGATCAATAAGATCATATTGCAATTAAAAGAATAATCAGTGACTTGATAATTTATATTTATTTTTAACGCTACGTCCCAATTAAAGGTCATTTGCTGTAAATGGTCTAATAAACTATTTTGCACCATTGGCAATAATTTAGGGGCATTATAAGACATTTGGTTATCTATTTGCCGAGCAAATACATTCAAAAATGTCGTTGTTAAAATAGAACTAATATCAATTAATTGTTCATCTTGTGATAACTCATCAGGCTCATAACCGAGTAAATCAGCAATTCGACCTGAATCTTCTTCTTGATAAGCAAGCAGAGCCTCACCACGTATACCTTCATAGCCAAAGAAACCTTGACTCACTATGGCCATGGTATTTTGCTGCTGACTCAGAGTTTGTATTAAATCTTTTGCATCAACGCTTTCAATGCTGGGCACTTTCAAATAAACAAAGGTGTCCAGATAGCGAGCAAGTTGGTCACTTGCTTGACCCATAGCAATATTAATAAGCTCTTGCAGACAGTCTTGCTGATCTTCAGTTAGGTGAAATTCACTCATAAAAGACCATGCTGTTGCAAATGATTGAGTAAAACATCTGCTTTGACTGGCTTGCGCATAAACTCCTTTGCCCCCAAGGCTTTCACCTTAGCTTGCATTTCGGGTTGGATATCAGCAGATATGACAAAAACACTGCAGTTTAGCTTTAATTTTTGAATACCTTGCAAGACACCAATGCCATCAATACCCGGCATAGTGAGATCAAGAAAGAGTACTTCAACACTGTTATCACGCAAAATACTTAAGGCTTCAGCGCCATTGCTTGCCGTTTGAACTGAATTTTTCCATTGCTCGGGTAAGCTTCTAAGCACTTGCTTTCTAGCCATATTAGAATCATCACAAATTAGTACAGACGGACTCATACAGGAAAGGACCTTAATTATATTATATTATTTATTTTGTTAGCGATAATTTACCCTAAAAATAAGCAATTGTTAATAAACAATTGCTTTTATTTAGGCTACCGAGTCAATAAGGGTAAAATTAGCAGGATAACGTAAGGGTATAAATACCCATGTTACTGCAAAATACAGGATTCAGCTGGAATTTGAAACGACTTTAGGCAGGCATTGATTAAAGAGAATAGTTATTCTATTGTCGAAGTCAATAACGCTGCATAAAGCGTTTATAAACCAGCTCTACGGGGATGACTGAACAAATAATGCTTATTCATTGCCTAGTTCATTAAGAACCCTGCATGGATAATGCAGCTTAATAGAGAATGCAGGAGCATATTCTCCTGAACGACCCTTAATAAAAGAGGCGCCTTGATCATGGATCGCTCTGCTATCCTGAAACAAGCATTTTAAGCTAGCATGAGCAGCTAATGAAATTAAGCGCTATCAAGCGCTGCTGGAATATGTAGACATCTTAGCGTCAGTTTTAGACTAACCGCCAATAAGAAATGATGCACAAGCAAGAGAAAACATTGCTGAGCTGCTATAAACTGTAATAATTTTAATACTATGTTTAATACTAGGTAAATTAATTTTCATCACAAGGCCTTTTCAAATTTAAATAAAAAGTGTAAAGATAGTTAGTGAACAAATTATAATTTATGGCGGTGCAAAAGAGTGTAGTTAAAGGCTGGTTATTTGTCTAAGTTTGTCACAAAGATCACAGATCTTTAGCTATTTTGTCTTATTTACGCAGGGTTTTGCCAGTATAGTTGTGATTGATGATGGCTAAGCCATTGCCTGGGTTGTTGATAATTAGGACAGTGTTGCTCAACCAATTGCCAAAAGCCTTTAGAGTGATCAAGAAATGTTAAGTGGCATAATTCATGGACAATAACATAATCAATGACAAATACCGGTGCCATCATTAACAAGTAATTAAAGCTAACTTCTCCTCGATTATTACAACTGCCCCACCGAGCACGATATTGGCGAATATTAACTTTTGTTGGAATTAAAGCCGTTTGCTCACTTATAACGTCAAGACGCTGAATGATAAGGTTTTCAGCTTGTTGCTTAAAATAACCTTCCAGTTGTTTTTTTACCTGGGTAGTTATTGCTCGAGTCCCCGTTAGTTTAGCGTTGACTCTATGGCTAATAACAACATTAAGTTGTCTGGGCGCTAACGGCTGCCCGCTTAATAAATCCGCGTCAGTTGCTAAGTTATCACTAAAAAAGACCTGCGCCTTTTTTGCTTGATATATATTAAGGCTTACTGGCTCACCTAAAAAAAGCAAACTTGAGCCTTGGCTAAAGTCACAAAAATTTACTAGCTTTTGCTGCTCAATTAACTTTACTTGTAACCAAGCGGACTTTTCTTGGATAAAAGTATCAATAAAAGCTAATTTAACATAATAAGGCGCACGTACAGTCACCCGACCATACTTAACTTGTAAGCTAAGTGTCTTTCTACGCTTACTACGGATAAGTTGATATTCAAGCATAGAAGACTAACCACAACACCTTATCATTGATTAACTGACATCATTTTACTCGGTTGTGCTTGCTTTAGTTTTACTTTTTTTAGCTTTAACGGTATTTTTTTTATCTGCATTGGCATCAATCACCTCAGCAATGGGCGTAGTCGCTACTTTTTCACTGGCGTTGCTAACGGCTTTAGTCGGTTTTTTAGCCAATAAGGCGACAAGTACCTCATCTCTATGTTGCGCAAAATAAATGCTTAATTCTTCATTGACACTATCACTTAACTCTACCGGTGATTGAGAGAACATTTGGCTTAAGTTATCAGCCATGTCCAACATTTTGTCATATTCATCTGCTGATTTTTTATCCATAAATGTTTTCGCCTCTACCCCGTTTCTAATCACTACAAACCGACTTTCAACTGCCATTAGTTTTCCCCATTCCTAAATTTGAGCTCAATAAAGGCTCGCTACATCGTTACTAAATTAATGCCAAGTACATTAAATTAACGTCTATCCAGATTATTTTATTTAACCACAATAACACAGTAGCAATAACAACTGTATATAAAAACAGTCGATAGTCTTTTTAACAAGACAATAGTCGCTAGCCTGGGTCAATTACCGTGAGTTTAATCACACCTACAGCAAGTTTCGTATGTCAAAAAATCACAAAATGTAAAGATTAATGTCAGTACTATACAAGGAATATTGTTGAATAAACAAGCAATCAATCACTTAGCAAATTTCCATCATTAAACCCTTGGTTTTTGCTTACATTATCTGGGCGAATGGTTACAACTTTTAGCTAAAAACAGTCCACTATTATGTTGTGCCTTGCATTGCTAGGCATATAAAACACTAACGAATTATAAAAACACTTTGGAGAATTATTATGACTACGATTAAAAAAACCCTAGTAGCTCTTGCTGCCGCTTTACCCCTGTTAGCTATCAGTTTGCCTAGCCAAGCGGCAATGTCACCTTATATGGAAAAAGCCCTTATTGATGTTTGTAAAGCAGCGAAAAGTAACAGCATTATCAAACTAAAAGGCACCACAAAAGGATATCGCTTACAAACTAAAACCGTCGCATTAAAATTAATGTGTAATGGTCAAGACGTGATAAGTTTTGCTGAAAGTTATGGCGCTGATAAAACAGCAGCTAGACTGCAAAGAAGTATTGGTAATGTCAGTATTACCGATGTTGCTGCATTATCAAAAGTTAAAGTAACCTTTTAAGGTGACGGCTAAATAAGAACGCTCAACAGGATATTCTTGAGCGTTCATATTTACTGTTAATATCCTACCTAGTCACCAAATACCTTCTCAAACCAAGAGCGCGTATCTACTTTTTCTTGTAAACATTGCTTGGACGTTATGATTCCTGCTCGAACAGCAGGATAAACCACGGTATTGGCGCAGTCATCGGTAACAGCATTACCCGTTTGTTGTTCAAATAACGTGACGACTATACCTGCCGGTTTTTCTAAAATTCTATTGACTACGCCTTGTTTTTTCATAAAATCTGCGAATAACGTTAGCGCACCGCTACTTCCTGTTAATCCTGTTGGTGCGTTATTATCTTTTCCTAACCAGGTAGTGACTAAGAGGCGGTTATCATAGCCAACAAACCAACTATCTCGTAAGGCGTTACTGGTACCCGTTTTCCCCGCGACCTTGTTATTATTCAAACGCCAAGTCAGTGACTTAGCAGTGCCTATTTGAGTAACTTGTGTTAAGGCATAATCCAGTAAATAAGCGGTATTACTCGATAAACGCTGCTCACTTAATTGCTGCTGTTGCCATAAAACTTCATTGTTGGCAGACAGGATTTTGGTGATGGTATGGCTCTTTTGAGCATAACCTTTAGCCGCAATCGTTAAATATAATTGGTTAACGTCCAATGGTGACATATTAATTGCGCCTAATAAGACCGATGGGCGCATTTGCAGTTTATGTTGAAAACCTAAGGTTTTAATAGCATCCGCAACGTTATCTAAACCCAAGCTCATACCAAGATTAATCGTTGGTATATTCAGGGAGTATACCAAGCCCTCAATTAATGAAACTTGCCCTCGATATTTGCCATCATAATTTTTTGGCTGCCACTTGTTACCTGAGCCACTTTTTAAGGTTATCGCCTTATCATCAAGAATAGTGGCAAAATTATATTGATGGAAACGCTCTAATGCCGCGGCATAAATCGCCGGTTTAATTAAAGAGCCGATATGTCGCTTCGCGTTAAGTGCACGATTAAAACCCGCATAGCCACTTTCCCTACCGCCAACCAATGCTCTAATTTCGCCACTAGCAATATCAGTGACGACCATTGCCACCTCTAAACCGCTTTGTTTATATTGTCGTTCTAAGCGTGGTAATTGCTGGGCAACACTTTGTTCTAATAACTGCTGACTGCGATGTGAGAAGCCGGTAAAAACTTTAATGCCTGATTTTTGGGTAAAACTTGAAAGGTGCTGGTTTAGCTCAGCATTAACAAGTTGTAAATACGCGGGATAATTTTTTTTAGCTAAACGCCTATTAGGCCTAATAGACAAAGAAGACTCCGCCGCTTGTTCAAAATCAACCAGTGATAATAAATGCTGTTCAAACATTAACCTTAACACCAGATCACGGCGTTCTATCGCACGTTCAGGATGACGCCAAGGATCGTAGTAACTTGGCCCTTTAACTTGCGCTACCAATAAGGCCATTTGAGCATTGGTTAATTCATTAATGGCTTTGCCAAAATAGAACTTTGCGGCCAAACCAAAACCATAAACACCATTGGCATAATTTTGCCCTAAATAGACTTCATTAATGTAGGCTTCTAATAATTGGTCTTTGCTGTACCTAAATTCTAAAATTAACGCCATCAGTGCTTCTTTAATTTTTCGAGAAATTGTGCGTTCTCGATTAAGAAACATATTTTTCGCCAACTGCTGGGTTAAGGTACTACCACCTTGTACGGTACGCCCGGCTCGAATATTGTTAATAAGAGCACGAATAATACCTAGCGGTGAAACCCCATGATGGTGATAAAAACCTCGGTCTTCAATTAATAATAAGGTATCGATTAGCTGACTGGGCACCTCTTCAAGGGCAACTAGGACACGATCTTCCTTATTGTCAGGTACTAAACGCGCCAATAACTGAGGCTCAAGTGTTAACTCTGCCACGGCTTGTTGATCGACACTTAAGGCCACCACAATATCACTGACAACTTCCACCATTAATTGCTGCCCATGATTTACGCTATCAACAAAATCAAATGGACGCTGAAAAATTTCCAACTGATTGGTAGATAAGGAAAACTGCCCAACTCTAGTGACATAATTGACTTTGTTATAGCCATTAATAATGAGTGACTCGGCTAGCTCGGCAAGGTTGGCGCGTTCCCCCAGTTGTAATTTTTGTAGTTGGCCATAAACTTGCACTGGCACATGCCAGCGCTGCCCTTCGAAGGTTTTTCTTATCTTTGCATCAAGATAAATTGAAAAAATCCCTAGGGTAAAAATGAGGGCAATCATTAATTTACCTAAGGTGATGCTTACTCGCGCTAATATTGAGCTTTTTTTCCCAGATGAGGTACTACGTTTTTTGACTTTATTTTTTGACATTATTTTCGATATGCTTAGTTATTTAACCTAGTGATGTAATCGGGTTATTCTTTTATATGGCGTTTAGTTTTATTAGTGGCCTTAGCATTGGCAGGATCGTCCGGCCAATAATGCCTAGGATAACGGCTTTTCATATCTTTTTGCACTGCTTGATAACTGCCAGACCAAAATTTAACTAAATCTTGTGTTACTTGAATAGGGCGTTGCGCAGGAGAAAGCAATTCTAATAACAGCGGAATACCTTGTTTTTGTTCATTTACCCCCACTAAAACACCTATATTCGGCGTTTGTGTTAAGCCATAGAGCTCCTGCATAGGCAGTGAAACTTTTGGCGAACGCTCCAAATCATAGCTAATGGGACAGTGACGCCCAGTGGGGCCAATATAAACAGGTGGCGCCGCTTGTGTTAATATTTTTTGCCCTTGATAGTTAAGTAAAGATAATAACATTGCTGATAAGTCTAGCTTAGCTAGTTGTGCTTTCGTTTTTATATCACCAACAAAAGGAGCAAACCAAATTGCTAGCTCAGCTAATAAGTTATGGTCATCGATAGGGGCTAAATTATATTCTGGAAAGTACTTATTTAACCATTGCCAACGTGATCTTAGTGCTAAATCTTTACCCTGCCAAGGTAAAAAACCCAGGCCTTTTTTTCTGATTAGATCACACCACATGTCACTAATGCTTTCCGACGTTACTGCTTGTTTTAAAGGCAGATCGGATAACACAATGGCGCCTAATAATATTTGCTGTCGCGTTATTATCCTACCGCTCTTACCATCAAATTTGGCTATATTTTGCTGTTTAATTTGCTTGGAAAAAACCTCAGTAATCTCTACCAAGCTAATATGGCTAGCTAAACGTACATTGAGCTGACTATCACGCTGCATGGCTTGAGCAATCACAATAAAGTCTTCATTTGCTAACGCGTCTTGCTCATGAACTGAAACCCCTTTACCGTTAACACAGATATAGTCGCCATGGTTACCACGAGCCTTGGCCACTCTTTCTGGGTAAGCATAAGCAAGCAGTAGACCTGCTTTTGCTAAATCTAATGAGTGTATGCTAAAGCGTAATTGCACCTGTTGAGCAAGTCGATGGGCTTGTTGTAAAATCCGTGTTAATAATGGATTTTTATTACTGCCGCCTTTAATCAGTAATTGCAATCGATGGCTTAAATCACAATCGTATTGCGCCTGCGGCCCTAATACATCACGTTCTTCAAGTAATGCCGCGATTAAACAAGCTAAGTGTGTTGCTTGCTGGCCGTGATTTTTTGCCATTAATATCATGTGTGCAAAACGTGGATGACAAGGTAACTTTGATACTTTATCGCCATGTTTGGTCAGTAGATTTTTGCCATCGACAATAGCTAAACTTTGTAATTCTTGCCAAGCTTGCTGCTCCTTAGTGCTACTGGGCAGCTCCAGTAAGGGTAATGCTTTTAAAGCAGCAACGCCCCAACGTGCCGCTTCAATAAGCGTCGGTAATAGGTCTGCTTGTTGAATATCATTGACACTATGTTGCGGCCTACGCTCAAAATCATCTTTACCATATAAGCGGATACACTGCCCTGGCATTAAGCGCCCGGCACGCCCTGCTCTTTGCACCGCTGAAGCTTTTGCTATTTGCTTTTGCATCAGCTTATTCATCAAACTACTACTATCGTAAATAGCGACTTTTTCAAGGCCACAATCAATAACCAGATCAATGCCATCAATGGTCAGGGACGTTTCCGCGATATTGGTTGCTAAAACAATTTTCCGCTGGCCATTTTCGCACGGTGCTATGGCTTGTTGTTGCTCCTTTAAACTCTGCTCACCAAATAAAGGACAAACCTTTACCCCTTCGGCTTGTTCAGCACTTAAACGCTCAACTAAAAAACGAATATCGGCGATGCCAGGTAAAAAAACCAATATTGAACCAACATGGTTGAACATTTTATCTTTAATAACCGCCAAGGCATGCTCACGCCAGCGCAAATGACTCTTAGGTGCTTGATAACTTACTTCAACAGGAAAGCTTCGCCCTTCGCTGCTAAGTAGGTGTGCATCAGGTAACGCTTTACTTAAATACTCAATGTCTAGCGTCGCCGACATAAGCAGTATTTTTAAATCCTCTCGTAACTCTGTTTGTACTTCACGGGTGAGGGCAAAAGCTAAATCGCCTTGCAAACTTCGCTCATGAAATTCATCAAAAATGACTAATGCTGTTCCTGACAGCTCAGCATCATTTTGAATGATTTGGGTTAATATTCCTTCAGTGATCACTTCAAGGCGAGTATTTTTAGATGTTTTACTATCATTACGTAATCGATAACCAACGGTTTCACCTACTTTTTCATCTAATTTCTTTGCTAAAAAAATGGCTATGTTTTTAACGGCTAAACGTCTGGGTTGCAGTAAATAAATTTTTTTATTTGCCAAGCTTGGCAAAGTTAATAACCATAAAGGTAAACACGTTGACTTACCAGCTCCTGGTGGCGCCGATAATATCAGCGTATTTTGCTGCTCAAGAGTTTGGCAAAATTGTTGTTTAATTTCTTCTATGGGTAAAGCAGTAGATACGGCCATCGGTAAAATAAAATGATTAAGAAAATGGTCATCATCATAGCAATTATTACTTGCTGGGCATAATCCCATCGAACTAAGTCAATAAGCACATTTATGTGCTGGTTAGAGCTTGTGCCCCCAAAGTGAGGAAGAAAAAAATTAGCACAAGTGGCAATACCCGCAAAACAATTGCCCTTAGATGAGAGTAATATTTTGAGCAACACCTTGGCTGGAAATAAAAAATCACCTCAACTGAACACAGAGCCTTTATCTGCCGACTTTATTTAAGTTTTTTAAATGAGTAAACAATACCGGCCAAAGGGTTCTGCTAACAAGCTTTTACTCTTATATTGAGTCGTTTTCTTAGCTAACCGCCCCTTGCTGCAATTTACATACTTTTATCTAAAATAAAACAAGGTCAAAAAACCTCAATAATTTTTCATTAAAACTTGCAAATAAAATTATATATGCTTACTTGGCAAGGTATTTAAAGGCTGTTATTACTAAACCTCCGCCTTTAATTAATTAGAGATCATCAGAGAGGAATAACATGGAATATTCAGCACATGGACGTTATGTTATTGAACAGCAAGATAATATTATGTTGGTAGATGCACAAGGTCCCTTTAATGAAGTGACCGCGGCACAATATCACCAAGATATAAAACTGCTCACCGAAAAAATGACTGGTGAGCCCTGGGGTTCATTAATAACTTTTCGTGGTAACAGTATTTTTACTCCTGAGGCTGAGCAGCAATTATGGGAAACCACACAATATCGACAAAAAAAAGGCATGATTGCTATTGCGGTTGTCATATTAAATAGCACCTATGCCGACATGCAACAAATGCAATTACAACGTATCTACCACGACTGCCAAATAGAGTTTCATGTCTTTAGCGAGAGCGAAAGTGCCGCAACTTGGCTTAATGATTTTATTGAACAAGCTAAGGTATTAAAAAACCAACAACAAAAAAGAACGCGAGTGAATTAAAAATACTCTGCCAACAATAAACTACGTTATGATGAGCGAAACAACCAGTTAGCTCATTTTAATATGTTACTTCAATTACAACCAGCCAAATTAATTAAGCGTTATAAACGATTTTTAGCCGATATTGAATTTACCAATGGTGAACAAACAACTATACATTGTGCCAATACCGGTGCGATGAAAGGTTGTGCTGAGCCTGGTGATACCGTCTGGTATAGCACGTCAGCCAACGCTAAACGTAAATATCCTTTTAGCTGGGAGATTACGGTAAGCAAAGATGAGCATTTTATTTGTGTAAACACCTTACGCGCCAATCAGTTGGTAGAGGAGGCTCTGCACAAAGACTTGATTACTGAGCTAAGCGGCTTTAATTTATTACAGCGAGAAGTTAAATACGGTAATGAAAACAGTCGTATAGATTTCTTAGCCCGCTATAATGATGCCCCAGATACCTACATTGAAGTGAAATCAGTCACCTTATTAGAAAGTGGCCATGGCTACTTTCCCGATGCAGTTACCACCCGTGGTCAAAAACACTTACGTGAATTAATGGATATGGTGGCGCAGGGGCATAGGGCTGTTTTATTATTTGCTGTTTTACATACTGGCATCAATGACATTGCTGCGGCCGATCATGTTGACCCCACTTATGCGAAATTACTCAAAGAAGCCCAGCAAGCTGGTGTTGAAATAATAGCCTATAAAGCAGAGTTTTCCCTCAAAAAAGGAGAGCTAAATATTAGTTTAGATGAAAAAGTTCCTTTTATTACACGATAATGATTGACTCATGCTAGTAAAACTTGCTAAAAAAGCTTGCTCAAAATATTTAAATAACAGAATAATAATTATCATTGCCATTAACTAGTTGATAAAACTAGGTAAATAAATTTATTTTAGCTAATTTGTTGATTTTTATCATAAGCGACACAATATAGTCCTGATTCATCGGGTCATATATAACATATTGGCACTTACAACAAAGGCGTTCTACCATATAAAACGTGGTATATTAATAAATCGCCTTGGTCTATGTAGCATTGGGAGAATAAGCATGCCAACAAAGAAACACAAGCCATTAGGTATTCTTGCATTAGCGGGCGTTGCTCCATATCAAGAAAAATCTGGCGAAGAGTATATGGATAAGTCTCAACAAAAGCATTTTAAGAAAATTTTAGATGCTTGGCGCGTACAATTACGTGAAGAAGTTGATCGTACCTTAACGCATATGCAAGACGAAGCAGCAAACTTCCCAGATCCTGTGGATAGAGCGGCGCAAGAAGAAGAGTTCAGTCTTGAATTACGTACACGAGACCGTGAGCGTAAACTTATCAAGAAAATTGAGAAAACCTTACAGTTCATTGAAGATAATGATTTTGGTTTTTGTGATTCTTGTGGTATTGAGATTGGCATTCGTCGTTTAGAAGCCCGTCCTACTGCCGATCTTTGTATTGAATGTAAAACATTAGCTGAAATTAAAGAACGCCAAATGGCTGGCTAATTTTTAGTTAACATTCGTTCATAGGCAAAACTTGCTTAACTTGCATAATAAGCGACCACAGGAGCCGAATAAAGCTCATCAATACCGTGGTCGCTTTGCTCCATCCCCTTCTGGTTTACTTCATTTTGGTTCCCTTATCGCTGCTCTAGCGAGTTTTCTTGATGCAAAGTCAACTATTAATGATCGTGGCGAGCAAGGTAAATGGCTAATACGCATTGAAGATATTGATCCTCCTCGTGAACAACAAGGTGCCAGCTCAGCAATATTAACAACCCTTGAGGCTTTTGGCCTGCATTGGGATGAAACTGAGCTTTACCAGAGCACACAGAGTCAATATTATCGTGAGATATTATCTAACCTAGCACAACAACAATTAAGCTATTATTGTCAATGTACCCGGGCGCAAATCAAGGCCATTGGTGGTATATACCAAAGGCATTGCCGTACCGCCAATCATCAAGCTCTAGGCAGCGCTTTAAGACTTGTTAACCAACACGGTTTGCATCGGTTTAATGATATATTTCAAGGTAATGTTGTTGGTGATAACGCCCTAGCCGGTGAAGATTTTATTATTCACCGTAAAGACGGTTTATTTGCCTATCAGCTTGCTGTGGTCGCCGATGATATAGCCCAAAAAATAACTCATGTGGTCAGAGGCTGCGATTTACTCGAACCCACGGCCAGGCAACTAACGCTTTATAAAACCTTAAACGATAGTTTTTTGCCCTGCACCACGCCACAATACGGCCATATCCCTTTAGCAATAACCCGTGAGGGTTTTAAGCTGAGCAAGCAAAATAAAGCAACGGCAATTGATAATGCCAAGCCACAACCTGCACTTATTGCCGCACTAGCATTTTTAGGACAAGCACCTGAACTTGGCTTGACTGGTGCTAGTGTTGAAGAAATAATTAAATGGGCCATTATCAACTGGCAACGAAGCCGTGTACCCAATAAAATTGAGATAAACATTGAGTAGCCTGAACGCAGAGAATTTTACCCCTACATTAATTCTAAACATAAAGTAATAAGGAAATATTATGTCGAACAAGACAGCAAAGACTATTGTCATTACCGGCGCTAATCGCGGTATCGGATATGCCATGGCTAAAATTTGCCAACAGCGTGGCGATAACGTTTATGCACTGTGCCGACAAAGCTCAGCGCAATTAGATGCGCTTGGCGTTAATGTGGTAGAGCAAGTTGATATTGCCACACAAGCTGGCATCGATAAAGCCGTGTCAGCACTTAGCGGCATTACTATCGATTTATTGATTAACAACGCCGGTATCTTGCGTAACGAACAACTGAGCGAGTTAAATCAACAGACCATTATAGAGCAATTTAAGGTCAACGCTCTAGCACCACTATGCTTGAGCCACGCGTTACTGGGCAACTTATCTTCAGGCAGCAAAATTGCTTTAATCACCTCTAGAATGGGCTCCATCGCTGATAATACTTCCGGTGGCCGATATGGTTATCGCATGTCAAAAGCGGCACTCAATATTGCCGCCGTATCATTAGCAAGAGACCTTAGTGAAGAAAATATCGCGGTTGGCATCTATCACCCAGGTTATGTGCAAACTGAGATGGTCAATAGCGATGGTATATTAAACAATGGCGACATCAGCGCTGATGTCGCAGCACAACGCTTAATCGCCTTAATGGATAACTTAACCATGAAAGATTCTGGGGTATTTAAGCACTCTAATGGTGAAACATTACCCTGGTAGGCTTCGTTTAGAGAAGGAAAAACGTGCAGTCATTGTCGCCTTTCCTTCTCTGCCACTTTTTCGCTGCTTTTTCATGCTATTTACTCTCTCTGTTATTCTCTTTTGCCCTGCACTGTTATATCATTGCGCCACTATTTTATGTCTGTCTTAAAGGCCCGTGACTATCAAAAGCGTTATAAATTTATGTAAAAGAGTTTTCTCCAGAAAAGTGAGTAAAGCTATCGAAAAAACGTTTCCTAAAAAGAACGCAAAAAAAAGTGCCAGTAACAAAAAAAATGTTGTCACTGCATCCTTTGATAATCCATTGGTTTTCTCTCGAGACCAGCACCCCGTTTCACGTAAATTACTTAGTCAAAGTGCACTGAAAGTATTATATCGCTTAAATAACAGTGGTTTTGATGCTTATCTTGTTGGTGGTGGTGTTCGTGACATCTTATTAGGTTTAAAGCCGAAAGATTTTGATATAGCCACTAACGCAACCCCGGATGAAATTAAAGAATTGTTTAGGAATTGTCGCTTAATTGGACGACGTTTTCGTTTAGCTCATATTGTCTTTGGTCGCGAAATCATTGAAGTAGCAACCTTTAGAGGCCATCATGACACGGCTTCTGAACAAGAAAAAAATTGTACCAAAACCTCTAAACGCAGTGAAGATGGTATGTTACTACGTGACAATATCTACGGCAGCATAGAAGAAGATGCCGAGCGTAGAGATTTCACTATTAATGCGCTTTATTACTCCACGAAAGATTTCAAAGTCTATGACTTTGCCAATGGCGTACAAGATGTCAATGATAAAATTATCCGCTTAATTGGCGATCCTGAAACACGTTACCGTGAAGATCCTGTCCGTATGTTGCGAGCGATCCGCTTCGCCACCAAGCTTGATATGACCATGTGTGATGCAACTAAAGCGCCGATTAGAGAGCTGTCTTCATTAATGGCCAATATTCCAGCGGCCCGTTTGTTTGAAGAATTCTTAAAAATGTTTATGTCAGGTAAAGCGGTCGCTAACTTTGAGCAGCTGCGTAGTTATAACTTGTTTGGTTATTTCTTCCCGGCCGTTGAGCAAGCACTTAATCAGGAATCAGAAGAACAAGCTTTGTTACTCGCCTTTATTCGATTGGCGATGGAGAATACCGACAACCGTATCAATAACGAGCAAAGAGTAACGCCAGCATTTTTATTCGCTGCCATGCTTTGGTACCCATTACAAAAGCATATTCAGCAAATTAAAGTCACCACACAACTTCCCCCGCAAGATATTTTCTTTGCCGCCTTGAGTGAAATAATGCCAGAGCAGCAACGCAGTATTGCCATCCCTAAACGTTTTCAAGCGGTCATTAAAGATATTTGGATCTTGCAAGAAAAATTAAGTCGCCGCGAAGGTAAACGAGCCTTTAAAACATTTGAACACCCTAAATTTAGAGCTGGTTACGATTTCTTATTATTACGCGCACAAATCGAAGCGACCGCTGAGCTTGTTGAGTTAGCACAGTGGTGGACAGACTTTCAAGAAGTGTCAAATGATGCCCGCATTCAAATGATCAAAGGCGTAAAACCGCCACAAGGCACTAAGCGTAAAAGCCCAAGAAAACGTCGTAAGCCCAGTACAAAACCGACTGAATGATATTGACCCGCTAATGCAAAAAAAAATAATTGCTTATATTGGTTTAGGCAGCAACTTATCAAATCCAAGGTTACAGGTAAGTAATGCCGCTAACGAAATAGCTGATATGCCCAATACTAAGGTCATGGCATTATCGTCGCTGTATTTGAGTAAACCTATGGGTCCTCAGGATCAAGATGACTATATCAACGCGGTAATTTCTTTAGAAACCTGTTTATCTGCACTTGAATTGTTAGATGCCTTACAAGCAATAGAAAATGCGGCTGGTCGGGTACGAAAAGATAATCGCTGGGGCGCACGAATTCTCGATTGTGATATATTATTATATGGTAATGAAGCCATAGAAAGTCCCCGTTTAACCGTGCCTCACTACGGTATGAAGGTGCGTGAATTTGTTTTATGGCCACTCGCAGAGATTGCGCCTAATTTAAATTTCCCCGATGGCCGTTCAATTAGCTCACTTGCCAATGAAATCAGCAGCAATGGCATAGTAAAGTTATAATATTGCCATAATAAGTATTTAAATAATAAATATTGAAATCTTAAATATTAGCAATACAATCCTTAGCGCTATAATAATTAGCACTAACAGCTTATAGCACACTGATACATAAGCTCATTAACCTATTCGGAAACATCATGGCTAAAATAACCACCGCAAGCTTGCTTAACATGAAGCAACAAGGCGAAAAAATATCGACAATCACCGCCTATGATGCCAGCTTTGCCAAACTATTTGATCAAGCTGGCATACATGCCATACTCATTGGTGATTCTCTCGGTATGGTCTTACAAGGGGAAGACAGCACACTACCGGTCTCCATTGAAGATATGGCCTATCATACCCGTTGTGTAAAACGTGGCGTTGAAGAAACTCTGATTATTGCCGATATGCCTTTTATGAGCTATGCCACACAAGAACAAGCGCTTAACAATGCGGCATTGTTAATGCAAGCAGGTGCTAGCATGGTTAAAATGGAAGGTGGTGCTTGGCTTAATGACACCATTGCAGCACTGGTCGAGCGTGGAATTCCGGTCTGTGCTCATTTAGGTTTAACACCACAATCCGTTAATATCTTTGGTGGCTTTAAAGTACAGGGCCGAGATGAGGATAAAGCGCAAAAAATGATCGCCGATGCCAAGTCACTCCAAGCAGCAGGCGCGCAATTGCTGGTACTAGAATGTATTCCAGCAAGTTTAGGCGCAGCCATCACTAAAGTACTTACCATACCAACGATTGGCATAGGCGCAGGTAAACACACTGATGGCCAGATTTTAGTGATGCACGATGCCTTAGGTATTGCCTGTAATTATATGCCTAAATTTTCGCGCAACTTTTTAAAAGACACCGGGGACATTAAAAAGGCCATTGAACTTTATATTAGCGAAGTGAGTCAGGGTAATTTCCCGGCTGATGAGCATATTTTTAAATAATCCCTGCGAGTACCGTGATAGCCAATGCTTGAATACGTTATCAATAAAATACTAACAATAAATAATGCTAAGATAAATTTATGAAAACAGTCAGTAAAATAAGTGAATTACGTGCGCAAGTTAAAACATGGCGTCAGCAAGGTTTAACCATTGCCTTTGTACCTACTATGGGTAACTTACATGCGGGTCATATTTCGTTAGTGGCAGAAGCGCATAAACACGCCGATAAAATTGTTGCCAGCATTTTTGTTAACCCAATGCAGTTCGGCATCAATGAAGATATTGATAGTTATCCACGGACTATGCATGATGATCAGCAAAAATTAACGGCGGCGGGTACCGATTTATTATTTACGCCCACACCCGACATTATTTACCCCAAAGGCATTACTAAACAAAGCTTTGTCGAAGTGCCTAATGTTTCTGAGGGATATTGTGGCGAAAGCCGCCCTGGCCATTTTCGCGGTGTTGCCACCGTAGTTTGTAAACTATTTAACCTAGTTCAGCCCGATGTGGCTTGTTTTGGTTTAAAAGATTACCAGCAAGTACAAGTGATTCAAACCATGGTTGAAGATTTGTCGATGCCAATTACCATAATACCTGTGGCTACCAGCAGAGAAGAAAGTGGCTTAGCCCTGAGTTCTCGTAATGGTTATTTAAGCATCGAAGAAAAAGCAATTGCCCCGGCCCTACAGAAAAATTTACAATGGCTCGCCGAGCAAATTACCGCAGGTTTTGCTCAGCAAGAAAGTATCGATTTTATCGGCTTGGCCAAACAAGCAGCTAAGGCAATAAACCATGCTGGTTTGCATACTGATTACTTGCATATTTGCCACGCACAAACATTACAACCAGCCAGTGAAGATGACACTCAACTAGTTATCTTAGCGGCCGCACATTGTGGCAAAGCACGTTTAATTGATAACATACAGATAAACCTTAACGTAACTTAACTCTGCTCTGCTTAATATATGTTGCTCTAGCCGCAGTCATTTCACTGGTTAAAATCACTGCGTCCTTAGAGATAAAGCGGTACGGGTTTAGTTTTTCTATTTAGCCGTACCACTAAGCCAAATAACAGTAAGCACATCATAGCACCGGCACTACTTTTCGGCTCTTGTACAGTGTCAACAGCCCCTGATTGAGGTATTGCTGCAATAACAGCGTCAGATGCTATTACATCTGCTGCAGCGCTAGTCTCTGTTGTCGCATCTGCGGTAATGATCGGCACAGGGCTAGTAACTGGCTCCGAGGTGTTAGTAGCATCTATGGTAGTAACTGGCTCAACGGTTGTCACTGCCTCGGCATTAGTTTGCGTACTTGACCTAGTAGTACTGACAAAATAAAATTTTTGCTCAGCCAAGGTGAGCACAGTTGTCACTTGCTCTTGGTAGCCACTAGCACTGTTATGACGTAAACATAAGGTATCGCCATGCTTTACTGTTAGTCGTTGGCTTGCATAAACGTCGGTTTGGCAATCAACAGAATATTCACCATTTTCTATACTCAAGTTGATCTCCGTATTAATACCTGAAATCACAAAACGTTGGGAATATACCAACACGTCTAATTCAACAGCAGACTGATCAGCAAAGCTAATGTCATCAACTAGACGGTCAAGCTCCACATCTTTAGACACTTGAGATGTGGTAACGCTGACATTATCTAATGAAATATCACCTTTACTACCACCTATAACCTGCCCTGAAAATCGTAACTGAAAAGGTGAAGCTGTGTATTGCGCAAGTGAAATAGTGGCTAATGACCAACTTGTACCACTGGTGTGTTGTTGACCTGACTTGTGCCAAATATTCTGCCAACTGCCGCCATTATCCTGGCTAACCTGTACCTTTAATGACCCCGTATCAGCGCCATACATAGAATAATAAAATGTCATTTCAGCAGTTGAAGATGCTGCAAAAGTGAAACATGGACTAATAAGGTTGATACTATCATTGGCTGAAACCAATTCATGAGAGGCGTCAATATGTAAAAAAGTATGGCCTTCTTGAGGAGCGCTAGCACCCGTAGCTGAAGTACTGGTGTAATTATAATACTTCCAGTTGAAGTCATCGAGATAGCTATCTTGTCGCCAACTATTACTCACCGGTGTTTCGTTATAATTAAAACCTTCCAGTAAATTATTCCCAGTTTGGATACTTAGCTCACTGCAAGTCGGGTTTGCTGCCATATCAAAGCTATTAAGCAGATGGAATTTATCACTGAGTAACACTCTTTTCATCCGTTTAATTTGCCCTTCACTAAAACGGTTACGACAGGTATTTTGTCCCTTACCCATGATATTAAAGCCATCCGGATGATAGGCATTACCCGCCTCGTCGACAGCACTGGCTGAGTATAGACAATCATTATAATAACCTCGTTCGCCTGGATCTACCGCAGTATCAATCACTTTATCGCCATACTGCCAGCCATCAACGCCTTCAAGTAATGTTATTGGACCGTCATCAATACTTTGATAAGTGTGCAGCAGCCCCAAATTATGAGCAAATTCATGGGAGATGGTCGACGTCGCTAAATCTTCGGGTTCAACTTCAATCAAGTCAGTCGCTTCGTAATTCCAATAAGCATGACCATTTTTACCATCAAGATCTGCCACGACAACATTTAAAGCGCCATATCGGATAAAAGGTCGAACTTGCTCTTCATTATCAGTATCCCATTTACCCGCATGTATACCGGTTACATCATCATTGGTTAAATAGATTTTATCGAGTAAGAAAAAACTGATATCTAATGAGGCATAATCATGGTTGAGTTGCTCAATACCACTTGCTAATTGAGCATCTGTGGCACTAGCGCCTTGACCGTTTTTATTCTCTGCAGAAATAAGATAATAAACGCCAATTTCATTAGCATTGGCTGGTATAAATATCATGGCACAGGGTAAAAACATTAGCCGCGAAAAAAATACTTTTATAACGAGGTAAATACTGCGGATAAATATCATGGCTTTGAAACTGTTAATAAAACATGGCTACACCATACTCAATCAAAAAGTCATTTTGAAGAGTACTTATGCCGGTTTTATGTCGATTTTTGCTCTATTCATCGCTAATGAGATAAAAAGATCTAGCGAGGTAGGGTGATTGACCTTAAAGCGATTTAGTTACCGTTAAAATAGTTGCCTAAACTAAGCTTTACTGCAAGTTATGCTGAGCTTTTCTTTTATCAGCATAACTTCTGTGTATGTTAACTAAAGCAATAATAAGTAAAGTTGAGATAACAAAAGGAGCAGTTAATGCCGGTATGCTTAGCCATTCAAACGCCCTAGTAAATACCACCGCAAGTAAAATAGCCAACATGATAAGCCATGGCTTATTTTCATAGCGACCGACCAGCGCGATAGCTACTAAGCAACTATTAAAGCCATAAAGTCCCATCATGACTTTCTCATGGGGAAAATTAAAGCCTGTGGCTAACAGCAGACCCACTGTTGAGCCAATAAATGCCCAAAGTGCTGCTGTTCGACAGTGAATAAATATGGCACAGAGAAAAAACACACCGGTGAGCCAATAGTCTTGCAACATCACCTGACTAATACCGCGCATACTTGCTTGAAAATAGTCGACCAGCGTAGCGCTATTCAGACCAGAAAAACTATACCCAGCTAAGTCACTGCTAAGTACAGTGCTAGATACAGTGCTAGGTACAGTGCTCAATTTAGCATAATCAATAAATAACAATAACCCCCACGTTGACAGAATAAATGGCGTAGTAAAAGCAGGAACACTTGTCAGCCTAACCAGCATAAAATGCGTTAACGCCGTAGAGAAAGCACCGCCAAAAATAACAATAAGCAGCGAGGTCAAACTAACAGGTAAAAAGTAAAAAACAGCAACACCAACCAGTACCGCATTAAAACCATACAAACCGTTTTCCATCGTGGTTAAATCAAAGCGGCATAATTTAGCGACCGCTAAGCCTGATATTGTTGCCAGAATGCTGCCAAGCAGCATAGTAGGCGAACTTAAACCAATACCGAGCAAGAATAACAAACCAGTGATAGCGTTACCTTGCAACATAACTTGGCCAAAGCTACGTAGAAAACTTTTATAAAATTGTTTAAAAGGGAGTGTCATGAAAATTATTTTGTGTAATACGTTACTTAAAATTACATGGCTATGTAGTTAGCTCAGGACGTCGTTGTAAACGTCATCTTCGAAGTCTCTGATCGAAGATCCATTGCTTTTAGAAGCTGGATCCCCGATTAAGACACCACGGGGATGACGATCCTGAACCATGTACATAGGCATGTAAAATTAAGTAACGCATAGAAGAATTATCTAAAGAGTAAAGCCGGAGCATCTACATATACCGCTTATTTATTAGCCACTAAATGAAATTAGTGGCTAATACGGTTTAACTACTTAGTACTAATATACTTTAACGTAGCTATCACTTGTTCAACACTGCTTGCCCAAGCTTGAGCCGAAGCATCAACCTCTTTGAGCGGATGAATAATATCTTCACTGTGTAAGGTGATATAAGGCTTATTGAGTGCTGCACAATAACCGGCATCAAAGGCAGCATTCCACTGCTTATACTTATCACCAAAACGAATAACAGCAATATCACAACGCTCAATCAGTGTTTTCGTTTTCATGGCATTCACTTTAGCTGATTTATGATCTCGCCAAAACTGCTTTTCTTCAGCGCCAAGGTGATCACCGGCACCGTCACTGGTTTCATGATGGGTAACCGCAGAAGTAAAACTGATATCTAAATCACTCTCTTGGCAAGCTTGAATAATTTTGTCGCGCCAATCGGTATGAATTTCACCTGAAAGATAAACTTCTAATTTCATAACAATGCTCTCTATTTCATTTTACCATTTTATATAGACAACAATGGTACACCAATAATCAGCAGCTCAATAAATAAATTAAATGAAATCCAGTTTCACTAGGTAAAAATTAACAAGGAATAAGCATTTTAACTTTAGCTGACACATCAGCTCAATCTACGCTCAGTTACTGAACTCCACTTGAGCAGTGACTAACACGGACGACATGAAAAACCCGCGCTGGTATATTGATTTAAAGCGTTGCCAATTTTTTATTTTATTTACTTGTACTGCTGTTGCTCATATCGCTCCGATCTCCTAATGTTGCTTTGATAAAGGGGCATTGAACGTGATGAATGACCTCTAGATGGCGATTTTACTTCTTCCTCATTATCAAAAAAAGCGACTTGGTTTAATAATATTTGTGCTTGTTCTTCCATTGATTTACTCGATGTGGCGGCTTCTTCAACCAACGCAGCATTTTTCTGTGTCATATCATCCATTTGACTTATCGCAGCACTAACCTCACCAATACCTGCGGCTTGCTCTTTACATGCACCATCGATATCAATGACCATTTTACTAACTTCTTCGATTGAACTGACTAAATCTGTAAAAATTTGACCTGTTTCATCGACTAACTTAGTACCTTGTCCCACCGCTTCAACACTATCATTAATTAAGCCTTTTATTTCTTTGGCAGCTCCTGCTGATCGTTGTGCTAAATTTCGGACTTCAGCGGCGACCACTGCAAAACCTCGACCTTGTTCACCAGCTCGTGCCGCTTCAACCGCGGCATTTAAGGCTAGCAAATTGGTCTGAAAAGCAATCACATCTATAACACTGATAATATCCGCTATTTTTTTACTTGATTTATTAATATCACTCATAGCTGTGACGGCATTTTTTACTACCTCGCCACCGGCACTGGCTTTTTTCATTACCGAAGATGATAAATTGCTCGCTTGACTCGCATTTTCAGCATTTTGCTCCACGGTACTAGTTAATTCTTCCATTGCAGCAGCTGTTTCTTCTAGGCTAGATGCCTGAGATTCAGTGCGATGACTTAATTCATTATTGCCTTCAGCAATTTCTCTTGAAGTATCAAAAACATTCGTCGAAGCAGAACGAATTTCATCAACCATGTTTTTTAAATTTTTAATTGATGTATTCATTGCGTTGGCTAATTCGAGAAATTCACCATCGTATCCATTACTCATTTCCCGAGTAAGATCACCCTCAGCGAGCGCTTGAGAGACATTAATTGCATCATTAATCGGTTCAACCACTGCATCCATCAGATTGTTAATACTGTTTCCTAACGAAGCTACAAATCCTTGCGCTCCTTCGGTATTAATTCTATCTGTCAATTGTCCTCTTACCGCACCTTGAACTAATACATCTATCTGATTCAAAGCCATGACTTGTGCCGTGACATCAGTGGCATACTTGACCACTTTATAAGGTTTACCATTTAAGTCTAAGATGGGATTGTAAGAAGCTTGTATCCACACTTCCTTACCGCCTTTACCTAAGCGTTTATATTCCTTCGCTTCATATTCACCGCGATTCAGCTTTTCCCAAAACTCACGGTATTCATCACTGGCTTTAAAGGCTGGCTCAACAAACATGCTGTGATGTTTTCCTTGCACTTCGGCCAAGGTGTAACCTAAGGTGTTAAGAAAATTGTCATTGGCGCTAATAATGGTGCCATCCATATTAAACTCGATAACCGCTTGTGCTTTACTGATAGCATCAATTTGACCGGAGGTATTGGCACTTTCTAATTTTTGTGCCGTGACATCAGTGGCATACTTGACCACTTTATAAGGTTTGCCATTTAAGTCTAAGATTGGGTTGTAAGAAGCTTGTATCCACACTTCCTTACCGCCTTTACCTAAGCGTTTATATTCCTTCGCTTCATATTCACCGCGATTCAGCTTTTCCCAAAACTCACGGTATTCATCACTGGCTTTAAAGGCCGGCTCAACAAACATGCTGTGATGTTTGCCTTGCACTTCGGCTAAGGTGTAACCTAAGGTGTTAAGAAAATTGTCATTGGCGCTAATAATGGTGCCATCCATATTAAACTCGATAACCGCTTGTGCTTTACTGATAGCATCAATTTGACCGGAGGTATTGGCACTTTCTAATTTTTGTGCCGTGACATCAGTGGCATACTTGACCACTTTATAAGGTTTACCATTTAAGTCTAAGATTGGATTGTAAGAAGCTTGTATCCACACTTCCTTACCGCCTTTACCTAAGCGTTTATATTCCTTCGCTTCATATTCACCGCGATTCAGTTTTTCCCAAAACTCACGGTATTCATCACTGGCTTTAAAGGCCGGCTCAACAAACATGCTGTGATGTTTGCCTTGCACTTCGGCCAAGGTGTAACCTAAGGTGTTAAGAAAATTGTCATTGGCGCTAATAATGGTGCCATCCATATTAAATTCGATAACCGCTTGTGCTTTACTAATAGCGTTTATCTGGCTCTTAAATTCATCATTTATTTTTGTTAATCGTTCAATTTCAAGCAGTAAGTTATCGTTTTCTAGTCGGTTATCTTTAACAACGCTTGCACTCGATTTAGCTTTAGTCTCTGAGCTCACCATAATAAGATCCTGTTCAGCATTAACGGTTCATAAATAAAAACATTAGCTATTTATAGAAAATAATTCTATAAATAGCTAATTAACTCTAGAATAACTGACTATTATTGAGATGAAATAATATATATACCATGATGAAACTAGGTCATTAAAAGCTTATTAGTGCCAAAATTCAAACCTGTTGGGATATTCTGTTTATGATCACCTCTACCACCAAGAACTAAACCGCTCGCGCGGTAATGGTGTTTGTCAAACTAGTTGTCGCGATCACTATGTTATGCACTCTCAACTTTGACGATTTCTCATTCATGATTTAGGTTGATCTGGTTTACCATTTAAGAGTTCTGAGCAAGACCTTTCAATTAAGGGTAGTTATCCGCATTGTCCAAACTGTGGTGGTATCGCTAGACCTAATATATTAATGTTTAACGATAATTGGTGGGTTAGCGCCCGAACAAGAATGCAAAATAGTAACTTTCACTCCTGGCTTGATGAACATTGTGGAATGAAAATAACAGCGATTGAATTAGGGGCAGGCACAGCAATTCCCTCGGTGCGTATTGCTTGCTCGAACAATGCCAAAAATTTAATTCGTATCAACCCTGCTCACTGCAATATTGAAAAAGGGCAAATACCATTAAAGATGTCAGCTTTATCTGCACTGACTGAGATAGATAAGATATTATCTTAATATTAACCTTTTAGCTTATTCGAGTTAATCTCAGGAATATTAACCAATTTATTAAGGAGTTACTTTGTTAGAAACTAAACAGGAATCAGGTTTTAAATTTGTAAAGGTGGGTGAGTTTTCTCTTTCTGATGCGCCGTGCAAATTAAAGAACTATACGTTAACAGTAAAGCTCAACTTATATATTCAAGATTTTTAAAAAGCGGACGAGACTGCCTACTTCATCACCTGTGACGATAAAATAGTATATGTTGGCGAATATACCTATAACTTAAAAGACAGATGGTTAACCAGAGGACATGCTAACCATCATATGCATGACAATATTGAAAGTTCCTTAAAAGCTGACAAACAACTATTCCTTTGGTTATGTGTATCACCTTATTGCGATGTCGCTGGAAATGGGAAGCTTAATATTAGTAAATCATTAGAGCATCAGATTATGTCTAACCATAACAGCCCTGATGACTTATGGAATAAAAGGAATAAAGGCACTACAGCAAAGGAATGGCGAGTAAAGCACTGTATAAATATTACAGACATTTTAAAAGAACATGATGGCATGTGCTAAAACATAACATTAAAGGTTATCATCACTTAGATTGATTAGTAAATATAAGCTATGTAGTCATAAGGACAAAACGTGAATTTAAAGTTAAATGTTAGGCATTTAGAGCTGCTAGAGTTACTCCCCATTTACCCTAAATTTTTAACTGTGAATCAACTAGTCGTAAAGTTAGCGAATCAGCATGCATATAAAGATCATGATGAACAAAATATTAAACGCAACTTACAGCGTGATTTAAAACAACTAGAGCAATACGGCATTACTGAATCAGGCGATAGCCCTGAAGGGTTAAAGTGGTCATTAGTTAAAGGCTCAATGTATTTAACAGCTCAACTTTCGCCAGCAGATGCATTATGCTTTGCCATTATCGAGCAGTTCATTCAGCCAATGATGCCCAATGTGTTATCCCCATATTTAACTCGCATCTTTAAAAAATCCACTCAAATATTAGCGAACCTTAATTATCACAGCAAATTAAAAACTTGGTTAGACAAGGTTTATATTGAAAACAAAGGCCAGCCATTAATACCCGCTGAAATTGATAACATGGTGCGTTGCTGTGTTTATGACGCTTTATTAGCGGAAAATATATTAGAAATAGAGTACAAGAACAAAAGTGGTGAACTAAGTAATGCCAGTGTTCAGCCTTTAGGGCTAGTCGTTCGGGCACATATTCAATATTTGATTGTGCAGTATTGTGGTTATGACGATGTCAGAATGCTCGCCATGAATCGCATAATATCTTGTGAAAACAGCCACAAAACCTTCGACTACCCTGATGATTTCAACCTAAAAGAATACGTACTAAAAGGTACTACTGGCTTAGCTTATAGTGATAGCCCTATTGAATTTGAAGGGATATTCACCGGCTTTGCTGCCGAAATAATAATGGAAACACCCATAGCTAAAAACCAACAAACAAGCACTTATCGAACAGATGCGGAGGATAAGTTACTAGTAAAAGCTAGCCTTACTATGAACTATGATTTTGAAACATGGTTATTGGGTTTGGCAAATCATGTTGAGGTATTGAAGCCCGTAAGTTTGCGTAACTTGATGCGAGATAAACTGAGAGCTGCAGTGCAATTATACGATGACAGTTGATACAGAGCACTTTAAGGTTATTTCATTTCAAGCAATAATTTGATGCGTTGTCCCATTTCCTGTAATAAATAGTTGCTATTCAATCCATACCTCCCACTAAAGAACGGGATAATTACTAAGAGTGTACCCCCATCTAGCTTTACCCAGTAAAACACCCTATTAGTTTTGTTTGCTTCAGACTTGGGGGTAAGGTTACCCGAACATAACCTACCGACCTTTTCATTGCCTGCAAAAAACATTAAAAAGTCACGTAGGTAGTTCACGCCTGTACCAATAATTAACTTGGGATTGTGCTTTTTTCTTAATTCACTAAAAAAAGGAAAGCGATTAAAGAAGCACCATGTATTAAAAAGGTATTTATTTTCAAAACCTGTTAGCTTAGAAATGTTATTTTTATGCCACAATTCATGATCTGTAGAATCAAAGGCAATAGGATATAAATTAAGTTTAAACAACTCATTCCCCTCTAAAAGACTAACTTCTTTATAATTCTCTACATCCCCACCTTGAATACTTGTAAAAAGTTTAGCAAAACTCCTACCATACGTGTAACCAAGACTATCTTTCCAATCAAACTCAGTTAAAGAAAGCTCAACCTTTCCATTTTCGAGCTCTTCGGGAAGCGTTTTCTCATAGTAATCACCATAACTTGCTCCCCCCCATTCAATTCCGCACAACCAAATATCAGCACCTAAATTTCCGCCATCACAACCTGAAAAGGAACATGCCCATTCTTGAAGATTCTTATTCATTTTATTCCTTTTAATAATGTGCAATGCATTTGTATTGACCCTGGCGCTTAACCAATTCTAGAGTTTAACTTAGGTAACGTTTCTCTATTCTTTCTATAAAATAATGTTTGGATATAAACTTCGCCGAACGATGCGAGTATTTCATCTTAATATTCCTAAATATATTTTATCTTGCATAATAATCACTTATATAACAATGCAATCACAGCTTCGTCTTGAGCATGCTCTGCTATAACGGGAGCAAATAACAATAACGCATTGCTTTCCTCAAGCATATTACATATGGATGTTGAAGTTGCAGAAAAAACATCAAGTGCATGATCAGTACTTAAAAAGATTGTGACAATAATGACTTTCGCCTTTAACCAGCTATCACTATTTACTTCAGCCTTGAATAAAGTCTCTTGGGTATATAGCTTAGTTTGATAAAAGCCTTTGTTAGCAAACGCCAAACAATAATCAGTAAAATCAACACCAATTAATTCTTGTTGAGTTACCGGTTCAACAATAGCTTTTATGGTTAATATTAGATTTATTGATAAAAGCTCAAGCCCCTTAGCAAGGTAATACTGGATAAAAGGCGTTGTTGCTATCATGCCATTTGCAAGCAAGTCACCATCTAACTGCATAACGACCGCTGCTTTATTAATACTATCTAGTAATTCCAGACTAATTCCTTGCTCACTAGCTTGAAGTGCAAACTTAATCGGATAAAGAGAATAAACTAATATTGGCACTGCCAACTTTTCAGCAACCATCACCATAAATTCAACTTGTTTTGCTTCAAAATGGCTATTTAGGTTAGCAACAATAATAACTAAGTCGGCACTCTTTATCTTATGAGTAAATTCGTTGCCTCCTAAATCGTCTAGCCGCCAATCTACACCGTCAATTTCTTCAGTAATATTATTGCAAAATGATTTACTCTCTCTGCCTGCCGCAAAACCATAAAAATTTGCCAAACACATCTTGTATTCCCCTCATAATCAATGTTGAAAAGTATCTCAAAGTAAAGCGACAAACTTTGTCGCTCGCTCAAGTTATAGTCCTAGCTATTAATAAATAGCATGACTAAGAGCTGACGCTCATGGGCATAAGGGGAGCTTTCGATGATTAATGATGCCAGAAAAGTCTTTAGGGACTGGCTTAACTCACCTCGCTATAAAAGAAAGTTAAGGTTTCAGTTATGCTCAATAGGTGACACCAATTGCTCAAGCAATCGTGATGAATATACCCTTCTTGGTTTAAACTCACGACTGAAATGGTCTGTACATGGTGACTATGTAGACATGTGGGTTGATTTATCAGGGGTTATCGCCCCAAATGACAAGCTTATTGAATGGGATGTATCAGTGTTTGAGGGGTATAAAGTAACACCTGACAACTTTTATATTCTAGATAACCCTAACCCGAAAAATAAGGTAACAAAACACCCCTCTTTTGCGGAGCTGTTAATCGATTGCTTCACCGCCGCTATAGCTGTAATTGAAGAGTATATCCAAGAAGATGCCTATATTTACGTGTTTGCATGTAATGACGGAGGATCAATGGGTGGTATCATGCCAATGGCGAGGTTTCAATGCTTTTTAAATAGACGTTTAGCTAGGCAGTTTATCAGGCGCCCTGTACGGTCATTTATCCACATATTTACTTTACCCCTTTGATTAGCTCCAAAATCAACTTGTATAAGTACTGTTAAACAAAAATCAGGTAAGTTATGAAAGTTTATTTAGATGATGAAAGATCAACACCTATTGGTTGGCACAGAGGCTACCGCATCCAAAGCTAGTTAGAGACTACAAAACAATGACATTGCTGTGCCAATAGCCGACTAAGCCAAAATAATAGGAGGGTAAACTTAAACGATAATCTTCTTACTATTTGTTAAAACTTTAATTTTCAAAAAAAAGGGCTGCTATGTTAGCAACCCTTTAGTCTACTTAATGTTCTTATAATATTGGTTCAGGAAACAAGGTAGGATCAACCGCATTGGCGTCCCATAGCGCACCAACACCTTGAGGTGTCCAAATGTCATCAACACCATTAGGGAAGTTTTTAGTGCTTCTCGGGTTATTGATACCATCGACAGTGTAGTTATAACCATTTAAGTTAAATACCGTTGCTGCAACACCATCACCCAATTGATCAACAGGACTGCCATAACCGTCATAGAAGGTGCTGCCGCTTGAATCGGCAATAAAACTATTATCAAAAAACATAGGGAAATTACCATTCGTTGAATCAAACTGGATGTCAGAGTTAATCACTTGGCTGTTATCAGAGCCACTCCACAGCTTATCAATAATGGAATCAGTAATTGTGCCGTTACCTTGCTGGTACGTCATATTACTAACATAGCTATTATTAATTGAGCCTTGGTTATAAACAGCAGCATTTGTATTCAAATTAATGATACTGAATTTAATCATCCCTTGGCTTTGATTATTAAAATATCCGCCGGAAATATAACTATGAGCTATTACGCCATTATTATACCAATTTGAATTAGAGGTGATAAAGCTGTCAGTAATAGTGCCGTTATTATATCCATATGTATTCAAGCTTAAATCACTGCGAGCAACAATTGAATTGCCATCAATATTCCAGCTTAATGCTAACTTAACATTAGCAAAGTTCACTTGAGTATTGCTTAGATTGAAAGAACCATTACCAGCACCAGAGCTGCGAATGGTCACAATATTGTCGGCAGTGCCGGCAATAACACTATCGTTAAAAGTTACACGGGTATCTTTGTTGATCATAATTGAGGTACCAGCACTAACGATTACATTAGTTAACTGTACAGGCTGAACAGACATACCGTCACTATATTCATAACCGACCAAATAAACCACACCATCACTGCTGGCATTACTGTTATCAATAGTCTTGCCACTGATATTACCCATTAGCGGGAAGTTATTTTTATCAAGTGGGTCATAGTTATAACGCACTTCATCGCCATCGTTAACACCATCGCCATCGCTGTCAGCTAAAAATGGATCTGTGCCGTAGCCTACTTCGTCGGTATCTAATAAACCATCGTTGTCGTCATCTAAGTCATCAGCATCGGTTAAACCATCCATGTCGTTATCGGTAGCTGTACTTGGGTATGAGGTATCATCTAATGGATTAAAGATTGCGCCATAAACAGGGTCCGACTCCCAGTCTTCCTGTAAATCACTATAACCATCGTTGTCGTTATCATAATCAAGATAATCGGGAATGCCGTCTAAATCCCAGTCAGCCAGATATAAAGAGCTACTGGTGATAATAGGGTAAAGGTGGGTATTATTAGCTTGATCAGGACTGTAACCTGTTTGCTGGGCAATAGCGGTTAAATCGGTACTACCCCAGTAATTATGTGAAATATCAAGTAAATTAGCACTTACCGTTGAGTCAGTATCAAGCAAGCTATAGTGCATGGTTAAACGGGTGTAATCACCTGTTAAGGTAATATGGCTGTTGGTTAATTCACTGTCCGTTAAGCGTAATGAAGAAGAGCCGGTAATTTTACTATTGGCGAAGGTAGTATTAGTAATAGTACTGGCACGTTCAGCTGTCGCATTATTAAAGGTACTGTTTCCAATTGAACCATTGCTGAAATAAAACTTTGCGCCATTAAAGGTGGAGTTAGTGGCACTATCAATTCGAGCTATGTAATTTGAGGTGGTAGAGGGTTCACCGCTATAACGATCTAGCTTATTGAAAGTGACATTATTGATAGCGTTTATTCGTAGACCGTTATGCCCGTAATACCCATAGCCATAACCATATTCATTGATTATAGAGTTTTGACTTGAAGTAATATAGAAATTTGCAGTTGAACCGAAATAACCATTAACAACCGAATTTAAAAGTGAGAGTGGCACTAAATTATTTTCTCTATTACCTGAATCAGAATAGTCTTTATAAACCTGCAAATAATTCAGCTCGGTATAATTAAATTCACTGGCTGCATTGTTAGCAGTATCATAAATAATGGCTGACTGATTGCCATTTTCACCATCACTGTAATTATACACTGGGTCAGTAGATATTTTCACTAAAGCATCAGCACTACCATAAGCCATGATATTACCTTGCACCATAATATGACGTTTAGCACCATTGAACTCTATTTCAGTACCGGGCATTAAGCTTAGCGTTGCAGACGATTTGATCAGCATGTTACCGGTAATAATGTAGGGTGAGCGTGATGCTAACCAAATTTCATTGACCGCTATTACACCACCATTCAGTTCGGTAGCGCCAGCATTATCAATGGATGCCGTTGCTATGACAGAGTTACTTTGATCGCTTTCAGCGCCATCAACATCTACCCAAGTAACACGATAGCTATAAGCCTGTTCGTTATACACGCTAGTATCAACATAATAAGGTGTGGCAGCCGTTATTTCTGCTAGTTCAGTAAAGCTGTTTGAATCATCAGAGCGGTAAATACGGTAGGCAGTTGCATGGTCTTGTTTAGACCAAACTAAACCAACCTCACCATTACCCGCTGAAATATTTAAACCAGTCACCGCTGCTTCAGCTAATAAGCCTGCACTGGTAAATTCGGTCACCAAAGTCACACCATCGTCAGTAGTCACCGTAAAGTAAATGGTTTGCCCTTCTACTGCAGCTAACTCAATAATGTGCTCAAGTTGTTCACTAGCTGAGATAGTCATTGATTGATCTAAGTTATCAACAGCAGTGCCATAATTTATTGTTGCGGTAACAAGCTCATCGGTATTAAAGCTAATCACTAGGTTGCCATTATTTGATTGTACTAAAAGATCACTAATGGTTGGTGAAGTCGCAATAGTCATGCTGGACGCACTAGTAATAGTGTCTGTATTTGATGCTCTATCAACAAAATTAGCAGTCGCTGTAGCTGTGATATCTTCAGCAGAAGCAATAAAGTAATCAACTTCATAAACACCATCATCAGCTACTGTATCGCCATGAGAGCCATCATCATAAAGCGCTAAATTAGTGAATAACCCAGGTATGGTAACTGTTGCTAAACCACTGGTTTCGTTAGCCGTTAAGGCTATATGAAGTGTATCGCCCATGGTGGTAACGGTTGAGAGCGTTAAGCTGGTTAACGATACTTGGGTATCCAGTATAATAGTACTAGTTGCAGCCGTTAATGCATTGCTGTCAATGTCAGTAAAATCAACTTGAATCAGTTTTTCACCATCGCCAGTACTTAAGGTGATTGATTTTGTTGTACTAAATATTTCAGATGGAAAAGCGACTGAATTTTCAGTAACAACCATATTCGTTGCGTTAGCATTCGTTATAGCAAGCGATACGGCGGTTGAATTTGTATAAGCTGCGCCATCGTTAATATAAACAAAGCTGTTACGAACATGTGTTACAGGTAAGGTATATTTCATTGTACCTGCACTTAACGATAATGTATGAGAAACCGTTTCCCAACTACCATTAGGGTAAGTAACCGCAAAGCTATAATCACCAAGTGCTAGTGTATCAAAAGTAAATACACCCGCGGCACTTGGGTTAATAACAGTGCTTTGTCCATTTTTATTAGCTGTGATGGTGGCAAGGGTATAGTCGGTCGCTTCATCAATGGCTAACACTCCTGTTACGGTTGCTGTTGCTTGTGCCATATCTAGAATACCAATGTCGGTATCTTGCATAGCTGCTACCGTATAAGAGCGGTCTTTAGTTATGGTTTGAATATGTGATTTAGTAAAGCTAATACCGTTAGCATAATCACGCGCTGGTAAACGAATTGACCAGTTACCTTCAGCATCGGTTACGGTTGCTAATGAGGTATTGAGTATTTCAACAGTTACGCCCGAGTGATTGCTAAAGCCGCCTAATTGAACTTGACCTGAGATGGTGCCAATATTAATTGAAGGGTCGCTATCAGGGAAAGTATTGGCGTTATTCATATCCCACCAAGCACCGACATTTTTAGGTGACCAAATGCCATTGGCTTCTAGGTAAGGTTTGAATACTACATCCGGGAAGTTAGGGGCTGAACGAGGGTTGTTGATACCATCAACGGTCCACGTTTGTGTAGACATGCCAGCACCATCATTTATTTCAACTGCAAAAACAGTTTCGGCGACACCGTCACCAATTTGGTCAAGTGGCGCACCATAACCGCTGTAGAACTGACCTCCATAACCAAGCGATAAATATACGCCATCAAAAAACACATTCATTGTTTGTGGATTATTTAGGCGGACATCTGAATTTAAAATGGTTGAAGCGTCATTATAAGCAGATAAATAATCAATTACAGAGCCATTGATTTGAGAGTTATTTTGAGTATTTACGCTATTAATATAACTATGATTAATATCTTTATAATTATTGAAACCACTGGAATTGATATAACTATTAGTAATAGTCCCTTGGTTCTCAAGGTAGTTTCCTGAAATAAAACTGGCTTCAATAGAACCGGTATTATTCCAATAATCCGCTTTAATATAACTTTCCGTAATTTGTCCGCTATTATTGAAACCCCAGTTTTTATTAATACTTAAATCACTATGTTCAATTACCGAACCGTTGTAAACATTTAAATTGATGGCAACCTTAATGTTTGCAAACTTAACTTTTGTATTGCTAAAATTAATACTGCCATTACCTGCACCTGTGGAGCGAATAGTAATAACATTGGCATCGTCACCGGCAAGCAGACTGTTAGTGAAAGTAACAGAGGTATCGCTATCAATCATCAATGAAGTACCAGCACTGACAGTAACATCGGTTAAGTTCACCGCTTCAATTGTTACCCCATTATCCATCATGTCATTAAATACTTCTCTACCGGCAATATAAACCACCCCTTCACTGTTTACATTTGAGTTATCAATGGTTTTACCACTGATATTACCCATTAATGGGAAGTTGTTTTTATCTAGTGGATTATATTTATAGCTAACTTCGTTACCGTCGTTAATACCGTCACCGTCACTATCGGCTAAAAACTTATCGGTTAATCGGATTAACTCATCACTGTCAGCTAAACCGTCATTATCATCATCTAGATCTTCACTATCCGCTAGCCCATCCATATCATTATCCTTTGCTGTTGATGGATGAGAATTTGCGTCTAGAGGGCTGTAAATACTGCCGTATAACGGATCTGAAGACCAATCTTCTTGCAGATCACTATAACCATCGTTGTCATTATCATAATCAAGATAATCTGGGATAGTATCGTTATCCCAATCAGCAATATATAAGTCACTTGAAGTGATAATAGGATAAAGGTGGGTATTTTGGCTTTGATCTGGGCTATAACCTGTTTGCGCCGTTATCGCTGCAAGATCAGTACTGCCCCAATAGTTATGAGATATATCGAGGAATTTTGCACTGACCGTAGAGCTGCTATCTAAAATGTTGTAGCGCATTGTTAGGCGGGTATTGTCCCCCGGCAAACTGATTTGTGTATTGATCAGTGTATTGCCGCTTGCACGTAGCGAAGAGTAACCATTACCGACAATAGTACTATTGGTTATTGTACTATTGCTTAACGAGCTAGCATTGCTGATAGTTGCATTGATAAATTCGCTATTATCAATTGAGCCATTGTCAGCATAAAGAGCAATATAATCCAAAGTTGAATCCACAACATTGGTTATACGGACACCATTTTGTACATTATTAATGATGTCACCTTCAGCACCAAAGGCTGAACTAGTAAAGATCACATTTTTAACTGTGTTTATTCGAACTGCATATGAACTACTACCTGAGCCATAACCCAATAAGTGCACACTTGAATCACTTACACTTTTAATATAGAAATTTGCATAATTGTAGTTTGAAAAAATATTTACAACGCTATTTTGTAATGAAATAGGCACCAAGTAATGTGGTCGTTCATAAGCATTGGCATAATCATAATACGTTTTAATATAATTTAACTCAGTATAATTAAATGTACTTTCAACATTATTGCCTTGCTCATAAATTAAAGCGCCTGAATAATTTGAATTGCCAGAATCAAAAGCGGATAGCTTAACAAGGTTATCTGCTTGGCCTAATGCAGACATGGTGCCAGATAAGTAGATACTTAAATCTGCTTGGGTAAAGGCAAGCTCAGTTCCAGGCAATAATAGTAATTGAATGTCTTTTTTCACTTTCACATTGGCGCTGATATTATAAGGTGAGCGTGATTTCAACCACACGGTATTAGCATCAATTAAACCGCCAGCAATTTCTGTTGGCCCTGCTAATGTTACTTTGGGTGTTACCGTTACAGCATCACTGTTCTCGCTTTCGTTACCGTCTGTATCTATCGCAGTAACCCGATAACTATAATTAATATCGTTGCTTGCCAGCGCATCAACATAATAACGTTCTGAGATCACGGTTTCTGCGTTAACTAAGGTGAAAACATTACCACCGTCATCTGAACGATAAACCCGATAACTCGCCGCATTTTGTGCTTTATGCCAAATTAAGCCTACTTCATTACTACCTGGGTATGCGGCTAATCCTGTTACGGCAGGAGGTGCTAGCTTTCCTTGACCTGTTAACTCGTTGGTATTATTAGCACTATCGGCCACTGCAATACGAAAATAGGTCATGCTGTTAGCAGACAAACCGTTAAGAGTGATGCTATGGCTATTATGCAGCGTAGTACTAACGTCTAAATTATTAGATAAACTAGCTAAATCATTACCATAAGCAATGTTTGCCGTTGCCGGTTCATCGGTAGAAAAACGCAGAGTCATTTCGCCCATGGCAATATTAGAGCTAATGACTAAGTTTTTAATACTAGGCGCAGTATTTAAAACAACATTACTGTTAGAGTTTACCGTAGCGGTATTACCAGATATATCTGTAACAGTTGCTACCGCAGCTAGGTTTAAATCTATTGGCGTATCGATGTAAAAATCTCGTTCATAAATGCCGTCGTTAGGCGTAATATCGCCACCAAAACCATTATCAAGTAGCGGTAAGTTTTGTACTAAACCGGGTATGGTTACTGTAACCGTTGCGCCCAGCTCTTGCGCTAAACTCAACTCAAGATGAAGTAAATCACCTTGGGTAGTGGCGCCACTTTGCTGAAAGTAAGTAATATTTAAAAAAGTATCGAGTTGAATGGTATCGGTAACAGATGCTAGTTCGACATTATTAATATCTTTAAATTGAACAGTAACTGTTTTAAGACCATTACCCACTGAAAGTGTATGATCATATAAACTTTCAAAGGCTATCCATCCACTATCACTTAAGCCGTCAGTAATGCGCATTTCAACCGCATCAGTATTACCCAATGAAAGAGATACTAGCTGATTATTAGTATATGCATCGCCATCGTTAATAATAATAAAGCTTTGGCGTAAATTAACATCACCAAGCGGATAACTGTCATGTTCATTTGACAGCACAAGGTTAAAGTTATTAGTTTCCCAACCACTATCAGTACAATAAATACTAAACTGGTATTCACCTAATGGCAGTGCTTGATTCACCTCGCCATGTACACTAACAGACAAATTTCCAGAAAAACCGTCTGCTAAACCACTAACGCCTTGTACAAATACGATTAACTCTCCTGAACAAGTATTCGCTGCGCCAACATTCAATGTGATATTGGCGTTGTTTTGTAATAATTTAACGGGAGCTACAGTAAATTGGCCATTTTCAGTAACGGTTATGGTTTGTGAATTAACTTGCTCAGTGTAAAAATCCTTTTGGTAACGAATGCCACCACTGTAATTACCTAGCGCCATGCCCATCGACCATTTGCCTGTACTATCGGTAAATGCGGTGTATTCGGTACCAATGATACTTACTTGAATTCCTGAATGGTCAACCCGATTATCAATGGATGCTTGCCCGTTTACTACTCCCAACATAGGCTGCATATTAATGGTGTAACCTAATTCATTACTGTCTTCTGAAATTACTACACTGATCGCTTGTGATTTATAACCACTACGAGAAAACAGTAATTGATAATTTCCTGGTTGAATGGCCGAAAATGCAAATGAACCATCGACATTACTTTGTTCAGATAAACCCGTGCCAGATAATGAGATAGTGACCGCACTGTGGTCGCTTTTATCACTGCCTAAACTAACGGTACCGTTAAAGTTATAAGGCGTTAATTGAATGTTATTGTTAAGAGCGGTTGTTTGATCTTGGCTAAGAAGTACTTCAACTTGTTGCGTTCCATAACCTTGATTATTGGCAATCAAAGTATAAGTACCAATAGGATGGTTGATAAAAATAAAGTTACCACTGACATCTGAAACGGTGGTTTGACCTGACTCATGTAATATTAAGGTAACATTGCTAAGTGGTTGGTCATTATGGTCAACAACGGTACCTGATAAAGAGCCATTTAAACTCGCTAACTCAATAATTTCTAAGTTATTTACCGTACCTGAAGTAACTTTAACGCTTGCTGAAACCGATTGATGATTTGCTTCGGTAAAGTTTAACTGGTAAGTGCCAGCAGCTAATCCATTGATGATAAAAGAGCCATCCCGAGAGCTAATCGCTTCTTTATCCGTTCCCTCAATCGCTATGATAATACCAGAGTGTTCTAATTGTGCTAATTTATCAGCATATTTAATATAACCCGTTATGCTCCCTGTATTCGCTTTACGTTCGGCTAATTCAAAAGTTTCAACGATTGTTGTTTGATTACGCAAGATAGTAATGTCATTACTTTTGGCACTGTCAAAAAGGTTTGATACCACAATAAAGCGATATCCTTCCGCTACAGGTAACGCAGGGAAGGTGAAAGTACCACTGCTGTTGGTAAAAGTAGAATAAACACTATTATCTGATGCTCTTGCGTAAACAAGAATATTAGACAAATCAAGAGCAGATGGCGAAGAAACTTGACCTGATGCACTACCTTTTTTATTATTTAATTCTATCGTTTGCAAGTCTGTCGCTTCATTTGAAGTTACAACAAAAGCAATATGTTTACTTACGTAATCACTATGGTTAATTGATAGGTGATAAGTACCTGCAGGTAAATCAGTAAACTCCTGTAGCCCTTCAACTGTGGTGAGTTTATCAGTTGCTAATTCAACTAAAGTTATTTTTGCTGCTTCTAATGCATAGCCTGTTAATAAGCTAGCAACTTTGAGTCTTACGCTACCAGTAGGAAGTATTTCATTCGCAGATATATCAAGGGTGATAGTTTCGCCTTGCTGTACAGCTATATTTTCAAGCTTAACTCCCGTTCCACTTTGTCTATCATTGAGGATGAGAGAATAATCCGTACCAGCAGGAACCTGAATCTCATAATTGCCATCTGCATCAACTATTATCTCAATTGGTGAGCTTAACATTGCCAGTTCACTTGCATCACTATTGGTTGCGTTAACTGCAATAGAAGAAGGTGCTAAAACAAGGGTTACATTACTCTCTGTAACTTTACTGGTTGTTATACTATTTGTACCAGACTTAGTTAAAACTGCTCTTGAGGCTCTAAAGCTTTTAATTGATTTTGAGAGACTTGATAAGGCGATATTGCCTTTTATGGTTGCTAATTCAACTGTTGGTTCTTCACTAGGTGGAGCATTTGGTGCAAAGGGATAACAAACGGTTGCAGACTGTGAAACTTCCTCAAGATCAAGGACTCCATTATTATTAGCATCTAAACCAACATTAATGTGTATGCCACCATAGAGACAAATTTGGCCTGCAGGCTCATCAACAATTTTAAGAAGGCTATTTGTGCCGTTAGTTCCGTCTGAACCGTTAGTGCCATCTGAACCGTTAGTTCCGTCTGAACCGTTAGTGCCATCTGAACCGTTAGTGCCACCTGAACCGTTAGTGCCATCTGAACCGTTAGTGCCATGACAAACAATGTTTGTATTGTCTACTTCTGAGTTATCTAAAAAGCCATTACCGTTTTCATCTATTCCTGTCTTGATTTCAACACCGCCATTAAGACAGCCAACAACAGACTCTAAAATTTGGTAACTCATTGCTACTGAATATTTTTTTGAGTTTTCTATTGGGGTTTCTATTGGGGCTTGTTCTGGAGCCGGTTTTTCCGTTTCAGTGTCTCCACCACAAGCAGATAGTAAAAAAAAGAATAAAGAAACAAATATAGGCTTGATAAATCCGTTCATTGATAACGCTCATCCGTTGAAATTATCGGGAGCATAACATAAAAGTAAAGTAAAACTTTGATTTGTATTAATAAAAACACATTAACGATGGTACTGGCTAAACTACAAATCCGTGGTCAATTTTACTTGACCACTTCATCAACAGTCATTGAATACTTTAAGTCCCCCTAAACTTACGCTAAAAAAGCCTAATTAAATTAGTCAATTTCGAGTCTATTTACAGACTAAAGTACAGTTATTTTTGACATTTAAGACGCTAAGTTGGTCGCCAAATTAACTATGCCACATCACACCAAATGAGGGCTTCACTTATGTATCAAATCTGGAAAACTTAGAGAGGGTGCTTAAATCGATGACAGTAGTTAAACTCAAAAACGCAAAGAGAAAAACTAGAGCTTAATCATCCTATTTAAAATTGGATTATTACTTTAATTGAAGGTTTATTTAGTTTAGTTTAGTTAATAAGAGTGAATTGAAAATCACGGTGGTTTTATGAGCTTTAGAAATTAGACTTAGTTATGAAATGTAGCACATACGTAGCACCAAATGACTTGATGAGTAACTACTAACTAGTAGAGGCCAGTGAAAATGGTGGGCCTTCCCAGACTTGAACTGGGGACCTGCCGATTATGAGTCGGATGCTCTAACCAACTGAGCTAAAGGCCCATTTTCATATATTTGGCCAAATGTATTCTAATGCGTTTGTTAGTGCCATAAAGTGAATGGGCTAACAAAGCGGGTGCAGTATAAGCATTTTTTAATTTGTTGTCACCTAATGAACTTTAAAAAGTGACGTTTTTTTGCTGACCGCTTATTTATTAAACTAAATAGCCTGCTTTTTCGCTAAAAACGATAGGTTAGCCCGGCACTCACTTCACTTTGGAACCAGATATCACTCGATATATAAATGGCGCAGGTATCTTGTTTACAAAAAATTGCGCTATTCGAGTTAAAAAAGGTGCCATAAATACGACTGTCTAGTCGTAAGCTAATATGCTCACTTAGCTCAAATTTTGTTGCTAAACCAATATTGATAGAAAAACGTGTTTCATTACCAAGCTGCTCATCTTTTGGTACAAAGTGAGTTAAGCCAAAACCACCGGCAATATAAAAAGGCATAAAACCGTCAGAGATAGGGACATTACCCCCTATATGAGCATAGGTAATACTAAGATCACTATTACTGGCAGAAAAGCCATCTGATTGGGAGAAGCTGGTATTATAATGACTTATTAAGAACTCACCTTGACGCTCACGATCAAAAGACCAAGCCGTTAAAAGGCCGTAGCTGGTCTCTTCGCTTAATTTGATGCGATGATGTTCCGGCTCTTTACTGCTATCAAAATTTCCACCAAAGCGATAACCAATCAAGGGAGTTATTTCAAAATTTAACGCTTGTTTTGCCATAGAAGGCATAGAGGTTAGGGCAAGTACACCAGCAATAGCGATAACAACACGCATAGAGATTTCCTTATATTAGAAAGTAAAAAGAGTAAGCTAGTATTACTAACTTACTCTTTTTTATGTCTATTTAAAACAGAATTTAAAACACTATTTCAAATTTTTATTACTTACTCACCATCAAGGAAGCTTTTCAGCTGCTCTGAGCGAGAAGGATGACGTAACTTACGTAACGCTTTTGCTTCAATTTGACGAATACGTTCACGAGTAACGTCAAATTGCTTACCAACTTCTTCCAAAGTGTGGTCGGTATTCATATCGATACCAAAACGCATTCTAAGTACTTTAGCTTCACGAGCCGTTAAGCCAGCAAGCACTTCATGAGTAGCACCTCTAAGGTTTTCAGACGTCGCTGAGTCAACTGGAAGTTCACCGCTGGCATCTTCAATAAAGTCACCTAAGTGTGAGTCTTCATCATCACCAATCGGTGTTTCCATTGAAATTGGCTCTTTAGCTATTTTCAATACTTTACGAATTTTATCCTCTGGCATCACCATACGCTCAGCTAACTCTTCTGGCGTCGGTTCACGGCCCATTTCTTGTAGCATTTGACGAGAAACACGGTTAAGTTTGTTAATCGTTTCAATCATATGCACAGGAATACGAATGGTACGTGCTTGATCAGCAATAGAACGGGTTATGGCTTGACGAATCCACCACGTTGCATACGTTGAGAACTTATAACCACGACGGTATTCAAACTTATCAACCGCTTTCATCAAGCCAATATTACCTTCTTGAATTAAATCAAGGAACTGTAAGCCACGGTTGGTGTATTTTTTAGCAATTGAGATAACTAGACGTAAGTTTGCCTCAACCATTTCTTTCTTAGCACGACGTGCTTTTGCTTCACCAATTGACATACGACGGTTAATGTCTTTAATGCCATGAATATTAAGATGCGTTTCTTCTTGAATTTGGTTTAGTTTGTAGATACAACGTTCTACATCACGCTCAACTTCACTAAGCTTGGCTGAGTAGGGTTTACCGGCTGCTTGCTCTGCTGTAAACCATTCTTTTGAGACTTCATTACCTGGGAACTTTTTGATAAAGGTGGTCTTGGGCATACCTGCACCAACAACACAATGTTTCATGATCAAGCGTTCTTGCACACGTAACCTGTCCATCATGCTACGCATGTTTTTAACTAATTTATCAAATAATTTAGGGATCAAACGGAATTCTTTAAAGACTTCAGCTACTGCATCGATAGCTTCTTGAGCATCTTTATGGCCACGACCAAGTTTTTCAATAACTTTATTGGCATGTTCATAAGCTTCGCGTAAAGCAGTAAACTTCTCACGTGCTAATTCAGGGCAAGGACCCGTATCTTCTTCTTCCGCATCTGGGTCTAAAAAGCCCGTGATAATATCCGTTAAGCGCAGCTCTTCCGCTTCAAAGTTATCCCACATGTCTAATAAGAAGTTTATCGCTGGTGGATATTCTGAAACACTACGCTGAACTTCTCTTATACCTTCTTCTATACGCTTGGCAATAACGATTTCGCCTTTACGGGTAAGAAGCTCAACGGTACCCATTTCACGCATATACATACGTACTGGGTCAGTTGTACGACCAATTTCGCTTTCAACGGTAGCCAATGCTTGCGCTGCCGCTTCGGCTGCATCTTCATCGGTATTACCTCCACTCATCATCAAGGTATCTTGATCGGGTGCATTTTCAAATACTTGAATGCCCATATCATTAATCATACTAACGATTTCTTCAACTTGATCAGTATCAATAATGTCTTGTGGAAGATGATCGTTAACTTGCGCAAACGTTAAATAACCTTGTTCTTTACCTTTGGTTATTAACTCTTTAAGTCTAGATTTAGGGGCTTGTTCCATTGACGAGTGTCCACCTGTATTATATAAATATGGGATGTAAAATATGCGCTAAAAACATTAGTAAAAGCTAATAAATGGCGCAATAAAGCGGAGAATTATAACGAATTCCCCAAACATTTACCAGCCTAATTGTTTGTGGAAATTTCAAGGCTAAATAATTCCGCTAATCTTACTCACGGCATGCTAAGTATAGCCAAAACCAGCCGTTAAGCATTGAGTATTGCTTGTAACTCTTGTTTTTCCGCACTAGTCATTTGTCCGGCTCGTGCTTTTTGTAATAACACTTCTGCACGTTGTTCAACAAAGTTATTGAGTAGTTTTTCAATACTATCAAGAAAAACATCGGTTGCGGCTTCAGCTGCCACATGGTGCTGCCAACACATCAACTTTGCTAATTGTTTGCCTTGCTCGGTATCACGAAAATATTCCAGCAATTGCGCTGATTTAATATCAGGGTTTTGCTGGCATACACCTAATACCTGTATTAACAAAGGTATTCCTGGTGTAGTTAATGGCTGCAATACATTTTTATCACCTAAGCTATTGGCTATATGGGGATGTTCTAATAATAAAGCAAGTGCTAACCTGACGGGAGTGACTTTTGTACTGACTTTAACAGCAGGTTTTACCAAGCCACCTTTTATATGTTTAGTGAACTTTGCCAGAAACTGCTCACTACCCGTACCAAAATTGTTCGCTATTTCATTAATCATGGCATCTTTTAAAATGCTATCCGGAAGCTTGGCTAAAAAAGGCTGAAAAGATTCAACTAAAGCCGCTCTTCCTTCAAGAGAGCTCATATCGACTTGTTGCATTAATTGTTCAAATAAAAATTTTGATAATGGCATGGCATTATCAAGAATTTTTTCAAAAGCTTGTTGCCCTTGTGCCCGAATCAATGAGTCTGGGTCTTCACCATCGGGGAGAAAAACAAATTTCAACGAAAAACCATCACGAATAAGTGGCAAGGCATTGTCCATGGCGCGCCATGCAGCATCTCGCCCAGCTCTATCGCCATCGTAGCAACAAACCACATTAGGCACAGTGCGAAATAGCGTTTGTAACTGCTCAAAGGTAGTTGCAGTTCCTAATGAGGCCACAGCATAATCAACGCCATGTTGGGCTAAAGCGACAACGTCCATATAACCTTCAACGACAACTAAGCGTTTAAGTTTTTTATTGGCTTGTTTCGCTTCATGTAAGCCATAAAGTTCTTGGCCTTTATGGTAGATACGCGTTTCAGGAGAGTTTAAGTATTTGGGTTTGGCATCACCTAACACTCGGCCGCCAAAGCCGATAACTCGGCCACGCTTATCGCTAATAGGAAACATGATACGACCACGAAAACGATCATAGGGTCGCTTTTTATCGCCCGCAACAGCCATACCTAAATCAATCAATTGCTGGTTGGCTTGGCCATTGCGTGAGAAGGAATTCATCATACCGTCCCAAGCATCACTTATGTAGCCTATACCAAAACGCTTAACAATTTCACCACTTAAACCACGGCCTTTTAAATACTTAATAGCCGTATCTTTATCGGTAGATACTTTTAATTGTTGCTGAAAAAATCGACTTATTTGCGCCATCAACTCATAATCATCTTGCTTTTGCTGATAAATTTGTTGCTGTCGGCGCTGCTCTGCTGGGCTGGCGGTATTTTCCTCGCGGATAACTTCCATACCGCAATGTGAAGCAAGTTCTTCTACCGCATCAACAAAATCGAGACGTTCGAATTCCATTAAAAAGGAAATGGCATTGCCGTGTTCGCCGCAGCCAAAACAATGATAAAACTGCTTATCTTGGCTAACGGTAAAAGAAGGTGATTTTTCATTATGAAAGGGGCAGCACGCTTGGTGATTTTTCCCTGCTTTTTTTAACGGTACTCGACTATCTATCAGCGCAACAATATCTGCTCGGCTAAGTAAATCATCAATAAATTGTCGGGAAATGCGTCCAGCCATAATATTTAAAAATCATCGTCAAAAGAAAAGGTATTACACAAGTATTCTACACAATACTAGTGAAAAAGTAGCAGAAATAATTAAGTTCACGCTAAAAAAAACTGATAAAAAAACCGTAATAGCCAGAGCCATTACGGTTTAATTTAATGTATTAAATAGGGTGTTAACTATGATGCATTGAGTGCTGCTCTGACTTGACCGCTAACCGCGCCCATGTCTGCTTTACCTTGCATTAATGGTTTTAACACCGCCATCACTTTCCCCATGTCAGCCATAGAAGCCGCACCAGATTCAGTAATTGCTTTATTTATTAATTCATTAATTTCTTCTGCACTAAGCGGCTCTGGCATGAAAAATTCTATCGCAGTTACTTCTGCGGCTTCTTTTTCAGCCAAATCATCACGACCACCTTCGCTAAACATTTTAATTGACTCTTTACGCTGCTTAACCATTTTGGTTAATATGGCAATAATATTGTCATCAGTTGCTTCGGTTTTGTGATCAATCTCTGCTAGTTTTATTGCAGAAAGCGCCATGCGAATAACACCAAGACGTAACTTGTCTTTGGCTCGCATAGCAATTTTCATTTCATCTTTGAGTTGTATTAGAAGTGACATCTAAATCAAGCTCACTCTTTCTAAAGGGAAAGACTACTAAGGATTCTGCTAAGAATCTTAGTACATGCGAACGCGACGAGCGCTTTCACGAGAAACTTTTTTCGCAGCACGTTTAACAGCAGCTGCTTTTTTACGTTTACGTTCCCAAGTCGGTTTTTCGTAAGATTCGCGACGACGAACTTCAGAAAGGATACCTGCTTTTTCACATGAACGTTTAAAACGACGTAATGCAACGTCAAATGGTTCGTTTTCTCTAACTTTAATTACTGGCATGTACTTTTTACCTTAGTATAAATCTATATAAATCGGTGACTGATTTCGGTCTGACATTGTATTAACCCACAATATGCACCTCATCTGCACCCGCTCTATCAAAAATGGGTGCCATATTCTACTGCTAAGCACCTAGCAATGTAAAGATTAATTTAATAACAATGTAGTAAATCCACTGGTGACTTACTGACAAACACGGTAAAATTACTGCGCTTGTATTTACTGTGCTTAAAGTGAGTAAATGTGGGGTAATATTTCTATTTTTTGAGACTATATATATTATGCGTATTTTAGGTATTGAAACTTCTTGTGATGAAACTGGCATTGCCATTTATGATGATGGTCAGGGTGATCGTCCACAAGGTATACTCGCTCATCGCTTATATAGTCAAATAGCCGTTCATGCCGATTACGGTGGTGTGGTACCAGAGCTGGCATCAAGAGATCATGTCCGTAAAACTATTCCATTAATTAAGCAAGTCTTAGCAGATGCCAACCTTACCCCTCAAGATTTAGATGGCGTTGCTTATACTGCTGGCCCAGGTTTAGTCGGTGCACTTTTAGTAGGTTGCTCTATTGGTCGAAGTTTAGCTTATGGCTGGGATTTACCTGCGGTACCAGTACATCATATGGAAGGTCACTTATTAGCGCCTATGCTTGAAGATGATGTACCTGAATTCCCTTTTGTCGCTTTATTAGTATCTGGTGGCCATACCATGCTAGTACGTGTCGATGCTATAGGTGAATATAAATTACTCGGTGAATCAGTAGATGATGCTGCTGGTGAAGCTTTTGATAAAACCGCTAAGTTGCTCGGTTTAGATTACCCAGGCGGCCCTGCCCTTGCCAAGATGGCTGAAAGCGGTCTAGCCGGACGTTTTAAATTACCTCGTCCTATGACAGATAGACCCGGTTTGGACTTTAGTTTTAGTGGTTTAAAAACAGCCGCGGCTGTTTTAATACGTAAAGAATGCCTTAATATCGAGCCAGCTTTATCACCAAGCCAATTAAAGCAAACCCACGCAGATATTGCTCATGCCTTTCAACAAGCTGTGATAGATACCTTAGCGATAAAATGTAAACGTGCCTTACAACAAGAGCAATTAAAGCGATTAGTCATTGCAGGTGGTGTTAGTGCAAATACTGCTTTACGTGAAAAACTGGCGATAACGACCAAGAAGCTTGGTGGCAGTGTTTTCTATCCTCGCCCGGAATATTGTACCGATAACGGCGCCATGATTGCTTACGCGGGTTTACAGCGGTTAAAAGCGGGTACAGATACCGACTTAACGTTTAAAGCTCACCCTAGATGGCCTTTGGATTCATTACCACCGCTAAAATAGTAGCTGAGTTAGAACTTGGCTATGATTTTTTATAAGAACTTTGGCGTTTCAAAGTAGGCACAGATACCGAGCTAACAAGCAAAGCGTTTAAAGCCAACCCTAGACTGGCCTTTGGATTCATTACCACCGCTAAAATAGTAGCTGAGTTAGAACTTGCTCTCTCTCGGTAACACTCCTGATGTTATCGGGGGCTTTATTATATTTTATGAGTAATTTTACTCTCTGTACCTTTAAGTAAACGTTTAATATTTTCGCGATGCCGAAAGAGTATCAGAGCGCAGAGCATTAATGTTGGATAAACATATAAAGGCTTTAAAAAATAGACATAAAGTGGCGCAATAGCAACGGTAACAATAGCCGCCAGACTAGAATACTTACTTAATTTCACCACTAACACCCAAGTAATAATGAGCATCGCTCCCAAAGTAAAACCGATAGGCAGTAAGGTACCCAAGGCGGTAGCGACAGCTTTCCCACCTTTAAAATTGAAAAATATCGGATACATATGCCCTAAACAAGCGGCAACACTAATCACACCTAAATATAGCGGTTCTATTTTTAAAAAATACGCGCCCCATACTGGGATAGTGCCTTTGAGTATATCTAAAAATAATACCGTGGCGGCAGTAAGCTTATTGCTCATGCGTAAGACATTGGTTGCGCCCGGGTTTTTTGAGCCCGTTGTTCTTGGATCTGGCAAGCCTAAAAATTTACACACTAATATGGCACTGGAAATAGAGCCTATTAAATACGCGGCAATGATCATAGTAAGCGTGAGTAGTAACATTAAAATGATAAAATCCATTATTGGCACAAAAGATAGAATTATTATTCTATCTTCATCTCTGCTAGTTTTTCTAGCACTTCGCAGGTAAAATCGTCCTTTATTTTGTAACAATTGCATAATTACTGCAATAGTTCTTCTAACAACATATTAGGTAAGTCATGGATAAGGTGTTCATTAAAGGTTTAAGTATTCAAACCACTATTGGTTTTTTCCAGTGGGAAAAAGAAATAAAGCAAACCTTGGTCATTGATCTTGCCATGGGTTGGAATACGGCGAATGCGGCAGTCAATGATGAGCTGGCTAAAACTTTAGATTATGCCGATATTTCAGTCGCTATAGAGCGCTTTGCTAATGACAACCCGGTAGACTTAATTGAAACACTGGCTGAGCGCTTAGCGAGCTACTTAATGACCCAATACCATATTCCCTGGTTAAAACTCAGTATTGGCAAACCAGGGGCGGTACATAATGCACAAACCGTTGGTGTGGAAATCGAACGTGGTCAACAAATCACCGAGACTGTAATTTAATGGCTCAAATCTACATCTCACTAGGTAGTAATGTCGAACGTGAACATAATGTTAAACAAGGCTTAATCTCGTTAGCTAAAGCATTTGAACTGCCTTTTGCCCAGTTAACTTTATCTTCGTTATTTGAATGTGAGGCGATAGGTTTTAATGGCCCCGCTTTTTATAACATGGTAATCGCTATCAAATGCCGACAGAGTGTCGAACAAGTGGCGAGTATGTTACGCGAAATAGAGTTTTCTCATGGTCGCGACCATAAGGCCAAGAAATTTAGCCCACGTACCTTAGACCTAGATTTATTATTATATGATAATTTAGTTATTGAGCAACCGGTACAGATCCCTCGTGATGAAATAACTAAGAATGCTTTTGTCTTATGGCCTCTGAGTCAGGTTGCCCCTGAGTTGGCACACCCCGTTTTACCACAAAACTATCGCGATTTATGGCAAGGTTATAATAAAAGCAGCCAACAACTCAGTATAGTGGCTAACTGCTGGTAGACTAGCTGACATTATGACTCCCAAAGTAAAGGACAACTAACGACACATGAGTACTTTAGAAATAATCATCCTGGCCTTATTACAAGGTTTAACCGAATTTTTACCTATTTCCAGTTCCGCTCATCTCATCTTACCCTCACAAATTTTTGGCTGGCAAGATCAGGGGCTAGCCTTTGATGTTGCCGTGCATGTTGGCACTTTATTAGCAGTAATCATGTATTTTCGTAAAGAAGTGGGTGCTATGGCTGTCGCTTGGTTAGGCACTGTCGGCGTTGGCCCAGAAAAAGGCAAGCAAAGCTTTGATGGCAAACTTGCCTGGTGGATTTTATTTGCCACCATTCCCGCCGGTTTATTTGGTTTATTAGGTAAGGACTTTATCGAAGAACATTTACGTTCTGCCTTAGTCATTGCCGCGACAACATTACTGTTTGGCTTTCTTTTAGGCTTTGCTGATATAAAAGCGGGTAAACGTGCAACACATAAGCCGATGGAAAAATTGGGTTTTAAAGGTGCTATGTTAATTGGCTTAGCACAAGCAATTGCCTTAATTCCAGGCACCTCGCGCTCAGGCATTACCATGACCATTGGTTTAATGCTGGGCTTAAGCCGTGCTAGCTCTGCTCGTTTTTCGTTTTTACTGTCTATTCCTGCCATCACCATGGCCGGTAGTTATTTAACGTTAAAATTGGTGTTATCCGCTGAGGGTGTTGATTGGTTTGCCATGGGTTTAGGCAGCTTAATAGCTTTTGTCAGTGCTTATGCTTGTATTCATTACTTTCTAATATTGTTAGAAAAACTGGGTATGATGCCGTTTGTTATCTACCGATTAATATTAGGTGTTGGCTTATTTTGGTATATTTTAGCTTAGCTTTTTCTTTACGTTTGCTTGCTATGAACCTAGGTTCAATAAGTAAATCTATAACAAGCGTCCCCCCATTTCATGTTAAAATGTTCACCAGTTAAACTTCACTAGTGAACACTTTACCGTTCAGAAAATCATTACACTCGAGAAATAAATATGATTGCCATTACCCTAGATAATTTTCAAGAAGTCGTTGTTGAACAGTCAAAAAACAAATTAGTCCTAGTTACCTTTTGGGCTGAACAAGTCCCTGAAAGTATTGAATTACGAGATAAATTAGCCGCCAAGTTATCCGACTTAAGTGACCATATAACGTTGGCGACAGTGGATTGTCAAAAACAAGAGAAAATTGCTGAGCAGTTTGGCATTAAGGGCTTACCTACCGCTATTTTACTAAAAGATGGCCAACCCCTTGATGGTATTTCAGGACCACAAGATGACGCTAGCATCGCGACATTTTTAGAGAAATACTTACCTAAGCCAGAAGATATATTGTTAGGGCAAGCGAAAAATGCTCTTGATGAAGAGCAGTTAATCGAGGCTCAAACGGCCATCAAGCAAGCCTATCAAATTGATAATAGTCGTGCCGATATTAAATTAGTCTTAATTGATGTTAACTTGCAAACCGGCAATACAACTGAAGCAAAGGCGTTATTAGATAGCATAATGATGGTTGATCAAGATAGTGACTATCAAGCATTGCTGGCTAAAGTAGAATTAGCACAGCAGGCAGAAAACTCTCCTGAAATTCAGTCCTTAGAAGCACAATTAGCAACAACACCTGATGATATCAACCTCAGTCAGCAACTTGCTACTCAATACAGCCAAGTTAATCGTCAAGAAGAAGCACTAACGATATTATTTCGTTTGGTACAAGCGGGTGATGAAAGCACTAAAGACAAAAGTAAGGAACTGTTTTTAGATGTGTTAAAAGCGTTACCTGATGGCGACTCTCTTTCAGCTAAGTTTCGTCGCAAGCTTTACACGCTAATGTACTAATAATCTAGTGCACTAATACCTAGGCCTAGTGTATTAGCCTTGATTGATAATATTCAACGGTGTTTAGTCCATAAGATAGCGCGAACAAGCATTTAGGCTACTGTCTCGACCTATATAGCCAATAAAAAGCCCGACTCACTTTAACCGTGAGCCGGGCTTTTTTACTATTCAGCTAACTAACCTGAACTAATCTGAACTGATTTTTAGGGTATATGCTCACTAGCTAGGTAGTCATGTGATTGCATTTCTTGTAAACGGCTTAAGCAACGTTTAAATTGAAAGGCGAGGCGACCTCCGCTATACAAATCTTCTAAAGGCAATTCAGCCGACATAATTAACTTCACATTACGTTCATAAAACTCATCAACCAAGGCAATAAAACGGCGCGTGGTATCATCACTGTCTGGCCCCATTGCTTTGACATTGGCCATTAATACCGTGTGATATACTTGACTGATTTCCATGTAATCACCCTGGCTACGAGCACTTTCACACAGTACGGCGAAGTCAAAATAGACCACACCATCACTCACTAAAACAGTCTCTAATTGACGATTATGAATCTCAATAGATTGACCTGCCTTACCCTCATCACTCGATAGTTGCTTAAAGTAATGTATTAAGTTCTCTTCCGCTTGAGCATCAAGAGGATAATGATATATTTCCGCCTGCTCTAAGGTTCTTAAGCGATAATCGATACCACTATCAACATTAACGACTAGGGTATGCTCGTTGATGAGTTTTATTGCTGGTAAAAATCGTTCTCTTTGTAAACCATTAGGATACAGTTCATCGGGAATAATATTTGAGGTCGCGACTAGGATGACATTATGAGCAAATAACTCTTCAAATAATGTCCCCAAAATCATGGCATCGGTAATATCTGAGACAAAAAACTCATCAAAACAGATGATCTGTGTTTCATCGGCAAACTTTTTAGCAATGATTTTCAGCGGGTCTGCTTGACCTGATAAACTTTTCAGCTCTTGGTGAACTCTGTGCATAAAGCGATGAAAGTGCACACGAATTTTATTATCAAAAGGTAAGCTATCATAAAAAGTATCAACCAAATAGGTTTTGCCTCGACCAACACCGCCCCATAAGTACAAACCTTTAATGGGTTTGTGTTCTTGTTTTTTATATATTTTTTTCCAACGGTTTAGTACTTTTTTAAAGCCGGAAACCGCTAGGGGCTTATTTTGTAAATCGTCATATAAACGTTGCAGATGAATAACAGCATTTTCCTGTGCTGCATCAAAAAGAAAATCATCTCTGGTTAAATCTTGTTTATACTTATCTATAGGAGAGAGCTTTATCATTGAGAGCCTACGTTATTTAAAATCAATTTTTAAGGTGTTCTGAGGTACTTGAAAAAGAGCAATTTGCTAAGATATATAACTAAGCATTAGCTAAGCAAATTGTTTTGATGCTAGTATAATCTATCTCGGTATCATATTTATACCCAACGAATCAATTTCTCTTTACAATGTAAGGTACACCCTATGGATGTAGTAATAGCTCTAGTCATTTTTATCATCGGCGGCATTGGTGGTTTTTTCGCAACTCGTCTTCTTTCCAATACTAGCCAAGAGCAACGTAAATTAGCGGAGCAAGTTAATAAAAGTGAAGCGGCTTTGGAACAATACAAACTTGATGTTGCCGAGCATTTATCAAGCTCAGCCAAGTTACTCGACCAAATGAATAATACTTGCCAAACAGCGATGAAACAAATGCAAGAAAGTACCCATCTGCTACAAAAAGCAACCTCTATTGAAGTCGACAGCATGCCATTTTTTTCAGCCGAGACTCAGCAACAACTTGCGCAAACAGCAACGTTACGTCATCAAAAACGAAGCAGTGATACCGCAGAGGCCATCACAGAAGCACCTCTTGATTATTCGGATAATCCAAGTGGCCTATTTAACGATCAGAAACAAAAAGTTACAACTGCAGAGTAATTTGATACACAATTGTCTGAACTAAAGCCTTTTAGTTCAGTCTATTTTGGCGTATTTATAAAAGTTAACAGCACACTGGTTAGCTTTTTTATTGGTATAACAAAATATCTCGGAGAACTCTTAAATATGAAAAAGTCATCTAAACTGTCTAAATTATCACTTGTCATCAGTGCTGCATTATTCTCATCAACCCTAGCACTCACTAGCGCGCCGGTTTTAGCAAATTGGCCCGTGCAAGTCGATGGTCAAGTTATGCCTAGTTTGGCCCCCATGCTTGAACATATCACGCCAGCCGTAGTCAGTATCTCTGTGATAGGCACTCATAAAGTCCCGCAGCAAAATGTCCCAGATGCTTTTAAATTTTTCTTTGGTAATAAGAGGCAAAGTCAGCCCCAACCACAGCCTTTTCGTGGCCTGGGTTCAGGTGTCATTATCGATAGCGAAAAAGGTTATATAGTTACCAATTATCATGTGATAGAAAACGCTGATGAAATAATGGTCACCTTAAAAGATGGTCGTCAATTAGAAGCAATAAAAATAGGGAGCGATGCAAAAAGTGATATCGCCTTATTACAAATTAAGTCGGACAATTTAATTGAAATTAAGTTGGCGGACTCTGATGAGCTGCGCGTTGGCGATTTCGCTATCGCTATTGGTAGTCCCTTTGGCTTAGGACAGACAGTAACGTCCGGCATTGTTAGTGCCCTTGGTCGCAGCAACTTAAATATTGAACATTATGAAGACTTTATTCAAACCGATGCGGCCATAAATAGTGGTAATTCCGGCGGCGCTTTAGTTAATTTACGCGGTGAATTAATTGGCATTAATACCGCTATAATAGGCCCTGGTGGTGGTAATGTCGGTATTGGTTTTGCTATCCCAAGTAATATGATGCATAACCTTATCAAACAAATTATAGAGTTTGGTGAAGTCCATAGAGGCATTCTTGGTGTATCAGGGCGCAGTGTTAATAGCGAAATAGCCAAAGCTATGGAGCTAAATATCAGCCAAGGCGGCTTTATTGAACAAGTAATGCCAGACTCAGCTGCTGATGAAGCAGGTATTAAAGCTGGTGATGTTATCGTTGGCATGAACGGTAAAAGCATTAAAAGCTTCCTTGAATTACGCGCTAAAATAGGCTCAATTGGCGCCAATACCACGGTTAATTTAACGATAATAAGAGATGGTGACAAAAAAGTATTTACCGTAAAATTAAAACAAGATCAAAGTGCAGATATTAGTCCGGCAAGTATTCACCGTATGTTAGCGGGTGCTCAACTAGAAAATAGCACTAAAAAGCAGGCGATAATCATAGAGCAAGTTGCGCAAGGCTCTCCGGCTCAAATGGCCGGATTAAAAGCGGGTGATATTATCACTGGTGTTAATCGTAAACGTATCAAGGATATTGCGCAATTACGTGATTACCTTAAGGATAAAACCGGTGTCTTAGCACTCAATATTGTTCGTGATAATCATGCCCAGTATATAATGATCCGCTAATAGCCAAATTTACATCTTAAGCTGATCATATTGACCCTGCTATTCAATAGCAGGGTCAATATGATCAGCTTTTTTTATGTTACACTGAAAATCTTGGCACAACATAAAATAAGATAGCCTTTGAAACTCTTCTCTTCAATAAAATATATATTCACAGCAATCAGTTACGGCGTATTATTAGCCGTGGTGCTCTTACTACTGATGCCTGGCTTAGTTCCTGGTTTAAATGGCACTAGTTTGGTAACCAGCCTTTTTAAAGGTAGTCAAGCGCAGCAGGCGCCACTGTCCTTTGCTAAGGCGGTTAGCATCGCCAGCCCCGCTGTGGTAAACATTTACTCTGAACAAATTGAAGTGAATCCGCAATACGGCCGTAAAGCGCGTAAAAGTACCCGCTTAGGCTCAGGGGTGATTATGGACAGCCATGGCTATATTTTGACTAACTTACATGTTATTCGCCAAGCAGATCTTATTCAGGTACTACTACAAAGTGGTCAGATCTATCCGGCAGAGCTGATAGGTTTTGATCATTATACTGATTTAGCCGTGTTGAAAGTAAATGCTAGTGATCTGCCGGTCATTCCACAAAAAGAACAACAAACATCATTAGTGGGCGATATAGTTCTAGCCATAGGTAACCCGCTCAATTTAGGCCAAACCGTAACCCAAGGCATCATTAGTGCGACGGGACGAAATGGCTTGAGCAATACCAGCTATTTAGAGTTTTTACAAATGGATGCCGCCATCAATGAAGGCAACTCAGGCGGAGCACTCATCAATAGCAATGGTATTTTAGTGGGCATCAATTCAAGAAAATTCACCCAGTCTAATCCTCAACTAACGATTCAAGGAATTTTCTTCGCTGTGCCTTATCAACTCGCCTATAAGGTAATGCGTCAGATCATTGAAAATGGCAAAGTTGTCCGTGGCTGGTTAGGTATTTCCACTAACAACTACCATAGAGAGTTAAAAGGCTTTGTTGTTGATGAAGTAATGGCAAATAGCCCAGCAGAAATTGCCGGTATACAAGTAAACGATGTGGTTTATCAAATTGATAACGAGTCGATTGATAGCGTCACTGACGCCTTAGATATCATTGCTGAAACACCGCCAAATACCGAGTTAACCTTTAAGGTTTATCGACAAGGTAATGCCATAACCATCAAAGTTAAAATTATTGAGCTATCAAATTAATACGGATGCTAGTTAATTTATCAGCTAAAAAAAGGCAGACGGTATAATTTACCGTCTGCCTTTTTTGTTAGCTTGGTGCAATGAGCGTTATTATCTAGCAATCATTCACTAGAAATAAAAACTCACCGCAGCGATGCTGCTACTAGCAATAATACTTATGAGTCTAATTCAAGTAAGTATTTAACTAGGTTTTGGTAATCTTGCTCAAAATTATTTCTATCTAATTTAGTTGCGTCAATTTTATACTTACCATTAACAATAATGGTTGGCACACCCGTTAACGCTCGTTTAGCACTCATGTTGTCTTGGTGTTTTTTCATTGATTTAGCTTGTGAATTAACACTAAAGCTTTTCATCAGTTTATCGAATTTATCACCATCTGCGCCATTTAGCACAAAGATATTACGGATATCTTTTTCAGAAGTAATCACAGATTTTTGCACATGAATATAATTAAAGACAGCACCAATTAATTTGTCGGCATCACCTAGTTGCTCAGCGACAACAGTTGCTTTAGTGATCATTTGTTGAATTTTAGGGCTAGCAACACGAAGAAAATCGACATGATTACGTTTAAACGAAGCGCCCTCAGGTAAGCTTTTTTTAATGCCATGCATCAGCGGCTCAGACTTAAAACAGTGACCACAATATACTGAGAAATATTCTCGCACTTCTTTTTTCTTAGTGACCGTTTCATTCACTTTAGTATATTGCACCCCTTCAGTGTATTGTGCAGCTGCAGCACCTACAGATAAGACCAATAGCGGCATTAACAAAAGAGATTTTAGTAATTTGTTCATTATTTTTTCCTAAAGTAAAATGGCCCTATTTATCATAACTAGAGCTAAAAATTATTCAAACTTAACGGCGCTTGTTGTAAGGCAGACATTTGCTCTTTCAACATGAGTATTTGCTGTTCCCAATATTTTTCAGTATTAAACCAAGGAAAATTTAGGGGAAAAGCCGGATCCTGCCAGCGTTTACACAACCATGCCATATAATTAACCAGTCGCATAGTTCTTAATGATTCTATCAAGAGCAACTGCTCACTTTCAAAGGTAAAAAACTCCTCATAACCCATCAATAAAGTATCAAGCTGTAATAACTGCTGTTGTCTGTCTCCTGATAACATCATCCATAGATCTTGAATGGCTGGACCGGTTCGACAATCATCGAAGTCAACAAAGTGAGGTCCTTCATCACGCCATAATATATTACCGGCATGACAATCACCATGTAAGCGAATTTGCTTAGTATGTTGTGCGGGCAAATACTGCTCGGTGGCAACCGCAATGACATGATCTAAAATGGTAAAAAATGCTGTTGATAAACTTTTTGGCACATAGTTCGAGGCTATGATACCTTCACGTGCTTGTAACAGTAGCTCATCAGTATTAAAATTTGGTCTATGTTGAAAGTCATTTTGCGATGAGACCGCATGAATACGAGCAATAAATCGTCCCATCCACTCTAACTGGTTAAGATTGTCAACCTCAAAAATACGCCCTCCCCGACAAGGAAACACGGCAAAATGATAACCTTTATATTCAAACAAGCTTTCGCCATTGACTTTCAGTGGCGCAACTATCGGTAATTCTTGTTTAGCAAGTTCAAAGGAAAAGTCATGCTCTTCGTGAATCTGCTTAAGCTGCCATCGCTGAGGACGGTAGAACTTAGTCACATATTTAACTAAGTTATCATCATGAAATTGATAGACACGATTTTCATAACTATTGAGCGCCAGTAAACCGCTATCAACACTAAATCCTGCACTTTCTAAACCATCAATAATTAAGTCTGGTGACAAAGCACTAAAATCAAAGGAGGCCATTAATGTTTATTAAAAAATCGGCTTTCTTGCTCGATTTTCGCCTCACCTATCGGTGCAACTTGTTCTACGGTAAAAGTAATAGTAGTCATATAATGTTCCAATTCATAAGGGTCAACAGAAATACTTATCGGCAAGGTATAGACAGTAGCGGCCTTAACGGTCACTTCTTGTTTACCATGCCATTGGGTATTAGCAATACCCTGCATTGAAAGTTTATAGGTATTATCTGTTTGCGACATATTGAGAATTTTTAAGGTAAAGACATTTTCAATATCGCCATTAAAGTTCTCTTTTGCCAGTTCAGTACGGTCGCGAATAATTTCTAAAGATAACGGCACACGATTCACTATTTCAAGAACTAACAACGTGCTCATAATAACGAGTAACACCGCATAACCGATAAGTTTAGAGCGTACTACATTTACTTTTTTTCCTTGCAATTCATGCTCTGTGGTATAACGAATAAGGCCAGGCTCATAATCCATTTTATCCATAACCCCATCACAAGCATCCGCACAGGCACCACAGTTAATACATTCATATTGTAAGCCATTGCGAATATCTATGCCGGTAGGGCAAACCTCAACACATAGGTTACAATCAATGCAATCGCCCAGTCCCATGGCTTTATGGTCTTGTTTTCGACCACGAGCACCTCTACTTTCGCCGCGTTTACTATCATAAGCAACCGTTACGGTATCTTTATCAAACATGGCTGATTGAAAACGCGCATAAGGACACATATGTAAACATACGGTTTCTCGCATCCAACCCGCGTTACCATAGGTAGCCAAAGTAAAAAAAACCAAAATACCAGCCATCATCACACTAGTATTTAGGGTGAAAACATCAATAAACAAGTCCTGCATCGGCGAAAAATAACCCGCAAAAGTCATCGCGGTATAAAGCGAGAATAATAACCAAGCACTGTGTTTTAATGTTTTTCGTATGACTTTCTTACGATTTAATTTTTGCTGATCTAATTTTCGTCGCTGATTGGCAGTACCTTCAATTTTCTCTTCAAACCAAATAAAGATGAACGTCCATACGGTTTGTGGGCACATATAACCACACCAGACTCGACCAAGAAAGGTAGTAACAAAGAACAGTAAAAAAGCCCCCAGTATGCAAATCCACGCCAACAAGGTTAAATCTTGTGGCCATAAAGTAAGGCTCCACAAGGTAAAACGTTGCTCACTGATATCAAACAAGACCGCTTGATGACCATTAAACTGCAACCAAGGCAGCATTAGAAAAAACGCAAAATAGACTAGGTTCATTCGTTGCCTGAGTTTTTGAAAAAAACCAGACACTTTACGGACATATATTTGGTCACCTGGCTTATAACGCTCTTTACCGGTGTTTTTACTGCCATGAATTTTTACATTTTTAATAGGAATATACTGTTCAACTACCGCCTTATTTGTTTTAGGCGTAGATGATGATGGGTCGTTTGCTCTCACGATGAATCCTTGGTAAGCGAGTAAAATACTACTAATGGGCTACTTGCTAGCCTTAAAAGAAGTTTAATTTTATTAACAAATGCACATAATAGCTAATAATTTATTAACTTAGCGAGTCAATTAATATAAAATCAGCTCTTCTAATTTATTATATGACATATTATGAAGCATTTATTGATCTTAATCGTAGCTGTGGCACTCTATTTACATTTCTACCCAAATAAAGAAGTGACACAATTTTATAACGAGCAGAAACAAGTGTTACTTGATGGTTTTGCTAAGTTCAGTGATACCAAAGTAAGGTTAAAAGCAGATAAAATTTATCTAGATTTAGTACCTGAACTGGCAGCCTTTTCAGAAGCAGAAGTGGCACGCTTAAAAGAAATCACCTCATCAAGAGAAAATGTTAAAACATTTTATTTCACCATTTGTAAAACCGAAAAAAGAGATGTTGATTTTCATATCAACAATGAAAAGAAAGTCTGCTCAACCATAAGTCGCTATGCCAATATGCTTTAACCGCTCGGGTTAAAGCACCTGCCAATAGCACTATTAACTAGCAGATAACCTCACTAATAATTTGGCAAAGTTTTCACTGGCTTGCTCCTGCTCAACATGCTGTTGAGCTCTGATCTGCCACAAACCATTTACCATTACATCAAAGACTGGATTTTGCTGACTGGCAAAAATCATACTATCTAATAAATGTTGGTTGGCATTAGCAAATAACTTAGTTTTATCACTATCTAGTACCAATAAATCAGCTTGTTTGCCAATGGCTAAACAGCCGGTATTACTATTGGTACTTTGCGCGCCACCTATGGCCGCTCGCTGCCATAAATTTTGCCCTACAGATGCTTGTTCATCTGTTGCTAAAATAGCGCGTTGCTGCTTTATCAAGCGCTGTACATATTCAAGCCAGCGTAATTCTTCAATAGGGTTCACTGAAATATGACTATCAGAGCCAATGGCAATAGTGCCCTGCTGTGCTAAAAACTCTGCGGTCGGAAAAATACCATCACCTAAATTAGCTTCCGTGGTTGGACAAATTCCGGCAATGGCTTGTTTAGCAATAATGCCTTTTATTTCTGCCTCATCAATATGAGTGGCATGAATTAAACACCAATATTTATCAAGTTCAATATTATCAAGTAACCATTGCACCGGTCTTTTGCCATAATGGTTCAAGCAATCGTCAACTTCTTTTTGTTGCTCCGCTATATGAATATGAATAGGGGCTTGCTTATCTAAACTACGAACATGCGCTACCGCACTGAGTAGTGAGGTTTTATTAACGGCACGTAAAGAATGTGGCGCGATACCAACATTGGTATTTTCATATTGTTCACTTAAGGCAAAGCAGTCACTGACTAATTGATTAAACTGCTCCGTTGAGTTGATAAAGCGCTTTTGACCATCACTCGGCGCTTGTTCACCAAAACCACTGTGTTGATATAGGACTGGTAATAAGGTTAAACCTATACCTGACTCTTTTGCCGCCTCAAAAATGGCTTGCGCCATAGTTGCAAGGTTTGCTGGCTTTTCTTCAGAAGTAATAGCTGCAGAAGTTTTACCCTCATAGGTACTGCCATCAATATCATGATGTAAATAATGAAACTCTGCGACTCGGGTATAACCCATTTTGAGCATTTCAATATAGAGTTGTTTAGCAATATTTTTAGCATCAAGGACGGTTAGCTCGGCTAAAAATTGGTACATGATCTTTCGCCAAGTCCAAAAACTATCTTGCCCTTCACTGCCTTGCTCACTAAAACCGGCAAAAGCCCGTTGAAAAGCGTGCGAATGACAATTTACCATGCCAGGAATAACTGCACCTTGGGCGATTTCAGCGCCGGCAATCATGCCAGCGTCAATGGCCGTAATGATACCTTGTTCAATAGTAATGGTTTGCTTACTGGCCCAACCATCTTTTAATAAAATATTTTCTGCGTATAGTTTCATATTGCTCTACTAAACTTCTCTACTAATGAGGTGCTTAAATTATTGACTTAAACCCTTTACAAAAAAAGACCAGCCCATGGCTAAACCAGCTAGCATTAACGTGCATATTCTTTACTTTTGCTGAGTAAAATCAACCAAGCATTGCACAAATACTTGTAACTTTTCTTTTACCTTAGCGGCTTTTTTTTCATTGTAACGATCACTTGGTTCATCCATATAGGTATGCTGTGATAACTCTAACTGCACCGCATGAATATTTTCTCTTGGCTTGCCATAACCTCGGGTGATATAGCCACCTTTAAAGCGACCATTTACCACACTCGTATAAGGAGATAAATCAAGTTGTGCTATTTTATTGATCAGTTCGCTGCCGCAGCTTGCACCATCAGCATTACCAAAATTAAAGTCTGGTAATTGCCCATCAAAAAAACGTGGCACGTGTGACAAAATTGAGTGGGCATCCAATAACACCACTTTAGCAAACTGTGCTTTCATCTGGGTTAGGGTAGCGTTTAATGCTTGATGATAGGGTTGCCAGTAAAGCTCAATTCTGCGCTGAATTTCTGCCTCATTGGGCTCTTGCCCAGTTTTATATAATGGTGATAAATCAAAAGCTGTCGTGGGACAAAGTTCGGTGCTATTTGCTCCAGGGTATAAATTTATGCCATCTATATTGCGGTTCAAATCGATAACATAGCGACTGTATCTAGGTTTAATAATCGCAATACCAAGACCTTGGGCAAAGTCATAAAGTTTATCCATATACCAGTCAGTATCAGCAACCTGATGGCCAGTGTTTGTCATGGTGCTGGCTATACTGTCAGGGATTAATTGCCCGTTATGCGGCATGCTAATGAGCAGACCCATATTGCCCGTGACCAAGTCATAACTTCTATTCATACTATCCCTCAAAATTGGCTGCTATTCAAATTGTATATACAACTTAAGCGCTACTAATTTATCATGCGTTAGTGACTCTGAGCAAGGATAGATGGAATTTTTTATCTTAACCAAGGTTAAGCTGAGTTTTTAATTCGTTTCTTAACAACTTAGTTAAATAGGTTTTACCTATTGTAATGATAGATTTAATGCGTTTTACTTAACTAAGTTGAGCTAGCATAATAGCTTCATCTTAACGAGTTAAGCGACTCTGCAAAAAAAATACCATTAACCCCCGAAAGGATTTTCATTATGTTTAACGATATTACCGGTCAAAAAGTCCCTGCAGTTACTTTTCCAATCATAGCTGATGACACCTGGAGTACACGTAATTACCAGGATATTTTTGCTAACAAAACAGTGGTGGTTTTTTCATTACCCGGTGCATTTACCCCAACCTGCTCATCATCTCACTTACCTCGCTATAACGAATTAGCACCGAAGTTTTTTGCCAATGGTGTTGATGAGATTATTTGTATCTCAGTAAACGATACCTTTGTCATGAATGCGTGGGCAAAAGACCAAGATGCCGACAACATTAGTTTTATTCCCGATGGAAATGGTGAGTTTACCCAAGGCATGGGCTTGTTAGTTGATAAAGCAGAGATTGGTTTTGGTAAACGAAGCTGGCGTTACGCCATGTTAGTTAAAAATGGCATCGTTGAAAAAATGTTTATTGAGCCAGATTTACCCGGCGACCCCTTTGAAGTTTCCGATGCCGATACCATGCTTAATTTCATCAACCCTGCAGCAGTGCAAAGCACAGAAGTGGCTATATTCACCAAACACGGTTGTTCACATTGTGCAAAAACCAAAGCATTATTAGCCGAGCAAGGTTTACAATATGAAGAGCTAGTATTAGGTGAAGATGTCAGCATTACCGCCATGCGCGCCATTACCCAAGCGGATACCACACCACAGATATTTATTGATGGAAAACATATTGGTGGTAATGATGAGTTAACTAAATACTTTAGCTAGTCGCCCTTTGCTTGCTTTAAGCCTAAAGCCTGAAAGCAAGCAATACCCCAATAAAAACACAGTAATGATATACTGTCGTTATTGTGTTTTTGTTTACAACTACTGCTGCACCTTAGCGCTAGCACGAATGTTACTTATTGGAATTAATAATGGATAACCAGCCTTATAACCCGCTTCATGGTATTAATTTAAAGACCATAGTCACTGAATTAGAAGGCCATTTTGGCTTTGAGACCTTAGGTAAAACCATTAAAATAAAATGTTTTACTGACAATCCCAGCATTCAATCAAGCTTGAAATTTTTACGAAAAACTCCCTGGGCGAGAGAGAAGGTTGAGCAGCTTTACCTTAACAATAAAAATAAAATCCACACTTAAGCATAAATAATCATCTAATTAGCAGCTTACTAATTCTATAACATATAGCCAGACAAGCTATTAAAGCACTGGTAATGTGCAGAAAAATGTCTAATGATGGCAGTAATACTCATTAGAAATAAGTGCCTTATGTCTTCCGCCAGCCATTATATTTTAACTTGGCAATGCCCTGATAATAGTGGCGTACTCGCCAAAGTATCACAAAGCCTCTTTTCACACGGGGCTTTTATTACCGAAACATCACAGTACAGTGACCCTTATAGTGAAACCTTCTTTTCACGTATTGCTTTTGATGATCGTAATTTAACGGTTTCTAGCCGTGAATTTGTTACCGCCTTGGATGAATTAGCAAAGCCGCTCGCCATGCAATATCAATTACGTAAACGTGATGATGTGCCCAATATTTTGATTGCCGTGTCTAAGGATGATCACTGTTTAGTGTCATTATTGACTAAGTGGAAATCCGGCGTATTACCCATCAATATCGTTGGCGTCATCTCGAATCATCAAAACTGTCAGGCGCTAAGTGAATGGCATAATATTCCATTTTTTTACTTACCGGTAACCGCAGAAACAAAGCGGCAGCAAGAAGCACAAATTACTGCTTTGATGACAGAGCTGAAAGTGGACTTATTAGTATTAGCACGCTATATGCAGATACTCTCTGATGACTTTTGTCAGCAATTATCAGGCCGAGCAATTAATATCCATCACTCTTTTTTACCAAGCTTTAAAGGGGCTCGCCCTTATCATCAAGCACATGCTCGTGGTGTTAAAGTCATTGGCGCTACCGCTCATTATGTTACTGCTCACCTTGACGAAGGTCCTATTATCGCTCAGGAAGTAAAGCCCATTAATCACACTTTCACCATAGAGCAGATGGTGCATATGGGACATGACTTAGAAGCCACGGCTTTAAGCCATGCGGTAAGGCTGCATGCCGAACAGCGAGTCTGTCTAAATGGTGATAAAACGGTAATTCTTGCGTAACTTTAGCTGAGCAAATACCTAGCGAATACCTAGCGAATTAATTCGACTGTAAGTAATTATTTACAGTCGTCAACTCCCCCTGACGCATAGCAAGGCACTAAATGGCGCTAAAATTCGCCTAATTGTCCACTTTATGATTAAAATTACTCTATAACCTATTTTAATAAAAGTCCTCATTATGATTAATGTTGAAAAAATTCATCACGTTGCCTATCGCTGCAAAGATGCCAAAGAAACGACTGACTGGTACAAAGATAAGTTAAACATGGACTTAGTGCTTGCTATTGCTGAAAATGAAGTGCCTTCTACCAAGGCACCAGATCCTTACATGCACATTTTTCTTGATGCGGGTAATGAGAATGTTTTAGCCTTTTTTGAACTGCCTAATTCGCCAGCCATGGACAGAGATCAAAATACTCCTACTTGGGTGCAACATATTGCCCTAAGAGTTGCTAGTTATGATGCCTTGGTATCAGCGAAAGAAGAGCTTGAAAGTAAAGGTGTTGACGTTTTAGGCCCGGTAAATCACGGCGTATTTAAGTCTATTTATTTTTTCGATCCAAACGGCCATCGTTTAGAACTTGCGACCAATACCGGTACTGCCGAACAGTTTAAAGAACTGAATAGAGTGGCTTATGAGATGATTGAAGAATGGTCAGTGACTAAACGTGCGCCACGTCATGCAGCTTGGTTGCACCAGCTAGATTAAACTGCTGTGGGAAAAATGAACTAGCTTTCAGCACGGGACTCTCTTTTTAACACCTAGACCTAGCACTAAAAAAGCCCCCAGTTTTCACTAGCGGGCTTTTTATTTTGCCATTAGCTTTTAGCTAACTCAAGCTAAGCCTGATACTCTTTACGCAATTGCTTAGCGGCATTGACCATATTTTCTAAGGCCAGCTTAGTTTCTGTCCAGCCACGTGTTTTTAACCCACAATCTGGGTTTACCCATAAAATAAATTCATTATGTTCGAAATAAAATATTTATAAACACTGGCAACCCTTGCCAATACTGCAAATATCCGTAAAGCGGCGGAGGTTTTATTTAGTAGTCAATCGGCTTTATCACATCAAATAAAAGACTTAGAGCAAAGATTAAACACGCCATTATTTATTCGTAACACTTCGCCGGTGGAATTTACCAAGGCGGGTAAACTGCTCCTGAACCTTGGCGAAGAGATATTACCTAAGATTAAACAAGTAAATGCCGTATTAAAGGCTCCGTCACTATTTCATTGTATGCGCTTAGGCGAGACCGGCATTCATAAAAAGCTCTATGCCCGTTATAATAAAAATAGTAAACAGTTAGACAATTGAATTAAATTATTGGAGTAAGCTATGTGGCAGCAAACTGAATTATTATTAAAAGCAAGAAAGCGTGGTTTTCACTTAATCACCGAGGAGGTACTAAGCCAGCTGCCTAAGCTAAATAAAGTGCACTGTGGCATTCTGCACCTTTTTATAAAACACAGCTCGGCTTCCATTACCCTGAATGAAAATGCTGACCCAACGGTACGCAGCGACATGGAAGCGCACTTTAATCATTTTGTCCCAGAAAGAGCACCGTATTATCAACATACTTATGAAGGTGATGATGATATGCCTGCCCATATAAAAGCTAGCCTGCTAGGTAATAGTTTGAGTTTACCCATTAGCGGCGGGCAATTAAATATAGGTATTTGGCAGGGAATATATTTAGGTGAGCATAGAAACCATGCCAGTAGCCGCACGATTGTGGCGACCATCAATGGCGAATAGCACTTAAATAGCAAACAAAGTTAGATGCTTTTAAACTTAAGGCGTCATTCCCGAAGTTACTGAACGGGAATCCAATGTTTAGAAATCGAAGCTATTCGCAAACTGGATCCCCGACTAAAACACCACGGGGATGACGTTAGTCAATGAGTACTTTTTACGCATAAATTGAGTAATACAACGACAATATGAATACTATTAAACTATTAAACCATTAAATTAAAGGCTTTAAAGCTTTAAGGCGTCATTCCCGAAGTTACTGATCGGGAATCCAATGTTTAGAAATCGAAGCTATTAGCAAACTGGCTCCCCCGACTAAAACACCACGGGGATGACGTTAGTCAATGAGTGCTTTTTACGCATAAATTGAGTAATACAACGACAATATCAATACTATTAAACAATTCATTTAAAGACTTTAAAGCTTTAAGGCGTCATTCCCGAAGTTACTGATCGGGAATCCAATGTTTAGAAATCGAAGCTATTAGCAAACTGGATCCCCGACTAAAACACCACGGGGATGACGTTAGTCAATGAGTGCTTTTTACGCACAAATTGAGTAATACAACGACAATATGAATACTATTAAACTATTCATTTAATCTTCTTGTAATACATGTGGTCCGGCATAAGTGTCAAAGCGCGAGTACTTACCTTGGAAGGTTAGTGCGATACGACCAATAGGTCCATTACGTTGTTTACCAATAATGATTTCTGCCATGCCTTTAAATTCACTATCGTCGTTATAAACCTCATCACGGTAAATAAACATGATTAAATCGGCATCTTGCTCAATTGAACCCGACTCACGTAAATCAGAGTTAATAGGACGTTTATCAGAGCGTTGCTCCAAGCCACGGTTTAACTGAGAGAGCGCGACAACAGGTACTTTTAATTCTTTCGCTAAGGCTTTCAGTGAACGAGATATTTCAGCAATTTCTAACGTTCGGTTATCAGAAAACTGCGGTGCGCGCATCAGTTGTAAATAATCAATCATGATCATAGAGATACCGCCATGATCGCGGTGAATCCTACGTGCTCTGGCTCGTAATTCTGTCGGCGTTAACGCAGACGCATCATCAATGAACATTTTACCTTTTTCCATCAACAAGCCCATGGTTGATGATAACCGCGCCCAATCTTCATCTTCTAGTTGACCGGTACGGATTTTAGTTTGGTCGATACGACCTAATGAGGCTAACATACGCATCATTAACTGCTCCGCGGGCATCTCCAAACTAAACACTAATGCGGGGTATTCTTGTGTCATCGCAGCATGCTCGACCAAGTTCATGGCAAAGGTGGTTTTACCCATGGATGGACGCGCGGCAATAATAATAAGATCAGATTTTTGTAAACCAGCAGTCATTTTATCTAAGTCTGGATAGCCACTGGGGACGCCGGTAACACCACCTGATGGTGTTGAACAAAGCTTTTCAATACGGTCAACGGTTTTTTCTAAGACCGAATTTAGGCTTTCTGGTCCTTGAGATTTAATGGCACGTTTTTCTGCAATAGCGAAAACTTTGGTTTCAGCAAAATCGAGCAAGTCTGCGCTGCTACGCCCTTGGGGATCATAACCCGCTTCGGCAATTTCATTGGCAACACTGATCATTTCACGGGTTACCGCTCGTTCGCGAACAATGTCGGCATAAGCGGTAATGTTCGCGGCACTTGGGGTGTTTTTCATCATCTCGGCGAGATAAACAAAACCGCCGGCGTCCTCAAGTTTTTGATCGTTTTCTAAAGCTTCCGACAGGGTAATTAAATCAACTGGTTCACTTAACTCAATTAAGCTAGCGATAGTTTCAAAGATAAGGCGATGAGAGCGACTATAAAAATCATCGGCAACCACTTTTTCCGCCACACGGTCCCAGGTTTCATTATCAAGTAACAAACCACCAAGCACCGACTGTTCAGCCTCTAACGAGTGCGGAGGTACTTTTAACTCATCAATTTGTTTATCTCTAATCAATTGCTGTTCTTTCGCAAATTTACGTGGCTTTTTGTCGGCCATTACCTTAACCCTACTCTGCTACATTACTATACTCGCGCTGGTTTTAACGCTAGCTTTAACTAGCTTAAAACAGCAATAACGAGTATCTAAAAAGGAGTGTTAATGTAGCAGAAATTGCCTTATGGGAATATAAAATATTTCCCTAAAAGGGCTTAAAGAGTAAATAGGTTATTTACTACTAACCTCGATATTACCGCTAACGGTTGACACTCTAACTAAGGCACTACCGTTTAGGGTTTGAAAATTTAACTTAGCACCCGGACCATATTCTGCATGTTCGGTTTTTTCCTTGGTAATATTATTGTCTATGTCACCGCCAACACTCGATTTTAGGGAAAAATCAGCATCAACCCCTTTTTGGAAGGTGAAAGTTAAGTCGCCACTGACCGTAGATGCTTTTAGCAGGGCTTTTTCAACTAAAGTGAGTGTTGCTTGTATATCGCCACTGACCGTTCTGATACGCAACTCAATAACTTCAGCTAAATTAAGCTCACTATTGCCGGAAACATTATTAAAAAAGACTTCTTTGGCTTGGCTATTAATAACAACTTCACCACTAACCGATCTAATTTCTAAACGCCCCGTAGAGTTATTATCTTGAATATCACCACTGACCGCAGCTAACGACACCTTGCCAGCTAAGTTATGACTATTGATATTGCCACTAATACTATTTAGCTCAACACTTTGTGTTAGGTTTTTCGCCAAAATATCACCACTTACCGTATTAACTTCTACACCACCATGTAAGTTAGATACATGTATCTCGCTAGAAATACTTGAAGATTTCATGCGAATATTTTTAGGCATAAAGACGATGATTTTTGAACCATCCGCGCGCCAATTATCCATTCTTGGATATTCAACCTCGATAATAACTTGTGCGCCTTTTTGTTCAAAAATAAGTTTTTCTGCATCGTCGTCTAAAGTGCCGGAAACCGATATTTTATCTTTATCCCAGCCGATAACAGTAATAAAACCACCGTGATTACTGATAGCTACGTTAGTAACCGTTTCACTGGGTAAGCTTTGCGCTATCTCGGTGGCGGCGAGTAATTGGCTACTGAATAGCAGACAAGTCGCCATTGTGATGATATTGGCGCATTGCTGTACTTTTCTGCTTAATCTGTTCATAGAAACCTCTGCTGTTGGGTATTTTACTGTGTTTAGCTCACTCGGCTTTAAATTAACCTTGCTCGTTATTAAAGAGCCTTTAGCTAAATCACTTGATATTGGTGATATAATTGTTGTAATAACTTCAATTCTTGTTGTTGGGTAAAGTCTAATAAATTCAATAAGTCGTTATTATTTTCATCCACTAACAGTGCTTTTCTTATAGATGCTCTAGCCTCTGCTAATTGCGTTAACTCCTGTTGCATCGCCGCTGGCAATCTATCAACCATGGGTTGGCCGTAACTGGCGAGTAATATCTGCTTTTGTTGTATAAAGTTTTGCTGCATAAAATTGACTAACTGTGCTGATGCCGGGCTAGCTTGTTTGGGTGTTTTCACCAGTGTCGGCACGGTCTTTTCATTTGTCTCGGGTGAAAAAGTAAACCACGACATCAGCATAACCATGGCCATAGATGCCGCCCAAGCACTTGGTATAAAAATATTGCTGTGTTTATCAGCTGGTTTTTGTTGTCTTTTAGCGTTAATGGCACGTTCAATACCCGGCCATAAATCTCTGTCGGGGGTCATTTCAGCAGGTAACTTTGCCACCTGCTCGGCAAGTGCTTTATCTGCAAGCACCTTGTCTTGAGGTAAATGGCCTTGGGACGTATGATTATTCATGATTCATCTCCTGTTCACCCGATGACAACTCAAGCTCTTTTAATGATGCTTGTAATAAATTTCTTGCTCTGTGGTATTGCGACTTACTTGAACCAACCGCCATGTTCAACATGTTGGCAATTTCCTCATGGCGATAACCTTCAACGGCAAATAAAACAAACACTAAACGTGCTCGTTCAGGTAATCGAGCAATGTGCTGGTCTAACAACATTAAGGTTGAGTCATCCGTTAAACTGACACTTGGCTCGACAAAATTTGTCCCTTGCTCTTCAATACTAAACACCCGCTGCAGCCAGTTTTTGTGTTTCCGTAAATGTCCCAGTACTACATTGGTCGCAACACTATGCAGCCAGGTACTAAACTTACTTTCGCCGCGAAAGTTATTAATTTTTTGCCAGAGCACCACAAAGACTTCCTGACAAACATCCTCGGCGCTGTCTTTATCTGCCAACATGCGCCAGCACAAGGCATAAATTGGCTTATGATGTTTTTCATAAAGATGGTAGAAAGCACTTTGACTGCCTTCTTTTGCTTGTGCTATCCACACTTGCTCACCGTCATCCGCCGTCTTATTGCCACGAAATATCGCCGGTCCATCGATGACTTGTTTATGTTGTATTATTTCGCTATCCAAATGCTAAAGCCTCACTCTGCTGCAAAGTTACTCTCTAAGAATAACTATCTCATATAGTTATTCAGTATAACTAGCTAAAATCACTCGCTAAAGTGATGTCCAATATTAACTAAGATACCGAAGGTGATAAAAAGGTTTAAATGATATTTAATAAATTAACTTTTATAAGGTTAATTTATTAAGCTGAAAAATAGTGGTACATAGGTAGCTAGTCAAATCACTGTTGGTAACATCTTGTTACGCTTTGCTTATTCTGCTTAGTTACTTTCGCTATAATCATGTGTAAATTAGCATAAGTATTTCAGAACTATAACAACAGCCGCCCCTTAAGGAAATTCCAATGAAATTAACCCGTCTCGCCATAGCACTTACCCTCGCTTTAGGTAGTAGCCAAATAGCATTAGCCGATGATGCTGAAAAAGATAAAGCGAAGAAAGAAGAGCAAACTATTGCACAAATGATTGAAAATAAAACAGCAACCTTAGGCTTGTTTGATTTTTATCAAGATAAAGAGACAGGTGAAACATTAATGTTGCTTGATGAAAGTCAATTAGACACACCTTTTTTACATTTTGCCCAAACCGTTGATGGGCTTGCTGATGCTGGACATTTCCGCGGTGGCTATCGTGGTGAAAAAATCATTGAATTTAGACGTTACTTTGACCGTATCGACATAGTCACAAAAACCTATCGCTATCAGTTTGATGAAAATAATCCCATCAGCCGTGCTAAAGATGCCAATATTAGTGAAGCAGTACTCGCCAGTATAAAAATTGAAAAAGTAGAAAATGGCAAAATTGTCTTAAAAGTCGATAAACTTTTCTTAAGTGAAGCACTGCATAAAGTTTCGCCATGGGCGCGAGTTGATGATAAAGATGCTAAAAAACGTTTTAAATTAGGTAAGTTAAACAGTAAAAAATCACGCATCCTATCCAAACGAGCTTACGATAATAATGTTGATATTGTTGTCGATTATGTTTTCAATAATCCTAACCCTAGTGTTTATGGCTCTAAAGCGGTTTCAGATCCACGTTCGGTCTCAATTAAACTACAACACTCTTTTATAGAACTTCCTAAAAATGAATTTACCCCGCGTTATCAAGATGCTCGTATTGGTTACTTTGGTCAACAATATGATCAAATGACCTCAAGTAGTTGGGCGCCTTATAAAGATGTCATTAACCGCTGGAATTTAGTCAAAAAAGATCCAAGTGCAGCATTATCTGAGCCTGTAGAGCCAATAGTGTGGTGGATTGAAAATACCACCCCTATTGAGTGGCGTAACACCATTAGCGAAGCGGTATTAGCGTGGAATTCATCTTTTGAAAAAGCTGGCTTTAAAAATGCCCTACAAGTTAAAATTCAGCCCGATGATGCCACCTGGCAAGCTGGCGACCTAAATTACAATGTCCTACGCTGGACCTCTTCACCACAACCACGCTTTGGTGGCTACGGGCCATCTTTAGCCAACCCCTTAACCGGTCAGCTGCTCGGCGCTGATATCATGCTTGAATTTGTTTTTATGAAAAACCGTTGGATATATAACAGCTTATATAGTCAAGGCGCGGTGAGTGTTGGCTTTAGTGACATAGAGCAATTGCATCAAGGACCGGGGTCAATCGGTGCACTCAACTGTAGTGCTGGTTATGAATTGCAACAAGGCTTGTTACTTAGCCAAGCCATGTCAAAGGGTAGCGACATAGAAAATAAAGCCGTGCTAAAAGAAGGCTTACGTCATTTGGTACTACATGAAGTAGGCCATACCCTAGGATTAAACCACAATATGAAAGCATCCATTTTGTGGGATGAAAAAGAAATTCACGATAAATCACTGACCCAGGGTGCGCTAACTGGCTCAGTAATGGATTATGCCCCCATTAATGTTGCCCCTAGAGGCACGACCCAAGGTGATTACTTTCAAACAGAGCCGGGTTTATATGATGATTGGGCCATTGAATATGGTTATTCCATTGCTCTTGAGGACTCAACAGAAGAAGCCGAGCGCTTAGCAACAATATTAGCGCGCTCGAATGAAAAGGGTTTAGCTTTTGGTAATGATGCCGATGATATGCGCGCCCCAGGTCGTCATATAGATCCACGTATTATGACCAGTGATTTATCATCTAACCCTGTTGCTTACGCCAGCGATCGTATGGCTTTAATCCAAAGTTTACTTAGCGAGCTAAAAGATAAAACACTTATTGACGGTCAGTCACATCAGCAGTTATTAATTTCAGTCAATTCACTTTTTGGTCAATATCGACGCCAAGCCGAGGTTATTTCACGCCAAATTGGCGGCGTTTATATTGAGCGTAACGTAGTTGATCATAGCAAAACACAAAGTCTACCTTATACGCCAGTACCAAAAGAAAAACAGCAAGCCGCTATGCAAGCGCTTACTAGCTATGTCTTTGCCGGTGATACCTTAGCAAGCATGCAACCTCTTTATAATTACATGCAACACCAACGCCGTGGTTTTAATCATTTTAATAAAAATGAAGATCCGAAAGCGCACGATATGATCTTAAATATGCAAAAGTCGGTATTAAACCAATTACTGCATAAAAAGGTGTTAAAACGTATTTCGGATACTAGCTTGTACGGCAATGATTATTCATTAACAGCAGTACTGTCAGATTTAACTGCGGCTATTTTTGTGGCGAGTAAAAAAGCTAGCTCTATTAGTCGTAACATTCAAGTAGAGTATGTCGAGCGCTTAATTGCGATTGCAGGTGTTGCTAAATCATCCGCTTACGACAACCTAGCAAAAGCTGCCGCACTAGGCCAGCTTAGCGAAATTTTGGATAATAGCTCGTCAATGAGCTTTGGTAAGAGTGTAGAAGCAAAGGCTCAAGATGCTTATATCAGCTTGATGATAAACAAAGCACTAAAAGTTTAATGACTTAGCACAACTAAGCATAGCAAAACAAAAGCCCGACAAGCACGGTAAATAAAAAGTTTGTTGGGCTTTTTATCTCTAGTTTGTCTGGCTATTAATTTATAGGCCAGAGTTTAGCGATAAGAGCTGTCCTCAACTTGCAGACACAAAAAAAGCGCCAGAGGCGCTTTTTACGTTTATTGCAAATACGCAGAATTTACTTCTTGCTAAGTGCACCAAAACGTTTGTTGAATTTATCAACACGACCACCGCTCTCAGCAGATTTTTGCTTACCGGTGTAGAATGGATGACAAGCAGAACATACGTCAAGGTGAATATCTTGACTTAAAGTAGAACGCGTTGTTATCACATTACCACAAGAACAATTTGCAGTGAACTCAGTGTACTTAGGATGAATACCGTCTTTCATGGGGACCTCTATCTCTTTATGAGAATTTGGGCGCATCGCCACTCAGCCATTTCCTCTTGTCTATTTTTATCATAGACGAAATGCTAAGCACCATACGTAGTTAAGAATTAATGGGGGCGAATTGTAAAGGATAGTTTCAGTAACTTCAACATAAAAGAGCGTAATGCGGCTAAAAAAAGACTTATTGGCATTATTTAGTAACAAAACAATAATGTTACTTGGCAGGCTCCATTACAGCGGGCAAAATAGCCTCAACAATTACTCACCACATCAACTCATTAAAAGTGTCAGAACATTATATTCAAGTTGCTATTCCTGTGCCTATGCGGCAGTTATTTACTTATCAAGTACCAGAGGCACTAAGCTCTCCCGCGATTAAAGTCGGTGAACGGGTTGTGGTACCTTTTGGTCATCGCAAGGTTATTGGCATTGTTATTGATGAACAAGCACAATGTAATTTCGACGTCAGTCGAGTTAAAAATATTGCCGGGCGCCTCAATGATAACTTTAATTTAAGTACGCCATTAGTTAACTTTTTACAATTATGCGCTCATTACTATCACCATCCCATTGGCGATGTTTTTCAACAAGCCCTACCTATACTGCTGCGAAAAATAGACAACATTACCTTAAGTCCACCCATGGTGTGGCTAGCTGAATCACGAGATGAAAAGGCTAATGACATACTGGCTAAATTAGCCAACAAAGCCGCTAAACAGTATGCCTTATATCAAATAATACAGAGTCACCATGGTATTAGCTGGGTTGAACTTCGCATGTTAGGCTATAACAAAGCCCAGTTAAATGCCCTACAGAGCAAGGGTTTAATCATTGAGCAAGAACAAATTGCTAGCCAATATTCTTGGCATAAGGATACCCTAAATAAAGCTGACAAGTTACGACTTTCCAGTGAACAAGCCATCATTGTCAGTGCTATTAATAACGCCTTAACAGAGTTTTCTTGTCACTTGATTGATGGGGTTACCGGCAGTGGCAAAACCGAAGTATATTTACAAGCCATGGAAACTGTACTTGCTAATAACAAACAAGTATTAGTGATAGTCCCTGAGATTGGTTTAACACCACAAACGCTAAGTCGCTTTGAACAACGCTTTAACGTGCCTATTGCTCTACACCATTCAGGGCTAAACGATAAAGAACGTTTAGCCACTTGGTTAAGTGCTCAGCAAGGCAGTGCCGCCATTGTTATTGGCACGCGCTCGGCAATTTTTACCCCCCTGCACCGTCTAGGCTTGATCATTATCGATGAAGAACATGACTCGTCATTAAAACAGCAAGACAGTTTTCGCTATCATGGTAGAGATATGGCCATCCTTCGTGCCAGACAGCTAGATATTCCTATTGTATTGGGTAGTGCTACGCCAAGTTTTGAATCGCTACAAAATGCCTTGTCAGGAAAATATCGCTACCACCAATTGCTCAATCGAGCCGGTAAAAGTAATAAGGCTAAAATAGCGCTTATTGATATGAATCATCAGCAAGTTGAATATGGTTTATCAGGCACACTTAAATATGAAATAAAACAAACCTTAGCGCGCGGTGAGCAAGTACTATTATTTTTGAACCGACGTGGCTATGCGCCTGCTATCAACTGTCAAGAATGTCATTGGCTAGCTGAGTGTCAGCGATGTGATAAACCCTACACTTTACACCAAAAACAGCAGCTACTTATTTGCCACCATTGTGGTAGTCAAAAGCGTATACCTCCTCAGTGCCCTAGTTGTGGTAGTGTGCGCATCGCGCCATTAGGTCAAGGTACCGAGCAATTAGAATCGCGCTTAGGGGAGTTATTTCCTGATGCCTCTATCGTGCGTATTGACCGTGATAGCACCCGAAAAAAAGGTGAACTAGCCAAATTACTGCAAGAAGTCATCGATAAAAAACATCAACTGCTGGTTGGCACACAAATGCTGGCCAAGGGCCATCACTTCCCCGATGTGACTCTAGTGGCGGTACTCGATGTTGATGGTGCTTTATTTAGTTTTGATTTTCGTGCCAGCGAGCAAATGGCGCAACTACTTATACAAGTAGCAGGACGAGCTGGCCGCGCCAGTAAACCTGGAAAAGTATTGGTGCAAAGTAATTATGTTAATCATCCCTTATTGCAAGATTTGGTGCATAATGGTTATCATCACTTTGCCCACCAAGCACTCACCGAAAGAAAACAAGCACTACTGCCGCCTTTTACTTTCCAAGCATTATTACGTGCCGATGCCAATTACCCTTCGTACCCAGAAAAGTTTTTACGTGCGCTTACCCAACAGCTATTAGCGGGTTGTGAGTTTGCTGGCCCAGTTCCGGCGGCAATGGAGAAAAAAGCCGGTAAATTTCGTTACCACTTAATCATTCAAGCTAAATCTCGAAAAGATTTGCACCGTGCAATTTTGCAACTCCTTAGCCAGATACCTAACAATGAATGGCAAGGCAAGGTACGCTGGAGTTTAGATATCGATCCAATCGATTTAAATTGGTAACGGCCATAGAGCAATTTTCATAAGTAAAGTACTCACTTACTCTATGGAATGGTATTAATCATGTTTTTTACTGTCAGCTCGGTTACACTAGCTAAAATTTTCCTCTAGTAACCCTCCCCTTTTCATGGCTAATCAAGATTATGTTTCCCGCACGCCTGCAAAAAATAAAAAAAAACCCCGTAACGGTAAAAGAGCAGCAAAAAACGCCAACGTACTAACACTAAAAACTAAACTAGCCAGCTTAATATTAGTGATATTAATTGGCGCGTTTTCTTATGGTTTATGGTCGTTAAAGACAGATCCTAGCACTAAAACACCCTTAGTAGAGTCCGTTAAAACAGTGCCAGCTCAAAAGGCAATAAACAAACGTACAGCGTTACCTGAGCTACCTAAAGAAAAGTGGACTTATGTTAAAAATTTAGCAAGCAAAGAAATTGAAGTTGGTGAATATAAGGTGGTCGAAAAAGGCCCTTATAAAATGCAGTGCGGTTCATTTAGAACACAAAAGCAAGCTGAAACATTAAAAGCAAGAATTGCCTTTACTGGACTCGAAGCACAAGTCAAAAGTGTTACTGGAAAGAGTGGCCTCTGGCATAAAGTTTTCTTAGGTCCCTACCCCCGTAAACGCCTTGCAGAAAAAGATAAACATAAGCTTAAACGCAACAATATAAATTATTGTCAAATATGGTTGTGGCGATAATTAATATCTTGTCTACTCCTTGAAAAAACCACAAAGAGCCCAATTACATTAGCATCAATGAATTGAGTTAAAATGAGGTTAATGTGACTACTATTATTTCAGTAAGACGTAATGGCAAAGTGGCTATTGGTGGCGATGGTCAAGTATCACTTGGCAATACCATAATGAAAGGCAATGCCCTAAAAGTTCGCCGTTTGTATAATAATAAGGTGTTGGCAGGTTTTGCCGGTGGCACCGCCGATGCATTTACTCTATTTGAGCGTTTTGAAAGTAAATTAGAGCAACATCAAGGTCATTTAACCAAAGCGGCAGTAGAGCTTGCTAAAGACTGGCGCAGTGATAGAGCATTAAGAAAGCTAGAAGCTTTACTTGCCGTTGCTGATGAAACCGCCTCATTAATAATTACCGGTAATGGCGATGTTATTCAGCCCGAAAATGACCTTATCGCCATTGGTAGTGGTGGTAACTTTGCCCAGGCTGCCGCCATAGCACTGTTAGAAAATACCGACTTAAGTGCCAAAGAGATAGTAGAGAAATCATTAACTATTGCTGGCAATATCTGTGTTTTTACCAACCAAGAACACACCATAGACGAACTCTAGCCTTCGCTCTTGCAAAAGAGCAACCTGATTAATATGCTGCCAGAGTATGAGTCAAACACTCCTCTGGCCGTAAAGAGGAATAAAAATGTCAGATATGACCCCACGCGAAATTGTCCATGAATTAGATAGCCACATTGTTGGTCAAAGTGATGCCAAACGTGCTGTTGCCATCGCGCTGCGAAACCGCTGGCGTAGAATGCAACTTGATAAAGATTTACGTAACGAAGTTACCCCTAAAAACATTCTCATGATAGGCCCTACCGGTGTTGGCAAAACTGAAATTGCTCGCCGTTTAGCAAAGCTTGCTAATGCACCGTTTATCAAGGTAGAAGCGACTAAGTTCACCGAAGTAGGATATGTTGGTAAAGAAGTAGAATCTATTATTCGTGACCTTGCCGATATGGCCATAAAGATGGTTAAAGAAAGTGAGATGGAACGTGTTAAACATATCGCTGAAGAAGCCGCTGAAGAACGTATTTTAGATGTACTTTTACCGCCAGCTCGTGACGGTTTTGGTAATGATGAAACCAGCGAAAACACCAATACTCGGCAAATATTCCGTAAAAAACTGCGTGAAGGTAAACTAGATGATAAAGAAATTGAACTAGATTTAGCCTCACCGCAAGTGGGTGTTGAAATCATGGCTCCTCCTGGTATGGAAGACATGACCTCACAATTACAAAGCATGTTCCAAAACATGTCGAGTGATAAAACCAGCAAACGTAAACTTAAAATTAAAGATGCCTTTAAAGCTTTACAAGAAGAAGAAGCCGCTAAAATCGTTAATCAAGATGACATCAAGCAAAAGGCTATTGATGCGGTAGAACAAAATGGTATTGTCTTTATCGATGAAATCGACAAAATCTGTAAACGCGCCGAGAACTCAGGCGGCGGAGATGTTTCTCGTGAGGGTGTGCAACGAGACTTGTTACCCTTAATTGAAGGTTGTACGGTAAGCACTAAGCATGGCATGATCAAAACTGATCATATCTTATTTATCGCCTCGGGTGCCTTTCAAATGTGCAAACCTTCAGACTTGATCCCTGAGTTACAAGGTCGTTTGCCTATTCGTGTTGAGTTAAAAGCGTTAACGGCTGACGATTTCGTGCGTATTTTAACCGAACCTTTTGCTTCGTTAACCGAACAGTATATTGCTTTACTCGGTACTGAAGGCGTGGAAGTAACCTTTACCGATGATGGTATTAAGGCTATTGCTGATGCTGCATGGCAAGTAAATGAGAGCACTGAAAACATTGGAGCACGTCGTTTACATACCATGATGGAACGTTTGGTTGAAGATTTATCCTTTAATGCTGACCAACGTAGTGGTGAGACTATTAGCATAGACCAAGCTTATGTTAATAACATATTAAGCGATGTCATTAAAAACGAAGATTTAAGTCGCTTTATTCTTTAATTACCAGACTATTATTAAATTAATGAAGATAACTCAAAGGTTAGATACTGTACTGTTATGAATATTACCCATTTTATTATAGATAATAACCAGCACAATCTAGCTATTGAGTTTGCTGCTAGCCAGACGATAGAGAGTGCGCTACTAAGTTTTGAATATTTGCGTATTAGCTCACCAGCAAGCTCAGCTAAAAAACTAAAAACTGGGCCGGCTGCGATTACTAGTCATAAAAAGGCGGTGCGCTTAGTTAAAATTGAGAGTGTCGCAAAACATGGTTATCGCTTGATTTTCGATGATGGCCATAACGCTATCTATAGTGAGCAATATATACAAATATTAGCCAGTGAATATAAAGTTCGTTGGCAGCATTATTTAACTGAGCTAAAAGCCAGTGGTCACTCCCGTGAAGCCATGATTGATATTAAACAGTTATAAAATAACTAATTAAGTTTATTCAATAAGGGTTTACTCTTTTAAGCCCAATAAAAAATGCCCTGACGCCACAAATCAGGGCATTTTCATTTAACTCTTTTAGATGATTAAACTAGACAGTAAATCGGCTGACTTCTTTAGTTAGCACTTGCGCCTGCTGTGATAACTCTTCACTCATATGCTCATTTTGCTTAGCTGACTCTCCAGATTTTTCGGTAACATCTCTGATCATCACTACGTGTTGGTTAACTTCTGAGGCAACGGTACTTTGCTCTTGAATAGCCGTAGCAATAGCACTGTTCATATCCATAATCAAAGCGACATCTTGGGTTATTTCATCTAACATAGCACCAGCAGAGCTTGCTTGCTCGGCACTCTCTTCGCCTTGGTTTCGACACTCAGCCATTAACAAAACAATCTCTTGAGTACGTTTTTGTAATAAACTAATAATGGTTTCAATTTCTTGAGTCGAGTCTTGTGTTCTACTCGCTAGCGTTCTTACTTCATCAGCGACCACGGCAAAACCTCGACCCTGCTCTCCGGCTCTTGCCGCTTCAATCGCTGCGTTTAACGCAAGCAAGTTAGTTTGTTCGGCAATGCCACGAATAACGCCTAAGACCGAGGCAATTGTGATACTTTCTTTTTCTAACTCTTTGACCACATTTTCTGAGTCTAAAAGTTTTGCAGAAAGCTGACCGATTTTATCTATGGTCTGCTCTACTCCTGCCTTACCTTTTTCAGCATTCTTATTGGTTAGCTCAGCTTTATGAGCGGCTTCTCGAGTGTTAGTTGCAATTTCATCTATGGTAGCCACCATTTCGGTGACGGCGGTTGCCACAAGATCAGTTTGCTGCATTTGGGTTTCCACCCCTTCATTAGCATTATAGATATTTTCAGCCAGGCTGCCCGTGGCAGAATTAAGGGTATTTACTGAGTGATTAACTTCCACAATAAGTGAACGGAAGTTGGTTAACATATGGTTAAATACTTCGGCCATATCCGATAATTCATCGCCACCACTAACGTCAACTTTAGTGGTTAAATCATTACTTTGAGCAATTTTATTCATGGTCTGCTGTAAGTTATTAATGCGATCTAAAATACTTTTTCCTATTAGCCAGGCACTGACTAAAGCGACCACAAGTACAACAGTAAACAGGCTATATGCCAAGGTCTTAACAAAAGCAACATCTTCTTTTACCGCCGCATCACTAGCCAAAAACAGTTTGGACAGCTCACTATCAACTTGGTGAACTATATTACGCATATCATTCATCACGCCCATGTTTTCGTGATAGCCGAGCTCTTTTTGGACGGTCACTAAATTTAAGAAAACCATTTGGTATACTTTAATTAACTTACTAACGTCTTGCCTTTTAGCTGATGAAAAATTACTACTTTGCACACTTGCTAGTAGCTTGCTAACGTTACGTTGCAGTTTATCGACATATTTGTCATCGAGTCTTAACATAAAGTCTTTTTCATTACGTCTTAGCTGTAACATTTCACTGCGCAAACGATAGTTATTTGTGCCAATGAGGCTTTCAACATTATGAACCGCGGTGCGAAGTTCACCATATAAGCCAGATTTGGCATCCAAACCAATTTTCTTTTGCAAAGTAACAATCTTATTAAATTGACTCTGATACTCAATTAAAATATTGCCGGTACTGGTTAATTCCGGCATAGACAAGCCCACTTGCGCAAAGTCATTGCTCAAGGTCGTTATTTGCTGTTGCACAGCCATCATTTTATTATCGAATTTTTGCGAATATTTCAACTTTTTACGGGCAGAAAAATCTTTTTCATCACGCCTTAGCTCTAAAATAGCCACTTTAATATTGCCAATATCCTTAGCTATAGTTATATCGTGTTGTAACGATGAGCTTGCGTAGTTCAATAACACTAACATTAGGCTCATTGCGAGTACTAATATTGTGGTATTGGCGATTAGTTTATGTTTTATAAGCATAGCTTTTAACCTTAAAAATGAACTTAGATAGAAAAAAAACAAAAGGTGTACTTATCCAGAAGCCATTTTCAGCTTATCTGCGACCCCAAATTCACCTTGCCATGATAATAATAATACAAAACACAGGGTGTAAAAAGGAGGTGTTACTTAGGTTATTTCTTTGTTTAGTATAGACTGTATCGGTAAGTATCCGATTTTTTTTAATTTATTTTCACTTAAATTCACACTTTATAATTAATGGCTAATTTTCCTACAACTTAGTGGTTTTCCTGAGATAAGTTAATGAGAGATAATATAGCGTTCATGGGGTTATAAAGAAGCTTGTCCTAGCGTTTTTTTCTTTTAAGGTAAAGTACCAGTTCATCTTCAGGCAAGGGCTTGCTAATAAAGTAGCCTTGCACCGCATCACAACCTAAATGGCGTAATAGGTTAAGTTGCTCGACAGTTTCAACACCCTCAGCTAAGACACGTTTACCTAAACCGTGTGAAAGGTCTATCATAGACTTAACTATGGTTAGATCTGAGTCATTAATAGCCACCTCGTGAATAAAGCTACGATCAATTTTTATTTTATCAATAGGTAACTCTCGTAAGTAAGCGAGAGATGAATAGCCAGTACCAAAGTCATCAATTGACACCTTAATGCCCATGCTTTGTAATTTAACAATGCTGTCCATTGCTCGGGCAATATCAGTCATAACCACGTTTTCAGTGATTTCTAATTCTAGATAGCGAGAAGGTATACTATATTTATGCAATAGATTTTGAATATTCGTGACCAGTTGCTCATTTTGAAATTCAATAGCCGTTATATTTACCGCGATAGCAATACGACGTTGGTATAAATTGAACCAGCGCTCACTCGCTTGGCAAGCCTTGTCTAAAATATAATTATCAAATTCATTATGCATATTCAAAGCTTCAATTTCACTCAAGAATTCACTCGGAGCAAGCAGGCCTTTCTCAGGGTGCTGCCAACGAACTAATGCTTCAACACCTTCGAGTTTATTTGTTAATAAGTTTAATTGCGGCTGGTAATATAAAATAAACTCATCATGCTCTAATGCTGCTCTTAACTGCTTTTCCATGATCAACAAATGTCGTCCCTGTGCTTGCATTCCTTCTTTAAAGGCGACAGTGGCAATATTGTTAGTTTCTGCATGATGCAAGGCAAGGTTAGCTTTTTGTAAAAGTTCCTCTGCTTTATCAGCATCGTCCGGGTAAAAGCAGTAACCAATACTCGCTTGGATTGATATTTCTTGCTGTTCATAACGAAAGGTTCGTTCAATAAGTTCGTGGATATGGCTTACCGCTCTATCTACATGGGAAGCCTGCTCAAATTCAATAACAAACATAAAAGAATCACCACTTAAGCGTCCTACCGCCTGAGGCATAAAAACACTGTGATTAAGTCTGCTGGCAATTTCCCCGAGAATATAATCACCTATTTTTAAGCCGTAGGTATCGTTAACAAATTTAAATTGTTTTATATCGATTAAGAAAACCGACAGTTTTAACTGATTTTTGTTGGTTTTATTTGCTTGGCTTAGCTCATGTATTTTATCGGATAACTTAGCCATCACTTGTTCGCGATTGAGTGCTCCGGTTAACGAGTCATGTTTACCTAAGTATTGCGCTCTATTAATGGCATTTATAGCGGCAAACCTCTCTGCACCTTGCATCCAAATAAGTAAAATAAAACCAAGAATACTGTGGGCAGCGACATCGAAATATAATAAAAACAACTCTAACTGACGAAACCAAGACTCAGTTAAAGCCACAATAGAAATGAAAGAATGGATTAAATAACGAAGACCAATAACCGCAGCAAAGTACATTAATACTTTGCTAGAAAAGTAACTCGTTTTATCAAATAAAAGGTAACTTGCTAAAGCGAGAAAGCTACAACCAAAAATAAAACTAGGCAGGCTAATCGTTAAATAAAAATGATTGAACGCCTGGCTGGGGTCAAAAGAAAACCACAGTGTGGTGGTTAAACTGACAACTATAATTAAACTCATTCCAGCTATTGGTATCTTATTAGGGATTGCTTTATGCGTTTTAGCATTAAACACACCCAGCACCAGGAAAAATAAAAACGAATACTGACAAGTTTGCAGAATGAATTCTGCGATAAAGTGCCAGTTGTTACTGGCCAAATCCACACTGGTATACGGGAGAAAAGCTTTAATAAAATAGCTAAGACTTAACATGGCTATACTGACTAACCAATACATGACATATTTACGCAAGAAAGTGCGATAGTAAACAACAAAGACAAATAACAACACCGAAAAAACTACGGCTTGCGTCGCGAATAAAAAAGTCCGTGGCGTAATATAATCTATCATAAAAAATGTTTAATCATAACTATCAAGAGATCCACTTAAAGCCAGTCGTTGTCGACAAATGAATTGAGGTTTTAGTAGCCAAAGGTAGTGCTATTAAAAAGGCTTTTACCTTTGAATTCAAGTAATACCCGCTAAATATATAATAGGTTTTATTTTATTCATAACAATATATACTGACCTTGAATATTATCTTCAAATAAAAAGAGAGCTAGCATGCAATATAACACCTCTGAATTATGTGACTTTTATGCCGATTTAATTGATGTTGTTGATCCTATTTTTTGTAACTATGGTGGTGTCAGCTCATTTGCTGGCCAAGTTGTCACGGTAAAGTGTTTTGAAAATTTAGGTTTGATAGCTGAGTTAGTGAAGCTTAATGGCAAAGGAAAGGTGCTAGTTATTGATGGTGGTGGTTCAACCCGTCGTGCGCTTATTGATATTAATATTGCCCAGTGTGCTGCTAGCAACGGCTGGGAAGGTATTATTTGCAATGGTAGTGTTCGCGATGTCGATGCTTTAGAAGATATAGATATGGGTATTCAGGCACTCGTGGCAATTCCTGTAGGGGCAAGTGATCAAAGTATTGGCGAAACTGATATTGCCATCAACTTTGCTGGCGTGACTATACTACCTGATGACCATATTTATGCCGATAATACTGGCATTATACTGTCACCTGAAGCGCTAGATATTGAATGACCTCAAGGCTGATGCTAAGGCATCAGCCTTAATTATATAAGCCAATGAGCTTAATAAATTGACGGTTTAGCTTCAGGAGGAATTGACTCTGGGTGCTGTAAATACCACTTTTCTAACCAAAGTTCTATTTCCTCAGGTACTACACCTGAATGAATAATATCTCCCTGAATTAACTCTCCGCCCATAGCTATATAAGCTTGTGAGGCATCATGTCGGTCAATGTTAGTACCAACAAGTGGGATTTTCATGCTGCGTGTTAAGGTAACAAGTGCATTGGTAATGGCCTTATCTACTCGATTACTACTGTCATTGGTTAATTGCTGACAATCTACCTTTAATTGATGTATGGCCATTTTACGGACATATCGTAATGATTCATAACTGCCAGAAAAGTTAGCAATAGAAATTTTTATCTCTAATGATTTAAGTTGATCTATTATATTTTTTACCCGCTGACTTGCATTAAGCATGACTTGTTCATTCAGCTCAATCATTAAATATTTACCCGCTATGCCATGCTGTTGTAGCTTTTGTTCAATAAAGTCAACTAAATCGACTTCAAACAAGTTTTCACTCGCTAAACTGACGGAAATACGCTGATAGACACCAATACGGTGTAAAGTTTCAAGCGTGGTGAAAGCTTGCTCAAACATATACTTCGTTAAACGATACAGTTCGCCACTTTGCTCAGCGAGGGTTGAAAATTCAGACAATTCAAGTGGTTTATGATCATTGTTCTCATACCAATGCACGTTTAATTGAAAGCCAACAATATGGTAATTATTTATATTAACTTGCGGCTTTAAATAGCAAAACAACTTTTCATCTTCTATATCTTGACGAAGTGATTCCATCCGCGCCAGCTGACTTTGTGTATATAAAATACTACTATTATCAAAATAACTAATCACTTGCTGAGATTGTAGTCCGTTAAGTAATGCGTCTCCAGCATGGGCAATTACCTCTTCAACACTATTACCATGCTCTCCCGAAATGGCGATACCAAAGGCCAGTTCAAAGTTTAAAGAAAAACTTTTAAAGCTCAAAGCATCCGGAACTGCATCACCAAGCTGTTGACACAACTCATCCAACATACTTTTATCATCGAAGCGATTGTCAGTTAAATTATATACCACTAAAAACTGTAAGCTTTGCAAGCGAGCAATACGGACTGACTCAAGGTTATGAGCAAAGCTCAATAATTTTTTATTGTTAACTATTTTTTGTCGTAAACAATAAGCAAGCTGAAGTAATAAAATATCTGAATTGTGATAGCCTAATAAACTATTTACTTGTTCAAAATTAATAGGTTTGAATACCACAGCAGCATAACGTTGCCCGGTACTTGCTTTGATTGCAGATGCAAAGATTTTTAATGCTTGTTGGGCGGTAGGTAAGTTAGTTACCGGATCATGGGTATAACTAAAGAGTTCTTCGACACTGATGGTTTCATTGCCAGTATGGCTAGTTTCTGCGCTAAAGAGCTTTTGGGTAAGCAACCAAACTAAAGTAATGGCGATAATAATAGCAACAATATAGCCAGTCATTGCCATTAATCCCATAGGTAATTGCTCTCGATAAAGCTGGGAAAATAGTGCTGACAGAGCGACTACGACGATAACAACAATAAATAAAAAAAAGTACTTGGCGTTAAAATGACTCATATTTAACCACAGCCCATCCTGGGAAATTTTACTAATACAAAAAAACAGCCTAATAAAAAAAGAGGCTATTGTACAGAAATTCTAATTACTTAAGCGCTATGCTTAAGAGATACAAACACTTTTTTTATTTTTTGATGATACATTATTACTATCATCAATAGTTAGTAAGGCTTCAACTAAAAAAAGAAAACCGTTTAAATTTTCACTAGACCAATAACGCTGTAGCTGTTTATCATCAGTGACGATTAATGCGACAAATTTCTTATAAGCCGCACTATTATGGTTTTCAAAGCACTTTTTGCTTACCGCTTTAAGGCGGCCTTTTCCTTTCAGACATTCCCTAAAAATAATACTGTAATTATTGATTAATGGGCTAATCAACTCAAGGTGTGTAATGAGCTGTTCATATTCACTTGCTGTTGCCTGCACTTTTAAACTTGCCAATCTAGCTTTAGCAAATTCTTGACCTCGGGTAGCAACGAGTATCATAGAGTCAACTAAGGCTTTATTTTCTTTGCGGGTAGCTATACTGTCGCGTTTTTGGCTTATTAACTGTCGCTGTAGCTTCTCAGCGCGAAGGAAAAAAAAGATACTAATCACTACAAAGGCAGCGGTTATAATTAAAACAAAAAACATTAAGACACCTTAGACTGATTAACTGGCTTGATGTTAACAGATTCAGCTATATGTGCCAAAAATAGATAGGGATCAATATCTTTATAGTCCGGCGTCTTTAATGAATATTTCATTGTGATGCTAAAACGACCTAAATTAGCAAAGGCTCGACTATTTAAGGCTTGTACCAGTTTATCCAGTTTCATATGCGCCTCCGCACTACTTACGTGTTCAAACATCAATAAATACTCCCCTTGATTAAGTAAGCCAGCGTAATCAAACTCAGTTAATTGTTCATTGATTAAGCTGGCTATATCTTTAGTTACTTCCTTAATGCTTTTATTATTGAAATGAAAAGTCAACTCTTGCCAGTTTTCTACCACTAGATAGCCGACACTCAAGGGGTATTGAAATTTACGGGCTTTTTTAAAAGCCAATTGATAATCAAATTTAGTTTGCATCGGCCCAGTCATGATATAACTCGGTTTTTCAATTTCTTCATAGGCTAAATTTATTCGTTGTGTTTTTAACCTCAAGAAAAAGCCAAGTAAGGTAATCAACAATAAACAAACCAGGGCAGATAAACTAATAATAATGGTGCGTTGCTTTTGGTATTTACCAACAAAACTACTCGATAGCTCACTGTTTTGTGCTAATTTAACTGCCAAATTTCTTGACTCATGCAAAGGCTCAACGATTGCCTGTGGGTCGGTGATTAAATATGATAACCCATGAGCTAAAGTGGCAGATTTTTTCATATCTTTCAGTTTCGTTAATAGTACCTTGCTATGTTTTTCCCGCCAGAGGTAAGCGCTTTGATAATTATTATCGGCAAGGTACATTTCGGCAACCATACGATAAAAGCCAGCGTACTCTAAGGAAATATCTTCACCGTCCAGTAATTGTAATACCTCAACTAGCAGTGCATAACCGGCACTATTTTGTGCTATTGCTAACCTTGCGCTGGCTAAAGCGACCATACTTTCAATTTGTTCATCAAGCATGTCATTGTGCTTAAATATAGCAATAGTTGGCTCTAGTGATTCAATGGCTTCATCAAACTGCTGTTGAGAAATTAAAACAATACCTAAACCTTTACTGGCATAAGCAGCACTAATTGGCGCAGTCTTATTTTCAGCATAGCTTTTAGACTGCCAAAAAGCATTATAAGCATCATCAAAGCGCTGTAAGTAGAAATAGGCATAGCCTAAATATAAATAGGTTTGATCCAGATTGTCCAACAGCCCCATTTCAAACCTTAATTTCAAAATCTTTAACTGCATAGTCAATGATGTTTGATAATCACCCAAGTAGTGATAGGCCAAGGACAAAATAGTTAATAACTCAATATGTTCAGTCAATTCACTTTTGTTAATTCCTCGTTCAACTTGTTGTAAATCAGCTAAAGCAGCTTGATGTTCTCCCAGCATAGCAAACGCGACGCTACGATAACTAAGCAAGAGTAATTGATGTTTTATATTACGGCTATATTCACTATTATTTACTGCCGTTTGAATCAGAATGAGTAGCTGTTGATACTTTTCTCTGGCAACATAAACTTCCGCAAGTTTTAACAAAAGCGCCAACTTTATTTTTTTATCCCGACTATTGACCGATAAGCCACTTTGAGCAAAGTCATGTACTTGGTTGATATTTGCTTGATTGCTAGCCACATTAGCCGCGAGTAAAAACACCTTGGCTAGGATATCATTGGAGTAATTTTTGCGGTTATCAAGAATTTTTTCTGATAGCTTTTTTACCGTATCAGCATTAAGACTTTCACTATTGACTTTTAGCAATTTCAGCACTTGATTACTCAAAATGATTTGCTCAGAAGAAGGCTGAGCATAAGCATTAACTGCAAATAATGAAAAAAACATTACTCGTTTAAACGTTAATATTATCAAAGAAAATAACTGCCGATTAGTCATATTCATACCGTTAGTGATTGAAAAGCAAAACATTGAAAGTTATCCAATAGTATTTATTACTACTTTTAACCTATAAAGCTAAGCAAAAGTAGCCTTTTCTGTTTACATTTATAAAACTCCCCCTATAATGAGGTTGAGCTTTATAGCTTGATAAGGGCAAATCTAATGAAAGTTAGAGACGCAAAGTTACCGGTCTAAAGGGAAACCTATGATAGCGGGACTACCAAGTTTAGATATAGTGGGGGCTTATCTTAATTCGATATTCCACTATCTGTTTCTTCCGTTTTCTTTGCGTGCTCCCTCTCCCTTAATTCTTAAGGTTAGTTAAACTCCTCATTAACTGTACAAGTTACTTTTAAATTACTGATTGATTATCAATTAAGTAACTGATCGTACCGCTTTATTACCCCAGTAATCACCTCACTAATGGCAGTGTTTAAGCCGAATGTTACCTAAGGTAAATCTGGCTATGCCCTGAGATAAATAAGCTTATTTATTTTGTTCAGTTTGCTCATGGATATACTGCATAACGACTTTATCCATCATAGATAATGGCATAGAACCATGCTTGAGCAATTGATCATGAAAGTCTCTTAAATCAAAATCTTTGCCTAATGCTTGCTCTGCTGTTTTACGCAAACGTTTAATAGTTAATTCGCCTATTTTGTATGACAATGCTTGTCCTGGCCAAGAGATATAGCGATCTATTTCTGTGGTAACATTGTGCAATGACAAAGCAGTATTACTCGCTAAAAAATCAATGGCTTGTGCTCTACTCCAGCCTTGAGTATGTATACCGGTATCAACGACTAAGCGGCACGCTCGCCACATTTCATAAGTTAATCGACCAAAGTTATGATAGGGGTCTTCATACATGCCAGCCTCAATGCCAAGATATTCCGAGTACAAGCCCCAACCTTCGCCAAAGGCTGAAATGTAAGTGCGATTGCGAAACTTTGCCACATTAACCATTTCTTTAGCTAAAGATATTTGCAGGTGATGACCTGGCACAGCTTCATGGAGTGTTAGTGCGGTTAAAACATAAAGTGGTCGACGGTCAAGTCGATAAGTATTAACCCAGTAGTTACCTGGCTGATCATCTCGAGATGAGCCCTCATATCGACCCGTAGTATACTTGGGGGCAATATTAGCAGGCACAGCCATAACACCATAAGGCGTTCTTGGTAGTGTTTTAAAGAGCGCAGGTAATTTAGCATCCATTTTTTTAGCTATAAAAGCAGCCTCTTTTAATAACTCAATTGCCGTGGTGGCATAAAACTGAGGGTCGGTACGTAAAAATTGCACAAATTCGGCAAAATCCCCATCAAAGTTAACTTGTTCAATAACAGCGTCCATTTCAGCACGTATACGCTTTACTTCCGCAAGACCTTGTTGATGTACTTGCACTGCTGTCAGAGGCAAGGTGGTATAATGCCTCAACCTATTTTGATAATAGGCTTCGCCATTCGGTAAAGAGCTGGCGGCGATATTATCTCGGGCATTGGGTTGGTATTCATTCACCATAAAGTCATAATAAGCTCTATATGCAGGCATAACTTTAGTGCTCAAAATATGCTTAGCTTGTCGCTGTAAATCCTTTTGCTGGCTTGGCTTAATAAAGGTAGACATGTTATTAAAAGGTTTATAGTAATCACTCTCTGTGACATCTTCTTTAATATAAGCGGAGATAGATTGCTCAAAGCCGATAAGAACAATTTTAGGCTGGCTAATTCCGTGTTTCAGTCCGGTTTTCATCCAGTGAGTTTGCTGTGAAAAATAGCGTGGTAATGCCGCTAAACGTGCTAAATAATCTTGGTAATCGGCCAAGGTTTTAAAATCAACTTTCGTGGAAATATTGGCTATCCAAACATGAAAACCTGACTCGGCCATGAGTGGCATGTAATGTTCTTTGTTAGTGTAACTATCTAACTGGTTTTTTAGGCTATAAGTGAGTACTGATAAATCAATCTGATTATCTTGATTTAACTTTTCTTCATCTAGGGTAATTAACTGCTGATATATAGCCAAGCGCTGTTGATATTGCCCTAATAAAGTCTCTGCTGATAGGTTAGGTAATTTAGCATTATTACCACCTACCTCAGGCTGATTAAAAGGACTTGCTTGTAGATAAAACTCTTCATATATTTGAATAATATGAGCTAATTTTTGCTCTTCACTATTGTTATTCTTAGCTATATTCGTGGCATTGCTGGTATTAATTTGGCAAATACTCAGTGCAAAAAGCACTAGATAACTGATTATATTTTTCATTGGGCTTACTCAAAAATAAAGGTGGCACGATAATAACGCTATATAATTTTTGTGCCTTAGTTTTTTGTCTGTTAAAACTATAGTTTGAAGAAGAGTTCTCTATAAACTTTTAACTCAGCAATAGACTCTTTTATATCATCGAGCGCTAAATGTGCGCCGGTTTTAACCACAGATTCTAGTACTTCAGGCTTCCAACGCCGAGCCAGCTCTTTTATGGTACTAACATCTAGATTACGATAATGAAAATGCTCTTCGAAGTCAGGCATATACTTATTTATAAAGCGCCTATCTTGTCCGATACTATTACCACACATAGGAGACTTACCTTGCGGTACCCATTCTTGCACAAAAGCCACACTTTGTTCGGTGGCGTGCGCCAAACTTACCTCGCTATCACGGCACCTTTGCGTAAGCCCTGATTGACCATGATGTTCAATACACCATAGGTTCATATTATCTAGCACTTCATCACTTTGATTGATGGCAAATATTGGCCCTTGCGCTAAGATATTTAAATGACTATCGGTGATAATAATAGCAATTTCTAAAATAACATCATCGTCAGGATCTAGTCCCGTCATTTCCAAATCAAGCCAAATTAAGTTACTGTCATTACCCGCCATAAATTTCCCTTAAAAAAATGCACAAGCATTCATATATTATTGTTAGTATAATACGCCAGAACTAAGTTGGATCAAATTAAATAGTATGAATAATTCACATGGCTAAAGTAAAAAAACTGACTAAAGGTCAGCAAAGACGCATTAAAGCAAATCATGATAAAAAACTGCAAGGCGGTAAAGATAAAGTGCAGTGGGATGATGGCGACCTCGGCGCTCCTGAGCAAGGGGTGATCATTAGTCGCTTTGGTCAGCACGCCGATGTCGAAAATAATAGCGGTGAAATTTTCCGCTGTAATTTACGCCGTTCGATAGCTTCCCTAGTTTGTGGTGATAAGGTGCAATGGCGTCTTGGTAAACAAACCCAGCATAGTATTACTGGCATTATCGAAGCCGTGCATGAGCGTGATACCGTGTTAAGTCGCCCCGATGTTTATGATGGGATAAAACCTATCGCGGCTAATATTAGCCAAATTCTGATTGTCTCTTCGGTATTACCCGCTTTTAACAGCGATATTATTGATCGCTATTTAGTCGCGGCTGAACAGACCGGTATTACCCCTGTTATCGTGCTCAACAAAACGGACTTACTAGACAGTATTTCCACCGACGAACAAGCGGCAATCAAAAAGCAATTACAAATCTATCAAGATATTGGCTATCAAGTACTTTATGCCAGTTGCATATCTCTTGACGGTATTGAGAAACTAAAGCTACAACTTGCTGAACATACCAGTATTTTCGTCGGTCAGTCAGGTGTCGGTAAATCAACCTTGGTCAATGCCTTAATGCCTGAATTAGGGCTGTTGACAAAAGAAGTCTCAGAAAACTCAGGTTTAGGGCAACACACCACCACAGTGGCACGCTTATATCACTTTATTGAGGGCGGTGATTTAATTGACTCCCCAGGTATTCGTGAATTTGGTTTATGGCATTTAACCCCTGAACAAGTTTGCCATGGTTTTATCGAGTTTTCAGATTATATTGGCCTATGTAAATTTCGAGATTGTAAACATCAAACCGATCTCGGCTGCGCCTTAATAGCCGCGGGTAAAAATGAAAAAATAAGCCCTGATCGCCTAGCGAGTTTTCAGCGCATATTAGCCAGCCTCAATGATAATACATTAACCTCACGTTTTAATAATTAAGGAAACCGAGTGTCTTCAAAAAACAATCTTAGCGATAAAATTAAAATTGCCTGGCAATACATTATGCCTAAACACGCTATTTCACGTTTAGTAGGTAAGTTTGCGGCGGCAAAAATGGGTTGGTTAACTACTAAGCTTATTAGTCTATTTATTAAGGCTTACGGTATCAATATGAATGAGGCGAAATTAAAAAACGCCAGTGATTTTGACACCTTTAATAACTTTTTCACCCGTGAATTAGCCGACGGGGCTCGCCCTATTGATGATGATAACAATTCCATATGCTACCCCGTAGATGGGGCCATTAGTCAACAAGGTGATATTGTTGACGGTCAGCTTATCCAAGCAAAAGGTTTCAATTACAGTTTAACCTCTTTACTTGGTGGTGATGCCGCAACAGCAGCACCTTTTCAAGGCGGTAAATTTTCGTGTATTTATCTTGCGCCAAAAGATTACCATCGCATTCATATGCCCATGGCCGGTACTTTGCGGGAAATGATTTATGTGCCAGGGGAACTATTTTCTGTCAATCCACTAACGGCTCAAAATGTGCCCGATCTTTTTGCCCGCAATGAACGTGTTGTCGCTATTTTTGATACCGAATATGGCGAACTGGCTATGGTATTAGTTGGCGCAACAATTGTTGCTAGCATTGAAACAACCTGGGCAGGTGTTATTACCCCACCCGCAGGCAAAGACATCTTCAGATGGCAATACCCTAAAGAGGGCAGCAAGGCTATTACTTTTGAAAAAGGTGATGAAATGGGCCGCTTTAAGCTAGGTTCAACGGTCGTTAGCACCTTCGCCCCGAATATGTTGAGTGAATTTGCCGCCAATGCGGGCCCAGGTACGGTCACTCGTCTTGGCGAGGTTTATGCCTCACTAGATAAATCAGCAAAATAGACCTTTTACTCAGTACGAATATCAATCAACAAAACGGTTGCTCATTTAGTGTACTCGATATAAGCTTAGATGAAATACGATTAAATTCGTAACTTGGCTAAGTATTATAAAAATACTTAGCCTAATAAAAACGATCAAAAAGGAAGTGTACATGGCGCATGATAATTCTCCGGTGAAACCCACAGAGGCAGAGTTAACCTTACTCAATGTTCTTTGGAAAATGGGGCCCGCTACGGTACGACAGGTGCATGATGTTGTTAGTGCAACGCAAAAAACAGGCTACACCACCGTATTGAAAATACTGCAAATTATGCATGAAAAAACATTAGTCATTCGTGATGAAAGTAATCGCGCACACGTTTATGCCGCGGCTAATAGCCAAACACACACACAAACATCACTTATTAGAGACCTAATAAGTAAAGCTTTTGGTGGCTCTACCTCGAAACTAGTAATGCGCGCTATTGATGACTCAACCAGTACGCAAGAAATCAATGATATTCGTCAGCTGTTAAACTCATTAGAAAAACAGTAAGACTCTACTTTAATTATGCTTGAACAATTATTTAATAGCCCTTTTTTATATAGCTTATCGTTAACCTTAGTGCACTTTTTGTGGCAAGGTTTATTGGTGGCATTTATACTAAAGTCCGCATTATTTATTATTGATAAAAGTAAGCCAATATTACGCTATGCCTTAGCAATATTAGCCATGTTAACAAATGCCTGCCTCGCTATACTTACCTTTGTCATGGTCTATCCTGACACCAATTCAGGCATTAACAGTAACCTCAGCCCTATTGCGTTAACGAGTTTAGTCCATGAGTTAACCCAGAAGAATGCATTGTTAAATTACCATGAATTACTACCCTCAATATTAGCTTACTCCTTGCCTTATCTGTCATTACTTTGGCTGGCGATAATTACTGCACTTGCCTGTAAGCTCTTAATTGAGGTTCGAAATGTAAATAATTTACCTATGTATGGCAGCGTTTCCCCCTCTGCTGCTTTACTAGCGCGCTTTGATGAATTAGCTCAGCAAATAAAGTTAACAAAAACCCCTAAGCTACTTATCTCATTAAAAGCCGAAGTACCCATGGCAATAGGTTGGTTAAAACCCGTAGTATTACTACCCGCTAGTATGGTCACTGGCTTAAGTTCGGCTCAACTTGAAATGCTAATTTTGCATGAACTAGCTCATATTCGTCGCCATGATTATTTAGTTAATTTTCTGCAGACACTTATCGAGTTATTGTTTTTTTTCCACCCTAGTGTGCATTGGATAGGCAAACAAATACGCAATGAACGTGAATATTGTAGTGACGATATTGCGGTGCAACATTGCGGTGATGCCATTGCCTATGCGCACACCTTAACTGATACCGCCTCGTTATGTGCTAAAGCGAATTTTCATACCATTCCAACGATGGCAATGGCCGCAACAGGTGGTGATTTAAAAGCACGAGTACTTCGTATTGTTGATCACCATTGTGCACCGAGCAATAATGCTAGCAAATGGCTCGCTGCTATTAGTCTCCTACTGGCATTAACCTTACTGAGCATAAATCAATTACTCACCATGCCATACGCCCAGCAGCTAAATAATCATTTCCCTTGGCAAAAAAACAATGCCTTTAGTCCGTATGTTTTTCAAAAAAATGTTAGCGCAGTTGAGCTCAATAAAACCCTATTCAAGCAAGAAAACACTAAAATAACCAAGGACTCAATTGCGCAGCAACTGTTAAATAGTCAGGTGAATACGACTAATAGTTCACCGGTTGATCCTGCTGATAGTCAAAGTGACGTTAGTCTAGTAAGACCTAATGATATAGCATTAACGACTGCAATGATTGAACCCTCGTTTCAGCAACAAGAGCAAGTTATTGCTGAGCCTGCAATAAAAATGACCGCGGTTTCTGCGCCTGTGCCTAGCCAAGTAGCTAACAGAGATAAAGTACAAATAACTAAAGTCACTTTAACGGATAAGCAAAAAAAACCACTAGAAAAATCGTTTAATAGTCGGATAAATACCGCTCAACATAAAGTAACTAATCCGGCAGAGGATGGCTTAAACGCTAAATTAACGGCTGAAAAGGCCATACTCAGTGTTAGTGTGGTAGAACAGAGTCTAATAAAGACTAGCGCCACCATGGTTGCTCCAACGCAATCAAGCTCAATAACAAAAGTGACTAAATCAACAGCAGCTATCAACTTAGCGGCGGTATCAGCTACGCTTGATTATCCTGAGCAAGGTAATAGGCATTTCCCCGTACAATTCAATAATAAATTTCACAGTAACAACAGCCCTTATGCTCAGTTTTCATATCGCCAAGAGCTCAACGAATTAGCCGTACAGGATGAGCTATATACCGCATCACATGCTCTGGCTTCAACAACTGCTCTAATAAAGAAGACCAGTAAAGAAACCATAGCAACACCTAGGTCACATGTAGCAAAGCTATTGAATTCAATCAGCCCTATTTATCCAACCTTGGCTAAACGCCGTGGCATAGAGATGGAAGTAAAAGTAAATTTCACTATTGATCTTAATGGTAAAGTAAAAGATATTCACTTTAGCCAGCAGAGTAAACTAATCTATTTCAAATCGGCTATCCGCTCAGCACTGCGAAAGTGGCGTTTTAGTCCAGCAACCAAAAACAACCGAAATGTTAACAGTAAAATGAGTAAAATATTCTCTTTTAGCTTGCATGCATAACATGACTTTATGTTGAATACTTAATGCTCAAGGTAAGGCGTAACCCAGCCCTCTAAAAATAATCGACGCTCACATAGACTTACCTCAATAGCCACTTATTTCACCTTACTTATTAGGGTTCCACTTGAGCCAAATATCCCAGTTTAACCAAGAAAAAAACATTAAGGGTATGCTGCCAGATAAAATAACCTCTTTCTGGCAACAAGGCTTATTTCATTCATTTTCTGGTGTGAATAAAGTAAATATTCATTATGCGCAATTTATTCAGCAACAAGAGCAACTGCCAACTATCGTTATAGTATCAGGGCGTGGTGAAAGTTATTTAAAATACCAAGAACTAACGTTTGATTTATACCAGCAAGGCTATAATATTTTTATCCTCGATCACCGCGGTCAAGGTTTATCTGGACGTTTACTGGCCAATTTACATAAAGGTTATGTGGCTAAATTTCAACACTACGTTGATGATTTACACTACTTCATTGAAAATATCGTGACACACCACTGTCCCGCTAAACCTTACCTGTTAGCTCACTCAATGGGTGCTGCCATTGCCACCCGCTTTATGCAAGACTCACCCAAGGCCATTGCAGCTGCAGTAATTTCATCACCTATGTTAGGCTTCTATTCAGGTTTATTACCGACATCTATTGCATACACACTTATAGCCGCCAAGCTAACACTCAATAACTTAATCAGTAAAACACCTTGGTATTTTTTTGGACAAAAAAACTATTCTGCCGTTACTTTTAGCGAGAATAAGTTGACTCACTCAACAAAGCGTTATCAAATTTTTATCGACTTATACAAAAAAAACAACGTCATTCAACTTGGTGGGGTTACTACACATTGGTTAGCGCAGAGCATTGCCGCGCAAAAAAATATTTTCGCTAACATGGCTCAACTTAAAACACCGATATTGTTACTGCAAGCAGGGCGTGATAGCGTTGTTTGCCAACAAGCACAAAATGACTTTTGTCAGCAGTTACATAAGTTACAACCACAGTCTTGCCCTAAGGGAGTACCAAGTAGGATTGATGGTGCATTGCACGAATTATTCTTTGAAATAGATGACTATAGAAACAGTGCCTTAAGCCAGACTATAAATTGGTTTAAGCAACATAAAACTGCTGCAGCAATTAGCTAACAGAGCCTTTTGACTGCTCACTTTGCACTACCGAGCTAGGATCGTGATGAATAAAGACTTCGCAAGGGGCGAACAGGCGACAAATTTCATCTTCAATTTCATCGCCTATGCTATGCGCTTCAAATAATGATAAATCATCACTTAATTCTAAATGAAACTGCACAAAGCGCTTCACGCCCGACTGCCTTGTTCGTAACTCATGAATACCCATGGCTTGGCCGTTACTTAAAACAATAGCTCTTATTTGCGCCAGTTCCTCATCACATAACTCACTATCCATTAACTGGGAAACACTTTGTACCATAATTTGACCCGCGCCAAAAACAAGATAAAGAGCGACCAATATGGTGAACACACCATCAGCGTGTAGCCATATACCTTGACTCAAGATGATTGCGGCTAGAACCCCTAAATTTAGCAATAAATCCGATTGATAATGTAAGGCATCACCACTGATAATAATGGAGCCAGTACGCTTTATCACGTAACGCTGAAAAGTGACTAAACAAAGTGTTAAGGCAATAGCGATAATAGTCACCCAAATAGCCACTTCACTTTGCACTATAACTTGTGGGTTAAGAACCCGGTAGACGCCACTAAAAATAAGGATAATGGCAGAGCCAAGCACAAAAGATGCTTGTACTAACCCCGCTAAACTTTCCGCTTTACCATGACCAAAGCTGTGCTCTTTATCTGCTGGTGCAAGGGCAAAACGCAGAATAACAATACTCATTAGCGAAGCGAATAAATCTAAAATCGAATCAGTGGTAGAAGCGAGCATGGCGCTAGAATCAGTAACCAGCCAAGCATAGAGTTTAATCACCACTAAGATCAGTGCTATTGAAGTAGAAGATATAGCGGCCCGCCGTACCCATAATGCATATTCTTCCGTTGATATTGAACTTATCGCCATAGCCAATCCTTAAAGAAAATTAAGAGCTAAAAGTCATTTGTGCTTATAGCCGCTACCAATCAAGCGGTAAGTTTCACCGTGTATTTTAACGGGTAACAAGTATATAATAACAAAAATTTTATCCGATGATGATTGTTATGCTAGATGTTGTACTTTTTCAACCACAAATTCCGCCCAATACCGGTAATATTATTCGTTTATGTGCAAACTCAGGCTTTCGTTTGCATTTAATTGAACCCTTAGGTTTTGATTTAGAGGATAAAAAATTACGTCGTGCCGGTTTAGACTATCATGAATTTGCCGCAATACAACGCCATGCAAATTTCAAAGCTTTTATGGACAAAGAGCAGCCCAAGCGAGTATTAGCCATAACAACTAAGACCAACAATTTTTATGGCGATGTTAAGTTTCAAACAGGGGATTATTTATTGTTTGGCTCAGAGACGGCGGGATTACCCGAAGAAGTTCGTGTACAAATCCCAGATAAAAATAAAATTAGAATTCCGATGTTAAAAGAAAGTCGCAGTATGAATTTATCAAACGCCGCAGCGGTAATTGTTTACGATGCTTGGCGTCAATTAGGTTTTCCAAACGCGGTATAATAAGCCGGGTATAAAGTAAGGGTAAATCGGCTTTCAAGCCGATTTACCCTGCTATTTCTAGGTGATGAAGTTATTCAAATTTCTTATCACGAGAAAGTAAATCAGCCGCAGCTAACTTGGTATCTTTGCCACAATAAAGTACTTGATATACTTGTTCAACAATAGGCATTTCCACGCCATGTCGTTTGGCTAGCATATACACTTCTCTTGTATTACGGTAGCCTTCAACTACTTGACCAATATCAGTAATAGCTTGCTCAACTTCACTGCCCTTACCTAACGCTAAACCAAATCGGCGATTACGAGATTGATTATCTGTACAGGTAAGAACCAAATCACCTAAGCCTGCCATGCCCATAAAGGTGGCCGGCTCAGCATTTAACGCTAAACCTAAGCGGGTCATTTCAGCTAAACCTCGGGTAATTAATGCCGTACGGGCATTGGCACCAAAACCAATACCATCAGATATGCCGGCGGCAATAGCGATAACGTTTTTAACGGCACCACCAAGTTGTACACCAATAAAATCTTTATTCGAATAAACCCGAAATAATTTTTCACAATGCAGTAAGTCTGATAACTCAGCAACAAAATCATCATCTTCAGATGACAAGGAAATAGCAGTAGGAAAACCTGAAGCCATTTCTCTAGCAAACGTAGGACCGGATAGCACCGCTAAAGAGACTTTACTGCCAAGTATCTTAATGGCGACATTCTGCAATAAATCCCCAGTTTCAGGATCTAAACCTTTAGTAGCCCAAGCAATTTTTGCATTGCTGGTTAACATTGGCTTAATTTGCTTAAGCATATCGGCAAAAGCATGGCTTGGTACCACAACCAATATATTATCACTCGCTTGCACTGCCTTTGTTAAATCAGCTTCTAGTACTAAAGCATCAGGAAAAGCACAGTCCTCAAGATATTTAATATTTTGTCTATCTTGCGCCATGGTAGCGACTTGATTAGCATCACGCCCCCATAACAGGGTTTTATGACCATTTCTGGCTAAACAAATTGCTAGGGCTGTGCCATAAGATCCGGCACCGAGTACAGTAATTTTTGCAGCTAAAGACATATTCAACCCTATTTATAAGCTAATGTTATTTGCACTTAAGTACTAATGACTAGTGTGTTTCGCTGCTTTGAGGCATGTTCTCTTTTGCTGCACGTTGCTGTACATAAGAAGCATATAAACCTTCAAAGTTAACGGGTGTTAAATTAAATTGTGGGAAAGAACCGCGGTTTACTAAGCTTGCTACCGTCTCACGTGCATATGGGAACAATGTTGTTGGGCAAAAAGCGCCAATAGTATGGGCTAATTGAGCTTCAGGTAAGTTACCAATAGTAAAGATACCAGCTTGTTGTACTTCCGCTAAAAAGGCTGTTTGACCTTCAACGGTGGCGGTTACTGTTACAGATAACACCACTTCATAAGTATCATCAGCTAACTTAGTCGAGCGGGTATCAAGGTCTAACTTGATCTCTGGTTTCCAATCTAACTGAAATATGGCCGGAGAATTTGGTGTTTCAAAAGAGACATCTTTAGTATAAATACGTTGAATGGAGAATTCTGGAGATGGTTGTGTTGCTTCACTGTTCGCTACTTGGTTTTCTTCAGCCATGAGTGGCTCCTTTATTGTAATTGTTGTCAGTAAACTTAACTGATTGAGTCTTATTATTATGCGTTTAGAACCAATCGGACTAATTTATTGCTCATTGAGCGAGCATTAATTAATCCGTTTGGCATAATAACGCATCTAGCTGATTATTCATTTCTAAGGCGACTAATTGATCACAGCCGCCAACATGTTCATCATTAATAAATATTTGTGGTACGGTATAACCGCCATTGCTACGTTCAATCATGGCGGTACGCATAGTCATATCACCATCGATCTTAATTTCATTGTAAGCTACCGATTTACCTTTGAGTAAGGCCAATGCATGAGTACAATAAGGGCAGTATGCTTTGGTATAAATATCAACTTTTGCCATTTTAATTTCTCTGTCATTAATTAATGATATGGATTAGTCATGTGGACAAGCGAACTAATTATTTTGCTACCGGTAAACCGGCACCCGTCCAACTATTCATACCACCTTTTAGTACACTAACACGGCTGAAACCAGCCTTAAATAAATCGTTAGCTATTTGCATAGCACTCATACCGGCCGCACATACTACAATGATGGGTTTGTCTTTATATTTTTCAAGACTAGTCAGACCATTCTTGCTGATTTTTTCACTAGGCAAGTTGATGGCATCAAGGATATGTCCCGCTTTAAACTCTTTGTCCTTGCGGATATCAAGGGCAACGCCTGCCTCTCTATTCATTAAAAAAGTTAAATCTTGTGTACTAATTTGTTTAATTGGCGACATTTTCATTTTAATTGTCATGAAGATAATCATTACCACTAAGGCAACCCAAACCGCGCTCAGCATGCCATTATCGACTGCAAAAGTAATTAATTGTTCCATAAATAAAGACCATTTTTTATCAAATTTCGAATCGGCATATTATACGCAAATCACTTAGAATTGCGAGCATATACCGCGAGGTAAAACTTAGTAACCCATGTTGGAACATTTCTATGTTAAATCCTTAGTGAATAACACCATACTAGGGTGTACAATACTTGCCGATAAAATACGGTAAACATTAACTATAACGGGGAAAATAATGGCGCATAAAAAATCAATGGTACTAATGATTCTAGATGGTTGGGGATACAGAGAAGAGACTAGTTCAAACGCTATACACCATGCAAAAACCCCCGTATTAGATGACTTAAAAGCCAATTACCCTAATATGCTTATCGATACTTCAGGCATGGCTGTGGGCCTACCCGATGGACAAATGGGCAACTCGGAAGTTGGCCATGTAAATCTAGGTGCTGGCCGTGTAGTGTATCAAGACTTTACTCGTATCACTAAAGCCATCAACGATGGTGACTTTAAGGATAACCCGACGTTATGCCAAGCGGTTGATAAGGCCGTATCTGGGGATAACGCCGTACATATTTTTGGTTTACTCTCTCCTGGTGGTGTCCATAGCCATGAAGATCATATCTTCGCCATGATGGAACTTGCCAAAAACCGTGGCGCAAAAAAAGTCTATTTACATGCCTTTCTTGATGGCAGAGATACTCCGCCTCGTAGTGCACAAGCATCCTTAGCAAAAGCCCAACAAAAATTTACTGAATTATTTACCGACACAGGAAGCGAAGGACAAATAGCCTCTGTTATTGGTCGTTACTATGCCATGGATAGAGATCAACGCTGGGATCGTGTTGAAGCAGCTTATAACTTGATGGTTAGTGGTAGCGGATTACACCAATATAATAACGCCTTAGATGCCCTAACTGCGGCTTATGCACGCAATGAAAATGATGAGTTTGTTGGCGCCAGCGCGATAACTAAGCCATCGGGGGAAACTATCAAAGTAAATGATGGTGATACGTTGATTTTTATGAATTTTAGAGCCGACCGCGCCCGTCAATTTAGCCGATGTTTTACCGAAAGGAACTTCGAGGGTTTTCAACGGAAATGCACGCCAGCCATCGGTAGTTTTGTGATGTTAACCCAGTATTCAGTCGACATTGACGCACCATCAGCTTTTGCGCCAGCGACGTTAACTAACGTCATGGGTGAATGGTTAGCCAAACATGATAAAACACAACTACGTATTTCTGAAACGGAAAAGTTTGCCCACGTCACTTTCTTCTTTAGCGGTGGTAAAGAGGATAATTTTGCCGGAGAAGAGCGCATATTAATACCCTCACCCGATGTGGCGACTTACGATTTACAACCAGAAATGAATTCAACAATACTCACTGATAAGCTAGTCGGCGCTATTGAAAGTGGTCAATATGACTTTATCGTCGTCAACTACCCTAATGGTGACATGGTTGGCCATACGGGTAACTTTGCTGCGACAGTAAAGGCTTGTGAAGCCGTAGATACTTGTGTTGGTCGTGTAGTTAAAGCATTACAAGAACATGGTGGCGAATGTTTTATTACCGCCGATCACGGTAATGCTGAGCAAATGGAAGATCCCATATCAGGCCAAGCACATACTGCCCATACCTGTGAGCCGGTACCACTAATCTATGTTGGCCGTAAGGCTACTCCCGCAGCGTCGGGTACTTTAAGTGATATATCACCAAGTATATTGCACTTAATGGGCATGGCACAGCCGGAAGAAATGACCGGTTCAATATTAATGCCACTAACGAAGTGATATTCAAGCAGCCATGATAGCTTAAAAAAATGTGATTGCCGACACCAGAGCAATGGCTAGTCAAGATGCATCTTGAGCTAACATGGCTATAAGTGATATATTGGTTTTTAACTTTTTGTCACTATCGATTGCGAGCTTGTTTATCGACACTTATTTATCCAGTAAACACTTTCAGCAGCTAGGCACAGCAAGCTTATTCATAGTAAGTTTGCTGTTTGCTTTTCCCGCGCACGCTGAGCAAAATAAGCGTAATGAAAGCACACAACAACAAAACCGTGCCAAACTTAGTGATGTTCAGCAAGCCATTGCTACACAAGAATCAAATATTTTTGATACCAATAAACAACGCAGTAACCTAGAGCGACAACTAAAAACTGATGACTTAGCCATAGCTAAAGTAGCCAAAGCCATCAATGATATTGAGGTTAAACTCAGTAACACACAAGTAAAAATAGCCACACTAGCCAGAGAAAAACAACAGTTAACCATAGCAAAGAAAAAGCAAGAGCGCTTATTGGCACAACAGCTTAGAGCCGCATATACCACAGGCCAGCACGATTACCTTAAATTACTACTTAACCAAAATCAAAGTGATAAAATTCAACGTACCATCAGTTATTATCAATATTTAAATCAGGCAAGAACCAAAGAAATAGATAAATTTCAAGCAACCATAACGAAACTACTGCAAGTAAACACTGAGCATCAAGAGCAAGTTACGTATTTACAGCAGCTTAAAGCTGAGCAATTACAGCAAGGCACGCAATTACGAACCAGTAAAAAGCAACGCAGTAAAACCTTATCAAAATTAAGCCGCAAGTTACTTTCCAGCCAGCAGCAATTGAATAAACTTAAAGCCGAAGAAAACAACTTAAACCAAGCATTACATAAACTAGCCGCCATTATTCAGGCAGAAATTGATTTAACCGGTTTAAGCAAATTAAAACAAAAGCTGTCCTGGCCGGTTAAGGGACGTATGCTGCATCGCTTTGGCAGTCGTAAACAGGGTTACTTAAAGTGGAAGGGGGTATTAATCAGTGCGCCAATCAGCCGCCAAGTACAAACGATTCATAATGGCACAGTGTTATTTTCTGACTGGCTTAAAGGTTATGGTTTATTAACCGTTATCGATCATGGCAATGGCTATATGAGCCTTTACGCTCATAATCAAACCTTACTCAAAGCCGTTGGCGATCGTGTCGAAACAGGCGAGCCTATAGCGTTAGTTGGCCAAAGTGGCGGCCAAGACCAATCAGGGCTTTATTTTGAAATTCGCCACCGAGGCAAAGCCCTTAATCCAAAGCTATGGTGCAAATAAAGTGTGATATTTATTTATCCCTTTAGCTAAAATATTATATTTTTTAGCTAAATTACTACTAGGCTTTTTACTAATTAAATAATTATAAGGACCCCTTATCCGGTGCAAAATACTCTGTTGAAAAAAATGTCCTTTATAGCTAATTTTCCCCTACTCGTTATGATGCTAATAAGTTATCAGAGCCAAGCTCAAACGAATCGAGTTGCCATCATCATTGATGATATGGGCTATCGTTACACAGATAAACACGCATTAACCTTACCCGGCGCAATTACTTATGCCTTTTTACCCCATACCACCTACGGAAAAAAACTGGCCATACAAGCGAATAATGCCAATCATGATGTGCTAATCCATATTCCAATGGAGTCTAAGAATAGTGAGAAATTAGGCCCTGGCGCGTTAACTAGCGCTATGGATGAAGATGCATTTAAAAGAAGTTTGACTAAATCCTTCGCTGAAATCCCTTTTGCAATTGGCATTAATAATCATATGGGCAGCTACCTCACGCAACTTTATCAACCAATGGCGTGGACCATGGCTTTTTTAAAACAGCATGAATTACTTTTTTTAGACAGTAAAACCAGCCCTCATTCACAGGCGAAACAAGCAGCGATAGACTACGGCGTACCGGTAAAATCAAGGCAGATTTTTTTAGATAATGAATTAACTGATGAATATATTAGTCAACAATTTAAGCAACTAATAGCGATTGCCCAAAAGCATCAAATCGCTATTGCTATCGCTCACCCACACCCTGAAACTGTGGCGATATTAACTAAGCTGATCCCAACGTTAGCCTTACATGGTATAAAGTTAGTACCGCTATCACATTTATATCAAAGTGAAAGTAGCAATAAAGTCACCGCGGTTAGTGAGTAACATCTGCAACAAGCGTTTGACTAAATTGAAATGTTATTCTCTCGCAGTACTTGATGTAAATACTTTACCGGTATTGCGTAAGTGATACCGCTAGGATTACTAATAACCGCTTCTTTAGTGCTCTGCACAAACACTTTATTGATTATGCCAACCACTGCCCCTGTTTTCATATCATACATAGCACTACCACTATTTCCCGGATAAGCAGTAGCATCAAGCTGATAAACTAAGTAGGGGTTGCGCATACGTTTAAGCATTTTCAAATTGATTTGTTGCGCGGATACCGCTGGTACAACGATTGGCGTAAGACTAGCTACGATACCTCGGTGAGTAACCGGGTATAAACCCAACACACCGCCAATAGGAAAACCGGTAAAAGCAATAAAACTACCATCGGCGATGAAATCACTATTAGCCAAGGTCATCGCAGGTAAAGCCGGTCCCGATATTTTTAAAATAGCTAAATCATATAAGCTGGAAGTCGCCACGATTTCAGCTTCTCTGACTTTAGCATTTTTACCTGAACCAATAAAAACCGCCATTTTTTGTAATAGACTGTCGTTTAATAAGGTTGGTAATACATGATTATTGGTGACTATGTAACGGCCATTACCAATGACAAAGCCAGTGCCCCGTAAAATATTTTGCGGGCGGCTAGTAGGTGTATGCACACCAATACCAACAACTGACGGCTTGATTTTTGCGACAACATCAACAAAGTCGGCATGAGCGTATGGCATAAGTATGCACAGACAAAAACTAACAAGCTGCATGGTTGGTCTCATAATTTTTCCTATATAATTTATGTGATATTAGTTACCGAAATAAAGTCTACCTTAAAGCCTCCCTGATATAAAATGCATTACTTTACCCTTGCTAAACAATATTTTTCGCAAAATCGCTAACTTTGTTCATAATTAAGGCTAAAGTTTACTGTTAAAAATGTCAGTAGCCTTGATATCCTTTGCGGTTAAGGGGGTTAAATGAAAAAATCTATAGTGCCAATTTTTGCTGGTGGCGGTACCCGACTACCAGCCCACTTAGGCGTATTAAAAGCATTGCAATTACTCGATATTGACTTTGAAGATCTTGTCGGTGTCTCTGGCGGCAGCATCATTGCCAGTTTCTATGCCGCCGGTTTAGCCTTAAATGACATAAAAAGAATTGCCTTACAAACAAATTATAACCAATTTCGAGAGTTCTCCTTAATCAAACTTATTCGCCATGGTGGCTTAAGCTCTGGCGATGCTTTTGAACGCTGGGTGGATAATCATTTACAAGGAAAAACGTTCGCTCAATTAGAGAAAACCCTTCATATAGTTGCTACCGATGTCACTAACGGCAAACCCGTCATCTTTGATGCTGAATTAACCCCTGATATGAAGGTATCACAAGCGGTAAGATTTTCCATGTCTATCCCACTGGTTTTTAGCTTTAAAACCTACGGAAAATGTATTATGGTTGACGGCAGTATTTTATCTGAAGATGCCTTACATAGAGACTGGGATCATAAAGGTACACCGGTACTTTGTTTTCGTTTACGCGGTGAACATGAATATGATCAACTAAGTGTTAATGGCTTATTTCCTATCTTTAACTATGTCACGCTACTTATTCGTACTTTTATGACCACTATTTCCCGTGAGTATATTAACGAGAGTTTTTGGCACAACACCATAGTGATAAACATAGGTGAATACTCAGCGGTTGATTTTAAAATGACGACCAAACAAAAGCATCAGCTATATAAAATTGGTTTTAAAACCGCAATGGAAGTTATTCCATTAAAAATGAATATGGAAACTCATGATATAATTCATTAAATTCTAAGAATTCCCTTTAACTGCTACTTGCCTCTGTTATGCTTTTACGGTCATAATAGTGTGACTCAGATTACCCCCGACATTTTATTTTCAGGATGATAAATGACCAGCTTGATTCACCAGCTCATTAGTTTTAGTGCCCAGCGCTATCCCCATGCGATTGCGCTGCAAATAAATACTAACCAGCTTAGTTATGCTCAACTTGATAAAGAAGTGAAGGCAGTCGCACAAGGTTTTTTGTCCCTTGGCGTTAATCAAGGTGATCGAATAGGTATTTACTTAGCAAAAAATCAACAGAATGTGCAAAGTATGTTTGCCTGCTCATTACTCGGTGCCGTGTTTGTGCCCATTAACCCTGTGTTAAAAGCCCAACAAGTTCACTATATTGCCAATGATTGCCAAATAAAATTGCTTATCACCAATAAGGCTAGGCTAAAGGCATTAACACCCATTCTGGAAAAATTCACTGAGTTAGTGACCATCATAATCATTGATGCCGAAGAGCAAGCATTAGCGCTACAGTCTTTGCCAGAGCAATTCATTATTATCAATTGGCAAGCATTAATAGTTCAAGAGGAAAAGGCAATAACAGCGCGAAAATGCTCTATTTCCCCTAATGATCTAGCCGCCATTTTATATACCTCTGGTAGCACAGGGCAGCCGAAAGGTATTATGCTTAGTCACGAAAATATTATGCTTGGCGCAAAATCAGTTAGTCAGTATTTACAACTAACCACTGACGATAAAATTTTATCGGTATTACCCTTAAGTTTTGACTATGGCCTAAACCAGTTAACCAGCTGCTTCCTCGTGGGCGCCACATGCATATTACTCGATTACTTAATGGCGAGTGATGTAGTGAAAGCCATTGAAAAATATAAAATTACTGGCTTAGCCGCAGTGCCGCCACTGTGGATGCAACTGAGCAAGGCAGCATGGCCAAAAGGCGCTGCACAATCAATGCGTTATTTTACCAACTCAGGCGGTGTACTACCCTCAGCAACGTTAGTTACCTTACGAAAAAACATGCCCAACGCTAAGCCCTATCTTATGTATGGCTTAACGGAAGCCTTTCGCTCTAGTTTTTTATCGCCCCTGGAAATAGACCACAAGCCCAACTCAATAGGCAAAGCAATTCCTCATGCGGAAATTCTAGTTTTACGAGAAGATGGTAGTACCTGTGATAACGATGAAGTAGGTGAATTGGTTCATATCGGCCCGTTGGTAACGTTAGGTTATTGGCAAAATGAGGCCGCTACTGCTGAGCGATTTAAAGAAACGCCTAAACAAGCAATAAATGCGCAAGGCACACCACGAGCAGTATTCTCTGGTGATTATGTAAGCCGTGATGTTGACGGATTTCTCTATTTTGTTGCCAGAATAGACACCATGATTAAAACGTCTGGCTATCGGGTTAGTCCAACTGAAATAGAGTCGGTACTATTACAACTACCACTGGTAGATGAAGCCGCGATAATCACTAGCCCTTCGGTAGAGCTTGGTCAAGCTATCATCGCACTGATTGTCAGTTCAAATGACAACCAAGCATTATCAACAAAAAAAATCCTCAAACATTGCCAATTAAATTTACCTAACTACATGATACCAAAAAAGATATTTTTTTTATCGGCATTACCTCGCAATGCTAATGGTAAAGTAGACACCAAGCTATTGCAGATGAATTATAACAACAAAAACGTACTCACTTAATTAGATAATAACTGGCAGCAACATGAAACAATCACAGAGCTATTTAACGACATCACTCAAGGACATCCCACCGACAAGTAGTGAACTCTCTATTGGTAATATCCCTTTAAGTCAAATAGAAAAACTGGTGTCAACGACACCGTTTTATGCTTATGACCGACAACTCATTATCAATAGGGTTAAGCAATTAAAAAACACCTTACCAAAAGAAATTTCTCTGCATTACGCCATAAAAGCCAACCCATACCCTAGTTTAGTGCAATTGATGGCGGAACAAGTGTCAGGTTTTGATGTCGCCTCAAAAAAAGAAATGCTCTTGGCAATTCAAACAGGAATGCCGGTAAATAAAATCAGTTTCGCTGGCCCAGGTAAAACTATCGATGATATTGAAGCCGCCATTATCGCCGGAGTAACGCTACACGTTGAGTCAGTAGGTGAAATAGCTAAAGTAGAATTAGCGGCCAAGCAATTAAAGCGCAAAGCAAATATTGCCCTGAGAGTAAATCCTGCCTTTGAGCTTAAAGCCTCGGGCATGAAAATGTCTGGCGGAGCAAAACCTTTTGGTATAGATGAAGAGCAAATTGCTCAAGTGCTTAAGGACCTGCCGTTAAAGCAAGTTAATTTACGCGGTTTTCATATTTATACTGGCTCACAAAACCTTAATGCCGAGGCTATCATGGCAGCGCAACAACAAACATTTGCCTTAGCACAACAATTAGTTGAGTTAACACGCAAAATAACCACTATAAAAATAGATTACCTGAATATTGGTGGTGGCTTTGGTGTGCCCTACTTTGCTAATGAGCAGCCATTAGCCGTGTCAGCAATTGCCGATAATTTACAGGCACTTTTGCAGCAATATAAAACCTTGACTGACGGGGTCGAGCTGATCTTAGAGCTAGGGCGGTATTTAGTCGCCGAAGCGGGTATTTATGTCTGTAAAGTGGTTGATATTAAGGTTTCCCGTGGCACAAAGTATTTAGTGTGTGATGGCGGTTTACATCATCACCTCGCTAACTCAGGCAATTTTGGCCAAGTCATTCGCAAGAATTACCCGCTAGCAATAGGCAACAAACTCAATAGCAAGGAACTAGAGCAAGTTAACATTGTCGGGCCCTTATGCACGCCGCTTGATATTTTAGCGGACAAAATTATGCTACCTAAAGCCAGCCTAGGTGATTATGTCGTAGTCTTTCAATCTGGCGCTTATGGCGCTTCAGCAAGCCCTAAGGACTTTCTAAGTCAACCGCAATTAAGCGAAATATTACTTTAAAGCGCAATTTGACATTAATTATAGCTAAATTGAGTTAACGACTATACTGGTATTAGCCTAGTTATTTACAATTTCATCATGGAATAATAATGAACTGGAATCAACGATTATTAAGCACTCCTATTATTGCTAATATCACTAAAAAAATCATCTCCGCTAAGGCAAGTAGAGAAGCGCATAGTATTGCAGAACATTTCACCCAATTTTTACAACCTCATGTTGCCGTAGACCAAGCATTAAAAGAAGAAGCATTTAAAATACGTCATAATGTTTACTGCGAAGAACTCGCTTTTGAAGAGGTGAGAGAAAATGGCCAAGAGACTGATGAGTTTGACGAGCAATCTATTTTCTCTTTAATTAAGCATAAACCTTCGGAAACATTTACCAGTTGTGTGCGCTTAGTCACCTCAAATGGTCCCGAGCAATTACTGCCCATAGAAAAGTATTGCCTAGACTCTATCACTAACGAAGCGCTTAGCCCTAAGCGCTTTAACCGTGCTGAAATAGCTGAAATTTCACGATTAGCCGTTAAAGCTGATTTTCGTCGCCGTAAAGCCGATCACTACAAGGGCTCGGGCACCGGGGTAATTAGTGAGATTAGCTATTCGGAAACAGAATTACGTTGCTTCCCCTTTATTGCCATCGGATTATATATGGCGGCAGCAACCATGGGCATGAATACGGGAATTCGTCATGTCTATGTGATGATGGAACCGAGACTCGCGCGCAGCATGAAGTTTATTGGCATATCCTTTCAGCAACTTGGCCCTACTGTTGACTACCATGGCTTACGCGCGCCCTATTACATCAGCCCTGAAATATTTATGAAAGACCTTTCACCTGGCTTTAAAAGTCTTTATAAAACGATTGAAAAAGACATCTGCTTGCAACTGAAGCAAATGAATCTAACTTAAATTCAGCTAATATACATTAACAGCACTCAACAGCGGCTTACCGCTAAGTACCTGCCATGTCACCACAGCTTGCTTCCCTCATTGAAAATGTCCTAGCAACAAAGTCACGTTTTTCATCTGCCCCTCAGCAACTTGCTCGATTTATGCGTGGTACAGAAGGGCTCGATAACTTTGACAACAAACAACGACAGCTGATGGCCGTGATTACACTGACTGACGTTAGCGAAATTAAACTAATACTTGATTTAGCCAACCAATGTGCCAAGGATGAAAAACTCGCTTTTTCGTTGTACCCCATCAGTACCGGTAATAATTGGGGTTATGGTACTAGCCAACCGACCGGGCTAGCTAACAATATTATTCTTTTAGATTTAGGTCGCTTAACAAAGATAACTCATTTTGATAGCGAGTTAGGCCTAGTTACCATAGAGCCAGGAGTCACTCAACAACAATTAAGTGATTTTTTACATCAGCATAATCATGATTATATGGTGCCCGTCACGGGTGCAGGCCCGAGTTGCTCCCTATTAGCTAATGCTTTAGAGCGGGGCTACGGTATAACGCCTTATACCGACCATTTCAGTGCGGTTACTAGTATTCAAGGCTACTGGGCTAACGGTAGACCCTATCAATCTGCCGTTTATGAGTTAGATGCCAGTGAGGAAAAACTGGTAGATAAAACCTTTAAGTGGGGACTCGGTCCTTATTTAGAGGGACTATTTACTCAGTCAAACCTTGGTATTGTCAGCCAAATGACCCTTCGCTTAGCGAAGATAAAACCAGATTTCACGTCCTTTTTTATTCAAATGGCCGATGATAGCCTACTTGAAGCCGCCGTACCTTTGATCAGAGAGGTGTTGCAAGATTATGAAGGTATTGTTGGTTCAATTAACCTTATGGATCAGCGGCGCTTATTGTCAATGTTTGCCAAGAACCCTAATGGTAATGATGCTCATCAAGTCATGCTCAGTAACGATATTAATAAACTAGCGAGCGAGCTAAGAGCCCCTAGTTGGACTATTGTCGGTAGTATTTACGGCAGTAGCAGAGTTGTTAAGGTGGTAAAAAAAGAAATAGACGACATTTTCAAACAACTACCATGTAAGCGTATTTACTCAAATAGCCTAAGCATTATCCTAGCAAATAAAACTATCGATATTTTGCCCGCATGGTTAATCAATAAAGTACCGATGTTAACTACGATCGCTGAGCAGCTTGATTCTTTTAATAAAGGTAAAGACATAATGCTAGGCAAGCCCAATAAAGTTGCCTTAAAACTAGCCTATTGGCGCCATAAAGACGCTGATGGTTTTGATAAAGATAAGCTATCACCTGGTCAAGATGGTTGTGGTTTACTTTGGTATGCGCCATTAATTCCCATGAAAGCAAATAAAATGCGGGAGTTTGTTGAGTTTATTAGAGCAATATGTCCAAAATTTAATATTGAACCTTTTATTACGTTTACCAACTTAAAACACGACTGCGTTGACAGTACCATCCCTATAGTCTTTGATTTAAGCAATCCTAAAGCCGTTAACGATGCCCATAATTGCTTAAAAATGTTGGTAGAACAAGGCCTGAAAAAAGGCTTTGTACCTTACCGGCTTAATATTGATCAGCAACAATGGCTACTCAATAAGGACAGTGATTTTTGGCAAACGGTTAATCAGCTAAAAAGCAGCTTAGATCCAAATAATATTTTGAGCCAAGGACGATACAACCCAAACTAATACCCGATAAACGGCTATTTATCGGGCTTTATCTATATACCCGTTATAGGGCAAACGGGTTTAAATTAGGCAAAAAAAATAAATCTTCATAAAAGAGGATGAAATGACTAGTTATTCACTTCTGTAGAATATTTCTTCCAGAAGACGCCGTACATATGTCCCTATAGGCTTGGCTTTGCCATTCTTGGCAAAGACACTTCTTCCAGAGATACCCTACATCCGTTAATTTGCTGTTATTTGTTTACTAAACTTTCAAATAGTGAATGATTTAAACCCGTTACCCGTTACCCGTTACCATTAAATGGTTAAAGTAACTAAAAACTAGTAAAGCATGGCGGCACTAGGGTTTAATATCATTAATAAACTTAAGCGCTCTAAAGCACAATAATCAACGGCATTTTCTAATATCTTTTTATCGATGCAAAGTAGCTCTAATTGCTCTTTTGTTAACAAGTCACTGTAATCTATACTTTGCTCTTTAAACAGCTGGTTTTTGCTCATCACCCGTTTAGCAACATATAACAGCTGTGTTTCGGTACTGTATTGACTTAAGTCGTCAACATCTTGGTCACGAATGGGAGCAAAAATGCTATAAGGTAATTGCCATTCTTTTAGTAGCGCGGCTGAGCACTCCCCGTAAGTAAAACCAAGCACCTTATGTTGCTTAATCCAAGGCAATAAATTGATATCCTGACTTTCGCAAGCACTATGCTTATCAGCGGTCATTTGATGAACCAGCAACTCACCTAAATTATGTAGCAAGCCTAAAATAAATAAGCGCTCTGCATGGGCAATGCCCAAGCTAGTACCTAAAAACTTCATCAGCAAAGCACAATCGATACTTTTTATCCAAAAGTCCTCAAGGTAATCTTGATTGGCATCAATATTCTTAAAAGCTTCTGTGGTAAAAAAAACAATGACTAGGTTATAAACTTCGGTGATCCCTAACACTAACACGGCTTTAGAAATGGTATCTATTTTACCTGGGTAACTAAAAAATGGACTATTCGCTAGTTTTAAGACGGTACCTGCAAGCGCGGGATCAAGCAGAATAACTTCTGAAATATCATCTATGGTTGAAGCTTCATCATCAATTAACTCCCTGATCCTAATAAAAGAATCAGAAAAAACAAAAATTTCACTCGCTTGCTGTACATAATCATCTGCGGTCATCTTTTTCCCTTAAATACTGCAGTCTAAAATTCCGATATCTTAAGTTGCTTAGCCAATAATACCTTCGCTCTTTGGCTAATTACAGCTAGATGTAACTATATGATATATCAATTCTCAAATTCAAGTTACTAATAGTCAATACTTATTTGATATGAGCTAAATTTCCGCATATTTATTACGCCCTTATCAAAAATCAAATATTGACCTTTAATACCCATAAGTACTCCGCTAACCGTGGCAGTTTTATCAAAATTAAAAGAGCTTATTTTTGTTAAATACTCACGCACAGGGAAATGAATATCTTGCACACTCTCATTTAACTCTACAACCGCATCACTGCCAAATTGCAGCCTAAGTTCAGATAAGCGAAAACTAATCTCAGGAATTAACTCCTCTGCTTTTGCTTTTAGATCAAGCGGCTCTGGCTGCCCTTTTAACATGGCGCGCCAATTAGTTTTATCACTAATAAATTCAGCTAGCGCGGTCTCGACCAGACCTGACTGCAAGCGGGTACTCACTTTAAATATCGGTAAGGCTTGGCAAGCACCTTGGTCTATCCAGCGAGTGGGCAGCTGAGTGTGTCGGGTTATACCTACTTTTAAGCCCGAGCTATTCGCTAAATAAACATAATGATCAACCATACAGTGACTTTCACCCCACTCAGGCTCGCGACATGTGCCTAAGTGAAAGTGGCAAGTTTCTGGTTTCATAATACACAAATCACACTGGGCAAGTTTACTCATACATGGGTAACAATAGCCCTGCGAATAACTCTTTTTGGTGCGCTTACCACAATGTTTACAAGCTATATTACCAGTAAAATGTAAACTGATGGTTTTACCTATTAAGGGATTTAAGGCAATACTTTGTTTAGTTCCATCTCGGCTAAGACTAGCTAAAGGCAGTTGATACTGTACTAAATTATTACTATCAAGTTGCGCGGTAAGTTTTTCTATCGCGCCGACTTCACTCATTGGCATAATGGCTCTCTATTTTTTATCTTGTATTAGGGTTTTTTATTTTTTTTCATCAAGGACGTTTGATTTTTTTGCTGTGCGACCGCAAAGACTTACCTGCTTTTAGCCAGGAAAATTTAACCGGGTTTATCTGACACTAAAATTGCACTTTTTTTCGTGTTTGTTTAACGACTTTTCGATTTGCTTTGCTAGCTAAGCGCCTCTTCACCGAACCTTTGGTGGGTTTGGTCGCTCGTCGACGTTTTTGAATGACCATCATGGCAAGAATAAAGTCTTTTAAACGCGCTAGGGCATCCTCTTTATTCATTTCTTGGGTACGAAATTTTTGTGCTTTAATGATAACAACACCCTCTTTGGTTACGCGACTATCTTTAGAAGTAAGTAAACGCTCCTTATAGATTGTTGGTAACGAAGAACGCTTAATGTCAAAACGTAGGTGAATAGCGGTGGCGACTTTATTAACACGCTGACCACCATTACCCGTCGCACGTATTGCACTCAGCTCTATTTCCCAATCCGCTAGACTGACATTGTTTGATATTTCAAGCACTTTTATTTACCATGATTACTTTTACTTTATTTACCGCTAATTATTGCTTTATATGACAGAAGATAACAAAACGACAACTTGGTGGGTTTATTTCCTCCGCTGTAACGATAATAGCTTATATGCTGGCGTTACCACTGATATTCAGCGCCGAATTGCTGAACATAATAACAGTAAACTGGGCGCAAAATATACCCGAGCAAGACGACCCGTGAGCTTGGCTTACCTTGAAGCAGCTGACAATAAAAGCTCTGCTTGCAAAAAAGAGTATCAAATTCGCCATCTCACTAAAGCCAAGAAAGAACAGCTTGTCAGTATTTTCAACCACAAGTAACAGGTCTGCTCAGTTAGAGATATGTACCTTTTTTTCGATTTAAGGTAAAACTACTGTAGACTGCTGGGATCGAATACGTTTTACTCAAAATGAAGTTGTAATGATGTCTATTAAAGAAATGTTTATTGAAAATTATTGCCCTCTTAGCGCTGATAAAATCAGCTTCACCCGCCAACAAGCCAGTGACTTTGCTAAGCAGGTAGCCGATGACTTTAACCCTTTACACAATATAGACGCTAGACGTTTCTGTGTGCCTGGTGATTTACTGTTTTCAATCATTATCGCCAAATCTGGGCTGCATCAAAAAATGACTTTCAATTTTTCCGGCATGGTTAACGACAAAGTTCAGCTGATTTTTCCACAGAAGATTGAAAATAGCTTCGATATTAAAGATGAAAAAGATAAAACCTACTTAACGGTTAGTGCCAGCGGTAATAAAACAATGAACCCTGTCATAATCAATGCACTAACAAAAGCATATGTAGACTTTTCTGGCCGCACTTTCCCTGATATTTTAGTTAAGTTAATGGCTGAAAATAAAGTCATGATCAACCCTGCTCGTCCTATGGTAATGTATCAATCAATGTCTATTGACTTACATACCTTAGAGGCTGAATCAGTCACTTTACAACTGGCTAAAACCAGTTTATCTATAGATGGTAAACGCGGTAATGCTTGGCTTGAATTTGATTTATTATCAAACGGTGCTGTTATTGGACACGGTAAGAAACACATGTTATTAAGTGGCTTGCGTGCTTATGAACAAGAAGCTATCGATGCTATGGTTAAGCAATACCATGCAAGTAAAACAAACTACCAAGCTTAAACGGGTCAGTTAATTACCGGTTGTACTTTTGTTCAAATACACCTTGTTGTTGTTGTTTATCTTCACTGCAATAAGCAAAAACATTGAGATTTTTGGGACGCTGGCACTTAATGGGTTGCTGATAAAACTGCAACCAAGCCCATTTCTTATCTCCTTGATATTTTGCTTTGATTACAATCGCACTGCCTTGATTAAACCTTGCCACTTTATTTACTAACTGGGACGTTTTTATATTCATTTGGCTGTAATGAATGCTGTTCTTCGCCAGTTTCTTTTTCTTTGACTGCTTTTTTGACTTTTTATTTATTTTGCCATATTTCACCTTAAATGACGCCAAAGAGCTATGTTCACACTGCCACCATTTATCTCTCGCTTTATCCTCTTTAACACGTAAAGTTTCACCTCTCTTTAAAGAGTAGCCTTTACGCTGCATGGTTTGAATATGATGGAGCTTTGCCAATAAAGGTTTACATCTTTTTTTAGCTGCTGTAGACGCGCTAAATGTTAAAAGCAACACCGCGATAAAGGTATAAATAACAGTAGGGTACGTAATTATTTTCATCCTAGCATCCTTGCTAACCTAGTTAACGACAGCACATAAAGCTCAGCCACTTGGTATTAATCATTAAGGTATTCATTTTTAAAATATAGACTAGACTTTACTTTTTACCAAGGTCACGATACACGGAGGTTAGTGATGCAGACATATAGTTTACTGATTTTCTTTACACTCTTTTTAATAAGCTGCTATCCCTTAAAAGCACAACAAAGTCCGCTAGCTGAGCAACAACAGCATAAGCCAACTAAACCTAACTTACAGCATGGTGTAAGTTACCAAGAAGTAGCAGATATAAGTCAGTATTTTGTTTCTGAAAAACTTGATGGTGTACGCGGTTACTGGGATGGTAAACAACTAATCACCCGCCAAGGTAATTTAATAAATAGCCCGCATTGGTTCAGCCAGTATTGGCCGACCTACCCTATTGATGGTGAGTTATGGATAGCACGAGGTCAATTTCAGCCATTACTTTCCTGTGTTAGCAAACGACAAGCAGAAGAAAACAAAACGATTAGCTGTTGGCGAAACGTCCGCTTTATGATGTTTGATCTGCCAGCATACCAAGGAGACTTTGCTAAACGAGTTAAAAAAATGCGGGCTTTATTAATACAAGTGCCATCGCCCTATTTAGCTATGATCAGCCAAGTGCGCGTTAACAGCATAAATACCCTTGAGGATAAATTGCATGACGTGGTCACCGCTCAAGGTGAAGGGCTTATGCTACACCTTGCCAGTGCCCACTATCGAGTAGGCCGAAACCCAGCGTTAATGAAACTGAAAAAACATCAAGATGCCGAGGCTATCGTCATTGCTCATACTAAGGGTAAAGGTAAGTATCAAGGACAGCTTGGTGCCATTGAAGTTAAAACAGTCAATGGCATTATTTTTAAGATAGGCTCGGGCTTTAGTGATTACCAACGTGCCCATCCACCAGGAATTGGCACTACCATCACCTTTAAGTACAACGGTTTAACACAAGCGGGTATCCCAAGATTTGCCCGTTTTTGGCGGATAAAGGCCATTGCCCACAAAGATAACCCTAAAGCCAGTGACATTGTTAGCTTGGTTGATAAGTAAAAATCAGCACTTTAAGACCTTTACCCTGATGTGCTTCTTTAAAAACTTCGGGGTTATCGAGGCGCTGCTCAAATTGACAATCTGGGCATTCACGCGCCACTTCTGCTTTTAAAAAGTTTTCATCTAAATCGGGGGAGTTTAAACATAACATCAAGCTAGCTCCAGCATTGAGCCATTGTGGAATACGGCGGATTATTTTAGCGTAATCACGCTCGATATTAACACTACCTTTTTGAAATGAAGGAGGATCGCACACTAAAATATCGTAGGGACCATATTTTTTAATGCGACTATTTGATTTGAATATATCAACGCCTTCAAAAATTATTTTTTTACCTTGTTTTTTCGCCAAATGATTAAGCTGGTGGTTTTCCCTCCCCCTACTTAATGACGCTTTACTTAAATCTATATTAACGGTTTTGCTGGCGCCACCAGCGATGGCACTGACCGAGAAGGCACACGTATAAGCAAAGAGATTAAGGACATTTTTTCCCTGGGCATGCTGCCTTAACCACGTTCGGCCGTTACTCATATCCAAAAACAAGCCAGTATTTTGTGCCTTGCCAAATTCGATATGATAATTAAGCCCCTGCTCGCTGACAATCGTATTACTTACTGGCTCCCCTAATAACAACTCTGTCGGGGCGAACTTTTCATAGCGGTGCTGTACTTGCACCGAGCGACATTCTTTAATCAATGATTTTAAGGCACTCGCTTGTTCCGCCAGCCACTTGCTATCTACCGCTTGATATAAGGTGATAAGCACAACGGGAGATAACCAGTCAACATTAACGTGGTTTAAGTTAGCAAAGGCATGGCCTCGACCATGAAATAGTCTTTGCGCGTCGGTAAAGTCAGTGGCGGTAATATGTTCTATCATGGTTAAGTTATCGATTAATTAATAATAAAAAACGCCCAATAGTAACATTTACTAATGGGCGTTGAAATCGGTTAGAGCGTTTAACTAGAAACCAAATAAGCTGACCGCGAAAAATTTTGTCGCTACGGTATTAATGAAAATAAGTAAGACCACGGCAGGGATAAAAGTACCCAGTGAGAAGTTAATATATTTTTCCACCCATGAGCCCTTATAGTTTTCATTACCAATACTTAACTCTGCAGATAATTGCTTCTTCTTCCAGCGATAACTAACAAACACACACAATAAAAAGCCATTTAACGGTAAAATAGTATCGTAGAAAACATCATAAATAACATCAAAAAATGACTTAGTGCTGCCAGCATAGGAAGTGAACTCAGTAAAAAATGGCACCATACCGAAGGATGCTGTGGCAAATAAAGTTAATACTCCAGCAGTAACGGTTAAATAACCTAAGGCTTTTTTACGGGTTTGTTTTTTCTCAGTAACCAAGTAGGACACAGGTACTTCGATAATAGAGACTAAGGAGGTGATAGCAGCAAAAAAGACTAATAAGAAGAAGAATGCCGCCACTGCACTGGCACCAACATAACCAATTGATGTTTGCAGCGCTAAAAATATTTTCGGTAAAAAAGTAAATATTAAGGAGACTGAACTGTCACTCAACTCACTGGGATCGATATCAGGGTTAAATGAAAATACCGCCGGTAGAATCATTAAGCCGGCAATAAATGCCACGGCAGTATCAGTAATCGCAACCAACTTGGCAGAATTTGGAATATTAGTTTCTTTATTTATATAAGAGCCGTAGGTCAGTAAAATCCCCATACCTAAAGACAAGGAGAAAAAGGCCTGGGATAGGGCGCCATTAACCACGCTCGGCGTTATCTTGCTCAGATCTGGCACCAAGAAGAAGGCCACTCCGGCCATGGCATTATCAAGGGTTAAGACAAAGATAACCATGATGATAAGCATCACCAGTAACGTCGGCATTAAAATTTTAGCGGCTTTTTCAATACCATCTTTTACCCCTGCAGCAAGTATAAAGCTGACAATCCCTGCTACTGCTACCAAAGCAATATACAAGTAAGGGCTATTAATAAACACACCAAAACCAGCATCACTTGCTAGGAAATCTAAATGTCCCATTAAAGTTAACACTATGTAACCAAATATCCAGACCGTAATCACCATATAAAAAACAGCAATCATAAAGGGAGTTAACACCCCTAAAAAACCAGCAGCACCCCAAAATTTACTACCATGGCTTAAGGTTTTAAATGCGCCGACAGGTTCTTTTGCCGTGTTACGACCAACGGCCATTTCAGCAATCATTACCGGTAAACAAATAAAAAATACAAAAAGCGCATACAGAAGCAAAAAAGCTCCGCCACCATTTTTCGCGGCATTAACCGGAAAACCGACTAAATTACCAATACCCACCGCAGAGCCTGCGGCCGCTAATATAAATCCCATTCGTGAGCTAAAGTGCTCTCTAGAAGCCGACATACTTACCCTTTTTTATAATTATTATGATAACGTGATTAAACTGCACTCTCGATGCTAACAAGCTTTAGTAACTTTGTCTTGTTTTTAGCTAAGCTTTGCTTTTACCAAGAAAATACCAAAGTGGCACTGTGTATATTCTTGATTACACACTCAAATAGAGCAGGTCACTTGTTAGCTTTTTGAACTGTTCTCAGGTAAAACACAGATAACTAATTTTTAGGTCAGACATTTAATGAAAAATTCGCTCATCATTATCACCTTGTTATCTTTTTGTTGCTATTGCCCAACGAGTAATGCGCAAAAGAAGATATACTGGTTCAGCGACGATGCCAAGGACTATATTCAGTCAATTAAAAACTCGAATGTGCCAAGTTCTATGGTAATAGATACCACCCGCTTATTACTGGCTTCCTTACCTCAATACCAATTTAACCTTGAGTTTGCCCAAAGCCCAAGTATTGCGCGCTTATTAAAAAAACTGCCCAACAGTTGCGCACCTAACCGGATTAAAACACCTGAGCGACTAAAAGATAATATTTATAGTTCACCGCTTAATATTGCACTGAATTTACGCCTATATTATAAAAAGAGGGACGCATCTAGCATTTTACCCACAAACGCCCTTGATAATAATAAGCGCTTAAAATCATTAGCGGCGTTATTTACCGGTAAATCTACCTATACCTTAGGCATTGATGCAGGCCGCTCTTTGGGGATGTTCTTAGATAAACAAATCGCTACTTTACCGCCACATAACCTAGTGATTAGGAGTGGTGGTGAAGCGACAACTTCCCTAGTTAAAATGCTATTAAAAGAGCGAATAGACTACATCGTTGATTATCCGGTAAGTGTCAATAAAGCGTTAAAACATTCTTCAACCGCCTGGCCACTAGCCTCAGTAGCAATCGCGGGTTCTCCTGGTTATATTGTTGGTTATGTCGCTTGTCATAAAGGCCCTTTAGGCCAGCAAGTTATCAACGATATTAATCAATCACTACAAAAGCTTTATCTTAGTTATCCGTTTTATCAGGCACACACGCGTTATTTGGCCAGTAAAGATTTAGTCAACTTTAATCAAGCTTATCAAGCCGTGTTTCAAGTGCAAATACCACTAAAAAATGACCATTGAAAAGTAAAGGCTAAAAATCAACGCTGATTATTTATTAGTCAAAAACGCAGAGAATCATTAGCTCAGTGCCATAAATACTCACTGAGCCTAGATGAATTATCTAGAAAAAAGTTTTGGATTCATAATAGATAAAATACTGGTCGCTTCTTTTTCAGCATACTCAGCTGCTTGCGCTAGATCTTCAGTAGATAAACCCAGTGACCGACATAAAGATTCATCAATCACATCATCATAAGAAAACTCATCACTGTGGCTATCAATTAACGCCAGCCGGGAAGCTAAATTCAAAATTTTGACATCTTGATTAATTTCAATACTTGAGGCAGCATGAAAGTGGCGAATAGGTAAAATAATTTTTTCAGGGAGTTGCCAAATTTTTAGTAAATCTGCTGACACATCGGTATAGGTAAAACCTAAGGCCAGCTCTTGCAACTGCCAAGGCAGCTGATCTTTATTATATTTCTCACAACGCTGAGCCAGTTCAGGATTTAGTTTAGCAACCAATAACTCGCCAAAATTTTGTAATAAGCCGGCAATAAATAAGCGCTCAATATCACGCTTTCCTGAACTAATAGCAAGGTTTTTAGAAGCCAGACCACAATAAACACTCATCCGCCAAAAGCGTTTTAAGTCAATGGCTTGATTGGCAAAGTGCTTAAAAGCTGAAGCGGCAACATCGACCAACATCATATTATAAATAGCTTGTGTGCCAATGATGGTAATCGCGCGCGAGATAGTACTAATTTCACCTGGAAAACTATAAATAGCACTGTTGGCTATTTGTAATAGTCGCGAAGTCATGGAGGGGTCAATACCAATAATATCGGCAAAGTCAGCAATTTGCGCGCTGTCATCGGCCATTAAGGCTTTTACTTTAAAGCAGGCATCTGGCAGAGCAAACGAGCCATTAGCTTGTAATGCATAATCATGTGCGTTCATAGTAGCTCCTTGAGATACGTTATTTAAAAAGTCTAGACCTTAAATATATAGCAAAGCTACTTGCGCTTAACAATATTAATTTCATCTTAAAATCAGGTAATTACCCTAAATCAAGCTAGTCTAACGGTACGCCACTGTCATGCTTAATATGCTCTGTCACCATGTAAGTACTCGTTTGCGCTATGGCTGGTAAGTCGGCAATTTTTTCTAATACCAGGCGGTAACCTTCCATATCAGCAAAACGAATTTTCAACAGGTAGTCATAACCACCGGCAATCAAATGACATTCAACCACTTCTTTAATGGTTACCACGGCATTTTTAAATAGTTTGAAGGTATCTGAGGTAGTACGGTTTAGGGTAACTTGCACAAAAGCTGTCATACCATAATTGAGTTTACTCGCACATAACAAGGCGCCATAACGCTCAATATAACCTTCGTTTTCTAAGCGTCTGACACGATCTAAACAAGGACTGGCACTCAAGTTAACCTTTTTAGCTAACTCAACATTTGAAATTCTGCCATCGGCTTGTAGCGTAGATAAAATGACCTTATCGATACGGTCTAGGGGCTTTATTTTGTTAATAGTCATATCAGCATGATTTAATAGGGGCTATTGTTAATATTGCCATATTATACCAGTTTCATTAACTTTGTGATCTTGTTGTGCACCGGAAAAATAAATTAAAGCAAGGCGCTCTTTTGAGCAATAGTTGGCTATTGCTCAATCGAGAGCAACACCGCCTTGGAGTATGTTAACCCGCACAAGTGGGCAATAATTTAATGAAATTGGTATTAATATTAGTAAAAAGCATAACCTCAGCAAAAAAAAGCACAAGTACAAAAAAAACGCGAACGTTTACTGGCCAGTAAACGTTCGCGTTTTATGTTAATTAACAACTAAGTTGTTATGGCAATTAATACCAACCTCACTAAATATGTGATCATTTCTACTTGTTAAAATCACCAACTACGTTGTTATTTATTTAATAATTAGCACAACTAGTTATAAAAATAAATGCCTTGTATTTGGTCTTTTTTCCTACGTATAAAACAGCTCACCTAATTAATGAAACTGGTATAACTAGTCCTCTTCAACCAGAGTCATTAGTGAAGTATTACCTCCAGAAGCTGTGGTATCTATGCTGATGGTTTTTTCCGTCAATAAACGCTGAATTAAATTATCAAAATACTCAGAGCTTATTACCGGTAAAATAGCGCCAACACGTTGTGCTAATTTTTCACTGACATAGTGTTTACTTTCACAATGACTATCAACGACCACACCCGATAAAGCTGGATGGCTAAGCAGTGTTTCTAAGTGACATAATTTAGCGACTTGGAAAACATCTTTACCAGCGCCGGTCGTAATAAATTTGTCTCTAAAGGCCAATGCTTCTTGGTAGAACAAGTCAGAAACAACAGTAACTACCGTATTGCCCGTAGCAAGCGCTGTCACTATAGATAGCACCCAGAAGTGGAAACTAACTTTTTCATCGGCATAACAAATAATATTACCGCGGTTTTCTAAGTAAAGTATATTTGATTCACCTGTTGGTCCAGGTAGTTCTTGCGGATTTTTCAAGCGTTTTTCAATACTAATTAGCTGTGAGCGTGCGGCTGCTAAGGTACGGTTTAAATCATCGGCTAAATCATCAACAATTTCTACGTGAGCAATCTTTGCAAGTAACTGACGTACACATGAAATTCGGGTAATTAGCTCAGTTGAGCGCCACTCTTTCTCTACCCAGTTAGCTTTGTCCATTATGCGTGTTGCTTCATGCTTTTCAGCGGCACTGCCCGTTAAAGTGGCAATTTTCTCTGCCGGAAAGTTAAAGGCGTGAGTATCTGGCGTGGCTTTTTCTTTGACTAAACGAGTTAGGTAGTTTGGACCACCGGCTTTAGGGCCAGTGCCAGAAAGGCCACGACCACCAAAAGGTTGTACACCAACAATAGCACCAATCATATTACGGTTAATATATATATTACCAGCACGCGATAATTTGGCTAACTCAATGGCTCTATTCTCTATACGGGTATGAATACCCATAGTGAGACCAAAACCAGTGCCATTAATTTTATCAATAACACTTTCAATTTCATTGCCTTTAAAGCGAACAATATGCACACACGGACCAAAAACTTCTTGCTTTAATACGCTAATATCATCAATTTCATATAAGCGTGGTGCAAAGAAGAAGTGACCATCTTCAGCCACTACTTCATCAGAAAACTCACATTGGTATAATAATTTACCGTGTGACTTCATATAATCGGCATGAGCATTTAGGGCATCAAGTGCTTTTTGATCGATCACTGGGCCAATATCCGTACTTAATTTTGCTGGGTTACCAACATGTAATTCCGCTAAGGCACCTTGTAACATGCTAATAACTTGCTCAGCAATATCTTCTTGTAAAAACAGTACCCGCAGCGCAGAACAACGTTGGCCAGCACTTTGGAAGCCTGATGAGATCACATCGTCGACCACTTGCTCAGGTAACGCGGTGGAGTCAACTATCATACAGTTTTGGCCACCAGTCTCGGCAATTAATGGCACTTGCTCACCACCACGTTCAGCCAAGGTTTGCGAAATTAGTGTCCCTGTTTCGGTAGAGCCAGTAAACATAACCGCTTGGATACGGCTATCAGGAATAATGGTATTACCTACCGCACTACCGCGAGCAATTACCACTTGCACTACGTTTTCAGGTAAGCCTACCGACTTCATCAGTTCAATGGTGCGCAGTGCAATTAAACCGGTTTGTTCCGCGGGTTTTGCCAAAACAGTATTACCCGTGGCAATAGCGGCGGCAACTTGCCCTAAGAAAATAGCCAGTGGGAAGTTCCATGGGCTAATACATAACACCACACCCCGTGGTGTTAGTCTTTCATCGTCATTTAATTCAATAGCGCGGGCGGCGTAGTAGCGACAAAAATCAACGGCTTCACGTACTTCATCAATACCATCTTGGGCGACTTTACCTGCTTCTTTGATACACAAAGCAATGAGCTCATCCATATGGCGTTCTATAATATCAGCAACCCGACCAAGTAACTCGGCACGTTCAGCTACTGGCGTTGTTGACCAAGTGTTAAAAGCCGTTTCAGCCTTATCAATCATCGCCAACATATCATCTTTGCTGGCATGTTGATGAAAACCTATAATTTCACTACGATTAGCTGGATTCCTTACCGCTTTAGCTCCTTCAGGTACCTCACTTTCAGTAAGTAAATGCTCAACAAACCAAGTATCTAAGGCCGCTTTTAATGGCATTATTTCATTAATATCGGTTAAATCTAAACCTTTTGAATTATTACGGCCTTGCTCACCTTCACCTTGGTAAAGATCCATTGGCAGTGTTATTTGATTATTGTATTTAACTTTTAAGCGCAGGGTTTTCTCTACTGGATCTTCTAATAAGTTTTCCACCGGTTGCGAATTATCAACAATGGCATTAACAAATGACGAGTTAGCACCATTTTCCAATAAGCGGCGCACCAAATAGGCCAGTAAGTCTTCATGATGCCCTACTGGGGCATAAATTCGACATTGAATGCCTTCCTCTCTAACAATTTGATCATACAAAGAATCACCCATGCCATGTAGACATTGGAATTCAAAGCCCTCTTTATCATCACCGGCTAGCTCAACAATGGTTGCCGCAGTATAGGCATTATGGGTAGCAAATTGTGGATAGATAGTATCGCGGTATTCTAGTAATTTGTTGGCACAAGCATGATAAGAAACATCGGTCGAAGATTTACGAGTGAAAACAGGAAAATGACTTAAGCCATCTTTTTGGGCATTTTTAATCTCAGTATCCCAATAAGCCCCTTTAACTAAACGCACCATCATTTTTCGTTTCGTGCGCAAGGTTAATTCACGCAACCAATCGACCACAAAAATGGCACGTTTTTGGTAGGCTTGTAGCGCTATACCAAAGCCTTGCCAATCACCTAAGTCACTATCACTAAACACAGCTTCAATAATATCTAAGGAGATTTCTAAACGCTCGGATTCTTCAGCGTCAACCGTTAAACCAATATTGTATTGCTTAGCTTGTAAACATAGCGCCTTTAACTTAGGAACTATTTCTGCCATTACCCGTGCTTTATGAGAAAACTCATAACGTGGGTGAATGGCAGATAATTTAATTGAAATACCTGGCACTTTACGTGGATCGTTCTTACCTGAAGCAAGAGCTACCTCACCAATGGCAGTGATGGCATCTTGATAGGCTTTAAGGTACCTATCAGCATCGGCCATAGTGCGCGCTCCCTCACCCAGCATATCGTATGAATAGACATAACCTTGCTGTTCTTTGATAGCTGCGCGTACAGTAGCGGCTTTAATGGTTTCACCCATGACAAACTGCTTACCCATAATTTTCATGGCATAGTTCATAGAGGTACGAATAACAGGCTCACCCAGACGACCAATGATCTTCTTCAATAAACCAAATTGGTCTTTTTTACGTTTATCAGCATAATCGACCATAGAGCCAGTAATTAATAAGCCCCATGATGATGCATTAACAAAAATAGAGTCACTGGCGCCTAAGTGAGAGCTCCATTGACCTTGAGAAATTTTATCGCGAATAAGTTCATCTTGAGTATGTTTATCGGGTACACGTAATAACGCTTCCGCCAAACACATCAATACCACACCTTCTTCTGATGAAAGTGAATACTCATTAAGCAACGCATCAATTGCGCCATTACCTTCTTGGTCTTGACGAATTTGTAACACCATTTTACGGGCACGTTCCCAAGCACGACTACGAGCGCTAACATTGACTTCGGCAGCAGGTAAAATATGGTCAACGGCAACATTTTCATCTATACGATAAAATTCACGGATTTTTTGTCTAATCGGGCAATCGGTAATTAATGAACCAGTATAAAGCATGGTTATTTCCTCAAAGGCGAGCAGGTTAAATCCTGCTTTAGTTATAGTCGAATTGCTATTAATAAAAATATTATTAGTAAATGACAATATTAATTTTATAAGTGCATTTTAGGAGAGCAGCCACAGAATGTGCTGGTTATTTTGCGGGTTTTCTGAAGTTTTATAGGGAATAATATCAAGTTGACAGCAGAATATACTGAAAAACTCTAGTTAGCTGACTTGCAGCAGTAGTGACTTGCCTGTTAGTTACTCATTTTTTCAATAATATAATCCGTGGCGTCGTCCGGTGACATAGGTTTAGCAAAATAATAGCCTTGTCCGTATATGCAGCCTTTTTGCTGTAATAACTCAGCATCGGCCAAGGTTTCAATGCCCTCACCTATGGTTGCCATTTGTAAGTTGTTCGCTAAATCTACTATGGTGCGAATAATAGCACTATTATTATCATGCTCATGGACATTGCTAATAAAGGAGCGATCAATTTTCAAGACATCAATGGGGAAACGGTGTAAATAACCTAAACTTGAATAGCCGGTACCAAAATCGTCTAATAATATTTTAACCCCCATATCCTTTAGGGCTTGCATATTGGTCAGTACGATCTCAGCATTTTCCAACAAGGCGCGCTCGGTTAACTCAACCCGCAGGTTGTGGGGAGCTAACCCGGTGTCTTTTAATACCTTGGCAATATCTTGCGGTAAGCTGGTTCTAAAAAATTGTTTAGCAAACAAGTTACAGCTGACATAAAGATCATGACAGCCTAACTTATCTTGCCAAAGCTTCAGTTGCTGGCAAGCTTTTTCAATAATTTGCAGATCAATTTCTTGGATTAAGTCCGTTTCTTCAGCCTGTGGGATAAAATCATTAGGATAAACAAAACCACGTTTGGTACTTTGCCAGCGAGCTAACGCCTCAAAACCTTTAAGCTCTCGGTTATCGAGTTGCAGTATTGGTTGAAAATGAGGAATAAACTCCTGCCAAGCAATCGCTTCGCGAATATCCGCCTCAAGGCTTAAGGCGTTTTGCACTTTTTGATGCATACTGTCATCAAAAACTTCATAACGCCCTCTGCCATTATCCTTGGCATGATACATAGCCGTATCAGCATCCCTTAGCATGGTATTAGCATCATCATAACGTTTATTGCTAAACGAAATACCAATACTGGTACCGGTGTAAACTAACTGATTATCGAGAGTAAAAGGCTGTTGAAGAAATTTGGTGATGCGCTGTGCTACGTCAAAGGCTTCTTCATTTGAGCGTAAGTCTTCAATTAAAATTACAAATTCATCACCACCTATGCGAGCCACGGTATCTTTGTCACGGACAATAGCGAGTAACTCTCGGGCAATGATTTTTAATAACAGATCGCCAGCATGATGTCCTAAACTATCATTAACCACTTTAAAGCGATCTAAGTCTAAAAATAGCACAGCAAAAGAAAAATCATCTTTGCGCTTAGCGCAAGCAATAGCGTGATTGAGTAAGTCAAGAAACACGGTTCTGTTAGGCAGACCGGTTAAACTATCATGGGCAGCAGTATGCTGTAATAATTTCTCCGCCTGTTTACGCTGAGTAATCTCATCTTCGAGTGCCAATGTGCGTAATTTAACTTGCTGTTCAAGTAATTCATGGCTGCGCCGCTCAAAATCAGCTAACTCTCGGCGTTTAATGGCGACCGAGACATGGTTAGAAACGAAATTAAGTAACTCCGCATCTTGCTGGTTGTATGTGGTTTTATAGTGATAGCTTTGTAACACCATAACACCGAGTAATTGGCCTGAATAAATTAATGGCACACCAAGCCAAGAGTGAATATCGTCTTGCGGTTTAGCCGTTTCACCGGCAAGGTGCAAACTCATCATTTCCGAATAGGTCAGTAACACGGTTTCTCTACGGCGCAACACTAATTCGGAATAACCGTTAGAGAGTTTTCTCGGTTTAAAATCTTTGATTAAATTACTGGCATGTTCATCTTGATAATAAGAAAAATGCAGCGTTTGGCTATCATGTTCGTATTTGGCAATAAAGAAGTTCTTAGCATTAATCAACTGGCCAATAATATTGTGCACCTTACTATAAAAGGTACCTATATCTAGTTCGATATCCGTGGTTAACTCGGATATTCGATATAATGACTCTTGTAATAATTCTGATTTTTCCCGCTCACGAATTTGCGCCATTAATTCTTTAGTGCGAGCATTAACGGCATTTTGTAAGCGTTGTTGATCTTGCAAACGCACCATAGCACCAACAACATGTTGGGCAGCAAAAGTAAGTAGATTTAAATCAGAGTCGTTATAGCGAGTTTTTTCATCATAACTTTGTATGGTGATAGTGCCTATGACTAAGCCATTGTGCAGTAATGGTACCCCTAACCAGTCAGTACCTCGAGAGCCAAACTGTTTAATTTTATAGTTATCGAAGAGCTTTTGTTCTAACTCAGGCGTTAGCAGTAACGGCTGTTTTGACTCAATAACTAAATTAGTAAATGAGCCCTCATAATCTTGATAATCGATAAGCCCTGAGGGTTTTTCATCTTTTTCATCGATAAAATATACAAATTCTAAGGTATCAAACGTTTGATCGTATAAGACAATAAAAAAGTTTTTCGCGGTCATTAACGAGGCAATGGTGTTATGTACTTGTGGATAAAAGCTATCTAGATCAAGACACTCTTGCGACAAGTGATTCAGTTTAAATAATGCGGTATAACGCGCTTGTAAGTCGGCATTTTTTTTCTCTAAAAAATCAACATCCTCAGTCAGTTTAACAATACGTGCCTCTTTAGCACATATTAACTGTTCTGCGGCTTTACTTGTTTTCGCCTGTTGATTTGCTACTTTCAAAATTACCATACCGTTTTATTATTTCGCTCTCTTATTTCGTAAGCATTTGATAAAGTTCAAATGCTATCATAGCGGAGTGTGCTTACTGCTGCGCTTCTATTTTAGCTGATTTATTAACTGCTTTTATCTTATGTTTGTTACCGCATATAGCTGCTTGTCGTTCATCACGATAATAACGAATTTCAATACAGTCTTGTTGATAGCGACGCTCTAACTCTGTGCGAATAAGGATATCACCTCTGGCGTTAACAATTTTCTTATGTAATGCCTGACACTGTTGAATTTGTTCAGATGCTAAGGTGACATCTTCACAAGCATTATCAACACTCGAACAACTTGCCAATAAGACAATAACCGGTACCGCCAATAACAATAATTTATTCATTTAACAATTCCATTCACTTTAAAACAATTTTTTACGTTATGACATTATACCCAAGCAAGATAAAAATGCGAGTGCCTATATTGTTATAATTAATATCAAACACTTAGGGTAAAAAACCTTCTTTATTGATGTTTTTTTATCCACTTATCTTAACTACTTCCTCACTATTTAAAGCTCTACTATCGCCAATATTGAGTGACTTGTCTAAACTTAATTGACCAATGGATTGGCGATGTAAGGCAACAACTTGATTTTGAAAACGACCAAACATACGCTTAATTTGATGATAACGCCCTTCCGTTAAGATCACTTCCGCTGCAAAGGGAGAAATAATGCGCAGTGCTGCTGGCTGTGTGGTTATTTTTTCATATGAAAAATACATACCTTGGGCAAAAGCACTGATATACTCTGCTGTTAATGGGTTAGCAAGGCGGACTTGATAGCATTTAGCCACTTTATGTGCCGGTGAAGTTAATCGTTCCGACCAGCGGCTATCATTGGTTAACAGTACCAATCCTGAGGTATTTAAATCAAGTCGCCCTACTATATGCAAACTATCCCTAGTTGCTTGCTCAAATTGTCCAACCAGTAAATCAATGACCGTTTTATGTTTTTCATCTTTGGTGGCACAGACAACACCAACAGGTTTATTAAGCATAATGTAATGCGCTTTATTGGCCTGCAGTATGTTGTCATCCAAAACTATAGTTGAAAACTGATCAACAATTTGCGCTATATCGGTAGCGACCACGCCATCAACATAAACCCGTTTTTGCGCCAAAATCAAGCGTACGGCTTTACGATTTACTTGGTAAGATTTACTAATAAAACGATCTAGGCGTGTGGTGCTAATAGCCATATTTTTTACTTACCTCAAGGTATTATATCTTAGCCAGAGACCGCTGAACGGCAATTAAATTCAGTACTTTATGTATTTTCACCTGAATAAAGCCCATTAATAATTTTGGCTGCGTCGCCAACAAGTCAAGCTCTGAGTTAGTGATTGCGATATAACAAAGCAATTGCTGCTCGCCTTCATTAAAGCAACTAAACACATCATCAGAAAAATGGCTAACACTCACCTCACTTGCCGATAACCTCTTTAGCCCTTTTTGGCATTCTTTAAAGCTTAGCGGTGTTTCTAGTAACAGTTGTATTGCTAACACCTGTCTTTCATCACCATACCAATTAGCCGTTAAGGTGTGAAAATTAAACTGCGCTTCAAGCTTATTACTAATTGATTTTAATTGAGTAAATTTGTCGAGTAAGTCGCTATTTACGTTAATGGTCAGCGGTAGCGCTTCCGTCATATTAATTCTCATCCTCTTTTAAGCAATAAAATTGCTAGTAGTAAGTATAGCCAAGATACAATTTCACTAGCGCTTTACTCTAGCTCATATCATAACCGCGTTACCGACAAATTTCAGCTTGTTCACTCAATATCATTACCGTGCCTGCCGACCATTATTAACAGGAAAACACTGGCGGTAAAACCTAGTGCCATCATGGAGGGTTCAGCAGAAAAAATCTTACAGCCGTGCCCTCTAACAATTACGATGACATCGGCTGTGCTATTGCCTTTGTTATCGCATTGATTATGGCATTGCTTATTGCACAATTTAGCGATTTTAATAACACGGTATTAACTTACCCCATAGATGAAAAGGAGAACATTACACCGTATTACAACCCTAAACTTATATAGCGCTAAATTGATTGCTGTTACACCTATCAATATAGCTGAGGCTAAATTCACTTTCGAACACCCTGCCGTTAAAAGCGAACATATTGAGCATTAAAAAAACACAATAAAGGCTAAGCGATTGATTTTATGTATACTTTAAAGTTGGCACAGATATTTCATTACTTATTTCATCAGTTAAGAATAACAGTGAAACTTTATGAAAATTGCCCTAACTAAAAAGCAACCGTGGAAGAAATGGATCGCCACTGCCAGCTTTACCTTATTAATGGCATACGGTGGTTATAGCGTCAGTGGCAAAGCAACTAAGTCAGTGCCGTTAAGTCAGCTAAGCTTTCAAACGGTAGTACAAGGCGATTTAGATATTTATGCTAATGCCTATGGCGAATTCGCTTCCGCAAAAGAGCGTTTATTAACCGCGCCAGCATTAGGTAAGGTTGCTGAAATTTTAGTGCGCCCTGGTACTAAGGTCAGCCCTAACACTATTATTTTACAGTTATCCAACCCTAGATTGGTGCAAGAAGTTAATGCCGCTAAGGGTCAGTTTGCTCAGCAATTAGCGCAAAGAGAAGCGTTTAAATATGAACAACAAAGTGAACGCTTAAATTTTCAAGGTCGCATCGCCGATATTGAAGCCGAAATTGAAAAAGCGCAGCTGGAGTTATCGGTAAATAAAAACCTGCTGGATCTAGGCATTGCATCAAAAATAGAATTACAACGCGCTAAATTAGCGGTAAAGCAAGAAAGTAGCCGGCTCGACTTTGAAAAGAGAAAATATAAACAATTTATCGAAATGCAAGGCCACCAGCTAATCCAGCGTGACATCACCATTACCCAACAACAAGCACAAGTTAACTTACTTGAGCAACAACTTGATGATATGAAAGTAAAAGCTGGCATTAGTGGCTCACTACAATCCTTAGACGTTGAGTTGGGCCAAAGTGTGCAATTAGGTCAGTCGCTGGCAAAGGTGGGTAGTGATGAAGAGTTAATTGTGCGTTTGCGTTTACCACAAAACCAAGCCGATCAAATAGATATCAATGCACTGGTATTGATTGATACGCAAAAAGGCATAATCAAAGCCCATATCACCCGTATCGAAAGTGTGGTTAGTAATGGCTCGGTGTTAGCTGAGGCGGTAATTGATCAAGCATTAACCTCTAATGCCCGCCCAGCACTATCCATTTCAGCACAAGTATTTGTTAGGCATCAACTAGCTATTAACTACATAGAACAAATACCTGGCTTTCGTCCTCGTAGTAAGCAGAGAGTTTTTGTCCGCGATACTAACAACACCTTGATACAAAGAGATGTCACCTTTGGCGAGCTTTCAGGAAATAAATTAGTGATCACTGCCGGACTTCAACCTGGCGAGCAGATAGTCAGTAGTGACACTCAGCAATACAGCAAGTACCAACAGGTGAGCATCACCGAATAACGGTACAATTAACAATAAAAAATAACCACTAGAAGCAACGAACGACCCGTTACCAACCAATAATAAAGCTGACGGCTATCTCCGTAGCAATAACGATAATATTTAAGGAAAACTCCATGAAAAATATAGTAACCATGACAAACATTCACAAACGTTACGATAGCCAGCAAATAGAAACCCATGCCTTACAAGGCATTAGTTTAGAAATCAACCAAGGTGAGTTTGTCGCAATTACCGGCCCTTCTGGCTGCGGCAAGTCTACCTTACTTGCAATTATGGGCTTAATGGATTCAGCCAGTGAGGGTGATTATCAGCTCGCTAATATTGCTACTGCCGGTTTAAAAGTAGACCAACGTACACAAATTCGTAATGAACATATAGGTTATGTATTTCAGTCGTTCAATTTAATCGATAGCTTAACCGTATTTGAAAACGTGGCGCTGCCGTTAGAGCACAGAGGCGGTAAAAAAGCAGAAATAAAACAGCGGGTAGAAGAAGTACTGAGCCAAGTTGATATGTTACATCGTCAACACTATCGCCCGAACCAACTCTCTGGTGGTCAGCAACAACGTATTGCCATAGCTCGTGCTCTTGTCGGTAAACCCGACCTGATCTTAGTGGATGAGCCAACGGGTAACTTAGACAGTAAAAATGGTGATCTGGTGATGTCCTTGTTAGCGCAACTTAACAAAGACGGCTCCACCATAGTCATGGTAACGCATGATAGTCGTTATTCACGTTGTGCCAGTCGCCAAATCCAATTACTCGATGGGCAAATAGTTGCAGAAATCAACACTAATGTAAGCGCTGATTTAAGCACCATTGCTAAAAATGAAAAGTCATTACAGGGGGTTGCATGAGTTTATTGAAAAAAGCCTTATATCAAGGCATAACACGGGTATTTTCATTACCGCGCTTAAGTGTACCGTTAATTTTAACCCTGGGTTTAACCTTAGGCGCAGTATTAAGTGTTATCTCAATTGCCTCGACCCTGTTGTATCAACCGTTGCAAGGGGTAAAAAATGAGGCTTCGCTGCAAACCTTTGATTATCGCTTTAATATGTCAGATACCTTGAGTGTTTCCTATTGGAACATGAATCGCTTGGTCGATTTCAGTGAGCACTTTGCTGATGTCGGTGAATGGGCGGGTATTGCCCCATCTGAGCAAGATGTTATCGTCAATAACACTACCTTTGCCACCACCCGCTATGACGCTTCAAGTAACATTATTTCAGTGTTAGGTAGCCAATTATTACTGGGTGATGATGTCACCATAGAGTCACCAGAAAAATACGTGTGGATATCAGCAAGTCTTTGGCAAAATGCCTTTGCTGGCATTAAGTCTGTTATTGGCAAACAAATTACCATGACCAATAAAAACTATATTATTGCCGGTGTCATTGAAGATGTGATGGCCATAAAAAGTAACCAAGTAATTTTAGCGCAACAAGTCTGGTTTATCGCCAACCTAACTAAGATAAAAGCGCAAAAGGATAATGTCGGTAATATTAGCAATGAACTTGATAACCTGATACTAAAATCGGCTAATGGCCAAGCACAGCTACCATCACAAGCAGAAGTTGATGCTTGGTTAGAAGACTATGTAACCCGCAATGTTGATGGTGAGCAAGTACAAATGTTTATGGACTTTATTAGCAACACCAATAAAGTCGCTAAGGCCAGTAGCTATCGCAGCAATATGTTAGGAGAAACTGAAGGGCTACTTATTGCCTTATTTGCCGCGGTTATTGGCTTATTGTTAATGGCAACACTTAACTTACTTAATTTATTTATCGCTCATTATCAAGGCCGAACCAAAGAGTTTGCCATTCAAATTAGCTTAGGGGCAAGCTTAACTAAAATCAGATTAATGGTCTTACTGGAAAATCTGCCTAGTTTTGTGCTAGCGGCAATAACGGGTTTATTGGTTACCGGTTGGGCGATAAGAAGTTTACCGTTAATAGCCGGTGATAGCCTACCTATGATGGATGCCATTGCTATTGATAGCACCACGGTATTAGCCGCTATGGCCATCATCTTAGCGCTAAGTGTATTATTTAGCGCGCTGGCCTTGGTTGATATTGATAAACAAGCGCTAAGCAATAACTTAAATAGTAGTGGTAAAGGTATTCAGGCGCAGAGCAATCAATGGTTAAGCCGGGTATTAATGGTGCTGCAACTTTCGATCGCCTCAATATTACTGACCGCATCAGTGATGATCGCCATGCAAAGCTATCAAGCCGTTTACCAAGATCTTGGTTATGAACTTGGCAATAGTTATGAGATTGCCATGACGGTTAGCGATGAAGAATACGTAACTCAATTAAATAGCTTTGATGATTACGGCAAGAGCGAAACTAAACAGTTGCTTGATGACTTATCTCGTTTAATCGAACAACAAGTTCCTAATAGCCAAGTTATTGCACCTAACTATGGCCCTTTGTCTAGTTCTTTACGTATAAATGCCTTTCTCGATGAAGCCTCAGGTCAGCGGGTTATTCACCAAATAAAAACCTTAGGGGCGAAGTATTTCTCTACTTTTAGTATCCCTATGTTAGCAGGTGCTAATGTCAGCCAAGCACAAATTGATAATGATGAAGATAGAATTGTTATCGATGAATATATGGCAAAACTATTGTTTTCAGAATTAACTTACCAAGAAGTTATCGGCAAAACCATTCAAATGAGCGCTGATAATTCCACCCCGCCATCCATTGTTACTGGCATTGTTGCTAACACCCTAAGTCAAACGGGTATTGCGGATCCGATAGGTTTACCGGCAATTTATTCTCATCGAGTGAGACCTGGTACTACCATTCAATTTACCGTGATGCTGCCAGAAGGAGCAACGGTTACTGCCGCTATGTTAGCCAGTGAAGTAAAACGCCAATTCCCGCGCTTAACTAACGTCACAGTGGAATCATTAGCCGATGTTTTACAGAGACAAACACTCAACCAACGTCTTAGCTTATGGATAGTCTTAGCCATGACCGCTTTAACACTTTTCCTTGCTGCTATTGGTGTTGCTGGCTTAACCCAGATGACCACTAACCACAGAAAATATGAGCTGGCCGTGCGTATGGCAACAGGCGCTAAACAAGCGACCTTGGTTAAGTTTATTCTTAAAGATGCCCTTGCTATGTTAGTGATAGGTTTAGGTTTAGGTTTTATTATCTCGGTCTTTGGTTATGCCAAAATATCGCAAAACCTAGCAATGTTACCTGACTTTAACTGGCTAGCGATGGCGACCTTGGATGCGGCCTTAGTGATTATCGTTATATTATCGGTAATTATGCCAGCATGGCGAGTGATAAGTAGCGATCCTATGCAAGCCTTACGTGAAGAATAACTGCTGCAGCTATGATAGCTCGGCAATAACAGTCCGATAAATATAGCTTTTTTTGCTCTAACACTAGCCATTCAACTAAAGTAATTGGCATACTAAGAGTAATTAGATTAATAAAGGAAACGATTAAACTCGTTTCCTTTTCTTTTACTTTGATAAAGCGTAATCGCTTAACTTTTATGGAAACTCCTATGCAAAATGCCACCATTTTAATTGCTGATGATGATGATGATATTCGTTTAGCGTTAAACTTATTACTTAGCGCTGAGGGTTACCAGATTATTGAAGCCGCCAATGCCAAAGAAATCATCATCCAAAGCAATCGACAACGACCTGATTTAGTACTACTTGATATGAATTTCTCTCGTGATACTACCAGTGGTCAAGAAGGCTTAGCCATTTTAGCCCAACTGCAACCGTTAAATATCCCGGTGATTTTAATGACCGCCTGGGGCTCAGTTGAGCTGGCCGTACAAGGCCTACAAAAGGGTGCCAGTGACTTTATTGAAAAGCCGTGGAATAAGCTAAAACTGTTAAACAGTATCCAGCAGCAATTAAGTTTTTCCCGAGTTAAGGAGCAAAACCAAGGCTACCGACAACTACTCGCCCCTGAGAGTACACAAAACTGGATCTGCCAATCAGCGAGTATGCAAGCCATTGAAGCCTTAGTGGCGCAGATTGCACCAACCGATGCCAACATTTTGATCTTAGGTGAAAATGGTACGGGTAAATCATTACTAGCTGAGCGTATTCATCAGCTATCTTTGCGTAAACAGGCACCACTTATTACGGTAAATATGGCCGCCATTCCTGATAATTTATTTGAGAGTGAACTCTTTGGTCATCAAAAGGGCGCCTTTACCGATGCCAAACAAAATCGTATTGGTCGCTTTCAGCTGGCCGATAAAGGCACGCTATTTTTTGATGAAATTGGTTCCTTACCACTGGTACTGCAACCGAAGTTATTACGAGTGTTAGAGAGCGGCCAATATGAAATTTTAGGCTCAAGCCAGACGCAAGTGGCTGATGTGCGTTTAATTAGCGCCACCAATGCTGACCTTAACCAACTGGTCAGTAAAAAAGCTTTTCGCCAAGACTTATTATATCGCTTAAATACCTTGGTGATTACCATTCCGCCACTGCGTGAACGCCTTGAAGATATTGCTGCCTTGGCAAGTAATTTTATCACGAGCTTCAGTGATAAATATGCTAAAGCGACGCTAACGCTCAGTGCTGGTGCGCTTAATAAATTAAAACAGCATAATTGGCCAGGTAATATCCGCGAACTCAGCCATGTTATGGAACGTGCGGTATTGCTTAGCACCGCAGATGAAATTACCGCGCAACAACTGTTATTAGAACATACCGATAACATCAGCGATGAGGTGGTATTGCAACCACTTGAACAAGCAGAAAAACAACTGATTGAAAAAGCCATGACTGTCACTGGCGGTCAGGTAATAGAGGCGGCAAAATTATTAGATATTTCTCGCAATGCGCTCTACCGTCGCTTAGAAAAATTTGCCATTCATCATGCTGAATAACCTTAAAACTGCTAGTCCTAAAACGCCAGCTAAACCATTCGCTTTAACACTAAGTCATGAGCAATGGCTTAGTTTTGCTTTAACAGCGACCTTAATGCTTATCTTCGCTTTAGTGACGGCATTAACCAATAGCCTAGGCTGGAGCATATTAGCGAGCGCTACTTTACTGTTCTTCCTCGCTTATCCTCTTATTTGGCTGGCTTGGCGGTGTTATCATTTTTGGTGCCAAGCCATTATGCAACTAACGACCTATACCCAAGTGATCCGTGAGGGCGAAACAAACTTACGTTTTAAAGCACAACACCCTGACAATTTATTGGCTGAATTACAGCAAGAAATATCTAAGCTCGCTATAGATAAGTTAAAAAAAGCGCAACAAAACCAAACAATCGACCATTTATTGAGTCATATCCTCGACTCTTGGCCTATTCCGGTGTGTTTATTTGATGAGAATAATCAATTGACCTATCGTAATATTGCCATGAAGGATAAAATTCAGCAGCCCATGCTTATTGGCACCAGCGCGGCAGATTTAGGTTTTGTTATGGACAATGACAATTTATCGCACAGCCAATTCAATCAGCAGTGGCAATGTCAGAGTATCAGCTATCTATATCAGCAAAAAAAATGTCATATCTTTTCTGCCTTAGATATTTCCCAGCCATTACATCAACAACAAAGTATCACCCAACAAAATCTTATTCGGGTATTAGCCCATGAACTACGCAATTCGTTAACCCCCATGGCATCGATGGCCGACACCTTATTATGTAACGACAGTTTTAACGAAGCACAAGTCCGCATGGTTCTGGGTCGAATCAAGACACGAAGTGAGCGCTTACTTAGCTTTATTGAGCAGTATAGTCAGTTAAGTCAGCTACGCTGACGAACAGCAAATGGCGCAAATATTGATAAATATCTTCAAGAATGCCCAAGAAGCTGGTGATAAAGAGCACTGTGACATCAGTGTCAGCCTTTACTACCGACAAGACAGCTGGCAAGGTAATCAACAAGGCAGGCAGATTATTGAAATTATCGATAATGGCCCAGGTTTTGCTAATTTAGATAATGCCTTAACACCGTTCTACACCACTAAAAGTCATGGCTCGGGTATAGGGCTATCGCTATGCGCGGAAATAACCCGTAATCATGGCGGTGAATTCACTTTAGAAAATACAGTCGAGGGTGGCGCAAAAATAATGATGTCATGGCCGGTCGGCAATAAAATCAATCATTAATACACCATGCCGTTAATGATACTCCCGGTGATTTCATCTTAATAAAGCATAAAAAACGGGCCAAATGGCCCGTTTTTTCTTGAGTAACTTGCTTTTATCAATAGTTACTCATTTTAGCTTTTTATGCTATTTCACCTCAACTTGCACAGCTACATCACTACCAGTACTTTCTACTGCGATATAGAACCAACCAGTAGGTGGGTTGTTAATCGTAATGCTTTGTTCAGTAGTACCGGCAATAGTAGATTTATGCGTGTGGCTAGCAGCGGTTGGCCAGCTGGTGCCAGTATAAAGCTCTACTGCACCATTACCATGGGCGGTATTCACTGCAATACTGGTAACGCTATCATCCAAATAGATGTAGTAACTATTGTGGCCATTACCTGTACAAACCGCGGCACCTGTCTCTAAAGCACCATAAGTAAATGGCGCTAAGGTAGTACAAGCGTTAGTAATGGTAGCCGTTACCGGCGGCTCTACTGGTGGGGTAACTTCGCCAGTTAGGCTAACTTTAAAAGTTACATCCGCATAGTTATTAGTACTATCTAAAGTAATGTAGCGCCAGCCTCTGTTTGCCATAACTTGTAGTGATTGCGTTGTACCTACGCCAGCAGAAGAAGCTTGTGCATTAGTAGATGTAGCCCAATTATCGGCGTTAAAATAAATACCAATATCACCGTTACCACCCGCAGTGCTTAGGAATAACTGGGTATTATCCGCTTCAACCCATAGATAGAATGAACCACGACCGCCAGCAACACATTCGTTATTTTCCAACGTTAATTTACCGCTAGTGATTGTTGCTGCACCACAATCAGGTACGGCAACACCGCCGCCATTGCTCGGATCATTTGGATACGGGTCAGAGTTATCACCCATGCCATCGCCATCAGAGTCTAACCATTCAGTAGCATCATTGGGGAATACATCACGGTTGTTACCGTAACCATCACCATCACTATCTAACCATTCAGTCGCATCGTTAGGGAAGACATCAGCATTGTCACCAACGCCATCGCCATCAGTATCTAACCATTCAGTTGCATCGTTAGGGAAGACATCAGCATTGTCACCAACGCCATCGCCATCAGAGTCTAACCATTCAGTTGCATCGTTAGGGAAAGCATCACTGTTGTTACCATGACCATCACCGTCAGTATCTAACCATTCAGTTGCATCGTTAGGGAAAGCATCAACACTATCTAAATAACCGTCGCCGTCAGTATCAACATCACCATTTGGCGTTGGATCGCTGTTATCACCAATACCATCGCCATCAGTATCTAACCATTCAGTTGCATCAAAAGGAAAGACATCGGCGTTATCACCAACACCATCACCATCGCTATCCTTGGTTTCCGTTGGGTCAAATGGGAAAGCATCTAAACTATCAATAACACCATCACCATCTGAATCAAGGGGTTGCGTACCGCCACCACCTAGTGCATTGGTTATAACATAATCATTGCTGGTGTTTTCTTCAGTCATAACAGCAACACCTAAACACTGATTATTTTCATCAGTAATGGCCGCACGACGGTTACCAAACCACTTCCATGAAGTCAGACTGTCATAGCTTTCCCCTGTAGCTAGAGTAGTAAAGCCAAAACCAATATTTAAGGCACCGGTTTCATTATCAACGCGGTGAATACGCACTGGCTGGTCACTGTTATTGATAAAGGAGAAGTCTGCTTCAAAAGGACCAGTTAAATGCTTCTGCATTAGTGCACAGCCGCCAATGGTATTCGCTGCAGGAATAACTTCTGCGGCAGCAGCATTAGCAACCATTGCTTGGTCTACGGTAAAGCTAGCAATGGCGTTATCTAATACACCAACACTTAAACAGTTTAAGCTATTGTCGGTAACCATTATACGACGGTCACCATACCAAACGGCATTGTTATAACTCGCACCTGGAGCTAAAACGCCATAGCCATGAATAAAGCCAGTACCACCACTGGTAGTGATGATAGAGCCTTTGGTATTGTCGATTCTAAATAAACGTACTGGTGTGTCCGAAGTGTTAGTGATAGTAAATTCGTGTGACTGAGCCATAATCAAATGCGGTTGCGCTAAAGCACAACTACCCATTTGATTTAATCCAGGAATTACCTCAGGGATAACATGTTTAACTAACTCGGCTTCAATGGTGAAGCTGTTATCAACTTCAGCCATTACTGCCACACCTAAGCAATTCATATTGCTATCGCTTAACATCATGCGGTCGCCCACTTTCCAAGAGCTTGAGTTATAACTATCACCTTGGTGAAGGGTTTTATAGTTCTTGGCAAAGTTAGCCGTACCCTTAGTGCTATCAATCCAAAATAACGATACCGGAGTATCCGTGGTATTGGTAAAGCTAAAGTTAGTGGTGGCAGCATCAATATGGCGAGCGTATTGTTGTACCAAGTCACAGCTGCCAATAACATCTTGTGCCGGTAATTGCGCAGCAATTGGCGCAACAGTTGCGGAGTTGGCCAGCATATAAGCTTCAAAACCGCCTTCAGTACGTTGAGCGACACCTTTAAGCGCTGCAATATAGGCAGTATTATCACCCGCTTGTAGCGCAGCCGTAAGGGTTTCTACTTCACCTTTATGCTGTTCAGACAAATAACGCATGGCGAAATAGCCCCATGGGTATAAGTTGTCATATTCATAACTCATAAATAATAAGTTATAAAGCGGCGGAATAGTCTCATCGGTTAAAGTCTTTAACGTTCGAGCGTGATCTTTACCCATAGCCATATATTCAGCCATGCCTTCCGACCATGAAACGTTATAATCAAATGAACCATACGTGCCCGCTTTTATGTATCGGCCATCTAGGTAATGAGTAAACTCATGTCTTAAGTTATAGATTTGGTCGATATACTGACAAGAGCCACCAACCCAATCATCAGGGCATTGCATGGCAATAAAGCGTGCTTGGTTACCTTGGGCACTTGGTGTGCCCTCTAAATACATCCCGCCATTATCGGTAGCAATACCAAAAAATTCTGGTGCATATTTTTCATAATCTGCTGGGCTAGCAAAGGCAACAACTTCAATATGTTTATTTAAATCGCCGGTAACTGGGGTGCCGGCGGTATTGAAAAAAGCGTGGAATTCAGTTTCTTGTAAGGCCATATCAGCACAAGATTGAGCAAGTGTTGCTTGGCTAATAGATGCTTGTGCGCGAATAGTGATGTTAGCAGTACAATCGTAACTAACTGTTAAAATATCAGACTCTTTTGGTGGTATAACACAGCTACCAAATAACGGATCACCGGCTGAACAAGTACGGCCAGCATTTTCTAAATATTTTTTAGTGATAATGGTTTCAGTGGTTTCTACCGAGATGGTTTGAATCACTTTGGCTCGCGCTTCTAAAATAGTACTATCAAAACGAGCTTTGGCTTCTTCATTCGCAATTGATGATAATTTACCCATGGTGATAAATGAGTGCGGCATGATCCACTTTCTATCGGCTTCCGTTGCCCAACGCATATCAAGCGAGGTTTCACCTAAAAAGATAAATGAACGCATTACCGATAACACATCAAGCATCTTGCTATTGATAGCAGATTTTATTGAGGCATCACCATAATAAGCAGCATCACCTAGCGCGCCCATTAAGGCCATAGTAGTATCGCCACCATTACTGATGCCAAAGGGATTACTTTGCTCAGCATAAAATTGAATAATGGCTAATAAATGCGGTAACTGATCTTTAAAATAAGCGGAACTAGCATCATTTCTAAAATTTGATAAGGCTGCGGCATAACCTTCTTGGATGACACTGCCTGCTGGAGTAATGAAGTTGCTCATTTGACTAACCGCTAAAAGCGCTGTGCTTAGCGCTGATGCTTCGGTATCGGTCAATGCCGCAGCATTATATTTATAAGAGGCTAAGAAATATAATAATTGGTTTAGATCAGGGTCGGTTAAATCATCGGCTTTGGCTAAGAAATGTATAGCCTGAGACACCTCATCAATAGGGTCATTAGCTGCACCAGCAATGCCAGCAAAGTCACTATAACTTGCCACTAAAATTGCCGCTATAACAGCACCGTATTGCGCTTTAGACGAAATTGAGGCTGGCGGTACATCAACAAAGACATTGCTATTGTAAATGATATAGTCAGCCAGAGGTGGTGGCACATCACCGCCCGTGATAGTAACGGTTAAACTGGTTTGCTCAATATTACCGTCAATCTTAAAATAACGTTCGCCAGCACGGGAAATAAATGACAGGCTTTCTTCATTAGTACCCGCAGTAACACTACTCGCTTCGACATTGCCACTCCAGTCATTGCCATCGTAGAGTGTAATATCGGCATCATTGCCGATAAATGTTCCGCCTGAAGTAGTAATAGTGACGTTACTATTTTCATAGGGCACAGTCACATATAAATAATGGCCATAATCGGTAATACAGTGAGTTTGGTTAGCAGGAACTTCGCCTTGACGGTCTAAAGTTTTAGCGCCGCACATTGTTGCTGCTTGGACGCTTGCCATGTTTAACGATAAAAATATCGCGCTAGCTAGTAATGTTTTCTTAGCAGTTAGTTTCATTGTTCTTAAGCCTATTCTTAATATAGCGATAGGTATTTCGTCCGTGTAGCAAAGTAAGCATGTTGTATTTATTATTGCTCTCAATGCATCTAACGCGTACATCCCTCTCGTATTGAAATGTATTTAAAAATGGCTCTGTTGTAGTTTAGTGTTGTTGAGTAAACAAGCGATACGCGTAAACCCATCCATGGGGCTCGGCACAAACATCCTTGTTTGTGAAGCTCGCTTTTATCACTTCAGCAACACTTCCTATTAAGTCATATAGTTGCCATGTGGACAACAGTATGATGGAACAGAGCCTTAAAAATACACCTCAAAACACTTTATACGATATTTTGTATACAATATTCAAGTGTAATATTAATAAGAATTTCTTCGTACTTTATTAATGAGACTTTTATCGTTTGTTATTAAGATGTTACGAGATGTAAATAAATTCACAAAAAATGTATTAAAATTACTCATATTTGCGAATTAAATAGAAATAAGTGACTAGGTTTTAAGGGGGGATTAAAATGTTATCAACAACAATAACCGATATCCTTATCGGTTTATTGAACTCAATTAGCCTTTAGACTCTTGAGTTGGCAGTGGCTTTTTCGGCTCTCCGGGCGGTATTAATGAATTGTTTTCTGGGTGTCGGCGCTGGTTTTCATGTCCGTGTGGTTTTGCTTGCTGAGCACTACGGTGATCTGCGGGCTGTTGATGTTTATTTACCACAACTCTGGCGCTAATTTCGCTGCTAGCTGAAGAGTCAAGCGAGTGAATAGCGTCACTATTTCCCTTGGTATTTTGCCCACTGTTATTCACAGTATGCGATGGCATAGCGGTTAACAAAGCGCTATCGACCAGCCCTTCATTGTTACTGCTACCTACCAGTGTACTGCTTAAGGCACTTGTGTCCTCTTTACCTTGCTGAGCTTGGTTAGCTGGTTGTATTTGGTTATAAATAAGCCCAGCAGTTATTCCAACAAAAAGTATGCCAAAGATCACTTTATTTTTATTCATGCTTTTATTCATTTTGACTCTCCCATTAAATCAATAACTGTATATTGAATACAATAAGCTAGCACGAAATTTGATTTTGATTCAAGCACAATTAAGTTAATCCATCTGTACCTGGGGTTAAATATCCTTAGCTACAGCTAAAGAATTGAATAATACTAATAAATATCAAGACAATATCATTATAGATAAGCTAGAAAGAACACCCTAACTTAGCCACAAGACACTTATTAACTGCACTATGCCAACCCGCAAGCAAAATTTTACCCTGAGCTTGCTCCATGTTGCCAGTAAAGTAGTCTATTTCACCATATAAGCTTGCTGGTATAGTTTCAGCGTGCCAAATACCTTGCCCCATTGCCGCTAAGATAGTCGCACCTAACACGGTAGATTCTATATTGGCTGGTCGCTCAATGGTAACGCCCAATAAGTCCGCTTGAAATTGCATGATAAAATTATTGGCACAGGCACCGCCATCAACTTTTAATTTTTTTATTGTTATCGAGCTTTCTTGTTGCATCAATTGCATTAAATCATAACTTTGAAAAGCAATGGCTTCCAAGGTAGCCCTAACTATATGCGCTTTAGTGCAGCCCTGCGTTAGTCCAGTTATTGAGCCTGTCGCCTGCATATCCCAATGAGGTGCGCCTAAGCCGCTAAATGCCGGCACAAAATAGACGCCATTATTATCACTAACACTTAAGGCTAACGTTTCAGTTTCACTGGCATGGTCGATAAGTTGTAATTGATCTCTAAGCCACTGCACCGCAGCACCGGCGATAAAAACAGCGCCTTCCAGTGCATAAGCAGGCTGACCATTTTTATCACAAGCAATAGTGGTCAATAGACCTTTATTAGATAAGTAAGCTTGGTCACCGGTATACATCAACATAAAACAACCGGTGCCATAGGTATTTTTGATCATTCCCGCTTGGGTACACTGTTGGGCAAATAAGGCCGACTGTTGATCGCCAGCAACACCGGTAATAGGAATTTCTGCGCCAAGAAAGCCATCAGCGGCACTATGGCAGAATAAGCCTGCTGAGCTTTTAATACTTGGCAATATTGACTTGGGAATATCAAAAAATTCCAGCAGCTCATCATCCCATTGTTGCTGGTGAATATTATAAAGCATGGTACGCGAAGCATTACTATGGTCGGTGCAATGCGCCTGACCATTGCTTAATTTCCACATCAGCCAAGAGTCTATGGTGCCAAAGGCAAGTTCGCCCTTTTCTGCCAATGCTTTTAATTCGGGTTTTTCATTAAATAACCATTGCAGCTTAGTTGCACAAAAATAGGCATCAAGCATCAGGCCGGTTTTCTGATGAAGCCAGTCTGCTTTACCTAAGGCTTTTATTTTTTGACAAATAGTAGCCGAACGCCGGCATTGCCAAACAATGGCATTGTATACTGGCTTACCCGTCTTTTTATGCCAGACAACTGTAGTTTCCCTTTGATTAGTAATGCCAATGCAAGTGATATCAGCAGAGGTTAACTTAGCTGATTTTAAAGCCTGTAAAATGCTGTCTTGAGTGACTTGCCAAATTTCCATGGCATCATGCTCAACCCAAGTTGGCTTAGGGTAGAATTGTTGAAATTCATTGTATGCCGCGCCAACTTCCTGACCTTGGGCCGTGGTAATTCTGATGGTTGTGCCCGTAGTACCTTGATCTATGGCTAGAATCATTATTAATGCCTTAGCTGCGCTTTAGTATTTAGCTAGTTACTAAGCAGTAAAAGCGACTAGCCAGGTTAATAGGTGGTTATCATATTTGCCACATCAAACGCCTTATGACTTAGTCATAAGCTATCAATATTGTTAGCTTGATTGTAGTTTAATGCTATAAAAACAAAATACTATTTTTAAACTAGCAACTGTTTTCCCTGAAGTCTTGCGGATTAACGCCCACAAAAAAACCTACATTACGACCACATAAGTCAGCTCAACCTTGATAAATAGCAGCTTGTATTTATTGGATATAAAACTTTAACCCTAAAGATTTCAACCAAAAAAACCTCTAATAATATGGCCTAATTAACTATTAGGCGACAGTTGTGACAACGTAACAGCACAAAAAACACCAGACGAATTATTCATAACCAATTGATTAATACCCTTTAATGAATCACAAAAAAAAATCATTATCTATAAAATAGTTATATATCAACATATAACTCCTTCATTTTAAAACCTCAGCTAAACTTAAAATAACTTATTTGAAACTGAACATATATATCAATGTTTGGGTATTTTTCATTGAACATTATTCATGATTCTATCGTAGTTCCTGTGGGAGAAATGAAGCTATGATGATAAGGAATTGATTATGGTATACCAAGAAAAAAGACAGTGTTTAGCTCGTAAGCGTCACAGGGTGTCAAAGCTGACTCTTTTTCTATGTGCCAGCATTCTTAGCACGCCCTGTATGGCGGATATGCTAGCAGCAGAAAAATGGATTAACAATGAGTTTAAGGAAAGTACCCTAACTAAAGAGCAACAAATGAAAGAAATGCAGTGGTTTATCAATGCGGCCAGACCCTTTAAAGGCATGACCATACGTGTTGTGTCTGAACGCATCGATACACATGTCTATGAAGCAAAAGTATTAGCGAAAGCTTTTCAGGAAATTACCGGAATAAAACTGGTTCATGAGATCACAGGTGAAGATGATGTAGTCAAAAAAATTGCTACTCAAATCGAATTGGATTACAGCATTTATGACGCTTACATTAACGATAGTGACTTTATTGGCACCCATTATCGTTCGGGTAAAGTGGTTTCATTGACTGATTTTATGGCGGGTGAAGGCAAGGATGTAACACTGCCAAGTTTAGACCTTGATGATTTTATCGGTCTTAGTTTTACCACTGGCCCCGATGGTAAGCTTTATCAATTACCAGACCAACAGTTTGCTAACCTGTACTGGTATCGTGCCGATTGGTTTGATCGTGCTGACTTTAAAGCAAGCTTTAAAAAACTTTATGGTTATGAATTGGGTGTGCCCCAAAACTGGAGCGCCTATGAAGATATAGCTGAGTTTTTTACCATTCATGTTAAAACCATTAATGGTAAAAAAATATACGGGCATATGGATTATGGCAAAAAGGACCCTTCTTTAGGCTGGCGATTTTCTGATGCGTGGTTATCCATGGCAGGCGCAGGCGACAAGGGTATTCCTAATGGTCTTCCCGTAGATGAATGGGGTATTCGAGTCGAAGATTGCCATCCTGTAGGCGCTAGTGTAAGTCGTGGCGGAGCATTAAATGGCCCCGCGGCCGTGTATGCCATTACCAAATTTATAGAATGGTTGAATAAATTTGCACCGCCAGAAGCTAAGAGCATGAATTTCAGCCAAGCTGGCGCAGTACCTGGTCAAGGGACTATTGCTCAGCAAATATTTTGGTATACCGCATTCACTGCGGCTTTGACAGATCCCAAGCTCCCGGTCATGAATAGTGATGGTGTACCAAAATGGCGCATGGCACCGTCTCCTAGAGGGCCTTATTGGGAAAAAGGCATGAAATTAGGATATCAGGATACAGGCTCCTGGACCTTTATGACGTCAACACCTCTCAAAAATAGAAAAGCAGCGTGGTTATATGCACAATTTGTAACATCCAAAACAGTTTCACTACAAAAAATGTTAATCGGTCTTACGCCTATCCGAAATTCAGATATTATGTCCGATAAAATGACCAAGGTGGCTTATAAATATGGTGGTTTGATTGAATTCTATCGTAGTAAAGCCAGAGTCGCATGGACCCCTACCGGAAGTAATGTGCCTGACTATCCTGGATTATCCGATTTATGGTGGAAGAATATATCGCTTGCTGTAGATGGCCAACTCAGCCCTCAAGAGGCGATGAATAAAATGGCTGCTGAAATGGATGAGCGTTTAATGGCGCTCGAACAAAAAGGCCAAGAACGTTGTGCTCCTAGGATGAATCCCCAAAAAGATGAATCTTATTGGTTGAATCAACCTGGAGCGCCCAAAGCAAAGTTGGCAAATGAAAAACCACAAGGAGTAACGCTGCCATACGAATCTGCGCTTGAAGCTTGGAATTAGGGTGTGCAATTATGAAAATTCGTGTTACGTATTTAACTGTGTTTATGCTGAACATATTAGTGTCATCCGTCTATGCAACCACATTTACTTTATTAACAGAGGAATTACCGCCTTATAGTATTAGAGGCAATGGTAGCGAAACCGGTGCCAGTATTGATATTGTCTCTCAACTCTTTGAGCGGGCAGGCTTTGATTATGAAATAATAATTGTGCCATGGAAACGTGCTATGCGAATGTCTTTGAGTGATGAAAACACATGTATTTTCCCGATGCAACGGAATCAGGAACGAGAGGCGACCTATCACTGGATAAGCCCTATTCTAATTACTCAAACTGGCTTTTATACGCGGAAGGATTCGCCTCATAAACTGGTAACAATTGATGATGCTAAGGGGCTAATAATTGGTACTTATAACGGCAGTGCTGTGGCTGAATATCTAACTAGCTGGGGTTATGACGTGAGAATAACACCAAGAGATGCACCGAATATTCATAAACTGATGAAGAACAGAATAGATGTATGGGCAGCCGATACCTTATCTGCTAAATATTTAGCAGATAAGCATAAAATTACCAACATGAAAGAACAATTAGTTTACTTTTCAACGTTGCGTGCGCTTGCCTGCAATACCAAAGTAGCTGAAATTAAAGTGAATAAGTTACGCCAAGAGCTGAAACTAATGTATACCGACGGCACCATCGAAGCAATTATCTCAAAGTACAAATAATACAAATATGATAGTTACTAATGCTGTTGATAAACTGAGCGACTAACGCTAGAGTGCTCTGTTTCATTATTAATCCTTGGCAGATAACAGCCAACTGACAGCAAGCACCATACCAGAGCCCAGTTCAATGAATGAATACAAATTTAAAAGAGCTTGTCGATAAGTTGCTGGTTTTTAAGGTGATTTTTATAATTTATTCGCCTTCTCTACGCTAAGCCGATAGTAAGCCTTACCATCGAAGCCATAAATGTCTGCTTAACGAATTGAGTCAGCTTGAATTGAGTCAGCTTGAATTAAAAATTTAACACACTGTTTTAACTTAATATACTTAACCTACAGACTTATGGAAACATCAATTAAAATCACTCATGCTAACCATCGTGGTTGGCTGTCTGGCTAGAGACAAAGTTTAGTGGCCATTAATTTTATTACCCATCTCATCAAATATTCTTCCTGGGTCCGCTAATTCATCATCCCAGCGTAATGGAGGGACTTTACCAAACGATGGTTCATGTACACCAAAGGTACAAATAGGTCCATAGGGGTACTCATTGGTTATATAATAACCATAAACACCGTTAACATCAGTAGCACCATTGCATTCATCTAAATTGCCAGTATTGCCATTATCATAAACCCAGTCGTCAATATACCGGCCTAGCGGTATACCAAAAGGTTCACTAGTAAAGCTAAAGTCAAAATCTTGTGCGCGATTTAGTACATCCCAAGGTGTTGGTGGCGTACCGTGTTCTTTAAATGGCGGGGTATTGGTATAAGGTTGACGGGATTGACCAAAACCATTTTCATCCGGATTCAAGGGCCAATTTTTAAGCTTGTAGCCTGATTTAGCTTTAACTAAGTCTCCCTCTGTATTTATAAACCACTTGCCATAAATAGGAAATCCGTCTTTGGCAAAACCAATTAACGGTGAACCATTTAGGCCAGGTGCTATTGTTGCTTCGTCATTGGATTGTAAAGGGTGTGTCATTGCATGGTAATGATATGTGCCCTCAAAACCATGACCAAAATATTCATCAAAAATAGCGGCCATTTTTTCCGCCGAAGGCTCTTGCAGAGTATAAGCGGGTATTTCAAACCAAACAGAACCGTCACCGCAACCTGTTGAGTTACCCGCAGCATTAACACGTGCATGATCCGGGTTGTAGCAAAAACCTGAATCCATCGCGATGCCAATACCGTTTAATAAAATACCGTCGTAGTCCATAAAGTTAGTAGGATTACGATCGGTATCATCGGCCACTAAAGGGTTAGAAAATTGAGGATTAACGGGAAGGTAAGTTATTTGCATATCATCATGGTCTATTTCAGTTACCCATACGTTGTCTTCATTAGGTGCACCAACATCCCAACCTAAATCATGATTTGGGATCATATTATGCTGCATTCGACAATGCGTGGCTAATTCAGCATCATTAGTTTCAATAACAACTGCATAATTCCAACTGCCTGGCTGATCTGGATTACTTGGGTTTTGAATATAACCACCGCTAACGATAACTAAATCAATGATGACAATGCTTTCTTTGTTTGACCCTGGAAAATAGGGTGCACCAACGGCTAAGTTTGACCTATCAGTGATCCCTCTTGCACCATAATCGCCATTATTATCATCAGTCACATAGGCACGACAATCTGGATTACGATTGGTTAATACCGCATTCAACATGCCATTAGGTGTTTCATTCAAGTCAGGGTTAGTAATATACCCTGACGTAGGATCGGCTACAGGAGTAGGATCCGGTACCGGAGTAGGAATGGGCTCTGGCGTTGGTTCTAAGGTACTTTCCGTATCGCTATCACTGCCACCACAGGCGAGTAAACTAAACGATAATAGTAATAAGACAATAGTTTTATAGCCACGTTTAACTGGATTAATTATCAAAGTTTTAGACATGAAAAACCCTTAAATGACTCATCTTTTTATTTATAAATTGCGAAGGGTGCATATATAGCTCTGCTCTATCGAGGTAATATTACTGTAGAGCACTCGCGTGTTGTTTTAAATAGATAGCCTAGTAAAGTTATGTAAAGATCAAGTCTCTCGCCAAAATCGTTTAACGCTAGTTAGAAAATCGATAACACAATTTTTATAATCTCAGCTTTGCGAACAACTTATCATTATTTTTTCAAATATCTTTATCTGTTTACCTATTGATAATGTACTTAACTTTGCAAAATGTTAGCTAATAAATTTAGTCCGTCACATAGCTTTATTTCTCTGCTTCCCATACTTTTAGGCACCTTCATCCTCAGATAAAAGGTCTATTTCCTAAAAGGAAAGTATTTAAAACCAGGACAGTTTGCCTTGTTTCAGTGCTCAACTTCTACTTTCAAAAGTTAAAAATAATGTTGCTGTACCAAAAGGTGTACCAGGTTTTAATTTTTAATTAGTCTTTTAAAATTTCGTAAATAATAAGTGAGTTGCAGCCTAACAGAAGTAAAATAAGCCTAAATGTATTTCTTAGTGAAATTTACACTAGATTTATTTAATTGATATTAGAAGAGTTTGAAGTCGATTTTAGGAATGGTGTACCAAAAGGTGTACCATTTAATGAATGTGATTTGATTTGATTTGATTTGATTTGATTTGATTTTAAAGGGTTTTATAATACCGCCTGACCTTTACACTTAAAATAAGTATAAATAGATCAGGCGGTTACTAAATTAGTTGAGTTGACCACATAAGCCGGGTTTTGTAGCTCAGTTACTAAAAGTAAATGAGATGACAATCATTCGTCTAGGCTATAAATCGCTCTATAGCTCAAGCAACCTACCCGGTTTCCACGCGAGCCACGCTTATATCATTGTAACTTGCGTAACAATAATCATGAAACCCTATTTGGTCTTGCTCCAGGTGGAGTTTACCCTGCTGCCAACTGTTACCAGTGGCCCGGTGCGCTCTTACCGCACCCTTTCAGCCTTACCTGTGCCTCTTTACCTTATAAATAAAGTAATTAGGTCATCGGCGGTCTTCTCTCTGTTGCACTTGTCGTCGGCTCACGCCGCCCAGGCGTTACCTGGCACCCTGCTCATTGGAGCCCGGACTTTCCTCCCGCTAGAAATACTTACGTAAACTAGCCAGCGATTGTCTGGTCAACTCGCGCGCATTTTACCTTATTTAGGCAAAAAGTCTATGAACTTTGTTTAATCAATATTATTGACTAATTTATTTAAGGCTAAGACTTAATACTCAGGGCAATATCATATAAAGCATTTTTCTTTACGCCATAAATTTCAGCGGTAATTGCACAGGCTTTTTTAGGTTTCATTTCTGCCAATAATAGTTTCAGCGTATCAATGGCTTTTGCTGGTATAGCATCAGCATCAATTTTGTTGCCTTCAATGATTAAAACCATTTCACCTTTCAGCTGATTTGCATCTTCTTGTAACCAAACTAATAGATTTTCAGCCGTATCAGAGTGAATGGTCTCAAAAGTTTTCGTTAACTCACGAGAAATAACCACATGACGTTGACCACCTAATACTTTTACAATATCGGCAAGCGTATCAATTGCTCGACGTGGCGCATCATAGAACACCATGGTACGTGGTTCTTCTAATAAATTCGCTAATTTTACTTGTCTGGCCGCTGATTTAGACGGTAAAAAACCTTCGAAGGTAAATCTATCCGTGGGTAGACCTGCCACAGACAGCGCTGAGATTACCGCACAAGGCCCTGGAATTGGCGAGACTTTCAGACCAAGGCTACGACAATGGCGAACAATATGAAAACCAGGATCACTGATTAATGGCGTACCGGCATCTGATACAAGCGCAATAGTTTTGCCTTCTTGTAACATGCTCGCCACTTGGTCTTGGCGTTGACGTTCATTGTGATCATGTAATGACATGGTTTTATTTTTAATGGCAAAGGCAGCCAATAGTTTTCCCGTATGACGAGTATCTTCACAAGCAATAACATCAACTTGCGTTAATATATCAATAGCTCTTTGGCTGATATCACCTAGGTTGCCAATAGGGGTTGCAACAATATAGAGGGTAGCTGGGGTTAGGGTTGTTTCACTCATGTCACTTATTCACTCGATTTGGCGGTTATATTAGCTTATACCCAAGTCATATCAAGATGCAGGGTTCAGCTGGAATTAGCAACGTCTTTAGGCAAGGCATTGATTGAAGAGAATGGTTATTCCCTGGTCGAAATCAATAACGATGGATAAAGCGGTTCTAAACCAGCCAATTAGTGGGCGGCTGAAAATCACGTTCATCATTGCATATGTTCATTAAGGACGCTGCATGGATGCAGCTTAATATAGAGTGCAGGAGCATATTCTCCTACAACCATTAATGAAATATACGCTTTGATCATGAATCGCTCAAGCGCCTGAAACGAGCATTTTGAAGTCACTTGGGTATATATTAGTTGAGACTAACTTCGTTGGCGTTTATTATAACCTTATACTGATAGTAATATGCACGGATTTATTTATTGTGGTAAAAACAGCGTCCTTACTTGTAAGAATAAAGCCAATAGGATTAGATTATTTTTCAATGTGCTTGCGAGCATTTAAAACTCGAATTTTACCGGTTTTATTACTGACCTTATTAACAAGCTGTAGCACTCAGCAAACATCTAAACCAACAACAGCTAGTCAAACGACTACTGAGCTTGAAGAAATCACCATAGACTCTGCGGCATTATCGGCTGAACAACACTTAGCCCTGGCTAAAACGTTAGCAAGTGATGCAGCGGTCATGGAGTTGATCACAGCAACAAAATTATTTTTTCAACAAAAGAATTATGCTAAAGCCCTATGGCTTGCCGATAAAACCCTGCCGCTAATCGATGCACAAATAGCTAACCCTATTCAAGCTAGGGTACAATTGCTGTTAATTAAAATCAGTAGTTTACAACACCTTGGCTATTATTCAGCAAGCCATCTACAACTTGAACAACTCGAACAATACACCCTTGATAATGATATAAGCCTTAGCGCAACATACTACCGATTATTAAGTAGCGCCCTGCAAGCAAAGCAGCAAGCTATTGCCGCGTTAAATGCGCAATTATACGCTTTTTCTTTAACCCAGCCCTCGGCACAAAGTAAGCAACAAATCGAAGATATTTGGCATAACTTAATACGCTTATCTCAATGGCAACTTAGTTTACTTGCTTTGGATAAAGCCCCTGAGAGTAAAGGCTGGTTGCGCTTAACCGTTTTGGCTAATAAATATGGCGGTAAACAAGGACAAATGCAATATCACCTAGCTATGTGGCAAAAAAAATTCAAACGCCACCCGGCTAACGTCATAGCAATACAGCTTGCTGAGCAAAGTATTATAGAAAAAAACATTGAAAACATTGCAGTAATACTACCCCTAACGGGAAAACAACATGCTGCTGGCTTAGCTATCCAACAAGGTATACTGGCCAGTTTTGCTAATGATGACACTAAAAAGCTACACTTTTTAGACTCTAATATGGTTAATTGGTATGGTTTAAGCAATGAACTTGCCACCTTAAAAATTGACTATGTTATTGGTCCATTACTTAAAAAAAATGTAGACCAGTATATTAGCCACACCAGTGCCCAAGCACAGTCAAAAAGTGATTATATGCTTAATGCTAACTCGGGCTTATTTAACATTAATCATCAAGATAACAATAACCAAGACGTTTTTCATACGGCCACTAGTGTGCTCGACCAGCCATTTGATTATATCAGCGCCATTAATAGTGACTCGGCTATAGAAAGTTACCTGCAGGGTGGCTCTAACAGCAAAGCTATTTCAACCTTGTTACTAAATATCCCGGCAAAGGCCTCACTCACTGAGCACCATACTGTACTTTCTATGCGCCCAGAGGATGAAGCCAAGCAAGCGGCCGCAACATTGAGCCGTCAAAACTATCAGCACCCTATCGTATTAAGCCAAAAAAATGTTGTCAGTAAACGCATTGCTCAAGCCTTTGTTAAACAATGGCAACGCATTACCGGTAACACCATAGCAGTGGTTTATTACAATACTGGCGCGCAAATGCAAGCGAATATTAAAGCCAGTTTATCGGTAGACAAGAGTAAAACCCGCATTAATAAACTTAAAAGCCAGCTTAATCAAAGCATAAAAGCGCAAACAAGAAATCGCCGTGATATTGATATGATTTATCTGGTTGGCACTCCAGAGCAAACACGATTAGTGAAGCCTTACATTGAAGTTAACATTAGCCCCTTTGCTAAAATAATTCCGGTTTTTGCTAGCTCTCGTAGCCATAGCACCCGCAGCGATTACAGTAGTAATAGTGATTTACAAGGGTTAACCTTTACCGAGATCCCCTGGTTACTCACCAGTGCGCAAAATACCGAGTTAGCGACACTTAGTCAGCAGTTATGGCCCAAGCGCAGTGATGGCTTATCACGCCTTTTCGCTATGGGCTATGATAGCTATCAACTTATCAGTAAAATCCCATTAATGCAGCAAGCACCGTATCTTCAACATTGGGGCCAAACAGGGACGTTAAAACTTAATAAAAATAATATTTTAACGCGCAGTTTACTCTGGGGCAGCTATAAAAATAACAAGGTAGTATCTATTGCTATGGAATAAGCGCGCTACCCGTCAAAATGACACGGGTACGGATAAGGGTAAGATTAGCGAGCAGTTTGCTCAACAATTTTTAGTCAAGCAAGGTTTAAGCCTTATTGATAAAAACTACCACTGCCGTCAAGGAGAAGTTGATTTGATCATGCTTGATGGCGATACTTATGTGTTTATTGAAGTAAAGTATCGTAAAAGTAAGGCGTTTGGCGGAGCTCTGGCTGCTATTTCTTCGAGTAAGCAGCAGAAAGTTAAACATTGCGTAACATTTTATCTGCATCAAGCCGGTTTAAATGAATATAATACGCCCTGTCGTATTGATGTCGTGGCGCTCGAAGGTGATATAAATAATCCACAGGTCACTTGGCTAAAAAATGCCTTTTAACCTTTTTAAATTTAATACAATAAATAAAATTAACGAAATATAGTTCCGGAGTCAGTTTTTCATGCTAGAACAAATAAAGAACAATTTTACCGAAAGCATACAAACACAAATTTCTGCTAGCGAACTATTAGCGCCAGCTATCGAGCAGGCGGGTATGATGATGGTGCAATGTTTATTAGGTGGCAATAAAATTATTTCTTGTGGCAATGGCGGCTCAGCCGGTCATGCCCAACATTTTTGTGCGCAATTACTAAACAAATATGAAACTGAGCGCCCTAGCCTGCCAGCAATTTCCCTTAACAGTGATATCTCTACCATTACTTCTATTGCTAATGATTACCAATATGATGAAGTTTTTTCAAAACAAATAAGAGCCCTTGGTCATAATGGCGATGTGTTATTAGCTATTTCTACCAGCGGTAACTCTCGTAACGTGGTGAAAGCCATTGAAAGTGCAGTATCTCGTGATATACCGATAATTGCCCTAACGGGTTGTGATGGTGGTGATATTGCCGGTTTATTGGGTGACGGCGATGTAGAAATACGTGTACCTTCGGCAAGAACATCCAGAATTCAGGAGGTACACTTAATTGTTATACACAGTTTATGCGAAATTATTGATAATACCTTGTTTCCTCAGAGTGATAGCTAGATGTTTACTCTACTAAGCCACACCTCAGTATTGGCTAAAGCAAGAGTTGCCCGCATGGCTGGTTTGTTAATGCTCATATCTGCTTTACAAGGTTGCGCAGTTGCCACTGTGATCGCAGTAACCGCAGGTGCAACTATGGTCGCCGATAGGCGTAGCTTTAGCAAACAAATAGACGATCAACGCATTGAGTTTAATGCCCATAATGAATTAAATAAGCAAAAAGCATTGGCTAAAAACACTAACTTACATGTTATTAGTATCAATGGCACTGTTTTAATCGTCGGACAAGCGCCTAACAGCTACCTTAGAGATCTTGCTATTAAAACCATACAAGACGTGCCTAATATCGTTACCATACACAACCAGATACGTATTAGCTCTACTACCGCCATAACCACGCAAAGCAATGATATTTGGCTAACCTCTAAAGTAAAATCAGCCCTACTTGCCAGTAGTGAAGTCAATGCCAAGGATGTTAAGGTGGTAACCGAAAATTCTGAAGTATTCCTGCTAGGCTTAGTAACGAGAGAAGAAGCAAATATTGTCGTTGAGATCACTCGTAATATTAACGGTGTCAGTCGGGTAATTAAGGCCTTTGAATATATCTAACGAGCAACGGATAACATTATTTTAAAACAAAAAAACCAGTAAATATCGACGATAGCTACTGGTTTTAGTATGTATATAAATAAAGCTTATTTAATGATTTTCAGGCTAGCTTTACTTTTACCCTTTGGCCTGTTCGACTTATCTATCTTACTACCTGTTGAAGCAACACTCTTCAAATTAGACTTTGGTTTTTCAGGTACTTGTTCAACTACCACTTCTTCACCCTCTGCAGGATGTTCGATAGGCAATGAAGTTCCCGCTCCGTTTTCTTTAGCATATATTGCACCTATAGCACCGTAAGGTACGGTAATGTGCTCTAATATGCCGCCAAAACGGGCACTAAACTCAATACTTTTATCACCCAATGAAATGGTACCAACCGCTGAACTGGCAATATTTAACACTATTTGCCCATCAGCTACATAACTCATGGGTACTAATACGCCATATACATTGACGTCTACCATGATGTACGGTGTTAACTCATTATCTGAAATCCACTCATAGAAAGCCTTAATTAAATAAGGCTTATTAGAGCTCATTGAGCTAGGTGTTGCGTCATCCATTAGGTTGGGTGACCAAAGCGTAATTCACGCTCAGCTTCTGTCAATGAAGCTTGAAATGATTCACGTTCAAATACACGTAACATATACGTTTTAAGTTCTTTTGAACCTTCGCCAGATAATTCAATACCAAATACCGGTAAGCGCCATAATAATGGTGCTAAATAACAATCAACCAAGCTGTATTCTTCACTCATAAAGTATGGCGCTTCATTTAAAATTGGCGCGATACTTAACAAGCTTTCTTTTAATTCTTGACGAGCTTTAGCTGCTTCTGTGGTGGTGCCTGACATGATGATTTTAGCAAGGCTATACCAATCCTGCTCAATACGATGCATCATTAAACGGCTACGACCACGTGAAACAGGATACACTGGCATTAATGGTGGGTGAGGAAAACGCTCATCTAAATACTCAACAATGATTTTAGCTTCATATAGCGCTAATTCACGGTCAATTAAAGTTGGCACAGTACCGTATGGATTTAAGTCCAATAAGTCTTCTGGCAAATTAGCTAAATCAACTAAGTTGATGTCAACACCAACACCTTTTTCTGCTAAAACAATGCGCGTCTGATGACTGTACATATCATCGGCATGAGAGAACAACGTCATCACAGAGCGTTTATTTGCTGCTACGGCCATAGAGCCTCCTAAATTCATTTACTTTAAAAACTAACAAAGGGGAATTCGATATTTAACTATCAAATCCCCCTACAAATTTACAGTACTAGTACCTAGTGTACGTCTTTCCAATACTCTCTCTTAAGGAAATAAGTAAGAATAAAGAAGAAGAATAAGAAAGCTAATACCCAATAACCAATCGCTTTACGCTCAAGTTTGTTAGGTTCACCAACATATTCTAAAAAGTTAGTTAAATCACGAATAACCACATCATATTCTTCAGCAGTTAACCTGCCACCCATTGCTGGAGATAGCTGACCATGTTCGTCAATGGTGCTAACACCTTGCAAGTTTTGCAATACGTGTGGCATACCAACATCTTTAAAAACGGTGTTATTTACGCCAAACGGACGTGCTTCATCAATATAGAATGAACGTAAATAAGTATAGATCCAATCTGGGCTACGTAAACGTGCTTCCAAGGTTAAATCTGGTGGCGCACTACCAAACCATTTTTCCGCTTCTTTTTTCGGCATGTTATTTAGAATATGGCCACCCACTTTATCACCTGAGTACATATAATTAGCAATACCATCCGCTTCTTCAATACCTAAATCGGTAAAGGTTCGGCTATAACGTTGGTACTGTAACTGATGACAACCTAGACAATTGTCTATATAGGTTTTAAAGCCTTTTTTCAAAGACTCTTTATCAGATAAATCGTTATTCGCTTTATCTAAATGAATACTTGGCCCTGAGGCAACAGCTGAGAACGGCACAAGTACCGCTACACTACAAAGCATGCCGAAAGTAGCGGCGATAATTAATTTTTTCATTAGTCTGCAATCCTCTCAGGTACTGGCTTAGTGTTTTCATTTTTGCTGTATAACCATAAAGCAACGAAGAAACCAAAGTAACCAAAACTAGCAATAGCACCAATCAAGTTAGCGATAGGTGTCGCCGGCATAGTACCTAAAACACCAAGCACCACAAAACAAATAGCAAATTGAATTAAGTTGAATAAGTGCAGTTTTGAACGATAACGCACAGACTTAACCGTACCGCGATCAAACCAAGGTAATAAGAACAACACGATAATAGCGGAGAACATACCAATAGCACCTAACATTGCATTAGGAATAACACGTAAGATGGTATAGAAGGGACCAAAGTACCATACAGGTGCAATATGCTCAGGAGTTTTCAAACCGTTTGCTGGGGTGAAGTTTGGTGCTTCCATAAAGTAACCACCACCCTCTGGGGCAAAGAACATTACCCAACAAAATAGGAATAAGAAGCCAACAACATACATAATATCTTTAACAGTGTAATAAGGATGGAAAGGTACAGCATCAACAATATCGTATTTATCGCTATATTGCTTATGGAAGGTAAATTTACTCAACTCTTCCGGTTTCACACTGCCTTTAGGTTTCTTAATATCGATACCTTCGGGGTTGTTAGAACCCACTTCATGTAAGGCAAGGATATGCAAGAACACTAAAAGAACCAATACCAATGGCATGGCAATTACGTGTAAAGCAAAGAAACGGTTAAGGGTTGCGCCTGAAATAACATAATCACCACGGATCCACAGTGTTAAATCATCACCAATAATAGGAACTAAGCCAAAGATAGAGATAATAACTTGTGCACCCCAGTACGACATATTACCCCAAGGTAATAAGTAGCCCATGAAAGCTTCAGCCATCAACACTAAGAAGATCAACATACCGAAGATCCACAGTAGTTCACGCGGTTTTTGATACGAACCATACATTAGGCCGCGCATCATGTGCAGATAAACCACAATGAAAAACGCTGACGCACCGGTAGAATGCATATAACGTAGTAACCAACCAAAGTCGACATCACGCATGATATATTCAATGGAGGCAAAAGCACCCTCGCCAGATGGCTCGTAGTTCATCGTTAACCAAATACCGGTAAGAAATTGGTTCACTAGTACTAACATGGCTAATGAGCCAAAAATGTACCAAAAGTTAAAGTTTTTTGGTGCTGGATATTGTGCTATATGCTTATTCCATGCATCGGTTACGGGTAAACGTTTATCTATCCAGCCCATAAAATCGGTAAATACTTTCATCAACATTATGCGTCTCCTTGGCCTACACCAATTAATAAGATGTCGTCACTAATAAATGAATGCTCAGGAACCACTAAGTTTAATGGTGCCGGAACGCCTTGAAAAACACGACCAGCCATATCAAATTTACTACCATGACAAGGACAGTAGAAACCGTTTGGTACACCTTCTACAAATTCAGCGAAATCACCACCGTGATGAGTTGGCGCACAACCTAAATGAGTACAAACACCTAAAGCAACGAGAAACTCAGGTTTAATTGAGCGATAAGCGTTAGTTGCATACGCAGGTTGCTGAGCTTTTTCAGAATTAGGATCACGTAACTGGTCATCATGTTTAGCTAAATCATTCACGGTCTTTTCCGTTCTACGTACAACATAAACGGGTTTACCTCGCCATTCGGCGCGGATTAATTGACCAGGCTGTATTTTACCTACATTCACTTCAACTGGAGCACCCGCCGCTTTCGCGCGAGCACTTGGATTCCAGGAAGCAATAAAAGGCACAGCAGCTCCAACCACACCAACACCACCAACAACAGCAGTAGCCGCTGTTAGGAAGCGTCTGCGGCCGTTATTCACAGGCTCATTGCTCATTCATACTCTCCAACTAAGACTCTAACAAAACAAATATTTTTATACCAAACTAAGCGTTATATTGATTATACGCCATATGCGCGGCAGCTGTTTTTGTTAGCTCAAATTCATACCAAGCGGTATATCGACAAAAATTTTCCTGATCATAAAGAAATAGTGTGTTTTTTACAAGGTAAAAAGGAGCTTAGGTACTGTAAAAGCAGAAATAATTTGAAATACTTTGAAATAGAATAAATTAAGCATATTTAGGCTAGGGCAATTGTAATTTATGGCGGAAATACATAAATGGTGTAGGCATAAAAAAACCGACACAAGGTCGGTTTTTTGAAGCCAGATATACATTTTGCATATGTGGCTCCTATTTTCTAAATGTTCTGCATTTAGGCAAGGCATTGAATTAAGAGTCCCTGCATATTTTAGCTAAGTTGTAGATTAACTAAATGACTGGGACGAATAATGATAACAACGCAGCATAAATACTGAGCATAACGAAAATTAACGTTTTGAGAATTGTGGCTTCTTACGTGCTTTATGAAGACCAACTTTCTTACGTTCAACTTTACGCGCATCACGGGTAACAAAACCAGCTTGACGTAAAGCGCCACGCAATGTTTCATCAAACACCATTAATGCACGAGTAATGCCGTGACGAATTGCGCCAGCTTGACCAGAACTACCACCACCAGTTACAGTAATGTTAAAGTCAAACTTTTCTACCATTTCAACTAACACTAATGGTTGACGAACAACCATTACAGCCGTTTCACGAGGAAAGTATTCCGCGATATCACGTTTATTAATTGTGATAGTGCCGTTACCAGCTTTCATGAACACACGAGCAGTTGAGCTCTTGCGACGACCAGTACCGTAATATTGATTATCAGCCATTGCTTAAAGCTCCCAAAGTTGTGGTTGTTGTGCAGTATGTGCATGCTCAGGGCCGGCATATACTTTTAATTTGCGGAACATTTCACGACCTAAAGGACCTTTAGGTAACATGCCTTTAACAGCAAATTCAAGAACGCGTGTCGGTGCTTTTTCAATTAGCTTTTCAAAGCTAATTTGCTTAAGACCACCAGGGAACTCAGTATGCGAGTAGTAAATTTTACCTTTCGCTTTGTTACCTGTTACACGTACTTTTTCAGCATTGATAACAACGATATAATCGCCAGTATCTACGTGAGGAGTATATTCTACTTTATGCTTACCGCGTAAACGGCTAGCAATTTCGGTAGCGATACGACCTAAAGTTTTATCTTCGGCGTCCACTAAGAACCATTCGCGTTTTACGCTTGCTGGTTTAGCTACAAAAGTTTTCATTAAAAACCCAATCTTATAAATGTTACTTAAATAACAATAAAAGCAATAAGCTTATATTGTCCGTTAAATGGACTACGCCATTGCCCCTTCGAGCATCGAGCCCAGCGCCATTGTTTATAAGGTACTATTTACATAAAAGTAAATGAAACCACACAACAATAGGCATTTGTAACGCAGGGAGCGCGGATTATACAGAAGAAAATAGTAAAGGTCACCTATATTAGCCATTGTTTTTTAAAATAATCGCTACTGTTATTAACCGGTATAGCTAGTTGCGCTATTAATGACTTTCAATAAATGATAAATAGTCATCAAAACGACGTAAGTGTATAAAAGGCTGGATAAGTTACTTCTTGCCTTGTAATGGTCTGTAATGGTCTGAATATTTTTATTATTATATATTTTAAGGTGCCAACGGACATTTAGCTCATTATTTGTCATAGCAGAGGGTAGTACCTTGATATTTATTACTGCTATTACCTATATAAGGTTGACCATCATTTTAAGACAAACAGATTTTAAATTGATTACCACTTTGATCAGTTTACTTTAAGCTGATTCGCCCTTGGCATAATTTTCGTTAATAGGTTACTAGCTCTGAGTAAAAGTTAACCTTTAGTTAATAATGGGTTACAAAATAATCGATTAATGGTTAACCAGTAATAAAAATAAAAAAAGTCGCTACAAAGTTTTACATTTAAGAAGTTTTGTCGCAGTATGAAGTTAGCCCCCGTAAAAATAAATGGAAATATAATTATGAAAAACTTACAACAAATGAAAAAAAGCGCACAAAAGGGTTTTACCCTGATTGAATTAATGATCGTTGTCGCGATCATCGGTATTTTAGCGGCAGTAGCACTACCTGCTTATCAAGATTACATTGCAAAAGCTGCATTTTCTGAAACCATAGCGGCAACCTCAGGCGTAAAAACTGCGGTTAATGTGTACGCACAAATTGAAGGAAAAGTAGAAGATGCTAAACTTGATGCAACGGTAGCAAAATTACTTGCCGGTGCCGATAAAGGCGCTACGGTTGCATCAGTTATCATGGACGATGATGGTAAAATAACAGCTACCTCAGAGGATGTAAAAGGTATGGGAAGCATTACTTATATTATCACGCCAGAAATGAGTGTTGGCGCAGTAATCTGGGTACAAAGCGGTACTTGTCAAGGCAAAGGTTGGTGTAAGTAATTTTTTGGCTGCAGGTTGGAGTCAACTGAAACGCTGTAGCAAGATAATAGAGGGTTAAATGCCTTCGGTCTATTTAAAAGCTCCTTCGGGAGCTTTTTTTTATAATAAAAAACAATGCTATGATAAAACCAATGCCAATCACCTTCTCGCCGCCCAAATATAAAGGCTTAATTAAAGCAACCCTTGTTGCGTTATTATTATTGACTATCACGCTATTATATTACCCAGGCATCAATGGCGCTTTTTATTACGATGATGTCGGTCCATTAAGCCCACTGGCGACTATAACTAACCTCGAATCAGCCCTAGTTTATATCTCTAGCGAAAGCTCTGGGCCGCTAGGTCGCCCTATAGCGATGCTAAGTTTTTTGGTCAATAGTAATGATTGGCCAAGTGCCACCTCTACAGGCAATATCAGTGCTTTTTTTAGCTTTAATGTCTTTTTACATCTTGCCAATGGTTTATTAGTATTCTTATTAACCTATTTTATCGCAAAACTCTACCAAGGCGAAAAAAAAGCCAATTATTGGTTAGCAATAACAGTCAGCGCATTTTGGCTGGTATTGCCCATCCAGGTTTCAACATCGCTTATCGCGATTCAGCGTATGGCAGGTTTATCAGCTTTTTTTGTTTTCTCGGGTTTACTGCTTTATAGCTATGGTTTGTATAAACAGTCTGTTGAAAGCTCCAACAATATTCATAATAACCATGGCCTGCCATTACAATTTATAGGCTTAATTGCTTTTACCCTGCTAGCGATGTTTTCCAAAGAAAATGGTGCTTTATTGCCTATATTTGTTTTGGTGCTTGAAATAACACTATTAGCTAACGTACCAACAATACAGTATCGTCGAAAATTGCGTATCTCAGCTTGTACAGCTGGCTTAATGACATTGTTATTATATTTGGCCTACCTAACCTTTAATACACGTAATGAATTACCTCATAGAGATTTCACCTTAATTGAACGCCTACTTACCCAACCACAAATACTAGTAGAATACCTTCACTTGGCTTTTATACCCGATATAACAGCATTTAGCCCTTTTCATGACAATTATCAACAGGTGAGCAATTTATTGTCATCAAACAAAGCGATACTTTCTATATTATTGCTTTTAGGCTTGCTGAGTAGTGCGCTATATTATCGGCTAAAGCAGCCATTATTTGCTTTTGCCGTGTTATGGTTTTTCGCTGCTCACTTATTAGAATCTACCGTAATCAGTCTTGAGCTCTACTTTGAGCATAGAAACTATGTGGCTTTATTTGGCCCTTGTCTGGCGCTAATTTTCACCTTTACTAAAGTAAAAAAACGTTACCAAAACTTAGCGGTTATTTCTTTCAGTCTATATTGGTTGTTATTGTGCGCTTGTTTATTATTAACCACGCAATTATGGGGGCAACCGCATCTTGCAGCACAAATATGGCAAGCTAAACAAGTCGGCTCCGCAAGGGCAACTGCTTATTTAAGTAATATATATTTACAAGCAGGAAAAATAGAGTCCGCTCAACAGTTATTAGCAAAACATATTAGCGAATGTGATAGTTGTACTAGTAGCCAAGCTATATCCTTATTTTTCTCTTGTTACTCGGGAGAAAAACAAGCTACAGAGGAAGCTTACCACGCATTATTGTATTTATCACAAACGACTAAAAATGCCAGAGGGGTTGCGGCCAGCTTAACTCAAGTACACAAATTAATTACCAATGATAGTTGCCAATACCTTAGCTTGACTGAATTAAAGACGCTAAATACCGCCTTTTTACAATTACCAAAATCATCTTTTAATAAAAAATTACCTTTTTTACAAAACTTATATGCCTTTGCTTTAAATGAACAAAATCGTAACGAAGCCATTCGTCTACTTTACTTAGCTTGGCATGAGCAAGCCGACGATATAATAGCCAATGAATTAGTGTCTATGTTAATTGCAAGCCAACAAACAATAGCGGCACAATATTTTATTAAAGAGCAAGTTTGCCAAAGAACTTCCTTAAACCCGATAATAGCTAAAGTTAAGAAAGAACACTGTGAATATCTTTCTCAAAGTGTAAAATCAACAATAGAGAAAAACAACAGAATCAGCGCTGAAAAGCCAGCAACTAATTTTATAGAAATTAATGATGATAACTAAAATTTCCGTAGTAATCCCCGCAAAAAATGAACAAGAATCAATAGCATCAGTAATTGCTAACTTAAAGAAGTTATCTTTTTCTGAGGATATTTGTCTAGCTGAAATTATTATTATTAATGATGGCTCTAGTGACAATACTGCACAAGTTGCTACTAATGCTGGAGCCATAGTAATAAATCACCCCTATAGCAAAGGCAACGGTGCCGCGATAAAAACAGGTGCACGCCAAGCCGAAGGCGACATTATTGTATTTATGGATGCTGATGGTCAACACGACCCTAAGGATATCCCTCGATTACTCGATAAACTAGCACAAGGCTATGATATGGTCGTGGGTGCAAGACAAAAAGGATCGCAAGCCAGTTTAGGTCGAAGTATTGCCAATAAATTTTATAATAAGTTCGCTAGCTACATGACAGGTCATAAAATTGAAGATTTAACCTCGGGTTTTAGAGCCGTAAACGCAGATAAATTCCGTCAATTTTTATCTTTATTACCCAATGGTTTTTCCTATCCCACTACATCTACCATGGCTTTTTTTCGGACCGGTTATTCGGTTGCTTATGAACCAATCCATGCAGCACAACGGTTAGATGAAAGTAATAGTCATATTCACTTGGTTAAAGATGGCATACGATTTTTATTAATTATCTTTAAAGTGGGCACACTTTACTCACCATTAAAGCTATTTTTACCTATTGCCGCATCGGTGTTTTTAACTGGCCTAAGTTATTATGGTTATACTTATTTTACCGCTGGTCGCTTTACCAATATGAGTGCGCTGATGTTTACTACCTCGCTGATTATTTTTATGGTTGGCTTGGTCTCAGAACAAATCACTACATTGATGTATAAAGACAGTGAGTAACTTAAGCAATAAAAAAAACTTACTGGTTTTAGCTTCTACTTACCCTAGATGGCTAGGTGATCACGAACCTGGTTTTGTACATGAATTAGCTAAACGCTTAACTGACACATTTAATGTTATTATTATTTGTCCCCATGCAGACGGCGCGGAAGAACATGAAACTCTAGAGGGTGTATCTGTGTTTCGTTACCATTATGCTCCCAAAGGTTTTGAGAGTTTAGTTAATGATGGTGGCATTGTTAGCAATTTAAAAAAGTCTCCCTGGAAGTTATTACTGCTACCATTATTTTTTGTTGCTCAACTCCTATTAATACGAAAAGTGATTAAACAAAAGTCTATCGATGTTGTACATGCTCATTGGTTAATTCCCCAAGGCTTAGCCTTAGCATTATTAAGTAAAGTAATAAAGCTCCCCCCTTTTTTAGTAACTTCACATGGCGCTGATTTATTCGCTTTAAAAGGCAGATTATTTAAACAATTAAAATCATTTGTTGCTCGACGAGCCACTCACTTAAGTGTAGTTTCCTCAGTAATGAAAACAGAATTAATGAAGTTGGGTGTTAAAAAAGACAAGATAAGTGTTATGCCCATGGGCGTAAACATGCAGAGTTTCAGTATTAATACAGATATTCTTCGATCAAAAAATGAGATTCTATTTGTTGGTCGCTTAGTAGAAAAGAAAGGTTTGTGTTATCTAATCAGTGCCATGCCTGAAATAATAAAGCAACAGCCAAGTGCATATTTAACCATTATTGGCTTTGGCCCTGAAGAAAAGGATCTAAAAGAGCAGGTAAAAACATTAAACCTAGAAAATAAAATCATTTTCAAAGGTGCCATAACACAAAGAAAATTAGCCCAATATTATCAATGCGCGGCTCTATTTGTCGCACCATTTATTGAGGCTAAATCTGGCGATCAAGAGGGCTTAGGATTAGTGTTAGTGGAAGCGCTTGCCTGTGGTTGTCCGGTGGTTGTTTCTGACATTCCCGCTTGTAGCGATGTAATAGCTGGTATGTGCAATGTAATGGTATTTCCTAGTACCAATACACCTTTATTAGCTAAAGTTGTTAGCGAAAGTCTTACTGAAGATAAAATACTATCAGAAGAAAATTTAATAAAATTAAGAGATAAATTCAGTTGGCAAGAAGTTACTCGTCATTACAGCAATAAACTCGAATCAATAATTAATCATGATCCAAATTAACAAGCAAACACCACTGGGCATATGGTTTCCCTGCGTGAAAGCAGGAACTGGCTCAGATATGTTCACAATACGCCTTGCTGAAGCACTAGAAAAGCATGGGGTACGCACAAAGATAACTTGGTTACCTCATCATGCTGAATACCTCCCTTGGCTAGTTAAAAAAACAAAGCCGCCATCTTGGGCAACACATGTTCACATTAATTCATGGCTCCATAAAAGGTTTATCCCGTCAGAGTTACCTATTATTGTTACTTCGCACCTGTGTGTACACGATCCCAAGCTAACAAGTTACAAGAGTTTAGCTCAACGGATTTATCATTTTATCTGGGTGAAATACTGTGAACAATACGCTTTTAAAGCTGCGACTAAGATCACTGCGGTAAGTAGTTATACCGCCAAACAAAATGAAAGTATTTTTGATATAAAAGCAATCAGTGCTATTCATAATTGGATTGATAGTTCAGTGTTTACGGCTGCAATCAATAAACCTACAAACAAAAAATTTAAATTACTCTATGTTGGTAATTTAAGCTTCAGAAAAGGCTCTGATTTATTACCAAAAATAATGAAAAAATTAGGTGGTAATTATGAACTGTATTACACCGGAAACTCTGATAAATTTTATGGTAAAAAAAACATACCAGATAACATGCATTCATTAGGCATAATCAATCATCAAGATGAATTAATAAAATCATATCAAAACAGTGACGCGTTATTATTTCCAACCCGATTAGAAGGACTAAGCTTAGCCGCGATAGAAGCACAAGCGTGTGGTCTCCCTATAATTACGACTAACGGCTCTTCTATGCCAGAAATTGTTGAAGAAGGGCTAACAGGCTATCTATGTGAGCAAGATAATGTTGATGAGTTTGTAGCTTCTATAAAAAAACTTCAAAAAGAGCCTGAGGTGAGTTTTAACATGAGATTAAATGCAAGCATAAACGCAAAAGAGCGTTTCTCTGAATCCACTCAGATAAAAGCATATATTGAGTTATATAATCAAATTTAAATTAATGTAACTCGCATTATGATAAATGAACCCTATGAACGATAAAAATAAAGTTAGTGTTTATATACCAACACATAATCGTCAAAATTTAGTCAAAAATGCGGTTATGTCGGTATTAAATCAAAGCTATAAAAACATTGAAATTATTATAGTGAACGATGGGTCTTCAGATAATACCCAAGCAGTGCTGGAGCAGCTTGCAACAAGCTACTCTAATATAAAAATATTAAGAAACGATACACCTAAAGGAGCGCCATATTCCCGTAACCTAGCAATTAAAAGCTGTTCTGGCTACTTTGTTACTGGTTTAGACGATGATGATTTATTCTATCCTGATAGAATCTTAGACTTTATTCGTGAATTTACTGATGAATTCAGTTTTTTATCAAGTTCATATACTGAATTTAATGGCAAAGATAAAACAGTAAATTTTAATCGAGCTACCTGTATTAGTTTTGACGACATTAAAGTTAGAAATTATATTGGCAATCAAATTTTCACCTTAAAATCTAGAATGATAGCACTAAATGGCTATGATCTTTCATTCCATGCATGGCAAGACTATGAACTTTGGTTTAGGTTAATTAAACAATATGGTCCGGCTAAAATTATCAACAATGCCTCCTATGAAGTTAATACCGCAAATGATAGGGAAAGAATTACATCATCAAGTAATGCCTATTTAGGCTATAAACAGTTCGTTAATAAACACAAAGATGCGCTATCAACGAAAGAAAAAACTTATCAACGAATTAATGATTTATATAACAGAAAGGTTAAAGTATCTATTTTAGAGACTTTAAAATTTTGCATTAATAAGACTGCGGCATCAAGAATAATAAAGCTATATTTATTAAGCCATTTCCCAAAAACGATGTCACGTATAATTCAGTTAATAACAAATTATAAATAAACTAACAGACTTCATGTTACCCCTGTGTCAGGATAGTTGTCGCCTCAATTAATTGAATAAATAAACAGGGCGCGGTAAGTTAAATCCAGTGGTTTATTAAAGGTGCTGGAAATAAACTTGTCTCGCAGGTAACACAGTAAATCGACTAGAAGGGCAAAGATAACGCCTGAGAAAGAGTCTGATAAAAAGCGGATTAAAGAACTCGAACAATAGCCTGATAGAAAAGAAAAAGCCTTAGCTGACAGCCCTGAGTTTAAAAGTTCGTTTGGTGATTATAATCGCGCAACAGTTGAAAATCAGTTTTCATTAGAACTAATGACACAAAAATATATCAATCAGTATGAATCATTAATCGAGAGTTCTAAATAAGAGGAGTGTGGAAAATAGTATGCCATACCAAATTTCTATCATTATCCCTGTTTACAATGATTACCAACGGCTAGATTTATGCCTTAAATCACTTATTAACCAGCAAGGTAATATATCGGCTGAAATTATCATTGTAGATAATGGCTCGACTAAGATTGATAGCCTAATCGTAGAAGAATATCAGCAATATGACTTTATTAACTTCATTGAAGAATTAAAGCCTGGTTCATATGCAGCAAGAAACACCGGGTTAAACATAGCGCAAGGGAATATCATCGCCTTTACTGACAGTGATTGCATTCCCGCTAAAGATTGGCTAATTCAAGCTTATACCGCATTACAAAACACTAACGTGGATCTGATCGCAGGAAACATTAAGATGTTTTACGAAACTAATTTATCACCTACCTGGCTAGAAATCTTTGAATTAGTGTTAGCTTTCCCTCAAAAAGAAAATGCCCAGCTAGGCCGTTCGGTTACTGCCAATGTGATCATGAACAAATATGTTATTGACGATATCGGCCTCTTTCAAGATCAATCATTTTCCGGGGCTGATTATGAATTTACCTCAAGAGCGGTAAAGCATGGCTTTACCTTAAACTATGGCGAAACTTGTATTGTGTTTCACCCCGCCAGACGTGAGTTATCTCAAATGAGACAAAAGATTCGCAGAGTCGTTGGAGGGTATTATAAATTACGAGGTATAGATCCTGTAATGGCCAAAAAACTTCATTGGAAAACTATGTTAGTTGATGCTATGCCACCAATTCATGCTTATAAAATGACAATGGAAAGAAAAACAGAATTAACCCTTAGCAACACTCAAATATTGAAAGTTTTATTAGTAGCACTACATAATAAGTGGTACCGGTTATTTTTAAAAATAAAACTTAAATTAGGAATACTAAGCTTTATTGAACGCTAACTTTGGGTAAAAAACCAATAGGATCAACCATGAAAGTTATTCATCATACCGTGAGGTATTTACCTCCGTCTCAAACCTTTATTGCTGATTTAATTAACCAATTAGAGCCGCTAGTCGCTGAACAACACATTTTCGCTCACGAAGTACTTGCCAACCAAAAAACAATTATTGATGATATTTCCCATAGAAGCTCAAATTTTTTAATAAAGAAAAGTTTAAATTTTATCAATCAAAAACGTGGTTTTTGCCATAATACCAATTACAGTTATGCAAAAAAGTTATTACTTCAATACCAACCAGATATCATCCATTGCCATTTTGGAACCGCCGCGTATTTCAATTATTATTTACAAAAATATGCTCACACAAATATCCCAATGGTGATTTCATTACATGGCTTTGATGTGTTTTTTTGTGATTCGCTATTTAATCAATATAAAGAAACAATTAAACTCATCGCAAATAAAAATGTAATTTTTACATGTCCAAGTATTTTTTTAAAACAAAAGGTTATTAAATCCCTATCAATTCCTAATGAAAAAATCATTGTGGTCCCCAACGGCTTCAATTCGAAGTTATTTAAATATACCCCTCCTAAAAAAATTATTGATCAACGAGCTTTTAAAATTGCACACGTGGGTAGATTTATTGACGTCAAAGAACAAAAGTATTTATTAGAGGCAATACATTTATTAAAAAAGCAAGGTATGACCCAGATAACCTTAGATTTAATTGGCGATGGTGAGCTGCAGCAAGAATGCATTATGCTTGCAAAAACACTAGGTATTGAGAAACAAGTCACTTTCCATGGCGCAATTGCCCATAAAACGGTGGCAAGCATCATCCAAGATAGCGATATTTATGCCCACCCTTCCTTTACTTTACCTACAGGACAAGCTGAAAGCTTTGGTATTGCTATTTTAGAAGCAATAGCAACGGGGAAACCTGTTATTATTACCGACTCTGGAGGTATGTCTGAAATACTCCATCAAAAAAATGAGCGTTTTGTCAAAATAGTAAAACAAAAGTCCGCTCAAGCTATTGCAGATTCTATTCAAGTTTTCATTTCAAGTTGGTCTTCAATAAATTGGCAAGAATTTCAACGCTACAGAGATAAAATAATTAACAAGAACAATATTAATCAAACGGCTTTACTCATAACTCAATTATACAAATCGTTATTGGACGGTTCAGTTTGAAAATTTTTATCATTAAATTACTTCGTCTTCCTTTAATATGGAAGTATGAACCACTGTTGACAATTACCTATATTATTCAAGACAGTTGTCGTCTAAATCGTTAAGCAGCTACCTTAATTTGCTCTGACTATCGCTTTTGTAGGAAGTATAATTGTGGTAAATATAATCAAACACACGTAAGAAAAAAGAAGTACTTTCATTATTGGATAGTAAAAATAACTTCTACGATAAACATCTTTATGCCAGTTCTTTTAAGCGAATCAGGCTGTTTTTTAACTGCTTGTTCTTTGTTATATAAAAGAGGCCCATACTGCATAATGAAATTGTCAATGTAATTAAATGTATGTGATATTGTAAGGGATAAAACATATTTCCTGCATATAGAACTACAGATTGAATTAACATTAAAGGAAGTAAGAATATAACCACGGGCTTAATGAGTTGCATAAAGCTTATTTTAATAATTCTATCTAGTACTAAAATTTTTATCGCGGGCAATAGACATAATTTAAATGCAAAAAGAGTAATTGCCAGTTCCAACAAACCAAATTGAGCAGACAAAAACATAATAATGGCACTTAAAGGGAGTAAGCATAAATTCCAATAATAACCGAATTTTGTTTTTCCTACTGCTTGGGTCAAAGGGCCTGTTAAATTTCCAAATCCAACACGCACACACCAAAACAAAGCTAAAGCAGATAACACCCAATGATATTCCGCTATGTTTGAGCCAAACAAAATTGCAGCGACCAATTCAGAGGCTACAACCATGGGAGCATAAAATAAGGCCAAAGCAAACCATTGTATTGTATATATATCCACAAATAATGAAGATAATATTTTAATGTTTTTTTGTTCTTGGCTAAATGCGGGGAACGCTATTTTATTAACAATAGGCTGTAATGCTTGGGCGGGCCGACTCGCTAATTGTTTGATGATGTGGTAAATCCCTAATTCATTCAAGGGTAAGGTAAGCGATAGTATTAATACGTCGAGTTGTCGACGCACTATATTTAAAGCTTGCCCCCCTATATCGTATGTACCAAAAGATACCGCCTCTTTAATAATATTCGTTTCAAATTTTAGTGAAAAATTCACTTCACGGCTAAAAACAAAAATAAAACCGAGTAAACGAAATAATTGATAACTCACCATCGCCGAAACTAAGCAATAAAGACCTAACTCAATGGTAAGTAAAGCAATAATAAAGGCTGAGAATCTTGCGACAATTTCCACTTTAGCCACAGTTGCATGCAAAAATCGCTTTAATGCTACCGCTTGATACTGTGCTGCCATGGCTGAAATAGGTAATATAACAGCGATTATTTGCAATGGGACGGTAATGGCATCTATACCCCATAAAAAAGCTAATACTGGTGCCAACAAAAAGAAAATAATAAACGTCAAAAAACCTGAAGCTAAAGCTAATAAAAAAATACTATTATGCTGAGGCTGGGTTAATTCTTTTTTGTAGATAACGAAATTTGAAACGCCTCCCAGAGCAAATACGGTAAATATTTCAATAAAAAGATTAATAATGGCAATTTGACCAAAAACATCTGCACTAATATACCGAGTTAATATTGATAGTTGCAGTAGTAATAAGCCAATATTGATAACTGTTGAAGCAGTTGTCCACACCGTAGAACGTAATATTTTACTCATAGGCATAAAGATAGGAGAGGGATAAAGAGGATTAAATATTAACATTTAATCCATAAGGTATGTTTTCTTTTCACATCCAAGATACGCTGAGATATTTATACTAGTAGGCAATTGAGGCTATTATAGAGGAGAATGACCTGTCAAAACGCCAAAATTGGGCTACTGCGATATCGCATTTTGGTTTAGGCTATGCCAAAGTTGGACATAGCCCCTATTACAACTGAAAAAGTTACTAATGCAACAAATCCAGTAGAAAGCTCAGTACAAAAAAAGCGTAAGCAATACTAAAGATAAAGTTTAAATAAATAGTAGAATCCCCAGTAAATCACTAGTTTCCATGCTGATTTTAGCTACAACGCCTAACATTACTTTACTCATTTTTCATCAAGTATTTATTTAATCGTTTTTTAATTTCTGGTATTTGTTGCTTAACAAAACTATCCGTTAAGTGCTGACTATCTCTAAACACGACCACTCCATTTTCGCTTATAGCATTGCAAACGCCATCAGGACAAACTAAATCATTTAAATCGATTACATTAACATTTTCAAATAAACTAGCTGCTCGGTGGAGATAATTACTCACTAAGTCAACATGTTTTAGACGATTTGCCACCTTACAGCCGTCAAGATTAACGCGCCCATCCGGTGAAAGGTTTCTAGTTACACAACTTGGTCCATCAAAACCTAAGCTTGGTGTACCAGGAATAACAAAAACATTTCTTGATACTTGAGAAAGTGATTTAAATATTTTTTCACTACCTGTAATCCATTGCTCTGCTGTAAAATACTTATTAGCCCCACTACCCATAATAATAATGTCTGGCTTGATTATCTTTAATCGTGTGATTACTTTAGCTCGCCAATCACTACAGACCTGATAGATTTTCTTAATACGTTGGTAAAAATAATCTTCATCGACTATCGGGCAAGAGGATTTTGTATAGACAATAATACGCCATTCGGGGGTGGGAAATAATTCAGGGAGAACAGAGAACCATTGTGCACCAATACTATCTCCCAATAAAACCACCGTTTTAGCTGCAGATTCATCGCCAAACACACATGGCTGAACTTCTGAGTTAGCGTACCACGCATCACAAGGCATACGATAAATAATAGGTAAATCAGCTCTCCATTGCTGGCTTAAAGCTTTATTCATATTATGCTTAGGAAAGCTTAAAGCTTTATTGATATTATGCTCAGGAAGGCTGCTAAGTTTATTATTAAAAACAAAAGAAGTAGCAAGCATAACTAAAATACTAAGTAATATTATACGTGCGGCCTTTACACCCGACCACCTACCACGCCAAAAAGGCAATTCAATTAATCTATAACTCAATATAGCCATTAATATTGATAATAAAATCATAAACATTATTGGAAATAATTGATCTTTAAAGCCCAAAGAAAATCCAATAGCAAAAATGGGCCAATGCCAAAGATATAAAGAATAAGACCTATCACCAAGCCAAACCAATACGGGGTGAGATAGCAGGTTGCTTTTATGCTGTAATCTATGACCTGACACTATAACTAATGCGGCCCCTGCTGTTGGAATTAGCGCCCAAACCCCAGGGTAAACATTATCAGCAGTTAACAGTAATGCACTAATAACAATGAAGCATAACCCAAGTGCGAGCAATGCATAATTAACCACAATATTTATATGACCATTTCGTTTTTTAATCGCTGTGAACTTAAGGTAGATAATGCCACCTAAGGCAAACTGCCAGATGCGGGTTGGCATTAAATAAAAAGCGAGCTTTGGTGCCTGCATACTCCAGTAAAGAGAAAGTGCTAGGCTAGTAAAAAAAAGTAAACTTATGCCAATAAAAATCGTTTGTGCTGTAGCTTGCTCGTCAGTAACATTTTTCTGGCTAAATTTAAAAATAATCAACAGTAATAACGGCCATAAAAAGTAAAACTGTTCTTCTACTCCTAATGTCCAAGTATGGATAAATAAATCATGTTTTGCTAATTCATTAAAATAGTCAACTTGGCTAAAGGCAAAATAAATATTGCTTAACCATAAAGCCGCATAGGATGATGACGCTAGTTGAGACTTAACTTCCCAAACAGAAAGAACTGACAGTCCAACTGCAAACGAACCCACTAGCATTACTGCTAAGGCAGGCAATAGACGTTTAAATCGTCGGGCATAAAAACGCATAAAATCTATACTGCCTGTGCTATTAATTTCTTTCACTAAAAGACTAGTGATTAAAAAACCTGACAATACAAAAAAAACATCAACACCAACAAAGCCGCCGGGCATAAAACTAAAGCCAGCATGACCTAATACGACTAAGGCAATTGATATCGCTCTTAACCCTTGAAGGTCGGGTCGAAAATCTAATTTGTTTTTTTTATTAGAAGCAAACATTTATACAATCTTTTTATCGTCAAAACCGCATAATAAATTACTATGCTACTCGAATACAGCTTTTTCCATTTGTGCTCCAAGCTTTATTAACACAGCCGAACTTGTGAATAAGTAACTGAAACTAAAGTTATTATTGCTCCGTAGCATTATCATTATTAATAGTAACTATAGCTAGCTTAACTAGTAATTATTTTGCCCTTTTCTTTCTAATTGAGTTAGACTTAAATCGTCGTTTCTCAATGTGTTAATTCAAAAGGTTCTCCCTACGTTATGAAAGGAAGTCATCAACAAGCCAGTGTTTTATCGGCACTATCCAAGCAGAACCTTATTCCTCTAGAGTCAATTGAAGACATTACCGCTGATTTTGTCGGTAAAAGTAAGCCATTTATTCGTTTTTTAATAGAAAATAAAAACCTTGATGGTAAAAGTATCGCCAAAGTACTGTCTAAAAGCTTTGGCTATCCACAAATTCAACTGTCAAATTTTGATACCACTTTAGTACCTGACGGTGTGCGCAATGAAAAATTAATTACCAAGCACAACGCCCTACCACTATATCTGCGGGGTAAAGTGCTCTTTGTTGCTATGTCAGATCCCACGAATCTAGATGCGTTAGAAGAAATTCAGTTTAATACTGGCTACAACACTGAGTTAGTTTTATGTGAAGATACTAGCTTACAAGCCTGTATTGAAAAAGTATTAGAAGATGAAAGTGATGCCCTAGATATCAGTGATATTGATTCCGAAGAGTTAGCGGGTATAGATGTAGCAGAAGCCAAGAAAGAAGAAGACAAAACAAATAGTGAAGATGACGCACCTATTGTGGTTTTTATTAACAAGATTTTACTCGATGCCATTAAAAAAGGCGCTTCTGATTTACATTTTGAACCCTATGAAAAAACATTCCGCATTCGCTTTCGTATTGATGGCATATTATCTGAGATAGCTAAACCTCCTGTAGCTCTAGCGTCAAGAATGGCTGCGCGCCTAAAAGTCATGTCTAAATTAGATATCGCTGAGCGACGGGTGCCGCAAGATGGCCGGATAAAATTAGCATTATCAAAGAAAAAATCTATCGATTTTCGTGTCAGCACCTTACCCACTATGTGGGGTGAAAAAATTGTAATGCGTATCCTAGACTCATCAAGTGCCATGCTGGGTATCGATATGCTTGGTTATGATCCTGAACAGAAAAAAATATACATGGACGCATTAGAGCAGCCACAAGGCATGATATTAGTTACCGGGCCAACAGGCTCAGGTAAGACGGTATCCTTGTATACCGGGTTAAATATTCTCAATACTGAAGAACGTAATATCTCTACTGCTGAAGATCCGGTCGAAATTAACCTTGAAGGTATTAACCAGGTACAAATTAATAATCGTGCCGGTCTAACCTTCCCCATCGCCCTGCGCTCTTTTTTACGACAAGATCCAGATGTTATTATGGTGGGTGAAATACGAGACCTTGAAACCGCTGAGATTTCCATCAAAGCCGCACAAACTGGTCATTTAGTGTTATCGACTCTTCATACTAACTCAGCGGCAGAAACGCTAACCCGTTTATTAAATATGGGTGTGCCTGCTTATAATGTTGCCAGCTCTGTTTCAATAATAATAGCCCAGCGATTAGCACGGAGATTATGCCCTCAGTGTAAGGAAGAGGAGCCTCTTTCGGAGATGCTATTAGCCGAAGAAGGATTTCCTGCTGATAAACTTAGCGAGATAAAATTATTTAAAGCGGTAGGTTGCAGCCACTGTACTGGCGGTTATAAAGGCCGCGTAGGAATTTATGAAGTGATAAAGATTAGTCCAATCATAGCGACTATTATTATGGAGGGCGGCAACTCTCTCGATATCGCTAAGCAATGTCAAAAAGAAGGCTACAACAACCTACGTCAATCAGGGTTAATTAAAGCCATGAATGGTATGACCAGCTTAGAAGAAATTAACCGCGTGACTAGCTCTTAAAGTAAATTTCGGTTAACTTAATTAGACTTAACAAGATAACTTACTAAATAAATATCACTTTACTACCCTCATAAAAAGAATAACAAGTAGAGTAACTCATGGATCAAGGTTAACTATGGCTATTACATCAAATAAAAAATCGACTAGAACTCAAAAAAAAGTAAAAAAACAAGAAGTTTTTATTTGGCATGGCGTCAACCGTAAAGGTAAAAAAATAAAAGGTGAATTAACGGCCAATAATGTCATTGAACTAAAGGCACAGTTACGTAAACAAGGCATAACCCCAAGTCGGGTCAAGAAAAAGCCCAAGCCTTTATTCGGCATGGGGGGTGATAAAGCAATAACCCCGATGGATATTGCCCTTATTACCCGCCAAATAGCAACCATGTTAGGCGCTGGTGTGCCTCTAGTACAAACCATTCAAATGATTGGCAAGGGACACGACAATGGTAATATGCGTACCTTGCTAGCGGATATTGAGGTGAAATTATCTTCCGGCATACCATTATCGGACTGTTTACGTGCTCATCCGCTTTTTTTCGACGATCTTTATTGTGACCTTGTTGCCTCTGGTGAACAATCTGGGTCTTTAGAAACTATCTATGGTCGTATAGCAACCTATAAAGAAAAAGCCGAAGCATTAAAAAGTAAAATTAAAAAAGCCATGACTTATCCTATTGCCGTGTTAGTAATAGCGGCAATTGTAACGTCAATTTTACTTATTTTTGTTGTGCCGGTATTTCAGGAGATATTTGCGGGTTTTGGTGCTGAATTACCCGGATTTACGCTATTTGTCATAGGTATTTCCGAGTTTATGCAGGCCTATTGGTATTTTGGCTTGGCCGGTCTGTACCTGGCATTGTTCTTATTTAAACGCGCCCATAGAAATAGCCAAACACTGCGTGATAGTGTCGATAAAAACATTCTAAAACTACCGGTGATTGGTGATTTATTAAAAAAAGCCGCTGTTGCCCGCTATGCTCGTACCCTATCAACCACGTTTGCCGCCGGTGTGCCTCTGGTTGATGCGCTCGAATCCGCTGCGGGAGCTTCCGGTAATGCGGTATTTCGTGATGCGATTCTTGAGGTGCGGGCGGAAGTTACTTCCGGCATGCAAATGAACCTAGCTATGCGTAACTGTAATATATTCCCCGATATGGTTATCCAAATGGTTGCTATTGGTGAAGAGTCAGGTGCCGTTGACGACATGTTATCGAAAGTAGCCACTGTATACGAGCAGCAAGTAGATGATGCCGTCGATGGTTTAACTGCTCTATTAGAGCCAATGATCATGGCAGTACTCGGTGTCGTTATTGGTGGTTTAATCATAGCCATGTACTTACCAATATTTGAAATTGGCAAGATTATTTAAATTCAGTATCAGTATCAGTATCAGAGGAGTCGTAGCCATACGGCTCCATTGCTGCTAGCCTCTCTACTTTTTCACCGGCTTTAGCTAAAACTTCTTAAATTTATACGTAGGTAGCCCTTTGTTAGATAATATTCCCTCCTTCTTTGATCATTTATTAATATCAATGCAGCAATCTGCCACTTTGTTTTATTTCACTGTTGGATTATTTTCCCTCGCTATCGGCAGCTTTTTAAATGTGGTAATTTACCGCACGCCAAAGATGATGGAATATACTTGGTATCATGACTGCCGAGAGTTTTTAGCCGATGAAGTAAAAAATATTAAAGCTAAAAACCTTACCGCGATGACCTTATCCAAACCTAATTCTAGCTGTCCAAGTTGCGGCCATAATATCCGCTTTTATGAAAATATTCCTGTGCTAAGCTGGCTTATGCTCAAGGGAAAATGTAGTCAATGTGCCAATACAATTTCTGCACGCTATCCCCTAGTTGAAATATCAACAATGCTGTTAAGCCTTATTGTTGCTCAGCATTTTGGCGTTACCAGTGAAACCTTTTTTGCTTTGATACTTACCTGGGGCCTAATAACATTAACCATGATAGATTTTGATCATATGTTATTGCCTGATCAAATTACCCTACCACTATTATGGCTAGGTTTATTGATAAATATTAATGGTACATTTGCCCCGCTAACCGATGCAGTTATTGGCGCCGCTGTTGGTTATATGAGCTTATTTTCTGTCTTTTGGATTTTTAAGTTATTTACCGGCAAAGAGGGCATGGGCTTTGGCGACTTTAAGTTATTTGCCGTTTTTGGTGCTTGGCTAGGTTGGCAATTATTGCCACTGCTTATTTTGATGGCGTCCGTGGTCGGTGCTATTGTTGGCATTAGCTTAATATTATTCAAAAACCATCAAAGGCAGCAAGGTATTCCTTTTGGTCCTTATTTAGCCATAGCGGGTTGGCTCACTTTGTTATGGGGTGACGGTATTTGGTCGTGGTACTTACAGCTACTACACTAACTTATAAGTTTATTTAACATGTCAGAGCTCATTATTGGCCTTACCGGTGGTATTGGCAGTGGTAAATCCACTATTACTCATTATTTTCAAGAATTAGGCATTGAGATCATTGATGCAGATATCATTGCCAGAGAAGTAGTTGCCATTAACAGCCCCGCATTAACAGCTATTGCTGAACATTTTGGTGACAACTACCTACAAGTAGATGGCCAACTCAACCGCAGCTTATTGCGCAGTAGAATCTTTGCCCATGAGTCAGATAAACTTTGGTTGAATAAGCTATTGCACCCTTTAATACGAAGTGGCCTTATCAGTAAAACTGCCGCCGCAAAGAGCCCTTATTGTATTTTAGTTGCGCCCTTGTTAATTGAAAATAATTTATTACCCCTTGTCAACCGTGTATTAGTAGTTGATGTCAGTGAAGCGACTCAAGTAACACGAACCATACTTAGAGATAACAATTCCGTAGCTGAAGTTAAGGCGATTTTAGCCAGTCAGACCAATCGTGCTAAAAGACTTGCCGTAGCTGATGATGTCATTAAGAACGACAACGTTAGCCTTACAGAGATCAAAAAAATAGTGTTATCGCTTGATAAAAAATATTTAGCCTTGACAACAATACTTTAAAAATCAACAATGAAATAATCCTTTTTTTATTTAAATCTCAGCTTAACTGATTACAAAACTATGTATGTCTACCGTCTTATATGAACACCCGCTCAATGAGCGCATTCGAAATTACCTAAAACTTGAGCAACTCTTTGCTCAGGCCTATTCATGTATCAATCATACACTGGCTATGGTTAACAACCATCAATCATTCTTCAATGCCTTATTTTCGATTGTTGATACTTTAGAGCGAAATGACGTCCGTGGTGATTTAATTAAAGACTTAGAAAAACTAGAGCAAAATTTAGTAATATGGTCAAAAGATCCAGAGGTAGATAGCAGCGCACTCGACAAGAATTTAGCAGAAACCGTTAAATTAGTCGCTAAACTCAGGAGCCCTAACCCAACCTGGATGCAATTAAAAGAAGATAAATTACTAACATCTTTAAAGCAGCGCTTTGCCATACAAGGTGGCAGTTTTAGTTTTGATTTACCGCAATTACATTTTTGGCTGCACCAAGATGAAAAAACAATAAAGCTAGAAGCTCAACAATGGCTTAGCTTATTAAGTGATATCTCATCTACTATTGCAATAGTGCTTAAATTTATTCGTCTGCGCGCTGAATTTGAAACTATCGAAGTTGATAGTGGCTTTTATCAAGATAATGGTGAGGGACTGGTATTATTAAGGATCAAGTTAGCCCTAGATGCCAAATATTATCCGACAATTAGTGGTAACAAATTCCGTTATTCCATTCGTTTTATGCTGCCCTGCCAACACACTGGCCGTAGATACGCCAATCAAGCAACAAACTTTCAATTAGCGCGCTGTTAACCGATCATTTTTGCTAGGGCTGATAGCTTTTATAGCCATTACTCTTAATAGCATCTGCTAAGCTTTAGTGTATAATTAACATTACTTATAGTTTTTAAAATGATATAAAACCATGACCTTAAAAGTCCCCTGCCCTCAGTGCCAAAAAACCGTTATCTGGCAAGCAAGTAGTGAGTTTAGACCCTTCTGTAGTGAGCGATGTAAGCTGCTTGATTTAGGTGAGTGGGCAGATGAAAGCAATAAAATTAGCGAGCCTATTCAGGTTGACTCAGCCATCTCTCAAGAAATGCTTGATGCCATAGAAGACGACATTTTACTTAATAATAATTTTTTTGTAGAACCAGAGTAAGTCAAATTGACTAGTGGCTTTGCGCTAAAAGCTCGCTAATAATGGCTTTGTTCGCTGCGGGAAACTCAAGTAACTGTAATGCTGGTAGTGAAAACCAGCCCTGACCTTGTCCTTCTTGTGCACTTGGCTCACCGATAAAATTATCGACAATAAAAACATCCAAGCAAACACTTTTATCTGCTGCTCCGCCTTTACCTCGGTAGGTATGCTCAACCTTAATCAATAGTTGACAAGATAACACATCAATGGCCACTTCCTCTTTAAGCTCTCTAGCGAGGGTTTGTGCGATAGTTTCACCATTTTCCACCTTACCACCTGGAAACTCCCACTTCCCGCCTTGATGAGCCTGTTCTAAGCGTTTAGTTAAGAAATACAGTGTTCCCTTTTCCTTACAGCTTTTGGTAATAACACCTACGGCGACATGTACAACTTTATTCATTACTTCACTTCTCTTTATGACCGGATAGAGATAATAAAAATGCCAGTCATTTGACTGGCATTACTTAATATCTAGGCTATTTAATTAAGCTAATTTGCCATGACATTGCTTATATTTCTTACCTGAGCCACATGGACATGGCTCATTACGACCTACGCGAGGTACTTGCTCTGGTTGACCTGGGCTTGATGCCGCTTGATGTTGAAAGTTCATGGCTATTTCTTCTGACTTTCTATGTTGCTCTTCAACCGCTTCAACATCTGACTCAGCGCGAATTTGTACTTTAGACAAGATGCCGACAACGTCATACTTCAAGTTATCGAGCATTTCAGTAAACAACTGAAATGATTCACGTTTAAACTCTTGCTTAGGATTTTTTTGCGCGTGGGCACGTAAACCAATGCCTTGGCGAAGGTGATCCATAGCGGATAAATGTTCCTTCCAATGAGAATCTAAGCTCTGTAACATCACTGCTTTTTCAAACTGACGTAAAACATCTGCACCAACAGCAGCTTCTTTATCTTTATAACCTTGCTCAAAGGCAGTAATAATTTTTTCGCGTAATGTTTCTTCATGAAGATTGTCATCTTCTTTAAGCCATTTTGCGATGGTTAACTCTGTGGCAAACTCACCTTTCAATTGCTCTTCAAGCGCCTGAATATTCCACATTTCGTCTAATGATTGTGGTGGGATATGCTGTTCAATAACACCAATAATGACATCCTTGCGAATGGCATTAACCATGTCACCAATCTCTTCATTATCCAGTAACTCGTTACGTTGCTCATAGATGACACCACGTTGATCATTGGCAACATCATCATATTCCAGTAACTGTTTACGCATATCAAAGTTACGACCTTCAACTTTACGCTGAGCATTTTCAATACTACGGGTCACCCAAGGGTGTTCAATTGCTTCACCGTGCTCCATGCCTAATTTACGCATCATATTAGAAATACGTTCTGAGGCAAATATCCGCATCAATGAATCTTCCATTGATAGGTAAAAACGTGTCGAGCCTTGATCACCTTGTCGTCCTGAACGACCACGAAGTTGATTATCAATTCGTCTTGATTCATGACGTTCAGTGGCTACTATATGTAAACCACCGAGTTCAAGTACTCTGTCATGGTCAATTTGCCACTGCGCTTTAACTTTGGCAAGGTCATCTTCACTCGGGTTAGTTAATTTAGCGATTATGGCATCTAAATTACCACCTAAAACGATATCGGTACCACGACCGGCCATATTGGTAGCAATAGTAACCGCGCCCTCTTTACCTGCATCGGCGACGATTTCAGCTTCTTGCTGATGGAATTTAGCATTAAGTACCTTATGCTTAATTTTTTCTTTCTTCAAGAAATCAGAAAGGAACTCTGAGGTCTCAATAGCAATAGTACCAACAAGTACTGGTTGGCCTCGTTTCACACAATCTTTAATATCAGCTAAAATCGCTTCAAACTTTTCATCTTTTGTTAAGTAAATCAAATCAGTCATATCATTACGAATCATCGGCTGATTAGTAGGGATAATAACGGTCTCTAGTCCATAAATATGATTGAACTCAAACGCTTCAGTATCGGCAGTACCTGTCATACCTGACAGTTTTTGGTAAATTCTGAAGTAGTTTTGAAAGGTAATAGAAGCAAGTGTCTGGTTTTCATTTTGAATATTAACACCTTCTTTTGCTTCAACCGCTTGATGAAGACCTTCAGACCAACGACGACCATCCATCGTACGGCCAGTGTGCTCATCAACAATAACTATTTCGCCATCTTTTAAGATATAATCGACATCTTTTTGAAACAGCATATGGGCACGAAGCGCCGCCATAACATGGTGTAATAAGGTGATATTAGCGGCTGAAAATAAAGTATCTCCGGCAGTTAACAGCTCTTTTTCCACCATGATCTCTTCGATATGAATTTGACCACGTTCGGTTAAATAAACTTGTTTAGCTTTTTCATCAATGGTGTAATCACCCGTACTTTCTTCACCTTCTTTATCTTCTTCTTCTTGTTGCACTAATGTGGGCACAACCGTATTGATAATTTTATACAGTGCTGAGCTATCTTCTGCCTGACCAGAAATAATAAGTGGCGTTCTGGCTTCATCAATTAGGATTGAATCGACTTCATCAATAATGGCAAAATGTAGTGGTTTTTGTGAGCGCTCTAGCGGCGAAAACACCATATTGTCACGTAAATAGTCAAAACCAAATTCGTTATTGGTACCGTAAGTGATATCTGATTGATATGCAGCTTGTTTATCCTCAGTTGTCATACCGGCGACATTACAACCGACGGTTAAACCAAGAAATTCAAATAAGGGACGACACCAATCTGCATCACGGGTAGCCAAGTAATCATTGACGGTAATGACATGCACACCTTTGTCGGTTAGCGCGTTAAGATATGATGGTAAGGTTGCCGTTAACGTTTTACCTTCACCGGTACGCATTTCAGCAATTTTTCCGTCATTAAGCACCATGCCACCAATCATTTGCACATCGAAATGGCGCATACCAAAGACTCGTTTACTGGCTTCACGAACGACAGCAAAAGCTTCTGGCAATAATTGCTCTATCGATTCACCTTGAGCACAGCGTTCTTTAAATTCAGTGGTTTTTGCTTTTAATTCTTCATCACTTAATACTTCTAAAACAGGTTCAAGCGCATTTATTTTATCGACTTCTTTGCTCATTTGTTTTAGTAATCTATCATTTCGACTACCAAATATTTTTGTTAACAAATTTCCAAACATCTTATTTAAACCATTTATTGAGAATTATCAGTGACTATACCTATTACCTTGGTACCGGGTATATCTGCCACCTTTAGTGAATTTATTATGATAACCGTTTAACGTTTTATCCGGCTACTTCCCTTTGCGATAAACAAATTCAATTGGATTAATTTGTTTATTATTTCGTAAAACCTCATAGTGAACATGCGGGCCAGTAGAGCGGCCTGAACTACCCATACGTGCAATTTTTTGCCCTTTATTAACGACATCACCGACATTTACTAGTATATCTTTGTTATGACCATAACGAGTAGCTAAGCCCTCACCATGATTGATTTCAATCAATTGTCCATAGCCATATCGATTGCTTGCCCAAGTAACAACCCCCGATGCCGTGGCAATAATGGCAGTATTTTCTTTACCCGCAAAATCGACACCTTTATGCATGGTTGGTTTACCGTTAAAGGGATCTTTACGCACGCCATAATACGAGGATAACCAACCTTTAATAATTGGCCGTCCTGACAAATATGCATTATTTTGTATATGGTGACCAAAGGTTAAAGATTCAAGCATTTGTAATTGTTTTTCTTCGTAATTTATCTTACTTGTAAAACCTTCTATATCAATAAAGAGCTGTTCAAGGGTTTTATTATTTACCGGATAAGCCCCTGAAAATGGTCCGCCACTGACGGGTAGTTGGCTGAAGTTAAATTCATTGGCTGGAATATTGGCATCTTCTGCCAAGCGATCACCCAGGGCATTTAAACGTAACACCTGACTTTGTAATTCAGCAAGTTTCATGGTTAAGGCGGTAATTTGTTGTGCTGTTATCAGTGTTGGTACAGAATTAACTTGTGCTACTACAGGGTATTGCTCGCCCTTGGGTTGCCATTTATTACTGGCAATGAGGTGAACAATTAACCCTGAAATTAAGGCAAACGCGCACAATGCTGACAACCAATGCAATTTAGTAAGTCGCATTGAAAATCTGACGTTTTTTCCTCGGTATAGTAGTGTTAAACTCATAGGACTCTATTTGATTAATTTATTCAGTATGCTTAGACACTGAATTTTGGTAGTTACAATGGCTAGAAAATCTAAAAAACCTATTAATATGTCAGCGCTATTGCAAACAACGACTGGCACTTTGGCACATATTCAAACAAAAACCAACTCTTTGACCATCTTGGCGGACATTGTACGGCAAATTTGCCCTGATTTACCAGTAGATGCTTGGCATATTGCCAATTGCCGCCAAGATACCCTTATCATTGAAGTGAAGTCACCTGTGTGGGGGCAAAGGTTACAGTTTGAACGTAATAACATATGTAACGCCTTGAAGACTAGCACTGAGGGGAATTTTCACCAGATAGAGATTAAAGTGAATCCGCAAGGCTTTCGTCAGCAACGCCATGAAGTCACAGAGAAAATACGGGCAGAACTTAAGCAATCTGCGCCAGTGACAACGGAGCAAGCAAATAGCGTAGTGAATGAAAAAACGGCTAAGCAATTTTTAGCTATTGCCAAAAACGCCCCTAAAGGCTTGAAAGAAAAACTGGAAAAATTAGCACGGGTCGCGGGAAAAAGATAAGCGCCGCTGAAGAATTAAACGCAAGAAACACTGTGCTAAGTGCTCACCTTATAAGAAATTAGCAAGACAGCTAAAAGGCCGTGGCGTTAATTTCCTGATATTCTATTGGCGAAGCTTTATCATCTTCATAGGTTACCCACTCCCAAGAGTCAGTTTCTTTAAAAACCTTTCTTAGTAGCTTGTTATTTAAACCATGGCCAGATTTAAAGGCATTTAATTCCCCTAAAATACTGGCACTGCCCATATAAAGATCGCCAATAGCATCGAGTATTTTATGTTTAACAAATTCATCATCATAACGTAATTCATTTTTATTTAGCATACGGTAATCATCTAGCACTATCGCGTTTTCTAAGCTACCGCCCAGGGCTAAATTATGAGAACGTAAGAACTCAATATCTTTCATAAAACCAAAGGTTCTAGCGCGACTAATTTCTTTTATATATGAACAACTAGAAAAATCCATACTCATGGTTTGACAGGTTTTTTTAATAACAGGATGGTCAAATTCAATAGTAAAATTGACTCTAAAACCCTCATAAGGCAATAACTCTGCCCACTTGTCACCTTCTTCAACACGAATTGGTTTTTTAATACGCAAAAAACGTTTGGGTGCATTCAAGGTCTCAATGCCAACAGACTGAATTAAATAAACAAAAGGTAAGGCACTGCCATCCATAATAGGAATTTCAGCAGAATCAACATCAATAATTAAGTTATCAATGCCTAAGCCGGCAAGTGCTGATAGTAAGTGTTCTACCGTTGAAACCTTAACTTGCTGCTCGTTAACTAAACAAGTACATAACGTTGTTTCACCGACAGCCTCTGGTGTAGCTTTGATCTCAACCACAGGGTCAAGATCAATACGACGGAAAACAATACCGGTGTTTGCTGGTGCAGGACGGAGAGTAACCTGCACTTTTTCACCTTTATGTAAACCAACACCTACGGTTGAAACACTTGTTTTTAATGTACGTTGCTTAATCATATCAGCTTCGCTTACCTTGGTTTTTATTTGCGCAAAAAATGCAATTACTTCATGGATGCTTTACCGAGCGATTAAGCTAGATAACACTAACCACTACCAGCACTTTAGCCATAGTTAAAATGAATTAACCGCCACCACCGCCCATATTAAATTTAGCAGTGAAAGCAACTAAGCCAATTTACCGGCGCATAATATACCAAAAATAAGCGCTAAAATCAAAAGTAACTAAGACAGCAGGACTTGGTTACTTGCTAATGACTAGATACCTAGTAAATAATTAGTCCGCTTGCTTGCGCAAAAAGGCCGGTATATCTAAATAAGTATCTAAATCAGTGGCAACCACTTTTTGGGCGTTACTATCTGTCATGGTTACGGTCTCAACTGCGGCACTTGGCTGTGCTGCAGCTGGGCTATAATCAGCACCAACAACTTTAGGTTCTACCATTGGCGTAGGGTTTACTAAGGTAATATCTGGTTTATTTTCAGCGCCAATACCGGTCGCCACCACAGTCACACGAAGTTCATCGGTCATATCCATGTCAATTACTGCACCAACCACAACGGTAGCATTTTCAGAAGCAAAAGCTTTGACTGCATTACCTACGGTCTCAAACTCATCGATGCTAATGTCCATACCGGCAGTAATATTCACTAAAATACCGCGAGCACCGGCTAAATCAACATCTTCAAGTAATGGACTTGAAATAGCTGCATCAGCCGCTTCTTGAGCTCTATCAGGGCCGGACGCTGTACCAGAACCCATCATGGCCGTGCCCATTTCAGACATTACCGTGCGTACATCGGCAAAATCCACGTTAATTAAACCGGGACGGGTAATTAACTCAGCAATACCTTGCACCGCGCCAAGTAAAACATCATTAGCCGCTTTAAAGGCATCTAATAAACTTGTTCCTGGACCAAGTACTTTCAGCAGTTTTTCATTTGGGATAGTAATAAGTGAGTCAACGTTTTTAGATAAAAACTCAATGCCTTGCTCGGCATAGTTCATGCGTTTTTTACCTTCAAACGGGAAGGGTTTAGTGACTACCGCAACGGTCAGAATACCCATTTCTTTCGCTATTTCAGCAACCACAGGTGCAGCACCTGTACCTGTACCGCCGCCCATACCAGCGGCGATAAAGATCATATCAGCACCTTGTAGGACTTGCTTGATAGCTTCTCTATCTTCTTCAGCGGCACAACGGCCAACTTCCGGGTTTGCGCCCGCGCCTAGGCCTTTAGTTACATTGGCACCAATCTGTAAGGTTACATCAGCAGAAGAGTTACGTAACGCTTGCGCGTCGGTATTTGCCGTAATAAACTCAACACCTTCAATCGTTTGTGAAACCATGTGTTCAACAGCATTACCACCACCGCCACCAACACCGATAACTTTAATTATCGCTTCTTCGTTATGGTCTTCCATTAATTCAAACATTATATCTCTCCGTTTTACTTACAATAACTTTAAATACCAAATAAACTGTTGCCAACTGTTACTTTTAACAACAATTCGAGATAGCTGTTATTTCCATTTAACAGCTTACAACAAAATTCTTTTAAACTAGCTTTTAGAATTCGCCTTTAAACCAGGCATGAATTCTTGACCAAAAATCACCCACACTTTCGCGTTTTTTACTTAAGCTATCTACTTCATTGGCGGCTTGCATACCATAATGCAAAAGACCAACAACCGTGGCATAGCTAGGGTCATTAACATATTCTTTTAGCCCTTGTACTGATAAAGGACAGGCAATACGAACGGGCATTTGAAAAATTTCTTCGGCAAACTCCAGTACACCTTCCATTTTTGCTGTGCCACCGGTTAAGACATAGCCGGCAGCAATTTGGTCGGCTAAACCTGATTCTCTAATTTCTTCTTGAATTAGCTCAAATAACTCTTGATACCTTGGCTCCACAACTTCGGATAAGGTATGCCGTGACATTGAACGCGCAGGACGACCACCAACACTTGGCACCTCAATACTTTCTTCCATGCTAACTAATTGCTTAAAAGCACAGGCATACTGCACTTTAATATCTTCCGCATGACTTAATGGCGTTCTAAATATTTTAGAAATATCACTGGTGACTTGATTACCTGCCACAGGTATTACTGCCGTATGTCGTAAGGTACCGCCGGTAAAAACTGAAATATCCATAGTGCCAGCGCCCATATCCACGACACACACACCTAACTCTTTCTCATCATCGGTTAACACCGCATAACTTGAAGCTAGCGCGGAAAAAATCAATTGGTCCGCGGTTAAATCGCAACGTTCCACACATTTAACTAAATTTTTCGCCATATCATTGGCACAAGTAATGATATGCACTTTGGCTTCCATGCGCACACCAGACATACCAATAGGGCTTTTAATGCCGTCTTGACAATCAATACTGTATTCTTGTGGTAGCACGTGTAACATGCGGCGCTCTGCTGAAATAGGAACTGAACGCGCAGTGTGAATAACATTGTCTACATCTTCTTGAATGACTTCATTGTCATTAATTGGCACCATGCCATTTTCATTTTGGCAACTGATATGTTTGCCCGAAATGCCTAAATAAATAGAGCTTATTTGACAGTCAGCCATCAACTCAGCTTCATTAATGGCGCGTTGGATTGCTTGAATAACAAGATTCAAGTCATTTACTCCGCCTTTATCCATACCACGAGCAGGCTGATTACCGACACCAATAATACTTAACTGGTTGTCTGGTGTGATCTCCCCGACGGCGACAGATATTTTGGAGGTGCCTATATCAAGGCCAACCACTAATTTTCTTTCTGCTGCTTTAGACATTTAACTTAAACTCTTAACTGATGGCGCTGATTGCGCTGATTATTATCATTATTTTTTAGCAATTTATTTTGGCTAATTTTATCCAGTTTTTTCCAACCAACAGCCAATCCAGTATCATACCGTAAATCGATGTAATCAACCGCCTGATTTTGCTGTTTTTCCGCAATTATTTTTGCTTTTAGTTGCGCTTTGATTAATGGGTAAACATCCATGAAACGTTGAATACGTTCAACCCGCTCTTCTCGACCTAAATTTAAGGTCACGCCATCATCCAAGGTTAACTGCCAAGAGAAGCGTTCACTCAACACTAACTCATCAATTGTTAGTGATATAAAAGCAAGTAGCTCATTGAAATCTCTGTAATTTTTAAGTGCTAACAATTCACTTCCCTCTGGGCCAAAAAAGCTAGGCAGGTAATGTTTAACCCGACCTATATCCGCCTGAAAAACCTGACCAAGTTGATTGATTAAAAAATTGCCATTCCATACTGCCACTGGGTTTTGATCAACCACATAAATCTTTACTTCATTTGGCCACTGCTTTCTTACTGCTACCGAGTAAACCCAAGGTAAGGTAAGCACATAACGTTGCACTTCGTTGACGTCAACTTGGAAAAAATTGCCCATATTCACCGGTGCAATAGCATTAATAATATCGCTACGTTGGCTATAGGGCATTTCCCCTGATATGACGATAGCGGTCACCGGCGAACTTTCTTGACCAACAAAATGCTTAACAAGCCACCAACTGATGGCTATCAAGCTAACTAACACTGCAATAAAAAACAACAAACCCAAGCCAAAAGACAGGGTATGCGCCTCGCCTTGCCGAGCGGTTTTTTCTATAATGTTCTGCCGTTTATTAGTCACAATAGCCGCCTTACTCCTTGACACTCAGCCGTAATATTTGTGTCACCAGCTCACTAAAATTCAAGCCAAATACCTTGGCGGCTTTGGGCACTAGTGATGTTTCCGTCATTCCTGGCACCGTATTCACTTCTAATATCTGCCATTCGCCCTTATTATTACGCATGATATCAACCCGTCCCCAGCCACGCGCGCCTGTGGCATTAAAGGCTTTAACAGACAAGGCTTTTAATTCATTTTCATCACGTTCACTTAAATCACATGGACAATGATATTGTGTACTTGTCGACTGATATTTTGCTTCATAATCATAAAATTCACGTGGTGTTTCCATATGAATCACCGGCAAGGCCTGATCACCTAAAATAGCAACGGTATATTCAGGGCCATCAATCCAGGCTTCAAGCAATACCTGCTGGTCAAAACCAAAAGCCTCAATCAAGGCATTATGCAGTTGCTCAACAGTTTGTGCCTGTGCCATGCCAATACTTGAGCCCTCATTGGCGGGTTTTACCATGACTCTACCCCCTAAATCAGCAAGAATATTTGCTAATGATAATTGGGCAAAGTCGGCTTTATTAACAACAGCAAAGGCTGCCGTTGGTAAGCCACAGGCTTTAAAAATCTGTTTACTACGTACCTTATCCATAGAAAGTGAAGAGCCTAAAACATTTGAGCCAGTATAGGGAATGCCCAAATACTCCAGCGCACCTTGCACACAACCATCTTCACCACCCCGACCATGCAGGGCAATAAAAACACGCTTTACTTTTTTACTCAATAAGTCAGTCAAGGGCACAAATTTGGTATCGATTAACACCACATCAAAACCTGCTTGCTCAAGACCTTTGGCAATGGCTTGCCCTGAATTAAGTGAAACTTCTCGCTCCGCTGAATTACCACCATAAAGCACAGCAATTTTTTCTTGCTTTAGCTGTGCCAATGAATCGGCTATTGAAGATTGCCAAGCACTAACCATTACTGAGCACCTTTAGCAGCTGAGTTAACATGCAACAAACTATGCTCGGCTAAATTCTTAGCAACAGCGCCGATACTGCCGGCGCCTTGGGTGATCACCATATCGTTATCTTGTAATTGCGTAACTAACAGCTCGGCTAATTTATCGACATCACTGACATAAATAGGCTCCACTTGACCGCGCTGTCTAATAGACCTTGCTAAACTTTTACTGTCTGCCGACGCAATTGGCTTTTCTCCCGCCGCATAAACATCGAGTAAAAACAGGCAGTCGACCTCTGAAAGGACTTCGACAAAGTCTTCATATAAATCGCGCGTACGAGAATATCTATGGGGTTGAAAAATCATCACTAAACGTCTACCTGGCCAACCTTGGCGTATAGCCAATATAGTGGCTTTTACTTCACTCGGATGATGGCCATAATCATCAACAAACAACATATTGCCTGCCTCTGTAGTAAAACTAGGCAGCTGCTCAAAACGTCGACCAATGCCGGCAAATTCAGCCAATGCTTGGCATATATCTTCATCACTTACACCTTCGTCTTTGGCCACGGCGACACTAGCCAAAGCATTTAGAACATTATGTTGACCCGGTAAGTTTACGCTCATAGCTAGCGGTGCTTGCCCTGCTACTTCTACGGTAAAATGACTAACGGCACCCTCTTGTTGGTAATTTACCGCTCTAACATCGGCATCTGCAGAAAAACCATAGGTGATCACTTGACGGCTAATTCGTGGTAATAATTCACGTACTACCGGATTATCTATACAAACAACCGCTAGACCATAAAATGGCAAGTTATGTAAAAACTCTATGTAAGTGTCTTTGAGCTTTTCAAAATCCCCGCCGTAAGTTTCCATATGGTCGGCATCGATATTAGTGATGACGGAAACCATAGGTTGTAAGTGTAAAAATGACGCATCACTTTCATCTGCTTCAGCAATCAAATAACGGCTACTACCTAAGCGGGCATTGGTACCGGCACTGTTGAGTAAACCACCGATAACAAACGTCGGGTCTAATTTACCTTGGGCAAAAATACTGGCAATTAAACTGGTTGTCGTTGTTTTACCATGGGTACCAGCAATCGCAATACCATGACGAAAGCGCATTAACTCAGCTAACATTTCTGCTCGTCTAACCACAGGAATACGTAATTTTTTTGCGGCGATAATTTCTGGGTTATCACTACTTATCGCGGTAGAAACGACAATAACACTCGCTTGGTTAATGTTATCGGCTTGATGACCGATAAAAATTTTTGCACCTAGGCTGGTGAGGCGTTGCACCACTTGATTCTCACCAATGTCAGAACCCGATATTTGATAACCTTCATTAAGCAAAACTTCGGCAATCCCGCCCATACCGGCGCCACCTATACCGACAAAATGGATACGTTTAACTCGACGCATTTCAGGCACGCGAGCTGAGTACAAGTTGCTACCTTTACTTGAATTAGTTGTTACGTGAGTACTTTTACTTGCACCAGTACTTGAGTTAGTTTGCTTTATCATATTTTCTCTTCGTTATTGCTGAGTGCTGCGCCATTTGTTTGGCTAAGCTGTTGGCACAATTTTGCTACTTTTATACTTGCGTCACTGTTTGCTGCGGAAAATGCAGCTTTAGCCATGGTTATCAAGGTTTCAGGTTGCTCAAATAGCTCGCTAATTAACGCGGTGATACTGCCTTCATTCAACTCTATTTGTGGCAGCAATTTTGCTGCCTCGCGTTTAACCAGATAAAGGGCATTTTTTGTTTGGTGATCATCGACCGCGTGCGGTAGCGGTATAAAAATAGCGGGTGTTGCCGCCATGGCTAATTCTGACACGGTTAATGCGCCCGCACGACAAATAACAATATCAGCCCACTGATAGGCTGTTGCCATATCCTTGATAAATTCAGTAACTTCTACCTTATCCGCTGCTAGACCTAGCTTTGCATAAGACACCATGACTTTTTCTTGTTTATTGGCACCCGTTTGGTGCCAAATTGAGAAGTTTTCATCCCCTCGCGCTAAACGAGCAAAACTGCTGGGCATCACTTCATTTAACACTTGCGCGCCAAGACTGCCACCAACCACTAATATATTTTTACTCGCTTTTTTCTGCTTAGTTTCATTAGCTGCTTGTTGCTTAGCTAACGCTGCTTGCTGGCCAATGGCAACACGCAAAGGATTACCAACCACCTCAGCAGCAACCCCAGGGGCAAAAGCATGAGGAAAAGCGCAGCATACTTTATTGGCAATGCGCGCTAATAATCGATTACTTAAGCCCGCGGCCGCATTTTGTTCATGGACAATTAAGGGTATTTTACTTAACCATGCTGCTAAGCCACCAGGGGCACTCGCATAACCGCCCATTCCTAGCACCACATCGGGTTTAACTGCTTTAAGCACTCGTCGAACTTGGCACAGTGATTGCAGTAACTTAAAGGGTATGACTAACATTGCTAACAAGCCTTTACCTCGTAAGCCACTAATGTTAATGAAAGAAATATCATAACCATGTTCAGGAACGATATTAGCTTCCATTCGGTCAGCGGTGCCCAACCAATGAATATGCCAACCTTGCGCCTGAAGTTCATCCGCGACAGCAAGACCTGGGAATATATGACCGCCTGTGCCACCCGCCATCACCAGTAAAGTTTTTGTTTTACCCTTGTCTTCTTGGCCATTATTAATCACCATTAGCTAACACCACTTTTTTTTCGTTGGGCTTAGTAACTTTCTTAGCACTTCTTTTTGAGCTGGTTGCTTGCATACTTTGCAAGCGAATTTCGTGGTCGATACGTATTAAAATCACTAACGCTAGGGTCATCACTATCATCGAGCTACCACCATAACTAATCAGTGGCATGGTTAAGCCCTTAGTGGGTACAATACCAGCACTTGCACCAATATTTACCGCGGCCTGAAAGCACATCCAAATACCTATCGAGTACGCTAAAAAACCTTCAAAATACTTTTCTTTTGCCAGTGCACAACGCCCTAGAATAAGCGCTTTGTAAACCAAGGTCATACTCAGCAGCAGTACCACACTGATACCAACAAAGCCAAATTCTTCGGCTAAAACCGCCATAACAAAGTCAGTATGTGCTTCTGGCAAATACTCTAATTTTTGAATGCTATTACCTAAACCCTGTCCTAAAACCTCACCTCGACCGTAAGCCATTAATGATTGTGTTAACTGGTAACCACTACCAAACGGGTCTTGCCATGGGTCTAAAAAGCTGGTTACTCGTCGCCATCGGTAGGGTTCAAAGTAAGCAAGCATACCTAACAATGTGGCGCCAACCGTAGCCATAGCGATAAATTGCCATAACTTAGCACCCGCTAAAAACAACAGACCGAAAGTGGTGACGAACATGACAATAACTGTGCCTAAATCCGGTTGTAATAATAATAAGGCGGCCATAACAGCAAAAACAATTAACGGCTTAATAAAGCCTTTTAAGTTTTCCATTACTTGCTCACGGCGACGTACTAGATAGGCGGACAAATAACAAAAGAAGAATAGTTTCGCTGGCTCTGCTGCTTGTACCGTAATAGGACCTAGTACGATCCATCGGGTAGAGCCGTTTACTGTCCGACCAATAAGCAATACTGTCACTAACAGTACAATGGCAAAACCTAATAAGTAACTGCTGTTTTTATGCCACCAAGACATAGGAATTTGTAAAGCTACCCCAGCCATGGCAAGACTTAAACCAATATAAATACCGTGACGTATAACAAAATGAAATGGATTATTAAATAGACGTTCCGCTACCGGTATTGAGGAAGAGGCCACCATGACTAGGCCAACCATATACATGATCAGTCCCAAGACAATAAAGCTGCGATCAAACGTGCGGCTACCATATTCATCTGCATCGGTCATCCGGCGGTTAATCCATGCAGGTAATGACGGCACTGGTACTTTCGACATGGCCTTGCTTATTGTCTGAGTGGTTGCTAATGACATTGTTTTTGCTAAGGTCATGGTTTTTTCTAACGACATGAGACCTCCTGCGCATGTACTGCCGCAATAAATTGCTCACCTCGGTCCAGGTAATTTTTGAACATATCTATACTGGCACAAGCGGGTGAAAGTAGTACCATATCACCTGGTTTCGCTAGTTTTTTAGCTTGTTGTACCGCAGCCAACAGGGTCTCAACAACAATGGCATCACTGACTAAGTCCGCAATTTTATCGCCATCTTTGCCTAAAGTGATCAACTGACTGACTTCAGCCTTGAAGATAGTTTTAAGGGTGGAGAAATCAGCGCCTTTGCCGTCACCGCCAGCAATAAGTATTAATTTATTGTTATCAGCCAGCGTCGGCGCCAGGCCAGTGATCGCGGCTAGGGTAGCCCCTACATTGGTGGCTTTCGAATCATTAATCCATTGAATACCATCGTCACTGACAACACGTTGACAACGATGAGCTAAGCCGATAAATCCCGACAGTTGTTTAACCATGGCAGATAAAGACCAACCAGCGCTATAACCAAGCGCCAAAGCCGCCATATAATTTAAGGCATTATGCCTACCGGCTAGGGGTAATAGCTGGCTCGAAATTAATGCTTGCTCACCAAACATCAACATCTGCTGGTGATCAATTACAGCCAGACCAAACTGGCCTTGCTCTGGCTTACTTAAACCAAATGAAATGATTTTTTGTCCGGCCACTAAAGTGTTAGTCGCTTGATCGTCCCTATTAACCACGGCAATTTTAGCTTGTCGGTATATACCTTGTTTAATGGCCTGATAATTAGCTAAGGTTTTATGGCGATCTAAATGATCGTCCGTCAAATTTAGCACACTAGCGGCAATGGCTTGCATGCTAGTGAGTGTTTCTAGTTGAAAGCTGGACAGTTCGACAATGACAATATCTGGCTGATTAGTAGACCAGCTGTCGCTGGCTTGCTCAGGTTGCAGTAAATCGAGTATTGGTTCACCTATGTTACCCGCCAATGCCGCATTAATGCTAAGGCTTTGCGCTAGGTAAGCCAGCAGTGACACTACGGTAGACTTGCCATTAGAGCCCGTTACAGCCAATATTTTCATGGGGGTAGTGCGGCTATTATTGACTAGACAAAATAATTCAATATCACCCATAACGTGGCAATGTGATGAAATAAGTGCCGTAATACCCTCGCCAGCTAAATCAATACCAGGGCTAGTGATAATGATATCGGCATGGGCAATTAGGCTTTGCTGCCATTGTCCGAAAATAAATTTAGCCTGGGGAAAATCCTGCTGGTATTGAGCTTGTTGCTCAGCATTAGCAAAAGGCATAATGCGTGAATCATTAACAGCAAATGACAAACCTTGCCCATGCAAAAAGCGTAGGCATGACAAACCCGTCATTCCAGCACCAAGCACAACAATATTTTTATCTTTAAACGCTGTTAACCAAGTCATAATTTATGTTGATTTACCTTATTATACTTATCGCTATTTATTTAATGCTATTTGCTTAATCTAGTGTTATCGCAACTTAAGTGTCGCTAAACCTATCAGTACTAATACCAATGAAATAATCCAAAAACGTACAATGACTCGCGGCTCAGGCCAGCCTTTTAATTCATAGTGGTGATGAATGGGCGCCATACGGAAAATACGTTGACCACGCAATTTATATGAACCAACTTGTAAAATAACCGAGATGGTCTCCATAACAAAAACACCACCCATAATAAATAACACCAACTCTTGGCGCACCAGCACGGCAATAACACCAAGTCCAGCACCTAAAGCAAGTGAGCCAACATCGCCCATAAAGAGTTGCGCTGGGTAGGTGTTAAACCACAAAAAGCCTAATCCCGCGCCAACAATAGCGGTACAAACCACCACCAGCTCACTAGTTAAAGCAATATGGGGAAGATTAAGGTAGCTGGCAAAGTTAACATTACCCGTGACATAGGCAAACAAAGCAAAAGCGCCGGCAACCATAATAGTTGGCACTATGGCTAAACCATCAAGACCATCAGTTAAATTAACGGCATTTGAAGTACCAACAATAACAAAATAGGTCATTACCACATAAAAAATACCTAGCTGAGGTAATAGCTCTTTCATAAAGGGTATTAACAATGCAGTTTCATTTGGGCCCTGAGCAATATAATATAAAAACAGTGCTGTGCTTAAACCGATAACGCTTTGCCAAAAATATTTCCAGCGAGCAATCAGGCCATTAGCATCTTTACGAATGACTTTTCGGTAATCATCAACAAAACCAATGGCGCCAAAACTCACCACGACAAATAGCACCACCCAGACATAAATATTGCTTAAATCGGCCCACAGTAAAACACTGATCACAATGGAGGCGAGTATTAATAAACCGCCCATCGTTGGTGTACCAGATTTAGATAAATGACTTGCTGGGCCATCCTCTCTTATCGTTTGACCAATTTGCATCTTTTGCAAATAACGAATAAGTTTTGGGCCAAAATATAAGGATATAAACAGCGAGGTTAGCGTGCTGATAATGGCGCGAAAGGTTAAATAAGAAAAAACATTAAACCCGGAATAATATGGAGTCAAAAACTCACCTAACCACAATAACATTAAGCTTTACCTTCTTTACATTGATTTTTACTAGCATTCATATTTTCACTAGCGTTATTTTCTTTACTAACATTCATTGCTTGATTAGGACTTTCTTGACTATTCATTTGTTCAAACCAGTGAGTGATTTCTGTTACTACATGCTCCATATGAGCACTACGGGAGCCTTTAACTAAAATGGCAATATCTTGCTGACCAGCCGATAATTGCTGATTTAGCATGGTAAGCAAATGAGCCATCAACTCAGCTCTCTGGCTAAAATGTTGACTTTGTTCACTTTGATCATTGTCCTTGGCAAAGGCATCACTTGCACTTTGACTTAGCACACCTAAGGACAATAAAGTATTTAACTGTAAACTTTTAGCAAACTCGCCCAGCTCTTGGTGATAACTACGCGCGTCAGTACCCAGCTCAGCCATATCACCTAAGATAAGTATTTTTTTACCTGGGTAACTTGATAATAACTGAGCGGCAGCTTTAGCCGACTCTAGATTAGCGTTATAGCTATCATCAATGAGTTTGATGTGACAAGCGGTTTTTTTATCATGCAATTGATATAAATTTAGTCGCCCTTTAACTGGCTGCATTTTCGCTAAACCTAAACAGATATCGTCAAGGCTGGCGCCAAATTCTAAGGCAATACAAGCCGCAGCAACCGCATTACAAACATTATGTTTACCCGGTACGGTTAAGTGAATGTCACAACTGCCCTGCGTTGTTTTTAACGTAAAAGTAGCGTAGCCATTTTCATCTAAGTTGACATTTTCGCTATAACAATGGGCCTTACCTTCAGGTGAAGAATTAATACATGAAAAAGTACGTACTGCTTTACCTTCTAAGCGCCATTGCCATTTATCGCTGTATTGGCTGTCTTGGTTATATAAGGCAACGCCATGTTCACCAAGACCTGAGAATATTTCACCTTTAGCACGAGCAACACCACATAAGTCGCCAAAACCTTCTAAGTGCGCGGCAGCAATATTATTAATCACGGCAACATCAGGTTGGGTTAACGCTGTGGTATAGGCAATTTCACCGAGATGATTAGCACCCATTTCAATAACCGCAAAATCGTGGCTGCTATCCAAACGCAGTAAAGTTAACGGCACGCCAATATCGTTATTAAAGTTACCTTGAGTTGCCAGCACTTTTCCTAGACGCGACAATATAGCGGCGACCATTTCTTTGACCGTGGTTTTACCACTACTACCCGTGATAGCAACAGTTTTAGGCGCAAGCTCTTTTTTAACATAAGCGGCAATTTTACCTAAAGCAATCCGGGTATCACTAACCACCAATTGTGCGGTATCAATCACCTCGCTCAAGTGATGATCGACAATAAGTAACTGACAACCTTGTTCGATCACTTGTTGTGCAAAGCGATGACCATCAAAATTAGGGCCTTTAAGGGCAAGAAAAGCGGAGATCTTGGTTGAGTTTTTATCGATTGCGCGGCTATCGGTCACTAAATCATCAATAACCAAATCATCGATACTGAGTGAGGTATTATTTGCTGCTACAATGAGTTGGCCAGCAGTAATCTCTGCTAACGTTGGCAATGAAATAACAATCATATCTTTGCCTTATTAGGCAATGTGGCCAAGCTAGCGTGCTGTTGATAAAAATTTGCTACCACTAAACGCTCGTTATAGGCTAATTTTTCCGTGCCTATGATGACGCCATGTTCATCATATTTGGCGACAATGACATAATCTTCATGACCTTTACCTGCCAATAAGACCATATCGCCAGCTTGGGCTGTTTTCAGTGTAGTCAATACGGCTTGCTCTCTTGCTAAAATAATGGTTATTGTATCGGCATCCGGATGGGTAAAACCGGCGATAATATCGTTGGCTATCAACTGAGCATCTTCACTGCGCGGGTTATCATTAGTAACAACAACACAGTCGGCATATTTTTCTGCGGCTTGTGCCATCAAGGGTCTCTTACCTTTATCTCTATCGCCGCCACAGCCAAACACCACATAAAGTTTTCCTGAGCAATGTTGACGACAGGCTTGTAGTGCTTTTTCTAACGCATCGGGTGTATGGGCATAATCGACCACGGCGGTCGCTAAGTTATTAGCACTCGTGACTTCCATTCGACCAGCAATAGCACTGACCTGTCTAACTAAATCAGGGAGTTCGCTTAATGGCGTACCTTGAATAAGTAAGACGCAGATTGCCGCCAGTAGATTATCAATATTAAAATCGCCCAATAATGGACTGCTAATAACAACACGGCCTAAATGACTTGTGAGGGTAAAAGAGACGCCATGACTATGATGTTTAATATGCTTAGCGGTGACAAAATGCTGATTACATTCTATGTTATCAGCACGACCATAAAGCCAAAGCACTTGTTGCTCTGGCCAATTTTTCAGCCAGTTCTTTGCTTGTTCATCATCAAAATTCACCACGGCAACTTGACGATTATCACCGGTAAAAATCTGTTTTTTAGCTGCACCATAACTAGCCATAGAGTCATGATAATCAAGATGGTCACGACTCAAGTTGGTAAACACAGCAATATCAAACAAATCGGCTTGTACACGTTGTTGTGATAAAGCATGGGAAGAGACTTCCATGGCGACATGACTAAACTTGCCATGGACAGAGTGCTCATCAATAAAACGGTTGAATAATTGATGTAATTGACAAGCGCCAGGGGTAGTATTTTCTATCGGTGCTAGTTTATCAATACTACCCGCACCATTAGTACCAATAACAGCGCAAGGTTTATTGGCGTGAGTAAACAGCTGAGCTAATAACTGACTGGTGGTCGTTTTACCGTTGGTGCCGGTAATGCCCACTATGGTCATATGCTTTTGTGGCGCTTGATAATAATGTTTAGTTAAGGTAAATAAATGCTGGTTAAGTTGATAAAAATTAACGATAACGACACCGTTGCCGTTTGAGGCAATAACGAGTTCACCGTGTTCAGCTGCACTGTCACACTCACGAATAACTAACTTAACGCCTTGCTTAAGCGCTTGCTCAATATATTGGCGACCATCTTGCTGGTGGCCAATAATGGCGCAGAAAATATCACCGGTAACAAGCAATCGACTATCGTTATGCAGGTCGCCGACAAAACCATCTAAAGCAAGAGTATTTGTTAGAGTAATGCCAAATTGCGCTAAAGATGCGATGATATTTTGTGTGGCAGGTTTAGGCATGATGCTCTCCTGCCGTTATTGCTTTCTCAGCGCCTGTGGTCTCAGTTGACTGATTAACCGCATGTATATTTTGCGCATCAGGGGCAATATTTAACACCCGTAGCGCACCTTTCATTACCCGAGAGAATACTGGCGCGGCTATATCGCCGCCATGATATAAATCACCACCCGGTTCATTAATGACCACCACCACCACTATTTCAGGGTTTGATATTGGCGCCATACCGGCAAAAAAAGCAACATATTCGTTACCATAACCACCTGCAACCGCTTTGATTGAGGTACCGGTTTTGCCACCAACACGATAGCCATCCACTTTTGCTTTTGGTACATGTGCATCAACCACAGCTTCGAGCATATGGGTAATAGCAATACTGTTCTCTTCGGAAAAAATTCTTTCTTGGTCTTCAGGCGCTATATTTTGCTCATCAATTTTAATAATCGACAATTTACGTTTAATGCCGCCATTGGCAAGGGCCATATAAAACCGTGTTAATTGTGCTGGGGTAATGGCTAAACCCGCGCCCCAAGAAAGTGTTGCTAACTCGAACTTAGACCAACGGCTTCTATCATGCATCATACCGGCACTCTCACCCACTAAGTTAGTACCGGTATCTTCGGCAAAACCAGCATCGAAAAACTTAGTTAACAAATAATCTTTGGGTACTGATAGTGCCAACTTAGTTGTGCCTACATTGGAGGAATATACCAAAATATCTTCAATAGAAAGTTTACCTCGGTTAACGGGATCACTAACTCGCCTGCCACCTAAACGTATCCATCCTGGACTGGTATTAATAATAGTATTAACATTTACCGAGCCAAACTCCAATGCGGCCAATATGGTTAACGGTTTCATCGTTGAACCTGGCTCATAGACATCGGTAATCGCCCGATTCCTAAACCGGTGAATAGCGGTATTACGCCGGTTATTTGGATTATATGATGGGCTATTGGCCATCGCCAATATTTCGCCGGTATGAACATTAGCGACCACGATAGAGCCCGAGGCCGCTTTAAACGCTTGTACCGCACCTTTTAATTCTTTATAAGCTATGGTTTGAATACGTTGGTCAATACTTAAGGTAATATTTTTCGCTTGTTTTGCTTCTAACACAGAAATAATTTCAATTTTTCGGCCTTTAGCATCTTTTCTAAAACGCTTGGCGCCACCGGTACCGGTAAGTAAGTCATCATACATACGTTCTATGCCTTCAATGCCTTTATCATCAACATCAGTAAAGCCAATGAGATGAGCGCTAATTTCCCCTGTTGGATAAAAGCGCTTCGACTCTTTACGTAAATGAATACCCGGAATTTTTAATTCTTTGATGTAATTTGCCACGGCGGGGGAAATTTTTCGTGCTAAATAAATAAAACGTTTGCGAGGCCTTTTTAGCACACGATCGGTAAGTTTATTGATATCTTGATCAAGCACATCAGCTAAGGCTTGCCAATGTTTAGTCATGGCTAAGGCATTATTATCCATGATTACTTTAGGATCTGCCCAGACTGTTTCCACGGGTACACTAATTGCCAACTCGGTACCATTTCGATCAACAATCAAACCGCGTTGTACCGTGTTAGCGGTAACACGTAATGAACGCAAGTCACCTTGCTTTTTTAGCATATCCGGTTCAATTATTTGAATATAGGCTGTGCGAGCCATCAAACTAAGATAAATCAGCGCAACAACAGCCAGCACTAAATAGTAACGCCAAGCAGCGGTATTTAATGGCTTATTGTTTTTGGCTGATTTTTTATTCACACCGTTCTCATTTATATTATTGTTTTACTACTGTCTGGCAAAGGCATATTGACTTTGAACAAGTTGTTTCTCATAAGTTCTCGCTATTAGCCTTGCCCTACTGCAAGCTAACAATCACTTCCGAGTCCCTATCGGGGCGTTTCATACCTAATAATTTTTTAGCTTTACTCTCTATCGCGCTGTGTTCTGCTAAACTACTTTGCTCTATTAATAAATTACGCCACTCAATATCCAATTCATATTTGAGTGTTAACAACACTTCAAGGTCACTGGTAGTTTGTCGATTGATATGACTGTAATAAATCACCGCAAATGCTGACATCACCACAAATATCAACAAAATATAAGTAACGCTAAAGCGGACAATATCTTGCCAAATATCAAAGACTAAGGCACGAGCTGCCATAACTAATCAATATTTCTAGCTAAACGCTCAGCAACACGCAATACCGAACTTCTCGAACGTACATTTTGCTCAACTTCCGCTTTACTGGGCTTTAATTTCCGCCCAATTAACAAGAATTTTTTACTCTTATTTAATTCAACTTCACTGATAGGCAGGCCTCGCGGCACTTTTCTACCTTGAGAGTGTTTTCTCATAAACTGTTTCACTAAACGGTCTTCTAGTGAATGAAAGCTAATAACAACAAGGCGCCCGCCTTCTGCTAACACATCAAGTGACGCGGCTAGGGCTTTTTCTATTTGCTCTAGTTCACTATTGATATACATGCGAATGGCCTGAAAGCTACGCGTTGCTGGGTGCTTCTTGATTTCTCGTTGTGGTGCTGTGGTTTTGATCAACTTGGCTAATTGGCTAGTTCGGGTTAACGGTGTCTCTTCTCGGCTATCAACAATCGCATTGGCAATTCGCCAAGCATGTTTTTCTTCACCAAAGGTTCTTAACACCCACGTAATATCCTCAACATCGGCAACCGCTAGCCATTCTGCTGCGGTTTGACCCTTGCTGGTATCCATACGCATATCAAGGGGACCATCTCTCATAAAGCTAAAACCCCGTTCAGCTTCATCTAACTGAGGGGAAGAAACACCTAGATCAAGTAAAATGCCATCAACCTTGCCCATTAAATTATGCTTTTCCGCAATTTCAGCTAAGGCGGCAAAACCTTGATGCTCAATTAAAAAACGTGAATCATCTTTGAATTTGTCAGCGGCAGCAATGGCCGAAGGGTCACGATCAATAGCAATTAAGCGACCATGACTAGATAACTTAGAAAGAATTAAGGATGAGTGACCGCCGCGACCAAAAGTACAGTCGATAAAGCAACCATCACCGGTAATAGCTAAGCCTTCAATGGCTTCATTGAGCAATACTGAGATATGAGTGGTGTCTAATTCCATGTTATTATTTTTATAACCCTTGTTAACGCATTTATTTTTATAAAGTAATTTCAATAAAGACTAAAGTGATAAGTCGAGCAAACGTTCAGTCAATTCAATTTCACCTGTTTGTATTTTACTAATACCCTGTTGCATTAGTGTTTGCCATGCGCTGTCATGCCAAATTTCAAATTTATTCAATTGGCCGACAAGCATGATATTTTTATCTAAATTGGCATGTTGTCTTAATGGCCCATTGATAAGTAAACGACCATTTTTATCCATTTCACAATCACTGGCATTACCCAAAATTATTTGTTTGAATAACCGTTCTTGTCGGTTGGTGCTAGACAAGCTAGCCAAAGATAATTCTATTTCTTCCCACTCAGCTAAGGGATAAAGTAATAAACAAGCTTGCTGAATATCAACAGTACAGACCATTTTCCCTTGGCAATCAGCAAATAGCTCATCACGATACTTGGTCGGTATCGTGATCCTATTTTTGCTATCAAGCGTAATTGCGCTGCTGCCTCTAAACATATCTGTTGTTGCTTCGCCGTTTTCGGTTAATTAATAAACAAGTGAGTAAGGGTGAGACTTCAAGTTCCACATTTCCCCACTTTTTTCCACAATGATACAGTTTAGTGAAAAAAGTAAGGAGCTGTCAAGTAAGGAAAATGAAAAATACTGACAAGATACTGGCTATAACATCAGTAAAATTAAGGCTTACGGGGAAGTGAATGAATTTGTGTACTTTTGTGCTATACGATGTAAAAAAAACAGTAAAAAAAGCAGTAAAAAACATTTTTTTATCACTTTATGGTGAAATATCACCAGTAATTGTCAGAAAAGTGCTCGCTGAGGGTTTGTTTTTCCCAGAAAAGAATATTATCAATATAGCTATAAACGCAATAAAGCAGTAATTGCCAAAAAATCATCAGCAAAAAACTATCATATTATCAACCATGATAGTTTTTTGCTTTAGCAAGGATTGCCATTGTGCATGCACAATGGCACTGCACATAAAGATAAAAATTGCTTGTTGACTAACTTTGCTTATGCCGAGTTGCAGTGAGTTACTTTATTAGGCTAAAAAAGCTCATCATCGATAGCAAATAAAGTATGACAACCTGACTTGATGGTCGCCAGTAACGATAATCGGCGCGGTAATAAACGGGCAAAATAATATCGTGCGGTATGCAACTTACTCTGATAAAAATTAACGCCGTACTCACTTTGCTCATCATTAGCATTTTCCAACTGAGCAAGGTGTTGTAATGATACTTGCGCCATCTTAGCCCAAATAAAGGCCATGGCAGTATAGCCAAAGACATGTAAGTAATCATTGGCTGCGGCGCCAATTTCATTTAAATCATCAGCAGATTTAGTTAATAGTAATGCCGATATATCTTGTAAATCAGCCAAGGCACTTGCTAAGGGGTCAACAAACTCAGTCATGGCTTGGTTACCTTGCTGAGACTCAATGTAGTCACTGACTTCTTTACTAAACACGTTAATCAAGTCGCCTTTACTGCCAATGACTTTACGCATCAACAAATCCATGGCCTGAATACCATTGGTGCCTTCATAAATTTGTGCAATACGGGCATCACGCACTAATTTCTCTTGTCCCCACTCACGAATATAACCATGCCCTCCCAACACTTGTTGGCCGGCAACCGCAGATTCAAAACCTAAGTCAGTGAAAAAAGCTTTTGCCAAAGGTGTCATTAAGCTCGATAACTGTTCACCTTTTTTCTGCAGCTCTCCGCTGGCAAACGTTGCGTAATCAAGTTGCATGGCAATATAGCAACTTAATGCCCGCGAGCCTTCATTAAAGGCTTTCATAGAGAGCAACATACGGCGCACATCACCATGAACCATGATAGAGTCCGGCTGAGCTGATTTCTTTGACGATTTAGTTAGTGATTTACCTTGGCGTCTGTCTTTAGCATATTCAAGGGCATTTTGATAAGAGCGCTCACCCGCTGACAGGCCTTGTATACCAACACCGATACGTTCAAAGTTCATCATGGTAAACATACAAGCCAAGCCTTTATTTAACTCACCAATCAAGAACCCTTGCGCACCATCAAAATTCATTACACAAGTAGATGAGGCATGAATACCCATTTTTTCTTCAATAGAGCCACAACTAACCTTATTTCGCTCGGCTAAACATTCATTGTCATCGACATTGAATTTTGGTACCAGAAAGAGTGATATACCTTTAGGACCATCGGGTGCGTCAGGTAATTTAGCCAAAACTAGGTGAATGATATTTTCGGTGAGATCATGCTCACCACCGGTAATAAATATTTTACTACCGCTAATGTGATAACTACCGTCTGCTTGTGGCAACGCTTTGGTTTGGATAATGCCCAGATCTGAGCCCGCATGTGCTTCAGTTAAACACATTGACGCCGACCATTGGCCACTATAGAGTTTAGTTAGATAACGTTGCTTTAATGCTTCACTACCGTGTTTGGCTAATGACAAAGCAGCGCCAGCGGTAAGTATTGGGTATAAGGCAAACGATATATCCGTACTACAGAGCATCTCCTCCATAAAAGCACTGACAATTTTTGGCATACCCATGCCGCCATAATTAATATCACCGCCAAGGGCGCACCAACCACCTTTGGCGAAAGTATCAAAAGCCTCTTTATAGCCAGGTGCCGTTTTAACTTGGCCACCGACACCATCTTCATTAAGGGTAAAACTAACACCTATTTCATCACCTTGACGGGCAATAGGATCTATTTCTTGTTCAGCAATCTTTGCACATTCTTGTAATATTGCTATCGCCGTTTCTTTATCAACTTGGTCTTTGAGCTGGGATGATTGTTGCCACATTTTATCGGCATTAAACACTTGATATAACAAAAAATTCATATCAGTTAATGGCGCTTTATATTCAGCCATGTAAACCTCCTCTTTAGAAAATAGATTACCGTGTGGCAAACACACGATTAAAACACTCGTTTGAATACAATATAAATCATAGCAATGTAAAGCGCTACTTTATTTTAAAAACTACCAAGATTATGCTGTTATTTTCTTGGCAGAACCTTATCAGCCGCTTACTATTACCTTTAAAACTAAGTTAAGCTGTTATTTAGGGTTTATACTCAGCTAATCCTTAGCCAAATTGCTCAGCCTGAGTTAATTTAAAGTTTAGGCGATAAACAAATGAATGCCGATATTAACAAACGACAGTATTAACAAACGACAGTGTTAACAAACGACAGTGTTAACAACCGTAATAACATTTATGTTATCAGCAGTACTATCACCAGAGTAAAGAGTAAAAATAACGTGACTTTTAATTTATCCTACGCATTTTTTAACAAGTATCAGCGCCTACTAATCATTGCTGCTTTGCTGCCCTTACTTATGGTTAAGGGCCAAGCTCAGCAACTGAGCTTTAATAAAACTCAGGTAGAGCAAGGTTATCGTTTTCATTACCAATGGCTTGACCACAGTAAAATCAAACAAGAAATCAGTTTTACCTTAACATCAGCAGGGTTATTTGAGCGCTTTAGAAACTTTAAAAACTATCAAAATAGTTATGCGCAAAAAACAATTCTTCGCCGTATTAAGAAACATATGCAGAAAAACCCTATTGCAGGGGTGCAAATACATTATCGGCAACAGCAGAATAATTTTATTATTGAAGCCAGAGGCTTAGATAAAAATAACGTAAGCAAAGCCTATCAAGAATTAGCGCGAGTAGAGGCTAAAATAACCCGAGAGTACTTAAAGGAAACGTATTACCAAGCCTTTAGCAATCATGAACAACTCAGTGGCATTAAGGTAGACCATGTCAGTATGGCTAATGATTCGGTCGCAGATTTAAAGGCTTTAAAGCCGATAATTTTAGAGCAGGTCTCTATTGAAAATATTCGTAAAGCAACTAACTATGTCTTGGGTTTTGTGCAAAGTATTCCTTACGATACCTTAGAATCTAGACTCACCTCTTCAGGTGCAGGTTTTAACCCGCCATTACAGTTACTGTGGCAGAATCAAGGGGATTGTGACAGTAAGATGACGCTAACCGCAGCCTTACTTAGAGCGTTGATGCCTAGAATTGAAATGGTATTAATCTATATTGATGGTCATGCCTTTATTGGTATCAATATTCCCGCAAAAGCAGGGGAAGTCACTATTGAATATGAGCAGATAACTTACCTGTTAGCAGAGCCGACCGGTCCGGCATTATTACCTTTGGGGCAACTAGCGCCAGAGTCAGAGCTGGCAATTAATCAAGGACACTATATAGCCGAAAATTATCATGAAGTGATAGCTAAACAACCAGCAGTGCCCGTAAGTGAACAAGACAAATAAAGGGCCGGTCCGGTTAATTAAATATTGCTATTAGTCAATATCGGCCACATGAGCAAGAAAATTTAAACTAGGGGCAAAAAAGGCGCTACCCGTTTCAGCTTGGGTATATTTAAGTAAATGATCGACATTACCATGGCCATCGCCATGAATCATACTATGAAGCATAAGTTCAAAAGGCTTGGGTGACTGACAATAGGAAACAAAAAACAGCCCTTTACGCTTCATGTCACCATAAGGCATACTTTGCCTAACAATTTCAATACTATTGCCTTGTTCATCTTTAAGGCTAGTACGTTTGGTGTGGGCTGTTAGCGCCTTATCAGCACTATCATATTCAACGTTGTCGAGCTTAGTTCGACCATAAACATCTTCTTGCTCATGCTCAGCAAGCGAGTCCCACAGTGTTAAGTTATGCTGATAACGCTGGGTATGTAAATAGCTACCACCAGCAAAACGACTATCATCTTGCTCTTTCACCAGAGCCACTTCACGGCGGTGTAATCCTTGTGGGTTCTCAGTACCATCAACAAAACCGGTTAAGTCTCTGCCATCTAAAAATCTAAACGCTTGTACTTGCTCTATTAGCTCAACACTATCACCCAATAGCTGACAGACCTTAGTACTGACAATATGATTAACATCAGCGCGATCACTACGGATCTCTACGTAAAGATCATAACTATTGGTTGGTGCAACTCGATCACCACTATGCATTAAGGGAAAGGCGGTTAATAAAGCGGGACGTGCACGGGGATAAAATTCATCCCAATAAGCTTCACCTATGGCGATAACACCAATAAGATTTGCCTCAGAAAACTGCTCGGCATAATTTTCAAATAACTTAGGTAAACGTGAGATTGCCGCACGAATAAAGGCATTTTTATTATCTAGAACATTAAATAATAAATAATTTCCATGCAAGTTTGGTTCAGCGCAAATACCAAATTGTTCTCTAGCCATGTTCCGTTCCTGTTAACGTCTTTTATATTGCAAGCTTATAATGCCAGTATTGTACACAATAAAGTTTCTCTTACCATGCTGTCGATGGGAAAAGCTTAGTTCACCTTCCATAAACCTTTGTCATCAATACACATTAGTTCTTTGAGGGTTTCTTTTTCACTGGCAAAGTAATTATTAAAAGTGACCTTAACACATTGCCGTTTATTACGAATCGTCATTTTTCCTTTCATAATGGTACCGCGGTTACCGCTCTTCACATTTTGCCAAACCGACTTACTTTGCTTGCTATCATTAAGTAAAACAACAACTTTTTCTTGCATCAGGGCAACGTCTTGGGCGGTTAAATACTTAGCTGAGCGAGAGTTCACATCAACAATACCCGCGAGACCGGCAATCACCTCAAAAGGCAAAGTAATAACACCCTTGAAAAAACCTGACACTAAACCACTACTGGCTTCCTTGCCGATAGTTTTAGCGTCAACAATAGTATTTTCAATGCGGGACAAGTACTGGGGAATATAGTCTCTGGAGAGCTCAACTTCTGCCAGGTAGCGAGTGGAATGAGGTCGCCAACGGGCTACTTCCGCAGTGGTATTATTGGTGGTGTTAACAACATCATCAACACGTTTAAGTATGGCGGGCATAGAGGCTTGTAATTTTGCTACTTGTTGCTCGATACTCGCCAGTTGGCTTAGCAATGCTGGTAACTGTCTGGAATAATACTCACTTTCCACTATCACTTGCTGCACCACAGGCAGTGAGGCTGCCACTTGCGATAAAATTTCAGGGGTTTGCTGCGCGACCAACTCTCTGACTTTAGCCACTTCTACTCGAACTAAAGCAACTTCAGTGACTATGTCATCAATTTTTGGGCTGAGCAAATCAACTGTGTGCGTGGTTTTTTCAATGACACTGACAATAGCGGGTAGCTGTACAGTAAACTTGTATAGCGACCAGGCGAAAAAGGCAATGGCTACAGCCAACAAGGCTTGCGAATAAGAAAATTTCTTCGTCATAATAATATTACTGCTGCTCAATCAAATAAATTTCATCAACTAGACAATGGGTCAAGTCACTAATTAACAACTGATCTGGTTTATCTGCCACTAATTCTCTCTTAATTATAAGCTCTAATTCTTGTGCTGCTTGGTTAAGCTCAGCAAAGCCAAACATTTGTGCCGCGCCAGCTAAACGATGAGCAAGATAAGCCAGTTTTTCTATCTCATCATTATCACTATAACGTTGCAACTCACGCTTATCGTTATTAAGATTGCATTTAAATTCAACGATTAAATCACTCAAGTCAACCTGAGAGAGACTTTGTTCGGCTTTATTAATCACTTCACTGGCCGTTAAACCCTGCCCTGGTGACTCACCTTGCGAGTCAGTGGTGAAATACTTAGCTAGGGTAGCAATAAAATTCTTTCTTTCAATGGGCTTCTTTAAGTGCCCAGTAAAACCGACTGCCAAGTATTGGCTCACTTCATGGCTCATAGCATTCGCCGTTAAGGCATAGATAGGCTGATGGCAACCTAAAGCACGCAGCGTTTTATAAGCCTCAACACCGTCCATTTCAGGCATTTGAATATCTAAAAGTATCAACTTGGGCTGATGCTCAAGGCAAAGTTGTACCGCTTCTTTACCATTGCTGGCGACAATAACGTCTAAACCTAAACTGGTCAATAATCGGGTAATCAAGCGACGGTTATCATCATGGTCTTCAGCCAAAAGTATTTTACCGCTAAAACTCAGGTCAGCAATTTCCACTGGCGGTACATCATCAATGGCATTACTCGTGTCATTAACATGTTGACAAGGTAGGGTCAGGCAAAACTGGCTGCCCTTACCTAAAGTACTGGTCACCGCAATATTGCCAGCCATTAATTTTGCTAGCTGATTTGATAAAGAAAGTCCAAGTCCAGAGCCGCCAAAGCGTCGGCTAATACTATTATCGGCTTGAGTAAATATTTCAAAAATTTGAGCTAAATGATCCTTACTCAAGCCTATGCCGGTATCTGAAACAGTAAAAGTCAATTGCTCATGTTGCCATGTGATCGTGAGTATTACCTGACCTTTTTGGGTAAATTTAATCGCATTAGCACATAAATTTAGCAATATTTGCTTTAAGCGTAAACTATCGACTTGAATAATAAAGGGTAAAGATAATTGATGTTCAATGGTGAATTTCAAGTTCTTTTGCTGAGCTTGATCGGTAAAAGTATCGGCTAAATCTTGAATTAATTCAGCTATATTCAGTGGTTGTATTTCTAATTCAAACTTATTGGCTTCAATCCGACTCAAATCCAAAATATCATTGATTAACTCTAATAAATGTAAACTATTGCCATGGATAACTGCTATATCTTCTTGGATCTTATCTTTATCAGTATCAGTATCTCCATAAATAATGGCTTCAGCATGGCCAACAATAGCGGTAAGTGGTGTACGTATTTCATGACTCATATTAGCAAGAAATTGACTTTTAACTTGGTTAGCTTGGGCTAATTCATCGGTTAAATCTTCAAGTTCACGAGTCCGCTGTTTAACACGAAATTCTAATTCTTGCGTTAAGCGTTTTTCCAGATAGCGTCGATAGATAAAAAACACCACCACTAGAATGAGCACTAAGACTAAAATGATAATATTACGTTGCTGCTTTATTTTAGCGGATTGTAAATTCTGCAATTTTCTCCGCTGCTCCAAATCAACAATCTTTTGATTCAGCTGCACTGACTCAAATTCCGCCAACTTATCATTAAGTAAACTATTAGATGCTTGCAGATACCTATTTTGATATTTTTTTTGTTGGACAAGGGCCTGAGAAAACTTTTGTTGGCTGGCATTAATTAAGGCAGAGATGGCTAAATTTTCAGTTAGTAGTACTTGGTAATCTATTTTTTTACCAACCGCAATGGAACGCTCAATATATTGCGCAGCCAGCCTTACCTCGCCAGAATAAAAGGCAGCTTTAGCTAGGCTTTGCAAACTACCGGCATAGGCTTTTTGGTGACCTACTGCTTTGCTAACAGCTAATGCCTGCTTGCCATAAAACATCGCTTGCTCAATATCAAAAGTATCGTTATAGATTTCTGACATATTATGTAGTTGTGAAGCAATATCATGTTTATAGCCGTGCTGCTGAAAGTATTCTAATGCGGCTAAAATATTTTCTTTGCCAAGCTCAAACTGGCCAGAATCTTTATAGGCAACACCTAAACCGGCTCTCGCCGTGGCAACACCATGGCCATCTTTAAATTGCTGACGCTTCTTTATGATAACTTTTAGCATATCTATGGCACTGTCAAAACGTTTTAAGCTGATATGTAAAACAGCAATATTATACCTAACATCAACTTTATCAGTTTCATTGCCATAACGGGCATATAAGGGTCCAGCCAGTTGATAATTGACCAAGGCTAAATTGGGCTGCCCTAATGAGGTATAAACGAGGGCAATATTATTTAACAAATTTGCCCGTTCAATGGCATAGGTATTAACGTCACTGCCTTGATTATCATCATAATAAGCTAATGATGTTTGATAAGCCTTTAATGCGGGTTTTAACTCCCCCTTATAATACAATAGTATGCCAAGCATTTTATTTGCTTGTGCTGCTAAGCTGGGTAATTTTTCCTGAATGGCAATTTCTTTTGCCTGCTGTACCACGACAATACCTTGATTATATTGATGCAGGGTAAAAAAAACTTTACCTTGTTGCTGTAATATAGCGACTTTGTCGGCCGCATTAATAGCAGGAGATTTAATCAATTGCGATAGCTCCAGCAAAGCTTGGTTTTTATCGACTTGCAAGTTGATTTCTTGAAGGTTTTTTTGTAACTGGCTATGCTGTGCCCAAACTGTATTAAGACTGCCTAAATTTGCTAAGGTGAAGATAAAAAAGAGCAGTATTATTTGTTTTAGTCGTTCCATCATGGGGCTATTTAGCGCTCATTTTTTGCTATTATCGGCTGCCGAATTCTATAAGCAGTATTAAAGAGCAGTATTTATAGCATTAATCGCCATTAAAAAACATCCTATCGATAAACCGCCTGTAATACTGACAATGTCGCCGCCTAGAAAAAAGCCATAATTAAAATTAATCATCTTGATAGCGGGCAATATTTACCCCCATAATATTTATTCTTCACCAGTATGGCCTTTCACTTTACCCGGCAACTGACATGTTGACTTAGATAAGCAATTACCGACAACAACGCCATTAACACCCTAATTAATATGACTTTTTTAATTTAAGGGCAGTTCAATAATAAAAAACCACCGACTAAGCGGTGGTTCTCATAAAATGGCTCTTGTCTACTGAGCTAACTGAGCTAACTTACACTTTAGTGGTATCCGCAGCATCCGTACCAAACAACATTTTTTTAATGGCATTTATAAAACGTCTTACCAGCATACGCATATCTTCAATGATCATATAAAGGCTCGGAATAAACACTAAGGTCACTATGGTGGCAAATAGCACACCAAAGGATAATGATACCGCCATGGGGATCACTATTTGCGCCTGAGCACTGGTTTCGAAGAAAATAATGGGTACCAGGCCAATAAAAGTAGTGACTGACGTTAACATGATGGCACGAAAACGCTTGGTGCCCGCATGTATTACCGCATCTTTTAAGGTCTCGCCACGCTGTCTTGCTTTGTTAACAAAATCCACCATCACCAGCGAATCATTGACCACCACGCCCGATGCAGCCGCAATACCAAACATGGATAATACGCTTAAATCCAAGCCTAACATCATATGGCCGAATACCGCTCCAATTATGCCAAAAGGAATCACAGTCATGATCATGATTGCTTGTGAGTAAGATTTTAATGGGATAGCTAACAGTGAAAATATAATCATAAACGAAATCATCATGTCACGGAGCTGCTCCGCTGCACCATCCATTTCTTCCTGAATACGTCCAGACACTTCACTTTTCACTAAAGGATATTTTCTCAGTAACTCAGGAATAAAATTATCACGAACATCTTGAGTCACTTCAAAGGGCTCAACCTGTTCAGCATCCACTGATGCCCAGACATTGATGGTGCGGTTACCATTTTCTCGACGAATGCGAGTAACACCATCAGTAAGAATAATTTCAGCCAACTCAGACAAAGGCAATTCTGCACCATTAGGGGCTTGGATCATGACATCATCAACATGGCCAACACTGCTGCGTTGCTCAAGCGGATAACGTACCATGACCTTAACTTCTTCACTATCACGCAAAATACGCTGCGCTTCTAAGCCATAGAAACTATAGCTAACTTGCGAGGCAATATCTTCCAGTGTTAAACCTAAACTATAAGCTAGAGGTTTTAAGGTGAACTGTACTTCCTTAGCACTGGTTTGGCGTGAATCATTAACATCACCGATACCTTTAAGTGAATTAAGTTTCAGCTTGAGCTCTTGCGCCGCCGCCAGTAACTGAGCATCGTCTTTGCTTTCCAGTCTAAAGGCAATATCACCATCATCTCGACCACCGCCAAACAAATTATCACTAATGGTTAGCGATTTAACACCTGGGTAGTTAGGAATTGCCTTACGCCATAAATCGGCCAGCTCAAAAGTGTTGATAGCTCTATCCTTTGGAATAACAAGCTTGACCATCACTTGACCGTTTGTTCTGCTACGTAAATCAACTTGCATATCGGAGATCATTGAACTGCCATATTTAGCTTCAATATCTTTATCAATTTTATGAATAATACTTTCAATGCTGAGTAGAGTCTTTAAGGTTGCTTTTTCTGAGGCATCAATATTCATTTCCACACTGATGCGAGGAAAATCATGAGGTATCTTAGGTTGGCCAACATAGCGTACTAAACCGCCACCAAATAAACCGGCACTTATCAGCATCAAGCTAATAAAAAACATCAGCACCGCATATCGATATTCAATAAACTTGATTAAGGCTGGACGATATACATTTTCGATAAAGTTTTTTAACTTAGTATCAATCCAAGCACGAAGCCTATCTAGCGGGTTTCTCGGATTAAACTTTTTCGCCTTCATTTTAACCAAATGCGCCGGTAAAATAAGTTTTGATTCGATTAGTGAGAATATTAGACATAAAACCACCACGGCACCAATGGCCTTACCAAAGGCAGCGGACGGACCTTCACCAAAGAGAAAGGGCAGAAACACGGCAATAGTGGTTAGTACACCAAAAGTGGCTGGCATAGCGACACGTTGCACACCACGAATAACATTGTCTGTGGTATGCCCGTATTTTTCAATTTCTTCATGGGCACTTTCTCCCATAACGATGGCATCATCAACCACTATGCCAAGTACTAAGATAAAGGCAAATAAACTAATAACATTGATGCTGACACCGATAAATTCCATCGGCATAAATAATAACGTGCCTAAGAAACATACTGGCAAACCCATCATTACCCAGAAGGCTAGCCGTACCCGTAAAAATAGCGCCAACATCAAAAAGACTAAGACCGCACCACTTTTCATGTTGTCGAGCATCATGTCCAAACGGCCATTGAGGTAATAAGTCATATCAACCCAAGTTTCTAGCTTAACTCCTGGAGGTAAAATCGACGATTTTTCATCAACATAGCGATTCATAATATCGGCGACCTTAGTAATACTTTGATTATCTGCAGCGCCGATAAAAATAGTGATTGAATTTTCACCATTAAATTTAGAATATTGTAAACCTTCTTGGAAGCCATCATTGATGGTGGCAACCTCACCTAGCAAGACTTTAGTGCCATCTGCCAAAGTAATAACGGGAATTTGTTCAAACTCATAGCCACGATAGGCTTGGTTTTCCACCCGCAAGTTGATATAACCATTAGCAGCGCGAATCTGTCCAGCAGACATATTGCGAGAAAAACTACGTACCGCGTTAGCGATATCCCTAAAACTTAAGCCGTATTCTCTTAATTTATCTTTACTGACTTCAATGGATATTTCATAGTCTAAGCCACTGTATAACTCAGAAATACTGATGCCGGGCAGTTGCTGTATTTCATTATGAATTTTACGGCCAAGCTCTTTTAACTCACCATTAGTTAAATCACCATAAAGTGAAATATACATCACTTCCTGACGGAATTTCTCTCGCTCAACCTTGATTCGCTCCATACCGTCCGGAAAACTTGGAATAGCATCAATGGCTGATTTTACCTCTTCCAAGACAATCTGGGCATCATAATCAAGCTCAACTTCAAACCAGCCGTTAGAATAATTTCGGCTAGAATAAGTTATCACTCGCTTAAGTCCTTGCACTGATTTAAGCGCTTCTTCGATCTTAATGGTAATACCTTCCTCAACCTCTTGAGGTGCGGCTCCAGGATAAGGTGCATTATATGAAATCCAGTTATACTCTAACTGGGGAAACATTTGTTTATTAATGGTCAGTGCCGTTAAGCTGCCACCAATCAAGATAAAAAACATAAGTAAGTTGGCAGCGATACTATTACGAGCAAACCAAGCAATAATACCTTTATGAGTATCGATATTATCAAGAGGTCTATTCAAATTTTCGCTATCAATATCTTGTTTATCTTCAGGGGTATTCTCTACAGAAGAAGTCATTTTTATTCTCCTGAGTCTTTTTTGTTATTACTGGCCATTTGTGTTTCGCTTGAATTTTCTTCACTTGTTGGCAATTCTTTTTCGGCATCCTCAACCACTAAGGCTAATTTCATGCCATCAACTGGGTAATCAAGTGCAGAAACAATTAATTGGTCACCGTCAGCTAAACCATTGGCGACCACAACATGGCTACCTTGTTGGCGAACAATATCAATAACAACATAATGCAACTTTGATTCACTATCTAAAAGAGCCACCTTGCCATTGACCACTAAATAACGAGGAATTAGGGTTGCCTGACTAATATCATAACCCTTAATTTTAGCGTTAACGTAACTACCAAAACGTAGCGGTACACCCGTAGTATTGCCCGAATTTAATAAGTAAGGATCATTAATTTCAGCCACTAAATAACTCATACGACTTTGACTATCAATGATACCTTCACTGCGTGATATATGTGCTTGCCATTGTGTGCTTTGTCCCGCATAAGTACCAATTAAATTAACGGGTGCATTAACACCTTGCTGAGTAACTGCAGTTTTAGTTAAAAAAGCTAACTGATTATCTGCCACGGGCAAACGAATTTCAGCAACTGCGGTACCCAATACATGACCAATTTTACTACCAACACCAACAAAAGAACCTAAACCAACATTACGACTGTCTATCAAGGCATCGTACGGCGAGCGTATTTCAGTACGTTCTAAATTCCGTTTTGCACGTAATACTGACGCTTGCGCCGATTTTACTCGTGCTAACTCTTGAGCTAATTGTGGTTTGCGTAAACTTAACTCTGTCGGCGAACTATTTTCAATTTGTTTCCATTCTCGCTCTGCTACTTTGCCTTGCGCCATTTCTTTTTCTAAGGCTGCGCGTGCTGAAGCCATAGACGCCTGGGCATCAAGTAACGCCGCTTGATAATCACTGGGGTCAATACGTGCTAATAACTGACCTTTCTTGACAAAACCGCCACGAACAAAAACCGCACTCAACTCAACAATTTCACCGTTGACTTGCGCAATTAATTCGGTTTCATATTTAGGTTTTACCATACCGTAAGAGTTTACTTCTAGGGTCATTGGTGCCACGGATATTTTTTCAACGGCGACAATAGGAGTATTATCAACTTGCTCTTTTTCCTCCGGGGGCTTTTTCATACTAGAAAAACCCACCATGGCGGCAATGCCGGTAGCTAAAATGACAATAGGTATAATAATTTGTTTTTTAGTGGCCACTTTTAATCCCTTTTTCTCTAAAAGTTTGATGTTTTTTATTTGCTCTAGTGCTTTGTTGCTGGCAAAGTTATTTTTATTTTATCTCGCTAGAATAACCAATTATTCATTACAAGTATGAACAAAGATGTAACTCGGTATTACAAGATTCACGCCAAGTGATAAACCTGCCAAGTCAAAATGGTAATAAAAACTTTAAACCCTTATTTTTCATATGGATAAACGATATTTTCTGTTATCACTATATAAGCTATTAATTAATATAAAATAAAACTCTTTAGCTTTTACTATATTTCACCATTTTTTAGTTATTCATTGATTGAACTTGCCAAACTCACCACTTCTGTGTAAACCATAAGCAATTTTGAAATCATTGGGTATAGCCCATTGAATGCGTTACAATATGACAAATTCTCTCCACGGCACTGCCCATGACCAACTCACACATAACCACTCAAGCAACCATAGGTAAATTCAATCAACTTAACATTGTTGCCTTGGCAGACAATGGCGCATACCTTGATGCCGGAGAGTTAGGCGAAATTTTATTACCTAAGCGCTATGTACCTGAAGTATGTCAAGTAGGTGAAAGTCTTAAGGTTTTCATTTACCGCGATTCTGCAGATCGATTGATTGCTACCACGGACACACCTTTAGCACAGGTAGGTGAATTTGTTTCTTTGAAAGTTATTCAAGTCAATAAAATGGGCGCCTTTTTAGATTGGGGCTTACCTAAGGATTTATTGGTGCCTTACAACCAGCAACACACCGCAATGGAAGTGGGTAAATATTACTTAGTCAGAGTTTTTCTTGACCAACTCACTGACCGTCTTGCTGCCTCAAGTAAACTAGATAAGTTTATCGATATATGGCCGGCTGAGTACCAACAAGGTGACAAAGTAAACCTCATTATTGGTGGTAAAACGGATTTGGGTTTCAAAGCCATTGTTAACGATCTACATTGGGGCTTACTTTACGATAATGAAATTTTTCAGCATCTTAGAGTTGGCAAAAAAATTACCGGTTATATTAAACAAGTTCGTGAAGATGGCCGTTTAGATCTTATTCTAACCCGTGGTAGTAAAAATAAGGTTAATGATTTTTCTGACAAATTATTAGCACACATTGCTGATCGTGGCGGTGTGAGCTCATTACATGATAAAAGTTCTCCCGAATTGATCCAAAGCACCTTAGGGGTGAGTAAAAAAACATTTAAAGCGACGGTCGGCAATTTACTGAAAAAAGGGAAAATCGCCCTAGTCAAAGGTGGCATAAAGTTATTGTAATACCAAGTCGGCCCATTAAAGCACTGACGATAAAATACCCAAAGAGTACCCATGGTGAATAAAATGTTGTTACTGTTAGCTATTACGGCTAGCAGTATTTTTCCAGGCAAAGCATTTGCTATTGATGTCACTTATATAAGTCAGACCCGCGTTATAACCCCCTATTGGTCTAATGTTTATGCTGTCGTGCAAGCTGCAGCGAGAGACTTGAACATTAATTTAACCATTATTGAAGGACAAGGACATCGCATTTATCAGGCAGAAGTTATTGCAACCTTGGTCGGCGCAACTAAAAAGCCAGATTTATTAATATTTCATGCCTATAAACAAAATGCTGCTCAGTATTTCAACCTACTTGAGCAAGCAAAAATTCCTTTTGTTACCTATTCAAATTTTACTGACCCAAAAGTTTTACCCGCCGATAGGCAGCTAGGTCATCCGCAAGGAAAATATAAATATTGGCTGTCAGAGCACTATGTAGCAAATTTTCAAGGTGCAGCTTTACTGGTTAAGAGCCTAATTAACCAAGCTAAAATAAGTCAACCACAAAGGCAAAAGCCACTGAGAGTACTGGCCTTAAGTGGTGATTTAATCATGCAATCCCTTGAGCGCAGCGCTGGTATTGCCGCTCAAATCAAACTAGAAGATAATGTCATTTTAGTACAAGATATTGTGGTAAATTGGTCTAGAGAAGAGGCTAAAAACAAATTTAAAGCACTATTTTCCCGACATAATGGCATTGATCTCGTGTGGGCAAGCTCAGATGTAATGGCCTTAGGCGCCTTAACAGGTGCCATTGAGTTAGGCTTGCGGCCAAACAAAGATATTTTTATTGGTGGCTTTGATTGGGATGTAAAAGCAATAGCCAAAATAAAACAACACCAGCTTAGTGCTTCTGCGGGGGGACAGTTTTATAATATTGCTTGGTTACTGGTGCAAGTTTATGATCACTTTAATAATCAAGCACCATTTACCAGCCAGAATAAACAAATGGCTGCTCAATACACAGTTATTGAGCAAAGTAACCTAGCCCAGTTTGAGCAACTGACCACTATGGAAATTTTAACTTCGGTTAATTTTTACTGTTTTACTAAAACCTATACCCGCCTGACTAGTTATGATTTTTCTATGAGTAACCTGCTAAAACAATCGTCGGGTCCTGACAAGCAACACTGTCAATAATTCACTCACTTACCCATGCTCGGCTTTATACCAGGTAATACGATAGTGCTACAGCTAGTAACCCAAGCTCTATTTAATGGTCATAAAAAAGGGCTACAACATGGTTATAGCCCTTTGCTAAAGGTGATTAAGCTGCGTTAAGACACCATAAAGATTATATCAAAGGTGTTAAAAGCTGCCACGAATGCCAATACTGAAATTACGACCAGGTAATGGCGCAATCTCTTTTATAAAAGACGAGTGCACCCGGGCATGTTCATTGGTTAGATTCTGCCCTTTCAAATACAGGGTTAAATCATCACCAACGCCAGCAATATAATAATTAACATGTGCATCAACCATAGTATAGCTATCTGTTGTGGTTTCTAACTCAGCAATATCTGTTTGTTCAAAGTAGTGGCTAACACTCAGTTCACTCGCAAATTTATCCGCTTGATAATTCACAATAACACCAAGCCTCATCGGAGGAATACGCGGTAGATTACCCTTTTCGTCATTATCGATAAGCCTAGCTCGAATATAGTCAGCAATTAAGCTGGTTTTAACCGCCGATGACACTTGATAAACAAATTCAGCTTCAGCGCCATACATATGCACATCAGCTTGCTGATAAACTAAGATAGGTAAGCCTGATTCATCTTCATCTGCTTCTGCAACAGTATGGACGTGCTCTTCGACAAAAAATAGGCCAGTATTTTTCTGGTAATAATAATCATCAATACGATTATAAAATGCGCTAATAACATAACCAAAATCACCGTTAAATTTCCGTAAGGTCAAATCCAGATTAAGCGATGTTTCGACCCTGGGTACTTGCTCAGCTAACTCGACCTGAATTTCATCACCGTCTTGATGCACAGCAAACATTGCGCCTACCTCAAAAGTGTTTGTGCCTATATGTGGACCAAATGAAAATAACTCGCCGGACGAGGCGCCACGTTGTGACAGTGCCAGTGAAAACCCTAAGTTATAACCTGATTGGTAATCCCAGACTAAACCTGCTGAAGCACTAATCGGGGTAAATGATTGCCGTTCAAATGATACTAATGTTTGATGTTGCTCATTATGTGTTGGCTCTGTAGGCAATACATGGCTATCTGCAAAGCCGATCAAGCTATCATCAGCATCGATAGTGACTTGCTCTATTCTAGCGCCCAATTGCAATAATACCGGACCAAAATGTTTCTCTTCTAACCAAGCCGCGGCGAACATTGCCGATTTAGCGGGTGGCGAAAAAGCCTCTTCGCCGAGAGCTTTAAAGTCTGATGCTTTATAATGAATAGTCCAGGCTCCTTGCCAACCAGAAAAATCGCGATGAAAAAGATCAATACGCGCTTCCGTACTTTTATTGCTAAAAGTTGTGCCAACTAAGCCTGACTCAATTTCTTGGTGTTGATAATCACTGTAGGAGAATTTTGTGCCGACCTGGCTAATAAAGGCTTGTTCAAAATTAAACTCGCCCAGCACTTGCCATCTATCTTGCTGCATTTTTGCATAAACACCGCTATCTTGGCTAGCACTCAGGGTTAACGGCTGACTATGTTCATCAGCATGTTCCCCTTCATGGCTATGGCCAGGAATTCCGTAGTCTCTACTCATAAAGCCATAAGAAAAACCGATAAAGCCATCGTCAAGTAAATAACTAGTACCGAAGGTGGCCCCACTGCTGGTAGAGGCACTATTTTCGAGACGGATTTTTCCATGCTCTTCATACTCGGCAGCATTGTCCTGGTGTTCTTCATGGGAGTCAGCCTCACCAGCAAGTTTATAATCTTTAGAGTCACGCCAAAAACCATCCAAGTGAAAAGCGATATTATCTCGACCCGTTTGGATATTAATTGAGCCCTGCCGTTCATTGGAAACATCGTTATATTGTAACAAATAGTCAATTTGATCGTCAGTACTCCTTGGTACACGTTCATCCACCACATTAACCACACCACCAATTGCACCACTGCCGTAAAATAGCGTTGCTGGACCACGTAATACTTCTATTTGTGTTGCTGTACTTGTTTCTGTTGCTACTACGTGATCAGGACCAATACGTGAAGCATCACCAACGTCTAAGCCATTTTGGGTAATAAGTACTCTAGGACCATCCAAGCCTCTAATAATGGGGGTACTGGCAACGGGACCATAATAACTCGAATGAACACCCACTTCATTTTTTAGCGTTTCCCCTAAGGTTGCCGCTTGTTTCATTTTTAATTCATCGGCACTGAGCACATTAATAGGCAATGCCGACTCAATTAAAGAGCTATGTAACGGCATTGCATGTACATCAATAATTTCCATCACCGAAGCAGACAAAACCACCTTTAGGTCAGTGACATCTTGCTCTTTAATAATAATTTGTTGCTTACTATGCCCATAATTTTTAGCACTAATATGAACTTCAAAAACGCCTTGTTTAACGTCGGTAAAGATAAACGCCCCCTGAGCATTGGAACGTACTTGCTGTGTACCATTAGCTAGTTCCACTCTGGCATTATAAATAGCTTGGCCTTGTTTATTAAGCACTACCCCTGATAGGCTCTGCGCTAAGCTGGTTTGACTAAAACATAACATTGTTGCGAGTGTTGACAGCACTCCGGTATTAACAATTTTTTTCAGAGGGAATTTAACTTGACTATTGATACTCTTTTGATTGGCAAAAAAAGACATAAACTGGTTTCCGATAATTTTTTAGGTGATGCATACCGCGCTGAGAATTTAGTTTCACAGACAGCTAGCTGGGTGAGGGCTTAGTTACTGGCACTAAGCCCCACACAATAAAATACACGAGAAGAAAATTACAGCGAGCTTGGCGGTGCTCTTAACGGCGGGTTAATATAAGCAGGTGCGGCAAGCACGACACTGATAATTCGAACGTTGTTTAGTCTAGCTACGCTAGTTGCTACTGGGTATAGCCTGATAGAGCTGGGCGGAGAATCTAGACCTTGCTGACATAAATGACAGTCATGTGAGGCAACATTTGCAAAGGCATCAAAGTCAACTTGAGTAAAATGTTCACTATGAGAAAAAAAAGTCGCACAAAAGAGCAAGAGCGTTATAACGCCCTGGCGAATTTTTCGCTTATTTATTTTAAGTTGATATTTAGCTAAGGTAAAGTCCATAAGTGTTATAGTATAACATTAATAAGATGAACTCAATGCTTGCTTATTTTATCATAGAGAGCTTTCCCCCTTGCGACAAAAAAAGCTATAAAAAAGCGATAGAAACATCAGGCTAAACAGCACCGCTGCGCTATACTTTGGCAAGTTAACCCTATATTTCTCTTGGGTAAAGTAGTTATGTTATCTTATTAGCACAAGGATTTATTTATGGCCCCTTTGACTTACTCCCCGTTAAATATTGTCTGCCTGCACACATTTAAACCAACATTATTGTTAATTTCGATCATGGCTATGGCACTACCTAGCTATGGAGAGAGCTTTACCGCTAAACGTACCGGGCAAGGCTTTACCGGCTTAACCCAGGACTTTACCTCATCATTGAGTAACCCTGCGTTACTGACCAAATTTGATAACTATGATGATATTTTCTTTTCTTTAAATATAGGTATTATGGCCTCGGATAAATATGATGTTGTTGATACCACGAAAGAAATCAGTGATAACCTTGATAATTTAGCCAATGATATTAATGGCATTCAATTGCAAAACTTTCAATCGACACACCAAGTAAAAAGTTACTATGATGACCTAAATCAGCAAGTAGATGATATTATTGCTGACTTTAAAAAAATTGATAATAAAGTAGTAAAGGTACGTAATGGTTTGAACTTCCAAATGATTATTCCTAACCAGTATTTAAGTTTTGGTTTATTTACCAATCAATACGGACGTATTGCTGGCACACTAGACTACAGCGAAGACGATGAAAAAACCTTAAATGACGCGATTTTATCCGCTAACTTAAACTTAAATGATCTGGCGTCAGCAACAACTACCCTTGGCTATTCAATTGCCGAAGCGGGTGTTATGGTTGCTTATCCTGCTATTAAACACGCCAATTATGACTTCAGTATTGGCGCAAAATTAAAATATCAACGCATTGATCTTTATTATAATAGCGGGAAAATCAATGAATTTGACGATGATGACTTTGAGATCAGCAATGACGAGAATATTACCGATAAAAGTGGTAGCAATGTTGACTTAGGTTTATACCTAACCTGGGGAGCAGAGCGTCAATGGCACGCGGCTCTGGTCAGTAATAACTTGCTAAAAAAAACCGTATATCATGTTGAACAAAATATTACTTTTACTTTAAAAAACAGCACTGTCTTTGGTTTAAGTTATCAAAATAGTTGGCTAAGCCTAGCAACAGAGATAGACTTAACCGACCGAGCGCAGTTTGCTGCTTTAGCGGCATCAAAATATGCTGGCGTTGGTGCTGAGTTTCGTTTCTATGAACATATTCAATTTCGCTTAGGTTATCGTACTGATTTAAATGAAATTGATGACGATATTTACACGGCTGGTATTGGCATTTCACCTTGGGCGGTATTTGCTATTGATATTGCCGCTTTCACTGGCGATAACGATACTATTGGTGCGGCCTTGCAACTCAGTTTAAAAATATAGCCAGTGATATAAATAACATAAAGAGCGGCTTTAATAATCTCGCTGCTAGATATATTGTCCCAGTGAGTTAGCGCGTACATGCTGTTTTGCTCGCTGCTAGATATCCCTATCTCCGCGAGCTACCGTACATCCTGTACATAATTAAAGTTCGAAGTAATTACAAAGTACCTTATACAACTCAGTGCCCTGATTAACGCTAGCAGAAGCAAAATGTAAAATAGGGATAACCTCTTGCTCAAGCGACACATAATGCAAGGCATCACCATCACCATAATTATCCATACGCAGAATTCGTACTAAAGGCTCGCCGGCAGCTAAGGGCTTGCCAAACTCAGCAAGGTAATCGACCATACCGCCCATGGGAGAATATAAGGCTTTATAATCTTTCAAGTAACCTGCGTATCGAGTCATTTTTTGTGGCTGATATTGCTTATTATCGATAACACCCTGATATTGTAAATAAGATAAAATACTTAAGGCATCTTGCTTGGCGACATCTAAATCTATTTGCTCTTGCGAACCCAATTCGACGGTGAAACTTTCCTTGTTAAAAACCCCTTGGCCCATGGTAAATTTTCGACCCAAGTTTTCATAGGCCTGCTGTAAACTCCACCAAGGACAAAAGGTCGCCTCATCCATAGCGCCATCAAAATCATTGGGAATGAGTATGGTATGCTCAATATCAAAATATTTAGCGCTCGCTTGTGCATACTCAGGGCAATATAAATGTTTACTGGAAATTGGACCTGTGTGTAAGTCCAAAACTATATCAGCTTGGTGCGCTAGGCGCTGTAATTGATAAGCAATACATTGACCTGTCGTTAGCCCCCAGGTGCTGTGTTTTAACTTATTTTCAACTTCACTAAGCAATAGTTGCTGAAATTTATCTTTTATTTCCTCTTCACTGGCATCTAAGTACTGTTGGACAAAAGGCTCAATAACACTTTCATCAAAATGGTACATCCTATTCCAGTTTACTCCGGTAATAGGATCAAAGCGCCCTAAGGTATACTCACCATTTTTGTGATTACAAGCAATGGGGTTGGCATAAGGAACTAAGGTAATATTACCTTGCAAATTACAGTGCTGTAGTAGTTCCAATAATTGGAAAATAACCGCATTGCCTTGCACTTCCGCACCATGCATATTTGCCTGTATATAAACACTGGCAGCAGCATTATTTTTACCTTTAAAGGCATAAACAGGTACAGTTAGTTTAGTGCCACTGGCCATTTCGCCAACGGACATAACTTCTTTGCTAAATTTATTCATCTTCTTCCCTTAACTATTCCTTAACTATTCCTTAACTATGCCAAATAAGATGAAGCTGGCTGAGCCGCTCTAACTTGAGTAAGAATGCCATCTTGATAAACATACTCAGCCGCTAATTCATGACATAAAAAAAATGGCATACTTTCAGTAAAGCCATAAGCACCACAATAACCAAACACTAATTTATCGCCTACATCGATATCAGCAGGTAAATGTAAATGCCCAAGTTTATCCATGCTAGTACATAAAGGACCATGTAGGTCAAAAGCCTGCATAGTAGTATTTTCAGCAGAGAAACCTGCGCGTAATATTTGTACCGGAAAGGTTTGTTCGGTGATTGCTGGGCGTAGTAAATGATTTATACCTGCGGCTAACACCAGCTGCTCTTGCTCATAATTCATTTTTCTATCCACTACCGGTACGACATAATAACCACACTCGGCCACGGCAAAGCGCCCTAACTCCAGCCACAACTCTTTAACACCTGACTTTGCTTTGATAACGGCTAAGTCAGCAATAATTCGCGGCCAAGACAACGTTTGCCCTACCCCTAAATAATCAATGCCTAAACCACCACCTAAATCGAGTATATCGAGTGTCATACCTATGCTGTTAGCTAAGTCCGTCAACGGGCTTATCATTTGCGACCATAATGAAAACATTTTTTCATTACTGAGCATATTGCCCCATTGAAAAATATGTAAGCCACAAATTGCCAACGCAGGATAGCTATCGACATGAATATTTTTCCACTCAGACACGGATAGACCAAACGGCGTTAAGCTATTACCACCGAGTGGGTTTTTCTCGCCTTCATGCCATTGCAGCTGTACTCTAAGTAGCACTTTTGGCTTATCAGTCTCACCTGATGATAATTCTTGTTCAAGCACTACTTCATTAAGCCAAGTAAGTTGGTTCAAACTTTCTACCACAAAGGTTCTCACCCCTTGTTTTATAAACGCCGCTAGCTGTTTTTTAGATTTTGCCGGCCCGGTATTTAGCACTCGGCTTGGATCTACACCTTGGGCGAGTACCTGCGTTAATTCACCGGCGCTGGCGACATCAAAGTCAAAACCAGCACAGTCTAGGGTTTGAATTATTTTTGATAGCGGATTTGCTTTAACAGCAAACCATAATTTAATAACATCTTGCTGCTGCAAAGCGGCTAAATGCGCTTTAAGTGCATCAAGTTGATAAACAAAATAGCCTTGTTCGTCTTCAGGAGAAACATGTTCAAGCAAGGAATTTTCAATACTGGTATCGAACCAAGTGGCTTTAGTCATTATATTTTTCTTTAATCTTAAAACTCAATCGAGTTAGTAAATTAGTTAATCTAGTGAATAGATTAATCAATCAGCTTTAAGCTGCATGGTTCAAGCTAAAGAAAAAAGCACAGAATTGATGACTATCAATGAGTACTTTTGACGCATAGATTGCACCATACAGCGACTAGATGATTAATTAACGCAGAATTGATTCTAACTCTAATGATGCATCGCTTTTTTCATCACGATACTTAACAATAAGTGCACAGGCCATGCTTAAACCTAGCTCTTGTGCCCACTCACCTTTGACAGGTCGGGTACCAGGAACAACCACAGCACGCTCTGGTATTTCAGCGCCTTTTTCTCGCATAACTTGGTTTACACAATCATAAACAGGTACAGATTTAGAAAGAGATACACCAGGTGCTAACACCGCACCTTTTTTAACCACTATACCTTCAACGACAACGACACCGGCACTCAAAAAGGCATCATCTTCAATAATGACTGGACTAGCCCCAATAGGCTCTAAGACCCCACCAATTTGCACGGCAGCTGAGATGTGAACATTTTTCCCCACCTGCGCACATGAACCAATTAAAGCATGGCTATCTACCATAGTACCGGTATCAACATAGGCACCAACATTGATGTATGCTGGTGGCATGATGATTACACCTTCAGCAACATAGGCTCCAGCACGTACTGATGAGCCACCAGGCACCAAACGAACGCCATCTTCTGGTGTAAACTGGCGAGCGGGTAAGTTATGTTTGTCAACAAATCCTTGATAATTACCATTTAAAGCAACATTTTCACCGGCTTTAAATGCGGCTAAAATGCCTTGTTTTACTTCAACATTGACATGCCAATTACCGGCTTCATCTTGGTTTGCCGCTCGTAAACTACCTGATTCCAACTGTGCTAAAACATCTTGCCAGTTCATTTTTCACTCCGCTTATCTGATAAAAATCTATAGAAAATAATGTGTACCTAGTGTTATTACGGACATGGTTAAACATGCTTGATTAATAAAGCTAAATACATTGTGCGGAGTACTGGGCAATTACAAAGAAGAGCATAACATCAGCGGGGCTGGCATTTTGGCTAAGATGCAAAGGCCAGAAGCTCCCCACTTAAACAACCAACATGGTTATGGTTCAAAGTGACAGTTGTTGGGATTCAGCCCACTACTTTATAAGGTATAAAATAAACAACCGATAAACAGCCAATCAAATAGCCATCTATCTCGGCGTTAATCCCCCTCATTACCCTCTACAAAGTTTGATCTCTGTTTTTGACTGTATTAAAAAACCATACAAACAAAACAACGGTAATTACCTGGTTAACGCTCCTCTTCTGGCCCTATTAAAATTTAGTGCTAAGTTAATTAACCACTAAATAGGAATTAGGGACATTGACTATTTAAGCATTTTTTTTACTTGGGTACAATTAACTTAGCGCAAATAGCCCTATTCCCTTATACTAATTTCCCGTAGAATATAACCTTTATTCTTTCTCTATTTATTGCCCTATGTCTTTGTCGAATCCTAGCCAAGTTTTATTACGTAATAGTGAATTACTGCTGGCTAAAGCACCCTTGTTGATTAATTTACCTGAAGATGGTTTCATTGATGCGTATATTGAACTACATCAGCCAAACAGTATTAATTGTTTTAATACTAATTTCATCGATTATCAGGCAATCACCAAAAAACATGGCCACACTGCTAAAAACAAGGTACAGGCTACTTTCGCTAGCACTTATCAAACAAAAATGTGCCATGATCTCGTCATAATTGCGTTCCCTAAAAGTAAGGTGGAATTAGCTTTCACCCTAGCGACGATTGCTCATTGCATAAATGACACCACAAAAATATTACTGGTAGGCGAGAAAAAAGGTGGCATTCAATCTGCACCTAAATTAACCAAAGAGCTACTGACTTGTTGTCAGAAAGTCGATGCTGCTCGCCACTGCCTGCTTTTTGTGGGCTTATTTCAGCCAGAAAAATTATCTGCGGTTTTCAAGGAGCAAGATTGGTTTAAAAAATACCATATTACTGTCGATGGTATTGAACTAACAATAGCGTCACTACCTGGCGTTTTCAGCCAACAAAAACTTGATGTAGGCACGGCTTTATTATTGAGTAACTTACCGGAAAAAATGGCGGGAAAAGTACTTGATTTTGGTTGTGGCGCAGGTGTTATTAGCTGCTTTATTGGCAAAAAATTTATCGATACAAAGTTGTCTCTACTTGATGTCAGTGCTTTAGCATTAACGTCAGCACAAGAGAGCTTAGCTTTAAATGGTTTATCGGCACAGGTATTCCCTTCAAATGGCCTAGCTGATGTTAGCGAACAATATAAACACGTTGTTTCCAACCCGCCTTTTCATCAAGGTGTCAAAACACACTATCAAGCCAGCGAAGACTTTTTAGCGGGGATAAATAAACAACTTTATAAGCAAGGCTGCATTACCATAGTAGCCAATAGCTTTTTACGCTATCAAGCGATCATGCAAACATATATTGGCCATACTCGTGTTATAGCAAAAGACAAAGGGTTTACTATTTACCAAGCTCAGCTATCATCAAAGTAATATAGGTATAATTTATTGGATACCATGCCAAAGTCAAATCAAACCATGTCACTACATACTCGCTTAGTACAGAGTATTATGGCGTTAAGCACCATTATATTGCTTGGCGCTTCGATAAGCATAATTTATATGGTTGATAAAAAAGGTGATGCAGCCATTGCCAGTGAAACGCGTGCGTGGGCAAATATATTGGCTAAAAACAGTATTCCATTCCTAGAAAGTGACCATGACATTAGCCAAGTTAAACTAAAAGAAGAACTTAAACAATTAATCACTAGCCCCATGATTAACCATATTCATGTCTATCGATTAAATGATGATGGCAGTATTGAGTATTTCACTAGCTATAATAAAAACCATAGTTTTCCCGCAATTAGTAACAAGATTGCGCAAATTTCACAATTAACTGATATTAAATATCAAAATGACCATCTAGAGCTCATCGTTAAAATTACTCAAGGGCAACAGACTTTAGGCTATTTATTTATCCAATCGAGTCTACTGGAACAACATAAATTTATTAGAAAATTAACTTATTTCACCCTAGCTTTCTTATTTTTATCCTTGCTGCTTGCCTTTGCCCTTTCCCAATGGCTTTTTAAAACAACGAGCCAACCTATGGTGAAGTTAATCGATGATATAGGGAAAATATCTAAAAGTAGAAATTATCAGACACAATTAGCGCGACAGCCTTATAAGGAGCTTGATATTTTAACCAAAAGTATTAACTTATTACTGCTTCGCACCGACAAACACATTAGTAACTTTGTCGAAGATCACCAACATACCCAGTCACAAAAACAAGCACTGGAAGACCGACTCAGTGCCAGAACAGACGCGTTAAAAGAGTCAAATCAGGAACTATTGTCAACATTAGAGAAACTGCACGAATTCCAAGATCAATTAGTCGAAACAGAAAAAATGGCATCCCTTGGTGATATGGTTGCGGGTATTGCTCATGAAGTAAACACGCCAATAGGTTTAGGTGTTACGGCTTCAAGCTTATTGGCAGACAAATTAACTGAAATCAAGACTGCCTTTGAAAATAAAACACTAAAATCTAGCCAATTAAAAAAGTTCTTAAACGATGGTGATGAAAACATCGCTATTATTTTTAGAAATTTAGAGCGGGCAGCGAAGTTAATATCAAGTTTCAAAAAGGTTGCCGTAGATCAATCTAGTGCTGAGAGTCGAACCTTTAATGTTCGTGGCTTAGTGGACGAAGTATTGTTAACACTATCAGCGAAACTTCAATCGGCCAAGGTTGCGGTATCAGTTACTTGCCCTGACAAGTTATACATTAATAGTAAGCCTGGCCCCATTAACCAAATATTAATCAACCTAATTCTTAATTCAATTTATCATGCTTTTGATGGACTTGAACATGGTACGATTACCATCAACATTATGAATTTAAGCGACCAATTACATATTAATTACAGTGACGATGGCATTGGTATTGATGAATCAATCAAAAATAAAATTTTCGACCCCTTTACTACTACCAAGCGAGGCAGGGGTGGCAGCGGACTAGGTATGCATTTAGTCTTTAATTTGGTAACTCAGGCTTTAGGTGGTCATATTGTTCTTGATGAAGAACAAGAGCAGGGCGTGAGTTTTGACATCACCTTCCCAGTGGAGTTAGCAGCAAGCTAATGAAATAATAACCATTAAAAATTGTTTTTTCATTTTCACTTGACTAAAATAGTTAAATAAATGTAAATAGTTAAATATATGTAAACGTATACATAAGTACCACTTATTAAAATAATAATCACCATAGCCATTTAAAATATTAGGTAAATTCCACTATGCAAACTTATCAAATCTTAGTAGTCGAAGATGAAGATGTCACTCGCTTTAACTTGCGCAATTTATTTGAAGCCGAAGGATACATTGTTTTCGAAGCTGTTGATGGTGATAGCATGGCTGAGCAGCTCAAATTAAATACCATCAACCTTGTCATTATGGATATTAATTTACCCGGAAAAAATGGTTTGTTATTAGCACGAGAATTAACTGCCAATAAAGACTTGGGCTTGATTTTCCTAACGGGTCGAGATAGCGATATTGATAAAATACTGGGCTTAGAAATTGGTGCTGATGATTATTTAACTAAACCCTTTAATCCACGTGAATTGACCATTAGAGCTCGAAATATTTTAAGTCGTATTAGTCAATCAAGAAGTGAAACGGTACAAAGCGTAGTTAGTTTTAATCAGTGGACTTTGGATGGTAACTCTAGGCAGATGACTAGCCCAGCAGGTGAAGTTATTGCTATTCCTCGTGGTGAATATAGAGCATTAAGCTTACTGATAAAAAATGCTGGTAAAATAATTACCCGCCAAGAGCTTATTAAAGAAATGACCGGGAGAGATTTACGCGCTAATGACCGTACGGTTGATGTCACCATAAGACGATTACGTAAGCACTTTGAATTGAATCCAGCAACACCTGAGCTTATTAACACCATTCATGGTGAAGGTTATCGTTTTGTCGGGACGCTAGATTAATACCCATTTCACTCAGCTATTTAAGCAGCCCATGATTTCAATAGTAGCAAAGTAGGGCTGCTGAGCAAGTACCGCTTAGGCAAGTTCAGCTTAACTAATGACTTGCCAACCAATCTTTAAAAGCAAGCATTGCCTGTCCATTTGCCAATTTTAATTCTGTTAATAAAACAGCTTTTTGTTGCTGGCTCGCAGCAGTTTTTTCTAATAGCTTTAATTGTCCATGTAGCTTGCACATACCAACACTTGCTGCCGCGCCTTTCATTTTGTGGCAATGCTCTTGCCAATCAGCAAGTGAGTCATTCACTTGCGCACGTTCAATATCATGCAGATAAATTTCTACCTGTTGGCTATATAAAGAAAACATTTGTTCCACAATAGCTTTACCCAAACTGTCTAAATAACCTTGCAATAACTCTAGGTCTAAGTAATGACTTGCTTGTTCAGTTTCCACAGACACACCTTTTGAGGTAAATACTAACGAGTAGCTCTATATTAACGCAGTAATAAAACGTAGACAAACTTATTGAAAATTAGAGAAATAAATAAGGTTACTGTATGTTTTTTAGCTATAGAGCAACAACAATAATGATTACCATTAAAAAATAAGCTAGAATATGCGCCCTTAGATCTACTCTTCGTATTGATTGCAAAAAGTCTCGAAGTGTAGTTAATAACTATCGTTTTAACGTGGAGTCGAAATGACGACATCAATGCCAGATATCGCCAACCATACAACAGCTCAAACCGAAGGTACGCTTGACTGGGTCGGCATGAGTAACATTGAAATGCCTATTATGGTCGCCTCAAAAGGCGAAAGCGATCGTATGGTCTCAGCTCATATAGATGCCTTTGTTAATTTAAAAGACGCTCAAGCTAAAGGCATACACATGTCTCGCCTTTACTTACTTATCGATGAGTTATCTACCAGTAATGTGCTTAACTATCAAAGTTTAGTCAGCTTACTTGATGGCTTTATTAGTAGTCACCAAGAGTTAAGTGATGAAGCTAAAGTAGAATTTAGCTTTGAGTATCACTTACGCAGAAAATCATTGATTAGCGGCAAAGAAGGCTGGAAGGCCTACCCAGTAACACTAACTGGTTACCTAAATAAAGGTAAGATCACTATCGAGTTAACCGTTAATGTACCTTATTCCTCAACGTGCCCCTGCTCTGCGGCTCTTGCTAGACAACTAATACAACAAGCCTTTCAGGATAAGTTTGCTCAACAAGATGAATTAGCTTTAACCGACATCCATGATTGGCTTGGCACCACTGAAGGGATAATGGCCACACCTCACTCACAGCGTTCAATTGCTGAAGTAAAGGTAAAGCTTAATTCAACTGTCAATGACTTTCCTATTACTGAGTTAGTTGACCTTATTGAATACTCACTAAAAACACCGGTACAAGCCGCGGTAAAACGCGAAGATGAACAAGAGTTTGCTCGTCTTAATGGCCAAAACCTGATGTTTTGTGAAGACGCCGCCCGTCGTTTACAACACAGCATGAATCAAGCGAATCATTTTGATGACTTCTGGCTACGCATCAATCACCTAGAGTCACTGCATGCACATGATGCTGTCAGTATCACCACTAAGGGTATTGAGGGCGGTTATCAGCCTTAGGCTATAAGCAAACTTTTAACATACAAAAAGCCAATAGTGGTATCACTATTGGCTTTTTTTTTGTCTGTTTTCCTTAACGCTAATAAGAAAATAGCCATAAACTGCATAAATACTGAATATACGCCCACTGTATAAAGTCCATCAAAATGTAATTTTATTTCATGAATTTTCACTATATGAAACAAAAAATACCTATTGAATACAATAACCTCTTATTTAACAACTAGATAATTATATTTAATTTTATTATCCAATTACAAAATAGCACAGAAATGTAAATGAATTACGAGTAAAAGCTCTATTTTAATTGACCTTTAACAAATAACTGGGTACTGTTGAACGTTCCACTTACTTAAAATAAGAGTATTTATGCATTTTTTCCATGCCTTTATTCTTCTTTTATCTGCCCTGTGAGTAAGTTGGCTTATTATTAGGAGAAAAATATGCAGCTTTATGATCATAGCATCCAAAAAGACAACTGTGGTTTTGGTTTAATTGCCCATCAATATGGTGAAACCAGTCACAAACTAATTAAGACCGCTATTTCCGCTTTAGATCGTATGCAACATCGTGGCGGTATCGCCAGTGATGGTAAAACAGGTGATGGCTGTGGCTTATTATTACAAAAACCGGACAGTTTTTTTCGTGCCGTAGCCGCAGACAATAACTGGAAGCTTGGTAAAAAATATGCTGTCGGCATGATTTTCCTAAGTACTGATCCAATTGAAGCTGCACTGTGTAAAAAAGTTTTAGAAGAAGAGCTAGCTAATGAAAGTTTAACCTTAATTGGCTGGCGTACGGTTCCTGTCGATAGCTCGGTGCTAGGAGAAATAGCCCAAGGCAATCGACCCAATATTGAACAAGTATTTATCAATGCGCCGCCAGGATGGCGTAATCGTGACTTAGAACGCCGCTTATATATGGCCCGTCGTCGCGCAGAAAAACGCATTACTGATAAAACATTTTATGTGGCTAGCTTATCTTGCTTAGTTACTATTTATAAAGGTCTAATGATGCCAAAAGATTTGGCAAATTTTTACTTAGATCTAGCTGATATTCGCATGCAAAGCGCTATTTGTATTTTCCATCAGCGTTTTTCTACCAATACGTCTCCACAATGGCATCTAGCGCAGCCGTTCCGCTATTTAGCACATAATGGTGAGATAAATACCATTAATGGTAATCGCCAATGGGCACGCGCTCGTACGTACCGCTTTAAGTCACCCTTATTACCTGATTTACAAGATGCGGCTCCTTTTGTTGGCCAGACAGGTTCAGATTCATCGTCCTTAGATAACATGCTTGAGCTATTTTTAGCCGGTGGTATGGACTTATATCGTGCTATGCGTTTATTAATGCCGCCAGCATGGCAAAACAGCCCACTAATGGACGATGACTTACGGGCATTCTATGAATTCAACTCCATGCACATGGAGCCGTGGGACGGCCCAGCTGGCGTAGTAATGACCAATGGTCGCCATGTGGCTTGTAACCTGGATAGAAATGGCCTACGCCCAGCCCGTTATGTTATTACCCGTAATGGCTTTATTACCTTAGCCTCAGAAGTAGGTATCTGGGATTATAGTGAAGATGAAGTGGTAGAAAAAGGCCGAGTAGGGCCAGGTGAGATGCTTGCCATTGATACCTACACCGGCAAAATATACACCAGCACCGATATTGATAACGATTTAAAAGGGCGTCATCCTTATCGTGAATGGTTAGATAAAAACATTCGCCGTTTAGTACCCTTTGATAAACTTGAAGCCAATTTAATTGGCAGCTGCGTTTTTACTGATAAAGAAATGAGTCAGTACCATAAAATGTTTAACTACAGTTATGAAGAGATCCAACAGGTTATTCGTACCTTGGCAGAAAATGGTCAAGAAGCGACTGGCTCTATGGGTGATGATACCCCCATGGCGGTATTATCTAGTCAAACTCGCACCTTGTATGACTACTTCCGTCAACAATTTGCGCAAGTGACTAACCCGCCAATCGATCCCCTACGCGAGCGCTATGTGATGTCACTTGGCACCTGCATTGGTCGTGAGCATAATGTTTTTAACGAAACCTCAGGCCATGCTGATCGGATAATATTTTCCACCCCTGTGCTTATGTATACCGGTTTAAAACAGCTAAGGGAATTAGATCCAGAACATTATCGCTCTGATACCTTATCATTGCATTATGAGCGCGTAGAAGGTTTACAAGCCGCTATTATTCGTCTTTGTGATCACGCAGTTGATTTAGTACGTAATAAAAATACTGTTATTTTAGTATTTTCCGATAGAAACATTCAGCCTGATTTATTAGTGATCCCCGCTGCCATGATCGTTGGTGCGGTACAAAAACGTTTAGTCGATGAGCAATTACGTTGTGACTCCAACATTATTGTTGAAACGGGTTCAGTACGTGACTCTCATCAATATGCGGTCTTATTAGGGTTAGGCGCAACGGCTATTTACCCCTATTTAGCCTTTGAAACTATCGAGCAGTTAGTCGCAAAAGGCCAAATAAAAATGACGGCCCGTGATGCTATTGTTAATTACCGTGAAGGCATTAACAAAGGTCTATTAAAAATTCTATCTAAAATGGGCATTTCCACCATTGCCAGTTATCGCTGTGCCGGTTTATTTGAAATTATCGGCCTTAACGATGACATTAAAGCACTATGTTTTAGTGACTTACCCAGTCGTATTAAAGGCGCTGACTTTAGCGATATCGAACAAGACAGTATTAAGTTAGCGCGTAATGCATTTTTAGCTCATAAAAAGATGTCTCATGGTGGTTTATTAAAATACGTGCATGATGGCGAGTATCACTCGTACAATCCTGACGTAGTTAACCATTTACAACGCGCAGTAAATAGTGGCAAATATAGCGACTACCGCAAGTTTGCTGATGAAGTAGATAAACGCCCTATTGCAACCTTGCGCGACTTATTAAAGCTTAAAGATGATTGTACCCCTATACCACTTGATCAGGTTGAGCCAGAAAGCGAAATGTTTAAACGCTTCGATAGTGCCGCTATGTCAATTGGCGCATTGAGCCCTGAAGCACATGAAGCTCTCGCCATCGCTATGAATCGATTAGGTGGCAGTTCCAATTCAGGCGAAGGCGGTGAAGATGAACGCCGTTTTGGTACGGTGAAAAACTCACGCATTAAACAGATTGCTTCCGGTCGTTTTGGTGTTACCCCACATTACCTTGTCAATGCAGACGTATTACAAATCAAAATAGCGCAAGGAGCAAAACCCGGTGAAGGTGGGCAATTACCTGGTGATAAAGTCTCACCACTCATTGCCAAATTACGTTTCTCAGTACCTGGAGTGACCTTAATTTCACCACCACCACATCACGATATTTATTCCATTGAAGATTTAGCTCAGTTAATTTTCGATTTGAAACAAGTCAATCCCAAAGCGGTTATTTCAGTGAAGTTAGTCTCTGGTCCAGGTGTTGGTACAATCGCCGCAGGGGTTGCTAAAGCATACGCTGATTTTATTACCATATCAGGTTATGACGGTGGCACAGCCGCTAGCCCATTAACGTCAGTAAAATATGCGGGGTGTCCTTGGGAGCTAGGTTTAGCGGAAGCGCAACAAGCACTAGTAACTAACGGCTTGCGCCATAAAGTACGCTTGCAAGTTGATGGCGGTTTAAAAACAGGTACCGATGTCGTTAAAGCGGCCATTTTAGGCGCAGAGAGCTTTGGTTTTGGTACCGCGCCTATGGTGGCTTTAGGTTGTAAATTTCTGCGAATTTGTCACTTAAATAACTGTGCTACCGGTGTTGCTACTCAAGATAAAGTATTGCGTGACAAATTCTTTAAAGGTATGCCTGAGCAAGTAATGAATTATTTTAAATTTATTGCCCGTGATGTGCGTGAAATTTTAGCCCGCTTAGGGGTTAAAAGCCTAACGGCTATTATCGGTCGTGTTGATTTATTATCACAAATTGATGGTGTCACAGCTAAACAACAAAAATTAGATTTATCACCGATTATCGCCCCTGTGGTTGCCGGTGATAATACTGCGCTTTATAAAACGCATGAGAATAAGGCCTTTGATGAAGGTAAGTTGAATAAGAAAATTCTAGCGGCGGCAGCTGATGCAGTAGCCCACAGTAAGGGCGGCGAGTATAGATTTAACATTCAAAATATCGATCGCTCAGTTGGCGCAATGCTGTCAGGGGAAATTGCTCGTCGACATGGCGATCAAGGCATGGCTGCAGCACCAATCACCTTGCATTTAACCGGTACCGCAGGACAAAGTTTTGGTGTCTGGAATGCCGGCGGTTTGCACATGATCTTAACCGGTGATGCCAACGATTATGTCGGTAAAGGCATGGCCGGTGGTAAATTAACCATCAAGGCACCTGCAGGGGTTGATTATATAAGCCATCAAACACCGATTATGGGTAATACCTGTTTATACGGTGCCACTGGCGGTAAATTATTTGCCGCAGGACGTGCAGGAGAACGTTTTGCCGTGCGCAACTCTGGTTGTCATGCGGTAATTGAAGGCACGGGTGACCATGCTTGTGAATACATGACCGGCGGTATAGTAACCATTATCGGTGATGTCGGTGTTAATTTTGGCGCGGGCATGACTGGTGGTTTCGCTTATGTACTAGACGAAAGCGGTGATTTAGATATTCGCCTCAATAAAGAATCCATTGAAATGTTGGCGATGGACAACTTAGCTATTCATCAAGAACATTTACGCGGCATTATTGATAAACACTTTAATGAAACAGGCAGTTTACGCGCGCAAGAAATCCTGCAAAACTTTGATAAATTTTCGCCCTTATTTAAATTAATTAAACCCAGTGCTACCGATGTTAAAACCCTATTAGGTCATCGTAGTCGTTCAACAGCCGAACTTCGTGTTCTGATAAATTAGGAAGTAGTTATGAGTAAGAATGTTTATCAATTTATGGACGTTGAACGTATTGAACCAGCCAAAGTGGCAATCGAGAAACGTAAAATAGAGTTTGTCGAAATATATCAACCGCTTGGACAAGATCAAAGTGCTGGTCAAGCCGATCGTTGTCTGGATTGTGGTAACCCATATTGTGAATGGAAATGCCCCGTACATAACTATATTCCACAATGGTTAGAATTAGTCACCGAAGGCCGCATATTTGAAGCTGCAGATTTATGTCATGAAACCAATAGCTTACCTGAAATGTGTGGTCGAATTTGCCCACAAGACAAGTTATGCGAAGGCTCATGCACCCTAGATGCTGATTTTGGCGCAGTGACCATAGGTAATATTGAATCATTCATCACCGATACCGCCTTTGCCCAAGGCTGGAAACCCGACCTATCAGGGGTAACTAAAATAGGAAAAAAGGTTGCTATTATTGGCGCTGGTCCAGCCGGTTTATCCTGTGCCGATGTTTTAACGCGTAACGGTATTGATGCAGTAGTATTCGATCGCAATCCACAAATCGGTGGTTTATTAACCTTTGGCATTCCATCCTTTAAATTAGAAAAAGATATTATTCAAACTCGCCGAGAAATATTTGAAGGCATGGGCATCGACTTTCGCTTAAATGTCGAAATTGGTGTCGACATTAGCTTTGCCGAACTCAGCGAAGAATACGATGCGGTTTTCTTAGGATTAGGTACTTATACCGATATGACCGGTGGTTTTGCCAACGAAAAGGCCCCAGGTGTATACAGCGCCTTAGATTTCCTTATTGGTAATACCCAAAAAACAATGGGCATTACCGATTCAAACAATGCAGACGATAAGAAAAATCTAAAACCTTATGTCAATTTTACCGATCAAAAAGTGATTGTTTTAGGTGGTGGTGATACTGCCATGGATTGTGTCCGTACTTCGATTCGTCAAGGAGCTACACAAGTCACTTGTGCTTATCGTCGTGACGAAAGCAATATGCCAGGCTCACCACGCGAAGTAAAAAATGCTAAAGAGGAAGGTGTTATTTTTGAATTTAATATTCAGCCGTTAGATATAGCAGTAGATGAGCAAGGTAAAACTATCGGTGTTAAATTTGTTAAAACACAACTAGGTGCAGCCGACGCTAATGGCAGACGTAACCCTGAGCCGATTACAGGGAGTGAGTTTATTATGGCCGCCGATGCGGTGGTTATTGCCTTTGGTTTCTTACCAAGCCCACCTCAGTGGATGATAGATGCAGGAGTGGAATTAGACTCTCGTGGCCGCGTTGTTGCAGTCGCTAGCTCTGACTTTGCTTTGCAAACCACTAAGAGCAATATATTTGCTGGTGGTGATATGGTCTTAGGCTCTGATTTAGTGGTTACTGCGGTGGATCAAGGCCGAAAAGCGGCTATAGGAATTTTGGATTTTGTTAGCCAGTAACTAAAATAATTTTATCTATAAAAAAAGCTGTTCCCTGATAAGGTACAGCTTTTTTTATACTTTGCTTTTATGAGTGATTAATCCGCTTGCTATTATTTACTGCATCGTTCGTATACAGAAAAATCTAAATCGTAAATATTTTTTTCATCAGCAGGACGTTTTTCACTTGATACCTTCTTCCAGCTGCCATCCTCATAATCAGGGAATTCAACATCGCCCTGAATATCTGTATCTATATGGGTTATATACAGCCTTTGTGCCGCAGGTAGGCAATGTTTATAGATAGCGCCGCCACCAATAACCATTATTTCGTCAACGCCCTCACCACCATTTGAGCCATCAACTAAGGCCATTGCTTCTGCCACTGAGGTTACGGTATCGACAGCTTCAGCGCCCTTTCCTTGTGGCTGGTAACTTTCATCACGAGAAATCACTATATTCCGACGCCCGGGTAAAGCCCTCCCTATTGATTCAAAGGTTTTTCGCCCCATAATAATAGGTTTACCTAAGGTAACTTTTTTAAAGTAGGCTAAATCGGCCGGCAAGTGCCAAGGCATAGTATTATTTTTACCAATAATATTGTTATCAGCCGTGGCAACTATCATGGATAAAATGGTCATATAAAACTCTCAACATTCTTTTCTGTATTATCGCTAGAAGAAAGGTAAAAAAAAGCACTGTTTTAACTAAAAAAAGCAGTGCTTATAATATTAATTATTATGATTAAACTTATTGGCGATATTCTACTTCAACATCATAGTCGTCTTCATTCCAATCATCGTCATCTAAGTCATCATCTGAACTATGAGCAGCGATAGTTTCTTCATGATAAGTATCCCATTTAAACTCAACAGTTTTACCATCAATGACTTCTTCCTTTTCAGGAGGTAACGCTTCGATAAATCTCATCACTTTTTGTGATAACTCTTTAGTACCCATGCGATTAGATGCCGAGATGCTGTGCACCTCACCTTGCCAGTCAAGGCCAGCTAAAACAGCATCAGTAATTTCTTTTGCCTCTTCTTCCAGTACTAAATCAAGCTTATTAAAGACAATCCAGCGCGGCTTGCCCGCAAGTTTTGCATTATGCTGCTCTAACTCGCTGATAATGACTTTAGCGTTTTCTAATGGGTTTGAGCCATCAACAGGCATAATATCAATGACGTGTAGTAATATACGACAACGCTCAAGATGTTTGAGGAACTGTGTGCCTAAACCAGCACCATCAGCCGCTCCTTCGATAATCCCTGGGATATCGGCAATAACAAAGCTGCGCTGGGTATCTAAACGTACTACACCTAAATTAGGCACTAAGGTAGTAAATGGATAATCAGCTACTTTCGGTGTCGCTGCTGAAACACTACGAATGAGTGTAGATTTACCAGCATTAGGTAAACCAAGCAAGCCAACATCAGCCAGCAATAGTAACTCTAATTTTAAGTTACGGATTTCACCTGGTGTGCCATCTGATTTTTGACGAGGCGCTCGGTTGGTACTACTTTTAAAGCGAGTATTACCTAAACCATGCCAACCGCCTTTAGCAACCAGCAGTTTTTGCCCTTTATGGGTCAAATCACCAATTTGCTCACCGGTATCTTCATCGATCACACGAGTACCAATGGGTACTTTTAGCACTAAGTCGTCAGAGCCTTTACCGGTACAATCACGGCTTTGACCATTTTGACCACGTTTAGCACGATGGAAACGCTCAAAACGATAATCAATTAACGTATTGAGGCTTTCGCAAGCCTCTAAATATACGTCACCACCATCACCACCATCACCACCATCAGGACCGCCAAATTCAATGTATTTTTCTCTACGGAAACTGCTACAGCCGTTGCCGCCATCACCCGCTTCAACTCTGATCTCAACTTCATCAACAAATTTCATGGTATCTCAATAACCCTAATGTGGTAATGCTTGTTTATTAGCAAGCAGACTAATTAATCCGTTTGCTATATCTACCGCTAGTATAAACTATTTTTGACCGACTAAAAATGAATCTCTATAGAGCCAAAAAAAAACTAAAAAAAAACCTCGCGATGAAGCGAGGTTTTTAGGAATCCAAGTTCTAATTAATCAGCGATAATGCTAACGAACTTGCGACTCTTTGGACCTTTCACTTCAAATTGAACTTTACCGTCAGATAAAGCAAATAAAGTATGATCTTTACCGATACCCATGTTACTACCAGCGTGGAAACGAGTACCACGTTGACGAACAATAATGTTACCAGCTAAAACAGATTCACCACCAAAGCGTTTAACACCTAGGCGTTTTGCTTCCGAATCGCGACCATTTCGTGTACTACCTGCAGCTTTCTTATGTGCCATGTCAAAATGCTCCTAATTAGCCGTTAATACCAGTAATTTTCACTTCAGTGAACCATTGACGATGGCCCGCTTGTTTACGTGAATGCTTACGACGTTTGAATTTAACTATGGTAATTTTATCAGCACGACCTTGGTTAACAACCTCAGCCACTACTTTACCACCAGCAACGTAAGGCGCGCCTACATTGATGTTATCGCCATCAGCGATCATTAAAACGTTTTCAAATTCTACTGTTGCGCCTACTTCAAGCTCAAGCTTTTCTAGACGAACTGTTTGTCCTTCGGTTACACGATGCTGTTTACCACCGCTTTGGAATACCGCGTACATAGCTACTCCGTACTGCGCCATCATATTTGTGACGCTAATTTTTAAAATATAGGGCGCGAATTCTACGCGAATAATATAACGAGAGCAAGTATAAATGTGATCATTCATTAACTTTATTAGCCTTTTCTGCTTTTTAATTGCTTTGACCCTAAGAATTAGAACAAAGCCACTAGAAAGCTACTTTTGCCTAAAATTTAGTGTAAACTTTGCCATCTTAACCAATTTAATATTTTTGATTAATATCTAATCAAAAAACACATCAAAACAGCTAAAGACAAGCAGCATGGGCAATAAAGTAAATATTAAAACAATACAAAAATTAATACAAAACGACATGACAGCAGTAAATGACCTTATCTATGAGCAATTACATTCTGATGTCGCCTTAATCAATCAACTCGGTATCTATATTGTTAACAGTGGCGGCAAACGTATGCGCCCTATGTTAACCGTACTTGCTGCCAGAGCGTTAGCATACCAAGGCGAACAGCACTGGAATATTGCCGCAATTATTGAATTTATTCATACCGCGACTTTATTACATGATGATGTTGTTGATGAATCAAATATGCGTCGCGGCAGAGAAACTGCCAATGCTTTGTTTGGTAACAGTGCTAGTGTGCTGGTCGGTGACTTTCTCTATACTCGTTCTTTCCAAATGATGACGAAATTGGGTGATATGCGCATTATGGATATCCTATCTGAGGCCACCAATATAGTTGCCGAAGGTGAAGTATTGCAGTTAATGAACTGCAATGATGCCAGCACCACAGAAGCAAGCTATATGAAAGTCATTTATTGTAAAACGGCTAAATTATTTGAAGCGTCCACCCGCCTTGCTGCTGTAGTAGCTAAGCAAGATGACAAAATAGAGCAAGCCATGGCTGATTATGGCAAGTTCCTCGGCACCGCATTCCAGTTAGTTGATGACATTATGGATTACACCGCCGATGCTAAAGAAATGGGTAAAAATGTCGGTGATGACCTTGCCGAAGGTAAACCCACCCTGCCATTAATATATGCCTTGGCGCATGGCAATCCTGCACAAAAAGCACTCATTAAAGAAGCCATTGAACTAGGCAACGGCATGGATAGCTTAGACTTAATACTAGCAGCGATGGAAGATACCGGTGCTTTACGTTATACCCAGCGAAAAGCTGAAATTGAAGCCGATAAAGCCATTAAGGCACTAGATGTCATTGCTGACAGTGAACACAAGCAGGCCCTTATTGCCTTAGCGCATATCGCCGCTAATCGCAGTCATTAACCTCCCCCTGTAAGCACATAAATATATCACAGTAATACTTACTGTGATTACTTACTATGAATTACTTACTGTGATTAGCTGGTGAAATTCAGCCATAAAAAAAACGCTATTAGCAATGGATAAAAACCAATCGATAACAGCGCTTTTTATATGAGAGCAAGTCAATGAATAAACTTACTCTGCGTTTTATGGCTGATTAGCTAGCCATAAAATCAACACCTTCTTTGATGTCTTGCTTTAATGTCGCTAACATATCATCTTTTGCTTTTTGCTCAAAAGCACTTAACTCGCCGTAAGATAACACTTCACTCACACCGTTTACGCCAAGACGTACTTGTTGTGCAAAAAACAATGCATCATCACCCTTACCTTCAACATAGGCGTAATCAACAACATCTTCACCTTGTAAGCCTTTAACTAAAGACAGACAAAAACGTGCTGCTGCAGCGCCCATAGAAAGTGTCGCACTACCGCCACCAGCTTTTGCTTCAACAACTTCAGTACCTGCATTTTGGATGCGAGACGTTAGCGTGACAACTTCTTCATCAGTAAAAGTAACACCTTCAACTTGAGAAAGTAATGGTAGAATAGTAGTACCAGAGTGACCGCCGATAACCGCTACTTTAACCGTAGCAACGTCTAGGCCTTTAAGTTCAGCAACAAAAGCTTCAGAGCGAATAACATCTAATGTAGTCACACCGAAAAGACGAGCAGCATCATAAGTACCTGCCTTTTTGAATACTTCAGCAACAATAGGCACAGTGCCGTTAACTGGGTTAGTAATAACACCTACTAACGCTTTTGGACAGTTTGCGGCAATGCCTTCAGCCAATACTTTAATAATACCAGCATTAACGGCAAATAAATCAGCACGATCCATACCCGGCTTACGTGGCATACCTGCTGGGATCAAAACAATATCAGCACCTGTTAATGCGCCACTAAGGTCGTCACGACCAAAACCAGCAACTTTAACGTCAGTTGGGATGTGTGATAAATCTACGGCAACACCCGGAACAACAGGGGCAACATCATATAAAGACAACTCAGAACCAGCTGGTAATTGAGTTTTTAATAATAATGATAATGCTTGACCAATACCGCCTGCGGCGCCTAAAACAGCTACTTTCATGTGTTTTCTCCGAAATTATGTGGGGTTTATTTATTGTACAATAAATTATTAAAATATTATTTGAGTAAATACGTAATTTTTGCAGAGCAAAAGATATAGTAAAAGCAAGTAAAAAACAATTGATATAATTTTATACTCGAATATTAACGTCGAGTATGATGATACGATAACGTATACTAGCGTTTATCACACTGATTACAAACGCCACTTTAGTCTATTACAGGGTTAATTAAGCATGATGAGCGCTTTACAAAAACAAGAAGCACTAGTACAAGCATTTAAGGATTTATTAAAACAAGAACAATTTGGCTCTCAAGGCGAAATCGTCGAGGCATTAAAAGCCAATGGCTTTGAAAACATCAGTCAATCAAAAATCTCTCGTATGCTCAGTAAATATGGTGCAGTACGAACCCGTAATGCTCGTCAAGAAATGGTCTATTGTTTGCCTGCTGAGTTAGGCGTACCTACCGCACAAAGCCCGCTCAAACAATTAGTATTAGAAATAGAGCACAACGAAGTAATGATCATTGTGCAAACTAGCCCTGGTGCAGCCCAATTAATCGCTAGACTACTTGATAGTTTAAGTAAAAGTGATGGTGTACTTGGCACTATTGCTGGCGATGATACTATTTTCATTGCGCCTACTGATGTCAGTAAAATCAATGATACCATCAAAAAATTAGAGCAACTTTTCTCTAAAAACTTAAGCTAAACTTAGGCAACTGGGTTAACTTGCTACCTCTCTGAGAACTTTTTTGATGCAAGTAAGCAAAGCTTGTCCGGTAACGGGTTTAGGCATATGCAAGTTCATGCCTGCCGCTAAACTCTGTTGTTTATCTTCTTCTCTAGCATGAGCTGTCATAGCTACAATAGGTAAATTTTGATATTTACTTTGCGCTCGAATAAGTTTAGCTGCGGTGAGACCATCCATTATAGGCATTTGTATATCCATCAATACCACATCAAAATGCTGCTCTGCTAGGGTATCTATAGCTCGTTGACCGTTATCTGCAATAGTGACTTTAGCATGCATATTCAACAGCAACTCTTTAGCGACTAGCTGGTTAACTAAGTTATCTTCTACTAATAAAACGGATACCCCCTGCAAGCTTTGTTCATCTTTTAGCATTGACGGTTTTTGCGCAGTAACCCTTGCGGTTTGCTTGTTTGAATGTTGTTGGTAAACCAGGCTAGTATCACTTTTGGCTTGCTCAGCGAAAGACTCTGCTTGAGCAATTAAAGCCTGTGATATTTGATCAAGGGAATAACGAAATAGTGGTTTATCGACTAATAAATAAGCTGTAGATAGTTTATCTAAGTGACTACAAGTTTCATTGCTCAATTGCGTTAATGCCGGCTGACATAGACCAAGTAATCGAAACGCTGCTAGCGACGAAATAGACTCTGGACGGTTTTGTTGAGCAATAAAATCCACTTCAGAAATAAGTAAGACACTGTTGTCTACAACATCTAACTGAAGTAAGTCGTCAACAGAGCTCACTTCATATAATAGCCAGCTCATCTGAGCAATACTTTCCACCAAACTTGTTGATAGTTTTTGATTTATCGCATAAATGCTAATGCCAGCTATTAGCGGCTGAGATAATTCTGCGGCTAGGGAAAATGACACCTCTGTCACCTTATGATTGGACTTAAATAATGGCTCAGAGTTGACTTTATTTAGGCATGCAAGCGGAGCTCGCTGCAAGGGTAAAACAAAGCTTAGTTCACAGCCTTGCCCTAATTGGCTAGTAAGGCTAATTTCCCCGCCAAGCAGGTTAATTATTTGCTGGCAGATAGATAAACCTAAGCCTGAGCCACCATACTTGCGTGTCATTGACTCATCAGCTTGACTAAAGGCTTTAAATAAATGACTTTGATTATCGCTGGCAATACCGATACCCGTATCGATGACACGAAAGCGCACCTGAGCCACGCTATCAGTTGTCGACAGGAGATCAACAATTAACTTAATTTCGCCTTGCTCGGTAAATTTAATGGCATTATTAAATAAATTAGCGAGCACTTGTACTAAACGCATTTCATCACTGATGACATTACTCGGCACTTGTGCACTCATATCAACCAATACTTCGACCCGTTTATGGTCAACATTACTCAGATTAAGTTTTAAGGCTTTATCAATAATAACCGGCAAATTGACTACATCTTGGCTGACGACCATTTTACCGGCTTCAATCTTAGATAAGTCTAACAATTCATCAACTAGATGTAATAAGGTTGCTGAAGCACCCTGAGCATTAACTAGATAATGCTGTTGGCGAGTATCTAAAGAGGTGTGCGCCAATAAATCCATCATACCTTGCATGGCATTTATTGGCGTTCTGACTTCATGACTCATATTGGCAAGAAACTGTATTTTTACCTTATTAGCATACTCAGCTTGGTCTTTCGCTTTTTCCAGCGCTGATTGTGTTGCTTGCTGTAAGGTCACATCATGAAAGATACTGATAGTGCCTAGAATATTACCTTGTTCATCGGTAAATTGATTGCAAAAGCCTTGGTAAATATAATCGCCAGCCTTAATGAGTGCTTGTTGCGGATAAATATCGTTACACCTGGCGTTTAAACGATTAACTTCTTGCGCTAAAGCTGTCGGCATAAAAGTCGAGGATTTAATGCCTAACATTTGCTCAACTGAGTGATTTGCCAAGCGCTCAAAGGCTTTATTACAGCCCATTAATAAACCGTCAGGGTCATTAAAGACAATCAATTCGGGAATGGCATTCATCACAGAGCGTAATAACGCATAATCACGTTGATGCTGTGCACTTGTCTCTTGTAACGCTTTGGTTTTTTCTATAACACGACTATCTAATACATCGTTTTGTTCCGTAAGCTGCAAAAGTAGGCTTCTATTTTGTACAAAAATATCTTCAACCACTTGAAACCAATGTAACCAATCCGCTGCTGGGGTGATTTTACCTGGGTCACCTTCGGCGCAATATTGAATATGGCTAATAAACTCAGTAGTGGGCTTGATAAACGTGCGCTTTGTCATGGTATTAACTAACATAAGAAATGCTAACAAACCGATAAAAAGCATGGCAAAAACAAAAACAAAATCACTGTATTGAGGGGCGGCAAAGCTATCATAATTTTGATATTTAAGTAAAGTCCAACCGTTAACACTAAGCACTTGTTTTTCTATAAACCAATCGCCAAAACGCTCGGCATCTCCTAGTTTACTTAAGCGTTCAGCGTTCAATCCTTGCAATGATTTTGGCAGTAAATCTTGCCAAGAGACACGATAACTTAAAGACTCTTTCCCCCAGCGTTTAGCGAGTAAAATATCATTATTTTGATTGTATAGAATAAACCCTTGGTCTGTTGATTCTAACTCGGTCAACCCCGCATGCAAGCGTGATAAATTGACATCAATAACGACTGCACCTAACAACTTATCATGATGAAAAACGCCAGTACCCAATGAAGCATTCATACCGCCACCTGCGGCATCAAGATAAGGAGGAGACCAAAGTACACGATTATTACTTGATGTGAGAGTTTGTATCGCTTGATTATGTGAGCTATTTAAGGTTTTATGGTTAAACTGCCAAACTTCTCGATCAACCCAAGGGTAGATATTGACAAAGCCACTAAAGGAAACATAATAAAACCACGTTGCTTCCGCTATGATATTTTGTGCCGCTATAAATGCCGGAGTTAAGGCGTTAGCCATGGCGATTTCTTGTTTTTTAGCCTCACTAAACTCAGCCACTTGCCCTATTCCGGTAATATTACTACTTAAGCGTTTACCTTGTTTAATAACATCATGTAGAGGTTTATTTAAATAAAACATCTGCCCTTGTTGTAACAAAGCAGGCATGGGAATATTTAATTCATTGGGGTGTTTTAGAATATATTCGGCAAATTCGTGTATACCTACCACAGCTTGAACACTTTGTTCTAGCATATTATTTAGCTGTTGAGCTTCTTGTTTGAGCTCAAGTAGACTTTGCTGCTTATGTTGGGCTAATTGATTGAAGTAACGTAAAGAGGCAGCAGAAAAGGCCACGAGAATAATGACAATAAAGGCAACGACAACGGTGGTGTTATAACGCCTAAAAACTGTATTTATGCCCTTTTGGTAATACACTGAAACGCCTTAATTTTTTGTTTAAATCATGAGTTAACTTGCTAAGTTAAAGCAGTCACCTATTTTAAACAAGCGTTAAACAAGGAAAAGTAGTTTATTTACTCAACTGGGTACCAAGGTTACATCCGTTATAAATTTTCCTCGGCAAAAGAAGCCAGTCGACTACGCACCACACCATTTAAATTAATGGTGGCGCTGCCCTCAAAGTTTTTAAAACGTTCGACAATATAGGTTAACCCTGAGGTTACTGCGGTTAAATAGTTACTATCAATTTGTGCCAAATTCCCTGAACACACTATTTTAGTGCCTTCACCACAGCGGGTGATAATAGTTTTTAGCTGAGCCGCGGTTAAGTTCTGACACTCATCGAGTAGCACGAGCGAGTTTTGAATACTACGGCCGCGCATGAAATTCACCGACTTAAACTGAATATTGGCTTTATCCATAATGTAATTCATGCTGCCATGCATACTTTCATCTTGCTTATGTAAGACCTCCAGAGAATCAGTTATCGCGGCGAGCCATGGCGCCATTTTTTCTTCTTCTGTGCCTGGTAAAAAACCAATGGATTCAGCTATTTCAGGGGTGCTGCGGGTAACAATAATTTTGTCATACAAGCCTCTTTCTATCACTTGCTCTAGGGCAGTTGCTAAGGCAAGTAAGGTTTTACCACAGCCTGCTGGTCCAGTAAGAATAACTAAATCAATATTAGGGTCGAGTAAAGCGTCCATCGCCATACCTTGATAAATATTTTTAGGATGGATACCCCAAGCATTTTTAGCCAACAACCGCTCTCGACCAAGATCTAATATAGCAAGGCGATCGTCATCCCAGCCAATCACTTTGCCAGCAAAGCTGTCACCATCATCTAATAAATACTCATTAATATAAGCTAAGGGCACGCTATCGCGCGCCACATAATGGGTGGTATTCCGCCCTTCTGTCTCAGTATCTACCGATTGAATATTTTGCCAAAAATCCCCGTCAAAGTGATGATAGCCTTTGGTGAGGAATTGGATATCATCAATGAGTTGATCAGTTCGATAATCTTCAACATGCGCCAGCCCTGCGCCCTTAGCTTTCAAACGCATATTAATATCTTTAGTCACTAACACAATTTTTTTATCTGGCGTTTTCTTTTGAATATGCAAAGCAGCATTGATGATGCGATTATCATTTTCATTAAAAGATAGCATATTCGCTGTTTGCTTTAAGGCATAATCATTAATAATGGCGAGACAGCCACTGGGATGCTGCTCATCATTTTGTGGTAGTTTTACCCCAGCGAGCACTTGCTCTGGCGTAGCATCGCGCAAAGTATCTTCAAGCGCTCGAATAGCGACCCTAGCATCACGACTGACATCTTTGCGCCTATCTTTAATGGAGTCGAGTTCTTCCAGCACGGTCATGGGTACAACCACATCATGTTCTTTAAAGGATAAAAAAGCGAAAGGTTCGTGCAAAAGGATATTGGTATCTAGAATGTAGATAATTTTTTGGTCGGCGGTATCTTCGGCTGAAGACGGATGGGCTAATTTCTCACTTAATATATTCTCATTATTCATATTCTCTTTAGTCATGGGCAATCTCCGTGAGTCACTGACAAAACAAATATAAAAGAGCAATACAGCACTTAAAGTATAGCTGATTCACAGTGATCTCTTAATTATCTTGAGGCAAGTGAAATTTTTTAATGATTCCGTCTATGATAAAGAGTATTATAGCGCCCTTTTTTTACCCCAATTTTTTAAGGCTTAGTCTCGCTTTTAAGTAAATATAAGCTAAGTACTAAGCAATCGTCGGAGAAATAAGTTTATGCCATTTCAGGTAGGTCAGCGTTGGATCAGTGACAGTGAATCAGATCAAGGATTGGGTACAGTAACCGGGGTTGAACACCGCTTTGTTAATATAATTTATACTGCAACGGGGGAGTCTCGCCAATATGCAAAAGAGAATGCCCCGTTAACGCGTGTTATCTTTAATAAAGGAGATCTTGTTCCCAGCCATGAAGGCTGGTTATTAAAAGTAGAATCACAAAGTGAAGCCCATGGCATTTTGACTTATCAAGGCATACGTCAAGATACCAAAGAGCAAGTAAGCTTGAAGGAAGTGATGATAGATCACTTTATTAAATTCAATAAACCTCACGACCGCTTACTTAATAACCAAGTAGACCGTTTAGATTGGTTTCGCTTACGTAAAGACTGCTTACAACATCAATATCAACAACAACAATCTGACTTAACCGGCCTAACCGGCGGTCGTGTTAGCTTGATACCACATCAACTCTACATTGCCGATGAAGTAGGTAATCGTTTTGCTCCGCGAGTGTTACTCGCCGATGAAGTGGGCTTGGGTAAAACCATTGAAGCTGGTTTAATTATTCATCAGCAATTAGTCACTGGTCGTGCTAAAAGAATTCTCATCATAGTACCAGAGTCTTTAATGCATCAATGGTTAGTAGAAATGCAGCGCCGTTTTAACCTTAATTTTAGTATTTTTGATAATGAACGCTGTGTTGAAACTAGCCAAGATAATTATATTGATGGCAAAAAGGCTAACCCTTTTAGTACCGAGCAACTAGTACTGGTTAATCTAGGTTTTATTACTAATAACCCAGAATGGTATGAGGCACTGCTCAGTGAGGACTGGGACTTAATGGTCGTTGATGAAGCGCACCACTTAAACTGGCAACAAGATAAGCCAAGCATTGAATACCAATGTATAGAGCAACTCGCCCAAGTTATCCCTGGCGTTTTATTGTTAACTGCCACTCCTGATCAATTAGGTCATGAGAGTCACTTTGCCCGTTTACGCTTACTTGATGCCGACCGATTTTATGATTATCAAAAATTTATTGAAGAAGAGTCGCATTATAGCGAAGTTGCTGATGCCGCTAATGCGCTAGTCGACGGTGAAAAACTTACCGTCGAGCAAGAAACAACACTGACTGATTTATTAAAAGAATGCGATATCAGTACCCAGCTAAGCGAGTTAAATCAAGCCGAACCGATAATATCAGCAAAAGTACGCCAAAACTTATTAAAACAGTTACTCGATCGACATGGTACTGGTCGTATTTTATTTAGAAACTCTCGCAATACCATTAAAGGTTTTCCCGCTCGAAAAGTCGTGCCCGTGGCACTGGAAATGCCGGAGCAATATCACCACAACATCAATGAATTAATGACGAGTGACTGCCCGGAAGCATTAGCTAAATCAAAACAGGCTAAATATATTTTCACCCCGGAAATGCTCCATGGTTTAACTCAACAAAGTGGCAATTGGACTGATTTCGATCCTAGAGTTAATTATTTAATTGAACTATTACAGTCACTTAAAAAAGAAAAAGTATTAGTCATCTGTGCTCACGCGCAAACAGCCATTGATTTAGAAGCCGTACTTCGTATTAAAGAAGGTATTCGCAGCGCGGTTTTCCACGAAGGTTTATCGATATTTGATCGTGATAAAGCGGCCGCTTATTTTGCTCAAGACGAAGATAGTGCGCAACTATTGCTTTGCTCTGAAATTGGTAGTGAAGGGCGTAACTTCCAATTCGCCCATCATCTAGTACTTTTTGATTTACCCCGTAATCCTGACCTATTAGAGCAGCGTATAGGTCGCTTAGACCGTATTGGCCAAACTGAGGTAATTCGCATTCATGTGCCTTACTTTGCCGATTCTGCCCAACAATTGTTATTTGATTGGTACCATCAAGGCATGCAAGCATTTGAGCACACCTGCATTACCGGCCGAGTGATTTTTGAAGCCTTTGGCGAGCCGTTATTTATGTTAGCTCTAAGCTGCCAGCAACAATCAACTGAGGCCGAATCACTGATTAGTGATACTTGGCAAAAGCACTTAACCATTAAAGCAGAGCTAGAGGCTGGCCGAGACAAGTTATTAGAGCTGAACTCTTCGGGTCAAGGGCGAGCTCATGAACTGGTGGAAAAAATTCAACAAGCTGATGTTGATATCGCCTTACCGCAGTTTATGTTTCAAGTATTCGATGTTTTTGGTGTGCAGCAAGATGATAAAGCGGATAATGCCATTGCCTTAAATCAAAGCGAGCACATGCTCAATAATAACTTCCCCTGTTTACCGGAAGACGGTACCACCATAACATTTGATAGAGATACCGCCTTAGTTAATGAAAACTACCAATTATTAACTTGGGATCACCCTATGGTGCGTGGGGTTATGGACTTAGTTTTGAGTGATGATATTGGTAATGCCAGTATTGGCTTACTTAAAAATGAAGCCTTAGCTGTAGGGACATTTTTCCTAGAGTGCATATTTACCGTGGAAGCAACCGCACCAGCTCATTTACAGCTAGGTCGTTATTTACCTACTACACCTATTCGTATTCTAGTAGATAAGAATGGTAATGATTTAGCCGATAAGGTCAGTGAGCAAGTACTTGATAAGCAATTATTACCGGTTAAAAAACAAATGGCATTACAGCTTATCAAAGCACTTAAATCGCAAATAAGTCCTTTGGTAGCGAAAGCAGAAGCGCATGGCGCTAAACATATTGTTGCGATTCAAGAAAAATCTTTAGCGGCGATGAAAAACAAACTTTCCTTAGAGCTACAAAGGTTGACGGCGTTAAAAGCAATTAACCCAAGTGTACGCCAAGAAGAGATTGATTTTATTAGTCAACAACAAGAGGAATTAAGCCACTATATTGATAAAGCACAATTGACCTTTGAAGCCATTCGCATGATAGTGGTTACACATTAATAATTGTATTAGATTAATGGCGCAGGGCTAAGTTGTTTAGGACATAACCCTGCCCTGACTTAATGAGAAAATAATGAGCGCAAACCCAGATTTTATCTATTTACCACCTATGTCACCTTACCTTGATATTATTTACCAAGATGATGATATTGTTGTCCTCAATAAAGCCAGTGGCATTTTAAGTGTGCCTGGGCGTTTGCCTGAACACCAAGATTGTTTACAAAATCGTGTACAAAGAGTATTTCCTACTGCAACTATCGTGCATCGGCTGGATATGGCAACCTCTGGCATCATGATTATGGCATTAAACAAGCCGGCACACGTTGCCATCAGCCGTCAATTTGAGCAAAGAAAAACAAAAAAAAGTTACCTTGCTCGAGTTTTTGGTTTGGTAGAGCAAGCTGAAGGCAGTGTTGATTTACCCTTGAGCTGTGATTGGCCCAATAGGCCCAAACAAAAAGTTGACTTTGAAAACGGTAAAAAATCATTAACGCATTATCGGGTGCTTAGCCAGAGTAAATCAGCCGATGAACACGCAAGCACCTTGCTTGAATTGACCCCCATTACCGGCCGATCACATCAACTTAGGGTGCATATGTTAGCCTTAGGTCATGTTATTTTAGGCGATAGACTTTATGCTGCTGAACCAGCATTAACCATGAGCAGCAGATTACAGCTCCATGCTTTAAAGTTAAGTTTGTTTCATCCAAGCACTGAGCAAGCCATTACTTTTAACGCGCCGTGCCCATTTATTTAAGACTATTTATTATTTGGTCGATATAAGGTGCAAGTACAATCCCCCCGGTAGAGGAACAACTGTGCAAAAGACAAGTATAGATAACATAAGTCCAAATAAAATCAGCCGCAAACTACGGGGCTTGTTTATCGGCGCTCTTACTTTTATCTGCTCAACAAACACTATTTTTGCCGAAGAAAAAAAGGCTGATGTTGCACAAGAAAAAACATCAAAGACCGCTACTAATGCCAACAGTGCCAACAGTGCCAACACGATAGAAAAACCTATCGCGCTAACAACGCAACATAAAGCAGACCTTAAACATTATTTGTCAGTTGAGCAGGTAAAGCCACTATTAGCTGGGCCAAACGATTATTTAACGCTAGTAAAAAGGTATACCAGTGCCAATAGTAAAGGCGTTGCGATTTTATTACCTGAATGGCAGCAAGGGGCCACCAACCCCAAAGCCATTAATTACTTACGTAATGCCCTGCCCGCTGAGGGTTGGAGCACTATTGCCATACAACCGAATAATAAACCAGAGAATTACCCCTCATCAGCGATAACATTGAGTGAGCAAAAAAAAGAAAACAAATTAATCCTTAAAAATTATAAAAATAAACTTGGGGCTATGCTTAATGCGGTGATGAATACGGCCAAAGAATACCCAGGCATAGTGCTGGTGATTGCCCAGGGAAATAATGCGGCTTTATTAGTAGATTTATATAGTGAAGCAGGCAACCAATTACCGAATGCACTGATATTACTAAGTAGTTATAGAAAAAGTAATCCAGGCCTTACCAACAGCGTCAATGAAAAATTTGCCCGTCAATTAGCGTTTACTGAACTGCCGGTACTTGATCTGTACCTTAAACACGATAACCCACTGGTATTGGCAAAAGCAGCACAAAGAAAATCTTTTGCCAAACAAGAGATGAAAGTGTATTACCGTCAGCGCCAGCTAAATAACTACATTACCGGTTATTACCCAGAAAAGGAGTTATTGATTCAAATTAATGGCTGGCTAAAAGCTATTGGCTGGTAAAGTTAATTATTTCAATAAGGTTAACACTATTCAGCAAAAAATCATCCTAGCTGGGATAACAGCAATGAAACACGCAATTAAACACGCAATTAAAATGATTTTACCTATATCAAGTTTATAGCTAGGCTATTTACTCTGCTTAACAATGACATCATAGGCAGCTTGAATGTCTTGGGTTTTTTGTTTAGCACTCTCCATCATTTCTGGTGGTAGACCTTTGGCGATTAATTTATCGGGATGATGCTGAGACATTAATTTTTTATAAGCCTTTTTGATCACTGGCATGGCGGCATTTTTATCAATACCCAATACTTTATATGCATTGGCTAATTGTTGACCACTGACTGGAGCAGCGCCAGTGCCTTGCTGACGATAGCTTCGACCTGACTGCTGCTGAAAGTTTGCACCTGCAACAATCATTTCCAGTAAATTATCAAGCTCTCGGCCTGAGTAACCTAAAAATTTAGCTATGGTATGTAAAACAGCACGCTCGGCACTATCTAACTCACCGTCACTAAAAGCCACTTGAATTTGAATCTCTAAAAACATCAACAATAAATCATGTCGATTACCCATCAAACGTTTAAATTTTACCAGACGGTCCTGAAGCGGAAAGCCAGCGGATTTACCTTCACGAAAGGCATCTTGAGCTTGCTGACGTAATTCATTACTTAGCCCCAGTTTATCCATATAAGCTCGAGCAAAAGCAATTTCATGGCTAGTCACCTGCCCTTTAGCTTTGGCTACATGCCCCATAACGGAAAAAGTAGTGTAAAAGAAAGCTGCTTGCCTAGAAACGTCATCTTCTTTACCGCCAGATAAACCATTAAAATTAAAACCACGGCCGCGATCAAAAATATGACCAAGCCAGAGACCAATTAAAGCGCCAAACAGTGCTTTACTCAGCATAAAGCCAAACAAAAAACCTAAAACTTTACCCCAAATATGCATATTCTTGCGCATTCCTTAAAAATAATGGCTAGTTTGCCGTTGAACTATGGCAGAAGAATTTAGTCCAACTAAAAAAATTGCTATATCATAAAGCAATTAGCCGTTAAAATACTTGAATTCATCATTAGAAAATCAATTTATAAACATTTTCACCATTTATCGGACCATAGATGCTTTTTCCCCGGACATTAAATTTTACCTTAGTTGTGCTGTTAGCATGTTTGCCAAAATTCGCGCAAGCTGACGCCGATATAAAAAACCCAGCGCCTGAAACTCAAATAATGCTCTGCACAGTAGCTGAATTTGATGATATTGCCACTGACATACCTGAGATTCTGGATGACAAAATCCGTATCTCATCATTACATGCTAGTATTAAACAAGATCAAATAGCTCAATTCACTGGCTCGGTTATTTTGGTCGATAAAAGCCAAAGAATACTTGCCGACCAACTGGCCTTTAATCGTTTGAAAATGCAAATAGAAGCCATTGGCAATATCCATTACCAGGGTAAACAAATTAACATCTTTGCTGACACCCTTAGTGCCAGTAAAATAGATAATGCCACTACCATGACTTCCGCTTCATATCAACTCCATGGCAACCCTGGACATGGCACAGCAGCAAGTTTATCCATAGACGGTGATGGGGTACTAAGTTTAATCGACTCTACCTTCACCACCTGCTTGCAAGAAGTGCCTGACTGGCAAATAAAAGCCGCTGAAATTAATTTATCTGCTAGTGGCGATTTTGGTGAAGCTTATCATGCACAATTTAGGATTTTAGATGTACCAATATTTTATGTGCCCTATTTTTCTTTTCCGATTTCGAAAAAACGTTTGACCGGTTTTCTCTACCCGCAAATAGAAACAACCACCAATACTGGCTTAGAAGTTACCGTGCCGTTTTACCTCAATATTACCGAAAATTTTGATGCCACCATTACGCCACGCTATATGTCTAAACGTGGTCTGCAATTACAAACTGAATTCCGTTATATGATGGCTATGCAATCGGGTCAAATTGATCTTGAATATTTAGATAATGACCAAGCGATAAAGTCTAATAACGACCCACGTTATTTAGCTCGCTTTCAACATGTCGGTACTTTTTCTGAAAATTTCCGTGCTTATGTCGATTATACCACCATCAGTGATGATAATTATTTAGTCGATATTGGCAGTAAGCAATATAACTCAAATGATGCTTACCTCTATCAAACAGGTGAGTTGGCTTACTTTGGTAAGCAATGGCAAGCGAAGTTACAGTTGCAAGATTTTGAAGTATTAGGTGAGCATCAACCAAGTTATAAAACATTACCGCACTTCGAGTTATCAGCCCAACAACCGTTAAACTTTGTCTCGGGTCAATTTGAGCTTTATTCTGAAATAACCAATTTCCAGTCATCAGAAAAAGATCAAGTCGAAGCAAAGCGTTACCATATTGAGGCTGGTTTTATCTTACCAATAGTTAGACCTGCTTGGTTTTTAAATTCCGAAGTTAAATTAATGCACACCTATTACCAGCAAGATAATATTGCTCAAGGTAGTAATTTGGATGAGACTGTCACAAGAACCTTACCTAAGTTACGTATCCACGGTGGTATTAATTTCGATAGAGAGCTAGTTGCTTTTGGGCAAAACTATCGCCATACCCTAGAACCGCAATTACAATACCTGTACGTGCCAGAAAAAGATCAATCTAACATAGGTTTATATGATACCACTCTCTTACAAGATGATTTCCACGGCATATTTCGTGATACCAGTTATAGTGGTTTAGATAGAATCGCAGCAGCGAACCAATATACCTGGGGGATTACCAGCCGATTACTTGATGATGAAAACTTGGAAATAGTGCGAGTTAGTATTGGTCGTATTCAATATTTTGGTGATAACAATACGGGTCTTGCCAATGACCCCCTGTTAACTGATAATGACACCATTAACGATAAGCAATCATCGGTAGCTGCTGACTTGTTTTACCGGATAAATCATCAATGGCAAGTAAGTGGCGATATTCAATATAATACCTTAGAGGACTTTACCAACAAAGGGCAAGTTAAGGTAGATTACCAACTGGATAAATATAACCTGGTACAATTGAACCATCGCTATACTCGTAATGTCTCAGGAGATAGCTTAGAACAAGTGTCGTTATTAACTAGCTTCGCTATTAACAAAAACTGGGCATTTGTTGGCCGTTTAACGCAAGATTTACAACAAAATCGAAGTTTAGAATCATACGCAGGTTTTCAGTATGAAAGCTGTTGTTGGGCCGTACGAATAGCCTATCATCGCCACATTAACTCTAACTTAGACCCAGCTAGCTTTGCTGCAGATGGTCGAGAAGAGTTTGATACTGGCATTAGCATCAAGTTCATCATTAAAGGTTTAGATGGCAAGCAATCAGCGATTGGCACGCAAGAGATGTTTAATAAGAGCATATTTGGTTATAAACGTCCTTATTACTTACAAAATTAGTTTGCAAAATTAACATGAAATATTAGCGCCATTCGAAAATTTAAAATATAAAATATAAAACAAGACCTAAATAATGAAAAATACAATTAAAACAATACTGTTAGTCTCTAGCCTTATCATAAGCGCTATAACACCCGCTCACGCCAATGAAGAGTTACTCGATAGAGTAGCCGCCATTGTTAATGGCGGTGTTGTACTTGAATCAGAAGTGAATGATTTACTTGCCAATATAAAGCGACAAGCTAAAAGCAATAACCAAAGCTTACCTTCTGATAGAGCTTTACGTATCCAAGTGATGGATAAGTTAATTACTGACAGCCTGCTTACTCAAATGGCCCAGCGTATGGGTATCCAGATTAGTGATGCTCAGCTTGATCAAACCATAAGCAATATGGCTAAAGACGATAATATGACCTTAGCTGAATTTCGCCAAAAGGTGATTAGTGACGGCAGTAGCTATGAGAAATACCGAGAGAATGTCCGTACCGAGTTAATTTCTGGTGAAGTAACCCGTAATAGTGTCAGACGCAGAATTTTTATCCCTACACAGGAAATAGCGAATTTAATTACTGTGATGAAGGAGCAAACTACTAATAATATAGAATACCATCTAGGCCATATTTTAATTGAATTCCCGGCTAATGCTAATCAAGAGGAATTAGCCGCGGCAAAAAATCGCGCTAATAAGGTGGTGGAATTACTCAATGATGGCTCAGACTTTGCCAAAATAGCTATTACCTCGTCAGGTGATGCTAATGCCTTAAAAGGTGGTGATTTGGGTTGGAAAAATATTAATGAAATACCGACACTATTTTCAGAGTTAATTAACGAAAAACCTAAGGATACTGTGGTCGGCCCCATCCGTACTGGGTTAGGTTATAGCATAGTTAAAGTTTTAGATATTCGTGGCCTAAAAGTTGTTGAGATTGAAGAAGTAAGAGCTCGACACATATTAATTAAACCCTCAATTATTTTAAGTGATGACAAAGCAAAAGCATTACTACAAGGCTTCTTAAAGCAAATAAATGCCGGTGAAGCCACTTTTGCCGAGTTAGCTAAAGAACATTCCCAAGGGCCGACGTCAGTACGTGGCGGTGATCTAGGTTGGGCAGACCCAACCAGCTACGATCCTGCCTTTAAAAACGCTTTAGCCACAATGAAAGCAGGTGATCTACATAAACCTTTTCGCTCCTCTTTTGGCTGGCATATAATTCAGTTAAATGAACGTCGCATGATTGATGCCACTTCACAAATGAATGAAACCCGTGCTTATCAAATTCTCTTTAACCGTAAATATGGTATGGAGAGTGCTCGCTGGTTGAAAGAAACTAGAGATGAAGCCTACATTGAAATTTTCGAACAGGATAATAAGTAATGACTCTTCGCATTGCAATCACCCCAGGCGAGCCGGCAGGTATTGGTCCAGATATAGTTATTAGTATTGCCCAGCAAGATTGGCCGGTAGAAATGGTGGTACTTGCTTCAAAAGATTTGCTGTTAGAGCGTGCAAAAGCACTCTCTTTGCCATTGACCATAATCGATTATCAACAGCATGTGCCCGCAAGCCCACAAAAAGCAGGCAGTCTAACCGTGCTTGATATTAAGCTTGTACAGCCTAGCATCGCCGGTACATTAAACATTGCCAACGGTACTTATGTGATAGAAACGTTGCGAATTGCCAGTGAAAAGAACATCTCTGGCGAGTTTGATGCCATAGTTACGGGTCCAGTACACAAGGGTCTGATAAACAAAGCCGGTATTGCCTTTAGTGGCCATACTGAATATTTTGCCAACCAAGCTAATTGTACCGACGTAGTTATGATGCTGGCGACAGAGGGCTTAAGGGTAGCTCTAGTCACCACACATATACCATTAGCCTACGTTGCGAAAGCAATCACTACTGAACGTCTACAAAAAGTAACCCGTATCTTACATCACGATTTACAAGAAAAATTCGGCATCAAATCGCCAAAAATTTATGCCTGTGGTCTCAATCCTCATGCCGGAGAAGATGGTCATTTGGGACGTGAAGAAATAGACGTAATGATACCAGCATTTGCCGAGCTGCGCGCCGAAGGTATTGATATCATTGGTCCTTTACCTGCTGATACTATATTTCAAGAGAAATACCTGGCTAAAGCGGATGCTATTTTAGCCATGTACCATGATCAAGGGCTGCCGGTACTAAAATATAAGGGCTTTGGCGCTTCGGTAAATATTACCTTGGGTCTACCTTTTATTCGCACATCTGTCGACCATGGCACAGCACTAGATCTTGCTGGCAAAGGCACCGCAGATTCGGGCAGCTTTATTGAAGCAATGCGCAATGCTATCAACTTAGCTAATAACACATAGTTTAACGAAGAAAGAGTTATGAACGACAAAAAACATTTAGGTCACCAAGCAAAGAAACGCTTTGGACAAAACTTCCTCCACAATGAAGCTGTGATCAGTGACATTGTCGATGCCATTAATCCCGAACCTGGTGAAAACCTGGTAGAAATAGGCCCAGGATTAGGTGCATTAACCGAACCAGTAGTCGAACGTGCAGGTAAAATATCAGTAGTTGAATTAGATAGAGATCTAGCACATAGACTACGCCATCATCCTTTTATCGCGGATGACTTAACCATCTATGAAACAGATGCACTCAAGTTTGATTTTGCTCAACTAGCCACTAAAGAAAAGCCGTTGCGTATTTTTGGTAATTTACCTTATAACATTTCCACGCCGCTTATTTTTCATCTACTTACTTTTAAAGATCAAGTGCAGGATATGCACTTTATGTTACAAAAAGAAGTCGTTGAACGTATGGCCGCAGGACCTCATTGTAAAGCTTATGGTCGCTTATCAATTATGACTCAATACCAATGCCAAGTGTTTCCTGTGATGGAGATTGGCCCTGAGGCATTTAGACCAGCACCTAAAGTAGACTCTGCCATAGTGCGGTTAATCCCTCACGCACATATTGCCAATCCAGTTAAAGATATCAAAGCATTGAATACCATTTGTTTAGCTGCCTTTAATCAACGCAGAAAAACTATACGAAATAGTTTTAAGAAGTTAATTAGCGTAGCGCAGTTAGCTGAGTTAAATATTGATGCCAATTTACGCCCAGAAAACTTAAGCCTTGATGAATATATCAAGCTGGCCAACTTTATTGTTGATCACCCACCTGAGGTCGAGCCAGTAAAAGAAAAGCGCCATATGGCAAGAAATAAATTGGCTCAACGTGCTAATAACAATGGCAATGAGGACTCAGCCTCAGAAGTAGAGTAGCTTATGGCAATTTATCTGGTAGGCGATATACAAGGTTGTTTTAACGAATTAACCGCCCTACTAGTGCAAGTCAATTTTGATGACAACAAAGATATCCTCTATCTTGCGGGCGACCTAGTCGCTCGCGGTCCTGATTCCCTTGCTACCTTACGCTTGGTCAAATCTCTTGGTGAAAGTGCCAAAGTTGTCTTAGGCAATCACGATTTACATTTATTAGCAGTTCATGCTGGCATTAAAAAAGCAAAAAAATCAGACAACTTATCGGTTCTATTGGCTGCGGATGATGTTGATGAGTTAATGACTTGGTTAGCAGCACAACCATTATTACAAAAAATACCTAATATACATTCTCAAACAAAACAGCAAAGTAAAACGACCTATGCCTATATGAGCCATGCAGGGATCTCGCCGCAATGGCAACTAGCAGATGCCATAGAGCAAGCACAGTTCGTCCATACTAAGCTTGCCAGTAAAGAGCGCAATACTTGGTTAGCACATATGTATGGCGAAAAACCTAATAATTGGCAGCAAGCAAAAAGTGACATTGATAAGTTTCGTTATAGCATTAATGCCTTTACCCGCATGCGCTATTGCTTTAGTGACGGCTCACTTGAATTTAGCCAGAAAGAATCTCCTGAACATCATAATATGTCCAATAATATAGTGCCCTGGTATGAGTTATCACAAACTATCAATAATACTGCTTGGGTTTTTGGTCACTGGGCTTCATTAATGGGTCGCTGTTCACACGCTAATATTTATCCATTAGATACGGGGTGTGTTTGGGGGAATCAATTGACCATGCTTCGCTGGCATGATAAAAAACACTTCAGACAAGCAGCAATACTGAGCAGATAAAAACAAAGAATCCATAGCGGATATTTTTTCACTCAGTATAATATTAACCGACGATAGAAATTAAATTAAATATTTCCTATTCCGCGCCGATACAAGCTAAGCTTGATAAATATCAAAACAAATTAACGTATTAACTAGGCAAGTAGCCTACCAATTGGGTGGATTCTATGAATTTAACTGTAGCTGTAAAAATTATTGGTGGCTTCGCCATTATTTCAATTTTACTGATAGTAATTAGTGTCATATCGTTATCTAATTTAAATACCATCAGCGAGTCAACTCAACGACAAAATACTCTGGCAATTCCAACCCTCAAAGCCAGTAATAAACTAGCCCTTGATTTGAGCCAAATGAATAATTTATCGCTAAAAGGCTACTATCAATCGGATCTCACCTTATTAGCCGAAGAGTTGCGCCATTTCAAGAATACTAACAGCCAATTCAGCCAACAAATATCAGATTTGAAACAAATAGTTGCTAGTGAGCAAGACTTATTGGCCAACTTAAATCAAGTTGACCAACTTTATGCTAATTTTTACAATGCCGGCCTTGGCTTATTTAGTAACCATAAAACGAGTATCGTCCAAGAGCAGTTATTAATTGAAAAAATAGATATCTTAGAAGAAAAAGCTGATGATACCGTTATGCTGCTGTTAGATTTAGCAGATCATGAATTGGCGGATACCAAACTTCAACGGACCATAAGCTTGAGTGAACACTTAGAAAATCAATTTAACTCCATTGTCTCTTCTGCTTTCGAATATCGTGATATCTTAGATCCTGGCACTGCCCAACTTATCGAGAGTGAACTGACTCGTAGCATCAGTGCCGCAAAAAAATCAGTTGATGATATTATCACTGAATTAAATATCCATGGTATTAATGACGTATCACAAGAAATAGCCTCAGCCTTTCGTGCCATGCAAAGCCTGTTATCTCATGACAACGGTATCCTTGCTCATAAAACCAGGCAACTTGAAGCCAATAAACGTGCCGCGACAATGTTAGTACAAGAAGAGAAAATTGCTAAGAAAGTTAACAAAATATTAGAGAAACAAATTGAATTAGCCAATAGAGCGACTATTCAAGCTAGTCAATTGGTAGAGAATTCAGTCAGTAGTGGTAGTACACAAACCACAATTATCATGATTATTTCAATTATTGTGGCACTAATTATTGCTAGAGCTACCCTTATTGGTATTACTCGGCCACTAGCACGTGTTAATGAAATGCTTAATACTGTCGCTTCTGGTGACCTATCGATGAAGCTCGATGAAAGTGGCAATGATGAATTTTCTCAGCTATCAAGAAACTGCAATTTATTAATTGATAGCTTACGTAACCTGATTGAAGGTATTGTCAATCGTTCAGCGCAACTTGCTGCAGCGGCCGAGCAAACCTCAGCTGTTACCGCGCAAAGTACCACTGCAATTGAAGAGCAGCGCAATCAAGTAGAACAAGCAGCCTCTGCCACCACTGAAATGAGCAGTACCGCGCAAAGCGTACTGGCAAGTGCTACTGAAGCCTTAAAACAAATAAAGCATGCCGATGACGAAGCTGAGCGTGTTAAAGTTATTTCAGCGAGAAACCGCCAGACCATTGAGCAACTAGCCACCGAAGTTGAATCCGCATCTCAGGTTATCAATCAATTACAACAAGATAGCGCTTCAATCGGCGGAATATTAGATGTAATTCGTGGTATTGCCGAACAAACTAATTTATTGGCATTGAATGCGGCTATTGAAGCCGCACGGGCAGGTGAGCAAGGTAGAGGTTTTGCCGTTGTTGCTGATGAAGTACGGACGTTAGCCAGTAGGACGCAGAAATCAACCGCCGAAATTCAGACCATGATAGAAGCCCTGCAATCGGGTGCGGGTAAAGCAGTAACCGTAATGGATGCTGGCAAAGCGAAAGCCATTGATTGTGTGAGCCAAAGTGAAGAAGCCGACAAAGCACTTGAAATCATAACTCATGCAGTACATGAGGCCTTTGATCGTAGTTCACAAATAGCAACAGCTGCCGAAGAGCAAAGTGTGGTCGCCCATGAAATTAGTGAAAACCTGGAGTCTATTGTAACTATTGCCGAGCAAACCACTGCTGGCTCGCAACAAACAGCAGCATCAAGTAGTGAAGTTGCTCGTTTAGCAGAAGAACTACAACAATCAGTGCAAGAGTTTAAATTATAATGATAATTTTAAGTTGCAAGTAGAAGTTATACTTTAACTTGCAGCTTAAATCATACTTATGGTTGACATGTGGCGCGGTAACTATATAATGCCCCCAGCTTGAAGTTAGTTTATTTTTTTGTACACCATTTCGATGTTATCTCATGCTTACTTAGATAAGATATCTGTAACACGTCCTGATTTATAAGTAATAGCAACTCTTTTCAGCAAACCCGCTGCCTACTTTTTCTTAACGCAATAATGGCAGCACAATTACTCTTAAATATATATAGGATACAGATATGTCTACTACTACTGGTACAGTAAAATGGTTCAACGAAGCTAAAGGTTTTGGTTTTATCGAGCAAGAAAATGGTCCAGACGTTTTTGCTCACTTCAACGCTATCGTTGGTGACGGTTTCAAAACTCTTGCTGAAGGTCAAAAAGTTGAATTCACAGTAACTGAAGGTCAAAAAGGCCCTCAAGCTGAAAACATCGTTGCACTTTAATTTGTAATGTTTATGTTAGTTAACCATTAACTAACATAAAGATGTTAAAAAAGGGACATACCTGTAAAGGATGTCCTTTTTTGTTGCCTGTAATATACTTACTTCTATGCAAGCTGCTTTTGATACAACTTAATCTGCTACAACTTAATCTGCTCAAGCAGCATAAGACACCTTTATTGTACGTTCAACCAGCATTTACTACGTTATCCCCTTTTAAACGCATATGGGCTAGCAGACGCCAAAGATAGTTGCTAAATATTTATACCAATTCCACTAAGCTCTTGCCCGCTTGTGGGGGTAAAATAGCCCAAGACTATGTTGCTCTCAATCCCACATAAGCCAGCTATTGGTCAATCGAGCGCCTGCCCTGCAATATTTTCCCTAAGCACAACAAGATCACAAACTTAATGAAAATGGTATTACTGATAACTTTGCTTTATCTCGTTAAATAGACACAAAAAAGGCCAGTACTTAATAAGCACTCGCCTTATATTTTAATGAAGCGGATGAGCCGCTTACATAGCTTATGATGGCTTAGTCCGCTTTAATACGGGTAATATCTGCACCTAAACCTTGTAACTTACCTTCGATACAAAGGTAGCCACGGTCGATATGATAAATACGGTCAACCTGGGTTGGTGATTTAGCCACTAACCCAGCAATGACCAGGCTGGCTGAGGCCCGTAAATCCGTCGCCATCACTTGTGCGCCATTTAGGCTACTAACGCCCTTAACTATGGCGGTATTACCTTCTAAGGTGATATCAGCGCCCATACGTTGTAATTCTGGTACATGCATAAAACGATTTTCAAAAATAGTTTCAATAACTGTTGCCGTGCCTTCAGCCAAGACATTCATGGTCATAAACTGTGCTTGCATATCGGTCGGGAAGGCAGGGTATGGAGCAGTTGTGATATTTACTGCTTTGGCAGGAGCCGTCATCTCTAGCTCAATCCAATCTTTTCCGGTAGTGATTTTAGCACCCGCTTCTTGTAATTTACTTAATACTGCTTCCAAAGTAGTGGGGTCAGTATTTAAACACCTAATATGGCCTTGAGTAACAGCAGCAGCCACTAAGAAGGTCCCTGTTTCTATGCGATCAGGCATAACTGTGTACTCTGACCCCCTCAGTTCACTGACACCTTCAATGGTTAAGGTCTCAGTACCAGCGCCGGTAATTTTAGCGCCCATACTGGTCAAGCAACTAGCAAGATCAACAATTTCTGGCTCACGCGCCGCATTTTCAATAACGGTAATACCTTCGGCTAACGCCGCTGCCATCATTAAGTTTTCTGTACCGGTAACACTGACTGTGTCCATAAAAATAGTGGCACCCGTTAAACGGCCTTCTTTTTTAGCCACAATATAACCGTCTTCAACGCTAATATCAGCACCCATCAGTTTTAACCCTTGAATATGCAGGTTTACTGGTCTTGCGCCAATGGCACAACCACCGGGCAAAGAAACTTCGGCATGGCCCATACGAGCAAGTAAGGGACCAAGCACTAATATAGAGGCACGCATTGTTTTAACTAAATCATAAGGCGCACGACAAGTATCAATAGTGCTGGCATCAATCATTAAGGTGTCTTCACCAAGCCACTCACTTTTAGCACCTAACTGACCTAATAACTTAACCGTGGTTAAAATATCATTAAGCTGAGGTACATTACTAAACACGATTGGTGTTTTAGATAACAATGCCGACATTAAGATAGGAAGAGCAGCGTTTTTTGCCCCAGAGATCACGACATCGCCGCGTAGTGGTTTACCACCAATAACTTTAAATGCGTCCAAAATAACTACTACTTACTTAAAATGATGAAAAAATATCGAGTCAGTATACACAAAAATGCCTAGCATTAAAAAGCTAGGCATTAAAAATACGATTTAGTAACAACTTAACTTAACTATTGAATAATTTATCACGTTGCCATTGCGCTTTATTAAAGGTTTTCACGGTTATCGCGTGTATTGTGCCATCTTTTATAATATCAGCTAAAGGCTTAAGCACCGCTTGTTGACGTTTAACACGGCTTAAGTCATCAAACATATCACTCACCGCATTAATACGACATTGTGAACCATCAAACTTCACATGCACTTCATCAAGCTCTAGTACCTCATTAATCAATTTACTTACTAATTCTTCAATTTCACCAACTTCCAAGGGAGTCTCCTTTGTTCGTTATTATTAGGGTTACTAATCACATGCTATCGGCAATAAACCGTTCACGCCACTTAAGCTAATCAGTTTAGTTAATTTCTCAGGAATATTACTAAAACTTAATTGGCAAGTGTAACGATAAGCCTGCTCTAAAAGATAAAACAACCAAGCAAGGCCAGCAGTATCAGCTTTACTTACTTGGCTTAAATCAACGTTCACCGGACCATGGGCAAACCAATTAACATATTCACTTTTTTTGATTTCTGCAACACTATGGCGAGTTAACTCACCAGAGATAGTAAGAGTACCATGATTTAGAACTATATTCGCTTTACTCACTATTTACCCTTGTTGTGCTTTTTACCGTGGTGCCGCCTTTGGCTGCACGATTTTTAAAGACAATGTCTTTAGTGCTTTTTCTTTTTAATAACTCAGTCACATAAGGTAGGCCCTTTTGCCTGATCAGACCACTTAACTCTACTTGCTTTGAGTCCAGTAAACTTATTCCTTCTGCCACCATATCAAAGGCTTGCCACTGCTTAGTTTTTTTATTAAGTCTTACTTTGAAAGCGACATTAATATTAGCTCTACCAGACATGATAATGCGTGTATTCACCGCAACTATTCTTTTACCCGCAAAGGATTTTTCTGGAAAAAATTCTACCGGCTGATTATCATATAAAGTAAATACTTGTGCATAAGAGCTAACTAAATATTCACGAAAAACAGGAACAAATGCACGACGTTCCGCATCAGTCGTTTTCTTTAAGTGTTTACCAATGACTTTGAAAGCGGCATATTGATGGTTGATATAAGGCATAAGTTCTTCTCGAACAATATCCTTAAGCAAGTTAGGGTTTGCTCTAATGGCTTGCTGCTCGCTAGCAAAACGCTTAAAGGTCTGTTCGGCAGCACCTCGTATCAGTTTGTAAGGATTACTCTGGTCAATCAGACGTCGTGCAGGCTCTGTCGACAACTTAGTTGCCTGAGCAGGTAGTTTAGTTGCCGCTACTTCACTATTAGCCATCACATTCTGGCTGAGTATAAAACTGATGAGTAGACTAAAAAAAACCTTACCCTTATTATTAAAAAATTTACTTAAACTCACTTACTTACTCCTCACCACTTCCTTGGCTAAATAAAAACTGTCCTATTAATTCTTCTAACACCAAGGCAGGCCTTGTGTCTTCAATATAATCACCTGGTTGTAAAGTATCAACCGAGTCATCAACAAAGCCTGGTTGCAGACCCAGATATTGTTCGCCTAATAAACCGGCCGTTAAGATTGCCACAGAAGTAGCCTCGGATAACTGATTGTACTGAATTTTAATATCAAGGGTCACTACTGGGGTATAGTCTTCGTCATCTAACGAAATATTGCTAACACGGCCAATAACAACACCACCAATTTTAATGGGCGAACGCACTTTTAAGCCACCTATATTATCGAACTTAGCGAAGAGCTGATAACTTTCACCACCAGCACCAAAGCCCGAATTAGCGACCTTCACCGATAACATTAATAAGGCAGCCAGACCTAATGCAACAAATAAACCTACCAATAATTCTACTTTCTTAGACACCATGTCTTTCACCAACGCCTTGTAATAAAAAATTCAATAAAAACATCTAACGGAGTAATTCTTTTAGCTCACTACTTTACGAACATTAGCGCCGTTAAAATAAAATCTAGACACAAAATCAATAATGACGATTGTACCACAGTAGAGGTTGTTGCCCGACTGATGCCCTCAGACGTGGGCTCACAATCATAGCCTTTGTATACCGCTATCCACATCACTACAAAAGCAAAAACAATACTTTTTATAACGCTATTAAGGATATCTTTTTCAAAATCGACTTGTTCTTGCATCACTGACCAAAAAGTTCCGCTATCAACACCCAACCAATTAACACCAACAACATGAGCACCGAGTATGCCTACCATAGAGAAAATTGCCGTTAATAAAGGTAAACTGATAAAACCTGCCCAAAAGCGTGGTGCAATAATTCGCCTTAATGGATCAATGGCCATCATCTCTAAACTTGATAATTGCTCAGTGGCTTTCATTAAACCTATTTCAGCTGTTAATGCTGAGCCGGCACGGCCAGCAAATAATAAACCGGCAACCACAGGACCAAGCTCTCGTAATAACGACAAGGCCACCATAGGGCCTAAGCTAGCTTCTGCGCCATAGCCCACTAGAATAGTATAACCTTGTAAAGCTAATACCATACCAATAAAGGTGCCAGACACTATAATTATCAATAAAGACAAGACACCAACACTATAAAGTTGCTGGATAAGTAAGGGAGTACCTTTACGCACATTAGGCACATGCACTATCGCAGAGACCAACAAGATTACCGCTCGACCTAAACCACTTATCATACTAAGGGTTTGTTTACCTAAATAATGTAACTGCTGCACTATTTTTCGCCTCGAATAAGCTTCATTTACTCACTCTTCTAATAAGTTCATCACGATAAGCAGGTGCTTCATAATGAAAGGGTACTGCGCCATCAGCGTCACCTTGTATAAACTGCTGTACCAAAGGCGAGCTATCTTGACGTATCTGCTCAGGTGTACCATGGCCAATGACTTTCTTTTCAGCAACAATATAAATATAATCAGCAATACTCATCACTTCAGGTACGTCATGTGAAACAACCACTGAAGTTAATCCTAACGCGTCGCTTAATGAACGTATTAACCGCACAATAACCCCCATAGAAATAGGATCTTGGCCAGCAAAAGGCTCATCATACAAGATAAGTTCTGGATCCAAAGCAATTGCGCGTGCTAATGCCACTCGACGAGCCATGCCGCCAGAAAGTTCGCTGGGCTGTAAGTGCCTTGCGCCACGTAAACCAACCGCTTCAAGTTTCATTAAGACGATTTTTTCAATGATATTTTCAGATAATTTGGTGTGTTCACGAATGGGAAAAGCGATATTGTCAAAAACACTCATGTCGGTAAATAAGGCGCCACTTTGAAAGAGCATGCTCATTTGTTTACGTACTTCATATAAATCTGCACGAGATAACAAGGGAATATTTTTTCCAGCAAAGAGTATATTACCACTTTCTGGTTTTAATTGTCCGCCAATTAAACGCAACAAGGTGGTTTTACCTATGCCACTTGGACCCATGATTGCGGTAACTTTTCCCTTGGGAATTGACAGGCTGATATTGTCAAAAATAACTCGCTCACCTCGTTTAAAAGTAAGGTTTTCAATTTCCACCAAGTTTGCTTCAAATGCAGAGTTTATCATTGTTCAACGTCACTGTTTATGTATTGCCTAATTCTACATGGACAAGGCCCGCCATAGAATTGATTTAATAGCCGATGATTTTACCTGAGCAAGAACAATTGTTCATTAACAATTAACCAATAACAGGGTAATAAATGTAAAAGAATTAGGTTAATTTGTAATAAAGTGTTCGTTTTTGCTTAAAAGTAAGACAAAAGAATATTATTTTCCTTTTAGTCGCATTATTTACTTCTTTTTTGCGCTACAACCAGCGACAATTTACCCCCTACCTTGGAGTCATTAATGCTAGAACACATTTTTATATTACTCATTGCCCTTGTGGCATTAGTTTGGAGCGCCGATAAATTCGTTTTTGGTGCATCATCATTAGCGAGAAATTTAGGCATTTCACCAATGATAATTGGTTTAACCATCGTCGCTATGGGCTCTTCAGCACCTGAGATGATGGTAGCTACAACGGCGTCATTACAAGGTAATATCAACACCGCCATTGGTAACGCCATAGGCTCAAATATTACCAACATTGCTTTGGTTCTTGGTATTACCGCCTTGTTAAAACCTTTAACCGTTTCATCACAAACAATAAAACGTGAAATTCCACTTGTTTTAGCCATCACAGCATTAGGATATTGGTTACTCATTGATAACCACTTTAGTTTTTATGAAGGCATTATTTTAATAACTGGTTTTGCTATTTACATCATTGCCCTACTGGTAATTACCCTAAAGAAAACCCAAGGTAAACCCAGTGATGATCCGTTAATTATTGAAGCTGAACATGATGTTGCTCCGGCAGTAAGTATGAAATTAACTTTACTTTGGCTAGGAGTTGGTATCATTGTATTACCATTAAGTGCGAGCTTTTTGGTTGATTCTTCGGTATTTATTGCTAAAGCTTACGGTATTAGTGACTTAGTTATTGGCTTAACCATTATTGCTATAGGTACTAGCCTACCTGAGCTCGCGGCGTGTATTATGAGTATTATCAAAAAGGAAGACGATTTAGCCTTAGGCAATATCATTGGCTCAAACATCTTTAATATTTTAGCGGTATTACCCATAGCGGCTCTTATTGCTCCAGGCGATATTGATAGTTTAGCCGCCAGTAGGGACGCCCCCTATATGTTAGGTGTTACTTTATTGCTATTTTTCTTATGTTTCAGTCGCCGTATGGGTGCATTTAGAATTACTCGTGCAAAAGGCGTATTATTACTGTTAAGCTTTATTGCTTATCAAGTGTTACTTTTTGGCCAATTATCATCATAAGAGCTGATATAAATTAATCATTATGAAAAATTTCAAACAGTTAGCAAAAAACGTAATTGAGATTGAGCAGCAAGCCATTGCTGAATTAGTGCAATATATTGATGATAGCTTTGAACTTGCCTGCCAACTCATGTTCCATTGTAAAGGTCGAGTGATCGTTATTGGTATGGGCAAGTCAGGTCATATTGGCGGTAAAATAGCCGCGACCCTCGCCAGTACCGGTACACCCTCATTTTTTGTCCACCCTGGCGAAGCCAGTCATGGCGATTTAGGTATGATCACCAGCAATGATGTCGTCTTGGCCATCTCCTATTCAGGCGAAACCAGTGAAGTGCTCGCCATCATCCCGGTTATTAAACGCATTGGCGCGAAATTAATTTCAATGACAGGTAATACTGATTCGACCCTAGCTAAATTAGGCGATACCCATATTTGTATTAAGGTCTCCGCTGAAGCTTGTCCCCTTGGTTTAGCCCCAACATCAAGCACTACAGCAACCTTAGTGATGGGCGACGCGTTAGCTGTCGCTTTACTTAATGCTAGGGACTTTACCGCAGAGGATTTTGCCTTATCACATCCTGGTGGTAGTTTAGGTAAGCGCTTATTATTACGCTTAAATGATATTATGCACCAAGACGAACGTGTGCCAGTGGTTACTGAACATGCTCTTATCAAAGATGCCTTGGTGGAAATGTCATTAAAGGGTTTAGGCATGACTGCGATAGTGAATGATGAGCAAAAATTAGTTGGCTTATTTACTGATGGCGATCTTCGCCGGGTATTAGATAATAGAATAGATATACACAGTGATAGTATCAGCACGGTAATGACGCTCAACCCGCAGGTTGCGCAAAGTGACATGCTCGCTGCGCAGGCCTTAAAAATAATGGAAGATAAAAAAATTAACGGACTAATTATTGTCGATAACAACAATATCCCCGTTGGTGCCATGAATATGCATGATCTATTACGTGCTGGAGTACTTTAATGAATACCTTATACGGAGAGGTGCAAAGCAACATTCTAGCTAAAGCTGAAAAAATAAAGTTACTCGTTTGTGATGTTGACGGCGTATTTTCTGACGGTAGAATATATCTGGGTAACGATGGTGAAGAGCTAAAAGCATTTCACACAAAAGATGGCTTTGGCATAAAAGCCTTAGGTGCTAGTGGTGTTGCTGTTGCTATTATTACTGGCAGAAACTCTACTATCGTGGCCAATCGTATGAAAGCTTTACAGGTAGCCCATATTATTCAAGGTCAAGAAGATAAATTACCGGCATTAATTGACTTAGCTCAGCAATTAAATATTGACCTTACAGAGGTAGCCTACATAGGTGATGATGTCCCTGATTTATCTTGTATTAAAACTGTTGGCTTAGGAATTAGTGTATTCGATGCTCATCCGCTAGTATTACGGGGCGCTGATTACACTACTTTTACTCGCGGCGGTTTTGGCGCTGTGCGGGAAATATGTGACTTAATTATGCAAAGTCAAGGTAACTTGGACCACGCTACAGGCGCTAGTGTATGAGCCGATTAAATAGCCTAGCGCTATTTGTTTTACTGCTTAGCGCACTAATCTATGGCATTATTGAATGGCGCACGGCATCAATAGAGCAAGATACTTTAATCGTTGATGAACAGCGCCCTGACTTTATCGCCGAGAAACTACAAAGTAAAATTTATAGTAAATCGGGACAATTGTCTCACACCATTGAAGCAGAACGAATGGAACATTATGCAGATTTGGAGGTGAGTTACTTTGAAGCGCCACTTTATACTTTATATCCACAAAAACAAGGTAAACCGTGGAAAATTAGTGCCCAAGAAGCAACACTGTACAAAGATAATCGTGTTGAATTGAAAAGGCAGGTGCTTATTCAAGCAACTGAAATTGATAGCTTAATAAAAGAGATTCACTGCAAAGAAATCGTATTAGATTTAAAAACCAACATTATTAGTTCAGAGCAAGCCGTTATTGTGGTCGGCAGGGATTTCACCATGTACGGCTCAGGATTAATTATCGATTTGAACACTAAACAAATGACCCTAACCCAGCATGAACGCACAATTTATAAGAAACATGATGATAGCTAATTTATACCAAAGTACCTTGAAAGTACTAGCCCTAACTTGCAGCCTATTCTTATTTACTAATGCCCACGCGGCTAAAAAAGATTTAGAGCAAGAAATTACCATTAAATCACAACGACAATCTGCCGACCTTAAAAACAAAATTGCCAGTTATTTAGATAATGTCAGTATTAGACAAGGCTCTATTTCCATTACCGCAGATATAGTTAAGGTATTTAGTCGTATTGATAAAAAAACCGGTGAAAAAAATGATACCTATTTAGCCAAAGGAAATCCTGCCACCTTTGAGCAGCGACTAGAAGACGGTAGCTTAATTAGCTTACAAGCCGATGAAATAACCTATACCCCTAACGCTCATATGATCAAGATTTCAGGTAATGCGCTGGTCAAGCAAGCGGGTAGTGAGGTCAGTGGTGATATAATCACTTATAATACCTTAAGCGAAAAACTAGAAGCACAGGGCTCTGATAACCAGTCTGTTACCACCATACTGCAACCAACAATATTAAAGAAACAAAAAGAAACTCACGAAAAGTCTAAAGCGGAACAATCCGCTGATAACGTAATTGAGCAAGAAGCAGATAAAAAAGGTAATGGCAGTGGCTACTAATATCGATAGTAAACCCTCGGTAAACACGTTAATTGCCGAGGGTTTATCTAAGTCCTATAAAAATAGACAGGTTGTTAAAAATGTCAGTTTACAAGTTAATGCTGGGCAAATAGTTGGCTTATTAGGACCCAATGGCGCTGGCAAAACCACCTCCTTTTATATGATTGTTGGCTTAGTCCCCAATGATGGTGGCACTATCAAACTCAATGGCCAAGACTTAACACTTATTCCTATGCATGAAAGAGCCCGCATGGGCATAGGTTATTTACCGCAAGAAGCATCAATTTTTAGAAAACTCACCGTTAGTGATAATATCATGGCTATCTTACAAATACGTAAAGAGCTTACTGAAACACAACGCGCGGAAAAACTTGAACACCTGTTAGAAGAGTTTCATATTTGTCATATCAAAGATAATACCGGCATGAGCTTGTCAGGTGGTGAAAGACGACGCGTTGAAATTGCCCGAGCATTAGCGGCTGAGCCACAATTTATTTTATTAGATGAACCCTTTGCTGGTGTTGACCCTATTTCGGTTGGCGACATTAAAAAAATAATATTACAATTAAAAGAGCGCGGCATAGGTATATTAATCACCGACCATAATGTTAGAGAAACTTTAGACGTTTGTGAGCATGCCTATATCGTTAGCCACGGTGAAATAATTGCCCAAGGCAATGCCGAGCAAATTCTTGCTAATCAAAAAGTGAGAGATGTATACCTTGGCGAACAATTCACGCTATAGTAAGGCTATACTAAAGCGAAAATGACTAGCTTTAAGCAGAACAATTTAAGAGCAAAGTAGTGATAGATTAGCAAACTATAACTACTAAGAATAATAAATAGGAAATCATATAACCTAGATGCGACCTACACTACAGCTCCGTATTGGACAACAATTAACCATGACTCCGCAGTTGCAACAAGCAATCAAGCTGTTGCAACTGTCAACGTTAGAATTACAACAAGAAATTCAAGAAGTATTAGAGAGCAATCCATTACTTGAGCTTGATGAAAAAGTTGAAAATGAAAATACTAGCGATGAAAACAATCTTGAAGAAGCATTTACAACCAGTGTCTCTGAAACTAACACTGAGCTGACAACAAGTGACGGGAGTGAAGAGCAACCAGCAAGTATTGACGAAATCAGTACCACTGAGGCCATGGAAAAAAAGGAAATACCCGAAGAACTAAATATCGATACCACCTGGGAAGAAAGTTACAGTGCTGGCGTTTCAAATACCGGCGCAGTTAGTAGCCCTGCCGATGATTATACCTATCAAGGGGAAACCACGGACTCCATTCAAGATCATCTATTGTGGCAAATGGAATTAACGCCTTTCACTGATACCGATAAAACCATCGCTATTGCCATTATTGAAGCAGTTGATGATGCCGGTTATTTAACCGTATCACCAGAAGAAATTCTAGAAAGTGTCGGTACAGAAGGGCTAGAGCAGGATGAAGTTGAAGCGGTCTTAAAACGTATTAATATGTTTGACCCTATTGGCGTCGCTGCTCGCTCAATTGCTGATTGTTTACTTATTCAGTTGAATCAATTTAGTGCTGATACCCCTTATCTGAAAGAAAGTAAACTCATTATCAATGAACATATTGATTTACTTGGTAACCGAGATTACCGTCAGTTAATGCGTAAAACCAAATTAAAAGAAGATCAACTGCGTGAAGTTATGCGTTTAATTCAAAGCTTAAATCCTCGTCCAGGTGATGCGGTAATTAAAGGTAATAACCAATACGTTATTCCTGATGTTACCGTTGAAAAGAAAAATGGTCGCTGGGTGGTTGAGTTAAATTCGGACACGGCACCAAAACTCTCTATTAATAAGCAATATGCGGCCATGTCTAAAACAATGAAATCATCAACTAATGATGGTCAATTTATTAGATCAAACTTGCAAGAAGCCAAATGGTTTATTAAGAGCTTAGAATCTCGTAATGACACCTTACTCAAGGTGTCCAATTGCATAGTTCAGCGTCAGCAAGGATTTTTAGAGCATGGTGCTGAAGCCATGCTTCCTATGGTGCTCAATGATATTGCTGAAGCTGTTGATATGCACGAATCCACCATATCTCGAGTGACCACGCAAAAATACATGCACACACCAAGAGGGATTTTTGAGTTAAAATACTTCTTCTCCAGCCATGTTAGTACCGAAAATGGTGGTGAATGTTCATCGACCGCAATTCGTTCTTTAATTAAAAAACTTATCTTAGCGGAAACACCTGCTAAACCGTTAAGTGACAGCAAAATGGCTGATATACTGGCCGAGCAGGGAATAAAAGTGGCGCGACGGACTATTGCTAAATACCGAGAATCATTAGCGATACCACCATCAAACCAACGTAAGAGTTTACTTTAAAACACTACCATAAAAGGATCATGCTTATGCAAATTAATCTTTCTGGCCATCATGTAGAAGTAACAAGTTCATTACGAAAATATGTTGATAGCAAGTTCTCAAAACTAGAACGACATTTTGATCATATCAATAATATTCATGTCGTACTTACCGTAGAAAAGCTTAACCAAAAAGCAGAAGCCAATATCCATATTAATGGCGGTGAAGTGTTTGCCTCAGCAGTTAACGGCGACATGTATGCTTCTATTGATACTCTAGTTGATAAACTTGATCGACAAATCCTTAAGTATAAAGGTAAGATAGCTCAGCACTAAGCTTAGCTAAATCATGAATACGCTTTAAAGTAATTAAAGCCGATAAATCTGGCGCCCTAAGCTAAATGAATTAGCACAGTTGGGCGCCTAAAATAATTAACACCATTATGCAATTATCAGAAATATTAACAACAAGCTGTACCACTTGTGATGTAGAAATCACCAGTAAAAAACGTATTTTAGAAAAAATTTGTCAACTCGCTGCCAAGCAAATCGGTGATATAGAACAAGATGATCTGCTAGAAAGTTTACTTAATAGAGAAAAAATGGGTAGTACCGGCATAGGAAACGGCATTGCCATACCCCATGGTCGATTACCTAATGCCAATAAAGCTGTCGCAGTGTTAATAACAACAGAACAAGCTATTGATTTTGATGCCATAGATAATAGGAATGTAGATGTTTTTATTGCCTTATTTGTGCCGGAAAATAGCTGTAAAGAACACTTAATTACCCTACAAAGTATCGCTAAATTATTTAGTAATAAAAAGATGATTAAGCGAGTTCGCAAATGCCATGATAATCAAGCACTCTATAACCTAATTCAACAAGCTAGTAATACCCTAGATGCCATATAGTAAAGTACACGGATATAAGATATAAGAATGAAACTAATCATAGTTAGTGGCCGCTCTGGCTCGGGTAAATCAGTTGCCCTACGCGTATTAGAAGATCTTGGTTATTATTGTGTCGATAACATTCCAATTAACCTCTTACCGGCATTAATCCATACGGTTATCAATGACTATGAAAACGTTGCCGTCAGTTTAGATGTACGAAATTTACCAAAAGATCCCGAAGATATTCCTGAAATCATTGCCTACTTACCTAGAGCAGTAGACGTTAATACCTTATTTCTTGATGCCGATGATAAAGACTTAATCAGGCGTTTTAGTGAAACACGTCGTTTGCACCCCCTTATAAAGGAGAATATGACCCTTGAGCAAGCGATTACCCGAGAAAAGTCATTATTAGAGCCGATATCAACGAATGCTGACTTATACATAAATACTAGCCAACTTACCCCTCATCAACTTGCTGATTTAGTCAGGGAAAGGATTTTAGGCAAAAAGACCGGTTCCATGGTACTGGTCTTTAAATCGTTTGGTTTTAAACACGGTATTCCAATCGATGCCGATTATGTTTTTGACGCGAGGTTTTTACCTAATCCTTTTTGGGAGAAATCACTGAAGGGCAAAACAGGGGTTGATGCAGAGGTCAAAGATTTTCTTGCCAGCCAAGCGATAGTCACTAAGTTTATTTGGCAAATTAACAGTTTTATGATGACATGGTTACCACACTTAGAACGCAACAATCGTAGTTATGTCACTATAGCTATTGGTTGTACCGGTGGCAAACATAGATCAGTTTATATCGCAGAAATGTTAGCCAAGAATTTCCGTAAAGAGCGCGAAGATATTCAAACGCACCATAGAGATATTCATATAAAATCAACTTAATAAGTGAGCAGAATAATGGGTGCTATAGTATTGCCAAAAAAATCCCAACAAGTGACCATTTGTAATAAGTTGGGTTTGCACGCTCGTGCAGCCACTAAACTTGCACAATTAAGCCAAAAGTTTTCCGCACAAATCACCCTAGAATTAGCGGGAAAAAAAGCCGATGCAGGGAGTATTATGGCGCTGATGCTATTAGCTGGTGGCCAAGGAAAAACAGTTAATATCACCGCACAAGGCGAAGATGCACAACTAGCGTTAACTGAAATATGCCAACTTATTTCTGATAAATTTGATGAAGCTGAATAAAAAAATCGACTAAAAAAGTATCTATCTCAAGATTAAAAAGCTGATAAAAACACTAAGTTACGATAAACTTACGCTGTTTTTAGCTGTTTCCCAAAGAAAGCTGTTTTCTTTTATCCTTAAGTAATCCTCAGTTTCGCTACTTTCACAGCGACACATTCTTACAGGGTTTTCAGTGTACTAAATAGCAAAGAGGCAGAGTAGGCTATGCCAGAAGTATCAGAACAAGAATTTAACCAACAAAGGTTACAACAAGTTAACGAAGCGCTTAGCAGTGGTATGTTCGTCTATGTACGAAAACTGCTGCAACATATGCCGGCCTTCGATCTAGCCCTTATTTTAGAGTCTTCCACAGCAAAAAATCGACCGGTACTTTGGCAACTTATTGATCCTGATTTTCATGGTGAAGTGCTCGAAGAACTTAATGAGGAAGTCCGTAAAGGCATTCTTACCAGCATGCCGCCTGAAAAGCTTGCAGCGGTTGCCGAAGGCATGGACATTGATGATTTAGCTGAAGTTTTACGTACATTACCTGACAATATTTTTAACGAAGTCCTCGAGTCGATGGACTCACAAGACCGTAGCCGGGTCGAAACCGCATTATCTTATGAAGAAGATACTGCCGGTGGCATAATGAATACCGATACTATCACCTTGCGTCCCGATGTAAGTGTTAAGGTAGTATTACGCTACTTGCGTCTCAAAGGTAACCTGCCAGATGCCACTGACTCCTTCTATGTCGTTGACCGTAACAATCGTTTTATTGGTGTGGTATCTCTTGCTGCCATAGTAACAGCCAAGGCAGAAGCTATCGTCTCTTGTTTGATTAATGCTGAAGTAGAAGCGGTGCAAGCAAATATGGATGAGCAAGATGTTGCCCAGCTGTTTGAACGTCACGATTGGTTTTCTGCTCCCGTAATTGATGAGCAAGGTCACTTACTCGGTCGGATAACCATAGATGACGTAATTGATATCATCCGTGAGAATGCCGAACACTCTATGATGAGTATGGCGGGTTTAGACGATGAAGCAGATACATTTGCCCCGGTAATTAAAAGTACTAAGCAGCGCACATTATGGCTGGGGGTAAACCTGATCACCGCATTGATGGCTGTTGCCGTGACCAGTATGTTTGAAGATGTCTTTCAACAATTGGCTATTTTAGCCGTATTGAACTCTTTGGTGCCCAGTATGGGTGGTGTTGCTGGTAATCAAACCTTAACCCTGGTTATCCGTGGTATGGCATTAGGTCATGTCGGTGACAGTAATGCCCGGGCACTACTGAGTAAAGAAGTAGCGATTGGCTTTTTAAATGGCATTATTTGGGCGACATTAATTGCCACGGTCGTAGCGATATGGAAACAAGATTTAATGCTTGGTGGTGTCATTGCTTTCGCCATGTTGATGAATATGACCGCCGCTGGACTTGCTGGTGTCAGTATTCCATTGATATTAAAACGCATGAAGATTGACCCTGCGCTGGCTGGTGGCGTTATTCTTACCACAGTGACCGATGTCCTGGGTATTTTTGCTTTCCTAGGCACCGCAACGCTGTTTCTTACATAAAAAGTTTTACCTAGTAATAGTGACTTAGCTAAATATTAATCAAAAAAAGCGTCACCTAATCAAATAGATAACGCTTTGTTATTATTGGTGAAGTAATAAGTTTACTTACTAATGTCCGGCGACTTGCATCTCATCAATCAAAATTGAACCGGTGTGGATACTACCGCGTAAATCAACATCAGAGCCAACAGCAACAATACCTTTAAACATCTGCGCTAAATTCCCGGCAATAGTAATTTCACTCACTGGGTAAGCAATTTCACCATTTTCAACCCAAAATCCAGCCGCACCACGAGAGTAATCACCATTGATAATATTAACGCCTTGACCCATTAGTTCGGTCACCAGTAAACCTGTTCCTAGGGTTTTTAACATAGCATCAAAACTACCATCATGACCTTTGGCGTCAACCAGCCAATTATGAATACCGCCAGCATGGCCTGTGGTAGTTAGCCCAAGCTTACGGGCGGAATAGCTAGTCAATAAATAAGTTTGTAAGGCACCCTGACTAATAATTTCTCGATCTTGGGTTAATACGCCTTCACTATCAAAAGCACTACTGGCTAACGCCCTAGCAATGTGAGGTCTTTCACTGATATTTAAAAACTTAGGAAAAACATCGTTACCAATGGCATCAAGTAAAAAAGAGGATTTACGATATAAGTTGCCACCACTGATAGCGGCAATAAAGTGTCCCCAAATAGTATTGGCAATATCCGCTCTAAATAATACCGGAACTTTACTGGTCGCTATTGTTTGTGGGTTTAGACGAGATAGCACCTCTTGTGACGCTTGCAAACCAATATTTTTGGCACTTTCTAGTAAAGCAAAATCACGATTAACCGTGTACGCATAATCCCGCTCCATATCGTCACCGTCACTAGCAATCATCACACAGCTTAAACTATGGCGAGTACTTGGGTAGCCCACCAACTGGCCATGACTATTACCATAAACTTTAAAACCCGAAAAACTATCAAAGCTGGCACCGTCTGAATTACTAATACGAGCATCTACTGCTAAGGCGCTTTCCTCACACTCTTTGGCCAGATCAATCGCCTCTTCGGTACTTATTTCATGTGGATGATATAAATCCAAGTCCAGTGGCTGCATTGCCAACAGTGCTTTATCTGCTAAACCCGAACAATCATCAACCGAGGTGTACTTGGCAATATTTACTGCCGCAGTAACCGTTTTAGTCAATGCTTGCTCTGACAAGTCTGCCGTTGAAGCACTGCCTTTACGTCCTTGTCGATAAACAGTAATGCCTAAAGCGCCATCATTAGTAAATTCAACATTTTCCACTTCACCCATACGGGTACTTACACTTAAACCTTGTTGGCGACTCATCGCTACTTCAGCACCATCGGCGCCAAGAGATTTAGCGAGTTCAAGTACAGTGGCAACACGTGCTTTAACTTCGCTAAGTTGTTGTCTGATTGGATCATGGGATTTAGAGGCTGGGGTCATATTGGTTTCTACTTTCTCTTTTCTTTTTAAGGATTAACAAGGCTAAAACAGCAACTTAGCCTATTAAGTACTGGGCACTATCGAGATTAAATTTCCTAATTTCTTAGCGTGACTGGGCTAGACAGCACTCGCCGCGAATAAACCCCTTTATCTCGAACAAGGTTTGACCGCGAAAGATCAACAGCCCCGATAAATTTAATGATATAATAAGGCTAATTATTATTTATTTTACCATGGTATTAGACATTATTATGCCCCAGTCAGCCAACGATATCGACGATTCATCAGAAGAAATAGAAGAAGAATTTAAAAGTAAAACCGAAATTAAGCGTGAAATGCATAAATTACAAGATTTCGGCCAAAGCTTAGTGGATATGTCTAAGCATCAGCGTAGTCGTTTGCCTTTAACCGAAGAGCTAAAATATGCTATGGTTTTAGCTGACAAGATCGCCAATAAACATGAAGCTTTACGCCGTCACATTCGTCATATTGGTAAAATATTATTTGAAACCGACCTAGAGCCAATTCACCATGCTATCGAAGTGATGGCCAATAAACATCAACAAGAAACAGCAAAATTTAATCGCTTAGAAAGTATTAGAGATGAATTAATTGCCCAAGGTAATGATGCTGTTGAAGCTTTAATTAGTGAATTCCCACAAATTGAACGTCAAAAAATCAAGCAGTTAGTACGTAACGCAGTAAAAGAGAAAAAAGCCGAGAAACAAGGTAAGCATTATAAAAGCTTATTCATTTACCTAAAAGCGAACGCCTAATAAAAATCCTGAAACGCTCAGCGCGAGTCACTATGCAGCAAGCACTCATTGAAAAATCAGTGCTTGCTGCATAGAAAGGGCTAACTACTGGGTACCACCAATTGTTATTTCATCAATTTTCAAGGTCGGTTGACCGACACCAACCGGTATACTTTGGCCATCTTTACCACAAATACCAACACCGGCATCAAGTTTTAAGTCGTTACCAACCATACTGATCCGTTTCATTGCATCGGGACCATTGCCTATTAAAGTAACACCTTTTACCGGTGAGGTTATTTCACCATCTTCAATTAAATAAGCTTCTGAGGTGGTAAAAACGAACTTACCCGACGTGATATCAACCTGACCTCCGGCAAAGTTTGGTGCAAAAATACCTTTTTTCACCGACTTAATAATATCTTCCGGGCTAGACTCCCCTGCTAACATATAAGTATTTGTCATGCGTGGCATAGGTAAATGGGCATAAGATTCACGTCGACCATTACCTGTTGGCTGCACGCCCATTAAGGCTGCATTATGCTTATCTTGCATGTAACCTTTTAAGATACCCTTTTCAATTAAGACGTTATATTGCCCAGGTGTACCTTCATCATCTATAGTGATAGAGCCACGGCGGTTAACTAAGGTACCATCATCAACAATGGTACAAAGTTCAGAGGTCACTTTTTGACCAATTTTACCTGAAAAGGCTGACGAGCCTTTACGGTTAAAATCGCCCTCTAAACCATGGCCAACCGCTTCATGTAATAATACGCCAGGCCAGCCGGCACCCAATACCACAGGGTAAGTGCCTGCAGGGGCTTCAATGGCCACTAAGTTGACTAACGCTTGTCTAACTGACTCTTCAGCATACGCAAGGTAACGTGCTTTGTTATCACCCGGCTCAACTTCAAAGAAGTAACTATAATCAGTACGTGCGCCACCACCGGCACTCGCTCGCTCACGCTTGCCATTGTCTTCGACTAAGACTGAACAATTTAATCGCACTAACGGCCGAATATCCGTAGCGTAAGTACCATCACTAGCACTGATTAAAATAGTTTCATAGACAGCTGATAAGCTGGCAATTACCTGCTTAACCCTGCTATCCACTTGCCGCGCATGTGCCTCAACTTGATGTAATAAATCAATTTTTTGCTCTTGGGTTAAACTGCCAAGTGGCTCAACTGATTGATAAACCTTGATAGGTGTAGTGCGGTTAAACGCTTTCACGGTTGCCCCTTTGCCACTATCCGCAATACCTTTGGCCGCATCTGCCGCCTGCTGTAATGCTTCGGGGGAGATTTCATCAGAATAAGCAAAGCCTGTTTTCTCGCCTGAAATGGCTCTTACGCCAACACCACGTTCAATGTTATACGAGCCTTCTTTAATAATTCCATCTTCTAACACCCAGGATTCATGCTGACTCGCTTGAAAATATAAATCAGCGTAATCAACTTTTCGTCCCATCATACTTTTCAAGGTTTTGATTAATACTTCATCATCAATATGACTATCACTTAATAAGGATTTTTCAACACTATTCATTAGGTATGGGCTCTTCGGCTATGTTCTTTAATTATAATCGCTGCAATTAATTATTCAGCGGCGAGTTCAACGGCATATTTTGACGTATGCCTGTTACTGATTTTTTTTGGTATTCAACGGTAATAAAACCTTCACCTGTGGCTAGGCTCTGTTCAATTTCGCCCCACGGGTTAATAATCATTGAATGCCCCCAAGTTTCGCGGCCATTTTCATGAACCCCTTCTTGTCCGGCAGCAATAATATAGACTTGATTTTCTATCGCCCTTGCTTGCAATAATATTTGCCAGTGTGCTTTGCCGGTTACTTTAGTAAAGGCACTGGGTACGGTAATGATCTCGGCACCCGCTTGCGTCAGCCGCTGAAATAAGTTGGGAAAACGTAAATCGAAACACACTGATAGGCCAATGTTAGCAAATACTGTGTTTACTACAATTAGCTCTTTGCCCGCTTGGGTATAGTGAGACTCACAATAACTCTTGGTATTATCGCTGACATTGACATCAAATAAATGCATTTTATCGTATTGCCCTAGCAAATCACCACTGGGGCTAAACACACAGCTACTATTAGTAAATTTAGTGGCTGAAGTCGTTAAAATAGGCACAGTACCGGCAACTAAATACACCTTAAACTGCTGGGCCAGTCGGCCTAGGGCTAAACGAAGCTCATTCGCTGCTGCCGATGTTTTTGCCAAAGTTAATTGTTCACTATCTTTACCACCAAAGTATAAACAACATTCAGGTAATACCACTAAATGCTGAATAGGCTCTTTTATAACATCTTCTGGCTTAGCTATGCTACCACTGCCGTTGTAAACCGCTGTCGGGGTTGCCGTAATTTTGGCGAGCAACTCAGCTATTTTAGCAAGGTTGGTGGCAACATTAGCCGTTGAGGATAATTGTATTGCGCTCAGTTTAATCATCAATTACCTCGGACTTTTTTGACGACGTCACAGGGAGAGTCTTATCAACTGCTGACTCTTCTTGTTGTACCTCTTCCGTTGGTACTGTGCCCTCGATATTAATATTCTTACTTTTTCGATCTACTTCCTCAAAAATTGGATTGTCAATGTTACCGGTTAATTTATAGTTCAACTGATAAACCACCTGTGATTTGATCACTTGATCTATGGCAACACCAGCAAGAAAAGTCACTGGATTCAACGATGTCACTATCCAAGCAAGTACAGGTAAACTTGAAGTTAAATTGGGTTTATATGACATATCATAAGCCAGCTCACCTGTGACTAAATTGGTCTGCCCAGTCATAAACAAATCACCGGCTGTGCCTTTCATTTCGGTATTATCGGTAGTTAACAAGCCCTGTTTTATTTGATAGTCACCTTTGATATTACTGTAAAACATACCATCGCTAAATATATCACGAAAATCAAGGGTCAACTTACGTACCAATGACTGTAAACTGAGCACCGACAGAGCGCGCGCCTTATCATCAATATCCGCTAAATAGCCATCATCTAACCTAGCATTAAAATCACCATTTAAGTGACTAACATCAAAATTATGTAAACCGCCAGGCCAGTTCAAGTTTAAAGTAACTTCGGCACCACTGTCTTTAATGATCGAATCATAGCCCATTGCTTGTAATTCGCTTTCTATATCGTCCACCGATAACTGACCCGTTAACGAGGTGGTTGATTGTTGTTCATTATGAAGCCAACTACCGTCAAGGGTTAATTGGGTTTTCCCGCGCTTGGCGGTAAAGTTAGCAAACTCTATGGTTTGATGATCAATACGCTTAATATTTACATCAACTTCCCCTAGTGTCAGTAAACCTATCGTGCAGCTATCACAATGAAATTTTATCGGCGGGATATTAGCAAAAATAATATCGTTTTCAGCTTTATCTAGCGGTTGCCTTGCCGGTGATAACTCTGTCTCTACTGCTGATTTTTCAGCTTGTCTCAGTTTTAAAAATTCGGCATTGATATCTAAACCTTGGCCTAACCAATCAGGATAAATTTTTATCTGGCTACGGATTTCTTCGGCATTCAGTTGTAATAGCCACCATTGCGGTTTATCCAACAAGTTAAAAGACACATTATTAAGTTGCTGACCTAGTATTTGTAACTGAGCAATGGTGCCTCTAATTCTTTTGGGTTTGGCTAAAAACGGCGTTGACTTTGTTGGCGTAGAATTTGAGCTTATGCTGCTACTGGGTTGATTAATACTATCGAGAATATCGCTGATCAGTGGTTGCCATAAGGAAAAATCTGCTTGCTGCAACTGAGTAGTTATATGAAAGCCGTCACTAGCTAATGCCATAGTGCCTTGCCCTAGCATTAAATTAGCACGACTAAAAGCAGTAGTATCGTGATCTAATAAGCCAGAGAAGTGCATTTTATCGCCATAGTTCATCACTATTTTTGATTGTTCCAATTGGCCATTAATTTGTACCGATAAATGGTTTTCTTGTTTATCACTACGTTCATAAGGAGGGGGTAGCAATAACTGAGTATTGTTTAAAGCAGAGTCAAAATTAGCCTGATATGAAAAACCACCTTGATGGTGCTGATGTAGGGATAGTTCGCCTTGCCACGACAGTTCACCTTGGGTATATCGTCGTAATGGTGCTGGTACAAAGGACAACCATTGCTCTTCTCGCCATAAGGCAGAAAGTTTAATATCAGTATGGTAGTAATCCGCTTTATCCATGCCAGTGATATCAAGAGCAATAGGTAAGCCTTGCCAAACCAGCTGTAAATTTTTAGTGCTAATTTTATCATTACTAAAGCTTAATTGCCCTTGAACCTCACTGAAATTCATCTGCGGTGTTTGCAAGCTAGCTTTATTATTATTAAAGTTGATAGTACCACTGGCCAAGGCTTGCTCATTATTATTAAGCGGTAGGTTTAAATGAAATTCACCACTCACCTCACCGGTAATTTGTAGTTGTGCCAAGACACTACCAACGCTATCTTTAAGTGGGCTTTGATTGAGCAAGTCACCGATATAACGCGGCTCTGTTGGTTTAATCTCAGCATCTACCGTCAAAATTTGACCATGGGCTAAATCAGCAATTCCTGCCCGCACCCCAGTAACATCTAAACCTGTTAATTTCCCCCCTCGACCGGTAATTAACATAGTGTTATTAGTGAAGTTTAAATTAGCAAAAAAGTCAGTAATGGCTGGCCAACCTTCAACAAACTTAAACTCAGCTTTACTTAACTCAGCATCAACGACAAAAATGCCACTACCATCGGAAAAAGGAAAGCGACTAATAGGGCCATTTATCAAAATTTGGGCATTTTCAACACGACCAGAGACAACAGCAGCATTGAGGTAACTCACTAAGTTATCACTCATAATAGCTAAGGGTAAGTAACGGCCCACTAAGCCGGCATTAGCATTTGAAATACTCGCCAATAGCGCTAAATTTACTTCACCATCAAGCGGTACCTCAACTTTAACTTGTGCTGATAAGTTAATTTCTTTAGAAAGAAACTCAAATTTTTCAACGGTCAATGCCCAACCTTCATCATCAAATTTAGCATTGAGCTGCCCTGATAAACGTTGATAGGGAAAAGCTTGCACAAACATCTGGTCGAAGTCTAACCTGCCCTGTTCGGCGTTAAAATTCACCGATAAATAATTGTCTACATAGCTCAGTTGCCCGGAAACATTCTCTAACCCTGGAATACCTTGGCTATAGTTATTATTAAACTTTGAAAAGTTAGTCACCACCTGCAGTTCGTTGTTATAGTTACGAATATAGAGGTCTTCGATTTTTCCGTTTAAGCTCATCTCAGCAAGTATTTTATGTGTTGCTTGTTTTGCCACAATTAACGGCGTTAATTGCGCTAACATAGCAATATCTATTTCGGAAAGATGTATTGAAAAATCATCGCCTTGCTTAATTAACATAGCGGTAAATTGTTGTGTTGCTTGTTGGTTAAATTGCAGAGATAACGGCGTACTATAAAGCTTAAAGTCTTGCGCTTTTTTACCTTTAACCAGTAATATTTGCCCCTGCTCTAACGTGAGCTTTTGTTCTTGCTGGTCAAACAACCAATTAATGCTGCTATCTGAGATATCTATTTGTAAACGATTAACTTCACTGTTATTGACTTCTAGCCAGGCGGAAAAATTAATATCAGTTTTGGTTTTATCATTTTCAATGACTAAAATGCTATCTAACCAGGGAGTTATATCGAGATGGTTGGCTTGTAAATATACTTGTCCAGATAAAGTACTGCCCGGCTCCCCGTGTAAATCTACTTTCAACTGCAAATTATTAGAACTCAAGCCGTTTAGTACCACACTCCCTTGAGCTTGATGACGCTCACCCGTATTTAACCAATCTAATTGATTTAACCCTATGCTACGGGTGATAGTTTTATTTCGCACTATCAGTTGGCTATCACGAATAGAAAAGCGTTTTATACGATGAAGAAAAATATTACTGATAACGTCAATATCATTCGCGTCATTGTCTATTTCGGTAATTGCAAGGGCATTTTCATCTTCTGGTGATAGCCACAAGCGCTGTGAGATATCAACTTGAGCGCCAAAAATAACCAGATTTTTAGAAATAAGCCTTTGTTCACTTATGCTGCGCCAAAAATCAATTTGTAATTCCAATTGTTTAATAAAGATCGAAGCCCTTTCGGTGTCAAGCACTTGCACATCACTAATGACCAGAATCGGCCCAGAGCGTTGCCAAGTCATGCTTAAGTCACCAATGGAAATATTCGTTTGTGAGATGTCGTTTAAATAATTTTGCAGGGGTAATTTATAATGGTGAACATAGGGTAAAAATAAACGAAAGGCACTGATTAATACCGCCAGCAGCACCAATAAAATGGCAATAGATTTATAAAGGCGGTTTAGCCAACAGTTAGCAGTGCTTGCAATACTCATTAAAACTTAGCGAGTCCTATATTTATTATGCTAAAAATACCCGAATGGCTATTACATCATAACAACGTCAAATTGTTCCTGATTATACATGGGTTCGGCCAGTACTTTAATCGACTTACCAATAAAAACTTCAACTTCAGCTAAATTATGGTATTCATCATTAACCAGAAACTCACTGACGGCACTAGCAGCATAGACAGTAAACTTATCTGCTTCATGAGCACGATTTACTCGAACTATCTCTCTAAGTACTTCAAAACAAACAGTTTCTACCGTTTTTAAATGCCCACGACCGCTACAAAGTGGGCACTCGCCACACAACACATGCTCTAAACTTTCACGTGTTCGTTGTCGTGTCATTTCTACTAAACCAAGCGCTGAGAAGCCATGAAGGCTGTATTTTACCTTATCCTTGCTCATCGCCGTATCTAGGCTGTGCAATACTCGTCGTTTATGATCTTCATTGTGCATATCGATAAAATCGACAATGATAATACCACCAAGGTTTCTGAGTCTCAGCTGTCGAGCAATAACCTGAGTTGCCTCGATATTGGTACTAAAGATGGTATCGGCAAGGTTTCTATGGCCAACAAAGGCGCCGGTATTAATGTCTATAGTAGTCATGGCTTCGGTTTGATCTATGATCAAATAGCCACCAGACTTCAGCTCTATTTTCCGGTGCAGTGCCCGCTGAATTTCTCGCTCGACCGAGAACAAATCAAAAATAGGAAGCTCGCCTGGGTAATATTCTAATAACGGTGTCAATTCAGGGACAAATTCTTGGGTAAAAGCGTCCAGATCTTGATAGGTAAGCTTAGAATCAACCCGGATACGCTCTATATCAATGCCAACAAAGTCTCGCAGTACTCGAAAAGACAATGATAAGTCTTGATATAAGGGTAACTTGGTTTGTTTTCGTTGTTTACGGGTTAATACTTTTTGCCATACTCTACGTAAGAACTCGGCATCATGCTGTAGCTCAAGCTCACCAGCACCTTCACCCGCAGTTCTGACAATAAACCCTTGATGCTCATCACAATAGGGACTGACAATGTCTTTTAAACGCTCGCGCTCATCGGCCCCTTCAATGCGTAGCGATACACCGGCATGTTGAGAGTGAGGCATTAACACTAGATAACGTGAGGCTATGGTGATATCTGTCGTTAAACGTGCACCTTTAGAGCCAAGGGGATCTTTAACAACTTGCACCATAATTTGTTGCCCTTCATGCACTAAAGAGCGAATGTCTACTGCTTGATCATTTTCTTCTTTTAAAATCAGTTTGCTTTTAATATCAGAAGCGTGCAAAAAAGCCGCTTTCTCTAAGTTAATATCAATAAAAGCGGCTTGCATACCGGGTAAAACACGAATCACCTTGCCTAAATACACATTGCCAACAATGCCTCGCTTGCCTTGTCGCTCAATATGCACTTCTTGCAATGAACCATTTTCCACCAAAGCAACACGTGTTTCGCTAGGAGTAACATTAATTAATAACTCGGCACTCATATATAGCCCTTACTTCAATAAATTATTTTGCATTGATGGCACCAATAAAACCGGCCTTAGCCAGTAATTGGGCTGTTTCATATAACGGTAAACCCACCACAGCTGAATAGCTGCCGTTGATAGATTTAACAAATTGTCCCGCAATTCCCTGAATGCCATAACTGCCCGCTTTATCTTGCGGTTCACCTGTTAACCAGTAAGCGTGAATTTCTGCCTTGCTCAGAGCTTTAAAAGTCACTTGTGTACTGATCACTTGCCCCTGGACACTCGTTTGGCTAGCCAAGGCAATTGCCGTTAATACCTGGTGCTGATTATTGGATAATAACGATAAGGTCTTAAGACAATCGGCTTCGTTAACGGGCTTACCTAATATTTGGCCATTTAATACCACACAGGTATCTGAGCCTAAAACATGACTGTTGGCTTGTTCAGCTTTAGGTAATAACCTCAATACATGTTGTGCTTTTAACTTCGCTAAACGTAAAACATAGTCATGAGCGGTTTCAGTGGCATCTACTGTCTCATCAATATCACTTACCCGTACAGTAAATTGATAGCCTAATTGTGTTAACAACTCTCTGCGCCGTGGAGATTGCGAGGCTAAAATAAGCTGTTGACCGCTAGCTATGGTGTTAATGATACTGTCTGTCATAAAATTATTTACTGCTATAGCAAGACCTTGAGCCATTGTTTAATTATTTAATGCGAAAGTGACGACGAACACGGCGTAACAATAAAAACACCCATGGCCACAAGACAATTGTCGTTATCACTGGATATAAATAATTGGGCAGGAAGACCACATCACTTAAAAAACGTTGTAACCAAAAAACCACCAAATGATATTGTGCCGAAAGTACACCAATTATTAAGGCTTGTTGCCATACTGAAAAATTTCTAATTTTTTGAAAATTAACCACGACAATATAAACTGATAAGGCCATAGCACAGGCATGCACACCCAGCACAGAGCCGAGCAAAACATCAAGAATAAAACCCATCACCCAAGCAGTAATGATATTTACTTTATTGGGTAAAGCTAAACACCAGTAGACCAAAACAATTAGTACCCAATCGGGGCGAAACGCATCAACACTAAGCGGCATTGGCGTAATACTGGCCATCAAGGCAATAAGTAAGGTCAACAAAATAATAAAGCCATTATTGCTAAACATTAAGACTTACCTGCGCTTGCTTGCTTACTATTTGCCGAGTTAGCCTCATTAACTGACTGCTCTTTAGACGGCTCTTTTGAAAGTAATAACATATAGCGTAACCTATCAATTTGCGCGACCGGCTTACTATAAATAGTGGCAAATTCCCGTGACTCATCGGCGCGTACAAGAACTACTCGGGCAACCGGATACCCTTCTGGGTACTTGCCACCTAAACCTGAGGTAACTAATAAATCACCTACTTTGACATCGGCACTGTGCGGCACAAAATTATGGATAAGTCGATCAATTTGGCCACTACCTGAAGCAATAAGCCTTAAGCCATTTCGTTGAATACGCACAGGAATAGCATGAGATATATCAGTGATCAAAATCACTCTTGAGCTACTGGCACCCACATGTAATATTTGCCCAACAATACCCTTTTCATCAAGTACCGCCTGACCTTCGTAAACACCATCATTGGTGCCACGGTTAATAACCACCTGATGAGAATAGGGATCACTATATACCGAGATGATTTCGGCAAACATTTTATTTATTTCACCGCGAACAGGAGAGGAAAGTAATGAGCGTAATCTTTCATTTTCTTGTCGAACCATACTAAGCTGCATCGCTTGTTCGTGATAAAATAGTTCATTTTCACGAAAAATTTTATTTTCTTTCATCAATTGTTGGCGAATGACGATATTCTCTGCCGCCCAATTCATCATTTGTTTCGGCGCATTAGCCATATATTGCAAGGGACTCACTAACGACTGCAAATAACCACGTGCGGTTTCAAAACTTGCCATTTTATGGTCGAAAAAAATCAAGGCCGCCGAGCAGCACAGTACCAAAATAAGTCGGTGTGCTGGTGATGTGCCTTGATTAAAGATTGGGTTCATAAAAAGTTACAGGCTAGAAGTGTAGGGCTTAAACGCTATACAGAGATTATCATTCAACAATAGAGCACCATAACTATCAAAAGAATTATATGTATTTTCTATCAATAGTTTATTCACAGGCATTTAGCTTAAGTACAAGGCAATAGCACGGAGTTGACGCTAGTCAATGAGTACTATTAACGCTGTAATTACGCTAAATGACACAGAAGAAAAATTGATTTTATTCGTATGAGAAAAGGTCGCCACCATGCATATCAATCATCTCAAGGGCTTTACCACCACCTCTGGCAACACAGGTTAATGGGTCATCCGCCACAACGACCGGAATGCCGGTTTCTTCCATTAATAAACGGTCCATGCCTTTTAATAAAGCACCGCCACCAGTTAAGACCATACCACGCTCGGCAATATCCGAAGCTAACTCTGGCGGAGCTTGCTCTAATGCCACCATAATAGCACTAACAATACCACTTAAGGGCTCTTGTACTGCCTCTAAAATTTCATTGCTATTTAAGGTAAAGCTACGTGGTACACCTTCAGCAAGGTTACGGCCACGTACTTCTATTTCAGTAAGTTCTTCACTTGGGTAAGCAGAACCAATTTCATGCTTGATGCGCTCAGCCGTTGCTTCACCAATTAGGCTACCAAAGTTACGGCGAACATAGTTAATAATGGCTTCATCAAATTTATCACCACCAATACGGACAGATGATGAATAAACCACGCCATTAAGGGATATAATACCCACTTCGGTAGTACCACCACCGATATCGACCACCATAGAGCCCGTTGCTTCTGAAACAGGCAGGCCCGCACCAATAGCTGCGGCCATTGCCTCATCAATTAAGTAAACCTCACGAGCACCAGCGCCCATGGCTGATTCTCGAATGGCACGGCGTTCAACTTGGGTAGAGCCACAAGGAACACAAATTAATACTCTAGGGCTAGGGCGTAAAAAATTATTGCTATGCACTTGTTTAATAAAGTGTTGTAACATTTTTTCGGTAACGAAGAAGTTAGCAATTACACCATCTTTCATCGGGCGAATCGCTTCAATATTGCCAGGGGTTCTACCTAACATAGCTTTAGCGGCAGCACCTACGGCAGCAACACTTTTAGTGCCACCGGCACGGTCTTGACGAATAGCAACTACAGAAGGCTCATTTAACACTATACCTTGGTCTTTTACATAAATAAGTGTATTTGCGGTACCTAAATCGATGGAAAGATCGTTAGAAAACATGCCGCGTATTTTTTTAAACATAAGCTCAAAATGTCCTGTAAAGTGCGAATTAAGTAGACGCTGTTAATAGACGAATAACAGATCAGATAATCATACCTTAGTATTAAGCTAATGTGTTGCTTTTTTGAAATAAAGCACTAAAGAAGTATAAAAAAATGAGACCTTAGTCTCATTTTTAATACCACAGATAAAACTAGTTTATTTTGTCTATCTCACGCTGATAAATAATACGGTCATTACCGCGGAAAATACCAAAGGTAAGAGTCGTGGTTGGGTTATTGGTAAAGTTATCATCATTATTCCAATCATATTGCAGCCAAGTTGGCACTTGATACTCAAATGATAAACTTCCTTGACGACCATCGCCTGGCGCTGAAAACAATAACGACTGATATAAACCACTGACAAAACTTCTAGCTTCTACACTCGGAGTGGTGTGACTTGGCAATAAATTATCAGGACCGCCAATATCGGCTAAGCGATAATGCCAAAGTTCCATGCCTCCATCACCAATATTACCAGTATTCTCTATGTCGCCGATTTCAGGAATAAGACAGTTTTCTTGCTCATTATCGATAAAAGTTGTGCCATTAAAGTGTTGAGTGCGCATAGTTACCGGTAAAATTGAGGTTTCAGGGCCATAACTGTTTGCAAGTAACCAACGGCCAAAACGTATTTCAACTCCGGAAGTAATGACTTTCTCTGTAGCAATAATATTTGTATCACTGCCACTATAGAGTCTTACCTCGTCTGTATCTTCCACCCCTGTAACAAGGAAGGGGATATTGGCCGGGAAAGCTTGCAGCTTTGAATGCTTATTATGTTCATAAATAAAATGATCTTGCTCATTAAATGTGTATGAGACAACGCCATTAGTACCACTTGCCATTGGCGCATCACCAGCACTCATATTTGCACTCAAGTGTACTTTTTCATCGTTTCCATCTGGATAAAGACGAGACATGGCATCATCTGCTATTGGCGCAGGAATTGTGATCCCTGACGCTGTTAGCTTCATAAAGCCCGGTTTTGTATAATTCTGGGTGATATCACCATCAAGATTAAATGCAGTTATATTTATGATTGGAGATGAAAAATCATCATATGAAATTGCACCAACAGTACTGCCACTTCTATCCCGAGTTTGTCCTGCATATACCCAACTATTCATCTGACAAGTATCATAATGAATGGCATTTAAAGTACCGTGATCATTAACCGTTTGAGTAAAGTAAGCTGGAGTAAAGCGGCCAACATAAGGAGCAAAACCGTCAATATTAATATCTGCGGCTAAATAATTTTCTTTTAAAGCCGCTAAAGAAATAATACCTACTTCATCATAAGTACCAGTATCAACGTTAATCCCCAAGCTAAAGTCTGCTCCAGTTAAAGTTAATTCTCCCAATACACCGGTTGAGGGCGCTACCAATCCATGAGTCAAACTAGTTAAGGTCACATCAGTAAAGTTTGCCGTAGTGGGGTTTGTGGTTAAATCCTCACCTTGATCGGCTAAACCGTTATTATTGGCATCATCACCTGCCTGCCAAGCAATTGCTCGAGTACTAATTCTTATCTCACCGCCTGCGACGGTAAAAACATCTGCAGAGCTTCCGTTACCATCAGTTGCTGCAGGATTAATTTTATAATCGATATCATTTGTGGGTAAGTTTTTATCAACAAAAATATCAAAGGCAAATGGCCGCACATATATTGAGTTAGAGCTACCCGTTATGAATTCACCTGATGGATTACCATCATCATCAGGTAATTCAAAACGGGCATGTAATTGCATTGCGCCAGCATCAGCATAAGTAAAAACAAATTCGGCACTATGTTGGCTAACACCGCCAAAGTCTAAAGCCACGTCCGTAAAAGGTAAGCTATTAAAAGCTGTACTCACTGGGGCAGTGCCAATATCAGTTCCTGATATGTTTACTACTTTGGTGCCCGTATTAGGGGTTTGATAACTGGCTGCCATATCTATAACCGAGCCTGTTATCAATAAAGGAGCACAAGCGCCAGAGTTATCCGTTTTCACCGCTTCAACTTTTAAAACATCGGCATTGTAGCCAATAGTTGATGGTTTACCTGAAAGCTGTAGCGGTAGTAGGGTACTACCTGAGGCAACAGAGACAAACCTAAAGCCTGCATCAGTAAAAACCACTTCACAAGTTGCCGGGGCACCATAGGTGCATTCATACGCTTGATCTAGACTTAAAGTTACATCTTCTTGTTTGGTATGAATATAACTAACATCAATTTCGCCCCCAACAAATGTAACGTTTTTATTTAACACCACGTTATTACTGCTATCGGTCACTGATAGCACTACATTTGCTTCATCAAGGTAAGGACTACAAGCAGCATCCGCACAGGCTTTAATGGTAATGATATCTTGCTCACAAGTCAGACCTTGCCCGTTTTGGGTGCTAACTTCGAAGTGATCTATATAACTATCACACAGGTGAACTTCTTGATAGATAGCATCAATTTCGGTAGCAGATAATGCACCACTATATAATTTAACTTCATCAATTCCGCCTTGGAAATATCGACCTGAAAAGTACTGATCTTGCCCTATTTGCAGTGGATCAGTATTCGAGAACAAATTAGTCGATTGATTATCCTGCCCTTTATTAACACCATTAACATAGATAACTTGCTCGCCATCTTTATAAGTAATAGCTATGTGGTACCAGTTATTAGCAGTAATATTTGCGCCTGAGCTGTTAAAAGAACGTGCGGCGCCAGTCGCATCATTCCACCACCAGTAAATTTCACCATCCGGCGTAACATGAAATTCATAGTTTGTATCTTTAGATAAAATCGTCATCAAGCCTGATGACGGTAACTTAGTAGGATATATCCAAGTTGAAATGGTGAATTCGTTAGTGAAGCTTAAGCTATCATCGTGTGCTATTTGTACAAAATCATTAACACCATCAAAGTATCCATAGCCACAAGTACCTGGGTTGCCGACCCTTGCAGGGTTAACCCTATCGGTACTCAAGCCACCAACCGCCGTGCCGTGTAATGTACCAAGTTGACTTACAACTTCACCACTGCTGCCATTCCAGCTAAGTTCATCCATCTGATAGTAAGCAACAAGTTCAGCCGCACAGCCATTATCATCATTCATATCCGTTTGAATTTCGCTCAACGTAAGCACTTTATTATAAATTCTTACTTCATCATAATTACCACGTGAAGAATACGGTGAAGCTATATTTGAATTTCCTGTTTGGGTATAATTAGAAGCATTATCACCAAAGACTATTTGCTTGAGTTCCCCCATAGCACCATTGGTATTTCTACTTTGCTGAATTTGTAGTGTTCCATCAACATAAATGGCAAAATCATTGGCAAGATAATCCCAGGTTACCGTCAAATAATACCAAGTATCAGCGACTCTGTTAGTTATTGATGGCTCAACTAAAATAAAATCTCTATCAACCGAGTCTTCAAAGGCAAATTTTAATCGGCCATCTTGCTGAATTTCAAAGACAAAGTATTTATCAGTTACATTACTTCCTGAGCTAGCATCAAACAATACCCGTTCTTGCCCTTGGTCCCAATCAATTCTACTGTTAAACCAAAAGCTTATTGTGCCTTTTAGCCCTATATGGTCATTAACATCTAAACTAGAACGAAAAGAATCCGTTATGCCGTTATAATCGTTCCAGCTTTCACTTTCAAAACCACGACAATACTTACCGTTTACAGTCGATAAACCACCAAAAATATTCTCAGCATGATTATCTAAGCCGCTGGTATCATCTATTTGGGTGGAAATATTAGTTTGTTCAAATCTATGTAATGCCAGCAGAGTTCCTGTGGGTACAACAGGCTCACAAAAACCATGAGGGTCAAAGTCATCTAACATTGATGAATCAAAGGTATAACGGCCACCTTCTTTTACATCAAAGCTACCTGATGCTGAAACCGCACCGTTAAAGGTAATACCTTTTTCTAGGACCACATCACCATTAACGTAAATAAAGCCATAAACTACTGCATTTTCTTCTATCTTTAAATTGCCATCAACTACTATCAGTAATTCAGACGGGTTACCTGTACCTAAGAAAGGCACATTTAAACCTACGCCTTTTTTGAAAACAGCATTACCAGATATGTAAATAGCGCTAGTGCCGCCTGAGGTTATTAAACGATAGTTTTCGTTATCAGGAGCCGCGTTATAAAAGTTATATTCGGCATCAGTAAATGTCCAGCTATCAGATAAATCAGGAAAACTACCAAGGTTTGAGTCAAGGTTTATCGAGCCAACCGAGGTAAAGTCTTCAAAAGCACAGTTTACCCAATTACCATTAACATAACATAAAGGCCTATTTGAGCCAGTGACAATAGAGCCACTGCCCGCGAATGGTTGGCCTCCTGGAAATACAACATCACAACTTAGTGGTGTATCTTCATTTGGAGCTCCGCCAGTATTTCCTCCTGAGTTGCCATTACCCGAATTACCCCAATATCCAGTGCCATCAGGCATACGACGGTAATCGTGAGAGTTTGACTCTGTTGCATCCCAATCATATGTAAGGCATATAGTATCATTCAAACTTTGCTGTGCCATATAGCCAACACTTAAATAATCGATTGTTTCGCCAAGAGCATCTGTTAGAAGAACATCAAAACCTTTATTCGTTGGAATAAAGCTTGTTGCTACAACAATATACGGGAGGGTTGTTGATACACTTAAAGGTAGTTCACTAGTACATTCATTTTTATTTCCCTTTTCCTTACATATTTTCACTTTCCAAGTAGTGTAGGTACCTTCAGAAATAGAACTATCTAGCAACTTTATTTCAATAAACCCTACACTGCCCGCTTCATTTAAGGTTGCTAGCCCCATATATTGAGAACAAATAGCAAAAACTTGTGTGCTTAATAACAGTAAAGAAAAGCAGAGTATTTTAATGTAATTATCCATCTACAAACTCCTCGCTTCAACTTGAATGGTGCGACTGCTTTTAACGATAACCTTGCTATTAGCATCCATAACACCACTGCCACATTCGCCGGTGCTGGTTAAGCGGTAATATTTTGTGCCATCGAGTCCTGTGTGGTAATTTTCACAACTTGTTGTGGCTTCACAGTCATAAAGACCCGGGATATCTTCACCGAAAGCAGTTTGTAAATCATATGGTTTATCGGTAAATGCTGTATCACAAGTGTCAGATGAAGTTACATTGAAAGGGAATAATAACTGTAACTCAGCTTGCATAGCCGAATTAGCCGCCATATAAGCGCGAGTTCCTAATATCTCTTGAGAAACTGTTTCACTACTGGTGGAGATCATGCGCATTAAAACACTGCCCAATAAGGTCAATATAATGATGACAAACAAGGCTAGTATTAGCGAGCTACCTTGCTGTTTAGAACTATAAGCTAAGTAAGTGCACGCTTTTATTTCAGGCAAATGCTGATAGCGAATAGACATATTGGCGTTAGGGTTACAATTCATATGAAAAAGTTACTACAAAGATAACGTTAAGCACTTATTTTTGCAATATAAAGCATAAAAAAAGCCCCGTAAAACGGGGCTTTGATTGAAGCTATAGCATTTATAAAAATAGAAAAAAAGATTAAGCTGATTTTTTACTCATCTTGATTTGCAAAGCAATGAGAGCAATTGCAAAAAGGGTAATAGTAAACGGCTCAGGAATGGGTTTTGGTGCTGGAGCTTGGGGCAGAGAATTACGTACGTAGAAAGTATCATGGGTAGCATAATCATAATAATTAAATACTGCATCCGCAATAACATTTTCATGATAGTCAAAAGCAATGTTACCAATCTCAAAATCAGACAAACTATAACCTGTGTCTACATTAGAATTAAAGAAACGAATCGCATTTTTATAATCACCTGTCTCATTATTTTGAAAGTTTAATAATGTTATATTTGCTTTAAAAAAATCACTCTCAGATGTATTAGCTAGACGCCAGCCAGTGATAGCTGTTGGTGCATAGAATTCATTTAAAAGTACGCCGTCTTGATAATAATATTGTACATTAAAATTTGACACCCAAGCCCAATCTAAATCGATACCATTATGATCAACAGTAATGTAATCATTATCTGTTAACATTAAAGTTGCATTTGCTAAAGCACTTACTGATAAACATACCGCTAAGGTTAATACTTTTAATAACTTCAAAATAAGTCTCTTTAATTAAATTTTATTACAGGTGTTATCATCTGGATGAGTGTAAGCAATAAACGTTCCAAAAAAACAATCTATTGATAACAATACAATTATTAACAAGGCGTTATTCCAAACCCTTAACTATGTAAAAAAATCAGACACTAATTTACACGCTAGCTATTGAATAAGTGCCCAATGACTTAGGGAACATTATTGATATGTACTTCATGAGAAAATACATATTTCTCGTCCTCTTTAGTAAACTGCAGATTTATTTGCACTACCGCATTTCGTTTCAAAGTCGCTGGCTGATAATTAAAGACGAGGTGACCATCAACCAAATAACCGGCCATATAGTAGCGTTGCTTAAATGGAATCACCTGATCTCCATCATTAATGTCATCGTTAAAGCGTACCATCGTTACAGTATTAGCTGGGGGAACAGGCATGGTGCAATAGCTAATGGCCTCTTTTGTTATGTACAATCGTTGAGTAGGAGAATCTTCATCAAAAGTAATCTCTGTAATATTAAGAATATTAATTTTCCATGGCGTTACGCTGGTATCAATGTTATCAATTCGAAATATTTTGCCATCTTTAGAGGTATAATCATCATAAATATCATCTTTATTTAGCGGATACACAGTAACTTTATCGGTACAACCCGTAGCACTATCACATTGATAGGGATTACCATCAGCGCCATTAAAGGGGATTACCGACAGTGTTTTACTGGCAAGTTCAGGTAGAACTGGAATATCAGTATAAATAGTACTGGCAACAATGGGAGTAAATTCAATACACTGCACTCGGTCTCCATACCAAGATTGAATACGTATACTATTGGGCACTGCATTACGTAATTCTCGGCTTAACCTTTCGATAACAAATCGAGCGTTACCTATTAACTCATCACGGTTTGTGGCATTCAAATAGGTTTGTGTCGATAAGCTGATAAAGCCACTAATACCCGTAGCCATAATGCCTAAGATAATAATAACTAATACCAGCTCAATCAGAGTAAAGCCTCGGCTAGCTTTTCTACTAATGATGCTAAATTTATTTTTAAAATACATCATCAAAAGTTAGCCTTATGACTGGTAAATTCAATGGCTGTACCTAAAGGTGTGGTCACAGTTACCGTGATGCGTTTTACTAAAGTGTTTGCCAAACCTAAATCAGCACCTGCATATCTGACACTGACAGCAATAAAAAACTCGTTATAACCACCATCAAGTTCACCATCAATAGAGTTTATTTTTTCAGAAAAACCATCAAAGTCATCAACATCATTATACTGACTTCGGCTATCCTCATCTGCATCAACTCGACCTCCAAGACCATCCTCAGGACCTAAAATTGCAGTGCATGCTGGCGCATCAGTCTCACCGCAGCGTACTAGGCCACCAGCCATGTCAGAATTGTGATCAAAAGCACGACTAATAATGTCACTCATCAAACTCTGGCCAAGTTTCGACGCTTTGATTTGCAACACATTATCAGCACTTTTTTCTTCTGCTGGTGCGATTAAGGTGCTGACTATACTTAACGATATCGTTAACACGACAATGCCAACAATAAGTTCAATTAAAGTAAAACCTTGCGGAGCCCTTAACTTATTTTTGCAGTGAAGATTACTTTGATATTTATGGGAGGTCAAAAACATGAATATAACCCTCCTCTTCTATGGTAATGATTAAAGACTTCTCGCCGGGCCTGATAACATTAATTTTACAGCCGCCATCACAAGATTCAGTAGGTCGCCCCATCCAATCAAAACCGACTGTTTGTGGGTTATCTTGACCATCAATATTGAAAGTAATTTGATAACGGCTATCAACTGTATGACCGGTAGCGTCGGCTTGCCAACCAGGTAAGAATACTGGATCCGTTTGCGTACAATCAATGCGATTGGGAATGCCATAGCGACTTTCTACGTCATCAAAAACTATTTGATGACAATAGCCATCAGCGGTATTCGTTTGCTGCATGGCGCGCTGTTGAGTTAAACGCAAGGCCGAGATAAGTTGTGCTCTATGGGTATGGGCTTCATAGCTAGAAGTACCATCAAATTTTGGCGCAACTGATACCGCTAAAATCGAAATAAGGATTATTACGACAATTAATTCGATTAAAGTAAAACCTTTACTATTTACCATGTTTCTCTATTGCCTCTAGCGCTTTATCCACAGAAAGTATCAACATAACTAGCATCATAAATATCAACACAAAAAACAATCAAGTTACCAATAATAATATAGTTATTATCTTACAACACTTTAGCTATAGATTGTATACTCAGCCATCGCATTTGCCACGCCGAGCTTATTTTGTCGCTATTACCCTACTATAAATTTTTCCTCGTGCTTTATTTCATTGTCGGCATGCATGTTATTTTAGATACCCCAGGCGGTGTTGGTTTATATTATTCCTATAATGTAATTGCTTGGCTAATTACCGTAATCCTTATCTCATTAGGCCTGTGGCAAATCACTTTAAATAAGAAAATCTACTATAGCAAGATGCTATTATGGCTTAGCTTAGGCGTGGCTTGTTTGATCGTTCCGGTATTTTACCAGTTCGAATTTACCGATCATGCCATCCCACGCATTCTCGCTTTAGTTGGCGGATTACTTTTTCTGTTTTCACTTTATCAATTTCAGCTGTCAAAGCTCGTAGCCCTGCAATTACTTGCACTAATTCTACTGGCAGTAATTATTGAAGCTTGTTTTGGCCTTGTGCAGTTTTTTCTGTTCGAACAAGGATTCTGGGGTGGTTATATTGTTGGTAGTAGCCGACCACACGGGGTTTTCATTCAACCTAACGTTATGGCAAGTTTTATGGCTACCGGTTTAGTCATTGCCTTGTTTCTATCAGTTAAAAACAAGATATTTCAAAGTAAACGACTATTCACTAGTCTAATACTCGTTAGCCTATTTGTTACTAGCTTTTTACTAATATTACTGCAATCTCGTACCGGTTTTGTCGGAGCAATCGCGGTGCTTGCACTCACTGCGCCTTATATATATCAAAAGAACAAAAAGCAGTTAGTCACTAACTTTGCTGTTATCGCTATTGCCGCACTAAGCGCAACAATATGTCTTGAAAACTCTGCTATTCCTATCCGAGGTGAACAGACTTATGAAAATGTCGGCGTTCGTGATGTAATATTTATTGTTAGTGCTGATATGATCAAAACAAAGCCATTGATTGGTTACGGCTATGGTGGTTTTGAACGTAGCTTTATTGATCACTTCAACAAATACGTAATAGAGAATCCTGAGATAGGCAATACTATTACTAATTTATCTCACCCACACAATGAAGTGCTTTTTTGGGTAGTTGAAGGCGGCTTAATTGCCTTAATTGCCTTTGTATTTTTTACCATTGGTTATATTTTTACATGGCGTAAAATTCAACTACATAAAAGCTTAGCTGTATTAGCTTTAATATTTCCTTTACTGTTACATATACAGTTAGAATTTCCTTTTTATAGCAGTATTAGTCATTGGTTGGTGTTTTTAATTATGTTGTGGCTGGTAGATCGCTTTGCGCTTGCTGACGATGAAAGCTATCGAAGTATATCTTGCCCTAAAACGTTCCTAATACGTTTTTTTGCACTTTTGATTCCCAGTATTTTTATCCCGTTTTTACTAACCACATTACATACCGCTCACATATTGGTAGAACATAAAAAGAACCCTCACAGCACACAAGCATTCGAAAGGCTAAAAGATATTATTAACCCTATTGCTTGGCAAAGTCACTTAGGTGCTATTGTATTTGAGCATATTTTAATTGAGGGTTTACATGAAAAGAATGCTAACAAACTTAAACGCTACTTGTATTGGGCACTAAAACGTATCAAGCACACCCCTAGAGAAGGCCTATATTTAAATAGCTTATTAGTATTAAAAATATTAGACCAAACTGAAGCGTATCAATTATTACTCACTGAGGCTAAGCGTACCTACCCACAAAAAACAAATTGGCACACGAGTATAATACCAAGAGATAAAATTGATAAGTGATTTACTTTTCAGACTCAAGCTAGCAAGCAATTATTGCCTGGTAAACTTTGGTGTATATTCTTTATCAAAGATTCGTGATGTGATGGCAAAACAATATAATCATCAATAAGCAGCTATATTAATTTTCAATCCACATGCCACCACCCCATTGCTCAACTTGACATCAGCTCATTGCTGCAATATAAAATCAAGCAAATAACAAGTACAAAAAAGCCGAGGCTAACTCGGCTTTGATTTTATAAATACGACTTAATAGCTCAAAGAGATATTAACAATCAGTAGTAATACTCGCAATAACTGGCTTATTAAACTCATCAGCCGCATCATCATATGAAGCTACACAACCAGCAGCAGAAGTTGCTTTAGAATGTGAATAGGTTGTACCACTACCCGATGTGATATAAGTGAAGTCACCATCGATATCCATTAATGAATTTATAGATGCGGCATCAGGGTAACCATGTACAAGAGTAATAGTTTTACCCGCAATACTTATATCACCCGTAGTTTTACCAGCAACCAGTGCTTTGGCATGCGCCATATCAGCAGCTGAGTTTAGTGAGCCTTTTACCGCTTCTATGGTAGAGGCTTTAGCATCGCCAGTTAAATCAATAAATTTTGGCACGGCTGTTACCGCTAAAATACCTAGAATAACAATGACAACTACCAATTCAATTAAGGTAAAACCCTGTTGATGTGCTTTTACATTCATACTACTTTTCATGCTTTTTCCTCAATTTACGAACAAAATTAATTTAATTTAATTTAATTTAAAAAAGGTTTATCAAATCTATACCGCAGTGGATACATACGGCAATATTTTTTTTAGCCTTTACGGTTTATTATTAATATATATGATTACCGAGCTATTGGCTGGTTGATAACTAAAGCTATTGCCAACACCGGTTAACGGTGATGGTGCAAGGTAAGCGCCATTACTATCGCGTGTTAACGTCTCTTTCAAATGGTAATGACATAGAGTCGAAGCGCCACTCCCAGAGACATTGGCTAAATACCTAAAACCACCGTCATCATTTATCTCGGTAACACTACTGGCCAATAAAGGTGGCTGTTGTAATAAGCTATTCCATACTGCAATACAGTCAACTACTGCCATGGTTTTACCGTTTATACCATTACCACTATCAGTACCAACAATATAACCTGGGCTAATCGTTGGTGATGTGCTGTTGTCTTCACTGGTTAAGTAAACTATGGTGCCATCATAATTAACCAAATTGACACCGTCAGTATCTTTTGGACGAGCCTCAGCTTCCCATTGCGAACGGGCTAATGACACGCCTGTAGCAAAACCACCGGCCATAGCTTCAATATTGGCCTGCTTAGCTTGTTCAGTTAAGTCGATAAATTTAGGGATAGCGGTTGCTGCCAAAAAACCTAAAATTACGACAACAATAACTAATTCAATTAAGGTAAAGCCCGCCTGCTTAGATTTGCGAACGCCAATCTGATCATGACTATTTTGGACAATGCCTTGGTGGGAAATGCTTTTTATCATTGAGATAACCTTTTATATCAACTAATGCTTTGAGTTTTACTCGATAAGCTTTAGCTGCAAATTTATATCTTCAGCTGCCTATAAACATAATATTAACATTATGATCAGCGGCAAACCACTTTTCAATGTCGAATATAAGTAATTAGTTGGAGTACTCAATAAATTACTCTATAAACATTTTAATGCGCATTAATTATTCCGTAGAATAATTAATGTACCTGCTTAACTTTCCCTGTATCACTACGATAATCAAAAGATTGCCCATTAGCAATACTATATCGACATAAGCGACCGTTTTTAATCGTTTTATTATGAATTTCAATCGCTACCACTGGTGATTTAACCACTTGTAGTGGCATGGCTAATGTTTGCTGCCAAATTTTATGGCAAGCCAAGCTGGTATGGTCACTATCAACCCAACCCGATTTATTCACCTGAACATATTGTTTTTCTGTACTGTTTAAACGATTTAACACCACAATATCAGGCTGTTTATCCATTAACCATTGCCCATGGATAACATTGATTTTACTGGTGAAATTTTGCGCTAAGCCAACAAAAGCAATATTAGTTATTTTCTCTTGCTGGCTAAAAAAAAGATCTAATAATAACTTCATCAATACAGCAATAATGACAATAACAATCACAAACTCAATGGTTGAGCCTTGCTTTTTTTCAGCATGGTTAGGTGTTTTTTCCATAAGCTTACTGCTAACCTTGCATAGCCGAAGCCATATCCCACATTGGCGTAAAAATACCCAGCGCTAACACTAAGACCATTGCCGCAACTACCACTAATAATAACGGCTCAATTCGTGCGGTTAAGGTGGCTAAATCATAGTCAACTTCTCGCTCGTAATAATCGCCAACTTCGGCCAATAATTCGTCAACCCGACCCGTTTCTTCACCAACTGCCAACATTTGTAATACTAAGGGGGTAAATAAATTACTGGCCACAGCCGAGCGTAATAAGCTTTCACCACTTTCAATGCTCTGACGCATGGAGGCAATTTTATCCTGCATATAGCTATTATCTACCGCGTCAGCAACCAAGGTTAAGGCTGTAGTCATGGGTACGCCCGCTTTTAGCACAATGGCAAAACTATGGGAAAAACGCGCTAATATCGAGCGTTCTATAATACTGCCAATAATTGGGATTTTGATCTTACGCCTATCCCACTGATAGCGTCCTTGCTTAGTTTTTAGTGACTGCTTGATCATCCCAATAGTCAAAATGGCGGCAAGGAACATATAAAACCAATAGTTTATAAATAAGTTAGAGCTAGCAATAATGAATTGTGTCGCCAGTGGCAAGTCGGCTCCTAATCGAGAAAACATATTGGCAAAAGTTGGAATAACAAAAATATTTAAAATTACCACAGCTGCCGCTAGCGCCATCAGCACCATACTCGGATAACGTAAAGCAGCTTTAATGCGTTTACGCGTATCTAACTCTCGTTCAAGGTAGGTGGTTAACTTTAAGAAAGAGCCATCTAATTGACCGGTATTTTCACCAACATGCACCAAAGAAACAAAGAGGTGGTCAAAAATTTTTGGATGATGATTAAGTGCTGAAGAAAAGCTATAACCACCTTCAAGCTGTTTACCTATATCGGTGAGTGCTTTTTTAAGCGTTATTGAATTTGCCGATTCAACCATGCCATTAATTGCCCGTAAAATAGGCACACCAGAGCGCATTAAGGCATACATTTGCCGACAAAACACAATCAATTCTTCTAAGGAAACCCGACCATTATTGAGTAATTCAAATATATCGGTACTACCAGCACTCTTACTACCTTGCACAGAAGCAACAATAGAGATAGGCGTTATACCTTTTTTGAATAATTTATCAGCCGCCGCCGCTAAATTGACAGCATCAATACTGTCTTTTACTTGGCTACCGTTGGCATTTCGCCCTGTATAATTAAATGACGCCATTAATATCTCTATGTTCTAATATAGGTTATTGCCTAATTAATCATTGTAGTGATTAATTAATATCAATTGTTTCTACCAAACGTAACACTTCTTCTACGGTAGTGATGCCATCCACAGCATAGGCAAAAGCTGCTTGCGCTAGCGGAGTAAAACCAGGACTTTCTTTGGCTAACTTACCAAAAGCTTCACTATCATTGCGTTTTAACGCCGCCATCATGCCTTCATTCATTTCAAGTAATTCAAAAACACCGATTCGACCTTTATAACCGGTATAGTGACATGACTGACAACCTTTACCGTGCATAAACTGGCTAGTTTTAGCCTGTTCACCGGCTAAATTTGTTAGCCATAATATTTCTTGTGCATCTGCTTGGTATTCAGTTGCACAAGAGTCACATACTCTGCGAACCAAACGTTGCGCGACAACCGCCCTTAAGGCACTACCGACTAAAAATCCTGCCGCGCCCATATCGATTAAACGCAGCGCACTGGTTATGGCATCATTGGTATGCAAGGTTGATAAAACTAAATGACCCGTTATCGCGCCACGCAAGCCTATTTCAACGGTTTCCTGATCACGCATTTCGCCCACCATCATAATATCGGGATCTTGGCGTAGGGCTGATCGTAAGATTCTTGAAAAGGTTAAATCAATTTTAGTATTCACTTGTACTTGATTTATTCTCGGTAAACGGTACTCAACCGGGTCTTCAACCGTGATAATTTTTTTGCTCGCATCATTGAGCTCACTTAACGCCGCATATAAGGTCGTTGTTTTACCACTACCCGTTGGCCCAGTCACTAGCACCATACCGTGTGGTCTATGGATTTGTTGGCGGACACGTTTGACCATCTCTGCTGGCATACCCGTTTGATCCAGTGATAATAAACCGGCAGATTGATCTAATAAGCGCATGACCACCGACTCGCCGTACTGCACCGGCATGGTAGACATACGTACATCAATGTTATGGCCACTAATCTCTAAATTAAAACGACCATCTTGGGGTAAGCGCTTTTCTGAGATATCAAGGCCGGCCATCAACTTAAGTCGTAATACCATAGCCGATGCAATTTTATTTTCTTTTAGTATTTTTTCTTGTAAGACACCATCAATTCGCTGACGAATGCGCAATTGATGCTCTTCTGGCTCGATATGAATATCGGATGCACGCATTTGTACGGCATCTTCAAACACTGATTGCAGTAATTTTCCTACCGTAGCATCACCGCCTTCATCAAGGAAAGTAGTAGCGAGATCAAAGCTGGAAGATTCTTCATATTCTTCTTCTAGCTGGCTGGCAAAAGATTCAATTTCAGCGGTACGACGATATAAGCTGTCAAAGGCATCAAAAATCTGTGACTCCAACACTACCGCAAGTTCAATCCGCTTGGGGGATAACATGCGCTCTAATTGATCTAAGCCACTTAAATCTGCGGGGTCACTCATACCGAGTAATACTGAAGCGCCTCTATCTTCAATTATCAACGCCCTTAAGCGTCTAGCATGAACTTCAGGCAGTAAGCTGGCAACATTAGCAGATATCTTATGCTGTGATATATCTAAAAATGGCACATCAAGTTGCTGCGCTAAAAATTGTAATAGTTGTCTTTCAGAAAGGTAGCTAAGCTCAATTAAGGTATCACCGAGCTTTCGACCCGTTTGTTTTTGACTCGATAACGCTTGCATTAATTGCTCATTGGATATGATACGTTCATGAACCAATAGATCACCTAAGCGCATCTTTAATTTTGGAGCTGCCATAATTTGTCCTACTGTCCTATTGCCTGTATGCTTTACTTAACAAATTTTCTGTTGAAATAGATAAATCACTTTTTATTAACGCGTCTTTAACCGCTCGCGTCAATGGGCTATTCTTATCCTACAGTATCGGTGCAGCAAGTTGCCCGCAGCCTATATAAGCTTGCTTGCTACTGTGCTATTACCTGAATACGTTGTTTAACAAAATTCTCCGATGATATGGATAAATCATGGTTTTTTAATGCTGCTTTATAAGCTTTACTTGCTAAACTAAATTGACTGTTTTTATCGTACAATACCGCTAGACCCAGTTGCCAACGCCCTTTATTAGGGTACATTGTTATCAGCATTTTATAAGCTGCAATACCCGCTTCATGTTGCTGAGCATGCTGCGCGGTATTGGCCAACATAATTTGATACTGTTCATCTTTTAAGTCCGCTAACGGCTTTAAGGTGTTTAATGCGGCTATTGCCTGGCCCTGCTTTAAATAAATACGTGCTTGTATCTCACGTAAACTGCTGTCTTTACCATTAAGAGCAATACCTTGTGACAGTAAATTAATTGCCTCTTGATAGGCCTGTCGACCAAACCATAACGCCGCTAATTTTTTACGTGCTTGGCTATCACTCGGCTTGATAATAAGCACATCTTCAAGCAAGTTCTCCGCTTTCGCTATATGCTTTTCCGCTAGTGCTTTTTCAGCCAGGGCAAATTTTTGTTGCGCCAGTTCATCCGCCGACAATTGCCTACGTGACACCGACATGGTATTTGCCTGGGGTTTTGATTTAGCCTGTAAGCTAGATTTCACCTTAGCGGCACTCGCGTGTTCTAGCTCTGCTGGTGTATGTGGATGACTATGTGTATTTTTTTCGACATTAGCGTCGCTACTAACAATAATTGCTGCTCTCTTTACTGGTGTAACTTGGCTGGCACCATTATCAACAATGGCATTAGTTCTAGCGTGAGTGCCTTGCAAGGTTTGCTGCTTTACCTCCCTAGCGGGTACGGTATTTGCCGTCACTGGTTTAGCTGGCGTTATTTTTTCTGCCAGCACTTTTAACACGTTGTTTTCTATAGCTGCTACTTTTACAGGAAGTATGTTCGCAGGTGTAGTTGTTGCCGAAGATACGGTCGGCGAAGAGAGCGTTGCCACCGCTATAACTTGCGCCGCGTTTACTTTATTAGACCATTGCTCAGCTTTTAGGGCTTTATTTTCACCGACCAGTTGCCAAATATAAAAACTGGCCCAGCCAATAATTAGCACGCATAATGTGGTTAGCACAACAATTTTTATCGGTGACTGGACCTGTGTATGCTGAATAGGCGGTGCAGTAAGTGCCCCTGAGTCAGGACTTCGTTGCTGCAAATCGTTTAACATCTGATTAATAACACTCATGATTTAACCACCAAGGTATAATAAGCCACTATCAAGGCTGCAGATAAAGCCAAACAGGAAAAAGCCAACACGTTTTTCTTTGATTTCACGTCGATACTTTCAGTATCTTTTACTGCGGCTTGAAGTAATTTCACCGTCATTTTGTAGTGTCCTTGACCATAAGCAAGCATTAACATTTTATGGCATAACACATTAACCAAGCGTGGTATGCCTTGACTCACGCGGGAAATTTTTTTGCAAATTGCCACGGGAAAGAGTTCTGCGCCTTTATAACCCGCAACCACTAATCTGTGTTGAATATATTGCTGTACTTCATTAGCATTCATCGGCCTTAATTTATAAGAAAAGGTAATGCGTTGCCTTAATTGTCTAAATTCGGTTTTGGCTAAACGCTGATCAAGCTCAGGTTGCGCGAATAAAACCACCTGTAATAATTTACGTGTCTCTGTCTCTAAATTGGTAAATAGTCTCAGTGCTTCTAAGCTATCTTCCGGTAGCGCTTGTGCTTCATCAAGTATCAGCACAACCGAATGCCCTTGGCTATGTAACTCTAATAAGCGCGTTTGAATACGCTGAGTCAGTAATTGCAGTGACATACGTTGTGCTTGTTTAACGCCAAGTTCAACGGCAACCGCTCGCCTTAATTCATCCGGATTCAAATAGGGATTAGGAATATACGCCGTGATGAAATGCTCAGGTATTTCATTGAGTAGCTTTCGGCATAACAATGTTTTGCCGGTACCAACTTCGCCCACCACCTTTATAAAGCCTTCTCCGGTCTTCAGCGCGGTAAAAATCACCGCTAGGGCTTCATTATGTGGCGCCAATGGTAAATAAAAATTTGTATTAGGAGTGAGAGTAAAAGGTAACTCTCCTAAGCCAAAATGATATAAATACATAGCAATTCTACTAATTAAGTCAAGTTAAACAAATAAGCACTTAGGCTTAATTATTTAACTTGGTAGCATCTTTTTGTGCTAGTTGGCAAACATCATGGCTTCTGGCATATTCCGCATCGGCACATTGTGTTTGGCATACTGGTGTTAACTCACCTTCAGCCGATAACTCACATGTTTCAAGCTCTTCTGGAAACCATTTTGTTAGCAAGTTCCGAGCAACTTGTAGTTGATTTTTCCAAGTATCTTGGCCCACTACCGTAGCTGTCAACATGATAACTAATTCACGTTTTTGCATTTTTTGCGATTTACTTTTAAATAGCTCACCGAAGAAAGGTATATCACCTAAGAAAGGCGTTTTTGACTCGATATCAACTTTATAGGTTTCAATTAAACCACCAATAATCACCACTTCACCCGATTGAGCGCGAATAATAGTATCTGACTCTCGAACTCTACTTCGCGCCAAGGGCAGGATTAGTACTTCACTACCAATTTGAATGACTTTATTTTGCTCTTCAGTAATAGTTACCGAAGAATGCACATGTAATATAACGCTACCATTTTCACTAATTTGTGGTGTTACATCGAGGGCTATGCCCGAGAAAAAGGGTGTTAACTCAACTTCGGGTGTTGTGGTAGTTGAGGTACCCGTGGTGATAGTGCTGGAAACTTCAGTGACGAAATATTCATCTTCACCCACTTTAATCACTGCTTTTTGGTTGTTGGTCACCGTGATCCGTGGACTTGAAAGAACTTGCACATTACCTTGTGTTTGTAAAAGCTCGATCACACCGGAAAAATCACTGCCATTGGTGTGCTTACTAAAGGCCAGACGACTAACACCACCAATAGTATTAGAGATAACATTACCAATAATATTACCCGTGGTTGAATAGATCAGTTCAGCACTGCCGACTTGATCGAGTATTTTCCCCCACTTGATCCCCTGTTGGTACTCATCATTAAGGGTTACTTCCATTATTTTCGCTTCAATGATCACTTGGCGATGTAAGTGGCTTTCAGTCGCTTTGATAAATTTCTTCACCGCTTTGATTTCTTTTGGAAAAGCACGGACAGTCACTAGGCCGGCTTGTGGAGAAATAATGACTGAGCGACCATTGCCGGTACCGACAAAAGCAGTGAGGGATTCTTTTATTTCAGCCCAAAAATCAGATTCATTTTCAGTATAGACATTGACACCACTACTTTGATTATTAGAGCTGCTATTGCGGTTATTACTACTACTATTATTGCTGTTATTATTACTGTTATTGCCGCTGTTAGGATCATTTTCAGAAACACCACCGGAATTGATGGTGGTACTAGAGGAACCAAAACGTTTAAGAAATAAATAATTTAAGGCCATGGTTTCGGTGCGTATTCCTGGCGGAAATACCTTGACTATGTTGCCCGTACGAATGATTTCATAGCCATAGACATCCTCAACTACGGTTAATGCCTCAGTTAAGGTGACATTATTCAAACTGAGTGAAATTTGGCCAACCACATCTGGATGAATAACGATGTTATAGCGCGAGCCTCTCACTATCGCTTGAAAGAAATCTTTGGCATCAACTTCAGTGGCCGTAATCTCCAAACGTTTTTCCGCCAACATCCCTTGCTTAGCTTGGTTTATATCATTAAACATTAGCTCTTGCTGGACAGAATTTGGCACTAGCGTTAATGGCTTAGGAGCATTAAAGGCTTTAGCTTGTTTGATAGCTATATCAAGATCTTCTTTTAATTCGATGGGATCTCTAGGCACGGTTTGACAGCCCACTAGCACAAAGCATAACGCTGACAAGGCAATTTTTATTTTTGTTGTTGTTTTTTTCATAGGGGGGCTTGTAGTTATCATTAGTTAATTACCGTATTTTCTATGACTTTACTTTTAAAACCGGTTTTTTTAAAAATATTAATTTTTAATCGCTTAGTTTTACTGCGCAATATCACACTGTGACTATTAATTGCCGTGATACGATACTCGCCAACATAGTCAAACATGCTATAGATTTTGCCATTGATTACGGCGGTATGAATACCATCACCATGAATAATCGAACTTAATAAAAAGCCACCATCACGTTTTAACTGATGATTAGTACCCGAGCCACTTACGCCAAATGGACGAGTAGGATCAATATCAGCAGCTAGGCTAATCGGAGCAGTCATTACCATGACCATTAAGCCGCTGGTTAATATTAAATGCTTAGACACCAATAAACTCCTTATTTAAGCCCAAACTATAAATGGTTATCTCTACTTCACTGCGTGGGTACTCTTTTACTTCAAATTGAAAGTCTTGCCAAAAAAACTTCCACGATAGTTGTTCTAATTTTCGTAAATAATTGCGCAACTGAAAATATTCACCTGACAACTTAATTTTCATCGCATGTTTATATAAATTTAAACCCAGTTGTTCCGCTGTTGGTGACTGTCTGCCAGCAGTAGCGTTTTGTTGTTGGCTCGATAAATCTAATAAAGGTTGCGCACCAATCAATTCAAAAGACAGCAAGGATACCCCTGGCTCTAACTTAAGCAATTTGAACAGGGCGGCACGCATTTCACTTGGGCTAATTAAATCAGTCGTTAAATGCACTAAGCGGTTATCAATTTTGGCCAGTTTACCTTCAAGTCTGCTGATTTGTTTAGCAATATCTTTATCAGGATCTTGTTTTAGTGCGGTTTGGTATTCTTTGATAGTAAAGTTAAGACTTTGATTACCTGACTTCATCACTCGGCTTTGCTTATCAAAGGTAATAATTCTAGCGTTTTTATCATCAATAAATAAGTATGAGATAATAAAGAATATCGCCACAAGGCCAGTTAACAGTAATAGAAACTGTTCTCGACTGGTTAGCTGCAGAAATTTTTCACTCATATTTTGCCATTGTTGCTGCATTAGCTTTTACCCTTCTTCGCCATTGAGCTGACCACAAACTCGGTAATATTTTGCTCATTCTGTGTCAGTTTAAAATGGACAAACGCCTTGCCAGATAATAAACGCGATTGTTTAAAGCCAGCCAACCAGGCAGGCACAGCTTGAGGGTTTCGGGCTAGACCAGTAAAACTCATATCGGTAGCATTAATGCTAATAGTTTGTAAGCGAATATCTTTATGGTGCATGGCTGACAGATCATTCATTGCCATAACAAAGCCACCGGCAAAAGTCTCATTTGAGTCAGTGAGTTTGGCTAACAGTGCCCCTTTATGCTGCATCACTAATTTTATTGTGCTGAGATTTTGTGTTAAAGCGGCTGAGACTTGCCTATTTTGTACTTCTTTAGCCAAGCTATTGGCAAGCTGCGTTTGTTGTTGCTGCTCTTTTAATAAATCATCATATATTGCCGCCGACTGACTATAGTTTATTTCAGTAACAACGGCCCAAATAACCATCATTAATAATAAGCCTAGCCAAGCACCCGCCATTCTGGATAATGACAACAAGGGTTGCTCTGGAAACAGCTCAGCTTGTAATAAATTAATACTATGTTTAGCTGTCATGACGCACTCCCGCTAAAACGTCGGTTTCGGCTATGGTTTCGCTAGTGTCCGTAATGTTTTCTAGGCTAGCGCCTATTGCCGCGGCAAAAGCTCGATACTGATGATATGGCTGGGGTAATTCAAGTAAACTCACCGGTACAGCAGAATTTTCTGCTAGCTTTTCAACAAAGACAGCCTCCAACTCGATGGGTAATAACACTTTAATTTCCTTGATAGGCGCTTGTTTTAGCTGACGCTCAAAATAATCTGTCGAGCGTTGAATCTCTAAGCTGATATCATCAATAAGTGAAAAAGATAATTCATCCACTGCTTTACTGCCAATTTGAGCAAAGCCCCGTAGACGGCGTTGAAAAAAGATTTGTTTTTGTTTAACTATTAATAAAACAATTTCTTCATTGGGCTGCTGGCACACTAATAACACCGCTTCATTTTGTGACGCTAATAAATTGGCAAAAGCAAATTCTTGGGTAGTAATAGCAGTGACCTTTACCTTACCTTGCTCAGTTGCTGCCAGTAATTTTTTCAGTTCATCTAACGGAGCACAGACAACATTAATTTTTTCTTTGCCACCGGCAAGCAGTGGTGCATCATAATAATCTAACACCATGTTATCCGGTGAAATACTGACTAAATCTTTAATTTGCCATTTTAATGCACTGTGTATTTCGCTAGCAGACAAGCTAGGTTTATCCACTTGTACTACTTGTGATTGTGCTTCGTTAAGCACTAAGGTGGCACTGCCCTCAAGTTCGTAATTTTTATGTAGTGTTTGAATGGCTTGTGAAAAGTTAGCTGAACTGGCCTTTTCATGGTGAAAAAGTACTTTAGCCGTTTTATTATTGTTGTCAGCGTTATCAGCATGTTGTTGAGGAATTGAGCACAAGGAGACACCCTGCTGCTGAAAAGCAATACCCAGACGCTGACTTGAAATTTTCTTTGAAAAGAACTGTTTAATTTTCGTTAAAATTGACATTTATCGGCAATATCGCATATAGCTAAAATCATTTTTAATGTTACCCTTTGTTACACCTTTAGAGCAAGCTTTACTGCTATCTTTTAGCTAAGTATATTAGTAATTTAGCTACGAATAGTACCGTGCTTTAGCGCTAATTTTCTATTTAAAACATTTTGTTAGTCACAGAACTAGTCCAAACAAAACCTCATAAAATAACGATATCGTTTATAATAACCGCGAAACCTGTTGTTAATTAATATTTCATTAGATATCCATGCCTAAGTCTTTGTCAATACTACAAAATATACATCATCCACTCTTCGATAAATACAAAGTTACTGTCCAGGTCAAGCGAGATGATTTATTACATCACATCATATCGGGTAATAAATGGCGAAAATTAAAATACAATCTTAGACAAATAAAAGAGGGCGTTTACCAAGGCGCGCTAACGTTTGGCGGTAGTTACTCAAACCATATCCATGCTTTTGCCTATGCCTGTAAGTTACAGAAAATCCCGTGTATTGGTGTTATACGTGGGGAAGCGCGTTATGCAAGTAACTTTACCTTAGCTTGGGCCAAACACTGGGGCATGCAATGTCATTTTGTTGATAGAAAAACTTACCGTCGCCGTTTTGACACAGAGTTCTTAACTGAGTTGAGTGAGCTATACCCAAATTATTTTTTTATCCCTGAAGGTGGTAGTAACACCCTAGCAATACCTGGCGTAGCGGAGATAGTAACTGAATTAAACCAACAAACAAATTTCGATACTTTACTCACTCCCGTTGGCAGTGGCGGCACTTTAGCTGGCCTTATATCAGGGGACACTGTTGCCAATAGTAAACAACATAGAATTTTAGGCATTGCGGTATTAAAACAAGCGGCATACCTAGTGGATGAAATTAAGTGCTTACTTAGCCCACAAGGTAAGCGACATAATAACTGGCAGTTATTAACCAACTTCCACCGTGGCGGTTATGGCAAATTTAGCCCTGATGATGTCAAGCGGATATTAGCATTCAACCAGCAAACCGGCGTGATCTTTGAGCCGGTCTATTCCGGCAAGATGGTATTAGCCTTGCTCGATTTATTAGCGCAAGGCTACTTTAGTGTCAATGAGCGCATAGTGTTACTACACACAGGTGGGCTACAAGGTCTTGGCGGCATGATTGAACAAGGCAAACTCAAGGCTGAGGATTGGCCGATTCTTACTAAAGTTGATGAGTAATTAGTTGGTAGTCAGCTTGCTTCATTAGCGCAAGGCTAGCTTAGACTGAAGCGAAATGAGCCCATCGTGTTACTAAACTTTATTAAATACCGGTGGGCTACAAGGTCTTGGCGGCATGATTGAACAAGGTAGACTCAAGGCCGAGGATTGGCCGATTCTTACTAAAGTTGATGAGTAACTAGTAGGTAGCTTAGACTGAAGAAAAATGAGCGCATCGTGTTACTAAACTTTATTAAATACCGGTGGACTACAAGGTCTTGGCGGCATGATTGAACAAGGTAGACTCAAGGCCGAGGATTGGCCGATTCTTACTAAAGTTGATGAGTAACTAGTAGGTAGCTTAGACTGAAGAAAAATGAGCGCATCGTGTTACTAAACTTTATTAAATACCGGTGGACTACAAGGTCTTGGCGGCATGATTGAACAAGGCAAACTCAAGGCTGAGGATTGGCCGATTCTTACTAAAGTTGATGAGTAATTAGTTGGTAGTTAGCTTCATTAGCGCAAGGCTAGCTTAGACTGAAGACAAATGAGCGCATCGTGTTACTAAACTTTATTAAATACCGGTGGACTACAAGGCCTTGGCGGCATGATTGAACAAGGTAGACTCAAGGCCGAGGATTGGCCGATTCTAACTAAAGTTGATGAGGAATTAGTAGGTAGCTTAGACTGAAGAAAAATGAGCGCATCGTGTTACTAAACTTTATTAAATACCGGTGGACTACAAGGTCTTGGCGGCATGATTGAACAAGGTAGACTCAAGGCCGAGGATTGGCCGATTCTTACTAAAGTTGATGAGTAACTAGTAGGTAGTCAGCTTGCTTCATTAGCGCAAGGCTAGCTTAGACTAAAGTGAAATGAGCGCATCGTGTTACTAACACTTTATTAAATACCGGTGGACTACAATGCCTTGGCGGCATGATTGAACAAGGTAGACTCAAGACCGAGGATTGCCCGACCTTGCCACAAATATGCGATGCAGAGCTAAAACCTTAACGGATAACGCCCTTGCTGATCAGGACGCCCGAGAAAAACTAACGCCGACTTTAACTGAGCAGGGAACTTAGCGCCAGGCTCTAAATATCCCTGACCAGATGCTTTTTTCTGGGCTAAAGATAAACGCGCAGTAAAGCTCAAACCTAGATTATTTTTAGCTGATATCTGTGCTATTAAATCACCTTGTTCACAATGCATATCCGCAGAAAGTTTACCTAACTTGATATTGTTATCTAAAGCGACCACCCCTGAACGTAACCAACTAACTTGCCCTTGTGCGTGCTGACAAGTTAAATTGCCCTCAATATTTAAGTTTAACTCAGCAAATTTTAGTTCGACATTGCCTTGTGCGATGACAGGGATTGGTAAAGGTAATTGTTTAGCAATCTCATTGGCCGATATAAAAAGCTCTACATCCTTGAATATCAATGTTTTGCTGGAAACTGTTAAGGTGAACTTACCCTCAGCCCCAGCAAGCATAGTATCACCAAAAACAACCTTTAATTTTGGTGATAAACTCAACAATGACCAAAAGCTAAGCTGAGTTTTAACCTGCTGAATTTGTGTATTACTGACCATAACCCCAGCAATTTCACCTTGCCAAATTGAGCCAGAGACAGTACCAATTTTAATATGTTTGGGTAGTTCGATAGTATTGATTATTAATGCTAGCGGCATGGTGGCCACTAGAAAGACTACGTAACTGCTCAAAAAAATTGCCGTAAAAGCAAACCACTTCTTCATCTGATTTCTCTATCTTCTATTATGCGGTTATTCGGTAACTGCTGACTATGAACTAAGTAACATTAACTAGGCTATTTTAATCATCAGTCATTATCACTTACTAATGACTTGCCCAAAAGCTAGTTATGTTAGTGTTGATCGGTTAGATCATATCCGAGTAAGATGTAATCGACGTACTTTCACTTCGCCGTCACTATCACCATGGGTTAAATCAATCGCTTTAACTTGCAAACCTTCATTATTTACTAAGTGCTCTAACCAAAACAGTAGTTGGGTAAAGGGGGTACTGTCTATCCATACTTGTAAGTCATCACCCTGAGGTTGCATACGGGTAATGGTTAATTTGTAGGTCTTGGCACTACGGTTTGCCACACTCGCTATGCTACCACTCAATTTTGCTGTGCCACCTGAGCGTTTAGCCTGTTGGTACAAAGCAGTATTTTCTTCTACCCAAGATAATAATTGTTGCTGTCTGACTAACTTACTACGCGCTTCAGTTAAGCTATTATTTAAAGGTTGCCAAATGGCGCTATAAAAAATAAAAACGATAAAAACAAGGGCCATTGCTGCGACAAGACTCTGCTCTCGACTGTTTAGTTGTTGCCACCATGCTTTCATTATGATGTTTCCTTATTGTTTTTATTACTACGCTTTTTGGCGGCAGATTTACGATTTCTTTTGCCTTTATTACTGCTTTTAGTCGATATACTAAAGGAGCCGGTAACTAGATCACCTTGGTTATTTTGTGAACCTTGCTTAACGGTTAAGTTAGCGGCAGCTAACGCAACACTGAACTGCTCGAAGGCTTGATAATCTTTAGCTGTTGCTTGAATACGTAACTCTTGGCGCTTACCATCAAACTTTAACGTCTCAGGTTTTAGCGCCGGTACTTTGGCAAAAGCGGGTTGTAACTTAGCCAACATAGCCAAAAACCCTTGCCTATCACTAACACCACCCAACAAGGCTAATTCTCGATTCAATTGCGATTTTATCGTGGCAACCCGTACTCTTTTGGTGTTCGGAAAAGCCTTTTTATAATGGGCAATAATACGTTGCTGAACATTATCGCGCTCAGCATTGAACTGCCACAACTGTGCACCCTTGTAGGATAAGTTCAACGAAAGCGCAAATAAGGCAACACCTGCGACCCATAACCACTGTCGTCCGGCATTACTGCGCGACTCTTTAACTTTGTACTGCCCTTGCAGTAAATTAAAACGACTTAATTTACTGTGATAATTTTTTGCCATCAGTGCCAGCGGTAATTCTTCAGGCATAGCGGTTAGCGCTAACTGTTCACTATTAGCCAAGGGCGAAAAAGCGTGAATGGCAATCCTTGCTTGCTGATCATCGCCCTCTTTATCTTCAGCTGCTTGCTCATTAGCAAACGCCTGACATTGCCATTGCCAAGCACTGGCATCTAACACAAAACCCTGCCAAAGGCCTTGGCGCACAATCACTTGCTGCTGGCTACCATCGCCCAAGGTAATGGCGCTCCACCCGTCGGCCATCATAGGCATAGCCAAGACATCGGGTAAAATAAACTTGGTGCTAAGATCGGCATCAGTTAACCATGTCAGCCATTGCTGCATTTGACTATGGGCAACAATAGCGGTGAAACAATTATTCCCCTGGTCATCACTGGCTAAATCGGCATAAGCAAAAAATAGCTGTTCAACCTCTTCGGCTAAATTATCTTCTAACATATAGGGTACGGCTAAACGGATTGCACGGGCAGATTTTGCCGGTACGTTTACCGATTTCAACAGCACATCGCAGCCTGGTACCAACACCTTAACCAATCGATGTTCTGCTTTACTGGTTAGCTCACTTAGCTGCTGAGCACCCTTTAGTTCGCCACTGGCAATAATTTCCTGGTTATTACTGCTTGTTTCGGCAACAACTAACCAATGAATGGTATCGTGTGCTTGACTTCCCAGACGGATAAATAATGTTTCTGTCACTAGTTACGTCCTATAGTACGACTAATTACTTGAATTTGTTTAGATTCATTAACTTTCATTATTGAGCTCATGGCAAAATAGCTATTGTTAAAACGGGCACTGGCTTTTAATTTAAAATATTGACTATCAACGACAAACTGCGCTTTTTGCCACTTTGCCAGATTAATTTTACTTAACTCTGGCAGTTGATAGAAATCATCTAAATTATCATAACCTGAGCTGTCCCGTGCGTTGAGTATTTCTTGTGCATCATCTAGACTCGAATCAAGTAAAGCTTGTAATAACTCAGGTTTTTCTGCATCTAGGGTGTTAATATTTATTAGATGTTGACTATTTTGTGGCAGCACACACACATAAGGTGTTAACGCTAAGATAATGGCTGGGCTAAAGTGCTCAATTAATCTTAATTCATTGACGCTGGCTAAATAACTATTGGCGGCAAGATAAGGAAACTCACGAGCAGCATAATCGTTATCCTCGGCACCACCCGCTCCTGTTATCAAATCATTGTCATCAAGCCAATCGGTTAAGGCATTAACCATGGCTTCAGCTTCAAAGTTGCCCACTCCGTCAATATTTAAGTTGACGAGAAGCCCTGCTAGTACTGTTGCTGCCGGTAACTGTTTGTCACTGGCTGATTTACTTGCTCGGCTACCCGCAGTTTTTGATGAGCCCGAAGAGTTGCCTGAAGCACTATTAGCAGACTCATCCTTTGTTTTTGCTTGCGGGTGTAATGCGTTAAGGTTTAAACAGCTTTGTAAATCGGTTATTTCACCACTAATTTCACCAAAATCAACCGGATAAGTAGTCGTCTCTGTTGCCCAAATTTGTTCCAGATGGGTAACCTTAGGCTCATCTTTAAAGGCTTTTATTAACACTCGCTTGGTAAATGCCTCAGCGCCCAAAGCATACCAGTAGGCTTGTTGATTATAACTAATATTAGTGCTGCGCTGCATTTGTGTATGCAATCGGGTGGTCATTTGCGCGGCAATAATTGAGCATAAAGCCACAATTAGCATCACGGTAATAAGAGCCACACCTCGTTGACTTGCTCTCGCCAAACTGAATACTGACGGTTTATTAGCCATAAACTAGCTCTTACTCTTTTCTTCTGTAGCGAGGTCGCCGGCAACTAAAAACTGGCGACGGATGAAACCATAATCCTCAGTTTCAATTTCAATAGCAATCGCTTGTGGCAATTTTTGCCCAGACCATTTTTCCTGCCATTTACTGCCATCATAAAATTCAAACGCTAAACTTGTCACTAAGGTTATTAGCGGTCTAACTCTTGGCTCTTGGCCGACCACAGCGTCAACAAAGTTATAATGTAAACGCTGCAAGGTGCCATCCTCGAGTCGATAAGCAACACTTTGCATATCACTACGCGGTAATAATAACCCTGGATTAGTCCAACCATTACGGACAAAGGCGATAGCTTGATCATCCGCTAAAAAGCTATCGTCTGCTGTTTGTAAAAAATTATTCGTTGGCGCTTCACCATTAACTCGCATACTGCGCTTTGCTATTTGGGTAAAATCTCGTTCAATCAACAAAAAGGCACGCTGTAATTCATTTTGTCTTTCCGTGCGAATCTTTGAATTTTCATCACCACGTAACACGGTATCAAAAATGGTAAAACTGGCTAAACTGACCACGGAAAATATCGAAATGGCGATCAGTACTTCAAGCAGGGTAAAACCTTGCTGTTTAGCGCTAAAAAAAACTTTATCCATAGTAGTACCTACTTTCATCAGGGTTTCTCCTGAGCGAGGTAGGTCATCAAGCTAGCCGTAACTAACTCATCATCTTCATTTAAACGTACTTCCATAACAATAGCGCGTAATTCTTTATTGGTGGTATTAATCACTTTTTGCTGCCAATGCCAGGTTCGACCCGCCATCTCGACTTTGCCTTTACGGTTATTTCTTGGCGGCCACGTTTTATCTAAACTCACTGCAACTAGCTGATTTGAAGCGACCCATTGAGCAAACATTTGCTCTTCTAAATGACTAATATGACGATAGTTATTATCGGCAACACCGAGCAGTGCTACACCAGAAATAGCAAAAACAGCCATGGCCAACATTACTTCAAGTAAGGTAAAACCGCCTTGTTTGACTTTTCTAATGAGAGTGATTTTATTGCTCATCGAGCACTGGCCCTTCAATGGTTAATGGCACACTATATATACCGGTAACACGATAAGCTAAATCTTCAGCGCCTACAATATAGGCTAACTCTTCATTTAAGCGAAAAGTAACGCTGAATGGGCTAATATCACCACCAGAGAGAATATACACTTGTGGAATTATTTTTTCCTCTTGTTCTTCTTTAGAGAGCAAGGTGAAATCGTCTTCATCTTTTTCTCTAAAAGTATCGGCGTCAAACAGCAAGGGTTCGTCGATGGGCAGATCATCAAGCTCTAAGCTCAACTCTATACCTTCCGGCAAGGTGACATTGGCTAGCCAGTCTTGCTCAGGGATCTCAGTCCATCGAGTGCCGTCATAACCAAGAAACTGATAACTATCTTTTTTAACGACCAAACCTAATTCAATGTTATTGAGCATGCCGTAATCTGCCGCCACTGCAAAAATAGCGGCAAAACGCGCACTTTCATGTTTTAACTTATCTGCCGGATTATTGCCAGAAAAGTTAAATTGCACCAAGCTGGCCATAAGACCAATCAACACAATAACGACCATCACCTCAATTAAGGTAAAGCCACGGTGTTTCTCTGCTGAGTATGATGAATTTGAATGTTTAAATTTCATAATAAAATAGTAGGCTTGGCCGTGTCTTCCTTCATCGTGCTGTTAAAGTGAATTTCTGGCTAAAAGGCGCTTAATCAAGGCGCGAAATATGACGTTTAGTTTACTAAACGAGTATTTTTGCAACGATGAGTAAGCGTTTATTAGACGAAATTACTGAAAGTCGCCTAGGTTCCAGTTGCCGATGTCATCTTCTGTACCGGCTTCACCGTCTGGCCCCACTGAAAACACATCCATTCGACCCTGTTCACCTGGATTCAATAACACATAGTCATTACCCCAAGGATCTTTTGGTAAACGTTTAATATAGCCACCTTCAGGAAAACGACGTGGCTCTGGCTCAATATCGGTTTGCTCAACCAAGGCTTCCAAACCTTGCTCTGTGGTTGGATAATCATAGTTATCCAACTTATATAAACTCAATGACGTTTCTAAAGCAGTAACATCTGATATGGCTTTTTGCAAATTAGCTTTATCTTGGCTACCCATTAAACTAGGTACCACCACACTGGCCATAATACCTATAATTACAATAACCACCATCACTTCTAATAAGCTAAAACCTTGTGCTTTTTTCATATTCATATTGCTTTCCTAACGTCTGATAAATTAATTACATTGCCCTTAATAAGCTCATAGGCCAATTAATGCCCTAGCCACCCACTAGGCTATTCAGTTGTAAAATTGGTTCTAAAATTGCCATAACAATAAAGAGCACCACCCCTGCCATACCCACCATAAGTGCCGGTTCAAATGCTTTTAAAGAGATGCTGACCAAAGCATCGAACTCTCTATCTTGGTTATCCGCAGCACGACCTAACATATGTTCTAACTTGCCACTTTTTTCGCCACTAGCGATCATATGCAGCATCATAGGGGGGAACAATTTAGTTTGCTCCAATGCCACACGCAAACTTGAACCTTCACGCACTTTATCGGTGGCGGCTGTCACTTGCTTTTTAATATATAAATTATCGAGCACTTGTCCAGAAATACGCATACTTTCCAGTAAAGGCACGGCACTGGCCGTTAAAATACTTAAAGTTCTGGCAAAACGAGCGGTATTTATACCTCTAACTACCTTGCCAACGGCTGGTACCCGTAATAAATTCCGGTGAAACGCCATTTCAAAATTTGGTTTTTTCAACAGCTGTGAAAACAGCAACATCAGGGCCGCAAACAAGATCAGCAATACTAAGCCATAGTCACGCAGAAAATCACTACTGGCAATTAAAAACTGGGTAGTACCGGGTAAACTCTCACCCATGTGTTCAAACTGACCGACAATTTTTGGCACCACGGCGGTTAATAAAATAGCGATAACACCGACAGCAACAACGGTCATAATAATAGGATAAACCAGTGCTTGGATTAGTTGCGAGCGCATCTGTTGGCGCTTTTCGGTATAATCAGCCAAACGGTTAAGTACTTTATCAAGATGGCCAGATTTTTCACCCGCGGCAACCATAGCCCGATACAGACGATTAAATACCTTGGGATATTCTGCCATACTTTCGGATAAACCATAACCTTCGGTCACTTTGGTACGAACGCCCATGATCATACTTTTAATACGGTTCTTTTCACATTGCTCACCCACAGCCATTAAAGCTTCTTCTAACGGCAAACCAGACTCTACCAATGTCGCTAGTTGACGAGTAATAAGTGCTAACTCTGCCGCCGAGACTTTACCGCCGGTACTTTGACCGAAACTAGCCGCGAAACCTTTTTTCTCATTTCCCGCTTTGCTCTTGGCTAATGTCGCGGTGACGGCGATAGGCATTAGGCCTTGCTCACGTAACAAACCACGCACTTGTCTTGGTGTATCACCTTCGATAACGCCTTTTTTAGTTTTACCGCGACTATCTACCGCTTGGTATTCAAATGCTGCCATTACTTATAAAGCTTACTTATATTAGTTATATTGGTTATATGAATGCTATTCACGCTGTTAATTCACTATTGTGTCTTTATTGATTACTTAGAGCACTGTTACGCTTTAATCTTCACGAGTGACACGTAAAACTTCTTCTAAGGTGGTTATCCCTAACATCACTTTATCAAAGCCATCTCGACGGATACTGGCATTGGCTTGACGCGCATATTTCTCAATGGCTTGCTCACCATGACCATTGTGAATGATTTCTCGTATTTTATCATCAACCGGTAATAGTTCATGAATACCCGTTCGGCCACGATAACCTTTAAAACTACACTCCTTACAGCCAACAGCGCGATATATTACCGCTGTATTATCGTCAGCTAAGGCTAATAAATGTCGCTCTTCTTCATCAGGTAAGTGACTTTCTTTACAATGTCGGCACAGCGTTCGTACTAGGCGTTGTGCCAAAACGCCCAATAAACTTGAAGACAGTAAAAATGGCTCTACACCCATATCTTCCATACGGGTGATAGCACCCGCCGCAGTATTAGTATGTAAGGTAGATAAAACTAAGTGACCGGTTAAACTGGCTTGCACGGCAATTTGTGCGGTTTCTAAGTCGCGAATTTCACCGACCATGACCACGTCAGGATCTTGACGTAATATAGCACGTAGTCCCCGAGCAAAGGTCATATCCACCTTAGTATTTACTTGCATTTGTCCAATGCCTTCAATGGAGTATTCAATCGGATCTTCGCAGGTTAAAATATTACGTTCTTTGGCATCAATCTGCATGAGACCTGCATAAAGTGTGGTACTTTTACCTGAGCCGGTAGGACCCGTAACTAATATGATGCCATGAGGTTTTTCAATAAGGGTTGAGAAAGTAGCTCGATTTTGGTCGGTCATACCCAAGTCTTTCAGATCCAGACGAGCAGCATTTTTATCGAGTAATCTTAACACCACTCGTTCGCCATGACCTGTTGGCATAGTTGATACCCGCACATCAACAGCCCGACCACCTATGCGCAGAGATATTCGACCATCTTGTGGAATTCGTTTTTCAGCAATATCGAGTTTGGCCATAACCTTAATACGTGAAACCAACAAGGAAGCTAGTTTGCGATTAGGTTTTAGCACTTCGCGTAAAATACCATCGACGCGAAAGCGAATTTGTAAGCTATTTTCAAAGGTTTCAATATGAATATCGGAAGCGCTTTCTTTGATGGCTTCACTGAGCATGGCATTGATTAGCTTAATAATTGGCGCATCATCTTCATTTTCAAGCAAATCTTCACTTTCAACAATCTCATCCGCCAGTGAATACAAGTCCACTTCATTGCCAATATCTTCCATCATTTGCTGCGCTTCGGAGGAATCTCTTTGGTAGGCTTCGGTTAGCAGCAATTCAAACGCTGGCAGCAGTAAATAGTCGAAATTAAATGGCGCTTTCAGTATGCGGCGAATTTCTAAAATAATATCAAAATTAACATCCGCTAAGCAGTGTAAAATATATCCGCCGGTGTCTGCATCGGTAGAAATTAACACACTATGGCGTTTAGCAAAGGCAAACGGCAATAACCAAGAACTATTAGCTGATGTTGGCTCCGCCTTATCAATGACGGTTTCTGCTACGTCACCAGCCATTAGTGCTTATCTTCTGTTACTGTCGGCGGCTTAGGTAATTCAATATTTTTTTCTTGAAGTTTTTCCTGATAGTCCTCAAATGATGGCGGTAACGTTAACTTATCCTGCCACTGCGGCAAAATCGGCATATTGTCATTACTCATTAATGACAGACCCTCTTCGTGTTTACGAATTTGCTCGGCGCGAATAAAGTTATATTTATTTTCACTGATTTCATTCATAAAACCCGCATCACGAATAATGGTCGCGCGTAAAAATACCATTAAATTACGTTTACGGGTGGTATTGGTGGTTGATTTAAATAAATGACCTATAAAGGGGATATCACCTAGAATTGGTACCTTTTGCACACTTTCTTGTACATCTTCATCAATCAAGCCCCCTAAAACAATAGTCGCGCCACTATCGGTCATAATCGTGGTTTTTATTTCTCTTTTGTTAATTGAGATATCGACCCCAGTAGAGCCACTAACCGAAGATACTTCTTGTTCAATAACCAGTTGTATGGCATTACCTTCATTAACCTGCGGTGTCACGCGCAGTTTGATACCCACTTCTAGACGCTCAACCGTTTGAAATGGATTCGCATTATTACTACCCGTGGCAGAGCCGGTGATAATAGGTATTTCTTGACCAACAATAAAGTAAGCCTCCTCATTGTCTAAGGTGAGAATACTGGGTGTTGCCAATATATTTGAATTGGTATTACTGCTGATTGCTTGTATTATCGCGCCCCAATCATTTTTGGCAATACCAAACATCATACCGCTGACATTGCCAAGTACTTGCCCAAGTATGCTGTAATCACCTTTGATGTCAGGGTTTGTCGTAGTCACTGGGTTACCATTTGAATCTATCGTTGTTACCGTATTACCTTTCTCTCCTTCAGCTGCTATAGCACCGGCGGCAATGGATGAAATACTGGCTGGACCATTGGTGAATTGGGTAAAACCACCCGCTTCGTTATACCACTGTACCCCTAAACTCACACCATCAGTTTCATAGACTTCAACAATAATAGCCTCAATTAAGACTTGCGCACGACGGATATCTAATTGGCGAATAACTGCCTCTAAGGAACGCAACATATCAGGCTGTGCGGTTATTACTAAACTATTAGTAGCTTCATGGGATTCAATACTAACAGTACGTTTAGTACTGCTACGCGATTTACTTGTGGTGCTTTTGCTGTCTGAAGAAATTGAATCACTTACCCCTTTCAATACCTTAACTAAATCTTCGGCTTTAGAGTATTTCAGGTAATAAACCCGGGTATTACCATTATTTTCTAATTCGCTATCTAAGCGTTTAACCAAACGGATTACCCGCTCGCGTGCTTTTACTTCACCACTAACAATAACGCTATTTGATCTATCATCGGCAACAATCCTAGGAATGAGGAAACTTGGCTGCCCGGATTTACCACCTTTAGGTTTATTCATGGCTTCGATGATACGCACCATCTCACCTGCTGAAGCATATTTTAACTTGATAATTTCCACCGCTTGGTCGCCAGCTCTATCAACACGCTCAATAATTTTAACCAGTCGGTTAACCGTTGATGCCGTGCCTGTTAACATGATGACATTAGCCGGGTCGTAATTAACTACGTTACCACCACCAGCTTGGTCAGATAATTGTCGTAACAAGGGCACTAATTCACGGACGGTAACATTTTTAACTTCAACAACACGGGTGACCATTTCATCACCCAAGATATTACTGTCGCTGCCAATAACCGGGATAGCGGCAGTTTTAGCATCTTTATTACGGATGATTTTAACAATATTATTATCCTTAGCGACAGCTGCATAACCGTAGACTTCAAGGACATTTAAAAAGAACTGATAATATTGCTCTTCGGATAATAAATCATAACTACGGACATTAATTTTGCCACGTACGTTAGGATCGATAATCATGGTTTTCTTCAAATTCTTACCGACTATATTAACGAACTCGGTAATTTCAGTGCCTTTAAAATTAGGAGAGTATTGTGCGGCACTGGCTTGAGCAACGTAGCATAAAAAATTAAATGCCATCGCTGTCGTTAAAATTAATAAAAACTTTTTCATCATTATTAGTGTCTCTGCTTTCTTCACTTTAATAGAAAATCTTTATAGACAATCTTGCGAGAAGGTCTTTATAGATAATTTTATCGCTTTATTGTTACGTTAATTAATTCGTGCAGCTATTTAATCTAAGCTAATCAATATTTCAGTCAAACTGCCTTGGCGATTCACCAGCAGTGAAATATCACGTGCTTGCCTCATTTCAGCCATGGCTTGCATGGCCTGTATTGGCGCAATTAAATCATAACCATTCATTTCAATGGCAACATCACCCGCTTTTAGACCGACAAGTTTGAAAAATTCAGGTTTTTTCCCGGGCCTAAGGGTATAGCCAATTATCTTACCGTTTTTACGCTTGGGTGAAATACGTAAATAGTCACCTATTTTTGCTGGGTCTTGAGAAAATTCAGCACGTAAGGTTTTCGCGGTCGCGGTTAATTTTTTATTGTTTCGTTGATCAATCACCTCTGAACGAGAAGATAGAGGCGCTATTTTTCTTGGATTTCTTTTTTCGGCCGGTTTATTAGCTACTTTTTGTGCCGGTTGCCTATAATCAAAGCCATCGAGCATAAGAGTTTCTAGTCGTCCTGATAACTTAATTAGCACTCTGTCCCTTAATACTTGTTCAAGATTAGCACGGGTGCCCAAGATAATATCACCAATGCCGTAGGTTTCTTGCTTGCCTTGATATTCAATAATTGCTGCGGCTATTGATTTATCGTCACTAGCCACTGTACCCACTAAAATTAAATTTAATTTAGTTTCTGGCACGTTAGCCATTTCAATTTCGTCCTCGACCACGTCGTTGTCATTATATAAGCCGAAGAGATTTAGTGACTGTATTTTAGCAACATCAACGGCTTTATTGGCCTGACTGGCATTTAGGCTTTGAGTATTAGAGGTAAGTGACGTGTTTTGATTTGACTGTGCTTGCGGTACTATTGACCAAGTGATTTTTGCGCCCAGATAAGCAATGTAGGTCAATAGCAGCATCATAACTAATTGCGCAACACGTCGATGACCGAGTTGAGAGAATAGGGATGAAAGATCTGTCATGTTAGTGGGAAGTGCCATATCTACTTATTGTTATTGTTATTTATGAAAGAATCCTGCCACACATAGCAAAGACTAAATGTTATATTTTTGTTAGCTTTCTGTTAGATAAGCACGGATGATACTTGACCACAAGCTAAGCAACAAGCCATAGCCTGAGTTTTTAAGGGATTTTAGTAAATAAAATGGTAACAAAAAAGGCTATGACTAGAGAATCTACCGCTGGTATGTTAATTTTCAGACATATTTCCAGGTAAAAATTTCCACGGTGTAGGTTTATTATGTCAACAAGCAAAAACCCTCAAACTAGCTCAACTCGATTAGATAAATGGCTCTGGGCAGCAAGGTTCTATCGAACCCGAGCCATTGCCAAACAAATGATTGATGGTGGCAAAGTTTTTTACAACGGCCAACGCACTAAGTCAGGTAAAGCGGTATCAATCGGTGATATAATAAAAATCAGACAAGGATTTGAAGAAAAAATAATTACCGTAGTGGCCTTAGCTGAAAAACGAAGCAACGCGACTTTTGCTCAAACCTTATACCAAGAAAGTAAGCAAAGTATTGATAGCCGGGAAAAAAATGCCCTGGCGCGTCAACAAGGCATTTTATTAAGTCCCGCTAGCGATACTAAACCAGATAAAAAACAACGTAGAAAGCTACGTGAATTTAAAGAAAGGATCTAACCTCCATGAGCCAATTCAATGTATTAAATCGCTACTTATTTACCGATGCCCATGCCCGTGGTGAGCTTGTTCAGTTAAATAGCAGTTTTAAAAGTATTCTTAACAATCATGACTATCCTGCGGGTGTTACTAAATTGTTGGGTGAACTACTCAGCGCTACCTGCCTATTAACTGCAACGTTGAAATTTGAAGGTGATATTACCGTACAATTGCAAGGTGATGGTCCTGTCGGCTATATGTCGGTTAGTGGTAACAATAAACAGCAGATGCGCGGCATTGTTAAACTAACGACAACAACCTCAGCAAATACTTTGCAAGAATTAATTGGTAAAGGCACCATGATTATTACCATACGCCCTGATGCAGGTAAAGCTTATCAAGGTGTCGTTGCCTTAGATAAAGACAATCTAGCCGATTGCTTAGCCCATTACTTTGACGTTTCAGAACAAATTCCTACTAAAATATGGCTATTTAGTGATAGTGAACAGCAATTAACTGCTGGTGCTTTGGTGCAATTATTACCCGATAGCGATAATAGTATTGAAAATAAAGAAAAACAGCTCATTGACTTTGAACACTTATGCCAGCTGACCAATACCATTAAAAGCGAAGAAATATATTCACTCGAAGCCGAAGCTTTGCTCTATCGTTTATACCACCAAGAGCAAGTTAATCTTTTCGAGCCACAAGCGGTTAGTTACTTATGTGGTTGCTCTGCTGATAAATGTTTGGCGGCAATAGCACAAATAGAGCCGAGTGAAATAAAAGCTATCTTAGCCGAGCAAGGTAAAATTTCCATGACTTGTGATTATTGCATCACCACTTATGATTTTGATGAACTAAGCTTAAAAAGTTTCATTTCGAAAGTTAACCCTTAAAAAAACGGCTTTTTTTCAATAAAATCTAACCATAATAGCCGGCCTTAATTATCATTTATTCCACATTGTGATAATTAAGTGCTAGCGTCAATATCGTCATACTCCTTTGTTTACCTAGCTTAAGAGCTATTTCGGTTAAATAATAACACCCTTCAAACTAACCATTCATATCATTTATAGTGAAAACGTTCACATTAAACTATTTTTTACTTTCGTTTTGATCGCTATTATCCTAAAATAGCCGGAATGAAGCCAGCGTGAAAACTTTCACGGTACACTTCATCACCTACTTACTTAAATATAAATTTGTCATACTTAGGAGTGAATTTGCTATGACCGCCCCGAAAAACTCAATTGACTTGTCACAATACGGCATCAACGATGTTAATGAAGTTGTCTATAACCCATCGTATGAGTTACTTTTTAGTGAAGAAACTAAAGCTGGCCTTGAAGGCTTTGATAAAGGCGTAGTGACTGAACTTGGTGCAGTTAATGTAGACACGGGTATATTTACCGGTCGTTCTCCTAAAGATAAATATATTGTTCGTGATGACGTAACACGCGATACAATATGGTGGTCTGATCAAGGTAAAAATGATAACAAACCTATGACTCCCGAAACTTGGGCTCACTTAAAAAATTTAGTGACCACACAATTAAGCGGCGAACGTTTATTTGTGGTTGATACCTATTGTGGTGCTGATGAAGCAACACGGTTAAAAGTACGTTTCATTACACAAGTAGCATGGCAAGCACATTTTGTTAAGAACATGTTCATTCGTCCTACTGACGCTGAATTAGAAAATTATGAACCTGACTTTGTCGTCATGAACGGTGCTAAAACCGTTAACGATAAATGGCAAGAACAAGGTTTGAACTCTGAAAACTTTGTTGCTTTTAACTTAACTGAAAAAGTTCAATTGATCGGTGGTACCTGGTACGGCGGCGAAATGAAAAAAGGTATGTTCTCAATGATGAACTACTACCTGCCGCTGCAAGGCGTTGCATCTATGCACTGTAGTGCCAACGTTGGTAAAGATGGCGACACCGCTATTTTCTTCGGTTTATCAGGTACGGGTAAAACTACTTTATCAACGGATCCTAAACGTCAACTTATCGGTGATGATGAACATGGTTGGGATGATAACGGTATATTTAACTTTGAAGGCGGATGTTATGCAAAAACCATCAACCTTAGTAAAGAAAATGAACCAGACATCTATAATGCCATCCGTCGTGATGCCTTATTAGAAAACGTTACGGTTGATGCCAATGGTAAAATTGATTTTGACGATAACTCAAAAACTGAGAATACTCGTGTTTCTTACCCAATTCACCACATCGACAATATCGTCAAACCCGTTTCTCGTGCCGGCCATGCTAAGAAAGTTATTTTCTTAACCGCTGATGCTTTTGGTGTTTTACCACCAGTGGCTAAATTAACGCCAGAGCAAACTGAATACTACTTCCTTTCAGGTTTTACCGCGAAATTAGCGGGTACTGAACGTGGTATCACCGAGCCAACACCTACTTTCTCCAGCTGTTTTGGTGCTGCTTTCTTAAGCCTACACCCAACTCAGTATGCTGAAGTATTACACAAGCGTATGTCAGCTGCAGGCGCTGAAGCTTACCTAGTGAATACCGGCTGGAATGGTACTGGCAAACGTATTTCTATCAAAGCGACTCGTGCCATCATTGATGCCATCTTAGATGGTTCTATCGATAATGCTGAAACAACGATTATTCCAATGTTTAATCTTGAAATCCCGATAAAACTGGCCGGTGTTGAAGGTGACATTCTTGATCCTCGTAATACTTATGAAGATGCAAGTATTTGGCATGATAAAGCAGCGGCCTTAGCACAACGTTTTGTCAATAACTTTGAGAAGTTCACTGATACTGACAACGGTAAAGCATTAGTTGCTGCTGGTCCGCAACTGCAAAATGAAGAGTTAAAAGCCGTTAGCTAAACAGCTAAAATATAACCAATAAAAAAGCCACCAGTATTCACTTACTGGTGGCTTTTTTTTTGCTCAATTGAGCCAGTGTCGCTCTCACCCGTCATTAGAATTTCAGCGGCAAAGACACTTTTGCTTGTAAGCCACCGGATGATTTGTTGGAGAGTTCAACTTTGCCACCATGGGTATCAACAATACGTTTAATAATAGCTAAGCCTAAACCGCTGCCTTCAGTACCACGAGCGGTATCACCCTGGGTAAAAGGTTGAAATAAGCGCTCAATATCGGCATCAGGAATACCGGCACCGTTATCACTGACAATAAAGAAGGCATAGTCATTCTCTACGCCAGTAAATACATCAATTTCACCTGAGGTATAACGTAGGGCATTTTGTACTAAATTGGCAAGGGCGCGTCTAACAGCCACATGCCGTAAAGGAATTTTAGGACATTCACCGGGGTGAAAGGTTATCACCCTATCACTTGGCCTTTCAACGTTGAGCACTTCATCAACCAAGACATTTAAATCGCCAAGCTCGGCCTTATCTTTAGAGTCGTGACGCAGGTAATCAATAAACTGATCGATAATATTATTCATATCCTCGATATCGATTTCTATGCCTTCTTTAAGAAAACCGTCTTGATCTTGCATCATTTCACTCGCCAGTCGAATACGTGTTAATGGCGTACGCAAATCATGGGAAATACCGGCCATTAATAAATTCCGATCATCTTCGAGCTGCTTAATGCCCTTAGACATATGATTAAAGGCTTGTGTTACCGCCATAATCTCAGAAGTACCTCGCTCCACCAACGGCTCAGGAAAATCTCCTCGGCCAACATCTTCTGCGGCTATTTCTAACGATTTCAACGGTCGGTTAAGCTGTCTAACAAAAACCCAGCCGCCCATAACACTGAGTAAACCAATAACCACCATAAAGAAGATTAACGGATTAAAGTTACCTTTTTCCATACCGCTGAGGGGAATTTTCACCCAAAGATGAGGGGCTTGTGGGGCCCGAATCCAAAATAAATATTCATTACCATCAGAAATGCGCACTTCTGCCTCACCGCCAAGCAATAACGACATTTGCTCAGATCGATAAGGAAAATAGGCAGCACTGGCAAGACCATGCTTGATGGCATCTTCTTCTCGATAAACACCAATGCCTGTTTCGTTGTGAAATGCTTGGGCCATTTTAGGGCTTAACTTGGCATCATCAATATCAATGAAAACCACCCGCACCTGTTTAGCCAACAATTGATTGATTTGCTGCTGATGGGGGTCAAAAACATAAATAGCAAAGGAAATGTAAGAAACGATTTGATTGATAAAAAGTAAAAAACCTATCAATAAAACCGTTTGCCCAAATGCACTACGAGGCAATATTTTCATACGAATAAACTAAGTAGAGCTACCGTCAGGGACAAAAACATAACCTAAACCCCAAACTGTTTGCAGATATCTAGGTTTAGCTGGGTCAACTTCAAGCATACGGCGCAATCTTGATACTTGTACATCAATGCTGCGCTCTAGCGCCGAGTAGTCTCTACCACGGGCAAGATTCATTAGTTTATCACGTGACAATGGCTCTCTAGGATGGGTGACCAGTGCTTTTAATACCGCAAATTCACCACTGGTTAATGGCATACTAACATTATCTTTTTTCATTTCTCGGGTCGCCAAATTTAACTCATAGCCACCAAAAGTAACAATATTTTCTTCTAATGAAGGAGCACCAGGTGCTTCTTGCTTGCGACGACGTAATACTGCTTTTATTCGAGCCAGTAACTCTCTTGGGTTAAAGGGTTTGGGCATGTAATCATCCGCACCTAGCTCTAAGCCAATAATTCTATCTACCTCGTCTCCTTTTGCGGTTAACATAACAATGGGAATATTATTTGAGTTTTGACGTAAACGGCGACAAATGGATAGACCATCTTCACCTGGTAACATCAAATCGAGCACTAATAAATGGAAATTCTCACGTTCGAGTAATCGATCCATTTGTTCAGAGTTGGCGGCACTACGTACAGTAAACCCTTGCTCAACTAAATAACGCTCTAACAATGAGCGTAAACGCATATCATCATCAACTACTAAAATTTTAGGTGTCTCTTGAGGCATATTTTTTTCACCTTACACGGCTTGTGGTTCATTATATTTATAGAGTTAACGCTACTATAAGTGATATTACTTGCAATAAGAAATTCGCAAAAGTAAAACTCCTTAAGTATTTGTTACAATTTATGTAATTCTTCAGGCCGGGGGCTATTTCAGATAGTGAATACTTTGCTGGGTAACGCATTGAGTAAAGCTTTTTTGACGTTCCTCACGGGAAAGCGCAGACACAGATTTTTTTACTAAAAGCATTTTTTGCTCGCGCTCTACTTTTGACAAATGGGCCAATTGCTGATGAAAACAACCAAACAGACCAAAATTTAAGGCCACATCCGATTTCATCGAGTCCTCAGCTAAGCAAGCAGCTAGTTTTTCTGCCAAAATGTTTTTATCCATCTCGGTGATTAAATAATTAAGCTTATAATCGACCTTGTCACTTGCTCGCACTTGGTTACAACTAAAGAACATATCAGCAACGGCAACAATGGGCATCAATTGTTGATGTTGTTTACTAAAGCGCTTTGTTAGCCATTCATTATGTGCTTTATCACTCACATCAGCATTAGCGGAGGTGAGTGCCGCAGTAGTGTTGGTCGAAACAAGCCACCAAGCGTGGCTGGGCAAGGCGTAACAAGTACAAAAAATTATTAATAATTTCAACTCTATTTTCATATAATTAGACTCTATAAATTTTATTCCATAAGATTTAATAACAATAAGGGGGACTGTCTATTACCGTTTAAACTCAGTATATACCGAAACCACTTTCAGGTGCAGGGTTGAGCTGGCATTAGCAACGCCTACAGACCGGCATTACTTGCACAGCATGGGTTTTTTAATGTCTATGCTCAAGAGTAAAAACTGAGGGGGGGGGAATTGCGTCTGCATTATCTGTTAAGGCACTTGTTATATCATCGGCATGCTTTACTAAGCTAGTAAAATTTACGTCCTTGTCGAACTCAATAAGCTAGTATAAAGTACTGCTATAATCGCCCTAGTGGGCCTCTGAAAGACGCAGTTTTAAATAGCTTGGCTATAGAACTTATGTATAAATCATATAGGAAAGAGTATGCCCTATTCCCTGAAAACCTGTGCAAAAACAGTATTAATAAGCTTTTTACTAATACTTAGTGCTCTGCCTAGCAATGCTAATGCCAATGAACCAATGGAAGAATTTGAGCAGGCCATGGCAAAATACCAAGGCAAGATAGTCTATTTGGATTTTTGGGCTTCTTGGTGTGTGCCTTGCCGTAAGTCATTTCCCTGGATGAATGCCATGCAAAGCAAGTATCAAGAGCAAGGTTTTGTCGTGCTAAGTATTAACCTTGATGCACAAGCAGCACTAGCTGAGCAATTTTTACAACAAACGCCAGCAAATTTTGCCGTCATTTTTGATGCTAAGGGTATCTTAGCTAAAAAATTCCAACTAAAAGGCATGCCCAGCAGTTACTTATTTGACCGCCAAGGCAAACTCATTAGCGCACACAGCGGTTTTAATGGTAAAAAACAGCAAAAATATCAGCAAGAAATTGAAAAGGCTTTAACACAATAAGGTTACTTGGTTACTGTCATAGTACGGCCCACACGCTTTTTATCTAAGGTACGGGCGCGGACCTGTACTGGGCCCGTTACTTTTACTGGCTGTTTATAAGTTTGCCACAACTTGTTCTGCTCACGATATTCAATAGCTAAACCTTTAAGCGCGATATTGGCCGATAACACCCCAGCAGTAATTTTTGCACCCACAGTCGGCAGACGATAAAACACGCCAGCAAGATCTAATTTAGCTAATTCTTTGCCACCAATGGTTAGCGAGAAAGCTAACCATTGCTTATCGCGACTATGGCGAAGTTGCTCAGTAAAAATATTGCTGTCTTTACTGTATTGCCTACCTTCAGCATGATAAGGCACTTGCCAACTGGCTTGATGCCAAGCACGCTCCGCCAGCGCCAATAACCTAGGGTAGATCATGTATTCAGCCTGTTGATCGCTACGAACAATTTCGCTCCACAATTGTCCTTGAATACCACTGATGGTAAAGTTTTCTGGTAGCGGTCGATGACTTATTTCGCCCAAGTTATCCACTTGCGGTTTATCGTTAGCAATATAATTTTTAGCTAAGGTATCCAAGCGAAATTCAGCATGAATGGGTAAATTATCTGGCATAAAATTAAACAATGTGCGAGTGGTAACGCGCCTTGATGCCCAGTTATAACCGCGCTCTTTTGGGTCGATTTGATAAGGAAAGTCAAAATAAAGTACATCCGGTGTTGCTAACACAATATGCCAATTACGATGGGCTTGCTCACTGACTTGTTTATGTGCGCCCCAAGGTAGTGCATCCCAAATATAAGAATAAACATCAGCGGGCATCTTAGTGACATCGGTTTCTTTTAAGCCATCATTCCAACCACCCACAGCAATACCTTTACTAGCCACCATATGTGACACACGCTCGATGAAATACGCACCTAAATTTTTGCCATCAGCAAAGTCATTACTTTTATCGGCGATTAAAGCCTGACAAACTGGTGATTCCAGCCAAGCGCCAGCGGTTTCATCGGCGCCAATATGATAAAGCGCTAGTGGGTGTTCCGCTTGTTGATGCAAAGCTTTTAAGTCTTCTAACACCCTCTCAACAAAAGTGTACGTCGACTCCATGCAAATATTTAAGGTGTTATCGTTATAGTTTTGAATTGAGCTATATTGAGTTTTATCATCAAAGTCTGTTAGCAGATAACGTTTAGCGGCAACTTCATTGTCTTGACTCATATAATAATGATAACGTGCTTCCATTGCTTTGATAGCTGCTCTTGAGTGCCCAGGCATATCTAATGAAGGAATAACTTGGATATGATGCTTGCTCGCCATACGTAATATTTCTTGGTAATCGGCAACACTATAATAACCATCGCTGTCGCTGGCACCACCGCCTAATTGTGGCTGCAGACATTGCTGGTCTGCTAAGTCTAAGCAGCGCTTAGCACCAACTTGCGTTAGTTCAGGTAAACTGGGTAGCTCTAAGCGCCAGCCTTCATCTTCAGCCAAATGTAGATGGAGTTTATTCAGCTTATATGCCGCCATTTGCTTTATAAGAGCAAAGATAAATTCTTTACTATGGAAATTTCTCGCCACATCAACATGTTGACCACGATAACTATAATGAGGCTGATCCTCTATCTTCATTAACGGCACTTGAGTCGACCCAAGAGTGACTAAGCTGGCTAAACTTTGTAAACCATAAAATGCCCCAGAGCTATCTTGCGCCTTAATGATGATAGCGCTGTCATTGATGATTAATTGATAATGGCCAGCACGCCAAGTAGAATTTTTCTGGTCATTTAATTCAATAAGGACAGCAACACCCGTTTTACTTTCGGCTATACCCAATAGTGCTAAGCGCTCAAAGGCGGCAACTAATGCTGAGTATTTAATGCCGCCACTCAGTTTAACCTGCAAACCTGAGCTAAGATTTAAGCGCGCTATTTTGTCGGTAATCTCGACAAATTGCGGTGTTGGGATTATGGCAAAGTCTAAGTGACTGTCGTCAATAGGTAACTGTGGCTCATTATTATAAAGCCATGCTGTCGATGCGTATTGGTTGCTGTCATCGGGTGCTGATTTTATTTGTTTAACTGTATCCGTAAAGGCTACCACCCAAGGTTGAATTTCTAAGCCTGTTTCTGCATCGATTTTTGTTGTCGTGCTAGCGATAATTGCGGGTGTTAAACCCGCCATAGCCAACCAATAGTTAGGCATTAACTCTGACTCGGTAATCAGGGTACTTTTAACCCATAACTTTACCTTGCGACTGAGGCCAGCTTTAAAGCCAGTAAAGCTCTTTTTAGGGGTGATTTGATGGATGTCACCATTGATATGCTGCAAATTAAAGTCTGCACTGCTGCTAGCGTATGCTGGATATACCTGGGAAAAGTTAACTTGCCAAGCTTGCGCATTACTAAAATAAACTTGCTCGGTGTGCACTAGGTTAAAATGAATTTCAGCGCTATAACAGTGCTTAACTTCTTCGCCGTTAAGCTCTGGGCAATCCGTTTCGACATTACTGAGAAATTGATACTTAACCACTAGCTTATTAGCGAGTTGCTCAAGTTGCTGTTGATCGCTTAATCGCGAGACTGAACTAACAGTTTGTTTTGCTGGCTGGTCAGTTTCACCACCACAGCCAGCTAATATTAAGCTAACAAAAAGCAGTGAAATTTTTAGAGCATAGTGAATCATATAGACTTTTCTCATAAATAAGGCATGGCATCAATATAAACCAGCCTGATGCAAGCGACAAATTCCGATGCTGTAATCACCCATAAGACGGTAATTACAGCCATAATAGCGGAGGCTAAGCCAACAGGATAATAGCCAATTGCTCTTTAAATGCTTAGCCAATAAAAAAGCCTATCTCAATAAACTGAGATAGGCTTTTTAGCGCACATTAGCATGATTGCGGAATTAGCTATTAAGTACTCGGCGTTTGATGGATATGCACATCACGTTGTGGAAATGGAATGCTGATACCCGCTTTATCAAACTCAAGCTTCACTTTTTCCATCATATCATAGTAAACACCCCAGTAATCTTCTACTTTTGTCCATGGGCGAACAAATAAATTTACTGAGCTTTCACCGTGTTCACCCACCCAAATATCAATGGCTGGATCTTTTAATACACGTTCATCTGCTTCTAACAAGGAACGTAATAACGCTTTCGCTTTGCCAATATCATCGTTATAACCAATGCCAAAAACCATATCAACACGGCGCGTACCATTAATATTAACATTGGTGACACAGCCATTAGATAGCAAACCATTAGGTATGATAATACGCTGATTATCAAAGGTTTTTAATATAGTATTGAAAATTTGAATTTCTTCTACCGTACCAACATAACCTTGCGCTTTAATGGTATCACCATTTTTAAATGGACGAAATAATAAAATTAACACGCCACCAGCAAAGTTAGCCAAGCTACCTTGTAGCGCTAAACCGATAGCTAAACCTGCGGCACCTAACACGGCAATAAGCGAAGCGGTTTGAATACCAATCATGGAAGCAAAAATGATAATTTGAATGGCTTTTAATAAGGTATTTAAAATACTTAATAAAAAGCGATGTAAGGTGATTTCAACTTCGTTCTTCGATAAACCTAATTCAACGAGATTAAGTAACCTTTTGATAATGAAGTTACCTACTAGGTAAACAACAATCGCTAATAAAAACTGGACACCAAACTGTAAGCCCATATCTCCGAGCATTTGCATGTAATGTTCGATTTTTTCTATATTGATTTCCATGAAAATGATATCCTAAACCTTGTGAATTAACAGTTAATTACAATATTAACCTTTAATTCACAATAGTAAGCTTTCTACAAAATGGTGTAAATTATATTTCGCTTTATTTTCAGCCGGCAAGGGCAGAGTTAAACACACCTTAAATATTGATTATCAACAAGGAACGTCCTCAATTATGGCAAGCTTGCTATCTTTTTTTACTCACAAATTTTTCAAAATATTGTTAGCTTTATATCTAGGTTTGTTTTTGCTTATTTGGCTAATTTCTTCACCTTTAGCTAAATATTTAATCTCCCCCATTTTAGCAGAGCAGCAATTACACTTATCTGATGATGCTAGCATACGTTTTAATCCATTCTTAATGCGCCTAACACTAAGCGACATCAATTTAATCAGTAGTAAAGATACTCAGCCAGAGACGGTTTTTTCACTAGCAAAACTCAAACTTCAAATTGAGCTATGGCAGTTAGCCTTTGATAAAATAGTGTTGAGTGAGTTTTCACTTACTAAAGGCTCATTAAAAATTACTCAGCATGATGGCCATCTAGTTATTGCCGGCATAGAAATCCCCCATTCAACAGCAGCTGGACTTAATACTGAGCAGAGTAGCGAACCAACGAACGACCAAGCAATTACAGAAGCAACAGCTGAGACAGCGACAAATTTTTCTTATCAACTAGTACTGCCTCATTTTCTATTGAGCCAGTTTCAGATTGAAATAGAAATAAGCAACCAAGAACAAAAAAGCACAAACCACCATATAGAAATTGAAGAACTATCATTAAGCCTAGTCAAAGCAACACAAACGCAGCAAGAAGGTAACTTAGCGTTAACGGCATTAATTGATAAAAGCTCTTTAGCTCTTTCAGCCAATGCCCAGTTAACATCAGGTAAAGGTGATATACATAGTCAGCTTAGTTTAACAAACTACCCGATTGAAAAATTAGCGCGTTATGTTGAGCAACTGACCGAACTTAAAGGCTCGTTATCTTTTAATAGTCAGCACACTATTACTCTGGCCGAACAAGGCACAAGTATTCGCGTGAAAAAGGCCAATTTAAATGTACAAAACCTAATAGTAGGCCTTGAGCAACAGCACTTAACCCTCAATAACTTAGCATTACATTTCAACGAGTTTGCTGTTGATTTACAAGACAACTTAATTACTCACTTAGCTGGAACAAGCAGCCTAATATTAACCGAGGCAGTCCTGAGCCAAAATGAGAGTAAAGCGACCATTATCGCGTTTAAACAGCTTAGCCTAGCTGATATCAATTTTGTCTTAGATGATGAACCCAGTATTGATATTACCGATATAATACTGGATGAATTTTTATTCTCTAAAAAAGCCAACTTAACCGACGCCGTCGCTCGACAAGCCATGGCTAAAATTAACCAGCGTTCCGCCGAAGATGGACTTGATATTGCGGCGGAAGAAATTGTTAAATTGCCGCCGGTAATGCAGTTAAAACAATTAACGCTAAATAACCTGCATATCCATGAAAAAAGTATAACCATCAACAGCATTATCTTTGACACCTTAACTGGCGATATTATTGTGAAAGAAAACAAAGAAATTGCCAATTTAATTGCTTTGGCTAATAAATCAGCCGAACAAAAAACTGCTGAGCCAGCGACTACAGAAAACGTCATAGTGTTAGCAGAACACACTGCCCCTAAAACAGAAAAAATAGCGCATGATGGCTTTACTTTTAGCTTCAAAGAGTTGCATTTTATCAATGAGAGTGCTTTGAACTTTACCGATTTCAGTGTTGAGCCCATCTATCAACGTACTTTATTTATCGACACCTTTGATATTGGCGCCTTGAGCAACGCTAAAGAAAAACAAGCAAAACCAACCCCCTATACCCTGGTTGGCCGAAGTAATAAATATGCCAATTTTAACTTATCAGGCTACTTGCAACCTTTTGCCACTGTGCCTAGCTACTATATAAAAGGCGATTTTAAAGAGTTTTCATTACCGGCAATCTCTTCTTATCTGAAAGAGTCTACTGGTCTTGAAGTTAAAACTGGACGACTTAATACCGCCTTAGACATAACATTAATAGGTGATGAACTTGCTGGTAACGTAGTGGTTTTATTAGAGGGCTTAGAAACAGGTTTTGTGGACAGTGAAGAAGCTGGCAGCTTAATTGACCAAGGCGCATTGCCCTTAAATATGGCCATGGGTATGTTAAAAGATAGTGATGGTAATGTTGAGCTTGATGTACCGATAAGTGGCTCTACTGCAGACCCTAAATTTGGCTTAAGCAGTATTGTTACCTTAATCACCAAAAAAGCCATTATTTCTGCGACCCAAGATTACCTGCTGACCACTTTTGTTCCTTATGCCAATATAGTCTCTATCGCAATAACGGCCGGTGAATTTGCCTTAAAACTACGCTTTGATGACTTAGACTATCAAGTAAAACAAGTGGCACCAGGTAAACAGCAAGCCGCCTACTTAAAAGACTTTATCGCTTTGATGCAAGATAAAACAGATACCCGAGTAACGATTTGCGCCATAAGTACACCTGCGGATATTGGTCTTAAGGCCGGGGTTAGCGTTAGCGACAAAGCCGCGATCAAACGTTTAATCAACCTAGGTGAACAGCGCGAACATGCCTTAAAAGACTACTTAATTGACCACGGTAACATCGAATCATCACGCATATTATTGTGTAAACCACAAATAGATAGCGATAAGGGGGCAATGCCACGTATTACCATCTCGGTATAACCTACTAATTCTTAACGGATAATTGAGAGACACTTTTGAAAAAAATGACTCGCCAAGATAATTTTATTTATCTCACGTTTGCTTTAATATTATTATTACTGGGCACGTCATTAGCTCAACAGTTTTTTGACGATGCAGTGCCGCGTTTGGTGCAATCGACCATCATAGTGACTCTGTTAGTGGCTGTCTGGGGCGTAGACTCTAAAGATTTTGTCTTACGTAAAACCTTTATTTTCCCCTTGGCTATTTTGGTATTCTCGTTTTTTGGCGCCTGGCTCGATGATGCTGGCTTTGATCAATTGTATTTACTGTTACTACTGAGTTTCTTTGTTTCGAGCGCCTTGCGCACAGCAAAACAAGTGTTATTTACTGGTGATATTGATGGTAATAAGATTTTAGGTGCCATTTGTTTATATTTATTAATGGGCCTAATTTGGGCGGTACTATACACCCTAGTACAACTAAGCTTTCCCGGCTCTTTTACTAATATCAGCAGTGATAGTGCCTGGTTTACCTTGTTTCCTGATTTTATCTACTTCTCGTTTGTCACCATTACCACCTTAGGTTTTGGCGATATTGCGCCTCTGTTACCTATTTCTCGATTTTTAGTCTATTTCGAAGCCATCGTTGGCCAATTTTATTTGGCTATTTTAGTGGCAAGTCTAGTCGGCTCACATATGAGTAACTTTGGTAAGAACGATAACTCAGCTAAGCAGGCGAATCTCAGCAATACACGACAAAAAAACACCCGCTAAATAATAATTAATTAAAGGCAGGGACAGGCAAATATTAACTACTGCTCAGGCATTTAATCGCTGGGTTATTGACCTTGCCATCTTGCTAAGTACCATTGGTGCTATGTTATTATTCTGCTGTTATCGGTTTATTTTTTGACGCAGTAGTTTTAGCAATAACCGCTAGTTTTTCAAGGTCACGGGCAGCTTACCTTGCGCTTTCCCTTCGTTAAAAATCACCTGCAAACTAGCATTAAAACCAGGGCTTATCGCCTGTTGATGATTATCTTGATAGATCCTATCATCAAAATTCAACAAGACGACATCCGCTAAGTTACTATATTCATTTATCAAGAAAGGTGATCCCTTAGCAATAAGTATTACCGGAGTATTTAGCTTATTAGCCACCGTAAGTTGCTGCTTCAATAAGCTCCCATAGCTTAACTTTTGCTGTTGTTGCGCTGCGCTACCGTAACTAGGTGTTAAGTCATCCATCCCGCCTAAATCAACCAAACTTGCGGTTTTGATATCCACAGTAGCAATAACAATATCGGCATTATTTATTAAAAGCTCAGTCTCAACAGTAGCCTTGGTCGTGTCAGCAACAAAGTGACTTATTTTTATAGTGGCCAACTCTATTGAGCATAGTTTTGTCGCTAAGGCATTAGTTGCCGCATACGTTAGCGCGACTAATTCTTGCTGATTGGCCACGACAAAATGTAAGCGTTTAATGGCTGAGACATTAAGCGGTAGCAGCTGGTTATTTTTCAATAGGGTCACGGCGGCATCAGCCAGAGCTTGCTCGGTATTAATATGCTGATCATTGGCAATAATAGCTTTAGCTGTTAGTACTTGCTGCGCTAGTGAGTCATTACTTATTGTTATATATTGTTTTTTATAATCATTAAGCCTAGCTATTGATTGCTCAAATTCAGCCAACTGATAATCACCCTGCTCAATACGCTGGTTTAATTCCTTGGCGACGGCTTTAATAAAGACATTAAAGGCAGCAACATCCTCTGGGGTTCGAACCTTAAACGGCATAACAGCAAGATCGGCGCCAGCGATAAAGGTTTCTACCACGGCTTCAACCTCGCTAAAAAAGTGGCTAATGCCGGCCATATCTAGAGCATCGGTAGCAATAATGCCCTCAAAAGCCATTTCACCCCTTAACAAGTGAGTTAAAATTTTACGGGACATGGTTGCTGGCCGAATGAGTTTTTCGCCACTTCTACTGACAAAAAAACTGTCATCCAGTGCCGGATATTGAATATGAGCCGTCATGATCATCGCTGGCTTAGCGTGTTTAATGGCCCAAACAAAAGGGGCCAGATCAATTTTATCTATGCTAGCTCTATCATGGTCAACGCGAGGTAAACCTAAGTGACTATCAACATGGGTATCGCCATGGCCGGGGAAGTGTTTTAACGTGGCCATCACACCTTGCGCTTGTATAGCGTTAACTGCGCTAGCGCCCAACTCAGCCACTTGCTGTGGTGACTCACCAAAAGAGCGAGTATTAATCACTGGGTTATCAACATTGGTATTTACATCAACCACGGGCGCATAGTTATTATTAATACCTAAGGCTTTTAGCTCTTTGGCGATAACACTATTTACTTGCGTAGCAAAGTGAACTCCGTGCTGGGGATAGCTAGCGCCAATGGCCATATTACCCGCAAAGCCGGTCATTTTAGCAAAACGGGCAACACGACCGCCCTCTTGATCAATAGAGATAATTAATGGCTGGCCTTGATCTGATTTTACTGCCGCTTGTTGGATGTCATAAGTTAACTTAACCACTTGTGCTATCTCTTGCACATTTTCAGAAAATAACACAATACCACCAACATTGGTGGTGCTAATCAATTGTGCCAGGGCTTGGGGAAGTTCGGTAACGGCTTGTCGACAATGTTTTGCTGTCGGCACACTAGGTTTGCCATTTATATCTGGGCAAAAGTAGCGTATATCTAGGGACATTTTTTCGGCTATTTGTCGCTCAAACTTGCTAAAAACTAATGTTGTAGATAACAAAGTGCTGCTGGACTTATTATTAGGAGTCATATTTTTTATTGTCGCCTGGCTTTGACCAGCGCTTAGCGCAATTAAAGCTATTATAAACGTACTTACCACGAAATAAGTGGCTGTTTTCTGCGGTAGCTTATTGGCGCGTTTAGCCATCAACATAATACCTATTCGCTAAAGGCAAGCACATATTTTACCAGTTTATTAATACCCACTGCCGCTTCACTAATCGAATCAGCTAACATATACGCGGGTGTCGTCACCACTTTATTCGCTTCGTCAACCACGACATTTTCAACAGCACATTCAATATGAGTTAAACCCTTAGCACTGATTAACGCTGCCGTCGCATTATCTTTGCCAATAGTACCTTTTACGCCTTTAGGGTACACCAGGGGTAATAAAGCAGGCGCTATACACATATAACCGGCCGGTTTTGCTACCTTGGCAAAGGCTTTAGCCGCGATAAGCACTTGTTCATTAACACTATAATTATCATTATCTAAAGCAAAACTGCTTAAGTTTTTAGCGGCGCCAAAGCCGCCAACAAAAATGATAGCATCGAAATCTTGCTCACGTAATTCAATTAAATCATCAACATCGCCACGATTAATGCGCGCAGCTTCAACCAAGACATTACGGCTTTCATCTTTGCTCACTTCACCGTTAAGGTGATTAATAACATGATGCTGCGCTATATTTGGTGCAAAACAACTATAGCTTGCGCCCTGCTGTTCTATCGCCAATAAGGTTAATACTGCTTCATGAATTTCACTGCCGTCGTATACACCACAACCGCTTAAGATAACTGCTATATTTTTCATTATTTATCCTTTGTATTTAACTGTATTGACTAACGCTTTGTCTCTGTTGTAATTTGGTGTTGCTGAGTAAACAAGCGAGACGCATAAACCCATCCATGGGGCTTCACACAAGCATCCTTGCTTGTGAAACTCGCTTTTATCACTTCAGCAATACTTTCTTTTAAATCAGACGATTACCGTATAGAAGATAGTATTATAGAGCAGAGTTAATTTTTGTTGATTTACTTTTATTGTTAAACCATACAATTAACTGACAGCATAACACTACCAATACCGCGAATAACATTAACAAGGCAAACGGCTTAGCGCTGCCATCATAGAAAAACGCCAGAATAGGACCAGCTAAAGCGCCAATGCCCCAACGAAGGGTACCTATTACTGCGGTAACCGTACCCGAGTGTTCGGGAAATTTGGTAAGAATTAAAGCATCACTATTTACCGCGATCAAGGAGATACTGCCCATTAACGGAAAAATCGCCACCACGGTATACACTAAGGGTAATTGTAATACATTCACCAATGCTAAAGCTGTGGCAGCAAAGACTGCAAGGCTTAAACCACAACGCAACATAGTTCGAGAGCCTTTGTGCACGACAAAGCGGGTATTGGTAAAATGTGCAATCATTAAGGCGAAAATATTTAACGCGAATAACAAACTAAAGCTGTACTCAGAGACAGCAAAAACCTTTAAATACACATAAGGGATAGCGGTAATGTAAGCAAAGAAAGCCAGTGATATCATCATTGAAGTAATAATATCTAACCTTGCCTCAACATTGCCTAAAACAATTTTATAACGGTGAATAAAGCTCAATTGCACTTTTACTTTAATGGTTTTTTTTTCAGCTCCTACACTAGCAATACTGCCGGCATCAGGTAAATACTTCATCACTAACAACAAGACGATAAAGCTATAAGCCGCTAGTACATAAAAAATCAGCTGCCAGCTATGAGTTAGCAATAACACACTGCCAATACCGGGCGCTACCATAGGTGCTAACATCATGATCATACTGACATAAGAAAGCCCTTTAGCAGTGTCTTTACCGTAATATTCACGCACAGCACCCGGTACTACCACAGTTGCCGCGCTACTAATAAAGGCCTGCATAAACCTGACCGTTAAAAATTGCTCAATATTACTGACCATAGGCAGTAATAAACTGCAAATAACAAAACCGCCAATGCCGAGTATGACTAATTTTCGGCGCGAATATTTATCCGCCATAGGGCCAAATAAAATCAAGCCCAAGGCATAACCAAGTAAATAAACACTCAAGCTATTTTGTATCATGCTCATTGGCGTATTTAAGTGCTCAGCCAAGGCTGGCATTGCCGGCAGGTACATATCAACAGCAAGCGGAGAAATCGCTAAAACAGCCGCCAATAGCGGCAATAATAACTTTAAAGAGACTTTAAGTTGTGTTGTCATAACCCTTACACCAACTTGGCTGTTTTGCTGTGCGGTTGTTTTTGCTGCGTTGCAAGTAATATTTTTTGCTGACTAGTGAATTCAAACACCAATGCACCTAATGTTTTAATCGCCGTTTCAACCTCCTCGCCCCATTGCACGCCAAAGCTGACTCGCATGTAGTTTTGATATTTTCCTGAGGGAGAAAATATTGCTCCTGGGGCAAAACTTACCCCTTGGTCTAAAGCCTGTTGAAAAAACTCACCGGTATTGACATGTGATTGACAACGCAGCCACAGCACACTGCCCCCTTGGGGTTTTGAAATACACACCTCTTTAGGAAAGTGTTCCGCAATTGACGCCCGCATGCGTTCACAGTTATACGCTAGGTTTTTTCTCAAGACACAAAGATGGCGATCATAATCGCCGCTGAGCAAGTATTCATTTAAGGTCAACTGCTGCAACATTGAGGTAGAACAAGATTGTGCCCGCTTAATGCGCTTAGCTTGTTCCTCAAACTTACCTGGCAACAACCAACCAATGCGATAACCTGGTGCGGCTGTTTTTGAAAATGACGAACAGGTCATCACTAGACCCTTTTCAGAGTAAAGCTGAGCCGGTTTCGGCTTTTTGTCGGTAAAATATATCTCGCTATAAACATCATCTTCAATCAAGGGGATATTATGCTGCTCTAATAGCATCACCATAGCTTGACGTTGCTCATCTGACTTCATTGAACCAAGCGGATTATTTATTGCCGTAGAAAATAAACAGGCGGCTATCTTATGTTGGCCAATGGCCTGTGATAACTCATCAAAACCAACACCGTCTTCGGTACAGGTATAGACTTCTAAGGCTTTCATGCCCAAGGTTTCAATCAATTCGATAATGCCAAAAAAACACGGCGATTCGATGGCAATAATATCACCGCGTTGGGCGACACATTGCAGCGCAATAGATAATGCTTCTTGGGCACCATTAGTGATAACAATATCATCTGGATGTATATCAACACCTTGATCTTGATACCTGAATGCCAACTGCATACGTAACTTGGCATCACCGGTAACTGGGCCATAACTCACTGCTTTTTCTGATACTTTACTTAACACCGAGCGCATTAATCTGGCAAGGGTCTTGTCGGGTGGGTGTGCCTGAATAGGATTAGAGATGCCCAAGGCCACTGTATTAGGTAAATGCACAGCGGCATGAACTTGCTCGATCATGCTACGCCCTTTTACTTCTGCTGGCTTGCATTGTGACCATTTGGCTGGCCTGGGTTTTAATGTTCTTGCTTGTGCCGCTTGTAGATAATAACCCGACTGTGGCCTGGCACTTACCCGCCCTTGTCGCTCTAATTCAATATATGCTTGTTTCACTGTTGGAACACTGATTTCGAACTGGCGGCTTAATTTTCGTAGACTAGGCAATTTATCACCGGGTTGCAACGCACCAATTTTTTGCTGGTGCTTGATAAAATCAATCACTTGCTGATACAAATATGCCGAAGAACTTTTATCTAATAACTTCATCTATTTTCTCATAGTATACGCCTTGATTATAAGCATAAACTGTATAGGTTACATTTTCAGTTTTCTGTACATGTCATTAAATCAAATTATCATTACAATGTCACTTTTATCCAGTTATATCCCAGTTATAAGGTGTAAAAGTTAATGAGCAATAGTATTTTATATATAATTACGGTAATTATTTGGGGCTCAACTTGGATCGCTATTAATTATCAATTAGGTGAGGTAGCCGCTGAAGTATCTATTGTTTATCGCTTTGGTTTAGCCGCGTTAGTCATGTTTGCTTATTGTCGTTTTAAAAAATTACCACTGTCATTTTCGGCCAAACAGCATCTGCAACTATTAGCCTTTGGTTTGACCTTATTTGGTTGTAACTATTATTTGCTTTATAACGCGCAAACATATATTAATTCGGCCTTAACAAGTATTGCGTTTTCGACCCTGATGATAGTCAATATACTTAATGCTCGCCTTTGGTTTAAAACCCGTATTCCTAGCCAAGTTTATCTTGGGGCTGCCCTCGGTTTAGTCGGCATTATCACGCTATTTTGGCCACAAATAAGCAATGTCGAGTTTGCTGACAATACCTTATTGGGCCTAGGCTTGTGTTTCATTGGTGTTCTATTTGCTTCTACCGGCAACATGATTTCAATTAAAAATCAGCATAATAATATGCCGGTATTACCTGCCACTGCTTGGGGTATGTTATATGGCTGTTTATTTATGTTAGTGGTAGCACTTGTTCAAGGTCAAGAGTTTAACTTCTCTTATACCCTGCCCTATATTAGTTCATTATTATATTTATCAATATTTGGTTCAGTTATCGCTTTTGGTTGTTACTTAACGTTACTGGCGCGTATTGGCGCTCATAAAGCCTCTTATACGACGATTATGTTTCCTGCCGTTGCCGTGGTTATTTCAAGCGTGGTCGAAGGTTTTACTTGGGATAATTATACTTTTATTGGCTTAGGCTTAATGTTAGCGGGTAATTTGGTGGTACTAGCCAACCCGGGAATATTAAAACGTTTCAGTTTTAGCCGTTTAAAAACCAGAGAAGTGTAGCAAAACACTTAAATTAATCCCGATAGGCATGTTAAAGCAAAGGACAAACTTGCTATAATATATCGCTGCTACCAATCAAGATGCATGTTGAAAAGTGCTCTTTCAACGGTACCAGCATATAAGTCGCTTCAAATAATTAGATGAAACATGAGACGACTTTGTCTTAGATATTAGTCGGTAAAATTTGCCTTGTTCTCGGGTAAATTGATACCGCCAAACTAATTCAAACTTAGCCAATCAACTTTAAAAGTAATTTAGGTAACCTAATGCAACGACTAGCCCCAGCTTTACGTCAAGACAATGTACCTCTTGATTTAATTTCATTAATAAAAACTATTTTAGCTGCCACGAAAGAGATTTCGTTTCGTGTTAGCCAAGGCCACTTAGGTGATGTCATGGGCTCAACCTTGGATGAAAACATTCAAGGTGAAGTGCAGAAAAAATTAGATGTGATTGCTAATGATTTATTTAAAGATATCTTACTTGAATCTGGTTTTGTTAAAGCCATTTCATCAGAAGAAGAAGACCATTCAGTTGCTGGTGATGAAAACGGTAAATATATTGTTTCTTTTGATCCCCTTGATGGTAGCTCGAACATCGATATCAATTCATTAATTGGTACTATTTTCTCCATTCATGAAGCACCTACAGATATTGCTGCTGGTGATGATGATATGTTCAAACAAGCAGGTAATAGCCAAATTTGTGCTGGTTATGTGCTTTATGGCCCATCAACTATGTTAGTGATGACCACAGGTAGTGGTACACATTTTTATGTCTTGGATAGAACACATGGTGGTTACTTATTAGTAGAGCGTAATGTGCAAGTACCTACCGATACGCAAGAGTTTGCCATTAACATGTCAAACCAACGTTTTTGGCAAGCACCAATGCAAAACTACATTAGTGATTTACTCGCTGGTGATACCGGTCCACGTGGCAAAAACTTCAATATGCGCTGGATAGCAGCCATGGTGGGTGATATTCATCGAGTATTATGTCGCGGTGGTATTTTCACTTACCCAGCTGATAGCAGAAAAGCAGAGCAACCATACAAGCTACGTTTAATGTATGAAGCCAATCCGATGGCATTTTTACTTGAACAAGCTGGCGGTTTAGCCATGACTAGTCAAGGCCGTATTATGGATATTGAACCCGATAGCATACATCAACGTGTTGAAGTTATTATGGGCTCTAAAAACGAAGTAGAGAAATGTTTAAGCTACTATAAATAACCTCAACTCGGCTTAAGGTAAGGAAGAGCCATGCAGCCGAGTTCGCGTTAATTAAAACTGCTCAGTAAAATACTGACTGAGAAAATAGAGCCAATAAAAAGGCTTATTGTTACCAACAATAAGCCTTTTTTGTCTCTACACCTTTGTCTTGTACTGGCTCAATAACCCTTAGTAAGCTTGCTTTTTATAAAGATTCCCAGTCCTTAGTGACGCCACCATTAAACTAAACGTTGGCGTACCATTTCAAACAAACAAATACCTGTTGCCACTGATACATTTAAACTTGAAACACTCCCCGCCATAGGCAACTTAACTAATTGATCACAATTTTCACGAGTCAATCGGCGCATACCTTTACCTTCAGCGCCCATAACCAGTGCCATAGGACCAGAAAGTTTGACATCATATAAGCAGGTATCAGTTTCCCCGGCAGTGCCAACAATCCATACACCTTGCTGTTGCAGGTATTTCATCGTTCTTGATAAGTTAGTGACTTGCACTAAAGGCACACTCTCTACCGCTCCGACGGCAACTTTACGCACGGTTGGGGTTATTTGTGCGGCATTGTCTTTTGGTACTATGATGGCTTGTACGCCAGCAGCATCAGCATTACGTAAACAAGCACCTAGGTTATGCGGGTCGGTTACACCATCTAAGATAAGCAGAAATGGCGGAACACCTTTTTTCTTTGCGGCTTGTAAAATGTCATCTAGATCATTTTCGGTGTAGGCTTTGCCGGGTCTAACACGAGCAACTACGCCTTGGTGCTGTTCACCTTCACTTTTTTCATCCAGTACTTTACGACTGACCAATTGAGTACCAATTCCGTATTTACGAGTTAAGTTTATGATGGGCATCATGCGATCATCTTCACGACCTTTTAATAGCCAAATTTCAATAAAACGCTCTGGTGCTACGTTTATTAAGGCATTAACTGCATGAATACCAAAAACTAACTCTTCACTTTTTGCCATGATCTTTCTCTGTCTTTAAATTAATAACCGAAGTTTAATAACCGAAGTAATAGGGTTTATTTCACTATGTTGTGGTATTGCTCTTGGTACTCTTGCGGGCATTTTTCCCTGGGCGTTTTTTACGGGCACTGCGCTTTTTTACTTTACTCTTCTCTTTCGGCTTATCTTTAGTCGAGCCTTTAGACTTGCCTTTAGTTTTACTTTTTTTGGCTTTACTGGCGCGATCACCCGAGCTAGTTGCTGACTTGGCCTCAGTTGAGTTTGAAGTTGAGCGCCTAGCTCCCTTGTTTTTAGAGTTGCCTTTAGACTTACCTTTACCTCTAGATTGCCCTTGATTTTCACGGTCAGAATCAACACCTTCAAGTCGTAAGTCTATTTTCTTTTCATCCAGATTAACTGCGGCAACTTGCACGCGAATTTCATCGCCAACACGGTATTTATTACCACTATTTTCACCCGTTAAACACATACGGACATCATCATAATGATAAAAATCACGACCAAGGGAGGTGATATGGACTAAACCTTCAATATGTAAATCTTGTAAGCGAACAAACATGCCGAAGTTAGTCACCGTGGAAATAACGCCGTTAAAAGTATCACCAACATGGTCTTGCATAAACTCACACTTGAGCCAATCAGCAACATCGCGAGTGGCTTCATCGGCGCGTCGCTCGGTCATAGAGCAATGTTCGCCCAGCTCAATCACTTCTGCTAAGGAGTATTGATAAAAGCCTTGATTGCCATCACTTTTGGCTGATTTTTCAAGAATGGCTTTAATGACTCGATGCACCACTAAATCAGGGTAGCGACGAATAGGTGAAGTGAAATGACTGTATGAAGGCAGTGCTAAACCAAAATGTCCTTCGTTATCACTTTGATAAACCGCTTGGCGCATTGAGCGTAATAACATGGTTTGAATAAGCTCTTGATCCGGACGACCTGCCACTTTCGCAAGGATATCACCGTAATCTCTTGGCTCCGGCTCTTCTTTGACCGGCATTGACAAGCCCAGCTCATTTAAGTAAGTAATAAAGTTACGGTACTTATCTTCATTGGGCTTTTCGTGAACGCGGAATAAACCAGGGATTTCATGTTTTTCAATAAATTTTGCTGTCGCTACGTTGGCCAAGATCATACATTCTTCAATGATTTTATGAGCATCATTGCGAATAAGTGCTTCAACACTTTGAATTTTTTTATCTTCATTAAAGATAAAAATAGACTCTTGGGTTTCAAAAGCGATGGCACCACGCTGAAGACGGGCATCGGTTAGCGCGTGATACATTTGCTCAAGGTTTTTCAAATCAGGTACTAAGCCTTGATATTCCTGACAAAGGTCTGCATCGCCGTCAAGAATAGCGGCGACTTGAGTGTAAGTAAAACGAGCATGAGAACGCATTACTGCCGGGTAAAACTTACTGCCTGAAAGCTTACCAGTCGCACTTACCGTCATCTCACAGACCATACATAAACGGTCGACATCCGGTTTTAGTGAACATAAGCCATTAGAGAGTTTCTCCGGTAACATAGGGATAACTTGGCTGGGGAAGTAAACCGAATTACCCCGGGATATTGCCTCCTCGTCTAGGTCTGTGCCATCTTTTACATAATAACTAACATCGGCAATAGCAACCCATAAGCGCCAACCACCGGATTTTTTCGGCTGACAATAGACTGCATCATCAAAATCACGGGCATCTTCACCATCGATAGTGACTAAGGGTAAGTCTCGTAAATCTTTGCGTGGCAGTTTAGCTGACTCTTCGACCTCATCTGCAATACCCGCAACTTCGGCTTGTACCGTATGAGAAAATTGGTGTGGTAGATCATGAGCACGTAAGGCGATTTCGATTTCCATGCCTGGTGCAAGGTGATCCCCTAACACTTCAATAACTTTACCAATAGCATGGGAACGTCTAGTTGGTCTTTGTACTAATTCCACCACCACCATTTGACCGTGACGAGCACCCATTTTTGCTTGTGGGTCAATTAACACTTCTTGTTTAATTTTACTGTCTTCAGGGACAACTGAACAGACATGATGGTCGATATATAAGCGTCCAACTATGGGCGCTTTTCTGGGTTCGATAACTTCAAGAATTTTAACTTCTTTACGGCCTTTTCTATCGGTACGGTCAACTAAAATAGCTTGGACAATATCACCATGAAAAACACGCTGCATTTCATAGGAGGAAATATAAAAGTCTTTGCCCTTTTTATCTGTGATTGATGAATCATCCGGAGAAAAGAAACCAAAACCGTCCCTATGGCCAATAACTTTGCCGGTTAACAGGCTATTTTTTTCCGGCAAGGCGTATTGTTTAAATTTATTAAAAATTAACTGACCACTATTTTCCATAGCGCGTAAACGACGTTTCAAACCAATAAGTTGGTATTCTTCATCATACTTTAGTGTTTTAAGCAGGCTATTGAAACTAGGTGGTGGCGAGCATTTTTCGATGATTGATAGCAATAATTCGCGTGAGGCAACTGGCTTATCGTATTTTTTAGCTTCGCGTTTAGCGTGTGGATCGTTATAGGTCACTATAAAGGGTCAGTATTTAAGGATAACTGCTTGCCAGTATACCATAAAGTTTAAATAAGCAGCTTAATACCAATCAGTATAAGAAAGTGAGCACTTCTTTATGCTGAATGGTATAGCACTAATGCTTAATTGGTATAGCTGGTTCTTTTCGCTTGTGCGACCACTTTATCCGGCATTTTACTGGCAAGTACAGCCAATAACTCACTGATTTTTTTATGGGTTGCTTTATCATCGGTTAAAGAATGATGTAATTGAGAATACAATGCCGGGTAGTCTAACGGGCTACCAAAGTCTTGTTGGTATAAACCCGCTAAACGCATTTGTGCGGCCAAGTTATTTAAACTTGCCGCAGTTTTTAAATAAACAATGGCACGTTCAATATCAACCTGCATAAATTTACCAATATGGTAATAGCGACCTAATTGTTCTAAGCCTTCCGCTAAGCCCTGATCAGCTGCGAGATGCATATAGTGTAAACCTAAGGGAATGTCTTTTTCGACACAGACACCATAGGCTAACATATCACCCCATAAAAATTGATATGAGGGCATTTTAGCTTTATTAGCGCGAGCTTCAATATCTTGCACTAACTGACATTCATCTAACACTACTTGACTTAAATGTTTGTTATCTTTTATTAAATCAAGCAATATATTATCCGTATAAATCTGCACTGCTTGCATATTTTTAGACACGGCCATAGCTGATGGCATAATGAATAGAGCATTGACTAAAAAGATAAACACCAAAAATAACAGACGCATAATAATCCTAACTAGGCTAAACCGGCTTACCACCCTATATCGGCCAGCAAGCGCTAAGTATGAAATTTATTGCACTAAGCTGGTATTGTAAAGCAACTTTAACGCCAAGTTCATCTTTTAAACGGCTAATAAATTGAATAAGTGCTCAAGTATGGCTAGTATTATTGAGCACAGAATAACAAAGACCCGCTAGCATCATAAATTTCCCCAATGACTTATGTTGAAATACTCCTTCTAAATAACGGCGCCTAAATATGCTAATTGAAAAAGAACTTGCTGAGTTAACTGTTGGCCATTATGTGGTGAAAATTATCCACCAAGCGGATAATTTCTCTTTAACTGCCGCCGGACATATAAAAAGCACAGCGGTCATTAACCACCTTAAAAGTAAAAATGTTTATTGTGTATTAATTGACGATAGTAAAACAATCGCAGCTAGCAGCGAAAAAACAGAGTCGGCTCCTACCAAGCCTTCATCCCTAAACAGAGAACAGCTTAAACAGGCAAAAGAAATTTTTAACCAATCTAAATCCATTCAAAAGAAATTATTTCATGATGCATTGAGTGGTAGCAGCCTTGATTTATTACCGGTAATTGAAATTACTAATAAGTCTATCGATGCAATATTCAACTGCCCTGACGCCCTTGCTTGTATGTTAAATATTCGAGAGAAAGATGAGTATTTATTAGAGCACTCTGTCGCAGTTTCTGTCTACATTACCATTTTTGCACGTTATTTAGCTTTAGATAGAGATATTATTGAGCAATTATCGGTTGGTGCATTTCTCCATGATATTGGCAAAATTAAAATACCCGATGAGATCCTCAATAAACCGGGTAAATTAACCGATGATGAATTTACCATCATGAAAACTCATGCCAACCACTCCATAGAGATCATCAAGCAGACTCCAGGTATTAGCGCACTTAGCCTTGAAGTGGCGGCACTGCATCATGAGAAAATAAATGGTAGCGGTTACCCGTTTCAAGTTTCGGGTGATGACATTAGCCAATATGGCCGTATGATTGCCATTTGTGATATTTTTGATGCTTTAACGGCGACACGTGTTTATAAAGAAGGATTTACCCATGGTAAATCCTTTGCCATTTTACGAGAATTAGCCAAAAAAAATCAGTTAGATACGAATTTGGTTGATCAATTTATCAAGTGCATTGGCGTATTTCCAATCGGCTCTTTAGTGCAATTGAAATCAAATAAATTAGCCTTAGTGAAAGTTCGTAATGATAAAGATCCGACCAACCCACAGGTGCACTCTTTTTACAGCGTCAAACACCATCATTTTCTCAATAAGCAAGAAATTGACCTATCAATGAACGATGATTTCATTGTTAGGGGAGTCCGAGCGGAAGAGTTCGATCTGGATATGAAGCAAATCATCGAAATGTTACTGATGGAAGGCTAGGCCTTTCATTAAGTTGGTGAGCTTGTTGTGCTTATAAAAAACAATTCAGGACAAGAATCTCAATTGGCCAATAACTGACTATTGGCATTGAGAGCAATATCGTCTTGGGGGATCTTAACCCGCACAAGTGAGTAAGCAATGAGTGAAATTTATATAGATTAACATAGCAAAAGGTAATAAATGCTGGAGTGAATGTTTTTCTAGTGAAAAAAAACGGCCTTTGCCATTCGCTTAGGTGAGCAGAAATGATCATACCGACACTATCTAGGCATGGTGTCGGTATTAAACAGCTACAAAGTTTAGTTAGTCACTAAACTAACTAAACTAGATAGAAAATGATGAACCACAACCACAAGTAGTCGTTGCATTGGGATTGTTTACCACAAAGCGACTGCCCTCTAAACTTTCAAGATAGTCAACTTCGCCATCAACAAGGTATTGTAAACTCATAGGGTCTACCACCATAACAACACCTTGTTTTTCAATAGTCATATCACCTTCATTCACTTTTTCATCAAAGGTGAAACCATATTGAAAACCTGAACAACCACCACCGGTAACATATACACGTAGTTTAAGAGCAGGATTATCTTCTTCTGTGATTAACGAAAGGACTTTAGTTGCCGCTGCATCGGTAAATTTAATGGGTAATTCAGGGTTTGACATGGTGCTCTACTTAGTACAATAAAGTACGAAAAAAATACGCTATAAAGCGATGGATTGAAACAAAGTTAATTATCTTAAACCTGACTAATTTAATCAAGTATTATTCGCGAATAACCGTCAAAGGTTATTTAACCTGAACTCTGAATAATGGCTGATTTATATTTAAGTAAAATCAACAAGTTATATCCCCTGAAAAAATCGACCAGTAACTAAAATAACTATATAGCCAATCAATGGCTCAAATTATCCCATTATCAAGGCAAAACATTTATCAATAGCGGGCTATTTATCGACGTTTTAGCGCAGAGAATCGAATAAAGAGGATTGAGCAAGTGGCGCTTATGCAGAGTTTAGGTTATTTACTTACCAACCAGGGCAAAGATTTATCTTTTTTAGCATATTTTTGCCAACGAGATTTGCTTAATATTGCCGAGACCAAGACGTTTTCCGGAATAAAATTAACCGGTAAGGTAAATTTGCCACTAATAATCTGAAAATATTGAAAGCTGAATTTTACATCTTGTTTATTCAGCTGAGAAACTTCAGCCAGCTTAAGTTTTATTGCTTTTTCACCGTCGTAGCCTTCAAAAACCAAGTCAATATAGCCTTTACTATAGCGCCGCTTTAATTGCTGTTGCACTAAGGTCACCTGAAAGTGGTATTGATTGGGGATTTTACTGGCGGTTATTTTTACCTCCTCGACTAACAGACCTGCCGCCTGCTTTTCGGGTGCCATTATTTTTTCGTAAAAGGCCAACTGTTTTTTTACTTCAAACTGTTGCTTAGAGGCGATTTTAAGTGAATTTTGTACTTGTTCATTGGCAAGTTGCTCAACAGCTAACTCAACTTCTAATGAGTGAATTCTCGCTATACTCTGTTCTTGCTGGTGATAAAGCTGTTCTAATCTAAGCTTTTGCTGTTCAAGGCTGGTCACTTGAAAATAATGGTAATAATTTCCCAAACGGTAGCCGATAAAAAGGCAAAGAATGATCACTGTGCCTAAAAACAAAGCCGATTTAAAGCTGCCTAAACGCTCAACGACGACGCTAAGATTTATTTTTGCTAACCATTTCATTTGTAAAGTATTATAATCCTGTAATGATAATATCAATCGCAGCAATACGAAAACATCTAGCTTTGCCAGAAATCTCTTGGCAAATTTGTTTGCTGGCCATAATTGGTGGCTGCGCTTCCGCTTTTTTAGTGGTGTTATTTACCCTCACTATCGAAGAGATCCAGCAGCTTTATCTAATAAAACGCGATAACTATAGCAGTTTAGATGAATTAAGTCGTTTTGATTTACCCATAATAGGCGCCATTATTATCCTGTTTTTTGGTTGGCTTACCGGTTATAAATATTTACGCACTGGCATCCCCTTTGTTCTGCATCGTTTAAAAGTGGCTCATGGTGTCATTCCCTTTAAAAACACCCTTAACCAATTTTGGGGTAGTGCGGTAGCATTAGCTTCTGGTTTTTCTGTTGGCCGTGAAGGACCCGCCGTACACCTTGGTGCGGCATGTAGTAGCTATATGGCTAATGCGTTAAAATTACCTTATAACAGTGTTCGTACCTTATGCGCTTGCGGTATAGCCGCGGGTATAGCGGCTACATTTAATACCCCGATAGCTGCAGTGATTTTTGTGATGGAAGTGATTATGCGTGAATACAAGGTCCATATTTTTGTGCCTGTCATGCTTGCTGCTATTGTCGGCTCCTTGATTACCCGCAGTGTCTTTGGCACCAGTCATGATTTTGAATACTTTCATCCTATAGCGCTTGACCAATACCATTATTTTTCTTTAGTACTGCTAGCCATAGTCTTAGGCATATTGGCGGCAGCATTTAATAAGTACCTTGTTTTAATCATCAAAAAAAGTGTTAAATACCACATAGTGCCACGCTTATTGCTTGCCGCTTTTATTACCGGTATTTTAGGCTATTTAGTCCCTGGCGCTATGGGCACAGGTACCAGTGCCATTGATATTTCCTTAACGAGCAACTTGTCACTAGGTTTGTTGTTTAGCTTACTTATCGCTAAATTATTAATGACCATGTTTGCCCTTGGCTTAGGTATACCTGGTGGTATTATTGGACCAACACTCGGCATAGGAGCTATAGCTGGTGCCTGCGCTGGTGCGTTAGTAATACAAGTTTTACCCGGCGAGTACCTTGGCAGTGATTTCATCCTTATGGGCATGGCAGGTTTTATGGCTGCCAGCTTAAATGCGCCACTTGCCGCCTTACTTACTGTGGTTGAGCTATCCAGTCAACTTGAGTTGGTTGTTCCCGCCATGATTGTTATTACTATCGCGAGTATAGTATCTAGACAACTTTGTAAAAATGAGTCTATTTTTACCATGCAATTAGATGCACAAAACTTATCCTATCGCAAACCGCCCATTGAAGAATCATTGCAAAATATTGGTGTCTTGGCGGTAATGAAAGATAATTTATTGATTTTAGAGCAGGCAAGTACTCGCACTATTATCGGAGAGCTACTCAGTAGTCATCAATCTCAACTCATTATTAACCAAGAATCGACGCAAGCCACAGAGATAAATAGCTATTATTGGGCGCAATTCGATGCAGAAATCGCTGATGATGACGGTGAGGACATTGAACATAATCTTGCTAAAAAGTTGATATTGCATAAGCTTATCCCATTAAATCATCAAGTAACCTTGGCCGAAGCTTATTTAGCTTTAGTAGAGCAACGCTCAGGGGCGGTATATATTTATGGGAAAGATATTAACGACTGTATTGGCTTGGTCACCTTTGAACAACTTAGAATTTATTTGGTAGAAGGAAAACTCCATTAATGGACACGTTTTTAATCAATAATATCCTCTGGCTTAAAGCCTTCCACGTTTTTTTTATGGTCGCTTGGTTTGCCGGTATCTTTTATTTACCACGCTTATTTGTCAATCATGCAGAAACTAAGTCAACTGACGTTGCTCAGCAACTAAAAGGCATGGAAAAACGCTTATTGTATTTTATTACCCCTTTTGCCATTTTTACCCTAGTGATGGGCTTAGCAATAATCTACGCTTACGGACATGACTGGTTTTTTGCCGCTAAATGGCTACATATCAAATTAAGCTTAGTAATATTACTCTTTGTTTATCATGGCTATTGTTTTAAATTAGTGAAAACCTTTGCCCAAGATAAAAATACCCGAACAGCACGCTTCTATCGAATTTTTAATGAGCTGCCCGTGCTTATATTATTGGCAGTAATTATTTTAGCTTATGTTAAACCTGGCTGATTTTCCCAGTCGAACCGTTCAATAAGCTAAGACTCATAAATCAGTAGGAAACTAGGAGCACAGTGCAATATTTTTCAGGTATTGCAGTTATAATCAAGATAGGATAGCCTACCCACATGTAAACAGGATGTTACTAGCACTTTAACTTTCTTAGCTTAGGGAACATTTAATGAAATATTTTTTATGCGCTTGTTTAGCGTTCACTGCATTGCTAGTAACAGCAAATGCCAGCAATCAATCGACCGTACCAATAGCCAAGCCCAAGATTGTTGGTGGTGAGCTTGCTAACCAAGGTGACTGGCCTTGGATGGCAGCCTTAGTCTCTACCCATCATGAAGTAATAACCTCTTTACAGGTTGCTGGTACTGGCTACGATAGTTCGCCTTTTTCCAATAGCCCTTCAGGTCAAGTAAGTGCAGTTGTAATCGATTGTGGTCTTGGCGACAGTCAATGTAGTGCGGCGAGCAATAAAATATGCTTAATTGCCCGTGGTGACGTCGACTTTTCAGTAAAAGTGGATAATTGCCAAGCTGGCGGAGGCATAGGGGTAATTATCTTTAACAATACTAACGGTGCTATTAATGGCACCTTAGGCGATAATTTTGCCGGTAGTATTCCTGTTATAGCTATTAGCCAAGACGATGGTGCTACGCTACTGAACCTACTTGGTAGTATTGCCAGCCTTAATGTTACTGCGCAACAAAAAATAGTACAAAGTTCTAGCTGTGGCGCTAGTTTTATTGGTGAGAAATGGCTACTTACCGCGGCGCACTGTGTTGAAGATGCCAATATTAACCTGCTACAAGTCAATGTCGGTGAATACGACTTAAGCAATGGTGCTGAAAATGCCAAAGCTATTAAGCGTATTTATATCCATCCAGAATATAATAAAGGTAGCGCTTTTAATAATGATATTGCTCTAATAGAGCTTATTGAAGCTATTGATAATCCAGCGGTAACGCTAGTTGATTTAGATTCCAGTAGGCAGCTAGCCTTAGACAACGCCGCAGTAACGGTTATCGGTTGGGGGAACCAAACGGCTTATGGGCCAAACGATGAACTACCCGCTAATGACCAGCCTGATAAATTACGTCAAGTTGAACTCAACTTGCTCAGTAATGAGCAATGTAAAGATAAACTAGCGCAAGCTTATACTGACTTGGAAGGTATTAACTATTTACCTGATCAAGTAGGTATTACCGATAGCATGATATGTGCAAATTATTCAGGCAGTATGGAAAAAGGTTCATGCCAAGGTGATAGTGGCGGACCATTATTAGTTAACACCAATCAAGGCTGGCAACAAATTGGTATCGTCAGCTACGGTGTTGGCTGTGCCGTTGCCGAATTTCCAGGTGTTTACGCCCGTGTTGGTCAATTTACTGACTGGATTAACAATATCAGCAAAGGCATCGCCATTGAACCAACTTATGACTTTGCCATTACTCCACAACACACAGCACAAACAACCCAGCTAACCGTCAGCAATAATAGTGAGTTAACCGCTAATTTAACTTTCACCCTAGTAATTGACAAAATTGGCAGTACTGGCTTTAGTCTAACGCCTAATAGCTGTAATACTTTAGCAGCAAAACAAAAGTGCACCATTACCCTTGCCTTTGATGCTAAAACCCTTGGTCAGCATAAAATGCGGATTATCATTAATAGTAATGATGACAATATTCCCACCAGTCAAAGCTTTATCAGTGCTCAGGCAATTGCCGCTAATAATGTTATTAATACTCAGTTATCTAGTGGTTCAACTGAACTACTGTGGTTTAGTGGCGGCGATAAACCTTGGTTACTTGATAATAGCGAAGCAGCAATTAGCAGTGGTGAGATTAGCGATAATCAACAAAGCTCAGTAATGCTAACTTTTACTGGCGCTGGCAGTTTGTCATTTTATTGGTCGGTATCATCGGAAGAAAATACCGAGGATCCTTCATCACCTTATGATGCCTTGTACTTAATTATTGATGGTGAAAAAGTTGACTTTATTTCTGGAGAAGTCCCTTATGCCAAGGTAACTATCCCTAATTTAGCTGAGGGAAAACATCAAATAACCTGGCTCTATTTGAAAGATGGCGCGACGAGTAAGGGTGAAGATAAAGCATATTTAAAAGAGGTCGTTTTTACCCCAGAGACAGCGCCAGCTGATACATCGGCAACTTCTCCTCCGCCAGTACAAACAGCAAGTAAATCAAGTGGTGGTAGCGTAACTTATCTCTTGCTGCTACTTACCTTGTTACCCTTTAAGCGTCGACGAAGTTAATCTTTAACTGTCGAGTATAAAAAGGCAGATTTATCTGCCTTTTTTAATGCCATCTTGCCCTAACAGAGCGTTAAAAATCTTGTTTATCATTCGCAAATTGGTGGTTTTATGCTATATTCTTGGCAAATTTTTTCCCTTTAAATGTAAGTAATCAAGATGATGAAATTTCAAGGTAAGCATATTCTATCGGTATCACAATTTGACCGTGAAGCTATCGCAAAAATTTTGCAAATTTCTGCGCAAATGACACCTTATGCGTCACGAAAAAAACGTTGTCATGTACTCGAAGGTGCCATATTAAGTAACTTGTTTTTTGAACCCAGCACTCGTACTCGGGTAAGTTTTGGTACCGCGTTTAATTTACTGGGCGGTTCTGTCCGTGAAACTGTTGGTCAAGAGAATACTTCATTAAGTAAAGGTGAATCATTATTTGATACCGCGCAAGTGATCAGCGGCTACTCAGATGTCATAGCCATGCGTCATCCACAAATGCACTCAGTAGATCAATTTGCGCTAGGTAGTACTGTCCCAGTTATTAATGGTGGTGATGGTGCCAATGAACACCCAACTCAGGCTTTACTGGATCTATTTACTATTCAGTCTGAAATGATGCACTTTAATAAAGGCTTAGATGATTTAAATATTGTCTTGATGGGTGACTTGAAACATGGCCGCACAGTACATTCGTTATCTAAATTACTCAGCCTCTATGACAATGTCAAAATTACTATGGTAGCACCCAAGGCCTTACAAATGCCTGATAGTATCATCTCAACGTTAAGTGATGCGGGTCATGAAGTGGTGTTAACCGAAACCATGGAAGGTAATTTATATTGTGACGTAATTTATCAAACCAGAATCCAGCAAGAACGCTTTGCCAGTAAAGATGAAGCTGAGTTATATCGTGGCCATTTCAGTTTGAATAAAAGTGTCTACCAGAAATATTGTCAAGAAAATACCGTTATCATGCATCCATTACCACGGGATTCACGTCCAGAAGCCAATGAACTTGATACCGACCTAAATGATTTAGATAACCTAGCCATTTTTAGGCAAGCGCAAAATGGTGTGTTAGTGCGTATGGCGTTATTCGCCCTCACTTTAGGTGTTGAAGATCAAATTACGAATTATGAAAAACCGGTAAACTGGTATACCAATAAAAACCTTTAAGTGCCACGCACATCGATTAAACTTTTAGAAGAAGCAATTATGAATAAATCAGAACAGTTATTTGAACAAGCGCAAAAGGTAATCCCCGGTGGTGTTAACTCGCCAGTACGTGCCTTTAATGGTGTTGGCGGTAGCCCTTGCTTTATAAAACGTGCTCAAGGCGCTTATATTTATGATGCCGATGATAAAGCTTATATCGACTATGTTGGTTCTTGGGGGCCAATGATCTTAGGTCATAACCATCCTGCCATTCTTGAGGCCGTTATTACTACCGCAAAAAATGGCTTAAGTTTTGGCGCACCCACCGAACTTGAAATTACCATGGCGGAAAAGGTCCGTGAGTTAGTACCATCAATGGAATCTTTGCGTATGGTTAGCTCTGGCACTGAAGCCACCATGAGCGCTATCCGTTTAGCCCGTGGTTATACCGGTCGCGATAAAATCCTAAAATTTGAAGGCTGTTACCATGGTCACGCTGACTCATTGTTAGTAAAAGCAGGCTCAGGTGCTTTGACCATGGGTGTACCTAATTCACCAGGGATTCCGAAAGATTTTGCTAAACATACCCTAACGGTTAGCTATAACAATATCGAGCAAGTAAAAGAAATTTTCGCTAAGTACGCTAATGAAATTGCTTGTATTATTGTCGAGCCTGTTGCCGGCAACATGAATTGTATTCCGCCAGTGGCTGGATTTCTTCAAGGTTTACGTGAGGTTTGTGATCAATACGCTAGCGTATTAATTTTTGATGAAGTAATGACTGGCTTTCGTGTCGCACTAGGTGGTGCTCAAGCGCTTTATAATATCAAACCCGATCTAACCACTTTAGGTAAAATTATCGGTGGCGGTATGCCAGTCGGCGCTTTTGGTGGCAAGCGAGAAATTATGGATTATATCGCGCCAGTTGGTCCGGTATATCAAGCGGGTACTTTATCAGGTAACCCAATTGCTATGGCTGCTGGTTTAGCGGCACTAACTGAATTAGCTCAAGGTGATAAACATCAGCAATTAAGTGCTGCTACGGAAAAGCTAGCCATGGGCTTTAAAGCCGCGGCTGAGCGTAACGGCATTAACTTAAGTGTCAATTATGTTGGCGCTATGTTTGGCTTCTTCTTTACCGACGACAAAAACCCTATCACTAGCTTCGAACAAGCCACTCAATGTGATGGTGAGATGTTCAAACGTTTCTTCCACTTGATGCTAGCTGAAGGGGTGTACTTAGCGCCATCGGCTTTTGAAACCGGCTTCTTATCAACGGCGCACAGTGATGACATTATTGAAAAAACACTCGTTGCTGTGGATAAATGTTTCGCTCAACTATAAGTTCACAGTCTTTGCTGTGATATAAAAAAGCGGCTTAAATGAATTTAAGCCGCTTTTTTTTATTTAATTTTTAAACTTTTCTTAGTTAACCTGAAATTTAGCACTGTCTCTTGACAGCGTTGTCATCAAATGACCAATAAATCAAGTTCAGTTTGCAGCCAATCATAGCCTTGCTGCCAGCCAAGCTCTAATGCTGAAAACGTCTTTAGGTTCCAATCGTCTATCGCTCTCAGCGCCATCACATCGTTTATTATTTTTTTGTCTGCCTCTTTATATACAATCACAGCAATAGCGATTAAATTTTCATGTGAGGCCATGGTCATCTTTGCTTCAAAAGTATAATTATAACTATGTACTTTATTGATCAGCAAGGCAAAGTGATCACTCAGGTGCTGGCTAAGAAAAGCGTCGAATTCGTCAAGCATCTCCATTGAGACTTCGATACCCTCAGTTATAATGATCTCAGCAATACCATCACTTAATACATTGACTGTTGCAAAGCTTAGTTGATGCTTCATGGTTACCTGCTCCACCTACTCTGTTTATTTTTTGTACTCATAGCAAAGCTAGCACCTTTGCCAACAATTGCTTTATTTACTGTACAGCGTGCTAAATAGTCACTATAAAAACTGATCAAATAATTGCACTTGTACCATTTCACCCGCTTGTACCTTACCTTGTGCACTTGGCAAAATAATATAGCAGTTAGCCTTAGCTAAGCTAGATAAGATACCAGAGCCTTGGGCGCCAGTTGAACTGACCACATTTTCACCTTGTGAGTTCACAGATAAAATACCGCGTTGAAAATCCATGCGCCCAGGAGATTTACGTAAGTCACTGCTGCACTTCACCCTTAAATGGGTACGTTTTAACGGTTGGGCATTTTGCATCTTAGTTAAAGCCGGCAAAGCTAATTGATGAAAGGTCACTAAAGCGGACACTGGATTGCCCGGCAGACCAAAAAAGATACTATTAGCTAATTTACCAAAAGCAAAGGGTTTACCTGGTTTCATCGCTATTTTCCAAAAGCCAATCTCACCAAGTTCATCTAAAACTGTTTTAGTGTAATCGGCTTCGCCAACCGAAACACCGCCAGTAGAAATGACCGCATCGGCCTGTTTATCTGCACTGATAAAGGCGGATTTTATTGCCTGAAAGTCATCTTCAATGATACCAAAATCAATAACATCAACATCCAGTTTTTGTAACATGGCGGCTAAAACAAAACTGTTAGACTCATAAATATCACCAACTTGCAGTGCTTGTCCTGGTCGTTTCAATTCATCACCCGTGGCAATTAACGCCACCTTTAATTTGCGATAAACCTTAACTTCAGCTACTCCCAATGACGCAAGGACTCCAATATCAACCGCGGTCAATTTATGACCAGACTGCAATACTTGTTGACCGAGTTTAATATCTTCACCGGCCTGACGGACATGAGAGCCAAAAATTTTATCTACTAAAAAAGTAATTATTTCTCCATCAGCGCTAACGTTTTCTTGCATTTCTACCGAATCACAACACGTTGGCATTTTAGCCCCGGTCATAATACGAATACATTCGCCGGGCTGGCAAATACCTTGAAAAGGTGCGCCTGCCATAGAGCGACCAACAAGTCTTAGGGTTTTATTAGCCGCTAAACTATTTATCGCAAAAGCATAACCATCCATAGCGGAGTTATCATGAGGCGGCACATTTAATGGGCTAGTAATTTCTTGCGCTAAAACATAGTTCAGCGCTTGCTCAATGGACAAGGTTAGTGTTTCGGTGACAGGTGACACTTGCGCTAGCATATTAGCTAAGGCTTGTTCAAAAGGTAAAAGCCCTGGAGCGGAACAACAATCAGACATAAAAACTCACTTAGATACATTACAATTACTTGGTACCATAAATTTCACTCTAAACTAGGCCAATTTGCAAGCCCCCTTCAGAAAATACCACTCAATAAATTAATCCATTTGCTATTTGTTTAGTATCGCTTAACTAGCCTCATAAATAATAGAGCTATAAGCGCAATTTTATTGATTAAGATCAATAAATAGATCAACAAAAAAAATTACCATATCGCCACCAGAGTAATATATCCGCGTTCCCCTGAACTTGCATCTTGAAGTAAAGCGGGTATATACTAAATTTGAACAGAACTTTATTTATAACACCGAGCTATCACAGCTAACATTATTGTATTTTCTGGCTAAATTAAGTCAGCTTATTGAAGGTATTCATGTTGTGATAAGCCGTAACTAAGGCCATGTATTTAATGGGTTTTAGTTACCAGGGTTAACAAGGAAACGCGTTAGCCTCCCTACATTTGGAAAGGTGACATGTTAACAGACAACTTTGGCCGTAGGTTCTATTATCTACGCCTATCAATTACTGACGTGTGCAATTTTAGCTGCACTTACTGCTTGCCTGACGGTTATCAGTGTGATCAACCACGTGATTTTTTATCACTAGATGAAATCAAACGTCTAACTAAAGCTTTCGCTGAGCTCGGCACAGAAAAGATTCGCATTACCGGCGGTGAGCCGGCACTGCGTAAAGACTTACCTAAAATCATTCAAATTTGTAAAGAAACACCAGGCATCAAGAGAGTGGCCATTACCAGTAATGGTTTTAAACTGCCTGAACACTTACCTCAATGGTTAGATGCTGGCATTGATGCCATCAATATCAGTATAGATAGCTTAGATCCTCGTCAATTTCATGCCATAACTGGCCACGATAAACTCAAGACCATTCTCAAGGGTATTGATCTGGGTTTAGCTGATGGCAGAGCATCAATTAAGGTTAATACGGTATTAATGCGTGAGTACAGCGGCAAAGATATTCAAAGCTATCTTGACTGGATAAAAGATACCCCTATTACCTTACGTTTTATTGAGTTAATGCAAACCGGTGATAATAAAGAATTTTTTGATGCCCAACATGTGCAAGGTTCACGTATCAAGCAAAATTTAATTCTCGATGGCTGGCTACCGGTTATTCAAAACAAATCAGCCGGCCCCGCCCAAGAGTTTTATCATCCGGATTATCAAGGTAAAGTCGGTTTGATCATGCCCTACGCCAAAGATTTCTGTAATAGCTGTAATCGTTTACGAATTAGCTCAAGCGGTAAATTGCATTTGTGTCTATTTGGTGATGAAGGTTTGTCACTACGTGAACAATTACAAAGTGATGATATCGCCCCATTACAAGCAAAAATAGTTTCACTACTCGGTGATAAAAAAGCCACCCATTTTTTACATGAAAAGCTAACAGGTGCAACTAAGCACCTCGCCATGCTTGGGGGTTAGTGATGAATTTTCAAACTATCGACTGTTTAGGTGTAGTGCTCGCAGGCGGTTTATCTTCTCGCATGGGGCAAGATAAAGCCCAACTAACTCGCCAGTTCAGTCAAGCTAATAGCTCAAACAAGCAGGCAGATAAGTCCGCGATGAAATCGCTAAGTACTATGCTCGATTTTTCCAAGCAGTTACTTAGCGATGCCGGTATAAAAAATATTGTCGTCAGTGGCGATAACCATCAAATTCCTGATCGAGTATCACAGGCTGGCCCTGTTGGCGGAATTTATAGTGTCTTAGCTCATTACCCAGAACATTTACAACCCAAGGCATTATTAATATTGCCGGTTGATTTACCCTTTATGACCGCAGCGGCTTTGGCTACCTTGCGTCTAAAAGGCGAGCTTAGTAATAAAGCAACCTTCTTCACTGATAGCCAACAACAAATACACCACATTCCGTTATATTTACCCAATAATGCTTTTTTGAATATGTTCTTAATGCAAGCATTCCAACGGGAAAAGATACTGGCTAACGGCAACAAAAGCGACAAGAAAAATACTAAAAATGGTCCTTCAGTGCGAGCCATGTTGGCACAAGTACCTCATCAAGCTATTAGTAGCCCCAATAGCAAAGTACTATTTAATAGCAACACGCCGGAACAGTGGGAACAAGCAAAAAAACAGTTTTAGAGCGAACGTATTGCTTAGCAAGACACTCACTGTCAGAGAATCAATGGCAACAAGCACAGCAACAATTTTAGAATAACGTATTGATTAGCAATACCCAACACGGTCCATAAAACAACATGCCTATGTACATGGTTCAGGATCGTCATCCCCGTGGTGTCTTAATCGGGGATCCAGCGTCTAAAAGCAATGGATCTTCGATCAGAGACTTCGAAGATGACGTTTACAACGACGTCCTGAGCTAACTACATAGCCATGTAAAACAATGGCAATAAGCGCAGCAACAATTTTAATCTACAGATTTAGTCAAGGATAAACCTATGTCAGCACATGGCGGCAATACTTTCATTCCCTTAAACATCGCCGTTTTAACGGTATCAGATACACGTACGACAGAGAACGATACGTCTGGACAAGCGCTGGTTGAGCGTTTAACACAAGCGGGCCACAAGCTAGCCGATAAAGCCATCGTCATTGATGATATTTATCAACTGCGTGCACAAGTTTCGAAATGGATTGCCGATGACAGCATTCACGCCATTATATCTACTGGCGGTACCGGCTTTACCGACCGTGATAATACTCCTGAAGCATTAACGCCATTATTTGACAAAGCGATAGAAGGCTTTGGTGAGATTTTTCGCCATGTATCATTAATGGAAATTGGTACCTCAACCATTCAATCCCGTGCTTTTGGTGGCATCGCCAACAAAACGGTAATCTTGTGTGTACCTGGCTCAACTAACGCTTGTAAAACGGCTTGGGATAAAGTGATTAAAGAGCAATTAGATGCCAGTCATCGCCCGTGTAATTTTGTCCCTCACCTCAATATCACGACAGAGCAATGCGAGAGTCGCGGCTAATGACAACTAATACAACGAATACGCCAGCACAAAAACCAGAGCTGAGTCACCTGAACCAGCAGGGTGAAGCGAACATGGTCGATGTCACGGAAAAAGCCATGACCTCTCGCACCGCAACCGCGCAAGGTTTTATTAAAATGAACCGAGCGACCTTTGAATTAATCACCACAGGAAAACATAAAAAGGGTGATGTGTTTGCTGTTGCTCGTATTGCTGGTATTCAAGCCGCAAAAAAGTGCAGCGATTTAATTCCTTTATGTCACCCGTTAATGTTAACTAAGGTGCAAGTAGACTTCACCCTTGATAGTGAAAACAGTCAAATACAAGTGAATAGTTTATGTCGTTTAACCGGACAAACTGGCGTTGAAATGGAAGCGTTAACCGCTGTCTCTATTGCTTGTTTAACCTTATTTGATATGTGTAAAGCCGCCGATCCTGCCATGGAAATTCATGGTATAAAAGTCTTAACAAAAGAAGGTGGCAAGTCGGGTCATTGGCAAACACAAAAGTAAGTGTCCGTGTTTCCATTGGAAATTCACTGCACTGTACACTAACAAGTCTTAACAAAAGAAGGTGGCAAGTCGGGTCATTGGCAAACACAAAAGTAAGTGTCCGTGTTTCCATTGGAAATTCACTGCACTGTACACTAACAAGTCTTAACAAAAGAAGGCGGCAAGTCGGGTCATTGGCAAACACCAAAGTAAGTGTCCGTGTTTCCATTGGAAATTCACTGCACTGTACACTAACAAGTCTTAACAAAAGAAGGTGGCAAGTCTGGTCATTGGCAAAGCCCTTCAGCTTAACCTAGCCGAACTAAATTTGAGGCTCTGTTCCATCATACTGTTGTCCACATGGCAACTATATGACTTAATAGGAAGTGTTGCTGAAGTGATAAAAGCGAGCTTCACAAACAAGACGGTATATGGATATACCTTACTAGACAGTGCAGGAGCACACTGTCCTGATGTTTGTGCCGAGCCCCATGGATGGGATTATGTTCAGGACGAACGGTATATCGCGGTGACAGACGTTACATGGATGTAACTTATTAGAGATTGCAGGAGCACACTGTCCTGATGTTTGTGCCGAGCCCCATGGATGGGTTTACGCGTATCGCTTGTTTACTCAACAACACTAAACTACAACAGAGCCACACTTTAAGAGAAAATATTATGATTAAAATTGTTTTTTTTGCCGCGTTAAGAGAGCAGTTAGCTTGTGCTGAACTGTCTTTAAATGCTGAAGATGTGAAAACTGTCGGTGACGTGAAACAGCGCTTAAGTGATAAAAATTCACAATGGCAACAAACATTTAGTAAGGCCTCACTGTTATCAGCGGTGAATCATGACATGGTTGATGACAGTCATTTAGTAAAGTCTGGTGATGAAGTTGCCTTTTTTCCTCCTGTGACCGGCGGATAAGTGATGACCAGCCAAGACCCTTTGAAAGAAATATCCATCCAAGCTGAGGATTTTAGCTTGGCGGATGAAGTGGCTTTACTTGAGCAAGACAACCTAACCGATGGTGCTGTCGTTACTTTCACTGGCAGAGTTAGAAATAACAATAATGGTAATAGCGTCACTAGCTTAACGCTAGAGCATTATCCAGGTATGACAGAAAAATCTTTAGCTAAAATTATCAAACAAGCTAAAGAGCAATGGCATATAGGTAGAGTCAAAGTGATTCATCGCATTGGCGAGCTCTTCATTGGTGAACAAATTGTCTTTGTTGGCGTGACCAGCAAACATCGACAAGATGCTTATGCAGCTAATGAATTCATCATGGATTATTTAAAAGTTAAAGCACCGTTTTGGAAGAAAGAAAAAATAACCCATGCCGGGAAAACCTCCGAAAATTGGTTAGCTGCGAAAAGCAGCGATACTGATAAAGCCGACCTTTGGAGCTAGCGTGTTACGTTTTCTTTTAGTCACCGCCTTTACCATTAGTTTACTGTGGGTAACCAGTAGCCAAGCCCAACAAAATAACACTGATAACAGCGATAGTGATGATAACAACACACCGCTACGTATTGCCGTTGCCGCTAATTTCACCCCGGTATTAAAAGTATTACTTAAAGAGTTCAGCAAACAAACTGGTATCAACAGCCAAATAATCAGTGGTGCCAGTGGCGCGATGTTTTTACAAATTAAACACGGCGCGCCCTTTGACATTTTTCTCAGTGCCGACAGTCGCCGGCCAAAAGAACTTGAGCAAGACGGTTTTGCCCGCAAAAATAGTCGTAAAACCTACGCCATAGGTCAGCTAGCATTCTATACCACTACTATGCCTTCACTTGAGCAATTATCTATTGACCTAGAAAAAAACCCACCACAACGCTTTGCTATTGCCAACCCTGATATTGCCCCCTACGGTAAAGCGGCCAAAGAAGCATTGCAACACTTAGGTTTATGGTCAACTTTGCAATATAGACTAATAACAGGCATTAATATCGGGCAAACCTTTGCGCAATTACGCAGTAAAGCCGTTACCCGTGGTATTGTTGCCAATAGCCAGCTAGTGCTAAACAACTTATCTGGCGTACTTATCCCCACGAGTTATCATCAGCCGATTGAGCAACAGTTAGTTATAATTCGCGCCAGTAAGCGACAAGCCGCAGCGAAAAGTTTAAGTGATTTTTTACTCTCCGCCAAGAGCCAGGCAACCATAGTCAGTTATGGCTATGCACCAACATCAAAAGCTAAGGGTTAAATGATAAATTCTGACTTACAAGCACTGATAACCACCTTAGAAATGGCGGCATTAACCACGATAATTTTATTGATTATCGGTACCCCTCTTGCTTGGTATCTGGCCAAAATGACCAGTCGATTTAAGGTTATCATCGAGGCTGTAGTGGCTTTACCATTAGTATTACCGCCAACAGTAGTAGGCTTTTATTTATTGATTGCCTTTTCCCCGGAATACTTACCCGGACAAATGTGGCAGCAAGCGACGGGGCAACAATTAGCCTTTAGTTTTTCAGCCATCGTTATTGGCTCGGTTTTGTACTCACTGCCTTTTGTGGTGCAACCTCTGCAAAAAGCCTTTGAACAATTAGGTGACTCGCTCTTAGAAGCTGGGGCGCTACTTGGCGCCGGCCCTATTGACCGATTTTTTACTATTGTATTGCCGTTAACAAAAGCCAGCTTTATCACCGCGGCCAGCCTAGGTTTTGCCCATACTGTCGGTGAATTTGGTATTATCTTGATGATTGGCGGTAATATACCTGGAGAAACACGGGTACTTTCTATTGCGCTGTTTGATCATGTCGAAGCCTTTGATTATGCCCGAGCGCACCTACTATCCATCAGCTTATTAATAAGTTCTATGGTGTTATTAGCCGCTATCTATTGGTTAAATTTACCCAAAAGAAACAAACCTAAAGATTTAACGGTTAACACTAAGCGAAAAGAGCAAAGCGCCAATGAATGATTCTCCTATAAAGAATGCAGCTTTGAATAGTCTTACTAACCATAAAACGCCTCAGCTCAATATAAATATTAACATTAGTTATCAACAATTCGAATTAAGCATTAAGCAGTCAATACCATTAAATGGTATTACCGGTGTTTTTGGCCACTCGGCCTCAGGCAAGTCGACCTTACTGCGTGCCATTGCTGGTCTAGAAACAACACTGACTGGTGAGATAACCTTAGTCGATACTTCTTTAGTCAACAGCGAACAAGGTATATACCTCAAACCCGAGCAGCGCCAAGTTGGCTTAGTGTTTCAAAATAGTCGTTTGTTTAGCCATTTAACGGTACTGGGCAACCTAGAGTATGCGGTCAAACGTTGTAAAAATAGTCGGCTGTCATTAGCTGAGGTAATTAAACTTACTGAGTTAAGTGCCTTACTTGATCAGGAGGTAAATCAGCTCTCCGGTGGTCAACAACAAAGAGTAGCCTTAGCTAGAGCTATTCTAGCCGAACCCAAGTTATTATTACTTGATGAGCCGTTAAGTGCCCTGGACCGACACAGTAAAACCCAACTGCTAAAAATGATACTTAACATTCAAAAGCAGCTGAGTTTACCTATGTTATACGTCAGCCACTCTTTAGATGAATTACAGCAAGTTTGTGACACCTTATTAGTACTAGCACAAGGTAAGGTGGTTAGTTTTGGTAATATTCATCACGTTATTCATCAGCTCAATAATAACCATGAATGTGACCTTATCCAGCAACAAACCAGTTTATCACTGCCGATAAAAACCTTTAATAATGGCAATGGCTTAACCGCTTTAGCGTTAAATGCCCAACAAGATATTTTTCTTAGCTGTGATCAAGCATTTGAGCAGCAAACTCAGTTGCGCTGCTTTATTTTGGCCAGTGATATTAGTATTACCCTAACGGAGCCAAATAATAGCTCTATCGTTAATCACCTATTAGGTACGATAAAACAAATTAATGCTCAGCAAAATAATGTCTTGCTGACGGTTATTTGTGGTTCACAAGACTTTTTTGTCACTATCAGTGCCTTCTCTCAACAAAAGTTATCGCTAACCCTCAGACAACAGGTATATTTGCAGTTTAAAGCCAGTGCTGTGCGTACTTTTATCCATTAACCCTGATAAGAAATAAACTAGGAATACACGTGTTAAGTAATCAAGAGCAAGTTAAATACTCCCGGCAAATTATGTTGGCTAAGATTGGCACCTCAGGACAAATGGCATTGCGCAACGCAAAAGTGCTTATTTTAGGTGTAGGCGGTTTAGGTAATCCAGCCAGTTTATATTTAGCGGCCGCAGGTGTCGGCACCCTTTATCTCGCCGATGGCGATTGCATAGAGCTCAGTAACTTACCCAGACAAATTCTCTTTAGCGAAAGTAATATTGCTGAAAATAAAGCTGATGTCGCCGCGGAAAAATTACAACAACAATTTCCTGATGTAACGATTGAAGCTATTGATGAAATGCTTGATGAAGAGTTATGTGATTATTATCTGCCACAAGTCGATTTAGTGCTCGATTGCTCAGACAATATTGCCACACGCTACTTGATCAACCAAGCCTGTGTCCAGCATAAAGTACCACTTATAGTGGGCGCTGCTACTGGCTTTGATGGCCAACAACTCACTATAGACCCGCGTGATGACAGCAGTGCTTGTTACCATTGCCTTTTTCCTGCCAGTGAAAAATCGCCCGCCAATAATTGTCAAACGGTTGGTATCATAGGTCCAGTATTAGCCATGATTGCCGGTATGCAATGTTTACAAGCTATTAAGCTGTTAACGGGAAATAAAGTGCAGATTAACCAACTTAACTTGCTTGATGGTTTAGCCAATCAATGGCAGCAATTTACCATGAAAAAACAAGCAAATTGCACCGTTTGTGGTTCAAATTAAGGATTAATTACCTATTAATAACTGCCTAAACTAAATTGACACTCGGCACTGCTAATGATTAGCTCAGTGCCCTTTTTACTTTTAATTTCTTTAGCAATATCAACCCACTGGTAATAAACATTACGATGAACTTTCGCTTTTAGGTTGCGTCGTACAGTTACATACAAATTACCATTTTCACTGATGATTAGTGGATGCTGTTCATCTAGAGTAAATTCGTCGTCTAAGTTGGTGCTAACTTGCATGACCGTTTTTTCTTCATCCAGCCAGCGCCATTGGGTGAGCACAAAAGGCACATCATCAACTTGAATTTTCACTTTCTCTACTGGCGTCACTAAAAAGTACTCCGCAGTAGCTTTGCTTACACCGTTATTTACCTCTGTGTTTACCTCCTTAATGAGCACGGAAGCAAATAGCTTAACCAGTGCTAAGCGCTTAAAAATAGTACCGTGGTAATACCAATCACCATTGGCTTTTATCTGGATATCAATTTCACCACAATAAGGTGGATTCCATGACTCGACTGGTGGTAATGATTTTTTACTGCCAGCTAGTTGAGCTGAAATTTTATCTAATGACATAATGGCGGCATATCCTTACAAAAAGCGCTGCAATAGCTAAAATGGGTTAGCTTAACCATATTACGCGATAAGTACATTTGATTATAATTAATATCATGCTAACTTATTGCCCGATACATTTTTTTAACATTTGAGCCAGTGCCAACAGTATTGGCTTACAATAACCCCCAGTCTATTACGTTACTTACCGCTCAGGAAGAATTTAATCGCATTGGTATAACAAGGAATATAGATGAAAATAGCCCTCACTAAGACTAAGCTAAGCTTAATAGTCTCCTCTGCTCTGCTTATCGCAGCGTGCAGTAATCAAAATAATGAAAACAGTTATGAGGCTAATAAAGCCATGGCAAATATAAAGGCCCCTGTCGCTAAAAAAGTACCTCATGAAATGGTTATTCATAATCATACTCGTGTCGATAATTATTACTGGATGCGTGATGACAGTCGAACTAACCCAGAGATCTTAGCGCATTTAGCCGCAGAGAATGATTACACTAAGGCACAGTTAAAACATACCGAGGCGATGCAAGAACAGATCTTTCAAGAGATCAAAGATCGCATTGAAAAAGACGATAACTCAGTGCCAAGAAAATCAGGTGACTTCTATTATTCAACCCAAATGCAAGGTGAAAATGAATATCCTATCTATGTTAGAGCTACCGATTTTAACGGCAGTAACTTGGAAGTACTATTAAATGTTAATGAATTAGCAAAAGCACATGATTACTACCAAGTTACTGGCTTAAGAGTGAGTCCAAATGGCAAGTTACTAGCCTACGGTGAAGATACCTTAAGTCGTCGAGTCTATACGGTTCAGTTTAAAGACATTGCCGGTAACACCCTGCTTACCGATAAACTTACCGGCACCAGTGGTGGCATTGTTTGGGGTAATGACAATAAAACCGTTTATTACATCAAAAAAGATCCACAAACCTTATTAGGTTACCAAGTATTTCGTCACACATTAGGCACATCACAAGCCGATGACGAGATGGTCTACGAAGAAAAAAACAAAGCTTATTATACCGGCATCAGTAAATCTAAAGATGACAGCAGCATATTTATTTGGCATTCCAGTACAGAAGCAAGTGGCGTCTCGGTAATTGATGCCAATAACGCTAAAGCTATGCCGAAAAAGTTCATTGAGCGTGAAGAAGGTCATGAATACTCTATCTCTAAATTAAATGATTGGTATTACATTAATACTAACTGGCAAGCAACCAACTTTCGTTTAATGAAAGTGGATAAAAACCATCTTGGTGATAAAAGCCAATGGCAAGATGTTATACCTGCCAATGATGCCGTTAAGCTCGAACGTTTTGAATTATTTACCGATCATCTTGTTTATCAACAACGTGAAAATGGTATTAGTCGTATAACGATTCAGCAACTTTCCACTGGTAAAGAGCAACAACTAAGCTTTCATGACACTGCTTACACCTTACATATGTATGGCAATGATGAAATAGATAATAAAGCATTACGCCTTTACTACACTAGCTTTACCACACCAGGCGTAGATTATGATATTGATTTAACCACGTTAACTAAAACAACGTTAAAACAGGATAACGTACTCGGTGACTTTGATAGCAATAACTACGCCTCTGAGCGTATTTTTGTTAAAGCGCGTGATGGTAAAAAAATACCGGTATCCTTAGTTTATCGTAAAGATACCTTCAAAAAAGATGGTACTAACCCATTATATCAATATGCCTATGGTTCGTACGGTAACACCATAGACCCTTACTTTTCAGTAAGTCGTTTAAGCTTGCTTGACCGTGGTTTTGTCTATGCCATTGCTCATATTCGTGGTTCAGAAATGCTTGGCCGACCTTGGTATGAAGACGGTAAAAAACTCACTAAAATGAATACCTTTACTGACTTTATTGATGTCACTAAAGCGTTAACAGCACAAGGTTACGGCGATAAAGATAAGGTATTCGCTGCCGGTGGTAGTGCTGGTGGTTTACTAATGGGCGCAGTCATTAATATGGCACCTGAGCTTTATCAAGGTATTGCTGCAGCAGTGCCCTTTGTTGATGTAGTGACCACTATGCTTGATGAAAGCATTCCACTAACAACCAATGAGTTTAAAGAATGGGGCAACCCAAAAGAAAAAGTTTATTATGATTATATGTTGTCATACTCCCCTTATGATCAAGTGAAAACCCAAGACTATCCTAACATCCTAGTCACCACAGGATTACATGACTCTCAAGTACAGTATTTTGAGCCAATGAAATGGGTTGCTAAGTTGCGTGAATATAAAACAGATGACAACCTATTAGTCTTTAAAATTGATATGGAAGCAGGACACGGCGGCGCCTCAGGGCGATTCAAACGTATTCATAATACGGCCTTACAATATAGCTTCTTTATTGACTTACTTAATAAGAGTTAATCAATAGTAAGAAAAGCTATTTAGCTTAGCCAAAATAAGCATCCTCATCTAGGCACAACAAGGTGAGGATGTTTTACCCATCAGCAACGCCCTAATATTACTAACATCAAGTCAAATACTCCCTATATTGAACTCACTAAAGCTGAGTTACTCTTGGCAACTCACTAAATTAATTCCAATTAACACCTTTAATATCAAGTATTTATACAAGGAATGTCAACTGTATTTTCTTTAGTACAAGTCTTCTGTAAACTTATGTAAAACCTGTATCTCCGCGCATTGACTTTGATTACACTAGCGATAATAGTTATTTTTTAACATGAGTTATTCGCTTTATGACGAGTCGATTTCGACCACTACTGCCACTACTGGCAAGCTTGTTTTTATTCTCGTGTAGTAATACTTCCCAAGTAGATGAAAAGCTAAAAAACCTAGCCTTGCCGGACAACTGGCAGCAAAGTACACAAACCCTTAACATTGAGCATAACTGGTTATCGCAACTTGATAATCCACAAGTTCAGCAATTGGTGACAAAAGCGTTAGCCGCAAACCACCAGCTTGCTATGCAAGCTTATGCACTAGAAATAGCCGAGCAACAACTGATTGTTTCCGGCAGTCAGCTTTGGCCTGAACTGGACTTGGCTTTTAGCAGCGGTCGCTATAAAGATAATCAAAGCGCTAGCTATACCAATAGCAATTCAGTTAATTTGAATTTAACTTATGAGCTTGATATTTGGGGCAAGTTATCTGCCGCTGAGCAAGTCAGCAATTATAACTACCTGGCGCAAAAAGCCACGTTTGAGCAGTACAAACAACAGTTAGTAGTGAACGTAGTAACCACATGGTTTCAGGTAATTGAAGCAGATAAGTTGCTCACACTATATCGCCGCCGAGTAGCAAATTCTCAGCAAAATTTAGCCATTATTGAAGCGGGCTATAACTCAGGATTAACGGCGGCTCTTGATGTTTATTTAACCCGCAATGATTTAAATAACGAGTTAACTCGGGTATCTGAACAAGCCACGACAAAAACCAAACTCATTAGACAACTTGAGCGTCTTATTGGTGAGTACCCAAAAGGCGAACTAATAGTAAACGCTAACTTACCCTTGTTGACCAATGACATTCCTGTTGGCTTACCGTCAGCATTAATCAGCCGCAAGCCGGCATTAAAAGCCAGCTGGTATCAACTGCTATCACAAGATGCCAGTTTAGCTTACGCTCATAAACAACGCTTCCCTAGCATAGTTTTATCTGGCTCTGTTGGTGATGCTACTACTGACATTGGCGATTTACTGTCTGGCTCTTCGTTAGCCTGGTCACTGCTGGGCAGTGTCACCGCACCCATTTTTAATGCCGGACGACTACAAGCCAAGGAAGAACAAGCCCGTATCGAACTAAGACAAGGTGAACAACTATACCTAGATACCTTATATGATGCTTTTAGCGAGGTAGAAAATGCCATTACCACAGAAAAGAGTTTAAAGCTAAGTTATTACACCATGTTGGCGGCGCAAGAAAACGCAAAAATAGCAGCAACATTATCTTTTGAGCAATATCAAAGTGGCTTGGTCAGCTATACCACAGTACTTGATGCGCAAAAACGCTCGTTCGAAGCACAAACCACCTTAATAAAAATTAAATACCGACTTATAGCGAATAGAATCAATTTACATCTTTCCTTGGGTGGCGACTTCACCACACAGTCACTTGAAAATAAGGCCGAATAAGCATGTTTACCCCCCTTAAAATAAAAAACACACGCTATAAAAAGATACTAGTGCCGGTTATTATCATCATCGCCACCATAACCTTAATGATTGTTATTTTAACAAACCCACCGACAAACCAGCGTACTAAACCATCAAAAGCAGCACAAATGACGGTAGCTACCACCATACTTGCCCCACAAACCTATCAAGTAATAGTGCACAGTTTTGGTACGGTAAAACCCAGAACACAAAGTGTGCTTTTTGCGCAAGTTTCTGGGCAAATTAATCACGTTAGTAAACAATTTAGAGCGGGTGGTTTTTTTGAGCAAGGCGATATATTACTGCAACTCGATGACCGAGATCACCGCGCCGAAGTTAAAATAGCCCAAGCAAGCTTAATGACAGCTAAACAAAATTTGCTCGAAGAAGGTGCACGGGTAAAACAAGCACAAGCTGACTGGCAGAGATTGGGCCAGGGTAAAGCACCTAACGCGCTAGTATTACGTCAGCCACAATTTGAAGCGGCTACAGCACAAGTTCTTTCCGCAGAAGCTTTGCTTGATAAGGTAAAACTGTCATTAGAACGCACCAAGATTGTCGCGCCTTATGCCGGGCGTATATTAAAGAAAAATGTGGATATTGGTCAGGTGATTTCAAGCAACAGCCAATTAGCCGATATCTTTGCCGTTGATTATGTCGAAATTCGTCTACCGATCAAAAATAAAGATTTACCACTAATGAAATTACCCGAAGAATATCGCCATGTTCATCAGTCGTCAGCTGCGATAACAAATACCGATGCCAATATTGACGATAACAACACTAGCTCAATGATAAGTAATGTAATTATTTCATCAGATCTGATGGGTAAACAAGTATGGCAAGGCCACATTGTTCGCACCGAAAGCGCTATCGATGAAATGACACAACAACTTTATGTGGTTGCGCAAATTATTCGCCCTTACGATAGTGACTATAACCAAGGTGCACAAATCAAAATAGGTCAATATGTCACCGCAAAAATTACCGGTCGTAAAGTTAAAAACGCCTTAGTGATTCCCAGCAGTGCTATTTATCAAGGTAGCTATGTTTATATCGTTAAAGACGGTCTATTAATGCGTAAAGAAATTCAATTAGGCTGGCAAAATGGTACTGAAGCCATTGTTAGCCAAGGCTTAAGTGCGGGTGACGAATTAGTACTGACGCCCTTAGGGCAAGTGAGCTCTGGCACACCAGTAGCGATTGCCGGACAAGCGCCCAGTCAAAACAACAAAAAATTTCCTCAGCGAAAGATGTCAAAAGAGCATTTTAAAAAATTACAAAAAATTGCCGATGAAAAAGGCATCACTGTTGCAGTATTAATGGCTGAGCGAAAAGAAAACCGAGCAGATACAGCTCAATCAAGACCTTCAGCTAAGGTGAACAACTAATGATTGCTTGGTTTACACGAAATCATGTCGCGGCGAACTTACTATTAATTACCATTTTAATAGCCGGTCTATTTAGTCTAACTAATCGTATTCCACTGGAAGTATTTCCGTCTTTTGCCACCGAGCGAATTAACGTTAAGGTGTCATTGCGCGGCGCCACACCAGAAGATGTAGAAAAAAGTATTTCTATTCGCATTGAAGAGGCCATACAAGATTTAGAAGGCGTCAAACAAATTTCCAGCCGTTCATCGGAAGGCACCTCTTCGGTTAATATTGAAGTTGAGTCAGGCTATGATCCACGCGAGATGCTCGCCGATATAAAAAGCCGGATTGATGAAATAAATACCTTTCCTGCCGATGCAGAAAAACCAGTGGTCTCATTAGCGGCACGTAAGCGTGAAGTGATTACCGTAACTATTGCCAGTATTTATAGTGAAAAAGAGACCCGTGAATTCGCGGAAAAAGTCAGAGATGATTTATTAAAAATACCCGCCATTACCCAAGTCGAGCTCAGCGGCGTCCGTGACTATGAAATATCCATTGAAGTACCACAAAACAAGTTACGACAATATAATTTGACCATAGCGCAAATATCTTCGGCAATAGCAGACTCAAGCACAGACATTTCTGCTGGTAATTTAAAAACCCAAGGTGGCGATATCTTACTGCGCTCAAAAGGCCAAGCCTATCGCAAAGACGACTTTGAAAAAATCGCAATAAAAACCAATATTGATGGTGCTATCCTTCGCCTAAGTGACATCGCCATCATTAAAGATCACTTTGAAGAAACCCCTGTACGTACACGTTTTAACGGTAAACAAGCCGCCTTTATCGATGTTTATCGTATTGGGCAACAAAGCGCCATTGACGTTGCCGATGCGGTAAAAACTTATATTAACGACCAGCAAAGTTCATTACCTGTCGGCGTAGAATTAAGTTTTTGGGATGACGATTCACAAATTATTAAAAACCGTATTGCCACCCTTACCACCAGTGCCTTGCAAGGTGGTATATTAGTCCTCGCCTTATTAACTTTATTCCTCAGACCTACCATTGCCTTTTGGGTGTTTATTGGCATTCCTATCTCTTTTATGGGCGCCTTTATCATGATGCCTTTTTTTGGTGTGACCTTAAATATCATGAGCTTATTTGCCTTTATCTTGGTGCTAGGTATTGTTGTTGATGATGCCATCGTCACGGGAGAAAACATTTACACTCACCTAAAAACCTCCGAGTCCGGTGAGATGGCAGCAATTCGCGGCACCCAAGAAGTCGCCCTACCCGTCACTTTTGGCATTTTAACCACCATAGCCGCCTTTTTGCCGCTGGCTTTTATTGAAGGGAATCGTGGCGCCTTATTTGCGCAAATTCCAGTCATTGTTATTCCCGTGCTCATTTTCTCCTTAATTGAATCGAAATTTATTTTACCTTCCCACCTAAAAAACTTAAAATTGCGCTCAGAAAAGTCGAAACAATCAAAATTAAGTCAACTACAACAAGGCTTTGCTGACGGTTTTGAACGCGCGATAATCCGTTTTTATCAACCCTTACTAAAACGAGCTATCAATAACAAAACCACCACTTTAGTCGGTTTTACTGCGGTATTTTTACTTATTCTTGCTCTTATTTTCAGTGGCTGGAGCAAGTTTATTTTCTTCCCAAGAATCCCCAGTGAAACGGTTCGAGCTACCTTGACCTTACCGGCAGGCACACCTTTTGAAGTGACTAATAAATATATTATGAAGATGGCGGAAAAAGCCGAAGAATTAAAACAGAAATACATTGAGCCAGCGACTAACGAAAGTGTCATTATTAATATATTAGCCACCACTGGTGGCCGTGGCGGTGTATCCAATCAGGGCAGTGTTCGTTTTGAAATGACCCCGCCTGAATCGCGTGAACTGTCGATTACTTCACGAGAGCTGGTACGTGAATGGCGTAATCTAATTGGCCCTATTCCGGGCGCTGAAAGTATTACCTTTAGAGCCGAAATAGGTCGTTCATCAGACCCTATTCATGTGCAATTTAAAGCCAGCTCATTAGAGATTTTAAAAGAAGTTACCGATAAAGTGAAAGTGCACTTAGCCACCTACCCGACGGTATTCGACATTGCCGATAGCTTATCAAACGGCAAAGAAGAATTACAAATTGAATTAACCGCACAAGGCAGAGCCTTAGGCTTAACCCGTGTCAGTATTTCCAATCAAGTACGTCGGGCATTTTTTGGTTCACAAGTGCAACGTATTCAACGCGGCAGAGACGATGTCCGCGTTATGGTACGACTACCACTGAATGAGCGCCGTACTATCGCTGATTTAGAAGACCTGCTAATAACAACACCTGCGGGTGGCTCTGTACCACTATCTCATGTTGCCAAGCTGATTCCAGGAAAAAGCCCCTCAACTATTTCGAGAATCGATCGTTACCGCACCGCCAATGTAAGTGCTGATGTGGAAAAATCAAATACCAATATGACGGTGTTACAAGCCGATTTAAAAGACTATTTAGATGAATTGATGCTGCAATACCCTGGGGTTAGTCACTCACTAGAGGGTGAAGCAAAAGAGCAAAGAGAATCTTTTGGCTCACTCGGCTGGTCACTATTATTTGTCTTTTTTATAATCTACGCACTGTTAGCCATACCGTTTAAGTCTTATATACAACCCATCATTGTTATGAGCATTATTCCTTTTGGCATGATAGGTGCTGTTATCGGTCACTGGATCATGGGCATGGAGTTAACCATCATGAGCTTACTTGGCATGTTGGCGTTAGTCGGTGTGGTGGTCAATGACTCACTGGTACTGGTCGATTTTATCAATAAAAAATGCAGTGAAGGCGGTGACGTCATGGAGGCAGTATTAACCGCAGGTGCCGCCCGTTTTCGACCGGTAATGTTAACCAGTTTAACCACTTTCATTGGTTTAATGCCGTTATTGTTTGAACAATCTACCCAAGCACAGTTTCTCATTCCTATGGCAGTATCACTAGGTTTTGGTATTTTATTCGCCACCTTTATTACCTTGCTATTGGTGCCGGTAAATTACCTTATTGTTGAGCAGATTAAAAACGTTTTTTCCGCTAAGGGAGCCAGAAAAAATAGCAGTGATAGACAAGTTGCCTAACCCAATAGAGTATGATGGACTAACATGACTAGACTTGATTGACTTAATTTTACAAAAAAGGTTATTATCTAATTCAGTGCCGTAAATTGCCATCTGACTTTATATAAACAAAGTAATACTGATAACTATTCGCTAGTTGAACCACCAGGCTAAGTACTTTATTATTTAAAGCGTTTGCAGATGCCTTTAGTCAATGCTGTTGATTAAAGGCTAATTTGACAGCATATTTAACTGATAGACACGATATTTAATAGGTTAGTAAATGAGATTAAGAAAAAAGAAAATTATGTTACGAAGAAACAAAAATCACTTAAAAATAAGGGTGTTACGCTCGATGAAACGGCGAAGCATTGCTCATTTTTATAGATTAGATGATAAACCCATTAATTAGCCCGCAGAGCCATCCCAAGTATACATAAGCACATGTTCCAACTCTGCGCTCAATTACCTTATCAAAAACGGGTTATCATAACGGCACTTTACCCTTCAACCACGCCAAAGACGAATGTTTTATTGATAACCCTATTGAGCTAAATCCGCATAATAACGACAGTAATTATTCGTGTTATGCTGCAACCATATTCTCCACATTTTCTAAAGAGTACCGCTATGCCACAGACATTTTCTCGTTATTCCTCCATAGCCCTTGTTAAAGAAATAGAATCACCTGAAAACCCTGGCGGTCTAGAAAAACGTGTGGCCTTAGTACCTAGTGATGTCGGTCAACTGGTATCAGCGGGCATTAAAGTCTATGTAGAAATGGGCGCAGGAGAAGGGGTTGGTTTTAGTGATGAAGAATACATTAAACATAACGCCATTATGCAAACAGCTGAACGGATATATAAAGATAAAGCGCTGATTATTAAGTTTAAAGGGCCTGCTCTTAGTTCCATCGAGCAGATGAGTGCAGCTTGTACACTATTCTGTATGGCGCATTTCAACTCCTATCCAGACAGAGCAAAACTTCTCCAAGACAGTCGTATTAATGTTATTGCCATGGAAGATATTTGTGAGTCCCCAAAACAAGACTCGGATGAGCGAATTCTTGGCCGTGTCGCCATGAATGCTGCCTTAACCCCCTTCTTTAACGACAATACTATTGGCGGATTACGAGTAAGAATTATTGGCTGGAGTGAGCGTTTACGCGGTGCTATAAATCGTTGTGGTAATCGTAGCCCTCGATCTTTACAAGTTATCCAGCCATCACTTGCCTTTGAAGAGCTAGAGGCCACTGGCACTAATGCGTTATATTTTTACGACAGTAAAAGCTTTAAAGATCCCCAAGGCATACTACAAAAACTACGTGCCTTAAAAACCCATACTTTTGATATTAATGACTTTGAAATAAAACAAGGTCAGCAAGCCATCACTGATTATCAAGCAAGCCATCCACCGGCACAATTTGGCCTACGCCGTATTCAATGCCTACATGAAACCGGACAAGCAGGGGCTAGGTATGGCATGGGCTTATTAGCTGACCATAAACCCTCGATAAAAAAAGCCAATATCAAGGCGGTTATTCTTGGTTATGGTAATGTCGCCCAAGGCGCTTTGGATGAATTACATCAGCAAGGCATTAGACACATCCATGTTTTAGGCCGAGCTCAAACGGCTAAAAGCCGTATTGATTATTGGCTCAAAGATGCTGATATTATCATCAATGGCGCTGAACAATCCGTTGAATTAAGAGGCAAAAACTTCCTGATCAGTAATAAGCACCTCAAAGAGTTAATCCCTGAAAATTCGGTGGTTATTGATTTAGTCGGTGGCAGCCCAACCAATAGAAGCCCAGTTGAAGCCGTGTTGAGCTGTAGCTTTTTAACGGCACCTTATTTTGTTCAAGATGGTGTACTAGTCTCCTCTTTATGGGGTTGGCCGATGATGGGCATGATGCGTGAAACCGCTATTCGTTATTCAGGACAAATTGTTGAGGTATTAATTGGCAAGGAAAAACTTATTGAAGGCCTAGGCAAACTCAGCCCTGGTGTTAAAGCAGCCTTAGTTTGTGGACCTTTTTCAGACACCCCTAAGGATTAGTCATCTTATGTTTAGCCATTGTCCTCGTGATGAGAGCAATGGTGATAACTAGCAAAACAAATACTCGCTGACTTAGCTGTAGATTAATTAGACAAAGACGCTAAAACAAAAGCAATTATGTATAAATCCCCTTAAAAGCAAAGATTTTCCTTGTCATGCTAGGCATAAATGCACTACAATCGCCGCGCTGTTAAGTAGCAGCACAATATTTATTGCTCCTAGCATAAAGTATGTCTCAGTACACCTCAGTGGTGGCTATAGCTCAGTTGGTAGAGCCCCGGATTGTGATTCCGGTTGTCGAGGGTTCAAGTCCCTTTAGCCACCCCATTTTTATTCCCTAGTTATAAATCCATCAGCTCCAGTGTTATTAAGGCTTACAGCCAATTTATTTCTGTTCAAAAAACATAATAAACGTTAAGTAAAAATCAAACCATAAACTGCTCCTGTGCATATCCTGTACGCTTGTAAATCTATAACGATCCTATTACTGTCAACTCCTGCAAAGAAGCTGTGTATTCCATTAGCATTGGCTTAGGGTGATTAAATTCTGTTGATTTGAATTGCTACGGTCTGACTACGGTACTTCTTGCGGGTTTTTGAGTGTTATAGGGGGGGATTCACTCAAACGACTTTTTTGTTCGCAAAAAGGTCTAAATACCAAGAAGTTTAATCATACATCTTATTATTTTTAGTACTGTTTTTTTTGTCGGATGAATCCCACACATTCATTAAAAGTGATATTCTATCCATTGTGTGTGTTTTTTTGAGGATTTATTAGTCTAGTGACTTATCCCTCTTATTTTCTTTATTTTAGGAGATTGTATGAACGATAATAATCGACCAATTCGTATTTTGCCCATGAGTATGAGTGCTGACATATTCAAGGATAAAACGCATAATGAAGTTCAGTCTGAATTTTTTTTATCGAGATTGCCATTCAACCAAAACGGTCAGTATCATTTTCACCTAAACTCAATTCAAGCTGGAAGTGGCACTACTGTACTGTTTCAATATAGAGCGAAAATCATCGCCAGCGCTGTATTTGAGAAACGTGTAGATTTTGACAAACCTAATCGAGAATATAATGGCGCTTTATACTTCGACATAAATACGATTAAGGTCTTTGACCCTGTCGGAAGCGAACTAATCAGATCAATTTGGCCGGAAGAATTTAACGGGTTCTCGCAAGCAACGACGAAACTAAATGAAGATTTTTTATCTGTCTTCGAGGAAAAACTGACAGGATTAAAGACTCCTTTGGTTAGTACGCCAAAAGCGGTAGATGTTAGTACACCGGAAGCTGTAGACATAAATTCTGGAAACGAAACTCCTCAAGCTTCCAAGCAGCACATTTATCGGATACTGAGAGACTCTAAATTAGCTAGGTATATTAAACTTGTGCACTCTAATAGTTGTCAGCTTTGCTCGAAAACTATAACATTACCAAATAAGAAATTGTATTCCGAAGCTCATCATATTATTCCTTTAGGAAAGCCACACAATGGACCTGATAAAGCTGAAAATATTATAGTTTTATGTCCTAACTGCCATGTTCTTTGTGATTATGGCGCTATTTCATTAGACTTATCAAAAATCAAACACGTTGCTGATCACAAAATATCTAAAGAAAGCATTGAGTATCATAATAAAAAAATAGCAGGACACTACTTATAAAAAGTGGTTATTGGTTTACAATAAAAAAATGCCATGTAAACAAGTATCACTATATTGAAGCTAAGATATTTAAAGTAGCATAAGCGTAATAAATTATGCTTTGTGCTTGGCTTAAATAGTGACATTCCGCTGTCTTTTATGGTCGAAGCATTAAACAGTCATGATACACGCTACATACCCCCCTCCCCGAAACTAAACCCCTTTCACACATATATTAAATTCTTAGATTAACCTCTAAGGAATTAATTATGCTCAAACGATTCAAATTCACTGACAAGGTCATCAAGGCCTTACCTAGCAACCCATCTAGTTCAGCTTCCACCGATGTAGAATACAGCGATACCCAAGTTATTGGTCTTAAATGTTTAGTAGGCAAAACAGGTAATAAGCGTTTCTTATTTCGCTATACCTTTAATGGCCGTAAACAGAGTATTGGCCTAGGTAGCATCACCGATATTAATGTTTCTACTGCCCGTAAAATAGCTCAAAAGTATCGTGTTAGCCTGAGCGAAGGTATTAACCCTAAAGTTGAACGAGATAGCCAGCAGCGATTAACGCTCAATGAATTCTTCAATCAGCATTACTTACCATCAATACGAAAGCGTAAGAAAAGCTGGGAGGATGATAAGTACCGTTTTGATGTGATGGTTGCACCTAAGCTAGGTCACTATTTATATAGTGATTTACGCACCATTGATGTTCAAAAATTACATCTAAGCCTCACTGAAACCGTCAATAAGTATGGGAGTCTCTATGCTCCGGCAACCTGTAATCAGGCGTTGATGCTTTTAAAGTCGATGACTAAGAGTGCATTGCACTTAGGTGTTGTTGAAGAAGATGTTTGCCTGCCAGTTAAACTGTTCAAACTTGATAACGCTAGAACTCGATTCTTGAATGTTTATGAAGTTAAACGACTCATAGAAGCTTGTCGTGACTATTCAAATAAAACCATTGCAGGTTATATTGCTCTACTTGCCTTGACGGGTTTGAGGTGTTCAGAAGTTGCCAATATAAAGGTTAAAGATGTTGATGTTAAAAAACGAGTTATTCACATCGCCACAACTAAAAATGGTCGAGCACGAACAGTCTATGTGACTGACTTAATGTTAGCGTTTATCGCAAGAGTCCCTATCAAAGTTGATAACCCTTATCTGTTTGCAGGTCGTGCTACAGGTAAACCGCTTGGCTCAGTCAGAAAAACATTTATTAAATTGCTCAAACAGGCACAGATTGATACTGAGGAAGTTTGTCTTCATACATTGAGGCATTCTGTTGCCAGTAATTTAGTAAGTGCTGGTGTGTCACTTAGATTAGTGCAAGAGCAGTTACAGCATAAGTCGATTATCTCAACTCAACGCTATGCCAAGCTAACCACTGAGTCTATGAGAAAAACCAGTGAAACGTTATCTGAGATGTTTGGATAACCCATCAACTTTAAAAGCTATTAAATCAAAAGGCCTATTCCATAACCGGAATAGGCCTTTTTTCGTTCTAAGGAGAATTATATGCAAGTGATTGATTACCTACCTGAGGCAACCCAACTAGCTCTACCAAATGATGTAGCTAATAACCTCATAGCATTGCTCATTGAACCGTTTGGTGATGTGGAAACAGCACATGATTTCTGGTCAGAGTACCCAAGTAGAATTATCTGTTTGGAAGCACATGAAGATATGGCGTTCATTACTAATACGTTAACTGATGTACTTTGCCACCTCATTGAAGACCGTATTTCAACGCCTGAATTTACAGAAGACTTACCTAGTAATTATCAATGCCAACTATTTATCACCAGTGATGAAGGTACTGGTATCTATTTGATAAAGCCTGCGGCACTCAATCTACATAAGGACACTTAATCATGACCCATGAACAGTTAATTCAAATCATCTGTAATGCTGATTTACCGTTACAAGCTCGGTTTGAAGCTCAACATAAACTTAATCCCTCAACTAAAACCATGAACGTATAAGGAAAGACCATGACGACTAAAAATGTAAAAGCTACCACGAAGAACGCAGAAAAAAGCAAAGCAGTGAAGGAAGAAGTATCTCAATCAATAGCAGATGAAGTTATTGATGTAGATTTAACTAACTCCCCTCTTGTAGATGTTGATTTAGCCTACCAAACAGTACTGGTGGGTCATGCGCCTAAGTTATCAACTAAGGCTATAGGCACTGTTGGTTATGAGCTAGCAATAAATACTGATGATAAACGTCAATATCTGAGATTAACGAGTAACAATAGTGGCGGTTTATTTTCAAAAGAATGGGTTGGCTTAGATACAATCTACGCCCTGCTAGACAGTCTTGATGTTGATAAGCCTTTTAAATCATCAACATTCAAAGCTGTCATTAAAGGGGGTAGTTCAAATAATGTTTCTTTCTTATCAGCAGTACTTCGCTGTGAAGAAATTGCATTAATTCTGTCATCCGATAAAAGTCAGTACTTACATGCTCACAATCCTTTGCTGATTAATCGCAAAGAGCATTTATCAAAACTTAAACCTTTACCTACCCCAACAGATTAAAACTTGCCTTTCATACTGTGTGAGCTCACGCAGTCCTCTAAACAATTAGCACAAAGGAAACACATAATGAAACTGACTTTTGACAGAAGCCAGTGCTTTGTTGTGCCTGATGCATTACTTAGCATACTCAACTCGACACTCGCTGAATTAACGCCACCAGACACAAACTCAGACACCATTATTTTGAATTTTCGAGATCCAGATTATTCAGCTGATGACGGTGGATTTCACCCTGTAGAAATACGCTTAGTAAAACCCCATGAGTTTTGGCAATTTGCTTACATCACAGACTTTAGCTTTCAAGGATTACCCTACCCTGAGTTAGTTGTTGATATAGATGTTTGCTTTATTGGTGAGCAGGTTTACAGCATCTATGGAGGTTGGCTAGATAAAACAAGTGGTGAAGAATTGAAGGAGTTGTTTTTAACCAACTTCATTTCTTATGTCGAGATGGAGGTCTTTAAAGTGGAAGTTACTTTCCACTAACCCTTTTATGGACAGGAGCCACTTTATTTAACTTCCACACTAACTAGTAACGTACACCAACCGAGAGGTACGAACGGCTGATGTATGTTACTCAAACATTACTATTCTCTGTCAGCCGGATTAATCATTCGGTTGTCGGTATGAATAAGGAGCTATGAAAATGAAACATCTACTCACCACCTCAAAACGAAGCTTAATCGAAATTGAAGGCAAAGGTGGCAAGACTACGATAACGGTAAAATCGAGTACTTCAGGCGCGATAGCTGGAGCCAAAGTGGGCGGTCTAATTGGCATTCGATTTGGCCCACAAGGTATTATTGCAGGAACAATCATCGGTGGTATTACCGGATTTATTTTTGGTGAAGAAGACTAACAACTTGGTAATTTAAAGAGAGATGGGCTGGTAACAGACAATGTCTCTTTTTTTTCGTATATCTTAATTATAATAACCCCTTTGATAGCATTGGCTGTGGCGAATGTGAATCTTTGTCGTTGGGGTAATAGATATTAACATTCACACATTTCATCTCGACTCGTTTTCATTACCAGTATTTTATAACTATAGATTTTAACTTACTGTCCTCTCTATCATTTCACACACCATGAAATTTTCAGCCTCACTGTGCTGAAATCAAAAGCTAATAGTTAAAAACAACGTAACCAGCTGCATTTATTGATAAATAAGTTGTTTTTACTTATTGCCTATTTATTCATATTCAATTTAGCTCTATATATGTTCCATTTTATTCTAAGCCTGAATCTCGTATCTAAACCCTCACTCAATCGCCTGAATCCTCCCCTTAAAAAACTTTTTCATTAGGTTCAAATGGGCATAAAACCTCTAAAACATAGCTTTCACAGTTTTGCCCCTATTTGAACTAGTCATCACGTTGCCATCGCCGGAACGCTCCTAAAGAAAGCCTGTACGCCGTCGTCACACAAAAACAATAAGACAACCAAATACAAGTAAAAACAAGTACTTACAAGCAAATACAGTCATTGCCATTACTTTGAAAACGTATATTATCTTGCTCCAACTCAACGGATACACAAAACAAAAGCGAGGTTAATAATGCTGAAAACTATCCATCTAACAAAAGCGAATGTCGATGCACTCCCATTTGCTACAGGTAACTCATACGACGAGTATGTTTCTGCCGAAGACAAACGGCACAGAGTTTTAGTTGGCAAAAAAACGAAAAAATTTGCTGTACGAATAAATGTTAATAACAAACGTTATTGCAAAACTATTGATCATTTCCCCGATATGTCTATCACTGCTGTTAAACAGAAGGCGGCACAATATATCGCTGAAGTCTCAAGTGACAGTTACATAAAGAAAAGAAAAATCACGGTGAATACTTATTTTCACCAAGAGTTTTCACCAATGAGTAAGTTAACAAATAAAGACCATTACAACGTACGTAGTCGTTATAAACGAGTAGATGAATCTTTCGGTTCGATGGAGCTTTCAAAGGTTACTAAACCTCTTGTTGAAGACTTTTTACATCAGCTTACTGTTGATGGTTTAAAGCCAGCAACAGTAAATAGATATAGAGCTTTAATAAGTCGTATGTTTAGTTATGCCATAGAGCTTGGTTACGTTGAACATCACCCATGCCGTAACATCAAGAAGTTACTTGAAAATAATATTCTCACACGCATCTTATCGTTGCTTGAGATTCAAGCATTATTAACTGCTCTTGAGAATGAACCTAATCAGGTTCTTGCTGAATCCATCGGGTTGACGTTATTCACTGGCATGCGTATAGGTGAAGTTATTTCATTGCATACTGGTATGTTATCTGGTGATTTCTCAACAATAGTATTGCCTGATACGAAGTCTGGTCGTCCTCATACGGTTTATCTGAATGAGCGTGCTAAAAGTATCATTAAACGCCGTGTTGCTGTTGTTGGCTCAGGTTACTTATTCCCATCAACATCTAAAGGTGTTGCCCATATATCTCGACCAAAGAGTGCTTTTAATCGTCTCAAGCAGTCTATGGCTGATCAAGGTGCTTTAGAGGGTCACTTTACACTGCATGACTTGCGCAGAACTTACTGTTCTTACCTATTAACCGCTAGTAACGATATCCGACTGGTTCAGCAATGTATGGGACATTCATCTGTTTCGGTTACTGAGCGCTACAGTCATCACCAAACCCCTCGTATTGCCAAAGCTTCAATCATGGCCGAGCAAGCTCTGCTGGGTATGGAGTTAACTAATGACTAGCTCTGTCCTTACAATCGACGAATTTGCCAAGCTATATAGCCTGAACGTAGCAACTGTACGCAGCAATATCACCCGAAACCCTGATGCACTGCCGCGCTTCATGCGCATAGGCAGAGCTATTCGCTTCCGGAAATCTGACATTCAACAATGGGAGGAGCATCAAATGGCTAAATAAATCATCACTAAACGTTCGATACATATCGCAGGCTTGAGCTGTTTTCAGTCTATACCTTTAATTATATTTTTTAACTTAACAAAAACAGGACATTATTATGTTTTTATCTTCTGGAAGTAGCATTATTAATGCTTCGTCAATCACCACTATTATCAAGTCTTTATCTGCTGCTGATAACTCACCAGTCATCGTTGGCTTAACCCGTGAAGGCAAGATGTTAGCCATGTCTAATAGTGATAATTTTAAAGTGCTTGACGAAGCTTTTAGCAAAAAGGTTATTCCTAAACTGAGTAAAGCGAGTACTTTATCTGTCGGTGATGCTTACATCGATACTCATCTTATTAAGGAAATTTTTATTAGTCCTAAGACTGGTGACTTACTCATTATCAGCTCTACTGAAAACCTTCTATATCGCATATGGTCTGAGGACTACTCAAAGTTGGATGCCTTGAAAGATCGTCTTTGTGAGGTATTGGTGGCATACGATGGCAAGAAGCCTCTCCCTAAAATTAACATCGATGATTATAAGTAGCATCATTCCACGCATTACTTATGCTTTTCCCACAAATAAATATATTAAAGCAGTCTTCATGGCTGCTTTTTTTATAGAGGTATTATTATGTTTAATGAAGACGAAGGTTACCCGTCTATAACAAGTGAAACTCAACTTAGTTATGAAGAACCCAGTAGCGTAGCTGTTCCTATCCCTTTTGATGAAAACAAGTTGAATACTTATGGTTCATCAGCTCAAAATAAAAGCCAGCGAGAAAAGAAAGTCCCAATTCAAATGCGACCTGTCTTAGGTTTTGATACTGAATACCATAGATCGTCCGACAATACTTATAACGTGATACTGAGTTATCAATCATACTTGTTCAACCCAGTAAATGGTCGTTCATGTAAGGCTGTCTTCTATCCTAGTAAACGAAGTAAGGATGGTCGTATTGGTATAAAAAAGTTTATTACTCTTGTTATAGAGGATGCGCTTAAACAAGGTGTATTGACTGATATCCCTCGTGATATCTTCGGTTGTGCTCATTTTTTGCGTGCTGACTTTTCTTCCTTTAAGAATGCATTTTCAGATATGAAAGATTCCATTAAAGGTTTAAGAAATTCAGTAGCAAGTCTTGGTGAAACTTATGGTGTTGATATTGATGCTATAGATGCTAAGAAGGTGTCTAACTTATCGACGACATACTGGGACAAAAATCGTAATTCACACCCTATCCAGTTAGCTTTTTATGACACTATGTTTTTTGCTCCCGCTGGTAAGACGTTGAAAGATGTAGGTGAGTTCGTCGGTCGCGAAAAACTTGAAATTCCTGAGCCATATAGTATTGATAAGATGGACGTATTTCTAAAGGAGGAAAAGGTTTTATTTGAAGAGTATGGTATTCGAGATGCTGAAATTTCAGCACTGCATTTATTAAGAACTTTACAACTTTGTGCTTCTCTTGGTTTGAAAGGTCTTCCTTATACTATCGGTGGTATTGCCGTTAAAGTTTTCATGGCTAAGTTAGGAACTAAGGCTCGATATTTGGAATTATTTGCTCTTGAAGAGTATAAGGTTGAACGTTGGTCTAAAACTAAGAATACGCCTGTTACCTCAACTAAAAACTTGTTAAAGGCATCAGCTTCCTTTGATGAGCATCTTGCAAGCAAGTGTTATCACGGTGGTCGTAACGAGGCTTTTTTTACTGGCCCTACACCTGTGCTTCCTTGGTTCGATGTTGACTTAAAAAGTTGTTATTCTATTGCTGTTTCAAACCTTCGGCCTCTCGATCACGAAAATCGATTCCACACAAAAGATATTAATGACTTTAGCGGTGATGTATTTGGTTTAGCATGGGTTGAATTTGAGTTTCCAACAAGCGTTCAATATCCCACCCTTCCAGTACGTACTGACAGTGACATGCTTGTCTTTACGCAAAAAGGTTTTTCATACTGTACCGCTCAGGAGATTGATGTATCACGTCGTTTAGGCGTCAAGATTGTCATCAAAGAGGGTTTAATCATCCCTTGGTTAAATGATGACTATTTCTGTGTACCGTTCATGCATTCAATGCGTGCTGAGCGAAATAAAGCCGAAAAGGGTAGCTTTGAAGATCGTATGTTTAAGGAGTTGTCTAACACTTTATACGGTAAAATTGCACAGGGCGTAAAGTCAAAAACCAGCTTTGAAATTTCTTCTGGTTTAAGTAAGCCTGTTTCCCCCTCAGTCGTTACCAATCCTTACTTTGCTGCATATATTACTGGACTTGCTAGAGCCGTGATAGGCGACATGATAAATGCTATTCCCACTCCCTACTCAGTTTTATCTGTTACTACTGATGGTTTTATTACTGATGCCCCCCTAACAGAGATACCGATTGACTCACCTGTCTGTAATTTATTTCGAGAGTCATATCACCGCATGGATGATACAGGTGGTGATATATTAGAAGAAAAACATCGTGTTAATCAGCTTTTAGTACTTAAAACACGTGGCCAACTCACATTAAAACCTTGTGATGGTCACCCTTCAATTATTGCTAAAGCAGGCGTTAAAACACCAAATAATTGTAAAGATCAAAATGCTTATATGGTGGACCTATATTTAAACCGAACCCCTCAAACAAAGACAGATGCTAGTCATTTAACTGCTACCCGACCTCAGTTTATAGGTCAACAAGATTTGATGATGGTACCTAAGATGTGTCGCTTAAATCTTGAGCCTGATTTAAAGCGTAAGCTTTTACCTCCAATCGAAGTCGAGGTTAACGGTGTGAAGCACGTTGCCATGGGTAGTGTGCCTTATGAGGATCTTCAAACTTTAGAGCAAGACCGTCTTTTTTTCACTAGATGGCGTGCCAACAATAATATGAAAACACTGGCTGATTATGCTTCTTGGGATGAATTTGTGAAGCTTCGACGAACCAAGAATCTTAAAGGGGTGAATCTTAAAGTTGATGAAACTGCTGATGCGTTCCTAGTACGCCTCTTTCTACGGGTTATTGCGCAGGAACAGTTTGGTGTCACGCTTGGTTATGGTGTTAAGCCTAACGCGATCAGTTCAGCTAAAAAGGCCAAGGTAATAACGGGTGCTGTTCCGCTTACCGCTAACGTTATCAAGGTATTAAAACTCATATTAATTATATTTCCTGACTTTGACTATCAGGCAATGATTGCCCCCGAGTATCACTTGGAGCTCAAACAATTAATGTCGTCAATATAACTTCGTTTACCACAAAAACTACAGTCCCTGTTTTATATGGGCTGTAGTTAATGTGTAACTTGGTCGTTGGGGTATAAGTATTAACAATTACCACATCGTCAATATACCTCTAATCACTTAATTTTCAGATTCATTATCAAGGAGTCATTATGACTTATAAATACAAAAAATTTAAAAAGAAAGCCTACGTAGTTTTCATTGGTCATCAAACTGGCATATTCAAAACGTATGCAGAAGTCCAACCGTTAGTAGATGGTTTTCCTGATGCTAAACATCAAGGCTTTAGAACTATGGAGGAGGCAGTACAAGCCTTCGCAGATTACCGTTAAGACCACTTAATATAACGATGGGCTTGATATGGTTCATTCCTATTAGCTCATCGTCATACATTCATTTTTCCTAAGCATTAGCTTAACTGTGGTTGTTTTTATACAGTCATTAAGAATCATAAAGGTATTAAATTATGCTAATAACACCTATTTACCATGTCGTTGTAAACGGTCATATTCCCGGTATATACACCTCATATCAAGAAGCCCTAGAACAAGTTAAAGATTATGATGATGGTAAACTTCGTAATTACCCTACAATGAAACAGGCTCGTGTTGCTTGGAGTGATTATAAGTCTATTGCTAGAGAAAAGAGCATAGCCTTTCCAGTTCCCAAAAAGCTCCTTTTGAGTCACTCTATTAATATGGGGTTAAAGGCTACAGTGGTGCTTACAAGTGTTTCAAATCCTGATAGTAACTCGTTTACTATTCACCGAAAAGAGCGTCGTCTATATAAAAACTTAGACTATCCGTTTACCCGAACCGAAGTAGAAGGATCCATTAATTTAAGATCTTTTTACCAAATGTTATTGATAGCCAAGGAAACTATTCATTTTGATGAAAGTAAAAAAGTAACTATATTTTGTAGCGGGAGTTTTATAACATTATTCTCTAAATTTGCACCTAGCTGGAAGCTTAATAATTGGTTAACCTACTTAGGTGATGTGCCCGAAAATATTGAGCAGGTTAAACTTATCCATCCTTTATATAAGCAGTTAGCATCTCAAGTCTCTTTCCGTAGTGTTAAAACTTAAGCTTCTAATCATTACCTTTTAAATGTGTTTTATATAATAGTAAAAACGCAATAAACCCATTAATCAAACAATGATTAATGGGTTTAGTCTATCGGTATTACACCGAACAAATCATGTCGACAAGCTTATCGTCATAAATTGTATTCGTTTCGAGCAGGGTGTTATTTTTGCTGAGACTGCAGCGTAAACCATCTGAAAGCGGCGGAAAGCAGTCTTGCGACTTATCCAAAAATTTGCCTTAATGATTACAAAAAATAAAAATAATTTCTCCCATATATGGTTGTTATGAGAGAACTCAACTAATCGTGTCTTTTCTAATATTATTGATTGCTCAAGCATTTAATAGCGTCAATTTTTTTATCAACTTGAACTGGACCTTTCAAATTATCATGCTTGGAAAAATATGGTGTCACCCAGATAATAAAACTGTAGTTGAAAGTTGATGCCGGAGGGGGGAATATTTTTAGGTCTGGTTATCTGGCCGATTAATGTTTGTTGATGCTGAGTTTTTATTGGATGATTAACCAATTGCTCGTTTGCTTAAACTGATGCTTTAATTAAGAGATATTTGTTTAAGGCTGGGCACTGTAGTTTGCCCCCTTGATTGGTTCCGTGTTGAGCCATAGTAGTAGAAATGAGGGTTATAATGGTTAAGCTGTTAGCTGAGCCTGCGAAGGTGGCAACTTAACCATTATCACTTTTATATCTAGTAGTGAGTTATAGAGTTCTAGCCAACTCAATGTCTATCTACAAACATAAACTTGCAATTGATTAAAATAGTTATGATATATTTGTATTTTTCTAGTTAATATGGATAGTTAATAACTATGAGTGAGCAAGTAGACATAATCACAGATCCTTTATTGTACGGTAGTAAAGGTCAGGGATGGCATCCAAAATTTGTTGAATACATGGTTTTTATGGCAACAAATGAAATATACGCAAATATGCCGGATGCTATAAAAAGTGATGGGAAAATTCAATGGGAAGCACCTTCGAATAGGTCTGGTGGCTTGTATCAGTATACCCATCAGCATAGGTTAGAATGGTGGCAAGAAAAAGCAAAATCTGAGGGTATTGATGTGAATCAGAACCAATGGATAAGTAAAACCGCAAAACTCATTCATCCCACTTCAGAAAAACCATGTAAACGTTGTGGAAAGTTTATGTTTATAAAATATATGTACCCATCTCATATACTTTTAAAACGAATAAATAAGCTATTTCCAGATGAAATAAAGGTTAAAATTTTTGACACTATTTTAAATGTAGTTAGTGATCTATATGAAACCAACGGAGATACAGTATTAAGAAACTTGCCTTCTTTATTAAAGGCAAAAAACATCTCGATACCAGAACTCGGTGATAATTTGGATGATTGGTTAGCTTGGATTGAGGAGTCGTATATTCCTGCAGAGCCATCAACTTTAAGTCCTGGAGCGATGTCAAATGCGCCAGACAGGTTCGAAGGTTTTCATTCTTTCAATAAATGCTGTAGAGGACAGGCAGATAAAGGAAGAAGTGATAAGAATTTGAGAAGTTACACGACAGATCGCCGTGTTTTTGAATACTGGGCTGATGGTGATTGGATAGCTGCAGATCGTTTAATGGGGCAAGTTTCCTCTAATATGAGAGACGAACCATGCGCTGATGGAGGCGAAGGTCCTCCATCTCCAGATCATATAGGCCCTATATCTCTCGGATTCTGTCATCGTCCTGAATTCCATTTATTAAGTAAAGCGGCAAATTCAGCTAAAAATAATAGAATGAGTAAATGGGATATATTACATTTAAAAGAAGCTGAAAAGAAAGGTATTACAATTTGCTCTTGGTATGCGGAGCCTATATGGAATATTTTAAAAGATAAAGTTAAAAATGATGAACATGCTCGTAGATTATCTAAAATAATGAGGGATAATCAGCGAAATGCAATGTACCTTTTAAGTCAAATGAAGACCAGAGGTGAATATGCATTTCTTTCTTATCTATTAGAATTAGAGCGTGCAAATTTTAATGTCGAATTTAACAGTCTTAAAGCTGTTAATTACCTCACCGTATATAATGAGTTACAGCATTCAGAACGGGTGGTTAAATATTCGGAAGAACAAAAATCTCGTAGATTAAGGATTGGATTTGAAGCACTAGATTCATACTCATCGAAAGAAAATAGGCATACTTTCCTTGTCGCGTCTGAACAAATCGAATTTAAATTAGTCGAATGTATTGATTACCTTAATGCATTAGGCAAAGAGCATGTGCTATTGAATGAGTCGGTTAAAACAGCGATAGATACAGGTTTTGATATACAGCTAAGGGAAGTTGTAAATAAAGTGCCCAATTTACCTTTCAAACCATATGAACATGTCAAAGCTCTATTAGTCGAAGGGATGAATGCTGTAGCAACTGATTTAGCTAATATGTGGGATGATGATCGATACGTAAGAGGGTAATGAATAGATTCCGAATATAGCAAATAGCCTATGTTTCTATTATTTATATTCGGAATATTATCATAAAAAGTTAGTTACATATGCAGAGGGGGTAATTTCACCTCTCATTAGCTTTTGATAAAGTGTAACTGCGCTCGTTTTGTACTCCAATGAAGAGCCATCTTGATTATGAGATATTGCCGGTAAATCTGATAATGCTTCTTCTACTGATATTGCAGGCAGGACATTAGGATTATTTAATTTTCCATTTTTTAATTGTGTCAAATGGGGAGGAGCATCGAGAGACTCACCATGTTTAGAAAAACCTATTAAGAAAACTCTTTTTCTACGCTGTGGAATAGCATAGTTTTCACTGTTTAAGACCCACCCTTGCAGAGAAGGAACAACAGAATTAAAGGCTGATTTAACTTCCTCAAATACGGCTCCCTTTTGCATACTTAAAAGACCAGCAACATTTTCAAATAGAAAACCATCCGGTTGTACTTTTTCAATGAATTTTTTGTAATCTTGAAATAAATGATTTCTATCATCTTCCATTGAACGTGCATTTCCAGCGGTTGAAAAACCTTGGCATGGAGGTCCACCTAAAATCCAGAAAGGCTTGTCTGAGTTTTCTTTCTTTATTTTTATTGCTTCATTTACTAGTAAGTCAAATATTTTAGGATCGCTTAAACTGCCAGATATTGTATTGGGGTGTATATGCCTAGCAAACGTCTCTAGGTATTTAGGTTCAATATCACTGGCTAGTTTAGACTCCCATCCTGCCCACTTAAACCCTAGACCAAGACCACCTGCCCCAGAAAACAGATCAATGTAACAGCCCTTTGAACCCAACTTCTTAGTGAGGGTTTCAGCTATTTGAAATGACAACAAAGGGGGGACTGCATTACCTATTTGAGTGTTGATCGCTCCCATAGAGCCAGAAAAATCGAAAGAATCAGGGAAAGACTGTAAACGAGCGGCTTCTCGTTGTGAAAGCACACGGTTTTGTTCATAGTGAATATGACAACCATTCCCAGGACGATTGAAATATGTATTCATTGTATAGGAAGGCATGTTCTTTAAAAGTCGTCCATAATATGTTGAACGACTTCCTTTTCCTTGAGCATAGCTCTCCCTTATTTGTTCAATACGTTTAGAAGGTATACTTAAAGGGATGTTTTTCCAATTTCCGCCCGGAGGTACTGAATGAACAATAGCCATATCAATATCGCTTAACTTTGAACACTTATGATTTGGTATAATTATTTCGTCTATATTCTTCATAATATCTAAAGGATCCTCATACACTAAGTGAAAGTTGAGTTGTATTTATTTCATCGAAAGCTCTTATGTAAGCTACTTTTTCTTCTGCTGTAACTTTGCTAAAACTTTCTATTATTAGCAAGTATTCAGCTCTCGACAAGTTATATAGTTTGCAAGCAACATATGATTCAATCACAGGTACTTGTGTATCGTCGTTTTGAATAACTTGGTCTACTAACTCAGAAAGAAAAGAATATGCTAATAACTTATCTATTGGAGGTAAACCGATTTTTCTTATAGCTGATAGCGAAACATGCCCAGTAGACAAAAAATTTCTCAGTTGAAATTCAAAACAAAACGAATTAAATATTGCTAATAGAACTTTAAGTAACTTTTCATCCCCATTTTTAAAATAAGCGACTCCTAATGAATTACCTGAAATACTATTTGCTGGAATTAATGTGGCCATAACCCTTCGTTTTTGGCTTGGTCTTGATATATCTCTCCATGCAATTCGTAAAAACTTTGATGAGGAAGGTGGTACCCATCCAACTTTAGAATAATTTAAGTTAGGCTCCTCCTTTAAAGCATACCTATCAATCATTCGCCCTTTATAGAATGGTAAACTCATATTAGCGCTATCTTCAGAAAGGAAGTTACCAATACGGGTTTCGTCTACTTCTCGACCTGCCCATAATTGATTATCAATTGATGCTTCATAATCTCCCCAAGCCATAGAATTACTAATGAGCTTATAAAAAATTTCAATAGTTTTAATTCCATGGGATATAGGGATAATATAACTATTTTCTTTTAAGAATTTTCTATCTATTTCTACAGTTTGTTTTTCTATTACTTTAAGATTTTTATCATATCTTGTTATTGATGGGTTAATTTTTTGACTAGCTATATTTCTATAAACAATAGTGACTGAAGTTACGTCAGCTTTACCAAATAATTTTGCTTCTGCAGGGTAATAATTTATATTTAGGATATTAAAATCTAGAAGTATTTTTTTTCTTAATGTAACAGATTGTGAGTCCGCAATAATAGATGAAGGCATAACAATACCAATTAAACCCTTCAATTTGACTAAACCATTACATACATCCATGCCCACTCTAGATAAATTTGTCCCCCAACCTGCAAACTTTTTTAATGGCTGGGAAGACGGAAAATGTAACTCCATGAATCCATCTAATTTTTTTAGTTCTAATTTATAAGATTCTTTCGCATGTTCAGGTAAATTCTTAATTTCACGTATATCGGGCTTAATGTTTTCCCATGGAGGATTAGTGATGACAACATCGAATTTACAATCATGAGTTATAGATTTTTTGAAAGAATCACCATGAAATACTGTGTAGTCAATACTATAACCATTCGATTTCAACCGTTCCATTTCCCTAGAAGCAAACTCAAGTCCGCTTAAGTTTACGTCCCATAGCTCTACTTTCCACTTTTGAGTTATCTGAAATAACTGAATAAACTTAATAAGTAGCCTTCCATCTCCACAAAATGGATCAATAATAGATAATGTTTCATTACTCAAAACATCAATACTGGCTTTTAATTGTAGGCATAAGTTTTGACACACATTTTCATGGGTGTAATAGCAACCACTAGCCTTTGTAAAAAAGTCATCTGATAACAGCTTACTGTATTTTTCAATATCTTTTAGGTGATTCATATTTGCTCAACAGACAAAATAACTGCAACAAGGTTACTGTGATTATATACAGTAATTTGTATGTATGATAATAATTTTTTATTTTTGTCATTATTACAAATAATGGATTATATATTAACTAATGTTTGAAGTGTTAATGTAGTTTTAGGGGGGGGGTAAAATATCCTTATGCGGATCCTGTGCGTACTGAAGACTAACAGGATCCAACTCAATCTAAATACCTCAGCAGCACGTTGCAACTAGATCCAACTCAATGCATTTACAGTATGCCCTACCAACTTCAGGTCACAGGATTGTGATTCCGGTTGTCGAGGGTTCAAGTCCCTTTAGCCACCCCATTCTTTCTTCCTTGTTAAAAATTTATACTCTAAAGAATCACCAGTGATGCCATTATTCATTTACCGTGGATTCAACTCCTTTTAGCCACCCTATTCTTTTTATTCAGTAAAAATCTAAAGCTAGAAACAATCACCAGTGATGCCATTATTCATTTACCGTGGATTCAACTCCTTTTAGCCACCCTATTCTTTCTTCCTTGTAAAAAATTTATACTCTAAAGAATCACCAGTGATACCATTATTCATTTACCGTGGATTCAACTCCCTTTAGCCACCCTATTCTTTCTTCCCTAGTAAATATCCATAAACCCAGTAACAGCCCTGCTTACAATCAATTTAGCTTTTATTTTCTTGAATTTTATAATCAATAAATCCGTGCTGCATAAACTGCCCCTGTGCATATCCTGTACCCAGGTAAATCTATAACGATCCTATTACTGTCAATTACTACAAAGAAGCTGTGTATTCCATTAGCATTGGCTTAGGCTGATTAAATTCTGCTGATTTGAATTGTTATTGTCTGACTACGGTACTTTTTTCTGGATTTTAGGACTATAAATTTTATTCACAAAAGTGAAGATAGCGCTTTTTCTCTTACTAATGACAATTATCCTGACTAAGAATTCAATATAGCACCTGAAAATATGACATTAAGGCTTCAGAAGCTCAAACCAACCTAAAACTGTAAATATCCAACTAAAATTACAGGTTAATTACAGTTAACCTGTAATGACATGGTTATTTTCCTGCGTATACTAACTCTCAATCTATTTAGGAGTTTTTATGAAAGAGTATACAAAAGAAGATAGTGTTAAAATCATCAACCATATAATTTCAGCTTACAAAGCAAAGGGATGGAATCAAAGCAAAATATCTCAATATTACGATCTAGAACCATCAAGAGTATCTGAAGCCAAAAATGGAAATTATAAAATTGATAATGAGATACTTGCAAAGATGGAAGCAGACTTCGGTTTCCCTAGTAGAAGTTCTGGCTGGTACACATCAGCTTCATACTATTCAACAACAGAGGATTTTATTAAGTCATACTCAGATATCGTAATTAAACAATATGGAATTAAATTATATAAAGCACTTAAGCATAAAAGCACTCAAGAGAGCTTCTCTTCAAAATTCGAAATCATATGTGATAATTTGAAGTTACAACGTAATAAAAAACAAACCTTTATTTTGGAAGTATTAACTAAATTTATTAACTCTAAAGAGGGGGCTGAGTTACACACTCAATCAATAAATTCAAATGTTATGCAATTAAAACAGTTGTGTGATGCACTGACAGAGTTCGGTATAACGCCTAACTCAAAAGGAATAGCAAATAAGTCTGAACATATTGTTTATAGATTATTATCTTTACGTTACGACTTATTGCCAGAAGTGGAGTTTGGTTTCTTAAATGAGACAGAACTATTGAGTGTTAGTAAATCACTTACTAGCGAGTTTGTAATAAGTGGCACTGAAATATTCAGTGAGATATTTCAGCCAAATAGCAGAAGTACATTTGAACAAGTGGATAGATTAATAAAATATTATCATAGAAATCCGTTAACTTTATCTCAGTCTGATTTCACTGCTTCAAGTTGCATTGAATTTAAAGTGTTTTTATCTAAAACTCTAAAATATACTTTAGTAATTTCATTTTGCAATAGCAATAACATTGCAAACTTTGATGTGGAGAATGATCATCGTGTACTTATTGAAAATATTGACATGACAAGCTTAGTCTCAGAGTTTCAACTCATTCAAGAACACCTTAATTTACCAACAGTTTCAGATGTAAGCTTGAAGCAGAAAATAGCCCTATCGGGGGGGTATATACCTGGAGCGCGTGTAATTGACTAGTTAGATCAATACACCTAATAATTAGCCACTTTTGTGATATTACAGGCCCTTAACCGAAACTAAATCGCTCATAAGCATATATTAAATTCTTAGATTAACCTCTAAGGAATTAATTATGCTCAAACGATTTAAATTCACTGACAAGGTCATCAAGGCCTTACCTAACAACCCATCAAACTCAGCTTCAACCGATGTAGAATACTGCGATACCCAAGTTATTGGTCTTAAATGTTTAGTAGGCAAGACAGGTAATAAGCGTTTCTTATTTCGCTATACCTTTAATGGTCGTAAACAGAGTATTGGCCTAGGTAGCATCACCGATATTAATGTTTCTACAGCCCGTAAAATTTCTCAAAAATATCGTGTTAGCTTGAGCGAAGGTATTAACCCTAAAGCTGAACGAGATAGCCAACAGCGATTAACTCTCAATGAATTCTTCAATCAGCATTACTTACCATCAATACGAAAGCGTAAGAAAAGCTGGGAAGATGATAAACAAAGTTTAATTTGAGTAATGCACGTATCATGCGCATAATATAAACATACAATGATTGGAGTGTTAATGATGAATATTACTTTAGGTAAAGAATTCGAGCGAAGAATTACTGAGAAGGTATCTGATGGCTTATATACTTCAGCAAGTGAAGTAATCCGCGATGGATTAAGAATGTTATTTGAGAAAGACGTTGCTAAAAACAAGCAACTTGAAATATTGCGTGAAGAAGTAGCGAAAGGTTTTAAACAGCTAGCGGCTGGTGAATCATCAAAGCACAGCGTAATGGATATATTCGAACAAGCCTCCCTCTCTGTAGATGGAAAGTCTACCAGCAAGACCACCAATGTCGAACTATAGGTTATCTCCTTTAGCTGAAGAAGATTTATTCAAAATAATTTCAACAACAATTGAATCTTGGGGAAGCACCCAGGCAAAGGTCTATGCTCAAACCATAGATGCAGCATTATTGAAACTTGCTCAATATCCTGATTTCGGTAGAGAAAGAAATGATATTTATAATGGTGCTAGAAGCTTTCCTGTAGAAAAACATATTGCCTACTATTAAGTAAAGAGATCAAGTCAGTGATAACGGTATTGATGTTGCTCGTATTCTTCATCAACGCATGGATCTCTCAAAACATTTCTAATCGTATTTTGGTAAAATTATAATCATGCCTGAAAGTCATATTAATAAACTTGCCAAAATAGATGCCCGTCTTCAATTATTAAATGAAGAGCGGCTTGCTTTGCTTAATGATCGCCAAGCGTTAATAACGCAACATGAAGCTGAATTAGCCCAAAACTTCAATCTACACGCCTCTCCTGAAGCTAAAATTGACCTTTTTCTTTCATATTTTAAAGGCCGTAACGATGTTTACCCATTTAGATGGGAATCGAAAAATGGTAGAAGTGGTTATTCACCTGCTTGCTGGAATGAATGGAAGCCAAAAATTTGCAACAAACCTAAAATCAGTTGTACTCAATGTAAAAACCAGAACTTTAAAATACCTGACCATCAAGCTGTCTACGAACATTTAAAAGGGTTAAAAACCATGGGTATCTACCCTCTCTTAAGTGATAATTCAACGTATTTACTTGCAGCAGATTTTGATAAAGAGGACTGGTTTGAGGCTACATCTGCATTTGCAACGACTTGCGAATCATTAAATATTCCCTATCTATTAGAACGTTCAAGAAGTGGGAATGGTGGTCATATATGGATCTTCTTCTCGGAAGCGGTAGCTGCTAGTGATGCTCGGCGATTAGGCAATGGTTTACTTCGTAAAACAATGGAACTCTATCCATTACTATCATTTGATTGCTTCGATAGGCTATTTCCCAATCAAGATATTATGCCAGAGGGTGGTTTTGGTAATCTCATTGCATTACCACTACAGTTAGAGCCAAGAAAAAATAACAATAGTGTTTTCATTAACAATGAAGGCATTCCTTATAATGATCAGTGGTCAATATTGGCAGCTACTCGAAAGGTAACTAAATCTCAACTTCAATCAACTCTGAAACAGTTAAACACTTATATTGAAAGAGCACCAGATGACATTGAAAAGAATGAGCCATGGAAGAAATTTAACGATGATAACAGCATTAAGATCAATGATTGTCCTTCGATGATCACATTAACGCTAGCTAATCAGTTATATGTTCCAATCGCTAATTTACCAGGAAAACTGACTTCTAAGTTAAAGCATTGTGCAGTGTTTTCTAATCCTGAGTTTTACAAACGTCAAGCCTTACGTTTATCAACGATTGGTACAAGTCGATATATTTGTTCCGCACATATAGAAAATGGTTATTTAATCTTACCTAGAGGTTGCTTAGCCGAAGTTACTCGTATCATCTCAGACCAAGCAATAGAGATTGAATACAGCGACAAACGATTTTCTGGTATAAAATTAGAAAAAATAAAGTTCACGGGTAAACTTAAAAGCCAACAGAAAAAAGCTGTTGATGCTTTATTTGCACAATCAATTGGGGTTTTTGTTGCATCGACAGGCTTTGGTAAAACGGTTACAGGATTAGCTCTTATCGCAAAAAGGAAAGTGAATACATTAATATTGGTTCATAACCGCCAATTAGCTGAGCAATGGCTTGAACGGATAAAAGTATTCTTAACTAATGTGGAAGTTGGCTCATTATTAGGTGGCAAAGATAATCTAACCTATGAAGTTGATGTCGCTACTTATCAGAGTTTAGTTAGCCGCAATGGAATTGACATTAAACCTGCCATTGAAAAATATGGTCAGATATTAATAGATGAATGTCACCATTTGCCAGCATCAAACTACGAGTGTTTGATAAAGTCAGTGCATGCTAAATATATTCACGGATTTACGGCAACACCTAAACGCCAAGATGGTTTAGAAAAATTAATGCACTTCCAAATAGGCTCTGTTGTTTATAAAGCAGCAACTACTACCAGTAATTTTGAACAACATGTGAAGGTAGTTAAGACTAATACTAGTTTTCCTCCAGAATGGTTAATTCCAGAAACTAAACCACACATATCCCAAGTTTATAAACACTTAGTTTGTGATCAAGCAAGAAATGAACTGATCGTTAACAGCATTAAGCAGTCCGTAAACAATGACAGATCAGTGATGGTGCTTACTGAAAGAAAAGAGCATATTGAATTACTTGCTAAATTGATGGCTGATAAAGGGATAAAGGTTGTTGAACTACATGGTGGTATTTCAACAAAGCAAAGGCAAGAGCGAATAGCTTTATTATCTAACAAGCCAGAAGGAGATGATGCTGTGGTTATTTTGGCTACAGGAAAATACGTTGGTGAAGGTTTTGATTTACCTCATTTAGATACTCTATTTATAACGCTACCGATAGCTTGGAAGGGGATTTTAGCGCAATATGTTGGACGAATTCAACGTGAATGGAGTACCAAAACTGTTATTCAAGTTTACGATTTCATTGATGATTTTCCGACATTAAAACGTATGTGGAAGAAACGAGAAAAAGGTTATAAAGCGCTAGGGTATAAATTAAATGAACAGAAAAGTTTAAATTTTGATAATAAATAAACAAAATTTATCTCTGGTACTATTCTGTGAGTTTGCAAAACTAATAAACTACACCTAAATACAAAGTAAGACATGAGCAACACACGTAATATCTAGCTTGATACAGGTCAAACTAAGTAAATCTTATACCGACAACTGGATTGTGATTCCGGTTGTCGTGGATTGAAGTCCCTTTAGCCACCCCATTCTTTCTTCCTTGTTAAAAATTTATACTCTAAAGAATCACCAGTGATGCCATTATTCATTTACCGTGGATTCAACTCCCTTTAACCACCCCATTCTTTTTATTCAGTAAAAATTTATACTCTAAAGAATCACCAGTGATGCCATTATTCATTTACCGTGGATTCAACTCCTTTTAGCCACCCTATTCTTTCTAATATAAGTCCGTTGAAATCAAAATATCTGGGTAATTACCCACTATAATTAGCACTTGCTGATAATCAGATTTAAGGGCTGTTATTACCACAATATAGTCTTTTACTCCTGATTCAGAGCACGTTACCAACGTTCTACTGGCCTGCTAATACTCTTCTACAATGTTTTTTTTCAGCATAGAATTATTCTTATTCTCTGTGTGTGAGGGTTTAGGGTCTTTCTTTTCTAATGGTCCTTTTGGGCCTATCCAGGTATTCGATAGTATTCTATCGTCGTGCTGCATTCGCCAAGACAGTAACATTTGAGCATATTTTGTCACCACGGTAATATAAGCAGGATCATCGGCACAATTAACCAATTCATCCGGATCTTTCTCAAGGTCAAATAACAGCGGCGGTAACGCCGTAAAGTGAACATATTTAAACTTCTTATCGCGTATCACATTTAACGTACATTGATCTATTCTCAGACCCAAGTTTTTTTGCACATTTCGACCTTCCGTGTCACGAAAATCATATCCCCAATGGACTTCTTTTTTGATGACATTGGGTTTCTGCCCCTTGCAAAAAGAAAGTAGCGACCAGCCGTCACATTGCGAAGGCGTCTCCAGCCCTATCCAATCTAAAATAGTTGGGAACACATCTATCGATTCGGTAAAATCCTCAATCTTCTGTCCTGCTTTAGCATCACTGTCGGGATCACGAATAATCAGCGGGATGTGAAAGGACTGATCAAAATAACCAGACTTACCAAACAACCAATGATCGCCTAACTGCTCCCCATGGTCAGTGGTAAAAACAATCAGAGTATTGTCATACTGATTATTTTCCTTGAGAAAATGGATTAGACGGCCTATCTGGTGATCGACTTCAGACACTAAGCCATAGTAGGTAGCGCGGATTTGATCCACCTCGGCACCATCCAGGGTGACATTGGTTGTGGCATCGTGGCCATACCAGAGCTGCTGTGTCTGATTATTAATATAATGCGATAGCCAGGGATGTTGTTGGCCTTCGATCTCAGCCGTTTGGGCTTTTACCGTCGGAGGAATATCCTGAAGATTATACATATCGTGATAAGGTTCGGGGGCGACGAACGGAGGATGTGGGCGTAGATAGGACAAATGAATAAACCAGGACTTATCCTGTTTGATGGACAGATATTTGAGCACTTCATCGGTCAGAAATGCGGTGATACTGTCCTCGGCCTTATAGCGGGACGGAGCGAAAGATGGCCCCCGATTTTTGGCATCGGCAAAGTTTTTAACCGGTTGATGGACTTCCCAGGGGCCCAGCGGGGTTTCATAGCCTTTTCCCTTAAGATAGATAAGCCAGGGGATCGCCTCGCTATTGAGTAACACCGCTGGCGTCATCCCCGGTAAAACGCCCTCATAGCGCCTTAAATCAGGATCCCCAGGCGCACGGGTTCGAGGGTCAGGACTCATGTCGGTATAACCAAACAGCAGTGGATCGTAGCCAGCTTTTCGGGCTTCTAAAGCGATATTGGTATGCCTGGCATCTAAGGGGGTTCCGTTTTGAACAATCCGGTGATTCTGTAAATACATACCAGTATAAAGACTGGCTCTTGCGGGGCCACACGGTGCCGCTTGAGCGTAGTGATTCTTAAAGAGCACACCATCTTCTGCAAGCTTGTCTAAATTTGGTGTTTTGATGCAGGGATGATCCATCGAGGACAAACAATCGGCTCGCCATTGATCTGCGGTGATAAACAGTATATTTTTCATATTTTTCCCCACGCTGTCATTTATACTCATATTAGCTGATAAGACAAATAGTTTGTACTTATAAATTAAGGGGTCAGAGCGTTTGAAATAGACGTTTTGGCATTAGTTTCGTAGCTAGAAAATAATTTCAGGTTAGAATTCCAATGGCAGAAATGAGCTTGAAGCGGACGTTAGAAATAACGGTGGTGTAACTTCCGCTTTGCGCACCAAATCGTGCGCCTATCAATGCGCCAGTCGTTGCCCCTTTCAAAGCGCTATCTGAAATATTGTTACTCATTTAATTATTTTCCTTAGGTTTTTGTAGTTCATACTGACAGCCGAATATTTAATTCGACTGTCAGTAACGGGTAAGTTTAGTTAGCCGCAATGGCATAGACATTAAAGCGTATGTGGAAGAAACGAGAAAAAGCTTATCAAGCGCTAGGATATAAATTTAATGAACATAAAAGTTTAAATATTGATAATAAATAAACAAAATTTATCTCTGGTACTATTCTGTGAGTTTGCAAAGCTAATAACTTCTGCTTAAATCCAAGATATGACAGGAACAATACAAATAATATCTAGCTTGAAACACGTTAATCCAAGTAAATCCTATACCGACAACCTGATTGTCATTCCGGTTGTCGTGGATTCAGCGCCCTTTAGCCAACCATCTTATTCCCTCGAAAAACCTACTCTATAACCTGTTCCTGTATGCAAGAAAAGTAAATAAAAACCATTAAAAACTGGCAATGATTTAGTGCTCCTTCTAGCAATAATCTGAGTATGTACTTGAGCATTATGGCCCCGATAAGATAAGCATAAGCATAAGCATAAGTTATATTTTTCAACGAATACATTTAATCTCAACATTTATGATTAGGTATATACTATGAAGAAACCTAGATAATGATGATAAATTAGCAACTTCTATCATATCAATATAGGCGATAGCAGGTTGTTTATACTACTAAAGGGGGTGCAATATTTCCCTAGGCTATTGATTAATATTTATGTTGTTTTTTATAATCAAAGGTGAGTTGATTCGTGAAAGTAATCCATGATAAAAAGCTACTACGGCTAATAAAAATAATCCCTCCCCTGATAGTTACTGCATTCGCCTGCTTAACAATTTTTATCGTCCTCAATCATAACAAAGTGCAACTTAGTGCTGATATTCAAAGTCTTAAGCAAGATTTTATCGCATCCGAAAAAGAATTGATTAAGGCACAAGTTGAACAGTTAATACAACAGATAACTTACGAAAGAGACAGTACAGAAAAAACATTAAAAGATAATATTAAAGAACATATTTATCAAGCTCATAGCATTGCAACCAATATCTTTGATAACAATAAAAACAAATCCGAAAAAGAAGTGACCAAATTAATTTCCGATGCCTTAAGAAATGTTCGTTTTAATGATGGACGTGGTTATTTTTTTATTTATAAAACTAACGGTCTCAGTATTATGCACCCTATTATCCCAGAAATAGAAGGGACTTCAATGGCAAATTTTCAAGACATAAGGGGAAAGTATATTGTTCGTGATTTAGGTCAATTAGCCAAAGAACATGGCGAATATTTCTATCACTGGTGGTTTGTTAAACCAGACAATAAAGAACAAGAGTTTGAGAAAATTGGTTTTGGTAAGCATTTCGCCCCGTACGACTGGTTTATAGGTACCGGTGAATACCTAATTGATGTTGAAAATGATATTAAACAACGCATGGTAGGGCGAATTTCAAATATTAGATTTGGCCTAAATGGCTATATTTTTATATTGGATTATCAAGGTAATGTAATTTCTCATTATCGAAAAAGTTATCAGGGAACTAACTTATATGACAATGCAGATGAGAATGTGGTCACGGCAGGCAAGAAAATTATTGAAATAGGCAAGCAAGGGGGAGGGTATTTAAATTATCTTAGTCCGATAATGCCAAGCACGGGTAACTCAGCTCAAAAAATTAGCTTTATTAGTAATTTTTTACAATGGAATTGGATCATCGGTACCGGTTTTTATAAAAGTGAAACAGATAGTTACCTTGCAAAACGTGAAAAAAATATCGCTCAACAAAATAGAAGCCAATTATTCCGCCTTTTGGGATTAAGTTTTTTTGTGACACTCTCTTTTATTAGCTTATCACTATTGCTAACTAAATATTTGGCCCGACGTTTTACCGTTTATGAAAACAAAATAAACGCGAACCAGCAGCAATTAGAACTCAGAGTAAAACAACGTACCAATGAATTGTCTAGTACACTTGAGGCACTGAAAAGTACCCAATCACAATTAATAGAAGCTGAGAAAATGGCCTCGCTTGTCGGCTTAGTTTCAGGTGTTGCTCATGAACTTAATACACCACTAGGCATAATTAACACCTCAATTAGCCATATAGAACATAAAATTGAACAACTATTCATGCAAATAAAACAACAAAAACTCACCAGAAAAGATCTTGTTAGACTAGAGAATAGCTATCAGGAAGGCTTGAGGTTACTCAAACTCAACTTAAATAAATCAATTAAGCTCATCCATAATTTTAAAGCACTTTCTTTACATGAAAAATCAGATGATGTGCAACAATTCTCTGTTAACCAGTTAATTGATCTAATTGTTAAGTCCCACCAAGCCATTTTATCAGAGCATTCAATCAAAATAATCACAGAAATAAACAGCGATATTAAAGCTTTTAGTTATCAACATTCTCTCTCTGAAGTATTAATACAGTTAATTAAGAACTCCTACATTCACGGCTTTGAATCAACAAAAGAACCTGTCATTAACATTGCAGTAAGTGAAAATCAGGGAAATATATGCCTGATTTATCGTGACAATGGTTGTGGTATTCCAAGGGGAGATTATGAAAAAATATTTGAACCATTTTATACTACTAAAAGAACCGCAGACTGTACCGGTCTTGGTCTAACAATTATTTACAATCACATTACCCAAAGATTAAATGGCACCATTTTTTGGGATAAATTAACCTCACAAGGTATAAAAATTGTGATTAACTTCCCAAAGAATGTAGAGAAAGTAGAGAAAGTAGAGAAAGTAGTTATTTCAACCGATCATTAATATAATACAGATTAGCATAAGCCGCATGTAGCCAATTCACTGGGATATATACGTCATTTTGATATGTTTTCTTCTATACCTGTTATTCAAATAATTAAAAGCCAGACGCAGTTACCTATTCGGTAATTAAAAAACTCACTTACCTGATTTTCGCAATAACTCTATTATACTCATTGCCGATGAAACTTTATTAAGAAAACAAATGTTGTTCGAACAATATGTTCGCTTAGTACTCTTTCCTTGTGATGTGATACGGGGCTATTATTTTGATAGCCCTCTGCCATAACTTAAAAATTTTCAAAGTTATTATCTCAATGGCTTTACATCTAATTAAGGTCTATTGTTTGATCTACCAACCCTAACTATTTTGAAATAGTACTCTCTTAATTAAAGGTAAATATGCTGGTTATATTTGTCATAAATTACACTGAGAGAAAATATGATGAGTAATTTTTTACCCACAAATAAATTAATAATACTATTAATAATTAGCTTTATTTCTATGTCTTTTAATGTAAACGCTCAGCAAGTTCAAAGTAAAAAAACAGCAGCTGATAAGAGTAAGATTGAAATAATCGAAGTGACCGCGCAAAAACGCACCCAATCCATTAATGAAATACCCATGGCCATTACAGCATTTAATGCCGATCAGTTAAGTGAAATGGGTATCGAAGACACGGCTGATCTGGCTGCAATTGTACCTGGATTTAACTATAGCAATACCGCTTTTGGCCCCCCGGTCTATACCTTGCGCGGCGTTGGCTTTAACGAATCCAGCGCTCAAGCCACGGCAACAGTAGGTGTTTATATAGATGAAATTTCGATTCCTTTTCCAATTATGACTAAAGGCATAATTATAGACATTGAACGAGTCGAAATATTAAAAGGACCACAAGGAACCTTATATGGCAGTAACGCTACCGCAGGGGCAATAAACTATATCGCCGCAAAACCCAGTGATTATTTTGATGCTGGCATTAAAGCAACACTTGCCAGTTTTCAAACCTATAGCGGTGAAGGGTTTCTCAATGGATCGTTAACTGAAGATCTCAATGCTCGATTTGCACTCAAGATCATCCATTCAGGTGAAGGTTGGCAGCAAAGTGTGTCACGTGACGACACCTTAGGGAAACAAGATAAAATCGCCGCCAGATTAAGTTTTGATATTAACATTGGCGCTGTTACCAATGCCTTAATTCGTTTTGGTTATTCAAAAGACCGGTCGGATAGCCTAGCCCCTCAAGCCATAGAATATTTACCTGCCAAAGCCGGTGGCCCAGTCAATGCCTCATACCCTATTTTTGAGCCTATTCTTGATGTTAATGCTAACCCACATTTATTCCCAGGTAATGGTGATGATATTAGTGCCGCCGATTGGACTGCGGACAGAAATCCTGCCCTTGCTCACCAAACGACATCAATATCCTTAAGCCTTACTCATGAACTATCGAGCAATATGACGCTGACCGCCTTAACTGGATACACTAAGTTTAAAGATAATGGCTCTGAATATGAACGAGGTGGCACCGCAGGCGTAACCGCCGGATTTATAAGAAAGCTAACCGGTGGTCCTTTAGATACATTACTTGGCGGGTCTCTGGCTAATTTTTATGAGGGGCATTTACATGGGGATTATTTCACCATACCTGATAGTGAATATGTCCCTTCTGACTATGTCTTTCAGCATGGGAAGATCGATTCATTTTCACAAGAGCTTAGAATTACCCAAGCCCTAAATGACGTTGTGTGGATAGCGGGCCTCTATTACAGTAAAAGTAATGTTGATTATAAAACGACACAAGATTGGGGACTGGCGACAAATGTTAATATTTTGCCCATGTCAGGGTTTGGCTTTAATAAGCTCCGTAATGTTATCGTTCAAGCAACCACCACTTATGGGATATTTGCTAATGCTGATTGGAATATCAATGATGAATTAACGATAACCACCGGACTCAGATACACGGAAGACACAGCTGATTATACTGGCTGTACTGAAGATATTGGCGGCCCTGGCGTAGCTTTATTCAATCAATTTTTCTTTGCTGGCGAAGACTCTGGCACACCGGTAAATGGTTGTGTCACAGTGATTGATTTTGGCATGGACAGTCAAAGAACTGGCCAGATCATTGACACCTTAGCTGAAAACTCCTTATCTTGGCGACTCGCTGCCAATTACAAACTCACCCAGGACAGTTCAGTCTACGCCTCATATAGCCGAGGATTTAAAGCGGGAAGTTATCCTTCACTTGCTGCAATTGTCAGTAGTCAGTTAGACCCTGTTGTACAGGAACAATTAGATGCCTATGAAATAGGAATGAAATCATTATTAGCCGAAGGTACAGCGCAGCTAAACATGAGTATTTTCTATTATGATTATCAGGACAAGCAATTATTAACTAAAAAAACCATTCCTGTGTTTAGAACGGCATTTACTCTGGGAAATATGGACGACTCTTTTGTTCAAGGAATTGAGTTAGATCTAAAATGGTTACCTTTAGCAGGCTTAACAGTTATGGCTGCGATAGGAGTCTTAGACACAGAAATAACCAAAGGTGATGGCTTTAATCAACTAGGCCAATCGGTCGTCTTTGCTGGCTCGCCTTTACCATTTACCTCTAAATTCCAAGCCAATATTTTAACGAAATATGAATGGAACATCAGTGATTCATTGTTTGCTTTTGTTGCTATAGATGGCGCTTATACCAGTGCCTACAATACCGATTTTAAAGCCGAGGTAACAATGACAACACAGGTGTCCGATTTTACTGGTAGCCCAGTTGAAGTGAATATTCCGCCGCAATCCTACGCATATGATAATCGCTTTACCCAAGACGACTATATTATTGTTAACGTCAGGATCGGCATTGGGAATATTAATCAGCAGTGGAAAGCTTTTCTCTGGGCTAGAAACCTAACTGACGAATATTTTGTCTCTAGTGTCGTCAAAAATAATGAGATGATTGCTGCCTATAGTGGCATGACCAGAACATTTGGACTCACATTTGAATATAATGCGTTTTAAGTGACCTTTACTTGGTAGCTGATGGCTTATATACCTCAGCAAGTGAAGTGATGGAATGAAAAAGAATGTTCCTGACTCGAATTTTTTTAATTTAGTGAGCACGTCAGAGAAAAATAACTTAAAACCTGAAATATACATTAAGACGAATGTTGAAGCTCCAAGAAACTCTACCAATACCATGAGTTCCATACTTATTATTATTTCTGGTCCGGCAACAAGGGCAGCAATGGTAGCTGCTAATATATACCAAATGCCTTTCGACATTATTTTTTTTATCCAATAAAACACCAAACTTTCCTTGTACAAAATAACGCCACAATAAGCGGCTAAGTAACAGTTGACTAAAATGTTAAGGAACGAAAACAGCCAAGTGTTTTTTGTCCTTTTAGTGACTTGTTATATTTTTTGTACCATAATCTAATATATATTGGTACTTACGAGCTTTTACATTATGGCTAAAAACACAAGCGTAACATTGGGCGATCATTTTGATCAATTTATAAAGCAACAACTTAACACTGGTCGTTATGGCTCAGCAAGTGAAATTGTTAGAGCTGGATTAAGAGCTTTAGAAGATCAAGAAGCCAAGCTATTAAATTTACGCAATATGCTAATCCAAGGTGAACAAAGCGGCATTGCAGATTACAGTTATGAAAGTTTATTAACCGAGCTAGATAAAGATAACCATTAATGAGTAAGTTTTTATTATCTTCGAAAGCAAAGTCAGATTTAATTAAAATAGCTAAATATACCCAATTAACTTGGGGGAAATCACAGAGAAATGATTATTTAAAAATACTGGATAATACCTTTCGATTTTTAGCCGATGAACCAGAGTTAGGTATTAATTGCGATTATATTAGAGAATGCTACAACAAGTACCCTCAAGCCAGCCATGTAATTTATTACAAAGAGCATAAAGTTAATCAAATTTTAATCGTGCGTATATTGCATAAAAGTATGGATGTAAACTCCGCACTCTAGAAAAATATAACGCCATTTTAAGCGGCTAAGTAATAGTTGGCTAAAATGTGTAGCGAAGCGAAACGTAGCCAACTATTACTTAGCCTTGTTTAATTTCTTATATGTTTACTTAGCATCCATACCGCAAGCTAAGCCAATGATTACACCGATCGCACCTTCTCTACCAATTTCATCTCTTAATTGTTGTGCATTAGTTGTAGTTGTACCTAAAGCTTTCGCAATACCTAGAGAGGCCTTACCGTTTATAAATGCCGTGATATTGGTTGAAGTAGTACCAATTCGTTTACTTAAACCTTGAGAGCCTTCACCACTACGGATTAGTTTTTCAATATTTGTTGATATCGTACCTGCATTTCTTGCGATTCCTACGTAACTCATGAATTATCCTTGTAAACATAACGCCCAATTAACAGGCAAAAAATAGTTGGTTAAAATAGCGACGAAGGAGCAAAAACCAACTGTTTTTTGTCCTTGTTGAATTACTTATATACTATTGCCTAGCATGCTCTTGTAGGCTTTTATTCAGTTGACTTGACACTTCATAGCACTCAACTTGTTTTTTACCTTTTAACGATTTACAACCAGTTAATATCTTAGGTTCATTTCCCGGTAGAGGTTGATCATATATAACTGACTTTGCTAGCTCAATATCAGCTTTAAAACCCATTTCAGAGAAGCTTTCACTTTTATCATTATTATCTTTAGACGGAAATTGACTATCTATAACCATTCCAAGAACTGTACAGCCTTGGATCAAGCAAAGTAATGTTAGTAATAATATTTTATTTCTCATAGGTAGAATCCATAACCATGTATATAAAACGCCCGCATAAGCGGCTAAGTAATAGCTTGCTAAAATAGTTGAGCGAAGCGAAACACAGCAAGCTGTTATGTGTCCGTTCTTAATGCGCTTTTAGGTGATTTACCCACAGAAATGCTCTATATACCAACCTTCCTCAAGAGGCGTGATTTCAGTAGAAAAACGAGGGGTAATATCAGTTACAGGCATTGAACCGTCCCCATAAATATTAACAGTAGTCATACAACCAGAAATAGAAAATCCACTTCGATAAACCATGATACTAGTCAAGCTTGGTATATTAGAACAATACGATACACGTTCAGAGCCAACTATCTTCAGCTGTGCTATGTACTCGCCGTATCTATCACTTGAAATACCAACCTCGTTTAAAACGACTTCAAATGCCACCTTTCTCCTGGGATTTTGAAGAGTATTCCATTTATTACCATATTCCCAAAAATCACCTATATGATCGGTTCCAACAGTAAAACACGCTTCAAATTGTGTATCTTTTTTAATCATTAAGGATAGTTGTTCAAAAGTGTCTTTATTTTGAAGGAACCCTTCCTTAATTTCATCAATATTGACTGGTCTGCCGCAACCTTGCAAAAGCAAAAGTAAAATCGACAATAGAAAACTGCTCCAAACTTTCATAATCACCTAACAACTTATTATGGAAACTTCTCAGTAATGTCTGTCCCATAACTTTAATTTAATTTGCATTAATATCCCATATTTTCAGTACCTGAATTAACTAGGATGAATTAACTAGGATGAATTAACTAGGACACTCGCTTGAATTAACTAGGAGAATTAACTAGGACACTCGCTTATAAAACATCATAAAACGAAACGATAATACAAGCTACATAACCACTCAAAATAGGCTCAATGATTACTTATAAATCCTAAAGTCGAATAATATTTACTAAAACTTCAAATAAAAAGGATAAATGCTGTCTTTTAGACATGACAAACACATCGGGTTTGATGTGTAGTTAGAAAATATGATGAATAATGGGTACTGAATTGTTACGCCAAAAGTTTATCACAACAACTGACATTCGTTCGCCGCTTTAAACCTTTATGCGCACAGTAATCAGACAATACATCGCTGTGCCCCACAGCACCATGAAAAAGCTTGCTGAAATCTTTTGCCAGGGTTAGCCAATTTTCAGCTTTGATATTTAAACGGCTAAGCAGTGCGGGTTGGTTTTCCTCAATATGTCCCACTTTATCTTCACGAAGGCAGCGCCCTGTCATTTCAATTAATTCAAGGTAATCTTTAAGCTCAAACGGTAAACCTTTTGGCATTGCTTGTCGTGGGTTGCCCACAAAAGGCAGTAACCTTTGGGGTTGTTTACCTTTTTTAGCTTTTTCTACTCGCGTTTTTACACTGGTGTATGTTGATGTTTCGGGTGTTTTAGCAATCTTTGCTCGAACAGGGTTTAAATCAACATACGCCATACAAGCTGCAAGAGCGGCTTCATCTAATAAGGCTTGAGATTTAAAACGCCCTTCCCAGAAATGACCTGTACAGTGGTCTTCTTGGTTTGCTTTGATAGCAATACCTTGGTTGAGTAAGCGCATAAACCAACTGATATCCATTAAGCGCTTCCGATATACGTCAACCGTTTCAAGTAAAGAAGTCATTAGGTGCTCTGGAATGTCTTCACCACGACAATATTGCTGCGTGAGTAAGGTTCCTTTGAATAATTGATGCCACCGCTCAATCACTTCGATGGATGACCATGATTTCGCGGTAATTTCATCAATAAACAGCACCAGATGCGTGTGATTACTCATGATAGCGTAGGCGCATACATCAATAGCAAAAATTTGACTTAAGTCCAGGAGTTTATCTTCAACCCACCCTCGCCTATGGTCAAAATTACGTCCGGTATTTTTATCTTCGCCACATAAAAAGGCACGACGAACACACCGAGAAATACAATGGTAATAAGGTGTGTCAACTAAACTAATGAGTTGTCTTCTGGCGGTTGTCATGACAAGCCCTTTCAATAACGGTCATTGATTAACCGTAGTTGAGAAGTTTCTATTATTCAACTTTGAGCGACTGTCCTCGTTAATTTTCCCGTATACTTTACCCACTAAGAAACCTGGTAATTCACAATCAGCTAATAAAATGGGTAACACTTTAATTTTTTTACCGTTGATTTGATGATTCATTGCAACGTCTAACTCATTTACCACCCAAGGAGCATCTACTGAGTTAGGTGACAAAATAACAGCAAAATAATCAACACTATCAATTCCCTCTCTAATCTTTTGAATTAGAGAATCACCTATTGTCATTTCAGCTTCATCTAACCAATACCGAATTCCATGCCCTTCCAAATCTCTAGCTAATTTCCTAACAAATTCTTTATCTTTATGGTTATGGCTTAAAAACACACTCGTCATTATTGTGAACCTCCCTGAGTTGCATAACAGCTTATTATGGAAACTTCTCAGTAATGTCTGTCCCATAACTTTAATTTAATTTGTATTAATATCCCATATTTTCAGTACCTTAGAAACTAAATACATTATATTTTTGTTAAGACTTGGATATTACTGAGACTTTTCAATAATATCCAACAAAGAACTAGATACTATTTAACATAATATCAACGAGTTAGTGTTTATACAGATTATTGGTGACTTATTACTGAGAAGTCTCAGTAATAAGCCCGCAATAATTAATTAGAAAATATATTGCAAATATTTTAAGGCAAACGTCGGCAATGCGCACTTTCCTCGTAAAAAAGTCACCGAAGCCGCAACAGCAAGATTACCCTGCGCCTAAACAGCTCAATATTTATCGAATAAATAGCTTATAAACCAGCTGATGAATCTTAGTGCCAAAGGGTGGAAATAATAAAGTGGTAAAGTTTATCCGACCACGTGACAGCACTGATTTTGCATGTGAAAAAGTTTTAAAGCCTTCAATGCCATGATATTGCCCCATACCTGAAGCGCCAATGCCACCAAAGGGCAGATCATCATTAGCGACATGAAAAGCGGCATCATTAATACACACACCGCCAGCATGGGTTTTTAGTAGTATCTGTTGTTGAAAGGCTTTGTTAAAACTACAAATATAAAGTGCTAGTGGTCTAGGTTTGTTGTTGACGTAATCAATGGCGTCATTGATGTCATCATAAGCAACAATAGGGAGTATCGGCCCAAAAATTTCTTCTTGCATCACTAACATCTCAGCCTTGATATTAGTCACCAGCGTTAGTGGCATTTTACGCAGTTCGTTATGCTCACCAAGCTCAACCTTAGCAAGAAGCGGAATGATATTGGCGCCCTTATCTCTGGCATCCTGCAGTAAATTATCTAAGCGTAACTTTTGCCCATCATTGATAATACTGGTGCAGTCTTGATTGTTATTAATACTGGGATACATAGCTTGATAGCGTGTTTTAAATGCCTGAATAAGTGCCTCAACCTTTGCTTTCGGGCATAAAATATAATCAGGAGCAACACAAGTTTGTCCTGAGTTAAGTGTTTTCCCCAAAATAAGACGACTGACCGCAGTATTAATATCCATATTTTTATCAATGATTACTGGTGATTTTCCGCCTAATTCTAACGTCACCGGCACTAAGTTTTCTGCCGCCGCTTTCATCACCAACTTGCCAACAGCAGTGGAGCCGGTGAAAAATAAATGATCAAACGCTAACTTAGAAAAAGTAGCGGCCATTTTTGCATCACCACTAACAATCGCCACTTGCTCTTTGGCAAAGCTATTGCTTATTAACTCGGCCAATAAAGCTGTGGTATTAGGGGTAAATTCAGACATTTTGATCATGGCAGTATTACCCGCTGCTAGTGCTGCCGTTAAGGGTCCAAATGATAAAAATACCGGGTAATTCCACGGCGCGATAATACCAATGACGCCTTTAGGCTGATAAATAACGAAGGCTTTGGCAGGCTGAAACAAGAGTCCCACATGTTTCTTTTCTTTTTTCATCCAGCGCTTGAGGCGCTTAATAGTATAATTAATGCCCATGACCGTACTGAGGATATCGCCAAGTTTAGAATCATCAGCGCTGCGATGGCCAAAATCCTTCGATATAGCCTCAATAAAAGCTTGCTGATTATCGATAAGCAAACATTTCAACTTATGCAAATCAGCAATTCGTTGCTGGTAACTGGGATAAGTGTTTTGCAAAAAGTAACTTTTTTGGCCACTAAAACATTGCGCTAAGGCGGCACTGCTCGAAATATCATTACTGGACGAATGTGGCAGTTGCGTTGAAAAATCTTCTGTTACTTCGAGTGCTGTAGCGACACCATTCATCATCTTTTACCCTTTAGTAAATATATAGCTGGAGCAATATTAAGCGCACATCAGCCTTAGTTCACTTAGCATATGGAAAATGCGCCTAAAAGTCAGCATTTAGACGAAATTAGCATAGCAAGCCCTCTTTTATGAGAGCAAATAAAACAGTACCTTTCCTATAGCTATCTCACTGATAAAGCGTTAATTTAGTTATCTGGTACGATCAGTAAGCTTGTCTAAAGGATTAAATGATGAACAGCACACCGACTAAATTTGATTATATTATTGTTGGCGCCGGCTCTGCGGGTTGTGTGCTGGCTGCACGCTTGTCTGAGGATCCCAATAACTCGGTCTGTCTTTTAGAAGCGGGTGGCCCTGATAAAAGTATTTTTATTAAAGCACCTATCGGCTTGGCGGCCATGTTACCCACTAAGCTTTATAACTGGGCCTTTGAAACCATCCCACAAGCGGGTTTGAATGGCCGAAAAGGTTATCAGCCAAGAGGCAAAACCTTAGGTGGCAGCTCATCCACTAACGCCATGTTATATGTGCGTGGCAATAAATGGGATTACGATAATTGGGCTGCGCTTGGCAATGAAGGTTGGAGTTATAAAGACATACTGCCTTATTTTAAAAAGTCTGAAGGTAATGAAGCCTTTAAAGATGAATATCATAACCAAAATGGTCCATTAAGCGTTTCCAATGCAACGGATGCCAGTGACCTCAATCAAATGTTTATTGATGCATGTAAACAACAAGGTATCAAACATATTGATGATTGTAATGGCGCAGAGCAAGCAGGTGCTTTTTACTATCAACGTACCATAAAAAACGGTGAGCGCTGTAGTGCCGCCAAGGCTTACTTAACCCCAAATACTGCCCGAACAAACTTAACCATTATTACCCACGCGTTAACTGAAAAAGTACTATTTTCAGGTAAAACTGCCATTGGTGTACGTTACAAAAAGAATAAAAAGTCCATTGAAATTACCTGTAACAAGGAAGTGATCCTTAGTAGTGGCGCCTTTGGCTCACCGCAAATTTTAATGTTATCAGGTGTTGGCGCCAGTGCACACTTAGCAGATAAAGGTATTGCCAGTGTCCATGATTTACCTGGTGTTGGCCAAAACTTACAAGACCATATTGATTATGTGCAAACATTTAAAGTAGCGAGTAAACACGATACTTTTGGCTTCTCAGTTAGAGGGTGCTTAAGAATACTTAAAGCAATGTTTGCATGGCAGAAGTATCGAAGCGGAAAAGTTACCAGTACGTTCGCTGAATCTGGCGCTTTTTTTAGTACCGAAGAAAATTTAGTAGCACCTGATGCCCAGTTGATATTTGTACCTGCTATTGCCGATAATCACGCCAGAACGATAAATTTCGGCCATGGCTACAGTTGCCATATAACCTTGTTACGCCCTGAGAGTATTGGTGAAGTAAAACTTAACAGTAATAACCCTGAAGATTCACTGGCGATTGATCCTAATTTTTTTAACCATAAAAACGACATGGTAATCATTAAACGGGCCGCTAAAAAAATGCAAAATATTCTTCTGGGCAAAGCCTTTGCAGCCATTCGCAAAGATATGCTTTATTTTGTTGAAAACGGTAACGATGAGCAGCTTGAGCACGATATCCGCAATAGAGCTGATACCCAGTATCACCCCTGTGGTACTTGTAAAATGGGGCCAGTAAACGATGCTATGGCTGTGGTCGACTCACAATTAAAAGTACACGGTATGGAAAATTTAAGAGTGGTTGATGCCTCAATAATGCCGAAAATTATTAGCGGTAATACCAATGCACCCACCATAATGATTGGCGAAAAAGCAGCGGATATGATTTTAGCAAGCTCATAACATAGCTAGGCAATGTAGAAATATGTCTCTTTAAGGCCCACTGATAGCTAACTAAACCGACCACTGCCACGAGTTAATATTCATCCCAATATGGCTTATCACCAAAGCGCTGAGCAATAAAATCTATCAGTAAGCGACAACGTTCGGATAAAAACCGAGTTTGCGGGTAAACCGCGTAGGCATGTATTATTGGCAATTGATACTTGCTCATCAGCGGCACTAACTGCCCTGCTTGTATTGCTTGATAACTAATAAAACTGGGTAGATAACACACGCCTTTACCCTTAATAGCCATGGCTTTTAAAAAATCGCCATTGTTCGCTGTCATTATGGTATTAAGTGGCACCGTATGTGCTTTACCTTGAGCATCGGTAAGGCTTACTTTCCCTTGCGCATTTTGACTTTGTGCCAGGTGACTGTGGCTTTGACCAATATTACCGTACTGTAAATAATCCAAATTATTAAGCTGTGCCAAAGTTTCAATAGAGCCATGCTTTTTAATAAAATCAGGGCTAGCACATAATACATGGCGAATGGGGGTTAAGCGCCTGGCTTGTAAACTGGAGTCTTTTAACTCCGCGATACGTATGGCTAATTCATAGCCTTCTGCTAATAAATCGATATGACGGTCAACAAAATCAATGTGTAACTTTAACTTAGGGTGCAATTGAGAAAACTCATCAATCACTGGTGTTAAATGTAATAAGCCAAATGATAACGGCATAGTGATCTTTAATGTGCCTGACAAGGATTTTTTCACCCCGTGGGTTAGCGCATTTAGCTCAGCGACTTCATCAATAATGGTTATCGCCCGCTGATAATATAGCGAGCCGGCTTCGGTCAGCGCGGATTTACGTGTCGTTCTCGACAGCAATTGTGTACCTAGTCTATTTTCTAATTCTTTTAAGCGTTTACTCACCGCTGATTTAGCCATATTGAGCTGCTCAGCCGCCTTGCCTATACCGCCCGCATCCACAATACGCACCAGTAACGCCATATCTTCTAACTGTCCCATATTATACTCATGTTAGCTATTGTTCTCTTTTAGAGAACTATCTTTTATAAATACTACTGTTTATTGAAATTAGTTCAACAACTAAACTGTAATTACCACTGGAGAAGAATGAAACGAAGCAGACTAATAAAGAGTAAATTCATTACTTTGATCACAACTAAATTTGGAGCACACCATGAACAGCAGCATAAAAAACATCACCACACTACAACAAATCAGCGCCCCAGTAGGTCGCGTACTATTAGCCACTATCTTCTTTATGTCGGGCTTAACTAAAATAACCGCCTATGCCGGCACGCAAGGCTATATGGAAGCCATGGGTGTACCTGGCATGTTACTACCGCTCGTAATAGCCTTAGAAGTACTTGGTGGTCTTGCCATTATGCTTGGCTGGCAAACCAGACTGGTTGCCTTTGCTTTAGCTGGCTTTAGTATCCTCTCCGCCATGTTATTTCACGCCGACTTTAGCGATCAAATGCAAATGGCTATGTTTATGAAAAATGTTGCCATTGCCGGTGGCTTTTTAATGTTAGTAGCACAAGGTCCTGGCGCTTATGCTCTCGATAACCGCGCTAGCAGTAAATAGACTCGCCCTCTGCCCTGGTAAACCACTAAAAAACAACTTGATAAAATGGAGTTACAGATGAAAGCCAGAACACTAATTAAAACTTTTTCCGGCATTGATACCGCTGACGGTGATGGCGTTAAGCTTACCCGCATAATTGGTTCTCCCCAATTGAACATGCTTGATCCGTTTTTATTGCTCGATTGCTTTGAAAGCGACCAAGCAGAAGACTACATCGGTGGTTTTCCTGAACATCCACATCGAGGTTTTGAAACGGTAACCTATTTACTCGATGGTAAAATGCGTCATAAAGACAATGCGGGCCATGAAGGTGTAATTGAACCCGGCGGTGTGCAATGGATGACAGCAGGGCGCGGCATATTGCATTCTGAAATGCCTGAGCAAAAAGATGGCTTACTGCGCGGCTTTCAATTGTGGGTCAACCTGCCAAGATCTGCAAAAATGACGGCACCGCGTTATCAAGAATTTGCCCCCGAAACCATAGCGGTTGAACAGTTAAAAAATGGTGGCAGAGTTAAAGTGATTGCGGGTAAAACCGACCAAGGCACTATCGGGCCAGTAAAAAATGACTACGTTTTCCCCACCTATATGGATATTATTTTGCCCCCAGGCAGCAGCTTTAACCAAGGCATAACTAAAGGCCATAACGCTTTTATTTACCTGCTTGAGGGCGAGGTCCTTATTAAAGGTGAAAGCAACAGTAACAGCGTTCTTACTAGTAACGGAGCACAAACATTGACGGCTAAAAAGTTAGGCATTCTCAGTGATGGCGAGCAAGTTAACATAACAGCCACTAAACAAGGCAGTCGATTTTTATTAATCGCTGGCAAACCATTGAACGAGCCTGTCGCCCGTGGCGGGCCTTTTGTTATGAATAGCCAAGCGGAAATACAACAAGCATTTATTGATTACCAAGGTGGACTTTTTTAATAATAGCAATCCGTATAAAGTCATTTCAAACTAAACAAGCAGTACATTTTATATACAGTATTTTTAAAATTTTTGGAGCAAAAATATGGGATTATTAGTAGACGGTAAATGGCAAAACCAATGGTACGACACTAAATCATCGGGCGGTCGTTTCGAGCGTAAAGCCCCCAGTTTTCGTAATTGGATAACCCGCGACGGCAGTGCTGGCCCGTCTGGCATTGGCGGCTTCAAAGCCGAGGCCAATCGCTATCACCTGTATGTGTCACTGGCATGCCCTTGGGCACATCGCACCATCATTTATCGTAAGCTAAAAGGCTTAGAAAAAATGATTTCAATGTCAGTGGTCAATGCTTTTATGGGCGATGAAGGCTGGACTTTTGCACCAGGTGAAGGCGTTATTGCCGACCCTATCTTTAATGCCACTAATGTTCATGAAATTTATACGGCGGCACAAGCAGATTATACTGGTCGAGTGACTGTACCTATTTTATGGGATAAAAAAACTAATACCATAGTGAGTAACGAGTCACCAGAAATTATTCGTATGTTTAACTCCGCCTTTGATCAAGTCGGCGCGCTGCCAGGTGATTTTTCTCCACCAGAATTATTGGCTGAAATTGATGAGCTTAATGACTTTATTTACCCCACCATTAATAACGGTGTTTATCGTGCCGGTTTTGCCACTACGCAAGAAGCTTATGACGAAGCAGTGATCGAAGTATTTGCTGCCCTAGATAACATAGAAACGCGCTTAACTAAGCGTCGTTACCTAACCGGTAACACCATAACCGAAGCAGATTGGCGCTTATTTACTACCTTAGTACGTTTTGATGCCGTCTATGTTGGTCACTTTAAATGTAACTTACGCCGCATTGTTGATTACCCCAATATTTGGGCTTATTTGCGCGATTTATATCAAGTGCCCGGTATTGCTGACACAGTTGCTATGGACTACATCAAAGCGCATTACTATGGCAGTCACGAAACCATTAACCCAACACGGGTAATTCCTGCTGGACCCATGCTAGATTTTACCAGTAAACATCATAGGGCAGAGCTTGAAAATGTTACGGTGGCATGTTCCGCGCTATAAAACCTTTAAGCCGGCAAAGTGTCCGCCTTTAGTTTTATATCATTAAAGGCGGCTTTAGCTGTTCTGCACAATGTTCACTAATACCACATTACAAACATTTTCAGCGACTAAAAAGCCGAGCTGAAAGGACAGTTTTAGGCCTTGAAGCAAACAATCGAAGTTTAATCAAGATAGTAGCAATATTATAAAGGCATTGGTTTAGCATATAGATAACCTTGAGCGTATGGACAAGCTAAGGAATTAAGTAAATTGGCTATTTCTTCTGTCTCTACCCCCTCAGCAATGACGTCTAAACTTAACGCCTTACCCAAGGCAATAATAGCGGTACAAAGAGCCAAATCTTCATTGGATGTTAAGATGTTCTGTATAATAGACTTATCTATTTTTATTGAATCCATCGGGAATGCCCGTAGATAAGAAATAGAAGAATGACCAATACCAAAATCATCTACTGAAAATTTAAATCCTAACTCTGATAATACTAACAACCTTTTTACTGTTTTAGATGAAATAGCTAAGGGTTTACGTTCGGTTAATTCAAAGGTTAATTTCTGCGCTAAAAAAGGTGACTTTCTCACGTATTTCAGAATTAGTTCGGTAAAGTCATCGGAATTAAATTGATTTGCAGAGGTATTGATAGCAATATGTCGATCATTTATCCCCTGTTCAGACCAAATTTCTAACTGCAAGCAAGCTTGTTTAAAAACCCAATCACCTATCTTTAATATCAAACTGCTCTCTTCAGCAACTTCAATAAACTCTTCAGTATTGCGGAAGCCATTGTCGCTATCAGGCCACCTCAGCAAAGCCTCGTAGGACTTGATTTTTCCAGAGTCTAGAGCAACTATCGGTTGATAATGCAAGCATAATAGATTGTTATCGATGGCACAATTTAGCTCTAATTCCAATTTATGTTTAACGATAGCTTCTTGATGTAGCTTTTGATTATAAAAACTATAATTATTGCGACCGAGGGCTTTAGCTTGATACATAGCTCTATCACTATGATCGATTAACTCATTCGCTATTTGTGCATCTGTAGGAAAAATGGCGATTCCAGCACTGGTGGTTACAGAAACTGACTTACTATTTATTTGAATCGGCTCTTGAAAAATTGCCATAATGTTTTCCACTAACTTAACAAAGTCAGAGTCATTTTTGACATCCTTTAACAACAATGAAAACTCATCGCCGCCTAGTCTTGCCACAATATCTGAACTTCGAGTGGAGTGTTTTAATCGCCGGGCAATTTTGGTCAACAACTGATCGCCAGCAGGGTGTCCATAATTATCATTAATAAATTTAAAATTGTCTAAATCTAATGTCACTAAAGCAAACTTTTGTCCCGAACGTTCACTCTGTTGAATAGTTTTAATGAGTAATTCATTAAAGAGACTTCTATTATACAAACCAGTCAAACTATCATAATGAGCCAACTTTGCCAGTTTTGCTTCAAGATCTTTACTCTTTAATGAATAGCGAAACGTCCTTTCAAGTAGATAAGAGGTTAATTCACTTTTTATCAGGTAATCATCAGCCCCCCTCTCCATGGCATCGAGGTCGGTTCGATAATCATCGACTCCTGATAACATAATAATGGGCGGAGCGGTTTCATATTGTTGCTTTATCTCAAGGATTAACTCTACCCCCAATTCAGCCCCTAAGCGATTGTCCAAGAAATAAAAATCAAAATGTTCATTCGCTATTTTAGTTTGAGCAGACTTAAAATCCTCTGCCCAAACAATCGAGCCAATATCACCAACGGCCTCTATTAACAATGCCTCTAATAAGATGTAATCATCTTCATCATCTTCAACAATAAGCACTTTAAATTTAGAATATTTCCCCATTTCAATCTCTAATTATTTCAGTTATTTTTTTGGTAAAGATACTAAATGAAACCAATAATCAGTAACAGATTTGATCATTTCTACTAAACTATCAAATGATACTGGTTTTATAATAAAGGAATTAACCCCCATATCATAAGTTCGGGCAATATCTGCTTCCGCTTTTGACGTGGTCAAAACAATGATAGGAATAGAACGAAATTTATCGTGTTGTTTGATCTTGCTTAATACTTCCCTGCCGTCCATCACCGGCATATTTAAATCCAGTAAAATCAACCCTGGTAGCGGTTGGTCAATCAGGTGGCTATATTTTCCTTCGCGGTTTAAATACTGCAATAATTCTTTGCCATTATTAGTGAAATCTATCGGGTTGCCCAATCGTGCTTCTTCTAAAGCATCAGTCACCAATAATTGATCATCGGGATCATCATCACACATATGTATTCTAATCGGGGTCATACTTTGGTTCATAAATTTTCCTCAACTATATGCAAGAGTTTATAATTCGAATAATAAAATAAAGCATGCTCCTTTATCTAATTCTGCTTCAACGTATATCATGCCATTGTGCATTTCCATTATTTTTTTACATATCGCTAGACCTATGCCTGTGCCTTGATACTGACTACGACCATGTAAACGTTGGAATATTTCAAATATTTTTATCGCGTATTCTTGTTCAAAACCAATGCCATTGTCTGTAATTTTAATTTGCCAATAGTCTTTATTTTCAACGATAACTTGTTGACTGGTTATTTTTATTATAGGTTGTTCACCTTCCTTAGCGAACTTTAATGAATTGGATAGTATATTTAAAAACACCTGATAAAGTTTATTACTTTCCCCCAAAATGATAGGTAATTGTTCAATATTTATCTGAGCGGATTTTTCATCAATACTGATATGTAAATCGTCAATTACACTCTTTAATACTTCATTAAGATCCGTCTCTTTGAGAGTATAATCATCACTACCAACCTGAGAAAACTTTAATAAATCATCAATTAAACTGCGCATCCGTGTTGAAGCTTTTTGCATTCTATCAATATAATCAATGGCTTTTACATCATCAACAATGGCAATTCGTTTATGCAGACGGTCACCGAAGGCTTGAATTTTCCGTAACGGTTCCTGTAAATCATGTGAGGCAATATAAGCAAATTTTTCTAACTCAGCATTAGATTGTATCAGTCGGTTATTGGTACGATCTAATTCACATGCTTTTGTGTTTAATTTTTCATGAGCCGCTTTTAATTGTTCATGATGGGCTATTTGAATTTTATAGGTTTGCACATAGTCTAATACCAGGCCAACCAAAGGTATTACATAAGCAATGATTTTTAAAAAATGAGCAATATTAAAGTCACTATCAAACAATCGTTGTGAGCCAAAGGCCATATGTAACTCCACCGCAACCTCGGGTAAGGCACTTAATAATAAAGCGGTGGCAAAAATGCTAGGGTAGCGTTTGGCAAACATTGGATAAACAACTAAACCAGCAAAAAGAAACAGTAACAATGGCACTATGTCATACGGACGACGAATAATTGCATGCGGAAACTGAGTTTGTGGCAGGTCATGACTTGTTGCGGCAAAATAGATCAGTAGATAACCAATAAATGCAAAGACCAAGCTGGTGATAATAATAAATTTAAAACCATTCTTCGGGTGTATTTTTCTCCCCGATAAAAACATGCCCACGCCAGCAATCATAATGACAGCATTAAAAACCCGTGATAACGCCCAAGTAAAAGGAATTAAATCATTATTTTCGGCAACGGCACTAATTAACCTAGTCGCAGCTAAGGTATGAAAGGCATCCATAACGCCGGCACAAAACAAGGCGACACCAATAACAGGCGTAGTAATATCATTGGTTATAGAATAATGACAGAAAGCCAATAATACCACGAAGATAGCGGCACTAAACGCCGTCCACTCAAGTAATGCATGGGTAAAACCACCCGATAATTGATAAAACATATCATCGGTTGTGACTTGAGCAACACTCGATGCCTGACCTGTTGCCGGTACGTGAATGGCATTACCAAAATCAGCGCCCATCAATTGCAAAAGAAAAGGTAATATACAAATGACAACTACAGCGAGAACAATAGCGCGGGGCAGTCTATATTCGTCTTCAATGTAAAAGAAATTAATCATATTAAAGTTGTTTTTTTTAAGATTAATTTGTTGAGTATAATACAGCTTATTGATTTTTGGTTGTTTATTTATTCAAATTAGAGATTGAAATATGAATAAGTTTAACTGTTAAACCCTAGTTTAAATAATCATCTAAAATCATATGAAGGATATGGTAATCCGAGTGATCTCAATTCGTTAATGCTTTATCCCTGTGTCAAGATTGTGGTGCCTTTTTTACCTCTCCTATCACAAATAAATCTCATTGTTTGTGAGCTGATTTCAATAATTATGATGATACTTGTCGCCAATCCCCATAGCCAATGGTGCTCTTTTCTTATAGGGTCTGTTAAAATGGCTAAATAAAAACCTCGTTATTTATACCGTTATAAACAGTGCAACTAGCTAGTTTTCTAGCTCAATATTAGCCATTGAGCAGGCAATTTTTCACTACTATTTAACCCTCCAACCTAAAAACCAACCCAACTCACTGATAGTGAACAAAGCATCATGGCAATTCTTTGGAAAAAGCAGCAGACCTCAGTGCAGAAATGCGTAGCTGGGTGTTAATGACTGCCTTTATCACCTCAACGTTAGTGCCGTTACAGGAACAAGCCTTATGGCACATGCCCAGTGAAATTATTTTTCAGTTTAGTGAAGTTTTAACAGCACTGACCATTAAAGTCTCACCGGCATTTTTGCCAAAAATAAGCATCAGCGATACTCAATAAGATGCTAAACATTGCTCATTACTCCCCTCATCAGAGGGCGAGCAATTAATTGCGGCAGTAATGCAAAATGATATTGCCACCATTGACGGACTGCAAAACCAAGGTATAGATATTAATACCCAGCGATTGGTGATGGCACAGCGTTGATTATTGCCGTTGCAGTTTTCCATGGTTTAGCTAAAAAAGATGGTGTTTTTTCTTGATACTTGCGATGAGAGCATACCTTATTTAAAAAATTAGAATAGTTTGACAAATAATTATATTACCTGTCTTTCTCTTTACAAAAAATGGACATCACCAGATCGGACAGTTTACTGCGGATATCGTTTTTTGTTAAAGTGAAATCTGCACCGATTAAATTTGCAACATGTAAAATAGTAGCGGTATCATTTTTTTTTAAAGTACTCCCTGATACCGCGATTATAGGTACATCACTTATTTCTTTAATAAACTCGATAACTTCATAACCGTTGGTATTAGGCATTTCAATATCGGTAATAACTAAATCGGGTTGAAATAAAAGTAATTTATTTTTGGCCTCGACAGCACAAGAAAATTTTCTAATATTTAGCTGAGCATTGACTTCTTTTGATAATATTTCCTCGGTAATTTTGAGCGCTACTTTAGAGTCATCTATGATCATAATGTTAAACATTTGTTATGTCCTTATCTTTACCATGACTTAAAAAACAACTTAAGTGCTTCATTTTAAATCTGATAAACAATGTTTTAATACCTATGGGCAAGTTGCACAACACCACTTTAATGCATCATGATAGTTCATGAGTAACATCTCTTCTGATATATCGTGCTTAGCCATGATGGTACAGGGTTCGTATTGATTGTCTGAGAATTCATAATGTTTTGCTATTTCGAGTGCATCATGTAATAGCCCTTTTTTGTTTACTAAGGCCGTTTTTATTTCCTCTGCTAAGGGTAAATCCATAATTATTTTTTCAAGGGAGCAATTGAGAATAGCACCTATGTGACTCATGACACCGGTAATAAAGGCTAAGCCTCTTATTTTTAAAAATGCTGGAGAAAAAGATATATATTCCATCATTTTACCGCGCACTAATGACTCTCTTAAAAGCTCATTATTACAATCAGATGATAGCTTTGACATAGCGATAATAGCGATAAATTGTTTTATTTTATCGGTTCCCAAAAAAGTAACCGCTTGCTTTATAGAGCTGATTTCTACTCGATTTTTTTCTATTTCCAAATTGACTAATTTTAGCACTCCATTCACTAAACTTACATCCTGAGAAATTATTTCAGCTAAAGTATCAAAGTTCATCTCTAGCTGACACACTTCGGCAAATAGCAGCAGCAAATTTAACTTAACAGGCTTAATAAAATGGCCAACGCTTATTTCTGGTTTGTGAAAAAAATAACCTTGAAAATAGTCAATACCTATTTGGATTAGCATATTAAACTGTTGATGAGTTTCAATTCTTTCGACAACAATCTTTATCTTTTTATCTTCGACGAACTTGCTATTTTTTAAGGCTGCTATTTTCTCAAATGGAATGTCTTCTCTATCAACCTTAATAATAGATATATAGGGAAACAACTGTTCCCACTTAGGTGTAAAATCATAATCATCTAATGCTAAGATATAGCCTTTTTTATATAAATCTGAGACTACTTTAATAACATCAGGCGTAACATTAATAGTTTTTAACAGCTCCAAAACTACAGCGTTTCTATCTAACACTAAGGGTACATTGGCTAATAAAGTTTTTTCATCAAAATTGATAAAAGCTTTTTTTTGCGAGCAAAGATTGCTTAAGTCACCATAAAGTTGGTTTTGTAAAATAATTTTCGTGCTGGCTTTTTCTGGCTCTGAACAATTATAAAAATCATCTAAACTATTACGATATAAAAGTTCATACGCATAGGTATTCTGGTTATGATCAAAAATAGCTTGGCGAGCAACAAATTTATTTTTAATCTCTTCCATTACACCTTTCCCAGTTTTTATTTTTTATTTTTTTACTATGAATTTAGTCTAGTCACTATTTAGGTAATAACAAAAAACGTAGCTAAATAAAACAAATTGAAAGGCGACCACAACCTCTGATCAGGCATAGTGGCAGGGGCATAGGCTATGCTCACGTATATTGATATAGATAAAAACAAGTATAGCTAGTGTGGTTAAGCTTAGGCCAATATTGAAAGAGGAGTTTTTAACTTATGGTTTGCAGCCAATTCATGGCATCTTTTTCATTATCAAAACTTCGTGTTTGTTGCGATGCTCTTGAGGGAGACAACTTATTAATAACATCTAAGGTGGTATTTGAGGTGATAACCATGGCTTTGGCGATGAGCTTTTGTTGATTCAACCAAACATTATAGTTTTCCAATTCTTGATAAGCTTCAGGGGTACCACCCAAAAATTCAAGGTTATTAATCAATATAGAAAAGCTGGTATCTTGTAAGTCATTAACAATAGCCTCTATACCACTAGTATACTGCTGTGCGCCGTATTCATTAAAAGCACCGACATTGCGGACAACGATAATATTTCCCTTTAGGCTAATAGAGACTTCACCATGTTCAATACCCATACATTACCTCTAGCCCAAGAATTGCATATAATTTATAGCACAATTACGTCAAAACTGTATAAGAGAGTAATCACTTAGTTCGAGTCTTAAGGCAGATAAGGACACCAAAAAAAGCGTAATAATCAACCTTTTACGCTTTGTTATTGTCACTAAAATTCTTGCTAAAAAGTTTTACTAACAAGCTTTATTAAAGAATTTTTAAGACTCGTGCAGCTGGTTAGTAGCATACTTTGCTCTTATATTTTTTTAATACGGACACTGCCACCACTGGTTTTTAATACCAATTCAGGGCCACCGCCATTGATAGTGCCTTCAATTGAACGTTTAGTGGTTTTGCCATTGACAACAAACTCACTTGAGACACGGCCACCGCTGGTTTTAGCGGTAAGATTTACTGCTACGTCTTTAGCTAAATAAGCGGTAATAGAGCCACCAGAAGTTTTTAAGTTACTATCTTTGCTTGGATTGGTCGGTAGTTTCAGTTTAATGCTGCCACCTGAGGTTTTGGCATTAATTTTTCCAATGATATTATCCAGGTCTAAACTGCCACCCGAGGTTTTAATATCAACATCACCTTGTAGATCTTCTAAAGAAATTGAGCCGCCAGAAGTGTAGGCATCAACTTTACCGGTGAGGTTTTCAATTTCAATAGAGCCACCACTGGTATTAATATCGACATTATAGTTTTGTGGCAAAGTTACTTTATAAGTAACTTTTATAGGGTTACTACCGAAGCCAAAGCTGAAGCCGCTACGCTCAAAATCCCCTTTAATGCTGACATTATCACCACTTTTTATGAAACTAACCTCCATATCATCTTCATTTTTTCCGTTAATTTCTACTGTAATCAATACAGTTTCTTTCGCATGAGTGTCAATATCAATGGCACCAACATCAGTTTCAATTTTTAATAAGCCGCCACTGGCAACAGTAAACTCTTTATTAATGGTTTTAGCTTGTATACCAGCCGCCACTAACAGCAGAGCAATTGGTGCGTATTTAAAAGTATTTTTAGCGTTGAACATAGGGTATCTCCATATATCTTTATTTGTTTTATCAGTCATTGTCATTGCTAAGTGAGATGCCGCAATAACAAAAAAGGTTTAAATTTACTTTATAATTTATGGATATTTAATTTATATCGGTAATAAAACTAAATATTTGCCTCGGTTTTCCATGAAATTAAGCCTTTAGATTAACCATGAGTTTAAGAAAAAACCACCACAAATTAACATAATAAACAATATCAAGGCCAAGATAAGCGGCTTAGGCCCGGCCTTTTTAATGCTGGCCCACTGGGTTTGCGCGCCGAGTGCCGCCATGGCCATGGCTAAAGAGAACTGACTGGCAAAACTCAAAACTGCTTTCAGTGACTCGGGTAAAATAACAACACTATTAATCATCGCAGTTGCCATAAAACCAAAAACAAACCAAGGGATAATAAGGACACTTTTTTCACGCTGAGCTTTATTGTCAATATGGCAACTGGCACAGCCATTAGCAGTACTAGCGATACGGCTATCGTTTCGATTGCTAAGATGACACAGTACTGAGCTCAGCATTAAAATAAATGGCGCTAACATCATCACACGAATAAGTTTGACAACCACTGCCGTTTGCATGGTTTCATCATTAATACTTTGTCCAGCAGCAACCGCCTGCGCAACTTCATGGGCGGTACTGCCGATATAAATACCAAAAGATTGCTCACTCATATCCACCCATTGATAAATAAATGGGTAACTAAACATGGCTAAGGTACCAAAAAGTACCACTGTCGCTATGGCAATAGTTACCTGTTCTTGTTTCGGTTTAAGCACAGATTCGGTCGCTAGAATAGCCGCAGCACCACAAATAGCGCTGCCGGCAGCAATTAAAATAGCAACATCGCGATGCAGCTTTAGTACCTTGATACCCACAAAAGTACCGACAGAAAACACTGTACCAATAACGATCAAATCAACAACAACGGCTTGCCAACCTACCGCCAATATTTGCTGAAAACTCAGACCAAAACCAAATAAAATAATGCCTAATCTAAGTAGCTTTTGTTTACAAAAGGTCGAAAATTGTTGCTCTCTTTTATCCTCGACTCTTAATGAAAAATGACCATAAAGCATGCCAAAAACAATCGCTAACGGCAGGGCACTCAAACCAAAAGCGGATACTTGCTCTATTTTTGCTAAGGCAATTGCCAACAAGGTAATAATGGGCAGAACTATATAGGTAGGCATAAGGCAGCTCTTTTCTGACAAAAAACGAATAAATAGCTAATAACTAATTGGCAACGAGTTATCACTCTATGGAATATAATATAAGGCAAAGTTTACAATAAGAATAATGGATATATTTAATGTATAGTATTCAAAAAACCGAACTGTTCTTTAGTTTAAATAAAAATCAGAGACGAGTAACTAAGGCCAACTATTCCTAAGGCCTATTGTTGCTGAAGGAAACTTAGTCATGAGTATTTCGATAAAAAAACTACAACTATTTGAAGCCACGGCACGCTTAGGTAAACTCAGCAAAGCCGCCAATGAGCTGGCGTTAAGCCAATCTGCCGCCAGTCAAGCATTGAAAGAATTAGAGCAAAGTTTAGGTTATCCACTATTTGAACGGGTTGGTCGAAATTTAGTGATCACTGAGAATGGTCTTAAATCCCTACCTAAAGTCCGCCAGATAGCCGATTTACTTGCTAGCTTGCAGCTTGCCAATCTAAATACCATGAGTGGTATCTTGCGCATTGTCGCCAGCGCCACCATAGCCACTTATTTGCTGCCTAAATTAATTGCTAAATTTATAAAATCTTATCCTGAAGTAGTACCTGAAATACACATAGGTAATACCCAGATGGTGATAGATCATTTAGACAAGGGCAAAGCCTCTATTGGTTTAATAGAAGGACCCGCGCTACATAAACATTTAAAAATCATCCCGTGGCAAGATGACAAATTACAAATTTTTTGCCAACCTAATCATCCGTTAGCAAAAAACTCGACCATCAACCTAGAGCAACTGCAACAACAGTCTTGGGTATTGCGTGAACACGGCTCTGGTACACGGGCTATTTTTGATGCTGCCACCGAGCAAAGAGGTGTACAAATTAATTTAGCCATGGAGCTAAGCAGACAAAGTGCCATTAAAGAATCAGTTAAGGTCGGTTTAGGGCTAGGTTGCCTGTCACAACTCAGTATTGCTGAAGAGCTAAAAAATGGCGGTTTAGTGGCGCTGAAATCACCACTGGACTTATCAAGACGTTTTTCCTTGGTGACTCATAAAGACAGTCACCATAACTTACTTACGCAAAAATTCATTGATTACTTGATAACAGCAAGTCCGAATAAATAGCAGTGCAAAAGCAATAAACTAGCCAATAAAAAACGGCAATGAATAGTATTCACTGCCGCTGCTATTTAATATCAGCTATTAGCCACTTATGCCGCGCCCTTTATTCATCTACTGTTATTCATACCTAAGCCGCTTTAATAATATTTTTATCGCCACTTTAACTGCTTATTTTAATCTGTTAGCCAGGGTATAATTTATTCACGTTCATCAGTAACTTGTTCAACCATTTGCTGCATTAAGCTATAAGAAAGTTGACTATAGGGCGGCACAAATAAATCCGCATTAAACAGGTTTGGGTAGTGATCTAATAGTCCCCTACTGTCTAGGTTAACCGAGGCCGGTAACATAGAAAGTTCATCGACAATCCTCTGCTGAACTTTTTTATCAATAAAATAATTAGCAACAACTTCTGCTGCTGCTAGCTTGTCACCTTTTAGCTCACGCACAAAATTAATGGTATCAAGCCAAGCCAAATGGCCTTCTTTAAAATTAATTAACTGCCATTTCCCTCCATGCTCATTTTGCCTCTTTATCTCAGGCCCCCAACTAGATACGATTTCAAGATTGTCATTAAACTTTGTTGAGCTTTGCCAAAATCCGCCAGCATTATTATAGAGCTGCTTAAATTTATTGAGCACAACGCCCTGCTTGGCCAGTAACTCCTTTAAAGCACTGCGATCATTTTTTTGTGCTAATTGCTCTAAGTAAAAAGGATGAAAGTCTAACGCTTGCAGTGTTAAGCCGACGTTATACCAAAACTGTCCTTGATTTAATGAGAACTTATTACGCCACTTAGCAGCCCATAAATCCTTGACTGAGGTCGGTATATCCTCTTGCTTAACCTTATTAGTATCGACAAAAAAACCATAAACACCTCCTCCCCAAGGGATATAGAGTGGTTTACCTTGCTGCATGCCCATTGCTATATGAGTTAGTTTGGGATCTAGGTTTTTATAGTTGCTTAATCTAGGCGAATTAATATTTATCGGTTGCAGCAGTCTGGAAATCTGTTCACCGTGCATTTTAATAAAAAAAAGTGTCAGGAAAGTAATATCACATTGCTTATTTCGGATCACGGCAAACATTTGATCGGCATCTTCAGCTTTCGTAGTGATGACTTCAACTTGATAGTTATAACCCTTACTTATCAATATTTCATTTACTTGCGTTATATTTTCAGCGGTCACATAGCCTGCCCAAGTAAAAATCCTTAGTTTTTCCATTGCCAATAATTGCCAAGGCAAAAGTAAAAGAATACTAAATAATGCTAGTTTGCTCACCACAGCGAGCCCCTTCATTGAATACTGATTATTTCAGTATAGAATGCTCTCTAAGTTAAGCTTAGATATTTAGTGGACACAGCCATTTTCAGCTTAAGTTATTTTCATTACTTTTCATGCCTATGTACATGGTTCAGGATCGTCATCCCCGTGGTGTCTTAATCGGGGATCCAGCTTCTAAAAGCAATGGATCTTCGATCAGAGACTTCGAAGATGACGTTTACAACGACGTCCTGAGCTAACTACATAGCCATGTTACTTTTTATTGTTAACGCTGGGCAACTACCAAGGCTCAAATAGGCCATCGCTATTGGTGGTAACCGCTAGATAAAAGAGCAATAGATAACTGACCGACTAGGGCTATATGCTTGAAATTGAGTATTTATCAGGCCAACTTTAAAAAATTTAATCTGCGATTAAAGCTATATATCTTCACTTTTTCAGACCTTTTCTCTGCAGCATAAATGATCACCCCTAGAGCCCAGTAAAATTTTAAATTGAACATATTAACGACATTATTGTCCTAAATAATCAATCATTTAAGATCAACACCATTGATGTTAGCCTAGCGAACAGCTAAATAAACACCGAACGTTAATGCTAAAGATGGCATTAACCTTTCAACAACAAGGAATGTGACCCGATGAAAATATGTACAACACTGTTAATTATAATTTTTATGCTCTCTGGCTGTGCGGTAAATATTACCGCAGACTCTTTTATTTACCAAGATGACAAGGTAGAGCCTTCGCTAGATTTAATACAAATAAATAATAAAATCACTCACGATGCCACGTTAATTGATATATCTAAAATATCCCTGACTACACCAGAAGGTTTATTACTTAATGGCGTAAAATTATTACACAAAAATGCACAGGTAAATGTCATATTCTTTGCTGGCAACGGTATGAAAATAAGCCAGTCTGCTGGCATTCTAGATCAGTTTGCCCTATTACCTGCCAATGTGATTTGGTTTGATTATCGAGGCACAGGGGTTAGTGAGAAAAGAAGCAATTTAAGTGTCAAAGATTTACAAAATGATGCACTGAACATTTTTGATTTCTCAAAGGAAAACTTACCCGACAATCTGCCAACCGCCGTTCATGGTTTATCCATGGGCTCATTATTAGCTAGTTATATAGCAAGCGAACGAGCAATCGATGGTTTAATTCTTGATGGTGCCATTAGTACTGTACCCGAATTAATTGATAATTTAGTACCCGCTTGGTCCACAGTATTTTCAACGGTAACGGTATCACCTGAACTAGCGGCAATAGACAATATTAAACTTATTAGAAAATACACTAACCCTTTATTGTTTCTTATTGGTAAAAATGATTCAACCACCCCTGTTGAATTTTCTCAAGCCTTATATGATGCTTCCAATAGTAAAGACAAAACCTTAACAATCATCGCTGATACCGAGCATAGTCAAACGATGAAAAGAGAGCAAGCCATTAAAGCTTATGCTACTTTTATTAAAGGCTTAATTTGTTGTGAAGATGGCTAACAGCTTAGGCTGAGTAGCTTTACTGTCAATGGACCGCTGGCAAAGATTATGTCAGCGTCAAGGTTGTATCTAGGAGTAAAAATGTATCAAAAAATCACTTGCACCATCATCTTAACGACGCTATTAACGGCTTGTATTATACCCATTAGCTCAAGCTGTAGTAGAGACCAAACTTTTGATAATGGCAATAATGGTTTCCCCCCTAAAGGACAAGATTGTAGTACCGCCGATGCGGCCATTTATCTGGCCAGTGCACTTTATAACGAAGTACAAAATCAACCAGAAAAAGAAGCTGCAACCAGTAATCCTCCCCAAAAAAATGCTAAGTGCTCACACTTGATAGGAAAGTCTCAAAAAGAATGTATCCATTTAAAGGACGATGCATACGATCCTTTAGATGAGTTGTAAATCATCATAAGCAAAGTAAGTACCTTAATTAATTGACCACTTAGCGAGAATCAAAAGGCGGGCTAGAACATTGGCCCAAGTTAGTTATTACTCAATAATAAATAAGTAACCTGAACTCTGGATATGTAGTAATCAACTGGGTTTTTCTTGCTGAAGGTTCTTTAATATCTGACAATCACCGACCTTATCGTTAGGGCAAGAGGTCGCTAGGGTATGCAATGTTTGCTCTAGCAAGGTTAGCTCGGCAATGGTTTTTCTTACCTTATCTAACTGCTGCTCAATCAAAGCATCAACTTCCTGACACGACGACTTTGGGTCAACCTGTACTACTATCAAGGTCTTAATTTGTTCTAGCGGAATTTGTAATTCTCGACAACGCCTAATAAACACCAAACGTTCAATATCGTTATTACCATATTCTCGATAACCATTGTCATTGCGATACGCTGCAGGCAATAATCCAATGTCTTCGTAATAGCGAATGGTTTTACTGGCAACATTGGTGACCTTAGCCAGCTGACTTATTTTCATACTCACCTTACTTTGAGCCTTCATAGTAGTTTTTACACCTCTTTCATACTTGAATTCATACACTTACTCATAATAGTTTTATAACTGTTTTTTTAATCGTTGACCTTACTGTTACTGGAAGGTTTATTATGCCGCCATTATAGCGATAAGCCTTAGTAGGTGTTAGCTGAAAATATCAGAAAATTATAACTATCGGACCAATAAATCGTCGTTATGTAACCGTTAACTTGGCTAAGTAACTCACCTACCTAAGTGAGAAAATTTAGTAAATATTAGGAAGAGCAATGTTTTCATCTTATTACCACTCGTTAGTACTCCATCATGTATGGAGAAAAACTAGCTTATTAACTTATCCAGTAGCCTACCTAGTTATCTGCGTAGCTATATTGCTACTTAGTCCTAACGCAATAGCACAGGGCAATAACGCTGCTACTGATAAGCCAACAATTTTAACCTTAGCCACGGCAATTAAGCGTACCTTAGCTAAAAATCCGGCTTTTAAAGTATTCGCTCTGCGCCAAGCCTCACTGGATGGCCAACATCAAACTCAAGCACTAGCACCTGGCTATCAGCTAGCGTTTGAAGCAGAAAATTTTGCTGGAACGGGAGAGCTAAAAGGTTTTTCTGGCGCTGAGTTTACCGTGTCGTTATCGTCTGTTATTGAAATGGGTGGTAAGCGTGATGCACGTCGTGATTTTGTTAGCCATAGAAGTGCCATGTTAGCTGCTGAACGGAAAATTACCGCGCTAACTTTATTAGCGGAAGTTACCCGTCGCTATATTGATGTACTGACTGCTCAAGCAAACTTGAACTTAGCATATGAAGCAACACAACTGGCAGAAGACACTTTGCTTGCCGTGGAAAAACGCGCCAAAGCAGGCTCGACGCCAAAAGCCGAAATCAAACGCGCCATGGCCGCTGTCGGCAGTGCCCGTTTAGGCGCTGCGACCACACAGCAGCAGTTTTCCGCCACTAAGTTTTCCTTGGCTTTGTTATGGAATGAAAGCTCGCCGAGCTTTACTAACGTTGCCGGTAACTTATATCACTTTGCTGCAGATATCACTTTTGATCGACTCTATGCCAAGGTAAAACAAAATCCTGCCATCCTCGCCTTTGCCAGTGAAGAGCGGCTTAAAAACGCACAAGTGCGCTTAGCCAAAAGCCAATCGAGTACCGATATTCAGTGGACCCTTGGCATAAAACAGTTGCAAGGTATTGGTGATACCGCCCTCGTTGCTGGCTTTAGCATACCGTTATTTAGCTCAAGTAATAATTCAGGCGCTATTATTTCAGCGCAAGCAGAGCGAGATGAAGTACAAGCGAGAAAAATCACCGCTATGTTGCAGTTGCATAACCAATTACAACAAGCCTATGCCAGTCGCAAGCAGGCTATTTACACCGCAAATAGCTTAAGAAATACCATTATTCCACTACGTGCAGAAGCACTTGCTGAAACAAAAATCGCCTATCAACGTGGCTTATATAGTTATCTTGATTATTTAAGTGCGAGACAAGAATTACTTATTGCTAAACAAATACTAATTACCTCGGCATCAGCAGCGTTACATTTTGGCGCCGACATTGAACAATTGATTGCCGAGCCCTTACCTGCCTCACAGCATTTTCAACAACAAGCCTCATATGAAAATATTTCACCGACAAACAAGCGCTTTAGCCAAGGATAATTTAATGAACAAACACTTTTTAGCTCGCCGCCTGAAGGTCGGCCTAAAGAACGGATTATTAATGAGTGCTGTGATGGCTACCTTATTATTTACCCCGCCATTTTCTCTAACAAGTTATGCAACTTACTATGCAGATAAGCCTGTAGATAACCATTCAGCTACAAAAGTAGCTGAACATGCTGATGTTCACGGTGAGCCTATCTCCATTTTAAATAGCAATGAGCACGGCGATGAACATGGCGAAGAGGGCCATATCGAAATGTCAGCTGAGATGATGAAAACCGTCGGTATTACCACCGTAACGGCGAGTTCAGGTGAAATAAAACAGCGACTGACCTTATATGGCACCTCGACTACTGAGCCAAGTAGCGTTAGTCATGTTCGCGCACGCTTTGCCGGCATTATCACCAAGCTCAGCGTCAATGTTGGCGATAAGGTAAAAAAAGGTCAACTTATTGCTGAAATAGAATCCAATAACAGCCTAACGCGCTATAGCATTCACGCTGCTATTTCCGGTGTTATCACCCAGCGTAATGCTAATCCAGGCGAATTAGCCAATGAACAAGTATTGCTCACTATTGAGGATCACCAAAAGTTATGGTTGGAGTTACAGGTCTTTGCTACGCAACAACCTAAAGTCGCCATAGGTCAAGCTGTACGTATTACTAGAGAGCTGCAATTTACCGACTCAGTGATCAGCCAACTTTTACCTACGTCAAAAACTAGCCCTTTTATTATCGCCAGAGTACCACTGGATAATAGCCAAGGTACCTGGTCTGCCGGTAGTCTGCTTTCAGGCTCTGTCGTTATTAACAAAAAATCAGTGCCACTCATTATTGATAATCGCGCCATTCAAGTGATGGCTGGTAAAACAGTGATATTCGTTAAAAATGACCATGGCTTTGCTATGCGCGAAGTGAGCTTAGGACTTAGCGACGGTCAATTTTCACAAATATTGTCAGGGTTAGATCTGGGCGAAGTCTACGGGGTAAAAAACAGTTACTTACTTAAAGCTGATCTGGAGAAATCCAGCGCTGAACATCACCACTAGGAGGGGATTATGATTGAATCACTTTTACGCTTCTCGATTGCCAACCGCAGGCTAATAATCAGCTTAACCTTAGTTTTAATGGCGGTGGGCTCTTGGAGTTATCAAAAACTACCTATTGATGCCGTACCAGATATCACCAATGTACAAGTACAAATCAATACCCGCGCTGATGGTTATTCACCATTAGAAACCGAGCAACGCATCACTTATCCGATTGAAACGGCTTTAACCGGGTTACCAAATTTATCCTATACCCGTTCACTATCGCGCTATGGCTTGTCGCAAGTAACTGTGGTTTTTGAAGAAGGTACGGATTTATATTTCGCCCGCAGTTTAATCAACGAGCGACTGAATACCATCAAGGGTAAACTGCCCGCAGGTCTATCGCCAGAAATGGGACCAGTTTCTACGGGGTTAGGCGAAATATTCATGTATACCCTTGATGCAGATGATGATGCCAGGCAAGACGATGGTAGCCGTTATGATACCACCGCCCTTAGGGAAATACAGGACTGGATCATCAAACCACAACTCGCCTTGGTGAAAGGTGTTACCGAAGTAAATACTATCGGCGGTTTTGATAAGCAGTATCACATAACGCCATCTCCGAGAAAGATGCTCGAATTTGATATTTCTTTCGCCGATATACAGTCAGCATTAGCAGCCAATAATAGCAACCGTGGTGCCGGCTACATTGAAAATAATGGCCAACAGCTGACGGTTAGATCGCCAGGACAATTGAAAACTATTGCTGATATTGAGCAGGTGGTGATCAAAAACCTCAATAATACACCCATTAAGGTCAGTGATATTGCTGAGGTTGCCATAGGTAAAGCATTACGTACCGGTGCTGCCACCCACAATGGTAAAGAAACAGTACTCGGCGCTGCCATGATGCTAGTGGGTGAAAATGCTAGAGAAGTGTCATTAGCTGTCGCTGACAAGCTTGCCCAAATACAAAGTTCTTTACCCCGTGGCATTAAAATAACCGCGGTTTATGACAGAACTACCTTAGTGGATAAAGCCATTGCTACCGTACAAAAGAACCTAGTTGAAGGTGCTTTATTGGTGATAGCGGTGCTATTGCTATTACTGGGTAATGTTAGAGCGGCATTAATTACCGCTGCGGTGATCCCATTAACCATGCTCGCAACAATAACAGGCATGGTACAAGCAGGGGTGTCGGCAAACTTAATGAGTTTAGGGGCATTGGATTTTGGTTTGATTGTCGATGGCGCGGTCATTATTGTCGAAAATGCCACCCGCCGTCTGGCCGAAGCACAGCGTCATAATGGCGCCAGATTGGCAGTTAAAGATAGGCTGCATGTGGTTTTTCAAGCCACGAATGAAGTGATCAGACCGAGCTTATTTGGCGTAATTATTATTACTGTAGTTTATATCCCATTGTTTTCATTAACAGGTGTAGAAGGAAAAATGTTCCAGCCTATGGCGGCTACCGTCGTTATCGCCTTACTATCGGCATTAGTATTGTCGGTTACTTTAGTACCTGCGGCTATTGCCTTATTCATGACCGGTGATATTAGTGACAAAGAAAGTCTGGTAATAAAAGTCAGTAAATCAATTTATAAACCGTTATTACTTATGGCGATGAAAATGCGTTGGTTCGTGCTGTCACTGGCAACGATACTGGTGATATTTTCTACGTGGTTGGCAACAACCTTAGGCACAGAGTTTATTCCGCAACTGAACGAAGAAGATATTTTATTACAGGCTATTCGTATTCCAGGTACCGGCATAGAGCAAGCGGTGGAAATGCAAAAGTTACTTGAACAGAGCATTATTCAATTTCCCCAAGTACTCAATGTGTTTTCAAAAATTGGTACGCCAGAAATTGCCAATGATCCTATGCCACCTAACGTTGCGGATACTTTTATTATGTTAAAACCACGCAGCGAATGGCCAGACGTCAATTTAACTCATGCTGAATTAGCCACTGACATTATGGCTAAAGTAGCAAAGCTGCCGGGTAATAACTTTGAACTAACACAACCCATTGAAATGCGCTTTAACGAACTGATTTCAGGGGTAAGAGCGGATTTAGGTATCAAGGTAATAGGTGATGATCTGCAACAATTATTAACCACAGCCAATGCCATCCGCGAAGTGCTTGAGCAAGTTGACGGTGCTAGTGATATTCAAGTTGAGCAAGTCACTGGCTTACCCATGTTATCGATAGTGCCAAAGCGTATTGCTCTGGCGCGCTATGGTTTAACCGTTGCTGAGTTACAAGATATTGTCGCTACTGCTATCGGTGGTAAAAACGTTGGCTTAATTTTTGAAGGTGACCGTCGTTTCAATATTGTGCTTAGATTACCGGAAACTATTAGGCGTGATGTAAATAAATTGAGTGAGTTACCAATTTCCTTGGCTAGTGGTGGCTATGTACCTTTATCTGAAGTAGCAATTCTTGAGATATCGCCAGCACCGAATCAAATTAGCAGAGAAAATGGTAAAAGACGCATAGTAGTCACCACCAATGTTCGCGGTAAAGATCTCGGCACTTTTGTTAACGAAGTCAAAGCTAAAATTAGCAGCGAAGTTGAAATTCCTGCTGGTTATTGGCTAGAGTATGGCGGTACCTTTGAACAACTTGAGTCGGCCAGCCAACGTTTGTCGATGGTCTTACCGCTAACGCTAGCACTGATTTTTGCACTATTAATTATGGCCTTTAGTTCAGTAAAAGATGCCCTTATCATTTTTACTGGCATTCCATTAGCACTAACCGGTGGCGTGATTTCATTGTGGCTACGCGATATGCCACTGTCTATCTCTGCTGGCGTCGGTTTTATTGCCCTATCAGGTGTAGCGGTATTAAATGGCTTAGTGATGCTGGCCTTTATTAGAGAACTATGTAAAGAACGCACAGAGTTGCTTACTGCCATTATCGATGGCGCCATGATCAGACTAAGACCGGTATTGATGACCGCATTAGTGGCAGGTTTAGGTTTTGTGCCTATGGCACTTAACGTTGGCACCGGCGCCGAAGTACAGCGTCCGCTAGCCACGGTAGTTATTGGCGGTATTATTTCATCAACATTACTGACGCTGTTGGTCTTGCCAATACTTTATCGTATTGTCCATGAGCGAAGTTTTAGCAAAACTAAATAGTTTGCTCTATAAGCTAAAGTAAATCCGCAAGAGCATGTTCAAGGTTACTGTGATTAAAATCAAAACCATGATTGAGCAGTTTTTGCGGATAAATATTTTGGCTAGTCAGTAATAACTCAGCCCCTTGGCCCATTAAACTTTTGAGCATAAAGGCCGGTACACTAAACCAAGTCGGTCGATTAAATTGCTGACCTAAGGCTTTAGTGAAGGCAGCATTGGTTAATGGCTTTGGTGAGGTACAATTAATAGCGCCCTCAATACTGGTTGTTTGTAAGCTAAAATGAATAATGTGCACCATATCATCGATATGAATCCAAGACATATACTGCTGCCCATGGCCAAGCTTACCCCCTAATCCTAGCGTAAAGGGTAAACGCATTTTCGCCAATGCGCCGCCATCACTCGCTAAAATCACACCGGTGCGTAACAGCACTACCCGACAATGTTCACGCGCTTTTAGGGCAATATTTTCCCACTTTTCACATAACGAATGAGCAAAATCTGCCTGGCTGACTTGCGCATCTTCATGAGTGGAAACATTGCCAGTTTCACCATAGTAACCTATGGCTGAGCCACTGATTAAACAAGTCGGCTTAACCCTAGCGCGCTCAATCATGGCAATAATTTGTTCGGTTATTTGCCAGCGACTTTGGCAAATCTTTTCTTTTTGCTTAACGGTCCAGCGTTTATCAATAATGGGCTCACCGGCAAGGTTGATTATCACCTCAAAGCAATTTTGCTCGGGCAGTTGCTCAATAAATTCAACCCCTTGAGGTAAACCTTGCTTAGCTTTTTCGCTATTACGGGTTAACACAGTGAATTGATACGGCTGCTGAAATGATTTGATAAAGTGCCGACCAATTAAGCCAGTACCGCCAGTTATTAAGATTTTCATCTTTGCTCCACCATGATAGATAACACATTAATTCTTTAATAATAGTAGTTATATACCCGTTATCATTCAAGATGCATATTTCAGAGTGCTTGAGCTATTGCAATTCAAGGCGCGGTGATGAAAAACACCAGTACAGCAAAGGTGATTGATTAGTACCTACTGCTCAAAAGATATAAAAAAACCACAGCACTTAGTTAACTGCTGCGGTTTTTTATTGACTATTAAACTAGCTATTATTGAAATAGTTACTGTGCTATGACTTAAGCTAAGACTAGTAAGTTATTTTTTAACCCATTGGCCAGCAGCATTTTTAATTAAATGCCCTGCTTGGGTTTTCGAGATAGATTTTTCACCCGCTAATTTAGTAACTTGCTGCATAGTAATTTTGTTTTTACGCGCTAAGTTCAAGTAAATATCTTTGCGTTTTTTATTCACCATAGTAACTAGGCTGCTTACTTCAGCGCTGGTAACTACCACACCTAAATAGCCATTAGGCAGTTCACCAACAAGGCCTTGCTGTTTTGCTTGGTCAATAGATATTGCCCACGCCGAAAATGCCATGGTTGAGGCAACAAGTACTAGGCATACTTTCCTAATGAAGAGCTTAATTGAATGCTTGATTGAATGCTTTATTACGTTGTTCATACTTGCTCCTAAAAAATATCGCTATCGTCACTGAAAATATCATCAAGTTCTTTATCCACTTTTATCCGAATCTCATGATCAATTTTGAGATTTAAATTAATGGTGATTGGCTCTTTAGCACTCACTTCAATTTTATGAGTACAAGCCGTAAATAAAAAAACTGCTAGCAGAGGTGCCAGTATTTTATCCATAAATGTTCCTTAATAACGAGGGTCTGTTGACCTTTCAGGGTTAAAATTTATTCAATTTAAAACGGGCTTAATCGCGGCGCGAGCTTGGTATCATAGTTATTCTATTAAAAAATCGAGCAACAATGAATAAGTTCGTTTTAAATGAACCCAAAGGGCAGCACTTGTTTGAAATTTATACTACGTTATCGTATGTTCATGTAGCTAGCTACATTTCACATACTCTGCCTTGCCTAAATATCAAACATATTGCTGTAAAAGCAATCTCAAAAGTTCAACAGCCCCTAATGTAAGCCTTTGATTAATTTGTTCTCAAAGTACTCGGTGATATTGAATGACTCTAACAAACCTAATAAGTCATAGCTAAGATTTAAATTTAAATTTACTTCATTATCTAAATCAGGATTTCTGCCCTTGATTTCGGTCACGAGCAACATATAACCGTCATCCGTCATTGATACGGCAGAAGTTAAATGATGATAGTGTAAGTTTTCCAAGGCAGCAAATGCCAAACTAAACTCTGTGCTACTAGCTTTTAGCCCTGCGACCGCAGAGTTATTATAAACTTGGATAAGGCCATCACCAACATTGTGTAAATGCCCGGCTTTAATAAGAAAATGTTCGCCATCATAATATAGAGGCAATTGCCCTGAAACCTTGCCAGTAACAACTATACCTTGCTTTTTATCTAACTCGAGTAGTTTTTCTAAGTCTATTTTAGTTAATTTAAGCTCTACGGCCAACGTTTTACTAAAAGGCCATTGTGCGTGAGCAATAGCAAAAGACCCGCCAAACAAATTACCTTGGCTATTTCTAGCAACCAGGCTTAGCTCACCTTGGACAAAATCAATAGCGATTTGCGTCGAAAATTGACTAATTACCGTGGCGGTTTCGATCTTGGCAATGGTCAGATTATTGACCGCATTAGCCTTACCTTTAACGTCTGCAGCTATGGATGTTAGCTGACCATGTTGTAGCATAAATTGCTGTTGCCAGTTAAGTTCTTGCAGCCAAGTGCCATCTATTTCACCGCTAACATCCTTTACCGACAAAGCCAATAACATCTGATTAGCCATGAAATTTTCATTATTTTTAATTTGCCCTGATAAGTGGTAACTGAGTGTGCCATCAATAAGTTCCATCTCAATGGGCAGCTTTATTTTCAAGGCAAATAAGTCGGTAATTAGTAGCTCTTTGGCGAAGATCTCTATGCTGGGTTGACGTATATCACCGGTTAATTTTACCCTAGCAATGGCTAAGTTGTCGGCAATCACTTCGGCATGTATGACTATATTATCAACACTACCACTGACCTTAGTATTTAACTCAAGCCTGTTAATGTGGATGATATTAGCAAGATGTAGCTGGCTTATCTGGTGGTTAATTTCCAACTCAAAAGTCACAGCCGCACTATTATTTAGCTGACTTTGCCGCTCATGCTTGGCAATAGCGACACTGCCTTGCCAGTGGCTAATAAGCGAGGTCACTATTGCTTTATTTTTTATTTTTTCTTGCTGACCCATACTTGATGGCAGGCTTAGCTGAGTTATTTCAATGGCCGTGTCTTCACCAAGCGTTACTTGCCAAAAGTCATTATGCTGCACCAGTGCACCGATAATATTTAGTTTTACCGGCTGCTTACTAAAAGGCGCTAATTGGCCAACATTTACTTGTCCTGTCAGTGAAAATTGCACTTTTTGTAAGTTAACCGTTATTGCTGGCTTATCATGATAACTGAGTGCTAAATTATTGAGTGATAGTGTTAGCGGTGCATTGATATTGCTAGTGCTGATATTAAAGCCATCGCTTATAATGCGCTGCTTGGTGAAATCTATCTTTACCGAGCCCCTTGGGCTCACACTTACCTCGTTAATAACATTATCGTTAAGGAAATTTAGCACTTGCACAGCAACTCCTTGGGCAGAGAGTGCCTTAAGCAACTGTGGTTGTTCAATAATTAGCTGTATTTTATTGTGCTGATAACTTGCTTGATTCTTATCATGAGTAAAATCCAAGGTTAAATTGCCAGCCGTGAATACTGATTGCCAAGCCAATGTTGCTTCGATTTCAATAGGCCCTGATTGGGCAAAGCCTTGCTCTGTTCGAAAAGAAAAATGACTGAGTGTATTTGTCATAGTCAAGACTTGCTGATGCCAGTCAATTTGGCTGTTAAACGCCCCCATAACGGACCAAGCTTCATTGTCTGCAGTCACTAATGGTGCGACTAATGCTGGCGGTAAAGCCGATTGATGCAGAGTCAAAAAAGTTCTCAAGCTGGCTAAATCAGTGTTTATGTTAGCGCTAAATCCTTGCTGCTTTCGCACGAGTTCAAGGACAAGAACAGACTCTTTTTTAGCGTTAGCTAGGGAAAAATGCAACTGCTCTGCTGTCGCTGATAATTGCCCTTGATAAATAGATTGCTGTTGATTGTATTGATTAGTGAAGACTTGATAACTAAATGCTTGTATATCAAGTTCGACTGGCACAGTAAACTCGACGATATCATTGAGTAACTGGCTAAGTTGAGCAGGAAACTCGTTAGATTTTTGCGCAGCTGAACGGGCTGGTAAAGAAATATCAGCTTTAGCACGCACATTAGCTGAGGCAATGTGTATCGCTGAAATAGCATCCGCTATTTTAGCCGCTGTTAAGTAGCTTGGTTCAAACTGCCACTCTATTCTGGTATTAATTAACTCTAGCTCAGCATAGGGCGTGTCAATACATAAGCGGCTAATCAACAGATCAAAATTGGCATTTATATTAAAATCTAGACACGTTATTGCACTATTATGCGATGTTAGATAATTATTTACCATTGAAGTAACCACTGAACTACGGCTATAAAATACCGTACTAAGGGTAATAACAATGACTAAGCATATCGCCAAGGTAACTTTAAACAAACGCAATTATAATCCCTTACCATCAAATATGAATATGATAGATACACAGCTATTACATGGCCCTAGTATCTTTTCTATCGAGTATATCAGCAAGTCATTATTACTAGGTTAGCATGCTAAACAAAAGAGTCAGCTCAATCGACTAGCGAAAAGATAACTCAATATACTGATTAACTTTGTCGTTATTCAGTCGTTGTGGCGATAGGTGGTCCACAATTTCCAGCGCTTGATGTACCTTAGACAACCCTATTTGATCATCCAAGGGTAAACCTGCAAATGATTGATCATTGATAGTATATTTAAGTAAAGCTAACACACTTTGCAGAGATGACTTAAAATCAGCCTTATGCTTCTGTTCTTCAACATTAGCTAGGATGTCCTTAGCGATATTTAATGCCGCAGTTAACGCAACTATGGTTTCACTTTCAGTGACGACATCATCACCTTGAGTTTCTTCATCAACATCCTCTTTATTCAAACGTTCAATAAAGTCGCCGATATAACTAGTTAAAGTGGTGGTGGACATTTTCTCGCTAACGGCACTATTTTGTTCATTGACAGTGTCACTAGTTAAAGCCGCATAATCACCTTTTGAAATCAGTCCAAATTGGTAAAGTTTTTCTTTTAACTTGCCAACATCATCTAATGTCAGCTGGGCACCGCTAAAAAACTCGCTACTAATGGCATTTATCTTTTGAGCCCTGCTTGATAAAAATAAATTATTAGTCGCTATGCCCGCAGAACCTTCACTTTTAACACTGTTTTCAGTATGATTTTCAATTATCGCTTCTATCTCAGAAGTATTCTGTTGAGCGACAGTTAAATTGTTATTAAATACGGAGCTATACAGGCCTAGACTATTGATCATTTGATAAATCCCACAATATATTGACACTTATATTGCAAGCAATTTACACACCACTTATTTTTGTCGCCTTAGTTACGCTAAAATCAGTTTAAATAAGCCTGGATGGATGACTATTGATACTTAAATAAAAATCCCTGTGCTTAAAAAACACCAAAAAAGACCACCATAAGTACTAGGTTCAAAACATAACAAAAGCTTTGCCTATTGTTGTAAATGCTTACTTTTGCTTTATAGTTAATTAAAAATCTACGTTATAAAAAACAAAGGATTACTGTGGACAACGCCTGCTTATTAAAAGACGAGTATTCATTAGCTAAAACGTGGCCACTATACCTTACTCTTTTTGTTAGCTCTGTGATTTCCAGTTACTTTTTATCGTCCATTTCCTGGCAAAGCCAAATTATTCCTATCTGGTTGCCTGCAGGTATCGCTTTGGTTGGCTGCTATCTATGGTGGTGGCGCTTTTTTCCTGCCGTATTCCTGGCATCCTATATTTTCAATTTTTCAGTAAACCCTAATTTTGACGCCGCAACTTTACTTTCAGTCACCTCGCTACAAAATGTGATGATAGCGAGTGGTGCGGGTCTGCAAGCTATGGTGGGCAGTGCCTTACTTAGATACTGGCTTGATAATCCACTCCGTCAATGGCACAACAAAAAAACACTCTATTTTATCTTTATTGTCGGCATTTTTGTTAACCTCATCTCTGCCAGTATCGGCGTTAGTGCGCTTGCTCTATTCAGTCCTCATTATGCTGTGGCAGACTTGCAGTTAAAGTTTATTTTTTGGTGGTTTGCTGACTCATTAGGCGTATTACTTGCCCTGCCTTTTATTCTGAGTTTACTTAACTTTCGTCAGGTAAAAACCGAGCAACGTAAAGCTAGGTGGATTATTCTCTATTCAGTCAGTGCTTTATTCATTATTATCATTTTACTGACCAAGTTTTTTATTACTAGCTCAAATATCCATGCCAATGAGTTAATCACCAAGGAAGTGAAAGTAATAGAAAACGGTATTTACCGACAAATAAGCAGTAGTATTGAGCAATTAAGTTTATTAGCGGAGTTTCTTCAACAAAACCCTGATGTCAGCCGTGCACAGTTCCATGCCTTTGTTTATAACCTCACTCGCAGCTCTAACACACTTAAAGCCATGTCATGGAACCCGCTAATTAAACAAAATGACAAACTTCAACATGAAAAAAAATTAACACAACTATACGATAAAAAAACCACTATTCGAGGTAAGCCGCTAGCCATTAATGACGATATTGTTTACGTGAAATTTATCAGTCCTGAGCAGAGTAACCGTAAAGCAATCGGCTTTAATGTCTATTCCAATCCATCACGAAAAAAGACTCTAGATAGCACCATGGTAAATTATCAACCGCAAGCCACCCCGATAATTCAACTGGTGCAATCTTTTAATAAAGAACCCGCATTTTTGTTGTTTTTTCCAGTCTTTGCGCAAACTATGCCAACAAAAAACACCGCCGATAAAAAATTAATTGGTTTTGCCACTGGGGTTTTTTTAGCAGAAAAAATTATTGCTAATGCGATTAGTGCTTCACAACAAAAACTCTTTCATTACCAACTGTATGAACAAAACAAAAACAAATGGTTTCTCTCCAATGCCACTGACAGTCAAATTAAGTCGACGGATATTAACCAGTATTTTAGCTATTCCTTCGATGTTGCCGGACAGACCTGGTATATCCATTTATTTGCTAAAAAAAGTTATTTAAACCAACAGCAACAGCAAGAATTCCTGCAGTTTTACTTACTACTGCTCGTCATTGCCACCACAATAGTTACCTCGCTGTTATTAATGCATAACAGGCAATTACAACTTAATCATCAAGTTGAGCAAAGGACAGAATCTTTACAAAAGGCGATGCAAGCGGCCAATTATGCCAATAAGGAAAAAAGTCAATTCATCGCCAATATGAGTCATAAAATTATAACACCAATGAACTCAGTGATTGGCTTCGCGCAACTTGCCAGAGCATCTAGCAACATGGAGGAAATAAAGTCCTACCTGCAACATATAGATGTTGCATCAGACTTACTTCTGCACATAGTAAATAATATTATTGATATCTCAAAAATTGAGTCAGAAAAGTTATATCTCACCGATGCAGCGTTTGATATGCATTTAGTTTTAACTCGGATTTACAGCTTATTTGAGGGTGAAGCCAGCACTAAAAAACTCCGTTGGCACTTAATAGATAATATCCCTGCAGACATGACATTTTTAGGCGATCAAACACGCATAGAACAAATTTTAATAAATCTATGTGGTAACGCGATGAAATTCACCCACAGTGGTGATGTATCCATGAGCGCTGAGTTACTTGCAGTTACCGATAATAAAGCGCATCTGTCGATAAAAGTAAAAGACACAGGTATTGGCATTACGGCAGAAGGTATTGAACAATTATTTAAACCCTTCACCCAAGCGGACGATGCCACATCTCGTGGCTTTGCTGGTACAGGTTTAGCTTTAACTATTGCTAAGAAACTGAGCCAATTAATGGCAGGAGATATATCGGTAGCAAGTAAAGTAGGAACTGGTACTAGCTTTATTTTTACTTGCTGGCTGCCTCTGACGAGCACCAAGCCTAAAGCAACAGTGTTCAGCCATCATTCATGGCAACCGTTAGTCAGACAAAATGAAGAAATTCCACAAGGTAGTGCAGGACTAACAACTCAGCCTGCTAGCTACCCTGATGAAATCTCGGTCTTAAAAGTATTGGTTGCTGAAGATAATCGTATCAACCAAAAACTCATCAAGACCATACTGACTAAGCTAGGGATTGATGCTGTGATGGTCGAAAATGGCCAATTGGCTATCGATTACTTACAGCGTGAGTCGGTGGATGTTATTTTAATGGATTGTCAGATGCCAGTTTTAGATGGCTATCAAGCAACAAAAAAAATAAGAGCTATGCCTGAATATGCTGATTTACCTATTTTTGCTTTAACGGCTGATGTTGATAGCCGTAGTAAAGAAAAAGCTCTGTCAGTAGGTTTTACTAAACACCTAGCCAAACCCATTAACATTGAACAATTAACCGCCTACTTGCTTGAAGTAAGTAAAGTAGTCATCAGCAAATACAATAACTTCAAATAAGTAATTTATAACTAAAGACGCCGCTTAAAAGTAATTTTTAAACGGCGTTCTTTCTTTAAAAAAACAATTGCTAATTAACGCTATCTAACTAATATTTCCACACTCTAGCTATTCCTTATTAAACATCTTGGCGAATAAGATAATCAAAAGCTCCTAGGGCGGCAGTGGCGCCACTGCCCATAGCGATAATAATTTGCTTATATGGACTATCGGTAACATCCCCAGCGGCAAAGACACCCGCTATTGACGTTTCACCACGACTGCCGACGATAATTTCACCGCGATTAGTTAGCTCTATATCACCTTGTAAAAACTCACTGTTCGGCATCAAGCCTATTTGTACAAAAATACCGGCTAATGCTAGCTCATGATTTTCACCCGTGCTGCGATCAGTGTAACTCAAGCTAGTGACTCGCTTACCATCACCTAACACTTCCGTGGTTTGCGCATGAGTAATAATCGTTATATTGCTTAATGAGTTCGCTTTTCTCACTAATACGTCATCAGCGCGTAAGCGGTCAGCAAATTCTAATACCGTCACATGTTCAACAAGACCGGCTAAATCAATGGCCGCTTCAATGCCTGAATTACCGCCGCCAATAACCGCTACTCGTTTGCCTTTAAATAATGGCCCGTCACAATGCGGACAATAGGCCACACCTTTACCACGATATTCATGTTCACCCGGCACATCCATTTCACGCCAGCGCGCTCCCGTCGCTAAGACTACCGTTTTACTACTCAATACCGCGCCATTTGCTAAGCTAACGTCAATTAAACCGGTCTCTTCATTACGCTTCACTTGGCTGGCTTTATTCCCACTCATGATATCAACATCATAATCTCGAACATGTTCTTCTAAACTGGCAACCAGTTTTGGTCCTTGGGTGGCTTTTACCGAAATAAAGTTTTCAATCGCTAGGGTATCGCTAACTTGCCCACCAAACTGGTCAGCGACCAAGCCAGTATTAATGCCTTTTCGTGCCGCATAAATTGCCGCTGCCGCACCTGCTGGCCCACCACCCACCACTAAAAAGTCATAGACTGCTTTATTCTCCAGCGCTTTGGCTTGACGAGCAGCAGAATTTTTATCGACCTTGTTTAAAATATCCGTTAATGATATTCGTCCTTGGCTAAATGACTCGCCATTTAAATAAACACTGGGTACCGCCATGATATCGCGATCAAATACTTCGGTTTGAAATAGCGCACCATCAATCATGGTATGTTTTATTTGCGGATTTATCGCCGCCATCATATTTAAGGCTTGCACCACATCGGGACAGTTTTGACAGCTTAATGAGATATAAGTTTCAAATTCGAACTCACCTTCAAGGTTACGCACTTGTTCTATTTGCTCCGCATCAAGTTTTAACGGATGTGAGCCACTGTGTAATAACGCCATCACCAGTGAGGTAAATTCATGGCCCATAGGTAAGCCAGCAAAACGTATTTCACTCTTGCTAGCGACACTACGCACTAACATAGAAGGGATTCTTTCCTTGCTCGCTTGGGCAGTATTATTGCCATCAATGGCGGTAACTAACGGTGATAACTCAGCAATTTGATTTACTAATTGGCTAAGTTCTTTTGCCTTAGGACTTTCATCAGTAAAGGTGACTAGCTCGACTGGTGTTTTTAAATTGTCTAAATAACTTTTTAATTGTGCTTGTAGATTTGCGTCTAACATAATGACCTCTGAAATATTTACTGGGAAGTGGAAAAGTAATAAGGGAAAGAAACTTTGTAGGTTTTAGAGAGTATTAGTAGCGGCTTAACATCCATGTTTCGCTATTGTTTGAGTTAATTAGCATTAAATGACGCTTATTCGAGGCGTGAAGCATGAGCATAGCTTGCCTATGTGATTGCTGAACAACAAAGAATAAGTGCCATTTAAACTAATTAAAAAAACATAACTAATACTTTAGATTTTGCCTACTAAGTCTAGTGAAGGAGCTAGAGTATCTGCACCTGGTTGCCATGCTGCCGGACATACTTCACCATCATGCTCTGCTACATATTGCGCGGCTTTAATTTTTCGAAGTAATTCAACTGCGCTACGGCCTATACCTAGGTCATGTACTTCAGCAATTTTGATTTCACCTTCAGGGTTAATCACAAACGTACCACGAAGTGCTAAACCTTCGGCTTCAATCATGACACCGAAGTTACGAGTAATTGCGCCCGTTGGGTCACCAATCATAGGATATTGGATTTTTTTAATGGTATCTGAAACGTCATGCCATGCTTTATGAGTAAAGTGGGTATCCGTTGATACTGAGTAAACTTCAACACCCATTTTTTGCAATTCTGCGTAGTGGTCTGCCATGTCACCTAATTCGGTCGGACAAACAAAAGTAAAATCAGCCGGGTAGAAGAAAAATACTGACCATTTATCGGCAACATCTTTTTCGCTTAATTCAACAAACTCGCCATTGTGAAAAGCGGTAGCGTTAAAAGGTAGTAATTTAGTATTAATAATTGATTGGTTCATAATGAACTCCCGTTAAGTGTAGTAATTGTGTTGGAAACCTTTGCTCGGTAAAGAGTTAAAGCGTTTCCTGAAGACGGGAGAATAATAACGCCGAGGCTTAAATTAGTATAATCGATAGTATTTATCAGTTTGATAGGTAAAACCTATCACTAGGTTTGGAGATTTTTTTCCTGCTTGGCGTCGCAGTTGCGACCACACCCAAGGGGCGACGTACCGCCGCGCCTCCCCTTAGAACCCCTGCGACACCCTACTCAGCAGAACATTCAATCACCACCTAGCGTAAACCACGATTCCTGCCGATTTATCTTCCCTGAACAACGGCAGCCCTCGACATCAGCGCCTTTATTTGAAAGAGCCTTGATAACACTTGAGTGAATTGAAGAGTACGTTTGTTAGCAGCGCCGGGGGAATTTCAAAGGGCTTAACTTAGGTGCAGTGCGTTTAGCCCCCATCTATGCTGGGTGCCGTCGCCACCGCGACAAATAATTCAAATTTTCTCTGCCCCCCATTTATTCAATGTTCACTAATACCACACAACGGACTTTAGCATTTAATCAGTAGTGTTGATTTGGATTAGATTTTTTATCGATAACGCCTCAATAACGGGCAGACAAACCGAAGGTTTGGCTGTCCAGCCAAAGGCGACCGTTAATTGATTTGTTATGAATGTTCAAGGAGCGTAAACCTCCATGTACTTTTTGCTTTCACTGCCTCCAAATAATAAGACAGGTTCAGGGCCTCCACCGGGATTTCTAATGGCTGACATCAAGAAATGCTCTTCTTGATATCTTAAAAAGGAGCGCGCTTTTAAAGTTATAACATGTGTTCCGTCACCAGCCCATTGCCGCGATTGATCTTCTCCCCAATAGGGATAACCTGCTCCAACACTTTTAGAATACTGCCTAGGAAAAGTGGCAAATACATATTTCTTTGTAAGGTTGGGTTCAGCAGTACCTATTTCATCTTGAAAGAGAATAAAGCTATCTTTTGCATGCTCTACCGTAACATGGCTTGTTATTTGAACAGAGACCTTTACATTCTTTATTGATTTGATAAATTTGAGCGCACATGTTGCTTTTAGGTAAGGCTTCTCTTCAGTTACGGACGAAGCAAGAACAAAATGATCAACATCAAATATCCTGCGCTTAGTTCTAATCCAAGACCCCAATTTTGAGTACTTTGAGAGCAGATCGGCATATGCAACACCCAACATAAAAATAAGAAGCGCCAAAAACAAATAGCGCCAAGGAAACTCAATATATTTGGTATTTATGTCGTCTATTATCCATTGCTGCCCGAACCACAAAACAAGAGCCAGCATTGCAGGATAACCTGGTATTTTATACTTCAAATCTATTCCTTTATCGAAAATGTAGATAATTCATAACGCCTCACTAAGAGGCAAATAATAAGTTGGTTAAAATAAGCGACGAATGAGCAAAAACCAACTGTTATTTGTCCTTTTGAGTGACTTGTTAGCCCATAACCCTCATGTAGTCATATTCGATATCCATTCTCGTTAATTCGTCTTTATCTCTGATTTTTAAGTTGAACAAAACGAAATCATCCAATCCGTCTATGCTCTTTACTCCACCATTCTCACCAGGTATGCAAATTTGAAAGAGAACGGGAACACCATCCTTGTGTTTCTCTCTAAATAGAGGGAAGTAAGACTGTGGGCCTATTTCACACCTTTTACCTATGATCGTTAATGCAAACATAGGAACATGCACATCGGTCAAACTCTCTGCTTTGCGCCTTTTTTCAATACCTTCATTATGTTTTTTGACCGAATCAGATTCAAGGTTTGGGTAGCAAAGAAAAACGTACTCTTTAGGGTTTAATACAATGGTACTCAAGCATACATTTCCTGCCTCATCATGTGTGCTCCCACCAGCCCAATAAAGTAATGTTTCATGCATCTGATGAGCATATTCCTCATCTTTAACAACAAAGCCCACAATAGGTATTTCTGGGCCACCACTTGGGTTCACTCCGACTCCAAAAGATACACCTAATAATCTTTCTGGATCGTGTTCATAAGTAAGCTGTGGCATAACTAAAAAACTGTTGTAAATAAATATGGTTTGCTCTAAGAAAGTTATCAGCAAATAAACTGTCAAACCAGCAACAAACGCATAAAAAGATTTTTCAAAGACAATGAAAGCTAAAAATAAACTTACTAACGTAAGTAAGCTCTTAAGTAACATAATGTATGGCTTAGCATTCTCATGGACCACTACTCGATAAAAGCTCTCCGTCATTTCCAGTTGAAAACTCAATCGAATTTTATTAATGAACGAGAAGAGTTTAAGTTTAATTTTTTGCCTGCGATTCATTCAACCTCCACGGAAGTATGATTGTTGTGGGCTAACGCCGCGTTAAGCGGACTAAAATTGTTGGTTATAATGTGTAGCGAAGCGAAACCTAACCAACTGTTTTAGTTCCGTTTAAACGCCTTGTTGAACGAAGCCGCTATGCGGCAGAAAAAGCAAACCTCGTCTCTACTTAAACTATCCGTCAACAAAGGCGGTGATTAACTGGAGGTATTCATGATGAATACACAAGAGCAATCTCACTTTAATTCAATCTACCAATCTTACCTTAACGAACTGACCTTACAAGGAAAAAGTAATAAAACCATCGACAGTTATAGTCGCTGTATTCGCCAAGTGGCCACCTTCTTTGATGTCTGCCCTGTTAACTTAACCACCGAGCAACTTAAGACTTATTTTCACTACCTAGTGCTACATAAATCCTGGAGCATGGTTAAAATTAGTCGTTGCGCCATTCAGTTTTTATATCGCCATGTTTTAGGTCGGCCTTGGGTCTGGGTTAACATTGTTAAACCGCCCAAACAGCAAGTCATTCAAGCAGTATTATCCCTTAACGAAGTGGCGGCGATTATCAATACCACCCGTAAATTCCGCTATCAGGTATTTTACCTCACTACCTACAGCTTAGGTTTACGCTTAAGTGAATCGCTCAACTTGACCATTGCCGATATCGACAGTGAATTAATGCAGGTGCATGTACGTAATACTAAATCTAAACGTGACCGACTAGTGCCTTTACCGCAAACAACCTTATTGGCCTTACGACGCTATTGGCAAACTCACCGCCATCCAAGTTTACTGTTTCCTGGCAGGGTGGACCCTAAGAATAACGCCATTAAACCGTGGCTGATGGACAAGGGGGGCGTACAAAAAACCATTAAAATTGTCGCGAAAGACTGCGGTATTAGTAAGAATGTTCATGTCCATACCCTGCGTCATTCCATTGCGACACACCTGTTTGAGCACGGTTTGAGTTTACGTGCTATTCAAGTGTTCCTGGGTCACGCAAGTCCAATCACTACCGCCAGGTATACCCGCATGACCCAAGAAGCCAAACACAACAGTGCGATAATGCTTAATAGCATTATCAATACGTTGAGTATTCATTGGCAGGAGCAAAACCATGATTAACTTAGCAACCATTGCCAATAAATATCACGTTATGTTTGAACAGCGCTACGGTAAAAAGTTACAAGCCAAACACCACTACGCGCTTAAACAAATTATAGCCTGTCATACACCTGCTGCGGGAGCGATGTTATACCACTGCGGTGATTGCCATGAAGATAAAACCCTTTTGCCCTCTTGCGGTCATCGTCATTGCCCATCGTGTCAACATAAGTGCAACAGTCATTGGTTAGCGATGCAGCAACAAAAACTATTGCCGATCGATTACTACCTCGCCACCTTTACCTTACCAGCACAGTTACGCCCTTTTGTTTGGTCTCATCAAAAGTGGGCGTATCAGGCCATGTTTCTTGCGGCAAAAGAAACGCTGGATGCGTTCTTTAAGAACGATAAAAAACTCGGTGAATGCAACGGCTTAGTCGCGGTATTACATACGCATTCTCGGCAGCTTGATTTTCATCCCCACGTGCATTTTATTGTGCCCGCTGGAGGATTAAGTAAAAACAAAATGTGTTGGCTAACCAAAACAGGTAAATACCTTTTTACTGCGGATAACTTAGCAAAGGTCTTTCGCGGTAAGTTTATAGCAATGATGAAAGATGCCTCGTACTACCTACCAAACAAAACGCCTACCGAATGGAATGCTGACTGCGAATATGTCGGCAAAGGCAATGAAGCATTAACCTACCTCGCTCGGTATTTATATCGCGGCGTGATTAGCGAAAACAATATTCTCGCACTTGAAAATGATGAGGTCAGTTTTCAGTATAAAGACAGTAAGAGTAAAACGTTTAAAACCATCACCGAGCATGCTTGTAAGTTTTTGTGGCGAGTAATACAACATGTTTTGCCCAAAGGATTCAGGCGAGCGCGTAATTATGGTTTTTTACACGGCAATGCCAAAGCAACATTAAAACGTTTGCAGCTGCAATTAAACGTTAACTTGCCACCGCTGCAGCCAGTGATTAAAAAACCGGTGTGTTGTGACAAATGCCATCAACCGATGGAGCTTTACCTAATGCGCATTGCCAATAAAATCATCTTAGATGGAACGAGATAAAACAAGGATGTGTATTAACAGAGGGATTTGTGTGCGTAATGCTGTTTATTCACCAGCATCAATATGAATGAATTGAGGGTTATCGATGTAAAAACAACCAGGTTTTGTACCGAAAATTGCAAAGGGTTATGTTGCGATTGTGGCGGTACTCGCCCTAAAAAAACACCAACAACCATGGCATTAAAAGCCACCTACCTCAGTATTTATATATTTCCTATAAAGAGTACAGCTAATCGACCGAGCTTGTTCAACAACAGGATAAAGTTGCGGCTGCGCGCAACCTATCCTTGTTTATTATGTGTTTCTGCTTCCAGTGCCTTGGATAATCGAAGTAATGTTCTTTCATCCATGTGTTGGGCGTAACCTTTAACAATACTATCTATACGTTCATCACTGAATTCAAATAAATGTGAATTCACATTTATTGCCACTTTATCTAAAAATGGTTCAATATGTATTTTTACTCGATTATAAAAGTCAGTTAAAGAATTAAAATTAAACTCATACAAATCTTTAAACTCTTTAATTCCTTTTTTTTGAATCTCGCTACCAATTTCAGAAGAGTGTTTTATATTATTATTCACTATTCTTAACTGATTTACATATTCAAATTCTTTTATAGATGTAAACTCAATTTGTTTAAGTTTAAAAAAAGATTTCATATTATCCCAAGCAAACAAATCTCTTTTTTCTTCGCCAGGAAATGCCGTTCGAATTATTTCTTTTAAAATAATCTCGATATTTTTATATAAATATACAATTTGCATTTCCTTCATTGAAACCATTTGGCCATCAAGAATAAAAATAGTGTGCTGTATATCCGCTTGGTCATTATAAATATCAATTTGATCATTTGTGGGGTACGTATCATCTTCATCCGAATCTAAATCACCAAAATCAGCTAATAATTTTTGCTCATCATTTCTTAATTCGGCTATTCTTTGTTCTATCTCTATTTCTCTTGGTTTAATAGCTTCTTCATATGTAAAATCTATTTGTTTTGCTATATCAGTCAGAGCATTTTTTTTAAAGATAAATTGCCATTTTTTACTGTTCATCATTTCTAATATATTAGACACATTTCACCATACTTAATAAAACACATAACGCCCAAATAACGGGCTAAGTAATACTTGCTAAAATGTGAAACGAAGTGGAACCGAGCAAGTGTTACGTGTCCCAGTTGATTTGCTTGTTAGTTGCAACATACTTTCACCAAGTACAACAATAACTTAAACGCACCGTAATGAAAATACCAAACCGTGAATTTGAGCCATTACACTCACTATTTAGAGTGAATAGTTACGCTAATACACCTTTCAGAAACGTGATAAAAGTGACTAACTTATTCGCGGTAAAGCACCAAACAGTGAATTGGTGAAACTGAATTATTTAGCACTTAGACGATCTTTTTTATTAGCCAACTAACAGCTTATTATGGAGCCGATTCAGTAATGTCCGTTCCATAATTAAAATTTAATTTACATTAATGTCCCACAAATTCAATGCATTAGAAAGCACTGTTACCAATTATTTAATCAAAGGTAGAATATTACTAAGCCCGCGCAGTAATACCCATCATAGAAAACGGTATTAATTACAATAAGATCAATCAAATAGACCTTTATTGGTGTTTTTTGGTGTTTTACTGAGCCGGCTCATTAACATGACATAAAATATTCATTAGAAAATATATGGCAAAAACTTTAAGGCTAACGTCCGTTAAGCGCACTAAGGGAACATTATAATTTATAGCCATGTGTGCCAAATTCTAGACCGCTTAAGGATCAGCTTACCTATTTCATTCATTAGTTTTGTTTATTCGATTGGGTTTCTCCCTAAATAGATCATGTAGGAAACGACATTAGAAAAGGTAATACAAATAAGGCGGGTTACTAGCGGACGAAAAGGCGCACTGAATGGGATTTTGTGCCCATCCCCTCGAAATTAACCTTAAGGCTGTTTTTTGTACAATATGATATTTAGTTTAACGTCCCGTTTTATATAATATGTCCGATACTGCCTAGTATTGGCTTAAGCTATATTGCTTTAATCATTACGGATTAGCACAAATCACATCAAAGATAGTTCACATATTACGAACATCTAAGAGTCCGGTTATAATGTTCACATATTGAAAACCTTTGAGATTTATATGCACGTAATAGCTAGAAAAATTTTCAGTGATGCTATGAAAAAATTTTCCAATGATGCAGATGCTATTGAGGATTTATACAGACTACTTAATAGCGGTAAATTCAAAGAACCAAGTGAATTAAAAAAAGTAACACCTTCTTTAGATAATTTTAAATATAAAGATAAATGGTGGATGATCGATATTGGCGGTAATAACTTGAGGTTAATTGCATTTATTGAGTTTCGTCATAACCGTGTGTACGTAAGACATATTGTTAGCCACGCAGAATACGATAAATTAACTACACGCTATAGAAAAAAGGAACTGTAATGAATATTCAACATATAACAGATCTTGCTCAACAGCTTCAAAATGAAATGCCCTTTATTACTGGCATTAATTCAGCACAAGAAAACGAAGCTGCATTAGAATTGATTAATGAATTAACAGATGATTATGATAACAACTTATTATTGATTGATGTTCTATGGGCTAAAATTGAAGATTATGAAAATAATGCTTCTGAATTAGCAGCGTTTAATCAACGCATAGAAAATCTAAATAATGGCTCTTCAATGTTACGTTTGTTGATGGTTCAACACGGATTAAATACAACGTCCTTTGCTCAAGAAATTGGTGGAAAGAGCACAGTCTCTATGATTTTCAATGAGAAACGGAAATTAACAGTAGAACACATTGAAAAATTATCAGCCCGATTCGAAATCAGCCCTGCTCTATTCTTTTAAGTAGGGATGGGCACAAAACCCCTGAATACACTTTGGAGGCTCTGTTGTAGAACACTGTTGTCTATAATGTAACACACTGATTTAAAGAAAGGTGTTGCTGATGTGATAAGAGCGAGCTTCACAAGCACCCCCCGTGTCAGAATAGTTGTCACCCCTAAAGCGCCTTCTAAAATCAATGTTCGCTTTGTGAAAATTGAAGATTAAAGACCTAGCGCTATGGTTCTTATTTTTGTAAGTTGGCTAATAGCTTTTCACAGCTTGCTTTGAGTTGCTGTAATTCAGCCATTTGAAGTTGGCTTTTACAGAAAATCGCTTCTGGTACTGATTCAGCCTGACTTTTTAACTGCTGGCCTTGAGTGGTTAAAAATACCAATCTAACACGCTCATCTTCATCACTACGTTCGCGCGTTATAAAGCCTTTTGCCTCTAAACGTTTTAGTAAAGGGGTTAATGTACCTGAGTCGAGATGTAAGTCATGGCCGAGAGCCTTCACTTTGACCGCATGCTGTTGTTGATAAGCTCATATTATACCTCTGACTAAAAAGATTGTGCACAATCTACTTGTATTTTTCTTTTGAATCGACCTATAATCACCGAAATTAAATTGCGCACAAGTAAATTGTACACAAATAAATTGCTCGCAAACTAGTTACAGCAATTATAGTAAATACCTACTAATTAAACATGTTCAAAAGGAAATCATTATGACAACGCTATATACAACAACAGCAACTGCTTCTGCCGGACGTAACGGACGAGTAAGCACAGATGATAATATGCTCGACCTTGCACTAAGTTACCCAAAAGAGATGGGGGGAACGGGCGCAGCAACAAACCCTGAACAGTTATTTGCAGCTGGTTACGCTGCTTGTTTTTCAAATGCCATTTTACATGTAGCGGGAGGGCAAAAATTAAAATTAGCGACAGCACCTGTCTCTGCAGAAGTGGGTATTGGTCCTAATGAAGCGGGTGGTTTTGCATTAAGCGTTTCATTAGCGGTAACGTTAGAACTGGATGATGAGCAAGCAATCGCATTGGTTAAAACTGCACATCAAGTCTGCCCATACTCAAATGCCGTTAATGGTAATATAGAGGTGAAACTGACCGTCAATGGCATTGCATTATAATTCGCTTTATTTAGATAGTCATTAGACAGTAACAAACAAGGATTGATAAAATGAACACTCTGTTATTAACGGTTGGACGTGTTTTACTCGCATTATATTTTCTGGTTCCCGGTATCATGAAATTTGTATCTTGGGATATGCATATACAGCTAATGGAAAAACACAATATGCCATTTGTCCCGGTGTTATTAGCATTGGCGGGTATTTTCCAAATAGTCGCTGCTTTGATGCTTATTGCAAATCGATTTACCGGAATCGTCGCATTGTTATTAGCAGGCTTGGTGTTAGTCATTAATATTTCGTTGCATGATTTTTGGAATTTTTCGGGTCTAGATGGCGCACATGAAATGCAAAATTTCATTAAGAACTTAGGCATTTTTGCGGGATTATTGGTACTTTCTGGTCATTCCCTGCCGGCATTTTTACAAAAAGAAAAGTAATGTTTTTAATTTTCATAAAGTTTATGAGCAATGTAGTTGCTTAATAGTTAACGATACATAAAAAACGAATCTATATGATTCGTTTTTTATGGCTTCTTATAAATAATGATTGCGAGTAATAAGTCTATTTACCTCGGTATTTAGCCCCCCGTTGACAGTGTTGTAGCTAAGTGATTTTAGCCACCAATTTAGGGTGAAATTATTCATATTTTCTAAGGCACTAAGTGCCCCTTCCCGCCATAGAAATAGAAATTTATGTCGGCTATATGAACGGAAAGTTGACCTTAACATTCAGTAAGTCTTTATGTCTTCAATGCGCACTAAAGTGAACTTAACGATAGCCTTTTAAAAACAACCGCTAGAAATGAGCCCCTCCGAAATTTGTTCCAAAAAATCCAGGGAGCGTTTAGCTTTAGTCAGTAAAAGGTGCTGTTAGCTGATGATATCGCTAAGCGACTTTCTAACGCTGGCGACAATGGCTCTAACACACTGCATGCGCGAATAGTTTGGCCTAATGACCAAAGAGATACCACGTACCGGTACAGGTGCTTGAAATGCCCCATAATGAATAGTGTCACTGGCGACGTTGCCTTGCGTAGCCAGCGCGGGTAATAAAGTAATGCCCATGCCACTGGCCACCATATGGCGTAATGTCTCTAAACTGGTCGCTTGAAAGCTATTATCCTCTTTAGCGCCGGCAGCAAAACAATAGCCCATGGCTTGATCTTTAAGACAATGGCCATCGGCTAAGGTGAGTATTTTTTCACCTTGTAAGTCGGTCAGTGATAGCGATTTTTTAGTGGCCAGTCGATGGTTTTTTGGTGTTGCCAGCATCAGTGGTTCATCAAACAATTGGTATGATTCAAACTTTTCCATTTCGGCAAGATAAGGCAAAATTAGCACATCTAATTTACCCTCATCCAATTGCTGCAATAACACCTTGGTTTGATTTTCATGTAAGAAGAAATTGATGTTAGGTAAGCTAGTGTTTAGGTCGGCCATAATATGTGGCAATAAATACGGTGCTAATGTCGGGATCAAACCTAGATGCAAATCCCCAGCAAAAGGGTCAAGTAAAGCTTTCGCACAAGACTCAAATTGTCCTGCGGCTTGTAGCACTTTCCGTGCTTCTTGCACTAACTGCTCCCCTGCTGGGGTTAACATAACATTGCGGCGATGACGCTCGACCAGTTGCAAACCTAATTGTTGCTCTAGCTTCATTAACTGACCACTTAAGGTCGGCTGACTAACAAAACAAGCTAGTGCCGCTTTACCAAAGTGTTTGTGTTTATCTATGGCAGTTAAATATTCTAAATCGCGCAACTTAATCATAGCTACAACCTATCAATTAATAAGAAATAAAAGTAATAGGCTATGGTAATAGGTTCAGGTAATGAAAGCGAGTTCGCTGAGTAAAAGCTAGCTAAGAGCAAGCCAGAGGCCAACCGTTACCATTAAGCTACCAGCAATACGATTCAGCCATTTAATGTTATCACCACGACTTAAGAATATGCGTAAGCTTTTACCACCCGTAGCGTAAGCCATCATGCTGGTAAACTCTGTTACCATGATAACACCTAGCAAGAGCATTAATTGTGGTGCTACATCGCGCTCAACACTAATGAAAGGCGGCAGCAGAGATATCATAAAAGCCCAGCCCTTAGGATTGGCAATAGCGGTAACTAAGCCTTGAGAAAATAAAGCATAGCGACTGACATCGTTTAGTTCACCGCCTCCGACTGACATTTTAGCGGTTGAGCGCCACATATTAATGCCGATATAAGCCAAATAAGCACCACCTAGCCACTTCAACACCTCAAAGACACTAGGGTAGTTGAGCATAATACTGGCAACACCAAACACGGCAGCTATCGCAACAATAGCGACACCCAGAAGTTCACCAATCATCATCCACATTGTGCGACGAACACCGATACTCATGCCTAACGTCATAGCCAGCGTCATGCACATACCCGGCGTTATTGAGACAAAAAAGAATGTGGGAATAAATATCGCAAGCACAGCTAAATCAGGCATTTAATAACCCTTAAAATGGAAAGACAATAAAATTTACCGACACTTTAGCAAAAAAATGTGTCATGACTTTGAAATTAGCGATGAATGAAGAAATAAAAAATCCGCATGCGGGCTAGCGTTATAGAATAATCAGCAGAACCCTAATAATCATTACTGTGAGGAGCTAATGCGCCCCTCCAGCAAAGCTGATTATTATTTAACGTAACATAGTAAACCAACCCATAAGCATAGGTAGTAAAGGCATGGCCACCATTACCACAATAACCATTATTATATTAATGGCAGAGGTAGTATCTTTAAAATCTTCTTTGTGGTCTGACATGGTCTAGTATCCTGTACAGCAATTAATCAACTAAAAATAAGGCGCTAATTTTAGCCGATATTTATAATGATAGACAGTAAAACTATAATGATAGACAGTAAAACTTGATGAGGATCAAAGAAACAGCCTAGAATTATAATTGAAAGATCAGGGCGATAATAACAAAAACACTATCTAGCCAATAACTTACCGTAAATATGTCAGTACATTCCATGGCTCGCGCTCATTTTGGCTAGGCCATGGAAAAGTGAGCGTCTCACTTGTTGGCTAGGCTCACTAAGACCTTGTTGGTCGATCAATCCTCTTTAAAAATACCGACATAAGTCGCAGTGGTATTTGATTTAGAGGCGCGATACATACCTTTAGTATTAAATGGCAAGCTTATATTGCCTTGGGTATCTATGATGATCACCCCACCCGTACCGCCAATAGGAAAAAGCACGTCATGGATAACTTCTTTACCCGCTTGCTCAATACTCTTGCCTTGATATTTCACTCTGGCGCAAATATCAGCGGCAACGTTATAACGGATAAAGTATTCACCGTGACCCGTGGCTGAAACGGCACATGAAGCATTATCGGCAAACGTACCGGCACCAATCACGGGTGAATCACCAATGCGGCCATAACGTTTATTGGTCATGCCACCCGTAGAAGTACCGGCAGCAATATCGCCATACTTATCAAGCGCAACCGCGCCAACGGTACCCACTTTATATTCGGTATCTAGGGCAAAGTGCGCCGCTTGGTAATCTTTGTTTCCTTTTTGGCCGCGATTAGCCTCTTCAGCCTTTTTCATTTTTGCTTTCGCGCGCTGTAGAGATTTGTATCTATGCTCAGTATCAAACAGTTTGTTAGCGACTAAGTTTACGCCTTGAGTTTTGGCAAACTCTTCGGCGCCATCACCGCTAAGCATGACATGCACAGATTTTTCCATCACCAAACGTGCTAGGTTTATCGGGTTTTCAATATGTTTAACGCCCGCGACAGCACCTGCTTGACGATTTTTCCCATACATAATTGACGCATCCATTTCATGACTTTCATCATGGGTATAAACCGCGCCTTTGCCAGCATTGAAAAAAGGCGAGTTTTCTAGAATATTTATTGCGGCGGTTAACGCATCTAGGCTAGTTCCGCCCTGTTCAAGAATGGCATAACCTACCTCAACCGATTCTTGCAGCTTTGCTCGATAGGCGGCTTCTTTTTCAGGGCTGAAACGGTCTTTTTCAATAGTGCCGGCACCACCGTGAATGGCAATGGCAAAAGGTGCCTCTTGCGCTAACGTGCTATTAGCAAAAGCAGGCAAAAGTAAACACGTAAATAGCGGTAACATTTTTTTCATTATTAGTCCTCAGTAAGCTCTGCCAGTGAATAGCTAACAGCTAGCTTTGATGGTTAATCATTGCTCAGTAATCTGCATTAAAGTGCTCGATTTTACCACTCATACTCGATAAGTAGCGTCATTTTTCTGTTTAAATGCAGTCAATGACTATGCATTGACTGCATTTAATCGCTAAAGGGTCATGGCCAAAAGTTCAGCGGTAACGTTCAGCTAAATCATCATAATACTGGCAATAATATAAGCCACTAGCGTTAACGTGCCAGCAAAAAGCGCATAAGGCATTTGGGTTTTGACATGCTCAAGTAAATCACAGCCTGAAGCGATAGCCGACACACAGGTTGTATCAGAAATAGGCGAGCAGTGATCACCAAAAATACCACCACCTAAAATCGCAGCGATAACCAATGAAGGTGGTAAACCGAGCGCTTGAATTAAGGGTACACCAATAGGAATTAATATAGCAAAAGTGCCCCATGAGGTGCCGGTACTAAAGGAAATAACCGCACCGGCTAAAAACAACATTGGCACCACTAAAACTAAAGGTAAGTACTCACCAACGATACCGGCAATAAAGAACCCTGTGCCTAGTTCTTTTAAACTTGCACCAAGGGTTAAAGACATCAATACTATCGTCACTAAAGGCAATAATTCCCCTATGCCTTTAAAACCTATATCGATTAATTCTTGATGTTGAAAGCGTTTATAAAAACGCAATAAAGAGTAACTCACCGCCAAAGCAAAACAAGTAGCATAAAGCACAGATTTACTACCGTTGCCTTGGGTGATATCACCATCGCCACTCCAATACATAAAAAAGAACATCGCCAAGATCATGCTAAGCAGTGGTACTAACATAAAGCGTGCTTTAGTGGCTGGCACTATACTTTCTTGCAGCATTTCTTTGGAGAGACTTTGTTGTGGTAGCGCTGGTGCAACCGTCGAATAGTGAGCTTGCTCTTGCTTGGTCGACTCTAGCATTGCCGACTCTGCTACTAACTCGCTCGCGTCTGGCGATTTATTGCTTTGCTCATCCGCATTCAAGGCCAACTCTATCTCTTTCATCGGGCCATGTACTTTATCGGTAACAACCGTATAAACCACCAAAAGCAAAGTAATAATGGCATAGAAATTAAAAGCCACTGAACCCCATAAAATAGAGACCGAAGACTGACCTAGATCATAGTTATTCAATAACGCCAGCACATAGGCGCCCCAACCGTTAAGTAGCACTAAGATACATACGGGTGCACTGGTACTGTCAATAATATAAGCTAAGCGCGCTCGGCTCATTTTAAATTTATCGAATAAATCACGCGATAAAATACCCGCAGTAAGCACACTAAGGTTAGATTCAATAAAAATCACCATGCCAGTAAACATGGTTAAAGCGCCTACTTGTCTTTTACTCTTGGCAATGCCTTTATTGACTAATTTTTCCACGGTGGCGCTAACACCACCAGAGTCGCGAATATAAGCCAGTAAGGCGCCAATAAGTAGACTAAAAATCAAGATACGGGCATTACCGGCTGAGCTAACGACACTAATAATACGTTCAATAAAGCCGATAAAAGCATAAAATATAATATTACTATGCTGTTGTGATGCTAATAATAACTCAGCGGAAAACACGGCTGCCAGTAAAGCAAGAATGACTTCTTTTTTCCAAATAACAATAATAATAGCCACCAAAGGAGGCAACACAGACAACCATTCCATAAAAAACCTTACCACATGAGTTTTGAGAATTAAAAACAACGCAGGCAGTGTGTCAAATAGCTAATACCAAATCAAGTAAGTTTATTGCCACTCAGAAACTTATTTGAATTGGTGTAATATTCAATATATTCGCGAGGGTAAAGCAATAAAAAACCCGACAAAGTATCAATTTGTCGGGTTTATTGATGATGAATCGAATAATAAATTTTAAAAATTAATTAGTAGTAATCATCTTTTCTATTGTGTGCTTGTGGATCTTCAATAATATCGCTGATATTGACTTCAAAATTATTATTATTTTTACAATCAATCATATAAATGGTATGTGTTGAGCCATCAACCCAAGTAACCGTACCACTGCCTTTTTTACTGCCACATTTCATACCAATATGAATGTCTTTAAATTCCATAAGCCCTCCTCGATGCTAGCTTAGCAAGGTGTGCTGAGTTAGAGTTCACCACTACCAAGTAGTTCATTTTTTAACCACTTAACCTTTAAGTATAGTGTTGAAATGATGGACTGCTAGTAGATTACTACCCTGTTTTATCGGATAAATGAGGAAATTTTTCCAACTGACTCTATTGTATGAAAAATTTAAGTGAAAAAGCTGAGTAATAAAGACTCGTAATTAAAGATTAGCGAATAAAGAGATAGCTTGCCAACAAGAGACCTCGGCCATAACGGGTAGGATATGGCTTAAGGTAAAAATTCGCTACCCAGAGTACAACTGGCACTCGCACCCGTTACTGCTGGCATATTACTGATTAAGTTATGATCAAAAGCATAAGCGAGCCAAGCAAACGCCATGGCTTCAAGAATATCGCCATCTATGTTCAAGGCTTGCATAGTGTCTACTTTATAAACTGAGCCTGAGCGATTCAAATTGTCGGTAAGCGCAGCAACTAAGGCGCTATTATGCACACCACCGCCACATAAATAGACCTTAGCTTGTTTAGCCAGTGCCATAATGGCAGTACTAATACTTTGCGCGGTAAAAGCCAATAACGTTGCTTGAATATCTACGGCATTAGGGACGGCGTTAGGAACTGCAGAACAAGCTGGTGAGTTTGATTTTTCTTTAAAAGAGCTCAATTGTTGAGCTAGCCAAGCAAGGTTGAAGCATTCTCTGCCGGTACTTTTAGGGGCGGCAGCTTTGATGTAATCATCCGCCAACATCTGAGTCAATAGTGTTTGATTAACTTGCCCTGTTGTCGCCCAAGCACCATCGCGATCAAATTTATCATCACTGCTGGCATGATGTTTCAAAAACCAATCATCGAGCAAGGCATTGCCTGGACCGGTATCAAAACCTAAGATTGAACTCTTGGCATTTTGCGCTGGCAAAAAAGTAATATTGGCAATACCGCCGATGTTGACGACAAAATTAGCCTCATTACTCTCAGCAAATAATTGTTGATGAAAAATAGGTACTAAGGGCGCACCTTGACCACCTAAGGCCATATCCTTCCGGCGAAACTGACCAACAACACGAATGCCAGTTAAGGTTGCTAAGGTTTGACAACAACCTATTTGCAAGGTAAAGGGGTTAGCACCTGTGGGGCGATGGCGAATAGTTTGTCCATGGTTACCAATAGCAATAATATCGCTAGCGCTGAGATTTTCTTGTTTAAGCAGTGCGGTAATTGCTTGAGCAAATAACTGTGCTAATTCAACATCAAGATGAAAAGCACGATCAATTTCATTGCTGCCTGGTTGATAAAGTGAGGTGATTTTTTCACTTATAGCCGAATTGTAGTCTTGATAATAGCTGGCCACTAAGCGAGTTTGTTGCTTAGGATCCTTAAAGTCTACTAAGGCTAAGTCGATGCCATCAGCACTGGTGCCTGACATCAAACCAATATAATATTTTCCTTGTGCGGTACTTTTTTTATTAGTCATTTGGCGCTATATCGCTTGCTTGGGTCGAAAGTAATGCGTTTTTAGCGCCTGATAAGGCCGCAAGTCTTTCGACCGCCAACAAAGTAAACTTAGCTTTGTATTTCTTGGCAATAGGTCTCGCATCAGGCAGTTTTACCGTACGTGGATTGCGATGCACGCCATGAAGTAAAAATTCATAATGCAAATGAGGCCCTGCTGCTAAACCCGTCGCACCGACATAACCAATAACCTGCCCTTGTTTTACCTTTTGTCCTTTTTTAACGGCTGCCCGTTTATAAAAGTGCAGGTACTTAGTCACTATGCCATTACCATGCTGAATAAAGACATAATAACCATTATACTTACTATAACCTGCACGGGTTACCTTACCATTACCGGCGGCAACCACTGGTGTACCTTTTTTCGCTGCGTAGTCTATACCATTATGCGATTGCACACGCTTTGTTACTGGGTGACGGCGATTACGTTTAAAGCTAGAGCTGATGTATTTAAAGTTAACTGGCGCGCGTAAGAAGGCTTTACGCATGCTTCTACCATCAGGGCTGTAATACTCATCATCCGTAAAACGAATGGCTTGAAAGACTTCACCTTGGTTGGTTATCTCTGCCGCTAAAATATGGCCGGTACCAATATATTCGCCTTCAACATACTTCTTTTCATAGGTAATATGAAAACTATCACCTTCACGTATATCTAATGCAAAATCTATGTCCCAACCAAAAATATTGGCAAAGTTAATAATTTGGTTATCATTCAAACCGGCATGTAGACCAGCATTCCAAAAACTTGAATTGATGGTGCCGTAGCTAAAACTTTCACGTATTTCTACTTCTTTGCTTTCTCGGTGCGATTGATAACTATCACCCACTAAATTAATAAACAAGGTATCTGTTCTTGAAATAGGGTACTCAAGTGCTGCCAATTGCTGTGCGTCATTGCTAGCAACTCGCAATTTATCACCGACATTAAGCCTTTTTAATAACTTAACGTCTTTACCTTTAGCGGTACTCACCGCATACGTTGTTTGCGCGCTAAAACCTAAACGTTTTAATATCAACGCTAAAGAATCACCACTGCGCACTTTCACCGTTTGCCAGCTTAAATTAGCAAGCTCGGCTAAAGAGTCTGATATTTTTGCTTTACGTTGTAATTTTCCAATGGCTAAACTGCCATCTTGCTGGGTGCTGTGGGATTTAGCTAAAGACGGCAGTTGCACTGTTGGCACTTCATTATTAGCATTAGCAATACTGCGCTGTGGCAAAGCGCTTTGTTTGGGTGCTAACCCTGAGGGCACTATGTCTTCTGGCAAGGCGAGCTGAATACGTTGTCCAATTTGAACATTCTTAGTGTCGTAATGTTCTTCACTTGCAGGAAGGATTAATAACAGTAATAAAAAACAACTGCTGGCGATAATAATCCAGCGATGTTGTTTGGGAAGGTTTTGGAATATTTCTAATAATTTTTTTAACAAAGTACGACTCAAAACTTTAATAGGAGAACAGGGAAACTAAATTTACAACAAATTCAGGCAATACCAGTTCCATTAATTAGGTGATCAATTTTATATGTAGAAAAAATTGCAAAACACAAGGCATTTACTTTAATAACTAGTTGTTCTAATTATTAAATAAATAACGAAGTAGTTGGTAATTTTAGCAAATAGAAATGGTCCCATAGTTAGTGGAATTGGTATATTCTACTGACTATATCAAAACTACAGAAAAAATACTGCTATAACTGACCACATTCCTTTTTGCATATCGCACCGCGTTATCGAGCAAGTTATCCTACTCAACAGTTAATAGATTACAATTTTACTGACAAAATCAGTCATTCTTTGCTAAAAAAGCCATTATAAGGTTTTATCCCATCGGCAAAGTGCAGTAGAATTCGGCCATTAAATAAACTTTACCTAGCCAATATAACTACTCACTTACCGAAACTGTGCCGCCTTGTTTTCTGTGCACAGCTCAGTAGTTATCATTTAATAATAAGCTAAGTACCCAAAGCCAGTCAGTGGAGACCTAGATGACCGATGTTAATCAAGCATTTGCCGAGATAAAACGCGGCGCAGCAGAAATATTAGTAGAAGAAGAATTATTAGCAAAACTAAAAACCGGTAAACCACTAAAAATTAAAGCAGGTTTTGATCCAACCGCGCCAGATTTACATTTAGGCCACACAGTACTCATTAATAAATTGAGAACCTTTCAAGAACTTGGTCACGAAGTTATATTCTTGATTGGTGATTTCACCGGCATGATTGGCGATCCAACGGGTAAAAATGTTACTCGTAAGGCGTTAACTAAAGAAGATGTTTTAGCCAATGCTGAAACGTATAAAAAGCAGGTCTTTAAGATTCTTGATCCAGCGAAAACCACAGTAGTTTTTAACTCTACTTGGATGGATAAATTAGGCGCTGCCGGCATGTTAAAACTTGCCTCTCGTCAAACCGTTGCTCGTATGATGGAACGTGACGACTTTAAAAAACGTTACGCCAATGGCCAAGCTATTGCTATCCATGAATTTATGTACCCGTTAGTACAGGGTTGGGACTCAGTTGCTCTTGAAGCCGATGTTGAACTGGGCGGAACGGATCAAAAATTCAACTTACTTATGGGTCGTGAATTACAAAAATCTGAAGGTCAGCGTCCACAAACTGTGTTGATGATGCCATTACTTGAAGGCCTAGATGGCGTACAGAAAATGTCTAAATCATTAGGCAACTACATAGGTATTACGGATAGCCCAACAGAGATGTTTGGCAAAATCATGTCTATTTCTGATGTGTTGATGTGGCGTTATTACGAATTACTGAGCTTTAAACCACTTAGCGAAATTGAAGGCTATAAAACCGATATTGAAAACGGTAAAAACCCACGTGATGTTAAAATTGATTTAGCCAAAGAGCTGATTGCTCGTTTTCACGATGAAGCGGCAGCACAAGCGGCTCATGATGAGTTTATCAATCGTTTCCAAAAAGGCGCTTTGCCTGATGATATGCCTGAGCTAACCATTACCGCTGAAAATGGTGAAATAGGCATTGCTAACTTGCTTAAAGAAGCCGGCTTAGTGACCAGTACTTCTGATGCCTTTAGAATGATCAAACAAGGTGCAGCTAGAATTGATAGCGAAAAAGTTACTGAGCGTAGTTTAGTCATTACTGCTGGCACAACCGCAGTTTATCAAGTAGGTAAACGTAAGTTTGCTCGTATCACGGTAAAATGAAACTACAAGTAAGCATTAGAATTACGCTTACTTTGACTTAAATTATTACTTATCCTTAAAAACTTTATAGCTATAACTAATGCCACTTGTATAAACCAAGTGGCATTTTCATTTTTAGATTTTTTAAATATTGCGCTAGCAGTTATAATTTATGAATTCACTTTATCACCAAGAGTATATGGTATACATTATACCTTTATCAAATCACTAGAAAATCCATAACTTAAAACCTCAATTCGCAAGGATGCGTATGTTAAAAATCAGCGCTCCCTTCCTTATTAAGCATATATGTTATTTCTTTATTCAATAATAAAAATACTAAGGATAAGTATGAAAATCAACTTAATAAGCATTACCTTTTTAAGTATTATGTCCCTATTAACCACTTTTAGTCATACGGTTAATGCAGGTGCTCCGGGTGTCGAATGTGCTAGAGTACGAACAAGCTCGGGGGGTGGCTGGGTTTCTCAGCAAGTTTGTTGGATTAATGGTGGTGGTGGCGGCGGCGGAGGTGGCGGCTCTTACACTCCTCCCCCAAGTGGTGGTGGTGGTTCTTACACGCCACCTACAACACCACCTGTAGAAAATAGCTGTGCCGGTAACCCTGTTTTAATCGCTTCTGGTAAAAAGTATCAGCACAGTGTTGATCATACCTCCTCTAACGGTTGGTTAAATATTGAAAGGTTTTACAGCCAAACACAAAACCGTACAGGTATGCTGGGTAGTAAGTGGCAGACAAACCATGACTTAAGCATAAGTATACAAAAAAATTCACTTGGTGAAGCCGCTTATGCCACCTTATATAGAGCCAATGGTAGTAGTATTAATTTATTTTATAGTACTACTACAACCAACTGGCATTACTTAGATGGTCGAGTAGCTTTATTTAATTTTGTTAATGATGCGCAACTTTGGATATTTCAAAGTGACAAAGGTATTACTGAAAACTATACGTTAGAGGGTAAAATTAGCTCGCAATTTAATGTACAACGCCAAGGAATATTTTATCGTTATCAAGACAATAAGCTGGTTCAAATTAACAGCACTGGCGGTAAGTCTTTAAACATAACCTATAACGAGCAAGAGTTAGTTGCAGCAATATCGGTTGAGGGTGTTGAATATCAATACACATACTCAAATAATCTTTTATCATCGGTAACTCAAGCCGATGGCACTCGCTATCAATATTACTATGAAGATGAACGTTATAACGGGGCACTAACCCGTATTGATATTAACAATATAAACTATGCTCGTTGGCAATATGATGATCAAGCCCGTGCTATGTTCAGTGAACATGCTGGTGGCGCAGAACGCACAGAGTTTACCTACCATGATAACGAAAGTACCACGGTTAAAAATTCTTTAGGTAAAGAAACTACCTACCACTTCACTACCATTAACGGTAAAAAACTGCCTACCTTTATTGAAGGTCATGAGTCAGGTGCATGTTATGCGGCAAATAAAGCCTATAGTTATGACATTTTTGGTAACCAAGACAAAATTACCGACTGGCAAGGTAATATAACCGACTTTGACTTTAACAGTCGTGGTTTGTTAGAGCAAAAAACAGTAGCGTTTGGTACTGCTAATGCGCAAACTACTCATTACCAATGGCATAATCAATACCCCTTGCCCTTAAGTAAAACTACCGACCATACAACAACGTATTATCAATACGATGAAAACTTTAGACTCATTGAAAAAAGCACTACCGCGAACAATACTGGCGAAGTGCGCAGTTGGGCTTATAGCTATATTTTGCATGACAACGGCAATATAAAACAAAGCACAAGCAATGGTCCTAAAAGTGGTGACCAAGATGTCGTCATTCGTTTATACAACGAGCAAGGCTACCTTTTAAAAGTAAGCAATGCTTTAGGGCATCATCAAAAATACGGCAATTATAATGCGTTAGGCAAAGCAGGTTATAAAATAAGTATTAATGGGGTAAAAACCACCTTTAAATACGACAACAAAGGTCGTTTAATTGAATCTAAAGTAAAAGACAAAAACAAAGGTAATCAAAAAACTAAATTTAGCTACAACAGTTTAAATCAATTAATTGAAACTACCGCGGCAAATGGCGCTAAAACCTACTATCACTATAACGATGCTTATCAAAATACAGGGCACACCAATGCATTAGGTGATGAAATTCGTTTTACTTTAGATGCTGCAGGCAATGTCGTAGAAAAAACCGACATAAAAGACGAACAAGCATGGACATTTTCTGAGGGATGCTCTGCTGATAATGACGATGACTACAATCAGGATAATGAAAATGAACTAGCTTGCTCAGCATCTGAAAAACTCGTTCAAGAAACCTTGTTTGATACTAACATCAACAAATCTTATGATGCCCTTAGCCGAATAACTCAAGTGAACAGAGGTGGTGACATTGTTGGCAGCTTTAGTTACGATGCAAATAATAACTTAGTAAGCGCCATTGATGGCGAAGGCAAAGTGACTCGTTACGAATACGACAGCTTAAACCGCAAAATAGCGGAAACGGGTGCCGATAATCAAACGACCTATTTTCAATATAATCAACAAAATCTAATAACGCGTATTACTGACGCAAGAGGTAATAGCACCACTTATAACTACAACGATTTTGCTGAACTTATTGAACTGAATAGCCCTGATAGCGGTATCAGTACTTTTAGTTATAACGAAGCAGGAAACAAGCTGAGCCATACCCGTGCTGACGGAACTACCCTTACCTTTAGTTACGACATACTAGGACGTATTACTCAAACAAATCACAATGAAAATACGCTTTATAAATATAGCTATGATCAGTGTAAAAATGGTACGGGTAAATTATGCCAACTAAACGATTTAAGTGGTAAAACCAGCTATCGTTACCATAAAACGGGCGCGTTAAAGTCTAAAGAAATCACCTTAGCGAATAGTCAATATAAACTCAGTTATAAATACAATACGCAGGGCTTAGTTAGGCAGATATCTTACCCCAGTGGCTTAAAAATTAATTACCGTTACAACGAGTTAGGCGAGGTAATTAAAGTAAAGGCTAATGACGAAACCTTGGTGAGTAATATTGCGTATAAATCGTTTGGCGCAATAAAATTTTGGACTTTTGGCAATGGTCAACAACGTGCTATTCAGTACACCAACAAACAGCGTATTAGTCGTATTTTAGCCACTAACGTACAAGACTTACGTTACCAATACGACAGAGCAAATAATATTATTTCGTTAGAAAACCTGCGTTACGACCGCATTAATAACTTTGCTTACGATGTACTTAACAGGCTTACGGTTATTGCCGGTAATGAGTTCGCTAGCTATCAATACGACAGTTTAGGTAACCGCTTAACGGAAGAGCGTTTTGCCAACAGCGACCAATACCTGCTTGCCGCTGATTCTAACCGCTTATTATCAGTAAGCAATACCAATGGCGAGCGTGTATTTAGTTACGATGTCAATGGTAATATAGTTACTGACAACACAACTAATATTAACAAAGCTAACGTTAACAAAAACAGCGTTAACAAAGCCTTCATTTACAATGCTGAAAATCGCATGGTTAAATCAACCGTAAATGGCAAATCAACCTATTACCAATACAATGCCCACGGAAAACGAGTAAGCAAAACACTTGATGACGGTACTGTAATCCATTATATCTACGGTATTGCAGGTCAACTGCTCGCTGAAAGTAACAACGGCAACATTAGCAAAGAGTATATTTACCTTAATGATCAATTAGTGGCGCTGTATAATAACAAGGGCAACAATAGAAAAGGTAAGTCGAAGAAAAACAGTTCAAAGCACCAATACAAACACAAGAAATCACATAAAGAAATGTTATATGTTCATACCGACCATTTAGGTCGACCTGAAATTGTGACAGACAAACATCAAAACACCGTATGGCAAGCCAATAACAAAGCCTTTGACCGCGAAGTAATTCGTGATGACATAGGTAACTTGAATATAGGTTTTCCGGGACAATACTGGGATGAAGAAAAACAGTCTTGGTACAACGGCTTTCGCGATTACGACGCCACTATAGGTCGTTACTTACAAAGTGACCCTATTGGGGTTAATGGCGGTATCAATACTTATAACTATGTCTTGAGTAACCCGCTGACCTTTGTAGACATTTTAGGATTAGGACCTAAAGGTGGATTTCCGGATGATGGGCCTCGTGATAGTGGTGGGAGTAATTCTCCATGTAGCTATAATTTAAACTCTGAACAAGTGAATACTTTAACGCTTATAGCTCAATTATTAGAAGCATATAAAACGCAAACTAGTGTTTTGATTGCTGTACAAAATGGTTATAACTTGGGGAGTATATCTGCGGGCATACTTAAAAACACATTACTTTTAGGGTTGAGAGATATAGAATATTTTCAGCAAGTTAATATGCATATAGTGAGCGCTCAGGGCTCGGTTATAGCGTGGCAAAACCTTAGAATTGACTGGAACCAATATGGAGCAAGAAACAGCACGCCAGAACAGGTATTACAGAACTTTATCAACGGAGTTAATAAACCATGAAATATTTTTTAATATTAGTCCTATGTATATCGAGCACTACTTTTGCTAAGACTAATTTGGCTAATTGTTATGATTTAAACTTTAACATTGAGGGTAGTGAACTTGAAAAAGTAAAGCTGTATCTCTCGGGGAAAGGTGAAAAGGGTGCATACTGGCCGACTAAAGGAATTCTTGCTGCTTCAATAGGAGATATTGAATTCATTAAAAACAATGACTCCCCAGAGATCAGGTTTGATGCACTTTATATTGCTTTATCTGCTAAACCTGAGCTGTATAACGAGATTATTTCTTTATTTACTAATATCAATGAACGATCAAAAGATGGGCTTAGCCCGCTAATGATAGCGGTAAATTGTGGAAAAATTGAAATTGTTAAAGAGTTAATAGCCAAAGGTGCTGATATAAATCTTAAAGTTAAACCTAAAATTGTAAATTGCGACAGAGTTGAAGATAGTAATTCTAAAGCTGAACCTCATTACTGGAACATTTTAACGTTGGGGATAATGACTAAAAATACCGAATTAGTTAACTTGCTATTAATGGAAGGAGCTAGCTGTAGTGATGTTATATTATCAAATGGTTTAACAACTTTAGATATTGCGAAGAAAATGTCAACCAATGAAATAGTAGGTTTAATAGAGCAGTGTTTATCTAAAAAATAAATTAGCTATATGCTATTGATGAGGGCAATTAAAAATAACCGTTAATTGTCCTCAACTTTTCAGCTAGTTACTAAATTAGGCGTTCTATATCAGTATAAACAAGTGTTCATTTATACCCAAGCCAGCTCAAGATGCAACTGGAATTAGAAACGCCTTTAGGCAATACATTGATTGAAGAGAATAATTATTCAGGAGAATATGCTCCTGCATTCTCTAATAAGCTACATGCAGCGTTATTGTCGAAGTCAATTACGTAGCGTAAAGCAGTTCTAAACCAGTCAAAGACGACTAGTTTTTTATTATGTTAAAACTTTTTCTCTTCGCTCTCATTAGCTCTATTGGGGAGGCTGCTTAAAAACTCGTGAACCTCGACTGTAAAGTTACTGGTTTGCAACCAAGCAATGGCATCGGCTATGCCAAGAAAGACTTGTCGTTGATAATCACCTTCACTTTGCGGAATCATACTTTCAAGTTGCATGTTCTTCGTTGCCGCTGGCGTATAAATATGACAGTCTTTGATACAGCCATTTTTTTTAAATAATTGACAATGTTCAACGATATGCGGTTCTATTTCAGGAACACCTAACTCCCACTCGTAAAAAAAAGAGAGAATGGCCCACTGCTTACCTTTTAAGGGTAATGTCTTTTTGCTAAATTCTTGGCAATATTGCATAGCCGCCTCTTCATTCCAGCAACCACTAAACCACTGTAAGACATAATTACCTTTGACTAAAATCTGCCAATCACCATGTACTGAAAACATATGCTTTTGCCTAACTGGTTGTGCACTTAACTATCTATTAAAAGTTCTTTTTCAGCTGAAGTAAAGCAATGATTGAAAATTAAATATTAAGTTATATACCTATGTCTCTATTCCCATAAAATGTATAAGGTTTTATGAAAGAGCAAGGCGATAAAGTTTTTAAATTTTGTTCAACTAGGACATGTTTAGCTACTACCTTGATCCAGAAAACACCCACAATATCAGCAAAATATTAGTACACGATATGAGCAAAATGCCTTGGGACAGTGATAGCATTGATGATAGATATTTTATGGATGCTAAAACCGCTTGGTTTGTCACTGGCTCGAAAAACCGGCGCCATGGGGGAAACCCTAGCTAGTTTTAGTTTACAAAGTGATGCGCAAGCTTTTGCCAAAGAGTTTGGCGGTAAGGTGCTTAGCTTTAAAGATATTGTTCAAGACGCGCTTTGGTAAATCGTCGATGATTTTACTTGCTAAGTCAATTCACCTTAGATCAGCAAGTTTACCTATTATTCCATGGCTCTGTAGCTAATTCAGGGGTTAGCTGTAATCGTCATCTTCGAGGTTTCTGATCGAAGATCCACTGCCACTTAGACACTGGATCCAGGAGAATATGCTCCTGCATTCTCTAATAAGGTACTTCCTGTACCGTCTGCATTGTCTTCTAAGTACCATCCATGGCACGTCCGATTAAAATACCACGGGCATGACGAACCTGATCCATATACATAGGCACGTATTATTGTTACTACTTGTCATGAAAAATTATAACTTCTCTACGCGATAACCTTTCGCTTTCAATAACGCCAAGACACTTTTATCACCAATTAAATGCGCCACACCAACTAATACGAACTCTTTATCACTGCTTCTGCCATTGCCAGCAAACATACGTTCAATGTGTTGCAGCCAATTTTTATTCCTATCGGTAAGCAAGGTTTTAATGGTTTTAGCATCATCTAACATCGGCTCAATAGCCAATTTGTTAAGTTGCGCTTCGTCTCCTGCTCGCCACGCTTTAAGTAAAGCTAAAAACAGTGATTTAAAGTCTTTCATCTGCTCAAGGTTTGATTTTATAAAACGATCTTCATCACCTATGCCCATGTTAGCAATCATATTCACTTGAAAGTCTGCACTTTCCAAATACGCTATGGATTTTTTATCCGCTTTCGCTTGTTTACTGTAAAAAATATCAACCCCTTCTCCTGATAACTGTGCTTTTTGCGCTTCTAATAACGCCAGCATAGTGATCAAAAAACCCGGTTTAAAGTGTTCAAACATAGCTAAATCAGCGCCTAAGGCAGAAATGTGTTGGCTGAGCTTTTGTTGTGTTTTCGCTGAGATAAAATCGCGGATAGTCTTGCCATTACCATAAGCCATCTGTTGCATCATCTTCATCTGAAAATCGATATCACTAACATCGGGTAATTTCGTTTCTAACACTATGCTATCGCTTTGTTTATACGCTTTATCAAACTCTACCGGTAATGGGAATTCTGATGGTGGTAAAATATGCACAGTGCCGCCAATGAAAATATGATCATTGCCTTTGCTAATTTTCCACACGGATGACTCTGCTAAAGCGGTCAACGAGACCAGGCTCATTGTGGTAAATAATGTGGCAATGAACAAATGTTTACTTAGGGTTTTAATCATGTGTATATCCTTATTATTTACAGGAGAAAATTCTTGCTCGGTGTTATAACGGATCAGGGCTAAGTCTACCAACACCCTAGGGTGTTTACCCCCATATTAAAGGCAATTTCATTTAATACTGTGCCCGTTAAGCGCTAAGTAATTTACCGTGAGTTAAAGGTTTATCTGTTCAAACCTTAGCCCAGTTGTTAGTCTAAGGCTTTACTACTTACTGTGTTATGACTCTGTGTTGAAAAATTTTCTTACCACTATAGTGTCACCGATAAAGCTAATATTCATCTGTCTATTAGTTGTCAGTGTCTCTGGCTGTAGCTCAATTAAAAATCCGGTGATTTATTATAATAACTTCGATTTTTCACAGGTTAAAACTTACAGTTTTTACCGCAGTGGCTCGGCCTTTTTTGATAGTCAAAATTTACCACATGCACAACGTGGTAGCATTGAGCTTGCTATTGAAAAAAACCTAGACGCACAAGATTTTCACTATAGCGATCTCGACAGTGCCGACATCATTGTCACCTATCACCTAGTTAAAAAACAGCCCAAAGATTACTTAAACTATAACAAAGCAGTACTATTTTGTGCCCCTTGTCTTAGGGCCAATGCTTGGCAGAAAAACAATATTGATTGGCATGTCTATCAAGGTGGTTTAATTATTGATTTAGTGGATCCTAAAAGAAAACGCTCCGTATGGCGTAGTATTTATCCATTAAAATTCAAAGTAAAAGATAATAGTCAAGAGCTCAATAAAAAAGTGATGGCCGCTGTTAATAACATGCTAATGCACTACCCAAGAAAATAAAAATCCGTCGGAACAATATTTTTTTACGGTGAGCTCTATTCAAGGCGATTTTACCGCTTTATAATACTCGCCCCTAATAGCATAACTATATTATTTTTATATGAACTTTCCAGATGATGAAACAGGCCAAGTATTAGCCGAAATGCAGCAAGCAGGTATCGACTTGAGTCAATCACATGAGGTGGTATTCTTTCATTTGTTCGAACAAGAAGGCCAAGCACAAGCCATGGCAGATCATATAAAAGAACACCTACCGACAGTAAAGTGTCACGTACACCCTGATGAAAGCCCTAATGTTTGGGATGTAGATTGCACCGTGGTTATGACGCCAACACATCAAGCGATTGTTGCACAAGAAGAAATTCTTGAAAAAATTGCCACCAATTTGTCTGGTTATAACGATGGCTGGGGGATTGAAGCCTAGTTTAGCGCTTCTGCATTCTATTCATGTTTAGCTTTTATTTAAAAAAATACACCATGTATGTCGCCATAGCGGCCCAGTCTGTTGCCTTGTCTTTGTGTAAACGCCATGGCCTAATATTCAACCGATTACGTCGAATTTTTACCACGCTCATTGTACGCAGTGTTGGTGCCCGTGTTAGCCTCATCGGCACTATAGATGCGGATACTGATATTTTAATTGTTAATCATCAAAGCATGTTAGACATCTTCGCCCTTGAAGAAGTCGTGGGCAATGATACACGTTTTATTGGCCGCACCGGTATTATGGACAAATGGCCAGTGTCGCGCATTGTCGATCGGGTTGGCCACATCACCGTTGATCAAAAAGACCGCCGTGCCATTATTAAACTGTTAAAAGACGTAAAAATTTGCCAAGGTAAAAAAATAATCATCTTTCCCGAAGGGACTCGCTCTCAATCAGGTAAAATTGAGCCCTTTGAAGCGGGAGCAAAATTACTGGTTGAAAAGCTTAAGCTTAAAGCGCAGCCCGTTGTTATTAAAAATATTTTAGATGTCTATAACGAGTCCAATAAAACGGCGACTTCAGGCACCATTAAAATAGAAGCGTTACCAGCAATTACCATTACTGAAAATTGGTACGAGCACACTCACCAAGCAATGAATAAAGCTTTTAGCCAGTTAACATAATGGCTTAATTAACTACTCATTATTTTGTTGTGCTCCTATGTCTAGTTGCTAGTAACACTAAGAAATAGTTACTTTTTTTCTTTATCATGGGTTTTTTTCGGCTTTTCATTTTTCGGCTTTTCAATAATATGAAAAGCCGGTAAAGAAACATGCCAATAAATAGCCGCTAAACGAAGAATAAGTGCCGCGGTTATAGAAGTAATAATAGCATTGCTATCAGACCAATTAAGCCAATGTAAAAAGACAAATAAGCCACCGCCTAAAATCGCCGCTAACGCATAAATTTCTTCTCGTAAAATCATCGGAATGACGTTACATAAAACATCGCGAATCATACCACCCGCGACGCCAGTTATAGTTCCTAAGACGATAGCAACAGGAATCGGCGCACCCAAAACTAGCGCCTTTTGTGTACCAAGCACGGCAAATAAGGCTAAACCCAAGGCATCAGCAATTAATAAAAAACGCTTAGGAATTCGTTTCGGTTGTCTGATAAATACTATGGTCAGTATGGCTGTCGCTAAAATCACATAGAGATAGAAAGGCTTAACTACCCAAAATACCGGTGTTTGCAAAATAACATCACGAATAGTACCGCCACCTACCGCAGTGACTGAAGCCAGCACTACTACACCAAAAGGGTCGAGTTGGTATCGTCCAGCCATAAGGGCACCGGAAAGGGCAAAAACGATGATGCCAAAGATATCTAAATAATATAAAAGTTCACTCATGAAAACACCAAATTAACTAAAGAGTTGATCAGTATCTAATTACTGGTAATTAATTGCCAGCCTAGCGCTAACAAAACCAGCAAAAACAAGCTGCTATAGTAAGAAAAATTAACTTTTCTGTTCGCTTTAATAAGGTCTTGTGGCTCGGGCTGCTTGGCAAGATCATTAAAGGTGATTTTTCTTAATTTTTCTTCTTGATACATGGCCACGCCGCCCAACTTTACCACCAGTACATAAGCATGTACGGCAATAATAAAGTTATTATTAAGTTGAAAAAAATGGCCGCGTGTTAATCGCCAAGACAATAAAGTACCTTGCCCTAAGGAAGTCAGTAATATCAATAACGCCATCAAGCGACTAGGTAGCCATTGGATTAGCTGAATAAATAGCTGAGGATAAAAACCAAAATGCTTAAATTTCACTAACTTAGTATTCCAACAGTAATGCATTTCTAGCATTAACCGATAGCTGAAGGCGGCTAACGGGCCACAAGTAACAAAGACCAAGCTAACCACATAAACTTGCTGCAGACTACGTAACAGCTGCATTTCAATGGCGGATTTACTCAAGCCCACTGGCGAAAGCGGCGCTGTGGTTCTTAATAGCCAAGGCTGAAGTATTTGCTTAGCTAAGTAGTTCTGTCTAGCAACCAAAGCTTGGGCTATGGTTTTATTTATTGACCCTAGGTTAAGACTGCCTAGGGCAAAATAAAGTAGTAAACCTTGCCACAGATAATCTACCGCGACAAAGTCAGCGAATAGCCATAAAATAAATGCTATTGGTACCAAGGTGAGCAATAATGCTAACAAACCAGCGATAGTTTGCTGCTGAGTACTATGGTGACTGTTATTGACTTTATTACCTAGCTGTAAGCAATAAAATTGAAATATGCGTAATGGTTCATGGGCGACAAAATGACTTACCGTAAATTTTATCACCAGCACCACCATAAGGATTAACACATGATAGCTAAACGGCATTAACTCGCTAAATACTGTCATTGATTATCCTTTTAAATCACTCAGTCATGATTCGGTAGTTATTCGCCAATACCCGCTAAGGGCTTAAGCAGGGCCTAGTGTTTTACCTTTAAGCTGCTCCAGCATATTCAACACTAACTGCGAGGAATTTACTGCCGCGGTTGCTAAATATTCATCAAAGGTATGAGGAGATTCTTTACCGGCAATATCAGAAAGTGAACGGATAATAACAAAAGGAGTTTTAAGCTGTAAACACGCTTGCGCGATAGCAGCACCTTCCATTTCAACCGCAGCCATAGTGGGGAAATTAGCCCGAGCTTTAGCGACATCTTCTTCTTTGGTCATAAAGGTATCACCTGTGGTGATCAAACCGGTGACCGCCTTAATATTCTGTTCCGCTGTTTTGCTTAATTGCTCAATACCTTGTTGGGCTGCTGCCACCAAGTCCCTATGGGGCATAAATGCCGCTGGATTGCCCGGTAATTGCCCAATTTCATAGCCAAATGCGGTTATGTCCACATCGTGATAACGAACTTCAGAACTGACGACAATATCGCCCACTTTTAAGCTCGCATCAAAGCCACCAGCAGAGCCGGTATTCACCACGTAATCTACTTGAAAACGGTCAATCAATATTAGCGTTGCTAACGCTGCCGCCACCTTGCCGATACCCGATTGCACAATAACCACATCACTGCCCGCTAACTGACCTTGATAAAAGGTATAGCCTGCATGTTCAGTGGTTTTAGCATCGGTTAATTTTGCTTTTAAAATAGCAACTTCTGGCTCCATTGCGCCAATAATTCCTGCTTTCATGGTAATTCCTAATTCTGTTTAATAAAATAAATGATAATTGCTTACTCTAACCCGGCATAAGTAATTCATACGCTATTTTTCACTGCGCTTATGTGAGCAACATACGGTGCTATGATTAGCTGTACTCTTGTAGACCGTAGAAAATAAGGTTATCGATAAATTGGATGTTGTGTACAGCAATAATCTGTTCACTGCTCTGTGCAAGTAATAACTGCGTTAAAGCCAGACCATCACCACCGGTTAAGATAATGCGATCAATGTCAGCTAATTGTTGAGCTTGTACAATCGCTTGGGTAATCATACCCAAGGTTGCTGCCCAACAAGCATTATTAACATTATCACTAGTATTGCTGCCAAATGCTAAGCTTGGTAGTGTTTTATTTTCAGCATGAACTAAGGTGCTATGAGTTAAAATACTGTTAAATAATGCCTTGATACCCGCTAATATCCAACCACCTTGGTGTTGACCATTACTTGCCAGTAAATCGACGGTAGTGGCCGTACCCGCATCTATGATTAGCACATTTTCTTTAGGATAAAGGTGTATTGTGCCTAATAGCGCCAGCCAACGGTCAATACCCAGAGTTGCTGGCTGTTGATAAGCCGACAGCAAAGCATTTTTTTGTTGTTCACTATGCACTTGTTTAAAGCTGATTTTTTGCTCGGTACACCAGTGAGCAAGCTCAGTGGTTAATGCAGACTTAGCCACATTAGCGACTACTACTTGGCTGGCATGGCTAAAGTGCTTAACAAAGTAAACAACGCTAAAGTCTTGATTATTAAGCTGCACGCTAGCGGATAATTTTCCTGCGCTAAGCTGAGCATATTTCGTTCGGCTATTGCCGATATCAATTAATATTATCATTCATCAATCCTAAGGCTCACTTCACCGCCGTATACCGGTTTCACTTGGCCATTAACTTCCAATAATAAAGCACCTTGATTATTCACACCTCGACATATTCCGTGGGTGATCCGTGCTCCGGTAATCAATTTGACCCGCTTATTTAGAAAAGCATCAAGCGCATGCCATTCATCTAACATCGGCGCTAGACCTGTTTGCTGATAGTGGTACAAGCGCTGTCGTAAACAACTAATGAGTTGCGCACTGAGGGCGTTTCGATCAATTTTCACTTTACTGTGTGTTTGTAGATCTGTCCATTTTTGGGTAATTAATTTTCCCGCTGATGAGGGCATATGAAGATTTAAACCAATACCTATAACACTATGGCTAGGCTCTAACGCTTGCCCTTCAAGATCAATTAAAATGCCCGCCAGTTTTACCCCATCAAGGTAAATATCATTGGGCCACTTCAGCTGAACTTGCACATTGCTATGGGCTTTTATCGCATCACTTACCGCTAATGCCGTCACTAAACTTAGCCCCATAGCCGCTGATAAACCTTGCTCTAAGTACCAGTACATAGACAAGTATATTTGCGAGCCAAAAGGTGAAATCCACTGTCTACCTCGGCGTCCTCGGCCAGCACTTTGATATTCAGCTAAGCAAACCTGTCCTGGGGATAATTGATTCGGTAAGCGTCGCATTAAGTAGTCATTGGTAGAATCAATTAAGCTATGCACTTCAACCAGTGGCAAGTCGATTGCTTTGTCAGCCTGCTTACTCGCCTCATTGGTCAATAGACTGATTATTTTTTCTTTATCAAGCAAATAAAGCGGCTGCGCCAGTTTATAACCTTTACCCGTGACACTGTATATATCTAGGCCTATATCGATTAACACTTTAATATGTTTAGCGATAGCGGTACGGCTAATGCCGAGCTGTTCACCCAATAATTGCCCGGAAACAAATTGTCCCGCAGCCAATGATTTTATTAAATGCTCTTTTACCGTTTTAGTCATTGCTACTTCCGTTAGTAGTATTGCCGTTAGTAATATTTCCAGCTGTGCTATTACCGTTAGTGTTATCCCTTATAGGGTTAATATCACTCAGCGATGAAAATGACCTTTCGCCTTGCTCGGTGATCATGCGTACTTCGGGGATTAGCGTTACCGAGAACTGCTGCGCTACTTTTCGTTGGATATATTTCGCTAAGCTAACAATATCACCGCCAACGTCACTGCCATAATTAACTAGCACAAGGGCTTGCTGCCGATGAACACCAACATGGTGATGGCGAAAACCTTTTAATCCCGCTTGCTCAATTAACCAAGCCGCGGCCAGCTTTATCTGGTCATTTGGCTGTGGATAATGTGGCATACTTGGATATTGCTGTTGCAGCTGAGCAAAGTCTGCAGCACTGACAATGGGATTTTTGAAAAAACTGCCCGCATTAGCTAATTCTTTTGGATCGGGTAACTTACTACTGCGCAAAGCGATAACTTGTGCCATTACCTGCTTAGCCGTGCTATCCGTAGCTAAAGCATCTAAGCCCGCATAGCTAAGATTTGCTTGCCACGCTTTCGGGAGTTTAAGCGTTACCTGAGTAATTAAGCCTTGGTTATAGCGCTCTTGCTTAAAAATACTATCGCGATAGGCAAAACGACATTCTTGCTTAGTAAGTACATGCATGGTTTTACTGGCAAACTCATACCATTGTACTTCTTGACAATAATCTGCCAATTCTACCCCATAAGCGCCAATATTTTGTACGGGTGCCGCACCAACGCTACCAGGGATCAAGGCTAAATTCTCTAAGCCATAAATACCTTGTTCGAGGCAAAAACACACTAAATGATGCCAGTTTTCTGCTGCGCCGATCCTAACAACAAAATGATCATCTTGTTCAATGATATCGATACCGGTGAATTTCGGCTGAATAATAATTGGCGCTTGTGGTTCAACAAATAAGGTATTAGTGCCTTCGCCAAGAATATAGCAGTGCTTTGCCGTTAACTCAGGCAATTGCTGTAATTCAGCAAAGCTACTGGGAAAATAAATTTGTGGACAACTCGCCTTAATATTAAAGCTGTTACTGCTTTGTAGGGCGTAATTTAACTTTGAGTGCATAGCCAGATGAATGAAAAATGAAAGAATCATTATTGTACTGAAAAATCAGCTGAATACCAGTTTCATTATGTTGGTGGTCTTATTGTGCTTAAGAAAAATAAATCAAAGTAATACCATTTTCATTAAGTTTGTGATCTTGTTGTGCTTAGGGAAAATATTGCAGGACAAGGCGCTCGATTGAGCAATAGTTGGCTATTAGCATTGAGAGCAACACCACCTGAAGTGTTTTAACTAACACAAGGGTGAACTGGCTAGCAGCAACCTAGCTGCAATTAGCTATGTTGCTGCAACAAACATCCTTGTGCTGCATTATTCATTTTATCGATGATCACAATTCAAGGAAAATTTACTTTTAATAGCCATTAAATACGCACTAATATTTCACTGAGGGCTAAGCGAGATTTGGGTAATTTTGCATTAAAATCTTCCTCCGGGTGATGATAACCAATGGCTAAGGCGACATCACACTGATAGCCATCGAGCTCTTCGCTAAACTCTTTATTAACCAACTCAATATCAATGCCCTCCATTGGCGTAGAATCAATTTTTAGCCGCGCCAGCACATGCAAGGTATTACCTAAAGCAAGGTAAGTTTGTGCTTTAGTCCAAGTACTAGTATCGCCATTTTCAGCGGTATTAAGCTCGGCAAACAGATAAACACCAAATGCTGATGCTCTATTTTCTAACGAGATACGTTTATCTTCAATACCTTTATCCACTACCTTGGCATAATCGTCACGGGTATATTTAGGATTATGAGCAAAAAGAATCACCTGTGAACTATCAAAAACATGTTTCTTATTATACTCATGCATAGTGACAAAGGTTTTGCTCATGCGTGTTTTTGCTGCATCGCTTTCTAAGACAATAAACTTCCACGGTTGTGAATTAATAGATGATGCCGAAAGGCGCATGGCTTCAAATAAAATATCCAGATCTGCTGCTGGAACTTTCCTGCTAGCATCGTATTTTTTTACCGTATGACGGCTAGTTAGATCTTCGATAATGGGGTGAGTCATAGTGATTCCATGTAATAAGTAATATATAGCCATGTTACCTCAAAATGCTGGATTCAGCTGGAATTAAAACGTCTTAAGCAGTATCACGGCGCTAAACATCAGCTAATAGCTCAGCCATCATTGTAGTAGGAAAATCCATGCCTGGTGCTAAACCGCAAGCTGCAACTGCGCCGCCATATTGAATACTGGCACAAACGTTAGTCAGAGTATGACTGCCCAAATGCTTTTAAACGACACCAAAGCCATTGAGTAGCACCTTGTCAGCCCGACATCACAGTCAACAATTTATCGTGACCACTATCGGGGTAACAGCGCAGTTTCTTGTTCAAGGTGGCCAACAAAACACCAGCTAGTCAAATAAACCAAATCGGTAGTCAATTTGGCTAAAATGTTAAACTATCTTTGTCTTTGTCATTTTATCTAAGACGACTAAAAATATATTTAGTATAAATATCAGTCGATTAACATATTTTAAATCTTTGGCACAGCCCTTGTAATACTAAACTCAAGCAAGACGATGTTTAACCATAACATCAAAAAAAATAGCAGTACTTTATAGCCAACAGATACTAAGACAAGAAGGAATTTATTATGAGCACATTTAACATGACTAAAAATACTAGCAGCAAAATTAAAGATATAAGCCTTGCGTTAGTTTTTATCGGATCTTTAATGGGTGTCACGCTAAGCACTAGTGTTAATGCAGCACCAGCCAGCAGTATTGAAAATGCCGTAAGCGACTTTATTGTTGCTCAAGGAGAGAAAATGATTGCTGAGCTGAATATACAATTACAGCAATCCATTGAGAAAGAGATTAAAACATTTTCTGCCAATTTCTCAATTAATAATGCCGACACTTGGCTAACAGCAGATCAAAAAGTAAAACAAGCCACATCAGCAGTTAATGAAAAAATAAAAACTGTTAACAAAGTAAATAGCCAGTAATTAAATGAATATCAAACTAGATGGCTAGTTTGATATCAAAACTAAATACCAAACTAAGTTTCAAAATAAGCAGGAGAAAAAATATGGGATTATTCAGCCGTTTTACCGACATTGTTAATGCAAATTTAAATAGCATGTTAGACAAAGCCGAACATCCAGAAAAAATGATTCGTTTAATCATTGGCGAAATGGAAGAAACATTAGTTGAAGTACGCTCAACTGCAGCCAAAAATATTGCGGAACAAAAAACCTTAGCAAGAAAAGTAACGTCGGCGCAAGAAGGTGTCGCCCACTGGCATAACAAAGCAGAAATAGCCTTAAGTAAAGGGCGCGATGACTTAGCCAAATCAGCACTGGCTCAAAAACATAAGTGCCAAGCTGAATTGACGCAACTAGATAGTGAAAATACGCCATTAACTGACTTATTAACCGCCATTCAAGCAGACGCTCAGCGCTTGCAAGATAAGCTCAATGAAGCTAAACGTCGTCAAGAAGCGTTATTACTGCGCCAAGAATCAGCGGAAGTGAGATTAAAAGTACGTGAAAAAGCCGTTATTCACAATATTGATGAAGCAATGGCTAAATTTGAACGTTACCAACAAAAAATTGACCGTCTTGAAGCGGAAGTTGAATCGTATGATTTAACCGAAAATAAAGACTTATCTACGCAAATAGCTGATTTAGAGCAAGACGATCACGTTGAAGCTGAATTAGCGAAAATGAAAAAAAAGGTCGTTAACGGTTAACGTATTAGCGAGAGCCTAAGCCTAAAACATTAATCTACAGTCCCTCGTTTAGTCGAGGGCTCCATATTGTATAAGTAATATCGTGAACGAAGGAGTTCCCATGAGATACGACAGAGAATATTCAAGTATAAAAAGTGTTCGTCAAACATTATGTAAAGACATATTAAATAAAAAGTTGACTGGTGTCTGTGCCGGTATTGCCAAACATTATGACTACCCACGTTTAGTGGTGCGAATTGCGGTGATTGCCGCGTTAATTATGTTGCCCGTAGTCACTGGTGTCGCCTATGTCGTAGCGAGTATATTGTTACCTAACAGCAAATATTATTAACGGCTGTTGATCTTTCCTCTTTATAAAGTGAGCAAACCATGAGCTTTTTTAAAGCCTTAATTTTAGCCATTGTGGCAACTATTTTCTTAACCTATGTTTTTGGCATTGGCATGTTAGAGCTGATGAACGTGCATGTGATGATGGATGGTGAAGTTATTGAGCCATTAAAAGCCATAGGGGTTTCAGCGTTAGTGGTTGTGCTCATAGTTGTCATTGCGCTAGCGATTGTCTTGAGTGTTTTTGGTAGTCTAATTTTTATTTTCTTAGTGTTATGCGCTAGCATTGCTATGGTGACTATCGGGGTATTTTGGCCAATATTATTAATGGCTGTCGTTATCTGGTTATTTAGTGGTAATAAAGACACTAAGCGATATGCTTAGTGTCTCTTGGCACATTAGCGCAGCTTATTTAAAAAACTGAGCCAGAATGTTTTTACATTCATCGGTATTCACTAAGCGAACAAACTCTTGGCTTTCATCGCTGATGACTTGGCTTAACGCTAATTTATTACCTTGACGAATTAAGCGTCGGCTGGTCATTACCGACTCAACTGGCAACTTGGCAATCGCTTGGGCAATTTCTGCAGTAAGAGCAATAAGTTCATTGGGCTGACAAACTTGGTTGGCAATACCATAACTTAAGGCTTGCTCGGCGTTAAAACTTTGACCCAGCACCATTAATTCAAAGGCTTTATTTTGACCGACTTTTTGCGTTAATAACAAACTAGAGCCAGCTTCGGGACATAAACCGAGTTGGGTAAAGGGCAGTTTAAATTTACTGTTATTGGCAACAATGACCATGTCACAATGTAATAACAGCGTTGTGCCAATACCGACGGCGACGCCAGCAACGCCAGCAACGAGCGGTTTGGTAAATTCTGACAGTACTTTCACAAATTTAAGGGCGGCTAAGTCATCATCAGCTGAACACTGTAAAAAGTCATGCAAGTCATTGCCAGCACAAAAGCAGTTGTCATTGCCTTGAATGACTAAGCAATGAATGTTTGGCGTTTGCTCAGCATAAGAAAAGTGCTGGCAAAGTTGCTGATACATAGCATTAGTTAAGGCATTTTTTTTATCAATTCGATTCAAAGTGATGGTAAAAACACCTTGTTTTTCTGTCGTTAAAATCAAGTTACTCATTTGTCACCAGTTTAGTTATGTGGGCTTACCAATACGGTTGGTATATACCCGTGACCATTCAAGATGCATGTTTCAGAGTACACTTTGATTGGTAACGGGTATAAGTTATAGTCAAACCTTAATATTTGTTAGCAGGGATGTATAGTTACAATGATCAATATTCACTATGGAAAACTCTTTATCTATTTCGCATTATTGCTCAGCATTAGCAATAATGTTTATGCAACAAGCGCAATCACTGTTACCGATGGTTATATTAGAGCCAGTATACCAGGCAGTGACGTTACCGCGGCTTATATGACGATAAACAATAGCGCTAATAAAGCGATAACATTACAAAAAATCACTAGCGAACTTTCTGCTCGCATTGAAATTCACCAACACAGTATGGCTAACGGCATGATGACGATGCGGCAAGTTGAGCAGGTTATCATTAATGCCAAAAGTGAAGTAGTGCTGCAACCGTCAGGTTTACACCTGATGATTTTTTCATTAAAGCAACAAGTTACTGAAAAAGATGTTATCTCATTAACATTACACTTCACTAATGCAACGAAAGTTAATATTCAATTACCTGTTTCTAAATATAAATAGTACAATGCTAACAATTTCATCCTTGGAGTGGCTATGAAAACAATGTTCTCTATAAAAATTATTGCCTGGGCTTTTACTAGCCTATTTTTCCTTCTTTATGGCCTTGGTGTGTATTGGAGTATTGAACCAGAGTCCATTAATCTTCACGCCGAAGTAACAAAAGCTGCCAAAGCTGAAAATGTTGCTCCGGTAATAGGTTACACCACCACCACAGCGTTAATAAAAGTCAGTGAAACATTACTATATAAGCCGGGTGGTTATTTATCAAATGACATCCTGCCGCCATCAGTGTTTTTAGATAATATGCCCGCTTGGGAATTTGGTGTCTTGGAAATGGTGCGTGATATGGCCTTAGTCATGCGTAAAGATTTTAGCCGCTCACAATCACAATCTTTAGTGAATAAACATTTAAAAGAGGCGCAACCACGCTTTAATATCGATAGCAGAAATTGGGCCATGCCCAGCGCTGAATCCGAATATGGCAAAGCAATCGAACACCTTTATGCCTACCGCAGTGCACTCGTAAGCACTAATGGCAAGGATAAAGCACAATTTTATGCTCGAGCTGATAACTTACGTGCTTATCTTGACGAAGTGCAAAAACGTTTAGGTAGTTACTCACAACGCTTAAGCCAAAGTGTTGCTCGTGAACAGGTAAACACTGACTTAGCCGGCGATAATCGCGCTGAACAATCAAGCCAAGGCGATGCTTATGTACAGCTACAAACGAGTTGGTGGCTAATAGATGATGTTTTCTATGAAGCTAGAGGAGCAACCTGGGCATTGCTACAGCTACTGAGAGCCATTGAAATAGATTTTAATAGCATTTTAGAGAACAAAAATGCAAAAATCAGCTTACAACAAATTATTCGTGAGTTAGAAGCGAGCCAAGAATCATTATGGAGCCCAATGATTTTAAACGGTAGTGGCTTTGGTCTGCTGGCCAACCACTCATTAGTTATGGCTAATTATATTTCTCGCGCGAATGCGGCACTAATTGATTTGAATGAACTTTTAACCAAAGGATAACAACATGAAAAAAACTTTATTGGCTGCCAGCGTAGCAGTATTAATGTGTGGAACTGCCCAAGCCGATACCTTATTAGGTTTGTATATCGGTGGTCACATGTGGGCTAACGAAACCAGCGGTAGCTTTGGTGAAGGTTCTGATAATCAAACCGTTTTTGATTTCGATGATAAAAAGCAAGGTAGCTTCTACGTTGCTTTTGAGCACCCAATTCCATTAATTCCTAATATTAAAATAGCCTCAACCACGCTAGATACTGTTGGTGGTACGCAATTAACAAGTAGCTTTACTTTCGACCAAGTATCCTATGCTGCTGGCTCTACGCTAGATACCACCCTTGATGCCAGCTTTGTTGACTACACCCTTTATTATGAAGTATTTGATAATGATTTATTATCCTTTGATTTCGGTATAACCGCACGTGATCTTGATGCCAACATTCAAGTTGCAGATCAGGTAACTCAACTGCAAAGTGATTTAGATGTTTCCGGTATTATTCCAATGTTTTATCTATCAACTATTATCGGTTTACCTTTTACTGGCTTAAACATATTTGCTGAAGCCAATTTTTTAAGCTTCGACGACCAAACGGTTTATGATGCTCAAATTGGCGTTAGTTACTCGATTCTAGATAACCTAGCGGTAGATTTTGACGTGACTTTAGGTTATCGCACCATGAAAATGGAATTAAATGATTTAGATGGCTTTTACAGTGATTTAACTTATGACGGTTTCTTTGCCGGTGCCATTGTGCATTTCTAAGGTATCGCTCACTTATAAGGCTATAGCCCTTGCTAAGACATAAGCAATACAAGTAAAAATATAATCAGGCCGTAGATATGCTAAATATCCACGGCTTTTTATTATCTGGCTCTCAATAATTTTATCTACCGACAACTAAAGTAAATATAATACATTAGGTTAGGGTCTACAGCTAAACGGCTATTTCATCGTATTACCTGTCAATTTTTTTTACAGCTAGTTACACCTCCTTATTTACATAATTAATAAATCCTTTAAAAACAGTGCACTATAAAATTGGAATGGTTTTTGCTACTACGGGTGGAGATATAATCATTTGAAGGACTTTTCATGAAATTTAGCGTGCTATTAACTTTTATCCTCTCCCTATTAATTTCTATAAACGCAAATGCCACTTTACTAACACTTGCCGATGTTGGCGCTGTAGATCGTTTTATTGCGAGCGCGACGTTAGAGAAAAGTAGTAATGATACTGAATTAACTTGGGTACGTGATATTTTAGGCCATGATAATATTTTCTTAAATGATGGTGATAAATACGATTCAGTAGAAAGTGATTGGTCGTTAATTGAAGGTGATATTTATGCAACCGAGCTAAAAATAGACCCGGGCTACTTTTTATTAAAGTTTGGTGGTGGCGTAAAATCAGGAGCTACACATTTTTTATATGAAAATGTTGGCAACCTATCATTTGCCGTTATTGATTTTGCTGATACTGGCTTAATCAGTATTACAAAAATACATATGGGCAAAATTAGCCATGTCGATGAATTTAGCGCTACGCCAAATACACCTCAAGGCACTCCTCCTGCACCTATCCCTGAGCCGATGACCATTTCTTTATTCGCGCTAGCTTTATTAGGTTTAGCTCGACGTAAAAAATAATGAGTAGCCTTGCTATTCAAACAATAAAAAGCCGTGACTATGATGAATAGCCACGGCTTTTTATTGCCCATGTTAAATGGTAACTATACTGAGGTGAGATAATAACTAGCGTTAACGATTAAGGTGGGAAAATCGTCCATAACGCTGGTGTAAAATAGCCACCCGCTCGACATAAACTTGCGTTTCTTTATAAGGTGGAATACCACCATAACGTTTAACGGCCCCCTCTCCGGCATTATAAGCCGCCGATGCAAGTTCATTATTACCCTTATATTTCCTTAATAAGCGCGCCAAATGCTTCACGCCGCCGTTAATATTTTGCTGAGCACTTAAGGCGTTTTTTACCCCTAACTCTCTGGCGGTTGCTGGCATCAACTGCATTAACCCCTGCGCCCCCTGCTTAGAAATGGCCTGTGGGTTAAAATGAGACTCAGCATGAATAACAGCTCTGACAAAGGCGGCATCAATACCATACTTTAATGCTGCTTGATTAATATCTTGCTTATAAGGCTGTAAATAAAGTTTAGCTTGGCGCCAATCAATTAATGAGTCGACTTGACAAGCATAACAATCGACGCGATAACGACTAAAATCGACACCTATGGGTTCAATATCAGAAAATGACGTTACCCCAGCAGAGGATTTATAGGTGTAAATATTGGCTAATTTATTCTCTGCGGCAAAAATATCGCCAGTAATCACTAGCAGCAGCAAGCAGACACTGTCAGTGAATATTCTTTGCCAGCGGTTATTTAAGAGTACTTTCATTCTGCTTCTATTGTCCTGTATTTAATAACAACCAAAAACGTGCCAAAACCCATATTCCATTTTGGAATAAAAAATCGCTATCTATTCCTTTTGTTCTGACTTCAATGTCTCTATTCTTCCCTCATCAATTGTCATGGGTAAAATAGTTATGTTGCCAGAGCAACGCTTATTAAAGCAAAACACATCAAATTCAGCAAATAAAAGTAGTGCCTTAGATGCTAATCAACTGGCTTCACTACAACAAAGCGTTGCTGATTACTCATCACTACAACTTGCGTGGGCAAGCGGTTATTTAGCAGCGAAAAGCGAGCAAGGTCAAAATGCCCAGCTGGCACCAGTTGCTGCAGCAGTAGCAGTAGCGGCCAAAACCTTAACTATTTTATACGCCTCGCAAACAGGTAATGCTAAAGGTGTTGCTGGTCAACTAGAAAAAAGTGCTAAAGCGGCCGGTATAAATGTCGTCCTGAAAAATATAGCCGACTATAAAGCTAAATCAATTAAAAACGAAACGCATCTATTAATTGTCGCCAGTACTAATGGTGAAGGCGAGCCACCTGATGATGCCATTGAATTTCATGAGTTCTTATTAGGTAAAAAAGCGCCTAAGTTACCAAACCTAAGCTACAGTGTTTTAGCCTTAGGTGACAGCAGCTATGAATTTTTCTGTAAAACAGGTCAAGATTTTGATGAGCGCTTACAAGCACTCGGTGCCAAACAGGTTAGCCCACGTGTAGATTGTGATGTTGATTACGATAGTGACAGTGAAAGCTGGACCTTAAACATTGTTGAAACCTTAAAAGAAGAGCTTACCCAAACAGATGCCCCTTTAGCAACCGTCAGTAATATTGGTGATTTACCAACGGCTGGTGCAGCTAGCGTGTATACCAAACAAAAACCATTGGCCGCTGAATTTTCCTTAAGTCAAAAAATTACTGGTCGTGACTCAGCTAAAGATGTCCGCCACATTGAAATTGATTTAGGTGAGTCAGGTTTAACTTACCAAGTAGGTGACGCTTTAGGTGTTTGGTTTGAAAATGATGAACAGTTGGTCGCCAAGTTACTTACCGAGCTTAACTTTTCGGGTGAAGAAAAAATCAGCCTAAAGGTTGCCGGTGAAGTAGAGCAGTTTACTTTAAAAGCAGCGCTGATCAGCCAATTAGAAATTACTCAAACAGCACCATCATTTATTGAGTTTTGGGCTAACGCTTCCAAAAACACTGAATTAGTTGCCGTTGCTAGTGATAAAAATACCGCCCGTGAATTTGCCGGTGTTCATCAAATCATTGATGTTGTTAGCTTGGCAAAGGCAGATATCGACGCACAAACATTTGTTGATGCCTTACGTAAAATCACTCCACGTTTATATTCAATCGCTTCAGCACAAGCAGAAGTTGAAGAAGAAGTGCATTTAACCGTTGGTATCGTCAGTTATGAAGCCAATGGCGATACTCGCACCGGTGGTGCTTCAGGCTTCCTAGCAGAGCGTTTAGCCGAAGGTCAAAAAGTACGCATTTTTGTCGAACATAACGATAACTTTCGCTTACCTCAAGCAGACGATACCCCCGTTATTATGATTGGCCCAGGCACAGGTGTTGCGCCATTTAGAGCCTTTATGCAAGAACGTGAAGCGCGTGATGCTAGTGGCGATAACTGGATGTTCTTTGGTGATCAAACCTTCACGCAAGACTTCTTATATCAAACGGAATGGCAAAACTATTTAAAATCAGGTTTGTTAACCCGTATGGACCTAGCATTTTCCCGTGATCAAGCCGAGAAGATCTATGTACAAGACCGATTAAAAGAGCAAGCCGCTGACGTGTTTGCCTGGTTAGAGCGTGGCGCACACCTATATATTTGTGGTGATGGCAACCGCATGGCAAAAGATGTGCACCAAACCTTGGTAGAAATCATTGCCGAGCACGGCAAGTTAAGTACAGAGCAAGCAGAAGATTATTTAAAATCACTTAGATCTAATAAGCGTTACCAGAAGGATGTTTACTAATGAGCAGCAATTTCACCAAAGTAGAAAACCCTGTATTAATTGTTGAAGGTAAACAAGCCGATAACGAACGCATGAAAGCAGAAAGTGACTACCTTCGTGGTACCATTAAAGAAGATCTAGCCGATAGAATGACCGGTGGCTTCACTGGCGATAACTCGCAGTTAATTCGTACTCACGGCATGTATCAACAAGATGATCGTGATATTCGTGCTGAACGTCAAAAGCAGAAGTTAGAGCCATTACATAATGTGATGCTTAGGGCGCGTTTACCCGGTGGCATTATTAACCCAATACAATGGTTGGCTATTGATAAATTTGCCGATGACTATACCTCGTACGGTAGTATTCGTTTAACCACTCGGCAAACCTTTCAGTTTCATGGGGTTTTAAAGCCAAACATTAAATTAATGCATCAAACCCTACACAGTATTGGCCTTGATTCAATTGCTACCGCGGGTGATGTTAACCGTAACGTGCTTTGTACTTCCAACCCTGTTGAGTCTGAATTACATCAAGAAGCGTATGAATGGGCTACTAAACTCAGTGAACATTTATTACCAAAAACGCGTGCTTACGCAGAAATTTGGTTAGATGAAGTACGTGTTGAAACAACAGAGGGTGAAGTCGTAGAGCCAATTTTAGGCAGTAACTATTTACCACGTAAGTTTAAAACTACCGTGGTTATTCCACCGAATAACGATATCGACGTGCATGCCAATGACTTAAACTTTGTTGCCATCAGTAAAGACGGTAAATTAATCGGCTTTAACGTACTGGTTGGCGGTGGTTTAGCCATGACCCATGGTGATAATTCAACTTACCCTCGTTGTGCCGATGACTTTGGTTTTATCCCGAAAGAGCACACCTTAGCGATTGCTGAAGCGGTTGTTACTACGCAACGTGATTGGGGTAATCGTGTTAACCGTAAAAATGCTAAAACTAAATACACCTTAGACCGAGTGGGTGTTGATACCTTCAAAGCCGAAGTAGAACGTCGTGCTGGTATTAACTTTAGCGATTCTCGTCCATACAAGTTCACCACCCGTGGTGATAGTTTTGGTTGGGTTGCCGGTATTGATGGTAAATATCATTTAACCTTATTCATTGAAAATGGCCGTATTCTTGATTTTGATAGTAAAACATTAAAAACCGGTATGCGTGAAATAGCCAAAATTCATCAAGGTGACTTCCGCTTAACCGCAAACCAAAACTTAATTGTTGCCGGTGTTGCCGAAGCAGATAAAGCCGCTATTGAGCAACTTGCTCGCGAGCATGGCTTAATTAATGACAGTCTTTCTAATCAACGTAAGAACTCAATGGCTTGTGTTTCTTTCCCAACTTGCCCATTAGCCATGGCTGAAGCCGAGCGTTACTTACCCGGTTTAGTCGATGATGTTGAAGCCATCCTGACGAAAAATGGCTTAAAAGACGAAAGTATTATCTTGCGTGTTACTGGCTGCCCTAATGGCTGTGGTCGAGCCATGCTGGCTGAAATTGGCTTAATTGGTAAAGGTCCGGGTAAATACAATATGTATTTAGGCAGTGATGTAGCCGGCTCTCGTGTACCAAAATTATATAAAGAAAATCTTGATGAAGCAGCCGTGCTGAGCGAAATAGATGCATTAACTGCACGTTGGTCAGCCGAGCGTAATGACGGTGAAGCCTTTGGTGACTTTGTTATCCGTGCGGGCATTGTTGAACAAGTGATTGTCAGCTTTAGGGACTTCCACCATGCCTAATGCAAGCGCAAGTATTGCTGAAGGGGTTATTAATAGCTCCATAACCGCACCATTCCCCAGCCCTTCAATAGCGGATTGGAATCAATCTCTTGAAAAAGAATCGCCTATTGCCCGGGTAGAATGGGCAATGGACAACTTACCGGGTGAATTTGTCTTATCGTCTAGCTTTGGTATTCAATCGGCAGTAATGCTGCACTTGCTTACCCAAGTAGATAGTAATATTCCGGTATTAATTACTGATACAGGTCATTTATTTCCTGAAACTTACCGTTTTATTGAACAATTAACAGAGCGCTTAAAGTTGAACTTACACGTTTATCAAGCGAAAGAAAGTACTGCTTGGCAACAAGCAAAGTATGGTGAAGAATGGGCCATAAGTGATGATACGCTGAAAACCTATAACCGCCGCAATAAAGTTGAACCCCTTGAGCGTGGCTTAACCGATCTTAAAGCAAACACTTGGTTTTCCGGCATACGACGTCAACAGTCGGCGCATCGACAAGGTTTATCGGTAGTCAGTACACTGCGTGGTCGTTATAAAGTACACCCAATTATTGATTGGACGAATAAAGACGTACATGAGTATCTAACCAAGCATAATTTACCTTACCACCCACTTTGGGATGAAGGTTATGTCTCGGTTGGTGATGTGCATAGTACTAAACCGTTAACGTTAGGTATGAGTGAAGAAGATACTCGTTTTGGCGCTGGCCAACGTGAATGTGGTTTGCATACAGATGGTGATGGTATTTAATTTTTGTTCAAATATAGTAAATAACTAGATCGTCATAAAAAGCTAAATGAGTCACTCTTTTAGCTTTTTTTGTGTCCTGTATTTCTCCTTATTAACAGCTTGGTGCTTTGTTTTCTGCTTGGCGTCGCGGTGGCGACCACACCCAAGGGGCGACGTACCGCCGCGCCTCCCCTTGGAACCCCTGCGACGCCCTACTCAGTGAAAACATAAATATCAATTTTGAGTTTACAGTCAATACCTGCCGCTAAGCTCATGGTACAAGCCGTCCATGAACAACGGCAGCCCTCGACGACAGGACAATATGCTCCTGCATTGTCTAATAAGTTACATCCATGTAACGTATGTCTCAGGTCGAGGTCTACCTTTGCTAGTTGATGATTGCATTGCTGAGATGGGATTTAGAGTGTTTGGGTCAGCTAGGTTAATTAACCACTGTCATCCTCGTAGTGACTTGATCGAGGATCTCAGTTTAACTGCTCAAGATTCCCGACAAGACAACTCGGGAATGACGGTGGACTTCCCTGCTTATCAACAAGCACCAAGTCTGCTTCTTCAAACGCCAGAGTGAAGTACAATATTCACGTATTGCCATCATGGATGATGGCAAAAGCAATGTGGCACATGACGGTACAGGATGTACCTTATTAGACAATGCAGGAGCATATTGTCCTGATGTGCCTTCATTGCTGTTACATCGATAACACTTGAGTGAATTGAAGAATACATTTGTTAGCAGCTCCGAGGGATTCCAAAGGGAGAAGAAAGAGTGGAGGCAGTCTCACTCTTTCTTCTGGGTGCTGTCGCCACCGCGACAAATCATTTTAATCTACTCTGGTCTACTTATTTAACGATCACTTTTACCACTTTGCGGTCTTAATTTGTTGCTCAAGATCAGCCTATCTAATGACCACTTTGATACGAAACCGGACGTTAGCCTTGGCTTATCTAACGACAAGTGATCCGACAAAGCAGACCTGCATCAGATAATGAAATCATCAAAAATTTCATCCTGAAACTTGGGGGATTAATATTCAGGTTTAATTGAAAACACTGAAAGCGGACATTCGACTAACCTGTATTAGGGGCAACTTAGTGCCTTAGATTTTATGGCAACTTGGTGCGCACAGAAGTCATTAAGCCTCCACGAATATGAAGGTCAACTTTCCGATCATAAAGCTGACAGATTATTGATACTTCTATGGCGCTATGGGGTACAAAAAAAGATAGATTTGAGGGCAGCCTTTTTAAGTAATTATTAAACCTGACTAGTTTTTACTTTAAAACGAGCATATACACCAATTGAACACCTTAAATGAAATTAACTAAACTTTGCTTTAAATTCATCTCTATACCGCCGTGATAAATTTATAGTATTTCCTGATTTTAAGGTTACCTCATAATCACCACTTGGCAGAGATGTAATTGACTCTACTACACTCAGGTTTACCCCATAAGAGCGATGAATACGGCAAAAACCTTGTTCTGAAATTAGGTCAATAAAGTTACCTAGTGTTGAACGAGTAGGATAAATTCGATCTTTAATATGCAAATTCACGTAATTGCCACTCGATTCCAGCCACTCAATATCTTTTATCTTGATAATGAATTCTTTGCCTAGTTTTTTAACTAACAGACGTTCTAACTTCGGAGGTTTTAAACTACCTCCCTCCCCATCGAGAAGTGGTTGCGCTTCACCTATCAAACGACTAGTGACAAACCTAAAGCTGTAAAGGGTGATAATAACAAATATGTATGTCCATGCATCTTTGCGATATTCGTAAAATAATTCAATCGGTAGCTCACCAAACTCATAATGTAAATTTTGACTGATATAAGCTATTTTTCGAAATATCACCATTAAAAACGTATGCAGCAAAGAAAATATAATAGAGCCAATAATATGCCAGATAATGTTTTTCTTAACAAATTGCCAAGTTAGCGGTACTGCCTTTAACAGTAAAATAATCAGTGGAATCAATAAAATCACACTTAGTGCGCTAGAGTATTCCCAAACAAAAGGTTGCCATAGCGGAAAGGGGATTTTTTGTCCGTATCGACTCGCTTCCATCAAAATTGAAGTCGCATTAATGGTATTATTGATGAATAGATAACAGGCAATAAAGAGCAGTTCATATAACTGCGGATGCTTTTCAAACCTAGATGATAATGTCATTAATTATATTCTTATTGTAAAGGATATTTCTAATCCCTGTATACCACCGTTTATCCCTATACACCAGCGGTTAAGACTTTAGGTGTATTATCTTGGCTTAGAAAAAGTTAGTTTACCAATATTGAAATATCCAATGGTAAAGACTATGGCTACGAATAAATGTAATACAATCGATTCAAGGTTAACTGAATTAGACTGGTTAAGAGTTACCTTGATTTTTGCAGTCTTTCTTCATCATGTGTTTATGCCTTTTAATGGTGATGGTTGGCATATCATGAATAATGAATCAAGCAAGATACTTGATGACATTATGGTTTATTTTGAGCAATTTAGATTGCCAATTTTATTTTTTATTTCAGGGGTTGGCTCTGTAATCTTGTTATCAAAAATAACAGTGAAAAAATTTGTCTTAGACAAATTTTTGAGGCTTTTTATTCCTCTTTTGGCTGGTTCGTTATTAGTAATTCCTCCACAGATTTATATTGAAAATATTGCAGAGCTTCAATCATACTGGCAAGAGTATCCTCAACTTGCATTAAAGTTCGAAACTAATCATCTTTGGTTTATTGAATACCTTCTCGTTTTTTTCTTGCTTGCCATCCCCTTAAATAAATTTTTTAGCTCTTCGTTAGGCGTAGCTATTCTTAACTCAGTGCAAAAATTATCAAAGTACAAAATTGGTTTATATTTACTGGTTATATTACTGATAGTGATAAAAGTGTGTTTTTCATTAATGTTTTCAAGTGATAACAACAGTGTTTATTTATTCTTTTTTATCGCAGGTATGGTCTTTATTCAAAACAAAGGTATTTGGCAAGCAGTATGTGAACAACGATTTTATAATTTAATGTTATTATTTTTTAGCACCATATTTTTTTATTCGGCTTATTATTCACCTGATCTTAGTGAATACTTATCATTAGATATACGTTGGTCTATTTGGTGGATAGTATGTTGCTTAGTCGCTTGGTCTGCACTTTTAACTATTTTAGGTTATGCGCAGTTTTATTTAACAAAAACACCTAAATGGCTTCGTCTTAGTAATGAGTTGATTTATCCATTTTATATCTTTCATCAAACTGTAATTGTAGTAATAGGGTATTATGTTATTACTTGGCAAGCACCAATATTGATGAAAATAATTTCACTTTTCGTTTTGTCATTTTCAATCACAAGTGTAATTTGTTGGTTTATTATTAAACCATCTAATACTCTTAGGTTTTTATTTGGCTTAAAGCCTATAAAGCCTATAAAGCCTGTTAAATCAATGTATTATCACGACACCTAAGGCGGGCCACACAAGATTCGATACGTGGTTAAATGGATATGACGCGCTTTGACGATGCGATTTCACAAAGTAGACATTAGTAATAAAAATCCAACAAATTTCTATTTACTAAGCCAGTTTGATTAACCTTTCAATTATTTATGTCCGCTTATGCATCGAGAACGTACCTAAATGTGAGTGGTTTCAGCTAAAAGATTTAGTCCGTTTTTTTGGTAATAGTGACGGTTAGCACTATCTCATTAGCGTCTTAGATTTAATACTCTACTTTATGTAGACCTTAGATGATTCTAATGTCCGCTTTAGAGATTGTGTACATAATCGTATGCTAAATATTAAGTAAGATTTTGGGTACAAATAAATAAAAGCATTTAAATTAGAATGACCGCAATAGGCTCTGAGCTACCGTTAATAACTTAAAAGCTAATGTCAGCTATTGGCTATCAGTTGACCTAAAGAATAACCAGTTGCTAACGTCAACAATGCGCACGAAGCTGCTTTAACAACCCCCTGAGTTAAACTACACATGGCTGCATCTTATTTTTGTGTTATTTACTGCTAGGCTCGTTCTATTGAAAAACTCTGCACTTCACTGATTTTTTTGATATCAAGCGCTAGCATCACTAGTCGGTCAATCCCTAATGCGACACCTGAACACTGTGGTAAGCCATGTTTTAACGCGTCAATAAAGTTTTTATCTATCGGTCTGGCACTCAAGCCTTGCGCTGCTCTTTTAGCATTATCTTGTTCAAATCTGATTTGTTGCTCATTAGCATCAGTTAGCTCATTAAAGCCATTTACCAACTCAATGCCTTTGAAGTAACATTCAAATCGTTGTGCTACCCGTGAATCGTCGATTGAGACCCTTGCCAGTGATGCCTGAGCAATTGGAAAGTCGTAGATAAATTGTGGTTGGTTGATACCAATTGTTGGCTCGATAATTTCGGTGAAAATAAATTGCAGCAGTAAGTCTGCGTCTTGCATTTCAATTAGCCAGTCTGCACTTTTATCATATTTGTTTAATAGCTCAACCAGCTCAGCAAAACTGGCGGTTAAGGGATCAACGGCGACTGTTTTCATAAATATATCTTGGTAGCTAGAAAATAGTACCTTATTACCGCCTAAAACGACTTGTAATAACTCTGCCACCTCTTGCATCAAATCAAACTGATCAAAGCCAATACGGTACCATTCAAGCATTGTAAACTCAGGGTTGTGGTTACGACCTGATTCCTCATGACGAAATGCCTTGGCTATTTGGAAAATACAGCCATATCCGCAAGCAAGTAGACGCTTCATGTGAAACTCTGGCGATGTTTGTAAATATAAGCTAGTTGAATGACCAGCAGGACTGTCTGCTAAAAAGTTATATTTACAGGTGAAAGCATCCAAATAGACATCAGTCACTGTGCCCTGAGATAGCGCTGGTGTTTCCACCTCGACCACTTGGCGTTCAGCAAAAAACTGTCTTATTTGTTGCAGTATCTGCGCTCTTTTTTGTGCATTTTGCCAAGTAAGTGTTGCTTGCCAGTTCATCGTATTTCCTCGTTAATCTACGTGAACAAGTTCCCGCCTACATAAATTCGACCACTGTAGGCTGGATTTCAATCCCGCACATTATTCAGCGCGAACAAGTTCCCGCCTACGGGGATCCTATCACTGTAGGCGGGAACTTGTTCGCGCTATTTACTATATAACAAGATCAAAAAAGGCCGCGTTAGCGACCTTTTTTTAATAATACTGTTTCTTATAATATTGATAGATTAATTTGCTGCTAGATGCAGTGTTAGCAAAGTAGAAGTACGCAGTTGACCTGAGTCAATGAGTACTGCCAATGCCGCTAACACCAACTCTAGCGCAAATTAGTTATCAATTAAGATATAATTTTAGAAACAACACCAGCACCAACAGTACGACCACCTTCACGGATAGCGAAGCGTAAACCTTCATCCATCGCTACTGGGTTGATTAGCTCAACAACAAATTTCAAGTTGTCGCCTGGCATTACCATTTCAACACCTTCAGGAAGCTCTACAGCACCAGTGATATCCGTTGTACGGAAGTAAAACTGTGGACGGTAGCCTTTGAAGAATGGAGTATGACGGCCACCTTCATCTTTGCTTAAGATGTAAACTTCTGATTCGAATTTAGTATGAGGTAAGATTGAACCTGGAGCACAAAGTACTTGGCCACGTTCAACATCTTCACGCTTAAGACCACGAAGAAGAATACCACAGTTCTCGCCAGCACGACCTTCGTCAAGAAGCTTACGGAACATTTCAACACCAGTACAAGTAGATTTTTGTGTATCACGGATACCAACAACTTCTACTTCGTCACCAACTTTAACGATACCACACTCAACACGACCCGTTACTACAGTACCACGGCCTGAGATTGAGAAAACGTCTTCAATTGGCATAATGAATGCAGCATCAATTGCACGTTCTGGCTCTGGAATGTAAGTATCTAAGTGATGAGCTAGCTCAAGTACTTTCTCTACCCATTTTTCTTCGCCGTTCAATGCACCTAAGGCTGAACCTTGAATTACTGGTAAATCATCACCTGGGAAGTCATATTCGCTAAGAAGTTCACGAACTTCCATTTCTACTAGCTCTAATAACTCTTCGTCATCAACCATGTCACATTTGTTCATGAATACGATGATGTAAGGAACACCAACTTGACGAGATAATAAGATGTGCTCACGTGTTTGTGGCATAGGACCATCAGTAGCCGCAACTACTAAGATAGCGCCATCCATTTGTGCAGCACCGGTGATCATGTTTTTGATGTAATCAGCATGGCCAGGACAATCTACGTGGGCATAGTGACGAATTTCTGTATCATATTCGATGTGAGAAGTATTGATAGTAATACCACGTTCACGTTCTTCTGGAGCGTTATCGATTTGAGCAAAATCTTTAACTTCGCCGCCGTATTTTTCTGCTAACACTTTAGAAATTGCAGCTGTTAATGTTGTTTTACCGTGATCTACGTGACCGATAGTACCAACGTTAACGTGCAGTTTGGTACGTTCAAATTTTTCTTTAGCCATTTTTCAATTACCTTAAAGTTTAGTAAACTATATAAATTAAAAGGCGCAGTCAAAATGACCTTGCCAGATGTAAATATCTAATATTCTAGTGAATGGATGCCCTAATGGGTGTCCATAATTTTTTGTGCTACCATTTTCGGCGCTTCATTATACTGCTGAAACTCCATAGAGTAAGATGCACGGCCTTGAGTAGCACTACGCAAGTCGGTAGCATAGCCAAACATTTCAGCTAAGGGTACCAATGCATTTACAATTTTCAAACCGGCAGAACCTTCGTCCATACCTTCTATCAAACCGCGACGACGATTTAGGTCACCAACAACATCACCCATATTGACTTCAGGTGTCGTCACTTCAACCTTCATCATTGGCTCTAGAATAACAGGGTTTGCTGCCAAAGCAGCTTTCCTAAAGCCCATAGATGCAGCAACTTTAAACGCTATCTCGTTAGAGTCAACGTCATGAAAAGAACCATCAACGAGCGTGACTTTAATGTCTAATAATGGGAAGCCAGCTAAAACGCCGCTATCCATTTGCTCTCTACAGCCCTTTTCTATTGCAGGAATATATTCTTTTGGTACTGTGCCGCCAACGATTTCGTTAACAAACTCAAAACCACCACCTTGTTCTAATGGCTCCATCTTCAACACGACATGACCGTATTGACCTTTACCACCTGATTGACGAATAAATTTACCTTCAACCTCTACGCTACTGCGGATAGTTTCGCGATAAGATACTTGTGGATTACCGACATTACACTCTACGCCAAATTCACGTTTCATGCGTTCAACTAAAATCTCTAAGTGTAGTTCACCCATACCAGAAATGATGGTTTGACCGGTCTCATCATCAGTATGTACCCTAAATGATGGATCTTCGGCGGCTAATTTCCCTAGGGCTATAGCCATTTTATCTTGCGCGGCCAATGTTCTTGGCTCTACTGCAACTGAAATTACCGGCTCGGGAAACTCCATGCGCTCTAAGGTAATGACATGGTTGATATCACATAAAGTATCACCCGTGGTGACATCTTTCAAACCAATTGCCGCAGCAATATCACCAGCGCGAACTTCTTTAATTTCTTTTCTATCATTAGCATGCATTTGCACAATACGGCCCAGACGTTCTTTTTTACCCTTTACTGGGTTATAAACACTATCGCCGGTTTTCACAACACCTGAATAAACTCGGAAAAATGTTAAAGTACCAACAAAGGGGTCTGTTGCTATTTTAAAGGCTAAGGCAGAGAAAGGTGCATCATCACTTGCTTCACGAAAACCTTGGCTTTCTTCTTTATCATCATTAATACCGGTAATCGCCGCAACTTCTGTCGGTGAGGGTAAATAATCGACCACAGCATCAAGTACCGCTTGTACACCTTTGTTTTTAAAGGCCGAGCCACAACTACATAAAATAATGTCATTAGCTAAAGTGCGCGCACGTAAGCCAGCTTTAATTTCGTCTTCCGTTAATACACCATCATCAAGGTACTTATCCATCAACTCTTCATTGGCTTCAGCAGCTTCAGCAACTAAGTTCTCACGCCATTCTTCAGCCAATTCAAGCATATCAGCAGGAATTTTTTCGTAAGTAAAAGTCATACCATGATCTTCTTCAGACCAGTTAATCGCTTTCATTTTAACTAAATCAATAACGCCAGAAAAATCGTCTTCAGCGCCAATCGGTAGGTGGATAGGGACAGCATTTGCACCTAAACGATCTTTTAATTGTTCAACAACTGCTAAAAAGTCTGCACCTGTTCTATCCATTTTATTAACGAATACTATGCGTGGTACCGCATATTTTTCCATTTGACGCCAAACTGTTTCGGTTTGCGGTTGCACGCCAGAAGAGCCACATAACACTAATACCGCACCATCAAGTACCCGTAACGACCGCTCTACTTCAATGGTAAAGTCCACGTGACCTGGGGTGTCGATAATATTAATACGGTGGCTTTCAAATTGACCTTCCATACCTTTCCAGAAGCAGGTTGTTGCTGCAGACGTGATAGTTATACCACGCTCTTGCTCTTGCTCCATCCAGTCCATAGTGGCCGCGCCGTCGTGCACTTCACCAATTTTATGAGAAAGACCGGTATAAAATAATATGCGCTCTGTGGTAGTCGTTTTACCTGCATCTACATGGGCACAAATACCAATATTTCGGTAGCGCTCTATTGGGGTGATACGGGCCAAAATGAAATCCTCTTACCATTACAGGTCATTTATTAAGATAAATGAGCCAGTAATTTATGTTTAGTGTTATTAACTAAATATTCGTTAGCGAGCCAAGCTCAAAGTGCAAATATTTAGTTAATAAAACTCTGTTTTTATTTTTCGAATTATCGCGAAAAGCGCTAGCCGATAAAATGAGTATGGCTAGCAAGAATACTCTTACTAGCCATGTACCTGCCTTTTAGCAAAAGCCAAAGACAGGTAATACAATCAGTCAATACTGCTAGCTTACCAGCGGTAGTGAGCGAATGCTTTGTTAGCGTCAGCCATACGGTGAACGTCTTCACGTTTCTTAACCGCTGAACCTTTGCTGTCAGACGCATCTAACATTTCGTTAGCTAGGCGCTGAGCCATTGATTTTTCACCACGTTTACGAGCTGCTTCAACTAACCAACGCATGGCTAGTGCATTTCGACGCACTGGACGTACTTCAACTGGCACCTGATAAGTAGAACCACCAACACGACGAGATTTAACTTCGACAGATGGACGGATGTTCTCAAGAGCTGTTTCGAACAACTCAATTTGGCTTTTTTCAGATTCTTTAGTTGATAAAATGTCTAATGCACCGTATACAATTTTTTCGGCAGTAGATTTCTTACCATCAACCATAAGGATGTTGATGAATTTTGCTAAAAGTTCGTTATGGAACTTAGGATCTGGCAATATTTTTCGTTGCCCTACGACGCGTCTTCTTGGCATCTCAATTCTCCGTGTTATTCAGGTTTAACCCAAAATACATAAATTTAAAATTTTTAATTTGGCCTTACTTAACGTTTTTTATCTCTTACCTATTAACTAGGACAAGAAAGGAAAACTTAAGATTTAGGTCGTTTAGCACCGTACTTAGAACGGCCTTGTCTTCTGTCGCTTACACCAGAACAATCTAGTGCGCCACGAACGGTGTGATAACGCACACCAGGTAAATCTTTAACACGACCACCACGGATTAAAATCACGCTATGCTCTTGTAAGTTATGCCCTTCACCACCGATGTATGAGGTAACTTCGAAGCCGTTAGTTAAACGAACACGAGCTACTTTACGTAGTGCTGAGTTAGGTTTTTTAGGTGTAACAGTATACACACGAGTACAAACGCCGCGACGTTGTGGACAAGCTTGTAACGCTGGAACGTTACTTTTAGTGACTTGTCTAACACGTGGTTTACGTACTAGTTGGTTAATAGTTGCCATTATAGCTCCTGATTAGTTGTTACTAAGGAAAGTAGCCTTAGTAAATTATTGCGTGAACCTTAAATCAATGGAAAAGATTCACACGCTCGTAATATATTTTAACCTTATCAAAGTATAAAATTACCATACTTTTTACATTAAGCACACGAGGTACAGAATATAAGGTCGCGGAATTCTATAGGTCAATGATTGAGCTGTCAAGGTTTAACTGCCCTTGGCGGAATTATGTCTCACTTAAAACAAAAAACCGCACCTTAACTGATAAGAGCCAAGGTACGGTTTTCTAAATAACGCTTTTTAGGGAACCCCCTGATAAAAGGTTATTTATTATCGCCTGATAGTAAATCTGCATTCAAAGCATCTGTTAATGCTTTTTCTGCATCATCTGCTGAAACTTTTGTGTCAGCAACAGGGTTTAATGCTGCAGCTTTACGTCGAGCACGTTCTTGATGATACGAATAACCCGTACCTGCGGGGATAAGTCGACCAACAATAACATTCTCTTTCAAGCCACGTAGACCATCTTTCTTACCTGCAACAGCAGCTTCAGTAAGTACACGTGTTGTTTCTTGGAAAGAGGCCGCTGAAATAAATGATTCAGTTGCAAGTGATGCTTTGGTAATACCCATCATTTGAATTTCATATTCAGCTGGCTGCTTACCGGCAGCTTCAAGTTCACGGTTTGAGATATTCACTCGCGCCACTTCAACTTGCTCACCTTTAAGGAACCTAGAATCACCGGATGCAGTGATTTCACACTTACGGATCATCTGACGGACGATAACTTCAATATGTTTATCGTTAATCTTAACACCCTGTAAACGGTAAACTTCTTGTACTTCGTTAACAATGTAGTTAGCAACCGCAGGAACACCACGTAAGCGTAAAATATCATGTGGCGATTCAGGACCATCGGCGATTAATTCACCTTTAATCACTGGCTCACCTTCATAGATATTTAATTGACGTGTTTTAGGAATCATCTCTTCGTAAACGTCACCGTTAGGCTGAGTAATCAATAAACGTACTTTGCCCTTAGTTTCTTTACCGAAAGCAACCACACCAGTCTTCTCGGCCAGAATGGCTGGAAGTTTAGGTTTACGCGCTTCAAATAAATCAGCAACACGTGGTAGACCACCGGTAATATCACGAGTTTTTGAACTTGCTTGTGGTATACGAGCTAGTGCATCACCAACGCCTACTTCCGCACCATCTTCTAAGTTAACGATTGCATTACCTGGCAAGTAGTAAAGTGCTGGAATTTCAGTACCAGCGATCATTACATCATTACCTTTACTATCAACAAGTTTCAGTGCCGGACGCATTTCTTTGCCGGTAACATTACGTTGTGCTGCATCGGTAATAACAATGCTGGATAAACCCGTTAACTCATCAGTTTGACGAACCATGGTTACGTTATCAACTAGGTCAACAAATTGCACCTTACCTTTTACTTCCGTGATAATAGGGTGAGTATGTGGGTCCCAGGTAGCGACTATGTCGCCAATGGTAACTGATTGACCATCATTTTTAGTCAGCACAGAGCCATAAGGAACTTTATAACGTTCTTTCTCACGACCCATTTCATCAATAATGGTTAATTCTGATGAACGCGAGGTTATAACCAGATTTTTATCTGAATTGATTACAAACTTAGCATTTTGTAACTTCATATGACCAGTATTTTTAACTTGTACGTTATTCTCTGCAGTAGCACGTGATGCTGCACCACCAATATGGAAAGTACGCATGGTTAGCTGTGTACCTGGTTCACCAATTGATTGCGCCGCAACAACACCAATAGCTTCACCTTGGTTGATCATATGACCACGGGCCAAATCACGACCATAACAGAAGGCACAAATACCAAAGTCAGTTTTACAAGTAATGATTGAACGTACTTTGATTTGATCTACTGAATTGGCTTCAATAAGATCACAAAGTGTTTCATCAATTAAGGTATTACGAGGAAGTAATATTTCTTCAGTACCTGGAATTAATACGTCATCACAAACCACACGACCTAGCACACGTTCTCTAAGCGGCTCAACAACATCACCACCTTCGATTAATGGTGTCATTAATAAACCATCTGTGGTGCCACAGTCATGATTAGTAACCACTAAATCTTGGGCAACATCAACTAGACGACGAGTTAAGTAACCCGAGTTAGCTGTTTTAAGTGCAGTATCGGCAAGACCTTTACGCGCACCATGGGTCGAGATGAAGTATTGTAATACGCTAAGACCTTCACGGAAGTTAGCCGTGATTGGTGTTTCGATGATTGAACCATCTGGTTTAGCCATCAAGCCACGCATACCTGCAAGCTGACGAATCTGTGCGGCACTACCACGAGCACCCGAGTCAGCCATCATAAAGATAGAGTTGAAAGAATCTTGTTCTTCCATTTCACCATCTTTGTTCATAACCATTTCTTTCGATAAGTTATCCATCATCGCTTTCGACACTTTTTCGTTCGCAGACGACCAGATATCGATTACTTTGTTGTACTTCTCACCTTCAGTGACTAGACCTTGCTCAAACTGTGCTTGAATTTCAGCAACTTCAGCTTCTGAATCTTCAATGATGGTGTACTTAGCAGCTGGAATAACCATATCTTCAATACCAACCGATGCACCCGCTATCATTGCATAATGAAAACCGGTATACATGATTTGATCGGCGAAGATTACTGTCTGTTTTAAACCTAGGTTACGATAGGCATGATTGATTAATTTCGAAATTGGTTTTTTACCCAATGGTAAATCAATTAAATCAAACGGTAGTCCTTTTGGACATATCTGCCACATAATGGCACGACCGACAGTCGTGTTACGTAACGTTGTTGTCGCTATGGTAAAGTTACCTTCCGCATCTTTAGAGTACTCAGTGATACGAACTTTGACACGAGCATGTAATTCAGCTACTTCAGTACGGTATGCTTTTTCAGCTTCTTTGATGTCGGCAAAGATCATGCCTTCACCTTTACCATTAACACGGTCACGTGTTAGGTAATAAAGACCTAAAACAACATCTTGTGATGGTACTATGATTGGCTCACCGTTAGCCGGTGCTAATACGTTGTTGGTTGACATCATCAACGTACGTGCTTCCATTTGTGCTTCGATAGTAAGAGGTACATGTACCGCCATTTGGTCACCATCGAAATCGGCATTGTATGCCGCACAAACGAGTGGGTGAAGATGAATTGCTTTACCTTCAATCAGCACAGGTTCAAACGCTTGGATACCCAATCTATGTAGTGTTGGTGCCCGGTTAAGCATTACTGGATGTTCACGGATTACTTCATCAAGTACATCCCAAACTTCAGCGCCTTCACGCTCAACTAATTTCTTAGCCGCTTTAATCGTTGTTGCTAAGCCACGACGCTCTAGTAGACCGTAGATAAATGGTTTGAATAATTCCAAGGCCATTTTCTTCGGTAAACCACATTGATGTAGTTTAAGTGTTGGACCAACGGTAATTACCGAACGACCTGAGTAATCGACACGTTTACCTAATAAATTCTGACGGAAACGACCTTGCTTACCTTTAATCATGTCGGCAAGAGATTTAAGAGGGCGTTTGTTAGAACCAGTAATAGCACGACCACGACGACCGTTATCTAATAATGCATCAACAGATTCTTGTAACATACGTTTTTCGTTACGGACGATAATATCTGGTGCAACTAGGTCTAGCAGACGTTTTAAACGGTTGTTACGGTTAATAACACGACGGTATAAATCGTTTAAATCAGAGGTAGCAAAACGGCCGCCATCCAATGGTACTAACGGACGAAGATCCGGTGGTAAAATTGGTAGTACGTTCATGATCATCCACTCAGGTTTGTTACCTGAAGCAGCGAATGCTTCCATTAATTTTAAACGTTTAGTAATTTTTTTACGTTTAGTTTCACTACCAATCTCAGGAAGCTCTTCACGCATTTGCGCTACTTCGACTTCTAAATCAATTTGTTGTAGTAAAGATAAGATGGCTTCTGCGCCCATTAAGGCATCAAATTCATCACCATGTTCTTCTAACGCATCAAGATACTCTTCTTCCGTTAGAATTTGGCTTTTTTCTAATGTTGTCATACCTGGCTCGGTAACAACATATGATTCAAAATAAAGCACACGTTCTATATCACGCAAGGTCATATCAAGTAATAAACCAATACGTGATGGTAATGATTTTAAGAACCAGATATGGGCAACTGGACTTGCTAATTCGATATGACCCATACGGTCACGACGAACTTTAGTCAATGTTACTTCAACACCACATTTCTCACAGATTACGCCGCGATGCTTTAAACGTTTATATTTACCACAAAGACATTCGTAGTCTTTTACTGGGCCAAATATACGAGCACAGAATAAACCATCACGCTCTGGTTTAAAGGTACGGTAGTTAATGGTTTCTGGCTTTTTAACTTCACCAAAAGACCATGAACGCATTAAATCAGGTGATGCTAAGCCGATACGAATACCATCGAAATCTTCGGTTTGATTCTGTTGCTTAAGAAACTTAAGTAAATCTTTCACACTCTTCTCCTGTCGGAGTTAAATCTTAGAAGAAGGCAAAAATTTGCCTTCTTCCCTTACTGACTTTTCATTTAAGAAAAATTCAGCCATTTTTTGCTAAGAAGCTAGTCTTTGTCTAATTCGATGTTAATACCTAAAGAACGAATTTCTTTAATTAATACATTGAACGACTCAGGAATACCTGGATCCATACTGTGATCACCGTCTACTAAGCTCTTATACATCTTAGTACGACCAGCAACATCATCAGATTTCACCGTTAACATTTCTTGTAAGGTATAAGCTGCACCATATGCTTCTAGGGCCCATACTTCCATCTCACCGAAACGCTGACCACCAAATTGCGCTTTACCGCCTAGTGGTTGCTGAGTAACTAAGCTGTATGAACCAGTAGAACGAGCATGCATTTTGTCATCAACTAAATGGTTTAGTTTTAACATATACATGTAACCTACGGTTACTTGGCGCTCAAACTTACGACCAGTACGACCATCAGTTAACCAGAACTGACCACTTTCAGGCATATCAGCAAGTTTGAATAGCTCTTTGATGTCTTTTTCAGCAGCGCCATCAAATGCTGGCGTAGCTATGGTAAGCCCAGCGCGCATATTATCAGCTAAGCGCATCACTTCATCATCAGAGAAAGTTGAAAGATCAACGGTTTGGCGAGACTCACCTACATCGTAAACTTCTTGAATGAAGTTACGTAGTTTATGAATTTCTTGCTGTGCTTCTAACATACGGTTGACTTTTTCACCGATGCCACGACACGCCATACCTAAGTGAGTTTCTAAGATCTGACCAATGTTCATCCGTGATGGAACACCTAACGGGTTCAACACGATATCAACGGGTACACCAAACTCATCATATGGCATATCTTCAATTGGTACTACTCTTGAAATAACACCCTTGTTACCGTGACGACCCGCCATTTTATCACCTGGCTGAATGTAACGTTTAACGGCTAGGAAAACCTTAACTATTTTTAACACGCCAGGTTGCAAGTCATCACCTTGAGTGATTTTACGACGTTTCACTTCAAACTTCTTATCGAAGTCTTCTTGGATGTTGCCCCATTGCTCAGCGATTTGCTCTAATTCGCCTTGTTGACCTTCATCAGCTAAGTTTTGCGTTAACCAATTGTCACGAGACATAGACGTTAAGTCAGACTCATTTAAACCGGCTGATAACAATAACTTTTTAGTACGTGCAAAAATACCATCTTCAAAGATGCTTAATTCATCGCCAAGATCTTTCTTAACTTCTTTAAGTTGCATTTGTTCAATTTCAACTGCACGAGCATCTTTTTCTACGCCGTCACGAGTGAATATTTGCACATCGATGATGGTACCTTTCACTGAATTAGGTACACGTAAAGAACTGTCTTTAACGTCGGCAGCTTTCTCGCCGAAAATAGCACGTAAAAGTTTTTCTTCTGGAGTAAGTTGTGTTTCACCTTTAGGGGTTACTTTACCCACTAGGATGTCACCACCATTTACCTCAGCGCCAATGTAAACCACACCCGCTTCATCTAATTTAGATAATGCTGACTCACCTACGTTGGGAATATCTGCGGTAATTTCTTCACTACCAAGCTTAGTATCACGAGCGATACAGGTTAGTTCTTGAATGTGAATAGTAGTAAATCTGTCTTCAATAGCAACACGCTCAGATAACAACATTGAATCTTCAAAGTTGTAACCATTCCAAGGCATGAAGGCGATACGCATGTTTTGGCCTAGTGCCAATTCACCCATATCTGTTGACGGACCATCGGCTAATACATCACCACGTACCACTGGCTCACCCATACGACACACTGGACGTTGGTTGATACAGGTATTTTGGTTAGAACGGGTGTATTTGGTTAAGTTATAAATATCAATACCCGCTTCACCAGCAAGCATTTCATCTTCATTAACTTTAACAACGATACGTGAAGCATCAACATAGCTCACCACACCACCACGTTTGGCAACGGCAGTAACACCAGAATCAACCGCAACAACTTTTTCCATACCCGTACCGACAAGAGGTTTATCCACTTTTAGGGTAGGTACCGCTTGACGTTGCATGTTTGAACCCATCAAGGCTCTGTTAGCATCATCATGTTCAAGGAATGGAATAAGTGACGCCGCAACAGAAATAATTTGTTGTGGAGAAACATCCATATATTGAATTTCAGCAGACGGTTTTAAGGTAAATTCGTTTTTATGACGACAGTTAACTAACTCTTCCGTTAACATGTGCTTATCATCGCGTTTAGCGTTAGCTTGAGCGATAACAAAGTTACCCTCTTCAATCGCTGATAAGTAATCAATGTCATCAGTCACTAAACCGTCAATGACTTTACGGTAAGGTGTTTCTAAGAAACCGAAATCATTGGTACGTGCATAACACGAAAGCGAGTTGATCAAACCAATGTTTGGACCCTCTGGCGTTTCGATTGGACATACACGACCATAATGCGTTGGATGGACATCACGCACTTCAAAACCAGCACGTTCACGGGTTAAACCACCCGGCCCTAAGGCAGAAATACGACGTTTATGCGTTACTTCTGATAACGGGTTGTTTTGATCCATAAACTGTGACAATTGTGATGAGCCAAAGAACTCTTTCACTGCCGCAGAAATTGGCTTAGCGTTGATTAAATCTTGCGGCATGATTGCATCTAGGTCACCAAGACTTAAACGCTCACGTACGGCACGTTCAACACGAACAAGACCAACACGGAATTGGTTTTCTGCCATTTCACCAACAGAACGGATACGACGGTTACCTAAGTGATCGATATCATCAACTTCGCCTTTACCGTCACGAATATTGATCAAGGTTCTCATTACCGAGATAATATCGTCTTTTGATAAAATGCCGGTACCAACATCATCAGCATTACCAACACGACGGTTGAACTTCATACGACCTACTTTTGATAAGTCATAACGCTCAGAGGAGAAGAACAAGTTAGTGAATAGTCCTTCAGCAGCATCTTTTGTTGGTGGCTCGCCTGGACGCATCATACGATAGATTTCAACTAAGGCTTCTAGCTTGTTAGTTGTACCATCGACACGAAGGGTATCAGACATGTATGAACCAACATCGAATTCGTTCATATATAAAGTAGAAAGTACTTTATGGCCCGCTTGGCTAAGCTCGGCTAATAATTCTAAGGTGATTATAGCATTTGCTTCCGCAATCACTTCACCGGTAGATTTGTCGATGTAAGCTTTTGATAAAACACGACCAACGATATATTCCGCAGGTACTTCTAGTTTATCAAGTTTAGCTTTTGATAAAGCGCGAATATGGCGGGCAGTAATACGACGGCCAGACTCAACTAATACTTCACCTTTCTTGATACAAATATCAAAAACTGCTGTTTCACCACGAAGACGTTCAGGGATAAGATCCATGATCAACTTATCACCTTTAATGGCGTAATTAGTTGTGTCATAGAACATCGCTAGAATTTCTTCAGTGGAAAACTCTAATGCTCGTAAGATGATTGACGCAGGTAGTTTACGACGTCTATCGATACGAACAAATAAGTTATCTTTTGGATCGAATTCAAAATCTAACCATGAACCGCGGTAAGGAATAACGCGTGCGTTATATAATACTTTACCCGATGAATGCGTTTTACCTTTATCGTGATCAAAGAATACACCTGGAGAACGATGTAGTTGTGAAACGATAACACGCTCAGTACCATTAATTACGAAGGTACCGTTTTCTGTCATCAACGGGATTTCGCCCATGTACACTTCTTGTTCTTTGATATCTTTAACAGTACCTGGTGCCGCTTCTTTATCGTAAACCACTAAGCGTAATTTCACGCGTAATGGTGCAGAATATGTCACACCACGTATTTGACATTCTTTAACGTCAAATAATGATTCACCTAAACGATAGCTTACATATTGTAATTCTGAGCTACCTGAATAAGCTTTAATTGGGAATATAGAACGGAAAGCAGCCTCTAGACCGCGTTCACCTGTTGTATCAAGATCAATAAACTTGCGGAAAGAATCGAGTTGAATGGACAATAGAAATGGATATTCCATTACTTGTACACTTTTACCAAAGTCCTTTCTAATTCGCTTTTTCTCAAAGTATGAGTAAGCCATGGGGTTCCTCAGCTTGCTGGTTATGGCCAAATCTGCCTACTGAGCTAAGCTCAGATAGACAGGTTATGCTGTAATATTTACGTCTAAATACTACTAGATGATTTATAACAATCACCTACACGCTAGATAATGCATTGTTTTCGTTAAAAAACATCACTTTTGTTTAGCGCAAAAAGGCCGGTGACGTTTAAATCACCAGCCATGCCTTTTCAGGCAAATAATCTGTTTAAAAACAGATTATTTGATCTCAACAGAAGCACCAGCTTCTTCAAGAATTTTCAAAAGCTCTTCTGCTTCAGCTTTTTCTACGCCTTCTTTAACAACGCCAAGAGATTCAACTAACGTTTTAGCTTCTTTAAGGCCTAGACCTGTAGCACTACGAACGGCTTTGATTACTGCAACTTTCTTCTCACCGAAGCTAGACATAACAACGTCAAATTCAGTTTGTTCTGCAACAGCAGCACCAGCGTCACCGCCAGCAACAACAGTAGCAGCAGCAGCAGATACGCCAAACTTCTCTTCCATTGCTTCGATTAGTGCAACTACGTCCATTACTGACATGTCAGCAACTGCGTTTAAGATATCGTCTTTAGAAATAGACATTTTAAATTTCCTGTTTTTTAATAAACAGCCTTATATAAAAATATAATGTGCTGTTTTGAATAACTATAAATACAAAAAGTGCTTTTTTTTTGCTTACATCAGTAAACAAAAAATAAATTATGCAGCTTCTTGTTCTTTCTGATCGCGAAGTGCAGCAATCGTGCGGACTAACTTGCCTGCAGATGCTTCTTTCATAACGCTCATTAATTGTGCAATTGCTTCGTCGTAAGTTGGTAGCTTAGCTAACATATTTACGTCTACTGTGTTGCCTTCAAATGCAGCTGCTTTTAATTCAAATTTTTCGTTAGTTTTAGCGAAGTCAGTGAATAAACGTGCAGCAGCACCTGGGTGCTCATTAGAGAAAGCGATTAATGAAGGGCCTTTGAATACGTCTTTAACACATTCAAATTCAGTACCTTCTACTGCACGACGTGCTAATGTGTTACGGACAACTTTCATCCATACACCATTCTCACGTGCTTGCTTACGCAATGCAGTAATTGCTTCAACTGGTACACCACGGGCATCCGCGATTACAACTGATTGAGCGCCATTAGCAGCTTCTTGAACTTCAGCAACAATTGCTTTTTTATCATCAAGATTGATAGCCATTGGCTTTAACTCCTGGTTCACCGGCCATATAATATATAAGCACCGGTATTTACAATCCCCAAATACAAATAAATTTGTTTTTGGGCCATTACGGCGAGGACCAGAAAATTTAAGGAAATATCTGGGTAATCACCATCTACGTAGGAAATTAAGTAGCATAAATCTACACCTACGGTCTTGGACGGGGGTTGTCTACTTTAGTCGACAATTAAGCCAAAAAAGTCCACAACTCCTACCAAAATTTAAGGGGCGAAATTATAGAATATAATTTTGCCCTTGTAAAGATTCAATACTCGAAACTTCACTCAATTATATACAGGTAATAATTTACCGGTAAATATTAATCTTGAGAAAGAGTCGATTGGTTGATGACAACGCCAGCACCCATAGTTGTAGAAAGAGATATTTTCTTAAAGTATTGACCTTTAGCATTGGCAGGTTTTGCTTTTTTAAGCGCTTCAAGCAATGCTTCTAAGTTTTCTTGCAAATGTGCAGCATCGAAATCAGCCTTACCAATTGTGGTATGGATGATGCCGTTTTTGTCATTGCGGTAACGGATCTGACCAGACTTGGCTTTTTTAACAGCGCCAGCTACATCAGGAGTTACTGTGCCAACTTTAGGGTTAGGCATTAAACCACGAGGGCCTAAGATTTGACCTAGTTGACCAACAACACGCATTGCGTCAGGAGAAGCAATAACAACGTCGAAGTTCATTTCGCCAGCTTTTACTAGTGCAGCTAAATCTTCCATACCAACAATGTCAGCACCAGCTGCTTTAGCTTTCTCTACGTTTTCGCCTTGGGTAAATACAGCAACACGTACATCACGGCCAGTACCATTTGGTAATACTGTCGCACCACGAACGTTTTGATCTGATTTACGAGCATCTATACCAAGATTTACCGCAACATCTACGCTTTCACGGAAGTTAGCAGTAGCAAATTCCTTTAATAAAGCAACAGCTTCTTTGATATCATATTCTTTTAATACGTCTACTTTTTCACGGATAAGACGAGCGCGTTTTGATAATTTAGTCATTGGTTAGTCCTCTACCACTAAACCCATTGAACGAGCAGAACCCGCAATGGTACGCACTGCAGCTTCCATAGAACCAGCAGTAAGATCAACTTCTTTCATCTTAACAATTTCTTCAAGTTGAGCTGTAGTTACAGTGCCAACTTTTTCAGTGTTAGGACGACCAGAGCCGCTTTTTATGCCCGCTGCTTTTTTCAATAAGTAAGAAGCAGGTGGAGTTTTTGTTTCGAAAGTAAACGAACGGTCATTATATACAGTAATTACTACTGGAACCGGAGCGCCTTTTTCTAAAGAATCTGTTTTCGCGTTGAACGCTTTACAGAATTCCATGATGTTAACACCGTGTTGTCCTAGTGCAGGACCAACTGGTGGTGACGGGTTAGCTGCACCAGCAGCTACTTGTAGCTTGATTAGAGCTTGGACTTTTTTAGCCATTTTAAAATACCTTTAGTTTGGGTAATTAACGCTATTTATTTAACACTAAGTCGGCATCGACCAACTCACATGTAAACTTTAGCTTCCCTGTTTACAAAATTCGCTTTAAAAAATAGTTACTTACATAACATTTCAAAGCGCATTTAGTGCGCGCTAAAAATAAGCGGCAGCGGATTATATATTAAGCAGTAGTACCATTTCAAGTGCTTTATTACTAGACCAGTCAAAATTACTATTTACTTGCCTAGGCTAATGTTAATTTCGCCAAATAATTAAAGTTTTTCAGCCACTTATTTACTAATAGCAACGCTTACTTCAATTCTCCAATTATCCTTATGCGCTACTTCGGTGTCGGCTGGATCCCTCACTTTTTTTACCCTAGCCGACTTAGTTTAAGCGACTCATATCGATATCAACGTTATTAATTAACACAGCATCAATTGCTTGTGCGCAGTAAAGGTAGTGCAGGTTTTACCGATTAGAGGTGTATTTTCACAATATTTTTCGATAAATAATGACAGTAACCGGCAGCTAAAGCTGCGAATAGATTTAATTTTTCAACCGCTAGAAACTTAGATAAACGCTACCCTACTTCAACGCATGAATAGAGGCATGAACACAGGCATAAACAATTGACGAATTAGCATGACTATTATAAAAACGATCTTCAGCCGTTGTTAAATACATAGCGTGACCACCCACCTAAGTGCGCATGCTAAACTTTTTGAGTAAATACTCCATATCACTGGTAAAAAAAGTAATTCATAAGTTAATGTTGAGTGGTATGCATTAGAAAAAGCCCTCAATAATGTTAACATTTAGTCACATTTTTTATTGACCATTAGTGTAGAGTCACCATTTTTACTGCACTTGCATATAACTGCATCTGCCAAAAACATTCTCTATTCGTCGGTAATTACTATGTCATCTCTTAATAGGCAACGGCTTAGCCTAAAAAAATTCGTTGAGAGTAATAATTTTCAACATTTTCTTATTTTCCTTATTCTATTTAATGCCTTTACCCTTGGCCTAGAAACAAGTCAGTTTGGTAAAGCTAATGCCGGTATTCTTCATATCATAGACACAACCATCTTAGTGTTGTTCTCCATAGAGCTGTTGTTAAAACTCATTGTTTATAGAGGTCATTTTTTCCGTTCAGGTTGGAATTGGTTCGACTTTATTATTGTCGCTATTTCCTGGGCACCAACCAGCGGTGCATTATCGGTACTTCGTGCTTTTAGAATATTACGGGTGTTACGTTTACTCTCTGTCGTACCACAAATGCGACGCGTTATTGGCGCTCTAGCCCATTCATTACCGGGTATGGCTTCGGTCGTAGGTGTATTAAGCATCATTTTTTATGTCTCGGCCGTGTTAACGACTAAAATATTTGGTAGTCATAGTGACAGCAATATGCAGGAATGGTTTGGTAGCATTGGCGCTTCGGCATATACCTTGTTTCAGGTAATGACCCTCGAAAGTTGGTCTATGGGCATAGTACGTCCAACTATGGAGTTATTTCCACTTTCCTGGGTGTTTTTTATACCCTTTATTATTGTTACCAGCTTTGCCGTGCTGAACTTATTTATTGGTATTATTGTTGATGCTATGCAAGTCATGCATGAAGAGGAAGGTAAACCAAAAAAAACCATAGCTACTAAAGAGGATATGTTAATACTTGAGGAAAAAATAGATAAGTTAAACCAACTACTACAGCAACAGCATATAGACAATAAGAGACTACTCTAAATATCAAACTGCCTGCAAAAGTATAGTCTTTGCTAAAAATAACAGCAAAAGTACCCGTTACACTAATTAAGCCATTACCAAACATTCGTTATTAGGCTATGGTGAATGCTATAAAAAAAATAACCTTACGGAAATAACACCATGTTTACTCCAGCCTTTTCTCATAGTGGCAAACTTATGCTACTGGCGATGTTAGTGCTAGTCTCTGCTTGTAGTAGTAAACCTCAGCCAAGTAACCCACCAAATTTAGCTAAAGCCAATATTTATATCAACCAAGTAGCTTTCGATGTACAAGCACCCAAGCAAGCGGTGGTTGCTTTACCCATAGGTGAAACAGCAAGTCGCTTCATCGTGTATCAAGCTTCAAACATTATTTTTCAAGGCCAACTGACCGCCCAACCAAGCTTTACTGAATGGGGACAAGGCACACACTATTACCTCGCTGACTTTTCTTCGCTAAAACGCCGAGGTGAATTCCATATTGTGGTCAATACCCAAAAACAACAATTGGCTTCCTCAACATTTATCATCAAACCTAATGCCTATTTTGGCCTAACAGCCAAATCAATCATTAATTACTTTAAAGCTAGTCGTCACACTAACCCGACCGATAAATCAATTCGTATCAATGGTACAGAGCGTTATATTGATGTTTCTGGTGGCTGGGTTGTTTCCGGTAGTGACTCGGGTAAATATTTAAATCACTTTGCTGACTCAAATTATTTAGTTGCACAGCAAGGTGCTATTGTCACATGGGCATTAGCAAAATCGTATGACAGCTTACCTAGACTCTATGACCGAAAAGGTTTAACACTAGAGTTGGCCGAAGAAGTTATGTGGGGCGCTGATTATTTGCATAGAACATTAGCCAGCGCTGGCTATTTTTATACTAATATCTTTGACCAGAAAGGTTTAGCTGATGAACGCTTAGTGACTGGTTATGACACAATCAATGAAAAATACACCAACAACTTCCAAGCTGCCTTTCGGGAAGGCGGTGGCATGGCCATTGCCGCTTTAGTAAGGGCACATGAATTGAGTAATAAAACGGGTGTACAAGGTGAATTTTCTGCTAAGCAATATTTGACTGATGCCGAGCGTGCCTTTGCCCATTTACAAAAGTACAACTTACACTATGTTGATAATGGCAAAGAAAATATTATTGATGATTACACCGCACTTATTGCGGCAACCGAGCTATATCGCCTCACAAAAAAAACTAAATACTTAAAAGCTGCTCGTCTTCGTGCCCGCAACTTAAATAACAGAATGACATCCCAGGGTTGGTTTATCAGTGATGATGACGACAGACCTTTTTACCATGGCGTTGAAGCAGGCTTACCCATTATTGCCTTAGTTGAGTATTTATCCATAGAGCGTAGCCGTAAGCTTAAAAATAAAACTAAGCGTACCATAAAATTATCACTCAATTATCAACTGGCCTTAAACTCTCAGGTCGCCAACCCCTTTAATTTAGCGCGCCAAACATTTAAAACCTATAAAGATGGCCAGTATGCCAAACAACAAGAAGGCTTTTTCATGCCTCATGCCAATGAAACAAATGACTCCTGGCAAGGTGAAAATGCTCGCCTAGCATCCTTAACAGCCGCGGCGATTTGGGGTGGTAAAGTAACACACAGCGATCCCCGTGGCGCTTTTGCTATCAATAGTGAGCTAGCCAATTTTGCCCAAAGCCAAATAGATTGGCTTATGGGTAAGAATCCTTACCAAGTGAGTATGTTATACGGCTTTGGTGTTAATAACCCTCCACACGCTAAAAGCGCGGGTACCATGTTAAACGGTGGTATTTCAAAGGGTATTACTGGCACAACGTTAAACCCAGAAGGTCGCGGCATTACTTGGGCCGAAGGGCCCGATGAAAATAATTGGCGCTGGGTTGAACAAGGGTTACAACATGCTACTTGGTATTTATTAGCCATGACGGCAATGACTGAGTAAGTACAAGGGACTCATCACATTATACGGACTAGGTTTGAAAGCTTAGTGCGTTAATTCCTTATGCTAATCAACCCGTCATCAAAGTAATGAGTCACCTTCGTGCTCTTGGCTAAGTTACCCAGCTATCGCGTTAAGCTTTGAGTCCGTATATGCTTTGTACTGCTAGTAGTAACTTAACCAATTATTTGGCAAAATTTTACAATTAAAGTAAAGCCCTCAAACAAAAAACGCCTGCACAAGGCAAGCGTTTTATATCAAATACTTTTTATATCAAGTAAGGCTAGCTAATTAGCTGCCCTTTTCAACTTGACCTACTTAGCGTATTTAATAACATGCCTATGCACTTGGCTCAGGATCGTCATCCCCGTGGTGTTGTAATCGGGGATCCAGGGTCTAAATAGCAATGGATCTTCGATCAGAGACTTCGAAGATGACGTTTACAAAAAGTTCCTGAGTAAACTACAGAGGCATGTTTAATAAAGAGTTAAATCAACTGGCGTTGAACGACCAAAGATAAGAACTAATACCATTTTATAAATATTTCACCCTATGAAAACAAAAAACGCCTGCACAAGGCAAGCGTTTTTATATCAAGTAAGGCTAGCTAATTAGCTGCCCTTTTCAACTTGACCAAATTCTAAATCAACTGGCGTTGAACGACCAAAGATAAGAACTGATACCTTGATACGGTTTTTCTCGTAATCAAGCTCTTCAACCACACCATTAAAGTCAGCAAATGGTCCGTCAATAACACGAACAACTTCACCAGGCTCAAATAATGTCTTAGGTTTAGGCTTATCTGTTTCTGCAAGGCGCTGTAAAATACGATCTGCTTCTTTTTGGGTAATAGCCGCAGGACGTTCTTTGGTACCACCAATGAAACCAAGAACACGTGGTACGCTTTTAACTAAATGCCAAGATTCATCATCAAGTTCCATTTGAACTAAAACATAGCCAGGGAAGAACTTACGTGAACTTTTACGCTTTTGACCAGCGCGCATTTCTACGATCTCTTCGGTTGGCACTAAAATCTCACCAAACTTATCTTCTAAACCGTGAATGCCAATATGCTCAACCAATGTTTTTTGCACTCGACCTTCATAGCCTGAAAAGGCTTGTACAACATACCAACGTAATTTTGGATTTCTATTTACATGCTGTTCTGCACTCTCTACAGCTGAAATTTCCTCTGGGACATTTTCTTCTTCTGACATATTTTCTTCAGTCATAACTAAACCTGCATACCTGTAACTAAACTAACTAACCAGAATAGAACAGAGTCTAATCCCCAAAGTAGTAATGACATCAATAAAGTCACTACTAAAACAATTCCTGTCGTTTGCACGGCTTCTTGACGTGTTGGCCAAACAACTTTACGTACTTCAGTACGCGCTTCTTTTGCAAATATAGCGGCATTACGACCCTTTTCAGTTTGTAATGCAATTAAGCCAGCAACCCCAACCATTACGACAACGGTAACGGCTCTAATTAACACTGATTCTTCACCGTAAACGTAATTACCTGCAACAGCCCCAGCTAAAAGTAAGAAAATAATCCCCCACTTTAACGTATCGAAAGAACTGCTTGGTTGCTCTTCTGTACTTGCATTCATAATTCTATTCCGTATTTATCTACTTTTTTAATAACACGACTTGCTATCACAAGCCGATAAAATATAGGTAATGTACCTATATCTACACAAAGTGGCAGGGGTGGAGAGACTCGAACTCCCAACCATCGGTTTTGGAGACCGCTGTTCTACCAATTGGAACTACACCCCTACAGATCGCTTATAAAGCATTAGTTACACTTACCGGGTAATCTTAGTTTTTGGGAATTAAGAGATACTCGAGAAGTGAGGCGCCATTATACTCAGCCCAGTGTTTTACTCAAGAAGTATTTGTTATATTGAGTAAGATAAGCAACTTGCTGACCATTGTGTCTGCCAATAATTAGTTAATCTGCGCGAACAAGTTCCCGCCTACGGGGATCCTATCACTGTAGGCGGGAACTTGTTCGCGCTATTTACTATATAACAAGATCAAAAAAGGCCGCGTTAGCGACCTTCTTTAGATATTGATAGATTAATTTGCTGCAAGATGCAGTGTTAGCAAAGTGGAAGTACGCAGTTGACGTGAGTCAATGAGTACTGCCAATGCCGCTAACACCAACTCTAGCGCAAATTAGTTATCAATTAAGCTATAATTTTAGAAACAACACCAGCACCAACAGTACGACCACCTTCACGGATAGCGAAGCGTAAACCTTCATCCATCGCTACTGGGTTGATTAGCTCAACAACAAATTTCAAGTTGTCGCCTGGCATTACCATTTCAACACCTTCAGGAAGCTCTACAGCACCAGTGATATCCGTGGTACGGAAGTAAAACTGTGGACGGTAGCCTTTGAAGAATGGAGTATGACGGCCACCTTCATCTTTGCTTAAGATGTAAACTTCTGATTCGAATTTAGTATGAGGTAAGATTGAACCTGGAGCACAAAGTACTTGGCCACGTTCAACATCTTCACGCTTAAGACCACGAAGAAGAATACCACAGTTCTCGCCAGCACGACCTTCGTCAAGAAGCTTACGGAACATTTCAACACCAGTACAAGTAGATTTTTGTGTATCACGGATACCAACAACTTCTACTTCGTCACCAACTTTAACGATACCACACTCAACACGACCCGTTACTACAGTACCACGGCCTGAGATTGAGAAAACGTCTTCAATTGGCATAATGAATGCAGCATCAATTGCACGTTCTGGCTCTGGAATGTAAGTATCTAAGTGATGAGCAAGCTCAAGTACTTTCTCTACCCATTTTTCTTCGCCGTTCAATGCACCTAAGGCTGAACCTTGAATTACTGGTAAATCATCACCTGGGAAGTCATATTCGCTAAGAAGTTCACGAACTTCCATTTCTACTAGCTCTAATAACTCTTCGTCATCAACCATGTCACATTTGTTCATGAATACGATGATGTAAGGAACACCAACTTGACGAGATAATAAGATGTGCTCACGTGTTTGTGGCATAGGACCATCAGTAGCCGCAACTACTAAGATAGCGCCATCCATTTGTGCAGCACCAGTGATCATGTTTTTGATGTAATCAGCATGGCCTGGACAATCTACGTGGGCATAGTGACGAACTGCTGTATCATATTCGATGTGAGAAGTATTGATAGTAATACCACGTTCACGTTCTTCTGGAGCGTTATCGATTTGAGCAAAATCTTTAACTTCGCCACCGTATTTTTTTGCTAATACCGCAGAGATAGCGGCTGTTAATGTTGTTTTACCGTGATCTACGTGACCGATAGTACCAACGTTAACGTGCGGTTTGGTACGTTCAAATTTTTCTTTAGCCATTTTAAAATACCTCTGGGTATAGAATTAAGTTTAATATTACAATGTTTGAAATATCTGGATAGAATTATCTTAAGAATGGTGCTGATAGGCAGATTCGAACTGCCGACCTCACCCTTACCAAGGGTGTGCTCTACCAACTGAGCCATATCAGCATACATATACAAAGATTGGAGCGGGTGGCGGGAATCGAACCCGCTTCATCAGCTTGGAAGGCTGAGGTAATAGCCAGTATACGACACCCGCTTACTCTATCTGATCATCTCTGTTTTTTGACCTACTCTTATGTTGCAAAATAAGCGCCATAAGCATAAGTCGAAATATGGTGGAGGGAGGTGGATTCGAACCACCGAAGGCTGAGCCGTCAGATTTACAGTCTGATCCCTTTGGCCACTCGGGAACCCCTCCACATTGAGCCGATACCTTTTCACAGGTACCTTATATAAGCAAAGCTTAAATAAGTATTAATGGTGCCGACTGCCGGAATCGAACTGGCGACCTACTGATTACAAGTCAGTTGCTCTACCAACTGAGCTAAGTCGGCACTACATTAAGTGGTGCGAATTCTAGTGTAATGTTTTGCCCCTTGCAATAGCTAAATTGAAATATTTTGCACTTTTTAGCTGTTTATTGTTTGTTTGTTGATTTTTTATTCAAGGAGAGCTTATTTTATCCGCTCAACGGTATATTACCGCGAGCTAAAGTACAAAACGACATTATATTATGTCGGCATATAATGTCGGATCACTGTATTTTATCCTACGGTTACTCTATTAAGTTATTTCAAGTTCAGATTCATTACTATATTCTTAGCGATATATCATAATGCTAAGCAAAATAAAAAATGTATAACTAAAAATGTATAACTAAAAAGTACCAAAGCTTAATGCGATAATGACGTTGCTGGCATAGCGCCTAATTGTCCTGCCGACATTTGCGGTAACACAGGTGATTTTTGCTCACCTTGTGCTTTAGCCGCCGCTGAAGTTACAGCACCTACTGACTTATTTCTTGCTCTTATCATAGGAGCAGGAATGATACGCCCTTTTATTTTTGGCTGAGGGGCAAAGTTAGCCGCTGATTTACCAAACAAGCGGGTATGAATACATGTTCTAATTTCTTCTAGGGTGTAATTCGCTTTTACTTTAATACGAAGATGTGGAATTGAAGCCGCGGCTAAACTACCACTGACAAACCAATCTTTCTTTATTTTATAACCTCGTCCTTGGGTATCCACTAAATCGATGGCACCCAGTAGCTTCATGGTACTGCGTTCACAAATGACAAAGTCTAAGTATTTTGCTTCAGCACTTTTAGCCGCACTTTGGCTAGCACGACTTGAGACACCATTACGAATAGTTACCACATCACTTAATTTCACTCGGTTTAATACCCGGTATTTTGTCCCTAGGGCTTGCTCAACTAAGTTTTGAAAGTTCTTTTCTGCTGGGGTAAATATTGCTTTTTTACTATCAAAAGGAAAAGGAAAGCTATTATCATTTAAACGACTAGCTAACACAGCAACAATAACCACTAAGGTAATCAAGGTAAATAATATCAATTCCATATACTTCTCCGGGATTCAAATTCTTGACGCTTTTCCTGATTCCACCGGATAAACGCACTACTTAAGCAGAATTAAGCAGAATGTGTGCCAAAGTTAAAGATATTATTAGAGGTTGTTCGGGGACGGTTTATTGGCGTGTTGTTGCAGAGCTAGGTGCAGCATAAAATTACTGCACCTATACCCGTGTTACTTCAAAATGCAGGATTCAGCTGGAATTAGAAACGTCTTTAGGCCAGGCATTGATTGAAGATAATAGTTGTTCTATTGTCGAAATCAATAACGCTGCATAAAACGTTTCTAAACCAGCCCTACGGGGATGTATGAGCAAATCATGCTCTTCCTTGTATCTGTTTTTAAGGGAATAACCCTTAATAAAAAGATACGCCTTGATCATGAATCGCTCAGACATCCTGAAACGCGCATTTTGAGGTATCACGGGTATATATATAGGTGGATATAGCGAATTACTTAAGCGGGATATTTTTCTTCTAACGCTTTATATAACTGCTGTTGAAAATCATCGGCGCCAGCATCTAAAGTACTAACAAGTTTAGCTAACACCTCATTGTCTTCTTCACCGTGCCATTCTTTAATATAACTACCTTCTTTATAGCCGTGATCTTGACGGAAAAAGTTTAGTGTGTTTTTGCCGACATATTGTTTAAATAGCTCATCTAAGTCCATATTCATTAAGGACATGCAGTCAGCAAGGGCCTTAGCATCAAAGGTTTTATCGGTCACTGCTGCTGATGCTAAGTTTTCAAGTACAACTTTAAAGTCACTTTCGCCTGTGCCTTGATGTAATTCTTTCGCCAGATCGCGAGCAATAAACTCGGCGCTATCGTTGGACATCAAACGTAAACTTAATCCAAAATGAAAGATATCGACCAGCTCTAATTGCACTTGAGCGATATCAATTTCTTGGTGTTTCCACCACTTCCAACCATGATGATCTAACATCTCGGCACATTCCACCCAAATAGCACGATACCACTCGTAGCCATTTTCACGCCAGGTGTCACTAACACGACTGTTCATCGCATCTTGCATGGTTAGCATTTGACTAATTTGCTTCTCAGCTTTAGAAAGTGCGTTTGATAGTTGTTCGCTCATGTTTTTCTCAAATAATAAATGTCAGGTGCTTATTTTGCCGCAGCTAAAAGCTTGTGACAAGTTTTTGCTCTTTGTTTTGCTTAAAGAGTAACTTTATGACTATATTAATGAGGTAAAAGTAAATTTCACCGACTGCTATTTTGTGGTACTTACACCAAAATAGCAGCCGGAAGAAATAGGAGGATTTATGAAGTATTTAGAGAAAGACTTACTATTAAACTCCGTCATTAATTTAATTGATGATTTGATTTTCTATAAAGATAAAGACTTCAAATATATTGGCTGCAATACCGCCTTTCTCCACTTTATCAATATATCAGCTGATAAGTTAATCGGTAAAAATGATTTCGAAATATTTGATCATGACCTCGCTAGTCTATTTAGGCATCACGATAAACTCATGTTAGCCGAAGGTAAAATAAGAACTAATGAAGAGTGGGTTACTTATCCTGATGGCAGTAGGGTTTACCTATTAACAAAAAAAATACCCTTCGAGTATGCTACTAACCATATTGGTATTTTAGGTATAAGCAGAGACATCACCTCATTAGAAGAAGCGCATCAACAATTAAAAGCGCAAACTTTACTCGATGAACTCACCAAGGTTAAAAATAGAAAAGCCTACAATTTAAAGATAAAAGCATTGCTGGCGGGTTTTGAGCGCTATCAAACGCCCTTTGCTATTATAAGCATCGATATAGATGATTTCAAAAAAATCAATGATAATTTTGGCCATGATATTGGCGATAAAGTATTACAAAGCTTCAGTGCGCTTATTGAAAATCATATTCGACAAACGGATCACCTATTTAGAGTCGGAGGTGAGGAATTTGTTATTTTATCGGAATCCAAAACAAAAATTGATACAATAAAATTAGCTGAAAAACTTCGTCAAACCGTGGCAAGTAAAACCTTAATGCCAGGTATTAACATCACCATTAGTTTAGGTATTTGTGCCGTAATAAAAGGTGACTGCGCAAACTCCATCGCTAAACGGGTAGACTCTCTACTTTATCAAGCAAAAACAAATGGTAAAAACAACATCGTTTTTAAGCCGGTAGAGTAAATATTAAGATAAACACCCGCTAATTAATCAATAGTTTTTTATCCCTTTAGGCTTAACTAAACAACTTTTTCCTTACCATGGCACGATAAACTTTTGGCGTTAAACTTAAATTCTGCTTAAACAAGCGAGTTAAGTGTCCTTGATCTTGATAACCAACCTGATCTGCTATTTCTTGTATGGTCAAATTGCTAGAGGCCAGTAATTCTTTAGCCGTTTCAATGCGTAATTGTTGCCAATATTGGGTGGCCCTAACACCCGTTGCGGCTTTAAATCGCCGCGTAAATGAACGTTGACTCATACCAAATTGTTCGGAAATTTCAGTTAAGGTTAATTCTGTATTTAAATGTGTGCGTAACCAAAATTGAATTTCGGCAATCAATTCATCGGCGTGTCTATCACCCGAACCTTCTAAATAACGCTGCTCTTCATAGGGCTTGCGTATTTCATGGGAAAAATTTCGTTCTACATTTTGTGCCGCGGCTTTACCATAATGCTGGGCAATTAAATGCACAATAATATCAGCCAAAGCATTTAAGCTCGCCGCACAATAAATGCCTTCCGATTGGGTAATAAAGAAATCCGGCTTTAAGTCTACTTGCGGATAATCACGTTTAAATTGCTCAACATAATGCCAATGGGTTGTCGCTGAGTGATTATCTAACAAGCCCGATTCTGCCAAAAAACACACACCAGTACCAACGCCAATTAATGTACTGCCCTGCTGCCAACAATGTTTTAGCCAAGCAATAAGTTTTTTATGATTTTTAAGCACAGGCCGAGGATTACGCCACAAACTCGGCACAATAATAATATCTGCTGGCACGGTGCTAACATTGGCTTCATGGTCAAGGGTGATATCAGCAATCATACTAATACCTGCACGTGACTTTATCTTTGCTGACGACTCACTCAAAAATTTTGTGTTAAGTTTTAACGCTGACTTATCATAACGTCGGGCAAAGGCCTCACCGGCAAGTAACATTTCAACAGGTAATGTTACACCTGTCGCTAAAACGTGAGGATAAATCAGCAAATGAACCATAAGATTTTCTGATTTAATGAGTCTATTAGGCATTTTTATCTCTCAATAACTTACTGTGGCCATTATTACATATTATATGGCCATTCTAACCTATTAAATTTTCAAAGAGTCATTAGAATAGTGAAGATATTAGGCATTATTATTCTTTTGCATTTATTCAAATTCTTTAAGTGGGTTATTAGATGGCACGTTTACCTTTAATTATTGGCATGGGCGGTATTAATGCCGCAGGACGCACCTCGTTTCATCAAGGCTTCCGTCGTATCGTCATCGACAAGTTAAATGCCCAAGCACGTCAAGAAACTTTTGTTGGCTTAGCAAGCTTAATGAATATCGTCAGCTATCAACAAGGCACTTTAGTGGATGTTGATGGTAATACAGTCGCACCTAGTGAGATAGAAGCCAAATTCGGCCAACAAATTCTTGCCGGTACCTTAATTCGTAAAATTGAGAAAAATCATTTTGATCCCGATGCAACCCATTGGCATCAAAAGATGAATATCAGCCCTACTGATAAATATATTTCCTTTGAGTTGCTCAAAAAAGAGTTACCTAAACCCGTACCAAGCTCATGGTTGCTGACTGATATCGGCGAGGCTAGAGTTGCGGTTAAGATTCCTGAGCAATTAACCATTACTCATGATGCCTATCGTGATAACCCCATTAAAGCCGCGGGACAGTTTCCAACAGGCTTTGACCCGGCAAAACTATATAAGAGCCGTTATCAACCGCGTGGTTTACAAGCGACCATCTTCGCTGCTACCGATGCCATTCGTTCAACCGGAATTGAATGGGATGCTATTTTAGACAAGATCAGTCCTGATGAAGTAGGTGTTTATTCGGCCTCGATCGCCGGCCAACTAAATGATGAGGGTTTGGGCGGTTTGATTAAAAGTCGTTTAACCGGCTCTCGCGTCAGTACTAAACAATTAGCCCTAGGGTTAAATACCATGTCTACCGATTTTATTAATGCCTATGTTATTGGTAATGTCGGTACCACATTTACCAGCTCTGGTGCTTGTGCAACATTTTTATATAACCTACGTGCGGCTGTTCATGACATGGCAGCTGGCCGTATACGCGTCGCTATTGTCGGTAGTAGTGAAGCGGCAATCACGCCAGAAGTCATTGAAGGCTTTGGTAATATGAGCGCGCTAGCCAACGAAGAGGGCTTAAAAAGACTAGACGGTACCGACACCGCCGATCATCGCCGCACCAGTCGTCCTTTTGGTAAAAATTGTGGTTTTACTATAGGTGAAGGTGCACAATTTGTTATCTTGATGGATGATGCTCTGGCTTTGGCTATGGGGGCAAAGGTACTGGCCTCAGTTGCCGATGTATTTATTAATGCTGATGGCTATAAAAAATCTATCACGGCGCCAGGTCCAGGTAACTATATAACGATGGCAAAATCGGTTGCTTTAGCCGAGCAAGTTTTAGGTAAAGAAGCACTGCAACAACGTAGCTTTATTCTTGCGCATGGCTCAAGTACGCCACAAAACCGCGTCACTGAATCTTTGATTTACCATAGAGTTGCTGAATGTTTTAATATCGAAAATTGGCCAGTAGCGGCACCCAAAGCCTATGTCGGCCATACACTAGGCCCAGCTAGTGGCGATCAAATGGCCATGGCATTAGGTGTTTTCAGTGATAATATTATGCCTGGCATTACCACCATTGATAAAGTTGCTGACGATGTGCATGACCAACACCTAAATATTGCCACTGAGCATTGGTATTGTCATGACATGGACATCGCTTTTATTAACTCAAAAGGTTTTGGCGGCAATAACGCCACGGCAACCATATTCTCGCCAAAAGTGACCCTAGCCATGATGGAAAAACGCTATGGCGCTGAGGCTATGCAAGAATATCAACAAAAGCTAATTAGCGTCGAACAAGCACAGCAAGTTTATCGAGATAATGCCAATAACGGTCAATTTGATTTGATTTATAAATTTGGCGAAGGCCTGATTAATGAGGATGACATTGAGCTAACGACTGATAAGATAAAATTCGCAGAATTTAAAAACAGTATTGCCTTACCGACTAAAAACCCTTTTGATGATATGGTTTAATAGCCTTAACGATTAAAGTGTTAGCTTGCCAATTTACTAAGCTAACATCTTGATTTTCACCTTTGCTATCGTGTTAACTATTTACTTAGCATCTAGTTAAAAATATAGAGCCGAGTCGCTAACTCCTCGCCACCGTTGCCAAAACAAAGACCAGGACAAATATATGACTCGGCTTAAAATCATCCTAATCACCATAATATCACTGTTAGCTTTTGCCGCTAATTCACTGATAACACGCTTTGCCTTAGAAAAAACCAACATAGATGAAGCCAGTTTCATTATGCTTAGAGTCGTTTCTGGCGCGCTATTCTTATGGCTATTTGTCACGATAAGAAATCATAAAACACCGCTTCAGTCAGGCAGCTGGCTCGCTGCTACTGCCCTATTCATTTATGCGGTTAGCTTCACTTATGGTTACGGTTTAATCGCCGCGGGTACAGGGGCATTATTACTGTTTGGCTCAGTACAAATAACCATGACACTTGTTGGTTATCGCGAAGGAGAACGGCTAAATAGAATACAATTAGTCGGTTTTGTACTTGCGCTTGTTGGCTTAGTGATATTAATGTTACCTGGTATAAGGGCACCGTCATTGAATGGTGCATTATTGATGTGTATTTCCGGTATTGCTTGGGGTATTTATACACTGCAAGGTCGAGGGGCAAGTGATCCCGCAGCAGCAACTGCAGGCAACTTTATCAAAGCAGCGCCAATGGCGATACTCTTATGGTTTATCGTTAACTTAACAACAACCAATGCCCTTAATCTCGACAGCATTAATTTAGTCGGGGCAGGTGCTCTTTGTGCCTTGCTATCAGGTATTGTCACTTCTGCTATAGGTTACATTATTTGGTATAGTGTATTGCCTGAACTCAAGGCTACTCAAGCCGCCATAGTGCAATTAAGTGTGCCTATATTGGTCACTCTCGCGGGGGCTATGTTACTTAATGAAGCTATTACCCTGCGTGTAATACTCGCATCCTTCGCTATCTTATCCGGCACCATTTTGGTACTCACATGCAAAAAAAATAAGTACAGCCTAATCAAAAAGTAATACCTTTCAAAATATCAGTTAAAATTCATCAGAGATAAATTCGTCTAATCATTATCGGTTTAAGCTAATTTTCCTGAACAACCATTATTTCATCACAGCACCTTGAATTGAAATTGCTCAACCACTCTGAAACATGCATCTTGAATGGTAACGGGTATAAGCTAGTCATCATTGCTGTATTAAATTTTGCATTAACCCAACAAATCAGCATTATATTCGAAATAATTCTAAGCTAAGAGTATTTTGTTCTTAGTACACTTTTTACACATGCAATTTATTCTCACCTTCCCTTGAGCAAGCAATTTTACTGATATTTTGTTAATGCAAAGTAACTTCTAGTCTAATTGTTATGCAACTTGTAATACTTTGCAATCATATACTTGTGGATAATATACAATATAACATATATAAGTGTAATTGTACTTCTGTGTTGTTCTATTAAAAGCACCTGCTACTGACGAGTAAAAAGTACAACGGGAGTTCGTCAGATTAAGGACTAAAACAAAAATAATATATAAAAACAAAACAATAGATTAAATTAAAACAGGTATAACAAAATGATCAAATCAAATTTTAAGGCACGTAGAACACTCGCGGCCATTGCCGTAGGTACGGCATTAATGATTTCAATGCCAAGCGCTATGGCGGATGCATTTAACGGTTCTTTAAAAGGTGTTGTTACTAACACAGATAACCAAGTAACTAAGGGTGCGGTTATTACACTGGTCCATAAAGGCAAAGGTGTTACCCGTACTATTACTACCAATGAAAAAGGTGAGTATTCTTTAAGAAAACTTCCCATTGGTGAGTACGAGATGACTATCGTTAAAGAGGGTTTTAACACCATTGAAAAGCATGACTTAATTGTTAAAGTTGGTGGCGCCGTTATATTTAATGGTGTTCTGTTATCAAGTGACAACACTGATGCAGACGTTGAACGTATTTCAGTAATTGGTTCAAGAATAACGCGTGTCGATTTAGATTCATCAACGGGTGGTATTACCCTTACCGCTGGCGAATTAGACAAAATGCCGGTTGAGTCAGGTTTTGAAGCTATGGCATTATTAGCGCCGGGTGCTACCAGCAACTCTGCATTTGGTGGCGCTAGTATCGGTGGTAGTTCTTCTGCTGAAAATGGTTATTACTTAAACGGCATTAACATTACGTCTATTAAAACAGGTATTGGTTCAATCTCAATGCCATGGGAAGCAATTGCGCAAACAGAAATCAAAACAGGCGGTATTGATCCTGAATTTGGTGGTGCTTTAGGTGGTATTATTAATGCGATTTCTAAATCAGGTTCAAATGATTTTGAATTTGGTGGTTATGCACGTGTAGATCCAAATGCAACACGCTCACAACATAATAATCTTTTACAAGCTGATGGTTCGCTTCAGGATGGAACAACAGCTCAAGATGAATCGACCTTTACCCGCTTTAATATTTGGGCAAGTGGTGCTTTCATTGAAGATACACTTTTCTTTTATGCTTTATATGAGCCACAAAAGACAAGCTACAAAAATGGATATAGTTCAAAGTTAAACGATGGTGAAACAACATCAGATCGTTATTTTGGTAAATTAGATTGGTTTATCAATGATAATCACTCTATTGAATTAACGACTATTGGTTTTGCTACGAAAGGAAAAGGTACTACCTTTAATAACGACGGTATAACTGGAGAAGTTGGCGCACAAAGTGCCACTTATACCTCACATTCTGGTGGCGATGTTTACGGCTTTAAATATACCGGTATTTTAACAGACGATCTTTCAATTGAAATGGTTGCTGGTCGTACAACGGATAATACCTACAATACGGTTAGCAATACTGACCCTCTTGTATGGTCAAATTTAACCGGTTCATGGCAACATGTCTCAGCTGAATCTGCAGCTACTGTTATAGACAGTAACTTTACCCGTGATCAAGTTCGCTTTGATGTAAACTGGATACTTGGTGATCATGATCTTCAATTTGGTTTAGATTATACCAATATTGCTGTAGATTATGCTGCACATCCAAATGGTGTAGCTGGTCGTGAAGGTTGGTGGGAGGTAACTTACGCTACGGGATCTGATTTCACAGGATTGCCTCAAGGAACAGCTTACGCTGACCAACGTATTCGTACCGATTTTACCGATTCAAATGTAACATCAACGGCTTTTTATGTACAAGATACCTGGAGCGTAACTGATCAGTTAGTATTAAACCTAGGTGTTCGTGTTTCAAATGTTTCAAATGAAATGACTGACGGCACAAAATACGTAGACGTTAAAGGGCAAATAGCACCTAGACTTCAAGCAATTTATGACCTGACCGGTGATGGTACTACTAAATTATTCGCAACATACGGACGTTACTTCCAACCTGTATCAGCAAATATGAACATTACTCAAGGTGGTTCTCGTCGTGATGTTCATGACTACTACCATATTGACCAACTTGATTCAAATGGCGAAATAGTTCTATTAGCCGATGGTTCTCCTTCTACTGGTGCACACATTAGTCAACGTGTAGTACAAGATGGCAGTACTGATGTAACAACCATTGTTAGCTCTAACTTAGAGTCTATGTACAATGATGAAATTACTATTGGTTTTGAGCAAGAGCTGATGGATGGTGACATGGTGTTCGGCATGCGTGGTATTTACCGTGATTTAGGTCGTTCAATTGAAGATACTGATTACTCTGCACCAATAGCGGCATACTTCGCTAAAAAGGGTATTACTGACGCTAGGATTCCTAGCTACGTGTTAGCTAACCCAGGTGAACCTTTGGAAATGACGTATGACTATGATGGTGATGGTACACTAGACACTATATACCTTTCAAAAGAAGACCTTGCTTTACCAGTAGCTAGCCGTCAATACGGTGCTGTAGAAACAACGTTATCTGGTGTTGCCGGTGATAGTTTCCACTACAATGCATCATACACGTGGTCTCATAGTTGGGGTAACACTGAAGGTTTAGTTAGAACAGATAATGGTCAGGCCGATCCAGGCTGGACAACTTCATACGATTACGCTGGTTTAATGGATCACGCAGATGGTAACTTACCAAATGATCGCCGTCATGCCTTCAAAATTAATGGTTACTATGACATCACTGAAGAACTAACAGTTGGTTTTAATGCTTCAGTGGCTTCTGGAATGCCAATTAACAAGTTTAGTGTACATCCTGACGGCGTAGATAGTTGTGCGGCGGGTTCAGTATGGGAAGATTGTATTAGTAAATACTATGGCCAAGCATCATTTTATGATGCAAATGGCAACCCAGCACCACGTGGTACTTCTGGTACAACAGACTGGACAACTATGCTTGATTTAAGTTTAGCCTATAACATTGATGTTGCTGGTGGTGATTTACAACTTAAAGCCACTGTTTATAATGTACTTGACTCTGACACCCAAACAAGTGTTGAACAGGAACATGCGATAAGTACAAACTCTGGTTTAGAAGTTAACCAAAACTGGGGCATGACAACTAGCCGTCAAACTGCTCGTTACATGAGTTTAGAAGTAAGTTACCGCTTTTAAAGTTAATACTTATTAAAGTAAAACTTATAAGTATTTAACTGATATAAACTGCATAAAACCAGTTTAACCGACACTCAATAATTGGGGATAGGTTAAACTGGTTTTTTATGTCAATTGAAAACAAAACTGTACATAAAGACAGTGTTCAATCTATAATCATAGTAACCTCTACACTTCATTAACGTTCATATACCATTGAAACTCTATATTGCCGAAAAACCTAGCTTAGGGCGCGCCATTGCTGCCGCATTACAACTCTCTATTAAGGGAAGACATAAAAACCATAGAACCCATATAGAGCTCGGTAATGGTGATGTGGTTAGTTGGTGTATCGGCCATATTTTAGCGCAAGCAGACCCTGAAGATTACGATGCGACATTAAAAAAATGGCGTATGGAAAGTTTACCGATAGTGCCTGAGCAATGGCAATTAAAACCCATTAGTCGTACCCGCTCGCAGCTTACTGTTTTACGTAAATTGGTAAAACAAGCCGATGAAATTATTCATGCTGGCGATCCTGACCGAGAAGGTCAATTACTGGTCGATGAAGTGATTGATTACTTCAACATATCAAAAAAGAAAAAATCTACGATTAAACGCCTGCTGATCAGCGATTTGAATTTACCTGCGGTGCAACGCGCACTTAAGTCACTAAAACCGAATAGTGACTTTATGCCCTTGTCTATTTCTGCTTTAGCCCGCTCTCGGGCTGATTGGCTTTATGGTATTAATCTAACCCGCGCTTATACCTTGCAAGGACAAAAAACTGGCTATAACTCGGTTTTATCGGTCGGCCGTGTACAAACGCCTTTATTAGGCTTAGTGGTCAGGCGTGAGCAAGAAATTGCCAAGTTCAACAGTAAAGCTTTTTATCAAGTACAAGCCCACCTTAGCTTGCAGGTAAATGAAGCCGTCAGTTTTACCGCTAAATGGCAACCCAGTGACAATTGTCAGCCTTATTGTGATGAAGAAGGCCGAGTATTGGTGAGGGCACTAGCGGAAAATGTTGTTAAACGTATTGATAACCAGCCAGCAACGGTCAGTAAGCTTGAGAGTAATGAAAAACAGCAAGCAGCGCCGTTACCCTTTAATTTGTCACAATTACAAATCAGCGCGGCCAAGCAGTTTTCTATGAATGCTAAGTTGGTACTTGATGTCTGCCAGACCTTGTATGAAAGACATAAACTGATTACCTACCCGCGCTCAGATTGTCGTTATTTGCCGAAAGAACAATTAAAACAAGCCAGAGGCATTGTTAATACCCTGGCGAAATCATCTTTACCTTGTAATAAACCAGCCCAAGGGGCTAATACCTCTTTGGTCAGTAAAGCGTGGAACGATAAAAAGATAACCGCCCACCATGCCATTATTCCTACCGAAAAATCACCGGAGAATATCAGCTTAAATACCTTTGAAAAAAATATCTATTTGATGATTGTCCGCCAGTATTTAGTGCAGTTTTACCCGGCATATATCTATCAGCAAACCAAGATCAGCCTTTTGATCGCCGGTGGGAATTTTGTTAGCCAAGCAAAAATAGAGAAACAACAAGGTTGGCAGGTACTTTTCCCGAAAAGTAAAAAAACGCAAGCAGCAGATGAGCAAGAACAAACCCTGCCACCTTTAACCAAAGGGCAAATATTACATTGCCAACAAGGCGAACTACTAGAGAAACACACTTCGCCGCCACAGTCTTTTACTGATGCGACCTTGCTTGCCGCGATGACAGGCATTTCCCGTTATGTCAGTGATCCTGCCATTAAAAAAGTATTAAAAGACACCGATGGCTTAGGTACAGATGCCACTCGCGCCGGCATTATTGATTTACTCTTTAAACGGGGATTTTTACAACGCCACGGCAAAGCTATTACCGCCACAGAAGTGGGCATAGCCTTAATTAACGCGCTACCTGAAATGGCTACCTTGCCTGATATGACAGCGCAGTGGGAAGCAACACTCACCGCGATTAGTGAAAAAAATGCCAGTTACTTAAGTTTTATGCAGCCCTTAACCAAGACGGTAACAGAAATGGTCCATGGCGCCAGTCAGCAATCTTTTGCCGGTTTACCCAAGGTGGCTTTTAAACCGAAGCGCGGTAAAGGTAACTTTAAGAAGAAAACGGCAAAGAAGCCCGCTAAAAAATCTGGTTAGCACTGAAGGTAACTAACTTAAGCTGCTTTTTAAAGCGCCAAGCAATGCGGTATAAATAGGGTCGCAAAACTCAATGACCTCACCCTCAGTAGATGAAGTAAAACTCGAGCTCCATTCAACTAAGGTACCAGTTGTACTTTCAGATAACTTCACCACACCTAAGTAATTATCTACTGCAGTCTTAGCTAGTGGGCCGGGTCCATCATCAACAGCATAAGAAAAAGTATAATTATTGTCATCTAGGCATACTAAGGTTTCATGAAAGGCATCATTTAGAATTCTTTTAGCACCTATGTCTGTGCCGCCAGTCTGACCCACTTTAACTAAGGAAGTGATCACGCCTTCCGCCCATGTCATATCATGAAAATCACGTATTTTTTGCCACACTGTGGCAACCGGTGTCGCAATTTCTATATTTTTATAACACTTACCCATGAGCCAACTCCTGTTAGTTTACCGCTTTAACGCTAAGTTTATGCGATAACAAAATAGTTGCCACTAAGGGCAGGATAAAATAGTCAGATTATAGCTTTCATACTATGCACGTCCTTAAATATTACTTTAGCGAACACTAAGCCATAGCCAAGTCTTCTCTATCGTCTCTGATTGTAATATCATCAAAATATTCTGATTAACCCCCTAGAGAACAAGATGATCATTTTGCAAAGTGCCATGGAAAAGAGCAACCTTTATAAAGTTGATGAGTTTGGCGTTAAAAACTATAACTATGGCGCCATAGGCATGCTGTCATTAACTTTGTTTGCTTTGCTTAATGCTGGCTTGGGTTATGTGACGTTTCTCGCTGAAACTAGCGTCGCCAACTCACCGGTGAAAAATTATGCGGACGCTCTTTGGTTAATGTTAATGTCATCAACGACCATAGGTTTTGGTGATGTTTATCCAATAACTTTTATTGGTAGAGCAGCTGTTTTTGTGATGTTTATTTTGGGTGTCGGCATTTTAGCTGGCGCTGGTGCAGTATTTGCCAATAAGATTTTTGGCTTTGCTGATACCAATATCAAAAATAGAGAGCTACGAAAGCAAAATGAACAAATTATGCAGCAGAATATGGCGATTCATGCCAAGCTAGAGCAGCTAGAAAAGAAGTTAGAATTTCTTAACCTGAATTCTGGATAATGAGTACTTTATGTTTAAGTAAAAACAACGACTTACGGTTATTAAGAATAAGATTTACAAGATTAGTCGCGATATACTCTATCAATGTTTCAATTTATTCCATTATCAAGGCAAAACGTTTATGAATAACGGGTTATTTATCGACGTTTTAACGCTGGGAATCGGATAAAGGGGAATATTGAGTAAGTGCTGCTTATCCAGAGTTCAGGTTATCTTAATAAATAGCACCGCTGTTAACCCTATTCTATCTCAGCTACTAACATTTAACTATCATCACTTTTTTTGCTGAATTCGTTATGAAATACTATGTCGTTATATTCAGTTTTTTTTGCCCTTTAGTACTTGCCGACGTTAGCGAACTTAGCGGTGAACTCAGAATTGCCACCTACCTCGAACCTCCCTTCGTCGATTTTGTCGATAATCAATTGGTTGGTCCAAACATAGAAATAGTAAAGTTATTAGCCAAGGCTCTCACACTAAAAGCGGTATTCGTACGTTGTCCATTTGCTCGTTGTTTGTCTATGACGAAACGCGGTCAAACGGATATGATATTAGGTTTAAGAAACTTACCTGAACGACAAAAGGACCTAATATTTATTGAACCGCCTTTATTGGTACAACGGCAACCATTGCGTTTTTTTACCTTGGCAACTAAAGAAATCGTCATAAATAATTTCGAGGATTTAAAAGATTTAATTGTCGGTACAATTCGTGGCGCCACCTATTACCCCCAGTTTGATAACAACCAAACAATAAACAAAGTAGAAATAACCTCCCGAGAACAATTAGTCAAGATGCTACTGAAAGGTCACATTGATGTTATTTTAGAGCGAGAAGAGTCAATCGTACCGCTACTCCCTAAAACTGAATATCTACAAAAAATTGCTTTGGCAAATTACCAGTACGATAAAACCGTCAACAGCTATATTGCACTTTCAAGACATTCAGCCAATAGTCGCTATGCGGCTTTATTATCACAACATTTAGCGGTTGCGATAGAAAATGGTACCATTGACAGTATAAGAGCTAAATACTCTCACTAAAAAAGAGTCTAGGATGACACGCACCACTACTTTATTGATCAGCATAATTACCATTATCTGTATTAGCGCAGTGATATTTTTTATCCGCTTAGTACCAAGTGATAAATCATCAGACATAGCGGTTACTCTACCGATTAAGTTAACCAGTGAGTCTAATGAGATTGAACCAGTATCGGCTTACAAAGCTAATAACAAAGAGATAGCCAAAGAGATCAATGAAGTATCTTTGCCGAGTATAAGAGAGGATGAAAATTATATCCTTGCTTGTCAAACCAGCGTTGATTACGAAGAAATATATAAAAACAATATTACAAAAGAAAAGCTCGACTATTATTATGATTATCTTGAAAAATCTAATACACCTGAGCATCAGCTCGCTTCTATTTTATTTACTTCAGATACTCAACAAGATTCAAAGTTAAAATTGCTGCACGATTATCTTGAAGCGTATCCCAATAATAAATTAGCCTTAATCGATTTAATTGGCCTTTGCTCTAACAATGTAGAGCATAGTGTTTGCAGTAACGTCTTATTCAACAGAGCCAGTCAAGTAGACGGTAACAATGGCGCACTTTGGCTACAAATAGCCAACTTTCATGCTGCCAGTGGTAATAAACAAGCAACCTTGAACGCTATCAACAAGGTAAATAAAGCAAGTAACTTTAATGACTATTATTATCAACACCTTGCGCTCTTCATGCGTGCCTCAAAAGGTACTTTAGATATCAGTGATAATTTAAGAGCTATTGCAAGTCTTGGTTATCATGGAGCAATAGCTATACATATTAGCGACATCACAAAGTTCTGTACTTCAACTGATAACTTGGCCAATAACAAAAAACACACATATTTGGTCTTAGGGAAAACCTTAGAAGAAAGCGGAACAAATCGAGTTCTTAATACCATAGGTCTAGCGATTCAAGAAGCAATTTATCAAACTGAAGGTAATGATGAGCTATCAACGAAAACCAAAGCTAGAAAAGCAGCCTTTCATGACCCTATTGAATCAGTGCTTTTTAACAAAGCTGGAGAGTTGATGATTAGAGATCCGAAATTATTTCAATATTGGCTGAGTAATGCCGTTAATTATGGTGAGGTTAAAGCGGCTAATATGCTGATAGAAGAAGCTATTTTACTATCAAAAAATAGACATTATAACCCTTGCTCAATCGAGTAACATATTGTGATAACAACTGCCAAATCTCAGCTAACTTTCAGCATCCAGCTCACAAACCAGCTTTTACTATCTTCCTTAACGCATCTAAGGTATAACAGCGCAATGAAAATTCCAAAGCGACTATTACCTCTCGTAGAAGAAGGTATAATTGATGAAGTGCTCAACCAATTAATGAGCGGTAAAGAAGCCACAGTTTACCGCGTTCGTTGCGGTGATGAAATTCGCTGCGCCAAAGTTTATAAAGAAGCTAACAAACGCAGCTTTAAAAAAGCGTCGCAATATACAGAAGGTCGAAAAAGCCGCAGTAGCCGACGCGCTAGAGCCATGGAAAAAGGCTCTAAGTACGGTAAGAGCCAACAAGAACAAGCTTGGCAAAATGCTGAAGTAGATGCCTTGTATACCCTTGCCGAACACGATGTGCGTGTACCGCAACCTTATGGCTGTTTTGATGGGGTGTTATTGATGGAGCTTATCACCGATGAAGAAGGAGATGTCGCACCACGACTAAATGATGTTGTTATGCCCGCTGAGCAAGCCATTGAAGATCATGCACTGATGATGATTTACATCATGCGCATGCTTTGTGCTGGTATAGTGCATGGTGATTTATCAGAATTTAATGTTTTAGTTGATGCTTATGGCCCTGTCATTATCGACTTACCACAAGCGGTTGATGCCTCGGCGAATAACAATGCCAAAGCGATGTTACTGCGTGATGTCAACAATATCACCAGCTATTACGCCGAGTTTGCCCCGACTCTAGCCTTAACTAAGTTTGCTGAAGAAATGTGGGCACTCTATGAAGCGGGTGAGTTAACGAATACCACCAAGTTAACCGGACAATTTGCCGAGGATACTCAAAACGCCGATGTTGAAACTGTGCTGGCAGAAATCCAAGCGGCTTTTGAGCAAGAGCAAGACCGACTGGCCTACCTTAAAGAGGCCGCAGAGCAAGAGTAATTAAAACCTAAGTTACTCTTCCAGATAACGCTTGTTTTAGCGCTACCTTTAGAAAATATTAGCTACTTTTTAACTATTAGTTCGAATGAAAAAGGCATATTAACCTAGGTTAATATGCCTTTTTGTTATATACACGTGACCATTCAGCCATTATTTCTTGGTATATTTTTCTAACCAGTTAAATACTTCCTCGTACCAAACCACTAAGTTATCAGGCTTACGAATATGATGATCTTCATCGGGGAACATCACTAAACGGCTATCAATACCTTTACGTTGCAAGGTAGTAAATGCCCCTAAGCTTTGTGCATACGGCACGCGGTAATCTAATTCACCTTGAATGACTAACATAGGTGTTTGCCAGTTATTCACATAAGCAGCAGGATTGAATTTTTCATAATCAGGACTTACCTTACCTTTATTACTACCCGTCTCTTTACCCCAAGAAGGGCCACCCATATCGTATTCTGGGAACCATAATTCTTCGGTAGTTTGATAAAAACTTGGCATGTCGTATAAACCAGCGTGATTGATCAAACATTTAAAACCGCTAGGCCAGTTGCCGGCAATCCAGTTCATCATATAACCACCGTAAGATGCCCCTAACGCACACGCATTATCACCATCTAACCAAGGTTGGTCTTTAACGATAAATTCCAAACCTTTTTGTAAGTCTTCTAATGGTTTACCACCCCAATCACGACTGATTGAATGAGTAAACTCTTGGCCATAACCAGTTGAACCGTGGAAATCGACCATCACTACACCATAACCCTGGGCTGCCCATAATTGCGCATTCCAGCGGTAATGGAACATATTACCAAAACTCCCTTGTGGGCCGCCGTGGACTAAAAAAGCAATAGGGTATTTTTTACCGGCTTCAAAATTAGCCGGCTTTAACCAGTAACCATAGACAGTTTCATCATGCCAACCTTTAAAGCTAAATTGCTTATAATCAGCAAAGTTAACATCAGCGAGTTTATCTTTATTAACAGCAGTGAGTTGCTTTAAATCATCGCCATGATTATCAATGGTAAAAATATCTTTTGGTGAGTTTAAGGTATGACGAGTAAAGTAAAGTTTGCTGCCATGGCTAGTTACATCACCGTTACTACCGACATTGTAAATTTTGCGCACTTCATCAAATTCAGGCGTAATAGAAAAAATACTCTTTTGACCAAGATCCTGGGCCACCACATACAAAGTCTTATTATCAGGTGCGAAAGCTAAGCTACTAATTGAGCGATCCCAATCACTGGCGACAGCACGAGTTTTACCCGTTCTGTTATCGCGAAGTTGTAAGGTAAATTTATCCGCTTCATAACCTGGTATTTTCATTGATTTATAAGCTAAGAAGCGACCATTGGCAGAATAAACTGGATTGGCATCCCACGCTTTGTTTTGTTCGGTAATATTTTTTAAGTTAAAAGCAGCTTGGCCTTTCGATAGTGCCACTTCAAAGATATCAAAGTTAGTAGTCCAAGCATGATCTTTAGCGGCAGCTTTACTGGAAGAGTCTTTCGCTGAAAATGCTAACGAGCTAGCATTTGGGTGAATAGTTACTTGACTGATACCAGCAAAATCACTTTGCCAGTTTGGCATTATATCTTGAGCGCTGTTAAGTAGACCGTCTTTACTTAGATGAGCAACAAATAAATGCTCTTTATAGGCTGTTGTCCAAACATCCCAGTGACGCACCATTAATTGTTCATAGGTGCGGATATTATATTTTTTCTCTTTATCAGCTTTTTTAGCCGCAACAGTACAAGCTAAGCTGTCACAACCTGGCTTAACGGTAAATGACAAAGCAAAGACTTGGCCATTTTTAGCTAACTTAAAACCGTTAATGGCTAATGGAAAGTCAGAGATTTGCTTGGCTTTATTGTCGTTTATGCCCTGTTGCCAAATTTGGCTACTACCACTACGTGCAGAGAGGAAGTACACCGATTGACCGTCATCAGCCCAAACCACATTACTTTCACTTTTCTCATGGTCGGTAAACTGGCTGACTTTGCCCGTGTTAACATCTTGTCGATAAAGATGATTGTCGCTAGCGCCTTTTTTCAAACCATAAATTAAAATATCTCCTTGAGGAGAAACACTAACATCATGTAATTTATTTAATTGATTTAGCTTTTCAACGGTAAAAACGTCGCTATTAGTGTGTGCAGTAGCGTTTACCGACATTGATAGTGATACGGATGCAGCGAGAGAAATTGCTGCCAGGGTAAATAATTTTTTCATTTTTAATCTCATGTAAAACAGCCTAGATTGTGAGTGCAGCCAGAATATACAATCTACCTTTGTTAAGCAATATGGTCGGTGACGGTTAGCGGTTTAACGTTGTAAACTAAAACCACCAATGGCTGACACTAATTACAGCGCAGCTAATATTTAGACCATAAAAAACGCCAGCTTGGTAATCAAGCTGGCGTTGCTATTGTTTTGTACCTTTCTGCTGAAAGCTTATTATTACTTAACCTGAACTCTGGATAATGAGTGCTTGATGGTTAAGTAAAAACAACGACTTACGGTTGTTAAGAACAAAATATACAAGATTAAGTAGCAATATACACTATCAATGTTTCAATTTATTCGATTATCAAGGCAAAACGTTTATGAATAACGGGTTATTTATCGACGTGTTAACGCTGCGAATCGGATAAAGGGGAATATTGAGCAAGTGCTGCTTATCCAGAGTTCAGGTTACTTAGCCGCTTGCTGCGCTTTTTTATCGCTTTTCTCTTGGCGGCGTTCTTCAATAAGGTTTTGAATATCACCACCAATATGGCTTTCACCACGTTGCTCAGCTAAAGAAATTTGACGCTGACGTTCCGCATAACGATTACGTTGCTGTTCAGTGACCTTGTCATGACAACGATGACAGCTTACGCCTTTAACATAATGCTCACCTTCTTTTTCCGCTTCAGTTAACGGAAAACGACAAGCAAAACATTGATCATATTGACCTTTTTCTAAGTCATGATTAACCGCGACCCGACCATCAAAAACAAAACACTCTCCTTGCCATAGAGTCTCGGTACTCGGCACTTCTTCAAGATACTTTAAGATGCCGCCTTCAAGGTGATAAACCTCTTCAAAACCTTGCTCTTTTAAATACGCGGTTGATTTTTCACAGCGAATACCACCAGTACAATACATGGCAACTTTCTTGTGTTTGTTTTTATCTAAGTTGTTCTTCACATACTCAGGAAACTCACGAAAAGTTTCGGTATTTGGGTTAATAGCATTTTTAAAAGCACCAATTTCGATTTCATAATCGTTACGGGTATCAACCAACAGCACATCTGGATCAGAAATTAAGGCATTCCAATCTTTTGGTTTTACGTAAGTACCGACCACGTGATTTGGATCAATACCCTCAACCCCCATGGTGACGATTTCTTTTTTCAACTTCACTTTAGTGCGGTGAAATGGATTTTCTTCACTATACGATTCTTTATGAGAGATGTTATCTAAACCGGGCTGCTTGCCTAAAAAATCCAGTACGGTATCAATACCCACTTGAGGGCCAGCAATCGTACCGTTGATGCCTTCGGCTGCTAATAACAAGGTACCTTTGACCTCAACACTGGCCATTTTATTGGCTAATGGTTCACGTAATGCCTCAAAGTCCGCTAAACGCACAAACTTGTATAGTGCACAAATAGTAAAGGCATCACTTTTTTCTGCGGTAGCTGTGGTAGCTGTCGATAAATGGTTTGCTGATGAACTCATGGTTTCTCCATTGAACTAGCTGGAACGTAAATCCAGTGCTGTAGATTAAATTTTTAAATCAATAATAAACGTAAGCTTGGTCACGTTTTTAGGGAGGCGTATTTTAGCAGATAGTAGGTGATTTTACATGGTTAAATTTCAATCAAAAAAAAACAACAACCAAAAACAAAAAACGCCGCTTTAAGCGACGTTTAAATATAAAAGCATTGCTAACTTAACGCTAAGTTGATCGGCTTTAGAGCAAAGAGCACGCACGGTGTAGCTATTAAGTCGATAAGCGACCAGTTAATGACAAATTAGGCTTCTACTTGCAGGATAACCTTATCCGCTTTACTGGTATAGTTTTCCATCTTATCGAAGTTTAAGTATCTGTAGGTATCCGCAGCAGTCGCATCAATTTTTCTTGCATAGTCAAAGTATTCTGCTGGTGTTGGTAATCTACCTAAAATTGCACTTACCGCAGTTAATTCAGCGGAAGCCAAATAAACATTAGCCCCATTACCTAAACGGTTGGGGAAGTTACGCGTTGAGGTAGAAACAACAGTAGACTTATCAGCAACACGCGCTTGGTTGCCCATACATAAAGAACAACCTGGTGTTTCAATACGCACACCAGCTTTACCATAAATGGCATAATAACCCTCGTCAGTAAGTTGATCTCTATCCATTTTAGTGGGTGGTGCAACCCACATACGGGTAGATAAGGTACCACCACTCTCTTCCATGAAAGCTTCCAGTAATTTACCCGCTGCACGGAAATGACCAATGTTAGTCATACATGAACCGAGGAATACTTCATCAATGGCGGTGTTCTCAACGGCTGATAGGAACTTGGCATCATCAGGGTCATTTGGACAACAAACGATAGGCTCTTTAATATCGGCTAAATCAATTTCAAGGATAAATGCATATTCCGCATCCTTATCGGCAGACATCAATGCTGGCTTGACTAACCACTCTTGCATGCCTTTAATACGACGAGTAATAGTACGGACATCGCCATAACCCTCACTGATCATCCACTTCAACATGACAATATTAGAGTTTAAGTATTCAGTAACGGCTTCTTCTTCAAGTTTAATAGAACAACCTGCAGCAGAGCGCTCCGCAGAAGCATCCGAAAGTTCAAAGGCTTGCTCAACCGTCAAACCTTTAAGACCTTCAATCTCCAAGATACGACCAGAGAATTCATTCACTTTGCCCGTTTTTTCTACCGTTAAGTAACCTGCTTTGATACCGTAATAAGGTATGGCATGTACTAAGTCACGTAAAGTAATACCCGGTTGCATTTTACCGTTAAAACGTACTAAGAAAGATTCAGGCATATCAAGCGGCATAACACCCGTTGCCGCGGCAAAAGCCACTAAACCAGAACCCGCAGGGAAAGAAATACCTAAGGGGAACCGGGTATGAGAATCGCCACCAGTGCCGACAGTATCTGGTAATAACATCCGATTTAACCAAGAATGAATAACGCCATCACCTGGGCGAAGTGACACACCACCACGATTCATCATGAAATCAGGTAAGGTATGGTGAGTAATAACATCAATCGGCTTAGGATAAGCAGAAGTATGACAGAAAGACTGCATCACTAAATCGGCAGAAAAACCTAAACAAGCTAAATCTTTCAGCTCATCACGAGTCATAGGGCCGGTAGTATCTTGTGAGCCTACGGTAGTCATTTTCGGTTCACAGTATTGACCAGGTCGAACACCGTCAAGACCACAAGCTTTACCGACCATTTTCTGTGCTAAGGTATAACCCTTAGTAGACGTTGCTGGCTCAACGGGTTTCTTAAATATATCTGTTGCTGCTAAACCTAGTGCTGCACGCGCACGCGACGTTAAACCACGCCCAATGATGAGTGGAATACGACCACCAGCACGAACTTCGTCTAATAATACTGGGCTCAGCTCAAAGGTAGAGATAACTATCCCCGCAGCATTCTTAACAACACCTTGGTATGGATAAATGTCAATAACATCACCCATGTTCATGGCTTGCACGTCTAATTCAATCGGTAATGCGCCTGAATCTTCCATGGTGTTATAGAAAATAGGGGCGATTTTACCGCCGAGACAAACACCGCCAGCACGTTTATTCGGGATATAGGGAATGTCATCACCCATATACCATAATACTGAATTAGTCGCCGACTTACGTGATGAGCCAGTACCAACCACATCACCAACATAAGCGAGTTGCATACCATCTTTTTGTAACGCTTGAATTTGCGCGATTGGGCCAACGTGGCCCTCTTTATCTGGATGAATACCATCACGAGCAATTTTAAGCATGGCTTTCGCATGTAAGGGAATATCGGGACGAGACCAAGCATCTGGTGCTGGCGATAAATCATCGGTATTGGTTTCACCGGTAACTTTAAATACTTTAACGGTAATTTTTGTCGCTACTTTATTTTTTGAGGTAAACCACTCAGCATCAGCCCAAGATTGCATAACTTGCTTAGCCGCCGCATTGCCCGCTTCAGCTTTTTCTTGTACATCATGGAAAGCATCAAACATTAATAAAGTATGTGATAAACCTTTAGCCGCTGTTGCCGATAATAGCTCGCTGTCTAATAAGTCAATCATAGCTTGAATGTTGTAACCACCTAACATGGTGCCTAGTAATTCAGTGGCTTTTTTAGCTGTTAATATCGGTGAGTTTGTTTCACCTTTAGCAATAGCTGTTAAGAATCCCGCCTTAACATAAGCAGCATCATCAACACCGGCTGGGATACGATTGCTTAATAAATCAATTAAAAAGGCTTCTTCCCCGTCTGGTGGATTTTTAACTAGTTCGACTAAGGCTGCTGTTTGTTCAGCGTCTAAAGCTTTAGGGTCGATATTTAAAGCTGCACGTTCCGCTACGTGATTACGATATTCTTGAAGCACGACATTCACCTTTGATAGGGATACTTACTACCCATCGGACTAATTAAGTATCCGAGATTAAAAATTATCGATACCTTACTGCTAATACGTGTTTAAAGTTAAAGAGCAGCAAGGAAAAATTACTATATACCCAAACTAATAGCTTGCGTACAAATGACTATATACCCGTTCTCCGGCAAGGTGCCTGTTCAGCAGCACCTTGAAGTTGAACGGGTATATCACTAAATATAGACGATAATTAATCTAAACATGTGCCAAGAAACTTGCTCATTTCACTTTATCATATAAAAATATTTACTAGCAAAGTGGTATAACCACTATAACTATATCCACTACCAACTATAACTAACATGAATAGTGCTTATTTAAGCAAATGATTAGTAGTACATAGAAAATCAGGTAAAATAGAGATAAAATTTGTCCCTGCTAGTTACTATTAATTAGCAAATATTATTAGCATCTATTGCCTGAGAGAGTAGCGAATGAGTTTGTATATAGAGTACCTTAAAGAAATTGACAGTCGTAAAAAAGATCTAGCATTGGCTCCTTTGCCAATTGATGGCGCGGAGTTATTATCTGAGATTATTGCTCAAATTAAAGATGTCGCCAATGAGCATCGTGAAGATTCACTTAACTTCTTCATCTATAACACTTTACCAGGCACAACAAGTGCTGCAGGGGTAAAAGCGACTTTCCTAAAAGAAATCATCTTAGGCGAATCTGTACTAGCAGAAATTACCCCTACCTATGCTTTTGAATTGTTGTCTCACATGAAAGGCGGCCCTTCAATTGATGTACTGCTTGATTTAGCGCTTCTTGATCCAACACTGCCTGATAACGCAGCAGTATCAAAACCCGCAGCTGAAGTATTAAAAACTCAAGTATTTCTATACGACGCTGATACCGCTCGTCTGGCAACCGCGTTTAAAGCGGGCAATGTTATTGCCAAAGATATTCTTGAAAGCTACGCAAAAGCTGAGTTTTTCACTAAGCTGCCAGAAATAGCAGAAAAGATTGAAATCGTTACTTATATTGCCGGTGAAGGTGACATATCAACTGACTTACTTTCTCCTGGTCATCAAGCTCACTCTCGTGCTGACCGTGAATTGCACGGCCAGTGTTTGATCACGCCAGAAGCGCAAGCAGAAATACAAGCATTACAAGTTAAGCACCCTAACGCTAAAGTGATGCTTATTGCAGAAAAAGGCACCATGGGTGTTGGTTCTTCTCGTATGTCTGGTGTTAACAACGTGGCACTGATAGCGGGTAAAAAAGCCAGCCCATACGTACCTTTTATTAACATTGCCCCGGTTGTTGCCGGTACCAACGGTATCGCTCCTATCTTCCTAACCACAGTTGATGTCACTGGCGGTATTGGTCTTGACCTTAAAAACTGGGTTAAGAAAGTAGATGCCACTGGCAACAATGTTGTTGACGATAATGGCGATGCAGTGCTAGAAGAAGCTTACTCGGTAGCTACGGGTACTGTATTAACTATCGATACTAAAGCACAGAAGTTATATAACGGTGATAAAGAATTAGTTGACGTATCTTCAGCATTCACTCCACAAAAAGTGGAATTTATGAAAGCAGGTGGTTCTTACGCGGTTACATTCGGTAAGAAATTACAAACATTTTCGGCAGAAACTTTGGGCGTTGAAGCGCCTGCTGTTTACGCAGCATCTAAAGAGATCTCACATGAAGGTCAAGGTTTAACTGCTGTTGAAAAAATATTTAACCGTAACGCAGTTGGTGTTGCTTCAGAAACTCCATTACATGCAGGCTCGAATGTTCGCGTGACAGTAAACATTATTGGCTCTCAAGATACTACCGGTCCAATGACATGCCAAGAGTTAGAAGCGATGGCTGCTTCTACTATTTCGCCACTCGTTGACGGTGCTTACCAGTCTGGTTGTCACACCGCATCGGTATGGGATGACAAAGCAAAAGCGAACATTCCTAAATTGATGAGCTTTATGAATAAATTTGGTCTTGTCACGGCTCGTGATCCTAAAGGCGCTTACCTGCCGATGACAGATGTTATTCATAAAGTATTGAATGATATTACTGTCGACGACCGCGCTATCATCATCGGTGGTGATTCGCATACTCGTATGTCTAAAGGCGTCGCGTTTGGTGCCGACTCAGGTACAGTGGCGATTGCATTAGCAACGGGTGAAGCGGCTATGCCAATCCCTGAATCAGTTAAAGTTACTTTTAAAGGTCACATGCAAGACCATGTTGATTTCCGTGATGTCGTGCACGCGACACAAATGCAAATGCTTAAGCAATTTGGTGGCGAGAATGTCTTCCAAGGTCGGGTGATTGAAGTACACATTGGTACTTTATTAGCTGACCAAGCATTCACTTTTACCGATTGGTCGGCAGAGATGAAAGCAAAAGCCTCTATCTGTATTTCTGAAGATGACACCTTAGTGCAATCACTTGAACTCGCTAAGAATCGTATTCAGATTATGATCAATAAAGGTATGGATAACCAAGCGAAAACACTTAACGGTTTAATTGCTATCGCTGACAAACGTATCGATGGCATCAAATCAGGCACTAGCCCTGCATTAGCACCAGATGATACCGCTAAGTATTACGCAGAAGTGGTGGTTGATTTAGATGCTATTGACGAACCTATGATTGCTGATCCTGACGTAAACAATGAAGATGTTTCAAAACGTTATACCCATGATGCAATTAGACCTGTTTCATACTATAAAGGCAGCAAAAAAGTAGATTTAGGTTTTGTTGGTTCTTGTATGGTTCATAAAGGTGACATGCAAATCATTGCACAAATGTTGCGCAACATGGAGGCGCAAGGTCAGAAGATTGAATTTAAAGCACCATTAGTGGTCGCGCCACCAACATACAACATTGTTGATGAGCTCAAAGCTGAAGGTGACTGGGAAATTTTACAAAAGTATTCCGGTTTTGAATTCGATGATGCACATCCAAAAGGTGCGGCTCGTACTAAGTACGAAAACATCATGTACCTTGAACGCCCAGGTTGTAACTTATGTATGGGTAACCAAGAGAAAGCTGAACCAGGCGATACAGTAATTGCTACGTCGACACGTTTATTCCAAGGTCGTGTGGTAGCAGATACTGCAGAGAAAAAAGGTGAATCATTACTGGGTTCAACGCCGCTAGTTGTGCTGGCAACTATGCTGGGTCGCTTCCCTACCCTTGAAGAGTATAAAAGTGCGGTAGAAGGTATTAACTTAACTAAGTTCACGCCACCGACACATGAGATGACCACTAAGTTCACCGTTGAAGCTGTGCCAATTAAACTAGTCTAGTTCCTTACTAGGAGCTAGCTAGCAGCTCTATTTTAATAGCTCAAAAGAATAAAGCAGGAGGGTTACTTATAGTAAGTAACCCTCCTTTTTTTGCCTAGATATTATTACCGCTTGGACGCATTAATTACTTAATGGACACTCAAGCTTAGCGGTTAAGTTAGGCATAATTAAATTGGGCGAAGCGCGCGAATAATCAAAGCTTTCCACCCCGGTAATTAACTCCAGCTTGTAACCATAAGTACCACAAATTAAGTAACTACGGCGTAATAAAAAAGCAGATAAACGTTCAAAACTGACTTTATTATTTGGCATAACTTCTAGCCGATAATGATTATCATCAAATTGAGTTTTTTTAAATTGCAGCTGGTGATCAAAATCCCACTGTGATTGCGCTTGCCCCAAAGGCACATCACTCGCGCTAGTAGCACAGCCTGGCAGTAAAAAAACAACCGACATCAGTATGATACTTTTACACATTAGCTTGACCATTAAACTGTTCATAGTCATTTCTTCTTATTGAGTTGTTAGTGTTAGCTTAGCATAAATCGTTCTTGGCTAAGTACTTCAGCTCAATGACTTTACTACATCCATAAACGAAATTGCACGAAAAACAAACTATAATAACAACTTGTGTATTAACTTTTTACGGTGGTTCTCATGTCCAGTGAAAAATCTAATGAAAACGTTTGGTCGCTCGCTATGCACCAAATTGAATGCTGTAATTGTAGTCACGGCTGTGGTTGTCAGTTCTCCGGTTTTCCTGATAGTGAGTCCGGCAGTTGTGAAGCATTACTTGGTTTTTATGTTAAAAACGGTCATTTAGACAGTTTAGATCTGAGCGGAATAAAAGTTGTTTTTGCTGCGGCTTGGCCAAAAGCGATTCATCAAGGTGATGGTAAAGCTTTGTTATTTATCGACTCTGCCGCATCTACTGAACAAGTTGCTGCTATTGGTGGTATTTTTTCCGGTCAGTTTGGCGGCATGCCCTTTGAAGCGTTAGCGGGGACATTCTCGGAGATGGAAGGACCCATAGTAGTAAAAATCGACATGAAAACGGATGATAAACACGCCAGTTTTAGCATTGCTGACGTGCTTGCAGTAGAACAGACACCCTTGATAAATCCAATGAATGGCGAAGATCAAAATGTCCATATAACTTACCCTGATGGTGGTTTCTTTTGGAATGATGGCATCATAGGCACCAGTAAAACCATGTCAATCAAACATAATATGCTGTCGTTTGAGCATGTCGGTGGCTTTGCCGCCAAAGCCGAAGTGAATTGGGCTAATAGCTAGTATCGTGATAAGGGCAAGCTTGCACAGGTTACGAGCAACTCATTTGATAAAACACTGGCCACTGTACACGGCTTTAAGCATTATTTTGGCTGCTTGGTATTACCTATTTTTTATAATGACGATGAACATGACTCCTGTTGCCCAATGGAGTTACCTCGATATCATTGTGCTGTTTAGTATGTGGGCCATCATGATGGCGGGTATGATGTTACCTTCGGCCTTGCCGATAATGTATTTAATTGACAAAATTAATAATCAACGTAAGGCGCGCAATGCCCCTTACGCGGCAAGTTTTTATTTTATTGTTGGCTACTTACTCGCTTGGTTTGGCTATAGTTTAGCGATTACCTTGCTGCAATGGTGGTTACATCATTTAGCCCTATTAACTCCGATGATGAACAGCGCACAGCTTGAGTTTACCTGCTTAATACTCTTAATTACTGGAGTGTATCAATGGTTACCTATTAAACAGCGCTGCTTAAATCATTGTCGCTCACCGTTGGGATTTTTAACCTCCTCTTGGCAAGAAGGAATTTATGGCGCCATAAACATGGGCTTTAGCCATGGTCAATACTGTCTTGGCTGTTGCTGGCTGTTAATGGCCTTGCTCTTGGTTTTTGGCGTGATGAGTTTACCCTGGATCATTGCCTTAACGCTGATAGTGGCCCTGGAAAAACTATTTTCATATGGCCTATTATTTAGCAAAATACTAGGCGCATTATTAGTGTTTTTGGCCTGCTATATGTGGCTTATGACTTAAATGTGGCTAGTGACCTGGCGCATTAACACGCTAAACTGCCAGCTAATGACTCTCTTGCCAATCACTTAAGCCATATTTAGCCAATATACGTGCTAACTCACCATTAGTACGTAGTCGAACAATGCCCTTAGACAAGATATCAGCATACTCTGTTGATGCTTCAATAGCAGGAGAAAAAGCAATATAAGCAGGTTTAGCCGGAGCAAGAAGGCCTGCCATATTAAACTTTTCCTGGCGGTTAGATTGCTTACTGGTATACCAAAATACGGCTTCTGTTTCGACCAGCACATCTATTAAGCCCTGTTCCAGTAGCGTTATATTTTCAATTAATGGCTTATTGCCATAAGCGGTATAAATGCGCGTAGCATCGGCTTGATGTAATTTTATATAGTTATCTAGGCTCTCGGTATAGGCATTGGCAACTGCTAGCAGCTGGTTATCCAAGGATGCCGGCCCTTGATAGCGCCAATGGCCTTGCTTTAAGCTAAAGAAACTAAAAGCAACCAAACCCTGCTCATTCAATGGATAAATAAAATCTGGCGCATCGGATATATAACCACCAACTACTGCTGATATGATTCCTGCACGACAAAGTTGCAAGGCTCTTGACCAAGGAATGATTTGATAGTTAATATTGATATTATGCTCAGCAAACACTTGCTGAGCAATTTCAATCATATAACCTGGATACTCTGAATTTGGCTGGCAATTAAATGGACACCAATTATCCGCAGCAAGAGTAAGAGTTACCTGGCCTTGACTGGCGTTATCTTGACCACTTGCTGCTATTAAATGTTTAGGTTTTATAGCAACAGTAAAAATAACAACAATGATAAAAATAATGGCATATTTGTTCATGAAAAAACTAAAATAGCGTCGACCCAATAGTTAGTTAAGCACAAAAAATCTTATAGTGTTAATGCTTTAACATTACTCAGCATAAAGCACAGCTAACCGCTTTAGCTAGCTAGCTAGTCTATGGCAAGTAAAGTTAACGCCAAAGTAAATAAGAGCTAGTGGCGACTAGGGTGTTTTCTTAACTTTCTGCGGTTGCTTGCCACATTATTTTTTCTCTACGCTACGAGCAAGCTTGGCTAAATCATTTTCATCAATAAAAGGCACTAGGGTAAAACCATACTGATAGCTTTTGGCAGGAATACGGTAGGCTGCATGTACTAGTCGCCCCCAAGAAGTATCACCACCGACGCCCATTTGTTTATCATCAATATTGACAGTCACCAAGTCACGCATTATTAATTCTGCACCATGTTTACTGGTCACTGGCACTAGACCTGAAGCGGAAGCGCTGCCGTCCCTTCCGTCAACAAAGTCAATGTCTTGTTGTAAATAAGGCCAAGCACTTACGCTCAGTGGCTTGTCACCTACCGCTAATAAACCAGCACCCGTAGGGCTTATCATTGCCAACCAACGTACGTCTGTTTTATTGGCATTTTCTTGGGGTCTAGCGTAATGGTGAATTTGCTCTTTCACTGCCGCTTGATATAAACCAATAGCGGCAGAGGTTTTTCTGTCAGCGTAGTTTTCGTGTGGCCCACGTCCAAACCAGCTAATAAATTGAAACTCCCCCGGCATAACCAGCTGCATTCCCATACGTGGTATATCAGCTAACTCTTGCTCATCGGCCAAATTTAGCTTGCTGGACACATGTATTCGTCCATTGGCTGATATTTGATAATTTACTTGGTAGCTACCAACAAATAAGTCACTCGAGTATATCGCTTTAACCAAGATACTTGCATTCTCGGTCATACTCGATAGCTTAACTAACTGTAAGCTATGCGCAGCCTGTTGCCATATTTTCGCTCTTTTTTGTAGACCGTTACCTAGATCATTATCGGTTGGTGCCCGCCAAAAATTTACCTTTAACGGTTGCTTAACCAATGGCGATATTAATGACTTTCCTTGATAAGTAAACTTGGTTAACCAGCCCGTTTTCTGACTGAATGCTACCGCTACGTTATCATTAAATAGTGTTAACTGACCGTTAGCATCAATACGCTCTAGTGTTTTATCTGCACCGAGTTGTACCTTAGTTGCCTGATATTTAACTGGCATTTTAAATTGCTCAAAGGCAACTTCATGACCGCTATCTAATAATGGCTGCGGCTTATTTACCACCATTTTAACCGTTAAAAAGTACTCTTTATTACTACTCATAGGTAAATGGGCCAATACTTTTTTCAGCGTCATTACTTTAGTTTTACCGGCAGCAATATCAGCCATGGCACGCTGACCTTGAGCAACCAATTCACCATCCGCCGTTAACGACCATTGCAAGTCATATTGGTTTAGATTACTAAAAGCAAATTTGTTAGTGATAGTAAAGCTAGCTTTAGTTAAATCCTCGGCAGTGAATTTCACTGGCTGATATACTTTTTTCACCTCGAATAAATGTGGATGTGGCTCTCTGTTAGGATTCACTAAGCCATTATTAAGAAAATTACCATCACTGGGTAAATAAGGATGAAAGTCTTTACCATAGGCCCAATATTTCACGCCATTACTATTAGTGTATTCTAAAGATTGATCAACCCAATCCCAGATAAAACCACCTTGCAATACATCATATTTTTCAATAACATCCCAATAATCTTGTAAATTACCCACTGAATTACCCATGGCATGAGCATATTCAATCATAATAGCTGGGCGATGGGGCTTTGATTTGGCGTATTTTTCTAAGCGCTCAATTGATGGATACATAGGCGAAAATATATCGGTGTAGTGCTCTTCACCTGCTGGCTCATATTGCACCAGGCGGCTATCATCATGCTCTTTTAGCCACTTATAGGTCGCTGAAAAAATTTTTCCTACCCCCGCTTCATTACCCAAAGACCAGATAATAATAGACGGATGGTTTTTATCACGTTCAAACATGCGCTTGGTACGATCTAAATGTGCCGGTAACCAACTCATTTCATTACCCAGTTGCGTCTTTTCATTAATGGCTAATGGATGCGATTCTATATTAGCTTCATCGATAACATACAGGCCATATTTGTCGGTTAAATCATACCAATACGGGTCATTCGGATAGTGACTTGAACGGACAGCATTGATATTAAATTGCTTCATCAATTTAATATCCTGCTCCATTAAGGCTTTAGTTACCACATGACCATGTTTGGGTGAGGTCTCATGTCTATCAACACCACGAATATAAATAGCCTTGCCATTAACCGTTAGCTGACTATTTATAATTTCAATATGACGAAAGCCAATATCATCTTTAATCGCGGTGAGCACCCGACCATTTTCATCGGTTAAGGTGATTAATAAAGTATATAAATTAGGTGTTTCCGCATTCCATAACCTTGGCTTGGCAAAGGAGCCTGACAAACTCACTTGTTGTTTACCCTCGCTGTTAATGGTAATTATTTTTTCCGCAGAAATAACTGACTTTAAGTGATTACTGGGATCTAGCAATTGATAAGCCACCGTTAATTTTCCGCTGTTACTTTTCGCCAGGTTGTTAACATCGACAGTGACACTAAATTCTGCTTGGCTAAAATTTTTACTTAACTTTGGTTTAGCATAAAAATCAACAATATGCTGTTGCTCTTGCACATACAGGTAAACATCACGTTCGATTCCTGATATACGCAACATATCTTGGCTTTCTAAGTAGCTGGCATCCGTCCACCGGCGTATTTGTAAAGCTAAGACGTTTTCCCCCTCATCAAGATACGGCGTTAAATCAAATTCTGCTGGTGTTTTTGAGCCTTGACTAAAACCGACTTTTTTACCATTTAACCAGACATCTAAAGATGATTTAGCTGCACCTATATGTAAAATAACCTGCTTATTTTGCCAACTTTTAGGTAAGGTGAATGGTTTTCGGTATGAACCAATAGGATTATACTCTTTTGGCACATCTGGCCATGTGGTGCTAAAAGGGAAGCGTTCATCTAAATAGATCGGATAGCCAAAGCCTTCAACTTCCCAATTACCCGGCACAGGAATTTGTGACCAGTTAGCATCGTCAAAACCCTTTTGTTCGAAGCCCTGCGGTTTATTTTTAGGGGAGCGTTGCCAGTCAAATTGCCACAGACCATTGAGGAGAATAAAGTTATCACTTTGCTCTTTATTGTCATCAAGTGCCGCATTGACTGTGCTAAAGGGGAAAAAGCTCGCATGAGGTGCCAACTTATTGATGGCAAATACTTGATGATCTTGCCAAGGTTCTAGCGCCTGTTTGGCTAAAACACTGGATGTAAGAAAAGTGATGCCAAGGATAACAAACAACAAACTAGCTTTCATTCAAAATACCATATTGTATACAACGTACTTGTATAATACGAATGACCTTAAACTAGTTCAAGTATTTTACCGTTATTTTCTCGTTAAATAATGACTTTATCGCACTGGCAACTGGGACTCTCACAGTAATAAGCCATGGTCGCTGTTTTAGCTCAAATAGATGCTCTACCGTGTTCTTTGAGCAAGTGAGCAAAGCTGTCATAATAAAAGTAGGATAATCAGTTAAAATAAATTAAGCTGTTGCTGGTAAACCAAACAATAAGAAGAAAAATAATAGTATGAAAACTAATAAAAAGACTTACTGGCAGTATATTCGCGCTATAGCTTTCACTGGAGTGAGCATAGTGACATTTTTTAGTTCTATGGCAAACTCGAAGGCTATAACAGATGAAATGAGTGCTGAAGTTACCGCTGAATTTAACAAACAGTTAGCTTTACAGGCCTGGCCAGAGATGCACACTAAATTAGCCTTAATGGATAATCCATACTCGATATTTTACCAAAAAATAAAAATAAGTCTCAAAGAACAGCCCACAGCAGGTCATCAACGACGTTTGATGACTGAAGAAGAAAGCCTATTAGCGGCTAAAAAGAAGCGTTTTGATTATTGCCAAGCATCAGTGCCCTTTTTTGTCGATTTTGCAAAAAGGGCAGATAATTTATCAACACTAGAACACAGTCCGCTCACTAAAAATAAGCTTATGCAAGGCAATGGTGTTAAGTACCCTTTTACTGAAGAGCAAAGTAATAATGGCAATTTTAGACCCACACAAATAGCGCTAACGTTAGGTTGGCAATACCAAGGCCAAGGTGAAATACATGCAGAGGAATTTCTTGCCAGCTGTTTAGCTATCCCTGTTAGTTTTTATTACGTGGAAGATAAGTTTTAATAATAATTTAACCTAAAAAAAACCAGTTACTTGAGGCAAGTAACTGGTTTTTAAATTATTAATATCTTTATAAGCTAAACAATATTATTTTTTCTTTTTAGCTGCTTTAGCATTGGGTAAATCAGTGATTGAACCTTCAAAGATTTCTGCCGCTAAGCCAATTGATTCATTTAACGTTGGGTGAGCATGAATAGTTAAGGCAAGATCTTCCGCATCAGCGCCCATTTCAACCGCTAAACAAATTTCACCTAGTAATTCACCGGCATTGATGCCAACAATAGCGCCACCAAGTACACGACCTGTTTCTTTTTCAAAGATCATCTTAGTTTTACCTTCAGTACGTGCAGAAGCGATAGCACGGCCAGAAGCAGCCCATGGGAAGTTAGCAACTTCGATATTTAAACCTTGCTCTTTTGCTTCAGCTTCAGTAACGCCAACCCAAGCCATTTCTGGATCAGTATAAGCAATTGAAGGAATACAACGAGGTTCAAAAGTATGTTTTTTGCCAGAAATAACTTCAGCAGCTACATGTGCTTCATGAACCGCTTTATGAGCAAGCATAGGTTGACCAACAACATCACCGATAGCGAAGATGTGCGGTACGTTAGTACGTAATTCTTTAGAAACGTTAATGAAACCACGCTCATCAACATTTACGCCGGCTTTATCAGCAGCAACTAAGTGACCGTTTGGCTTACGGCCAACAGCAACTAAAATTTTGTCGTAACGTACTGGGTCGCTTGGTGCTTTTTTACCTTCAAAAGTAACGTATAAACCGTCATCTTTTGCTTCAACCGCGACAACTTTAGTAGACAACATAATGTTGAATTTTTTCTTGTTGTAGTTGGTGTAAATTTTAACAATATCTTTATCAGCCGCTGGTACTAATTGGTCAGCAAATTCAACCACTGATACGTTAGAGCCTAAGGCCTTATATACAGTACCCATTTCTAGGCCAATAATACCGCCACCCAATACTAACATTTCTGCTGGTACGTCTTTAAGCTCTAACGCACCGGTAGAATCAATAACACGTGGGTCATCAGTTGGAATGAATGGTAAGTTAACCACTGACGAACCTGCCGCAATAATGGCATTATCAAAACTAATAGTGGTTGTTTCGCCATCGTTGCCTTCTACAACAATAGTTTTATCAGAAGTAAATTTACCGTAACCATAAACTGTGGTTACTTTACGGCTTTTTGCCATACCCGATAAACCACCGGTAAGCTGTGCAGTGACACTGTCTTTCCAGCTACGAATTTTGTCTAAATCGATTTCAGGCTTACCAAAAGTAACACCGTGAGATGCCATAGCTGCGGCATCGTCAATAACTTTAGCTACGTGAAGTAATGCTTTAGAAGGGATACAACCGACATTTAAACATACGCCACCTAATGTTTTACGGCTTTCTACTAGTACTACATCTAAGCCTAGATCAGCGGCGCGAAATGCTGCTGAATAGCCACCAGGGCCGGCACCTAAAATTACTACTTGAGTTTTGATATCGTTACTCATGCTTATCCTCATTATTAGTTAAGGTTAGCTCAACACTTTGTTCCTTTCTCTAATAGCTGCGTTAAAAGTACTCATTGATGGTCATCAACTTCGTGCTTTCAACTTGCTGTTAAATAAATTAACGGCGTATTGAACTCCCTTTTTATCTATTTCAAATTTTATGGCGAAATTCTACTCTTATGTGTTGAACTTCGCCAATATTAATTGCTTGGTGTCGATATAAAAGCGCGAATAAATTCCCGCCTACAATATCAATTTACGAATGTCAGACATTACACCAGCAAGATGTACTGTGAAGCGTGCGGCCAAGGCACCATCAATGACACGATGATCATAAGACATTGATAATGGTAACATTAGCTTAGGTTCAAATTCTTTACCATTCCACTTAGGTTTCATTTCTGATTTAGAAACACCTAAAATAGCCACCTCTGGGGCATTAACGATTGGCGTAAACGCTGTACCACCAATACCGCCAAGGCTAGAAATGGTGAAACAACCACCTTGCATATCAGTTGCCTTTAACTTGCCATCACGTGCTTTCATGCTGATTTCAAGTAATTCACGCGATAACTGGTGAATACCTTTTTGATCAACATCACGCACTACTGGTACAACTAAACCGTTTGGTGTATCAACGGCAATACCAATGTGGATGTACTTCTTAAGAATTAAGCTTTCACCGTCTTCACTCAAGCTTGAATTAAACGTCGGGAAAGCGCGCAACGCATTTGCGGCTGCTTTTAAAACAAAGACTAACGGCGTAATTTTAAAACCAAGCTTTTGTTTTTCACAAAGTACGTTTTGCTCTTTACGGAAGGCTTCAACGTTAGTGATATCAGCTTCATCAAATTGAGTAACATGTGGAATAGTTACCCAGTTGCGATGTAAGAATGGTCCAGAAATCTTCTGAATGCGTGATAATGGCTTAGTTTCAATGTCACCAAATTTAGAGAAATCTATCGCTCTGGCACTAACCACTTGCAAACCACCTTCACCAGCAGCAACTGAGCTACCCGCATTGGCTTTAGGGCGAGATAATTCATATTTAACGTATGATTGCACATCGTCTTTTAAGATGCGGTTTTTACGACCTGTGCCTTTAACTAAGGTTAAATCTACGCCAAATTCGCGAGCCAAGCGGCGAATTGACGGCGAGGTGTAAATACTACCTTTGTTAACATTACCTAGTTGTGGGTGATGTGGTACTGGCGCAGCCTTAGGTGCGGTTGTTGGGGTAACAGTTGGCGCGGCTACTGCAGGTGCCGGAGCAGCTGCAACAGCGGGAGCCACAATAGCTGCGGCTTCACTGCCAGCAGTTTCAAGCTTGATTACTAATGATCCTTGCTTAACCTTGTCACCGTTACTAATAAATACTTCTTTAACCGTACCGGCATGGGTTGATGGCACATCCATAGTAGCTTTATCGGTTTCTAGCGTGATCAAGCCATCTTCTTCTTCAATGACATCACCAACACTCACCAAGACATCAATGACTTCAACTGTCCCGTCTTCACCAATATCTGGTACCGCGATATCAATTATTTCTACTGTTGAAGGTGCTGGCGTAGCGGCTATCGGAGCAGCGTCAACAACGGGCGCAGGTGCGGCCGCCGGTGTTGCCACTACGGGCGCAGCTGGCGCTTCTTCAGCAGGAGTAGCAGCCGATGCACTTTTCATCTCAGCAATAAGATCCCCTTCTTTGATTTTATCACCAACACTTACTGACAAGCTTAATAGCTCACCGGCAAAAGGCGCTGGAATATCCATAGAAGCTTTGTCAGTTTCTACGGTTATAATACCTTCATCGGCTTCTAAGCTATCACCGACAGCAACACAAATTTCAATAATTTCAACTTCATCGCCACCAACATCAGGGACTAGGATTTTTTCAATAGACATTATATTTTCCTTATCTAGATGCTAATTATGCGTAAAGTGGGTTAAGTTTTTCAGTATCAATATTGAAGCGCTTAATTGCTTCAGTAACGACTGTACGTTTAATATCACCACGATTAGCCAATTCAAATAATGACGCCACAACAATATAAGCGGCATTCACTTCAAAGTGAGTACGTAAGTTGGCGCGACTATCACTACGACCAAAACCATCGGTACCTAAACAACGATATTCAGTGTTGATATATGCACGAACTTGCTCTGAATAGTTTTTGATGTAATCGGTAGCAGCAATCGCAGGACCCGCGTCTTTAGTAATAATTTTAGAGATATAAGCTACACGTTGCTCACTTTCTGGGTGCAGCATATTCCAACGCGATACATCTTGACCATCACGGGTCAGTTCATTGAAAGACGTTACCGAGTATACATCACTAGACACATTATAATCGTTCGCTAAGATTTGCGCCGCTTCACGTACTTTTTCTAAAATAGTACCTGAACCCATCAACTGTACATTTGCTATAGCTTTGCTCTTACCTTTGCTAGGTGCAACTTGCTCAAGTTGGTAAATACCTTTAATGATTTGCTCAGTAACTTCTTTATTTTCTGGCAAGGCCGGATGTTTATAGTTTTCATTCATTAAAGTTAAGTAGAAGAAGATGTTTTCATTTTCTTCGTACATACGACGTAAACCTTCACGAATGATTACCGCAATTTCATAACCATAGGTTGGATCATAAGTGACACAGTTAGGAATTAAACCCGCTTGCACATGTGAATGACCATCTTGATGTTGTAAACCTTCACCGTTAAGTGTGGTACGACCCGCAGTAGCACCTAATAAGAAACCACGTGTTTGGCTATCGCCTGCGGCCCAAGCTAAATCACCAACACGTTGAAAACCAAACATTGAGTAGTAGATGTAGAACGGAATAGTGACGACATTACAAGTAGAATAAGAAGTACCTGCAGCGATCCAAGATGCCATAGCACCTAACTCGTTAATACCTTCTTGTAATACTTGACCTTTTTTGTCTTCACGATAATAAGCAACTTGATCCGCATCTTGAGGAATATATTTTTGCCCTTCGTTAGCGTAAATACCCACTTGACGGAATAGGCCTTCCATACCAAAGGTACGTGCTTCATCAGGAATGATTGGTACGATACGTTTACCAATTTTCTTATCTTTTAATAAGGCATTCAATACTCGCACAAAGGTCATGGTTGATGATACTTCACGCTCACCTGAGCCTTTTAATATCGCATCAAAGACTTTAAGCGGTGGAATTTCTAAACTTTCTTCCGCTTGCTTACGACGCACTGGTAATGAACCACCCAAGGCTTCACGACGGGCTTTCATGTATTTATATTCTTCACTGTCTTCAGTAAATTTAAAGAACGGTAAATCGGCAATCTCATCATCATTAACCGGAATATTAAAACGATCGCGATAATGTTTAATTGACTCCAGATCCATTTTCTTAACATTATGAGCGATATTTAATGCTTCACCCGAAGCACCCAGACCAAAACCTTTCACCGTTTTCGCCAGAATAACCGTTGGACGACCTTTAGTGTCCATGGCTTTTTGATAAGCCGCATAAACTTTCACTGGGTCATGACCACCACGGTTTAAACGCCAGATGTCTTGATCAGACATATTAGCAACCATAGCTTTAGTTTCAGGGTACTTATTAAAGAAATTTTCGCGGGTGTACTTACCACCTTTCGCTTTACAGTTTTGGTATTCACCATCAACGGTTTCATTCATTAACTGCAATAATTTACCCGAAGTATCACGGGCAAGCAGTGGATCCCAGTATGAACCCCAAATAACTTTTATTACTTCCCAGCCTGCGCCACGGAATGTACCTTCAAGTTCTTGGATAATTTTACCATTACCACGTACCGGACCATCAAGACGTTGTAAGTTACAGTTAACGATAAAGGTTAGGTTATCTAAGCTTTCGCGCGACGCCAAACCAATGGCACCTAATGATTCTGGTTCATCTGTTTCACCATCACCAAGGAAACAGTAAACACGTTGACCTGAACAATCTTTAATACCACGATCGGTTAAGTATTTTAAGAAACGAGCGGTGTAAATAGCTTGTAATGGACCTAAGCCCATAGAAACCGTTGGGAACTGCCAGAAGTCATCCATCAAATGTGGATGTGGGTAAGAAGGTAAACCTTTGCCATCACACTCTTGACGGAAATTGTTCATTTGCTCTTCAGTTAAACGGCCTTCCATAAAGGCACGTGCATAGATGCCGGGAGAAATATGACCTTGGGCAAAAATAAAATCACCGCCATCTTTTTCTGAGGCTGCTTTAAAGAAGTGGTTAAAACCTACATCGTATAACGTTGAAGCAGAAGCAAAACTACCAATGTGACCGCCCAGATCTAAATCTTTTTTAGAGGCACGTAATACTAAGACTAATGCGTTCCAACGAATAGCGGCACGGATACGTGATTCAATAGTTTGATCCGCCGGCATATGTGGTTCTTGCCCAGGTGGAATAGTATTAACATAAGCGGTAGTCGCATCAAATGGTAAGTGAGTACCACCACGACGAGCGCGGTCAATTAAAGCTTCTAATAACTGATGAGCACGTTCTGGCCCTTCATTTTCTAATACAGACTCCATTGACTCTAACCACTCTTGGGTTTCTTCTGAATCAATATCGATATTTGGTAGATCTGACATATTGTTTAGTCTCCAATACTTTCTTATTTTATAAAAGTTTATAATTAAATTTTCTAATTATTCATAGTACAAATACGTAATTTCTTCTAGCGACTACATTCTGCGCATAGAGCGTTCCATGCGGCTGTTTTCCTGGCTAAGTTTTAACAGGATTTCTTCAATAAAAGCTAAGTGTCTATGACTTGCACCCCAAGCTTTTTTTGGCTGACCACTGACAATAGCATTGAGCAAACGTTTTCTATAATCGGTTATCTTGCTAAAGATATCCGGACGTTTTGCCAATACTGTTAAATTTTGTGCAATATTATCAGCAAGTAATGCAGACATACTGCGAGCAAGTTGAAATATCACCGCATTATGTGAAGCGGCACAAATAGCTAAATGAAATTCAACCACCGCTTCTGCTTCCACGCGAAAATCATTTTCTAATTGGCTAGTACCAATGTCATCGTGCTTAATTTGAATTTGCTCAAAATCTGCTGGCGTGCCACGCATGGCAGCATAATACGAGGCCATACCTTCAATACCATGACGAAATTCTAATAAATCAAATTGTGATTCATTATCATTAGACATTAATTCAAACAAGGGATCGGAAAACCCGCTGAGTAAATTTTTACAGACAAAGGTGCCACCACCTTGTTTGCGAGTCACTAAACCTTTGCTCTCTAATTTCTGTATTGCTTCACGTAATGATGGCCTTGAAACTTCAAACTGCAAAGCCAGTTCACGCTCGGGTAATAATTTTTCACCCGGCTTTAAACTGCCTTCAATAATCATGGCTTCAAGCTGGGCTAAGATAATGTCAGCCAACTTCTGCGGCTTCACTCGGCCAGTTTTTTTTGATGCTAGCATTGATTTCTTTTCGTTAGGTTGGCATTCATAAAAGTTAATTAACTCATTATTTCCACGAGACTAAAGAGAAATGTCTAGGCAAAAGCCCCTAAAAAACTCTTGGTAAATTGGTAAGACCAATTAATTTATGAGTAATAAAGTAGCAAATATAGCTACTTTTGACAAGTAAATTTAGTTTATGGCTAGGATTTAAGCAAGGTTTAATGCGCTAAAGTAATAAATTACTGTCTAATTTTAGCGCATTAAAGCAAGAAGGACGATTGGTCTGACCATTGGTTTAGGCTGTTTACTTAGTTTAGTAAGCCAGCTAAGGTCAATATTGAAATAACGGCAAGGACCAGTAAGACATTACGTTTTGCTAGTCTGACTAATAAACAAGGCTCAGCTGTGCAGTCGTCCTCATTCACTATAATGTCTTCCGATTTTTGCGCAACATCAATTAAAATTTGATGAGTAGGTTTTTGGCTATCAAATAAACTGTCTAACCAAACGGGCATAGCTTTAGAGAAGTGACCAACAAACATATAACCAAAAGAGGCAACTCGCACAGGTACCCAATCTAGCCAATAAAGTACATCGTGATGGTTTTGACAGCCATTGATAATAGTAGGGGCAACATTCCCTTCATGTTGAGCCTCATGCTCAGTGCCGCTTTTAGCTACCGAGTTAGCCTCTGCTTGTGCTTTATTTTCATTTTCACTGGCAATACATTGAGATTTTTTATGTTCAATAACGCTAGTCAACAAACGGTAAAATACCGCGCCAGCAGCACCAAACACGGTAAAATACAGCATAATAGCAATGTAATAACGGTAGTTTAACCAAATGAGTGCTGGACCAAAGCCCATATTAGGTAAGTTTTTGTCCGATAATAACTGCTGATGGTGCATTGCCGTGGTCGTTTCTTCACCGCGAAAAGCTGAGTGCAGGTAGCTTTTATAACTCTTTCTCGTGGTGGTACAACCAAAACAAACAATAAGCACCAAAGTCGAGATAACTAATTGCATGACGCTGTTATCAATTAGCTCAAGCAAAAAATACGTCGCCATAACAGGTAAGATAATGAAGACCGCACTCGCGACCGTACCTTGTTTAGCGGTAAAGTTTTTGCTAAAAAAATGTAGATAGTGTTGATAATAAAAATTAAATCGCCACACTTTGGCAGATAACGAACGCTCTGCAGCCAGTGCAATTAATAAACTTAATAAACTCATGCTAAATATTATTCCTTGTCGCTTGTTCAGTTAAACACTGACGAAAGTATTGCCAATCAAATACTGGCCCGGGATCGGTTTTTCTACCTGGGGCAATATCACAATGACCCACGATATGACTCATGATAATGCCAGGAAATTTATTTTGCAAACAAAGTGTTAACGCTATTAGTTGTTGGTACTGCTCTGCGGTATAACAAATATCATCTGTGCCCTCTAATTCAATACCAATAGAATAATCATTACAGCGCGGCCTTGCTCTAAATGAAGAAGCTCCCGCATGCCAAGCCTTATCATCAAAAGATACATACTGGCTAATGCGACCATCCCGGCGGATAAGACAATGCGCGGAAACTTCCACCCCCTGCAAGTCATTAAAACTAGCATGGGCGTTACAATCTAATTGCCCAAGAAATAAATCATGGATGCAATTACCACCAAACTGCCCTGCCGGCAGGGAAATATTATGGATAACCAATAAACTAATGTCATCCGCTAATTCGCGCGGAGAAAAATACGGCGAGGGGAAATGTTGTGCTTGTGCTAGCCAGCCAGAAGAAATAGAAAACATGGGTTGCTCATTATTTTAGTGGTATTACTTTTCGGCACTTGGTTAAGGTTACATTTTGGGCTTTATTGCTTACTTAAGACAACATACAATACAGCTAACCTTATCAAGAGCTGCTTAGTATGACTGAAGTTGACCCAACAAACAAAATGGCGAAAATTTTTGTCTGGATTGCTTGGATAATAGCGCTGGCGTTATTAATGTTTTTATTTCAAGATATACTTGATGAACAATATAATCCTAATAGCCAGCCAGAAATGCGTTTAACCGCCGATGGTCAAGCTGAAGTGATTTTAGCGCAAAATAGGCAAGGTCATTATCTTGCTAGCGGCACAATAAATGGCACTGCGGTGACCTTTTTACTCGATACTGGTGCAACCCAGGTATCAATCCCTGCCCATATAGCAGAGCAACTAGACCTAGTAGTTCAAGGGAGTTACCGAGTACAAACCGCCAATGGCACTATCACGGTTTATAAAACTGAAATTGCGCAATTGAGCTTAGGTAATATTTTCTTGTATAATGTCGCTGCTCACATTAACCCGGCAATGAAAGCAGATGAAATACTATTAGGCATGAGCGCACTAAAACAAGTAGACTTTTATCAAACGGGTAAACAATTAATCTTACGAGAACCCCTGTAACAGGAAGCAAACCATGCTTAATGCACAATTAGAAAAATTACAGCAAGATATTAGTAAAACCATTTCTTGGGCCCTTTGTGAAGATTTAGGCGCCGTTGGTGATGCAATGCCTCAAGCAAACCAAGATATTACCGCTATGCTCATTCCTGAACATGAACAAGCCGTCGCTACTGTAATTACTCGTGAAGATTGTATCATCTGTGGTGTTGCTTGGGTCAACGAAGTATTCAAGCAACTAGATGCTTCATTAAATAAATCAACGCAGCAAACCACTAACTCTTTACCTACAAAAATTACCTGGTTTGTTAATGACGGTGAAGCCGTTGCTGCCAATAGCACTTTATTCGAATTAGCAGGTAATGCTCGTATTTTATTAACCGGTGAACGTGTGGCGTTAAACTTTTTGCAAACCTTATCGGGTACTGCCACGTTAACCAGCCACTATGTAAAAGAGCTAGCCGGTAGCCAAACTAAGCTGCTTGATACCCGCAAGACTTTACCAGGTTTACGTAGCGCACAAAAATATGCTGTGCTTTGTGGTGGTGGGGTAAACCATAGAATTGGTTTATTTGATGCCTTTTTAATAAAAGAGAATCATATCGCCGCTTGTGGTGGCATTAGCCAAGCGGTAGCTAGCGCTAAAAAAAATCACAGTGATAAAACCGTTGAAGTAGAGGTTGAGTCTCTCGATGAGCTTGACCAAGCACTTAATGCTGGCGCTGATATTATCATGTTAGATAACTTCACTCCGGCCATGATAGAGCAAGCCGTAACGGCAACTCGCGGTAAAGCAAAGTTAGAAGTATCCGGCAATATGACCATAGAAACGTTGCAAGAATACGCCAAAGCAGGTGTCGATTACATCTCCAGTGGTGCGCTAACCAAGCATGTTAACGCGATTGATTTGTCGATGCGCTTTAAGTAACAGCAAGTCTATACTCGAATAATAAAAAAGCGCTAAGCATCTTATGCTGACCGCTTTTTTTGTATGAAAACGTTCTTAAATATAACTTTAAAAAACAAATGGCTATCCACAATAACAAACCACTGGCAAAAATATATTAGCTAAGTTTGCGCTGTTGCCCTTTAGGTAATCATCTAATAAATCAAGTATTTCAGATAGCAGTATTAAACGAATAAAAATTTAACCGCCCCTAAATATCTTTAGGCCTACCGGCATCGCCCTGGCTATAGTCACACACCCCGCTAGCAAAAATAACCTGCATATCCTTGAGGTGTTTAGTTAAGTCAATAGAGCCATACATACCTTGTTTAATGGCCTGCGCAAGTGGAATTTTATAACATTTAAACACACTCCCCTGCCATGGACCTTCTGCTTGAATACGGCTATTGGAAAAAATAGCATAATGCTCTGCACATGCGCCTCGATTTAACGATTTTTTTTCATAGCCAACTTGATTCCATTTTCCTTGCCAAACCCCCTTGCCTTGCGCTATTACCTCGCCCTTATCATCAAAACAAGTATCTTGTAATTGTACTGGCTTGCTTTGCGCGGCATTGAGCTCAGGAAACTGTTTGCGTTTTAGTAGCCATAAATCCATCAAAACAAAAGCGTTCTTGGTTGGATCAAAGTCGCGCTTTGCCACCCAAATAACTTGGTTATCAAAATGGCCATTGGCTTGTTGTAAACGTAAACGAGTACTAAAAGATGCCGACATATGATGCATATCGAGTTTTTCTTCTAAGTAATGACGAACATCAATGATAGGCAAGTCCAGCTTACCAATAAAAACCTGTCCTCCTCGATAAGCCGCCTCAATAGCGTTGAGTGAAGCACTACGCCGTGGCGCCATTTGGTTATCAATGACTTGAGTTATATTGTCACTGCCCCATAAAGACAACCAAAAAGGCATTTTCCGGCCAAACGGCGTGATAATATTTTCAGCCTTCATTTTGTACTGCTCTTTCCAACTGCCTATGTTTTTATTGAGATGGACAAATTCAGCTAAAGTGATCTGTTTTTGTTTTAAGGCATGCAAACCATATTGCACCCCGTCATTATCCCAAGTACTTTCCACTAAGCCATGTTGATCACGACTGAAAAGCCAAGCCATATCTTCCCAATAATTCCAATTGGTTTGTTTTACCACTTCATCGCTATAAAAATGTCGCAAGAAGCCTTGTCTTGGGTTGTGGATAAAGGTGGATAAGCCAAAGTAACCATTGATACATTCACTATTACCTTGGGGGAAACTCGGTACCATACCCGCCATTAATTGCGCTACTGGTTGTAAAAAGGCTATTTTTTGCGGAAAGTCTTGTAAGCTATTCATGCCTTCAAGTAGTTGTCGCTGATCCCATTGCTGCCAACGGCTATTATCCTTGGCTCTAAAGGTAAAATAATTATTAAACAAATCACAATCTAAGGTATATATAGTTTGGCTGACCATATCAGGATATGAATACTGCGGAATTAAGCCATCAAGAATACCATGACTATTTTGTCCGATAAGATATTGCGCCAAGCCACCACCTGAGCCGCCAATACCAACCGTGTATAAAGGCTCACCAAATAGACTGACAAAATGCAGCTTAACCCTACGAGCGGTATCTTCGGCCAATAACATGTTATAGGTATAACTAGTACGATTACCGCTGGAACTTATGATCGCATAACCTTGCTGTACTTCGCTTAAACGACGAGTAATCGTTCTGGTTGCTTTTTGTCGACCTTGGCGAAAACCTATGCCCGAGCCACCATTAAACTGATATATTAATTTTTTATTCCATAATGAGCTCATCGAACGTGTGCCAAGCTCTTCCGGCGTTATTGCCATAGCAATAGTATAAATAAAGCGGTTAATACTGCCTTGCTCGGCTCGAAACAATTGCAAAGGCAACTGCGCATCTCTTAAAGACGCTAATTGGGAAAACTGCTCAATAGGCAGCTTAACCAAGTTATTATCTAGAGTTAAATAATAAAACTGTAAATGACTTGCCACTAAGCAATCTTTTGAATAACCAATAATTTTACTGCGCTGGGCGAGATTATCATAGACAGGCACACCAAAACCTTCTTGGTTATCAACCAAAGGCTGCTCTAGCTGTGAATCTATGGTCATACAATAAAAAGGATATTGCTTAGGCCCTGAATATAAAGAATTACTGGGGCCAACGTCCCCTAACTTAATAGGAAAATGAAAGGCTTCTTTTGGCCGACTAACTTGACTAATATGCGGAAAAATTGGCAGTAAATAATTTTCTTCTGCTACCGCTATGCGTTTAACTTGTCGATATTTATAAGGCTGCTCTGCCGGATATAACCAGACTAGAACAGCTAATAGCGTGAGAATAGAGAAAATAAGTTTTTTCTTATGCATAGCAGCACCACCGAAAAAAAACAGCCAACACCTAGGTTAAATATAGTGCAGAACATCAGTTAAGGTAGAAAATATTACGCAGAAAACGTTATCGCTTATTTCAATTTAGCCACGAAGGTTTTTCTAAACTTGGCTAATTTAGGTGATACTACTGCTTGGCAGTACTGATTTTCAGGATTATTTTTAAAGTATTCTTGATGATAATCTTCACCACAATAGAAAGTAACTGCAGGGCTAACTTGCGTTACGATAGGATCATCAAATAATTGCTTTGCCGTGATCTGCGCCAGCATAGCTAAGGCAACTTTTTCTTGTTGTGCATCATGGGTAAATATTTCAGAGCGGTACTGGCTACCAATATCATTGCCTTGACGATTTAGCTGTGTTGGATTGTGTAAGCTGAAAAATATTTCCAGTATTTCACCATAACTAATTATCTGGCTATCAAACTGCAGCTGTACTACTTCAGCATGGCCGCTATTGCCCGTACAAATCTCTTTATACGTTGGATCTATACTCTCACCACCCATATAACCAGATGTTGCGCTAATAATACCCTTAACACAGTTAAAAGCACTTTCAATACACCAAAAACAACCTCCAGCCAGAGTAGTCGTTTGTATCGTTTTTTCGTTAACTTGCTCGGTCATTTTACCTGGTACCTTATTCATTAATTTTATCATTTACCTCAGTCTTCTTATTACAAAAAGCTAAGAACTCATGGTTATTTTACTCGGCTCTGTTGATCTTTTAGGGTTAAAATTTATCTAATATAAAGCGGTTTTAATCGCGGCGCTAGTTTCGTAGCAGAGCGACACTGCACGAGCTCTGCCTTGTCTACATAGCAAACAAAGTGCTGTAAAAGTTATGTCAAAATTTCAACAGACCCTAAGAGTATTATTATACTTATTTAACCTATTTGTTACCGAATAAAAGCAGATGCCACACGTTTTAACAATAACCAAACAGATTCAGGCTATTATTGCGCCGCGTGATGATAACAATGCAATGACTTTCGGCCGTTCAATTTATTATCGCCACCATCAGCTTAAATAACTCAATTAAAAATTATAAGCCAGATGTTGATGAAATCTGACCATCAACTCGTCTTTACTCGGCTCTATTTCCAGCTCTACCGCCATCAATTTCATCGCTTGTTCGATTTGATTTAAAAAACGACCAAAACCATAGTCACTATTATTCTCAGGGGTCGCGACAAAAACGAATTGCACGCTATCAGTTAATTCCCTGGCATTCCACTTACTAATAATGCCACAAGGGCTTTGCTCTGGGTTGTAGCCCAACATTTGTAACTCGCCAACACGGGAAACGATCTCATGAATACTATACCTAATAATTGGCACTAAACCATTAGCAATCATAGCACCATTATTCAAGTTATAGCGCTTTGCCGCCATAGTAAAGACGTCAGTTAAATAAGTGTACAAAGGGTTGTAAGGATCTTGTGAGTTGCTATCAATTTCTACCTGCTGCAATAGTTTATTAGTTATATTTAAGGTGACCACGGCATAACTCATGGCACTGTGGTAAGCGGGTAATTGTACACCTTGACTGGCATAACGTTTTTTAATTTCACGTAATTTATGTACTTGTGTTGTGGTACAGCCCTTATTTTTAGCAAATAAATCATAGGTAAGGTGCTGATGATCTCTAAGACGCATGTCACTTTTATCTAGCTGAATCTTTTCGCAGAATTTTTGTACCACTTGACTCACTCGGCTATGGAATTTGGCGGCATTAACTCGAATGTCATTGCCCGTAGCCAAAAAAAGTAAGCAAACTTTCTTTGCTCTTTTACTACCATCAAAGAATGACTTTTTCAGGTGGTGACTTTCGGGATTGTAATAAAATATAATTTGCTGATTGGTTTGCCATTGATGTAATTCCTGGCTATAACGAACACGCGCTAATTTATCGTTGGCAATAAATTGACAATTATCGAGCTCTATTTCATCGGTCAATTCAAAAAACAATGCCGATAATTGCTGATAACAATCAGAGTATGGCTGTGGTTTTAACTCGCTGTATTTTCCTGAAAACTGCTGTATTAACTCATCGGTCAAACTAAACTCAGCTAAAATATATTGATTATCACGCACATTACCTGGTAAGTACGCTTTGTGAGCAGCACTTCGCTTTCTAATAATTGACATCTGTCCTCCCTAATTTTATTAACGCGGTTACCTTTTAAGATAGGAGCAGTATAATGAGCGCCGATGAAGCTTTTGTGACTTAGATATGTCACTAATATGACACGCGCCAGAGAAGGAAGTATTTTGCTAAACGACCAACAAGCACTGATTGATGCCATTAATCAAACCATGCCCTTTGGAAAATATGCTGGCAGAAAGCTGTTACAACTGCCGGAGCCTTATTTGGTTTGGTTCCATGGCAAGGGTTTTCCCGAAGGGAAATTAGGGCAACAGTTAGCTTTAATGTATGAAGTAAAGCTCAACGGGCTAGAAGCTATGCTGCAACCTTTATTAAAAAGTTAATGCTTAATTAAACCTTGCCAAAGTGAGCTAAGTCCCTCAGCAATTAACCTGCTATCAGACTGTCCAATATTAAAGCCTGCCATGCTATTTTCTTTAGAGTAATTTTGTCTAAAAAACAGGCTACTTAATATCTCAAGTAATATCGATTCTCATGACAATTTGTTAAGCAGTTGTTTTAACAAACAATCTTTCAAGGTAGTAAAGTAGCTATTAGAACTTTCTCTTTCGGTCTTTTTTTCAGGCTGGTAATTTAGCTTTTTCCGCTTGCATCACTTGCCAAAATCCTCTTAAATAAACTGTCGATTAAATAAAATTTATGCGAAATATAAGGCAAAGTTAGTAAATCGACCACTCTGTAGTATTTAGAAACCTTTAGCTAATTAGGGTTTCTAAATTTGTTATCAATAAATTTATAAGATAATTACGAGGTGTTGTAGATGAAAAGACAAAAAAGAGATAAATTTGGCAGAGCCCATGCTAATGGCTATCAAGCTGGCTTAGGTGGCAAAGCTAAGGAGCAGTGCCCTTATCAAAATATTGAGGTGAAATCGCACTGGTTAGGAGGTTGGCGAGAGGCCATTACCGATAGGAATATGGGCTTATTTCGCTAACTCAACTTGCCCGCCTAAATAAGCAGAAAATTACCGTGCTAAGCCCCGAACTTAAACATTCGGGGTCATTACCTTCAATAAGTATCTTTAGTAAATTACCTGCAACACGTTAGCCTCAACAAGCAAATCGCAAAGTCTATGCAGGTATACCCAGTAGATTAAATTACCCGCGAGAAGCGCTGTTGATTAATATGTTTTTTCATATAAGCATCAAAGCTCATGCAAATAATACGAATTAGTAAACGGGCTTTTTGCTCGACTTTGATAAAATCTTTATTATTTTCGAGCAAACCATCATCAATAAAGCTATTTAATAACAGTAAATCTTCCGCAAAGTATTCATCAAAGTTAATGTTATATTTTTTATTAATTACCTGTTTATCTAGATACAAGTTACACATTAATTCACCAATAACTTCGCCGCGTAAAATATCATCTTCCGACAAGCTAACACCTTTAATTTGTGCATGCTGGTGTTGTGTAATCGCTCGGTAATATTCGTTCAAATCTTTAATATTTTGGCTAAAGCTATTACCAATGGCACTAATTGCTGACACCCCTAAGCCTAATAGATCACAGCCGCCCTTGGTGGTATAGCCTTGAAAGTTACGATGCAAAGTTCCATCATTTTGCGCGAGTGATAACTCGTCATTAGGCTTAGCAAAATGATCCATGCCAATAAAGTCATAGCCAAAATCACAGAGTTTCTCAATAGCCAACTTCATTAAGGCAAATTTTTCTTGCGTATTAGGTAGCCATTCATCACGCAATTTACGCTGCGCAGCAAAACGACTGGGTAAATGGGCATAGCTAAACAATGAAATACGATCCACATGCCATTGATGTGCTTTCACTAAGGTTTTTTCAAAATTCACTAGCGTTTGATGTGGTAAGCCATAAATAAGATCGATATTAATAGATTTAAAGCCGACCGCTTTAGCATGCTTAATAAAGTCACCAATAAACTCAGTTGACTGTACGCGGTTAATGGCTTGTTGTACCTTTAAATCAAGATCTTGCACACCTAAGCTTAAGCGATTAAAACCTAAAGCATATAAGTGATCGGCTAAGTCCATTTCGATTTCACGAGGATCAATTTCAATACTCATTTCTAAATCATCAGAAAAATCGAACTTTTCTTTAAGCAAGCTGACCAATTGTGTTATTTGTGGCTGGGTTAAAAAACTTGGTGTACCGCCACCCCAATGTAACTGTTTAACTTTATAGTCTTTAAATAATGGCGCTTGTAAGGCTATTTCTTGCGCTAAATATTCCAGGTAAGTATCCGCTTTATCACGATGGCGAGTTACCACTTTATTACAACCACAGTAATAGCAAAGTGTATGACAGAAAGGGATATGTACGTACAATGACAATTCACGGCTTGGTGAATTTGCTATCGCTTCAATAAAATCGTCATGGTTAAAATCATCATGGAACTCTAACGCCGTGGGGTAAGAGGTGTATCTTGGTCCACTGGTGTTATATTTATTTAATAGCGTATTATCTAAAAATTGACTTACTTGCATGTTTTCTTACTCTGTTATTTAGTTAACGAAAACATTATAGCCAGTTGAGATATAGGGTTATTGATCAAGCGCAATAATAGCCTTAATAAGAAGAGCAATAGCGAGAGATTGCCGCTATTGGCGGCAAATATAAAAAGGGGATAACTAAGCAGTTAAGCGAGTGAGCTGCTCTGAGGTGAACTGATGCAGCACATCTAAGTCTGCGACGACTTTATCATGCATTTCATTTAAAGCCTTCATGCGTTGATAGTCTTCGCGCATGCGCTCTTTTTTTGTTAAGGCTTTACGTGCATCACGTATGGCAAAGCCTTTAATTTCATCATATAGAGTATAAATTCCGGGGAACTTGCTCGTTACTTCAGTCACTGTTTTTAAGGATGATAACAGTACCGATAAGCGCCAGCAGCCTTCATCAAATTCACATTGCTCTTGCTGCATAGCGCGAGTAATTAATAACACACTATCAAAAACTTTCTTGTCGTGTTTATTCAATGCTTGTTGCTGTTTTATTTTTGCTTGAGCTTGTTGCTGCTTTTGCTGTGCTACTTGCTTTAATAGCTTGCCCGCATAAAATGCTAAAACCAAGACTATTATCACAGCAAGCAACAAAGCATAAAGCCAAAAATCACTCATTCAGGCTACTCTTTCTCTTTAAAATCGGAAAAGTCAGGGTTATCTAACTTATCCCATAACTCTTCTTCACTACCACTGTTGTTAGCTTCATCGCTAACTTCTTCATCATCTTCTTCATCAAGACCTAATTCAGTCGATAAAGCTTGATGACGCGCCATCATGTCATTGTAGTAATTAACTTCTTGCTCAGTTAAGGCAATATCATCTTCTTGCTTAGCTAAAATACTTTGCAATGCTTCATCTTGCTCAATGGCATCAAGTTCTTGCTCTGCAGACAGTTCATTGTTAACCGGGAGTTCACTCTCAGCATTTTCAACATTTTCAACATTTTCAACATAACGAATACTAGCGATACCTGCTGACTTCTGGCTTTTTTGTGGTGTTTTTACTTGTTTTGTTTTTTCTGCTTTGGCGACAATTTTTCCCAAAGCAATAGGGGTTTTATTCCCTAAACGAGAGTCTGTGTTAGTCACTTGCTGATTGCTATTTGTTTTTTCTTGCACAGCTTCTTTTTGGCGATTGCCCGCCGGTTTACCCGTAGTTTTACGAGTCCGTTTTTCAACTTTAGATAATTCTTGCTTACTTAACTTAGGTTTAGCAGTCGGTGCGTTACCTGGCTTTCTTGATTTTTTTGAACGAGACATAGATACAATTACTTATTTACCAATAATGCCGACTATTTTACGTTATTAAACGCCGAAAAACCTTAAAAAGTAGAAAAAAGACACAAAAAAAGCGCCAATAGGCGCTTTTTTCTGTCTCGCTAGCTTAATGACGAATTTGGATATTAGGGTGAGTATTGATTTCTCCCCCTTTAGAGATAATCGCAATATTGTCATTACAGCTTAACACGGCAATATGCTTATCATGAAAATCTCTAATAAAGTTAAGTTGATAACCAAATTGCGTTAAGCTGCTGGCCGAAAATTTTTGTGCCAGAGTTAATTCTTCCCAGAGATCATCTGCATCACTCGGCATGTTTTGCCGACGTTCCAACAAATTTTCTCTTCGCATTGCTACAGCCATAATTACCTCTTCCCAGTCCAATTATGATTTAATTAAAATTCTGTTATTTGTATTATTATTATTATTTTGCACAAAACTTAACCTACTTTGCATGTAACATCAATAATGATTACACTAGATACCTTAAATAAATTGCTATTTAGGCAAATAGCCTTTGAAATGTAAGGTAAAAAAATGTCACGTGTACTAGACGAATTATCGGCGTTATTAAAATTAGAAGTAATTGAGCAAGGTATCTATCGCGGACAAAGTCAAGATTTAGGCTATAAGGCACTCTTCGGTGGTCAAGTAATGGGTCAAGCCCTTTCTGCCGCTCAAGAGACCATTGCCGCTAATCGCTTTGTTCATTCGCTGCATTCATATTTTTTACGCCCAGGCGATGCAAGTATGCCGGTTGTTTATCAAGTAGAAGTCATTCGTGACGGCGCTAGTTTTAGCACCCGTCGTGTGCAAGCGGTACAAAATGGTAAAACCATCTTTTATATGACCGCCTCTTTTCAACATACTGAAACGGGCTTTGACCATCAAGATACCATGCCAAAGGTTACCCCTCCTGAAGAACTGTCATCATTTACCGATTATATAAAAGCGAATCAGCAGTATATCCCTGAGTCACTGCGCGAAAAATTTTTAGCCGAAAAGCCTATCGATGTTCGTCCCGTGCAACAATATAACTGGTTACAACCAAAGCCAACCAATTCGGCCAGCCAAATGTGGATCAAAGCCAACGGTGATTTACCGAATGATCGAGGCATACATACTTATATGTTGGCTTACACCTCAGATTTTCACTTTTTACCGACTGCGCTATTGCCTCATGGGGCAAGTCATTGGCAGCCAAACTTCCAAATAGCCACCATAGATCACGCTATGTGGTTCCATCGTCCATTTCGCTTCGATGATTGGTTACTTTATTGTATGGACAGTCCGTCAGCGAGTAATGGCCGAGGACTGGTTCGAGGACAGATATATAACCGTCAGGGTGAGTTAGTCGCTTCAACCATGCAAGAAGGGGTGATTAGACAGCGGTAAGGTTTATGGCTATAAAGTTTATAGCCATATCATTTTTGATAGCTAGTTTAACGGACGTTACTTAGCGCGCTTTTGCTAAGGCTTTACGCTTTTCAATCGCTAATGAAGTAATATTTGCTTTTAATACTGGCTCTAAACCAAGCATAAAATACACTTCAGCCATTAAAAATAATGGTCCAATAACAATCTGGCTCAAGTCATCCATAAAAGCCGGTTTCGCTTTTTCATAATGATGACCCAAAAATTGAATAAGCCAACCAACAACAAACAAGCCAATGGCAATATAAAATACCCCCTCAACGCCACTAAATAATTGCGCGATAGCTAAGTTAACTAAAATATACAGCAACATGCCCAAGGCTAAAAAACGGTGTAAAGCCAGATAGTAAATTGCTATTACCGCAAAAATCACCATAGCTAAAGTAAGGTGTAGGGTGAACGGCATACTCAAGATATCATTGATACTTATTTCAAAGCGAATGGTATCCAGCATCAAGGTGACTGCCAACACAATTAAAGGTACACCAATAAAATGGGTGTTAATATTTTTTTGATTTAAATGCACGCTTTTATATCGTGCTAATTGCTCTTCTATTGATTTCATCTTTCACTCTATTGTATGAATTATTTTTATGCGTTTTTTTGCCAATCATAACCACTTGGGTGCTGGAAAATACGTAAATCAAACTGTGGTGCAATGGCAAAAAGATGATCAAAAATATCGGCTTGGATAGCCTCATATTCAGGCCAATTTGTGGTATTAGCAAAACAGTATATTTCTAAAGGTAGTCCAGTTTCCGTGGCAGCCAGCTGTCTGACCATACAGGTTAGGTCATCACGGATACAACTATTTTGTTGTAAGTACTTGGTGATATAAGCACGAAAAGTACCGATATTAGTCAGCTGTCGATTATTGAGTGAATGCAACGATTGCGCAACTTCATCACTATTACTCTCTTGGTCACTATTATTATCTTGCTCATTTTTCGCGAGTTCTTGCTTTTTATCACTGAGATAACCCTGTAATAAGTGGGCATTAGTCAGCTTATTTATTTGTGCTGCGCTATAAAAACCAATACTGCCGATATCAATAATAATCGTGCGCTTAATACGGCGCCCGCCAGTGTTATACATATTACGCCAGTTCTTGAAAGAGTCACTAATCAAGGCGTAAGTTGGTACCGTGGTAATGGTTTTATCAAAATTCTCTATTTTAACCGTACTTAAACCAATTTCTATGACATCACCATCGGCACCATATTTAGGTAATTCAATCCAATCACCGGCAACCACCATGCGGTTCGCTGATATTTGAATACTGGCCACCAAACCTTTAATGGTATCTTGAAAAACCAACAATAAAACCGCGGTTAAAGCCCCTAAGCCACTGAGTAAATAAACCGGTGACTTGTTTATAATAAGCGAAAGAATGACAATAGCAGTCACTAAATATAAGGCTAATTTGATGATTTGAATAATAGCACTTAACGGTAAAAAACGTTGTTTGGCACTTTCTTGGTATATATTTTTACTGACATTTAGCAAGGCGCTAATACAACGAGATATTTGAAAGGTAAGCAATACCTTACTAAATAGCATAAGTAAGGTACTAGCGACACTGCTAGTGTCTATAATAAGTGGGGTTAAAAAGAGTACTAACACTAACGGCAACAGCAAGGCCATTCGACTCAATACGCCATGCTCCATCAAGGTGTCATCCCAGGTGTTTTTGCTATTAATAATGACCTTGTTTATCAACGCTAATACTTGATGTTTTGCCAGATAATAACTTAGCGCGGCAAGCAAAAATATTAAGCAGATGCCTAGGCTAATGGCGCCACTGGCTAAATATTTAGCGCTAAGGCCTTGCTCACTTAACCAAATACTGATCAGTTCATTCATATAGGTTTCCGGTCATAGTCTGGCTAAGTGAATTGACTCGCTGGCAGCAAGCGCTCAGTTTTATTAAATAGTTAATCGTTATACTGCTGGCTAATTTTTTCAAGACGAGCATCTTTCTCATGCCAAAATTGAGTTAACCACTTTTGAAAAGCAATTTTATCATTACGATCTGAAAAGTCGATATGCCCTAAGGCACTACGAATATCCAAAACATGTACTTCAATATGCACCCTTTCTACTTCCCCGCAGACAAAATCACTAAAATTAGGGATGCCGTCCGGGTAATAAATAGTAACATCAACAATTTTAGTTAAATGCTCGCCCATGGCATCCAATACAAAAGAGATACCACCTGATTTAGGTTTCAGTAAATATTTAAAGGGTGAACCTTGCTTATCATGCTTATTCTCAGTGAAGCGAGTACCCTCAATAAAGTTCATCACACTAACAGGTTTGTGTTTAAACTTAGCACAGGCTTTTCTGGTCGTTGCTAAATCTTTACCACGTAAATGAGGGTTCTTCTTTAAAAAAGCTTGGCTATAGCGCTTCAGAAAAGGAAAATCAAGTGCCCACCAAGCTAAGCCCAATAGTGGTACGTAAATAAGCTCTCTTTTTAAGAAAAATTTCAAAAATGGAATATGGCCATGTAAAGCCCGTTGTAAAACGACAATATCAACCCAGCTTTGATGGTTTGCTAACACCAAATACCAGTCCTTAATTTTAAGTTCTTCTAATCCAGTTATCACTATGGTGGTTTTAGTGAATACTTTTTGAATTACACTATTGGTCGCTACCCAATTACTTGCCATCATGTCGAGTAAGTAACTAAAAAACTGTTTAGAAAAACGCAATGGTATTAATGCTTTAAACAATGAAAACACTAAAATAGGCAAGAGCCAAAATATAGTATTAAATATATAGAGGGAAAAAGATAAAAAACCGATCAATTTTGCGGGTAAAAAATTTAGCATATCTTAATAATTACTAATAATAGATAAGTCACACGGATTACGTTATTTAATCATGATTTAGCTATAAATTATATTTTTTTATTCTCACTTCTTAAGGCAATTCATTTTAATATAACGCTATCAGTATAAATCACGCATGGGTGAAAAATGATCGCTTTTTTTTTATCGGTCTTTCTTTGCACTTTTTTAGTTAAAATAAAGGGATAAAATGCATGTTTAGCTGCATATACGTTATTAAACAGCTAAAAACATACTTTTCACACTTGCAACTTTACCTAATCACCGTTAATAATTGAGTTTTTACTCAGTTTATCGCATACTCAAATAATCAACAAAAACAGGAGATAAAATGAACTTTCATAGAGCCGTAATCAAGGTTGGTAGTGCCTTAGTTGCACCCACTAGCGATGGTTGTAGTGGCCAATATATCTTAGCAATTGCGCAATTTATTACTAAATGCCAACAACAAGGTAAAGAGATCATTTTAGTTTCCTCTGGCGGTGTCGCAGCTGGCCGTGCTCTTATTCATCATGGTTCACCAAAGCTCTCTGTCGCCACTAAAAAGGCCATGGCAAGTGTTGGTCAGATGCAAATGATGGCTAATTGGCAGCGATTTTTTGATAGCCCTTGTAGCCAGATACTGGTCACCCAAGAAGATTTAACCGATAGAAAACGTTTTGTCAGCATCCAAGAAACCATTAAAATTCAATTGGCCAACGGTATACTGCCTATCGTTAATGAAAATGACACAGTCACCACTAAAGATCTTACCATAGGTGATAATGACAACCTTGCGGCTTTAGTTGCTCAGGTATGTGAAGCCGACAGTTTATTCATCTTAAGTGATATAGATGGCGTTTTTACCAAAGACCCAAAAATCCATGATGATGCGGTATTAATTCCTAATATTGATAAGATTACTGATGAAATTTATGCCATGGCCGGCACCAGTCGTAATCATTTGGCGACTGGTGGTATGAAAACCAAAATCCAAGCCGCAGAAAAAGCGGTTGAACACGGCATCAATACCTATATTATCAACGGTACCAAAAGTGAGGTATTTAGCTCTCTGTTAGCTAAAGTTAATCCAGGTACTCGTTTTGCCGCAGATAAAGATATTATTCGCGCAAAAAAACACTGGCTCAAACATACCTTAAAAAGCCAAGGTATCATTAGCCTAGACCCAGGCGCCGTTAATGCCTTAGTTAATAAAGGCGCCTCTCTATTACCTGCTGGCATAAAATCGGTAACAAAAGAATTCAAAGCCGGCGATGCGGTCGAGCTTATTGATGCACAAAATAATGCCGTAATCGCGAAAGGTATTTCGTTATATAGCTATCATGATTTAAAACGAATTATGGGTAAACATAGTAACGATATCAGCACTATTTTAGGCCATGACCAAGGTGATGTAGTAGTACACCGCGATGATATGGTTATTTTATAAAGAGCATGGTAAAGAACCTTATAAGCCACTTTATAATTACCCATAAATACTTAAAACAACTTTTCGAAAGAGTAGCAAGATGACCGACTTTAATATCGCCACCATGGCACACAAGGCTAAAATAGCCAGCAGAGTTGCGGCACAACTTAACAGCAGTAAAAAAAACACCTTGTTAAATGCCCTGGCCACGGCTATTGAAAATAATAGCGACATTATTATTAAAGAAAATAGTAAAGATATTGCCGCCGGTAAAGAGAAAGGTTTATCAGCAGCCATGCTTGATCGACTGGTATTAACAGCGCAAGGCATTAAAGAAATTGCTGCCGCTATACGTGAAATTGTTGCCTTAGCCGATCCTATCGGTGGTATTGATAAGCTCTCATTACGCCCGAACGGTATTCAAGTCGGTAAAATGCGTATCCCTCTTGGTGTTATTGCCATGATTTACGAAGCACGGCCCAATGTTACCGCCGAAGCTGCCGCTTTATGTATAAAGTCGGGTAATGCGGTGATTTTACGAGGTGGCTCAGAGGCAATTCACTCCAACTTAGCAATTGCTCACTGTTTGCATCAGGTATTAATTGCTCATGATGTCGATGAAAATATTGTCAGTGTGGTACCGGATACCAGTCGTAGTGTTATTGAGCAATTGTTAAAACAAAGCGACACCATAGATCTAGTCATTCCACGTGGCGGCGAAAGTCTTATCCGCTATGTCAGTGAAAATAGTCGTATCCCAGTGATTCAGCACTTTAAGGGCGTTTGCCACTTATACATAGATAAATATGCCGATTTAACGAAAGCAGTTAATATTTTAGTGAACGGTAAAACACAAAAGCCCAGTGCTTGTAATGCCTTTGAAACGGTCTTAGTACATGGAGATATCAGTGCCGACTTTTTGCCATTAGCGGCTAAGGCACTTGAAGAGGCGGCACAAGTGAAAATACATGCCTGTAAAAATAGTATTGGTTATTTTGCTCATGCTGAATTAGCAACCGAAGAAGATTATCAAGCCGAGTATTTAGCGCAAGAAATCGCCGTTAAGGTGGTCCGTAGTTTTGATAAGGCCATTAGCCACATCCATGAGTTTACCTCTGATCATACTGAAGTAATTATCAGCCAAGATATTTCGCGTAGCCAAGCATTTATTCGCCAAATAAATTCCTCGGTAGTGATGGTCAATGCCTCTTCACGTTTTTCAGATGGTAATCAATTAGGTTTAGGCTCAGAAATAGGCATCTCAACCAGTAAATTACATGCGTATGGTCCAATGGGACTCGAAGCATTAACCACAGAGAAATTCGTCGTTTTTGGTGATGGCCAAGTACGAGCATAAATAATATATAACAAATATATATAACAAAGACAGCCACTTTAATTTTAAGCCTATGAGTTAAGAAATAGCAGCTAAAATCTAAAGGGTTATGCAACTATAACGATGGCTGTCTTAGTTAATTCTAGTCTTAGTTAATTCTAGAAAATGAACATGTTCGGGTTAACGGGCTAAGGAGCACTGTTACCACTTTGGAGACATTAGGCAACTAGCGTGAATAGCAATTTGGATTAGATTTTGTATCGATAACGCCGTTTTAAGCGGTAAATTGCAGTTGGCTAAAATTAGTGCGGAACGAACGAAAGCCAACTGTTTTTCGTCCGTTTGAACAACTTATAGAAAAAAATCACCAGACACCCACTCAAAATAATTAATACATAAGTTCAATAAATCAACGTTTCTGATTTACATTGGGCCGAATTTTACTTTGATTATTATGGTGACGAATAGAATATTAATAACAATGCACAAAAACAGAGAATTCATCAAATTAAAGGCACAACTAGCCTTAAGTGAGTAATTTATCCCGATGAGTTATATGGATTATTAAGCAAGCAACTTTTGGCAAATTGACACCGTTGCGCGTTTTTTTAAGTGCTGATGCTCACAAAAATCCGTGAGTGCTTGCGCTCTACCCACTGCGCCATGGAAACACTGCCTAAATTGTGTAGTTAACACCAACCAGTTTTCGTGACTTATGCCTAAGCGGGTTAATATTTCAGGTTGAGCTTTGTCAATATAACCGCGTTTATCGGCTCGAATACAACGACCAGTTACATCAACCAATTGTATATAGTCACTTAATTCAAACGGTAAACCTGTAGGCATGTTCTTTCTTGGGTTGCCAATAAAGGGCAGTAATTGTTGGGCTTGTTGCCCTTTAATCGCTGCTTGTATCCGTCGTTGAATGCTGGTGTAGTTTGATGTTTCTGGGGTTTTAGCACTCTTAGCTCTAATTGGGTTTAAATCAACATAAGCCATACAAGCTATTAACGCGGCTTCATCAAGCAAGGCTTGAGATTTAAAACGTCCTTCCCAAAACCTGCCAGTACACCCATCTTCAAGATTGGCTTGTTTAGCGATAGTTTCATTTAAAATACGCATAAACCAACTGATATCCATCAAGCGCTGACGATAAACCTTGGCGGTTTCGTTTACAACCTGTTGTAAGGTATCAATAAGTGGCTCACCGCGTAAATATTGTTGCGTTAGCAAGGTCCCTTTAAATAACTGATGCCAACGGCTAATCACTTCATGCATTGTCCATGACTTCGCTTGTTGCTCATCAATAAATAATACCAAATGGGTGTGATTACTCATGACCGCATACGCACAGACATCGATAGCAAACACCTCACTTAATGCCTGTAGTTTATCGGCGACCCAAGCACGTCTATGTTCATAACTTTGCCCGGTGTGTTTATCTTCTCCACAAAGATACGCCCGCCGAACACAACGAGAAACACAATGATAATAAGGCGTATCAACTAAGCTTATTTGTTGTTTTCTTGCCGTGGCCATAATAACTCTCAATGGAAATTTATTGATTGTTATTTAAGCATAGTAGAGTCACTCATTATTTCCATTTGAGTGGGTGTCTGTTATATTTGTACTATCACCTAAACAGGGCATAAGCACAGACATCAATCGCAAACACCTCACTTAATGCCTGTAGTTTATCTGCGACCCAAGCACGTCTATGCTCATAGCTTTGCCCGGTGTGTTTATCTTCCCCACAAAGATATGCCCGCCGAACACAACGAGATACACAATGATAATAAGGCGTGTCAACTAAGCTTATTTGTTGTTTTATTGCCGTGGCCATAATAACTCTCAATGGAAATTTATTGATTATTATTTAAGCATAGTAGAGTCACTCATTATTTCCATTTGAGTGGATGTCTGTTATATTCTTGTAAAATATAATAAGATTTAAGAGGTAATGTATGTGGCTCAAATTTATTGGATTTACGGACTATTTCATACCACATATAGTTTCGAATAATCCAGAATCAAATCTATTGATCAGGCGCTTTAAGGGCGCATCTCGAATGCTTTGGGCCATTAATTTTAACATTCTCTTCATGGTTGTTATTTTTTATGTTTTTGAAGATATATCTAGCCCAGTCCCCGTCATTCTAATTATAGATGTTTTATGTATATTTTTAGGTATTCTGATGATGTATGTATTTCGTTCTTTAACCGCTCCGATATTATTTACTCTCATTAGTACCGTTTTTTTACTGAGCTATGGAATGGTAATAACTGGAGGGATATCATCCCCATTTACCTTTCTTATCATTAGTTTACCTATAGTAGTATTAACTTTTGGTGACTCACGTATTTTTGTTTCTTTATGTATCTCAATTGCGATTTTTCTAGTCACTATCTTTTTAGCTCAATCTATCGGGTGGATACCACCAGAACACCCTGAAACCTTGACAAAAACAGGACAGTTCATCTTATTGACAGGAGCATTAAGTCATAGCTTATTTGGAGGCCTAGTTGCAAAACAACAAATCAAAGATGTGCAAAGTCAATTACAAGACGAGCGAGAAGTTGCAATAAAAGAATCGCGTGTTGATTTGCTAACAGGTCTTTTGAATCGTCGTGCATTCGTAGAGGATGCTGGCAAAATCATCGCAAGAGAAGAACGTAATAATTTAGAAAATAAAAAATATAATAATAAACTAATTTATTTGGCTATGATCGACATAGATTTTTTTAAGAAAGTTAATGATACCTATGGTCATTCTGCTGGGGACGATGTACTTATTGAGGTTGCTAAATCACTAAAAGGGTCAACACGTGAGTTCGAAGTTCTCGCTAGACTTGGAGGTGAAGAATTTGTCATTTTATTAGAGTGCAATAATCCACAAAGAGCAATTGATGCTGGGGAAAGAATAAGAGCAAACGTTGAAGGTCTTAAATGTACAATTAATGAAACAAATGTTCGCGTTACTATTTCCATCGGTATATCTTCTTGGGAGGTAGGTGAAAATTTAGATGTATTATTAATAAATGCGGATAAAGTACTTTATAAAGCAAAAGATTCGGGAAGAAATAGAGTGGTTATGTATTACAGAGACTAAAAGTTTATTAAGGTACTTTAATTTAGAAATTAAATCTGAGCTTTTCAGTTCGTCAAAAAATAGGAACATAAAATCACCAGACACCCACTCAAAATAATTAATACCTAAGTTCAATAAATCAACGTTTCTGATTTACATTGGGCCGAATTTTACTTTGATTATTATGGTGACGAATAGAATATTAATAACAATGCACAAAAACAGAGAATTCATCAAATTAAAGGCACAACTAGCCTTAAGTGAGTAATGTATCTAGATGAGTTATATGGATTATTAAGCAAGCAACTTTTGGCAAATTGACACCGTTGCTCGTTTTTTTAAGTGTTGATGTTCACAAAAATCCGTGAGTGCTTGCGCTCTACCTACTGCACCATGGAAACATTGTCTAAACTGGGTGGTTAATACTAACCAGTTTTGGGTACTAATGCCTAAGCGGGTTAATATTTCAGGTTGAGCTTTGTCAATATAACCGCGTTTATCGGCTCGAATACAACGACCAGTTACATCAACCAATTGTATATAGTCACTTAATTCAAACGATAAACCTGTAGGCATGTTCTTTCTTGGGTTACCAATAAAGGGAAGTAATTGTTGGGCTTGTTGCCCTTTAATCGCTGCTTGTATCCGTCGCTGAATACTGGTGTAGTTCGATGTTTCTGGAGTTTTAGCTACCTTAGCTCTAATTGGATTTAAATCGACATAAGCCATACAAGCTATTAACGCGGCTTCATCAAGCAAGGCTTGAGATTTAAAACGTCCTTCCCAAAACCTGCCGGTACACCCATCTTCAAGATTGGCTTGTTTAGCAATGGTTTCATTTAAAATACGCATAAACCAACTGATATCCATCAGGCGCTGACGATAAACCTTGGCGGTTTCGTTTACAACCTGTTGTAGCGTGTCAATGAGTGGCTCACCCCGTAAATATTGTTGCGTTAGCAAGGTCCCTTTAAATAACCGATGCCAACGGCTAATCACTTCATGCATTGTCCATGACTTAGCTTGCTGCTCATCAATAAATAATACCAAATGGGTATGATTACTCATGACCGCATAAGCACAGACATCAATAGCAAAAACGTCACTTAACTCCTGTAATTTATCGGCGACCCAAGCACGTCGATGTTCATAACTTTGCCCGGTGTGTTTATCTTCACCACACAGATATGCCCGCCGAACACAACGAGATACACAATGATAATAAGGCGTGTCAACTAAGCTTATTTGTTGTTTTCTTGCCGTGGCCATAATAACTCTCAATGGAAATTTATTGATGATTATTTAAGCATAGTAGAGTCACTCATTATTTCCATTTGAGTGGGTGTCTGTTATATTTTTAGGTGTCTGTTATATTTTTTTTGAGTGGGTGTCTGTTATATTTTGTTATTTCCATTTGAGTGGGTGTCTGTTATATTTTTTGTGGCCATAATAACTCTCAATGGAAATTTATTGATGATTATTTAAGCATAGTAGAGTCACTCATTATTTCCATTTGAGTGGGTGTCTGTTATATTTTTCTCATTATTTCCATTTGAGTGGGTGTCTGTTATATTTTTATATTGTTAATAGGCATAACGCCCCCTTAAGCGGCAAATTGCAGTTGGCTAAAATAAGTGAGGCACGAACAAAAAGCCAACTGTAATTTGTCCGTTTGAATGGCTTGTTAAGGCGACTAATCTATAGCTGGAATGAAGTTCTCTTTCTCTAGTATCTGAATAAGACTCCTCATTAGAAAGTTATTCATGAAACTAACGTAATAAGTTCGACCATTCTCTTTTAATGGTCTAATAAACCCAGATTCTTTCATCTTTGATAGAAGATGTGTTCTCTGTCGACTAGTTAAACCTTCAAGTGCTTCATCAAGTTCACTTGCCTTGAAGCTTTGTTTTAATATTCCTATATTCAAAACCTTTGCTTCTTCTTTATTAAGATATCCTCTTTCCGCACCTAAGCTAATAGTAGGCACTAGAATATTCTTATATAGAAAGTCAAAATCTAGCAGTTTATTAACTTTAGTTACTTCTTCTAAAATTCCGGTTAATACGTAGTCACACCAATTTAATAAGCTTTCATCAGTACCTAAATCAGCTTCAGACAAACGTTCATAATACTTGTCTCTATCATTGCAAAAGACTGCCGTTGGGTTAATAATCTTTCCATCTTTGACATTGAAACCATACTTAATCATTAAAGCATAAGTAAGCAATCTTACGACTCTGCCGTTACCATTTCCAAAAGGGTGAATCCAAGTGAACCTATGGTGTGCTATAGCAGTTTTTAATAAATCGTATTTATCCGCTCCATCTTGATTGATAAAGTCAATAAATTCGTCCATATACGATTGAACTTGAATATGATCCGGTGGCGTATGATCAGACTGAGATATTTCTACATTCCAAGTTCTATAAGCACCTGGAGTTCGATCGCCTTCGTCGGTTAATTCTCCAACGACTAACTGGTGCAACTGTTTAATAAAGTGGTGAGTGAATTCAGTCCCCTCACTAATGCTATCTTCAATAAATTCCATAGCAGCTTCAACATTTGCAATCTCTGAAAACCTTTCGTTCGATCTTTCTTTATTTTCGATTTTTCTTTCAATATATTCTGAAATCGTAGTTCTATTTCCTTCAATCCTTGCAGACCCCACACTCTCCAAAATATGAAATATATGTTTTAATTGAAAAAATATCCAAGGGGCTGTTGTACCTTGTAATTTTAATTTTCTTAAATGATTTAACTCAATCAAAGAATCTGTCAACTCAGAATCAAAACTTGGACTAACCACTCTGAGGTTAAACTCGTTTCTGCTATTCATTTATCTACACCAAAGCCACATAAGTGATTGTTTTTATAATTAATTAAGCACACACACATAAAGCATTAACTACAAAACAACCCGTTCAATAACTACATAATAGTAGATCTACTAACTACATACAAAGACTTTGTTCATTACTACAGATATATGATTAATACAGTGGAATATGAGAGAGCTTTAACAGCTTATTACTGAGCCGGCTCAGTAACATGACATAAAATATTTATTAGAAAATATATCGCAAATATTTTTAAGCTAACTTCCGCAAAGCGCACCAAGTTGAGTTAGAAACACAACCTAAAATATTCTACTCAATTATTTTAATTATCATGCAACTATAGCTTGGTGATAAAAAATTAGGCTGGTAGATGTGTTCAATTCCTTACTATCAATAGCTATTAATAATCAAGAAAGATTATCATCTTTGAAGCTATTATTACCCTATATTAAAGACGGCTCTTAATGAACACGTCGAGCATTAGGTTTTTGTTTTACTACGCTCAATGCTAGGCGATCAGCCCATTCCCCGCGGTGTTGTCGCTGACAAGCTTCCTCACTATCAAAGTGCACACTCTGTTTAATATTTTTAACCACTACGCCCACTTTTAATAATTGCTTTTGAATACTCAAGCGTAATACTTCATCTTGCTGCTCTGCTTTCATCGCAGCCACTTCTTCATCGGTATTAAACACACAAGTGATCACTAAGCTGGCCGGAAAATTAGTATAATTCGCTCTATGGGTTAACCAAACAAAACCGGCAACGTCATGCAAAGATGACTCACAAGCAACAGTTAACGCTTTACAGACATTATTATCAATTTTTTGATTGGTTTTACTTAATTTCATTATAGAGACCCTTGAATTTTCGAGATTATTTTTGCCATTTTAACTGACAAAGTCTTGTGAATCACTGATTAACTGAGTATGCTACGCGACCTTTTTCTCCCAGGTATTCTCATAGGTATTAATGATGATAGGTTTCGATTACGGTACGTCTAATTGTAGTGTCGCCACTATGCGCAACGGCCAACCCCACATTATTCCTTTACTCGGTAATAAGTTAGGTAATGAGTCATACATTGCTTCTAATCTATATGCGCCAAGCCGCGATGTTATTAGTAGTTGGCTATCGCAACAATTAGCGGCGCCACAACAAGCAGACTATATAGCTGAGCGTAGACATCAGCTACAAAAAGGCCAATCGGCACTACGCGAGTTAAAATTTGACGGTATCTCCAGTGAATTACTCTTTGGTAAAACCGCCTTAACACAATACCTTCAAGATCCAGAAGAAGGCTACTACATCAAATCGCCTAAATCATTTTTAGGTGCTAGTGGTTTAGCAAACACACAAATTCAATTTTTTGAAGATATTGTCGCTTGCATGATGAGCAATGTGAAAAATCTCACCGAGCAAGCCTTACAAAAAGAAGTGACCCAAACGGTTATCGGTCGTCCGATTAACTTCCAAGGTTTACATGGCGAGGAAAGTAACCGACAGGCCATTAGTGTCTTAACTAAAGCGGCAAAACGTGTTGGTTTTAAAGATGTTGAGTTTCAATATGAACCCGTCGCTGCAGGTTTTGAATTTGAAGCATCTCTTACTAAAGAAACTCGGGTATTAGTGGTAGATATTGGTGGTGGCACCAGCGATTGTTCAATGTTACTAATGGGCCCAGATTTCGCTGAACATGATAATCGTAACGAGCATCTGCTCGCGCATGCGGGTGTTCGTGTTGCTGGTAATGACTTTGATATTCAATTAGCCTTGCAAGGTATCATGCCAAGCTTGGGCATGAACAGTTTACTAAAAACAGGTAAACCTATGCCCAGCGCAAACTTTAGACAAGCTCTGGCAATCAATAATATTAATGCACAAACCGAGTTTTATAGCGCCAAAAATAGACGTGAACTAGAACTATTAAGCCTAGATGCGCAAGAAAGCGAGTTGGTGTCACGTTTACTAACTGTCCACGATCACAAACTCAGTTATCAACTAGTCAATGCCGCTGAGCAAGCCAAAATTGGCTTATCTGATCATGAAGAGCAAATCATTCATCTAGATGATATTCATGAAAACTTAGCGATAACTGTCTCTCGAGCAATGTTAAAACAAGCAAATATTCGAACTCTCGATCAGATAGCTCAGTTGATGACATCGGCCGTGACCGAAGCCCAATGTCAGCCTGATGTTATTTTTGTTACCGGCGGTACAGCAAAATCACCGGTGCTGAGTGAGTTTTTACAGCAACAAATGCCTGGCATCCCACTGATTGTAGGTGACCATTTTGGTAGTGTCACCTCAGGCTTAGCCCGCTGGGCTGAACGTATTTATAAGTAAATACGTAAGAAATTGACAATAAAAAACCAGTACGAATAATGATATTCGTACTGGTTTATAATAACTCTGATAAATTACTTTAAAAGAATAGTGAGTTAGTTAATTGGCGCAACCAACATAGTGTTTCCCGTAATCGCCACAATAGTACATTGGCTATTACTTTCAATTACCTCAATATCAACATCATCAGCTAAACGCGCCGGCCAATTAAGTCCTGAGTAACGAATACTACCACTAGCTTTGGTAATATCATCACTTACCGGTACTTGCAAACCTATCATATCGCTGGAATCATCGGTTTTGCTGCGGGAGTTTTGCATCTTCTTTAACGGCTTCCACAGCAACAAGGTAATAACAGCAGATAATACCCCAACCACCAATATTTCATTTTGCCAACCGTCAATAAGTCCGACACTGATTAACACCCCAGTGAGAGCGCTGGCGATAGCAAAGAATAATAACGGGCCACTTAAGCCCATAATACCTAACTCAAGCACTAGACTTAAACCCGCGATGGCATACCAGATAAGTTGATGGTTTTCTAAAAAGGTCTGCATATTAATATAATTCCTTACCTTTAACTCTTAGCAGCATTAAAGCTTTAAACTACTCGATACCGCAATCGCTTGGGCAACAGTATTGGCAATGTTATCACCGGTTTTACCATCGGTTAGCACTATAGTACTTTCATTCGCTATGGCAAGATGCGCCTTAATAGCATCTTGCGCTAAGGTCAAGGTTACCGCCGCTCGACCTTGTTCAGTATTGGCGACATTACCCACCACCTCTAAGGCACTAGCATCGGCTTCAGCCACTAATCGTATCGCTTCAGCTTTACCGGTTGCCTCTAATATTTGTGATTCTTTAGTGGCTTGTGCCGCTAATACTTGCTCTGCTTTTGCCGCTTCTGCATCTAAAACACGCGCTTGTTTTAAACCTTCAGCTTCGGTAATGGCGGAGGTTTTAACCCCTTCAGCGGTTAAAATCACCGAACGTTTTTCTCGCTCTGCCGTCATTTGTTTTTCCATATCTTCACGAATGGTTTGCGGCGGGGTGATATCTTTAATTTCATAACGCGTCACCATAACGCCCCAAGGTGCGGTCGCTTCAGTCATAGCACCTAAAATTTGCGCATTGATAGCATCACGATTTTGGAAACATTCATCTAACTCCATCGAACCAATAGCATTACGCATTGAGGTCATGGCAAGTTGCACAACGGACGTTTTATAATCGGTAATGTTATTGGTCGCGGCAGCGGCATCGATAACTTTCATAAACAAAATACCGTCTATATCCAAGGTGATATTATCTTTGGTGATGGCTGGCTGAGAGATTATTTCTAACGATTGCTCTTTTAAATTTCGATCAGCCGCCACTGTTTGTACGTAAGGAATAAGAAAATTTAAACCCGCCGATAGGGTTTTGGTGTATTTCCCTAAGGTATAAACAACATAGCCACGGTTTTGCGGCACAAAATAGACACCCTTTTTTAGGGTGTATAAAATAACAATCGTCACCCAGACAAGCGGGTTAGTGAGTAAGCTTAACAAGATATTGTCCATAAATAAATTTACCTTCTAATGATATGAATTTAACTGAGAATTATTTCTGATCACACGTTAATTGACTGTTAACTGCAAAGCAAGTTATTTCTAGCTAGGCTCTTGGTTACACTGTTCTTTTTGCCTGTATGATATTAAAGGTTTACTAGCAACCAGCGCACACGTTAATACGGTCTGCCTCAAGCTGTCTTTTTATCACTGACCACTTATTGTTCACCTTTAAGTCACTGGCTCTGGTTATATCTCAGAAGAAAAAATGCCCGCTATCGGCTAGTTTTATTTAAGAGAAAACTCTATGATGGTGGACATTAATAAGCCAAAACACTAATACTCATGTCAGAAATTAATAAATATTCAAAAACAATCACTTTAGACGAATCACAACCTGCTTCACAAGCCATGCTATATGCCATTGGTTTGACCGAAGAAGACATGAAAAAAGCTCAGGTTGGTATTGTTTCTACCGGATGGGAAGGAAACCCGTGCAACATGCACTTAAACGACCTGGCTAAACAGGTCAAAACCAGCGTAAAAGCAGCTGACTTGGTGGGCTTAATATTTCACACCATCGGGGTAAGTGATGGTATTGCCAATGGCACTGAGGGCATGAAATATTCGCTGGTTTCCCGTGACATCATTGCTGATTCTATCGAAACGGTCGCTGGCGCTCAGTATTATGATGCCATTGTGCCAGTGGTTGGCTGTGATAAAAACATGCCCGGGGCTATGATTGCTTTAGCGCGTTTAAATCGTCCGGCTATTTTAGTTTATGGCGGTACTATCAAAGCAGGAAAGTGGAAAGGTGAAGACTTGAACATTGTTTCTGCTTTCGAAGCTTACGGCAAAAAATTACAGGGCGTGATCACTGACGAAGATTATAAGGGTATCATTCAAAATGCTATCCCCGGCGCTGGCGCCTGTGGTGGCATGTACACGGCTAATACCATGTCTTCCGCCATTGAAGCGTTAGGCATGAGTCTACCCTACTCGTCTTCCAACCCAGCGGTTAGTGATGAGAAAAAAGTTGAATTGACCAAAGTGGGTGCTGCCATCAGAAACTTGATGGAAAAAGACATCAAACCAAAAGACATTATGACCAAAAAGGCCTTTGAAAATGCCTTGCGCATCATCATGATTTTAGGCGGTTCCACCAACGCCACTATGCACATGATTGCCATGGCGCGTGCCTGTGGCGTTGACTTAACCCTAGATGATTTCCAAGCTATGGCTGACAAGACCCCCTTCTTGGCCAACTTAAAGCCATCGGGTGAATACTTGATGCAAGATTTACATGCGATTGGCGGCATTCCGGCAGTAATGAAATATTTATTGGCTGAAGGTTTATTGCACGGCGATTGTTTGACTGTTACCGGTAAAACAATCGCGGAAAATCTGGCTGATGTACCTGGTCTGCCCGCAGGCCAAGATATCATCCGACCTATTGATAATCCTTTGAAAGCAACGGGTCACTTACAAATTCTTTATGGTAACCTGGCGGTTGAAGGTTCGGTAGCAAAAATCACCGGTAAAGAAGGCGAAATATTTGAAGGTCCGGCCAGAGTTTATGAAGATGAATTTGCCGCCATTAAAGGTATCTCAACAGAGGTGCAAAAAGGTGAAGTGATTGTTATTCGTTATTCTGGACCCAAAGGTGGCCCAGGTATGCCAGAAATGCTTAAACCCACTTCCGCAGTAATGGGTGCTGGCCTTGGCAATGACGTGGCTTTAATCACCGATGGTCGATTTTCCGGTGGTTCTCACGGTTTTGTTGTTGGCCATATTACCCCAGAAGCTTCTGAAGGCGGCTTGATTGGTTTGGTACAAAATGGTGACATTATCCGCATTGATGCTATCTCGAACACTTTAGAGCTAAAGGTAGATGAGGCTGAAATCGCCAAGCGAAAAACTGCTTGGGTAAAACCTGCTTACCGGGCAACCAGCGGCGTACTAAGAAAATATATCGCCACAGTAAAATCAGCATCGCTGGGCTGTGTTACCGATGAAATAGACTAATTCGCGGGATAGGTTTGCAGCACCTGATGCTTTATCGGCTCAGGTGCTCGCTGATAGCAGGCCCACTCTTGCGAGACAAAATCAACAAGTGCTGCGTTGCTTTCAATCGCAATGAGGGAGCGGAAGTCAGGTATTTCTCGCCTAGTAATGAAACATCGAGTTTTATTTTTGCTAATTAAATAATATTAAAGATGAATTTTAGCGATGTTAAATTTTATTAAAGCCATGTTTTTAAAGCTCTACAGGACGATTACTGAAAAATAACTTTTGCATTTTTTAAAGTATCATTTAGATTAGTCATTAAATTTTAAAGCTATGCTCTACATTAAATTTCACTAAATGCTTAATAACACATAAAAAAGGACTTTTAATGCTTAAAAGAATAATAATATCACTTGGCTTATTGCTTCCCTTATTCACTCACGCCAACAACTTCCCAGAGTTTTTCACTGCTGAATCAAATAAAGAGTACATTGCCACTTTAGACCATTTTAAAGAGCTACTGCCTGCTAACGGTCCTGTAGCGTTTTTAACAATTATAGCCGCACCTTATGGCTTGTTAGATATACAAGCAACAAAGCTTGCACCTGAAAATAGAAACAAGTTTTCTAATTTTAACTTAGGTGCGATGGGTAACGTTATTTTTAATGCGGATCAGACCCTGCTGACAAAACTGCCTAATTTAGTTTTATGTCATCAAGATAATTGTCGTAATGATAGAATTGCGACAATCAGCGTTTTGCATGAAGAAGTTACCGCGATAGAGAGTTTTTTTAAAGAGAATCATGAGGTGAAAATTATCAAGCCGCTCACCGAGCATGTATATCGTATTAATAATGCCTTTTTTTCACCACCTGAAATTTTGCTTTACCAACCATCAGCTGTCGCAGGTTTTATTCCCTCAGCTAACTTTAGCCGATACAAAAAAGTTACTGACTTACCTAAATACCAGAGTTATGTAGAAAACTCGACTCATATAAGAGAACTGATGGTAAATAACAATATAATAGCCATAGTAAGAGAAAGTGATTCTTTAACTAATATTATTTTGGGTGGTATAAGTAATAACCACTGGGGCATAAAAATAACAACTGAACCGAGTGAAGTCCCAACGATTGGAACAAGAAACTCCCTTGGTTATAAGTATGATGATGTAATAAAAATATCGGCTAACACTTATTACTATCAAACCAATTAAAGCGAATAAATCCTTAATTGGTTTATTAACTTAACTTATATAAGTACAACAATAATCCACTAAGGTTTTAGCTTTGATCTCAAAGGAGCTATTAGCTTCAACGTTAAAAGATTGTCCGGCGCTGATACTTTGCCAATCACTGGCACCGCTAAGTAAAACTTCACACTCTCCGGCGGTAATTTCCATCAGTTCTTGTTCATTGGTGGCAAACTTATAATCACCTGGCATCATAATGCCTAAGGTTTTAAAACTACCATCACTAAAGGTAATTTTACGGCTGGTGACTTTGCCATCGAAATAGACATTGGCGGCTTTGCTTATGGTAACTTGTTTGAACTCTGACATAGGTTTGTTCCTTGTTAAGACGTTTTTAATGTTCGGCAATTAATAGCAAAATTTTCACTTATACCAAATTGATTAAGTTCTTTCCCACTCAGCGAGAGATAAAAGGCTTAGAGGCAAGGCATTGTTTGAAGAGAATGGTTATTCCCTTCTCAAAAATCAATAACGCAGCGTGTAAGCCTTTTAAACTCGCCCTTGGGAGCTTACTCGATGCCCACTAACTTCGTTAAATTCATTTGATTTAGAGTGACTAAACCGAAACGAGTTTGCCTAATTATTGAACATCGAGTATAGCTCTGAGTTGGGAAGAAATTTAATCAAATTGGTATTAAATATCCAGGCAATAAAAAACGGCATTGACGTTGAATTCAGCTGCCGTTTTTAGTTACTTATACTCGCTCTACTTCAAGATACGAGTATTATTTTGCACTAGCAATTTTCTTCATATCTTTCATGTAACCACGCAATTTTTTACCAATCACTTCAACACCATGACTGCGAATAGCTTCGTTTACTTCAATTAAACGAGCATTATCAACATTATTCGAACTGTCTTTGAACCCTTCGCCTAATTCTTCAAGGGTTAATTTTTGCGTAAAATCTGCAAGCAAGGGCACTGCCGCATGAGTAAATAAGTAGTTACCGTATTCGGCAGTATCAGAAATAACCACGTTCATTTCGTATAGCTTGTTACGCGCAATACAGTTAGCAATTAATGGTGTTTCATGCAGTGACTCGTAATAAGCCGACTCTTCAACAATGCCAGCCTCAACCATAGCTTCAAAAGCAAGTTCAACGCCGGCTTTGATCATAGCAATGACGAAAATTCCCTTGTCGTAATACTCTTGTTCAGTAATTTCTGTTGCGCAATCAGCGGCTAATTCAAAGGTAGACTCAGCAGTTTCTGCACGCCATGTTAATAAGTTAATATCATCATTAGCCCAATCTGCCATCATAGTTTTCGAGAAGTGACCTTCAATAATATCATCCATATGTTTTTCAAATAACGGACGTAAAATCACTTTTAATTCTTCTGACATATCAAAGGCTTTTATTTTCGCCGGGTTTGATAATCTGTCCATCATGTTAGTGATGCCACCATGCTTAAGACCTTCAGTAGTTGTCTCTAAGCCGTATTGTAATAATTTACGTGCATAAGCTGCATCCATGCCTTGGGCGACTAATTGCTGGTGACCTAATACCGCAGCCGTTTGCAACATACCACAAAGAATAGTTTGCTCACCCATTAAGTCAGACTTAACTTCAGCAATGAAAGATGACTGTAAAACACCCGCTCTATCACCACCAGTGGCACTGGCGTAAGCCTTCGCAATGGCTAAACCGTTACCTTGTGGATCATTTTCTGGATGAACGGCGATAAGTGTTGGTACACCAAAACCACGTTTATACTCTTCACGTACTTCAGTACCTGGACACTTAGGTGCCACCATAACCACGGTGATATCAGGGCGAACTTGCATGCCTTCTTCAACAATATTAAAACCATGTGAGTAAGACAGCGTAGCGCCTTGCTTCATCAACGGCATGACCGCAGTAACGGCAGAAGTATGTTGTTTGTCAGGTGTTAGGTTTAATACTAAATCGGCTTGCGGAATCAATTCTGCATAGTTGCCAACAGTAAAACCATTTTCAGTAGCCCACTGCCATGATTGACGTTTCTCGCTAATCGCTGCATCACGTAGCGCATAAGAAATATTTAAACCAGAATCACGCATGTTTAAACCTTGGTTTAAACCTTGTGAACCACAACCAACAATAACAATGTTCCAGTCTTTGATGAAGTTACAGCCATCACTGAATTCTTCACGTTGCATAAAACGACATTGGCCTAATTGACCTAACTTTTCACGTAGGCTTAAGGTATTGAAATAATTGCTCATGTTGATTCCTTTAAATTTTGTTCTGGATATTAGTTAAAAACAAAGTCAGCTTTCTGACGATACTTTTTACCATGCTTTTTACCATGTAAACATCATAACCTAGCCTTCTTGTTGCAAAAAGTGATATATTCGCACCATCACGTTGCGTTTTTTGCAACGAACTATATAAATATACCTGCGCGATTAAAATCACGCCTACGGAAAGTCATGGATCAAAAAGCACTATCGATGTTTAGCCATTTGAGCCAAAGTTTACACTTTGCTAAAACGGCACGTGCTCATCACATTAGCCCATCCACACTGAGTCGGGCAATTCAACGACTGGAAGATGAAGTCGGCGGTGAGTTATTACATCGCGACAATCGCACTGTGGTACTTACCGAGATTGGCAAGAAATTCAAAATTTATGCCGAGCAACAGCTTGAGCAATGGCATAGTTTTAAGCAATCTCTTGCTGAAAAACAAATTGAGCTAACCGGGAAACTTCATATTTACTGTTCCGTTACCGCGGCGTACAGCCATTTACCGCCCTTGCTGGAACGATTTCGTGCTCGCCATCCTTTGGTAGAGATCATGTTAACCACGGGTGATGCTGCTGATGCCCTGGAACAAGTACAAAATCAATCCGTTGATTTTGCTATCGCTGCCGCACCAGAGCAGTTACCTCGTAGTGTTTACTTTCATCACTTAGATACCATAGCCATGGCGGTGATTGCGCCAACTATGGCGTGTAAAGTACAGCAGCAGCTGAGTGAAAACGTACTTACTTGGTCAAAAATTCCGATAATTTTGCCCGAACATGGTGCCGCTCGAAAACGATTTGAACTCTGGTATCGTAAAAAACAGCAAGGCAAACCTATGATCTACGCCACGGTTTCAGGACATGAAGCCTTGGTCAGTATGGTTGCTTTAGGTTGTGGCGTTGGCATAGTGCCGCAAGTGGTGGTGGATAACAGCCCGGTAAAAGATAAAGTGAGAAATCTCGCGAATATCGGCGAAATAGAGCCGTTCGAACTTGGCGTTTGTTGTTTGAATCAATCAAAAGCCCAGCCACTCATTAAAGCCTTTTTTCAGGCGATTTCTTAACATACCCAGCTTAAATCAAACGGCAATTGCGCTGGTTAAGTGACGTAACAACCGATCCATCGCCCGATAAGATAACGCTTCGGTCAAGTGCTTGCGAAGAATTTCTGGCGATTTTTCCATATCCGCTAGCGTACGAGAGATTTTTAAAATTTTATGGTGTGCACGGGTTGATAAACCCAATTTTTCTACCGCTAGCTCTAAAAATTCATTGTCATCAGCAGTTAACTGGCAATATTGTTTCAACTCCCGACTGCTGATATGAGCATTAGCTTTGCCTTGTCTTTGTAACTGAATCGCCCGACAGACTTGCACTCGCTGTTGTATTTGGACACTTGTTTCATTTTTTTGACTGCTCTGTGCCCAGGTACCGCGAGGTAATCTGGCCACTTCAATTTGAATATCAATTCGATCAAGAAATGGCCCCGATAAACGATTTAAATAGCGCAACACTTGCTCTGGTGTGCTGCGTTTATCGTTATAAAAACCCGTTGGGCTAGGGTTCATCGCGGCAATCAGTTGAAAACGTGCTGGAAAACATTGTTTGTGTAAAGCTCGCGAGATAGTGACTTCTCCCGATTCCATTGGCTCACGTAATACGTCTAATACTTTTCGTTCAAACTCAGGCAATTCATCTAAAAAAAGCACGCCATTGTGCGCTAAAGTAATTTCCCCAGGTTTAGGCTGACTGCCACCGCCCACTAAAGCAGCTGACGAAGCCGTGTGATGAGGGGCACGAAACGGTCGAGTAAACCAAGAGTTACGAGTAATCTCATGATGGCTAATCGATTGAATAGCAGCGACTTCTAGTGCTTCTTGCTCGGTCATTGGCGGTAGAATTCCTGCTAAACGACTGGCTAACATGGTTTTCCCTGTTCCCGGCGGACCGATAAACAATAAATTATGACCCCCACTGGCGGCCATTTCTAAAGCACGTTTTGCCAAGGGCTGGCCCATGACATCACTCATATCTAACCCTTGTCCACCCAACTCTTCGGCAATGAGCTGTTCAGTAACCAAGGGTAAAACTTTTTGACCGGCAAAGTGTGGAAACAACTGGGTTAAATGGCTAATGCCATGAATTTTTGCTTGCTTGACCCAACTAGCTTGCTCGGTGTTTTGCATGGGAATTATCAAGGTTCGCTGACTTTGACTACATGCCATAGCGACAGGGATTTCACCAACAATGGCTCTGAGTTCACCCGATAAAGCCAATTCACCGGCAAATTCATATTGGGATAAATCCACTGGTGGTAACTGCTCGGACGCCGCGAGAATACCAACAGCAATAGGTAAATCAAAGCGGCCGCCTTCCTTGGGTAGGTCGGCCGGTGCTAAGTTGATAGTGATGCGCTTAGCGGGAAACTCATAGCCGCAGTTGATAATGGCACTACGTACTCGGTCTTTTGCTTCTTTTACCGAGGTTTCTGGTAAACCAACAATATTGAATGCCGGCAGGCCATTCGCTAGGTGAACTTCAACAGTAACGAGAGGAGATTCAAGACCAACTCGAGCTCGACTATACACACAGGAAAGTGACATAAAAGTTCCATTTTATTGATTCCATTTTTCCAGTGTAGTTCAAATATGATGAAATGGGTTTATTACCTATTGTCGATTAGCACACAAAAAAGCTATAACAAAAAAACTTGCACATAGGATTAGAGCTATGGTACTAATTTAATAAGTAAGCGACGCTGAACATAAAAATAACAAAAATTAGACGACGCAAAATAAATCCAGTAAAGAGATAAAATGCATAAATTCAACTCAATTATTATTAACCTTCTCGTCGTGGTGATTATTAGATCATCTCGAGGGTTTTGTTGAGCGAAAGAAAAATATGCAAACAAATAACAAACCCTCGCTTCGCAAGAACCGAGGGTTTTCTTTTTAGTACTTTGTTACTAAATTTTATTATGCATTTTATTAAAATATAAAACGCTGACAATATAGACATTAACAAGATAACAGTTGGAATCATCATGACCGAGAGTAAAACGCTAACAGGCAGCGCATTATTATTTGAAGTGTTAAAAGAACATGGCGTACAGCACGTTTTTGGCTACCCCGGTGGCGCCATAATGCCGATTTATGACGCTTTATACGACAGTGATGTGAAACATTTTTTATGCCGTCATGAGCAAGGAGCAGCATTTTCTGCGGTTGGTTATGCCCGTGCTGCCGGCAAAGTAGGTGTCTGTTTTGCTACCTCAGGTCCAGGGGCAACAAACTTAATCACTGGTCTTGCCGATGCATTGGCCGACTCAATTCCTATTGTTGCCATTACCGGTCAAGTTCCTACTTCTGCTATGGGTAGTGATGCGTTTCAAGAAATTGACATTTTTGGTTTATCCCTTGCTTGTACTAAGCATTCTTTTCAAGTAACCGATATTAATGATCTTGAAGAAGTTTTATATCAAGCCTTTGAAATTGCTCTGGAAGGTCGCCATGGCCCAGTACTGGTAGATATTCCAAAAGACATACAATTAGCCGCAGTAACTCAACGTTTCGACAAATTATCGCACTTAAAAAACAAGGTTAAATTACCGCTGGCTGATATCAGTAAAGCCCTTGAATTATTAACCCATGCCAAACAGCCTATATTGTACGTAGGTGGCGGTGTCGGTATGGCCAGTGCTATCGATGAAGTTCGAGAGTTTGCTAATAAAACCGGCATGCCAAGTGTCTCAACCTTAAAGGGCTTAGGTGCAATTAACCCTGATAATGACAACTACCTGGGCATGTTAGGCATGCACGGTACTAAAGCGGCCAACATTGCCGTGCAGGAAAGTGATTTATTAGTGGTGGTTGGCGCTCGTTTTGATGACCGAGTTACCGGTAAACTAGATGAGTTTGCTCCACATGCCAAGGTTATTCATTTTGATATTGATACCGCTGAAATTAATAAACGCCGCACCGCTGATGCTGCCATTTTAGGTGATTTAAAAGGCAATTTACCACTACTAACTATGCCGCTAGCAATCAAAGCATGGCAACAGAAAGTACAGCAAATGAAAACTGATTTTGCTTGGCGCTATGATCATCCAGGCGACAATATTTATGCCCCAGCGCTATTAAAAACCGTAAGTGATTTAATGCCAAGTAACACGTGTGTAACCACGGATGTTGGCCAACATCAAATGTGGGCTGCACAGCATATGAGCTTTGATGATCCAAGTAATTTTTTAACCAGTGGCGGCATGGGTACTATGGGTTTTGGTTTACCGGCAGCGATTGGCGCGCAAATATCACGACCGCACGATACCGTTATTGTTATCTCGGGTGATGGCTCAATTATGATGAATATTCAAGAGCTGGCTACGATCAAACGCTACCAAATCCCGGTAAAAATTGTGCTGATTGATAACGCAAAATTGGGTATGGTGCGTCAATGGCAAGACCTGTTTTTTGACGGTAGATTAAGTGAAACAGATTTATCAGATAACCCGGACTTTGTTATGTTATCGAGGGCGTTCGATATAAAATCACAGCAGATCACTAAAAAGAGTGAAGTCAAAGCTGCCATTGAAGAGATGCTAGATCATGATGGTCCTTATTTTTTACAAGTGAAAATTGATGCCACAGAGAATGTTTGGCCATTAGTACCGCCAAATACCGCAAATGATAAAATGATGGAGGGTGTTTAAGATGAATAAGTATCAACTAGTCATTATGGCTGACGATAAACAAGTGGTGCTAGAACGAATTTTACAAGTCACTCGTTATCGCGGCTTCTTAATTAATGCCATGAATGCCGAAGTAAATACCGGTAATAATGTTGCTACTATTACTATGACTGTCAGCAGTGATCGCCCTATTTCTCTGCTTATTGATCAAATTAACAAATTGATCGACATCAAGGATGTCAAAGTAGACGCTAGCCCAACAAAAATACCGCAATGTAGCGCTTAAAAACCAGCAGTGCCATACAGGTTAGCACCAGTAACATAGCTGAAGTTTTATTAGAAAATGTGCTGACCACTCATATCCTCATCTAGGTATAAGAACATGGCTGGCTAATTTATACTTGGGTATGGCTATTTAATTGCCACGGCGCAAAAACAGACATGGCTCATCGTAGCGAAGCAATGTTAGCTATGAGCGTTGCTAAAGCTGCGCTTAAGCCAAATAATTAACCGTGTTCTACTTGAGCTTAGTTGATACGTAACGACTCCAATTGATCGCTATGGCGATATATTTTTTAGGCAATACTATGACAGAAACACAGGCACTACTCTCGGCACAAGAAGCAAAACATGCAACGCAACTAGATTACCTTAGACGTATTCTATTAGCGCCAATTTATGATGTTGTGGTTGAAACCGAGTTAACGCAGCTCACTAAATTATCTGCTCGCTTAAATAACCAAATTTATTTAAAACGTGAAGATCAACAAGCTGTGCATTCGTTTAAGTTACGCGGTGCCTACAATAAGCTCAATAGCCTAAGTGAAGAGCAATGTATTCATGGCGTGATTGCCGCCTCTGCCGGTAATCACGCGCAAGGCTTAGCACTGGCGGCCAATAAGTTAGGCATTAAAGCGACCATAGTTATGCCTAAGACTACCCCAGAGATTAAAGTCGATAATGTCCGACGTTTTGGCGCTGAAGTACGCTTAGTTGGTAATAGCTATAATGAAGCACAAACCGCTGCTATTGAGTATGCCAAAGCCGAAAATAAAACCCTTATTCATCCTTTTGATGATATTGAGGTTATTGCCGGTCAAGGCACAGTCGCTAAAGAACTATTACAGCAGTTACCCAATGCCGATGTGGTTTTTATTCCTGTCGGCGGCGGTGGCTTACTTGCTGGCATGGCAGTATATTTAAAACAATTAAGTCCAAGTACAAAAATCATCGGGGTGGAAGCTCAGGACTCAGCTTGTTTAAAAGCTGCCCTTGACGCTGGCAAGCCTGTTGACCTGGAACATGTTGGCTTATTTGCTGATGGTGTCGCGGTTAAACGTATTGGTGCACACACTTTCGAGTTAATCCAGCATTATTGTGATGAAGTCATGACAGTCTCTACCGATGAAATTTGTGCCTCAATAAAAGATATCTTTGAACAAACCCGTGTTATTGCTGAGCCTGCCGGTGCTTTATCATTAGCTGGCTTACAAAAATATTGTCAAACTAGCAAGGGCGACGAAAAACTAGCAGCGATTTTATCCGGCGCGAATATGAACTTTCATACCTTGCGCTATGTCTCCGAGCGTTGTGAACTCGGCGAGAAAAAAGAAGCCATTTTAGCGGTGACTATCCCAGAAGAAAAAGGCAGTTTTAAACGTTTTTGCCAAGCATTAGGCAACCGCACAATTACTGAGTTTAACTATCGCTACTCGGGTAAACCGAGCGCAGAAATTTTTGTTGGTGTCCGTTTAGACGGTAGTGTGCAAGAGCGCCAAGAGTTACTGCAAGGTTTAGTTAGTGCTAACTATCAAGTGAGAGACTTTACCGATAATGAGTTAGCCAAATTACATGTTCGCTATATGATAGGCGGTAAAAATCCGAGTAATGCAGAAGACAGTAAAAAAGAGCGACTATTTAGTTTTGAATTTCCTGAACATCCAGGCGCCTTAGAGAAATTCTTAGATGCTATGGGTGAACATTGGAATATCACGCTATTTCATTATCGTAATCATGGCGCAGCTTTTGGGCAAGTACTTGCCGGCTTTGATCTAGATAAAAATCAGCAAGAGGCATTTTTTAAACACCTTGATGCACTGGGTTATCAATGGCAAGAAGAAAGCGATAACCTTGCCTATCAAACCTTTTTAAATTAACTATGCTGCTATCGCTAGCTTAATCCTTGTATTTAACTCAACCGATATCCACCGGCAATAGCAAGTCTATTGCCGGTGAATTAAACGCAACCGTTAGTCAAAAATCGGCTAGCGTAACATCTACCCAGATTGTTTAATTAGACCAATGGATACGAATTATTTTCCATTCACCCTGTTGTTTTTCTAAGACCAGCGTCTCCATGCTTTGGTAATTACGCTCTTTGCCTTTGAACATCCCTGTAGTTTGACTACGAAACATTGATACCGCGGTGTTACCCATAACCTTGACATTATGCTCTAATGTTTTGCTATTTACTGCTGCTAGATATTTCATATCTGACAACATATGATGACTGGCATATTCATCAGCCGAACGCTCTACTCCGCCCCCTTCAAATATTTGTACATCGTCTGCCAGTAACTGCCGAGCAGTAACTTTATCGCCAGACTTTAGTGCCTGATGAAAACGCTGAACGACCTTAGCCGCCATGGTATCGACGCCGATAAACATACTAGACTTTGTCTGTGCTTTTTTAGCATCGTCATGGGCATAAGCGGTCGGTACCAGGGCCGAAAATAGTACGGTGAAACATAGTAATTTATAACTTTTCATAGCTTCTCTCTTTTGTGTGAATTTTTAATTTTTATTTAATAATCAGGTCCAACGACAGTAGTAAGCCAAGTGGTGGTCAGTAAAATTCCCAAGGCTAAAATCATCTCCCATTGAATAGAGCGAGCTAGGGCTTGTTTACCCTGCTCATTTTTTATTAGTTTAGCGACCAAGTTAAATTTATGCTGCGCAGCGATCAGCAATATGCCCATGACTAAAGCAAGTTTTAATAAAAAACTTTGCCCATAACTTGTAAAAAACAAGCTAGCTATTGAGCCAAACAGTTGATAAGCCACCATCAAGCCACAAAGTATCAAGAGCGAAACAATATAGCTGGCATAGTAGCCAAACTGCTGCATAACATCATGTAAAACAGGTGCAGATAAAGCTCCACAGGCTTTCCACAGCGGCCAAAGTGAGCCTAGCCAGCAGAAAACGAGTAGCACATGTAAATTCAATAACAATTGCCAAACCAAATTCATCTCGGCGGTATGACCAATAACACTGAACGAACGCACCAGTAGTAAAGCACTTAAGGTAAAAGTAACTAAAAATATCCGACGATATTGCCCAGTTGCTATGCCTTTAGACACTGAAATTAATGCCAGTATAAAGCCGGCAAGGCGATATAAAAGTGACTCACCAGCATTTGATTGCCACAACAAGGAGTTATAAAAGGCGTCAAAAACACCTGATAGCCCTGCTTCGGCAAAAGCCCCTACTTGCATAAAGAAATTCAAAATTGTGCCAAAAACACCGAGTAAGAGCAGAAGTTGACAGTGCCGCCGTAAATTGAATGGGTAACCTCGTTTGATAACTAACCAATAGATGAAAATACCACCAACAGCACCAGATATGCCAATGTATATCATTAGTTTACTGATAATAATTGCGATGTCCCAAGGTGATATTTCCATGTTAACTGCTCCTAATGATTATGCTGACCATTAGATGGCTTTTCTTTATGGTTGTTCATTACCTTGGTAGCTGCCCCATGAACCATAAAGGTAAATTTTCCTTTCATTTTATGAGCATCCATGCCCATAACAGTCCAATTAACTTGGTAGTTGCTGCTCGGTAAATTGGGTAAAACAAGCTTATAAGAGCTCGCTGCTGTGGTTGAAGGTTTAAACTCAATGGGCAGCAGAGCACCACTTTTATCGGCCAGGGTAAGTTTCACTAAGCGAACATCCTTAGTAAAAACCAACTGCAACACTTTTGGACTTGCCATTAACATAGCGCCGTCTTTTGGTAATGAAGTTTTTAAGCCGGCATGTGCTAATACCGATGAAGAAATAAATAATAAAGTAATCGTAAGTAATAATTTAATGGTATTCATGTGTGTTCCTAGGTGTTGTTTAACAAGGTAAACGTACTGCTATAACGTGCAGTTTTATAAGTAATGTCAGTGCTAATATTGCTTTAAAGAGCAATAAAAAACATGGCGACAAGGCAAGTTATCAAATATGGGTTGATAACCTATTTTTTCAAAAGCTACTATTAAAAATAGCAGAGTTTTCTTTAGAAAAACTTTGAATTGACGTAGCCGTCAAGGTGCCTGAGGTAATACCAATCGGACTAATATATTGCTCTGTTTGGTATGAGCTAGCGCAGTAAATGAACCAAATTCTGGACACATTTATGCTCTATTTAACTCAATATTGGCGGTCGGTATAGGGAGGTTAGGTATTGGCTCAGAGCTGATGTGGTAATGCAGTGAATCTTCGAAGCAGAGGCCATATTAAACTCTGTTTGAGCAGTTTGGCTCAATGCTGCAAATGTTGAGCAACCAGCAATTAAACATTCACAGTCATTGGTGCAGCAATCATTCGTTGCAGTTGCACTATCACTCGCCATTTGCTCAGCATTGTCAGCCATCATGGCCATATCATGAGATTGTTGCTGCATTGTCACTTCATTCATATTCATCATATTCATCATATGATAAGGCATAAGGGTAGACGCCATGACTTGACCGATAAAGGTCAAACACAGTAGCAATACCATTAAGGCTTTAGTGAACGTTGGTAACATGGTAACTCACGAAGAATAAGAATCACTTTTATGTTACACAAAAAATCACGTCATTCAAGCAACTTTTTTCGGTAATAGGTCAATTTATAGCTTATAAACGCTAATTCATTAAAGCTAAATCATAACTAAATCTAATCAAAACAGCAGCTAAACAGTTATCCAATAGCGGAGTTGAAAATATTATTTATACCCTCAAAATTCACTGCCCAGCGAGACATTATTCGCTGCGATTACTGCTAATTAATCAATATTAGTCAGCTGGCAAGGCGGCATCAATTTTCTTCAACGAGCGTAAAAACAAACCTAAGCCACCCATTGCCAAAACTAAGATAACAATTAAATCAAATGACGTCATGGTGCTAAAGCTAAGACTCAGCCAATGGGGTTTTTACTGTTATAAAAAATAATACCAACACCAAACATAAACGGGATCATCACCATACCACTGGTGATGCTGTAACTACCGCCCATAGCCGAAAAGCCCTTATTTATTAACTAGTAGCCATTGTAATTAGCATGGGTATTACCTGAGCCAAGGTAAAAATGGCAAGATAACAAATAGCTAGTTATTGATATTATGTTTTTATTAATGCTAGAATAATAATAGTTATTTCATAATTTAAGTGTGCTTGTGCCTACATTTTTAAATAAAACATTGCTGGTGATATTACTGTGTTTGATCTTTATTGCTCAATCAGTGGCATCAATGACTATGTTTTATAGCATGACCAGTATGCAGTCTATGCCTGGTATGTCATCGGCAAAAAGTCCACATCAGCATATGGCAATGGCAGTTAACTCAAAACACCAAATGAGCGCTATGTCTGAGTGCGATGAATCAACACTCAGTACAACATCTTGCGAAACAACAGCTACAGAAGAATGTTGTGCGCAAGAATGTGACTGCTTAACCAGTGGTTGCTCTACCATCTCAGCATTTACAGCCATTATTAATTACCACACTGAAATTGCCATAGCGAATAAGATAGTTTCCTCTAGTGCTTTTATTGCCAGTAATACCCTTACCTCCCTTTATCGACCTCCTATTCTGAGCTAAACACAGCCTCATTACGTCTAAAGTTTATTGCTAAAGTATTTAACAAAGCACACCTTATCGGTTGGCCGTTAAGCAGTTCCAGCATTAAACGTATTAAAAAATATATAAATTTTAGAATCAATCACGACAAAGTACGGTAATTACCTTAAGTACTCATATTGTTAAATTTTCCCCCAAGGAGGGAGTTATGTTTTCATTTTCTTTTCCCGTTAAAGCCACTATAGCTATTAGCCTTTTCGCTAGCTTATTACTGCTTAGTGCTTGTTCAGAACAAAACACGCAATCAACGCCCGTAGCTAAGCAGAAAGTGACCCCGCCAAAAATTGACCGGGCAACGCCAGTAGCTTTCACATCAGCAATAGCAACCACGCAAACTACGACACTGCACCCGATACTTACAGTGTATAAAAGCCCTACTTGTGGTTGTTGTGAGAAATGGATAGATCATATTGAGCAACACGGTTTTACCACTAAAGCTCATAACCACGAAAATTTATCGGCCTTCAAGCAAGCTAAGGGCATAGCGCCGCAATATCGTTCATGTCATACCGCAGTGTCAAAAGACGGCTATGTTTTTGAAGGTCATGTACCGGCTAAATTCATTCATCAGTTTTTAGCTCAGCCACCCAAAAATGCCCTTGGTTTATCGGTACCCGCTATGCCAATTGGTACACCTGGTATGGAAATAGGGGATAAATTTATGCCCTACCAAGTCATTTTACTTAACGCTGACGGTAGTTATGGTATTTACGCCGAGCTTAATAATTATCAGGAGCAATTCTAATGATTAGCAATAAACCAAGTCAGACCAAAATAAGCTCAGTTGCCAGTGCCATAGCCTTAAGTTGCCTTTTTAGCGTTAGCCCAATGAGTCAAGCGGCTAACAATGAACAAATTTTGTCATTTAATAGCGCAGTGACAACCGCGCAAAAAAATGACCCTTGGCTAACGGGAAATAAACATCTGCAACAAGCAGTTGAGGCCATGAGTCATGCTGCGGCTAGTATGCCAGATCCCAAAATGTCCATTGGGCTGGCAAATTTACCAACCGATGGCTTTGATTTTTATCAAGAAGGTATGACCCAGCTTAAGGTAGGTATTACCCAGATGTTTCCACGTGGCGATAGCCTGGCCATTAAAAATCAACAATTACGTATTGAAAGTGAAGCTTACCCTTTTCAACGGGCCGACCGAAAAGCTAAAATCGCCGTTACCGTAGGTACCTTATGGCTTGATGCCTTTCGGGTTCAGCAAAGTATTAGCCTTATTGAAAAAAATCGTTCTTTGTTCGAACAATTAGCTGATGTCGCTCAAGCCAGTTACTCTTCTGCCTTAGGCAAGACCAGCCAACAAGATATTGTTCGAGCGCAACTTGAATTAACTCGCCTCGATGACAGGTTAGATATATTAGCGCAACAAAAAAATGCCTATTTGGGTATGTTGGCGCAATGGCTATCGACGGCTTTTACTACCAGTGCCAATAGCCAGCAAGATGCTATTAGCCAACTGCACAACATACAATTAGCCCAGCAATTACCACAACTTGATTTACTCAATAACAAGCTTGTTTATGGTAAAACTTGGTTGTCTGTGGAAGTGCTCGCAAAACACTTTGCTAATCACCCCGCCGTATTTGCGCTGGATAAAAAAATATCTGCCAGTAAAACCGGCATTCACTTAGCCGAGCAGCAATATCAACCCGAGTGGGGAGTTAATGCCAGTTATGGTTATCGTGGTAATGACCCTATGGGTAATAGCCGCTCAGATTTCCTCTCTGTTGGCATCACCTTCGATTTGCCGCTGTTTACTGAAAACCGCCAAGATATGGTGGTAAAATCCGCAATTTCAAAAACTGAGGCGGTGAAAACAGAAAAAATACTGTTATTACGTCAACTACTGGGTGCTTTTTCAAGTGCCAAAGGCCGTTTATTACGCTTAGAAGAACGAAAAATTCTCTACCGAACGCGACTTTTACCACAAGTTGAAGATCAGGCAGAAGCGTCATTAACCGCTTACACCAATGATTACGGTGACTTTGCTGAAGTAGTGCGTTCACGTATTGCTGTGCTCAATGCCAAAATTGACGACTTAGGCATTCAGGTCGCAGAGCAAAAGCTTATTTTAGAATTAAATTACTTATTTGTTGGCTCGTTAAGTACCGCCAATAACATAGCGGGAGAACAATAATGACAGCAACTAAAACCTCAACAGTTAAAGCCAGTCTAGTTGGCTTAATTTTTGGTGCCGCTCTTACCGTAACGGCTTACACCATATTCACGCCCCAAAGTAACCTAACTAATAGCGACAGTAGTGCCAGCAGTGAGCCGCTTTATTGGGTTGCCCCTATGGATGCTAATTATCGTCGCGATAAAGCCGGAAAGTCACCTATGGGTATGGATTTAATCCCCTATTATGCTGACGATGGTTCAGGGCCAGATGAAGGTGTCGGCACTATTCGTATTTCCCCCAATGTCGTTAATAACTTAGGTGTTCGTACCGTAATTGCCGAAGTTAAAATATTACATACACAAATTGATACCGTAGGTTATGTCACCTTTGATGAAGATACCTTAGTACATATTCATCCTAGAGTAGAAGGCTGGATAGAAAAACTTTATGTTAAAGCCATTGGCGATGCAGTAAAAAAAGGCCAGCCACTGTATGATATTTATTCTCCTGAGCTAGTCAATGCCCAAGAAGAGTTTTTACTCGCCATAGACCGAAAAAATAGCCGTTTAATTACCGCGGCAGAAAACCGCTTAGTGGCGCTACAATTACCAAAATCAGCCATTAAAAAGCTTAAAAAAACGCATAAGGTGCAACAAAACATTACCTTTTATGCGCCACAAAATGGCGTCATTGAAAGCCTAGAAATACGGGAAGGTTTTTTTGTTAAGCCTGGTTCAACCTTAATGTCTATTGGTGATTTATCACAAGTTTGGGTGGTTGCCGAAGTATTTGAGCGCCAGGCAAATCAAGTAGTACAAGGCACAGCGGTGACCATGAGCCTAGATTATTTACCGGGTAAAACCTGGCAAGGTAAGATAGATTACGTTTACCCCATCTTAGATGCAAAAACCCGCACGGTAAAAGTCAGGTTGCGCTTTAACAATGAAAATGGTGAATTTAAGCCTAATATGTTTGCGCAAATTACCATTCATACTAGCAGTGATGAAAAAGCACTATTAATACCCAAAGAGGCGCTAATTCGCACCGGCAATCAAGACCGTGTGGTATTAGCCCTGGGCGAAGGAAACTTTAAATCTATCGCCGTTAGTGTTGGACGTTTTGATAGCCATCATGTGGAAATATTATCCGGCCTGAGCGCAGGTGAAAAAGTGGTTAGTTCGGCGCAATTTTTACTCGACTCTGAATCGAGTAAAACCTCTGACTTTAAACGTATGAACCATGATTCAGTGCCCAGCACAGTGTGGGTCGATGCCAGCATAGTTAGCCTAATGGCAGATCATAAGATGCTAACTTTAGCTCACCCGGCTATCCCAGCATGGGACTGGCCAGAAATGACCATGGACTTTATCGCTTTAGACTCAGTCGACTTTTCTCAACTAAAAGCAGATATGACTATCCGTGTTGAGATTGAAAAAGTCAGTGACAACGATTATCGCATTATTAATATTGAACAAAATGGTGACAAACCCGTCAGCAGTGCCACGGTAAATGGCACAGTAAGCTCGGTTATGTCAGCCCACCGCATGGTTACTCTACACCGTGAAGCCATCGAAAAATGGGGTCGAGCAGCGGCGACTGTTGACTTCATAGTCGCAGAAAATGTTGATATGACACTTTTTACTGTCGATGCTTATTTGATGTTCACCTTCGAAATTCATCACGGTGAATTCATTATTGTTAGCGCTATGGCAATGAACTCAAGCATGAAACATAACATGCCTGAGGAAATGCCTCAGGCACTCATGCTTAAAGGAGGTCTGTAATGATTACAGCTATTATTCGCTGGTCGGTAAACAATCGCTTCTTTGTCATACTGGCCACCATGATACTCGTGGGTGTTGGTTTATATTCAGTAAAAAACACCCCGATTGATGCCCTGCCTGATTTATCTGATGTGCAAGTTATCATCAAAACCAGCTACCCTGGCCAAGCACCACAAGTTGTTGAAGAACAAGTAACTTATCCATTAACCACTGCCATGTTATCGGTACCTGGCGCGGTAACTGTACGTGGTTACTCCTTTTTTGGCGATTCTTACGTTTATGTTATTTTCGACGAAGATACCGACCTTTATTGGGCACGCTCTCGCGTTTTAGAATATTTAAGCCAAGTAGGCCCTAGTTTACCTAGCGAAGCTAGGCCACAACTAGGCCCTGATGCCACAGGAGTTGGCTGGGTTTACCTATATGCACTGGTTGATAAAACGGGTCAACATGATCTAAGCCAACTACGTAGTTTACAAGATTGGTTTTTAAAGTTTGAATTACAAACAGTAAAAGGGGTTTCTGAAATAGCCACACTCGGTGGCATGGTTAAGCAATATCAGGTACAAATTGATCCCGATAAATTACGCGCCTTTGGTATTCCTCTATCGCTGATCCAAACGGCGATCCAACAAGGTAACCAAGAAATTGGTGCCTCGGTAGTGGAAATGGCCGAAGCCGAATATATGGTGCGCGCCACCGGTTATATCAAAAGTGTTGAGGATCTGGAAAACATTCCCCTTGGCGTCAATGAAAATGGTACGCCTTTATTATTAAAAGATGTCGCTCAAATTGGCACAGGGCCACAAATGCGCCGCGGTATTGCCGAGCTCAATGGTGAAGGTGAAGTCGTCGGTGGTATTGTGGTAATGCGCTTTGGCGAAAATGCCCAAGAGGTTATTAAAGGCGTTAAAGCTAAGCTTGAGCAGCTAAAAAAAGGCCTACCTGATGGTGTAGAAATTATCACCGTTTATGACAGATCAGCCTTGATTGAGCGTGCGGTGGAAAACCTAGCGATGAAACTGTTAGAAGAATTTGCTGTCGTTGCCTTAGTCTGCGTTATTTTTCTCTTTCATTTTCGCTCATCTTTAGTGGTGATAATTAGCATTCCTGTCGGTATTTTAACGGCCTTTATTGTCATGCATGCCCAAGGTTTAAACGCCAACATTATGTCTCTTGGTGGTATTGCTATTGCCATTGGCGCTATGGTTGATGGCGCTATTGTTATGATCGAAAACATGCATAAACATATAGAGAAGACGCCATTAACCGATGAGAATCGTTGGCAAATTGTCACCGATGCCGCTTGTGAAGTAGGCCCAGCACTGTTTTTTAGTTTGTTGATTATCACGGTCAGTTTTGTGCCGGTATTTACTCTTGAGGCGCAAGAAGGTCGAATGTTTTCGCCCCTGGCCTACACCAAAACTTATGCCATGGCGGCATCGGCGGCCTTAGCTATTACTTTGGTACCGGTATTGATGGGCTATTTTATTCGCGGCAAAGTGCTCGCTGAGCATAAAAATCCGGTCAATAGATTTTTAACATCACTCTACATGCCAGCGCTCAAGGCAGTGTTACATTCGCCTAAGATTACCTTATCAGCCGCCGTTGTGGTGCTGCTCATAGGTTTATATCCGTTAGATAAAATAGGTAGCGAATTTATTCCGCCCCTTGATGAAGGCGACTTAATGTATATGCCAACTACCTATCCGGGTATTTCTATTGGCCAAGCAAGGCAGCTGTTACAACAAACCAATAAGCTGATTAAAACCGTACCTGAAGTAAAAACTGTTTTTGGCAAAGTGGGCCGCGCTGAAACGGCCACGGATCCGGCGCCCTTAACCATGATAGAAACCTTTATCCAGTTCAAGCCAAAAAGTGAATGGCGAGAAGGCGTTACTACCGCTAGCTTGAAAAAAGAGCTTGATTCCTTAGTGAAGTTACCTGGAGTCACCAATGCTTGGGTTATGCCGATAAAAACGCGTATAGACATGTTAGCAACCGGCATCAAAACTCCGGTAGGTATCAAAATAGCAGGGCCTAAACTCAAGGTTATTCAAGAAATAGGACAGCAACTGGAAGTTATTTTAGCTGACGTACCCGGCACAGCTTCGGTCTACTCGGAACGTGTCGCGGGTGGTCGCTATATTAAAGTTGATATTCAACGAGCCAAGGCGGCTCGTTATGGCTTAAATATTAGTGATATTCAGCAAGTAATCGCGACGGCAATTGGCGGCATGAATGTTACCACTACCGTTGAAGGCTTAGAGCGTTATCCAGTCAATTTACGTTACCCGCAAGATTATCGTAATTCCCCTGAGCAGCTATCGCTATTGCCGATAGTTACCCCCAATGGCCAACGGATTTCCCTTGGTGATGTTGCTCATATATTTATTGAAGATGGTCCTCCAGGTATCAAGTCAGAAAATGCGCGCTTAAATGGCTGGACTTTTATTGATATAGAAGACATAGACGTTGGCACTTATGTTGAAAACGCTCAGAAAGTGGTTGATGCTCAGCTAAAATTACCCGCTGGCTACTCTATTACTTGGGCGGGTCAATATGAATACATGCAACGGGCAAAAGCTAAACTCACTTATGTGGTACCGTTAACATTAGCCATTATCATAGTATTGCTGTATTTAAGCTTCCGTAATGTTATTGAAGTGGCGATGATTTTAGGCACACTACCCCTCGCTATGGTCGGCAGTATTTGGCTAATGTATTTACAAGGCTTCAATTTCTCGGTTGCAGTAGGTGTCGGTTTTATCGCCTTGGCCGGCGTAGCAGTAGAAATTGGTGTCATCATGCTGGTGTACTTAAACCAAGCTTATCACGCCTTATTGGCTGACAATGCGGCCCAAGGAAAAACCACCACCAAAGAGCAAATATTACAAGCCGTGCTGCGTGGTGCGGGGTTAAGAATTAGACCTATTATGATGACCGGCGGCACAGTCATTGTCGGTTTATTACCAATATTATATGGCTCAGGTACCGGCTCAGAAGTGATGAGTCGTATTGCCGCCCCTATGGTTGGTGGCATGGCAAGTGCTATGTTATTAACCTTGCTAGTATTGCCTGTGCTTTATTATTTATGGCGTGCAAACAGTATAAAAACAGTGGCAGCTTAGTTCATTAGCCGTAAGTGGCCTCGGGGCTACTTACGGCTATCACTTATCTTTATCAGCAACATTAGTAGTTACTGATAGCACGACAACACTTTAGCTTGAAAAGAACATCATGATTAAAATCACTAACAAGTTATTACCGGGCTGCCTGATATTGTGCTTGCTATGGCTAACTTTGTCGAACGCTGCTGTACAAGCTAAGGCCTTAGTAGTTGTCTCTGATGAATGGTGCCCTTATGTGTGTGACGAGCAAGATTTACCGGGTTTCTTGGTGGAAATAGTCAAGGAGATAGCTAGAGATAACGAAATAAAGTTAACCTTTTCTTTAATGCCATTAGCTCGAGCATTAAAGCTAGCGCAAAAAAACAAAGTCGATATAGTACTCGCCTTAACACCACAACATATTGAACGTTATCAACTTCAGCAAAGTCAGTTAAACTTTGCTGGCTTATATAATGATTTTTATGTCAGAGCAGATAACCCTTGGCGCTTTCAGAGTATGACTCACTTATCAGCGACATTAACAGGTAACGCTATTTTAGGTACCATTAATGGTTATCAATATGGCGCAGAATTCAGCCGTTTTCTCAAAGCACAAAGCGAACATGTTTTTGCGGCCAGTGGTAACTCGCCACTAGTAAAGCAGTTAAAAATGCTACAAATGGGCCGATTAGATATATTATTAGACTCTCGATTTACCGTGCAATACCAACTAGCCAAAGGAGAAAAAAAAGGCATTATTTATGCCGGAACCCAAGGTGATTTTACTCCGCTGTATTTAGGCTTTTCATCTTTGCTCAGTAAAAAACTAGTAAAGATATTTGATAGCGGCTTAATAACGCTGAGGCAAAGCGGCAGGTTAAAGAAGATATTAGCAAAATATGGCCTCACCGACTGGCAATAGCAGAATATTAACGCGCACATTGCTCGTGCCTGCGGCAAAAAATCACGCGAGTGCTAGTAAAACAATGTGCCCGTATTTTGCTAGAGTATAACGTACAAGACCAGCTTATTTTTTATCACCCAGTTCGCACCTTACTTTACAGGATTAATATGAATTTTCTCAGCGCTACACTGCGTACTAGCATGGTGAGTTTACTACTTTTAGCAGCAACTGCCGTCCAAGCAGAGACTACTTATGCCGCACTAGATAGAAACCAATGGACTTATGACACTGACCCTTATGGCAGTGAGGCTATCATTAATGAAAAACTCATTAGACATGGTGGCATCTGGATAAAATTTAAGCGTGTACCGCGTATTGATGAAAAGCGTAATTCATGGATTGAATTGATTCATAAATTACCTAGCGCTTCATTAACGGGCATAAAAAAAATACGTCTAACGTATCAATGTGATACGCCACTGTTAATTAAGTTATCACAGCAAGAATATGGCAAAAATGGTGATCAAAGTTATGCCCATTATCAAATAAAATTGCCGCCCGCGCGACAATGGACTACGCAAGAAGTCGATTTAAAAGACTTCTATCGACCAGAATGGACCCCTGCTAGTTCAACAGATATTGGCTTATTACCCGAACATATAGATGCTATTTATTTAACACCAAGTTTGACCGACAAAGACGGCGGCGAAGCAATATTACAAGTTCGCGCCATTGAGTTGTTACCTTAAGGATGACCTTCGCATAACTTTAAAACAGCGGTAACTCAGAAATTTATTAGTTTGAGCGATTGTACTTAATAAGTTTAATTTTTCAGTGACACCGTCAAGCAACCGTTTGTCTTGTAAGTAAAAACCATCAAATAGTTCATCGATTACTTGATATAACGGAATAATGCTAAACTTGCATTCGCCAAACTATTAAGATGGAAAACCTAGCTGTAACTTTAACTTACTCGCTTGTCGGCGTGAGAGCTCCACTTGGCTACCATCGGTTAAATATGCCAGTAACCCATTGCTCACCGTGAGTTCTAATTTTCCAATAGCATCTAAGCGTATTATATCCGTACGGCTGGCACGAAAATAACAGCTATCACTTAAGCGTTCTTCAATTTTATTTAAAGAGCTATGTAGATAGGCTTTACCTTGAGGCGTATAAATTGCTGCATGATTACCAATACTCTCAAAGCGAATAATGTCGCCGAGGCGGATTATTTTCATAACATCTATAAATTTAACCATCAACTTAAAGTCATCACCAAGAGATGTTTTTTCAGAGGTGTTTTCAGCTATTGATAGTTTGGCAATTGTGTCAGCGAGACGAGCAGGAACAACAGGTTTAACTAAGTAATCAATAGCATTTAATGAGAAAGCATCCACAGCAAATTCATCATAAGCGGTACAAAAAACTATCGGTATTTCTCCGTTTAGCTGCTCTGCTAAGGTTAGCCCTGTACCTCCGGGCATTTCAATGTCGAGAAAAATAACATCTGGCTTATGCTTTTTAATTACCTCATCACCCTGTTCTATGTTTTCGGCCTGTGCGACCACCTCAATTTCTGGATGTTTTTTTAATAGCCTAAGCATTTCTTGGCGCGCTATGCGTTCATCATCAATAATAATGGCCTTGATATTACCCGTCATTTTTCATGCCTCAAATAAGGCAACGTGATCATAACGTTAAAGGTACTGTTTGTTTTATTAATTAAAATGCTCCCAGCATCGCCATAGATCAATGCGATACGCTGCTTTAAATTAGCCAAGCCAATTTCAGTTCCCGATTCAAGTAAGTCGATGTCATAAGGGTTACTTACCTCAATAATAACTTTATCTTGGTCAGTTGTTGCCTGAATAGTTAATAGCCCACCGCTTTTCAGCTTAGCAATACCATGCTTGATGGCATTTTCAACTAAGGTCAGTAGCCCCATTGTCGGTATTTGTACTGCCAAAGTATTTGGTGACATATTTAGTTCTACTTGCAAGCGTGAACCTAGCCGAGTAGCTTCAATAGCAAGATATTGCTGGCACACTTCAAGCTCGTTTTCTAGGCTAGTAACCCCTTTAGTATCAATGGCTAAATTGTAGCGAAATAAACAGGATAACTGGGTGACTAAATCAGCAGCTTTATCTTGATCTTCATAAATCATTCCTCGTATTGTATTGAGTGAATTAAACAAAAAATGAGGATTGATTTGATTTGTCAAACTGGTAAGTCGTTGTTCCGTTAGCTGCTGCGTCAATAGTTTTTTGTCTCGGTTAGACGTTATTCCTAAATACAGCAGTAACCAGAGTAAGTTCACTAAAAAACTTGCAAAAACACCTTCTGCAAACTTACCCAACAAACCATACTCGGCTAAAAAATAATCGTCTTTTTTACTAGAAATGTTCTTCATATCAAATATCTGTTCTAGTACGAAATCTAAAGTTATTACAAAGAAAGTAAGGGTAATCGCAGCGATAAGTACTAATAAAAAGTAACTAATCAGCTTGGTTTGATCATTTTTTTTAAGGTACTTACGTATAATAAAATGTGGTATGGCTGTTATTCCTATTATTACGATGAGAAACATCTTTAGCTGCTGCGCTACAGAATATATTTCTTCTTTTTCTGAACGAGCCGAAAAGAAAATAAAAGCCCAAAATAGCAGCGCCCCCGAGAGTAGGTAGAAGTAATACAGTTTATTCATTTTTATTGGTGTATTCATTAGCGTTTTATTCGGACCTGTTGATTAATGATATCGTGAATAATAAATTAACACTTACAATGGCTTGGTTAGCATTATCATAACCAAGCCTTTCAGAATAAAGTAGTTTTTATTTGGCTTAAAAACGCTTATTAACGTTTAACATTAACGACTGGTAATCACCTACGTCGGTATAACTGAGAGTAAACAAGCCATCACGTGTCGTTAACGTTGCACGGTAACCGGTATCGCTTGTGATGCTATTACGATGCTCTAATGCAACATTAACAGTTAATATATCAGTCCAAACGTCAACACCCGCTCTGTAAACATAACCATAATCTTGCCAAAGCTTGGTATTTCCTTGTTCAAAATTCTGCCTTATATCTCCCGCTTCTATAAATAGTTTATATTGTTGGCAGCATAAGTATTCCACACCAAGTACTAGCTCGGTTTCATCAAAGTAGCTATTATTTTCGCTGTCATCATGGCTGGTTTGATAAGAAAACTTTCCATAAAAATTCACCGGGATTTCTTTATCTTTACTGATTAATCCTTCGAGTATATTTACCTTGGCTGAAATATTATAACCTTCCCCGCTAAACCCTTTTAGCTGGGTGTAACTACCGCCTAGGCTTAGCTCAATCCCTAATGCTTCAATAGAAGTAGCTGCATTGTTAGCTGGTATTTCGTCTGCGTTAGCCATTGAAGATAAACATGAAGCAATTAAGCTGATGACTAAAAATGTTTTATTCATAATATATTTCCTAATATTTAAGTGACTTCCTTTGTTAAAAGCCATATTAAGTGAAAATATAAAATTACCTTGGCAAAAGTGATAAGCGGCTAAATAAAATGATGGGCGGTAAGTTGCCGACATTTACTAATGAATGACATTGCCACTGAGAATAATAGGACTTAGAAGATAGAGGGCATTCGATTTACCAATATCAATGCTTCGTAAGCAAAGTGATTGGCAATTATTAATTTGTAAAAAAGCCCTCATCAACTCTGGTTAACATGAGTTAATGAGGATTAGTAACTTTCTAACACCTAATGCTGTGCAGCATAAGCCTCAGCAGCTTGCCAGACACGCAGCACGTTACCCGAAAGAATTTTTACAATATCTGCCTCGCTATAGGCACGCTTTAACAAGCCTTCGATCAAGTTAGGATACGAAGCCACATCTTTTAGGTTAGTAGGCAAGCTATCACCAACTCCGTCGTAATCAGAGCCAATACCAACATAATCAATGCCAACTAATTTCACCACATGGTCAAAATGATCAAGCACATCGCTTAGGCTAGAAAAAGGGTATGGATTGCTAATCTTGTATGCTGCTTTAAAGGTGGTAACTTCATCACTATCCTTTTCAAGGTTGTTTTCCGTGATAAAAGTTTTTATTGCTGCTTTACGTAACGTGCCGTAATCAATAGCCTTTTGAGAGATAAAACTAGAGCCGAAGTTGATTTGAATAACACCACCATTTACCGCCAGTGCCTTAATCATCTCATCACTCATATTACGTTCAAAGCCTGGAGTAAAATGACGTGCTGAAGAATGTGAAGCGATAACAGGTGTCTTAGTTATCGCCATGACATCATAAAAAGCCTCATCTGAGATATGAGCAACATCAACCATGACGCCAATATTATTCATCTCTGCAACTAAAGTTTTACCAAAATCAGTTAAGCCGCCAGCGGGGCGATTTTCATCATAAGAGGAATCAGAGATATGATTCGCTTTTGAGTGGGTTAAAGTAATGTAACGAATGCCGCGGTCATAAAAGTGTTTAAGGTTAGCTAAATCACCTTCAATAGGGCTACCATTTTCCATACCCATAGGCAGTGAAATGATACCTTTAGCAAAGTTAGCTTTAACATCAGCCGTTGAATAAGCTAAGGCAAATTTATCAGGCGCTGCTTTTACTATATCTTCAACCATAGTGATCAATTTATCAGCAAGCGCTTTACTGCCACCGCTTTTCTCAAGTCTGGCTGGAATATAAATCGACATAAATGGCGCATCTAAACCGCCAGAAACTGCTCTTGGAAAATCGAAATCGCCATGTTCAGTATGTTCAGCAACATTTTCAAATTCATCTTCTAAACGATATGGCACATCAATATGGCCATCAGTAATAATGTATTTTTTAGCGATTTCTTGGGCTAATTCGGCATAATTTACTGCGACTACTTGTTCAGTATTGCTGGTCGATTCAGCTATATTGGCGCTGCTTGGTGTCACGGTTTTAGCATCTTGACAACCACTGACGACTACGCCCAAGGATAAAACAATGCCAGCCATTAATGGCGATAGCTTAAAGGGATGATTTTTAACTGACTTACTGCTTATTTGATTCATTATTATTATCTTTTTGCATTTAAAAAATTACTTTGCCAATGCTAGGCGTTAATGTCAAAACATATGCACTTAATATAGATAAAATTGTTAAGCGCTTTCTTTCGATCACCAGCTAATTTGTAATAACTATTTTTTTAAGCCAATAACACTATATTCACCACTGACGGTAAGTGTGATCACTACCGCTTGAGCTGATTTATTTTTCCAATACCAACCATGCACACCAGCAAAAGGTGTGGTAAAGCTACCCTGCATATCCGCTAACGTGGCAATAGCATAACTTTCATAATAACCTGTGGTATCACCTTCAGGCTCGCCGTGTAAATCAAAGAAAATCGCTGCGCCATCAGTCTGCCATTGATATTCCATTTTTTTAAACTTTTCCATGGCAAATTTAAATTCAAGGCCACGCCCTGCAGGGATAATGACCTCAATGATATCGGCAGCTTGAACACTTTTCGGAACGTCAATAGTTGCCTTTGTCTCAGCACCGCTAACCACAGCAGCTTTAGGATTAGCTAAAGCGGTTAAGCCCAATTTAGCGCCAATACCTGTTGGGTCGATATTGTATTCTGCCGGTAATATAAAACTTACCAGCACTAAGCCGGCAATAAACACCGCGATAACGGTGGCTTTGAGCAAAGCTTTGTTTGATAAGGTATCTTGCATATCTATTTCTCTTCTTTATATTTCTTAATACTTAAATTGAGTAATTTCGTTCATTAATCTGGTTTTTATTTAGCCTTTACGGTCATTATTACTCAAAAACGCTGTAAATATATCCCTATAAACTTTACTTATTCGTCCCTGAATAAGAAATTTTGCTTCATAAGACCGCTTCATAGCTACTACTTTTACTCTAATTGAGGTTACTAAAATAACCGGTTAACTGAAAACCTATCAGCATAAAACCCGCGCTCATCAATAAAGTATTACTTACCGTTGAAAACTGCACAAACGATGGGTGTTTCCGCCAAAAGCTAATAACCAGTAAGATAAAGGTTAAGGCGGCAAACTGTCCTAGTTCCACACCTAAATTAAAGGCGATTAAATTGGTAAAAAGGCCATCTTGTGGCAGTTGAAACTCTTGTAATTTGCTCGCTAAGCCAAAGCCATGGAATAGGCCAAAGATCAACACCGCAGCTTTAGCATTAGGAGTAAAACCTAAGGTACGCTGAAAACCACCTAAGTTATCAAAACCTTTGTAAACAACCGACAAGCCAATAATTGCATCGATAATATAGGCATTGACTTGTACGTCCCACAGCACACCAAATAACAAGGTTAGGCTATGGCCTAAAGTAAACATACTGACATAAAGTAGAATATCTTTACTCTTGTATAAGAAGAAAATGACGCCGGCTAAAAACAGTAAATGATCATAACCGGTCACCATATGTTTCGCGCCAATATACATAAAGGCAAAAAATTGTACGCCGGTATTATTTTGTAAAAACAGTCGGGTACTCTCATCAACGCCATGTGCCATGGCATCGAGTGAAAACAAACCCAACAGGCATAACACCATAACCATTAAAGTTAGGCGCTTACTACTAGAAAACATTGATGACTCCGCTAGAATAAGGCTATTTTGAATGCCTAATATGGCGCTATAGAGCCAAGCAAGCAAGATAAAATGATGACTACATCATGCCAGTTATATTTATTGTGACAAGCCTTTAGGCTAAAGTTGTTAAGTTTCGAGTGGAAATATATTTAAACAAATTGCGCTCACCTTGGCCAATTGCCTTTTGATGCCCCTAAATCAGCCATTGAGGCCACCACAATGAAAAAAACAGCAGAAAAAGTCCTATTAAAAAGCTAGTTATTGCTAAAAATAGAAAAATCCTAGAAAAAAACTTTTTATTAAGCAGTAATGAACATTGATAATATTTTGTTTTATCCAACTTAATTTGAGCCATTACACTCACTATTTAGAGCGAATAGTTACGCTAATACACCTTTCAGAAACGTGATGAAAGTGACTAACTTATTCGCGGTAAAGCACCGAACAGTGAATTGGTGAAACTGAATTATTTAGCACTTAGACGATCTTTTTTATTAGCCAACTAACGCCCAATTAACGGGCTAAGTAATAGTTGGCCATACTTGTGAACGGAGTGAACGCGGCCAACTGTTGCGTGTCACGTTGAATTGCTTGTTATAGCTCTGCAATGTGCGTGAGAGTTTCTGGATGACGTTGCACTAATTTCAAAAGTGTTATTGCTTGCCCATTTGGAGCACTGCGTCCTTGCTCCCAGTTCTCTAACGTACGAGAAGATGTATGAAGCAAACTAGCAAACACACCACGTGACATATTAAATTTTTCTCTAATATGTACAATTTCATTAGGTGAAATATCAAGTTCACTTACATCGTTGACATGATGCGTTTTAAGGGTGATTTTCCCCTCTGAATGTTCTTTTGCTTCAACAAGAGCGGAACTTAATTCTGTAAATAAATCACGATTGCTCATTACGCCATACCTCCATAAAAACCTTTAACTGTTTCTTTTGATCTGCGGTTAAATCCGACATTTCACTTTTTCCATAAATAGGAAGTAAATAGCAACGTCGCTTTTTATCAAGGAAGTAATAAATAACACGGGAACCACCACGTTTTCCTTTACCCTTACTTGCAACTCGAACCTTCCGCAAACCACCAGTACCTTGAATCACATCACCCTTCTTCGGGTTTGACATTAGCTCAGCTTGAAACAGTCTAAACTCTTCATCACTGAGGTGGTCATCTCGGTATTTCTCAAATATTTTTGATTCTACAAATATACATTTCATGAGGAAAGTATACGCAAATCGCGTATAGAAAACAAGATGGGATATGATTGAGCTATAACGCCCAATTAACGGGCTAAGTAATAGTTGGCCATAATTGTGAACGTAGTGAGCGCGGCCAACTGTTGCGTGTCACGTTGAATTGCTTGTTGAACGAAGCCGCTTTGCGGCAGAATACAATAAAATCATCTGTACTTACCTTAACGAACTGACCTTACAAGGAAAAAGTGATAAAGCTATCGAGTGTTATAGTCGATGTCTTCGACAAACAGCATCGTTCTTTGATCTCTGCCCGGACCAATTAACCATTGAAGATCTTAAAACCTACTTCCTGCACCTTGTTGAGCATAAGTCATGGAGTCACGTTAAGATCACCCGTTGTGCCATTCAATTTTTCTATACCCATGTGCTACAACGCCCTTGGCAGTGGGTGGATATCGTCAAACCACCCAAAGTACAAGCACTTCAAGACGTTTTATCTTTAGCTGAAGTAGCCGCCATTATTAATACCACACGCCAATTGCGCTACCAAGTGTATTACTTAGCCACCTACAGTTTAGGCTTAAGATTATCTGAAACCTTAAATTTACAGGTCGCTGATATTGACAGCCATTTGATGCAAGTTCATTTGCGCTTCACTAAAAGGAATATAGCAGACACCCACTCAAATGTTCGTGATCACAATCAAAGTATGGTTTTGTTCAATGTTAATTAATAACACTGTTTTTTTGCGATATTGTTTATTGATTATTTTGGGTGGGTGTCTGTTATATTGGATAAAAAACACAAGTGTTGGAAGAAAAAAACGGGAACGTACCTGTTTAACGCGAATAACTTAGCAAAAGTATTTCGAGGTAAATTTATCGAAAAGATGTGTAATGCGCATTATTACTTACCCTCGAATACACCCACCTCTTGGGTGAGTGATTGTCAGTATACTGGTAAAGGGGATAGTGCCTTAACCTATCTGGCCAGATACCTTTATCGTGGGGTGGTGAGCGAAAAAAATATCTTGTCACTGACAAATGGCCAAGTAACGTTTCAATACCAAGAAAGTAACACCAAGGAGTTTACAACCATAACGGAGCCAGCGACGGAATTTTTATGGCGAGTGCTGCAACATGTTTTGCCGAGAGGTTTTCGACGAACACGAAACTATGGCTTTTTACATGGCAATGCTAAACGAACATTACATTGGTTACAGTTAATGCTAAAAGTTGTACTGCCGCCCATCGTAATATCGGATAAAAAAGGCGTCTGCTGCCCTCACTGTAAGACGATAATGACCTTAGCTCTAATACGAATAGGGCATCGAATTATTAGTGGCCAGTCGATTTAAAACAAGGAGGTGCTTAAGCAGAGGGAATTGTTGCGTGCTAAATATTAACTAACCGAGGGTTTTAACAACAAGAGAAAATATAGGGTGAGTGACGATATTACCAAACTCAGTTTAGTGATAATGGCTAAGTTTGGCCTGAAGTTTACCCATAACAAAACCACCAAAACACCGCCAACCTCAATTTTATTTATTTACTTATAAAGAGTACTCATCAATATCGGGCTTGTTCAACAACAGGATCAAGTTGCGGCTGCGCGCAACCTATCCTTTATTTATTATGTACCGTTTAAGACTTAACAACTATATACATTGTAGTAAGCTCATCAATTGCTGTATGCCTGATTAGTACTTTAAAACCCTGTGCTTCGTAGAGTGATATTATTTTAGGATCGTCATTGCATTCAAGGATTACAGTTCGGCCTCCAACTAAATCTATTGCACTGTGGATTATCGACCAAATACACTCGAAAATCCCTTGTAGGTTTATAGAGTTATCTTGGATACTGAAGTTTTTTCCTATTTGACCTATCAGATAGGTTTTAACTTTTTCAGGTTTACTAAAACCTCCTGAAAGTTTTTTCATCTTAGTTGTAGATAATGTGAAGTTTTCTAAAGACAATTCTTTGAAGGTTATAGAAAAATAAGCAAGTATATCCCCTGAAACTTCTGAGAGTATTAGGTAAGTTCTTGCGTTTGATGATTTTTCAAATCTGATAGATTTATTTAGGAGGAAATCTTGAACATCTATATTTAACGGGCATGTGAACGAAGAAAAGAGTTTACTGATTTGTTCTTCGGTAAACTCTTTTAGCAGGTCTCTAAGGCTGACAATTGTTGTTTTAATAAGCTGATGCCTTTTTTCCTGTCGGTATTAAGATTGTGGGAATTAACCTTAACTCTTACAGGGTTGTTTAAGTTTTGGTTAAAAGCTTTAATGCTTTTCTGATCAGAAACAACAAAAACTTTATCGAACGAGGTAGTAGCCATAACAGCCCTCCTTAAATTTAATTACCAATAATTATAACAATTATTTTACTGACATTCCAGCAAATTATTTAATGTGCTGGAATGTCAGTATTTAAAAGCACTCACCTAAAGAGTAAATTGCATAACTACATTGGTGCGATTAACTTAGGGACATAACGAGCTTGTAGAATAACTCGTTTATTATGAATTACCCCCTAAAATCGGGGTGGTAAATGTATTACCTATATCGAGTTAATCGTCTACAGTTCAATATAGGAGCACAAAGTTTTAGTAGTTTTTACTGAATTAGTTATTCTACAGCCTCAACGCCCACTTAAGCGGATAAAAATAGTGGGTTAAAATGTGTAGCGAAGCGGAACCTAACCAACAGTTTTTGTTCCGTTTGAAGTGCTTGTTGAACGAAGCCGCTTTGCGGCAGAATACAATAAAATCATCTGTACTTACCTTAACGAACTGACCTTACAAGGAAAAAGTGATAAAACTATCGAGTGTTATAGTCGATGTCTTCGACAAACAGCATCGTTCTTTGATCTCTGCCCGGACCAATTAACCATTGAGGATCTTAAAACTTACTTCCTGCACCTTGTTGAGCATAAGTCATGGAGTCACGTTAAGATCACCCGTTGTGCCATTCAATTTTTCTATACCCATGTGCTACAACGCCCTTGGCAGTGGGTGGATATCGTCAAACCACCCAAAGTACAAACACTTCAAGACGTTTTATCTTTAGCTGAAGTAGCCGCCATTATTAATACCACGCGCCAATTACGCTACCAAGTGTATTATTTAGCCACCTACAGTTTAGGATTACGCTTATCCGAAGCCTTAAACCTCCAGATTAGCGATATTGACAGCCATTTGATGCAAGTTCATTTGCGCTTCACTAAAAGTAAAAAAGACCGCTTTGTTCCTTTGCCACAAGCCACCTTACTGGCATTGCGGCATTACTGGAAAACACATCGCCATCCCAACTTATTATTCCCTGGTGGTAAACCGCCACATAGTCGCGAAGGTAAAACGCTGGTGATGGATAAAGGCGGCGTACAAAAAACCATTAAAATCGTGGCTAAAGCCTGTGGTATCACTAAAAATGTTCACGTTCATACCCTGCGACATTCGATTGCTACTCACATGCTTGAGCGTGGCGCGAGTTTGCGCTCAATTCAAGTATTCTTAGGTCATGCTTGTCCCAAAACAACCGCACTTTATACCCGTATGACTGAGGAGGTCGCTCACAATAGTCAATTGCTGCTGAATGATATTGTCGACTCGCTTGATATTCACTGGCAGGAGCACACTCATGATTAAACTTGCCACTATTGCCAAAGGCTATCAAGACCAATTGGTGTCTCAGTATGGTCACACAATGCAAGCAGTGCATCATCGTGCGCTCAGGCAAATAATTTCCTGCCATACACCACAAGCAGGAGCCATGTTATATCATTGTGACAATTGCGGGGCGAATAGCACGTTATACCCCTCCTGTGGTCACCGACATTGCCCTGCTTGCCAGCACCAAGCCAACAGTGATTGGCTTGATTTACAACGACAAAAGTTATTGCCCGTTGATTATTATCTGGTGACCTTCACCTTACCTTATCAATTGCGCCACTTTGTTTGGACTCATCAAAAATGGGCTTATCAAGCAATGTTTGAAGCCGCAAAACACACCCTCGACGCCTTCTTTAAACGTGATAAACGTTTAGGTGACGTCAATGGCTTACTCGCGGTATTGCACACGCACTCACGACAACTGAAGTTTCATCCTCATCTCCATGGCCAGATACCTTTATCGTGGGGTGGTGAGCGAAAAAAATATCTTGTCACTGACAAATGGCCAAGTAACGTTTCAATACCAAGAAAGTAACACCAAGGAGTTTACAACCATAACGGAGCCAGCGACGGAATTTTTATGGCGAGTGCTGCAACATGTCTTGCCGAGAGGTTTTCGACGAACACGAAACTATGGCTTTTTACATGGCAATGCTAAACGAACATTACATTGGTTACAGTTAATGCTAAAAGTTGTACTGCCGCCCATCGTAATATCGGATAAAAAAGGCGTCTGCTGCCCTCACTGTAAGACGATAATGACCTTAGCTCTAATGCGAATAGGGCATCGAATTATTAGTGGCCAGTCGATTTAAAACAAGGAGGTGCTTAAGCAGAGGGAATTGTTGCGTGCTAAATATTAACTAACCGAGGGTTTTAACAACAAGAGAAAATATAGGGTGAGTGACGATATTACCAAACTCAGTTTAGTGATAATGGCTAAGTTTGGCCTGAAGTTTACCCATAACAAAACCACCAAAACACCGCCAACCTCAATTTTATTTATTTACTTATAAAGAGTACTCATCAATATCGGGCTTGTTCAACAACAGGATCAAGTTGCGGCTGCGCGCAACCTATCCTTTATTTATTATATTTTTTATGCCACTGCAAAATTTACTAAGTGGACATTAGTTAAATTAACCTGTTGCTTAGCATGCCAGAGATCATAGTTATCTTGCATTGATAGCCAGCTTTCAGGTGTTCTGCCAATTGCTTTTGACAAGCGAAGTGCCATTTCTGGAGAGATTGCACTTTGACCTTTTAGAACTCGATTTAAAGTAGATGACGCTACATCTAATTGTTTAGCTAAATAACGACAGCTATAACCAGAAGGTTCTAAATAAACGTCATAGATAAACTCCCCTGGATGAGGTGGATTATGTTGCATACTCATTAGTGATAGTCCTCATAATTAAGAATATAAGCATTACCATCGATAAATTCGAAAGTAACACGCCAGTTAGCGTTTACAGTAATTGACCAAGTCCCATCTCGATCACCTTTTAATGGATGTAATTTAAATCCGGGTAAATTGATGTCATCAATTTCTTGTGCGGTATCGATTGCGGTAAGTTGCATACGCAATTTACGTTGATGTTTTGCCTGAATTCCTGAAACACTACCTGTTTGGAAGTATTTCTTGAGGCCTTTATGTTTAAAAGATTTAATCATGTGATAATTGTAGCGTGATGCGCATCAACTGTCGATAAAAATATAACGCCCTGTTAACAGGCAAAATGCAGTTGGCTAAAATGTTTGAGGAACGTATATGGACTCCTCGTGTATAGCAACACGCTTTATAATAATTTTTTGTGTAATTTGCAAGTTCACGTATATTCGGTTTCTAATGGGGAGCTACCCCGAACCTTAATGGCTTAATCCACTTACAAAGCTCCTTAACGAAATAAAGGTATTTAAGTACCGTCGTTCCTCACAGGTTTGGCCTCGCGTGCGTTGATACACTTTACATTATTACTTTACGATTGCTTTTACTCGGCTTACATTAGTTATTTTTTATCATTTATCTTAAGCTACACAGCTACGGGCTCTCGATAAACTTCACCACTGCTCAAAATAGCCCATGCCATTCTAACCAGCTTATTGGCGTAAGCAACCGCTGTTTTGTTTAAATGATTCTTCAATAGTTGCTTTCTTATCCAACAACTCAATCCATCTTGCTTGTCTTTAATCCGACTAACAACTGAACGTGCGCCATGAATAAGTAATGAACGTAAACACCTATCACCTCTTTTTGTTATCCCTAACAACTTATTATTTCCACCCGTTCCTGAATGTGCAGGAACCACACCAACACTTGCGCTGGCATCACGCCCACATTTATAAGCTGAGCCATCACCCAATCTTGCGTAAAGTGCACTGGCTATTATCCAAGCAACTCCTGGCAACGCAATCAATCGTGTGCAAACAGGCACTTCCTTAGCTCTAGCAACTAATCTATTCGTTGCCTCTTCAACCTGACTATCTAATAACAAAAGCTGATCAAGTAAATTCCTTAAAATGAATCGACTAGACGTCGTCAATTCATTCTCTGCATCTTCAAGAAAACACGGTAAATGTTTACGTATTTTAGCAATACCTTGAGGGATTTTAACACCATATTCAAGACCTAAACCTCTTGCTCTATTCGCTGTTTGGGTACGTTGTTTTACATAACCTTGCCGTAATTTAAGTAAACTCGCTAAGTCTTGCTGATCAAGGCTTTTTACTTGAACAAAATAAGTATTAGGTCGTTTTATTGACTCATAAATAGCTAATGCATCGTTCGCATCATTTTTATTGCCTGTGCGGTACTTAGCGGCAATATGAGCGGGAACAAGTAAGACTTTATGGCCGCGTTGTTGAAAGTGACGCCCCCAATAATGAGCGGTTCCGCAAGCTTCCATGCAAATTAATGCTTCTGGATGCAGGGCAATAAACTGAACCATTTTAGCTTGGCTCATTTTATTATTGGATTTTAAAATACCGTATTTATTAAATAAGGCAACTTGAAAAACAGTTTTAGCTAAATCGATACTGATAGTGGTAATATTTTGCATGGTATTGGCTCCGTTTGGATTGGCGTCTTCACCTTAGCCTATTAGGTCAAAGGTGAGGAGTCCATACCATTGAAAACAACCAACTGTTATTTGTCCTGATTGATTTGCTTGTTAGCAGTATTTACGATATTGAGTCGTTGTTGACCCGTCCACCTATAATACTTGCTGAAACTGCACACCATACAGCTGAAACCATTCCCATTAACGCAGGAGTAGATTCTATTGCTGATGACATGTGAAGACCGAATAATGTTCCTAATAGCCCAACTGATAAGCCAGCAATAGCAAAGGATTGATTCTGTAATTGAATTTTCATGTAACACTCCATGTTTTGATAAATGATTATACTGCTAACGCCCAAATAACGGGCTAAGTAATACTTGCTACAATGTGAAACGAAGTGGAACCGAGCAAGTGTTACGTGTCCCAGTTGATTTGCTTGTTAGTTGCAACACACTTTCACCAAATACAACAATAACTTAAACGCACCGTAATGAAAATACCAAACCGTGAATTTGAGCCATTACACTCACTATTTAGAGTGAATAGTTACGCTAATACACCTTTCAGAAACGTGATGAAAGTGACTAACTTATTCGCGGTAAAGCACCAAACAGTGAATTGGTGAAACTGAATTATTTAGCACTTAGACGATCTTTTTTATTAGCCAACTAACGCCTTGCTAAGAGGCTAAAACGGTTGGCTTGCTTTTTTGCGGTACTTTGCAAAAAACGAGCTAACTGTTTTAGTCCTTTTGAGCAACTTGTTAGGCTTTAACCATGAGCAGCAGAAGAACGACTGGAACCTTCTTGAACACAAGCTTTAAAGTTACCCATTGATATTTCTTTAGCATGCAACTCTATACCACCTGAGTTCTTATATGTTGTATAGTCTTTATTTGGCATTTTGGTAGAAATATACCATGCATTACCATCAATATTACTTTCGCAGGAACCAGGAAATGTTATTGTCCAAGTATGTCGAAGAAAACACTTTTTACTAGTTTGTATGTAAGTATCTTCGGTTTTTACAGTGTCATCTTTAGAGCCAAAAATTTGCGTAATTGTAACTTCGGTAGAAGGACCATCTATGCCCCCTGCGTGTTTGTTTATAAACAGGTTCCAGCCACTTTTCAATTTACTGTTTTCAATAATAAAAGCATCACACTTTTTGATCCCATAGTCATGAAATTTCTTCAACAGCAATTGATTATCATTTGCGTAAGCAGGTAGCGCTGATATAAAAGAACTCGACAAAACCACCGCTAATATTGATCTAATTTTCACTTTTTATTCCTTATTGTTGACATGATTGATTATAAATTTAATAAGCCTAACGCCGTTTTAAGCGGTAAATTGCAGTTGGCTAAAATAAGTGAGGCACGAACAAAAAGCCAACTGTAATTTGTCCGACTTGAAAACACTTGTTAGGCTTACTTAACCCACTGTAATTACGATATTTACAATTTCACCTTTATTATTTTCTATAACAAAATGAAGTTCTGTACCTGAGTCTGATTTTAAATAAGCTTTTGCTTTTGATGCAGAGCATCCAGGTATATCACAACCTTCGACAGATAAAACTTTGTCGCCAACCTTTAACCCAGCTTGTTCTGCTGGGGAATTAGCAAGCACTTTTTTAACCATTAGCTCGTCAATTTCAGGCGAAAAGAAGCCACTTGCGGTGTAACCCCAAGTAACTCCCATTTTTATTTTTTTATCAGCAAATGAATTTGATGATAAAAGTACGAGTAAAAATAAAATTATGATTTTTTGATATTGCATGATACTTCCTTGTGAGCCTAACGCCCAAATAACGGGCTAAGTAATACTTGCTACAATGTGAAACGAAGTGGAACCGAGCAAGTGTTACGTGTCCCAGTTGATTTGCTTGTTAGTTGCAACACACTTTCACCAAGTACAACAATAACTTAAACGCACCGTAATGAAAATACCAAACCGTGAATTTGAGCCATTACACTCACTATTTAGAGCGAATAGTTACGCTAATACACCTTTCAGAACGTAATAAAAGTGACTAACTTATTCGCGGTAAAGTACCAAACAATGAATTGGTGAAACTGAATTATTTAGCACTTAGAAGCTTTTTTTTATTAGCCAACTAACGCCCTGTTAACAGGCAATAAAATAGTTGGTTAAAATAGGCGACGAAGGAGCAAAAACCAACTGTTTTTTGTCCTTGTTGAACAGCTTGTTAGGCTACATTTTCACCATTAGATCAGGAGAGTACACTGACCAATACACTACTATATCAAATACAAAAACAATAAAGACAGTAAACATTGCTAGCCGTTTTTTAGAATAAAATAGTGATATTGACATTAAAATTAAACTGATAACAGGAAGTAGCCAAAACCACATAAAATGCTTGAAGATAAAAATTGAATATTCTGTCTGTATAATACCGAAGCTTTTCCATGTTTGAAGGAATTGTTCCGCCATCCCACTATGTAACCCATACAGAAAGATACTTTGATGAGTGATCAAAGCTAAAACGATAAGAATAAAAAATACTTTTTTGAGCACGGTACGAATCCTTTCTTGTAGCCTAACAGCTTAATAGAGAGAATAATTCCGTGTTTAAACACGGACTTTTTCCTTCTATCATGATATTTAATTCATACTAAAATACTCTCTTTAATATTTAATATCAAAGACTTTAATAAAACTTTAACTTTTTCATTATTACGTGCATTACGGAAATATTCCGTCTATCAAAGACACATTTACAATTCCAGCTATACTGTATACAAACACAGCCATTAAATATTTATTTTTACTATGTCTGAATCGTTTTTTTAAATAGCATAGGTGAATTTTTGAACACACGTAGATTTGCTAAAAGGACTATTCAAACTTACATTTATTGGATCAAGCGATATATTATTTTCAACCAAATATAACAGACACCCACTAAATGGAAATAATGAGTGGCCTCAACTATGCTCGAATAACCATCAATTAAATTTATATTGAGAGTTATTATGGCGACGGCAAGATTTTACTAAATTAATTTGAATACCTTCTTCGTCACCATAATACTCAAAGTTAAACTCTGCCCAATGTAAATCTATAACGCTGATTTATTAATTATTTTGAGTGGGTGTCTGGTGTTTTATCCAACTTAATTTCACATAGTGAAAATCGCTACTAAACGTAGTGGCTAACAAAACGGCCTGAACAAAAGCATTTTTTTATCCAACGGAACTTGGTTGAAAGCGCTGTATTGCAAAGAATTCATTGCTAAAAAGCAACTATTTATCGCCATTTTAAAAAGTAAAAGACAAGCATAAGTTCACCTGTACCAATAACACAGTAACAAAAAAATCAAACCTGACACTTGTGTCAACTATTCATTCTGCTATAGTAAAATCATACGAATATTCAAATCGACACTAAAAATCAAAATTAAAGCGGAAAGAATAATGGTAGAAAATACAATAAAATTCCTGTTAAACAATAAGCTAGTAAATATTGAAAACCTAGATCCTAATACCACAGTTTTACAATACTTACGTGAAGAACAATTTAAATCTGGCACAAAAGAAGGTTGTGCTTCAGGTGATTGTGGTGCTTGTACCGTAGTTCTAGCCGAGCTTGATACTGAGAATAGCGGGCAACTTAAATATAAATCAATTAACTCATGCATCACCTTTGTCGGTAACTTACATGGCAAGCAATTAATTACCGTTGAAGACTTGAAAGACGGCGCTAAATTACATCATGCCCAACAAACTCTAGTTGATAACCACGGTTCACAATGTGGTTTTTGTACACCAGGTTTTGTTATGTCTTCCTTTGCTTTACATAAGCACAACAAGACGCCAAATCGGGCCGAGGTACTTGCAGCCTTAGCCGGTAATTTATGTCGTTGTACCGGTTACCGTTCAATTATTGCCGCTGCCATGACCTCGAGTGAAGCTGTTGCCGAAGATTCATTTGCTCAGCACTACCAAGAAACTGTGGCCGCACTGAGCGAATTAGAAAAATTACCAACACCTGCTTTAACGGGTAATGGTCATAATTTTATCGCGCCAAAAAATATCGATGAATTAGCCACTGCCTTAATCAATGAGCCTAAATCTACCTTAGTTGCTGGTGGTACCGATTTGGCACTTGCGGTTACGCAAAATTTAGCAATAATCGATAAGCTTGTTTACCTTGGTAATGTGGCCGAATTAACCACTATCAAGGAAACAGACACTGAAATAATTATTGGTGCAGCACTACCTTATAGTGACTTCATTGATACCTTACATCACTACTACCCTGAATTGGGTGAGATGATTGAACGTATTGGTGCTAAGCAAGTACGTAACACCGGAACTTTAGGTGGTAATATTGGTAACGCTTCACCCATTGGTGATATGCCGCCAGCGCTGATTGCTTTAGGCGCGACCATGACACTCCATGTTAATGGTCAAGAGCGTACTATCCTAGTTGAAGACTATTTTGTTGATTACAAGAAAACCGTACTTAAAACCTCTGAATTTATTAAATCTATTCAAATTCCAAAACCTACCGCGGGCCAAACCTTAAAGATTTATAAGATTTCTAAGCGTATTGATGACGATATTTCTGCGGTATTAGCTGCATTTTTTATCGAACAAGAAGTCGATGGCAAGGGTCAGAAAATTATTAATATCCGTTTAGCTTTTGGTGGTATGGCGGCTATTCCTAAACGTGCACCTGCTGCTGAAGCTGTATTACAAGGTAATAGTTTAAGCAAAGAATTAGTAGCGCAAGCAAAAGCAGCGTTAGCGACCGACTTCCAACCCATGTCTGATGTTCGTGCTTCGGATAAGTACCGCATGACAGTGGCGCAAAACCTTATTGAGAAATGCTATTTAGAGCTACAAAGCGCCAATGCAAGAGCAGTTATTGAAACACGAGTGGTAAATTATGCGTAGCCTTATTAATGTAGAAAAGTTTGCTGTAAAGAAAGCCGATACCCTAAAAACACAAAGCAATACCAATAAAAGCCTTATTGATGGACAAAAAAATGTTGGCTTAGGTGGCGTAGGTCGCTCGAAAAAGCATGATAGTGCTGATAAACACGTCGCCGGTGAAGCTATTTATGTTGATGACCGTCCATCACTGCGTGGTGAACTACATGCGGCAGTTGGGCAATCGGCTTATGCACATGCCAATATAATTTCTATGGACTTATCAGCCGTTAAAGCTGCGACAGGTGTTATCTCAGTCATTACTGTTGAAGATGTACCTGGACATACCGATATCGGTCCAGTATTTCCTGGTGACCCAGTACTTGCTATAGGTAAAGTTGAATTTATCGGACAGCCACTTTTTGCCGTGGCAGCAACAAGCTTCGATTTAGCCAGACGCGCAGTTAAATTAGCAAAAATTGACTATGAAGAACTTGAAGCGGTACTAACGGTAAAAGATGCGCTAGCAAAACAAAACTTTGTCCGGCCACCGTTTACCATGAAACGTGGCGACTCTGATGCGGCCATTAAGGGTGCTACCCATCAATTATCGGGTGAAATCAACGTTGGTGGTCAAGAGCATTTCTATTTAGAAGGTCAAGTATCAACCGCCGAGCCAACTGAAGATGGCGGCATGAATATTTTCACCTCGTCACAACATCCCAGTGAAGTACAAAAATTAGTGGCTGAAGTTTTAGCTATTCCACTAAACAAAGTTTTAGTTGATATGCGCCGTATGGGTGGTGGTTTTGGTGGTAAAGAAACCCAAGCAGCTCAATGGGCTTGTATTGCGGCCTTACTTGCCAATGAAACTAAACGCCCAGTTAAATTTAAATTAGCTCGAATGGACGATATGATCATGACAGGTAAACGTCATCCATTTGAAAATAATTACACCGTTGGTTTTGATGCTCAGGGTCAAATCAAAGGTATTAACATCGAAGTTAATGGTAATTGTGGTTACTCACCCGATTTATCAGATGCCATTGTTGATAGAGCTATGTTCCACTCAGACAATGCTTACTACTTAGACCAAGCAACCATTACCGGTAATCGTTGTAAATTAAACACAGTGTCACACACTGCTTATCGTGGTTTTGGTGGCCCTCAAGGCATGATGACCATTGAAATGATTATGGATGATATCGCCCGTCATCTTGGTAAAGATCCCTTAGAAATTCGTAAAATTAATTTATATGGTAAGGATGATCGTAACGTAACCCACTATCATCAGACCGTTGAGCATAACAATTTAAGCGAGATCATTGATTCGTTAGAGACCAGCTCTGATTATCAAGCCCGTCGCCAAGCGATTACCGAGTTTAACGCCAATAACACTATATTAAAGAAAGGACTGTCATTAACGCCGGTTAAATTTGGTATTTCATTCACGGTACAGCATTTGAACCAAGCCGGTGCACTGGTCCATATTTACACCGACGGTACCATTCACTTAAGCCATGGCGGCACTGAAATGGGTCAAGGTTTGAATATTAAAGTGGCGCAAATTGTTGCCGAAGAATTTCAAGTTGATGTTGATACTATAGCCATATCTTCGGCCCGTACCGATAAGGTACCAAACTCATCACCAACCGCAGCCTCTTCAGGTACTGACTTAAATGGTAAAGCGGCACAAGCGGCGGCTAAAACCATCAAACAACGTCTAATTGATTTTGCTTGTGAGAAATATCAAGTCGAAGCAGAACAAGTTCACTTTGAAAATAGTAATGTTATTGTTGGTGAACAAAGCTTTAGCTTTGCTGAATTTACACAACTTGCTTATATGGGCCGTGTTTCCTTATCGTCTACTGGTTTCTATAAAACCCCTAAAATTCATTTTGACCGTGCTACCGGTAAAGGGCGTCCGTTCTTCTATTACGCCACGGGTGCTGCGGTATCAGAAGTTATCATTGATACCTTAACCGGGGAATATAAAACCTTACGTACCGATATCTTACAAGATGTCGGTCACTCCATTAACCCCGCTATTGATATTGGCCAAATTGAAGGCGCATTTATTCAAGGCATGGGCTGGTTAACCACGGAAGAATTAGTGTGGAATGAGCAAGGTCGGTTACTTTCTAACAACCCAGCGACCTACAAAATACCCGCAATTAATGATACCCCTGCAGATTTCAGAGTGGCATTAGTACCTGACGCACCAAATCGGGAACATACTATCTACAATTCAAAAGCCGTAGGTGAACCACCATTTATGCTGGCTATTTCAGTTTGGGCCGCACTTAAAGATGCCATCTCAAGTATAAATGATTACAAAACTAGCCCAGCACTCGACACCCCCGCAACACCAGAGCGCGTCTTGTTTGCTGTTGCAGCGGTTAAAGCATCTCAAGCACAAGCAGCTGCTGCGGCGAAGTAATTCGCCCTGTGAACCTGTAATAGCTATAGCTAGGAATAAATAGGAATATCATCATGAAAATAAATTGGACCGGTGCAGTACACCAACTAAACAAACAAGGCAAAGCCTATGTTGTCGCGACAATTGTCGGGGTAACCGGTTCAACGCCACGTAATAGTGGCACCAAAATGGTGATAACCAATGACGATATTTTTGACACTATTGGTGGTGGTCACCTTGAACATAAGGTGATTAAACATGCCCATCAACTGTTAACGTCCGGTGAGGCTTGTCAACAACTAGAACATTTTCAATTGGGTGCTCAACTAGGCCAATGTTGCGGTGGTGATGCCAGCGTATTATTTGAATGTTTTAGCGCCAGTGGTGCCAATATCATCTTATTTGGTGCCGGTCATGTTGGTAAAGCCCTTATCCCTATCTTAGCGGGTTTGCCTTGTAGTATTACTTGGGTGGATAACCGCGCGGAGCAGTTTCCTGATGATATCGATAGTTACGGCAATGTCACTGCTGTTATTAGTGAAAACCCGGCGGAAGAAGTGGCGGCTATGCCGACAAACAGCTACTACATAGTGATGACACACAACCATCAGCTTGATTTTGACATTAGTCATAATATTTTAAAACGCGCTGATTTTAGTTATTTAGGTTTAATAGCCTCGGCTACCAAATGGCGTCGTTTTCAACAAAGGTTTCAACACCGAGATATTGAAAAGAGCTTAGTCGAAAAAATGAATTGCCCTATTGGCTTAGCACAAGTGCAAGGGAAATTACCCATGGAAGTAGCGGTATCAGTGGCGGGTGAAATAATTGAGCTTTATCAAGCACAATTGACTGCCAATGCCATCGCCAACCCCAGCGCCAATAAACAAAAAAATGCCAAGCCACAAAGCTCAAAAAAAGGTATTGCTTGGCAAGAGCTGAAAAGTTTAATCAACGAAGAAGTTAACTAATTAGCTCTTGCCAATCAGTTAGCAAAGAAAACTTAAAGGCTATGGCTATTCGATCAGTAACCTCGAAGATACGCTACATGGATGTAGTTTATTAGACAATGCAGACGGTACAGGAAGTACCTTATACGGATAATGCAGGAGCAATTATCCTGAGCATATTGTCCTGACGTTTATCATGAGCTTCTGAGTAAACTGCATAGAGATAAATAAAGATATGCTCGCACATATTTAGCAATAAAAACACATGCCACACGTTCACGTTTATCAAATTTAGAGGAGAAGCAAGGTGTCCCATTTTGCCCTGCAAAGTAAAAAAGTAATTGTCCATGCTGGTGAAAAAAGCGAAATGATCGCGGCCTGCATCGAAATTAAAGATCAATTAATCCATGCCATTCACCCCTATGGCCAAGCCCTTACTTGTCCAATCACGGATGTCGGCGAACAAGTGATCATGCCGGGTTTGGTCGACTCTCATGTGCATATCAATGAACCTGGCCGTACCGAGTGGGAAGGTTTTAATACCGCGACACAAGCTGCGGCAGCCGGTGGTATTACTACTTTAGTTGATATGCCACTTAACTGTATTCCGGTAACAACGACCAAAGCAGCCTTTGAAGAGAAGCTTGCCGCAGTGCATGACAAACTTTGGGTTGATTGTGGTTTTTGGGGTGGCGTTATTCCTAGCAATATCGATGACCTTGATGACTTACTTACCGCCGGTGTTTTAGGGGTTAAATCTTTCTTAATAGATTCAGGTATTGCCGATTTTCCACCGGTGGAAGCCAAGGACATGCTGGCGGCTATGCCTATCTTAGCCAAACATGATGTGCCTTACCTTATCCATGCCGAACTAGATTGTGGTGGTTTTCATGATGTTGAAATAACCAAAGAATATAACTCTTTCTTAGCGTCGCGGCCAAAAAGCTGGGAAAACGATGCTATCTCGTTAATGGTAGAGATGGCGCGTGCATCTAAAAAAGCCGGTGATAACTGTAAAATTCACATTGTGCATTTATCTTCTGCTGAAGCCCTTGCAACCATTGCTCAAGCAAAAGCAGAAGGTTTACGCTTTAGCGCAGAGACTTGTCCACATTATTTAACGCTGGCGGCAGAAAACATTCCTGATGGCAAAACCTTGTTTAAATGTTGTCCTCCTATTCGCGAAAATAAAAACAGAGAACATTTATGGCAGGCCGTTACCGATGGTCGTATTAGCTTTATCGTTTCAGATCATTCGCCTTGTACCCCGCAGTTAAAACATATTGATACCGGTGATATTGAAAAAGCTTGGGGCGGTATTTCAGCATTGCAATTTGGTTTACCCCTAATTTGGACTGAAGCCAAAGATCGTGGTTTCACCCTAGTTGATTTAGCCCGTTTAATGTCGCACGAAACCGCTAAGTTTGCGGGTTTAGATAAAATAAAAGGCCAAATTTCAGTGGGTCATCATGCGGACATATTGGTCTTTGATGACACAGCAAGTTTTGTTATCAGCAATGACATGATCAAACACAAACACAAAATTACCCCCTATGTCGGCCGCAAAGTAAATGGCCAAATAATGCAAACCTTTGTTCGTGGCCAGCAAGTTTACTGTAATGACCAATTTATCAACACGCCTATTGGCAAGCCGTTACTTAAAGGTCAGCTGTAAGCTGCTATCGCCAATGGCGAGAACAAACAAATAACTAAGAAAAATAATTAAAAAAACAAGAAGTCACGCACCTTTGCTACGCCGATAACCAGGCTGAGCAAACCTAGCGTTTACAGGAGATAAAGTAATGATTGAAGATTGGTTAGCACAAAATAAATTATCGGCAGAAGATGCGACTTTAGAACAAAAATTAAAAAATCAATATGTTGATTTAGCCAGCGAACGTGTTGGTGGCGAAACATTGTCTTGTAGTGATGATTTTTTTGCCGAAATGGAAAACTTATTAAAAGTAGGTCGTGGTATTTTTATCGAAGATAAGTTTACTGAACGTGGTAAATGGATGGACGGTTGGGAATCACGCAGAAGTTATGGCCGTAATAATGGTCGTGATTCTGACTGGTGTATTATCCGCTTAGGCATCAGTGGTGTTATTCGCGCCTTTGATATCGACACTAACTACTTCCGTGGTAACGCGCCAGAGAAAGTTTCGGTAGAAGCCTGTGTGAGTGAAGTTCAACCAAATGAAGATACGGTTTGGCAGACTATTTTAACCGCTACCGACGTTAAAGCCCATAGCCAAAACCTGTTTGTGCTCGACTCTGAAAAAAAACTCAATAATACTGCTTTTACCCATGTGCGTTTAACCATGTTTCCTGATGGTGGTATTGCCCGTTTCCGTGTTTATGGTGAAGCAGAGGTAAACTGGAATGACTTTGTTGACGGTGAACTCATTGACTTAGCGTCGATTAAAAACGGAGCAAAAGCGTTATTAGTCAGCGATATGTTTTTCAGTGATAAAAACAATCTAATCATGCCTGGCCGTGGCGCCAACATGGGTGATGGTTGGGAAACTAAACGTCGTCGTGATCCCGGTCCAGATTGGTCAATTGTTAAACTTGCCGCTACCGGTACAGTAAATAAAGTCATCATAGATACTTGTCATTTTAAAGGTAACTTCCCTGATACCTTTATGCTTGAAGGTTGTATCAGTGATAGCGATGATTTCACCGCAGGCGCAGCACCGGTAACGTGGACCGAAATTATTCCAAGCACTAAATTATATGCTCATAGGGAACATCTATTCACTAAAGAAATCGTAGTGGCAAAAGATCAGCCTTTCACTCACGTACGTTTAAGTATCTTCCCTGATGGTGGTATTTCTCGCATGCGTGTTTTTGGTAAGCGCCAAGGTTAGTTAACAAAAACTAGGGTTAAGCTTTGAACTCCTTAGCCCGAGCTGCAATTGATTAACGGTATTTACTAGAAAGCGATTAAAGGAAACGAAAATGTTATTAAACGATTTAAACCAATTACCAGTAGCAGATGCTAAGCATAGGTTTATGCAATGCTGTACTGCAAGTACTTGGGTAAACAACATGGTTGCGGCTCGCCCCTTTGCTAATACGCCAGCGATAAAAAAAGCTGCTGATGATGCTTGGTTAGGTTTAACTGAGCAAGATTATTTTGAAGCTTTTGAAGGTCATCCAAAAATTGGTGATGTCAGTAGTCTGCGTGCTAAGTATGCCAATACCAAAGAATTGGCCGGTAACGAGCAAGGTTTAGTGAAAGAAGCTAACGACGCTGTGCTGGACGTGCTGGCGCAAGGTAATACTGATTACCAAGCAAAATTCGGCTTTATCTTTATTGTGTGTGCAACGGGTAAAAGTGCTAAACAAATGTCTGATTTATTGCAAGCACGCCTGCCAAATAACAGAGCTCAAGAGCTTGTTAATGCTGCTGAAGAGCAAAGAAAAATATTTCAACTACGCATTACTAAGGCCTTCGGAAAATCATTAGCTGAAGACTAAGCCACTGAACCCGTTAATAAAAGTTTTAAGGCTATTTATTTTAAGGATTTTTAAGGAAAGAATATGAGTCAAATTACTACCCACATATTGGATACTACCCGTGGTTTACCTGCACAAAATGTACCTATTACTTTGTTTGCTCAAGACGGCGAAAGCTGGCAAGAGATAAACGGCGGAGTTACCAACGCTGACGGTCGTTTACCGGGTTTATTAGCTGCTGATGAAAAATTACCAGCAGGTGTTTACCGCATGCATTTTGCCACCGCGGTATATTTTAAAGCGAATAACGAAACAGGGTTTTACCCCTACGTTGATATCGTTTTTGAAATAGATGCCAGCGGTACTCATTATCATATTCCATTATTGCTAACCGCCTATGGTTACTCTACTTACCGTGGTAGCTAATTTCTATTTAACCAATAGATAACAACAGTTTCACGCCAGTAGAAAAATATTAACCGCTAACATTACCAGTAACAGAGAGATTAAGATGACCAGTAAAATCATTAATGTTATACCCCAAGAATTAACGGCAGCAAACTTTGCCGCTTTTGGGGATGTTATTTCAGTGTCCGAAAGTGCTGAACATTTCGCCATTAATGATGGCCACACCATGCGTTATCATAATCTTGCTGACGTTGACGTTGCTGAGCAAGCGGGTAAAACCTTACTTAATATTTTTCGTTCCACCCCGCTGGCTTTTCCTTTACCAGTCAAAATGATGGAACGCCATCCTTTAGGCAGTCAAGCATTTATCCCTATGGGCAATCATCCTTATGTGGTTGTCGTTGCACCAAAGGGTGAGCTTGATACTGCTGCTATTAAAGTATTTTTAGCCCGCTCAGACCAGGGGGTAAATTACCATAAAGGTACTTGGCATCACTTTTGTTTAGCACTTAATGAGGTCAGTGATTTCCTCGTGGTTGATCGCGGCGGCGAAGGCGATAACTGCGATGTAGAAAAGCTCGACGGCTCGCTCGTTATCACCCTTGCAGAATAATCAAAAATTTGATTCAAATTGATGAATCGAATGATAAACAATCAATTAATTTAGTGCAGCTAGTATAAATAGCAGCACAAATACATAGCAATAACATAAGTAATAGGTTTACCAATATGTCTCACAGTACTTCAAACACTCCTTCCACTAGTGAAGTAACAAGCACAGCTACCAAAGCGTTTCGCGGGGAGATACTGCATTTTTTAGCCGACCCAGCAAAAGTCGCGGAAGAAGAGAGTTATCAATACTTTGAAGATGGACTTTTGCTAATAAAAAATGGCTTAGTGGTCGCCGTAGGTAACGCCACTGATTTATTGGCAACATTACCCGTAGGCCTTGAAGTCACTCAATATGACAATGGCTTAATCATGCCAGGCTTTATCGATACCCATGTACATTACCCACAAACGGAAATGATCGCCTCCTATGGTGCACAATTACTTGAGTGGCTAGAAAACTATACCTTCCCTGAAGAAAAACAATTCTCCGATTTCGAACATGGTAAACGTGTCGCTGAGTTTTTCTTAACACAATTATTAGACGCGGGTACTACCACAGCTTTAGTGTTCGGTACTGTCCATAAAGAATCCGTAGATGCTTTTTTCACTATCGCCCAACAGAAAAAATTACGCATGATTTGCGGTAAAGTTTTGATGAATCAAAATTGCCCAGAGGACCTGCAAGATACCACAGCATCAGGCTATACCGACAGCAAGGCGTTAATTGAGAAATGGCATAACACCGACAGATTACAATATGCGATCACTCCACGTTTTGCACCCACCTGTTCAACGGAACAATTGCACAAAGCCGGTGAGTTATTAAAAGAATATCCAGGTGTTTATTTACATACTCATTTATCAGAAAACAAAAATGAAATTGCTTGGGTAAGCGAATTATTCCCCGACAGTGACGGTTACCTTGATGTGTATGATAAGAGCAATTTATTAGGCCGACGTAGTATTTTTGCTCACGGCGTACACTTACACGACCATGAATGTCAGCGTTTAAGTGAGACTAACTCTGCCATTGCTTTTTGCCCCACTTCCAACTTATTTTTAGGCAGTGGTTGTTTCAACCTAAAACAAGCGGAAGAATTTGATGTGAATGTTGGTTTAGGCACAGACATTGGCGCTGGCACTAGCTTTTCAATGTTAACGACATTAAACGAAGCCTATAAAACCCAGCAATTACGTGGCGATAAGTTAAGCCCGTTTAAATCATTCTACCTAGCCACCTTAGGCGGCGCGGTTGCTTTAGATTTAGAGGGGACTATTGGTAACTTTACTAAAGGCGCTGAAGCTGATTTTATCGTACTTGATTACCAAGCAACGCCACTAATGGCAAGACGTATTGCCCGTTGCAAAACCTTAACCGAAAAACTATTCGTCTTGAGCATACTTGGTGATGACAGACATGTTAAAGCCACCCATATCATGGGAGAAAAAGTTTAATCAACAAATTATTTAATAGTTGAAATCTGCGAATACAGCATCAGAAGTACTCATTTATAGTTATAAATTCCGTGCTTCTTCTTTGTACTCAAAAACTTCAATCATCAACTAATTCACTAATGGTAGATTAAAACGCTTCACTTACTAAAGGCTAAGCAGCTAATAAAAATACCAGTACTACATATAACAGACGGTTGCCTAGCTGGGTCTAAGGCAACATCGCTTAAGAAAGCTAATGTTTAATGAAATTATTAAACAACGTAATTAGCTAGTTAATCATAAAATTATAAAACTTTTACCTTGGGTAAAAGTACAAAAGGAAAGACTATGGACCCGTATATTACTGAGTGGTTAAATTTAATCATTCGCTTCGCACATTTGGTCGTTGGTATCGCTTGGATCGGTGCCTCATTTTATTTTGTTTGGTTAGATAACCATCTGGAAAAACCACCCGAGTGGAAAGCAGAAAAAGGCATTTCCGGTGACCTTTGGGCTATTCATGGTGGTGGCTTTTATGAAATTGCTAAATACAAACTTGCGCCACCAAAAATCCCCACCACATTGCATTGGTTTAAGTGGGAAGCTTATACCACCTGGATCACAGGTTTCTTATTATTATCACTGATGTTTTATGTGGGCGCTGAGTCTTACTTAATTGACCCACGGGTGAAAGATTTAACACAATGGCAAGCGATTGGCTTAGGTATAGGCGCTATTGTTATCGGTGTCGGTAGTTATGAATTATTAGTAAGAACAAAACTTAAAGATCACGGCTTAGTATTAGCACTTATTTTGTTCATTATTGCTACCGCTTTATCTTACGGTTTAACACAAGTATTTAGTGCTCGTGGTGCTTATATGCATATGGGCGCTATCTTAGGTACCATCATGGCTGGCAACGTATTTTTTGGCATCATGCCATCACAACGTGCCCTAGTAAAAGCGGTAGAAGATGGCGTTACTCCTGATTCAAAGTATGGCTTAAATGCTAAATTACGCTCTACTCACAACACTTATATCACCTTGCCGGTGTTATTTATTATGATTTCAAATCATTATCCCATCACATATAACCACAGTGCTAACTGGTTAATATTGATGGTAATCATAGTAATCACCGCCGCGGTGCGTCAGTATTTTGTCTTACGTCACGTTGGCAAGCATAAGCCGCTAATATTGGTTGCTACCATTGTTGCCACTGTGGTACTTGCCTATTTAATTGCCCCTAAAACGGTGGAGTTATCAGCAGAGCAAAAGCAGCAAGTTATTAGCCCGGTGCAAGTTCAAAAAATTATTGCCGACCGTTGTGCGGCCTGCCATTCAGTAACACCCACCGATGATGTTTTCACCAGCCCTCAAGGTGGCGTTATTTTCACAGATATCGCTTCTATCAAACAATGGGCGCCAAGAATTGAAGCACGGGTTATTAACTCAAAAGACATGCCCTTTATGAATAAAACCAAGATGACTGACCAAGAGCGCTTAACCTTGTCACTGTGGTTATCCCAAATAAAGTAAGTTTGCATAAACGTATCTACATGGCTATTAAAGCAAGATAAAGACCAAGAAAAAGGATAAGAAATGCAGAAAACAACAATCAAACACGGTTATCAGGTGGCAGGCTGTTTATTTAATTTAGTCAATCATGAAGTGTTACCTGGCCTTAATATTAAGGCCGAGCACTTTTGGGATGCTGTGGCCGAGGTTTTAACTGAGTTTACCCCGCGTAATCAACAGCTATTAGCCACCAGAGCTAGCTTGCAAGCACAAATTGATGTTTGGCATAGTGACTCGGCCAACCAGCCTTTTAACCAAGAGCGCTATGAGTTGTTTTTAAAGGAAATAGGCTATCTGCTAGAAGAAAAAGCTGATTTCACGATTTCCACCAAAAATGTTGATGATGAGGTTGCCCGCATTGCGGGTCCGCAACTTGTTGTGCCCTTAATGAATGCCAGATTTGCCCTAAATGCGGCTAATGCTAGATGGGGCAGTTTATATGATGCTTTATATGGTACCGATGTTATTGGTGATGATAATGGTGCCCAACAAAGCAAAGACTTCAACCCTGTTCGCGGCCGTAGAGTACAGGCCTACGCGCGTAGGTTTTTAGACGAGACTTTACCGTTAACCTCTGGCAGCCATATTGATGCGGTGCTTTACCATATCATCAATAAAAATTTCACCGTGACCTTGTTCTCCGGTGAACAAGTTCAGTTACAAGATAGCGAGCAATTTGTTGGCTACAATGGCGCAACCGATGCACCAACGGAACTACTCTGTCGACATAACGGTTTACACATTGAAATCCAAATCGATAAAGACAATATTGTTGGTAAAACAGATGCCGCGTTTGTGAAAGATGTGGTGTTAGAATCCGCCTTAACTACGATTCAAGACTGCGAAGACTCCATTGCCGCGGTTGATGCCATGGATAAAACTGCGGTTTATCGTAATTGGTTAGGTTTAATGAAAGGTGATCTTGCTGAGATTATTCAAAAAGGCAATAAAACCATCACCCGCACCCTGAACCCTGACCGAAGCTACTTATCACCAAACCGAGAAAAGATTTCTCTCTCGGGTAGAAGCTTGCAATTTATCCGCAATGTCGGCCATTTAATGACCACAGATGCTATTGTCAACAAAAATGGCGACAAGGTACCTGAAGGTATTGTTGATGGCCTTATCACCAGCTTAATTTCATTGCATGACTTAAACGGCAATTCTAAATTTAAAAACTCTCAGCAAGGCAGTATTTATATAGTCAAACCGAAAATGCATGGCCCTGAAGAAGTAAAATTCAGTCATGATTTATTTAGCGCTATCGAGCGTCATTTAGGTTTAGCGGAAAATACCATTAAAATGGGTATTATGGATGAGGAACGTCGTACCTCAGCCAATTTAAAGGAATGTATTCGCGCGGCACAAACTCGTGTCGCCTTTATCAACACCGGCTTTTTAGATCGTACCGGTGATGAAATACATACCAGTATGCTCGCTGGAGCTATGGCTCAGAAAGAATTGATGAAAGATGAGCCCTGGATCAAGGCTTATGAATTGAGAAATGTCAGAATTGGTTTGCAAGCAGGTTTTCAAGGCAAAGCGCAAATAGGTAAAGGCATGTGGGCAATACCTGAGCAAATGTCAGCCATGGTAAACAGCAAAATTGCTCACCCACTATCAGGAGCAAATTGTGCTTGGGTACCTTCACCTACCGCAGCCACTTTACACGTAATGCATTATCACAAAGTGAATGTGCAAGCCGTACAAAATGCTATGCAAGCGGAGTTTGCCTTACCTGGGGCTATCGATGATTTAACCGATTTATTGACTATTCCTTTACTGAAAAACCAAGCTGAATTATCAGCAGCGGCGATTCAAAAAGAATTAGACAATAACATTCAAGGGCTACTGGGTTATGTTGTCCGTTGGGTCAATCAAGGTATTGGTTGCTCAAAAGTACCTGATATTGATAATGTTGCCCGTATGGAAGATAGAGCGACGTTAAGAATATCGAGCCAGCATATCTGTAATTGGCTTCATCATGGTGTTATTAGTGAAAGCCAAGTGCATGAGTCCTTGCAACGTATGGCACCCATTGTTGATCAGCAAAATTCTGCTGATGATGGCTATATCGCCATGTCGAGTGACCTTGAAAATAGCATTGCTTTTAAAGCAGCTGGAGAACTTATTTTTCAGGGCAAAGAGCAAGCCAGTGGTTATACTGAGCCGTTATTACATAAAAGACGTCTGGAAGTAAAAGCTGAGCATTTATCTTAATCGTTGAACTGTTAAAGCTGAACATTACCAATATTTGGTGACAGCCAATACTTTCAAAGAAGGTAATTGAACACCAAACAAGCAAAATGCGCCGAACCTGCGTGGTAAAACCCTGAAATGATTGAAAGTGCACAGGTGTTTTCATCAGGGATGATGAAAAAGCGGCGTTGTACAAGGACGTACATTAACGCGACTCCTCGAAGCACTTGATTGAATGAAAGATTAGGCTTTACTCGCAGCGCTGGGAGAGTCCAGAGAGGGTTCGGCGATAGCCCTCTCTGGGTGTAGTCGCCACCGCGACGCGAAAGAAATTAAGAATATAGCTGATTTTAAAGGCTGTAATATATCAAATCATACATAGTAAGGGCTTAAAATGCGCTAGCAGTGCTCCACGCCTCTATTACACAATCACCAGTTAGCACACTCGTCATGACAGCCATGAGCAATCACCAGTGATAGCCAATTACTCGCTATATTTCCCATTTACTGCAATTAATTATTCCATTTGTCATAAAGCGATGGCTGTCAGTTAAAACTTGTTATAAAGTTATTCACTCTACTATGAAGAATGAAGTTATGAGGTATTTGTGTCGGTAAAAAAAGAATCTGTCGGACAAGTTCGCCAAAAGAATGTCGCACTTATTTTAACGGCGGCTAAAACAGAGTTTGTTACCCACGGTTTTAAAGGCGCCTCTATTAAGCGAATTGCCGAACGAGCAAATATTCCCCGAGCGAACATTCATTATTATTTCAATGATAAAACCGAGCTTTATCAGCAATTACTCAGCGAGATTATTGTCAGCTGGAATACTAGCTTTGATACCTTAAGTGTTGATGATGATCCTAAAACGATTCTTACCGCCTATATTCATGAGAAAGTAATGCATGCCAAGCATGATCCTGACGGCTCAAAAATATTTGCCAGTGAAGTGATTCATGGTGCGCCCATTCTTAAAGACTATTTGCATACCGAATTCAAACAATGGTTAGATGAAAAAATTTCCGTAATAGAAACCTGGATAGAAAAAGGCCAAATAGACGCCATTAACCCTTATCATTTGTTATTCCTTATTTGGAGTTCTACCCAGCATTATGCTGATTTTAATGTGCAAGTATTAGCCGGTCTTGGTAAAGAAACGATGAACGATGCTGATTTTGATGAGGTCATCCATTCACTGACCACGATTATATTAAAAGGCTGTGGCTTATAGCCTAAGCTAAGTAATGGCGATGGGGATGGCAATTGTACTGTGCCCGTTTAGCGGGCAAGTCGCAGACTTTTATGCACTTTGTTAATTCGAACAATGCTCAGACTGTTGGCTTTTCAGATATCCACAGTTTAATATGCCCCTTAACCACGACAATATTATTTTCATCATAGGCGGTGATGTTAACGAGCATATCACCAGGCTGCCAGTCTTCTTGCTTTACGTTTGCTACACATCGAATATCACTACCCGCTTTGGCCGTATAAGCAACCGTCATTCCTTTTGGGATCCAGCGAAGATGCTTGGGAATTGAAGCTTCTGCCATGACGCCCATTGCCATTTCTAAACCATTACAAATAGCTATCACATGCACTGTTTTTATATGGTTAAAGACCTTTTTCTTTTTTTTGATTAGACAGGTGCATTGGTTCGGCACTAGTTCTGAAATCTTAGGATTAATCGTGGCGAAGTAAGGTGCGACACGACTGACGATAATTGAGAATATTTTTTTGCCAAAAGGGTACTTTTCAAGTTTTTGATATATCGATAATGTTTTATTAGTCTGCTTCATAATGGAGTGTTACAAGGGTAGGTTAATAACAGGGCTAATTTATCATTAGATAAACGTCTCCACAAACAATTATTGATGGTCTTGAATAACACCTTGGTGAATTAGCTTTAGCTGATAAATATTAACCCCATAGACGGTAAAATCTCTCCTTCAAGGCTGCATTCGAAATAAAACAGTCTTTCACCGGTAATAAATAGCAGTCTATTGGCTTTTATCATCTAAAAAAACCTTGTATAAATGCCGCAGCGACTATTCCTATGCCACAGGATGAAAAAATTAGCCAAAGATTTACCAGAAACGGCGCTTTAGATTTCATCATGCAAAAAAAAAGACCACCAAAAGGTGGTCTTTTTTCATCAATAAAACTATTTATTGAGTTTTATTACGTTTTTAATAAGCCCTTATTGATTCAAGGCATCTTTTAAGGCCGTTAAACATAAGGCCACATTTTCACTTTTAGCGGTATGTCCCATCAAACCAATGCGCCATGCTTTACCGGCAAAAGCTCCTAAACCAGCACCGATTTCCAAGTTATAATGCTCTAGTAAGTAGTTTCTTACTTTAGCATCATCCGCACCGTCAGGAATATAGATAGCATTGAGCTGAGGTAAGCGCTCTTCTTCAGGTACGATAAACTCAATACCTAATTCTTTCAGACCCTTAGCTAGTACTTGGTGTTGTGCTCTATGACGCGCCCAGCTATTTTCTAGACCTTCTTCATGTAGTATGATTAACGCTTCATGTAGTGCATATAAAGAGTTTACCGGCGCGGTATGATGGTAAGTACGTTTACCTTTACCAGACCAATAACCCATGACTAACGTTTGGTCTAAGAACCAGCTTTGTATTTTAGTCTTACGGTTTTGTACCACTGCTACCGCTTTAGGACTGAATGAAATAGGTGACATACCCGGCACACAAGATATACACTTCTGCGTCCCAGAATAGATAGCGTCAATACCCCACTCATCCACTCTAAGCTCAATACCACCCAATGACGTCACCGCATCGACAATAGTTAAACAACCATGTTCCTGAGCCATTTGACAGAGAGTTTTAGCGTCTGACACTGCACCTGTTGAGGTTTCAGCATGAACAAAAGCTAAGAACTTGGCATCAGGGTGGTCGTGCAATGCGGCTTTCACCTTATGTGTTTCCACAGCTCGTCCCCAAGGAGAGTCAACAACTACGGCCTCGGCACCAAGTCTGATAACATTTTCAATCATACGGTCACCAAAAACACCATTGCGACAAACAATGACCTTATCGCCCGGTTCTACTAAGTTTACAAAACAGGCTTCCATGCCGGCAGAGCCCGGCGCTGATAAGGCAATAGTGAATTCATTCTTGGTTTGAAAAGCATATTGCAGCAAGGTCTTAACTTCATCCATCATATTGATAAATAAAGGGTCAAGATGACCTATAGTTGGTCTAGACAGTGCTGAACGTACTCGCGCACTTACATCGGAAGGGCCAGGGCCCATTAAAATTCTTTCTGGTGGATTGAATGATTTAAACGTCATAATTGCTTTACCTTCTATTTTAGTTTTAATTTTTAGTTGTGTTTATAAAACAACCTGATGTATCTTAGTTAATCGCAACCTGACACATGTGTCAAGTTACGATAAAGAGTGAAATATATACATCTTGAAAAAAATTAAAACAAAAATTAATATGACTATTAAATAAATAAATAAAAATAAATTACCTAAGAGAGACACTATGAAAATTTCAGCATCACTTACCGCCCTTGCATTAACAGCCGCATTAAATGCGCCAATGGCATCAGCAGAAATATGGAGCAATACCGAAATTCAAATTCAAGCAGGTGGTGAATTTGAAAGTGCCGGTGCCCCAGGGCAATCAACGGGAACGATTACTACCTTCCAACATGCGGGTGGCTGGGAATACGGCGATAACTTCTTTTTCATCGACCACTCACAGTATTCAGGTAAAAATGGCGCTCCTGATTCAGCCGAATTTTACGGCGAATGGTATTCACACTTTAGCTTAGGTGCTCTGACGGGTAGTGACTTATCTTTTGGTCCAGTGAAAGATATTGGCTTAGTGGCTGGCTTTAACTACGCACCCGAAGTAGACAGCTCTTGGGTATTACCTGGTATGCGTTTATCGTTAGACCTACCTGGCTTTGCTTTTGCCCAATTCGACATTACCGCATTTATCCATGCCAGTGGCGCAGACGTAAACTCTGGCGGTTTTGGTATTATTGATGAAGATACCAGTTTTATGGTCGATTTTTCGTGGGCTTATCCCTTTAAAATTGGTTCAACGAGCTGGAGTATTGAAGGTCATTTAGAGTATATCGACGGACGTACACAAACACATACCTTCGGCACTACCGAGCTAGAATCTTGGATTCTATTTCAACCACAAGTTCGCTTAGATGTTGGTGAATTAATTGGTACGCCATCTAACCGCTTATTCGCCGGTATTGAATACCAATACTGGAAAAACAAGTTAGGTGCTAAAGGTGTTGATGACAATACCGTGCAATTCTTAGCAGTATGGCGTTTCTAAGCAAATAAGTTGATTTCGTCTTTTATTTAAAAATAAGCCGCTTTATTGCTAGGTATTAAAAAATAGCAATAAAGCTTTTACGAGGAGGCACTATGAAGACAGAAAGTAGCGAATATAAACTTTTTCATCGAAGTGGTCTCAGTGCCTTTTGGCCGCTTTTTACCGATAACGTAACCAATGTTATTGCCTTAAGTGCTATCTGTATATTTGTTTTTAATCTGCCCACTGAAATTGTCTTTGGCCGTATCGTACCCAGTGCAGCTATTGCTATCTTTGCACTCTGCATAGGCCGCACCCAACCGGTATGTTGAATACCGCCCATATACCTTTAATCTTAAAACTATAAAAAGTAGGTCACACATGTCTGATTTTAAACAAGCAGCTCTGGATTATCACGCCTTGCCCACCCCAGGTAAAATTGCCGTTGCCATCACTACCCCCGCCGAAACCAGTGCCGATTTGTCGCTAGCGTATAGCCCAGGTGTTGCCGAGCCTTGCCGAGAAATTGCCAAGAACCCTGACGATGTTTACAAATATACCGGTAAGGGCAATACCGTTGCCGTTATTTCAAATGGTACCGCTGTACTTGGCCTAGGAAATCTAGGACCAATGGCGTCAAAACCAGTAATGGAAGGTAAAGCGTTATTATTTAAACGTTTTGCCGATATTAACTCCTTCGATATCGAAGTAACCCATAAAACTACCGAAGAGTTTATCAATACAGTTGCCTGTATTGCTGATAGCTTTGGTGGTATTAATTTAGAAGATATCAAAGCACCTGAGTGTTTTATCATTGAAAAAGCACTGAAAGAGCGTTGTAAAATCCCGGTATTTCATGATGATCAACACGGTACCGCTATCGTGACGTCTGCCGCCATGCTTAATGCCTTAGAAATTCAAAATAAAAAAATCGAACACGCAAATATCGTCTGTTTAGGTGCCGGCGCTGCCGCGATTGCCTGTATGGAACTGCTCATTCAATGTGGCGCAATGCGTGAAAAGATATATATGCTCGACACTAAAGGGGTAATTCATACCCGCCGTAGTGATTTATCTGAATATAAAACACGTTTCGCTAATAACACCGACAAAAGAACCTTAGATGATGTGATTGAAGGCGCTGATGTTTTCCTTGGTGTTTCTGGTCCTAACTTACTTAGCCCTGAGCAGGTAAAGAAAATGGCTGATAATCCGATAATATTTGCTTGCTCTAACCCAGATCCTGAAATTAAACCTGAGCTAGCACACGCAGTTAGAAGTGATTTAATTATGGCGACAGGTCGTTCTGATTACCCGAACCAAGTAAACAACGTCCTTTGTTTCCCGTTTATTTTCCGTGGTGCCTTAGATGTACGCGCCAGCACAATTAATAATGAAATGAAATTAGCAGCGGTTCATGCTATTAGAGAGCTAGCCAAACAAGATGTACCGGAAAGCGTGTTAAAAGCCAGTGGTGAAAAGGAATTATCCTTTGGTAAAGGTTATATTATCCCTCGCCCTATGGACCCAAGGTTATGTAAAAACGTCGCCTTTGCTGTGGCTAAAGCCGCAGTAGACTCAGGCGTTGCTGCCCTGCCTTTACCCGATAATTATATGAATGACACTTAATTCATAGCTTAGTAAGTAACTATTCACTTATTGTCAGTAATAGTTACGTACTAATTTAGGAAGAACATATAACAGGGCATTTCCTATGGTAGCTTATATCTAATCTGACCGTCGATTTTGAACTGTGCGATATGCCGTTCCACCGTTGACTAATAAGGCTCACTTAGTGCGCTTAGCGGAAGCTAGCAACTCGTTAATCCAAACGTCCTCTTTACCGCTCAAAGCTGCCATTGACTTTCCAACACTTGATGTATTTGAGCCTAAAACAGATCTTTTATTTCTATGGAAAGGCTGACGCTGACGGGCAATTTTTTACCGACAAGTTTTGTCTTCTTAAATTGTTTTAAATAAAAAACTAAACTGTAGGCTGATATATGCAACTTTCTATATCCCTAAATTAAACTAGACTTAGGGAATATTCATTTTTAAGTAAAAATTAATTGTCTAAAAAAATACAATTTACCTTACCTTTTATAACGTTGCTTTTTGTAACGATATTCTTTTCTTCAATTGCTTTTTCTTTTGATGGAAAACCGTCTATTCGCTTTAAGCACATAACCATTGAAGATGGCTTACCCCAAAATTCCGTACATACAATACTGCAAGGTAGCACAGGTTTTTTATGGATTGGCACAGAAGAAGGGCTGGTTCGATATGATGGCTATAGCCTAAAAGTATTTAAACATGAGCCTAATAATAGTCACTCACTGTCTGATAATGACATTCTTAGCCTTATTGAAGACAGCCGAGGGAATCTTTGGGTGGGAACTCGTGGCGGCGGTCTTAATTATTTTAATGCCAAAACACAGCAGTTTACCCAGTACCGTCATCAGGCAGGTGATTTAAATAGTTTAAGTCATGACACTGTCTATAGTCTTCTAGAAGATAGCCAAGGCAACCTTTGGGTGGGAACTCGTGGTGGCGGTCTTAATCATTTTAATCCCAAAACTCAGCAGTTTACCCATTACCGTCATCAGACAGATGATGCAAATAGTTTAAGTGATGACGATGTCTTTAGTCTTCTTGAGGATAGCCAAGGCAACCTTTGGGTGGGAACTCGTGGTGGCGGTCTTAATTATTTTAATGCCAAAACACAGCAGTTTACCCATTACCGTCATCAGGCAGGTGATGCAAATAGTTTAAGTGATGACGATGTCTATAGTCTTGTTGAGGATAGCCAAGGCAATCTTTGGGTGGGAACTCATGGTGGCGGTCTTAATTATTTTAATCCCAAAACCCAGCAGTTTAGCCATTACCGTCATCAGGCAGGTGATGCCAATAGTTTAAGTGATGACGATGTCTATAGTCTTGTTGAGGATAGCCAAGGCAATCTTTGGGTGGGAACTCGTGGTGGCCTCAATCATTTTAATCCCAAAACCCAGCAGTTTACTCAGTACCGTCATCAGGCAGGTGATGCCAATAGTTTAAGTCATGACGATGTCTTTAGTCTTCTAGAGGATAGCCAAGGCAACCTTTGGGTGGGAACTCTTGGTGGCGGTCTTAATCATTTTAATCCCAAAATCCAGCAGTTTACCCATTACCGTCATCAGTCAGATGATGCCAATAGTTTAAGTGATGACACTGTCTATAGTCTTCTAGAGGATAGCCAAGGCAACCTTTGGGTGGGAACTCTTGGTGGCGGTCTTAATTATTTTAACCCCCAAACCCAGCAGTTTACCCATTACCGTCATCAGGCAGGTGATGCAAATAGTTTAAGTGATGACGATGTCTTTAGTCTTCTAGAGGATAGCCAAGGCAATCTTTGGGTGGGAACTCGTGGTGGCCTCAATCATTTCAATCCCAAAACCCAGCAGTTTAGCCAGTACCGTCATCAGACAGGTGATGCAAATAGTTTAAGTCATGACACTGTCTATAGTCTTCTAGAGGATAGCCAAGGCAACCTTTGGGTGGGAACTCTTGGTGGCGGTCTTAATCATTTTAATCCCAAAACCCAGCAGTTTAGCCAGTATCGTCATCAGGCAGGTGATGCAAATAGTTTAAGTGATGACGATGTCTTTAGTCTTCTAGAGGATAGCCAAGGCAACCTTTGGGTGGGAACTTATGGTGGTGGTCTCAATCATTTTAATCCCAAAACCCAGCAGTTTACCCATTACCGTCATCAGTCAGATGATGCCAATAGTTTAAGTCATGACAGTGTCTATAGTCTTCTAGAGGATAACCAAGGCAATCTTTGGGTTGGCACACCTGGTGGGCTTAACCTTTTTAATAACAAAACAGCAAAGTTTAAGCGGTTCACCACAGAAAATGGCCTAGCCAATAATGTTATTTACCGTATTGAAGAAGATAAACAAGGGAATATCTGGTTAAGTACCAATCAAGGGTTGTCACGGATGACGCTAAAAGCTAAAACGTTTAGAAATTATGATGTTGGCGATGGCCTGCAAAGTAATGAATTTAACAGTGGCGCTTCTTTTAAAAGCAAAAACGGAGAACTATTTTTTGGCGGCATTAATGGCTTTAATCGTTTTTATCCAGAAAATATTATCGATGATAAACAAGTACCCATTGTGCTGATAACTGATATGTTTTTATTAAATGAATCTGTGCCAATAGTGCCATTAGTATTAAGCAACAGTCCAACCTTGGAGCAAAACAGTGAGACAAAATCATTATTGGACTCTTCATCCAGCAATGCCGTTGATGAGGTGGCAGGTTTTAGTCTCACTCAGGCAATTCACGTAACTAAAGCGATAACATTAACCTATAAAGACAATATTGTTGCCTTTGAATTTGCCGCGTTACATTTCTCTAATCCGAAAAAAAATAAATTTGCTTATCAATTGGTCGGTTGGGATAAGGATTGGGTAAGTACCGACTACAAAAACCGAAGAGCTACCTATACTAATCTGCCTAACGGAGATTATACCTTCAGAGTAAAAGCGAGCAATGCTGACGGATATTGGAATGAAGAGGGAGCATCATTAAACATTACTGTTTTACCTCCACCTTGGAAAACATGGTGGGCATATACTTTCTATGGCTTGTTTTTACTGAGCTTAGTTTTGGCGTTCATTGATTCTCAAAGAAAGAAGGTGATTGTTGAACGAGTAATTAATGAGCAATTGGAGCGTAAAGTTGCAGAGAGAACAGCAGAATTGGAGAAAGTTAGTCTTACAGATCAATTAACGGGTGCCCATAATCGCCGTTTTTTTCATAAACACATAGGCAAAGAGATCGCACAAATAAAAAGAGCTTATTTTAAACCCAAAGAAGGTACACCACCTAAAATTGGTTTCATCATGCTTGATATGGATCATTTCAAGCAAGTAAACGATGTTCATGGACACGATGCAGGCGATAGAGTTTTAGTACAGTTAGTTAAAGTAATCACTGATACGTGTAGAGAATCTGATTGGGTTGTTCGCTGGGGCGGAGAAGAGTTTGTTGTGATTGCAAATACTGTTAATTTGCAAGAGATACAAAACTTAGCAGAAAGAATAAGAATTAATATAGAGGCATACTCATTTGATATTGGTAACGGAAAAACGTTAAATAAAACATGTTCTATTGGTATTTCTAGTTATCCATTTATTGAACAAAAACCAGAAGCTCTTAGTTGGGAGCAAACCTTGAGTTTTGCAGATATAGCCCTTTATGCTGTTAAAAATAATGGTAGAAATGCATGGATTAGTTTGTTTGAAAAAGATATCACTAATGTTGACCTGCTTATTGAAGTAACTAACTCAATTGAGACTCTAATAAAAAACGGCCACTTATCTTATGGGACCTCATTACAGCAAGAAGTAGATTGGAGCTGAAATAATTTAAAGGCTATTTAGGCACTAATAGTTCTATAACTTAAATCCAGAGAATGACATCTTTTGCTCTAAATAGCTCCCCCCATTGTTCTGAACGTCAGCTCTGGTGGCGAAGCGGACTATTTATTATGATAAATATCTGTCTAAATTAGGTCGGTTTTGTGGTAACAGTTGACGTTAAGAACTCAAAAGCTATTGTCTTCTTTGTGGTTATAACACCAGACACCCACTCCAAATAATTAATACATAATATCAATAAATCATCGTTACTGATTTACATTGAGCAGAGTTTTACTTTGAGTATTATGATGACAAAGAGGGTATTCAAATTAATTCACAAAAATAGAGGTTTCATCCACTTTAAAGTGCAACTAGCCTTAAGTAAATAAACCACTAAGCCAATCAAACGTTAATACTGTGGTGAATATTTTTAACGCTATTATGCCAAGGCCCAAGACGATTACCGCGACTTTTATTTTTCTGCTTTTAAGGTTATTCCAGTACAGCAGCTTGGCTTTCAGCTCAGTTTTCAGTTCATTCTTCACTTCTGCTATCGATTCTTTCATTGCTGCTTTCATGAAACCTTCTCCGCTAGATTATTAGTTAGTTTGTTAGCTATCCCCTGCACGACTCCTTTAGCCAAGTTATCAGGTGCTCCCCAACTATAGATGAATTCTTTCGCCTTGTTGCCACAAGGGGTATGCCAATAAGCTGTCGCTATATTCGTCGCCCCTTTCGCTTGGTAGAAGCCTATTGCTTTGTTATTACCGGCTAAAACCTCAAGGTATACATCATGGTCTTTATAATTGGCAGTAGCCCAAGATGCCGCAGCCGCTAATAAACGAGAGCCAGTACCTTGACCTTTATTAGCTGACATCACATGCAGGTTATCAATGATGGTGCCATATTTAGGATGGTTACCACCCAAGAGACAAATAAAGCCACAGAAAACTCCCTCTAACTCAGCCACTAGCACTAATTGATTACTCTGTGGTGTTGTTAATCTTGTTGTCCATATGGCTAGCCTTTCAGCAAAAACTTTATCATTAAGATAGTCTGCCGACAGTACTTGCTGATAGTTTTCACGCCAGCTTTGTGCATGTAACTCAGCAATATGCTCTAAATCGTCTAAACGCGCCGCTCTAATTATCACCATGATATCAATGAGCTCCAATACACCAACAAATACCGACTAAATAACTCACTATACACTTGCTCACATAAACTCCTGGTAACTAGGTAACTAACAAACGACAAAAAAACGGTTATTAACCAATCTAACCTTAATAGCTTTATTTTCAAAGTATTAAAATCCCTCTGCTACGCAAGATTTTACTTATGTGCTTACTGCTACTTTTAAGCAAAAAAAATGGCTGTTTAAATGAATAAACAGCCATGATGACTTGTCGCCTCCGATGAGGCTTACTTTTTAGCCGCACTAACTGGAAAAGTCTTCGTTAAAAAGCACTAACCTTATAGTTTAAAGTAAGTCGCTAAACCTTTAGCTTCGGCTAATTCAGCGGCTAAAGAAGCTACCGCTAAATCTTGTAAACCAACACCAGTACCATCAAAAAGAGTAATGTCTTCCGCTGAAGTACGTCCAGGTTTAGTACCATTAATTACTTCACCTATAGGAACGATATCACTTTGTTGAATTAGTTTGCGCGCAATCGCGTGCTGGGCTTCACCTATGGTAATTGATTGTGCTAATTCATCGGTAAATACCTTAGCCACTGTCAGTAATTTAGCATCAACTTCTTGCTTACCTTTAGTATCAGTACCCATACAAGCGATATGAGTACCGGGCTTGATCCAATCTTTTTCAATAAGTGCTTCAAAAGCAGAAGTAATGGTAATAATGACGTCTGCTTGGGCACAAAGCTCTTCACGTGTTACCGACTCAAACGGTAAACCTAATTCTTCAGCGACAGCGGCAAGGTTAGAAATGTGCTCTGGGTGTAAGTTCCAACACACTACTTTTTCAAAATTACGTTGCTCAACCGCAGCACGTAATTGGAAAGTAGATTGATGGCCCGCACCTATCATGCCTAACACTTTGGCATCTTTTCGGGCTAAATACGCGATAGAGATAGCAGAAGAAGCGGCCGTACGTACCGCCGTTAAATAGTTACCACCCACTAGAGATTTTAATTTGCCGGTATCTGGATCAAATAAAATCACTGTTGATTGATGGTTAGTTAGACCTTTTGCCATGTTACTCGGCCAGTAACCACCAGATTTTAAACCTAATACCATACCGTCACGATCGAAACCTGACTTAAATCCATATAACGCATCGGCATGCCCAATGGCTTCACGAATTACCGGAAAGTTGTAGGCGGTTTTTTTAGCCATAGCAGAAAAGACGTTTTCTACCGCAGTAAAGGCATTGGCTCTACCCATAACTTGTTGGCAAACCTCTTCAGAAATTACTGATACGCCCTTGTTTATTTGTGAATCACTCATAATTAATGTCCTAGAAAAATGGAAACACCCTCGGCGAATACCGAAGGCGATGGGCTACTATTATTTAAGCAGCAATTAAAGCAGAGCTAACTAGTACGCTTTACCACGTGCAGAAACTGGCCATAAGGTTTCAACCTTACCGTTACGCACACCAACGTAGTAATCGTGCACGTTACAAGTGGGATCACAATGACCTGGTACCAACTTTAATTTTTCATTAATTTTTAATACGCCGTTCGGATCTGAAATAACACCATGTTCATCAGAACACTTGATGTATTCAACATCATCACGACCAAAGATATAGGGTAAACCACTATCGACTGATTGTGCTTTAAGACCAGCATCACAAATAGCTTTGTCGGCTTTGGTATGGCTCATAACCGAGGTTAAAATGAATAGTGAGTTTTCGAATTCTGAAATTTTCTCGCCATTTTCATCATGAATACGTTGGTAATCAGCATCCATAAATGCGTAAGAACCACACTGTAATTCATTGAAAACACCTGAGTTACCTTCGAAGTAGTATGAACCTGTACCACCACCACCAACGATGTCACACTCAAGGCCTTCGGCTTTAAGCATTGCAACTGTGCGGGCAACCATACCGATAGCAATATCGATTTTTTCTTTACGTGCTTGGAAACTTTCCATGTGCTGCATAGCACCTTGGTAAGCTTGAATACCGGAGAAAGTTAAGCCTGGCGTTGCCGCTATCGCTTTAGCAATATCAACCACCGGTTGGCCTTCAGTAACACCACAACGGCCAGCACCACAATCAATCTCTACTAGACATTCAATTTGTGTATCATGTTTAGCAACGGCAGCCGCTAATTCAGCAACGTTATCAATATCATCAACACACACGATAGTACGGGCACCTAATAAAGGTAAACGGGCTAAACGGTCAATTTTTGCTGGATCACGAACTTGATTAGACACTAAAATGTCTTTAATACCGCCACGCGCAAATACTTCGGCTTCTGATACTTTCTGACAACATACACCACAGCTATCACCAAGCTTCTCTTGTAAAAGAGCAATATCTACCGATTTATGCATCTTGCCATGGACACGATGGCGCACGCCCATGTCTTTCGCGTATTGACCCATTTTAACGATGTTGCGCTCTAACGCGTCTAAATCAACGATTAAACAGGGTGTTTGAATATCGGCTTCATCCATACCCGGAATTGCGGGCACGTCATAACCTACGGCTAAATCATTTATTTTTGTCATTTTATTCTCCAAAATTTTAATTGTTTATATTTATTTAACGTAATATTTTTAACCACCGAGGTGCTACGCACTGCTCTGAGAAAAATATCCTGGTAGGCTGGTCAAGCCCTCGGTGGATAACATTGGCTTTATTTTTTATTTATTCATCCACGGCAGTTTGTCTAAATCGACATTGCCTCCGGTTATAATTACGCCAACACGCTTGCCCTTGAAAACTTCGGGATTATTCAAAATACAGGCTACGGCTACCGCTGAACTTGGTTCGATAATAATTTTCATTGTTTTCCAGACAAGTTTCATCGCAGCAACGATTTCTTCTTCGCTACAAGTAAAAATATCGGTTACGTACTTGCTAACAAAGTGCCAAGTTAGATCTTTTAAAGGCACCTTAAGGCCGTCGGCCACTGTGTTGGGCGCATCATCAGCAATAATGTGTCCGGCTCTAAAAGAGCGCGCGGCATCATCAGCATTTAAAGGTTCAGCCGCGTAAATTTTAACGTCAGGCGCAACATGAGAAAGTGTTAAACAGGTCCCTGAGATCATACCGCCACCACCGATAGGGGCTATTACAGCGTCAAGGTTGTTAACTTGCTCAAGCAATTCTTTGGCACAAGTCGCTTGACCGGCAATAACACGAGGGTCGTTGTATGGATGGACAAAATCAGCACCTGATTGGGCAACAACATCAGCAAATACTGCTTCACGAGAAGAGGTTGACGGTTCACATTCTACGATTTTGCCACCATAGCCGATCACCGCATCTTTCTTCGCTTGTGGTGCGGTATGAGGCATGACTACGGTAACGGGAATACCGCGGCGTCCCGCTGCATATGAAAGTGATAAAGCATGGTTTCCTGAAGAATGCGTGGCAACACCAATCTTTGCTGCTTCGTCGGTTAAACCAAAGACAGCATTACAGGCACCACGAACTTTAAATGCCGCTGCTTTTTGTAAGTTTTCACATTTGAAGAATAACTCAGCCCCGGTCATTTCGTTCAAACGCGTTGACGTTAGCACTGGAGTTTTGTGGATGTAAGGTTGAATGCGTTCATGGGCAACGAGTACATCTTCGTAGCTTGGAATGATCATAGTCGGTTTGGTTGCACTGCTCATAGGTTCCTCTTAATCTTTTCTTGGCTATTAACCGTGGTATTAGTCGCGGTTTCAGCCGTGATATTTCTCGCGTTTTTAGTCGCGCTATTAGTAATATTTTTCAATAATTAGTCTCAATGTGAGTGTTAATTAGTAGAATATTTTGTTTTTATCGCTTCAATTTCACCTTATGAAAAATAGCCAAAGCAGGCAAATAAGAGGGGTTTCACCATATGAAATCCAACCTCGCAGCCACCGAATTAAAAACAATAAACAATTGTTTTTATTCAACTTATTAACCACTAAATTCACCCTGAAATTAATATTCCACAATGTGAAATAAGCAAACTGAAATTAATTATGGTTTTTAGCTCTATATTTAAATCAAAAGTTGACACAAGAGTCAAGAAAGGGGATGTTAGATGGATGATAAAATTAAGCCTGTAAATAAGCGGTAACATTATGAACAAAGCCAAACCAGAATCTCGCATTCAAGTACTCGATAGAGCCGCCGCATTACTCGATGCGATATCACGCTATACCATGCCAGTAACATTAAAAGCGCTCAGTGCAGATACTAACTTGGCGCCATCTACTGCTTTTCGTATCTTACATTCCCTTATCGACAATCATTTTGTTGATCGTGGCAATTCAGGTAAGTATCAGTTAAGCGGCCGACTCATTAGGTTAAGTAATTATCAATATCAAAATGTTGATTTTCGTAAAGTGGCACTACCTTATATGGAAAAACTGCGTGATAAATTTGGTGAAACCATCAACCTTACCGCTCGTGAAGGTGATGTCGTTATTTATGTAGAAAAAGCCGTGCCCAATAGAATGATGCATGTACAACAAATTATAGGTAGCCGCGCGCCTTTACATGTCACCGGTGTTGGCAAAATGATGTTAGGTATGGAAGGCAGCAAAGGTATTAGTGGCTATGCGCAGCGAACAAACTTACCTACCTATACCCGTAAAACATTTTCACAGATAGAAAGCTTAGAGCGCGAATGTATGCGCTGTGTCGAACAAGGTTTTGCCTATGACAACGAAGAAGCCGAAATAGGCGTAGGTTGTATTGGTGTACTTTTATATGACAGATATGGCGAAGTTGTTGCCGGATTATCGGTGTCAGCGCCGATTGAACGACGTAAAGATGAGTGGATTAAAGACTTGGTTAAAGCGGGTAAGTCAATTTCCATTGAGCTGGGTTATGTTAAAACCGAACCAGTCATTAAAAAAGCCAGTTAAAAGATATTTTGTAATCGTTAAGCAGATTACATCAGCCAAGGTAATAACTCACTGTCAATATAATTATCTTGAGCAAGCTGAACCAGTTTTAAAATTAGAAGAGTAGCAACTATGTTGACAATAAATAGACTAAACCAAACGGAAGCAAAAACCATCATTGACGGCGCAGTACAAAAAGCCACTGAGCTTGGCATACCCATGTGTATTGCCGTTGTCGATGAATCCGGTAACTTAATTGCCTTTGAACGTATGGATGGCGGTAAAGTACACAGTATTACCATTTCGCAAGATAAAGCCTTTACCGCAGCATCGGCACGCAAGGGTACCCATGAATTAAATAAAGCCTGTATTCCAGGCGATAAAAATAATTTATTTGGTATTCATACCGCTTTAGGTGGCCGTATGTGTATTGTTGGTGGTGGTTTACCAATAAGCTTCAATGGCAACGTAGTTGGCGGCATTGGCATCAGCTCAGGCTCGCCAGAGCAAGATTTAAGCTGTGCGCAAGCAGGCATTGATAGTTTTAGTAAAACCTATGCTTAGCGGTAAGTTAAGGTGTTAACTCGATAAAAGCACTAAGACGCTAAAGCCATTAGGTTTTAGCATTTTTTATTTTATATACTCTGCTGTTCAATCAGCAAGATATCATAATAAAAACAATACTGGCACTAGTTGAATCGGCTTGCTAGCTGTTACTTGGCAAAGCTTCAATCGACATAAGTATGTCTCGCACTATCGCCTGCCTCTTGTAGAGATCACTCATGCCGTCTGGGGTATCGATATTTAAGGCAAAGAATACCGGCCCGTTAGGCCATTCAACCCAACCTACCCACCAACCATGCCGGCCTTGCCAGCCAGTTTTAGCTCTTAGTATCCAGGTTCTTTTTGCTGCAATCACCATAAGATCTTTCACTAATAATTGGTATTCGACTTTAAAAGGCAGCTCATTTTTATAAAGACGCTGCAGAAATTCTATTTGTTCGTGCGCTGAAACGGCCAGTTTACCCTCAATCCAATAGCTACCTTGTGCGGTACTTGGGTCGGCATTACCATAGGCTATTTTCTTCAAATAATTGCCAGACTTTTTCTTACCTAGCTGTTTAGCAAAAATATCATACACCCAGACCGCGGAGTTACGCATGGCCGAGCGTAAATTTTGATCTCGATTATGCGGTGAGTAAGCTCTTTTCACCCCATCCCAAGGAAAAACTTGCCATTCATCTTTTACCAAGCCTGCATCCAGAGCAAAAAGCGTGTGCGGGATCTTGTAAGTAGAAGCAGGTGAATAACGTTGCTGTGCTCTTTTTTGATCAAACACCCAGCTTTGCTCTTGATTAGCACGTTGATCAAGGATAACTATGGTGCCTTTAGCATTATACTTTTTGAAATATTTACCCCAGTCTGCTCCTAGGTTTTTAGGCGCTTCGGCCTGACTGACAGGGCTTATTGCTAAGCTCGCAATTAGCATAACGGCAGTTATAATAACGGCTTTAATTATTGATGAATTCTTCTTAAACGGCTTCATAAATTACTTTTTATTATTTAGGATAAATAGTACTAGTCAGCCATGATACTTAATGATAAATAACTAGAGAAACACTAATCTGTAACAAAATAATTATTACCACTCGCTAATTTTTTAATCAAGATTTATCCGCAGCAAGTAAGGTGATTTCACCACCAGAGAAACTGGCAACTACCTCGGTGACAATTGGCGCGGAAAAATCAATGCCCTGATGCGGCCTATGAGCTCGAAAATCACTAATATCATCATAACCAGAAGAAATTCGGCCACTACTCACGGGTAAGATGCCGTCAGTATTAAGCTGGTTAAAGCTGTGTAGTGAAAAAAGGGTTAAAGCAAAATAAACAAGCACAAAAACGCCATAAAATAACCGCCTTAGGGTCCTGCCTTTTTATATGCATTAATTCATGGTCAATTAGCAAACGTTGTTGCGCTACTGGCATGGTAAAAACAGATTGAGGTAACAACATAGTGACTTGGAAAAAACCAAAAACAAAAGGAGATACACTTTCATCGGTCACCAATATTCGTGTTTTTGTCGTCGCTATGGTCTTTTGCTGTGCTTGAGTGAAAGCCTTTAAATCCGTCACTAGCACCGCTTGTTGAATGAATTACTTCACTTTCCATAAGCCAAGGGCAAAGCGTAGCCGCCAGTATAGTGGTGTAAAGATGACCAAGTTTAATCACCAGATTTAGCTAAACTAGTCTTTTAATAGCCACAATATTTTAATTTCGTGCAGCAGCGCTTTAAGTACCGGCTCTTGTGCTCGGCTTTTAGCAATAACAAAATGCAATGGCGTGGTAAAATCAAGGGTTGGGATAATATGCACGGTTTTATTTTCTTGCGCTAAAAGCGCTTCATCTAAAGTGACAAAACTCAAACCAAAGTTATTTTTCACCAGCTCCAGACGAGTACCATCATCACTAGATTTCAATACCGATAAGATGTTATCACCAAGTTTACTGCTTAACATGTCATCAAAGGGGCAATACTCGCCCATCATTATCCAAGGTTGCTGACTAAGCGCTGACACCGTCAATATTTTTCTGCTAGCAAAGCTTAACGGCGCTATGGTGGTTATTTTTTGCGCCAGCACTGTTACACCAACAAAATCATCGGGAATATCACCAAAAATATAGCCACCGTCTAGTTGCTTAGCTCTAATATCTTCCAGAATTTTACCTGTGGATTGCTGATGAATAGCTAAACTAATACCTGGACAATTTTCTTGTAGGTTTTCAGTCAACTCAGCAAGTTTTATCTGCTCAACACTGAGGTTATTACCTAAGTTAAAGCTGCCGATAATTTCATATTGATTATCAGCGGCTAGATTGACTAAATCGACCGCACTATCTAAGGTTACTTGTGCTTTTTTTAGCAGTAATTGACCTTTTTCGGTTAATGCCATGCCCTTGCTTGAACGGATAAATAGCGGTGTTGCCAACTCCTCTTCAAGACTTTTTATATGGGCACTTATTGCCGGCGGTGTAGTATATAAACGCTTGGCCGCTTGAGTTAAGTTGCCTGTTTGCGCAACCGCGACAAATGAACGCAGGTGATAAAATTCCACAGCTTACTTCCTTACATTTTACTCAATACTCTACTCGGAACCTTACTAGCGATTTGACCAAGTTCTTTGCTAGCTAAAGAATGAGTCAACTATACTCGTTAGCCGAAATTATTACCCTTCAGTATTAGCGAATATTGACTTCAGTATTGCTGAATGTAGCAAAAGAATACGTCACGTTAAAGTAATGCTCTTACCAATAAATTAAGAGTATTTATGTCTAACTATAGTAATGCATTTCCTCAACAAATAATCACAACTCAACAGCGGCATAATTTTTTTGCCGCTAAACTTGCCAGTGAAACCGATTGTTCAGATGTCTATGGGGATATTAAAGCGGCTAACCAAAACTATATATTATTAGATGTACGCGCTAAAGCAGCTTTTGAAAAAAGCCACGCTATTACCGCCATCAATATGCCGCACAGTGAAATAAACACGGATACCTTGGCTAAATTCGATAAAACGACCCTGTTTGTGGTTTATTGTTGGGGGCCAGGCTGCAACGGTGCCGCGAAAGCGGCATTGAAAATTTCAGCCCTAGGCTATGGCGTAAAAGAAATGCTCGGTGGTATTCATTACTGGGAAGACTTTGAAAGATATCCGGTGAATCGTCGAATAAAAGTCGCACAAAAATAGTCACTGCGCTATTAAATAACATCTCCGCTAATGGCAAACAAACGGGGTCGAAGGATTCGGCTAAAACGCTTTTATCTCGAACAAAATTTAACCCTCAAAGATCAACAGCCCCTAATGAAAAAGATTTTATTTTTACTGCAACTTTTTTAAGTCAATGGCGTATAACTAATTGAACCCTGATAAAAATGGACTATAAAAATGAAATCATACCTCTTGATTTTTACTCTAATCACCAGCGCTTGCTTAGTTTTATTATCCGCTTGCGGTGGTGGTGACGGAGGCTCATCTACTCCAGCTGACGGTGGTTATGTTGAACCACCGGTAAGTAGCACTTTCCCTACGCAAGTAGCGTTGCCAAGTATGACCGTTGTTAATGACAATGGCAGCTTACTTTTAGCCGCGTCTGGTTTATCTTTATATACCTTTGATAATGACGCAATGAACGTTTCTAGCTGTAATGGCGCTGTTGATGATACAACAAGTTGTGCTGGACGATGGCCGCCCTTATTAGTAACTAATGGCGCGATAGCTTCGGGGAACTTTAGCTTTATTACTCGCGCTGACAACGTTCAACAATGGGCTTATAACCAACAAGCCTTATATACCTATGCACTAGATTCAGCTCAAGGAGATGTCTTGGGTGATGGTATAGATAATATTTGGCACCTAGCTAGACCTATGCCAATTAAAACCGCCATGATAAATGAGCTTGCTAGTTATGTTGGTAATCAAACCGTGTTGTCTGTCAGCGAAAACAATGCAGTATTAACACCTTTAAGAACTAATAAAAACGGCTTTACTTTATATACCTTTGATATGGACATGGTTAATACCACTAGCTGTACTGGCAGCTGTATTAATGCTTGGCCACCGCTACTGGCCGATACTGGCGCACAAGCACAGCTACCGTTAAGTCTTATTAATGTAACTGCTGGCATGATGCAATGGGCCTATAAGGGCAAACCATTATATTTCTATATGGGCGATGAAGTTGCCGGCGATAACAAGGGGGATGAAGTTAATGATGTTTGGCATACCGCCACATTAGAGCCAGCCATTCAACGTACCGATGTCAATGGTCGTTATTTATCTGCCACTGGGTTGGTTAATGTGTTACTCGCCGATGAAGGCAGTAATACTGAGTTTTCCGTGGTTAAGCAAAGCATGGACGGATTTTCACTGTATACCTTTGCTATGGACTCAGCCAATAGCTCTAGCTGTAGTGGTGATTGTCTAGTCAATTGGCCTGCTTTTGTACCAAGTGCCGCCGATGCCACCATAGGTGATTTTTCCATATTTACCCGAGCAGACGGCACTAAACAATGGGCCCACAAGGGTATGGCTTTGTACTTCTTTGCTGGTGATACCGCTAAAACGGATATTAACGGCGATAACGTCAATGGTGTCTGGCACTTAATTGCGCCAAGTACTACCACCAACTTCGTCGAAGAAACAACTGCCTTAGGGGCCAGTATTACCATCATGGGTATGGTCCATGTAATGTTGAGAGACGTTGATACCATGGATTTTGTTGACCTGCTAATGGATAAGTCAGGTTTCGCCTTGTATACCTTTGATACTGATAGTGCTGGCGTGAGCAACTGCTTTGATGCGTGTTTAGATGCTTGGCCAGCTTTACTTGCCGATGATGGCGATCAAGCCACAGCACCCTATTCAATAATCACCCGTAGCAATGGCATGAAACAATGGGCAATTAATGACATGGCTTTATATTTCTTTAGCCCTGATACCACAGCAGCCGACCTCTTAGGTGAAAACGTTGATCTGACCTGGCATATAGCACGGCCAGCACCGGTTAAAGTAGATAACCATGCCACTAAAGGCGATCTATTTGCCGCCCATGGCGATGTCTTGGCCAGCCAAGGAAAAACATCAGCTCAACTAATGGGACTTACCCTTTATACTTTTGACAGCGATACAGCAAACTCAGGGTTAAGTACTTGTTTTGATAGTTGCGCAATGATTTGGCCGCCATTATATGCCAGCTCTACTGAGCAAGCTTTTGGAAAATTTACTATTATTAGTAGAGCAGAAAACAGCGGCACAACTTATCAATGGCTTTATCAAGGTTTACCACTGTATTTTTACATAGGTGATAGCCTAGTTGGCGATACCAACGGTGATTATCCGTTATGGACAATTGCCCGGCCTTAATTGCACTAAATTAAGTGTTGTAAATGGATATTGAAACCTGACTTGAGCAAAGGCTTTGCTCAAGTCGATAAGAGGTGAATATGAAATTATTATTTATCACTATGATAGGGCTATTAACAGCTTGTAATGCCGGTAATGGTGAAAACCTAGATGGACAAGGACAACCGCTAGAGCCAGTCATAGCGGAAGATATTACCGACGATGATGGCAACGAAGAAAAATCAACACTGTTATGGATTCAAGATAATGTCTTTAGCCCTATCTGCGTTGAGTGTCACGGTGGCGCTAATCCCGCTGCGGGTCAAAACCTGTCGGACTTGGCAACATCGGCCAAAAACTTAATTAATGTTACTTCCGCCAATGCAAATTTCAAGCGGGTTTTGCCCGGCTCGGCACAAAACAGCTACTTATATTTAAAAATCACTGGCGCTAGTCAAGCCGGTGCACGTATGCCTTTAGGTAAACCCGCTTTATCAACTGACGCAATTAACGCCATTAAACAATGGATTACTTTAGGCGCACTGGTGCCGCCAAACAGTAATATTAGCGCCCAGGTAAATAACAGCCATATGACAACAAGGCAGCTTAATGAACATAAAAGTGCGACGTTAACTTTAAGCTTCAATCAGCCGATGAACTTTAGCAGCTTAGCTAGTGAGCAAATATTGATTAACGCCAGTTCGCCGACCGCGACCTGGTCAATTAGCGATGAAAATATCACCTTATCTGTCATTAACCCACAGACACTAAAGATAACTATCAGCCAGTTACCCCTAGCCGTGACTCAGCTGAAGTTTTCTCTAAATAACAACAGTATCTCTTCTATTATTTCTATCGGTGGGCAACTGCTAGATGGCAATTATAATAATGTCGATGGTGGAGAATTTAACTATGAACATAATTTTTAAGCAAGCCGCTCTCTTACCAGGGTTAGTGCTAATAACGTTATTATTGAGCAGTTTCACCAGTAAAGCCGAGCCTTATTTAGCTTATAAAAACAATTTAAAATGTATGGCTTGTCATGTAAATCCCGATGGTGGCGGGCAAAGAAATAACTTTGGTCGAGCATTTGGTCAAACAATATTGCCCGCTAAAACTAATAGCTTTGATAGTAATAAACTGGCGCAATTAACGCAGTATTTAACCATAGGCTCAGATGCTCGCTTCAACGCTAATGCTCAAAAAGACAAAAATGAACTAACCAGTAAATCCTTTGAGGTCAGTAGTGTCTTGTTATACGCGAACATTGTCTTTGCTGACACCGGTCTATCTTTCTATATAGATGAACAAATAGCCCCAGGCTCGGCGCTAAACAGAGAAGCCTGGGCGATGATGAGTTTTGCTAGTGGCAACTTGCTCAAAGTGGGTAAAATGTTCCTGCCCTATGGCATCAGAATAGAAGATGATGGTGCCTTTATCAGACAAGTCACCGGTATGAACTTTGACAATGGCGATAACGGTATTGAATACACGGTAAATTATCAAAGGTCGGCGATTAATTTGTTTATGGCCAATGGTACCAGTCAACTAATCAATGATGATGATAACTTTTTATATGGCATTAGAGCTGAACATCTATTCAGTGATTATCGCCTTGGTACTAGTCTAGTATTTAATAATAATGAACAACAAACTAAGATGTTTAATCTATATTCAGGTGCTACTTGGGGAAATTTCACCCTGCTAGCTGAGGTAGATTTAATCACCTTTAAGCCAATAAATAACGTTAGCTCAGCTCAAATAAAGCAGCTAATTACCTTTGTAGAAATCAATTATCAATGGCAAAAAGGCCTAAATTTTAAGATTACGGCTGAATACTTTGACCCTGATCAGGATATTGATGAGAACCAACAAACTCGCTACTCATTTGTCACTGAATACACCCCAATTGCCAATGTGCAGTTACGATTAGGGCTACGGACCAAAGAAGATATACCGCAAAAGCCAAGCCAAAGTTATGATTTGATTTTTTTGCAAAGTCATTTTTATTTTTAGTAAATGGTTAAGACTCACTCAATTAATATATTAAGTTCGACCGATGGAAAACAACAAGTTATGCCATACGAATCAATGAAATATGACCAGCAGCACAACCAAGAAATTAGTGAGCTAATTGACTTGTTATATCACTGTGGCAAGGGCGACAAGGTCGCCTTTAAGCGGTTATATCAACAAACAGCGCCGCGACTAAATGGTATTGCCTATCGCATTACTCGCAATCGAGATAGTGCCAACGAAGTACTACAAGAAGCCTTCATTAAGATATGGGAAAATAGCAGTCATTATCAAGTGGACAAAAGTGAGCCCTTTACTTGGCTCGCGGCTATTGTCCGATATCGAGCCTATGACAGATTAAGGTACGATAAACGTAGGCACCAAGCAGATATGATTGAGTTTCATGAAGACGACATTCAGGCATTAAACTTCAACAGTCAACAACTTGCTTTCAAAGAACATGCGCAAGGTGCGCTCAATGACTGTTTAGCTAAGCTAGCACAGCAACAAAGCCAAGCTATTTTAATGGCCTACCTATACGGTTATAGTCGAGCAGATATCGCGGCATATTTAAAATCTCCGGTCAATACGATTAAGTCTTGGATACGGCGTGGATTAGGGAGATTACAATTATGCCTAAAAAATTAGCGCCTAAGCAATTAACGCGTTACACCAAGCCGACCATAGTAGAGCATATTGCTAGCCACTATGTTTTAGGTACGTTATCTACACTCGTACATAATAGAGCAGAGCAACTTATGCTTGTTCATCCGCAACTTGAAGCCATAATCAATCACTGGCAACAAAGTTTTATTGCTTTGGACAGACAAACCACAGAATTAGCGCCTAAGGAGTCAACTTGGCAAGCAATAACGGCCCAGGTAGACAATTTAACAACTACCGAGGCTAACAATAACTTAGGACAAGCTGCGGTAAAAGCACAACCAGCAAAACAAAAGCATGCCCGGCAAGAACTAGTCGCGCTAATTAAGCCGTGGTTTACGTTAGCCAGTTCGCGCTTTATCCACGCAGTATCTATTGTCGTTATTTGCCTGCTAAGCTTTGCCTTACTCAACTCTAACCGACAAGGCGGCACAGAGGATTCGTTAAGTTACATTGCCGTACTAACCAACCCAGATAATAATGCACAATTCGTTGCCAGCACCTATGGGGAATCAAAGACATTAGTCATCAACATCATACATACCCCTGACATTAGCGCCGCAGAAGATTTAGAGCTTTGGGTTGTCTCCAAAACCGACCAACAAGCACGCAGCCTAGGCATTATCCCCCGAAATGTCGCCATACTTGCACAGCAATTAACTGTAGCGCAATGGCGTTTAATTAAAGACTCAGCTTCACTGATAGTGACCATTGAAGACTTAGGGGGCTCTCCCATAGGTGAGCCCAGTGATATTATTGTTGCTCGAGGCTTATGTATTAGGTTAAAGGAATGGCAGAAAAATGCATAGAACCATGCCTAAAATAATACGTAAGACAATGTGTAAAACAATAAATATAGCCTTGATAACATTACTAGCTGGCTTTACTGGCGTGTCTTTTGCGGAAGTAGAGTCAAAGGAACAAGTAGCTGACAAATACAATGTTGAACTACCAGGTAAACATGAGCTGGCTTTTCGTAGTCGTTATCAAAGTACCCATGATGATTGGTGGCAAGATGCCAATGCCTTTACAACTCGGGTTAAATTAACCTCTAGCTTTACCTTAGATGATAATGAGCAATGGCTACTTTTATTACAGCCTAACTATGTTTTTGTTCACAACGATAATTACAACTCAATCAGCCAGTTTAATCGCAAGTCGGTTATTCCTGATACCCAAGGCGGCAGCTTAAGCCAAGGTTATTTAGCTTTTAGCAGTAATAATAATTGGCAGATAAAAGCTGGCCGACAAAGCCTGTCATACGATAATGAACGCATGGTTGGCGCGCTAGAGTATTGGCAAACCCCGCAAAGTTTCGATGCTATTTCAGCGCAATATAACGATCAAATGAACTGGCATATTCAATACGCTTATGTTGATAAAGTGCAGCGAATTTTTGGTCGGCATGCAGATAAAGAGTTACCTGCAGACGACCCTCGTAATGATTACCTGACTAACAGACCGACAAGTGAATGGGGTGAACACCAGCTTAAAGGCCACTTCATTAATGTCGGCTATAAAACAGAGAATAACTGGCAACTTGTTGTATACAATTATCTTATTGATAATAGAGACCAAGCATCATTTTCTAGTAACACTGTCGGCATTAGAATTGCAGATGAATTTAAGCCCAATAGTATTAAATATCGTTATAACGCTGAGTTTGCTTGGCAAGAAGATGCTTACAACAACACCGACAATTATCAAGCTTGGTATAACCTAGTTGCAGCCAGTATTCAGTATAAAAGTCATATCTTTCAACTTAGCCAAGAAACCTTTAGCCAAGATCAGGGCATTGGCTTTAAATCTTCACTGGGCACTAACCATAAATTTCAAGGTTGGGCCGATGTCTTTACCAGCTATTCCGGACAAAAGGGCTTACGCGATACGTTCTTTACCTATCGTGGTCGTCATAAAAAGCTACGTTGGCGCTTTGTTTACCATGACTTCAATACTTACGGCACGGGCCAAGAGATAGGCTATGAGTTCGATTTTGAGTTAGCGTATAGACTGACCAGAAAGTGGCAGATAAAAGCGGTTTATGCGGATTACCGTAGTAAAGATACCTGGACAGCTGAGTACCTCGCCGCCAATTTTGATTTATCGACTTGGTTTATTTCGATTTCCTATAATATTTAACCAGTGAAAATGATCACATAGTTAATGAGATTGCTATTACTTCCAATCGTCAGCATTACCATCATGGATAATGGTAATGCCTTCCATTTCATCATAACGGTCGTACACTTCATCCGGCATTGGGTTCTGCCTTAACTCGATAAATTTTAATTTAGTTAAACCGGCAAGCACTAGATCTTCAAGCTTGTTATCAAAAAAGTAAGCCTTTTCTAATGAGGTCAGTGCACTGATATTAATATCAACTAACTGGTTATTAGTAATGCGTATTTTTTTTAACTTCCCTAGACCCGTTAGATTTATTGACCTTAATTTATTTTTGAATAAATACAGTGTCGTTAGCTCTGACAAGCCTGACAGTTTTACTTCGACCAGTTGATTATTAGAAATATTCACAAACTTTAATTTTTTGAAAGATGAAATATCTACTACTTTTAATTGATTATTAAATAACGATAAGTGCTCTAAATCCGTCAACACAGTTAAACCATCTAATTGCTTAATATGCTTACCATGACATTTTACTTTTTTTAACTTATGCCATGCAACGGCTGGCGTATCAGCAACTAATTCAGTAAGACAGCGAGCTAAATATTCATCTTTAATAATGTTAGTTATTGACTGCTCAGTTGCCTGACTAGCAAAATTTGTCACTAAACTGAGGGCAATAATAGGCAAAGTGACTGATAAAACTTTACTTAGTTTATTGATGTTTAGCTTGGTCAATGGTTTGATGATATTAGTGATCACAGTGAGCTCTTACGGCAATTATTAATAAAGTCAAAGCTGGTTACTTTGCTACTTATTACTTTAGCCTAGATAAATAATTAATAGCACTATGGCCACTCTTTTTTTACTAAGCAACTTCAAACCCTAATGCTATTACTTTTTCGGTTGATGAAACTCGATAACATTACAGTCGGGATCACGAATGAAAACCGATGTTCCGCTAGGAAAAACTACCGGCCCTTCAGTAATATCAATAGCCAATGTTTTCAGCTGGGCAATAACAGCATCCATATCATTTACTTCCAAAGCAACATGGGTATAACCTGCTTTTTTCACCGCTTCATCCATCAACACATTCGTCTCTGTTGGCGCGGCGGCATTTAGAATAAAGTTAATATTAACGCCACTGGCATGCTCCATAATGGCAACAGGCTCAGGTCCTACCGGGCCGACAATAAATTTAAAACCCAGCTTTTCGTAAAAAGCTCTCGAGCTAGCCAAGCTAAAAACACGAATGCCAAGATGATTTACCCGGGTGATTTGCTGCATAGTAGACCTTTAAGTTATTGTGCTGCTGATTAACAGTGTAATCAATATATCAAATAAGATGAATACCCTGACAGTACAATTATTGTTGCCATCTTCAGTTTAATAAAGCTTGACCGTAAGGAGAAAAATGAAAGGGCCAGGCATTTAGCCGCTGACGTTTGCTGGTAGGCAATAGTGCCTTTAAACTACTCACAGATTACAAATTGTCATATTCCTTATTATTTCATTTGTTTAAGATAGCTTACTAAGCATCGTACTAGGAGTTTAGTCCATATCGGCATTACTTAGCTAAGCTATTCTACGCAAATGACTATTAGAAGGTTCAATAGGAACGGAAAAAATGAAGTATTGGTTAAAACAAATCGCTATTTTTGGTGTGATTTTTCTTATGATGAGCTTTGCCGTAGATACATGGCGAACTAAGGATATGGATCGACAAGCGCTGCCCGAATTACAAGGGCTGACGATTCATAACGCAGCAATTGATTTAAAGGCGTTAAGCTTTGAACAGCCCATATTAGTGTACTTTTGGGGTACCTGGTGTCCGGTTTGTTCCGTAGTGAGTTCTTCGGTCGATACTATTTCGCGGCATTACCCTGTTTACAGCATTGCCATGCAATCTGGTGATAATGAGACACTAAAAACGTATATGAGCACTGAAGATTATCAATTTAAGGTCATCAACGACAATGATAATCGTATAGCGAGATCACTGGGTGTGCAAGTAACACCTTTAGTGATGGTGATTGACCAAGGTGAATTAGTTAATTACACCACAGGTTATGTCAGTTTATTTGGTTTATGGTGGCGCATTGCTTGGGCTAGTTGGTAAGTAATACCTGACAGAAAATTATCGAATATATAGTGTAATAGATATCACCAACATGGCTAAAGTAACCTTAACCATGCCACTTCAGCAACGCCCCAATAAGGGGCTAATAATAGTTGGCTAAAATGTGAAGCGATGCTGAAGCGAGCAAACGGTTAGCAGTCCATTTTAATTGGCTTATGTGCCATAGTTAGCATCGACAAGTTTACCCATATTAAACTCTGCAACGATATTTTGGCCTTTCAACCAATTAGAGATGCTTGATATGTCCGATTCAGTGACTGAACCATAGCGTTCCTGAGAAGAAATAAAGCCTGCAAAGGAAGTCAGATCTCCGCCCCCGCCAACACACAAGTTTAGAGTGTCAACATAAACAAAAAAGTCATCCATTATGGTTGCTAATTCAGACTCATCCTTACAAGTTAAATTACAATCTAATTCAACCCCCATTACAGCAAATTCATCTAAATAAAGTTTTTTTCTTAATCTACGGGATTTTCGAGAGTGCATAATTTTTCCTTGACCTAACGCCACAATATGCGGCTAAGTAACAGTTGGCTAAAATAAGTGATACACGAACAAAAAGCCAACTGTTTTTTGTCCTTGTTGAATTGCTTATAGCAGTATATTCACTGCATTACGCTATTTCTTGTTTATAAAGCTTTAATCCTCTCGCTTTATAATTAGATAATGCTGAATCGTGATCTAATGAACAAGTATGTACCCATACTCTCTTAGTTTTAGTGATTTTCCACGCATTCGAAATTGCTTGTGATAATAAATAACCGCCAAAACCCTTACCAATAAAATTTGGAGCTAAGCCAAAATAAGCTATTTCTGTATCTCCTGATTCGTTAGTATTTAATTCAAAATAACCAGCGATAGTCCCTTCATAATATGCAACCCAAGTACGTAAATCTGGGTTTTCTACATACGCTTCCCATTCTGCCTCCGGGAGTGATAATTTATCTACCCACGCCCATTGCTCTCCGATAAGCTGATAAAGAAATTTATTGAACCTAAATTCGTTAATTTTCGCTTCTACAATGGCAAGCCCACGTGGGTTTGTTTTTTCAATCAACTCTTCAGGAGTATTCATTTCTAAATAATAAGTTCTAACTTTCATATAGCTCCATACTACCGACACTGCTAACGCCGTTTTAAGCGGCCGATTGCTGTTAACTATAATCGCGAAGCGATGGCTAACTGTTATTTTTCCGTTGAAGCAACTTGTAAAGCCGCATTATGCTACTTGAAAATTATATGGTGAAACATGTAGTGATTTTTGCTCTAGTCTTGTTTGCCATAAATCATGTGCATTCTGTAAACGAAGCCAATGTTCTGCTGATGGTTTACCAAAAGCCAACTCAAGACGTACAGCCATTTCAGGTGTGACAGCGCCTTTAGCATTTAAAATTTTAGATAAAGTTTTACGGCTTACATCAAGATGTTTTGCAACATCGGTGATCGTTAATTCTAAAGAGTCGATCACTAACTCTTTTAATATTTCTCCCGGATGAGCAGGATTAAACATAGCCATTAGTGGTAATCCTCATCATTTATTATCTCAACATCACGTCCAGTAAACCTATATTTCATACGCCAACTTCCGCTTGATCTAAGATTAGCGAGGATAAGGCGTAGCTTATTTTCGTGCTTTTTTGTATCCCCGCAGTGCGGCCTGAAGCATAAAACTTTCGAAAAACCTTATGAATTAAGTTTTAAATCATAGATCAAGTGTAACCCTAAAGGTGTCGAATTAACAGCGGGACTTTGATATACCAACGCCCCAATAACGGGCAAATAATGCTTGGCTTGTTATATTTACTTATCACCTAAAGCTTCATTAATTTTGTTAACTAAATCCCTAGCTTGAGCCTCATCAAGAGATATAGGGAAAGATGAAGCAGACAAAAAACCTTTACTCACTATGTTAAGACCAACGCCAGTAGCGCCATCTTCTAGGCAAAGCTTATGAACATTCATTTTAGTTTTAACAAAAGACTTCTGTAATGCTTCAACTTGGCCTAAATCGCCAACCTCTTCACCTTTAAATAAATTGAAAAATGCCATGACTACCTTGGTAAATATAACGCCATTTTAAGCGATAATTAACAGTGGGCTAAAATGAGTGAGGGACGAACAACAGCCCACTGTTAATTGTCCGTCTTGAAAATTCTTATGAGTATGTGCTAGTGGTGCTGCCTCATATTTTTATGACTTTAGGTCTAAATAAGAAACCAAGAATACTACCAAAGAGATTTTTATACATTGCTTCTATCTCTTCTTTACCAATGTTTCCGCCAAATATTAGCATCTCAAGCCGCTCTCCAGGTTCTTCCACTATATAACCTGAAGAAATGAACCCGTTTTTCTCATAAAAAGCTTTACGCTTGACCCGCTGTTTGTAGTTTTTTGTTTGCTGATTAAGTTCTTCAATATTTAGTACAATTCTTTTTCCGGAGTGAGTCCCCTTCAACGAAGCCATTACCTTACTGCCGTACCCAGCTGAGCGATAAGATTCCGCTATAGCTAAAAATTGTACAAATATAATATCGGTATACTCAGTGATATAAATGAGGCCAATCCAAGTATCATGCGCATAAATAATGTTAAAACCTACCTTACCTTTTCTTAGTGTATATCGAAGCAACCATGTAGGTATATGCCGAGCTTCTGGAAAAGCTTTTTTATAAAGATCGATCACATCAAAATAATTTTCGTCAGACTTAGATAGTGGTCGGAGATTAATATTCATACGAAGTACTCATAATGCCGCATTAAGCGGACTAGAATTGTTGGGTATAATTCGTAGCGACTCCAAACTTAACCAACTGTTTTAATTGCGTTAAAATTACTTTCTATACACCAGACTTCGCATTTTCTATATAGTTTGCATGTATTTCTTTAATAGGCATGACTTTAAATGGGCTCACATCTGCTCCACCTGTATTGCCACTTGGAACTAAGCCGATAGCTGTTTTTGTTGCAGCTCCGATCACCCTAAAGGTTTGACCAAGTAATTCATGAATATCTCGCTGCCGCAATGCCCAATAAAACATAATGCAATGTACTTTTACGTGAAAGTATGTCGACTCTTGGCCTAATACATGAGCATTTTCTAGGTATTTAAATGCCTGAGAGTAGTCTCCAACGACATAAGAAGTACGTGCGAGCTGTAATTCAGCCTCTACGTACGGCTTAATATTGGTTGTAAAATTACCGAGCATGGGAAACTACCTCTAGCTAGACATAATGACTCCCACGAGGTGCTAGCCTCCAGATTCGTGGGTTAGTAAAACCAGAGCCATAATATATGTGTTAAACAATATAAACTGGAGGCTAACAGGTATCAACATAACATACTTTTCATTGGTCTAGATACCCATAAAGTATCTACCAAAGTGGCACACATAGCAGACCAACGTGGTGCCAGAGCCTAAAGACGAAGCAAGACGTGACTTATCAAGAGCGGTGTTAACAGGCAATAAAATAGTTGGTTAAAATTAGCGACACAGGAGCAAAAACCAACGGTTAGTTATCCACCTCAGGGCGTGTTGTTAGTTTTTCATAACACCAGCACGCCTTTTAGCATAATAAATTGCTAGACCACAAATGATTATAAAAAGACTGTAGAAACCTACTTGAAACTCCCACGGTACTTGTGGCAATGAACCATAAAGCCGAAGACTATCATTAACGATAAATATACTAATACCTGAAATTACAGCGGTAACTTTAAAATAAAATAGATTTCCAGTCTTAATTGTAACTATAGATATAACCAATATTAACAGAGTAATAATTGATGCTAGAGCTGACATTGCACCGGGCACTATACTTGGCGCAAGAACTATTACCTCGATTAGAATACACATCCACCCTAAAACTTTTAAATACACCATTCCTCCTTGAAAAACTAACGCCCGGTTAACAGATAATAAAATAGTTGGTTAAAATATGAAGCGAAACGTAGCCAACTGTAAATGTTAGCTTTTTTTAGATTTAAGTCCTAAAAAGTGTTTTCTTGAATAAATAGCAACACCGAAGATAATACCTAGAAAAAGATAGAAAACATCACCTCTAATGAAGAAATTCATACTCACAGCAAGAGAGCAGACTACTGCATAAGAGAATTTTTTAGAGTGACTATATTCAACCTTAATAAGGTAACCTTTAGCCTTACCAATTTTCATCAGTATAAAGACCATTACAAAGATTATAAAAAGAAGAATCTGAATATCCATATAGTTGAGCCCTCTATAAAAGCTAACGCCCAAATAATGGGCAAATATCAGTTGGTTAAAATTAGCGACGCAGGATAAAAAACCAACTGTTATTTGTCCTGCCTTAATTGGCTTATTGTTATTTAACTAGTTCAGATAATTGGCTCTTTGTTAATGAACCACTTTTCCTAGCAACTTCATCGCCATTTTTAAATACTATGACAGTAGGTAACCCTCTTACTGCGTATAACTTACTAAGTGTTGAATTTAATGATACGTCGACTTTAACAACAGCTATCTTTCCTTCATATTCTTTTGCCATGCTATTTATAGTTTTATTCATCAATAAGCACGGACCACACCACTCAGCCCAAAAATCGACTAAGACAGTGCCTTGCTCAGCAACAATTTGACTAAGCTCGCTATCGGAAGAAATATTAATTGGATCACCCATACCTAAGTCTTTTTTATTCAGTCTTTTATATATCGCGGATAAAGGCCATTTAGCAAGAGCTATTAAATTCGTAATCATCAAAGCAACAAACAGTAATATCCAACCTATTATTTTTAATGGAAATAAATAGCTTGGTGAATTCTCAATGAACATCTCAATGTTATTTAATTTTTCTGTAATTTGATTACCAAGGTTCAATTAAAACTCCTTATATACACATAATGCCTAAATAACAGGCGAAGCGAAAAGTAGCCAACTTACGTGTCCTTGTTGATTTTCTTGGTTAGGTATACTTAGCCCAACACTTTGATTTGGTTTATTGATTTAACTCTTATATGAGTTTGAAAATAATATTTTTCAGTTCTTTTACCATTAGAAAAAAACCAAATTTTCATTTTTTTAGCTTCACCAGTAACTTCGATATTTTTATTAATAAAGTATTCTTCAGGTGAAGAGCCATATTTTTTGGTAAACGCTGCGATTGTTTTAGGATGAAGTGCAACCGTAATACTTCTTTTATCCCTGTAATCTAATTCAGTGTTTAAATAAACAACTTTTCTCTCTATACCAGAGGCTTTTATTGCAAATTGAAACGTACCTTTTACACCTTTTGGGGCATTTACTTCTGTTTGTTCAATTAATCGCATAACGTCAGTTGATGCTGAATTTGAAGTTACCTCGAGTGTTGTAGTACATGCAGATAAAACTAAAATTGATAATAATAAAAAACACTTCATTGAAATGACATCCTTGTTTGTATACCAACGCTCAAATAACAGGCTAAGTAATGCTTGCTAAAATGTGGAACTGGGTAAGCGTTACGTGTCCCTGTTTATTTTCTTATAGTTTAAAATTGATAGCCGGCCTGAAATATACCACCGACACCTATACCATCTTTTTCATTTCCTGCGACTAGAGTAAAGCCAAAATTAAAGCCGGGATTTCCTATGCCTCTATGAAAGTAATGATATCCTAAGCCGGCACCATACACAGCCTCATGATCTAAATTGTCATACTCACTGCCAACGACGCCAATATATAAACTTGCACCATGTTTCGGGGTCTGGAAGTCAAAGATGTCCGTTTTGACCCAACCAATACCAACACCACAGGTACCACCGTAAATGGAAGAGTAGCTAACACAACCAGCAGATATATATTTCAAATCATTTTTAGATTGAATACCTGCATTAACACCAATACCACTATAAAAGGTGCCAGCACCCATACCAAAGGTAAAGTTATCGTTTGCTAATGTTTGAGGTGATAAGACTAAAGCGAATGAAACTAGAAGTGATTTTGTGATTGTTTTCAAAAGTGATCCCTACTTGATTTAAATATTTAAACATAACGCCCCAATTAAGCGGCAAATTGCAGTTGGCTAAAATAAGCGACGCAGGATAAAAAACCAACTGTTATTTGTCCTGATTAATTTGCTTATATTTTACTTGTGTCCAAATATAAATTCAGTTGTCACATAAACAGGCGCATTTGATGAATTAGCTTTAGAGGGAACATAGTGAATATTGCTTAAGGCACGTAATGCAAATTTATCCCATGCTCCATTGGGGGAAGACTCAACAACTGTTGGATTGAAAATCGCCCCATTAGAGTCAACTAAGTACTTAACTTTAACGAAGCCACTGGTTTTCGGTGGCTTTAATGTACTAGATTTAAAACTAAACTCTTTGGCTTCTTGAACCCAATAGTTTTGTAACTCAGATTGCTCCACGGTTATAGGGGATTTTGTAAGGTACTGCTCAGGAGTTGACTTGCAACCACTCAACACTAAAAGTCCTAGGGATAAAATACTCAAAAGTTTCATATACACTCCTTGTAAAATATAACGCCCTGTTAACAGGCAAAAAATTGTCCACCAAAGTGGTACAAGATCAAAGTGAAACAGCCAACTGTAATTTGTCCGTTTGATTGCCTTATTATATTTTTTGAACTACAATGTACGACAATACCGTACATAAACAGCGAGTTAATTATGGATAGCATAAGCGTAAATCAGTTTAGAGACAACCTAAAAACATATGTTGAACAAACTGTTAGTCAGCACGAGCCTATTAAAGTTACTAGGCGAGCTGGTGACGACTTTATTATAATGAGTGCTGATGATTGGGAAAGAGAGCAAGAGACACTACATGTTTTACAAAGTAGTAATTTAATGAAACAAATTTCTGAATCGATGGCGACACACCAAACAAACACTGGATATAAACCGACACAAGAGCAATTAAATGAGATCACTAGTTTTTGAAGGTAAGACTTGGCTTATTTATGAGCAGTTAAGAGAGAAAGACAAAAAGCTTCATAAAGCATTATGCAAAACTTTAAAAGAAATGTTACTTGCAGATCCTGCAAGTGGTTTAGGTAAACCAGAACCGCTAAAGCATAATTTATCGGAATTATGGTCAAAACGTATTTCCCAGAAAGACAGAGTGGTCTATAAATTTGATGATGACAGTATTTATATCTTCGCAATTGGCGGACATTACGACCAGCATTAAAAATATAACGCTTAAATAAGAGGAAATAGTGATTGGCTCGCTTTTTTACGGCTCTTTGCAAAAAACGAGACGAGCTCTATTTTTCCTTTTAATTTGCTTATGTGCTTTTTGAATTGTTTTTAATCCAATTTATAATTGAGGGATATAGGTCAGCAATTTTTTCTTTAGCTGACTTGTTGTTATACAAGCGGATAAGTTCATTATTAAAAGCTTTAAATTGGGAAAAACCCTTCTTATTTATCATGAAATCTTCAGTATATTTTTTTATAAATAGATACTCTTGCGGAGAATAATTTTCCATTGCGTATAAAGAGACTAATGACCATGTCATATACTCATTAAATATTAAATAAGGTTTGTTGTATCCACCGCCGTTATACCACGGTTTTAAATCCACCAGAGCAGCATTAATATCGTCTATATATTTGTCAGAGGTTGGATTCACGTAAGTATGATCAATTTCAGTAAAGAATGAACGAGTGAACTTTATCGATTGAATTGAAAAAGACTCCCTCTCATTTTCATAACGGTTAGGGGCAACGATAAACATGATAGATTCATTAAATCCATTATTGGCATACATTCGAGAACTATTTTTACCCGGCCCTAATGGAGAAAAGAAAACCTTATAACTTTGATATCTTGCCGGGAAATGAGACTCTAACCATTGCCAAATGTTTTTTGGTTGAGCACCTAGTTGGAACACGTTACTCAACTTTAAGTAATACTCATGATGTTGTTGGTAAAACTTTTTGAAATTACTCTTTTTTGCAAAATCTTCTAACAAGGTAATATTGTCTTTAATAACATCAACGGCTCGAAAGCTTTTATATACCGATGATTTTTCTATTTTATCGCCGTTAAAAACATACGCAGGACCATTTTCAACAAATGAATAATAATCAACGTTAACGAGTTTTTTAAAAATCTCATGATCTTTAAAAGGTGAAAACCACTTTAAAACATCTGAGTAGTATTCTCCTTTCGAATACATCTTATAATTAGCGTGATAAAACTTGTCAAATAGAGCTAATATAATGTTGTTAAGTTCGTAAACTTCGGGCGTTTCAACACTAACTTTTCCAATATGCTCTTGAATATACTCTTTATTATAACGAACCGGATTAAGCTGTATATTGAAGGTAATTGTTTTTACTTTTTGATTAAATTCTAAATGTACTTGTTCAATTTCGTTATCATGACCCGAAATAAATAAACTTTTGCCATTGTATTTAATTTCAGCTTTTGGGCTACTTCCCCAATAGGTTAAATTAACCGTTTTGTTTTCAGGTAGTGAATTAAAATCTAAACGTTGACTAAAAAAAACATCTGTAACCAAGGTAAAATCAGCACTTTGCAATGATATGTAATAATCACTAGCTTGAACTCTACCACTAGAGCAAATTATTAAAATAAAAAATATATACTTCAACTTTAATTTATCCTTTAAACATAAAATCTGGTAAAACATCAGACATCCCTTTAAAATAATCACCATAGGTTATCACAAGTCATTAAATTTTCATCATTAACATCACCTGTTATTGAGGGATTTCACGTAAAAAAAATGAATTGTTGGCTGTAGAGGATGAAATCAGCTGCTCGGTAAATTTCAGTCATGCTTAAGCCTTAAGTCTCAAAAATCTGCTTAATTGGTTATGACTTTTTGTTATGAGTTTGGTTATGAAGTGATGCTAAGCGAATAGCTTTTGGCAAACAGAGACTGCCGCACGTTTTTTAAGGTGTTGATGCTGACAAAACTCAGTTAACGCTTTAGGATTACCCACCGCGCCATGAAATAATGTTCTAAATTGTGTGGTCAATACTAACCAGTTTTCAGTACTGATGTTTAATCGAGTGAGTATATTGGGCAGGTTATTGTCAATGTAGCCGCATTTGTCTTCCCTAATACAACGACCTGTTAAATCAACTAATTCAATATACTCTGTTAGCTCAAACGCTAAACCTTTAGGCGCGTTTTGTCTTGGATTGCCAATAAAAGGGAAAAGTACTTTCGGTTGCTTTGCTTTTTTTGCTGAATGAATGCGTTGTTGAATACTGGTGTGGTTTGAGGTTTCGGGGGTTGTAGCTATGTTGGCTCTTATCGGGTTTAAATCAACATACGCCATACAGGCGATAACAGCAGCTTCATCTAATAAGGCTTGGGATTTAAAGCGACCTTCCCAGAACCTGCCTGTGCATCCATCTTCTTTGTTGGCTTGTACGGCAATGCTTTCATTTAGAATGCGCATAAACCAGCTGATATCGGTTAACCTTGCTCGATACACCTCTGCGGTTTCTTCCAGTACTTGTTGCAGAGGTTTAATCAGTTTTTCGCCGCGTAAATATTGTTGCGTGATTAATGTGCCTTTAAATAATTGATGCCAACGAGTAACAACTTCATGCATTGACCATGCTTTGGCTTGCTCAACATCAACATGTAAAACAAGATGAGTATGATTACTCATTACTGCGTAAGCACATACATCAATAGCAAAGGTTTGGCTTAACGCTAATAGTTTATCCTTGACCCAACCGCGCCTGTGTTCAAAGCTTTGCCCGGTTAACTTATCTTCGCCACATAGAAAAGCACGACGAACACAACGAGAGATACAGTGATAATAACAGGTATCAATTAAACTGACTTGCTGTTTTCTTGGGGTTGCCATAGTAACCTCAACTGGTTTTTTTGCTGATTAAATAAGCATAGTTGAGGTTTTTGTTTAGTTCCATTGAAAGGGGTGTCTGCTATATTTTATACCAAGAAAGTAACACCAAGGAGTTTACAACCATAACGGAGCCAGCGACGGAATTTTTATGGCGAGTGCTGCAACATGTTTTGCCCAAAGGATTCAGGCGAGCGCGTAATTATGGTTTTTTACACGGCAATGCTAAACAAACATTACATTGGTTACAGTTAATGCTAAAAGTTGTACTGCCGCCCATCGTAATATCGGATAAAAAAGGCGTCTGCTGCCCTCACTGTAAGACGATAATGACCTTAGCTCTAATGCGAATAGGGCATCGAATTATTAGTGGCCAGTCGATTTAAAACAAGGAGGTGCTTAAGCAGAGGGAATTGTTGCGTGCTAAATATTAACTAACCGAGGGTTTAAACAACAAGAGAAAATATAGGGTGAGTGACGATATTACCAAACTCAGTTTAGTGATAATGGCTAAGTTTGGCCTGAAGTTTACCCATAACAAAACCACCAAAACACCGCCAACCTCAATTTTATTTATTTACTTATAAAGAGTACTCATCAATATCGGGCTTGTTCAACAACAGGATCAAGTTGCGGCTGCGCGCAACCTATCCTTTATTTATTATACCTAAATTACACTTCAGCTCTTGGTCTAACTTTTGCCTCTATAGCTGTCCCTTTTACTGAGATCTTTAATAAACCATCTGTACCTTTACACCTTTTAGCTAATGGTAATAATTGAGATTTAAAGTCATTATTATGAATTAAGTGCTCCATAGCACTTAATGATATTTCATACTCACCGCAGTTTTCATTTGAGCATAAATAATGGCGTTTCTTCTCATTATCCGTTTTAATGTAATTAGAATCCGAATTACATAGATAACAACTTTCAGAAAATTTAGTATTACTCACGAATTATCCTTTAGGTATAACAGCTTATTATGGATACGGCTCAGTAATGTCCGCTCCATAGCTTTAATTTAATTCATATTAATATCCCATATTTTCAGCACCTTAGACACTTAAAATATTTTATTTCTGTTAGGCCTTGGAGATTACTGAGACCTCTAAGTAATCTCCAATATATAATTAAAGACTATTTTACGTAATATCAATTGGTTAGGTCTTATAACGATTGATTGGGGGGATATTACTAAGGCTTCTCAGTAATATTTAGTTGATAAAATATTTGATATTTAATTAACCTAAAACTATAACTGTATATAAATACAGCTTTAGGGTTTTATTATGTCTACTTCACCTTTTCTTGAGAGTATCCGACACATCCTTCGTACAAAGCATTACAGTATTCAAACAGAAAAAGCGTACTTACTTTGGATAAAACGCTTTATTATTTTTAATCACAAACGGCACCCTAAGGATATGGGGGAACAAGAAGTAAGTAATTACCTCACTTATATCCATAGTAAGGACTTGGCGGAAGGAGAAGGTAAAACGAGTTTGCATTCTGGGTCAACCCGTAAATACCCAATAGCAATTGCGCAGTTTAAATGGCAATATTTATTTCCCTCACCCGTAAGATGGCAACATCCTACGGACGGTTATTTTTGTCGTCGTCACTTACATTGGACTTCATTAAGTAAAGTTTTGAGAGCGGCGGTTATGAAGACGGATATTAGAAAGCATGTCACGGCACATACGTTCCGACACAGTTTCGCGACTCAGTTGCTATTGAATGGCGCTGATATAAGAACTGTCCAAGAGTTGCTTGGCCATAATAACTTAAAGACTACACAAATATATACTCATGTCATTGGTCCGCATTCGTCAGGGAATTTAAGCCCTATTGCTAGGTAACTTAACCATTACCACATAAGAGACAAGCCTTTGTTGGCTGAATTAGTCAGTTACAGTATTAGCGCTCGGTTTATTGTCATTGTCGACTACATCCGCCAATAACTCGGCCATTGTATCTATGGCGAAGTTGATAAACTTTTTGCCACCACTTGATGTCAACATGACGACACCAACACCATGCTCTGGCGAAAACCTATACTCACTACCAAAGCCATCAAGATCTCCACCATGAAAAAGCTCTAGAGCAATCATGCTGGTTATTGCTTTTGAATGTGAGCCAATTTGAAACAGGATTTTTGAATTGATTGCTTGGTTATTTATTCTATCCATTACACCATACGCGGAAGTAAAGACAACTTTTCCGTGTTGAATAATACCGATGGCTAATGCTTACTTGTCACTGGTCCTTCCTTTGGCTAATGTCGCTATTGGCGCTAGCGGTTTTAAGGCTGCATAATAAAAAAACAAACACACCAAAAACCATAAATCTTTAATCAGAAAATGCCCCGTAGTTGACAGTAAGGTTTCACTAGATAAGGCAGCAGAAAAACTTAACAAAAAGCTTTGAGTTACCACAAAAACCATGCCCGACATTAACACCGCCGGATAAATAAGTTTCGGATAATACATCGCCAAAATTAATAATAACACGGCAATTAAGTCATACACGCCAATGATATTTGACGTGGTTTGTATACTGAAAACATCATACAACCAACTCATTAAAGGCGAACTTTTAACCAATGCTGCTATGCCTTGCGCTTCGAGCAAGGTGAACTTCATACCACCAATCCACAATAAAACTAACAGCACAGGAATAATACTAATCCAAGCGGAGAGCAAGGGAGAAAGCGTGCGTTTGATTAACAATATTCCTATCGATAACAAGGCGAAATACTTAATAACACCTTGGCCTGAGCCAATAACGGGAAAGCCACCCATAGACGCTATCCACATGGTGTCACTCAGCAGTGAACCTAAAGGCACTAAGCTTATAGCAATCAAAACGTAGGCTAAAATTGGCCGAAAGTTACTTTGCTTGATCGATAAAAAAGCCAAAATTGCACTAAAAATAAAAGCCAGTGCCGCTAATAGGTTAAAGACTTTAGCCGGGAATAAATCACTAATAAGATAAAAATCAGTGGTTAAGGCAATATGTTTATGAGGACCTAAGAGCAATATACTTAAACCCAATAGCAAGGTGGAAAAGCCAAGTAAGAGTAACGCAGGGGTCATGTGTCGTGGTTTCATCGGGATCCTGAACGGGTTAACATGTTAACTGTTCATAAGACCTGATTAACTGAGCTTTATTTCATTGGTAAAATAAATAATATCGCTAGAATTTGCCCCTTTCATTGTCGAGTAAAAGTGCTTTGTTGAAAGTCACTCTAGCTTGCTAATCTATAATATCTACGGCAATAGCTGCGGCACCGGGTCTGCGTGGATCGGCTGCACCTAAAAATACGCCATTATGTTTCATAATAGTTTGTAAACTACCCAGCGAACTAGAGACTTTTACGGTATAACCCATAGTTTTTAAGTTATCGACGGTATCGGCAGGAATATTTCTTTCCACATATAAAATATCGGGTTGCCATTGATGATGAACCCTTGGTGCGTTGGTCGCCTCAGCAATATTCATTTCGAAATACAAAACATTCACCAATTGTTGAAATACTGCCGTAATAATTTTACTGCCGCCAGGAGTACCTGTGGCAATATAAGGTTTACCATCTTTTAGCACTATTGTTGGCGTCATTGAACTTAATGGCCGTTTTTTTGCTTCAATAGCATTAGCGGTGCCGCCAATTAAACCATAACTATTGGGTCTACCCGGTTTTAACGAAAAATCATCCATGGTGTTATTGAGTAAGATGCCTGTACCTGGAATAATAATGCCACTGCCATAATTATGATTTAAGGTATAAGTACTACTGACCACATTACCCGCAGCATCCATAACAGAAAAATGCGTGGTATCGGGGCTTTCATATTTATTTGGCTGCCCTGCTTTGATATCGCTTGATGGGGTAATTTTATTGCGCTTAATATTTTCACTTAACGCTTGCGCGTATTTTTTACTGGTTAAGCCCTTACTTGGCACTTGCACAAAATCTGGATCACCTAAAAAGGTACTTCTGTCGGCAAAAGCACGCTTAAAGATTTCAGTTTGCAGATGTATCATGGCTGCAGAGCCTTGCTGAATACCGTCTAAGTCTAGAGATTCAAACATATTTAACATTTGAATAAGATGCACGCCACCAGAGCTGGGTGGTGGCATGGTTAAAATTTCATAGCCGTGGAATGTGCCACGAATCGGCGCCACTTCTTTCACGGTATAATCCGCTAAGTCTTTTGCGGTAATAAGGCCATCACCTTGCTCCATTATCGCGACAATTTTTTTAGCGATGTCACCTTGATAAAAACCCGCTTTACCCTGCTTTTGTAAATACACTAAGCTATCAGCCAGATCTTCTTGGATAAAGAGCTCTCCGGCTAAGTAAGGCTTACAATTGGCTTTCAAATAGACTCGACACGTTTCTGCGCTATTCGCTAAAAAATTTTGCTCTTTATAAAAAAATCTCGCCATATCATCATCAACAACAACGCCATTTCGAGCCAGTTTTTCTGCCGGTTTTATTACCTCAGCCCAAGACATTGAGCCATAATTTTCTAGGGCATAATGTAAACCAGCCACTGTACCAGGTACGCCTGAAGCGGATAATGATTTTAGTGATTTGTTCACTATCGGCGTACCATATTTATCAAGAAAAAGATCTTTATAGGCTAAAGCCGGTGCGGTTTCACGATAATCAATGGCGATGGTTTTATTTTGCTCGGCTAAATGAACCAACATAAAACCACCACCGGCTAAGTTACCTGCTCGCGGTAAAACCACGGCTAAGGCGAAACCAACGGCTACCGCAGCATCAATGGCATTACCGCCTTGTCGGAGAATATCAGCACCCACTTCACTGGCGATACGCTTTTGACTAACCACCATGCCTTGTCTACCAATAACAGGATGGTTTACATCATAATAATCAACTAATTGCGATAAATACGGCGGCTTAATTTTTGTAACTTGCTGGCTGGCGACATTGGCATTGGCATTGGCATTGGCAATACTATTAACGCCAATAAAAACCAAACAGCAACAGGTCAATTTTATTGCCGAATATCGTGATTTTGTTAGCCGAACAAATCTGGAGAATATATGCGTCTGGATATGGGTAATGAAATGTTTTTGCATGGTTATTTCTTTATTGCCTATGTTTTTCCACCAAGGAAAAATGGTTGAATGAACGGCCCCGCTAAAGCTAGGCAGTTGCTAATTCAGAAAATTTCGCTTACTCAAACTTAGCAGGTATATGAGTAATCTTTGAGGATTGTAAAACATTTACATCAGATTAAGTATCTCTGCTTGGTAACATTCGCTATTGGGTTAGTATTGCTTCAATTACTCATTTTTATTAAGCGCATAGCCAATAACCGCACTAAGTAAACCTTTTTCAAGCAAAAAAATAGCCGCTACCTATCTTCAGGTAGCGGCTAGTTTATGAAGGTAAGCCGAGTTTTAGGTTAGTGCCTAGTTAAGATCGACCAAGCTATTAACTAATCGGTCACTTCATTTTAACCGGATTATTCTACAGTAACTGATTTTGCCAAGTTACGCGGTTGGTCAACGTCGGTACCTTTGATGATGGCAACGTAGTAAGAAAGTAACTGTAACGGTAAGGTGTAAACTATGGGCGCGATAATGTCATCACACACAGGCACATCAATCACTTTCATGGTGTCGTCACTAGCGAAATTAGCATCGCTATCGGCAAAGACATACATTAATCCGCCTCGAGCACGTACTTCTTCAACGTTTGATTTAAGTTTTTCAATTAAATCATTTTTTGGTGCTACGACAATTACCGGCATTTCAGCATCAATAAGTGCTAATGGACCATGTTTAAGTTCACCCGCGGCATAGGCTTCAGCATGAATATATGAAATTTCTTTCAGCTTCAGCGCGCCTTCCATTGCGATTGGATATTGGTCACCACGACCTAAAAATAGTGCATGGTTTTTATCAGCAAAGTCTTCTGCTAGCTCTTCAATGGTAGAGGCAAGGGCTAATACTTCATCAAGTTTTGCCGGTAATGACATTAATGATTGGCAAATTTCGCCTTGTTTTTCTTTGCTCATACCATTATGTTGGCCTATGGCTACGGTCAGCATTAATAAGCCAACAAGTTGCGTAGTAAAGGCTTTAGTTGACGCTACGCCAATTTCAGCACCTGCTTTAGTCATAAAGGCTATATCAGACTCACGCACTAACGATGAACCTGCCACATTACAAATAACCAAACTTGATTTGTAGCCTATCTCTTTGGCTAAACGCAACGCGGCTAAAGTATCTGCGGTTTCACCCGATTGTGAAATAGTGACCAATAATGAATTTTTTGGTACAAACGATTTTCGGTATCTAAACTCACTGGCAATTTCAATATTACAAGAAATACCAGCCAGCTCTTCTAACCAGTACCTTGCTACCATACCTGAGTGATAACTGGTACCACAGGCAATAATTTGGATATGTTTTACTTGCTTAAAGATCTCGTCAGCACCTTCACCAAAAGCATTGATATCCAAAGCACCCGCAACGATTCGACCTTCTAAGGTGTTACGAATAGCAGTCGGTTGCTCGAAAGTTTCTTTTAACATGAAATGACGGTATTCACCTTTATCACCACTGTCATGTGAGACGTTAACTTCTTTCGCGGCACGCTCTACTGGCTTGCCATCAATATCAAAAATTTTCACCTCAAAACGACTAATTTGCGCCACGTCGCCTTCTTCAAGGTAGGAGAATTTACGGGTTACCGGCAGTAACGCCATGATATCTGAGGCAATAAAGTTTTCACCTAAACCATAACCTATCACTAATGGGCTACCAGAACGCGCCACAATAAGATTGTCTTTATCGCGACTATCCATCACCACAGTACCGTAAGCACCTTCAAGCTGCTTAACGGTTTTTTGTACGGCTGCAAGTAAGTTATCGCTGGTTTTTAGTTCATGATGAACCAAATGGGTAATCACTTCGGTATCGGTTTGCGATAAGAATTCGTAACCCAAGCCTTGTAGTTGTGTACGTAAGGCTTGGTGGTTTTCGATAATGCCATTATGTACTACCGCAATAGTATTACTTGATATATGCGGGTGAGCATTCACTTCGCTTGGTGCACCATGAGTAGCCCAGCGTGTATGAGCAATACCAGTGCCACCAGATAAAGGTTGTTGCTCTAACGCTTGCACCAACTCTTGAACTTTACCTAAACGTTTTGTGGTAAATAGTTCGTTATTGTTATTGATCACTGCGACACCGGCAGAATCGTAACCGCGATATTCTAATCGCTTTAAACCTTCTACTAAAATATCTGTTACATCGCGTTGGGCTACTGCGCCGACTATGCCACACATAATGTTGATTCCTTTATTTTTACGTTATTTATTGTCTATGATTTATACACATCATTGCTTTAATCTGGGCTTAACAAAGCTTCTCTGAACTCAGTTAAGCTTTGGCGATAATTAGCTTTACGCCTTGTTCACTTAGCGCGGTTTGCATTTCATCTGAGAGACCATCATCGGTGATCAGGGTATGAATTTGTTGCCAAGTGAGCTCTAAATTAGGGATTTTCTTACTTATTTTGGCCGACTCAACCATGACAATGACTTCACGGGAGACTTCTGCCATAACCCGGCTTAAGCCAATTAATTCATTAAACGTGGTGGTACCACGGTTAATATCAATACCATCGGCACCAATAAATAACTGGTCAAAATCGTAAGAGCGTAATACTTGCTCGGCAACTTGCCCTTGAAACGCCTCTGAATTGGCATCCCAAGTACCACCGGTCATCAATAATGTCGGTTCGTTTTCTAATGCGTGAATTTCGTTAGCTATGCTAAGAGCATTGGTCATCACCACTAAGCCTTTTTTATTGGCTAATTCACTCACTAAAGCCGAAGTGGTTTGGCCGCTATCAATAATAATGCGGTTATGATCACGAATAAGCGTTGCTGCTGTTTTGGCAATCAGTAATTTTTGTTGCGACAGTTGCTCGGTCTTTACTTCGGTAATTTCACTCGGCAAGGCCACCGCACCACCGTAACGCCTTAACAGCAAACCACTGGTTTCAAGGGCGGCTAGATCTTTTCTGATGGTTACTTCTGAAGTATCAAATTGCTTGGCTAAGCTGTCTACGCTCACTTCACCCTGAGCATTTAAGTCGGCAATAATATTATGACGACGTTGTTGAGTATTTCGTTTAGACATAGGATTTTTGTGTTTAACTGCTATGATTAATTTGTTTCGAAAAGTTTCGAAGTGCGTAACTTAGTTTCGCTATAACGGTTATTATGTTTCATACCGAAAGATAAAGCAATTTTTTCCTTTGATCTTGCCATCACTTACCTTAAAAATTTGTCACAAAAAAAGCGCTAAAAATAGCGCTTTTGTAAAGTATACTTAAATTAAGCTAGTCCACGTTAACTGCTATTTTTTACCGGTCGTTGCCAGCCGGTTACATTGCGCTGTTTAGCTCGACCCAGGGCTAAGTCATTTTCTGCTACATTTTTAGTGATCACAGAACCCGCACCTATGGTCGCTGACTTGCCAATAGTTACTGGTGCTACCAAGGAGCTGTTTGAACCAATAAAAACATTGTCACCAATTTCTGTGATCGACTTATTAACGCCGTCATAGTTACAGGTAATAGTACCAGCACCAATATTTACCTTGCTACCAATTTGGGCATTACCCAAGTAACTTAAATGACCGGCTTTACTGCCAGCACCTAAAGTGGTTTTCTTCATTTCAACAAAGTTGCCAATATGAGAATCTTGTTTCATTACTGAGCCCGGACGAATACGGGCAAAAGGACCAACAGAGCAGTCTGCTTCAATAACAGCGTCTTCAATAATACTGTTGGGCTTAATTTCGACATTATCGGCAATAGTGCTGTTGGTGATAATACAGTTAGCGCCGATAAGTACGTTATCACCTAAAGTGACGTCACCGGCAAAGATACAGTTAATATCAATAGTTACTTCCATGCCTGTGGTTAACTTGCCACGAACATCAATGCGGGCAGGGTCGCGTAAACTGGCACCAGCAAGCATCAACTCTTCGGCTATACGAGCTTGGTAAGCGCGCTCTAACGTGGCTAATTGTACGCGGTTATTCGCGCCTTCCACTTCAATTTCAGTATCAGGGTGGGCGGTGGCAATGGTTTTACCTTCAGCATGGGCAGCAGCAATGATATCCGTTAAATAATACTCGCCTTGGGCATTATCACTGGATAAGTTACTTAACCAACGCTTTAAATCAGCACCGTTGGCAAGTAAAATACCGGTATTGGCTTCATTAATTTTTAACTGCTCGGCGCTGGCATCTTTTTGCTCAATAATACCAACCACTTGCTGTTGGCCGGCTATTTCTTCACGGACAATACGGCCATAACCCATAGGGTTGGCTAAATGTACGGTTAACAGCGCCATGCCATTTTCTGGTTTAGCCGCCAGCAAACGTGCCAAGGTAGATACTTTTGTTAAAGGTACATCCCCGTAAAGCACTAAGACGTTTTCATCATCTGATAAAAAAGGTGAAGCTTGAGCAACCGCATGTCCTGTACCTAGTTGTTCTTTTTGCTCAATAAACCTTAGGTCGTCACCGGTATTGTCTTTAGTGAGTGTCGCTTTTAACACCTCACCACCAAAGCCGTACACTAGGTAGATATTACTGGCGCCTAGTTGACGAGCACTATCGATAACATGAGCCACCATAGGTTTGTCAGCAATATTATGGAGTACTTTTGGTAAAGAAGAGCGCATGCGAGTACCTTTACCCGCAGCAAGAATAACAACAGAAAGTGACATGATAAATCCATTCATTGAGCATTTTTAAGAGCGCGTATTGTAACCAAGTTAGCCCTTACTTTGCTAGAGATTGTTTAGGGTGATCGCTTTACTGTGTTTTGTTTAGCAGCATCACCCTTTCATGCCATCAACCCGCACCGAGTTCATTTACAGCCAAGGGTTCTGAAGCTTTATGCAAACTAATCATGCTGGCCAATTCCGGCTTACATGATCCACACTTAGTACCACATTGCAGCTGTTCGCCCAATTTATCGACACTAGTACAACCTTGCGCTATGGCATTAACAATAGTTTTTTCACCAATATTGAAACAACTACACACTTGTTTACCTTGATTAAACTCATTACTGGCAATGCCCAACAATAGCGATTGTATGGTGGCAAACTCCAATGTTTCTTCACTGAAAACATGCTCAAGCCAGCTAGTTTCTATCACAGGCCATTGCTGAGAGAAGTACGCTAAGGCAACTAATTTTCCCGCTTGCAAGCAGACGATATAGGATTGACTGTCTTGATTAAATTGCAACCATTCTCCAGATAAACCGGTCGCTTGTTGGCACCACAACATGGCATCGACAATAGGTTCATCAAACGCGGCTTGATAAGCATCACCGTAAGCCGTGGTATTTTTCAGCCAAAAATCTGCCGAGACTTCAAGTTCAACATCACTCACTGTGTGCAAGCTTAAATATTGACTATAACTTTTTTTCGTTAGCGCCACCGCGCCTTGTTTACACTCGGCTTGGCCTGAAATAGGGTCAACAATACTTTGATACAAAGCGCTGACATTAGCATGGGAAGCAAAACTTTTATTCCAATGTATTGGCATAAAACATTCACCCGCGCGCTGTTTATCATCTAGCTTAACGTGGGCAATCGCGTGACCCGTACTGGCGGTAATGTTAAGCATATCGTCATCAACGACCGCTAAGGTTTTCGCATCACTGGGGTGCAGGTAAAGATAAGGTTTGTCGGTGTGTGCGACCAGCTTACTGGTTTTGCCCGTGCGGGTCATGGTATGCCATTGATCACGAATACGACCACTGTTCAGCACAAAAGGAAACTGCTCGGAAGTTCTTTGTTTGGGCAGCTGAGGACTCACCGCGATAAATTGCGCTTTACCGGAGGCGGTATTGAATTGTCCATCGGCATAAACGCGATCACAACCTTGCGGGTATTGCTCGTTAACCGGCCATTGTATCGGTGTCAACTCATGGTATTCTTGCGCCGTTAATTGGCTTAAGCCACTTAAATCAAGCAAGCGCTCACCATTATTTTCAAAGTGAGTTAATTGTGCATGTTCTTTAAAAACATCGCTAACGTCTGCAAAATCAAAGCCAGAAAAACCCATGGCTTGGGCAACATCACGGATAATTTGCCAATCATGCTTGGCTTGTCCTGCGGGTAAAACCGCATTACGTTGACGAGAAATACGTCGCTCAGAATTAGTCACTGTGCCATTTTTTTCTAACCAAGGTGTTGCTGGCAATTTAACATCGGCAAAAGCCAAGGTATCATTTTCGTCAACACAATCAGATACCACCACTAATTGACACTTTTTCAACGCTGCGGCAATTTTGTCGCGATCGGGCAAACTCACCATAGGATTGGTGGCCATTATCCACACCGCTTTAATTTCACCGCTAGCAATTTTATCAAACATATCTATGGCTTTAGCGCCTTGCTTTGTGGCTATGGTCGGTGATTGCCAAAAACGCTGCACTTTATCTTGATGTGCGGGGTTATCAATATCCATATGGGCAGCCAGTTGATTAGCTAAGCCACCGACTTCCCTACCGCCCATGGCATTAGGTTGCCCGGTAATTGAAAAAGGGCCACAACCGGTTTTGGCCATTTTTCCGCTGGCTAAATGACAGTTAATAATACTTTGACACTTATCGACGCCAGAAGATGATTGATTAATACCCATAGAATAGAAGGTTATCGCCTTTTTACTCTGGCAAAAAAGCTGATAAACCGCAGTTAATTCTTGCTCGCTAACGTGGCAATATTCAGCCACTTTCGCCACCGACCACGTTGTGGCTTGTGCCAGTGTTTCAGCAAAACCTTCGGTGTTTTTCGCTATATAGTCAGCGTCTAAACCGCCATTTTCACTTAAATAGTTCAACAAGCCATTAAAAAATGCACCATCACTGCCTGGTTTTAATTGAATAAAATTATCGGCTAGTTCACAGGTAGCTGTTTTTCTGGGATCAAGCACTACCACTTTCATCAAGGGATTGATTTTTTTTGCACGCTCAATACGTTGATATAAAACCGGATGTGTCCACGCGGCGTTCGAGCCGATCAGTAATAGCAAGTCTGTTTGCTCAAGATCTTGATAAGTACAAGGCACAACGTCTTCACCAAAGGCACGCTTATAAGCAGAAACTGCCGACGACATACACAATCTCGAATTAGTATCGATATTGCCTGAGCCGATATAACCCTTCATCAATTTGTTGGCCAGATAATAGTCTTCGGTCAAGAGTTGACCGGATACATAAAAAGCAACGGCATCTTTACCGTGCTCTTTAATAATATCGCTGAACTTTTCCGCTACGTAATTCGTAGCTTGTTGCCAGCTAACTTTTTTACCATCGATTTCAGGCGCCAACAAGCGATTCGTTAAATCTATGGTATTGAGTAAGTTACTGCCTTTAACACATAACTTGCCATAGTTTGCCGGATGATCAGCTGAGCCCGTTAAGGAGGTAGCTTTGCCATCGGCGACCACAATATCAACACCACAACCAACACCACAATAGGCGCAGGTACTCTGAATAAGTGATGGCATCTTTTTTTCACTACTAGGTGAAACATGTGGTGAATCAGCGATTAATAAACTCATACTGAGCTCCTAAACAAGGTATTAATAAAACGATATGAAAGAACAAGTTAATAAAAAACTTGCACTTGTTCGTTTTCAATACGTATCTCGTACACAGCAATACTCTGCTCTTCCTGCAAACAACGCCCTGTTTTTAACGAAAAATGTTGCTTATATAAGGGCGAAGCAACCACAGGTTCATCGGCAATACAGCCAACAATACCGCGATAAAGCACGTTGGCTTTACCTATAGGGTCGTAGTTGCCAACGGCATATATTTTTTCTTCACTGTTAGGTAGGTGAAAAATGGCAATTTGTTCTTCGTTACCGGCCTCATCAGCAAGTAACGCGCAAATACCTGAATCTTTTACTAAGTCACTTGAGTCACAAATTGTGCGCCATGTTTTATTGGTAGTTGTAGTCATTTTTTTGTGCTCCTCTTAAGCGTCTTCAGCTACTGCTTCTTTTTCTGTAGCATCAATGATGGTTACCGCAATTTTTTCTTCATCGCGTGCGGGACGAATTTGCTCTCGTTCAGTAACAAACTGGATATTGCTATCACCTTTATCTGAGTTAACAAAAGGTTGGAAACGTTTTAATGCTTCAGGATCTGCCAAGGTCGTTTTCCATTCACATTGATAACTACCAACAATTGTCGCCATTTGCTCTTCTAGCGCATCAGTAATACCTAGACTGTCTTTCATGATAACGTCTTGTAAGTAAGCTAAACCGCCTGCTAAGTTTTCCAGCCAAACTGAAGTACGTTGTAACCTGTCACCCGTTTGTACATAAAACATTAAAATGCGATCAATATATTTCACTAAGGTTTCATCATCTAAATCGGTGGCAAATAAATCACCGTGACGTGGTTTCATACCACCGTTACCGCCGACAAAAAGGTTCCAACCATTTTCGGTGGCAATAATACCTATGTCTTTACCTTGTGCTTCAGCACATTCGCGGGTACAACCCGAAACACCAAATTTGATCTTATGTGGTGCACGTAAACCTTTGTATCTGTGCTCTAAATCGATGGCCATGCTCATGCTATCTTGCACGCCGTAACGACACCAAGTAGAACCAACACATGATTTAACGGTACGTAATGATTTACCGTAGGCGTGGCCGGTTTCAAAACCAGCATCAATCAACTCTTTCCAAATAGGGGGTAGCTGTTCAACACGGGCGCCGAATAAATCAACCCGTGCGCCACCAGTAATCTTGGTATAGAGATTATATTTTTTAGCCACTTGCCCTAAAACGATAAGTTTATCTGGGGTGATTTCGCCACCAGCAATACGTGGTACCACTGAATAAGTACCATCTTTTTGCATATTGCCTAGGTAAGTATCATTGGTGTCTTGTAATGATAAATGTGGTTTTTTAAGAATGTAGTCATTCCACACTGACGCCAATACCGAAGCCGCTACCGGTTTACAAATTTCACAACCTAAACCACGACCGTGCGAGCTAAGTAGTTCATCAAACGTTTTGATTTTTTCAACACTGACAATGTCAAATAATTCGCGGCGTGAATAAGCAAAATGTTCACAAATGTCTTTTTTAACAACAAGACCGCGTTTTTCAAACTCATTTTCGGCCACACTCTTAACTAGAGCGGCACAACCACCACAACCAGAACCGGCTTTAGTGTCGCTTTTCACTTGACCAACATCAACGGCGCCACAATCAATAGCGGCAATGATGTCGCCTTTAGTAACGTTATGACACGAACAAATGGTGGCAGTATCAGGTAAGGCATCCACACCTAAGGTTGGCTTATCTGCCGCCATTGGTAGAATAAGACCTTCTGGCGCTTCAGGTAATTCAATGGCATTAAGCATATATTGCAACAAGGTATCGTATTCACTGGTATCCCCAATAAGCACAGCACCCAGTAAGGTTTTCTTGTCGCTCGATACCACTATTTTTTTATAAACGCCTTCAGGTTGGTTTTCATAGGTATAAGTTAATGAACCCTCTGTTTTACCGTGAGCATCACCAATAGAGCCAACTTCTACGCCCATTAGCTTTAATTTTGTACTCATATCAGCGCCAGTAAATTCAGCCAACTCTCCGTTAGTACCCGTTACGCCGCCAATATGTTTTGCCGCCACTTTCGCCATGGCATAACCCGGAGCAACTAAACCAAAAATAAAGTTATTCCATAAGGCACACTCACCAATAGCATAGATATCGACGTCTGAGGTTTGACATTGATTGTTGACCACAATACCGCCACGCTCACCAATAGCTAAATCGAACTCACGGGCAAGGTTGTCATAAGGACGAATACCGGCGGAGAATAAAATTAGATCGGTTTCTAATTCACTGCCATCGTTAAAACAAAGTTTATAACGACACTTATCACCTTTTTCAATGACGTTAGTGGCTTTGGAGGTGTGCACTTGCACACCCAGCTCTTCAATTTTACTTTTTAATAAACGACCACCGCCGCCATCAATTTGCACGCCCATTAACTGCGGAGCAAATTCAACAACGTGTGTTTGTAGGCCTAATTGTTTGATCGCATTTGCCGCTTCTAGACCTAATAATCCACCACCAATAACGACACCGACTTTACTCACTTTAGCGCTATTTGCTATGTCTTCTAAATCATCAATGGTACGATAAACTAGGCAGTGATCTTGATCTTTACCGGGAATAGGAGGCACAAAGGGATAAGAGCCGGTCGCTAAAATCAACTTGTCGTAGTGATATGTGGCACCGCTTTCGGTCGTAACACATTTAGCGACTTTATCAATCTTGGTCACTTTGGCATTGGTTTTAAAAGTAACACCAAGTTCGTCATAATGTTCTGGCGTGGTCATCGCCAAGTCTTCGGCAGTTTTGCCACCAAAGTATTCGGATAAGTGCACTCTATCATAAGCTAAACGTGATTCTGCCGAGAGCACTGTTATTTGATAATCTGAATTTTTAGCCATTTCTTCGACAAAGTGATGGCCAACCATGCCATTACCAACCACAACAATTTTAGCTTTGCTCAACAGCTGTTTATCTGTATTCATAAGGACAATCCTACTCATAGTGCGAGAATAGAATAAAACGCTTTAGCAAAGGCTTAATTGCCACCAAGGTTCTATTCAACATGGTATAAGTAGAGCAAGCTAAGTGCCAACTAAATTAATAGTTATATAACAAGTGGTTAGATAGTTTACATCTCTATATCTGTTAGTTGATGCACTAGAGTGATGACTATTGAGCACTGCTACGGTGCAAGTGCTGACAAAAACTTAAACAAGCTGCACCTGGCTCAATAAATGGCAATTGAGGGCTGCACTCGGGAAGCTTTAGGGTCTAATGATGAATGTTTTGCTATTAAAAAGGCGATATTATCTCGCTGGCATTATGTTAGCGACTGCTAATTTTAGTCGCTATGAGCTTTAGCCGAACAAAGGATGGATATAGCGCCTATATCGACTCCAACACATTAAGGCTCTACTATCCGTAACATAATTTTTAGCTACAAAGCCCTTAATAGCGCTACTTTGCTCACGTTGTTATAGAGGAGACCATCCCTGCTCGCTCCGCTAAGCTAGTGTCCTTGGCTCGCTTAAATGTTTCGATAAATTGGCTGGCTGGCATAGGTCTGCCGGTATAATATCCCTGGACAAAATCACACTTTTCGCCCTGTAGATATTGCAGTTGCGCCTCTGTTTCTACGCCTTCGGCAAGTACATCTAATCCTAACGAGTGGCTCATCTGAATAATTGCCGTGGTAATGGATTTATTATCATCATCATTCTCAAGATCAGAAATAAAACTACGATCTATTTTCACCTTTTGAATCGGAAAACGCTTTAAATAACTCAGCGAAGAATAACCGGTACCAAAATCATCCATTGCCAACTGAAAGCCTGCATCGTGCAAGGCTTGCATCATATCAATGGCTTGATCAACATTATCCATCACCGCGCCTTCGGTGATTTCAAGTTCGATACAATTGGCACTAACATCATGCTGTGCTAGGATCAGCAGCATTTGTTGTAAAAAATCTTTACGCTTAAATTGTACCGGTGAAATATTAATCGCTACCTTAATATCTAAAATCCCCGCATTGACAAAGTTTTTTATGTCACGACAGGCTTGTGCCAGGACCCAATCGCCCAACTCATTGATCAAGCCACTCTGCTCAGCAACGGCAATAAATTTATCCGGAGGGATCATGCCTTTGTCAGGGTGGTGCCAGCGTATCAGCGCTTCTGCGCCAACAAGTGTTTTATGGTCGATAGTAAAAAGCGGTTGATAATAGAGTTCAAAATGGTCTTGAGTCAAAGACTCGGCTAGATCAGTCAAAATCTCCTTGTTTTGTTGCAATTTAGCCTTCATTTCACGAGTAAAGAAACGGGTAGTATTACGACCATCATCCTTCGCCTGATACATGGCAATATCGGCATTGCGCAGTAATTCGTCACAGTTATCGGCATCGTCAGGATAAATAGTTACCCCGATGCTACTGCCGATATTAATATTGTTGCCGTTAACTGCTATCGGTGTTTTCAATAACTTATTGAGTCGCAGAGCAAAGTTCACCGCGTCTGCAATGCTATCAATCTTATTAATAATGAAAGCAAATTCATCTCCACCTAACCGCGCAACCGTATCCGTCTCTCGCCCTGTTTCTGAGAGCCTTAGCGCCACTTGTCTAAGTAGTTCATCGCCAGCTTCATGACCCATGGTGTCATTAATGATCTTGAAGTTGTCTAGATCCATAAAGAACACGGCAAATTTATGCCCATGACGTTTAGCCAGCGCTATCGCTTGCTGCAACCGATCTTGAAATAATAACCGATTAGGCAAACCCGTCAGAGGGTCATGCAGTGCCAAATGTTTTAATTGCTGTTCTGCCTGCTTACGTTCATTTATCTGTAGTGTAAGATCTCGGTTGTTCCTATCTAACGCTATTTTTGCTTGGTTAAAATGATAAGCCAGTAAACCAAATTCATCCTGTCTGCGGTCATCAAGTAATGCTGTGTGAGTATGCTCCCCTTCTGGCACCGATTGCTGCAGTTGCTTGACCATTTTATACATAGGCACGATTAAACTACGTCGGCAATAAATAAAGCCGAAAAAAGCCGCGATAATCATGATTGCGGTCAGTAATATTAAGATCAGGTTTGCCACCTTACTCGCGCTGTTTATCGCCACCTGTTGCGGTGTAACCACAATAACCTTCCACAGGGTTTTTGGCATAATAAATACCGACACGTTCACCGGTTCACCGAGTAAAAAATCCTGCTTACTGATCATCGAAATCGTCTTAGCATTACGGTCATATTTCTGCTCTCGTAGCAGCAACATATTGGCGACAATTAATTGCGCGTCTAAGAGCGATATTTGCTTACTTTGCTCGGCAATGTCCTCAGCCAGTAGTCTATTATTGTCTGCGACAGACTGAATAAACGTTTTATTTATCTCAGTCAATATATCGGCAATAGGCTGAAATAAATCAAGCTTTTCTGCTAGTTGCTTTACTGTTATATATTCTTGAGTTAAATTATTATTATCTCGATTGCTTATTTTAGTTAACTGCTCATCAGGAAAAGACAAAAACTTATTATTACGATCGACGGCATATGCGTAACCGCCAAGTTTAGCGCTACCCTCGCGTAATATACTCTTGAGTTGTTGTAGACTGACATCAACCGTGGCATTGCCGACAAATTTTTGCTGTTGGAACATTGCCACTGTACAGGTTACCATCGGCGCCAATGTATAGGGATCCATATAAGACTTGGACCAAAGGCACTCCCCTGGTTTGCTATAACGACCTGGCACATACCAATCTTCATTGTGGTAACCAGTACTCTCGACATCATTATATTGGTCGAAGTATTGCAACTTACCCAAGCTGTCTCGACCCCAAAAAAAACTACGTAGCACTACGCCAGGAGTGAATTGTTCAGGTTCAGGCCACACGCCACCACCAACAATAAAGTCTTGGTTCTCTTGCATATCAAGCATCTGAGGAATAACTTGGCGGAATAGTTGCGGATCTTTAGGTAATGTTTCCCCTACGGCGGCCAAATTTCGAGCTAAAGTTTCCGCAATACTAATGCGCAGTGATATATCGGCGACGATATGCAAACCAGTCTCGTAGATCAACTCCTTATTTTTATTTATTAAATATTCTTTAGCAACGAGATCAACCACCATATACGTTGCTGTGATCATGACTAAAAACAGCACACTCATGCCAAAAGAAAACTTAAATAAAATCGTATTTTTGGGTCTTACCGTCGGTCGAATAACAGACACTCATTCTCCTAAGAACTAGGTATAGTCATAATACAAACTGAATTACAGGGTAAATATACAGCTATTCACTGTATAAACGTGATTAAAATTACCTTATTTATCAATCATATAAGTGTAATTAACTTCATAATTACCACTATCATTCATTAATGGCATTACCATGCAGCTTACGCATATTAAATAGAATATCAATAGGTTGTAATGCTGTGTAATATCACTTGCGCGCTGGAGACTAGCAAGCAAGTGTTTATTGCAAATATGGTCAAGGCGACATTGAGGATTAACAGGGCTTTTATTTCATTGCTGCGCTAACCTAAACTATCAGCAATAACAGCTAATAGTGACGCGTGCTTAAAGCAGCTAGGCAGTATTAAGTAGTTATAGGTGAGATAAGATGAAGCTTACGCTAGGTAAACTCATCTTGGGGTAAATTCAGGCAAGGTTTCATCAGCATCTACATTTTATCGAAGCAGCCTACTCACTAATGTTGCCATTAAGTTGCAGGCAAACACACTGAATATCACCGGATAAAATGATGACAACAAAGCCCTTTGTATCTCATAAATCAGGCATTGCTTGGGAAAACTAGTCACAGTGACTAGTTCATCAACGACTGTGTTTTTTTTACCACTTACCCGTAAAGTTATTGGCTTACTTCACTGTTTGCGTATAAAACTCACTAATGTACTGTCCTCCTTTAATTTTAGCAATCAGGCGTAGTTTATAGCTATCACCTTTATGGCTAATTAACTTACGTAACTCAGTATTGCTGTGCCAATAATAAGGATTTTTTTGCATGCCTAAAGGGTAAGGTGTTGCCTTATCGTGTTTATCGACTAAAAATAGAGTGACGCTATCAAGCGGAAAAGTAGCGTTCACTTCAGTCACCCCTGCGACATCTGAAATGTTAACTTTAAACTCACCCGATTTCAGTACACAACTTTGATTGATAATATCGCAGTGCCCATCTGGAGATAAGGTGATAAGTTTACTGTCGTTTGCAACCGCCTCTTCATAATAATCAGCGCCAACAAAACCAAAAACAGCTAGGAAAGGGGCCACGATAAAGGCAATCCTTGTGTGTTTATTCATAGGGTATCTTCTTATATTTTTTCTTTAAAAAAACATTTAGTTATCTAAAGACATTAAAACAAATAACGCTAGAAAAAGAAAGGCTAGCGACTTTAGGAGAAACAGTCGTCTAGCCTTTGTATTTTAACCTGACGTGACCTAAGTCACATCTAATCACTGTACATGCTAGTGATCGTGTGCGGCACCAGCACCTGATGGTATACGCATATTTTCAACCATTTCTTGAATATGCTTAGGCGCAGGACCAGTCACTTGTAATGCCACAAAGGCAACACTAAAGTTAACTATCGCACCAATGACACCAAAGGCATTAGGTGAAATACCGAAGAACCAGTTAGGTTCCATGCCACCTAGGAACGAAGTACCTGGGATAAACATAATACCCTTATGTTGGAACACGTACAACATAGTGATACCAATACCTGAACACATACCTGCCACTGCCGCTGGGCCACTCATTTTCTTACAGAAAATACCCATCATTAGTGCCGGGAAGATACTGGATGCCGCTAAACCAAAGGCTAAGGCGACCGTACCTGCGGCAAAACCAGGCGGATTTAAACCAAGATAACCGGAGACGATTATCGCTATGGTCATCACCACTCGACTCGATAACAGCTCATTTTTCTCGGACATGTTTGGTGTTAATATACCCTTCATTAAATCATGCGAGATGGAGGAGGATATCGCCAATAACAAACCAGCAGCGGTTGACAGTGCAGCGGCTAAACCACCCGCGGCAACTAAGGCGATAACCCAGTTAGGTAAGTTAGCAATAGCAGGGTTAGCAAGTACCATAATGTCACGGTCAACTTTAACCATTTCATTAATCGCTATTTCTTTACCCGTTTTTTCATCAATTATGATTTTATCGGTATTATTAGCCGTATATTGAATTTTACCATCACCATTTTTATCTTCATACTTTAACAGACCGGTTTTTTCCCAATCTTTAAACCATTGTGGACGCTCGTCATAAACAAGGTTTTGACCGGCTACTGGTTCAATAGTATTCATTAAATTCAAACGAGCCATAGCACCAACGGCTGGAGCAACAGTGTAAAGCAAGGCGATACATACTAAGGCGTAACCCGCTGAAGCACGTGCTGCTTGTACTGAAGGTACAGTGAAGAAGCGCATAATTACATGAGGAAGACCGGCAGTACCTATCATCAGAGATAAGGTGTAAGCGAACATGTTCACTGTGCCACCTAAGTTAGCTGTGGTGTACTCTTTAAAGCCTAAATCAGTTACTACTAAATCAAGTTTATCAAGTAAGTACATGCCACTACCGTCAGCTAAGGTTGAACCTAAACCAAGCTGTGGAATTGGGTTACCGGTAAGCTGTAATGAAATGAATACCGCTGGAATAGTATAAGCAAAAATCATCACCACGTATTGGGCAATTTGTGTATAAGTAATACCTTTCATACCACCAAGTACTGCGTATACCCAAACAACAAACATACCAATGTATAAACCGTTATCATAGTCAATTTCTAAGAAACGAGAGAAAGCAACACCGACACCTTTCATTTGACCAATGATGTAAGTTAATGAAGCGATGATTAAACAAGCAACCGCAACAACACGGGCAGTTTTAGAATAATATCTATCGTAGATAAATTCAGGTACGGTAAATTTACCGTGTTTACGCATATATGGCGCTAACAGCAAAGCCAATAAGACATAACCACCAGTCCAACCCATTAAAAATACTGAGCCGCCGTAGCCCATAAAGGAAATCATGCCAGCCATTGAAATAAACGACGCTGCCGACATCCAATCAGCACCAATTGCCATACCATTTTGTAATGGCGTAATACCACCACCAGCAACATAAAAATCACTGGTATTGGTCGCACGAGCCCACCAGGCAATAGCGAAATATAAGGCGAATGTGCCGAACACGGCAATGTAAGTATATAGTTTTAACTCTTCCATGCTTAGTCCTCCGAGTGATATTTTTTATCAAGCTTGTTCATTTTGGCACCATACCAAAAGATCAAACCTAAAAATGCGTAAATAGAGCCTTGTTGGGCAAACCAAAAACCAAGTTTGTAGCCACCTAGACGAAATTCATTTAATGGTTCAACTAACAGTAAACCTAAACCAAATGAAACTACAAACCAGATGGTGAGACAGATAAAGATCAGACGAAGATTCTCCGACCAATAGGTTGCTTTATTTTCTTCCACGATGTTCTCCTAGCGAATGTATAACGTTAATTAGCGTTTTATAGTTTTATTGCGCTTTGACGCCTTTTTTATAGAGAGTTATAAAAAACTTATAAAAGATAAGTTGTAATAATATAGTCAGTTATGACTGTAATTAATCTAACAAGCTTTTTTTGAGGCGGATATTAGCCTTTAGTCTAGATTGTGACGAAAGCCTACCAGTAAGGCGAAATCTGAGTAATTAGTCTATTTTTACTCATCAGCTGATACTTGTGATTTTCCGCAAATAAAATAAAACTTTAGTCTAGGTTTGCGCGATAATTCTTGTCTATACCGCAACAAAACTCTAAATTAACGCTATTACTTGATATTTGATCATTACTGGCTAGATGACGGGGCAAAACATGGCTACTGAACTTTCAGAAATTAGCACGTTTATTCACAGTATTCCGCCTTTTGATAGCTTGCCTAAGCAGGTATTGGCGCAGCTGGTGCGGGAATTAACGATCAATTATGTGCGAAAAGGTGACTATCTGCCGCCAAAAGGCGTTAACGAGCCGAGATTATATATATTGCGCAAAGGGGCTATCAGCTGCCTTTCCTCTGACGGTGAATTAGTCAGCCGCTTGGGTGAAGGCGACTTGTGTGACGCTTTTTATCATCACGATGAGCAGACACTAAGTAATAGTAAAATCACCTCCGAAAGCCCGCTACAAGTTCAAACCGATGAAGATTGTTTGCTCTACAGCGTCAAGGCCGCTGTCTTAGATGAAATAGGAGCACGTTTCCCTAGTATTAGCGATTATTTTAGCCAAAACTCCGCCCAGCGTTTAAAAAACAAAATGAGTCAGGTCAACGAAGAAGCGATTTTATCGTCCACCTTGATGAATACTGCCGTCAGTAATTTCTACCAAAGTCCTATCGCCTCGATTAATGCTGAAAAAACCATTCAGCAAGCAGCTATGCAAATGAATGAAGAGGGCTATTCCTGTTTAGTTGTGATTGACAAAGAAAATCCCGTTGGCATCGTCACTGATAAAGATATCCGTCGCCGTTGTGTCGCTACCGGATTAGCAACCAGTGCAGCCATTAGCGAAATTATGACCCGCAATATGTATACTATTGATGTGAAAAGCAACGCTTATGATGCGTTAATGATGATGACGGCTAAACATATCCATCACCTGCCCGTCACCCGACATGACCAGCTAGTTGGTATGGTTACCGTCACGGATTTGATTAATAACGAAGGCCATAATGCCATTAATTTGTCGAGCATTATCCACAAAGCACGTACCATTACTGAGCTAAAAGAAATAAGTCAGTTATTACCTAAATTGCAAATTCGCCTAGCAAAACTAGGCAGCAGTGCCGACCACGTTGGTAAGAGTATCAGCGCTATTACCATGGCATTTACTAAGCGCTTAATTGCGATGGCCGAATATAAGTATGGCCAAGCGCCGGTACCCTATGCTTGGCTTGCTGCGGGATCGCAGGCTAGACAAGAGCAGTTAGCACATTCAGATCAAGATAATGCCATTATTATTTGCAACACCATGAAGCCTTATGATGATGCTTGGTTTGAAAGTCTCGCTACTTTTGTCTGTGATGGTTTAGCTGAGTGTGGTTTTATCTATTGTCCCGGCGATATTATGGCCACTAATCCTAAATGGCGCCAGCCACAAAAAATGTGGCATAAATACTTTACCGATTGGGTTGAGACACCTAGCCCGAAAGCACTATTAAACAGTAGTATCTTCTTTGATTTAGAGACCGTTTATGGTGATGTCTCTTTACTTAACCAGGTAAGAAAAAAACTACTCCATAAAACGCAAAACAACACGTTATTTATCGCTCATTTAACTAAAAACGCCTTAAACTTACGGCCGCCACTGGGATTTTTTCGCGACTTTGTTTTAAAGCAAAATGGTAAACATAGAGCCACTCTCGATTTGAAAAATAATGGCATAGCGCCTGTGGTCGATTTGGCGAGAATTTATGCTTTATCTGAAGGTATTAGTGCGGTAAATACCATTGAGCGAATTCAACAGGCAGCGGGCACACCTTCGCTAAGCAAAGAGTCAGCGGAAAACCTAATTGATGCTTATGAGTTTTTAGGTATGCTCAGAGTTGAGCATCAAGCGAAAGAGTTAATGCGTGGCAAGAGTGCTGATAACTTTTTGTCACCGAAAGAAATCTCTAAGTTAGAGCAAGGGCACCTTAAAGATGCCTTTAAGGTGATTAAAAATCTACAAGATGCTAGACAATCGAGCTACTAATGCCCAGTGCCTCCTTAATTAATTCACCAATGTTCTCTTGGCTGCTGGGTTATGAAGCCAAGCGTAAACTGTTATTAAAAAAAGCACCGGCGGGCGTGTTACATGATTTTTTATCTGTGCCTTTACCCAATATAAATACTCCCATTGATAAAGTCGCTATTTTGGCGGTGGATTTTGAAACAACGGGCCTTAATGCCAAACAAGATAAATTACTGAGTGTCGGTTATATCACCCTTCAACAGCAACAAATTTCACTCAAGTCCAGCTACCATCAAATTATCAAAAGCAAAGCACAACTTGAAGAAAGTAATGTCATTATTCATCACATTACTGATAGCCAAAAAGAGCAAGGACAAGCCTTAGCAACTGTGGTGGCATCTTTACTGCAAGCACTGGCGGGTAAAGTGATGCTGGTACATTTTGCTCGTATTGAAAAACAATTTTTGACTGAAGCTTGTTATGAGCTTTATGGCATGGCACCCAGTTTCCCTATGATAGATACCCTGGCACTGGCTAAGCGCCGCTTAGATAAACGCGATGTTGCTTATGATCCCTCCGAATTGCGCCTTGCCAGCCTACGTCATAAAATACAATTACCCGAGCACCATGGCCATAATGCCCTCAACGATGCTATTGCTACCGCCGAATTATTTATGGCACAAATGAGTAAAGTCAATAAAGATGGCAAGATTACGCTGAAAGATGTCTTACTCTAGAACTGTATAAAAAACATCCCTGATAAAGCTTCTGCTGCAATATCAATTTCAGCTCTATTTTGTCAAATAGTGCTCTCTTTTGAGCGCTAACGCTTCCGCTTTACTGTGCTTAGGTTACAATCAGGACATGCATAAAAATGCCAGACAAAGGATGCTCATGAATAATTTACTGAATGCAGAAAACAACGGTACAGCGTTAATAATCCTTGAAAAAACAGCCTATCCAGCATGGCTTGAACAGCAAGATAAACGTTGTCAGAACTGGTTAGAAAACACCCAGTACAAAGGTGATGGTTTAGCCCTTATCCCTAATAACCAAGGCAAGCTAAGCCAAGCTTTATTCGTGGTTACAGATGCGCATGATTATTTTGCTTGTGGCGACTTAATCAAGCAGTTACCCCAAGGTCAATATTTATTGCAAGCACAAGCCGAACACGTTACCGCGATCAGTTTTGGTTGGTTAGTTGGTGCTTATCAATATGATAGATATATCACCGACAAGTCAGATAAAACATTAGCTAGTTTAGCCATTAACAATGCCGAGATAGTTGCCAGCGCCATTAAATTTGCCCAAGCAACCGCCTTAACACGTGATCTCGTCAATACTCCTGCTGCCGATATGATGCCGGTAGATATAGCCCAAGCTACGTTAGAGCTTGCTGAGACATTTAATGGTGCAGTTACACAAATTATTGGTGACGAGCTATTAGTGCATAATTACCCCACTATTCATGCGGTAGGTCGCGCCAGTATTAATACCCCGCGTTTAATTGATTTAACTTGGGGTGATAAAAGTCATCCACAAGTAACACTTATTGGTAAAGGTGTCTGTTTTGACAGTGGTGGTTTAGATATGAAACCCGCTGCTGGCATGCGTAATATGAAAAAAGACATGGGCGGAGCTGCTCATGTTTTAGGTTTAGCGCAGCTGATCATGGCACATAACTTACCCATTTATTTACGAGTATTAATTCCCGCGGTAGAAAATGCGGTGTCAAGCAATGCCCTTCGTCCAGGCGATGTGGTTACTACGCGTAAAGGTCTTTCTGTTGAAATTCATAATACCGATGCCGAAGGTCGTTTGGTGCTATGTGATGCCTTAGCAGAGGCAGAAAACGATGAGCCTGAATTGATCATAGATTTTGCCACCTTAACCGGTGCTATGCGTGTTGCTTTAGGCACTGAAATAGCGGGATTTTTCTCCAATAATGATCAAATTGCTGCCGAGATCACCTCTGCCGGCAGTAAAATTAGCGATCCGGTATGGCGTATGCCCTTACATAAGCCTTATGATGATTTATTCCAAAGCACTATAGCTGATATGACTAACTGCCCAACCCAGCCTTTTGGCGGTGCTATTACTGCCGCATTATATTTACAGCGGTTTGTTGAAAAGACCGATTGGGTACACTTTGATGTTATGGCTTTTAATGTTCGTCATTTGCCTGGTCGCCCCTTAGGTGGTGAGGCTTTTGCTATCCGTGCTGTGTTCGACTATTTACAAGCTAGGTTTAAATAGGCTAGGCGGATTAGGTACAGTAGATGTTCGCCGCTGCATAGTGATAGCCTGGTCGCCCTTAGGTGGTGAGGCTTTTGCTATCCGTGCGTTATTTATCGCTAGTATGCGACTATTTACCAGCTAGGTTTAAATAGGCTAGGCGGATTAGGTACAGTAGATGTTCGCCGCTGCATAGTTATCCTGGTCGCCCTTAGGTGGTGAGGCTTTTGCTATCCGTGCGTTATTTATCACTAGTATGCGACTATTTACCAGCTAGGTTTAAATAGGCTAGGCGGATTAGGTACAGTAGATGTTCGCCGCTGCATAGTGATAGCCTGGTCGCCCTTAGGTGGTGAGGCTTTTGCTATCCGTGCGTTATTTATCGCTAGTATGCGACTATTTACCAGCTAGGTTTAAATAGGCTAGGCGGATTAGGTACAGTAGATGTTCGCCGCTGCATAGTGATAGCCTGGTCGCCCCTTAGGTGGTGAGGCTTTTGGTATCCGTGCGTTATTTATCGCTAGTATGCGACTATTTACCAGCTAGGTTTAAATAGGCTAGGCGGATTAGGTACAGTAGATGTTCGCCGCTGCATAGTGATAGCCTGGTCGCCCCTTAGGCTAATTTACTTTTATAAAGTCACCCTGCCATAACTTAGGTAGGCTGACTTTTTTATGCTTTACTCTTTATGCACACACTTAGTGTATTTGATATTTAGCATAGATTTTTTCAATACTGCCATCGTGCTTTAGCTGTTTTATCACTTTATTGACCGCATCCCTTAAGTCAGCATCTTTAAAGGCCATATGTGAATACACATCCGGCCATAAGCGATGAATGTTAAAGTCACTTTTGTGTATGGGTGTTTCTCCTTGGTAATATTTATGTTCTAAGTCATGCCAAAATATATGAATATCACCTACTCGAATATCTTTCTGGCCCGCGGCCATTAAATAAGTAGTCTCTTTAGGGTGGGAGTGCTCTGAGTAATTAACATTAGCCAATGCCATTTTTTTATACTGCTCACCCAAGAGATCGGTTGCCCCTTGATAAGCGGCGATAGAAAATTCCTGTAAGTCGTCGATATTTTCAATTTCAAGGCCATGCTCCTTCTTAGACACAGCCACATCGGTATAACGGAAAAGCGCCGCAGATAAATAACCATTAACTTTTGCCGCAGAAAATATATTACAAGCGACGTCAATAATCTTGCCGCTGTTAATTTCATGCAGCAATCTATGATTACTCATAAAAATGAATTTAACCTCATATTCAGGTAATTGCTTAAATATTTCTCGGGTTATATCAAGAAACAAACCCTTGTTTTCCGCTTCGATAAAAAATGGCGGGAAATTACCGACACCAACACGCAGCTCTTGTTTGGCAAGTAACAAAGAAGGAAAAACCAGTAAAAAAACAATGAATACCTGCGGGTATATTTTAAACATAGACGAACAAATTGTTGAGAATACTGTAAATCAGTATAAACCAAGTGTTTACTAAATTTAAACAACTAAATTTAAACAACTAAATTTAAACAACTAAATTTAAATTACCATGAGTGAAATAGCCGTATAAATAGCAAGACCGGCATAACCTATGGTTAATAAGCCAAAAGCTAGCAGCAAAGAATTGCGAAAACCTATCTTATCGGCTAAGGCGCCTGTAAAAGTGGGTAGTAAATATAAACCAGCAGAAAATGAACCTGAGATCCAAGCGGCTTCAATATCATCAAAACCTAGAATTCTTGAAAGGTATAAAGTAATCACAATGAACACACCATAATAGGCAGCCCGTTCAAGTAACTCTACGCCATTGGCGGTCCAAAAAATTTTTGGAAAACCTCGCCATAAAGTAACGTTAATTTATTGTCCATTTATGCTAATTGATAAATTTGACAAAATACACACGAGTAACCTCTATTTAATCTCGATTTTTCCTCTTTTCATCGAATTTAATACACTTACCATTGGTTTCACGCTCAAAAAAACATAAACTCAGGGCGTTGAAATTTTTCAAATAGACCTCTAGGACTAGAAATGAAACTAAAAATAAACTCGTTAAAACAGGCCTTAGCGCTCAGCTTAGGCTTGCTTACTTGCTCAGTCGCCACAGCTGAACAAACAAGCAAAGTTATTACCGCTGAAAACCTGGCCACCTTGCAATCCGTTAGCCAAGCACAAGTAAGCCCAAGTGGTGAATATATTGCCTATACTCGCTCAGTTCCTCGGGAAATCTATGTTGAAAAAGACGGTAAAAATTGGGCTGAGTTATACCTAGTTAATGATAAAGGCGTAGAGCGTGCTTTTATTACTGGCAAAGTAAATGTTAGAAATATTCAGTGGTCTGCTGATGGTGCATTAATTTACTTCTTAGCCAAAATGAATGATGATAAATTCACTGCTCTTTATCAAATCCCTACCAACGGTGGCCAAGCACAAAAATCAGTGCAGTTAAAAGACACCAACATTGCGCACTATGCGCTGAGCAGTGATAATAAAAAAATTGCTATATTGGCGAAAAAAGCCAAAGAAAAATCAGTTAAAAAACTACAAGATTTAGGCTTTAAAGCCGAAGTTTTCGAAGAAGAGCTAAGCAATCAACTTTTATACCTAATCGACCTTACTCAGTCTGATAAAGCGCTCACACCTGAAGCATGGGACATCAAGGGTTATGTTGCTGATGTTCATTTTTCGCCAACAGGTAAAGAGTTATTAATAAAAACTCAACCTACCGCCTTAATTGATGACAAATATATGAAGTCACAATGGCACATTGTTGATATCGCTAAAAAAGCGGTTAAAACTTCTTTTGCTACCGCAGGAAAATTAGGCGCCGCTGAATTTTCCTATGATGGTAAATATGTTGCCTTACTTGGTGCTCAAGACCAGCATGACCCAGCAACAGGTCGCTTATTTATAGCGAATGTTAGCTCAGGCAAAGTAGCTAACTGGTTACCAGATTTTAACGGTCACGTCAGTGATTTCGAATGGTCTAATAAACGCAATGAATTATATTTTATCGCCAATATAGGCACCCAGTCTGTTGTTGCCAAGATAAAGCCTGGCACTAACAAATACCAAACAATTGTTGCCGGTGGACAATTCATCGCCGCTAACTTGAGTATTTCTGACTCAGACAAAACCATTGTGGTCAAAGCCAACAGTGCTCAGCATCCTAACGAAGTATTTATGCTGCGCGGCAAAAAGCAAACGCGTTTAACCGACTCAAATACTTGGTTAAATGATGTTGCCTTAGCGAAACAAGAAAGCCTTACGATTAAAGCCCGTGACGGTGTTGAAATTGGTGGTGTGTTAATTTATCCACTTAATTACAAAAAAGGTCAGCGTTATCCATTAATCATGTCAGTGCACGGTGGCCCAGAAAGCCATGATAAAGATGGCTGGTTAACCGCTTACTCTCGTCCTGGCCAATTAGCGGCTGCGCAAGGTTACGTGGTATTTCACCCTAACTACCGAGGTAGCACAGGTAAAGGCGTAGACTATTCTAAACTGGGTCAAAATGATTACGCGGGTAAAGAATTTGATGATTTAGTCGACCTTAAAAACCACCTGGTTAATATTGGTTTAGTGAATGAGAAAAAAGTGGGTATCACTGGCGGCTCATACGGTGGTTATGCTTCAGCTTGGGGTGCAACTAAATTAACTAAACACTTTGCCGCCAGTGTCATGTTTGTTGGTATTTCTAATCAGTTATCAAAGTTTGGTACTACCGATATTTCCAACGAAATGAACTTAGTTCATGCGCGTTCATATCCTTGGGACAAATGGCAATGGTACTTAGAGCGCAGCCCTATTTATTGGGTAGAGCAATCTGAAACACCATTACTCATTATGCACGGTAAAGCCGATCCACGTGTGCATCCAGCACAATCTATGGAAATGTACCGTTACATGAAAGTACGGGGTAAAACCGTGCGTTTAGTTTATTACCCAGGCGAAGGCCATGGTAATAAACGTGCCGCGGCAAAATACGATTACAGCTTACGTTTAATGCGTTGGATGGATAACTACTTAAAACATGATAACCAGCCAATGCCCGCACATGATTTACCTCATGCGGCGAACTTAACGGCGAAAAAAGAAAAAGAAACAGAAACAGAAAAAAGCTAATTAAAGCATTCTAAATATTAGCCTAAGGCCAAGTACTGCTGTGCTTGGCCTTTTTTGTCTTTATCTTTTCAGAAACCGCCCCTGCATACAAATAGCTAGTCAATTAGCCACCACTTTAGCTGAGGTGCTCGGTAATGATGCTAGCTTAAATTCAAACCCCCTTGCTAGTACAATGTACTGAGATGATTTACGCCGGCGCCGTTGATATCAATGGGTTATACCAATGTCATTAAATTATTGCTCACTTATGGGGGTAAAATACTTCACGTCCGCGTTCCTCTCAATCCCAATAGCCAGTAATTTCTCAATCGAGCGTCTTGCCCTGATTTATTTTTTCTATGCACAATAAGACCACAAACTTAATGAAAGTGGTATTACTTCCCGACTCATAACAAGTGCTGCTCTAAACCTTTTACCGATAACACGGATAAATTCCTCTTACAAACCTACAAACGAGATACCAGTGAAATTATACACCAGGTCTCAACGGCCATTTTTATTCAAGGTATACATTGCGGCGGTTTTAGCATGGACTCAAAGCTCAATAAATTTCAAATAATGAAGCTTTTTAATAAAAATCGACTAAAGTCTAAGTGATTTTTCTGGCAATGTAGACTTAGGTCTAATTCCTTTTGTTCACTTTACACTCTAAATTATTATTAGATAACAAAAAGAAAAAACACCATTAAATAAAATAACAAGCAGCATTTATAGCCAAAACAGCTCAAGTAACTCGGCTATAAAAGCACACAGAAAATTGCAACAAAGACATTACAATAAGTCACACTATAATAAGTAAGCAAAAATGGGGAATACCATGTTTAAGAATTCATTATTTAAGGTTAAAAAATTAGTACTGGCAACCACCTTATTAGCAGTTACCGGTGCCGCTAATGCCGGTTACACCATTAAACTAGATGACGGTGACAGCCTAACTTTTGGGGGTTACGTGAAAGTTGATGCTCGCTATATTAGTGGCGATATTGGCGCTACTGATTATTGGTACGGTGGTGGCACTGTCCTAGCAGAAAGTCAGTCAAACTTTGGTATTTCTGCCAATGAAACTCGCTTTAATACTAAATATATCCATGGTGATGTTACCGGTTTTATTGAAATTGATTTTTATGGTGACGCGGTTAAAGGTGGCGGTAATGAACTCATTTCTAATTCGTCAAATGTGCGTTTACGCCATGCCTTTGTGAAGTACAAAAATATCTTAGTTGGCCAAACCTGGACCACGTTCCAAAACACTAGCTCGCTGGCTGAAGCCGCTGATTTTGGTGGTCCATTAGTGGCCTCGGCCTTTATTCGTCAAGGGCAAATTCGTTATACCATGGGCGCCTTACAACTTTCCATTGAAAACCCGGCATCATACGGCGGTAATAACATTGCCCAAGGTGGTACAGCAAACGACAGCATTCCAGACTTTATTGGTAAATACACCTTTAAGGGCGATTGGGGTAATGTGTCCTTATCCGGTTTAGCGCGCCAATTAGAAAGCAAATCAGGCAATACAGAAGCGGCAGTCGGTGTTGGTGTTGCTGGTCGTATTAATACTTTTGGTAAAGATGATTTCCGTTTTCAACTACATGCGGGTAATACCGGTCGTTATGTTGGTGTAACGGCGGCAACGGATATGGTCGGTGAAGAAATAGAAGAGTCTATTGCTGTTATGGCTGCCTATCGTCACTTCTGGACGGAAACCTTACGCAGTTCAGTGTTTTTCGGCTACCAAGAAACTGAAGAATCTGATAGAGAGCGCTATCATGTTGGTGTTAACTTATTCACCAACGTCACTAAGCAGCTTTCTTTTGGTATTGAAGTCGGTAGTTTCGCCATTGACGATAATGCACCGGGCGCCAAAACTGGCGACTCAGCGTACTTACAGTTCTCAACTAAATTCGTACTCTAGCCTGAGCCAGAAAAACACAGATAAAACCGAGGCCATTTAATGTGACCTTTTGCGTTAGTTAACCTCTTTTGAGGTTGTTTTATAGGGAAGCATTTGCTTCCCTTTTTTTATATCAAAGCATTAACTTGTCTATCCTATGACCTATACTAAAGTATTATTCTCCTACCTTAGGCTAATAAAATGCCCCCTAATACCGGCAAACAAGCCTTTCTAGCTGCACTCGCTTTTCTGATTTTCATCATACCGCTGCTCCTCGCCGATGAAGTCTCTTTGTTAACGACTTGGTTATTCATTTTTATTAGTTGGTCATTCATCATTTTATTATCTGCTTTGAGCCCATCAAAGGATGATAATAACACCGCCAAGCAAACTGATTAGCGCTACAGGAATAGCCCTAAGTGATTTCATTTAGCCAGATAATCATAATATTATCCATTTATATTATCTCACTGTTTTCTTGGCTCAATGGGGCAGTCGGACAGTAAAAGCGCGAAAAAAACACGCAACTCTGCCAACACCTACGCCTTGAGTCTTGCTGTTTTTTTTGTACCTCATGGACCTTTTTTGGCAATATTTCCGTCTCGACTAAACAAGGAATCTTTCCAGTTTCCTTATACCTAGGCACTACATTAACCTTCATTTTTATGACGCCATTGTTAAAAAAGATGGTGCTATTGAAAAATGGATTTCACTCAACCAGTATTGCTGATTTCATCTCGGCTCGTTATAAAAGGTCGCAAGCATTAGCGGCATTAATTAGCTGACTGTGTTTAGTTGGCATCATACCCTGGTGCCATTGCCCAAATCACCAATAACTTGATCATCAATAGTTTGGTACACGCCTTTAGTGAGCAAAACGATAGCGGTGACGAAATAACCATTCAAGTTAAAGCCTTAGCTGAAAGTATAGAGTTACTTTATGGCGATAATGGCTGCAAGTTAGATGAAATCACTAAAGCACAATTATTTGAACCTTTTTATACCACCAAAAGAGGCCAAGGTGACTCAGGTCTAGGAGCACATATAGTCTACAACCTAGTTACGCAAAAATTAAAGGGCTCTATAGAGCTAATTACTGATCAAGCTCAAGGTAAAACGTTTAAAATAAATATCCCGCTAACGGTCGATTTATAACAGATAAAACACTGACAGGATTAGCAATAAATTGTTGTTTTATCAACGACTTTATTTTTATTTTACTTTGAGTAATTATGATAAAAATTGAACTAAACTGATAAATACAGTTTGAAAATAGAGAAGAATAGCCTATGAGTTTTTTACGTGAATTCACCATACAGCAAAGATTAGCCATGCTGGTGGCATTAATTATTATTGGCCTCACGGCGCTAGATGCCATGAGTTTGTCGGAAGAATATCAGTCATTACTAGCACAAAAAAAATCAACCACTAACGAGTTAATCGATAGCACTTACGGCATTATTGAACATCATTATGCCTTACAACAAAAAGGTGAGTTAACTGAAGCACAAGCACAAAAGCAAGCGCTAAGTATTATTGCAAGTTTACGCTACGATACCAATAATTATTTTTGGATCAACGACTTTACCCCGACTATGATCATGCACCCCATAAAACCACAGCTCAATGGTAAAAATATTGGCGGTATTAAAGACCCAGATGGTAAAGCTTTATTTATTGATATGGTTAATATTACTCGGGCAAAGGGCCAAGGCTTTGTCTATTACAAATGGGCTAAACCTGGCTTTGATAAGCCGGTCGACAAAATTGGTTTTGTTAAAGGTTTCACCCCTTGGCAATGGATTATTGGTACTGGTACCTATTTAGATGATATTGACGCTACTTTTGTCGAACAACGTAATAGGGTTATCATTGATAGCCTAGTTATTGCCTTTATTATTATGGTTTTAAGTTACGTTATCGGCAATAGTATCTTAGTGCCGACCCGCTCCGCCGCCGAGTTAATGAAAGATATAGCCCAAGGTGAAGGCGATCTGACCAGCTCTTTAGATGATAGCGGACAAGATGAGATTTCTCATTTATCTAAATACTTTAATGAGTTCATCGGTAAGATGCGGCAGTTACTACAAGATGTCACCGATAATACCTCGCAAGTGTTAGACCATGCAGAAGCGGTTGCTGATGCCAGTGAGACCACCCAATCGCTGATACAAAGCCAAAATGATATTACTGCACAAGTTGCTACGGCAATGGAACAAATGACCTCACAAATTAAGGACGTGAGTGATAATGCTAGCTCTGCTGAGCAAGCGGCTAATGATGCCAGAAATAACACCTCGGACGGCAAAGAAATCATCTCTCACACCATTGCGCAAATGCAAACGCTGTCGAGCAATATTGATGAGGTTAGTAAAGTAGTCGCTAGTTTAGCCTCTGAAAGTGACAATATAGGCTCAGTACTTGATGTTATTAGAGGGATTGCCGAACAAACTAATTTATTAGCGCTAAATGCAGCGATAGAAGCAGCACGCGCCGGTGAACAAGGCCGTGGTTTTGCTGTAGTGGCTGATGAAGTACGTACCTTAGCTAACCGTACGGAACAAAGCACTAATGAAATTCAGCAAATGATACAGAAACTTCAATCTGGAGCTCAAGAAGCTGTTGCCGCGGTGAAAGTCAGCCAAGATATTTCCCTGAAAACCGTAGAGCAAACAGCAAAAGCCGATGGGTCTCTTAACGAAATAGATCGTTTGATGGTGGTTATTTCTGATATGAATACACAAATAGCCAGAGCTACCGAGCAACAAAGCCAAGCGGCTGACGAGGTTAATTTACGTATTAATGATTTAGCGGGCATGACCGAGGAATCACTGGCTACCACCGAGCAGCTTAGTGAAACGAGTCAGAAATTGAAAGTAAGTAGCAATGCCATGTCAGAGGTTGTTAGTCGCTTTAAAATTTAGCTTAAAACTGAAAAATACCAATACCAATGGCACTAACTAAGTGATCATGTGCAAATGGCATAAAAAAGCCAGTAATACCTATCGATTAAGATAATATTACTGGCTAAACCATCAAAAATTTTAAAGTCGAAGTGAACTCCGTAGAATTCTAAAGCTGTTACTTAGTGATTATGTGTCCTGGAGCATAACCACTAAGTTCCATGCTTTGCTGTTACTTACTTAGTGAGAGAGCATTCACTGCCTAAGCAACGAAACAAATGATAATCATTCTCATTACTATAGTCAACACTATTTGTTAACTTTTATTAAGTAATACCACTTTTATTAAGTTTGTGATCTTGTGGTGCATAGGAAAAATATTTCAGGACAAGGCGCTCGATTGAGCAATAGCGAGCTATTGGGATTGAGAGCAACGTAGTCTTAGGCTATTTTACCCCCCACAAGTGGGCAATAATTTAATAAAATTGCTATTAATGCTTACATTGATATGACAGGCATAAAAAAACCAGTAACACCTATCGATTAAGATAATGTTACTGGCTAAACCATCAAAAATTTTAAAGTCGAATTGAACTCCGTATAATGCCAAAGTGGTCACTTAGTGGTTATGTGTCCTGGAGCATAACCACTAAGTTCCGTGCTTCACTGTTACCTATTTAGTGAGAGAGCATTCACTGCCTAAGCAACGAAACGAATGATAATCATTCTCATTACGTTAGTCAACACTATTTCGACAGTTAATTTAATAAAACTGTTTTTTATTTCTTAAACTTAGCAAAAGCATCGGCGAAAGCGTTACCCATAGCGGCATTATCACCTTTTTTAACTTTCGATTTATTTTGCGTTGCTGATGGTTTTTTTTGATTATGGCTACTGTTTTGCTGATTTTTCGTTTTATTGTTATCACGCTTGCCACTATCCTTAACTTGATAAGGCTTGTTAACTCGGGCATTAGTTTGCTCATCCAATCGCATGGTTAAACTGATACGCTTACGAGCCGCATCAACTTCTAACACTTTTACCTTAACAATTTCCCCCGCCTTGACAATTTCACGTGGGTCACTAATAAACTTATCAGTTATTGATGAAATATGTACTAAACCGTCTTGGTGTACACCAATATCAACAAAAGCACCGAAATTAGCCACATTAGAGACCACACCCTCAAGTATCATGCCTGGGATTAAGTCTGCCATAGTATGAACGCCTTCAGCAAAACTCGCGGTTTTAAACTCAGGGCGCGGATCTCTCTTTGGTTTTGCTAGCTCTTCAATAATTCCCTTGACCGTGACTTCACCAAAGTCATCATTTGTTAACTGACTTATATCTAACGCTTTTAATTGTGAACTGTTATTTAGTACCTCAGTTACATTCAGTTGTAATTGTTTGATAATTTTCTCTACCAAGGCATAACTTTCCGGATGTAAGGCCGACTGATCTAACGGGTTATCTCCGTCAGTAATACGTAAAAAACCGGCTGCTTGCTCATAAGCTTTTGGCCCTAAGCGGGCAACTTTTTTCAATTGTTTTCTATTAGTAAAACGCCCGTGGCTATCTCGAAAAGCAACAATGTTATTAGCCATAGTTTTGTTTAACCCTGAAACACGTGTCAATAACGCTGCTGACGCACTGTTTAAGTCAACACCAACAGCATTAACACAATCTTCAACGACATCGTCAAGGGTTTTACTCAGCTGACTCTGACTGACATCATGCTGATATTGGCCAACCCCTATTGCTTTCGGGTCAATTTTTACTAATTCAGCCAAGGGATCTTGTAATCGTCGGGCAATAGAAACTGCGCCACGTAATGATACATCTAGGTCAGGAAATTCATTGGCAGCAAATTCAGAGGCAGAATAAACAGAGGCGCCGGCCTCACTAACAATCATTTTAGTGAGTGTTAATTTACTTTCATCGTCTTTAAAGTTTTGTATAACCTCGGCAACTAATTTGTCACTTTCACGTGAACCAGTGCCATTACCAATAGCCACTAGCTCTACTTTATGTTGGCGACAAATACTGACTAGGGTGCGCACGGATTTATCCCAGTGTTTTTGTGGCACATGCGGGAATATAGTGGTGGTGTATAATAATTTTCCGGTGCCATCAACAATGGCAATTTTACAACCGGTTCTTAAACCCGGATCCAAGCCAAGAGTCACTTGTGGTCCAGCTGGTGCAGCCATTAACAAATCAGCAAGGTTATTAGAGAAAACATCGATCGCTTGTGTTTCTGCTTGCTCGCGTAAACTACTGAGTAATTCATTAGTTAAACTGATACTTAATTTAGCTTTCCAAGTTAATTGCACTACCTTGGTTAAGAATTCAGCACCTGCTTGTTTAGTTAACCGCAACGTTAAGTGCTCACTAATAATGTGTTCTGCGCTACTACATGCCCTGGCATCTTGTCCGGGATCGACATCAATATTAAGCTGTAAAAAACCTTCATTCCTACCACGTAACATCGCTAACATTCGATGTGAAGGTACAGTTCTCAGTTTCTCACTATGCTCAAAGTAATCACGAAATTTTGCGGCGGCTTTATCTTGGCCCTTAACAAGCTTGCTGGTTAAGTGCGCCTGTTTTAATAAGTGACGACGCAGCTTTGCTAATAAATTGGCATCTTCGCTAAAACGTTCGGCTAAAATATAACTCGCCCCCTCAAGTACCGCTTTTACCTCGGCAAAACCAGCCGCCTCATTTATAAAAGCTTTAGCTTCCTGCTCAGGAGAAAGTTGCCAGTTATTGAATAGTTTATTCGCCAAAGGCGTGATACCGGCCTCACTGGCTATCTTGCCTTTAGTACGGCGCTTTGGCTTATAGGGTAAATATAAGTCTTCTAAACGAGTTTTATTATCGGCTTGCTGAATTGATTTTTCCAGCTCAGCGCTAAGCTTATCTTGCTGCTTGATACTGGTTAAAATCACCTGACGGCGATCCTCTAGTTCCCGTAAATAACTTAACCGCTGTGCTAAATGACGCAAATGATTATCGTCTAACCCTTGGGTGACTTCTTTACGGTAACGGGCAATAAATGGCACGGTAGAGCCATCATCAAGTAAGGTAATAGCGGCATTAATTTGTACCGCGTTAACATTGAGTTCTTGAGCAATTTGCTCGGCAATAGTTAACATTAAATTGAAATTCCAACAGCATTAAGAGTAGACAGACATGATAACAGAAAACTATTCTGACGAAAATTACCTAGGCTAAGGTAATGAAATTACTCACTGCCAAGCGTACTCTGTTCGCTACTTGCTACACTTTTATCGCTCGCAATGAGGTAAAACATATAAAAAAGCATTAATAGCAATAAACAGATTATTATTGATATTATGTGCTGCGAAGCGAAACCAATAAAAGATATCTTGCTATGAAAAGATCAAATTACATTACCCGCGCAGGCTGGGACCGTTTAGATAAAGAGTTAAAATTTCTTTGGAAAGATGAACGCCCTAAAGTTACTCGCTCAGTCAGTGAAGCAGCAGCTGAGTGGCTCTTATAACCCCTATAATCATACTATTTAATAGATTAGTATTGATAAATAACAAAATATAAATAGTATGCGTACTAACCTCGCATACTATTTAATGAAATGTGTGAGAACACCTCTAACTAGATGGGCAAATGAACTATGCCACTATACCCCCTCAATATTTAAGCTAAGATTCCTATTTTTTAGGTTGTAAATTCTAAGTGTTATATTTCTTTTGATAACTAAAAATCCAAATTTATAATTTTGGAGCTTTAAGTTTATTCATCAATAGAAAACAAAACTTGGGTCATGATATTTTCAAACTCCACGCAGTCGTTATTTTCTTCCATTACCTTTCTTAAGTTAGAAAACTTGTTTGATACATTGTAAACCTGAGTACTTGTTGAGCTTCTACTTACTTCTAATACTCCAATTTTAATGAGCATACCTAATACATGAGAGTGATTTTTCATTTTCTTATTTATATTAACTAATAATTTTTCTTTAAATCTACCATTACTCCAAAATAACTTCAGGCACCTTATGACATTTGTTCTTTGTTGCTCTTGTTGACTTTGGTTTTGAACCTCTATCTCTACTAATTTATTTTCGATACCCACAAGCTCACAAGATTTCTGTTCGAAGTTCGAACGATTTAATAGTGTTTTGATTCCCTTTGTAAATAGGGGAGCTATAAAAGTTGAATTGCTAAAATATGTAATATCATTAAACCTACTTGTACCGAAACAATCATAATTTTCCAACCAACAGTTATCTAGTTTATACCCAGAGAAGTCAAAAGTAGGCTTTTGATCTCTCTTTGTATGGAAGTTGATTAAGCATAAATTGTTAATAACATTATCTTCGGACGAGAAAATATCTATTAATAAAGATGTTCGCTCTTTTATATTGTGTGGATTAAATAATGAGATAAGAAATGAAAATAAAGATGATGTTACTTTCCTATTCTTCAAGCAATCATCGTCTTCAATAAGCATATTAATGTACATATAAACGCCATTTTTTATATCTTCATTACTAATTTTAAAAAAACTTAGACGTTGTTTTATTATTTTAACTACATAGCTATCTAGGTTTATAATTTCTGTGATTATTGATTTGGTATTTTCAGAAATGTCTTCTAGGATGTTTTTAATAAATATTTTAGATAAATGAATCCCTTTAAAATACTCTGTAAAAAAGTCATACCTGAAAGTTAATGTTTCACTTTCGGCTGAATATATTAATAATGGGTGTGAAATATAAATGCTAATACTTTTTTCTATATCATGATCACTTGACTGATCGTTAAGTAATTTATTTAAATGAGACTTATGAATGTTGCCTTCATAATGAGTGGCAATAGATGTAAAGATATCAACTTGATCCTCTATTGATGTTTGATCTAGTTTAACTATCTCTCGTTCACAAACCTTTCCAATTAAAAAATCATTAGGTATTGATTTTATTAAAATTTTACTAGAAGGAAAATGTTGGTTTAAATTAGTGGATAAAAGGTTTTCTTTAACCATATCTAAAATATAAGGAATATACTCTTTTGATTTCTCATTTAAAGCAAATGTATTGGCATATCCCATAGCTTTAGAGGTTTTCTTATCATCGTTGCCAAATTGAAATTTAAAATATTCTAAGGCTAATTTTTCCGTAAATGGTTTTAATGTTAGTGTTTTTATATCAAAATCAATTTGAGAACGTTCCCAAAACTCATCTCTACAAGTAAATAAAACTTTAGTATTTGATACGCTATCAGAGTAAACATTAAATATTGCCGATATCAAACTGCTCACATCGAATTTCTCTCCTAATTTTGATATTACCTCATCAATACCATCTATAACAAAAATAAGATTTCCATGATCTATTGATAATTCAAATTGCTCCTTGTTCAATTGTTTAGAAACATTCTCTTTTTCTGCTAATACTCGATAAAAATCAAAAATGTCTTCAATTCTGTCCTGCCTCATCATTTCATTAATTAAATCATGTGAACTGATGAAAAGAATTTTTGCTGTTCCACTTGTATCTTTATAAAGTTTATCTAGAAAATCCTTTGCAACAGTTGTTTTTCCTATGCCGCCTAAACCTTTAATTACAAGTAATGGAGCTTCCTCTTCTTCGAACCATTCATATAGCAAAGTATCAGCATGCTTCTCATCTGAGCTCGTTGTCATAGGACTTATGAAGTCGTTGATAGCAAAACTACCATCATGAAAAATATCGGAATCTAAAGGTTCTCTATAAATTTTGTCATAAGAAAAATCCTCTACTGTATATGCGGAGATAGTAATTTTCTTTTCTTTAAAAATGTTGATAATACGATGAAGATTAAACTTCCCACCTGATTTATTAGCATTATCAGTAATTAAAATAACCTTGTCATTAGGCGTGATATGTTGTTCTGTGACTAAATGAGCAATAGTTTTGTCTTGAGAAGTATTTTTATTAAAATAAAGAATACTTAAAGAGCCTATGTATTCATCTACAAGCTTAAAAAGTTCATATTTAAATTCCTTATTCGCAGAGCAGGTTATTTGTGCTAGAGGCATCGTCTTATTTACGAATGATCGAACTAATTTATCAATACTAATTATTTTATCTGGAAAGTCATTTTTTTTGATTAATTTAACTTGTTCTATGAGCTTTACTGAATCTTCATGATTTGCAATTCCATTTTCAGGTTCACCATCAACTTTATTTTTTCTAATTAATAAATTGCCAATTTTAAATGAAGCGTTACCCTGTAATTCTTTTGTTAATTCTAAGCAGAATGGCGCTTGATTAAATTGAATAACAAGCAATTTTTTTCCTTGAAAATTGATTTCTTCAAGCTTAAAAAAATCTTGAATATCTTCAAGACTATTTTTAACTTCATTAGGTATAGCTTTAAAATTTAATTTTATTTTTTTTGCAATATAAACTTTGAAATCATCTAGTCCAGTAAAAAAAGGAATTACCTTTCCATTTCTATCTTCATTGTAGTTGTTACACTCTTTTGTTTTTTCATCAAAGCCTATAATGAAGTATTTTTTTGTTCCTTTATCTACATAAGTATTAAATAAAGCAGTAAAATCTTTTAAAAATTCACCTATCGCTTTTGGAGTGATTTTATCGGCTGCTTTCCAATACCAATATGATTTAAACTCTAACCACTCCGATTCCTTTTGCTTCAACAATTCGTTGATTAGTAGACTGCTCATTTTGCTATTCAATCCTTTATGTAAGACAAACTTTGATTATTTAAACGTTAACTAAATTAGACTAACACAAATGAATTTAGCCAGCGCTAATTACAGTTATTTTTTCAATGGGTTACAGCTATTATTGTACGTAGAATAAAAGATAAACAGTCATAAAACTTTAGGGGTAAGACTTAATAAATAAAGACTTCAGGACCAGTAACTACTGCATTAGGTCTATTTTAGCTAATCTAGGCTAATTTTATGCTTTCGTCTTGATGGCATTATTTCTTCAAATTCACAATTTAATGCATTAGTGAGTTTGTATAAAGTTTCTAATTTAATATTTACACCACCTCTTTCCATCTTGCCGTAATTTCCTCTTTCAATGCCAACATACGCAGCAAAGCTTTCCTGAGAATAACCTGCAGATTTACGCTTTAAGCGTAACATTTCACCAAATTCTTTAACTAAATCACTCACCAAATTTTCCCTAGAGGCAAAATAATTAGGTTTTCATGTTGAGGGCTTTGGCACCACGCCCTATATTCCCATTATCAATAATTACCAAAGATATACACCGTTAATTTCAACTAAAAACACAACAACATTTCGCTAAATTACTTAGTTATTCTTTATATATAGTCACTTTATTTTGGCTTATAGAGAAACCCTATAAAACTCATGTAGTAAAAATCGATAAACGATTGAAGGTTAAACAACCAATACTTATACCAATAAACAGATTATTATTGATATTATGTGCTACGAAGCGAAACCAATAAAAGATATCTTGCTATGAAAAGATCAAATTACATTACCCGCGCAGGCTGGGACCGTTTAGATAAAGAGTTAAAATTTCTTTGGAAAGATGAACGCCCTAAAGTTACTCGCTCAGTCAGTGAAGCAGCAGCGCAAGGCGATCGCAGTGATAATGCTGAGTATATCTATGGCAAGCGCCGTTTACGTGAGATAGACCGAAGAGTACGTTTTTTAATGAAGCGTACCGAAGACTTAAATATAGTCTATCCAGATCCCCAGCAAGAAGGACGGGTATTTTTTGGTGCTTGGGTGACCTTAGTTACTGAAGATGATATTGAAGTGGTTTATCGTCTGGTTGGCCCGGATGAATGGGACGTTAAACGAGGAGAAATCAGTATCGATTCGCCTATGGCTCGCGCATTATTAGGCAAAGCCATTGACGATGAAGTGGTAGTACAAGCCCCTGAAGGTGAGCGTGTTTTTGATATTATTCAGATTAGCTATAAAGCTACATTATAAAAGCACTATTGTGCTAGCCAGCTAGTAATCAAATTGTATACCTAAACGCAGATTAATGCCGCGCCGCAGCTCATTTCCATTTAAAATAACCTTATCTATGGTAGTGGCAACATCAAGATTAATAAATTTCAGTACGGTAACGCCGGCATTAACATAACCCAAGCCAGTACCGGCTAAATTTCTGCTCATACCTAAACGTGCGCTGGGTAACCACCAACTATCGCCAGCATAGCCTGCCGTTAAGGTAAACCATTGATACTCGTCATGCATAGGGTCATCAATAGGGTTAGCATCTAATTCAACATTTAAGCTCCAATGGCGCTGATCGGTATATATACCGGCTTCAAGCTTCAGCTGACGTTCCATGGTAAATACCTCGTGCTCATTCAACAGGCTGAGAATACTTGCGGAACTAAACCGCCGTCTATCAAGCTCAGGAAAGTCATAGGTGTGTTCGAATAAGCTAGTCAATGCAGCACCCAGCTGATAATGATCAGCTGCCCAAACAATACCTAAATCAAGGTCATAACCATTCTCATAAATAAAGTCAGCATTTTTTATATCGTCAAACAAGCCTTCGGTATCGGTAATATCACCAATACGCGTACCGACATTCGTTAAACCAACACGATAAAAAGTCGGCTTAACCCCCCAGTATAAATCTCCTGCATCACTTGCCAGTGCCTTACGACTATAAGACAAGGAGAACTGTGATACTTTTGCCGCTTTAATCAATAATAGACTGTCATTGTCCACAGACATTTTGAATTTATTATTGGCCGGATTATAAAATAAACTGATACCGCCGGAGAGATCAAGCTCTTGCACTGGGTCATTTTCAGTAAAAGTCGGAATTCTTTGCAACTCACTTCGCGCTTGCTCGACATCAAGGTTAATATCCTCAAAAATCCCTACCGCTTTTGAATTACCTTTAAAAGACATGCCAAACAATAAAGTACCACCTAATAAGTCTTTACTCAGCACAAAGCTGGCATTACTAGTGGCTTCGGCTTTGCCATAGCCCTCAGTAGCAATCAAAGCTAACGCTGCTGCAGTAGTGGCTATTTTGACTTTAATGATATCAAGGCGATCGGCTAACTCAGGAGTATTGGCAAAGAGATCTTGCCAAGTGTAATCTCTGCTTGGGTTTTCTACTGTTGGCGATGATGGTGGTTCAGATGGCTGACTACCATCATCGCCTGCACCGGGTGGATTAAACAAAAAAGATAATTCATCGATTTTGGCAAATAATTCATCGAGATTGCCGTATTCAATGCCGCCACCCAATTCGATAGAGCCCCCCGTCATCACCTGCGGATCTTTTCGGGCAACAATTAAGGCCGCCGCCGCAGGGTTACCGGCATTAGATAATGATTTTTGCGAATAATTAAGGCTAGCACTGCGGGGTTGAATGTCTGCCCAAGCATTGCTACTTAGTGCGGACAGACTGAGTAAAGTAACAACAGCTATGGCATTGTGCTTAGCGGTTAGTTCAAGAAAACGTGTTTTTAATAAGCTTAATGACGGCAAAATATCGACCCTAATTAGTTATTAGTGATAGGTAACAGCTACTATTAATAACCTAGTTTAACATGTTGATAATATTACACCTTCATAAAGCAATAAAACCACCAAATAATGACAACTTTATACAAGCGACTATACTCATGCCACTTGCCGCTAGTGGAATTAGCTAGTTAACGGTTAAACTAGCTTAATATTTACTTAATTAGCCTACTTCTAATTGGAATTTGGCAAACATCGAGTACTGGCGGTGGTTTTTTGTAGAAAAAGGCACTGTCGCGTGTACGGCGTTGTACCAAGCGCTCGGCAAATGCCGTTGATTCAGTATTCTCGACTTCAAGATGTATTTGCTCAGCTTTTGCTACATCACTCATTAACTGCATACTGACTATTTTAGTAAAGTGACCCGGCTCAACTGCATCATCGCCGTCAATAACTGCAGTGCGCTGTATTGCTTGAATATGTTGCATACCATAAACCACGCGACCAAATATGGTCATAATTCGGTCTAAATAACGCGGCGCTTGGCCAATAACAAAGTAAAAATGACTCGAGGCAGAATCCGCAGCATTGTTTCTAGCCATTGCTATAGTACCTGGGCAATGTGTTAACCACGCTGTACCTAGGCTATCATTTTCACCTGCTTGATAAGCCAAAGCAAAACCCTGTTTAAAGCCAGTTTGCGGGGCAAATAAATCGTGTTGCTGTACTGGCGTATAGGTCCATTTACTATCAGTTTGCCATTCCGATTCCATTGCTAATAGCGGTACGGACTTGTCTTTTTTACTACCATCTTTTGGCCCGGCTTGCGCAACAAACCCGTCGATAACACGATAGAACTTGGTACCATCATAAAAACCTTGTTGCGTTAACTTGCTAAATTGCGCGGCATTTTTTGGCGAAAATTGTGGCGCCAATTCGATCACCACTTGGCCATGGGGTAAGGTTAATAACACAGTATTGTTCAGTGACAATTTTCGCCACGAAGAATCATCGGCACCGCAAACACTAATAAAAAATAACGTTGCTAACGTCAGCACAATTTTTAAAGTAACTTTCATGGCACAATCGCATCTATTTTTAAGGAAAGTAAATTAAATGCTATCATAGCCGCCTTTATTTAACCAAATCATTGTGGAGTAGCTCGTGAACAAAAGCCTTATTACCAACCTTATTGCATTAACTTTTACATTAGCGGGCTATGTTAGCGAACAACATCTTCTTTTTACTGTGGGACTTTTTGCTTTATCTGGTGCTATCACTAACTGGCTTGCCGTGCATATGCTCTTTGAAAAAGTACCACTACTATACGGCTCTGGCGTTATTCCTGCGCGTTTTGAAGAATTCAAAGTAGCCATTGGTCAATTAATGATGGAAGAATTTTTTACCGAAGCAAACATCGACCGATTTCTTTCTGACAGTTCAGGTAAAGCCAGCACCATTAACTTAGCCCCCGTTATTGATAAAGTCGACCTTAGTCCGGCATTCAATAGTTTAGTTGAAGTTATTGAACAATCGTCATTTGGACCTATGCTTGACATGGTTGGCGGCAGTGAAGCAATTCAGCCAATGAGAGAACCCTTTATTGCCAAGATGAAACTCGCCATGCAGGAAATCACCCAAAGTGAGCAATTTAATACTCTACTGCGAGAAGAATTAGAACAACCGGATATGATTTCCGGTATACGGGATAAAGTTAGCGATATTATCGAAAAGCGCCTCAGTGAATTAACACCGCTGTTAGTCAAAGAGATCATTCAAAAAATGATCAAAAAACACTTAGGTTGGTTAGTGGTCTGGGGCGGTATATTTGGTGGTGTTATTGGCCTGGTTGCAGCACTTACTAATAGTTTCTAATTATTATTTACCCTGATAGCTATTCAGGGTTTTATTGAACAACTCGATGGCACTTATAAAATAAAGCCAAAATCCGTACAAATTAATCTTAGTTTTGTCACTATATGGCATAGAAATCTCTTTAATTGCGCCCTAACTTTACGTTATGCTTGAGTGATTAAAAATTAGAGAGTTTAGACTCATAAGCGCGATGATGCCTTATTGAGGTAACTCTCCTCTAACATAAGGTAAACTTCTGTCATGTTTGGTAGTTTAAAGGCTTTGCCTGCCGATCCAATTCTTGGATTATTAGCTAAATATAGAAAAGATAACAACCCAAATAAAATCGATTTAGGTGTTGGCGTATACAAAAATGAAGCAGGTCACACTGCCATACTTAATTGTGTAAAAAAAGCCGAACAACATCGCCTAAAGACAGAAGACACCAAGGTTTATATTGGTCCTACTGGTTCAGAGTTATTCAACGATGAAATGGCTAAGCTTATTTTTACCGCTGAGCATAAAGTATTAAACCAAAATCGTGCTCGTACCGTATCTACCCCTGGTGGTACTGGTGCTTTACGTGTTGCTGCTGAATTTATCAAATCTTGTAAAGCCGGCGCTACCATTTGGGTAAGTAATCCAACCTGGGCAAATCACACCGGTTTATTTAAAGCTGCGGGTTTAACCGTTAAAACGTATCCTTATTACGATTATGAAAACAAAAGCTTAGACTTTGATGGCATGTTAAATGCGCTTAAAGAAGTTAGCAGTGATGATGTGGTGTTATTACACGCTTGTTGTCATAACCCAAGTGGTATGGATTTAAACAAAGAACAATGGCAACAAGTTGCTGAAGTCGCTAAAAATGTTGGTTTCATGCCGTTAATTGATATGGCTTACCAAGGTTTTGGCGCTGGTTTAGACGAAGATGCTTACGGTTTACGTTTAATGGCTGACACGGTTAAAGAAATGATCGTCTGTAGTTCATGCTCGAAAAACTTCGGTCTATACCGAGACCGTATTGGTGCTTGTACCATCATAGGTGAATCCAGCACAGCGGTTGATATCGCTAAGTCGGTCTTACTTTATGTGATACGTGTTATTTATTCTATGCCACCAGCACATGGTGCGGCTATTGTAGAAACTATCCTAAGTTCAGATGAACTACGTAATGAATGGTATGGCGAATTAAAAGAAATGCGTGATCGCATTAATGGCAACCGCAAATTAATCGTTGATAAGCTTGTAGAAAATGGCGTAACTCGCGACTTTAGCTTTATTCAACGTCAAAGTGGTATGTTCTCTTTCTTAGGTATTACCCCTGAGCAAGTGCAACAGCTACAAGATGAATACAGCATTTATATGGTCGGTTCTAGCCGTATGAGTATCGCTGGTATTGCCAATAGTAATGTTGATTACTTAGCAAAATCTATTGCTAAAATATTGTAAAAAGCGCGAACAAGTTCCCGCCTACTAGCAATAACGCTAGGCGGCTTATTTTTAAGAAAAGTAATCGCGCAAATACAAAAATTAATATTGCTTACCGTCAGACAGGCTGAGCTTTTTTTATTCTAATAGAGTAAAATAATGCCCAGCCTTTTTTATTGGCAAAAATTTATAACTAAACGGAGTAATTAATTACTCAATTTAGTACTACTCATCTGTGATGCAAGTTTGTTTTAAAGGAAAGCCCTGTGATTGTTCCCGGTAATTTATTTATTCTTTCTGCACCAAGTGGTGCCGGAAAATCAAGCCTTATTAAGGCTTTACTAAAGCAAGATAAGCAAACATCAGCCAGAGCTATGCAGGTATCAGTTTCTCATACCACGCGAGATGCTCGTCCTGGTGAAAATAATGGCGAACATTATCATTTTGTTAGTGTTACCGAGTTTAAAAAACAAATAAATAACCATGCCTTTTATGAGTATGCGGAAGTATTTGGTAACTATTACGGTACGTCTGCTGCCGCTATCGATGCACAACTTGCCCAAGGTATTGATGTATTTCTTGATATTGATTGGCAAGGCGCTCAACAAGTTCGCATGAAAAAACCGAACGTAACCACTATTTTTATTAGCCCGCCTTCAAAAGAAGAGCTAGAAAGTCGCTTACGAGCTCGCGGCCAAGACAGTGATGAAGTAATAGCCAGCCGTATGGCGCAATCGCAAGCAGAATGCTCTCATTATCATGAATTTGATTACATTATCGTTAATGACAACTTCGACCAAGCCTTGCTTGATCTAACTACTGTGGTAAATAATCAACGGCTAAAATGCCGCCAGCAAAGCATTGCCCAACAAGAATTATTTAGCACGCTATTAAATAATGAAGCAACAAAAACTGCTAAATAAGTACTATAATAAGATATGCCCTTGGTTGTGTGGCGATAATACCAATGCTATTAATTTCCATTGAGTGGGATATAACTTAATAGACATGGTATTGCTTGCTTAATTAGTGAGTGGGCAGTAGACTACGCAGCTATTTTGTAAGTTGTTTATTAGTTGGAGTGACCGGATGGCTCGCATAACTGTTGAAGAGGCCGTAGAGAAAATCGGTAATCGTTTTGATTTGGTGCTAGTTGCATCACGTCGTGCTCGTCAAATCGCAACGGGCGGAAAAGAACCATTGGTTGACGTCGAAAACGACAAACCAACGGTAATTGCTTTGCGTGAAATCGAAGCAGGCTTAATTACTACCGAAATTATGGATGCTTCTGATCGTCAACAGCAAATCCAGCGAGATACAGCTGAATTAGATGCTGTTGCCGCGATTGTTGGTGGTCAACAAGACGAATTAAGCTAGAGTTGATGCCTTCTATCTAGAGAAGGCTTTAGTTTTAAGCACTTAAAACGCGTACCTTATTCTGCTTTATCTCAGAAAATAGGCTACGCGTTTTTTATTCGCTCAGCTTTAAATAGCAGTTTAACTAAGTTACTGGCCACTGGTGCTGGTTAAAATACGCCAAGGCGACGTTGCTCTCAATGCCAATAGCCAGCTATTGGTCAATAGTACACCTTGCCCTGATTTATTTTCCCTGCCGACAACAAGATCATAAACTTAATGAACTGGTATGATTTTCCTTGTAAATAGAGCGTATTGCCGCGTATTCTATCTAAACTCAAGAAACTTCAACTATGCAGTTCGAGGTAACATGAGTATATACTAGGGTAGATACTCGAACTCCCCCTTTTTCCCCCTTAATTTGGAGTATTAGGTGTACCTATTTGAACCATTAAAAGAACTTACCTCGACCTACCTATCAAAAGTACAAGTTGATCTGCTTAAACACGCCTATGTCGTAGCACGTGATGCCCATGATGGCCAAATGCGCTCAAGTGGTGATCCTTATATTACTCATCCAGTTGCCGTAGCGATTAATTTAGCCCAAATGCATTTAGACCATGAAACCCTCATGGCGGCTTTATTACACGATGTTATTGAAGATACCGACGTTACCAAGGATGAATTAGCGGAACTTTTCGGTCATACCGTAGCAGAACTCGTTGAAGGCGTAAGTAAACTCGATAAATTAAAGTTTACTAACCAAGAAGAGAGGCAAGCGGAAAACTTCCGTAAAATGGTACTTGCCATGGTGCAAGACATTCGTGTTATTTTAATTAAACTTGCCGACCGTACCCATAATATGCGCACCCTTGGTTCTTTACGACCTGATAAACGACGTCGTATTGCCCGCGAAACCTTAGAGATTTATGCCCCCATAGCGAACCGTTTAGGTATTCATGATATAAAAAACGAATTAGAGCTATTAGGCTTTGAAGCGCTTTACCCTATGCGGTCACGTGCTTTAAAATCAGCGGTAAAAAGCGCCCGTGGTAATCGTAAAGCTATTATTGATAATATTGAAAAAGAAATTTCGGCTCGTTTAAAGGAAAGCGGTATTGAGGCACAGGTTATCGGTAGAGAAAAGCACCTGTATTCGATTTATAAGAAGATGCTTAATAAGGAATTAATGTTCAATGAAGTCATGGATATCTATGCTTTTCGCGTTATCGTTACTGAGAAAATTGACAACTGCTACCGCGCCTTAGGTGCCGTGCATAATCTCTTCAAACCCATTGAATCACGGTTTAAAGATTACATCGCTATCCCTAAAACTAACGGTTACCAATCACTGCATACATCATTAATTGGCCCCCATGGCATTCCGGTAGAAATTCAAATTCGTACCCAAGATATGGATCAAATGGCGGATAAAGGTATTGCCGCTCACTGGCTCTACAAGCAAGACGGTAAAAACACTGGCACAACGGCACAAATGAAAGCGCGTCGTTGGATGCAAAGTTTACTTGAGCTACAACAAAGCGCAGGTAGCTCTTTTGAGTTTATTGAAAACGTTAAATCAGACTTATTTCCAGAAGAAATTTATGTCTTTACCCCTAATGGCCGAATTATTGAGTTGCCCATGGGCGCCACCGCTATAGATTTTGCTTATGCAGTGCACACCGATGTCGGCAACTCTTGTGTTGGTGTGAAGGTCGACCGAAAACCTTATCCAATGAGCCAACCGATAGATTCAGGACAAACCATAGAAGTAATTACCTCTACGGCAGCCCGACCGAATGCGACCTGGCTAAACTTTGTTGTCACCTCCAAAGCACGTTTACAAATCAGAACTTACTTAAGAAGTTGCGAAAAAGACGAATCCCATGCTTTAGGCCTGCGTTTATTAAGTCATGCCCTGGGTGAAACAAAACTTGAAGATTTAGCGAAAGAAAAAATTGATGAAGTAGTACAACAAAGTGGTAATGCTAATTTTGATGATTTACTGACCAATATTGGTTTGGGTAATGCGCTGAGTATAGGTATTGCCCGACAGCTAACCGATGGTTTTACCGAAGAGACCGAGCTAGACCCGAACAGCACTAAAGCTAAAATGCCGATAAGAGGCACCGAAGGCATGTTAGTAAATTACGGTAAATGTTGTCGCCCTATCCCAGGTGATGCAATTTTAGCTTACTTAAGTCCAGGTAAAGGCTTAATGGTCCACCAGCAAGGTTGCCGCAATATCAAAGGTCATGACCAAGTTAGCTTGTTCCCAGTAAGATGGGACAATGATATTGATAAAGAATTTATTGCTAAGCTACGAGTGGAAATCGTCAATCATCAAGGTGCGCTGGCATTACTAACCAATGTTATCGCTCGATGCAACTCCAATGTCCATAGCTTAAACTCAGGTGAAAAAGAAGCGGGTTTATACGTAATCGATATGGAAATCACCTGCCGCGATCGTATTCACTTAGCTGATATTATTCGCAAGATTAAAGTAATGATTGATGTACAACGTGTCATCCGCAATAAATAATAACAGTGCTTTGCCCATTAATGACGGCAAGGCCTAAGACCATTTTGTCTAATTTAGTACTCAATGATGACACGGAAAAATTAGCAAATTGAGCGATAAACTCCAGCAGTTAACAACAGGAAGTATTATGAAAAGTATTATCAGTACAGACAAAGCTCCAAGTGCCATTGGTACATACAGCCAAGCGGTAAAAGTAAATAATACTGTTTATTTATCAGGACAAATTCCTCTTATTGCCGAAACCATGGCAGTGGTTGAAGGTGGTTTTACTGAACAAGCTGAACAAGTATTTAAAAACCTAGTCGCTGTCTGTGAAGCGGCGGGTGGTGAAATTAACAATATGGTAAAAGTAAATATCTACCTTACGGACCTAAGTAACTTTGCCACGGTAAATGATATTATGAGCCGTTACTTTACTCAGCCTTATCCAGCAAGAGCTGCGGTACAAGTGTCTAGATTGCCTAAAGATGTTGAAATAGAAATTGACGGTATAATGGAACTGCCTAGCGTTAATTAATATATGTGTCATGCCTGATATTTATTCGGCATTGTCTGCGCTGTTCGTTCAAGTCACTGTGCTTATTCTTTTATAGAAAAGCATAAGCTCCATGAACTCACAGCGTGACGGCTTTGCCTAAATTTCATTCATTTAACATATTGGCTATGTTTACGCGTATTGCTTGTTCGTGCAGCAACACTTAAAACTAACAGATTAGACTTTTTACCTTTACAGAATAAACCACAATGACTCCAGAAAGATTAAAACGTATTAACGCCATGTTAGACCAACGCCAGCCAGATTTAACCATTTGCATGGAAGGTCTGCATAAAAGCCATAATTTAGCCGCGGTTGTACGTACTTGTGATGCCATTGGTGTTAGTGATGTTCATGCTGTATGGAAAAGTGATGCCGCTGAAGTACGTGGTGGCAGTGCTGCCGGCAGTCAGAACTGGATTGACGTGCATAACTATCAAAAAACAGCTGATGCCATTGCCGCATTAAAAGCACAGGGCATGCAGATATTGGTGACAAATTTGTCTGCTACTGCAGTTAATTTTACCGAAATTGATTATACCAAACCAACCGCTATTATTTTAGGGCAAGAAAAATTTGGCGCCTCTGATGTAGCCCTAGAGCTTGCCGATCAACATATTGTCATTCCTATGGTTGGCATGGTGCAATCATTAAATGTTTCAGTGGCTTGTTCCGTTGTTTTATACGAAGCACAACGCCAGCGTCAATTAGCCGGTATGTATAATAAACCTCGCTTAAGCCATGAACGTCGTCAGCGTACTTTATTTGAAGGTGGTCATCCGATTTTTGCCGATGCCTGTCAGCGTAAGGGCTTACCTTACCCTGAAATTGATGAGGATGGTCAAATTGTTGCTAATGAAGTCTGGTGGCAAAAAATGCAAATGAATAAAAGTGCTTGGCAACACATTGATGACTAGGTATTAACAATGGCAGAAGAAGCGTTAAGCCTATTATCACAAGTTCCTCTGAGTACACTCAAAGGTGTCGGGCCTAGTTTAGCGGAAAAATTAGCAAAAATTGGCTTGCTGTCAGTACAAGATATGCTCTTCCATCTACCGATGCGTTATGAAGATAAAACCCGTGTCACCACAGTACGCAATTTATTAGTGGGTACCTCAACCAATATTATTGGTGAAATTACCGACAACCAAATAACTCATGGTAAACGCCGCATGCTGGTGGTTACTCTCCATGATGGCACCGGCAGCATACAATTGTGTTTTTTCAGCTTCTCTGCCAGCCAAAAAAACAGCTTAGCCATAGGTAAAACTATTCGTTGTTACGGTGAAGTAAAACGCGGTCCGCGTGGCTATCAAATTGTCCATCCTGAATATAAAAGCCTTGATGACGACAGAGCATTAACCTCCGCTGAAGAAACCTTAACACCGATTTACCCTAGTACCGATGGTCTAAGGCAAATATCGTTACGCAATCTAACCGAGCAAGCCTTACTGCGATTACAGCGCGGCCAGGTAGAAGAGTTACTGCCCAGCAATCTTTTTAATGAACAATACTCTCTCGGTGAAGCCTTAGCGATTATTCATCGTCCGCCACCAGACGTTTCTATTGAGCAATTAGAGCAAGGCCGCCACCCAGCACAGCAACGTTTAATTAAAGAAGAGTTACTGGCTCACAACTTAAGCATGCTTAAGATCAGACAAAATAGTGATAGCCATGATGCAATACCTTTATTGGGTGATGAGCAAGTAAATCAAAAATTCCTCAACGCTTTACCGTTTACGCCAACCAAGGCGCAAACACGTGTGGTAGCTGAAATAAAAGCTGACCTAGCTAAAAGTCAGCCAATGATGCGTTTGGTACAAGGCGATGTCGGCTCAGGAAAAACCCTAGTTGCTGCCCTTGCCGCATTAACCGCCATTAGTGAGGGCTATCAAGTTGCCTTGATGGCACCCACTGAAATTCTTGCCGAACAACACGCTATTAATTTCACCAACTGGTTTACCCCGCTAGATATCAGTGTCGGTTGGCTGGTAGGGAAAACTAAAGTAAAAGCAAAAAGACTGGCGCTCGAGCAGATTGCAAGTGGTGCCATGCAAATGATTATTGGCACACACGCACTATTTCAAGCCGATGTGGTCTTTAAAAACCTGGTACTGGTTATTATTGATGAACAACATAAATTTGGTGTTCATCAACGTCTAACGTTGCGTGAAAAAGGCGTTTTTGATAATAAATACCCACATCAACTGATCATGACAGCCACTCCTATTCCCCGCACTTTATCGATGACAGCTTATGCGGATTTAGATGCCTCAATTATTGATGAATTACCTCCAGGTCGCACCCCGATAAATACCGTGGCATTACCTGATTCACGCCGCGCCGATGTGATTGAACGTATCCGCCAAGGCTGTGTGAATGATGGTAGACAAGCGTATTGGGTATGTACTTTAATCGAAGAATCTGAAGTATTACAGTGCCAAGCCGCCGAAGCAACTGCGCTTTTATTAACGGCTCAACTACCAGAATTAAAAATTGGCTTAGTGCATGGCCGCATGAAATCTGCTGAAAAAAAACAAGTTATGGATGCCTTTAAAGCAGGTGATCTACACCTACTTATTGCCACCACAGTCATTGAAGTTGGCGTTGATGTACCTAACTCCAGTTTAATGGTCATTGAGAACCCAGAGCGTTTAGGCTTAGCGCAATTGCACCAGTTACGTGGCCGTGTTGGTCGTGGCTCGGTCGCCTCTTTTTGTGTGTTGATGTATAAAGCACCACTATCAAAAACCGCCGTCAAACGCTTAAAAGTATTACGTGAAAGTAATGATGGTTTTGTTATCGCCGAAAAAGATCTGGAAATCCGTGGTCCGGGTGAGTTATTAGGCACCAAACAGACCGGTCTAGCCGATCTTAAAATTGCCGATCTAGTACGTGATGGTTACCTCATACCTGAAATACAGCAAAAAGCGTATTTATTATCACGCCAACAACCTGAATGTGCGCAAGCATTAATTCAGCGCTGGTTAGGCAATAAAGAACGTTACTCAAATGCTTAGCGAACGACTGAAATAAATAACCCTATCGACCCGCCTCTTACTGATAACAGTAAATCAGTAAACAATGGCTTTAAGCAAAAGACACTAGTATTAAGAAAATAGATGAATTACGATAAATAACAATGGAGTAGATAAATAGAACTGTTGGTAAAATATGTCATTCAAACCATTGCTACAAAATAACCTTGCTGGCTAAGTAAAAAAACAATAATAAAGCACCGCTAATTGAGTGCTATTAATAATAGAGTTTGCCATCATTATGAAATTAACCCGTCAGCACTTTATCCTTCTAGGGCCAGCGCTGGCTTTTGGCTGTTACTTATTGCTTAGCCACTTTGGTTTAGCCGAGCAACCTGCCATAGCCTCAGCCATTACCCTACTGACAGTAATATGGTGGGTCACCGAAGCCATTCCTATCCCTGCCACATCACTGGTGCCATTTGCACTGCTGCCAATGTTCGGAATACTTGATCACAAAACCGTGGCTTCCTCATTAGGAAGCCATGTCATCTTATTATTGATGGGCGCCTTTATGCTGTCAAAAGCATTAGAGAAAAGTGGCGCGCATGAAAGGTTAGCTGTTTACATGGTTCGGCTTGTAGGTGTCTCTAGCGGTAGACGATTAGTGCTAGGCTTTATGCTGGCTGCTGGTTTCTTGAGTATGTGGATATCAAACACTGCTACTACTTTAATCATGTTACCTATGGCGTTAGCAATACTAAGCCATGTAGATAATAAAAAGTTAAAGGTGGCTCTGATCTTAGGTATCGCTTATGCGGCTAGTGTTGGTGGACTAGGTACTTTGATTGGCACTCCTCCTAACATAATCTTCGCGGCTATCTATGAAGAGAACACCGGTAAAGAGTTTGGCTTCCTTGCCTGGATGAAAATCGGTGTTCCTGTGGTGCTTATATCATTGCCGATAATGGCGCTATGGTTAACACGTAACGTTAAACTTGAGCATGAGATACACTTACCTGAGTTGGGTAAATGGAGAGCTGAAGAAAAGCGTACCTTATGGGTATTTGGTTTAACGGCTCTAGCTTGGATAACTAGAGGTGAACCCTTTGGTGGCTGGAGTTCATTGCTGGAGATAAAGATTGCCGGTGATAGCACAGTAGCGCTGTTGGCCGTAGTTATTATGTTTGTCGTACCTAATGGCAAAGGCGGTAGATTACTTGATTGGAAAACGGCTAATTCAATCCCGTGGGGCATGTTGTTATTGTTTGCCGGTGGTATTGCAATCGCTAAAGGTTTTACTGCTTCGGGTCTTAGTACCATTCTTGGCGAGTGGTTAACGTCACTATCTAGCCTACCGCCAATGCTAATGATATTGACTATTTGTTTGGTGGTTACCTACTTGACTGAAATAACCAGTAATACGGCAACGGCAACGTTACTAATGCCTATATTAGCTGCTGCAGCTATATCATCCGGAATAAACCCTGAGGTACTTATGATACCCGCAGCGATGGCTGCTAGTTGTGCCTTCATGCTGCCTGTGGCGACAGCTCCTAATGCTATTGCCTATGGTACAGGAGAGATTGAGATTGAAGATATGGTTAAAGAAGGATTCTTCTTAAGTATTATCGTCTCAAGTATTGTAGCTATGGTTTGTTATGCATTTCTTATTTAAAAAGAAGTGATAAACAGCTACAGTAGCAGTAGCTCACCTCAGTAATGGGCCTTTCCTAATGTACTTATTTTTCTCAGCGAGACAAAAACAAAGCCTCTTATCTATAAAAGCTAAGAGGCATACGTTTGCCTTAGCTTTACTTTTTAGTACTCGGCAAAGTATCACTTTAACGCTTACCGTCATTATTTGCTTTAGCTTCAGCCAAGTCGTATCAGCTAAAATTCAAGACGACATTCAAAACGAACAGTTAACGGTTACTTATTTCACCCATGGATTACAGCATACCATCCAAGGGAAAAAAACAGCTAAAGGCTATCGATTTAATGGCAGTTCTAACAAGATAATCAATCTAGCCACCTTAAATTGGCCACCTTATATCAGCGAAGAGCTCTGCAATAAAGGCTGGGTTTTCCAATTTACCGTGGCAATACTTGTCAGTAAAGGTTATCAAGTAAATATCCACTTTTATCCTTGGGCAAGGTCAGTAATGTTGGTTGAAAAGGGCCAGATGGACATACTCTTCCCAGAGTACTTTATTGAAAGTTCAGCCCCTTCAGATATTGTGCTCGGTAAAAAGCGTAGAGAACTGCTGGTACTTTCAAATAAGTTTTCCGGTGGCGAGTTATCCTTACTGAAAAGACCAGATTACTCGTTCGACTTACAAGAAAATTTAGGTAATTTAACAGGTAAAATAATTGGCGTGGTGCGCGGCTATCAAAATACCCCTGAGTTTGATGCCGTGATGGATTCAAAGCAATTTTCCATTGTTGAAGCGGTAGATGAATTACAATTAGTAAAACTACTGGTCGCTAAACGAGTTGACTTAATCATTGGCGATCCTAAGGTGTTTACCTATAGTATCAATTACTCCAGTTTATCAAATCGTAACAAACAAGCACTACTCAATGGCATTGAAATAGTTCAGCCGGCGCTAAAATACAACCATTTGTATTTTGCCATCAGCCATAGTTATCCACAATGGTCGCAATTACTTGCTGACGTTAATTTAGCGCTACTTGAGTTTCAACAAAGTGGTGAAAGCGATAGATTTATCAAGGTCGGCAGTGGCTGTACCTTAGATTTATAAACGGATTTTAATACCCGCAATAAAAAGGCAGTAAGCTATTCCATGTGGAATAACTAACTGCCTGATTTTTGATAAGTTATAGTTTTCTAGGTTGAAAATAACTTAACTTAATATACTCTAATGGGCTTCATCCCAGTTATCACCTATGCCCGCTTCGGCAATTAATGGCACGTTTAACACCACCGCATTATTCATTAATTCAACCAGTTTTTTCGTGGTCTGTTCAACAATATCTTGATGAATTTCAAAAATCAATTCATCGTGCACCTGCATGGTCATTTTAATACGGTCATCATTTTGCTCTAGTAACCAAGCATCTACGGCTAACATCGCCTTTTTAATGATATCAGCAGCTGTGCCTTGCATTGGTGCATTGATGGCAGCACGCTCGGCGGCTTTTTTACGTATGCCATTTTTAGCATTTATGTCCGGTAAATATAAACGACGGCCATACAAGGTTTCCACATAACCCTGTTCACTCGCTTTTTTGCGCGTCTCTGCCATATACATTAATACACCAGGGTAGCGTTGGAAATACTTATCTTGATACTCTTGTGCTTGCTGACGGCCAATATTCAATTGCTTGGCTAAACCAAAGGCTGACATACCATAAATCAAACCAAAGTTAATGGCTTTGGCACTGCGACGTTGATCGATAGTGACTTCATCAAGTTCGACCGCAAAAATTTCTGCGGCTGTCGCCCGATGAATATCTTTACCTTCGCTAAAAGCGGTTACTAAGCCTTCATCGGCGGACAAATGCGCCATGATGCGTAATTCAATTTGCGAGTAATCTATCGCGACTATTTTGTGATCTTTTGGCGCAATAAAGGCTTGACGAATTTTGCGACCTTGCTCACTACGAATTGGAATATTTTGTAAATTTGGATCGGTTGAAGATAAACGTCCCGTCGCCGTAACCGCTTGATGATACGAAGTATGCAAACGCCCAGTTTTATCACTAACCATTAACGGTAATTTGTCGGTATAGGTCGACTTTAATTTACTTAGTCCCCTATTCTCGATAATAACTTTAGGTAATGGATAATCAAGTGCTAGCTCTTGCAAGACATCTTCTGCGGTAGATGGTGCACCTTTTGGCGTTTTTTTGATGACCGGAATTTTTAACTCTTCAAAAAGAATTTGTTGTAATTGCTTCGGCGATGCCAAGTTAAAACTCTTACCTGCTAAATTGTGTGCTTCAATTTCCAGCTCATCTAAGCGCTGCCCTAAGATCAGGCTTTGCTCCGCTAAGATATCACTATCAATTAATACCCCAGTTTGTTCCATACGGGCCAGTACGGGTAATAGTGGCATTTCTATGTCATTAAAAACACTGAGCAGCGCAGGTGATTGCGCTAGTGCTGGAAAAATAGCCTTATGTAACCGCAAAGTGATATCGGCATCTTCGGCAGCATAGTGACCGGCTTTTTCCACATCAATTTGATTGAAAGTAAGCTGTTTAGCACCTTTACCCGCAATATCTTCAAATTTCACCATTTTATAATCGAGATATTTCAGTGCCAGCGCATCCATATTATGACGCGTAGCAACACTGTTGTAGCAGTAAGATTCAATCATGGTATCAAATTCAATACCCTGCAACGTAATATCATAATGACTTAGTACATTGGCATCATATTTAAGGTTTTGACCGATTTTTTTAATCTTGGTACTTTCTAATAGCGGCTTTAATTGCGCTAATACCCAATCTATATCAAGTTGTTCCGGTGCATCAGTATAATCATGAGTCAATGGCACATAAGCGGCCTTGCCCACTTCAATGGCAAATGATAGCCCGACTAATTCGGCTTTCATATAATCAACACTGGTGGTTTCAGTATCAAAGGCAAAAGCATCACACCCTTGTAGTTTATTAAGCCACTCGGTAAATAAGGTTTTATCTAAGATGATATCGTATTGGCTTTCGGCCACGGCCTCGGCATGGATTTCAATAACCTGTTCACCGGCAGAGCTAGACGTTTTACCGGCTTTAGTCGTGGTACTGCCAGTGCTATCACCTTTACCTAAACCCGCTAATAAACGCTTTAATTCGAATTTTTGATAAAGCTTAGTTAGCGCCTCAATATCGGGTTCATTGGCAGCTAATTGTGCTGCGGTTTGTGCTAATTCAACATCACATTTAATAGTCGCTAATTTATATGACAAAGGTAGCTGTTCTAACGCATCACGTAGATTTTCGCCTATTTTTCCTTTCACTTTATCCGCATTAGCGATAACTTCAGCCATGGTGCCATGCTCTGCCAACCATTTAACCGCCGTTTTTGGACCACATTTTACCACGCCGGGAATGTTATCCACTTTATCGCCCATCAAGGCGAGGTAATCAATTATTTGATCAGGACGCACACCAAACTTTTCCATCACACCCGCTTCATCCATTTCTACATCAGTCATGGTATTAATTAAACGCACATGCTTAGTAACTAGCTGTGCCATATCTTTATCACCCGTAGAAATGACGGTTTCGATACCTAGTTCATCGGCTTGTTTAGCCAAGGTGCCAATAACATCATCGGCTTCAACGCCAGGAATGACCAATAAAGGCAGACCCATAGCGGTAATAATCTCATGTAAAGGCGCGATTTGACTGCGTAAATCATCCGGCATGGGTGGACGATTGGCTTTGTATTCTGGGTACATGTCATTGCGGAAAGTTTTACCTTTAGCATCAAAAATAGCGATGATATTGCCATTGGGATAGTCTTTTTTCAAACTACCTAACATATTTAATACACCGGTTATGGCACCTGTTGGTTGGCCATCTGCGGTTGAAAGTGCTTGTAAATAGGGCACGTGATAGGCTCGAAATAAATACGAAGAACCATCGACTAATATCAGGGGTGATTGCATGTTATTAGCATCAGGTGAGGTTGCAGGAGTTGTCATAAAAAATACGCGAAGTGACTAAAATAAGCTAAAGGTGGCTAAGCATGCCACAAAGCATAATACCAAGTCCATTAAGTTTGTTCACATTCAGCGAGAGTTAAAAGGCTTAGAGGCAAGGCATTGATTGAAGATAATGGTTATTCCCTTGTTAAAATCAATAACGCTGCATGTAAGCCTTTTAAACTCGCCCTTTGGGAGTTTGTCAGCAATTAGATAACTGCACAGAATTTCCTTAATATAGAATGACTATATACAAAAAAATTCTATTTGTTCTCAAACCGCTGACAAGCTCTGAATGGGAAGAAACTTAATGGAATTGGTATACGTTGGCTCCACTTTATCGCTAGGCTTTATTGTTTACTTTAAGGATCCTCTTGTGGATAACCTTGTGATCAAGTACAAAAAGTAGCCAGACATTTACGCTAAAAAGATCAAAATAAATAAATATAACAATTTGATTTTATTGAAATAAATACATGCATTAGCGTCTTTCATTAACAAGATTATTTATTTTTATACTATGTGGATAGTTTTGTTATTAAGTTATTTTTTAGTTGTACAAAAAAGCAACTGATGGAAATAACGAGGTAAGAGATTATCAGAATTTGGCGTGATTACCAGCGCATTTTTAAACTTTTTTTACCGAGTTGTTACACTTTTAAAGAACAAAAAAACATAAGCGAGTAAGGGCAGTAGCTAGCAAGTGATCCACCAGTTAAATTTTCTTTTTTCTGCAAAAAAATAAATATATTTATGGTGAAAATGAAGAATATTTACGAAAACATTCTTCATTTTTATTTTCTTAAAAAAACATGCTTATTGGTGTTTTTTGTTCACTTGGTTTTAGTTAACTTGGCTTATTTTTCCTAATGAGAATTTCTGGTAAAGCACCGGCAGTACAAACAAAGTTAACAAGGTCGCACTGACCAAGCCGCCAACAATAACCGTAGCCAATGGTTTTTGTATTTCAGCACCCACTCCGGTAGATATTAACATAGGTAATAAACCTAACAGTGAGGTCAACGCGGTCATTAATACCGGGCGTAAGCGTGCTAATGCACCCGTAAATATTGCGCTCTTTATCTGTGTGTCGGTAGCACGACCTTTAGCCAGTAATAATTTTATCTCAGCATTAATACTTTCAACCATGACCACACCATTCAGTACGGCGACACCAAATAAGGTAATAAAACCCACTGAACTTGGCACCGACAAATATTGCCCTGATAAATATAAAGCAACAATGCCACCTATAGTGGCTAAGGGTACGTTAAGTAGAATCAATAAGGCTTGGCCAACCGAATTAAAGGCAAAATAAAGCAATAGGGTAATCAAGGCTAATGACAGCGGTACTACCAACATTAAGCGTTTCTGCGCCCGTTGTTGTGATTCAAATTGACCACCAATTTGCACACTATATCCCCCAGGTAGCTCTACTTGTTGCGCTATGGCTTGACGAATGTCAGCCACCACACTGCCCATATCACGGCCTTGTACATTAGCTTGAATAACCACACGCCTTTGTACATCATCACGACGCACTTGTGGTGGCCCAGATTCAATGGCTATGTCAGCAATATCAGCTAAGCGTAACCAAGCACCACTAGGTGCTAATAAACGCAATTCACTAATTGCCGCCACATCTTGTCGGTATGCACTAGCAAGACGCACATAGATATCATAGCGCTCATTACCATTAATAATTTGCCCCGCCACACGTCCACCAAGACCGTCACTGACCACATTCATCACATCCGCAACCGATAAACCATAACGAGATAATTGTCGACGTTTAGGCTTAATAACAAGCTGTGCTTCCCCGGAAATTTGCTCCATGGCGACATCTTTCGTGCCAGTAACACCTTGTACCGCCTGGACAATTTGCTGTCCCTTCTCAGCTAATATCGCCAAATCATTGCCAAATAACTTTATCGCCAGTTGAGCTTTCACCCCAGAGAGTAATTCATCAACACGAGTCGCTATCGGTTGTGAAAAATTAAACAGTAAACCTGGGAATTGCTCAAGTTTTTCCGCCATTTTATCTTGCAGCTCTTTACGGTTACTGGCACTTTGCCATGTAGCCACCGGCTTTAGGCCCAAATAAATTTCAATATTATTGACCGGCTCTGGATCGCCGCCTATTTCTGGGCGGCCAATACGACTCAGCGCATAGGTAACTTCAGGAAAGCCAAGCAGAATTTTTTCTAACTTAGGGGCAACCGCTAATGCCGTGGCTAAACTTGCTGAAGGAGCTAAGGTAACCCGTAAGTTAATGGTGCCCTCTTCGAGTTCAGGGACAAATTCAGTGCCCAATTGTGGCACCAGTGCTATTGCCGCAACCATCAAGGTTAGTGCGAAGCCAATAATTGTTTTTTTCCACAGCAGCGCTTTAGTTAAGCTAAACCGATATAAAGCAGTCAGCGGTTTTAACACCATGCTTTCCCTGACTTTGATACCACGCTTAAATAAGATACTCGCCAATGCTGGCACAATAATAATGGCGACAATTAAAGCCGCCAACATAGCTAACATTATACTAATAGCCATGGGCTGAAATAGCTTAGCTTCAACACCTTCGAAGCTAAATAATGGCATAAAGACCACCAGTATAATCGCGGTAGCAAAGAAGATAGGACGAACGACAGCCCGCGCAGCTTGGCTTATGGTATTTTGTATCTGCTCTGGAGTTAACTTCTGCTTAGCCTTACTTTGGGCCAGATGCAAATTTTTGAAAATATTCTCAACCATCACTACCGAGCCATCAACCAGCATACCTATGGCTACCGCCAAGCCACCTAATGACATTAGGTTAGCTGAAAGGCCTAACCAAACCATCACCATAAGCGCTAAGCCAATCGAAATAGGAATAGAAATCAGCACCAAAAATGTTGCTGATAAGTTCAGCAGAAATAACGCTAAAATAATGATTATCAAAACAAAGGCCAACAATAGTGCATCAATAACGGTAGTCACTGCTTGTTGGATTAAATCGGCTTGATCATAGAGCACAACAAATTTTACCCCCTCAGGTAAAGCTTGATTAATCATCACCGCTCGAGCATTAATACCATCTATAGTAGTTTTGGTATTAGCGCCCATACGTTTTAAGACAATACCGGTAACTACTTCACCAGCACTTTTAATTTGTCCTTGTGCATCACGGCTAGACATAGTGACCGCCCCTTGACGAATTTCACTGCCTATGCTCACCGTAGCGACATCACCAACGGTAACGACCACGCCATCAATAGTTTTAATTGGCACTTGGGCAATTTCCTCTAAGGTGTTTTCTCCCGAGGTTAACCAACCCATACCTCTGATAACTAACTGCTCTTGGCCTCGATTTAGATACCAACCGCCAGCATTCTGGTTGTTATTTTCGATAGCCTCTATCACTTGTTGCTGATTCAACTGATAAGCTAATAGTTTATTCGGCTCAATATTAACCTGATATTGTTTTACTTCACCGCCAAAGGACAGCACTTCAGTAACACCATCAATAGGCATTAACATCAACTTAACCAACCAATCATTTAAGCTGCGCAACGCCATAATATCTATATCCACACCTTCTTCTGTAGTGAGTAAATACTGATAAATCTGCCCTAAACCTGAGGTATTTGGTCCTATTTCAGGCGTACCAATACCTTGGGGAATAAGTTCCTTAGCGGCTTGTAAGCGTTCAAAAACCAGCTGCCGAGCAAAATAAATATCCGTAGCGTCTTTAAAAACCACCGTTATGCTAGACAAGCCAGTTTTAGAAATAGAGCGTACTTGTTCGACATCAGGTAAGGCATACATTACCGCTTCTATTGGAAAAGTAATGAGTTGCTCAACTTCTTCCGCGGCTAGACCCGGCGCTTCCGTATTAATGACCACTTGCACATTAGTGACATCGGGAAACGCATCAAGGTTAAGTTTTGGCAGCACCATGACACTGCTAATAAGAAGGCTGAATAAAGCAATGACCACCAGCAATTTATTGCTGATAGCCCAATCAATTAAACGATTTAACATGAAAAAACTCCAAAAAATTAGTGGTTATGGGCATCAAAGCCGCTTTTAGCGCCTTGTGAGGCAATAAAAAACGCGCCTGTGATGGCAAAATAACTATTGGCTTCGACACCCGTTATTTCGCGCCAGCTTAACCACTGCTGAGTTTTTTCAGAAAACACTCGATATACCGCACCGAGTTCGACTTCTTGGGCGATAAAAGTTGTTGGCTCTTGCTGCTCTTGTTGGTGTTCAAGTACAGCGTCATGGGCAAGTTCCCCAGCAAGACTAACGGAAAGCACTTGCTCATGTGATTCACCATGCTCAAGAGCTTCTTCATGTTGGTGTTGATCACCTTGATGAGAATTTTCTTGTTTACTGTGCTCTTGTTTTAGGTGCTCTTGTTTTAGGTATAGGTACCAATCACCGTCAGCGCCTCTTAGTAAGGCGCTTTCAGGTACCACAAGCACAGGATTTTTGCTTAGCTGCGAGAAATATACATCAACAAACAAACCCGGGTGTAATTGGTGATTGGTATTTTTTACTTTCAAGCGCACAATTCGAGTACGGGTTTTGGGATCTATGGTATGGGCTTGCTGAATGACTTCAGCTTGATAAGTAGTATTTTCACTCGGCTTACTAGCTAAGAGAATAACTTGGGCTTTAGTGCCCTTCGTTAGCGGCACGCTATTATTGGCAGCAAGGCGAGCCTCAACCCAAAGTTCATTTTCATCGGTGAGTACCATAATGGTATCGCCAGCACTAACACGTTGACCTTGCTGAAAATCATCCAAAAGTACTGTACCAGAACGCTCGGCTTTTAAGGTGTACTCACCTAGCGCAGAGCTAGTGTTTTTGGTAATAGCGTCAATTGCTTGCTTTGATAAGCCATAAGCTTTTAAACGGCTAAAGGCAGCAATATAATTAGTTTCCGCAGACAGTAACTGACTTTCACTGATCACGGAGTTACCTACTTTTTTAGCCCGTTGCCAATCAGCCGATGAAATACGATAAAGTGCTTGTGCTTGGGCAACCTCTTCACTAAACAAAGTCACTAACGCTTGACCTTTTTCAACATACTCACCCAAGATGGCATGACGGCGCACTATCACTGACTCTACCCTAGGGGAGACAACATAACTGGTATAGCCGTTAGCTTGCACTTCTCCTGGGGCATAAAGTCGCTTATCCATATACTGTGGGATTAATTGGGCCACTTGAATGTCGGCCATTTGCATTTGCGTAGCGGTAAAACTGAGTAACTGCGCTTCATTTTCATGCTTATCACTATTATTTGTTTGCGCCACACTCACTTGCAGAGAAATTACTGGCAAGAATACAGCCGCCAGCAAGCTGAATGATTTGAAAAAATTCATATAAATCTCGTTTAATGGCAAGTGGCTTAATTGACCACTTGCTCTGTCTTATTAAAAAATGGGCGAGCTTAGTCGCTCTGGGATAAATAAGAATTAAACGATGGGAGGGCGAGAGTCTGGACTGAGTGGTAAAGAGTTAAATAGTACGGTTTTATTGCTTACTTGCTTATCAATAGTCTTGGATAAATACACTGGCGAGGAAAAATCTAAGTAGAGCAAGTTACTGTGATGACAATGATTCGTATGACAATCAGGATGATCGGCATCGCTATGCACTGATTTACCATCAAGTGCTTGTATTTGAAAAGCTAAGAGCTCGGCTGCACTATGGTGATCACTGTCTTGGTGGCTATTTGAATGAGAGTTTTGATGAGCAGTCAAATGCGAATTTTGCTGAGCGTCATTCTGGCTAATACTAATCGCGGCGATCGCATTAACCGATTGCAGGACAATCAAGATAATAACAAGATAACAGCATAAGATACGCACAAATTAAATCCACACTACAAGGAGAATGACGGTTTAGCAACAGCTTATTCTAGCAAAACTGTATAAATAATAACAACTGTTTTACCATGAAAAATATCTACCCGTTTTAATACTAGCCATTATGACCGTTTATCCCACTGTCATTAAGTTTGTTAGCTTACTGTGCTTAGGAAAAACAATTCAGCACAAGTGGCCGATAATTGTATAAAATTGTTATAACTATTGACTGGTGTATTGAGTAGCGCTATTTTTATCACAACCCTATAAAAATCAATTAAAATAATCAATTGAAACTATTTACTTGAAATAAGCGAATTATATTATGAAAAAACTTGTGCAATTATCACTGTTAACTTTGGCTTTAAGTCCTGCGCTATTAGTCGCTGAACTAGCTAACGCTAGTAGTATGCCGCAATCTGTTGCTCCGGCGAGTGCTAATGTTTATATTATTTCACCAAGCGATGGTGCCACAGTGTCAACTACCTTTACGGTGAAATTTGGTTTAAAAGATATGGGCGTGGCGCCAGCGGGTATGGAGAAAAAAAATACCGGTCATCATCACTTATTAATCGATAAAGACTCGCTGCCAGCCTTTGATATGCCTATGGGTGGTGACGTGAAACACTTCGGTGGTGGACAAACACAAACGACGTTAACTTTACCTAAAGGCAAACATACGCTGCAGTTAATTTTAGGCGACCATCACCATATCCCTCATAAACCAGCGGTTGTTTCTAAGAAGATAACCATTACTGTTGAGTAAACTAGCTTTAAGTAAAAACCGTTAGATAAATACATCGATACAAAGCCCCTAATACCTATGTTCAAATAAGTATTAGGGGCTTTTTCTTAAGCAAGATTAACTGGCTTTTATGGTATAAAATCAACAGCTTTATTTTATCTTAAATAAGAATTATTTGACTTGATACTATGTTAAATAATTGTTAACTTAGCCACGTTAAAATAAATACCCTGCGCCAATTTTCTTCACTTAGGCTCAGTTTAAAAGGAGGTTTTATGATTAGGATTAATACAGCTATGACACTGTTAATGGTGCTATTTTTAGCTGGCTGTTCTAATGGTGGTGTGTATGTATCTTTATCTAATACACGTTTAGATAACCCTGAGGTGAGCAGTAAACCATTACAAGTAAACCTTGCTTGGAGTAATGGCAATCGAAAATACTTAATGATAGAAAAAATTGCTGAGGGTGACTATGGTAATGAAGGCACGGGTTTTGTACGTGCTAGTATCACCACAATACCTGGATTAGCGTTATCCGTAAATGATGGCGCAGGCTCGGTATTACACTTTGCTGCTAAATATCAATTTTATGGCCAATATAGTGACCAATCAAAAACAGGTAATATTTCCCAAGCAATTACCTTAGGTTACGAGAAGAAAAACACCAAGGGCACTAGTACTACTGGGATACAAAGTGACTATGGCTATACTTATGATGATGATAGCTCTTGGCAGCATAACACTGGTATTTACGATGTTGCTTGGATTGTCGGTTATAAATTATCACCACACAACATTATTTACGGCGGCCCATTTTATCAATGGGGTACTTTAAAAGGCAGTAAAAACTTCTCTAGTGGTGTTAGCAAAAACCTCAATAGTAACGGCAGCAGTATCGGCGCGAATATAGCCATTGAACATCGATTTACTTACGGCTTGGGTGTCGGCGCCGAACTGCTTTATTCAAGTAGCAATTGGGCTGGTTATCACTCATCGGATAGCGCTTTTAACTTTAAAGTTGATTTTCAGTTTTAACCGTTAATACGGCGAGAAGTTATCCCACTTAGTAGCGAATGTTAACGGCATTCACTGAGACCATAATAGCTCAGCTCATGGATATATTTTCAGCATAAAGGCGAGCAAGCTTACCTTTATGCTCTGTTGCTTAATTCAAGGTAACAAACTCTTCCGCACTGGTAGGATGTATGGCAACTGTGTTATCAAAATCAGCCTTGGTGGCGCCCATTTTCATGGCAACTGCAAAACCTTGTAATAATTCATCGCTACCAAAGCCAATACTATGCAAACCCACTACTTTTTCTTCACTGCCAGCACAAATTAATTTCATCCGAGTAGGATCACGATAATCCTCGGTAATAGCTTGATAAAGCGCGGTGAACTGTGAGTTATATACGGTAATATTTTCTTCACCGTACTCAGCAATAGCCTCATCTTCAGTTAAACCGACGGTAGCTATAACCGGATGACTAAATACCACGGTAGCGATGCCAGAATAATCTAGATGTTCATCGGGTTTATTATTGAATAAACGTTCACATAAACGGCGACCCGCAGCAACAGCTACCGGTGTTAACTGCGCACGGCCAGTGTTATCTCCGACCGCATAGATACCGGCAACATTAGTGTTTTGATATTTGTCAGTGATGATAAAGCCACGCTCGTCGAGTTCGACCCCGGCCGCTGCAAGGTTAATATTATTGGTAGCTGGCTCACGGCCTATGGCCCAGACTAAAGTGTCTACCGGCTCTAATGACTTACCATTAGTAAAATGAATAACTAAACGACCATCACTCATTTTTTCAATGCGCTCTGGTGTGCTGTGATTGTGTAGTCTAGGACCATGTTTAGCCATGTGCTCAACCAAGGTATCACTTAACATATCATCAAAACCACGTAATGGTTTTTCTTTACGTACCACTAGGTGAGACTCTGTGCCCAACGCTTGAAAGACACCGGCTAATTCAACGGCAATATAACCAGCGCCAATAACAGCAACACTTTTAGGTTGCTCTGTTAAGGCAAAAAAGCCATCGGAATCGATACCATACTCGGCACCTTCGATATTAGGAATAGCAGGACGACCACCAGTGGCAATAGTAATGTGATCAGCGGTGATTAACTCACCATTGACTTCCACGGTGTTTTTATCAATAAACTTGGCAAAACCTTTAATGACAGTGACATTATTAGCATCAAAACCACGCTGATAGGCCGCATGAATTCGTTTTATATATGCTTCGCGATTTACAACCAACTTGGCCCAATCAAACTGAGATTCGCCTTGATTTAGCTGCTGAGCGAAACCGTAATCTTTGGCATATTTTAAGGCATCGGCTATCTGTCCGGCATACCACATGGCTTTTTTCGGCACACAACCAACATTTACACAGGTACCGCCAATGTGTTTTGCTTCAATAACGGCTGCTTTTTTACCTAATTTTGCTGCTCGGTTAGCCGATGCTATACCGCCACTGCCACCGCCAATGGCAAGGTAATCAAAATGTTGTGTCATGGTATTACTCATTAGTTAGTGTATTATTTAAATTAGTTAATGTATTACTTAAGTAGAATGTGGGCGCAAAAAAGACTTTATTCAAGGAGAAAAGCATAATATTTATAGCCGCTCTCAGTACTGGGCTGCTAACGTTTGTAAATTAACTAGGGATATTAGTTGTATCGAACGCTCAAAAACCCCGAGTAGTAGAGATAATTTCTGTTTTATTTAACAACAGATTTTGCATAATTTTCTCCGGCGGTATTGGCTTACTATATAAATACCCTTGTATATAATGGCATTGTTTGGCAACTAGATAGTGCAACTGCTCAACCGTTTCCACACCCTCAGCAATGCAGTACATGTTAAGCCTTTTGGCTAAAACTAACGTGGTATCAACAATCGCTTCATCGGCTTCATTAATGCCAATACCAGCAACAAAACTGCGATCTATTTTTATGATATCTAAGGGTAATTGTTTTAAATAAGATAATGACGAGAAGCCTGTGCCAAAGTCATCTAGCGCTAAAATCACGCCAAGTTCCGATAATTTACGCATAGTGGTTATGGCATTTTCAGGTTGTAAAATTAACGTACTTTCTGTTATTTCAACGCGTAAACTTTTGGCTGGCAATTGGTAATCGGCCAATAATTCACGAATATATGAAACAATGTCCGCTTCAACAAAGTGTTGTACCGAAAGGTTTATCGACACGTAAAAATCTGCTCGTATGGCATGCCACTCTTTTAGATGTTTACAAGCCTGTTGAAGTGCAGACTCTGTCATAGTGATAATTAAATTTAGCTCCTCTGATAAAGGAATAAAGTCATTAGGTGGCACTAAACCCGTCGGTGTTTGCCAACGCATTAACATCTCTACACCTACCGCCTTACCGGTATGTGCATCAATTATTGGTTGGTAGTGATTAATGAACTCCTTATTTTTTACCGCTAATTTTAACGCCGACTCCTTACTTAAGCGCTCCATGGCATCAATGTTCATTTGTGCAGTATAAAACTTAAAGTTATTTTTCCCTGCTTGCTTGGCATGATACATAGCAACATCAGCATGGCGTAACAGCTCGTCTGAGTTATGACCATCATTAGGATATAAAGCAATACCAATACTGGCGCCAACACTGACAATATTCTTATCTAAATCTACGGGGTTACCAATGACACCAATAATTTTTTCAGCTATGCTGCCCAGTTGATTATTATTAGCAAAGCTCTCCAATAGAACAACAAATTCATCACCACCAATACGTGCCACCGTATCATCTATTCGTAAGACATCTTCTAAACGCTTAGTAATTTCTTGCAACAACAAATCACCTTTATCATGCCCTAAGGAATCATTCACTTGTTTAAAGCGATCTAAATCGATAAAAAACAGTGCCAATGATTTTGTTTTTCGGTGGGAAAAGTCTATTGCATGTTTAATACGTTCAAGCAATAAAGTACGATTAGGCAACCCCGTTAAATGATCATAATTTGCTAATAACCTTAATTCATTTTCGGCACTTTTTTGTGCACTAATATCAGTTAATACAAACAAATAATGCAAAGCGTTACTCACTGAGTTTCGACCTACCGTCACATTGATAATAACGTGGTACTCGCCCTTATTAGGGGTCTCGATTAACTCCTCGCCACGCCAATGTTCGCCTTCATTTAAAGACAGCATTAATTTATGGTAGAAACTGCGGCGTTTTTGACTAATACCTAATAATTTCGCATTAAAATCAAACTCTTCTTCGGGCCAATCAAAAACAACTCGCATTGATTTGTTTGCCGTTACTTTCGATATTTTTTCATCAATAATAAATACCCAGTCTTGAGTTTGCTGAAATGCATCACCGTAATATTGCGCGCGCTCTTCGTTAGCACGAGACTTGGTAATATTAGTATAAGAACCAGTAACTCTAATGGGGTTATTATTAGCATCTACCGCGACTGTTTTTCCTAAGTCTTTGTACCAAAGCCACTGACCATCTGCTGTTTTCAAACGATAGGTACAAGAAAAGTTATCCTCTAAACTGGCGCTGCTAATAAATAATTGCCAGCTACGAAGAAAATCATCATGATCCTCAGGATGAATAAGGGCAACATGCTTTGAAAAACTATAAAATAACGCTTCTTCTTTGTAGCCTAAATCTAACACAATGCGTTTACCGAACATTAGATTTTCATCAGCTTGCCAGTCCCAAACCTCACTATTACTACCCGTTAAGGCTAGTTGTAAACGATTTTCTCGATACTTAACTTGCTCATGCGCATCAAGCAACAACTGTTGCTGGCCTTTACGATAACGATACCAAGTTAGCGTCATTAGTAGGAACACCATGAAATAAAAAGCCAATGCCAAAGGTGAACGCCAAGGAGCAAAGCTGACGTTAAAGTTAATATGTACGGGCGTTGAATATTCTCCCGAGTAGGGTGACTTAGCCTGAATAGATAAGGTATGTTTGCCTGATGCTAGGCTAGGAAAGGTAATATGGCCTTCTCTAGTTGCGGGGTAGTCAATATTATTTATCCCCGTCACATGATACTTATAACTGATGTTTTTCTCATTGCCATAAGAAAAGGTGGAAAAATCAATGCGAATACCTACATCATCATAGTGAAGGTTAATAACGGCATTATCTTCAATGGTCAAAGGTAGGGCTAACTTGCGGGATAACAATGCTACAGCGGTCACTTTGACGTTAAAGTTTTCGCTATGGTGTACTTTTTTTAGTTTTAACGGCTCGAAAATACTAATACCTTCCATTGAACCATAGACAAAACGACCATTGGGTAATTTTGCATAAGCCCTACCATTAAATTCAGTTGCGCCAAGGCCATCTTTACGGGTGAAATGACTGATATTTTGACTATTGGAGTCCAACATAAATAAACCATTATGGCTAGAGAACCAGATATCTCCTGCCTCATCGGCCATTACACCGTAAATATTATTACCAATAATAGAATTGCCTTTATGGTAGAAATATTGCTCTTTAAAGTCAGGCAAGGTTAAACCAACCAGACCTTTACCACTAAAACTCAACCATAATATTTGATTTTTATCTATGGCCCAGTTATCGATAGAGGTATATTCTCCGGGCAATATGCCTGACAACTTATAAAGCTGTACAAACTCTCGTGTATTCGCATTAAAACCCCATAAACCATCATTGCTTGTTAGTAAAAACCAATCACTATTCGGTAATGTACCTAATAAAGCCAATAATTTTTCAGGAGGGAACTGTTCGGAAATTTCACTTAAAGTATCTATTTCATTGGTGCTTAAATTTATTTTAAAGAGTCCTTTTTCATTTACTAACCAAAGAAATTCGTCTTCTTTTAATATGTCATACTGTTCCACTGCAAGCAGTTGATTAATTTCATTATTAAAGGGTAATTCTAATTCTATCCCTTGCTGTTTATCAAATAAATACACACCTTTAGCAGTAGAAATAAGTAGTTGCTCAGCTGTCAAACCTAACAGGCTATAAATATGACTTTTGGTGTATATACTTTTAGAGTCATTATTCACTAAGTATCGGGTAACACGCTGTTTTGCCAAATCAATTAGATTCAAACCATTAGACGTTGCAACCCAGAGAAAATCATCATTTAAGTCATCAGGTAAAGTATGCCAAACTTCGTTATAACTTAAACTAGCTGCATTATTTTTTTTATAACCGTAATTTTTAACTAATTCTCTTCTGGGATTCCATTGATAGGCACCCATAGCCCTTGAACCTAACCAAAAAACACCTTGATTATCTTTAATCAAGGTTGGTATGTTGTCATCACTGATATTGTCAAAATAATCACTAAAACCAAACAAAAATTCACTGCTATTATCGACTGTATTGATCGAATACAAACCTTTATCAGCAGCTATATAAAGAGTATTGCCATCAGACAATGTTTGCCATGCCGCCATATTTTCAATAAGTCGTTGGTAGTTAGGTAATGATGATTCGCCGGTAATATATGCTTTAATATCAGTGACATTGATAGCAAAAAACCCATCGTAAGAGCCTAGGTATAAGGTCTGATTAATATCCGCGTGTACGGTATATATTTTGTTGAGCTCTTCAGTGTTCGACTGTGCAGTGATATCAGCGGGTATTTGAGGTAATTTTTTCCAGTGATTTTTCTCAATATTATAGGCAAAAATGCCTACCTTTGAGCCTATATACATCACACCATCATGCAATGACATTTTAAATAATGCAAGGTCACCGGCTAATTCTGCTGCCAAGTCTATTACTTGCTGGTATTCATTGGTAACTTGATTATAAAACCCGAGTGTTTTAGAGGTTAATAGCCATATTTTATTGTCATTACTGTTAAGCAGATCAGCAATATAATAGTTTGAATTGGGCGAGCTTTTTATTGGTATATGTCGATAGATATTAGTTTTAGGGTTATAGCTATAAAGTTTTCGACCATCAACATTTAACCAAATCAAACCATTTTTATCTTCAAGTAACGTATAGATAGCAACATCTTCAAAACTATTATTTGGCCCAGGTAATTGCCTAACTTTATTACCATCATAAATATTGACGCCATTTTCTGTGGCTAGCCATATGAAACCGGTTTTATCTTGGATAATTGCATGAATACTACCCTGTGATAAACCATCATCAACAGATAGGTGGTCTAAGGAGAGATTTTTTATTGCGGCATAACTGGTTGGCACCATGAAAATGGTAAGTAATACACTTAATATTAATAACAGGGTAATAAGTAACGTCTTAAACATAATCACTCAACAACAAACTTAACCAAAAAAACCCAACGATGCTACAAACTATAACGTCTTTGTGTTTTTGTGCAAATGAAAAGTTAACTAAAAAGCGGCTGTTAACAACAAGTTAACTTACTCAATAAAATAAAATGATAACAAGAGGTAATCGAGTAATAAATATTTTATAACTATTGCTGCAATTGCCTTGAATAAAGCCTCCCTCAGTCTTACATCACTAATAACATAAACTAATTTTTAAGTATCATGACCAATCCATTATTAGTATCTAGCGAACTGCCTGCCTTTGCAAAAATAAAACCTGAGCACGTAAAACCTGCTGTAGAACAAGCCATTAACGATTGTAAAAAAGTTATCGAGCAGGTTCTCGCTGACAATGAGCTATTTACCTGGCAAAACCTAGTGTTGCCCATTGATGAGGTAGACGATGTGTTAGCTAAGTTATGGTCACCGGTTTCCCATATGAACTCAGTGGTGAGTAGTGATGAATTGCGTGCAGCTTATGAGTCTTGTCTACCACTTTTATCTGCATATGGTACTTTTGTTGGTCAACATGAAGGTTTATATCAAGCCTACCTTAGCGTTAAAAACAGTCAGCATTTTAAACAGCTAGATACCGCACAACAAAAAGTAATCACTAATGCTCTGCGCGACTTTAAATTATCGGGCATAGCGCTAAATGATAAAGATAAAAAACGTTATGGTGAAATAAAGACGCGTTTATCTGAACTCAGTTCAAGTTTTAGCAATAACGTACTCGACGCCACCCAGGCTTTTAGCATAACCATTGAAAATAAAGCGCAGCTAACCGGCTTACCTGAAAGCGCCTTAGCAGCAGCGCAAGAGTTAGCTAAAAGTAAAGATAAAACCGGTTACAGTTTCACCCTAGATATTCCAAGCTACCTACCAGTGATGATGTATTGTGATAATACTGACTTACGTGAACAGCTTTATACTGCCTTTGTTACCCGTGCCTCAGATCAAGGTCCTAACGCCGGTGAGTTTGATAACAGCAGCATTATGAATGAATTACTAAGCTTGAGACATGAGCTAGCGACTTTGCTCGATTTTGACAACTATGCCCAACACTCATTGGCAACCAAAATGGCAAACTCTACCAGTGAAGTGATGGCCTTCCTGGAGAACTTAGCCCTTAAATCACAACAGCAAGGTAAGCAAGATTTTAAAGAACTAAGCGACTTTGCTGCCAGTGAATTTAAGCAAGATAACTTACAGGCTTGGGATTTGGCTTATTACAGCGAGAAATTAAAACAAAGTCGCTATGCCATTTCAGACGAGCAATTACGGCCATACTTCCCGAAAGATAAAGTTGTCTCGGGTTTATTTGCCGTAGTGCATAAATTATTTGGCCTAACGATCAAACACCGAGCGGGTGTTGATGTCTGGCATGACGATGTTAACTTCTATGATGTATTTGATAAAGCCGGAGAAAAACGTGGTAGCTTTTATTTAGATCTGTATGCGCGCGAGAAAAAACGCGGTGGCGCTTGGATGGATGACTGTGTTGGTCGCAGCCAGAAAGCTGATGGTTCGATTCAATATCCGGTTGCCTATTTAACCTGTAACTTTAATGGTCCTGTCGGTGATAAGCCGGCGTTATTTACTCATGATGAAGTAGTTACCCTATTCCACGAGTTTGGTCACGGTCTTCACCATATGTTAAGCCAAATAAATGCCAGCAGTGTTGCCGGTATTAATGGTGTGCCTTGGGATGCGGTTGAGTTGCCGAGCCAATTTTTAGAAAACTGGTGCTGGCAACCCGAAGCACTAGCCTTTATTTCTGGCCATTATGAAAGTGGCGAGCCATTACCTCAGGAAATGTTAGATAAAATGTTAGCCGCCAAAAATTTCCAATCGGCGATGCAAATGTTACGTCAACTCGAGTTTAGTATCTTCGATTTTACTATGCATGAAAGTTATGACGCCAAAGCACCGAACAATGAACAACACATTCAACAAACCCTCAACAGTGTTAGAAGCCAATATTCGGTAGTACAAGCACCTGAATTTAATCGTTTCCAACATGGCTTTAGCCATATCTTTGGTGGTGGTTATTCCGCCGGCTATTACAGCTACAAGTGGGCAGAAGTATTATCGGCAGATGCCTTTAGCTTATTTGAAGAGCAAGGTATCTTCAATGAGCAAACCGGCCAGTCATTCTTAACGAATATCCTCGAGAAAGGTGGCAGTGAAGAGCCTAGTGCATTATTCCAAAAGTTCCGCGGTCGAGCACCTGAGATTGATGCCTTGTTACGTCATTGTGGTATTGAAGCGTAATAAAGACCTAGAGCCAGTATTTGTGGCATAAAATTCGTCATCTCCGAAGTGTTTTGTTGGAGACCCATGCATGATTGAAATCCAAACCATGCGCGATTAAAATCCCGCCTACGACATTCACTCGTAGGCGGGAACTTGTTCGCGCTTACTTATCTTTGCAATGGCAGAAAACTACTCATTTTAATTAAGAAACTATGACTCACGAATCATTTAAATCATTATTTAAACGCGCTGCCGAACGAAAAGGTGGTGTTCCGGCACTTAAGACCTTATTAGGGAAAAAAATCCTTGGTAAGAAGTTGCTCGATGATACCGCAGCACAACAAAGTATCGCCGAGTTAAGCGATGACCGTATCCTTGCCGCTTTTACCAAACAAATTTTCAAATCAGGTTTTGTCTGGCGGGTGGTCGAAAAAAAATGGCCCGACTTTGAAGAGCATTTTTTCAATTTCAACCTAGAAAAAATAATGATGATGCCAGAAGAAATGTGGGAACGAAAAGCGGCTGATCCTAAAATAATTCGTAACTTTAATAAAGTTAAAACCATTCAAGCCAATGCACAAATGATGTTCGATCACCACATTGATACAAATACCAGTTTTGCTCAGTTTATCAACGACTGGCCAAGTACCGACATTATTGGTTTATGGGCTTATCTGAAAAAACACGGTCAACGCTTAGGCGGTAATACCGGTCCTTATGCCTTGCGCTTATTAGGTAAAGATACTTTTATTTTAAGCAGCGATGTTGAAGCTTATTTAAGAGCCCAAGAAATTATTGATGGTGGTTTACAAAGTAAAAAAAGCTTAACCGCTATACAAGCACACTTTAATAAATTACAAAGTGAAAGCGGCTATAGCTTAACGCAACTGAGCCGCTTGATTGCTTTTTCTTGTGGTGATAATTATGTGCAGATTGATATATAAAGTCGATTAACCTTTAATTCTGTAAATTTCAATACCTTCATGTTGAATGTATATATTATCCCAAAGGCTTAAAGGAATTATATACTTTAAGCCTAATTTTAATATTATCTGACCAAGTAATCTTGGCTCAGGTGACATTTTTTTAATTAATACCCAAGAATTTTTTGGCTGAAAATAAACTTTCTTTTCTTTAGCCATTAACCAATTTACATGTAGTGCTCTAGCGGGATTATATATATAAATACCATTTAATGGTTGTTCATCAACCTTAACAAACTCATCTAGTCCTTGCCATTTAAGTAATAATCGTGCTCTATATTTAGTCATAGGATCTGTATAAATGGTTTCATTCAGATTATTTTTAACGAAAGTCATCATCGCTTTCTCGCCAAAAAGCAGGGATTTATTCTCAATATATAAGCTAAGTAAATTAATAGAAACTACAGCTAACATGATACCTAATACCGATTTTTTATAGTAACCAAGGTTATAAATTTTTAGTAAACCTATACCTAAAAACATAATGGCAACAAGACTTGAAACCATGAAATATCTAGGATTTAAAGGCAGTAGAGTGGTAGCTAAAGAAGCACAGACAAACCAAACAATAGCGAAAATCCCGAAGACTAAGAAAAAGTTTTTATCATGTAAACTATCCGAAGTTTTATAGAGCCACACACCTAATGGAATAGCAAACCAAAACAGAATACCGAATTCTTGATTTAACAGTAAAACAAATAAAGGGTCAATAAAAGGGTGAAGTAGCACATTTCCAGCCTTATCAATACTTCGATCTATTGCACTATCATGATTTAAAGATATATTAACTCGATATAAGGGGTCACCAGTCATAACTGTTAAGTATAATAGCTCTATGGCCCACACTGAAAAAAAGCCTACTGCAATTAATAAATAATATTTTCTTGGTATTTTATAACCAAAAACAAAAAGTAATACGAAAAATGGCGCGATAAATATAGCAGTTTCACGAGTAACAAAGCCAACCCCACATAGAGCACCCGTAATAAATAGACCTTTACTTGAGACAGTGCCTTTTATTGAAAAATAAAATACGACAACAGCAGAAAAAACAAAAAAGGCTTCTACAATATCTATAGATGCAATTGAAGACCATATAACTAACATAGGAGAGGTAACAAAGAACAATAGTACTGCTGCCATATAGCCCACTGAAAACTCTTTATTGATTAGGTATGCGATAATACCCAATAGCCCTAAACAATATAAAATTGTCGGTAATGCCAAGCACAGCTCATTTTCACCCAAAAATATAAAAGTTAACGCCATTGGAATAGTTATGGTGTATCTAATAGTCCCGTGTCCTCCGACAAAAGGAAATTCATTTATCCAACCGTAAGCGCCGTTTGCATAAGTTACATCATCAGAGCCAAGGTAGCCTACCCAACTGATCATAACTAGCCCTAAAAAAACCATAAAACTAATTAAAATAACTTTGTAAAAACTGGGCACTATCATAATTCCTTTCTAAAAATAAAATATCTTGCAACAAAAAAAGCTACTAATATTACAAAAATATCGACTAGTATTTTCCATGTTACTGGTGACCAATGCTGTATATCTATCAATAAAAACAACAATAATGTAGATATTATCACATTAGTTAATGTTAATAATGCATAGTCAAATGCAGCTCTTTTTGTATTTTTATTTTTTTTCCAACTAAATGTATAGTAGCTATGCAATACGTACCCTGTTGATGCCCCAATACCTTTCGAAATAATATTCGCCATTGCAGCAGAAAACTCAAACCATTCAAAAAGTAAAAGGAATACACTGAAATCAAGTATAAAAACGCCCCCCCCTGAAATTAAATATCTAATTAAGTGTGCAATCTTATTTTGACTTTTCCCTAATACAGATTGAAAAAATAACGTAAAAATATTATTCATCTTTTACCGTAAGCTTCTGTAGTGGTATTTTAGGCTCATTACCAACATCATAATTTAAAAAGGCAAGTAACATTTGAAATCCGAGAATAATAGGTAAAGTAGCTATCATAACTGTTCCCGTACTAGCAACCTCATCATTTATAATGGAAAGTGACCACTCAATTGAGCCATATATTAATCCAAATAATGTAAATACTATTCCAAAAAACAACTCTACCGAAGCAATATTAAAATCCCTCATATAATATGAATAAATTATTCGACGTAAAGTAGCTTTAATATTTCCAATAAAAAATTGGAAAAATATATTTGATATTTTAAGGTTACTTTCTTCTTCCCCATATACCGCTTCCATAGGAACATCAACCACTAACGCCCTAACATCACCTAATTTAATTAACATGTCACTTTCAAAAAAATAACGTTCACTAATGTTTTTTAATTCAAGCTTTATTAAAGCTGCTTTATGAATAGCGATGTAACCATTAGTCGGATCAAAAACGCTCCAGTAACCACTAGAAAATTTGGTTAAAAATGATAGACTTGCATTACCAAAAATGAGAAGTTTTGGCATTTTACTCACACTATAAAAAGAATGGAATCTATTGCCTTTTGTGTAATCTGCTTGGCCAGAGACTATAGGAGCAATGATAGATGACATAATAGACGGATCCATTTGACCATCCCCATCAATCTTCACCAGAATTGTAGCGCCCAACTTCAGAGCAGTGTTATAACCAGACATAACAGCCCCGCCAACACCTTTATTTATTTCATGGAATACGACTGTTAAACGTTGGTCTGAACACTCCTTTACAATAAATTCACCTGAATTATCAGGACATTTATCATCAACCACAACAATAAAATCAACATCTGGTCCTATTTTTTTTATAACATCTAGCACAAAAGTTCTTACTTTATAGCAAGGTATTATTACTGCAACTTTATGAGACATAAGACTACTCCATTTTATTTACAATCCAATAAGGAGGGAAAAAGGTAAGGGAATAATTAACTTAATAAGTGTAGCTGATTACTTAGCGTTTATGAGAGAACATAACTTAGTGCCATAATTAGTCAACGAGATAACTGTCACGATAACCGATAATGCGGTTGTTGAAAGTTTTTTTGCCACGATTAAAAGGAGGATGATAAAAAGGAAAGTATACTCAACACGTAATGATTAGAAAGCAGAGATATTTAATTTTATAGAAATGTTTTACAATCCTAAAAAGCTTCACTCGCATACAGGTGGTGTTACAACTGCTAATGTTTAAGGAAGCGTATTTTTCTGAATTACAAACTGTCTAGTGAAATATGGCAAGTCCAATTTGAACAGAAAAATGGCGATAAAAGTTTTGCTCAATTTATTCAAGATGGGCCTATGGGCATACTTAAAAAAGCAAGTTCAACGCTTAGGCCGTAATACCAGTCCTACGCTTCGCAGATACTTTTATTTTAAGCAGCAATGTTGAAGCTTACTTAAGAGCACAATAAATTGTTGATGGTAGTTTACAAAGTGAAAGCGGCTATAGCTTAACGCAACTGAGCCGCTTGATTGCTTTTTCTTGTGGTGATAATTATGTGCAGCTTGATACAAAATCACTCTAAAGGTATTATAAAAACCAATAAAATCGCCATCTCTGAATGAATTTGACTCAATATGATTAAAGAACAAACAAATTTACTGCCAATAATAAAAATGCTCTGTAAATGACTAGCGAAGCCTTAAAACTCGGTCTATGATAAATAAATTATTAAATAAAGTATGCGGTATTTTTAATATGAATATGGATATCACCTCAATGTTAAGAACCATTGTATTTATCAGTCTTTCTTTTTTACTTATCAGTTGTTCACCGGATGAAGAAACACCTGTAACTAATTTATTACCTAACTTCTATGATCTAGAAATTAAATTCATTCAAGCAGAGCAAGACTTGGGCGTTATTAATATTCAGCCAAGTAATTTAGTCTGTAAAACAACATGTACCTCAAATATTGCCGCTGACACAGTGGTAGAACTAATAGCAACGCCTAAGGCTGGTGTTGTTTTTGTTGAATGGGGTGGTGATTGTACGGGCAGTACCGCATGTCAGGTAACAATGTCATCCGCACATAGTGTTACCGCTTCATTTGCTGCAGCGCCATCTACTTTTGCATTATCCCTACAAATAACTAGCGGTGGCTCAATTACATTGGCTGATAAGTTAGGCGAATGCTTTGCAGATTGCCAATTAAGTTTTGCCAATAAAGAGCTATTAACCCTTACCGCTACACCTGAGACTGGCTATACCTTCACAGGATGGAGTGGTGACTGTACAGGTGATACTACTTGCCAAGTGACAATGACAGCAGCACACTCGATAACAACAACATTTACTGAAATACCTCTTTATTCTCTAACGACATCAATTAGTATTGGTGGCTCAATCTCATTAAAAGATGGCTCTCTCACTTGTGCAGCAGAAACTGACTGTAGTTTTAACATAGTAGAAAATGAAGCCGTGGTAATTAAGCCTCTGCCTGCTGCAGGTTTTATTTTTACTGGCTGGAACGGAGACTGTACCGGAAGCTCATCCTGTGAATTAACAATGTCAGCGAAGCATAGTTTAACAGCAAATTTTATTAAAATTTCCACAGGTGAATTGCTCTCTTTGACAATATCAGCAGGTGGGTCAATTGTTTTAGCGGATAATTTAGGCGAATGCTTTGCAGATTGCCAATTAAGTTTTGCCAATAAAGAGCTATTAACCCTTACCGCTACACCTGAGACTGGCTATACCTTCACAGGATGGAGTGGTGACTGTACAGGTGATACTACTTGCCAAGTGACAATGACAGCAGCACACTCGATAACAACAACATTTACTGAAATACCTCTTTATTCTCTAACGACATCAATTAGTATTGGTGGCTCAATCTCATTAAAAGATGGCTCTCTCACTTGTGCAGCAGAAACTGACTGTAGTTTTAATATACTAGAGAGTGAAACTCTGACGGCTACAGCTACACCTGAGGCTGGCTATACGTTCACAGGATGGAGTGGTGACTGTACAGGTGATACTACTTGCCAAGTAACAATGTCGGCAGCCCGTTCAATAACAGCAACATTTATAGAAATCCCTACTGAAACGACTTTAAAAGTGATAGTCGATACTGGCGGCTCAATAACTCTTTCTGATAATTTAAGCGATTGCGAAATCGGTTGTGAATTAACATTCACTTTACAAGAGCTAATAACGCTTACTGCTACTGCTGAAGCGGGTTATGTATTTTATGGCTGGAGTGGTGATTGTGCTGGTGATGCAAACTGCTTAGTAAATATGTCCTCAAATCAAACAGTGAAAGCTATATTTAAACCAACATCACACAGCTGTATAGCCCAAGCTTCTTTGCCAGCAAACAGCTTTGATGCTGATGCAGAATTTGCTTATCATAACCCAGCCAATGATGGTTCAAAATATGAAACTCTCTTAACTGACTTTATTGTCAAAGAATCATCAGGAAAAGGTGCCACCAATTACCCTGTATCTATGGTCTTTCCAGTAGAACAAGGCCTATTCTTCCACCCTGGTGATTTCCACATCAAAAATAGTGCCGGTGAAGTTATTCCTGCACAGTTTAATGTTATCAATCGCTGGTGGGCAAAAGATCGTTCGCTTCGTCATATTCAAGCACACTTTAATGTAGATATTGAAGCCTATACTGTTGGGCAAGCTGACACTGGCATCCAAACATTTAACTTATATTCAGGCAATGGCAACATCAAACCTAACTATAGTGTTTGTACTACTGAAACTGATACAGAAATTCTGCTTGATAACGGCCTTGTTGATATAAAAATCACCAAAAGTCCTTTAACAATCACAACACCCGCAGGGCAATTAAAATCACTTTTTATAAAAGAAAATGGTGATAGTGATTACTCATTTGACCACGATAATATAAAAATTGAATTAGAAGAAATTGGCTACCTCCGCACTATAGTTAAAATATCTTCATTAACGAATTATGTTAGTCCAACCGATATAAAACATGGCTGGGCGATAAGACTTTATATGTATGCCAATACAGATAAAGTGAAGGTGGATTTTCAATTACAAAATTCTGCTATTAATACCGCATTATCTGCCCCTCTTTATTTTCAAAGTCACATTTTACGTATTGATAATGCCCAAGTTAGCACTAACCAATCAATAAAAGCTGATGTGATGCCATTAGCAGATATAGAAAACTTACCATTGGGCATTATTCATTCCGATAATTTGAATGTTATATTACGAAATTTTTGGCAAACATTCCCTAATGGTTTATCCACTCACACTGAGGGGAATATAAATATTGAGCTTTGGCCTGATTGGTCAAAGCAGTTTCTTAGTAGGCGTTTCTATGACCCCGATTATTGGTTAGGTTTCGTTGACCCAGAAATTTATTGGTTAGATGATATGAAGCAGACTTATAAAGAAATATTATTTGATTTTTCTGGTCAAAATAATGTCGATTACTTACAAAAAATTGCAAAAACATTTCAATACCCACCAGTTGCCGTGATTCCTCAGGCATATTATGCAAAAACCAAAGTTACCGTAGATTATGGTGGGATCTTTCCAAAATCAGCACTTCCTATAATTGGGTCAAGAGTTCCAACTTATAATGGAGAATATTACGATACAGAAAGCTATGGCGGTTATAGGTTTGGTATGGATAACTTCGGGTTAGACACACATAGAAAGTTACAAACAAACATGACTGGTGGTGTGCCATATACTAGACAACATTTTTTCGTTAGCGGTAGTCCCGTAGATTTCTATAATGCTCAAGATTTTGCTCAAGCGGAATTGAATATTCGACCACAATGGTTGTCTGGATATAAAGACGAGTTACACTTCAATATACTCACCCCCTCCACAAACCCCTATGGAGGAAACACTTGGCGAAGATTTTTAGGACACTCTGTACCTACAAGTACTCGTGATTATTTAACCGGAACGTACAGAACGGCAAACCCAAGAGATGACCAACATGCATGGTTCTATCATGTTGAACACGCCTATTTAATGTCTGGAAATAAGTGGATAAAAGATTGGTATGAGTTCATGGCTGAATTTAAAAAGATATATTTATCAGAAAAGGACCCATGGCCAGATAGAAGTCACAGAGCAGAAGGTGAAGCATTGGCAGTTGCTCTTGCAGCCTATAGATATACCGATAATCAAACTTTAAAACCGCTTATTGAGAACTATATTTCTGATGTGCATAATAAACATATAGAGCAACCACATTTTATTAAACCTGACTACGGTAAAATTGCAGCTTATCAGATGGGGTACTTATTAAGAGAGTTTATTGGTATATACAATGAATTCCCTGAAAACCCGAGTACGATAGAGACCATCAGAAATTACATACAATGGAATTATAAATACGGTCAATTTAGTTATTATAAATCTACAACTGACTATATTGTTTCCCCAAGCACTGCTCCAGCATCGCTAAGCTTGGTTGATTCAGTTATTTGGTTTGGCTTAAAGACTAAGGAGCAACAATACACTGATCACGCAATAGAATTTGTCGAGGTTGGCATAAATAATACTAAGCCCTACGGGAAATGGGATTCTTGGGTGGGGCAATTTGAAGCCCCTATGTATAGGTACTATAAACAAAATATTGAATAAGGTGTTGATAATATTTTACAGATACTAATACTAAAAATTCAGTGTTTGCAAAGTATCCGTTATTATTCCAACGTCTATTACATAATAAAATAACTAAGACGAGATATAAAATATAATAAACATATAAGGATTTATATGTTTATCAATAATAAGCAGCCTTAGCCTAGTTTTATTCGTTAAGCGCGACCATATTTGTCTTCAAAACGAACAATGTCATCTTCACCTAAATAGCTACCAGATTGTACTTCAATCATTTCTAAAGGCAGTATTCCCGGATTCTCTAAAGCATGCACTGCACCGACTGGAATATAAGCCGACTGATTCTCTGTTAATAACATTGTTTTTTCATCTATGGTAACTTTTGCAGTGCCCGAAACGATGATCCAATGTTCTGCTCGATGATGGTGCATTTGCACAGATAACTTAGCCCCAGGTTTTACGGTAATTCGTTTTACTTGAAAGCGATCACCCATATCAACACTATCGTACTTGCCCCAAGGGCGATAAACCTCACGATGTAATACCGCTTCACTACGTTTATCTGCTTTTAGCTGTGCAACTATTTGTTTCACTTCTTGCACTTGATCTTTATTGGCAACTAATATCGCATCAGGCGTATCAATAATCACTAAATTATCAACGCCAATTGTCGCAATTAATTTTTTTTGACTATGGATATAACTATTAGTCGTTTTCAAAGCGATAATATCGCCTTTTAAAACATTATTATTGTCATCTTGAGGACAAACTTCCCACAATGCTGAATATGAACCGACATCGCTCCAACCTGCGTCTAAGGGAACAACAACAGCATCGTCTGTTTTTTCCATCACAGCGTAATCGATAGACTCACTAGCACAGGCTAAAAAGGCGGCTTTATTTGGCCTTAAAAAGTCTAGATCATGTTCAACGTATGCCATTGCTTGTTGGCAATTATCTAATATATCACCACGATGCTTAGCTAGCTCTTCTAAATAGCGAGATGCTTTAAATAAAAACATACCGCTATTCCACAAATAATCACCTGAATCTAAATAGCGTTGCGCGGTATCGGTATCAGGTTTTTCAACGAACTGGTCAACTTGATAAAAACAATCATCTAGGCCCTTGCTTTTTTTTGTAGATAATTTCGAGCCTTGTTTTATATAACCATACCCGGTTTCAGCGTGTGTAGGAACGACACCAAAAGTAACAAGTTTTCCTTGCTGCGCAGCTGTTATAGCAACCTCAATGGCTTTATGGAACTTATCAACATCTTTTATGACATGATCAGCAGCTAATACTAAAAGTAGCGCATCACCATTATTTTTGATGGCATGTAATGCTGCAAGGGCAACTGCAGGAGCAGTATTTCGTCCTTCAGGTTCAAGTAATATCGTAGATTGCATTAAGTTAAGTTGCTTAACCTGTTCAGCAACTAAAAAACGGTGATCTTCATTACAAATAAATACCGGTGTATGATATTGCTCAGGCAATCGAGACAGAGTATTTTGCAACATACTGCTATCATCTACCAAAGGAAGAAATTGTTTAGGAAACTGAGCCCTAGATAGAGGCCAAAGACGTGTACCACTACCACCACACATGATTACAGGAGAGATTTCAAGCTTGCTCATTTACATTCCATTTGTTGAGTTAAAGATTGCCGAATAGAGATATGATAATTCATGGAAAGGTGTATTGGAACTATAGATTTAACTATAAAGTGAAATATAGGAAATTGGTGTAAATATCGTTACTATAACAGCCACAAAGATCATGACAGTGACCTACAAGTACTCTACCTGCGTTTTTAAAGACTGTTGTCACAACTTAGTGTAAATTTATGCTACTTTTCGTTGCTCTGAGTTTAAGGTGATCGGGCCTATTGCATCACAGTTCTGCACGTCCCCCGACCATCGTAACGGTTTCCACATTTTTGCTGCTGCCAACACATCTCTACGACTCGCTAATATCTCTCCATCTATACATTAATCCTGATCGGATAGTGTGACAAATTTTATGTTCACCGTTGTACCAATTAACAAAAGTATCGAACCATTTTCTTGCAATATCTAAGCTATCAAACTTAGCTGCATCTGATAAATTAGACATTTGAGATTATTTTCCTAGCAAAGCCTGACTCGATTTTCTTACCTGTTTGAGCCAATAATACAACATTTGATAATTGACGCATCTTCAAATGAAACTTCTCTCACCGATCTACTTTGTGAAAGTAATGCTTTACTTGAAATTTCCTGTTTTCGTTCAGCTGAATATCTAGGCACTTCTTACTCAATAACAGCCCCTTGTTTATAAAAAACTAAAGGGTGACAACAATCCTGCCACAGGGAGCTAATTTCGTGCTCTAAACAATCAATCAGCTGAAAGCAAAGGGCAAGGGGTAATCAACTGACAAAGTACCTTAGGAAAGTAAGGGTACTTAGGAAAACCAGCCCCATCTCTATTTTCAAAATAAAAATTACCTTGAAATTCATCCACAGCGTCTTTATTAATAATAATATTACCAGCAATAACACTATCAATATTATGCTCCCCTGTAGCGAGTAATACGTTCTGTTTAATTCTTTCTAGCAAAATAATATTATCTTGTAACCTTATAGAATTTACATCGTGTTTTATTCCCTCTAAACCGAAAGAAATTGCTTGACCATTCGCAGATAACGGGCCCTGATGTAAAAGTGAGTAGTTAATGTTGAGCACACCACCATTAGAAATATCTAACAAGCGGCTATCATTAGATGACATAGAGGTTATTAAGCTATGAGTAATATAAGTTTCAGCCCCCCTATTTTTAATCGTATGCCCTTCATCTTTTGAAGCAATAAAGAGACTGTTTTCAATATATAAATTGGCTTTATTACTATATATTGCATGTGCCCTGCCATTTTTGCCTAACAACTCAAACCTGCTATCTCTGATATAAATATTGCCCTGTTCTTTAGCAGACTCTAAAATACCATTTTCACTATGATGAAAGTACACATGCTCCAGTGTTAGCCCTAAACCTTCCTGTCGAACGCAAGCTCCATTTTTATCAGCAACACTAATATAACGACATTCAATATTTTTTATCGTTAAATTACGCCCTTTATTAACGATAAAAGCTTTTCCATTGTAAGCTGATTTTTCAAAGACAACATGACCCACCCCTGTGATGGTAATATCATTTTTATCTATCAAAAAAGGGGTATCAAAAACACCACTATAAAACTGAAGTTCATCACCATCTTTTAAATTTTCAAGCGCTTGATTCAAATTTATAAAATCGATACCGTTAACAGCCACTTGTTTACTTTTAACACTTGAGCTTTTTATTGATTGCCAAGGTATAAAGACCATATCAATTTGCTGCTCAACTGTTTTCTCAGCAGCCACTAAATGAGAATATTCATAGTCCGCAATTTTGTTATAGTAATAGTTAATTGATAGGGAATAAATTTTAAGAAGTAACTGAGGTTGCCATAGAAACACCGTAACTAACAATAAGTGAAAGCACAAACCACTGTATACAAAATAATTAAAAAACTTACTTTTCATCGACATCACTATATTTAAATTGGCGGTTAGGATTGGTTAAATTTACTTTATCGAGACAAAATTTTTCATCAAAAAATGCCCCTAAATAATTTGCATCAACCATATACCCACAAAAGTCGACATGTTTATTACTGCTTTCATAGCTTATTAACTCTTTAAATTTATCAATCCAAATGAAATTTCCATTTGTAGGGGCTTGAAAAATTTCATTTAAAGGTTCTGCTGCGGTTAGCCAAGTTCTAGACATCACCAAATTATTAGTCATATAGAATTCACCATTATCACGCCCTAATACTCTTCCTGACAAAATATTTTGATTGAATACAACTGAGCTCTCTTTAAACCGAACATCAATACCAACCGTGTTATACAAAATATTATGACTAATAAGTGTGTTTTTTCCTTTATTGATATAAATACCCACATCATTAGCGCAATGCATAATGATATTATTACGAATAATACCATTCGCATGTTCAAAAGCATTGTTATCTCTGTGCCACTTATCAGGTGAACCTCCGCCGCCAAGAGACAAACCAATAGCAACTGAATCAGATTTTAAGTTGGCATTACACATAACCAAGTTGCGAGAAAACTCACCATTAATGCTTCCCCCTTTAAAGAATGCACCGTAACTTACTTTATTCCCCCCAGCTTTAATAAAGTCAAAAATAAAATTCGATGAAACTTGCCAATTATTAGCATGCATTAGATCAATTGGCGTAACAGGGTTAGCTGTTTCTCTGGCCGATGTATTATAAAAAGTATTACCCAGTACTTTACCATTATCAGGATAATCGCCGTTTAAACCATTAACTTTTATCGCTGCATTAAAATCTTGAAAAATGTTATTTTTAAAAACAACATTAGATCCTTTACCTACAACATGAAAAGCATGCTCGCAACTGGAGTGGTTAGTGTGACAATTGCCAATTAAGTAAAGATTCTCAAATTGCCAATAAGGTTGATCAACAACAAAACCCTCGCCTTTCAACTTAATGACCACCTCTCCTAATTTTTTAGCAATAATACGGATAGGAAAAGAAGGGATTCCCGCTTCATAAATATTAACCTTATATTTTTTAATTTCATATATACCAGGTTGTAATTCAATAACTTGCCCTGGTTTTACACTCTTTAAAGCATTTATTAGTTGTGAAACAGAACTAACACTTATTTTGTTTTGTACTAGTCTTGATGAAATTTTAGTTGCATTTGCCCCAACACCTTGCCATTTGAGAGGATCAATTTTAAAACCATATTCAATATTTTGTTGCCATGATGAAATTTCAGATAGGGTTGGACTGATAAATTGTGCTATTGATGGATAATTATTATTTATATTTTGTTTTGTTTTTTCTGCAAAAATAGGAAGAGGTATTTCGCTTGAAACAAAGAATTTAAGCCCTAGAACCACCATGAAAAGAGCTATAAAATGAAAAATGACTCCCACACTGAATAAGTACATATTGACCATAAAAACAAAATCACCATTATTAAAGTTGTAGAAAACGACTATATCGAAAATTTAATTTATGTGCTTGTACCAAATAGCCTACAAACGTCTTCATTTTATATACTCTATTTCAATAACTATCACCCGGTATCAAAGTATGTAAAATTAGCTGCAGGGTATTTTTTTTGCAAAGCAGGTATAAGACAAATAGTTATATCATCACACGAAAATCTTATACACTTTTAATACTTATTAGCCATTTTACACCTCACGTCTTACCAATTCCAAATACAATGATGAATGTTGCTTTGTTATTTCGTTAATATTCAATGAAGTATTAGAGAACTTCAGATTTTCCGCTCCCTTACATCTTGAAGCCAAGGAAAATCCTTGATTAATGGCATTACTTACAATTTCAGGTTCTAAAGGGTTAAACGTAGGATTACCGGTTTCCTGTAATAACTCTTTCATGTTACCTATCTCAGGACCTACTACAACTAAACCATATGAAAAACCTAAAGAAATCACGCCTGAATTTAATCCCACTAGGCGAGGAATAAAAAGAATATCCGCTGCACACAAGTATTGATCAATGGAGCTAGGCTCTACCTCACCTACATGTAATACATATTTTTTAATTTTGGTCATGTAAAAATTATAAAGTTTAAAAAACACTTTACTTATAAGGTTATTAGAGCTATTAAACCCGCGCCAATTTGCAATTAATAAGGTTTTATTATTAATATTACAAGCTTTAAAAGATTCTATGATTAGCTTTTCCTCATCAAAATTTCGAATAGAACCAAAGACCAACATGACCTTTCTATTTTCATCTATATTTAAAGACTTCCTCGCCTGTTGTTTATTCATATCCTTATTTTCACGACAATATGATTGGAGAAAAGTGATCCTATGGAGAGGGGTTAAATCTGGGTAATTTTTATGAAAAAGAGAAAGACTATGCGAACCTAAATGGATTACTGCATTTGCAAAAGAATATACAATAGAATATAACTGCTCATTTAATGAGTTAGTAGAATTATGAGGACGTTCATTATGCATGGTCACCACTATTTTTGCATGGTTTGACCAATGCTCTAATACAGTATTCAATCTATCTAAAGTTCTTTGACTTAATTCCTTCCAATAATTTAATTCTTCAGGCCAATGAATATGTACTATGTCATACTCCCTCATGCATAACCAAAAATTGTCAACACCAAAAGTAACATCATGATAATTACTTAAAGATTTCGCAAGGTCTTTATTATAACTATTTGGCATGATTGATGTTGCAAACAAAATTGATAATCGCTGCATCGCTATAACTCCATTTTTATAAAATTGAAAACACTGTTTCTTCGTGGGATAATGCCTAGACTTCTTCTAGTCATTTATAACATGAATTGTTTTTATTGAATATTAATGTTTAAAAACTTACTGGTAATATCAACAGAATATCCTCCTAAGTTAGGGCCTGGGGCTTGTCGTAATTTCTTTTTATGTAAGGATTTTACTGATAATGGTTGGAATGTTGATGTACTCACAGTCAAAGAAAACTCACTATCTAGTGTTGACTATTCGTTTAATTATTTTAACAGTAATGCAAAAGTTCATCGTACGGCAGCAAGAGATTCCACCAAAATATTTTCAATCCTTGGTAAATATCCTAAATTTGTAGAAATACCTGACAGGTGGCTTTCATGGTTATTTACTGCCATTCCAAAAGGGTTGCGTTTAATAAAAAAATCGCGCCCTGATATCATCTATGTAAGCTACCCTAATTATACCAGTTTATTAGTAGCTATTTGCCTACATAAACTGACTAAGATTAAACTAGTCTTAGAGTTGAGAGATCCATTTAGATATAGGTATGATGGACAGAATGTTCCTTACCATTACTTATATCGTTGGATTGAAAAAAAAGCAATTCAGTCTGCCTCCTATGTAATAACTACAACGGAAGAATGCTTAATGTTATATAAGCAGTGCTTCCCTGAATTACACAATAAAAAAACAGCTTGTTTCAAAAATGGTTTTATAATAGATGCTCACACACTAGCTAGATCACAACTCCCCAAAACAAGAAATAAAAAATTTACTTTATTGCACTCTGGGAGTTTATACGTCATAGGGAGGAATCCCTTACCTTTATTAGAAGCAATCCAACTTCTTAAAAGTGATGGCACGATAACCAATCAAAGTTTTGAACTAATATTTAGAGGTTGTTCACCATGGAGTACATTAACGCAGACAATTAACCAAATGGGGCTGGAAAGCTTAATTACTTTCAAGGAGTCCATTGATTATATAGAATCTATAGGTGAAATATATCAATGTGATCTGGCGATCATAATTCAAGAAGAAATATTTAATAATCAAATACCCAGCAAATTATACGATATAATAAAAACTAAGAAGCCAATATTAGCCCTTTCTCCAAGTTCTAGTGCCCTATCAAAAGAGCTTATTAAATTTGATAGGCAAGAAGGGGTTCAATCACCACAGGAAATTGCTCTGCTAATTACTACTCAAATGCTCAATGAACCTAAAATGAAAGACCAAAACTTAACACACTCAGATCGCAGTATAATCAACATGAACCTAGCCAATTTTCTAAGGGATTTATAGCTATGTCAAATAACAATGCCCTGCATAGCTCTGCACTTATGATTTCCGCTAGTTGGCTAGCTAAAGGGTTAGGTTTAATAAGCACTGTAATCTTAGCGCGCCTATTAACACCAAGTGATTTTGGGTTAGTTGCAATAACAATGCTAATAATTTACTTCTTTAACATTTTTACTGAAACTGGTTTTAAACAATATTTACTCAGTTTAGAACAAATATCAAATGAAGAATTAAATACAGCTTGGACACTTAATGTTCTATCCAAAATTTTTCTTGCAATTGGCGTTGTAATATTTTCAAAATCTATTGCGGGATTTTTTGATAAACCGGATCTCTATACCACTATTATAGTGGTAGCATTAGTTCCTCTAATAAATAGCATTGAAAGCCCTGCTATCTATCTAAAGAAACGAAATTTTTCTTATGGCGGTATTTTTAAGTTGACACTTTTTTCACGCTTTCTCAGTTTTTTCTTTACTCTGGCATTAGCCTATCAATTAAAAAGTCACTGGGCCTTAATCGGCGGAACTATATTGTATTTTTCATCGATGAGTATAGGAAGCTTTATTATTGCACCTTACAAACCCTCTTTTACCCTTATTAATATTAAAGCCCAATGGAATTATTCTAAATGGATTTTTTTTAGAGGTTTTGTAGGGTACGCAAGAGCAAAAGCAGATACTTTCATTTTAGCGAAGGCTTTTACATCAACAGAACTAGGCTTATTTACGGTTGCTAAAGAATTTTCAATGTTAATATATGAACAAATCGCTTCTCCTTTAGGGGAAATAATTATGACCAGCGTGCAAAAGGCAAAAAGCAGCTCCGAAACAGTAGAATCAGTTATTGAGAAATATTTCTCTTTGCTTACATCAATAATGCTTCCTGCAGCTATAGGACTATCTTTGTTGTCTGAATACGTTGTCATTAATATATTAGGTGAGCAATGGCACTTTGCTAGCCCAATATTATCTGTGCTAGTTTATTTAGGTCTATTTAGTGGGCTGGTAATAATATTTCAAGCGTCTCTTAGTGCTTTAAACCACACAAAAACAATATTCAAAGTCGACCTTATTACTTCTGTTGTGCTGGTTTTAACCTTACTATATTTTTCAAATAAAGACTTGGTCACTTTTGCACTTATTCGCTCTTTACTTGGAATTATAGTACTAGTGGGTTATCTCATAATTATCAAAAGCGTAACTAAACTGAGTCTGCTTAGATTGGGCACGTCAATTACACCTAGCTTATTTGCCTCGTTTTGTATGTATATTATACTACTACAAGCGATAGAACTATTACCCGATAAAAATATCTCTAGCTTAATCATACTGATATTTGTGGGTATAATAGCTTACTCAATAATATTTATTTCATTTATAAAGCTTACGCCATATAAATTTAAATCGACAATATACTTAGAAAACATAATTAATAATTTAATTAACAAGATTGCACACTAGGACATTATGAATACTATTAAGATAATCTATTCTTCATTGTTTGATACGGCAATTTCTTACTGTCTTTGGCTAAAGCTTAAAACAATTATACTGCTTTCTTCTCATGATTTGGATAAAGGAGATTGTGTACTTTTATTTTCTAATTTTCCCCCTGAAAAAGGTGGTGGTATATTTAGGCCACATTCATGGGTGAAATATATACCCGATGATGGTTTACAGATTAAAGTAATAACACTCAAAGCAACAGCAAAAAACACATCAAGTGTCAATGAAAATATGTTAAAAGAATTACCAAAAAATTCTTCCGTTACTTATGTTTATTCAGATATTTCCCCCTCTTACAAGTTGTTCCCAAAATCATCTGGCTCCTTTATTAAAGCAATATTAATGGCACTCAAAGCTATATATTTATACAAAAAGACACCACCAAAAAAAATTATAGCTAGCGGCCCAGAGTTTAGTTATTTCATAGCCGCATATTATACCTCATTATATTTTGACGCCCCTTTAATTATTGATTATAGAGACGAATGGACCTTATGCCCTTTTGATTTTGTATCAAAGGAACCGGGAGATTCAAAATGGGAAACAGTAATTCAAAAACATGCAAATAAAATTATTTTTACCACACGCAGTCAGTTGATTTCGAATGGCGAGCACTTCGGTAAAGTTTCTTTCGGGAAATCTATTGTAATACCCAATGGATGGGATGATTCAGATTTAAACAAAACTAAGTTAAAATTAAAAACTCAAAAAGAGCATCTAAACCTATGCTTTTTTGGTAATTTTGCAGAACACTCTGTGCCTCAAGCTTTCCTAGAAGTTCTAACTGAAATTAATAAAGATACTAAAATTATTTTATCAATAATTGGTTCAATTTCAGAGTGTATGAAAAAGACTATAGCGAATTATGAGCATAATCTCACTATCAACATTTATTCCCAAATACCAATTAATGAAGTGTTAGACGCAATGAATTTGGAAAGTGTTGATGCGTTGATTTTAATCTCTAATAAAGAACTATCCAATTACTTACCTGGTAAAATATTTTATTATTTAGCTAGTAAAAAACCAATATTACTTTTGGGTGTAGAAGGTGAAAGTCAATACCTTGTAGAAACTTTAAAAGCTGGAATACTTTGTCCTTTGCATAATAAAACCACAGTAAAAAAAGCTTTAAGTAACATTGCTAGCAGCAGAATACCCATTAATGATGATGAAAGACAAGATTGGGCAAGACTTCACACAAGAAGGCAATTAGCTAAAAATCTCTACCAGCTCCTAAAATAGTAGTCGTTTAAAAATGGGGGATCCCCAGAAGTACACTTGCGGTGTTTTCAAGGTAGTTGTCGCCTAAATGTAAGCGTATAGCTAACGACACCTGCCTCTAGCACTTGATCTCATCTACATTATCTCCTCATTTAATATAGGAGATAAGCATGAGAATTTCACGTAGCCAAGAACAATGGCAAACCATCATTGAAGATCAACAAACCAGCGGCTTAACCATTATTGATTATTGCCAACAACAGCAATTATCAACGTCGAGCTTTTGATCTTCCCCCGATAAAACGGACACATTTTTTTTCACGCTGCTATTGCTTCATATTCTATCGGTGAGCAATAATTTATACCTGAATGCATCCTTGTCGCATTGTAGTATTTGTTAATATAATTGCCAAGTGTTCCTCGTAACTGTGCATCAGTTTTAAAAACATTACCACGAATAGCTTCCGTTTTCATTGAATGGAAAAATGACTCCATATGAGCATTGTCCGTACACTTTCCTGCTCGACTCAAACTATGCACTATCCCATTTCGTTTCAATGCTTTTTGATAAACTTGTCCGCGATACTCAACGCCTCTATCGGTATGTAGCATTAAATCACCTTGTGGCTTTCTCTTTTTAACGGCATTGAGTAACGTCCGCTTCGTTACTTGTGCTGTTCTATTTTTATCTAAACTCCAACTAATAACACGTCGAGAATACAAATCCATTATCACGGATAAATAACGCATACACCTTTTACCTTTAAATAAGTAACGTCGGCAACCCACACTTTATTGACTGCGGTAGGCACATCACCATCAGGGCGTAAATTGTCACCTGTCACGAGGAAACGTTTATAAGCGGCCGAACGAGTCGTCACGAGCATCACTCTAGCAACCAGGCCAAGTCCACGGTACAAACGTTCTACACGTTTTTTACCTATCTTGTAGCCTTGCTTTTGTAAGGCCTTAAAAATGCGGGGACTACCATATCGCCCTTTGTTCTCAGTGAATATTCGTTGAATTTTAACCTTCAGTTCATCATCTTCAATTAAACGATCGCTAGGCTGACGATTTCTCCAATCGTAATACCCACTTTTGGATACACCAAGCAGATGAATTAATGCTTTAACACTTACTTCTGCTCTGAGTTTTTCGATGAATCGATATCTTGCTGATGTTCCTCGGCAAGATACCGTTGCCACTTTTTTAGCACGTACAACTCCTCCTTAAGCTGTTTATTTTCACGCTCAAGTTTTTGTTCGTTGGTCAGTTGTTTTTTTGCTTTCGATTGCCCAGCTACTTTTTTACGTTTATCCGCCACAATAATTCCTTCGCGATATTCTTTTCGCCATCGTGACAGCATGAACGGGTGAATGTCGAGCTTTAGTGCGACAGATTTTATTGTGACGCCAACAACGAAACTAAGTTGAACAGCGGTGACTTTGAAGTCGTTTGAATACTTCCAAGTTCGTCTTGGATTGTTGTACTTTGGCATTGAACACCTCATCTTTAGTTAGATTTTGGTGTCCGTTAAAGCGGGGGAAGATCATTTCCCCCTGTGTCAGGGTTGTTATCGCCTCAATTAAGTTTATAAATACACAGGGTGCGGTAAGTTTAAGTTAGTGGATTATCAAAGGTATTCAAGCCAGTTTAAAGAAGCAATATTAAATAAGCTAAGTCAAAGTGGTTTGTCGGTCAGAAAGTTTGCTGAGCAAGAAGGCATTAATCTTTCAACAATGTATAGTTGGCAAAAGCAATTCAATGTCTCAGGTTTTAGTGTGTCAAAAGTTAGTTCGTCAGATAAGTGGTCAAGCGAAGAGAAGTTTGCTGTTGTGATCGAAACCTCCACATTATCGGAGGTTGATTTAAGTGAATATTGTCGAACCAAAGGTTTGTATCCTGAGCAAATTAAAGTCTGGAAACAAGCTTTCATCGCAGGGAGTACTGCTAAGTCGACAAAAAGAACAAAGAGTACAAAGAGTACACCAGAGCAAAAAGCAGATAAAAAACGTATTAAATAATTAGAGCGTGAGCTGCACCGAAAAGACAAGGCCTTAGCAGAAACTGCTGCATTGCTCGTATTAGGAAAAAAGTTCGATGCCTATTGGAAGGAAAAAGAGGCTCTGTTGTAGAACACTGTTGTCACCCATAGGCAGCGATTAATATTTCCTGTTTATTAAGCTTTGCATTACTTTCCCTAAACCAAGCAAGGTAATTCGATAAATACTTTGTGGCTACTCCTTTCATTTTCCCGTTAACCCAACCCTTAAAGTGGGCTATTGCACCGTTCACGGTCTGGATATGGTAAACCTTATCTATGACTCTCTCCTTACCATTTATTAGTCGCTTATGGTCACAATTTTTTTGCTTGGCTATCGTCACATATGACCATGAGCCATCACTGCATAATACCGAGTTCTCAGTAATGTTAGGAGCTAAATTAGCGGCTATTTCTGCCGTTGTATCAGCCGATAATATCGGATTAATCATATGGTTACTGCGATCAATAGATAAAAGTACTGTGACCTGTCCTTCTCTAGTTCTTTTATCAATATTACCACCCCGTTTTCTGGGTTTAGTTTGCTTTGTTAATGTGTTCGAGCCTTTTTCTGAGTAGGCAAGGAAAAACTCATCAACTTCAATAATGCCAGATAATTTATCGTGATTTTTTCCTGATTGAGCACTCAAAAAACGGTGACGCCATAGAAAGGCTGTTCTAAGGTTAATATGACAAATATTAGCGGCTTCTCTTAAGGTTAATTTCAGCACCATACAACGTGCATATTCTTCCCATAAATAACTTTTACGTAGTTTCGCCAGTGGTGTACTCGTCTTATTATTAAAGGTTTTTAAGCAACCTTTACAACGATACCTTTGTATTGAACCAGACTTCCCCCATTTTTTTAAATGGATAGAATGGCAGTGTGGGCATTGAGATAGCGCATCGAAAAGTGGCTGAATTAACTCATCCGTACTAATTTCAGTGTCTAATGCTTGAATTGACTGGTGAACTACCTCTCTTTGCGCCGGTGTCATAGAGAAAAGTGCTTTCGTGATTAGATTAAGCTTACTTACAAATGATTTAGTCTTCATTGCTAGTACCTTCAATCAGTTAAGTCTTATTTATAAGTATAGACAACAATTAGCTACAACAGAGCCGAAAAAGAAGACAGCTAATACCGCTGACCGATAGGCAAGATAAGGCCTGTGAGGTTATTGGCTTATCAGCAAGAACTTTACAGCGTTGGCGTATTGATGGAACTATTGGTGAAGATAAAAGACCAACAGCTATTAGGCCAGAGCCGATGAACAAGCTAAGTGCAAAAGAGCGATAAGCAGTTATTGACGTTTGTAATGTGGAAGAGTTTGCCTCATTGCCACCAAGCCAGATAGTACCCATACTGGCAGACAGAGGTGAATATATTGCTTCTGAGTCGAGCTTTTATCGCCTATTAAAAGCGGAGAACATGCTGCATCACAGAGGTAAAGCTAAACCGAGAAATAGCCATAAAAGGCCAACGAGTTATACTGCTAAAAAGCCCAAAGAAGTATGGAGTTGGGATATCAGTTATATGCCAACAACTGTGATAGGGCAACACTATTACCTGTATATGATTGAAGATATTTACAGCCGTAAAGTCGTTGGTTGGGAAGTTCACACCAACGAAACAGGTGAGCAAGCGGCAGCGTTATTAGAGCGTAGTGTTTGGAGCGAGAAATGTTTAAAAACAGACTTAGTATTGCACTCGGATAATGGTGCGCCCATGAAAAGTTTGACGATGCGAGCCAAGATGTATGATTTAGGTGTTGTTACCTCGCGAAGTCGCCCAAGGGTAAGTAATGATAATCCGTACTCAGAAGCACTGTTTAGAACGGTTAAGTACCATCCTAGCTGGCCTGGTAAAGGTTTTAAATCTTTAGATGAGGCACGTAAGTGGGTAAAGAAGTTCGTTTACTGGTACAACAATGAACATCGCCATAGTCGGATCAGGTTTGTCACGCCAAACCAAAGGCACGAAGGGCTTGATGTAGAAATATTAGCGAAACGAAAAGCGTTGTATCAGGAAAAAAGAAATGAGCATCCAGAGCGATGGTCAAAAAGTGAAAGAAACTTGCGTATTTCGGATGGACCGATCACTTTTTTTCACTCTCTTTTTCATAGTTAATATTTATACCTAGTGATCGGATAGAGTCAAATTTTTTTTCTTTGTGAGTCTCCATTAAGATCAATTTTGTAGCTATTATGGATCAACCTATCAAGTAGCGCATCGGCAATTGTGGGATTGCTTATCAGTTGATGCCACTCTTTAACGGGCACTTGGCTAGCAATAATAGTGCTGTTAACTTGATAACGATCTTCAATAACCTCAAGCAATTCGCTGGCCTGTCGAGCGGTCATTTTTTCTAGCCCCCAGTCATCTAAGATCAACAGTTCAACCTTACTTAATTGATTCATCAACAGCGTGTAACTACCGTCAACTCGTGCCGCGATGAGTGCATCAAGTAGCCGCCCTAAACGATAATATCTCACTCGGTATTGTTGGCGACATCCTTGCTCGCCAAGCGCACAAGCTAAATAGGTTTTGCCACAGCCTGTTTTGCCGGTGATAAGTATATTTTGCTTTAATTGCAGGTAGTTGCCACCGATGAGTGGTGCAATCTCACTCTTTATCAAGCCTCGTTCAATGCTGTAGTTAAGCTTTTCTGGTGGCGCATCAAGGCGAAAATTTGCTTGCTTTCGTAAACGCTTTACTCGCGCATTTTCACGTTCAATGAGTTCATGATCTAGTAGCAGAGTCAGTCTTTCTTCAAACCCTAATTCATTAAACGTAGTCGGTTGTTGACGTTGTAATTCAAGCGCATTAGCGAATGGACTAAGTCGTAAACTACGCAGTTGTTCGATGACAATATCATTCATGTTGTTTTCCTCAGTTGTAGTACTTTGAACCACGGATATTTTGGTGTTTTATCGGCTCGTTTGACTCTTGGCTTTGCTCAAGAGCAACATTTTCTCGTTTGTTTTCAAGGAGGTTTTTTACGGTAAATCGGTCTGGCCTTTCTAACAGCAATGCGCTTTGGCAAGCTTGCTCTAAACGAGCCTCTGTATATTTCCTCGCTAAACTAAGTAAACCTAAACAGGCTCGGTAGGCTTGCTCTGGATGCGTTTTGCTATTAAGTTGGTGCTCAACGACACTACGAGTGCCACACCCAATGCTTTTTCCCCAACTAAGCAAGCGCTGTGGTGACCACTGCTGTTTTTGATGCGCTAACGGCATATGCTCTGCTATGGTCGTGAATCCACCTTCCTTATGGCTTCTAGGATGTTGGGCAATACATTGTCCTTTGAAGTAAATTCTTATCATGCGAACGGTTGCTTGCGTATCAACACGCTCACCGCTATAAATATGCGGTACCGAGTAAGCATGCTTTTTATAAAGCACATGATAATCAATGCCGACTTTGGCGTGATGGTGGTCAACATATTCATAGGGATATTGAGGAAGTGGCTTTAATGCTGGACGGTCAAGTTGCTCAAATAAGCTTTCACGGTTGCCCGGTAACTGCCTAAATTTACGTTGATTTAAGTCTTTGAGTAGATATTTTAGTTCGTGATTCAAGCTCGCCAAGGTGTGGAACACTTGATGGCGTATGCGCATTAATATCCATCGTTCAACGATAAGGACGGCATTCTCAGCTTTTGCTTTATCTTTGGGTTTATAGGGTCTTGCTGGCATTATTGCGGTGTTGTAATGACGCGCTAACTTGAGATAATTCTCATTAAGAGTTGGCTCATATCTATCCGCTTTAGTCACCGCACTGCGCAAGTTATCAGGCACTAGCAAATTTGGCACACCACCAAAAAATTCAAACGCACTGACATGTGCCATTAACCAATCTTCTTGTTTTTGACTGGCACTGGCTTCAATAAAGGTGTAGTTCGATGCGCCTAAAGTCGCGACAAATATCTGTGCATTGCGACACTCTCCGGTATCAGGGTTAACGATTGGTACGGTTGGACCACAGTAATCAATGAAGAGTTTATCACCTGCGATATGATGTTGGCGCATGCTGCGTTTAAGCTTTTTCTTCCAGCGTAGATAGTATTCACAAAACTGAGTGTAGGCATAAGCCTTTTCTAGGTACTTTGCTTGATACTCTTGCCACAAAAGAATTTTAGTCATGCCTTTGCGCTTCAGCTCTTTATGCATCAAGGCAAAATCAGGCACTTCTTTCGTTGCTGAAGAGCCTTTACCTGGGAATAAGCGTTGTTCAAGTACGGCCTCGCTAAGATCGTCAGGTAATGGCCAGCTTAACTTTGCATTTTTAAAGCGCGTGAGAATTTCAGAAACAGTGGCAGGGCCAATTTTTAGGCATAAGGCAATGTCCCGATGAGATAGCTTCGCTTCAAATTTTAAACGTAAGACGTCATTTATTTTGCTCATTGGTGTTCTCTTTTTTCGCATGTTATTCCCCAAAACCATTTGTTGTGATTAATAGAGAGTAACTTATTGATGAAAAACGAAAAAGAGAGGCGTTTCGGACAACCGATCACCTATTTCGGAAATAGTTCCAAAACGATCGGTTCAAAGCGAAAGGAGTGATCGGTTAATCCCGAAATCAATGATCGGATAATACCGAAACGGGTGATCGGTTCAGGCCGAAGCATGCAAAACTGGCAGCCAATAGGCGCTGTGGAGCTAAATCCAGAGCAATACAAAGAAGCTGCTTAACAATTTAGGCGACAACTGCCTTGAAAAACACCGCTATTATGCCCTTAGGAAGAAACTCAGCTTGTCGTCAGGCAACTTTGTTCGCGCCAAAATAACACAACAGGTGGAACTTATTGAAGAGCAAACTTTCATAACAGTTACCGTGGGTAAAGCAAATATCAGTTTACCGGCATCAACCTCGGTTACTTACTTAAGCCAATTATTACGCGAGCTTATTGTATGAAGATGTTTATTGAGCCATCAGCCGTTTTCTTATATCGAGATTTTGTCGACTTTCGCAAAGCAATAAATGGGCTTGCTGCACTGGTTGAAGATGAACTAAATCGGTGTTTTTCCAGATAGTTGGCACTGTTTACCCTAATTTTGTTAAGCGACTTCTTTTTGTTCGTTTTTTATACTTTCCTTTTCTGGATTCAATGATACTGAGCCTGCTGGCTCGCAATTCCTGATCTTTCTCGACCACCGTAGTGGGTTTGCTTCTTTTGCTTTTTCGAGTACTAATTCTCTCTTACTTAAAATAACCTTGTCTTCACCTCGATGCCGTTGCCCTGGTGTAACGAAGTTTATTTTACTGTGCCGATGTTTGTTATTGTACCAATCAACAATATTTTGCACCCAATCTCTAGCGACTTCTAAATTAGCAAAGCCTGAAGATGGCCATTCAGGGCGATATTTTAAGGTTCTCAATAGCGCTTCTGAATAAGGATTATCATCGCTTACCCTTGGTCTGCTGTATGATGGTAATACGCCAAGCTCTTCCATTTTAGCCTTCATTGTTTGAGCTTTCATCGGCGCACCATTGTCAGAATGCAAAACCAATGGGCTATTAAGACATTGTTCGCGTAACATGCATCGCTGTAATAAATTTCCTGCTCGCTTGCCACATTCCTGCTCATAGACTTCATAACCCACAATTTTTCTACTATAAATATCTTCGAACAAATACAGGTAATAAAACCGCCCTTTAACGGTTGAAGCCAAGTAGGTAATATCCCAAGACCACACTTCGTTCGCCTTGTGTGCCGTATAACTCGTTGGTTTACCTACACGCTTTGGCGCATGACTACGGCCTCGGTGATGCAGCTGGTCTGCTTGCTTTAATACGCGGTAAAAGCTCGATTCGGAGCCGTGATAGATACCCTCATCCAATAAAATAGGCACGATTTGCGAAGGCGGTAAATTTGCGTATTCTGCCTCATTACACGTCGCTAAAATAGTTTTCCGTTCTGCTTTGCTTAATTTATTACTTGGCTCAGGGCGCTTAGCGTCGGGCCGCTTATCTACCGTGATCTCTTTACCACAAAACCAGCGACGGTAGGTTCTCAAGCTGAACTCCGTTTCCACGCAGGCAGCATGAATGCTGCACCCGTCTTTCATTGCTGCTTGAATGAGGGTAACGAGCGTCAGCCTTTCATCGGGAGGCGTTAATCGTCCTCTGCTTATTCCCCGTAAAAGGCCTTGAGCTTTTTTCGCAGCACCAATAAAGCGGCAGTTTCTGCCAATGCTTTTTCTTTATATCTCAGGTCTTTTTTCAGTGATTTAATTTCCGCTTTATCTTCTTTCGCTTGCTGCTTTATCGTTTTGTTTTGTTGTTCATTACTCTGAAAGCCTTGAATACATTGCTGCTTCCATTGCTTTACCTGATCAATGAATAATCCTTTTGTTCGACAATACTTGCCTAATTCTGATTCAGATAAGGAGGCCGTTTCAACAACAACCGCGAACTTCATTTCATGTGACCATTGATCTGGTGTTGATTTCTTACCTGGCACTGGCTGACCCTTTCTCTTGCTTGATTAGTAAGCGCGAAATTAGCCCCACATACCAATATAAATCAAGGCTGTGCATAATTACTTCAGCACATTAACATGAGGTAATTATGAAGAAACGGCAAAAAACCAACCATTGGCAAAATATCTTTGAGCAGCACAAAAATAGTGGTTTAAGTATCATGAAATTTTGCCGCGACAATAACGTTAACACCTCCACTTTCTACGCCTGGCGTAAACGTCTTTCTGGCGAAACACTCGCCGTTAAACCGCAACAAGTGATCCCCTTGGTTATTCATGAGCAGCTCTTTACTCAATCCTCAATGATTAAATTGACCACGCCGCAGGGTTACCAACTAGAGTTTGAGTCGACACTCGCGCACCAAACGTTAGCACAACTACTGAAGGTACTGTGATGCACTCCCCAACATCGGTGTTCCTCGTCACAGGGTCTACCGACATGAGAAAATCAATTAATGGTCTTAGCATTATTGTCAGTGAGTCCTTATTACTTGATCCTTTGAGTCAAGCTTGGTTTGTTTTTTGTAATAAACAACGCGATAAATTAAAAATTTTATTTTGGGATACCAACGGTTTCTGGCTCTATTATCGCCGCTTAGAGCAAGGGCGATTTCAGTGGCCAAAACAGAGCGAAGTACTGTCAGCAATTAGCATTGAACAACGGCAGTTGCAATGGTTGTTATCCGGGTTACCGGTCAATAATAAAACGCGACACCAGACTTTATCCGGGCTATCGGTGATTTAAATAGGCCGGATCGTTTTTATCACCTTGAACGATCTTGCCCGTGTGTCATGCTATGCCAATGACTGAACAGACTCAACTAGCCGAACTCCAAAAGCAACTTGCTCGCATGCAAGCGCAGATTGATGCCTTGCACGAAGATAAAGTTGAAATGCAAACACGCATAGACCATTTACTGGCTGAACTCAAATTAAGACAATCACAAAAATACGGCCGAAAAAGTGAAAAAGCCCCACGGGGCACCTTCAACGAAGCCGAGCAGCATAAAACGACTGAGCCGCCAAAACATCATAAAAAAGGCAAACAAACACTGGCGGAGCATTTTGAACGAGAAGTGATTGAGCACACCTTGACGAGTCTTGATTGTCCGTGCTGCGGTGAACAAATGCATCATTGTGGCAGTGAAGACAGTAAGCAAATTAAAATCAGTCCAGCCAAAATTAGCGTGATTAAACACAAGCAATTTAAGTATGCGTGCAGAAGCTGTGAGCACGAGCAACTGACAAATAAAATAATAACGGCCCCTAAACCAAAGGCTCTGTTGTAGCTAATTGTTGTCTATACTTATAAATAAGACTTAACTGATTGAAGGTACTAGCAATGAAGACTAAATCATTTGTAAGTAAGCTTAATCTAATCACGAAAGCACTTTTCTCTATGACACCGGCGCAAAGAGAGGTAGTTCACCAGTCAATTCAAGCATTAGACACTGAAATTAGTACGGATGAGTTAATTCAGCCACTTTTCGATGCGCTATCTCAATGCCCACACTGCCATTCTATCCATTTAAAAAAATGGGGGAAGTCTGGTTCAATACAAAGGTATCGTTGTAAAGGTTGCTTAAAAACCTTTAATAATAAGACGAGTACACCACTGGCGAAACTACGTAAAAGTTATTTATGGGAAGAATATGCACGTTGTATGGTGCTGAAATTAACCTTAAGAGAAGCCGCTAATATTTGTCATATTAACCTTAGAACAGCCTTTCTATGGCGTCACCGTTTTTTGAGTGCTCAATCAGGAAAAAATCACGATAAATTATCTGGCATTATTGAAGTTGATGAGTTTTTCCTTGCCTACTCAGAAAAAGGCTCGAACACATTAACAAAGCAAACTAAACCCAGAAAACGGGGTGGTAATATTGATAAAAGAACTAGAAAAGGACAGGTCACAGTACTTTTATCTATTGATCGCAGTAACCATATGATTAATCCGATATTATCGGCTGATACAACGGCAGAAATAGCCGCTAATTTAGCTCCTAACATTACTGAGAACTCGGTATTATGCAGTGATGGCTCATGGTCATATGTGACGATAGCCAAGCAAAAAAATTGTGACCATAAGCGACTAATAAATGGTAAGGAGAGAGTCATAGATAAGGTTTACCATATCCAGACCGTGAACGGTGCAATAGCCCACTTTAAGGGTTGGGTTAACGGGAAAATGAAAGGAGTAGCCACAAAGTATTTATCGAATTACCTTGCTTGGTTTAGGGAAAGTAATGCAAAGCTTAATAAACAGGAAATATTAATCGCTGCCTATGGGTGACAACAGTGTTCTACAACAGAGCCAAACCAAAACAGCCTATTCCGGGTAGCATGGCAAGTCCTGAAGCATTAGCCGCGGTGGTTACCGCCAAATACTGCGATGCACTCCCTCTTTACCGACAAGTTGATATTTTTGGACGAGGGGGGTTAAGTTTATCGCGAGGAACGCTGGCCAATTGGTGCATTAAAGCCGGTAATCTTATCAAGCCATTAGTGAAAGCGATGCAAAAACACTTGCTTAGCGAGTACAGTTTATGCGCGGATGAAACGCGTGTACAAGTCTTAGATGAAGGTGATAATCCAAGTAGCAACTCACAAATGTGGGTGTATCGTAGCAATGAAGTCAGTGAGCAAGTCGTGGTTATTTACGACTATCAGGCTGGGCTTGTGCAGAGGAATTCCTCGCGGGCTATCAAGGTCACTTACAGTGCGACGGTTACAGTGTTTATGACGGTCTTGAAGGTATTACTCCTGTTGGCTGTTGGGCACATGCCAGACGTAAATACGATGAAGCATTAAAAGCCGGATCTAAAAACAAAGGTCGTGCGCATAAAGCCATTAGTTTTATCAGCCAATTATATAAACTGGAAACCGGAGCCAAAAACAAAAAGTTATCACCCCAAGCTCGCTATCAACTGCGACAAGAAAAAGCCCTGCCGATTTTAATACAATTCAAAGCATGGCTTGATGAAGCCAGTGAGAAAATAATGCCGGGTAGCTATATTGGCAAAGCAATCAAATATAATCTCAATCAATGGCATAAATTAATTCGCTATGTTGAAGATGGTCATCTAGGGATTGATAATAATATCACCGAGCGTGATATCAGGCCGTTTACCACGGGAAGAAAAAATTGGTTATTCTCAAAATCGGTTCAGGGTGCACAGGCAAGTGCAACACTTTATAGCATCGTGATGACGTGTCGAGCCAATGACATCAATCCTTATTATTACTTCCTGCATTTATTTAAAACGTTACCGAATCGACAAGAGGGTGATGATGATTTTACCGACTTAATGCCGTGGAATGTGCAGCTAGACTTCGATTATAGCTAAGCGCACTGCTTAAATGCGCGCTTACGAATAACTAGACATTTATTGTTCGATTACCACTCCCCGATCTAAAAAAATTTAAATTTTAGGGGTGACAACTATTCTGACACGGGGGGGAAATCGTGATGCCTATACCGGCGCTTTATTCGTTTTTTGCAATAAATCCAAAGACAAACTGAAAATATTGTACTGTGACAAAACAGGCTTTGCACTCTGGCAAAAGCGTTTGGAAAAAAAATTCAAATGGCCAAGCAAAGTTAACGGCAATGAATTTGCGTTAAGCGCTAAGCAACTCGATTGGTTACTCTGTGGCTATGATGTCCTTGGACATCAAGAATTACATTATCAGTCGATGATCTAGTTGCCTGGATACTCACTTAACTCAACTTCCGACAATGTGGATGTTTCGAGCACAGCAGCAAACTTATCTTCACTTGACCACTTATCTGACGAACTAACTTTTGACAATTTTAAACCTGAGACATTGAATTGCTTTTGCCAACTATACAGGGTTGAAATATTTATACCTTCTTGCTCTGCAAACTTTCTGACCGACAAGTCCATTTGACTGAGCTTGTTTAATACTGCTTCTTTAAATTGACTTGAATACCTTTGATAATCCACTAACTCAAACTTACCGCACCCTGTTTATTTATAAAATCAATTGAGGCGACAACAACTCTGACACAGGGGGCTCTTTCTAAATCAAAAACTAACTAGTAATGTTTACCGTTGGCTATCCCTTTTTAAACCACTGTAACACACGACTTATGTGTGAATTAAAATAAGAACGAATTAGAAAATTATAAGCTACAAGTAAAGGAAGTCCACATGTTATGGATTTATCAATATACTTTTTACTTTTTTTATAATTATTATGATTCTGAATAGCAAAATCATAATATCTTTTTTTATAGATCTCACGATATTCTTTTTTAGAAATTCTGGCTTCACCTTTTACGTGCTTATCTAACATATTTAAAATAACTACTGCAGGATCAATTTCACCTACTTTCATTAAACTCCCATCATAATCAAAGTAGTGAACTAAAACTTCCTCAACTATAGCAACGGAACCTTCTTTAGCTATCTTAATCCACAAATCTAAGTCTTCCGCAATTTTGTATTTTTGATCAAAACCACCAAATTTTAATGCTAAGTCTGTTTTTGTAACTACCGTAGGTGTAGGCATGAAATTATACTTCAACAATGTGATCCACGCATGAGTACCAGTAACAGGAGGTTTGTTTATATGCCCTCTTTTTAAGGCTTTTCCTGATGGGGATACCTGTAAACAGTCACAAGACACTAAGACACAATTAGGAGTCAATTTGAATACTTCTAATTGCTTTTGTAGTTTCAAAGGCAGCCAAATATCATCTGCATCTAAAAATGCCACATATTCGCCTTTAGCAATCGAAATACCTCTATTCCGCGTAGCGGAAACACCAATATTTACTTCATTATCCAATACTATAATGTTTTTATATTTATCAGCTAAATAGTTCGCTATTTCTAAAGTTTTGTCTGAACTCTTATCATTAATTATTATGACTTCATTATCAATACCTTGCTCTAAGGTAGATAAGAAGGCTCTTTTTAGTGTTTTTTCTGCATTAAATGCTGGGATAATTACACTAACATTATTCTTCAACATCAAATAAGTCTCTTCTTGCAATTATACCGCTTTAAATTTCCACAGTGCAGCTTGGTAAGCCTTAGTAAACTTGCCATAAATGGAATTACTTACCATTTGTGTTTTATATAAAGGAATCGAGTTATTACAAAATTTGTCTTTAAATGCTGTTTCACCCAAACCAAGATCTATACAATGAATATTTTCTGAATAACTTTTTTCTATTATCTTGAAAAGCAGTTGTTTACCTGGTGAGTACTTGTTTACTTCATTATTATGAACTGGAAACCAATAATGAAATATACCATTTGCTTCCACTCCAAAGTGAGAAGCAAGCCATTTATCTCCTGCATTTAGTACTGAAAGGACAGGCGTTATATTAGCCAACCCACCTTTAAAAAGAGTACGTAACATTTCTTTTGTCCAATCCTTTTCTAGGGGGTTTTTAACACCCATTTGCTTATATTGAGCTATTTTTTTATTTATCAAATGCTCAAATTCCCTCTGATCAATTGATTTGTAGGTAAAATTTATTGGACCAAAATCGCGTTCTGCCATCCTTTCAAGTCTTTTTACATCATTATAATATTTTTTGTTTCGTTTTTTAAATTCATCAAAATAAGTGTCAGAATCGCCACTTAGAATGATTTGAGAAGAATCTTCTTGATAAAAATATCCTTCTTCAACATTTAACCTTTGACATTGTTTAGGGACATGATCTAAAAACAAATAACTCAAAGGAAGGCTTGCTACATCTATATTAAAAGCTATATTAGAAGAAATAATAGCACCAGAATAATCTGACAATTGCCCGCCAACTCGCCTTGCTAAGCCTAATATTTTTGCAATTATTGAATCATATTGAAATGGGAGTATAAACACTACACTTTTGTTAACGTAGCCTAAAATCACTTCAACTAAATTCCCTGTATCATTTGCAACTTTAGCGAAGTCATATTGGTAAAAAGGTGACGAAAAATGGGTAGAAGAAGATGTTAATTCACTCCATTCATGTATTTCTAAAAAAGTCATTTCATTGAGTTTTTTTCTTGCAAAAATTATTTCATGCATTGCATATCAACCTCAGTTTTTTTTGTACGATAAAAAAGAAAAAACGATAGTTTTTTTGATGAAAAGCAATTGTTTTCTTTACAATTTTCGGCAGAAAGATGAATTCTTCCAAACAATTTTTTTCCGTCTACTAATAAGTTAATAATGCTCTGACTAGAAAACAGTGTTTGATAACCTGCACATATACTTTCCTGTATAACTTGTGTATTCACTCCACCATGTGGAAAAGAAATACTAGTTACTTTTTGTTTACAAATTTTCTCTAAAGATTTTTTCGATTCAGACAATTCTTTCTGTAATTCAGACTGTGATAACAAACTCAATTTCGAATGTGTTTTGCCATGTGATGAGAGGCTAAAACCTTGAGATTGCATTTTAATAAGTTCGTCACTATTAAGCATCATTTTTTGTGCCAATGGAAATAAAGTAGGTAATAATTTGATTAAATTATTACGTTTCTCTACATTGTTTTCAATTTCAAAAATAGCTTCTGATAGTGAATTAACCTTAAGTTCTAACTTAGTTAACAATTCATCAAATAATAAAAGATCTAATTTGGCAAGTATTGTTAGTTGCTCTTGCCATAGAAATGCATGGTTATCTATACAATCAGAAACCTGATGAATAACTGCAGGTACTTTATGCAACTTAACTATCGGCAAAGCATAACCATAATTATCAGCCCAACCGTCATCAAATGTTAATAGTAATGCTCTATCTGGCAATATGCCCTGACCACTTTGCCAACTTTGTAATTGTTGTAAACTAATAAAATTATAATACTTTTTCGCAAAGACTATTATGGAATCTAATAGTTCAGGTGATATTGTCCATTCTAAATCCGCACCTTGCTCTAAGGCCTGTTTATCAGGAAGGACTCTGTGCAACATTATAATAGTTAGTGTTTTTTTATTACGAAATTGATGAAATATGCGCATCAAACCTATTTTAAAGAACAACCACTTAATTATCTCTTTCATAGCCCCTACATTCAATAAAGTCACCTTGGGATTTATAATTCGCAATAATACTCTTAAGAAAGGATAAACTATTATTGCCCGTTAAACTTATTCTTGGTATTTGCATAGGATCTGAGCCAGCTTCAAAATAACCAGGTGATGTTGTAACAACATATTTAACCCCTGATTCTGATAAGATATCGAGGTGCTCATCACTAAAGTCGAGTTTTGGTTTTCCATTGGGGATAGCAAACTCCAATGGAAAAACTTGAGTTATTTTATGTAAATCCTCGAGGTTATCTATTATTTCTTTTTTTGCGACAACTGTACTTTCCTTTGACAAAATAGGATGATTTACAGTGTGCCCGCCTATTGACATACCGCTTATTTGTAACTCTATTACTTCTTTAACACCGAGCATTCGAGGCTGTGCAGAAATAGTCATATCTTCTAATAAGTTAATTTTATTTATTATTACATTCCGTTTTTCTAAACATAAATATTTGAATATCCTCTCCATATAAGCGTAATCCACCGATTTTTTGCTTTTAGCATCCGCAATTTTTATTAACTCATGACACAATTTTTTCCAATTTGATATCGAAGATCGCTTATAAAATAATAATAACAAATCATTCCATAACAAACTATTTCCGAAGTGTTTACTGGTAATGAAGAATGAAGCTTTGATATCCAAACTAGTTAGTAAAGGTAATATATATTGATAATGAGAATAATAACCATCATCAAAAGTCAAACACGCTGTAGGTTTCTTTAATAAGCCTTTCCTGCATAAATCAACCCCCTCAGCCAGTGGTAAGATATCAAAATATTTATGAATCCAATATATTTGATTCTTTACTTTTCCAAACAGAGAAGAAGATTCAGTAAAGTCAGACTTGCCCTCATATACATCATGAAAGCTAAAAACTAATAATTTACTATATGGTGCTTTGCCAAATGCTTTTTTTATTAAAAATTTAATAACAATATTTAACACGAGACCTCGCTTTCTTTTTTTGAAACATACATTATGCAATGAGAAAGAGCAATTAAAGCAAATAGCAAATCATAATATGCAATACTAAGAGCTGCCCCGCCTGCACAAAAAGCTATAAGTGAAAGCTGTACCATTTGAGACATATATTTAAGATCAGGAGAGAGGTTCTCCATTTTATTCGCAGACGAGAACTTAAAAAAGGCAGAAGTTAGAATTGCAATGTATAATAAAAAACCTACTATTCCCTGATCACCCAAAACTTGGAAATAGATACTATGTGCTGCTTTCGCAAAAGGTGCTACGTAGCTACTAGTATCAATAATATAATCTAATGTATTTAAATCAGGCTCATAGATTTTCCATACTAAGATGTTTTCACATGCCTTAAAACCTGCACCGAAAAATGGATTATCTAGCGCTATTAATGTATTTATTTTCCACGCAGCGAATCTCCCCAACATTGATGCATCTTCTCCCATGTTTTCGATAGTATTCATTCGATTAAGCCAATCTTCAGAAACTAAAAAACTACCGATCAAAACAAGAAATGTCATTACAAAAGAAACTCGGATTTTTCTTTTGCTTTTTAAGAAAAAATATCCTGAAACCACTATCAGCGCAACGATTCCTCCTCTAGAACTTGAGCCAATGATAGAGACAATATTAAGGATTATGACACATACTAATCCTATTTTTAGTATCTTATTAGAGGTTATCGAATATAAATATATAGCAATGGGAATAGACGCATTCAATGCTACAGCTAATTCATTTCTATCTTGTAAGCGACTCCCAGGAATCCCTTCTAATTTATGACTACCTGCTGTAATTATAAACTTGAGTCCTTCACCCGCGCCAAAATAAGCAGCAGACAAAACAATAGCCCATAAAAACACATTTAAATGATGCTTAGTTTTTAACGTAGTAATGCATACCAGATAAAAGATAATAATTTTCATGAACAGATTCCATTCATGCCATACTCTATCTGGATTAGAAATAGTTATAATACTAGAAATTGTCGTCCAACAAAAAAATATAACTACTAATATTGTAATACTAGATATTTCTGTTTTTAATTTGTTTTTTTGAAATAGATAAGAAACGATGGTAACAATAGCTATGATTAAATTAAATCTAATGTTTGATGCTAGCCCCCAAACCCAACCATTAGGAAAGAACAATGCACTCCACATCCATAATGAAGTGCCAATAAATGGGCGACGAAAAACAAAATAAAGAAGTACCGGAAACGCAATTAAGAGAAGAATATCGCGCACTTTATTTGTCGTCCTTATCATTCTTAACTGCCCAATAACACAAATATGTTATTGAAATTATATTCACTAAAAATAATAAGCTATCCACAAGAAGTAAACCTTTTTGTTATGCTAAACAAGATCATTTTTCATTTGACCTGATTAATACTTCAAAGTTATTAACTATTTTTTCAGCATTCGCAGCCCAAATCAAACCTAAATCGGCGATTGTTTTTGCTGAGTTTTCACAAATACTCTCTTTCAGTGGTACGTCATTAATTAATAACTCCACTTGTTCGGTCATTGAGCTGATATCTGTGGCATCAAAGAGTAAACCATTGTGCTTATCCTTAATAAGCTCCTTAATATTTTCAGTATCCGGTGCAACTATTGCCAAGCCCTTACCAAAATATTCAATCATTTTCAAAGGTGAAGCCCAAGGGGTCACTGCAGGTTGTAAAGCTATATCCATTTGATCTAACCAATAAGGCATATCTTTCCTTGAGACTAAGCCTGTCGCTTCAAACTGGCTGTCAAAATCAAGTTGCTTAGCTTTTTCTTTTAACTCATTAATGACAGGACCATCACCTATTAATAGGAAAAAAAGATCCGTTCTTTTAAGCTTCGAAAGTAACTCCATCACTTGATCTAATTTATGCCACTCACGACAAAAACCAACAAAACCAATAACCAGCTTGTTTTTATACTTCTCTGCTCGGTTATCTTTATTCTGCACCTTAAAAACATCTGTATCGACACCATTATGGGTGACAGATATTTTTTCTTTCGCTACGCCCGCTTCAAGAAGGTAACCAGCTAATACTTTAGTAACAGGCAAACATAAATCAGCTTGTCGCCACACATAATATTCACTCCATTTAGCAAGCCAGTCTATTTTAATACCACTATATTCTGAACGTTCAATATATAGTGGAGAATTAACTTCAAGAATAAAGGGTAACTTAAATAATTTTTTAGCCCATATCCCCGATGGCAGGTATAAATTACAGCGTTCATAAATACAATCAGGCTTATGTTTAACAATTGCCTTAACAAGTTTAAAAAAATCATAGAAACAATAAATACACTCTAGTAACTCAGCTATAAAAGCAGGTAATTTACTGCGGAGTTTTGAAACCCAACCGCCATCACTACCAAAATCACTTTCTTGGGCAACATTAGGGGCTACCATGATAATTTCATGGCCTTGCTTAATTAATTGTTTGGTGATTTCTTCAATATGAACAAATTGACCGTCTTTTGAAGCAATTCGATGGTGATATAAAATTTTCATTACTGTTCTATAATCCGTTTAAAAATATTGTATTGTCCTGTAGACGTAGAGTGCCAATCAAATTTCTCTGCGTACTCTCGGGTCAGCTTTCTGTCAGGTAAATTATTTAACAGCTGATTTAACCCCTCTTGTATCGAGTGACTATCACGCTCTACCAATATACCAGCAACCTCAGAGGCAACAACCTCTGGTGTACCCCAAACCCGTGTCGCTACAACAGGTGTACCTGAAGCCATAGACTCAAGTAATACATTCGCCCAGCCTTCTCTGCTAGATGCCAACACAGTAACGTCTGCGGCTTTAAACCATTTATTTAATTCTTGTTGAGATAAAGAACCTAAAAATTTAACTTGTTTCTCTAAACCCAATTTTTTCACTAACTTTTCTAATTTTTTACTATCTGGCCCATCGCCGGCAATGGCTAACGTTACATTAGTTAACTTTTTTAATGCCTCTATAACCAAGTAGTGTCCTTTACGCTCAATGAGCCAGCCAACAGATATAACTAATTGAGTATCAATACCTAATTCTTTTTTAAGAATACCTTGTTCAACTTCTGTGGAAGCAGCGAATAAGTTAAGGTCGACCCCGTTTCGAAGTACGGTGATTTCTTCTTCTTTGGCTCCCAACATTAACATCTCATCTTTTAACGCCTGACATACTGTCATTAAATGAGCCGCACATTTAAAAACTTGTTGGATCATTCCCCTTGCTTTGGCTTGTTGAGGTATCAAATTAATATCTGTGCCGCGTGCAGTGCAAGTAAAAGGAATGCTAAATTCCTTGGCTACTTGGGCAATGGCAACACCATCAGGATAAAAATAATGCCCATCAATTACATCAAATTGTTGCCCTTGCTTTATTAATTGTTTAAGTTTTCTTTTTATCGCTAAACTCATAAAAAAAGGTGTTAAATACATACCAATTTTTGGTAAAACAAGATATTTAGGATGATGAATCTCAACACCATGTCTTACTTCTTGAGAAACAACACCTGAAAATTTTGCATATTCGCCAAAACGTTTATCAGAAAAGGGAAACCAAGGTACTGGCGCAATAACCGTGGTATTAATTTCAGGATAATCAGCAATTAGATGACGAACTCTTGTTTCGACGAACACTCCGTGTTTAGGATCTTTATTATTAGGATATAAAGTAGAAATCGTTAATATATTCATTTAGCGGACTCTCGTTCGATAAACAACCCTAACATCATTAGTGTCCAAAGAGAGTCTGCATGGTTTTTTTTATTCGCTAAATGATCTTCTAGCATGATGTTAATTTTTTCTGATTGAAAAATACCTGTAGCCATAAATGCCTCAGATGTTATTAAAGAGCGAAGTTTGTCTTTCAACGGCCCTCTTAGCCATTCAGCCAAAGGAACACTAAAGCCCATTTTTTTACGGTAAAGGTTATCGTGCGGTACATGAGATTCAAGCTGTTTTTTCAGTGCCGCTTTTCCTTCTCCTTTATACAAGTTAGCACTTGAAGGGACCTTAAATGCCCACTCAATAAATTGGTGATCTAAAAATGGTACTCTTACTTCTAACCCATGTGCCATACTCGCTCGATCCACCTTAGTATTAATATCACCGGTAATCCAAGTTTTATAATCCAGATATTGTACTTCTTTTAACGGGTCATCAAATGACTTGCCTTTAAGTAACCTTTTAAACACTTCGCCTGAGTTATAGCCGTTTAATTTATCCAAAAACCTTTTACTATATAAATTTTCTCTTTCATCAACTCTTAGCTTACTCATACTATTTAAGTATGCTTCACTGCTTGAAAGCGCAAGTGATTGAAAAGTTGTTTTTGCTCGTAAAAATTGCGGCGCCCAGTCAAGTTTTGGATATAATTTTCCTAAGACACTAAAAATAGGTTTTCTAATTGATAAGGGGATTTTATCGCGTAACGCTTGCTCGGCCATATGTAAACGGTAACGTCTATAACCAGCAAATAATTCATCTCCACCATCGCCAGATAAAGCTACAGTGACATGCTTACGCGCAAGTTCACATACACGATATGTGGGTAATGCGGAACTATCAGCATAGGGTTCGTCATAAATATCTATAAGTTTGTCAATTAAGTCAAAATCTTCATGGTTTACCATTTCAACGTTATGGTTGGTTTGGTATCTATCGGCAACAAGTTTTGCAAAATCAGTTTCGTTAAATTCTGGAACATCAAACCCTATAGAACAGGTATTAACCGGTGTACTTTGCAATTGAGACATCATTGCGACTATAGCACCTGAATCAACACCACCAGATAAAAAGGCACCTAATGGTACTTCGGCTTCCATTCTAATCTCTACAGCTTCTTTTAAGCGTTCAATAAGTTCTTCTTCTATCTCTTGTGATGATAGAGTTTCATTAGCTTGCCAAGGTAGGTCCCAGTATTGTATTGGTATCAATTCCTTAGAGTTTTCATTTTGTTTTAAATGAAGGTAATAGCCAGCTTCTAATTTAAAAACATCTGAAAAAATAGTCTTAGGATCGGGGATATAACCAAAGGTTAGGTAATCCTCAATCGATTCTGGATTAATAGTGTTAGGACATAACGGATGTTGACGTAATACTTTTAGCTCAGAGCCAAAAATAACCGAGCCGTTACTAAGCAAACTATAATGCAGGGGTTTTACCCCTAAGCGATCACGGGCTACAAAAAGCTCTTTTTTAATACTATCCCATAAAATAAAGGCAAACATGCCTCTAAAATGATGAACACAGTCTACGCCCCACTCTTGCCATGCATGTACAATGGTTTCTGTATCGCTGTGTGTTTGAAAATTATAACCTAACGCTGTTAACTCTTTAGCAAGATCATGATGATTAAAAATTTCACCATTAAAAACAACTACAACACTTTTATCTGCATTATATAATGGCTGATGGCCGCCAGCTAAATCGATAACAGAAAGTCTTCTATGGCCTAAGCCAATACCCGGTTTAATATGATAACCCTGACCATTAGGCCCACGGTGGGCTTGTGCGTTATTCATTGATTTAAGCAACTCGCTATCAATAACAAAGTCACTATCAAAACTAAATATTCCACTTATACCGCACATTAACTTTTTCCTAATAATTCTTGGTAAAGGCGTAAATATTCGCTTACCATTTTTTGTTCAGAGAAGTGCTTAAAAATGTAACTTCTTGCACTTCTACCATGCAGTTTAATCAACTTGCTATTATTGATATATTTTTCCATCGCTGAACTTAACGCTTCAGCATTTTGTTTTTCGACTAAATATCCTGTCTCATCATCAGTAACAAGTTCAGCTAAACCACCAACATTGGTGGAGATCACAGGAAGACTAGACGCCATAGCCTCTAATACGGTCATAGGAATGCCTTCAGCAATTGATGACAATACAAATACATCCGAATTTGACAGTAACTCCGCAATGTTGCTTCTTGCTCCAGTAAATTCAATTAAAGATGAAATACCTAAACCTTCAGCTAAGACTATTAGCGCCTGCATCTCATTTCCATCACCAACGACAGTAAGATAAATATCGTTCACGGTTAGTTTTTTTCGTTGAACGAGTATCGCGAAAGCTTTCAGTAATCCCACTTGATTTTTTACAGGGTCGAGTCGAGCTACATGAATAAAACGAACTTGATGCTCATTATCTTCTTGATGATTACGAAGGTGATGGAATTCATCAATATTAATTCCATTACGGATCAATACATTTTTTTTGTTTGATACCCCAACGGTTACATCTAACCATTGGTGAAGATCAGTTGATACTGGTACAAAATAATCAACAAAAGGGGATATTAATTGACGTAATAAATTATGCTTTTTATTTAACCCTTGTGGATCACTATTATCTCTACCATGTTCGGCATGAATATGGGCTTTGACTCCGGCTAATCGTGAAATAGGGTGATATTCAATTGTCGCTAAATTATAGGTATGTAAAAGGTCAGGCTTTATTTTTCTTAATAATTTTAATAACCGCCAGTGACTTTTTAAATCTTTTCCAGATTTTTTATCTAACTGGTACACTTTAACAGAATCGTTAAGGTGTTTAGCAAAGTCTGATACTTCAGTAAGCGCAATAACGATATGTTGATAACCTTCATTCTGCATAGCATTAATGCAATTAACCATAACACGCTCTAGACCTCCAATATCAAACCGATAAATTAGATGGGCAATTACAGGCTTCGAATTATTCACCTATTTCTCCAATACTTTAAGTTTAGTGAATGCATCAAGTAAATCAGCTTCAACTTGTAGTAAATCACTATTGTCCGAAACTGAAACAACGATAATTTCACTAGTATCAATCAATTGAAATAAGCTATTAAATGCTTGCGCTATTTTAATTTTAGCCGTTGATATTTCAATATAATCACCTGCTTTATACTGATAAATATAACTGCGTGAAAGTCCGTTTATATTTCTTAAATGAACAATTTCAACTTTGCTGTTATTTATTAATTTCTGCTTAGTTTCTATAACTGTCCATGCTTTATGATTGTGTAAATTATTTTCAAAGCTAATCATTTCACCCTGAGTCTGCTTATTACCGTACACCGCTTTAAAAACTTCAACACCCTGATTATTGATTAGATGGCTTCTTTGCAAACCATCCTTGAATGTTATCCCCCAGTTTGATGCATTTATTTTGTTAAAATTCATTTTCTCAACTAATGCATTTGTTGGAATATCAGGCCTAGGTATTACGTTAATACTATTAAAAACAAATGCGGTACCAATAATCATAGCTAAAGCAATAATAGGTGTACTTACTTTACGCCAAGTAAAATTAGATGATTCATCTTGAATTATCACTATTGAATTTTTGGAGTCACTCTTTTCATGATCAGCAAAAAAACCACCAATCCAAAACATAAACATGATGACTAAACCAAAAAATAGCCAACCATAAATCAAATGGTCGACGCCGGTGGCGTATTCCATATCAGAATAGTAGGCAATAGCCACTATGCCGTATGCTCGTAAGCCATTGGCTAAAATAGGTAAGGTCAAAGCAAAAGCAAAAAAGATGATTTGTTTATAGATTTTTTGATAGGTTAAGTAACCATATAAAGCGCCAACCGCCGCGGAGGCTATTAAGTAGCGAATACCCGAGCAAGCAACGGCGACCTCAAACATACCTGTGGGTATTTGAATATATAAGCCATCAACGTAAACCGGTATGCCATTTAACTTTAAAAAGAACACGGTAAACCAGGCCGTTACATCTTGCAGCCAGGGGATAAGGTTTTCCCCCATAGGCACAGCAAAAAGAAGATAAGCCAGTGGAAATTTGTAGCGCCATGCAAGCTGATTACCTACCAAGGCCCACACTAAAAAGATTAGCGAAGTAACCGCAGATAATTGACTCAAGACATTAATATCTGCCGCATAAGCAAATAGACCGACAAACAAGGAGACTGCCAGCAAAGGTAAAGGCAGCCAACTTGCCTGCACAGTACTTTTTAGCAAGTTTTCTTTATCTTGCCATAAAAGCCATAAGCTAATCGGTAGAATAAAGTAGCCATGGGCAAAAGTATCCGATCTTGACCATATTACTTCCATCCCCATTAAAGCATCTTGATAAACCAGAGCCCAAGCAAGAATGAGTAAGGTAAAAATCACCAAAAAACGATTATCAGTAATCTTCATCAATGACTTTCCTTAGTTGAAAAATAATTCATTAATGGTTGCAAAGTCTGCTGCCAGGTAAAGTGCGCTAAAATCCATTCTCTATTGGTTAATGCCTTTGGCGGCTCACTTAGTAAGGCTAAACAGGCTTGTGCGTAAGTATTACTATCATCGGTGATTATTACCCCCGTTGATTGCTCGGCATTGATACCTACCATCGCCATCGTTGTTACCACTATGGCTTTATTAAGCGACATGGCTTCTAATACTTTATTTTGAATGCCACGGGCAATTTGCAATGGCGCAACCACACATTGAGCTTGCTCGATAAAAGGTCTGACATCATGTACTCGGCCAGTAACGACAATACCTTTGTTGTTAGCTAAGGCACTCACTTCTCGACTTGGATTACCACCAACAATACAAAAAACAGCATCGGGTTGCTTGGCTAAAATTAATGGCCAAACCTGTTCAACAAACCATAACACCGCATCGATATTAGCCCAATAATCCATGGCGCCGGTAAAACTAATAAAGGGTACATCTGGCACCAAGCTTTCTTTTGAAAAATCAGCGCCAGGATCAAAAAACTTAACATCGACACCGTTAAGAACGCCGTGTACCTTGGTTTGTTGGGCTTGTGGCTGATTATCACGAAAGAGTTTTGCTTCATCGGCAGAGACAAACAAGCTATGGGTAAATTGTGCACAAATAGCATTTTCTTCTCGTGCCAATAATTTATATTCACGATTAAAAAACCATTTAGCAATACCTGACTTTTTCTCGGCATATTGACGCCACTTATCGGAGTCGACATCAACAAAATCGATAACTCGCTCTAATGAGTTATATTCATCGCCCAGACCGCCGCTTTTGCTTTGCACGTACTGCGCCATAGAAGATGAGTAAACAAACACCTTACGAATTTTATGCTCAGCAAGGGTTCGATTGCTCCATTGCTGCATACGTTTATCAAAATAATAGGGTAAGGTAATTGCTTTGTTGGTTAAGAATCCCGTTAAACCTTTAATTTTCGCTATGGTTTTATGCTGATCTAAATAAAAAACCGACGCACAGTATTTCGCTAAAGTACCCACATATTGTTTATCAAAGGCATCATCAATAAAACAGCCAAGATGGATATCATAGTGTTCACTTAACTTTTTCAAAATATTAAATGAACGGATCTTATCGCCTTTATTGGGCGGAAAAGGAATACGGTGACAGAGATACAATAATGGTTCTTTGTTGTTACTTTTATTGCTGTTTGAAAAGTTAATTTGATCAGACATTAGTAAACAACCTCAAGCCAAAGAGATATAGACTCCCGACTAAGTGACTTCGGGAATGACGGAGTCGATAACGATAAACCGAGCGCGATTAAGGCCGAACCTACAAATAAGGTTAAATAAAACATCTCCATTAACCCAAAAACTTAGATAAAAAGGGACCAATGATTTGGCTAACTTTTAACGGTAGTTTTTGCCAGAGCTGAATAAACATCTTGTATTTTGGATTGTTTGGGCTGAGATTTGGTAATTCAGTCGCATTCACTAAGTGGTAATAGTAATACAGCGACTTGGGCTGCATGCCCCAGTTTTTCTTATATTTGTACGGACCACTGTCATTTTTACTGCGGCCAAAGTCATACCAACGGTAACCTCTTTCGCTGGCTTTACACATCACTTGGTAATACATGAAATCAGCACTTTTAAGGCCGCGGGCACTAGCATTACCACCACCATAATAAGGCAATACTTGTTCATTAAAATAAAAATTCATTACTGCACTAGATAGCTGTTCTTCTTTATTTTTAATAACCGCGATATCAACGTTATCGCCAAACACCTCTACCAAGTTTTCAAAATAAGCTTTACTAAAAATAGGTGTGCCTAGGTTGCGATAACTGGTTGACAGTAGCTGGTAGAAATCCGTTAAATTGGCCTTACCTGACTCAAGCGAAAAGCTGAGTTCATTTTTTAACGAGTGGCGGATCACCGCCCGTTGTTTTTTCTTTATACTGGCTAGAATTTGTTCCTTGTCTTCGGCTAATTCACAGCCAAAACTACTATGCGCTTGTTTAAGTAACAAGGCTGAATCTTGTTTTTCTTGGTATCTCAGTTCTAAATAATCAACAGAGAGTTTTTCGGCTAACTGACAAGCTTCTTGTTCTAATTGTCGAACCAATTCAGGGGTATCAGCAATGGCGCCACCATAAACACAAAAAGGCGTAGAAATCAGCGCATGACCAAATAATTTACTGTTAACTTCTACTAAAGGTAAAACACCAGCAATTTTACCGTCATGCTCGATATACAAAAAGTAACAATCGTGATTAAAACTTTTTGAGATAACCTGCTGCCAACCACTTAAATGAAAAAAGCTACCTTGTGAGTGCTTTTTAACATAGTGATCCCACTGTTCAAAGTCAGCTGGTGTTAGCTGTTTAATGGCATTATTAGTAATTAAAATAGTATTCAAGTGTCCATTCTCTTTATGTTTAGCTTTATGATTAATTGACCAAAAAAGCATTATCTCCGTTTAGCTATTTATCTAAATAAACACTTTTCATGGTGCCCCATTGGTAATCCTCTAACAAGCGTACTACCTTGGCTTCCATAGTGGATAAGTTTAAGTAATGACGAAGTTTTGATTTAATTGAGGCACCTGCCACACGGGGCTGATCTGGGTCTATTTCCCAAGGGTGAAAGTAAAAGCTATAAGGTTGCTGCTCGGTACTTAAGTAACTATCAATACGCCTTTTTGATAAGAAATAAGGATAAAGACGGAAATAACCGCCGCCACCTATACCAGTATTACGATTATTTTTACGTACCGTCGGCACCGGAATTTCTATAATCCCTTCCGGTCGTTGGTATTTGAAGCGCGGCCAATTAGGTACACCATATAAATCATGCTCAATCGGATAGGTACTCGAGCTATAGTCAAAACCCAACTCAACCAATATTTCATAAACCCAGGTATTACTATCATTAAAGGAGAAACTTGGTGCGCGATAACCAATAACAGCTTGTCCTGAAATATCTTCAAGCACCTGTTTACTTTTACTGACATCAGCGCGAAATTCATCGGGGGTCATTCTCGTCGCCCGTTGGTGATCAAAGCCGTGACTAGCTAACTCGTGCCCTTGCTCAACAATGGCTTTAATTAAATTAGGACAACGCTCAGCCACCCAACCTAAAGTAAAAAAAGTACACTTGGCTTGTTTTTGCTCAAATAGCTCTAATAAGCGATAGGTATTGCGCTCAACTCGCATCTCCAAGTTTTGCCAATCAGACTTAGCAATAGCTTTTTCAAATGCTGAGACATGAAAGTAATCTTCTACATCTACCGTTAACGCTTGTTTATCTGGTATTTTACTTTTTTGCATGCTAATTAACGACCTTTACCAAACAAAACAATTTCAACGGTTCTAATTAATATCAACAAATCCAATAAGAAACTACGATGTTTAATGTAATAAAGATCATACTTTAACTTTTCCAGTGAATCCGCTTCTGTTGCGCCATAAGGATATTTCAATTGCGCCCATCCCGTTAAGCCCGGCTTAACATTATGACGTTCGTTATAATAAGGCAGATTTTTAATTAACCCTTGCACGAATTGTGGACGTTCAGGTCTTGGTCCAACAAAGCCCATATCACCATGAAGTATATTCCATATCTGTGGCAGTTCATCAATACGGTATTTACGTAAATATTGGCCCACCTTGGTAATGCGGCTATCATTTTCACTGGCCATTTGTGCGCCATTTTTTTCAGCATCTAAGCGCATACTGCGAAACTTGATAATATTAAAGGGTTCGCCGTCTAGACCAACCCGCTCTTGCTTATAAAATATCGGTGCACTAAATCCTTCGTTGATCTTCATACATATCACAGCAATAAGCATAATAGGCCAAGTAATTAACAATAAAAACACTGCCATTACCGCATTAAAAATCCAATCTAAGGTATTGCGCAAGTGATTATTAGAGGCAAAACCGTTGGAATAAATGACCCAGCTTGGGTAAATAAGATTTACGGCTATTTGGCCGGTTTCACGTTCGATAAAATCTAATATGTCGGTTATTTCAACACCACGGATTTTACAAGCAAATAGTTCATCTACCGGTAAGTTATTACGACGTTCATCATTGGCAACAACAATTTCGTCAATTTCATGGGCTAAAGAGTAGTCAACCAATGACTCTTCTAAATTGATACGTGTTTCGTATTGAATTCCGCCTGGTGTGTCTCCCACCATGACGACAAAACCATGGACAGAAAAGTCTTGCCTATCAACATCACGGCGCATACGTTTTTCAATGATTGACGCTCGTTCACCTGAACCCAACACTAAAATTTTACGTTTACCAAAGCCAAAAAAATCAACCTTAAAGGTAAAATAACGGAAACAGCTAATAAGAAAAACACTGATCAATGAGGCGATAGCCAATAATTCAATCGGTAGGTGATAAGGCCCATAAAAAGGGTTAATAATGGTGGCAGCAAAAAAGGCCACTGAAACACACATTAACATGCGACGGAAAATGCCTCGAAAGCTTTCCCTCAGTTTTGAGTTATATAAACCTAAGGCTAAAGCGCTTAATTGATTAAGCAAAGCAAAGATGACAGCAGAGAGTAACAAGAAACCATCGGGAATCAACTGAGATTCAATGACTTTAAATAACTCATTCAAGTGCACCGCTAATAACAAAGCACCGGCAAATAATATTTGCTCTATAATAATTAAAGACTTACTTCCTGCTGATAAGTCACGAAACTTCGCACTAGACATAACCGACTAGATTCCCTTTAATTGATAATTGCTAAACTGCAAGTACCTTCCGATAAAACAGCGTCAATTCTAACAAAAAACGCACTAAAGTTAACATTTAATTTACCTTTGTTAATTTACATTGTTAAAAGAAGGTAAAATGCCCTACAATTGATCATTGTTTTTTTAAATCCAATGTATTTTAAAAAGGTGTAAATTATGGATAATCACTTTGTCAGCAAGTTTAAAGTGGTATTGCTGGTAGTAGCAACACTTCTTTCAGGCTGTAGCTCAAACAGTACCCTACCAAGTGCAACCTTACACTCATCAAATACTATTAATATAAATTCATATAAATATTTAATCGGCTCTGGTGATGTACTCAATATTTTTGTTTGGCGAAACCCTGAGGTATCAGGCTCTTTTGTCGTGCGACCCGACGGTATGATCACCACTTCCTTGGTAGAGGATATCAAGGTTGCAGGTAAAACCCCAACCGAATTAGCCCGTTCAATTGAAGAAATCTTAGCCACTTACCTGCGTGACCCTATTGTTACTGTTACCGTAGAAAATTTTGTTGGGCCTTTTAGTGAGCAAATTCGTGTTATTGGTGAAGCCGCTCAACCACGAGCCATTAATTACACTCAGCATATGACTTTACTGGATGTTATGATTCAAGTCGGTGGCTTAACTGAGTTTGCTGATGGCAATGATGCGGTGTTAATACGTATTGAAAATGGTCAGCAAAAACAATATCAAGTCCTGATAGATAAATTGCTTAAAGATGGCGAAATTAGTGCCAATGTAGATATGTTACCCGGGGATATTATCATTATACCTGAGGCATGGTTTTAAGACTGTCATCACTAATAACATCTGAAATTAGCGCACAATTAAAGGGTAGTAATGCAAGAAATATTTGAAGAGATAATTGATTATCTAAAGGGAATTTGGTTAAAACGTCGTTATATCATCATAGCAACTTGGCTTATTTGTCCGCTGGGTTGGTATTTTGTTGCCTCGTTACCCAATATTTATAAATCAGAAGCTAGAGTGTATGTTGATACGCAATCGTTATTACGGCCATTACTAAAAGGATTAACCGTTGAAACTAATCCAAACACTCAAATTCACCTTATGGTTAAAACACTCTTAAGTCGGCCGAATTTAGAGCGTATCTCACGTATGACTGACCTAGATATACAAGCCAGTAATAGTGAAGAGTATGAAGAAATTATTAAGTGGCTTAAAGATAACATTAAAATATCAGGGGTTGGTCGAGAGAATATTTACACCCTAAGTATTGAAGATAAAGATCCAGAAATGGCCAGAAATATTGTTCGCTCTGCTTTAACCGTTTTTATTGAAAATACCTTGGGGAAAACACGCAACGATTCAGATAGTGCACAAAGATTTTTAAGTACTCAAATTAAAGAATATGAAAATCGTTTAGGTAACTCTGAAGCTAGGCTCACTAGTTTTAAACAAAAATATAGTGGTATTTTACCTGAGCAGTCGGGTGGCTATTATATCAAGCTTAATAACATCAGAGATGAATTAAGAGGCATTGATTTAAATATATTGGAAAACAAAACCCGTTTAGCCTCTGCTAAACAACAACTTGTCCAATCGATAATTACCGGTACCCATAGTGATAATAAAATTAAAAATGATAGCGCCATTCAAACCACTTACGATGACAGAATTACTGAACTCGAAGTACAACTTGATACCTTAAAACTACGTTATACCGACAGACATCCAGATGTTATCGAAATAAGCCGAAATATTACCCATTTAAATAAGTTACGCAGTACTGAAATTGACAAGTATCTCGCACAAAATAGTGAAAATAGCGGTAGCTTAAAACGATTAAGTACTAATCCTGTTATTCAAGAAGTGCAAATTCAAGTTAATCAACTGGAAAACTTAATTGCCTCGCTCAATGTCAGAGCTGACAATTACCGCCAGCGTATTATTGAACTTGAAAATAGAGTACATATCTTGCCTGAAATAGAGGCCGAGTTGGTCGCCCTAAACCGTGGTTACGCCATTACCAAAGAAAAGTACGAACAATTATTATCACGTAAGGAAACCGCACAACTAGCACAACAAGCGGATGAAACCACCGATAAAATTCAATTTCGTACCTTAGATCCACCGCGTATCGCAACCAAGCCTTCAGGACCAAAACGCTATATTTTATTTGCTGTAGTCACTTTCTTAGGTTTTGGTGTTGGCATTGGTTTATCTTTTTTAATGAGCCAATTAAACCCAGTAGCCACCTCTACTATGCAATTATCAAAAGCCACGGGAGTGCCTATATTTGGTGTAGTCTCAGCCAATGAAAACTTAGGTTTGCATAAATGGCATAGAAAGAAAACCATGATTTTTATTGGCTCAAATCTGATGTTACTCGGTTTATTAGTGCTATTTATTAGTTATTTTGTATTTCCTGAGCTAGTCCCAACGCCATTGAAAAGGATCTTTTAGCCATGAGTACCATTGAAAAAGCCCTGGCTAAACAAAAATTAGCCCAGCAAGAAAAAACAGCTCAGAGCTCTGAGCATGAAGTTATTACTGCGACAACTACTGCAGAGGCAACTAATAGCTCAGTAGCTGGAGCACCAGAGCACAACAGCACAAGTAATAAAGATAAGATTATATTAAATGGTGATAGATTAAATGAGCGTGGCTTTATTTATAGCCCAGATAGCACTCATCATATCCAAGAAGAATTTCGCCATATAAAACGCAAACTATTAAATAATGCTTTTGGCTTAGCATCAAAAACCCTACATAATAGTAACTTGATTATGGTGACCAGCTCTCACCCTAATGAAGGCAAAACCTATGTCGCCATAAACCTAGCATTAAGTATCGCCTTAGAGCAGGATAAAACAGTACTGCTAATTGATGCCGATGTACTTAGGCCTAGTTTGCATAGAGAATTAGAGTTTGATAGCAAAAAGGGCTTACTTGAATATTTATTAGCTGAAGTGACATCGATTTCCGATATTATTTATAGTACGAATATTGAAAACTTAAAACTAATTCCTGCCGGTAAACCACACCATTTAACCAATGAGTTATTGGCCAGTGAACGGATGGAAAATTTAGCGAAAGAGCTAGCCGAACGTTACCCAGACCGTATCGTTATTTTTGACTGCCCACCAATACTCGGTGTTACCGAAACGCCAGTATTATCCGATCTTGTCGGCCAAGCGATCATAGTGGTAGAGGAGTCAAAAACTAAAATAGAGGACGTTAAAGCAGCAGTAAGTCAGTTAAATAGTGATATTGCTTTAGGCTTAGTCATGAATAAAACCATTCGATCAAAAAAGGATATCTATGGCTATTATGGATATGGCTATGGCAGAAAAACCCAATAATTTTCTGTCAAAAGTACCTTGCTTGGCAATAGTTGGCTTATTTATATCTGCCAACTCATTAGCGGGTGAGTGGCGTTTTGAGCCGAGTTTAGGGCTAACAGAAACCTATACTAATAATATTGAGCTGAGTCAATTAGATAAAAAATCGAGTCTAGTGAGCCAGTTCATTATTGGCGCTGGTATTAATTTTAGCTCCAGAAAATTACAGTTCTCATTTGCCGGTACCGAAACACTAGCAGCCTACAGCCATGATAGTGGACTTAATGATGATTACCAAACGCTAGTGGCTAATGCCTCATATTCACTGTGGCAAGATAATCTAACCGCCATTGCTAGCTCTTCAATAACCAATGTCAGTAAAAATGATAGCGGCAATAGTTTAGCCGACCTAATTACTGCCGATACGGTTCAACAACGAGACCTATCAGCCGGCTTACAATATGACAGTGCCAACAGTGATTATTCACTATTTTCCTCATTCATTTCTAACGCAGTAGATACTGAAGATGGTATCGGTGAAAGTCATGGTTACACGGTACTAATTAATAGTAAGAGTGGTAATGCTGCCCGCACTATTTTTTGGCAAATCGACGGTTCATTTGCTAACCGGGCAAGTGGTGGTTTCAGTGGTATCGACGGTGGTTTCACCAGTGAAAATTATCAATTTGAAGCCAAACTTGGTGTTATTACCCCTTATAAGATTAACCCGTTTTTTCGTTTATACCATGAGAGAGTGACCGGTACCTTAGCCGGCAGTAATCCGGAGGCCATTCCTTCTTGGGGGCCAGGTTTGCGCTATCAGGTGGCTAAGCACTTTATCATCGATTTATCATATAATAACGTTATTAATGATAGCCATGATCACTATATTTCTACCTCTATTGATTGGCAACCCTCAGCAAGAACATCACTTAGCGCTAGCTATTCAAACCGTTTTTTTGGTGACTCTTATGAGCTAGATTTTTCCCATAGAACTAGGCGGCTAATTAATAGCCTTTCTTATCATGAAACTATTGAAGTATTTGACCGAAATAATTACCAAGAAGTAAATGGTGATGTTTGGTGTCCCAACAATAGCTTTAATGTTAGTGATTGTTTACCTTTTGGGCAGGTACCTGATGATACTAGTGACTTTCAAAGTGTCCCTGTTAGTTCGCTTGAACTAGTTGAGGATAATGAGTTTTCATTGAATAAGCGACTAGCATGGCAATCTCAGTTAGCGCTAGCACGTACTACCTTTACCCTAGATCTATCTAACCGCGAACGCGAAAGTTTAAGTAGCGGTATAATAGATGAGTATCTTGAGGCACGTTTTAGCGTTACTCGTCGTATGACTAGTAAAAGTGAGGTGATTGTTTATATTGATTACAGTAACAATATTTTTGACAAATATAGACCTGATGGTCCTCGACAAGAAGATACTTATAAAACATTCTCAGCCAGTTATAATAAAAGCTTAGCGTCATCACTCAAGGCCTTTATTACGCTACAATATCTTGATAGACAATCAAATGTTGAGCGTTACACTTACACTGAAGCCCGAGCTTCCATTAATTTAACAAAAGATTTCTAATATGTATGAAAGTTACTATGGCTTTAGTGAACGACCTTTTCAGTTAAGCCCTGATCCTCGATTTTTCTTTGCCTCAAGCCATCATCAACGTGCTTTATCTTATTTACAATACGGCCTAGATCAAGGTGAAGGATTTATTGTTATTACTGGTCCTGTTGGCACAGGAAAAACAACAATTGCCCGTAATTTATTAGCCAACATTGCCGATGAAAATATTGTCGCAGCTCAATTAGTTACCACTAATTTATCTCCTGATGAATTACTTGAGCTTGTAGCAGCTGAGTTTAAAATTACCGTCACCGGCAACAGTAAGGCGGATAAATTACAAGCCATTGAACAGTTTTTAATCGGCTTAAATAAACAGGGTAAACGTGCTTTGCTGATTGTTGATGAAGCACAAAATCTACCGGCAGAAACCGTAGAAGAATTACGAATGCTCTCTAACTTTCAGCTCGATAATAAGCCTCTTATTCAAAGTTTCTTATTAGGTCAAGAAGAGTTAAAAACCATTATTTCTGCACCCGATATGGAACAATTTAGGCAACGTATTATTGCTTCCGCTCATTTAAAACCCCTTAATGAACAAGAAGTTAAAGGTTATATTAATCACAGGCTAGCCCAGGCGAATTACACTAAAGAGGACTTGTTTAGCGATGATGCTTTTCAACTAATTTTTGAAAAAACGCTTGGGGTACCGAGAAAAATAAATATCTTTGTTGATCGGCTATTATTGTTTGGTTTCCTCGAAGAACTCAGTAACATAAATTGTAAAGTCATTAATGAAGTTGCTCAGGAAATGTCTGAAGAGCTAACGGGATCCCTCAATAGCACAAGCCTAGAAAATAACCGTAAATCTCAGCCACTTTTGCCCAACTCAACTGAAAATGTTGAGAATATAAAGAATATTTTACGAGAAGTGGAAGAAATATTAGAAGGTTCGATTCAACAAAAAGTTAAAATGACCCGCTATATTGATAAAATTTTAAAGCAAAAAAGTCGTGAGTTAGCTGAACTACAAAGTAATAGCACTGAGGATAAATAATTATCCGTATTATACCCGTTACCATTCAAAGTGCTCGATTTCAGTGGGAATTAAAATGGCTTTAGGCAAGGGAAATAATTGAAGCATAGTCATTCTATGGTTTAATTATTTAACGCGGTATAAAGTCATTTTAAACCCATCGAAGAAGCGTTTGAGCAACATCACTTCATCGTTGCTGTAACTCATAATGGAACAACCATTATTTCATCACAGCGCCTTGAATTGAAATTGCTCAACCACTCTGAAACATGCCTCTTGAATGGTAACGGGTATATTACTTATCCTCAAATATGAAGCTGTTAAATATTAATGGCAATTTTATACTTTTCTATTAAAGAATAAAGCGTCGGTCTGGTGATACCCAATAATTCCGACGTTTTTGACATATTTCCTTCCGTCAAGGCATAGGCTTTTTGAATCGCAATAGTTTCGGCTTGTTCACGCACCGCACGTAAATTTAACGACAACTCATACTCGGCATTTTCCTTATCAAAAAAGCCTAAATCAAAAGCACTAATTTGACTACCGGTACACATAATTACCGACGATTTAACTTTATTTTGTAATTCACGAATATTACCCGGCCACTTATGGTGTCTTAAACCATATAACGCATCATCGGCAAACGATTTGACATTGCGCTTATACTCGCCAGCATATTGCTGTAAAAAGAAGTTAGCTAAAATAAGTACATCTTCATCTCGATCACGTAATGGTGGAATATTAATGGTTATTTCAGTAATACGGTAAAAAAGATCTTCTCGGAATGTTTTCTGCGCGACCATACTTTCTAGATCTTGGTTGGTGGCACAAATAATACGAACATCAACCGCTATCTCTTTACGGCCACCTAAGCGCTCAATTACTTTTTCTTGTAAGAAGCGTAATAATTTGGCTTGTAAGTGATAAGGCATATCACCTATCTCATCTAAAAATAGTGTGCCGCCTTGAGCACATTCTATTTTTCCCAACGTGGTTTTGTGAGCCCCGGTAAAAGCACCTTTTTCAAAACCAAATAATTCACTCTCTAATAAATTTTCCGGGATAGAAGCACAATTAATGGCAATAAAAGGTTTATCACTACGATCACTCACTTTATGAATGGCTTTGGCAGTGACTTCTTTACCGGTACCACTTTCACCGAGTAATAACGTGGTGATTAGAGTAGGAGCAATACGTTGCACCATAAGGCGTAGTCTATCAATACTTTCACTACTACCAATAATACCTGTGTCACAACCCACCACAGACTTCATATTGCGGTTATCTGTTTCTATCTTTGCCAAACTAAAAGCGCGAGAAACAATGACATTAATAACATCGGCATCAACGGGCTTTTGGTAAAAATCATAAGCGCCCATTTCTATGGCTTTTAAGGCATTACTTCGATCATCATTACCGGTTATAACAATAACCTTGGTATGAGGGGCAAGCTCCAGTATTTGTTTTAACGTGGCTAAGCCTTCGCTAGCATTAGTGGCATCTGGCGGTAAACCTAAATCTAAAGTGACTACATTAGGCTCATGGCGTCTCACTGCGGCAATAGCACTCTCTCGGGTATCCGCTAAGACCACGTCGTAATCAGCTAAGCTCCATTTCAATTGTTTTTGTATACCGAGATCATCATCAACAATCAGTAACTTTTCCATCGCAATGCTATTTCCTTTATATTATTTTTTAATATTTTTACTTTTTAAAGCGCTTTACTTTTAAATACTTTTACCGGGTATAACTATTTTAAAATGACTGCCTTCATTTACCTGGCTGGTTACCTGCATGGTGCCATCTACGCTCTCAATGAATTGTTTAGCTTCATAAACACCAATACCCATACCCGCATTACCTTTTGTAGTATCAAAGGGTTTAAATAGGCGATTAGCGATGAAATCTGCTGACATTCCGCAGCCGTTATCAATAATTTCGATATGCAACTCATCGTTTATCATCTCAGCAATTATCTTAACCCAGCCATTATCGTTTGTCGCTTCTTGTGCATTTTGTAGAAGATGATTTAGCACGGCAGAAAATGTCTCTTCATCAATACAAATCCTACTAGCAAGTGCTAACTGTACACTGATATGCGGCATGTCTACGTTACGCTGTTTAACTACCGCCATGATTAACGCCTGCACATCGGTATTTTTTTTGCTTGACTCAACCAGTTGTTTATTGCGCAACTGTGTCAGTACTTTATCAAGTCGCCCCGTTGCCGAAGCCACAGTTTCAAAGACATCATCAATAAAATCCGGATTATCTCTATGGCGTTTCGCGTTACTACTAATAAGCGCCAATTGCGCTTGAATATTTTTTAAGTCATGAACTAAAAAAGCAGACATGCGATTAAAAGCGTCAAACTGCTTAGACTCAGCTAGACTCTCATTCGCTTCATTAAGGGACAAATAGTTACTGAGTTGCCTAGAGATAGAAAAAAGTAAGTCCCGGTCCTCCCAGTTTAATAAGCCTTGCTCTGGCGGCATAGCCAATAAGAAAAAGCCATACACAGATTTTTTCATAAAAATAGGAATAATAATATCTATGTGTTTTTGTCGACAGGCTTGCGCATCTAACGATAAATTAGGGTAACTGTTCTCAACAATAGCCAGTTCTCGGACATCAATAATCCAACCATGTTGTTGGCAAAATTCATCAACTGTGGTTAAACAACGTAAGTCATCGGCTTCAAGACGATAATTTTGTTGGTAAAGGCACTGATAATTGCCACTAGAGACTTTTTTAACTAATGCCCCTTGCTGGATATTTAAAGATGAACAAATAATATGAGTCGCGGTATGATAGTAATCATCACTTGCGCCAATTTCGAGCTGCTCTATCGATTTAAGCCACTCAATGCGATAATCATATTTATTGGCAAAAAAGTGTTTGGTGATAAAGACCTTAACTTCTCGACGTAATCTTTCGGTCATTAATAGTGCCGCTAAAACACTACCGCCTAAAAGAATAAAAGCGATACTAATTACATCCCCCCAAGTACCACCAAAAAAATTAATCGCATAGCCGGCTATGGCTAATAACAATAAGTAGACACCTGAAATTAATAACATCGAGCTATAAAAAACCATTTCACGAGAGACAAAAACATCAACTGACCAGTCTTTTATCCGCCTAGTGCTGATCAATATTAATGGCATACCTATAGCCGTAATAAAACCACGGGCATACCAGTAAGAAAAATCTAATTGGTTAACCATGGCCGCCTGAGCAAAAAGCACAAAATCAAATACGGTTGCCATACCTAGGGCGATGATCAATGACCATACCGCCCATTTTACTTTGATATCAGCATTTCTATATAACTGCTCAAGTAACACCAATAGCCACAAATTAAGCAATAAAAACAAAGAGAATAACAGCTTCACGCTACCCGGAATAAAGAGTACTGCGCCCCAGCACAGTACTGATAAACCAGCCCAAATTTGTAGATATTGCTTAATTTTTGGGTGGCTAACAAAGGCTTTTACCGAGGTAATATTGGCTTGGGTGCAAATAATTAGCAGCGACCAGGCAGCTAACTTTAAAGTCTCGATGGCGAGAACAATGAGCAAGGAAAAACCTTGCTTAGTTTGTAAGGCAGCGCTAAGGCTAGAGGCAAAAACTAAAATGGCCGCTAACAAGACTAAAGCACCGGCAAGGGTTTTATTTCGTGCCGCTAACAGTAATAAAATAAAAACTGCGTAAGCACAAGCGGCTAAAAAATAACCTGAGCTACCAATAACTTCCATTTATAGTTATCCTGAAAACGTACAACTAGACGTGGTTACATATTGAAAAGAATTGACACCATTATATATTAATTCATTATTTTGTCTTGGCTTTATTAAAGAATATAATGGTTTAACTGGGGGTTTTTACACTTGCCTTAGGGGTAAATAACTCAGTTAAAATAGGCACCAACAAGAAACTAGAAATAGCAGATATACATAATCCAGAAATTAACACCACGCCAAGTGGTTGCCATAAACCACCACCAAATAAGGTTAATGGAATTAAACCGCCTATGGTGGTTAACGTGGTTAGTAATATAGGGGTAAAACGAACGGCACTGGCCTTTAATATTGCCGAGTGCAGCTCTAACCCAGCTCGTAAATTAGCATTGGTGCTATCAATCAAAATAATGGCATTATTTACCACAATACCAAATAAACTGATCAGGCCGACAAAAGCCATCATAGAAAAAGATAAACCGGTTAAATATAAACCTATAATAGAGCCAGCCATAGCAAACGGTATTGAACTGAAAATTATCATCGGCTGTAAAATAGATTTAAACTGTAATACTAATACCGCAAATATCCCCATCGCTGTAATTAACATTATTTGAGTTAAACCGGCAAACGTTTTTTGTCGTGATTCTTCTTCACCACCTAAGGTAAAATACATCCCCTTAGGCAAGTCATACTGCTCAAGATAAGCCACTAATTCTTTAGTAATGTCACCCACTGAATAACCGGTTTCAACATCGGCAGATACTTTGGCCATACGTAATTTTTGATAATGAAAAAAATCACTGCCGCCTTTTTTTAACTCCATGGTCGCTAGTTGTGCCAGCGGAATAGCCACACCTTGGTTATTGCTCACCTCGATTGCCGATAAACTATCAAGGCTAGGGTTACTTCGACGCACCATAATAGGATAGTCTTCACCGTTAGTATCATTAAACTGACCAATGTTAGTGCCAGATAATATGGTACTAATGGTTTTATCTAATCGTTCAATACTAACACCACTAAGAGAAGCTTGCTGATAATCAATAGTAAGCACTAACTCAGTATTTGCCATACCGATAGGATTATCAATATTTACCACACCTGATAATTGTCGCATTTTCGCCGCTAAATCATTAGCAACTTGCTCTAAATCAGTTAAGGATTCACTTAACAACCGAATGGCAATAACCTGATCGGTCACGGGTCCTTGAGTAAACTCTTTAACGCTTATGTCAGCCTGTGGCCAGTGATTAAAATCATCACGTAGGTTTTTTACCAAAGCGGTTACTTCATCCGCTTGATAGGCCTTTAATACTAACAATGCTTGACCAAAGCGAATCATGCCCCGTTTAGGCACTTCATTATAATAAATACGTGGATTGGCATTACCTATATTCAGTGCGACTTTATCAACTAAAGTATATTGCTTAACATGCTGGCGTACTTGCTGAAGAATTTTGTCGGTATAGGCTAGCGATGAGTTAGCCGGTGTGGTGACATTAATCAATAACATCGGCTTTTCCGCTTTAGGAAATAAGCTCACACCTACTTGCCCAAACAAAGATAACATAGCAACGAGTGCCACCAAGCTAACCAAGATAACGGCTATTTTATGCCGCATAAGTACCTTTAAAATATCGGTATAATTTTTTTCGGCAAATTGATTAGCATAATGTTGTAACGTCTGTATTTTCAACGTTTTCGGTTTATTGTCTGGTGTAATAACAACGAGTAACTTACTGGCTAACAGAGGCGTTAAGGTTAATGCCACTAATAACGAGGCAAGTAGTACTAACACCACAGTTACTGGCATTGAGCGAATAAAATCCCCAGTATTACTTTGGATCATCAGCATAGGTAAAAAAGCCAACATGGTAGTAATTGTGCCACTGGCTATGGCCCAAGCGACTTTACTGGTGCCATCTGCTGCCGCTTGTTTTATGTCTTTACCAAGTTTCTTTTCTCTATGAATACTCTCGGTTACCACAATAGCGTTATCAACCAACAAACCTAAAGCTATAATTAAACCGACGATAGACATTTGCTGTAAACCATAACCACTAAAATCCAACCAACCAATGGCCATCAAAAATGAAATGGGGATAGCAATTATCACCACTAAAGCTTCGCGAAAACCTAAAAACAGCAAGGCCATCAAACCTACAATCACCAGCCCTTGCGTCAAGTTATCAAAAAAACCATTCACACGCACGTTAACACTATCGGCTTGTTGAAATATTTTTTCCAATTTTAGGCCACTAGGTAAGTTCTGCTTAAACAGCTCAAGCTCTTGGTTTATTTGCTCCGTTAAAACAAATATATTGGTTTTTTCTCGTTGTTCTACCGTAATAAATATCGCCGGTATATCATCAAAATACGCTAAATAGCTCGGCTCTGCACTAGCAAAACTAACCTGAGCAATATCTTTAACCTTTAAGATGCCATTAGCCTTGGCTATATTGCTGCTACTAATAATAGTATCTTCAATATCAACTAGTTGGCTAAAGTTACCACTGGCTTTGACATTAAAGCGCCGGGTACCCGCATCAACAAAACCTGGAGTGATATTCATTGCTCGCCCCTGAAGGATTTGATTAATATCCGTCAGTGCTAAGCCATAGTGTTTCAATAACGCCAAATCAATATCTATGGCGACAATTTGCCGCGGATATCCCCATATACTTGCCTTGCGCACACTGGCTATGGTTTCGAGTCGTTTTTCTAGTAACTTGGCCTGTAATTCCATGATTTTGTAGTCTGTCGGCTCTGACCACAAAGCCAACTGCATTATGGCGACACTGCTCGGCGTTGCTTTTAAGACTAGCAACTCGGCAATACCGGCAGGTAAACTAGGTCTTACGGTTGCTACTGCCTGTTTTACTTTATTAAATGCGGCTTCCGCATCTGTGCCATAAAGAAAATCAATGGTAATTCTAACCGCACCATTGTGTATTTTTGCTTCAATTTTTTTAATATTTTCAATATCGGCAATTTCTTGTTCAAGGGGATCAACCACTAACGTTTCAATATCACTGGGCGAGGCGCCAGGATAAACCACCTCAATTAAGGTTACCGGTAAGTCAAACTGTGGATCTTCTGAGCGAGGCATATTAAAATAGGACAGCACACCAACCAAAACTAATAACAAAAAAACAGTTAGGGTGAATTGGGCATTATCTATGGCTAATCGAGGGAGTTTCATCTGCTATTAGCCTTTATTTAGCTGCATCTAACGGCGGCTCTTTAGCCAAAACCAGTTGCTGCCAGCCTAGCGTGACTACGGTTAAGGGTAGGGCGCTTTTTTTAGCTGATAAATAGATATATGTATTTGAGAGCTGCTTAATCACAAACGCCTGTTGCTGGTAATGTTCAGCTTCAGTCGAATGGCTGACGAGCACCATAATTAAGGCTCGACCTTGGCTATCAACACTATTAAGCGCCTCAATAGGCAAGCGATAAGCCAAGCTATCAGTAGTAATGTCGGTTGTTATCCGAGCCAACTGGCCAACAACCACTTGATTTGATTTTATATTTTTTAAAAATATCTCAATGGTAAATAAGTGACTTTGTTGATCGGCAATAGCTGGAATTTTACTGACAGTGCCAGATATAGCAGAAAATCCAGTTAAATTTACCGAAATTTTTTGCTGTAATTTAACTAATTTTACTTCTGCTGCCGTTAACGCGACACGCACCACTAAGTTGTTTTCTATGGCAGCTAATTGCAATGCACCTTGATTGGGGCTCTGCAACTCACCCAACTCGGTAAATAGCTTTACTAGCACACCATCAAAAGGCGCGCGTAATTGCGCTTTACTAAGATTATATAAAGCCACTTTATAACTGGCACGCGTCGTTAACAATAAGGTTTTACCATCATCAAGAGCTTGTTGTGAGCTTAAATTTTTACTGAGCAGGGTTTTAATACGCTTAACATCTCGCTTTGCTTGTAATAAATGCGCATAACTGGCATTTTTTTCCGCTATTAGCTCAGTTGAGTCAAGTTGGGCAAGCAATTGCCCTTTAGTAAAACTTTCGCCCTCATCAATGTTAAGCTGGCTAAGGTAACCACTGCTTTTAAATGACAACGTTAAAGTCCGCTTAAAAGCTAGCTTACCTGTACGGTTAATCTGTTTAACAATCAGCTCAGCCTTAAGAGTTTTCGTTGCAAGCGTTTGTCCATAAACCGGTGTAATTAACGACATACTGACAATAAAAAAACTGCACAGTAAAATTGCTGTTATTTGTGCTGAAAGTAACCGGTAAAGACGTGGTTTCATTTTGAGAATACAACCGAATATTTAATAGGGTATTCATAACATTAGGCAGTTTTTTCACGAAAGTACATAAATTTGATAAATATGCTTAAGATAAGAGCTCAACACAAATATAGCGAGTAACTAATGTGATATTTTCGATAACTTAACTAGACAATTATATTGATAAATTATAGTATTTGCCGCGCATTCCTTAAGGTAATATTAATCTTAAGACATTGCCTAAAAAACCACCCGTAGCTCAGCTGGATAGAGCGCGCCCCTCCGGAGGGCGAGGTCACAGGTTCGACTCCTGTCGGGTGGACCATTTACACTGTTATCCCCATCAATAACACCCTACTTAGTTATCAGTAGCTATTTATTAAAACCAACCTTTGTAGTAACTTCCTAGTAACGCTGACTCAGGCAGTCATGAATTCAAGTAATATTTTTAATGCTGGTGTTACTATGGAAAAAATAATATCCCCGCTAGTTACTGTGCCTAGGCTTCATACTTATATGATGACTATAAAACATCGTCTTATATTTTCGATTTACTACTACACTTGGCTTATCAACACAGCAAGGAACGCCACAAATGAAATTACCTATTCCCTTAGTTAAGGCTTGGTTAGAACTAGCAAGCACTGACGACCCCAAATTACCCGAGGCGCGCGACCGCGCAATAAACAAAATACTTCACCATTTTGGTAAAAACCACCAACCAGAGCAAATAAAAAACACTGATGCTAGCCGCATAAAAGCTAATAACCGACCTAGTTAAAGCCTATTTTTCTACAAGAAAAAAATGACACACTATCCGAAATATCCCCTGAAAAAAGCTTAAATTTATGCACAAAACTCATACCTTTATTTGGGCTTCCTTTAAACAAGTAGCAGTTATGATAGCTGTGTAGCTAGGACACTCTGTGGTAATAATCATTATTTTCTTCGACATAACTTTGTGCTTGGGCAATAGAGCCAAAATAATAGCTAAGTAATTTGCTGCGTTTATCGCGAATAGTGATGGGAATATCGAGTTGTTGGACAACATCAAGCCAGGTTTTAACTAGGGTTAACGGCGGTAGTTCTTGCATAGTTTCATCCTTGAAATTCAGAAGTACCGACACCTTACGTCAAATAATGCTGCAAATCAAAAGCTACCACAGATATTTGTTGGTTTTTTATATGCCTTTATTAGCTAAACTTCCTAAAAATAACAGCTTAAACTGGCATAAACACTTAAGGGATAGCCTCCAAAAATATCGAACTATCACTGATATTATAAAAACGCTACCTATGACAGAAAGCAAAGGTGAATACATAAAAGTTAGCGTGGGATGAAGTAACATGGATATATACCCGCCAGCGTTCTGAGAGGGTACTTGAGTAGCAAGTTGGAAGTAATCCTCTGTGTTTACTGCTTCACCATTATAGTGGTACTCGATCATCACAATAATATCTGCCTTTACTGCAAAATGTAAATTGCAGAAGCTAAGCCAATAGCAAAATGTCAATAATGAGCCTTATAGACAGTAACCGCGACAAGGGCAGGGTTTCAGTAAAACCTTTATAACTTGGCATTCATCGGGTTTACTAAATATATATTACTAGATAAAAAAACCAGCACTAAGCTGGTTTCTAATTTTGGTAAGTTTATCGATAAAATATTAGTTAATTTTTGCTAATATCTCGGTAAGCTTTTCTAAATTAGCGTAAGAAATAACCAGCTTACCTTTACCTTTTTTATTGTGGCTAATCGCAACTTTAGCGCCAAGCTTGTCTGCTAAACCTTGTTCCATTGCTACGGTTTCACTGGCTTTTTCAACTTTTTCTTTTGCCGCAAGCGGATTTTGAATATTGTTAATTAGGCTCTCAGTTTCTCTTACCGTTAACTCTTTAGTTGCCACGGTTTGTGCCGCTGACGTTTGTGCTTCACCATCTAGTGCTAATAAAGCACGGGCATGGCCCATCTCAATATCACCATTTTCTAAAAAAGTTTTTACTTCTGGATTTAAGTTATTTAAACGCAATAAGTTACTCACTGTGGTGCGTGACTTGCCAATGGCTATGGCGACTTCTTGGTGGGTTAAATCGAATTCCGTTAATAAACGCTCTAATGCGATCGCTTCTTCCATGGCATTAAGATCTTCACGCTGAATATTCTCAATTAAGGAGATAGCTACGGCTGATTCATCCGGTACATTTTTAATAATACAAGGAATAACATCAAGTTTTGCTAATTTTGCCGCGCGCCAGCGACGTTCACCGGCAATAATTTCATACTGATCACCTGCCACTAAACGCACCACAATGGGCTGAATAATACCTTGCGCTTGAATGGATAATGATAATTCTTCTAGGGCAGTATCCGACATATCACGGCGCGGTTGATATTTACCCGGAACAAGCGAAGCGATAGCAATTTTTTGAAACTCTTTATCGCGAGTTATTTCCGTAGTACTTTCTTGCGCGCTATCCATTGGAGTTGGTGGAATCATTGGTGATAATAAGGCATCAAGTCCGCGACCTAAGCGACTAACGCCTTTACGTTTTGCTGTACTCATAATTTTCCTTTGCGCTAATTGGCGACACTGGCGGTAGCTTTCTGGGCTTTTTTCGCGGTATTATTTTTACGTAACACTTCACCAGCAAGGGCTAAATAGGCTTTAGCGCCAGTTGATGATTTATCATAATACATGACTGGTGTACCAAAACTTGGTGCTTCAGCTAAACGAACATTTCGAGGGATGACAGTACGATAAACCTTATCACCAAAATGTCGTTTTAGTTGCTCAGATACATCATTAGCTAAGCGATTACGAGGGTCATACATAGTACGAAGTATGCCTTCAATATGTAGTTTATCATTCACCACTGACGTTAACTTAGTGATGGTATCCATAAGTGCTGTTAAGCCTTCTAACGCATAGTATTCACATTGCATTGGCACTAAAACAGAATCAGCTGCCGTCATGGCATTAACGGTCAACATATTGAGTGATGGTGGGCAATCGATAATAATAAAGTCATAGAAGTCTTTTACTGGCGCTAAGGCGTTTTTTAAACGCTGTTCACGGGCGTATACTTCCATCAACTTGATTTCTGCTGCGGTAACATCGGCATTGGCTGAAATTAGATGATAAAGACCTGAGGTTTCTTTAATGACCACTTGTTCAACGCTCTGTTCTTCCACCAGTAATTCATAACAGGTGGCATGAACATTGTATTTATCAACACCACTGGCCATGGTGGCATTGCCTTGCGGATCTAAATCAATTAATAAAACTTTGCGTTTTGTTGCCGCCAACGAGGCCGCCAAATTAACCGCGGTTGTAGTTTTACCCACACCACCTTTTTGGTTTGCAATTGCTATTATTTTTCCCACAAGCGCCTCTATTGTATTTTTTTTGCTTCTAGTGCAACTTCTTCAAAACCAGAACGTGACGTTCACCAACCAAGCCAGGTACGATAATTTTATGACTGTCTACTAAAATAATATTTTCAGGTAATTGTGAAATTTCACTCTGAGGGTATTGCCCTTTCAGTGCAAAAAATCGTCCTTGCTCAGTGGTGATTAAATGCTGACACCAGCTTACCATATCATTAAGGGAAGAAAATGCGCGACTTAGCACACCATCAAAAGGTTGCTCGCCTTGATAGTCTTCAACTCTTGCCTTCACTGGCGTAACATTAGTGAGTTTTAATTTAAAAATCGCTTGTCTAAGGAAGGTAATCCGCTTACCTAAACTGTCTAATAGGACAAAATTTCTTTCTGGATATAAAATAGCCAGTGGTATACCGGGTAAACCAGGACCCGTACCTACATCAATAAAATTTTTACCAATAAGTACTTCACCTACCATTAAACTATCCATAATATGTTTAATTAACATATCACTAGGATCCCGAACTGAAGTAAGGTTATAGGTTTTATTCCATTTGTTGAGTAGTTCAACGTATTGAATAAGTAAATCGATTTGCTGCTGAGATACGACAAGCTGGGTTTTACTGATCAGTGTCGTTAATTCTTGTGTTAAAGTCATTTTTATTTAGACCAGCTGCTAACTTGTTAAGTTAGCAGCTCGCCCCTAGCTATTGCTTTTAGCCTAATTTGCGTAAAAGACCGTGTTTTTTTAAGTAGACTAATAATAACGAAATTGCCGCCGGAGTAATACCAGAAATTCGTGAAGCTTTACCAATAGTTTCCGGACGAGCATCTTTTAGCTTAGCGACAACTTCATTCGAGAGCCCTGAAATTTGCTGATAATTAAGATCCATTGGGATCAAAGTATTTTCATTACGCTTTTTCTTGGCTATTTCATCTAGCTGTCGATCAATATAGCCAGCGTATTTGGTTTGAATTTCAATCTGTTGAGAAGCCTCTTTATCAGCCGCTGCTGGCCCTAAACCTTCAATTTTCATCAGATCATCATATTTTACTTCTGGGCGACGGATCAAATCTTCTAAACTGGCTTCTTTACTCAAAGGCGATTTTAGCAAGGCATTAATCTGCTCAATATTGTGATGATCCTTTTGAATCCAGGTTGAGCGTAACCGCTGACGCTCGAGTTCAATATTTTCCATTTTTTCATTAAATCGTTGCCAGCGAGCATCATCAACTAAGCCAACTTTACGACCTAGTTCGGTTAAACGAATATCGGCGTTATCTTCCCGCAATAACAAACGGTATTCAGCACGCGAAGTAAACATGCGATACGGTTCTTTAGTTCCTAATGTCGCTAAATCATCAATTAGCACACCGACATAAGCTTGGTCACGACCGAGAATAAACTCATCGCGCTCTTTTACTCTATTGGCAGCATTAGTTGCGGCAATAAGCCCTTGCGCGGCAGCTTCTTCATAGCCGGTAGTACCATTAATTTGACCGGCAAAATATAAGTTTTGCACAAATTTACTTTCTAAACTCTGCTTTAAATCACGAGGATCGAAGTAGTCATACTCAATGGCATAGCCTGGACGAGTAATAAAAGCATTTTCAAAACCTTTAATTGAACGTACTAAATCAATTTGTACATCAAAAGGTAAACTGGTTGAAATGCCATTAGGGTACACTTCATTGGTAGTTAAGCCTTCAGGCTCAACGAATATTTGATGTGAATTTTTATCGGCAAAACGAGTGATCTTGTCTTCAATAGATGGACAGTATCTTGGGCCTACGCCTTCAATGACCCCCGTATACAGGGGAGATCTATCTAAACCATCTCGAATAATCTGATGGGTTTTCTCATTGGTGTGAGTGATATAACAAGATATTTGTTTTGGATGATCAGCACGAGAGCCCATAAAAGAAAATACCGGACGCGGTGTATCTCCTGGTTGCTCTTCCATTACCGAAAAATCTATTGATCTTCCATCAAGCCTTGGTGGTGTTCCTGTTTTTAAACGACCCATTCTAAAAGGCATATCACGCATTTTTTCGGCTAGAGTGATACTGGCAGGATCACCTGCACGGCCGCCTTGATAATTATTTAGACCAATGTGAATTTGTCCTGCAAGGAAAGTTCCAACGGTAAGTACCACTGTTTTGCCTTTAAATTTAAGGCCCATTTGTGTTGATATGCCAACTACGCGATCGTTTTCAAGGATCAAGTCATCACAAGGTTGTTGGAAAATAGTTAAGTTTTCTTGGTTTTCCAAGACGTTTCGTACGTAAGATCGATATAATACGCGATCCGCTTGGGCACGAGTCGCTCTTACGGCTGGACCCTTGCTTGAATTTAATGTTCTAAATTGAATGGCACTATGATCAATGGCCGTTGCCATCAAGCCACCAAGTGCATCAATTTCTTTAACAAGATGACCCTTGCCAATGCCACCAATGGCAGGATTACAAGACATTTGGCCTAGAGTGTCAATGTTATGAGTTAACAACAACGTTTTGCAGCCCATACGTGCTGCTGCAAGTGAGGCCTCGGTTCCCGCATGACCACCACCAACAACAATTACGTCATAAGACTCTTGATACCACATAAATTTACAATCCTGCTTGGTTAAAGTTTTTATTTTAAAAGGCAGTGCAAAATTTGCAATGCTTAAAATTAGGAAACGTATTTTAGCGCTTTTTTCTCCTCAGGGATACGATCAAATGCGTAAAAAAGATCTGGGCTGATCTCTAATATATATTAAGAGATCTTTATAAAGATCTTATTACTATTACTTATTAAGATCCTTATTTTCTGTGGGTAAGTACTTTTTCTTTATAAATATTAGTGACTAATAGTAATGATAACCTTGTGATCAAGCCTTGATCAATCTGCTAATAAGCTTTGATCAAAACAGCGACTTATCCACAGGCAGATTAAATCCCAATTTAATCCACTGAATAATAATAGCAAAATAACCGGTTATTCACTGTTTTATCCACAATGTAAAAAATATAGATCAATAACTGTTAATAACTTATGGGTAACTGATCGTGCTAGATCTAAAGTAGATCTTTATTTAAGCTGATCCACTGCTGAGCAAGCTCTTCTGGATCAATATCTTCAGACATATCCAAAGTTTTCAAGGGTGCTATTTCATTACAACCCTTTGTAATCATGAGTTTTGTTATATCTTTAGCTGCTTTACAGAAAGTATCATAGCTAGAATCTCCGATCCCTATGGTTAAAAAACTAACCGTGGATAGATCTTGTCCACAATGAGATAGATCACTGGCAAATTGCTTGATGTTGTCTGGGTAGTCTCCAGCACCATGTGTTGAGGTACAAATGATCCAAAGAGGTTTTTTAGGGATATCACTGTGCTTTTTTTGTTCATTATTGCTCAGGAAAGTATTACTGAGGATGTTATTAAGATCCGGTTTTAAGTGAATATCAACCTTAAAATCAAGTTCAGTTAGGGTTTCTTCACAGGCTTCTGCAACATATTCCGTGCCACCAAGCATACTACCAACAATGATTTGAATTGAGCTCATAGAGGGTCTCTTTTTAATAAAATGGAGTTATATAACGATAATAAGCGGGGAGTTATTGTATTACTTAAGCTAAGTTCGGATAAACAATTACTTTGCATACTTTGTTATATGATGGTTGTATTTTAAACAATAAAAATATAACCAGCACTGTAAGTTGCACATTGTTATGTTGGCCATTAAAGGGCATAAACCGATATATAAAACAGCTGAGGCTGAAAATACCAACAAAATTATTGGCTATTTTGTTGGTGCAGAGCAGATAAATAAAAATATCCAAATCGCTGTTTGTATTCAGAGTGGAGGTTCGACTGGCGCTGCTGGGTTATTTAGTAGCCAATATAACGGCTAACATGGTTATCAAAAGAGATTATCTGCGTTCGATGAAAAGATTTTAGAGCTAGGTTAATAGTAGCGGAATAATATTTTACGCAGCATAGATTTTAGCTATGCTGCGTTTTTCTTGGTTGTTACTTACCAATACAAAAAGAACTGAAGATCTTACCTAACAGATCATCACTGGTGAACTCGCCAGTTATTTGATCCAATTCCTGCTGACAAATACGTAACTCTTCTGCCAATATCTCACCTGCCACGTAAGACTCAAGTTGCTCTAATCCGATGAGTAAATGCTGATGGGTATTCTCTAGCGCCACTAAATGCCGCCTTCTTGCCATAAATCCACCTTCAGTACTACTTTGATAACCCATAATACTTTTTAAGTGCTCTTTTAGGCTGTCAACGCCTGCACCTGTTTTTGCTGATAAAGTAATGATAGTGTGTTGTGTGCCGTCGGTGTCAGTAAACTCGCTAAAACCGGTTTTAGCATTAGTTACATCGGCTTTATTTCTGATCAGCGTAAGGCCAATATTTGCTGGTAGCTTGGCAAAAAATTCTGGGTAGTAATCTTTAATATCTTGCTCATCTGTTAACACGCTGTGATCTTCACTGCCATCAACCATTAATAAAACCCGATCTGCTTTTTCTATTTCTTGCCAAGCACGCTCAATGCCAATTTTTTCAACCACATCATCGCTATCGCGTAATCCTGCGGTATCAATAATATGTAATGGCATGCCATCGATATGAATTTGTTCGGCCAGTACATCACGGGTAGTACCGGCAATATCGGTAACTATGGCGGTTTGTTTACCACTTAAGGAATTTAATAAACTGGATTTTCCGGCATTTGGGCGACCAGCTATGACGACACGCATTCCTTCACGGATAATACAGCCTTGCTGTGCTTGTTTACGTACATCTTCTACTTTACTGATAATAGTTTTTAAATCAGTAACTATTTTTTTATCAGCGAGAAAGTCAATTTCTTCTTCAGGAAAGTCTATGGCCGCTTCAACATACATGCGTAGGTGAATAATACTTTCGACCATTTCATGCACCAGCTTTGAGAAGTCGCCTTGTAAAGAGTGCATGGCAGAGCGAGCAGCTTGCTCTGAACTAGAGTTAATTAAATCAGCGATGGCTTCTGCTTGGGTTAAATCGAGTTTGTCATTTAAAAAAGCTTGTTCACTAAATTCACCTGGTTTAGCCATTATTACTTTCGGTAGCGCAAGAATTGTCTTCAGCAGCATATCTAAAATTACCGGGCCGCCATGGCCTTGAAACTCAATAACATCTTCGCCAGTAAATGAGTTAGGCCCTTTAAAAAATAGTGCTATACCTTGATCTAATACCTGATTTTTATCCGGTAAGGTCTTATCTAAAAAAGGCAGATATTCTGCTTTTCTTACTTCAGGAATTTTACCTAATATAGCTTGAGCAACATTGGTTGCTTCTGGGCCTGATACTCTAATAATACCGACGCCACCACGTCCTGGTGCGGTTGCTTGGGCGGCGATTGTCGTTGTGTGAGAAATTGATGTCATGGCTAGGTAATTAATTTTAACGGTTGAATGCTGGTATTTTACTGTATTTATAAATTAATACCAATTCTGCTGAGGCTATAGTTGGCATTAATGTCGACAATAAAAAAGGCGATTACTGTTAAACAGTAATCGCCTTTTACTTTATTCATTTTATTGTTAACTCAAGACCGATTTTAAGCTGCTTGTGCTGCTTTTTTCTTAGCAATACCCGCAAATATAATCTTCATTTGGGTAATTGAAATCAAGTTACTGATAAACCAATAAAGTACTAAACCTGACGGGAACCAAGCCATAAATATTGAGAATACTACGGGCATATACTGCATGATTTTTTGTTGCATTGGATCTTGAATGGTCATAGGTTGCATTCTTTGCATAACATACATACTTGCACCCATTAATACGGGTAAGACAAAGTAAGGGTCCATTGTCGATAAATCTTGAATCCAGAAGAAGAATGGTGCATGACGTAATTCAACACTTTCTAAGAATACCCAGTAAAGCGCTAAGAAAATGGGCATTTGCAGTAATAATGGTAAACAACCGCCAGCAGGATTTACTTTTTCTTTACGATACATTTCCATGGTGGCTTGTGACATTTTTTGTCTGTCATCGCCAAAACGTTCTTTTAGCTGGGCTATTTTTGGTGCTAAGTCACGCATTTTAGCCATTGAGGTGTATTGCACTTTAGTTAATGGGTACATACCACCTTTGACAATTAAGGTGATGATAATAATAGCCACACCCCAGTTAGTGACAAAGCTTTGGATAGTTAGCAGTAACCAGAATAAGGGTTTACTGATCATCCATAAGAAACCGTAATCAATCGTTAAACCTAAACCGTCAGAAATTTCGTCTAGTACGTATTGATCTTTAGGACCGACATAAAAAATTGCCGATGTAGTGCCTTGTTGACCAGCATCAATAATAATCGCGGGAGCTTTGAAACCTATTACCGCTTCAAAATTATTACTGTAGCTAGTATATAGCTGGTTACTATCTTCAGCGTTTGGTATCCAAGCTGATACGAAGTAATGCTCAAGCATAGCAACCCAACCACCAACGGTTACTTTAGCTAAGTTAGCATCTTGTATATCATCAAAATCATATTTTTCGTAACGATCTTCTGTGGTTGAATAAGCAGTACCACGATAAGTTGGCAACATACCACCGCCTGTGTCTACCAAGGTAGACTGCTTAAGTTGGCCATACATTTGTACAGATACGCTATTCGCTGTGTTGTTATCTATTATGTATTCAACATTAATGCTGTAGCTATTTTTCTTAAAGGTAAAACGTTTAGTGACCGTCATACCACTGACATCGTTAAAAACTAAATCAATGATTAAGCTATCATTGATTAATTCATAATTGCTTTGCACGCTGGAATAGATTGGGCGACCTTTAATGATACGGTCAATACCGTTAGCACCGGTTAAACCACTTTGAGCAATATATTTTTGATTGCCATTTTGCATGATGGTAAAGGGAATACCATTGCCTTGCTCTGTATCGAAGTTAAGTAATTTTACTTCTACGATATCACCACCTTGACTATTAATTTTTAAGGTGAAGGTGTCAGTGGTCACGTTTATTAACTTTGCCGAAGTCACGTTTGATTTTACCGAGCTTATTTGTGCATCTGATGATTCAGGCACGAAGTCAGCGTTAGCAATTTCACCAGACTGATTTTGGCTAATACTTGTTTGTTGCGTAATAGGTGCATTTTGCTGCTGCCATTGACTAAACAGTAAGTAGGTAACAACCATAAGCGCAATAAAAAGTAGACTGCGTTGGGATTCCATAAAATTTACTTCTCTTCTTTGTTGGCAGGGGAGTATTTTCCCGAGCATAATTTAAATGTGATAAGTGCGTGGCATTTTAATATACGTTTGCTTGATAACCAACACTCTTTTAGTCTAGGTAGGTTATTTATTCTTTTTTTTGTGGCACTGGATCGTCACCACCTTCATTGAGAGGGTGACATCTTAATATACGTTTGCTTGCTAACCAACCACCTTTTATGACACCAAAGCGATTAATTGCTTCGGTTGCATAGCTAGAGCAGCTTGGTTGAAATCGACAATTAGAACCTAGTAATGGGCTAATAAAGCGTTGATAGCCTTTAATACCCGTTATAACTAGTTTTTGTGGCGTTGAATTATTTTGCGCCATATTTTCTCTAATTCTTGATTTATTGTCTTGTTATCAAGTTGATCAATACCAGACTTTACCATAACGACTATATCGATAGCAGGTAAATTATGTTGGTTTAAGCGGAAGCTTTCTCTTATTTGCCTTTTAATACGGTTGCGTTGCACAGCAAGTTTAACTCGTTTTTTGGCTATAGCTAAGCCTAAACGGTTTTTGGCAACTGAATTATGTTTATCAGAGACGAGAGTATGAGGTTTTTGTGTTACTAATAAAGTAAAGTGGCGAGAGCCAAAACGGATAGGTTTAGAAAAAACCGCTTGAAAATGACCGGGAGTCAACAAACGTGACTCCCGATTAAATTTGTAAGTAACCATAGCTAGGTTACCTTATATCAAAAATTGTAAACAAGGTTTGATATTATGCGCTAAGGCTTTTACGGCCTTTGGCACGGCGACGAGCTATAACAGCACGGCCGCTTTTAGTTGCCATACGAGCACGGAATCCGTGGTTACGCTTACGCTTTAGTATGCTAGGTTGAAATGTTCTTTTCATTATGTAATCCGTCGGTTGTTGTTGCCCTGGCAAAACAGCCTTTTGAGCACACTGGTCTAAAAAAAGAGGCGGAATATTAAATCTTATTAGGGTAATTGTCAATCTTTTATGTTAGCTATTTTACTATGATCCTTTGGTATTTATCCTAGGATCATGGTGATCTTTATGGTGTTCACTAACTATATTCACAGTTTTACCACATTGCTGTTGGACCATCTGGATAACTAATTTGGTAAATTGCTTGTTTAAAGCTTAAATCATCAATAATAAGTAGAGTTATTTTTGTGATAAATATTATAGTATTTTTATTATTAACAAAGACTTAACATTAGTTAATCAAAAAAAATGTAGAATAGTTAAAAGTCAATAT